>NZ_JABJQY010000001.1 GCF_013155375.1 Nocardioides sp. zg-1308
CCCGCCCACCCGATCCCGATGGTGGCGGCACATCGCAGCCGAACACGGCCGTCGCGTGCGATGTGCCGCCACCCCCGCCCGCCCGTGCGCGATGTGCCGCCACCACCAACCGGGGCCGGGGCGCGCGCCCTCAGATGCCGAGGACCGTGAACGAGGCGGCGGTCGCCGTCAGCACGGGGTCGCCGGCCGCCGCCTCGCGGGCGGCGAGCATCGCGTCGCCCAGGCCGCCGCTCTGCCGCAGCCTCGCGTGCAGCGCGACCATCACATCGACCGTGGCCGCGTCGTCGACCTCGGCGAGGCTGGAGACCACGCCGGCCGTCCCCATCGAGAGCAGGGCGGCCGCCAGCCCCAGCAGCTCCTGGTCGCCGACGGGGGCCATGACGCCGGACTCGCAGGCCGAGAGCACCACCCGGTGCGGAGGTCGGTGGAGGCGCTGGAGGTCGTGCACGAGCAGCGGACCGTCGGCGAGCGTGAGCGAGGAGAACAGCGGGCTGTCCTCACGGAAGTGTCCGTGCGCCGCCACGTGCGCCAGCGCCGCGCCGTCGAGCGCGGCGAGGGACGCCGCCACCGTGGCCGCGTCACCGTCGATCACCTCGGCACCCGGGTCCTGGGCGGCGACGGCGGGCACCTCGGCGCCACCACTGCCGAGGCCGGGCCCGACGAGCATCACCCGACGGTCCCGATCGGCGGGTGCAGCGGTGCGCGCGCGCAGCCACAGCCGCGCCGACGGGGTGCTCGTGACGGGCCGGTGCGCCAACGACGGGAGCAGCCCCCAGGGCACGCCCTGCAAGGCACTCGTGCCGGACACGACGACCCGGGCGTCCCCCGCCCGGCCGAGGGCGGGACCGAGGAGGGCCTGCTGCAGCCGGGCACCGGCCACGTCCAGCTGGGCCCGGCGCCCCCGGGCGGCCTGGCGGAGGGTGAAGAGGGCGAAGTCGACGGCCTTCGTGGCGCCGGCGGCGCCACCCACCTCGAGGCGGCGCACACGTCCGCGTCCCGCCACCACGGCGTGCAGGTGACCGCGGATCTCGACGAGCTCGACGAGGACGGCGTCGTCCGCCGCGAGGGCGGCGAGGAGCTCGTCCACGTCGAGCGACGCCCCCGTCTCCCCCGAGCCGCGCGCGTGGAGCAGACGCTGTCGCACCGACTGCTCGAGCCTCGTCGCGCGCGCCTGGAGGCGCTCGGTCGGCTCCCCGGACGCCCGGGCGTCCGCCAGGCGACGGTGCTGGGCGCGCAGCGCCGCGAGGTCCGCGGCGATGTCCGTCTCGGTCCCGGCGTCGGAGCGGGCCGAGGGGACCGTGAGAGCGGTGGCCCGCCAGCGCTCTGACCACCGGAGCAGGCGACGGGCCCCACCCGCGGCGAGCGCGGTGCGTGTGCCGAGCTCCGCGAGCTCCGCGCCGTGGGCGGAGGAGAACGCCCGCAGCTCCTGGCTCCCGAGGCTGGCGCGGTGCTCGTCGAGCGCCGTCAGCCCGCGCTCGCACGCCCGGAGGACCCCGCCGAGGTCACGTCCGGCGTCGCGGCGCTGTGCCAGGGCGAGCCAGCCGAGGGCCCGGGTCGTGGCGGTGGCCGCGTTGCGGAACCGCGACGCCTCGTCCAACCAGCGGCCCGCGAGTCCTGCAGCGCGCGGCGATCGTGACCGAGCGGCCAGCTCGGCGCCCAGCACCAGCGCCTGGGGCAGCTCGGGGGCCCCGGACCCACGTGCCACGTCGATGAGGACCTCGACGCGGTGGAGCAACCGACCCGGTCGGTCGGCCGACCCTGCCCGTGCTGTGAGGGCGAGCAGCTCGGCGGTCACCCAGGGCTGCAGCCTCCCCTGCGCGCGGAGCAGGCCGCGGGCCTCGTCCGCCGCCGACCGGGCACGAGCGTGGTCCCTCGCCTCGAGCGCGGCGCCGGCCAGCGCCAGCAGGAGGTCGGCCCGCTCGACCGCGAGCAGGGGGCGGGCGACGATTGCACGCTCGACGACGTCGAGGGCATCGGCGGCAAGGCCTCCGGCGAGGTAGGCGGCGCACCGGTCGTAGACCAGCTCGGTGTTGGTCTGGCCCACCGCCTCGAAGCGGGCGTGGGCGTCGGCATAGAGCTCGAAGGCACGGGGAAGGTCGCCCTGCAGGTAGGCCAGCCAACCCTGGTTGTGCACTCCCACGGCGACGGCCCCCGGCTGGCCCAGCGCCTCGTGGAGCTGGATGGACCGGTCGAACGCGCGGCGGGCCGCGGCGAGGTCGCCCAGACCGATGCTCGTCCATCCGACCAGGTTGAGTGCCCGGGCCTGCCACACGTCGTCGCCCGACCCGTCCAGCAGGGCGAGCGCCCGCCGGAGGTCGGCCGCCCCCTCCTCGAGCTGGGCGAAGTAGTAGGCGCGGACCCGGGCACGTCGGACGAGCACCCGGGCCAGCGGAACACCGCCCAGCCCGGCAGCGGCCAGGTCGAGCTGCGCCAGGCCCTCACGGGTGCGGCCGGCGTGGACCAGGGAGCCGCCGAGGGTCGCCCGCACGTCGGCCTCGCGCTCGGCGTCCACGCGCCGCGCGAGCCTCAGTGCCTCGCGGATGTGGGCCAGGGCCTCGTCGGTCTCGCCCAGGTCGCGCAGCACGATCCCCACCACCTGGTGACCGACCGAGGACACGGCGGGGTCGGGGTCGGGGACCAGGTCGGCCATCGCTGTCGCACGTGCGGCCGCCGGGTCGGCGAAGAGCGTGCGCAGCAGCTCCTCGGCCTCGACCCTGGTCACCATGGTCCGGCCATCCTTGCCGATCCGGCCGCCGAGTTGGCACGAAACCATTCCGGCGGCGACGGCGCGTCGCTAGCGTCGCATCATGAGCGACTGGAAGATCGGCGACGACCGGCGACGACGCAGCACCGACCAGCTCCGCGACCTCCGCGCGGCCAACGACCGACAGGTGGCCTGGGACACCGAGGCACCCGCCGACTTCACCTACCTGTTCCACCCCCACCACGTGCTGGTCGGGGCCGAGGACGCCGGCGACTTCGAGGCCGCCGTGGCGCGCCTCGACAAGGGTGTCCTCGACGAGGCGCCTCGCCGTGACGACGTACGACTGCTCGGGGGCGACCTCGTGCGCTACGTGCTGGCCGAGCGGCCCGGAGGGCAGTCCGTCCCCGACATCCTCGACCTGCTCGAGGATGGCGGCCTCCGACGGGGCGCCGCGTCACCCGACCACTGGGTGCACGTCTCCCCCGGTGGGGGCAGCGGCAGCGCCTGCCCGGCCGTCGAGCCCGAGGAGACCGGGCTCACCGAGCCGTGGCCCCCCGTCGCACCGCAGGAGAAGGGCCACGACGTGCGCGTCGTGGTCGTCGACACCGGCTGGAACCCACCGTCCGGCAACGACCCCCGCACGCCCTGGCTCGACGGGGTCGAGGGCGACGACGAGCTCAACGGTCCTGACCTGCGGCCCTATGCCGGGCACGGCACGTTCATCGCCGGGGTCGTGCGTTGCATCGCCCCCCTCACGACGATCTTCGTCGAGGGCTTCGCCGTCGGCGGCGTGGGCGGCGGCGGCATCCTCGAGTCCGAGATCGTGCGCCGGCTCGAGGAGGCCATCGTCCGCAAGCCGCAGGTGATCAACCTGTCCGCCGGCTGCCGCACCCGCCACGACCTGCCGTCGATCGCCTTCTCGCGGTTCCACCGCAGGCACCTCGAGGGCACGGACTGCGTGCTCGTGGCCGCCGCCGGCAACGACTCGTGGGCGGCACCCTTCTGGCCCGCGGCCTACGACTGGGCCGTCGGCGTGGGATCGCTCGACCGCGACGGACGCGTGTCGGCCTTCTCCAACTACGGCGTCTCCGCCGACGTCTACGCCCTCGGCCGCAACGTGGTCAACGCCTTCCCCGACGGCACCTTCATGTGCCACGAGTCGCCCGACAAGGGCGACGTCCGGGTCTTCAGCACCGGGATGGCCCGGTGGAGCGGGACCTCCTTCGCCGCGCCGATCGTGGCGGGCCTCATCGCCCGCGAGATCAGCGAGACCGGGGCATCGGCCGCAGACGCACGGGACGCGGTCCTGGCGCGTGCGACGTACGACTCCGACCCCCAGGTCGGACCCCACGTCGAGCTTCGCCAGCCCTACCCGGGCCCGTAGCGTCGACGTTGCCGGGCCGAGCCCTCAGAGCTCGACCCAGCGGCTGGTCGCCGACCCGCCCGCGTGGCGCACCGTGAAACGGACCGAACCGGTCGGCTCCGCCGCGATCGCGAGGAACCCCACCTCGTCGAGGGCGGTGGCCCAGCTCTGCCCGTCGGACGTCTCGAGCACGACCTCGACGGCCCCCATGTCGCCGTCGAGGTCGAGCAGCTGACCGCGCACCTGGCCCTCGTCGAGCTCGACCTCGAGCGACCAGCCCTCCCCCGCGGTGAAGTGGAGCATCCGCGACGTGGCGAGCCCCCTCACCTGTGCGGCCGGCTCGTCGCGCGAGTCACGGACCAGGACGAGCATCTCCCACTCGTCGTCGAGGCCGGCGGCGGCCACGGCCGCGATCATGGTCGCCACGAGTCCGGGCGGCGGCGGGTCGTACGTCAGCCACATGTCACGCAGTTCCTCGAGGAGAGCGGCGTCCCCAGTAGTCATCGCTCGCCTCCTCTCTCCAGTGCGGTTCGGACCTTGGCCAGGCAGCGGGCCCGAGTGGGTCCGATGCTCCCGACGGGCATGTCGAGGTCCTGGCTCAAGGATTGGTAGTCGGGTCGGTCCATGAAGGCCACGACCCGCAGCAGCTTGCGGCACCGCTCGTCGACCGATGCCACCGCCTTCCACAGCCGTGATCCCTCGTCGCCGAGCACGGCGAGCGCCTCGGCCGACTCCGCGTCCGGGAGCACGGCGTGCAGCGTCTCGTCCTGCACCGGTGTCGCCCGACGTGCGGTCCGGGCGTGTGCGGCTGCGCCGCGCCTGGCTGAGGTGATCAGCCAGGACGCGACCGCCTTGGGGTCGTCGATGGTCTGGTGCAGGCGTACGAACCCCAGCCAGGTCGCCTGAATCACGTCCTCAGCCGACTGGCGGTCGTGCCCGTAGGCCCTCACCACGTGCCAGAGCACCGGTGTCATCGTGGAGACCAGATCGTCCACCGCGCTGGCGTCCCCCGAACGCCAGGCGATGAACGCCCCACTGGCCAAGTCCCACGGTGACTGGTCGAGCTGCCCCTCAGCTCTTCGGTCCTCTGACATGGTGACCATTGTCCCCATGTCAGTAGAGGAGGGAGCACCCGCCGTGCTGATACACCGCGAGCGAGACTTCTTTCTCAGAACATCAGTGTCGCGAACGTCGCCGTCTGCTCGAAGCCGACGCGGGCGTACGCCGCACGCGCCGGGGCGTTCCACTCGTTGACGTAGAGGGAGACCACCGGCGCGAGGCCGGACTCCAGGACGTGGCTGACCACGGCGGACATGCCCCGCGCGGCGAGGCCCTCGCCCCGGCGGTCCGGACGCACCCACACGCCCTGCACCTGGGCGGCGTACGGCGTCGCGCAGGCGATCTCGGCCTTGAACACCACGCCGTGGTCGTCGAAGCTCGCCAGCGACCAGCCGCGGCCGATGAGCTGCTGGACGCGCGCCCGGTAGAGGTCGCCGCCGCCGGCGTCGTTCTCCGGCGAGACGCCGACCTCCTCGGTGTACATCGCGACGCAGGCCGGGTAGAGGACGTCGAGGTCGCGCTGCGTGGTCAGGCGCACGTCGGGGGCGGGCGCCACGGCCGGCGCCCGGCTGATCTGCAGGTGGGGCTGCTCCGGGCGGACCTCGCGCGGTCGCGACCACCGGGGCTGGATCTCGTCCCACAGCGCGGCGACCACCTCGCTCGGGCCGACGATCGTCCCGACGCTGCTGCGGCGCCGCAGCGCCGCGTCGGCGAAGGCGCCCACGTCGGCGGGCGTGCACTGCACCGGCACCAGGTTGGCGCCGAGGTGGCAGCCGGCGACGAGCTCGCCGTCCTCGAACCGGCCCCAGACCTGGCCGCCGAGCCACCGCTCGTCGAGGTTGGTCAGGCGGGCGCGGTAGTCGGCGAACACGTTGACCACCGGGTCCTGCTCGGCGAGCGCGACGAAGCGGTCCCGGTCTCCCGGGCCCAGCACACGCACCTGCTCGCGGGTCCTCAGCACGCTCCCGAGCCTAGGGCGGTGGAGGGCCGGCCACCAACGTGAGCGCCGACCACCGGTCAGGTCAGGGGTGAGGCGGGGTAGGTCAGCTGACGCTGACGGTCGCCTCGGCGCCCTCGACCGCCTCCATGCCCTCGGCGATGCGCATGGCCTCCTCGATGAGGGTCTCCACGATCTGCGACTCCGGCACGGTCTTGACGACCTCGCCCTTGACGAAGATCTGGCCCTTGCCGTTGCCGGAGGCGACGCCCAGGTCGGCCTCGCGGGCCTCGCCCGGACCGTTGACGACGCAGCCCATCACCGCGACGCGGAGCGGCACCTCGAGGCCGTCGAGCCCCGCGGTGACCTCCTCGGCCAGCTTGTAGACGTCGACCTGCGCGCGACCGCAGGAGGGGCAGGACACGATCTCGAGACGCCGCGGCTTGAGGTTGAGCGACTCCAGGATCTGCAGGCCGACCTTCACCTCCTCGACCGGCGGGGCCGACAGCGAGACCCGGATGGTGTCACCGATGCCCTTGCTGAGCAGGTGGCCGAAGGCGACGGCCGACTTGATGGTGCCCTGGAACGCCGGCCCGGCCTCGGTGACGCCGAGGTGCAGCGGCCAGTCGCCGGCCTCGGCGAGGAGCTCGTAGGCGCGCACCATGACGACCGGGTCGTTGTGCTTGACCGAGATCTTGAAGTCGTGGAAATCGTGCTCCTCGAAGAGGCTGGCCTCCCACACGGCCGACTCGACGAGCGCCTCGGGCGTCGCCTTGCCGTACTTGTCGAGGATCCGCTTGTCGAGCGAGCCGGCGTTGACGCCGATGCGGATGGAGGTGCCGCGGTCCTTGGCAGCGCGCGCGATCTCCTTGACCTGGTCGTCGAACTTGCGGATGTTGCCGGGGTTGACCCGGACGGCGGCGCAGCCGGCGTCGATGGCCGCGAAGACGTACTTGGGCTGGAAGTGGATGTCGGCGATCACCGGGATCTGCGAGTGCTGCGCGATCTCGGGCAGCGCGTCGGCGTCGTCCTGGCTCGGGCAGGCCACCCGGACGATGTCGCAGCCGGTGGCGGTGAGCTCGGCGATCTGCTGGAGGGTGGCGTTGACGTCGGAGGTCAGCGTGGTCGTCATCGACTGGACCGAGATCGGCGACTCGCTGCCGACACCCACGGAGCCCACCTTGATCTGGCGGGTCTGGCGGCGGGGCGCCAGGACGGGGGGCGGCAGGGCGGGCATGCCGAGCGAGACGGACGGGCTGACAGCGGTCATGGCGCCAGTCTAGGTCGGCGGACCTCCTCGCCCCGACTCGGCGGACCCGGGACCCGGGTCAGCTCAGGTGCAGCGGCACGACGATGTCGGCCACGATCAGGACCACGCCCATCACGAGCATGGCGAGCCCGACGACGTAGGCCACCGGCAGCAGCTTGGCGACGTCGACGTGCCCGGGGTCCGGCCGGCCGCGGAGGCGTGCGACGCCGCGCTTGAGGCCTTCGTAGAGGGCCCCGGCGATGTGGCCGCCGTCGAGCGGGAGCAGCGGCACGAAGTTGAACATGCCGATGAAGAAGTTGAAGCTCGCGATGAGGAACAGCAGCGTCACGAGCTTGTCGGTGAGCGGGAACGCCTCGTTGGAGGCGGCCTCGCCGGCGAACCGGCCGCCGCCCACGATCGAGACGGGGCTGTCGGCGGCGCGCTCCTCGAGCCCGACGATCGCGCGGCCCACCTCGTAGACCTTGACCGGGAGCTGGCCGAGGGCCTGGACCGTCTCGACGGTCATCGTCCCCATCTGCTCGGTCGTGTAGAGCAGGCCACCGGTCCGCAGGCTCGTCTCCGGCTGGACGCCGAGGAAGCCGACCTCGGTGAGGGTGTCGTCCTCGAGCGAGGTCTGGCGCAGGGTCACCGTGGTGTTGGTCGTGAGGGTCAGCATCGTGTCACTGCGCCGCACCTCGATGACGGCGTTGCCGTCGGCGTTGTCGCGGATCGCCGCCTGGAGGCTGTCCCAGTCGCTGAACCGGGTGCCGTTGAAGCTGACGATCTCGTCGCCGGGCCGGATCCCGGCCTCCTTCGCGGGCGTGACCGGGTCGTCGGCGGTGCAGTCGCGCGGCAGCTCCTCGACCGGGATGACGCACGCGGGCACGGCGGCGACGGTGGGCTCGACGACCTCGTCGCGGGGGTTGCCGTAGGTCGCGAAGAGCACCGCGAAGATCGAGAACGCGATGGCGATGTTGACCATCGGCCCGCCCGCCATCACGATCACCTTCTTCCACCAGGTGAGCCGGTAGAACAGCCGGTCGGTGTCGTGCTGCTTGACGTACTCCCACTCCGCGGCGCGCGCGTCGGAGATGAGCTGGGTGAACATGCCGGTGTTGGAGCGGCGCACCTTGTGCACCGGCTCGCCGTCCTCGTCGTAGGTCGTCTCCTCGACGAGGCCCTCGGCACCCGGGGGCAGCATCCCGACGATCTTGACGTAGCCGCCGAGCGGGATCGCCTTGATGCCGTACTCGGTCTCACCGATCTGCCGGCTCCACACGGTC
The DNA here is from genome assembly GCF_013155375.1 of Nocardioides sp. zg-1308. Taxonomy (GTDB): domain Bacteria; phylum Actinomycetota; class Actinomycetes; order Propionibacteriales; family Nocardioidaceae; genus Nocardioides; species Nocardioides renjunii. Next base: position 8,596 of record NZ_JABJQY010000001.1, read on the forward strand.
GGGCCGAAGCCGATGAACCACTGCGGCACCTTGCACCCGAACTTCTTCGCCGGGATGAGGTGACCGAACTCGTGCAGCCCGATGGAGACCAGGATGGCCACCACGAAGGTGACGACACCCAGGGTATAGAGGATCGGGGTCACGAGGGTTCCTTGTCAGGTCAGGCAGGCGCGATGACGGCGGTGGCGCGCTCCCGCGCCCACGCGTCGGCCGCGAGGACGTCGTCCACCGTCAGGTTCTCCGACGAGCGTACGTCGTGGGCGGCGAGGACGTCGGCAACCGTGGGGATGATGTCGACGAAGCGGAGGCGCCCGGCGCGGAACGCCTCGACGCAGGCCTCGTTGGCGGCGTTGTAGACCGCCGGCGCGGTGCCGCCCTGCTCCCCCGCCGCCCGCGCGAGGGAGACGGCCGGGAAGGCGTCGTCGTCGAGCGGGAGGAACTCCCACGTGCCGGGGGTGGTCCAGTCGAAGGCGGGCGCCGCGTCGGGCACCCGGTCGGGCCAGGCGAGGCCGAGCGCGATGGGGATCATCATGGTCGGCGGGCTGGCCTGGAGGATCGTGGAGCCGTCGACGAACTCGACCATCGAGTGGACGTCGCTGGTGGGGTGCACCACCACGTCGATCCGGTCGAAGGGGATGTCGAAGAGCAGGTGTGCCTCGATGACCTCCAGGCCCTTGTTGACCAGGGTGGCGGAGTTGATGGTGATGACCGGTCCCATCGACCAGGTGGGGTGCTGGAGCGCCTCGTCGACGGTGACGGTGGCGAGGTCCTCGCGGGTGCGGCCGCGGAAGGGTCCGCCGGACGCGGTCAGCACGAGGCGTCGTACCTCCGCGCGGGTGCCGGAGCGCAGGCACTGGGCCAGCGCGGAGTGCTCGGAGTCGACCGGCACGATCTGGCCCGGCTGCGCCCGGCCGGTGACCAGGGCACCGCCCATGATGAGCGACTCCTTGTTGGCCAGCGCGAGGGTGTTGCCGGCGTCGAGGGCGGCCAGGGTGGGCCGCAGGCCGACAGCGCCGGTGATGCCGTTGAGCACGACGTCGCACTCCCGGGCCGCGGCCTCCGTCGACGCCTCCTCGCCCAGGCCGGACCAGGCGGGGGCGAACTCCGCCACCTGGGCGTCGAAGAGCTCGCGGTTCGAGCCGCCGGCGGTGAGCGCGACGACGCGGAAGCGGTCGGGGTGGGCGCGGACGAGCTCGAGGGCCTGGGTGCCGATCGACCCGGTCGAGCCGAGGATCACGATGTCGCGCACAGTCACCGCCCCAGTTTGTCAGGATGGGCGCCGTGACCGAGGACTGGCAGGCACTCATGCGTGCCGAGACGCTGCTCGACCTGCGCCGCGACGCCGAGGCCGAGCAGCGCTTCCGCGACGTCCTCGCCGCCGACCCGGAGTCGGTCCCCGCCCTGCTGGGGCTCGGTCGCGCCCTCAACCGCCAGGACCGGCACGAGGAGGCCGAGCGGGCGGTCCGCAGCGCGCTGGCGCTCGCGCCGGAGCACGCGGCGGGCTACCACCAGCTCACCGACGTCCTCTGCGACCGCCGCGACGGCGCCGGCGCGCTGAGTGCCGCCGAGAGCGGCCTGGCGCTCGCGCCGCACGCCTTCACCTCGCACTACCAGCACGCCCGCGCCCTGCTGAGCCAGCGGCGACCGCGGGTCCGCGACGCGTACGACGCCGCGGTGCGGGCCGTGGGGCTCGCTCCGCACAGTCCCGACGCCCACAACCTCGTCGGCCTGTGCCTCGACGGCCTCGGCGACCACGCCGGCGCGCAGGCCGCCTTCCGCAACGCGCTGGCCCTCGACCCGCTGCACACGATGGCGCAGAACAACCTCGCCGCGACCGAGCTCGACCGCGGCCGGCTCCGCCGCGCGGCCGGCCTGCTGCGCTCGGCGGTCGGCAACGACCCGCAGGAGAAGCAGCTGCACCAGAACCTCGACGTCGTGCTCCTGCTGCTCGTCCGGCGCGTGGTGTGGTCCCTGTGCGGGGTGGCGATCGTGCTCGGCGTGCTGCTGGTGACGGAGGCGCCCTGGTGGGCCCGAGCGCTGAGCGGCACGGCCTACGTCGCCGTGCTCGCCACGCTGCTGCACCGGGTCCGCGTCCAGCTCCCGCGCGGCGTGAGCCGCTGGGGCCGGGGCATCTGGGGCCGGACGCGGTGGCAGGGGCGCTACCTCATCGGCCTGCTGGTGCTCCTGTCCGTCGCGGTGCTGCTGCTGGCCTTCGCCCCCTACCCGGTGGCGGCCGGAGCCGGGCTCGTGCTCGGCGGCATCCTGCGGGTGCTCGGCGTGCTGTGCGTCATCGGCTGGATCGGCGCCGCCGCGGTCAACCTCGCGCGCGGTCGGTGACGGCCCTCCTAGGGTGGGCGCCGTGGACGAGCGACTGATCGACAGCCTGGCGGCCGCGGTGCGCTCCGCCCCGGACGACCTCACCCTCCGGCTGCACCTCGCCGGGCTGCTCGTCGACGCCGGGCGCGGCGGCGAGGCCGTCGAGCACGTCGCGACCGTCCTGGCCACCGAGCCCACGTCGGCGCGGGCCCGCGAGCTGATGGCTCAGGCCGTGGCTCCCCCGTCGGCGCCCGCGCCCGCCGACCAGGCTCCCGCCGACGCGCCCACCGACGCTCCCACTGACGCGCCCACTGACGTGCCCCCTGCGGGTGCGCCGACCGACTTCGACTGGCGTGCCGCCGAGTCCGACCTCGGCGACCCGGTCGGACCGATGTTCGTCGACGGCGCCACCGAGGACCCCGGCCCGGCCGCGTTCGACGCCGAGCGGGTCGGCGTACGGCTCGCGGACGTGGGCGGGCTCACCGAGGTCAAGAAGCGCCTCGAGGCCGGCTTCCTCGCGCCGCTGCGCAACCCGGAGCTGCGCCGGCTCTACGGCAAGTCGCTGCGAGGTGGCCTGCTGCTCTACGGCCCGCCGGGGTGCGGCAAGACCTTCCTCGCCAAGGCCGTCGCCGGGGAGCTCGGCGCCTCCTTCATCCACGTCTCGCTGGCCGACGTGCTCGACATGTACGTCGGGCAGAGCGAGCGCAACGTCAAGGAGCTCTTCGAGGTCGCCCGGACCTCCGCGCCGTGCGTGCTGTTCCTCGACGAGCTCGACGCCATCGGGCAGAAGCGCTCCCTGTCGCGCAACAGCGGCGCGCGCACCACCGTCAACCAGCTCCTGACCGAGCTCGACGGTGTCGGCTCGGACAACGAGGGCGTCTTCGTGCTCGCGGCCACCAACCACCCGTGGGACGTCGACCCGGCGCTGCGCCGCCCCGGTCGCCTCGACCGCACGCTGCTGGTGCTGCCGCCCGACCGCGAGGCGCGGGAGGCGATCCTGCGCACCCACCTGCGCGACCGGCCGGTCGAGCGCATCGACACGCGCAGGCTGGCCAGGGCGACCGACGGCTTCAGCGGCGCCGACCTCGCCCACCTGTGCGAGTCGGCGTCGGAGAACGCGCTGATGGAGTCCGTCGGCTCGGGGCAGGTCCGGATGATCGGGATGGCCGACTTCGACCAGGCCCTGTCCGAGGTCCGCCCCTCGATCGGGCCGTGGTTGGAGACCGCGCGCAACGTGGCGCTCTACGCCAACGCCTCGGGCGAGTACGACGACCTGGCGAAGTGGCTGCGCAAGCAGCGCTAGCCCGCCTGCTCCTCCGGCGCGCCGAACGACCAGATCCCCACCCCGCCGACCTCCACCAGCGTGGCGCCGGCGGTGACCGGCACCTTCTGGTCGTCCGACGCGCCGAGCGCGGCGCGCACGGTCAGCACGTCGTCGCGGTGCCGCGCGAGCACGGCGTCGCCGGGCACGTCGGCGCAGGGCGCCGGGTCCGTGCGGCCCGCGCGCATCGCGACGTCCCAGGGGACGTCCTCGCCGTCGACCGTGAGGACCACGCCGGCGTCGGTGGAGCCGAGCCGCACCCGGCCCTCGGCGCCGGGCGAGTCGTCGTACGCCGCCTCGGCGCCGACGCGTGCCACGGCCAGCGCCACCAGCACCCCCTCCTCGGGAGGCAGCGAGCCGAGCACCACCCGGTCACCGATCCCGACGCCGAAGGCGCGCAGCACGCCGGCGCAGGCGGCCACCTCGGTGAGCAGCCAGGCGAAGGTCCGCTCCTTGCCGGCGAGCGTCAGGGCGACGTCATCGGCGCGACCACGGATCACGTGGATGTCGAGGGCGTTGTAGCAGGCGTTGAGGGTGCCGGGGTCGCCGTCGGCGGGCGCCCGGAACCAGGTGACGTCGGCCATCGGGTCAGGCCAGCCCGTTGTCCGCCGTCTCGGCCGGCCGCGACGGGGTGCGCAGCCAGGCGTCGAAGAAGCCGGTGAGGTCCTGCCCGCTGACCCGCGCGGCCACCTCCTCGAACTCGGCGGACGAGCCGTTGCCGCCGCGCTGCTCGCTGATCCAGGTGCGCAGCACCCGCCAGAACGCCTCGTCGCCGACGCGGTTGCGCAGGGCCTGCAGGGTCATCGCGCCGCGGCCGTAGACGGCCCCGTCGAAGACGCGCTCGGCGCCCGGGTCGCCGATGGTGAGCTTCCAGAAGTCGGAGGAGCCGTCGACGTCGGTGTAGTAGTCGCGCAGGGTCGCAGCGGCCGAGCGACCGCCGTGGTTCTCGGTCCAGCGCCACTCCATGAACGTCGCGAACCCCTCGTTGAGCCAGATGTCGCGCCAGTGCTGGACGGCGATGTCGTCGCCGAACCACTGGTGGGCGAGCTCGTGCACCACGAGGCTGGTGTAGCCGGCGCCCACCGAGGGGTAGGTCGGCCGGGTCTGGTTCTCCAGGGCGAAGCCCGGGTCGAGCGACGTCGTGATGCCGCCGACCACCGAGAACGGGTAGTCGCCGAGGTCCTCCTCGAGTCCGGCGACGACCTCCGGGGTCTTCTTCATCAGCCGCATGCTGGCGTCGTGCTCGGCGTCGCTGAGGCCCTTCGAGACCGCCACGAGCCACGGCAGTCCGCGGTGCCTGCCCTTGGCGATGGTGAAGTCGCCGGCGGCGAAGAAGGCGAGGTAGGGCACCATCGGCTCGTCGGCGCGCCAGTGCCACGTCGTGGAGGTGCGGCCGACCTTCCTGCCCTTGAGCTCGCCGTTGGAGATCACCTCGCGACCGTTGGGCACGCGCACCTTGACGTCGACGACCGCCTTGTCGAGCGGGTGGTCGTTGGCGGGGAACCACCACGGGGCCATGTGCGGCTCGTTCATCGTGACGACCTCGCGCCGGCTCGCGAGCCAGTTGTCCTCGCCGGCGTAGGAGTGCCTGCCGGGGCGGTCGGCGTACGACACGACGACGGTGTGCTCGGTGCCGGCGGCCAGCGGTCGCTTCGGCGTGATCCGGAGCTCGTGCCCGCCGCCGGTCCTGGCGACGTCGGCCTTCGCGCCGTCGACGGTCACCTTCGACACCTTCAGCAGGAAGTCGAGGGAGAAGCTCCTGAGCTCGGCCAGGGCGGTGAGCTCGACGCGGGTGCGACCGCTCAGCCGCCTGTCCTCGAGCGAGTAGCGGTTGTCGATGGCGTAGGACGACACGTCGATGCCGCCGTTGCCGTCGAGCGGCCAGTAGGGGTCGCCGATCCCCGACGCGCCGTCGACCGGGGCGTCCGCCCGCACTCCGGCCGTGGCGGTGGCGCTGGCCAGCCCGACGGTCATGGCGCCGGCGAGGACGACGGCGAGCAGGGGTCGAGGGATCGGTCGTGTGGTCACCCTCCGAACCTAGCCCACTCCGTAATTCGGGTGCGGACCGCCGACGGCTGCGCCAGACTGGTCGGCGTACGCCCCGGCGACGACCCGCGTCGCCCGTGTTGTGAGAGGAGCCGTGACATGTCCATCACTGTCCTCGGCCTGCCCGCCGACCACCTCTCTCACGCACGGAGCACCCACCTTGACGCACGCATTCCCGGAGGACTTCCTCCGCACTGACGACCGTTCGCCCACCGAGGGCATCGACGAGTCGTTCGTCTTCTCGTTCCACACCTACGCCGACGAGCTCGGCGAGGGTCAGCGCTGGTCCCGCTGGGAGGACCTCGAGGCCCTCATGCGGGGCCCCGAGCCGCGCCCCGACTGGGTCGTGACCTCCAGCGGCGCCATCGACGCCGACCTGGGCATCCTCAAGACCGGCAAGGAGGCCGACGTCTTCCTGCTGGAGCGCGGCGACCCGCACCGGCCCGAGGACGCGGTCGTGATGGCCGCGAAGCGCTACCGCGACACCGACCACCGCACCTTCCACCGTGCAGCCGCCTACACCGAGGGCCGCTCCATGAAGCGCTCCCGGGACGAGCGCGCCCTCAAGCGCAAGTCGACCTGGGGCCGCCAGGTCGCCGCGGGCGAGTGGGCGATCTCGGAGTGGAACGCCCTGCGGCGGTGCTGGGAGCTCGGCCTCCCGGTCCCCTACCCGGTCCAGATCGACGACACCGAGATCCTGATGGAGTGGATCACCCACACCGTCGACGGCGAGGTCGAGACCGCGCCCCGGGTGGCCCAGGTCCGCCCCGAGCGGACCGTGGTCGAGGGCTACTACGAGCAGCTCCGCGACGCGCTGATGACGCTCGTCCAGGCCGGGCTCGTGCACGGGGACCTGTCTCCCTACAACACCCTCGCCGCCGGTGAGCGGCTGGTCATCATCGACCTGCCGCAGATGGTGGATCTCGTCGGCAACCCGCGCGGGATGGACTTCCTGCTGCGCGACTGCGCCAACATGTGCGCCTGGTTCCGCTCCCGCGGGCTCGAGGTCGACCAGCAGGAGCTGTTCGGGGAGCTGATGGCCCACGCCTTCTGAGCGGGGGTCGTCGGGTGGGTCCTCGGGTTTCGGGTTTCCCCGCACAGGCGGGGAAACCCGAACTTCTGGGGGCGTGCACACCCCCAGAAGTTCGCAACACGCTCGGCAAGTCCGCCTTGAGTCTCTCAGGGACTCACGCCTGAGAGCGCATAGGTTGGGGCGCGTGCTGCACTCCCGTGGACGCGTCCTCGACGTCACTTCCCTCGACGACCTCGACCGCCGCCTGGCCGAGGGCGTGCGGTCGCTGGCCGGCTGGCGAGTGCTGCGCCTCGACCTCACCGAGCGCGGCCCCGCCCTGCTCAAGCGGTCGCTGGCGCAGTCGCTGTTCCTCGGCTGCGAGTTCGCCGAGGGCGAGGACGACGCCGTACGTCGCGCCGGCGGGGTGGTGCTGCACGCGATCCCCGACGTCCCGGTCGACCCCTACCGGGCGGGCCTCTACTCCCCCGCCGAGCTCTACGACGCACCCCGCTACGAGGACACCCTCGACGCCCGGGCGTACGCCTGGTCCCGGCGCGGTGCCGGCCCCGAGGACGCGCTCGCCATGGCGCTGCACGACCACCACGTCGACGCCGCCCTCGGCGAGTGGGTCGCCGGACGGGAGGTCGTCGGCGTCATGGGCGGTCACGCGCTCGAGCGCGGAAGCGAGGCGTACGCCGACGCGGCACGGCTGGGCCACGCCCTGGCCGCGCGGCTGACGGTCGCCACGGGCGGCGGACCCGGAGCGATGGAGGCCGCCAACCTCGGCGCGTTCGTGCCGGGGGACGGATCGGGTCAGGAGTCCGCCGCGCTCGACGCCGCGCTGGCGGCGGTCGCGCAGGTGCCGTCCTTCCGACCCGACATCGGCGCCTGGGCCCGGGTGGCGCTGGACGTCGTCGAGGCGACGGCCGGCGGGCGGGAGTCGCTCGGCATCCCGACCTGGCACTACGGCCACGAGCCGCCGAACCCCTTCGCCACGGCGATCGCGAAGTTCTTCCGCAACGCCCCGCGCGAGGCGCTGCTGCTCGAGGTCTGCACGGCCGGCATCGTGTTCCTGCCGGGAGCGGGCGGCACGGTGCAGGAGGTCTTCCAGGACGCCTGCGAGAACTACTACGCCGACCGGACCTCCGTGGCGCCCATGGTGCTGGTCGGCCGCCGCCACTGGACCGAGGACCTCCCCGTGTGGCCGCTGCTGCAGGCGCTGGCGCGCGGACGGTCGATGGAGCCCCACGTGCACCTCGTCGACAGCGTCGAGGAGGCCGTGGCGGTGGTCGTGGCGGAGGTCAGCCGGCGCGTCGGCGGCTGAGCGCCGGGGCCGCGCCCACCTCGCGGTAGTGGCTGACCAGCAGCTCGTTGACCGCCTGCCACGTCCGCCCGCGGACGCTGGCGCGCGCCGCACGTGACATCCGCAGCCGCAGCACGGGCTGGGTGACGAGCCGCTCGACGTGCGCCGCCAGCTCCTCGGCGTCGCCCGGCTCGTAGAGGAAGCCCGCGACGGTGTCGTCGACGACGTCGACCGGGCCACCGGCACGCGGGGCCACCACCGGGACGCCGCTGGCGAGCGCCTCCTGGGCGGACTGGCAGTAGGTCTCGTGACGGCCGGTGTGCACGAAGACGTCGAGGGTCGCGTAGGCCCGGGCCAGCTCCTCGCCGTGCAGGACGCCGAGGAAGGCGGCGTCCGGGAGCAGCGCCCGGAGGCGGCCCTCCTCCGGCCCGCCGCCCACCAGGACGAGGCGTACACCGGGGAGCCGGTCGACCTGCGCCAGGAGCTCGAGCTCCTTCTCGGGCGCCAGCCGGCCGACGTACCCCACGAGCAGCTCGCCAGCCGGCGCGAGCGCGGCGTGCAGGTCCTCGTCGCGCCGGGCCGGGTCGAAGAGGACCTGGTCGACGCCCCGCGGCCACCGCGCCACGGCGTCCACACCGAGGCGGGCCAGCTGGTCGATGCTCGCCGTCGACGGCGCGAGGGTGCGGTCGACGCCGAGGTGGATCCGGCGGGTGAGCGACTCCATGGCGCGCGCGCCGCCGGGGACGGCGTACCGGTCGGCGAACCCCACGAGGTCGGTCTGGTAGATCGCGACGGTCGGGATGCCGAGCGACCGCGCGGCGCGCGCCGCCTGGTAGCCGAGCGTCGCCGGCGAGGCGATGTGCACCACGTCGGGGCGGAACCGCTCCATCGCCGCCCCGAGCCGGCGGCGGGTCTCGAGCCCGATCCGGAAGTCGGCGTAGAACGGCAGGTTCGCCCCGCGGGCCCGGGTGACGGGGAACCCGGCGTACGTCGCGGGGCCGGTCGGTGCGATCAGCTCCGCCTCGTGGCCCTCGGCGGCCAGGTGCTCCAGCACCCGGCGCACGGAGTTGGTGACGCCGTTGACCTGGGGCAGGAACGACTCGGTGACGACGAGCACCCGCAGGCGCGGGCCCGGGTCGTGCGGGTGCAGGTCGCGCGGAGTGAAGGTCGGGAGGGTGACGAGGTTGGCCGGGACGGTGCGGCTGCGACGCCGCCTCTCGAGCAGGTCCATGCCCCGGACGCTAGGAAGCGCCTCGCAACGGACGCCCCGATCCGGGAGGACGACACGTGAACGGTCCCCGACGCTCGGGGGTGCGGCGGGGCGGTGTGGCCGAGCTTCGCACCCGAGTTGCGTGCTTCGAGGTGCAGATCTCTACCTGTAGGCACGGCGGTCACCGGATATCCGGGGACCGCCGGGCCAGTCACACCGAGGCCGAGCATGCCCCCGGAGGAGCTACTCCTTGGCGGCCAGCTGGCCGCAGGCGCCGTCGATCTCCCGGCCGCGGGTGTCGCGGACGGTGGTGGGGATGCCCTTGGCCTCGAGCCGGCGGACGAACTCGCGCTCGTCGGCGGGGTCGGACGCGGTCCACTTCGAGCCCTCGATCGGGTTGAGAGGAATCAGGTTGACGTGCACCCAGCCCCAGTCGCCGTACGAGTTCAGGACGTCGCCCAGCAGGTCGGCCCGCTCGGCCTGGTCGTTGATGCCGCGCATCATGGCGTACTCGATCGAGACCCGGCGCTTGGTCTTGGCGGCGTAGTTCCACGCCGCCTCGACGGTCTGGGCGACCGAGAAGCGGGAGTTGATCGGCACCAGCTCGTTGCGCAGCTCGTCGTCGGGCGCGTGGAGGCTGAGCGCCAGCGTGACGGGGATGCCCTCGTCGGCGAGCTGGTTGATCCGCGGCACCAGGCCGACGGTGGACACGGTGACGCCGCGGGCGCTCATGCCGAGGCCGGCGGGCGAGGGGTCGGTGAGGCGGCGCACGGCGCCGATGACGGCCTTGTAGTTGGCCAGCGGCTCGCCCATGCCCATGAACACGACGTTGGAGACGCGGCCCGGTCCGCCGGGGACCTCACCGCGGGCGAGGGAGCGCGCGCCGGCGACGACCTGCTCGACGATCTCGGCGGTCGACATGTTGCGCTGCAGCCCGCCCATGCCGGTCGCGCAGAACGGGCAGGCCATGCCGCAGCCGGCCTGGCTGGAGACGCAGATCGTCGCGCGGTCGGGGTAGCGCATCAGCACCGACTCCACGAGCGCGCCGTCGAAGAGCTTCCACAGGGTCTTGCGGGTGGTGCCCCGGTCGGCCTCCATGGTGCGCAGCGGCGTCATCAGGTGCGGCAGCAGCGCCGCGACGAGCTCGTCGCGCTGGCCCGACGGCAGGTCGGTCATCTCCGCCGGGTCGTCGACGAGGCGGCCGAAGTAGTGGGTGGACAGCTGCTTGGCGCGGAAGCCGGGCAGGCCCATCTCCTCGAGCAGCGCCTTGCGGCCGGCCTCGTCGAGGTCGGCGAGGTGCCGCGGCGGCTTGCGGCGCCCGCGGGGCTCGTCGAAGACGAGCGGCAGGGTCTTGATCGGCTGCTGGGTGGATTCGGACATCTGGACCAGTGTCCCACCCCGGCGGTCGGGGCGACGATTCAGCGGATCAGGCGTCGACCATGAAGTAGAGCACCAGTGAGGCGACACCCAGCACGACCATCGCGGTGACGATCATGCCGACGAACATGAACTGCCCGAAGCGGCGGGTCTTGCGCTTGACCAGCAGGAAGATCGGCAGCGCCAGGAAGACGAGCACGAACGGGAACAGCCGCTCGGCCGTCTCGTAGGGGAACAGCAGCCGCAGGATGCCGGCGAAGGCGCCGGGCAGGGCGGTGACGAACAACATGCCGGCGAAGAAGCCCGTGATCCCGGCGAACGTCGGGTGGCTGGAGTGCCACCACGCGAAGCGCCCCTCCTGCGTCGTCCCGACCTCCTGCACCGGCTGCGTCTCCACGCGCCCAGAGTAGGTGGTCGCGTCCGTCCGGCGCCGGTGGGCACGCGGTGACAGGCAATTCGTGGCACCGGCGCGCGGCGCCGGCTCAGCGGTCGACGGTGATGACGTCGGGCATCCCGAGCCCCGCCCACCGGTCGAGGTCGGGCGGGCGAGCGGTGAGGTCGGCGACGACCAGGGTCCAGGCGGTGCCGTGGCCGACCAGCACCACGTCCTCCTGTCCGTGCACCTCCAGCAGCCGCCGGACCGCGGGGACGACACGGTCCCGGCAGGCGGCGAGCGGCTCCCAGCCGTCGACGGCCGGCTCGTCGGGCCGCTCGAAGGCGCGGCGGACCGCCCCGGCGAAGTCCTCGACCCACTCCCCTCCCCGCTCGTGCTCGCGCAGGTCGGGGAGCACGCCGACCTCGGCGTCGGTGAGCAGCTGCGCCGTCTGGACCGCCTTGGGCTCGGGCGAGGTCAGCCAGGCGGCGCGTCCCGGCAGGCGACCCGAGGCCCGCAGCGCCCAGACGTCGTCGTACGCCGCGGGGTCGAGGTCCCACGCGGACGCGGGCACACCGGGGACGACGAGCGGCCGCCCGTGCCGGACCAGGTGGAGCGTCATCGCGGCCTCGGCGCCAGGAACTCGGACGCGCCGCGGAGCCGGGTGGCGAGGAGGGTCGCGGCGAGCGCCGAGTCGAGGCGTACGTCGATCGGGCCGGGGTCGGCGAGGTCTGCCCGCCGACCCGGGCGGAGCGCGCCGGCGTCGAGGCCGTCGCGGCGGGCGATCAGCCGGCCGAGCTCGAGCCGGCTGGTCGTCTCCCCGCCTCCGACGTGGAGCAGTCCCCGGACGTCGTTGCCGGCGAGCTCGACGAGGGCGGTGGCGAGGTCGTCGACGTGGACCGGGCAGCGGCGCTCGTCCTCGAAGAGGACGCCCTCGGCGCCCGTGGCCAGCGCGCGCACGAGCTGCTCGTGCTTCGAGGCGCCGTCGCCGAGGATGAGGGAGGTGCGGGCGACCACGGCGCCGGGGCAGGCGGCCACGGCGCCGGGGCAGGCGGCCAGCGCCTCGGTCTCGGCGGCGACCTTCGCCCGGCCGTACGACGACACGGGGTCGGTCGGCGCGGCCTCGGTGTAGGGGCGATCGGACCCGCCGAAGACCACGTCGGAGGAGACCAGCACCAGCCGCGCACCCGCGCCGGCGGCGGCACGGGCGACGTGGGCGGCGCCGGTCGCGGTCACCTCCCAGTCGTCCTGCACGTAGGCGGTGTGCACGATCGCCGCGGGGCGGTGCCGCTCCATCAGCGCCCGTACGGCGGCCTCGTCGCGGACGTCGGCGTCCGCCGAGCCGACCGCGACGACGTCGTGCGTGGCCTCGGCCGCTGCCACGACCCGCCGACCGAGGTAGCCGGTGCGGCCGCCGGTGACCAGGATCCGCATCAGAAGACGAGGTAGTAGAGCACCAGCCAGATCGGCGCGACCGTCGCGAGGAGCGAGTCGAGCCGGTCCATGAGGCCGCCGTGGCCGGGGATGACCTGGCTCATGTCCTTGATGCCGAGGTCGCGCTTGATCACGGACTCGCAGAGGTCGCCGAGGGTGGCCATCACGGCGGTGATGACACCGAGGATGACGCCGACCCACCAGTCGCCGCCGAGGAAGGACGTCACCAGCCAGACGCCGACCGCGATGGTGGCGACCATCGACCCGGCGAACCCCTCCCAGGACTTCTTGGGCGAGATCACGCGGGCCATCGGGTGCTTGCCGAACAGCACGCCGGCGACGTAGCCGCCGGTGTCGGAGGCGATCACGATCGCGATGAACGTGATGACGCCGCGCACGCCGTCGTCGTCGACGTCGAAGCCGAACGCCGGGTCGTGACCGCCCTCGGCGAGGAGCAGCGCCACGAAGGAGGCGAGGAAGGGCACGTAGACGAGCGTGAAGACCGATGCGGTGGCGTTCTTGACGTAGCCGTCGACGCCACGCCGCAGCAGCCACAGCATCACGACCAGGGCGGTGACGGCGGTGGCCGTCACGAGCGCCGGCGCCCCCCAGAAGTAGGCGACGACCACCATCACGACGCCGCCCAGCATCAGCGGCTGCTCGGGGAGGTCGATGTCCTTGGCCGACAGCCCGCGGTGCAGCTCCCACACGGCCACCGCCACGGCGACCGCCACGATCCCCATGAACGCGGTCTTCCAGAAGAAGAGCGAGAGCAGGATCGCGCCGACCAGCACCACCGCCGAGCCGACGGCGGCAGGCAGGTCCCGGCCGGCGCGGCCGTGGTCCTTCTGCGGTGGCTGGGGCGTCCCCGGCGCCGGTGGACTGTCAGGAGTCGTCATGGAGGGGCGCTCAGACCTCGAGCAGCTCGGCTTCCTTGTGCTTGAGGAGCTCGTCGATCTTGTCGGTGTGGGTCTTGGTCATGCCCTCGAGGCGCTTCTCGGCCCCGGTGACGTCGTCCTTGCCGACCTCGCCGTCCTTCTCGAGCTTCTCGAGCGCCTGCTTGGCGGTGCGGCGGATGTTGCGGACCGACACCCGGCCGTCCTCGGCCTTGGCCTTGGCGAGCTTGATGAACTCCTTGCGGCGCTCCTCGGTGAGCTCGGGGAAGACGCAGCGCAGCACCTTGCCGTCGTTGGCCGGGTTGACGCCGAGGTCGGAGTCGCGGATGGCCTTCTCGATGGCGCCCATCGCGCCGACGTCGAACGGCTGGATCAAGATGGTGCGGGCGTCCTGGGAGGTGAAGCTCGCCAGCTGCTGCAGCGGGGTCGGGGAGCCGTAGTAGTCGGCCGTGATCTTGGCGAACATCGCCGGGTTGGCCCGGCCGGCGCGGATCGCGGCGAACTCCTCGCGGGTGGCCTCGACGGACTTGTCCATCTTGGCGTCGGCATCGTTCATGACGTCGTTGATCACGGGTTGCTCTCTCTCGTCGTACGTCTCGGTGCGGCGGTCAGGCGGTCGGCTCGGGCGCGCTGCTCACCAGCGTGCCAATCCTCTCACCCCGCACCGCCCGCACGATCGTGCCTGGGGTCGAGAGGTTGAAGAACACCATGTCCATCGCGTTGTCGCGCGCCATCGCGATCCCGGTCGCGTCGGCGACCTTGAGGTCGCGGGCGAGGTACTCGTCATAGGTGAGGTGGTCGAACTTGACCGCGTCGGGGTTCTGCTTGGGATCGGAGTCGTAGACCCCGTCGACGCCCTGCTTGCCCATGAGGATGACCTCGCACCGGGTCTCGAGGGCGCGCTGGGCGGCCACGGTGTCGGTCGAGAAGAACGGCATGCCGGCCCCCGCGCCGAAGATCACGACGCGACCCTTCTCCATGTGCCGGATGGCGCGGCGCGGGATGTAGGGCTCGGCGACCTGGCCCATCGTGATGGCGGTCTGCACGCGGGTCTCGACGCCGTGCTTCTCGATGAAGTCCTGGAGCGCCAGGCAGTTCATCACCGTGCCGAGCATGCCCATGTAGTCGGCGCGGGCCCGCTCCATGCCGCGCTGCTGCAGCTCGGCGCCGCGGAAGAAGTTGCCGCCGCCGACCACGATGGCGATCTGCACGCCCGACTTCGCGACCTCGGCCACCTCGCTCGCCGTGGCGTTGATGACGTCGAGGTCCAGTCCCACCTCGCCCCCGCCGAAGACTTCGCCCGAGAGCTTGAGCAGGACACGGTTGTAGGCCGTCACTGGGATCCCTTCACACGGCTGGGTGGGTCACCGGAAACCTACCGGCCGGCAGGCCCGGGGGTCGAACCCGAGCGACGAGGGGCCGTACGCCACTGGCGTACGGCCCCTCGTCGGTGATCGGGTGGTGCGTGGCTCAGGCGCCGACCTCGAAGCGGGCGAACCGCTTCACGGTCGTGCCGGCCGCGTCGAGGACGGCCTTGACGCTCTTCTTGGACTCGGTGACCGACTCCTGCTCGAGCAGGACGATCTCCTTGTAGAAGCCACCGAGGCGACCCTCGACGATCTTGGCGATCGCCTGCTCGGGCTTGCCCTCCTCGCGGGTCTTCTGCTCGGCGATCGAGCGCTCGGACTCGACGACGTCGGCCGGCACCTCGTCGCGGGTGAGGTACTGCGCCTTCATCGCGGCGATCTGCATCGCGGCGCCGCGGGCGGCGGCCTCGTCACCCTCGAACTCGACCAGCACGCCGACGGCCGGCGGGAGGTCGGCGGCACGCTTGTGCATGTAGGTGACGGTGGTGCCGTCGAAGTAGGCGACCTCGCCCAGCTCGATCTTCTCGCCGATGGTGATGGCCAGGTCCTCCACGACCTCGCCGACGGTCTTGCCGTCCAGCTCGGCGGCCTTGAGGGCGGCGGTGTCGGCGGCCTTGACCTTGTTGGCTACGTCGGCGATCTGCTGGGCCTTCTTGATGAAGTCCTCGTTCTTGGCGACGAAGTCGGTCTCGCTCTTGAGCTCGACCAGGGCGTTGCCGGAGGTGGCGACGAGGCCGGCGGCGGTCTCGCGCTCGGCGCCGCGGGCGGCGGCCTTGGCGGCGCCCTTGACCCGGAGCAGCTCGACGGCCTTGTCGAAGTCGCCGTCCGCCTCGGTCAGCGCCTTCTTGCAGTCCATCATCCCGGCCTGGGTCTGCTCACGGAGCTTCTTGACGTCGGCGGCGGTGAAGTTGGCCATGGTCCTTCTTCCTTCAGGTTCGGTGGGTACGGCGCGGCGGCGCGCAGGTCCTGCGCGCCGCCGCGGTCGGGACGTCTCAGGCGGTGGGCTCGTCGGTCGCCGGCTCGGCGTCCGTGACGGCCGTGGCGGTGTCGACGGAGGCAGCCTCGGCGACGGCGGCGTCGACGTCGGCGGCGACCTCGTCGGCCGACGCGTCGCTGCCGGCGACGGGAGCAGGCGCCTCGTCCGAGGTCGCGGCGTCGGCCGGTGCCTCGACAGCGGCGTCGGCGGCGGCGTCGGCCTGGGGCGCCTCGGCAGCGGCACCGGTGGACTCGGAGGCCGGGGTCTCGGCGGCGGCGTCGCCCGTGGCGGCGGCAGCGGCCTTCTCGGCGTCACCGGCGAGGAGCTCGCGCTCCCACTCGGCGAGGGGCTCCTCGGCACCGACGGTCTCGTCGGCGTCGCCGCCCTTGACGCCCGAACGGGCCATGAGGCCCTCGGCGACGGCGTCCGCGACCACGCGGGTCAGCAGGCCGACCGCGCGGATGGCGTCGTCGTTGCCCGGGATCGGGAAGTCGACGAGGTCGGGGTCGCAGTTGGAGTCGAGGATGCCGATGATCGGGATCCGCAGCTTGCGGGCCTCCTCGACGGCCAGGTGCTCCTTGTTGGTGTCGACGATCCACACGGCCGAGGGGACCTTGGTCATCTCGCGGATGCCGCCGAGGGTCTTCTCGAGCTTGGTGTGCTCCCGCTTCATCTGCAGGAGCTCCTTCTTGGTGCGACCCGAGCCGGCGACCGTCTCGAAGTCGACGTCGTCGAGCTCCTTGAGGCGGTTGATCCGCTGGTGGACGGTCTGGAAGTTGGTGAGCATGCCGCCGAGCCAGCGCTGGTTGACGTAGGGCATGCCGACGCGGGTGGCCTGCTCGGCGATGGCCTCCTGCGCCTGCTTCTTGGTGCCGACGAACATCACGACACCGCCGCGCGCCACGGTCTCCTTGACGAAGGCGAAGGAGCGGTCGATGTAGGACAGCGACTGCTGCAGGTCGATGATGTAGATGCCGTTGCGCTCGGTCATGATGAAGCGCTTCATCTTGGGGTTCCAACGACGGGTCTGGTGACCGAAGTGGACGCCGCTCTCGAGCAGCTGGCGCATGGTGACGACTGCCATGGGTTCTCCTGTGGTGGCGGAGGCGCTGACCGATGTGCCCGACCTTGCGCAGGCCGGACCGGGAGCGTGACTCCTGTTGGTTTCAGTTGCTGCCCCCGGCGGGTGCCGGGTGCCCTGACGCTCACACGCCGGTCCGATCCGCACCGGTGGGGCTGGCGGAACTGAGGACCGACGCCCACGGGCGGTCCGGGACCGAGGAGCATCCCGACGCGGTCTGCGAGCGTGCGAAGTCAGTCCGGGTGGACTGCTCCGCACATCGTAGGCCAGGGACTCACGCCGGGCGAAATGGCGGAACGCTGCGGCGGAGCGGCGTCTTCCCGCTGGGCACGCACCGGCAACCGTCCACAACCGGCCCGGCACCGTCGCACTCCACAGCCGCGCCCGTCGGCCGTCGCCCCCGGGGCCCCTGCCGGGCAGCCTCGCAGGGTGCGCACCCACCTCGTCGCCGTCCTCACGGCCCTCCTGCTCGCGGCGTCCTCCGTGCCGCTCTCCCCCGCCACCCACGCCTGGCCCACCCCGCCGGCGGAGCCCGAGGTCGACGGGGTGTGGCCCCTCGACCCCGAGCCCGACGTGGTCCGCGGCTTCGAGCCCCCGCCGCACCCGTACGCCTCCGGGCACCGCGGCGTCGACCTGGCCGGCGCGCCCGGCCAGGCGGTGCGGGCCGCCCTGCCCGGCACCGTCGGCTTCGCCGGCTCCATCGGCGGCAAGCCGGTCGTCACGGTGCTGCACGGGGGGCGGCGTACGACCTACGAGCCGGTCGTGGCGACGGTCGAGCGGGGCGACGAGGTGGCCGCCGGCACGGTGCTGGGCAGGCTCGTGGTCACCGACAGCCACTGCTTCCCCGCGGCCTGCCTGCACTGGGGGCTGATCGAGGGCGAGACCTACCTCGACCCGCTGTCGCTCGTCGGCGGGGGCCCGGTGCGGCTGCTCCCCCTCTGGCGCGACGCGCCGGCCACGACGCGGTTGCCGTGGACTCCCCCGCTCCAGCGCTGGCGGCGCCCGGTCGACCACGCCGTCTGACGACGCCGGTCTGCCTACGCCCGGGGGTGCGCCTGCTGGTAGGCGCGACGCAGCCGGTCGGTGGTGACGTGCGTGTAGAGCTGCGTCGTGGCCAGCGAGGCGTGGCCGAGCAGCTCCTGCACCGAGCGCAGGTCCGCGCCCCCTTCGAGCAGGTGGGTGGCGGCGGAGTGCCGCAGGCCGTGCGGGCCGATGTCGGGGGCGCCGGGGACGTCCGCGATGCGTCGGTGGACGAGGTCCCGGACGGCCCGCTGGTCGATGCGTCGCCCGCGCACGCCCAGGAACAGCGCCGGCCCGGACCCCTCGACGCGCAGCGCGGCGCGTCCGGAGCGCAGCCACCGGTCCAGCGCGCGGCCCGCCGGGGTGCCGTAGGGCACCGAACGCTCCTTGCGGCCCTTGCCGAGGACCCGGACCACCCGTCGCTCGTCGTCCACGTCGTCGACGTCGAGCCCGACCAGCTCGCCCACCCGGATGCCGGTGGCGTAGAGCAGCTCGAGCATCGCCACGTCGCGGACCCCGACCGGGGTGCCGTCGTCGGCCAGCTCGGCGGCCGAGCGGATCAGGGCCTCGGCCTCGTCGGCCCGGAGGACCGGGGGAAGCGTCTTGTGCTTCTTCGGCGATCCGAGCGCAGCCCCCGGGTCGGTGGGCAGGCGCCCGGTCCGGTGCAGCCACGCGGTGAAGACGCGGGCCGCCGTGGCCCGGCGCGCGATGGTCGTCCGGCTGCGGCCGGTGGTCTGGAGCCGGGCCAGCCAGCTCCGCAGCGTGCGGAGGTCGAGGTCCGTGACGTCGTCGTGGCCGAGCCGCAGGCAGTGGTCGAGCAGGCCGGAGACGTCACCGAGGTAGGCACGGACGGTGTGCGGGGCGAGGTCGCGCTCGGAGACCAGGTGGCGCTCGTAGTCGGCGAGCACGCGCATCATGGGTTCGGGCAGCCCCGGCGCACCTGCTTCCTCGTCGGCCACGCCACGATCGTAGGCGTCGGGACGCCTCTCACCCGGCACCCGCGAGTCGCCACCCGCCGGGGACCTCCCGGACGAAGCCGCCCCGCTCGAGGCGGCCCAGCGCGTTGGCCGCCTCGCGGACGTGGAGCGCGCACATCCCGGCGATCGACTCCACGTCGGCCGGGGCGCTCACCGGAACGGCCTCGAGCACCAGCTGGTCGGTGCGGCTCAGGCTGTCGCGTGGCCGCTCCTCGCCGCGACGGACCTCCGGGAGGTGCTGACCCGCGGCACCGACGATCTCGAGGACCTCCGCGCCGCGGGTGACCAGGGAGGCGCCGCCGCGCCGGAACCACTCGTGCACGCCCTCCGACGTGTAGCTGGTGACGGGGCCGGGCACGCACATGACGGGTCGGCTGAGCTGCTCGGCCCAGCTGGCGGTGTTGAGGGCGCCGCTGCGCAGGGCGGCCTCGACGAGGACCGTCCCGCTGGTCAGCGCGGCGATGAGCCGGTTGCGCGCCAGGAACCGGATCCGCGTGGGGGCGGACCCCGGCGGCTGCTCGGAGACCACCGCGAACTCGGCGGCGAGGTGGGCCAGGAGTCGGCGGTGCTGCACGGGATAGGCCCGGTCGACGCCGCACGCGAGAACGGCCACCGTCGCGCCGCCGGCCAGGAGCGCCGCGTCGTGCGCCGCGAAGTCGATGCCCTTGGCTCCCCCCGAGACCACCGGCGTCCCGGCTGCGGCGACGGTGCCCGAGATCCAGCGGGCCACCTCGTCGCCGTAGACCGAGCAGGACCGGGACCCGACCACGGCCACCGACGTGGCCAGCTCCGTCAGCGGCATCGGGCCCTTCACCCAGATCCCCGGCGGGGTGCCGCCGAGCGCCTGGACGTCCTCGACGTGGTCGAGGTCGTCGAGGCCGGGGGGCCACTCGGGATCACCGGGCACCACGAAGCGGATGCCGCACCGTCGGGCCTGATCCAGCTCGCGGACGGGGTCGACCTGCAGGAGCCGGTCCGGCAGGCCGCTGCCCGGCTTGGGCTCGAGCTGCGTGCGCAGTGCGCCCTGGGGGCCGAGCTGCCGCACGAGCGAGGAGGTGGTGCGGTCGCCGGGCTCGACGGCACGGCTCAGCACCACCCGGGCGAGCCGGTCGGCCTCCGTGGGTCCGCCGGCCGGGCGGATCGCCCGGACGCTCATGACGCCACCGTCCGCACGACCTCGGCGGGCAGGACGCGCGACGGGTCGGGCGACCGCAGGACGAGAGCGACCCGGGCCTGGGCCTCACCCGGACGGTCGACGTCGGCGCAGTCGGCGACCGTCCACGCCAGCCGCTGGACCCGGGTGAGGCCCCGTCGGGTCAGCCGCCCCGCGGCGAGCTCCGCCTCGACGAGGCGCTGGGCCGCGGGGTGGAGGGGCCACCGCTCGGCCAGGGCGGGCCCCGGGACGGCCGAGTTGAGCAGCCACGGGCAGTCGCGGTAGCGACGGTGCTGGCGCAGCCGAGCGCTCTCGACGCGGGCCCGGACGTCGGCCGACGACTCCGGGGGCGGGGCGAAGCTCCGCCCGCTCCTCGGACCGTGTGGGCGGACCTGCATCCAGATGTCGACCCGGTCGACGATGGGGCCGGACAGCTTGCGCTGGTAGTGGGCGCGCTGCACCTCCGAGCACTCACAGCCTCCCCCGGTCAGGCCGTGGAAGTTGCCGCACGGGCAGGGATTGGCCGCCAGCACGACGAGGGAGCGGGCGGGATAGGTGGCCGACTCCTCGCCCCGGGCGATCGTCACCTCCCCGGACTCCAGCGGCTGGCGCATCGCCTCGATGACGTCGGAGCGGAAGTGCGGGAACTCGTCGAGGAACAGCACGCCGTGGTGGGCCAGGCTGACCTGGCCCGGTCGGACGCGACCGGTGCCACCGCCGAGCACGCTCGCCGCGCTCGCGCTGTGGTGGGGCGCGAACCACGGCGGTCGCCGGAGCAGGCCCGCGCCCTCGGGGAGCGTCCCGGCCACCGAGTGCAGGGCCGTCACCTCGAGCGACTGCTCGATCGTCAGGTCGGGGAGGATCGTGGGGATCCGCTCGGCGATCGACGTCTTGCCCGTCCCGCGCGGTCCGACGAGCATCAGCGGGTGGGCGCCGGCCGCCGCGACCTCCACGGCGTAGCGGACGTCGTCGAGGCCGTCGAGGTCGCGCAGGTCGACGTCGTCGAGCCGGTCGGCACCACGCCACGAGGTGAGCGGGCTGGCGGACGGCGCCACGACGGGTGGCGCCTCCGGGACCTCGACGTCGCACAGCACGGCGACGACCTGGGACAGCGAGCGCACGCCGAACACCGTCATCCCCGGGACGAGACCGGCCTCGGCCGCCTGCGGCTCCGGCACGAAGACCCGCGTGATCCCGTGTGCCGCGGCGGCGATCACCATCGGCAGCACCCCCGGCACCGGGCGCAGTCCGCCCGACACGGACAGCTCCCCGACGAACGCCCAGCCCTCGAGGTGCTCGGGAGCGAGCTCGCCGTGCTTCTTGTCGGCCGCCATCACCGCCACGGCGATCGCGAGGTCGTAGTGGGTTCCGCCCTTGGGCAGGTCGGCCGGCGACAGCAGGACCGTGACGCGCTTGGTGGCCGGCCAGCGGCCGCAGTCGTTGTTGATGGCCATCCGCACCCGGTCACGCGCCTCGGACAGGCTCTTGTCGACCCGGCCGACCAGCGTCGTCCCGACCACGCCCGGCGACACGTCGACCTGGACGTCGATCACGTGCCCGTCCGCGCCCTTCAGGGCCAGGGAGCGGGCCGTCGCGAAGGCCATCAGCCGATCGCCTCGACGTGCTCGACCTCGACCGGCCGACCCGGCGGCGCCAGGACACCCACCATGTCGATCCGGACGTCCTCGGGGTGGCAGTCGTGGACGCGCAGCCACCTCGCGGCGAGGCGGCGCAGCCGGTCGACCTTGCGCCGGTCGACCGCCTCCAGCGGTGCGCCGTAGTCGGTGGAGGTGCGGGTCTTCACCTCGCAGATCACCAGGACCTGCCCGTCGCGGAGCACGAGGTCGATCTCGCCGGCCTCGCACCTCCAGTTGCGGTCGAGCAGCACCATCCCGCGACCGGTCAGGTGACGCGCTGCGATCGTCTCGCCGCGCTCGCCGAGCAGGCGCTTGCGCTGGGCGGCCGGGTCGGGGACGAAGGGTGAGGTGGCGGCGGGTCGGGCCATCGTGGGTGCCTTCCGGTCGGGCAGATCGGGGAGGCACCAGCACACCGCGGCCCGCCGACAGGGCGGGCGGGTGCGCGGCGGCGGCTGTGGAGAAGTGGCGGACGAGGACGGCTGTGGACGCCCGGTGGCTCAGTCCTTGGGCGGGTCGATCTCCTGCGGAGCCAGCTCCTCCACGTTGACGTCCTTGAACGTCAGGACCTTCACGTTCTTGGCGAAGCGCGCGGGTCGGTACATGTCCCACACCCACGCGTCGCTCATCGAGACCTCGAAGAACACGTCGCCGCTCTCGGAGCGCGCCTTCACGTCGACCTGGTTGCAGAGGTAGAAGCGGCGGTCGGTCTCCACGACGTACTTGAAGATGCCCACGACGTCGCGGTACTCGCGATAGAGGGTGAGCTCCATCTCGGTCTCGTACTTCTCGAGGTCCTCGGCGCTCATGCGTCCTCCTCCGTCGGGTCCGGCCCCGTGCTGCCCGGCTGCTCCCGACCGACACTAGTGGCCCGCTCCAGCACCTCGGGCGGGGACGCCTCGGACGACGACGGCTCGGGCGGCGACGTCTCCGGCAGCGGCTCGAGGCCGGCGGCGCGGCGCACGTTGACGAAGCGCATCCGGTGCTGGGGGCACGGCCCGTGGGCGGCGAGGGCCGCGTCGTGCTCCGCGGTGCAGTAGCCCTTGTGGGTGCGGAAGTCGTAGTGCGGCCACGAGTCGTGCATCTGGACCATCAGCCGGTCGCGGGTCACCTTGGCGATGACGGAGGCCGCGGCGATGCAGGCCGCGACCCGGTCGCCCTTCCACACCGCGAGGCCGGGCACCCCCAGCCCGTCGACCGGGAAGCCGTCGGTGAGGACGTAGGACGGCCGAGCCTCGAGGCGGGCGACGGCACGGCGCAGCGCCTCGACGTTGGCCACGTGCATCCCGAGGCGGTCGCACTCCTCGGCGTCGACCACCACGACCGACCACGCGAGGGCACGGCGCACGACCTGGGCGTAGACGCGCTCGCGGGCGGCCTCGGTCAGCAGCTTGCTGTCGGCGAGCCCCGGGACGACGCCGGCCTTGCCGGCCGGCAGCACGACGGCCCCGGCGACGAGCGGGCCGGCGCAGGCTCCGCGACCGGCCTCGTCGACCCCGGCGATCGGGTCGAGCCCGGCCCGCCGCAGGGCGCGCTCGTAGCCGTAGATCCCGGCGTCACGACGTACGGTCGTGCCGCCCGGCAGGGGCTGGGGCGGCTGGGTCACGAGGTCGGTGCGGGCACGTCCTCGAACGTGTCCGGACGGGTGTTCCAGCGGAAGCGGTCGGCGGGCCACAGCAGGACGAAGACCTTGCCGACGACCAGGTCGACGGGGACGAACTCGTCGCCGGGCACGCACTCGGTCTCGTCGGTGCGACACATCTTCTGCGAGGAGTCGGCCGAGCGCGACCGGTTGTCACCCATCACGAAGATGTGGCCCTCCGGGATCGGGCCGACCTGCCAGTCCTCGTCGCAGGTGCCGTTGGTGGGCATGGGGCCGTTGCACTTGCCGGTGCCGCGCTTGACGTAGGCGCTCTCGGCGAGCGGCTGGCCGTTGACGACGAGCCGGCCCTGGTCGTCGCAGCACTCGATGGTGTCGCCCGCGACGCCGATGACGCGCTTCACCAGGTGCCCACCGGTCGGGTAGAGCCCGATCTTGGCCATCGCCTTGGCCACCGGGTTGGTGGGCCCGGCGCTGTCGATGGGGGGCAGCCAGCCGCCCGGGTCCTTGAACACGACGACGTCGCCGCGCTCGGGCTCCCCGCCGCCCCAGTAGGAGACCTTCTGGATGAGGATCCGGTCGTTGAGGATCAGGCCCGGCTCCATCGACTCCGACGGGATGTAGAAGGCCTGGACGAAGAACGTCTTGATGACCACGGCGAGGACCAGGGCGACCCCGAGCAGGAGGATCGTCTCCTGCCACAGCGGCAGCTGCTTGCGCTTCGGCTTGCCCTGTCCCGATCCCTTGCGGCCGCTCGCCGAGCTGCCCGTGGAACGCGACGACCGCGGTTCCTCGTCCGTGGAGAGGGACGCAGAACCGCGGTCGTCGGAAGTCACTCGCAGAGACTAACGAGTCGCTGGTCGCTCCCCGCCCAGCAGGGCGGGGTGGCGGGATCAGGCCTCGCGGCGCTCCTTGATCTTGGCAGCCTTGCCGCGCAGGTTGCGCAGGTAGTAGAGCTTGGCGCGACGCACGTCACCGCGGGTGACGACCTCGATCTTGTCGAAGATCGGGGAGTTCAGCGGGAAGGTGCGCTCGACGCCGACGCCGAAGGAGACCTTGCGGACGGTGAAGGTGCGGCCGATGCCCGAGCCGTGGACGCGGATCACGACGCCCTGGAACACCTGGACGCGCGAGCGGCTGCCCTCGATGACCTTGACGTGGACCTTGACGTTGTCGCCGGCACGGAAGGCCGGGACGTCGTCGCGCTTGAGGGAGGTGCCGAGGTCGGCGATGACGTTGGTCATGACTGCTCCTCGCGAGTGCCACAGGTCAGCCGCGGTGTGAGAGGTGGTGATCGGGTCGGTCCGTGCCCGAGCTGGCCGGCCGGCGCGCCCCCTGTGGCAGGTGCGGTACGGCGGGACCCCGGGGCGGTGCATCTGGTGGGATGCGTCCGGGCGACCCTGGCCTCGAGCGGACCAGGGGTGAAGTCTGCCAGAGCGTCGGCGTCAGCGGGAAATCCGCTTGGTGAGCACGACGGCTCCCGGCGGGGCGACCCGGTCGCCGCGCACCCGGAACCCGGCCTTCTTGTACATCCGCAGGTTGTCCAGTGACCCGGCGCCGGTGAAGAGGACGTAGGTCTCGACCTCCGGCGGCGCGAGTCCCTCGACGAGCTCGAGGAGCGCGCGGCCGAGACCGCGGCCCTGGAGGTCGGGGGCGACCATGATCCGACCGATGTCCCACTCGCCATGGCCGTCGACCCGACCGCGCACGGCGCCGACGAGGCGGCCCGAGGACGGCTCGCGCGCGACCATCACGGTCCACTCCCCCAGGCCGCGGCGTACGTCGTCGAGCGACTCGCGCAGGGCCGGGATCTCGACGCCGGGGTTGGCCTCCATCTCCTGCAGCCAGCAGGCGCGCTGCAGGGTGTAGATCTCGCCGGCGTCGGCGGGAACGGCCGGGCGTACGTCGAGGTCGGCGAGGCCGCGGACGGCGCCGGTCGCCGGGAGGAGGTCCGGGCGGCGCGCGGCGGTCCGGCGCTGGGCCTGCTCGCGCCGCCAGGCGGCGATCCGCGCGTGGTCGCCGGAGAGGAGCACGTCCGGGACCTCGCGGCCCTGCCACGACGCCGGCTTGGTGTAGACGGGGTACTCGAGCAGGCCGTCGGCGTGCGACTCCTCGACGAGCGACTCCGCGTTGCCCATGAAGCCGGGCAGGAGCCGCACCACCGCCTCGGTGATGGCGAGCGCGGCGACCTCCCCGCCGTTGAGGACGTAGTCGCCGAGCGAGACCTCGCGCACGGTGCCGATCGTGGCGGCGTGCTCGACCACGCGCTGGTCGATGCCCTCGTAGCGCCCGCAGGCGAAGACCAGGTGCTCGTGGCCGCTCAGCTCATGCGCGAGCGCCTGGGTGAACGGCTCCCCGCTCGGCGTCGTGAAGACGATCGTCGCCCCCGTCGCGACGGCGTCGAGCGCTCGCCCCCACGGCTCCGGCTTCATCACCATCCCGGCTCCCCCGCCGTAGGGGGTGTCGTCGACGGTGTGGTGGCGGTCGGTCGTCCACTGGCGCAGGTCGTGGACCGCCACCTCGAGCAGGCCCTTGTCCCGGGCCTTGCCGGGCAGGCTCAGGTCGAGCGGGGCGAGGTAGTCGGGGAAGATCGTGACGACGTCGATCCTCATGCGTCGCCCGACCCGCCGTCGGACGCGTCGCCAACCCCAGGGTCGGACGCAGCGGGCGCGTCCGGTGCGTCGTCGGGGAACGGCGACACGAGCCCGGGACGGTCGGCCACCACCACGCGGCGGGCGTCGAGGTCGACCTCCGGCACGAGCGCCGTCACGAACGGCACGAGGGCGTCGCGGCCGTCGGTGGTGCGCACGCCCAGCAGGTCCTGGGCCGAGCCGTGCACGAGGCCCTTCACCGTCCCGAGGTGCGTGCCGTCGAGGTCGACGACGTCGAGCCCGACGAGCTGGTGGTCGTAGAACTCGTCGGGGTCCTCGGGCGTCTCGTCGGGGCCGATCGTGGCGTGGAGGATGGTGCCGCGGACGGCCTCCGCCGCGTTGCGGTCGGTCAGCTCCTCGAAGGTGACGAGCAGCGTCGTCTGGTGCCAGCGCGCCCGCGCGACGGTGAGGCTGGAGGGCCGGCGGTCGGCGCCCGCGGGGGCCTCGGCCCGCAGCGTCGTGCCGGGGGCGAAGCGGCGGTCGGGCTCGTCGGTGCGGACGTCGAGGGTGACCTCGCCGCGGATGCCGTGGGGCTTGCCGATGCGGCCGACGACGACCTCGATCTCGCCCGCTTGCTGATCACTCACGCGGCCAGCGTAGAGGTCGCGGAACGACGACGGGCGCCACCCCGGTGGGGGTGGCGCCCGTCGTCAGGCGTGCACGTCGCTCAGCGGCGGCGGTCGGTGTCCACGAAGTCCACCCGCGCCCCGCCGCGGCCCGCGAGGGCCGAGACGACGGTGCGGAAGGCGGTCGCGGTGCGACCGTTGCGGCCGATCACCTTGCCGAGGTCGTCGGGGTGGACGCGGACCTCGAGGATCGAGCCACGACGCAGCTGCTTGTCGCGGACCACGACGTCGTCGGGGTGGTCGACGATCCCGCGCACCAGGTGCTCGAGCGCCTCGGCCAGCACGATCAGGCCTGCTTGTCCGCGTCGACGCCGGACGTGTTCTTGCCGGCCTCCTCGGCGGTGACGTTCTCCAGGTCGGCGTTGGCCTCGGCGGCACCCTCGGGCGTCTCCGAAGCCGGGACCTCGACCGCGGCGGGCGCCTCGGCGGCGGGCTCCTCGGCGGCCGGCTTGTCGGCCTTCTTGCGGGTGGTGGTCGCGCCGCCACGGGGCTCGGCGCTGACCTCCTTGAGGGCCTCGTTGAAGATGTCGACCTTGGAGCGCTTGGGCTCCTTGACCTTGAGGGTGCCCTCGGTGCCGGGGAGACCCTTGAACTTCTGCCAGTCACCGGTGACCTTGAGGATCGCCTCGACGGCCTCGGAGGGCTGCGCGCCGACACCGAGCCAGTACTGCGCCCGGTCGGAGGTCACCTCGATGAAGGAGGGCTCCTCCTTCGGGTGGTACTTGCCGATCTCCTCGAGCACCCGACCGTCGCGCTTCTTGCGCGAGTCGACGACGACGATGCGGTACTGCGGCACCCGGATCTTGCCCAGGCGCTTCAAACGAATCTTGACGGCCACGTTTGTGGTGTCTCCTCAGAATTGTCGTGGGTGAGAGGCCTTGCCCCAGGTGGGGTCACCGGGTCCAGCCACTCGATGGGCGCTGCGTGCTTGGATGAGAGGGTCCGGGCGCGCAGGACACGAGCGATGATTCTGCCAGACGCGGGCGGCGCGCCACCAATCGCCCGACCCGTCACGCCCGGACGGCGTCCAGCCCGATGCACGACCGGAGCGCCTCGAGCCCCTCGACCCGCAGCGGGTGCGGCCCGCGGACGAGGTCCCCGGGGGTCAGCACGAGCGCCTGGTTGAGCGCCAGCTCCCCCGGCCGGCGCCTGAGCCGCCGCACGCCGTTGGGCCGGTAGCCCAGCTTGCGGGAGACCGCCAGCGAGGCCGGGTTGTCGAGGAAGGCCCCCGAGGTGATGACGGCCGCGTCGAGGTGGTCGAAGGCGAACGCGCAGATCACCTGCCGCATCGCGGTGCCGATGCCACGGCCCTGGAACTCGCGTCCCAGCCACGAGCCGGTCTCGCCGGTGCGGGTGACGAGGTAGTCGGACGTCTCGAAGGCCTGCGTCCCGACCAGGCGGTCGTCGTGGAACACCGCGAGGTGCAGGCCCCAGGCGTCCGGGCCGAACTCGGCGCGGGTCCGCCAGTGGTAGGCGGCGGTGTTGCGGGCCAGCTGGTCGGGCGGGGCGTCGGTCCACGGGACGTAGAACGGCATCGCGCCCGGGTCGTGGATGCCGCGCACCGCGAGGTCGCACAGGTCGGGCAGCACCTCGTCGGTGATGCCGCGCAGCACCAGCGGTCCGGCCTCGATGGTGAGGCCCAGGGGCGGGAACAGGTCGGCGACGGTGGACACCGGCCCATCCCAGCCGGTCCGGCGCTCGACCACAAATCTCCCGCAACCGAACGGGGGTCCACGACGTCTCCCGGTCATGACCACGCCGTCCGTCGAGCCGCTGGAGCTGCCCGCGCGGCTCACCGCTCCCCCGCGCCTGACGCAGCGCCACCCGTGGCTGCTCCCCGTCGCCGTGGCCACGCACCGGGCGCGGAGACGTACGCGCTGGGTGCGCGACGCGTGGTCGGGCCGGGTCGTGTGGGCGACGCAGCACACCGGCTCCGACCTGCCGGTGCGGGTGAAGCAGCACGGCTCGCTGCTCCTGCGCGAGCTCGACCCGGACCGGATGCACCTGCAGCACAACAAGGTCACGAACCTGCGCCTGGCGGCCGCGCGGGTGGACGGCCTCGTCGTCGCGCCCGGCCAGACCTTCTCGTTCAACAAGGTGGTCGGCAACTGCACGCGGCGCAAGGGCTACCTCGACGGGATGAGGCTCTCGGACGGCTCGGCCGACGCAGGCGTCGGCGGCGGCATCTGCCAGCTCGCCAACCTCGTGCACTGGATGGTGCTGCACTCGCCGCTCACCGTCGTGGAGCGCTCGGAGCACTCCTTCGACCTGTTCCCGGACCAGGGCCGGGTGCTGCCGTGGGGCGTGGGCTGCTCGATCGTCTACAACTACATCGACCTGGTCGTGCGCAACGACACCGACCGCCCCTTCCAGCTCCGCGCGTGGGTGGGCGATCGCTACCTGCACGGCCAGCTGCGCACCGACGAGCCCCCCGGGCTCCGCTACACGGTGGAGGCGCGCGACGAGCAGTTCCTGCGCCGCGACGGCCGGGTCTTCCGGCGCAACCAGGTGTGGCGACGGGTGATCGACCGCCGCACCGGCGAGCAGGTCGGCGAGGAGCTGGTGAAGCGCAACTGCGCGCTGGTCGTCTACGAGCCCGGACCGGGCGTCGAGGTCCTCGAGCTGGACTGAGCCCGGCTCACCGGCCCCCCACCACGCCCCGCACCACACCGCGCAGCACGGTGCACGCGGGGGTCCGGAGCACGGACAGGTCCTCGACCGGGTTGCGGTCGTAGACGACGAAGTCCGCCGACGCGCCCTCCTCGAGGCCGTCCACCCCGAGCCACTCCCGCGCTCGCCAGCTGGCGGCACCCAGCGCGTCGTGGGCCGGCATCCCGATCCGGACCAGGGCCTCGACCTCCCCGGCGATGTTGCCGTGGCGGCTGATGCCGCCACCGTCGGAGCCGGCGTAGATCGGCACCCCGGCCTCGTGGGCGGCCATGATCGTGGCGGGCATCCGGGCGTAGAGGTCGGTCATCGTCGCGGCGTAGGCCGGGAACCGCTCGGCACCGGCCGCCGCGTGCTCGGGAAACTTGTCCAGCTGCATCACCGTGGGCACCAGCCGGGTGCCGTGCTCCACCATGGCGTCGATCAGGTTCTCGGTGAGGCCGGTGCCGTGCTCGATGCAGTCGATGCCGGCCTCGATCAGCCCGGGCAGCACGCCGTGGCCGAAGCAGTGGGCGGTGACTTGTGCGCCCTCCGCGTGGGCCGCCGCGATGGCGTCGGCGAAGGCCTCGGCGGGGAAGGACGGGGCCAGGTCGCCCTCGTCGCGGGAGATCCAGTCGCCGACCAGCTTGATCCAGCCGTCGCCGTTGCGCGCCTCCTGCGCCGCGTACGTCGCCAGCTCGGCGGGCTCGACCTCGTGGGCGTAGCCGCGGATGTAGCGCCGGGTGGCGGCGATGTGGCGGCCGCACCGGATCAGCCGGGGCAGGTCGTCGCGGTCCTGGATCCACCGCGTGTCGGCCGCCGAGCCGGCGTCGCGGATGAGCAGGGCCCCTCCGTCGCGGTCGGCGATGGCCTGCTGCTCGGTGGCCGCGTCGTCGGTGGCTCCGAAGTCGTCGAGGCCGAGGTGGCAGTGCGCGTCGACGAGCCCGGGCACGATCCAGCCCTCCGCCACCGTCTCGGCGCCGGGCTGCGGCTCGTGGGTGATCCTGCCCTCGACGACGTAGAGGTCGCGGGCCTCGCCGTCGGGCAGGACCGGTCCGCGGAAGCGCTGGGCGGGCTCGTGGGGCATGGATCCGACCCTAGCGACGGTGGGCCGTGGACGGTCGGGTCGGACGGGCGAGGGCGGACAGGACCGTGGCCCGACCCCGCACGGGTCGGGCCACGGACGTGGGCGCGACAGCGGTCAGGGGCGGGTGCGCCTGCCGAAGCCGTAGCGGAACAGCGGGTCGTAGTCGGCGTCGCCGACGTTGATCGGCTCCTGGTGCACCGACCGGGGCCACGACACCGGGAGGCGGCCGGTGAACGGCTTGCGACCGAAGAGCACGTCGCTGACGCCCCTGCCCTCGCTGCCCGGCAGCCAGGAGGCCACCAGCGCGTCGATGCGGCGGAGCAGGTCGGGCTCGATCACCATCGGACGGCCGGAGACCACGAGCACCGTGCAGGTGGCGGCGCGGTCGCAGACGGTGCGGACGGCCTCCTGGTCGGCCGCGGAGAGCCGCATCGTCTGCTCGGGACGCGGGACGCCGTTGTCGGCCGGGTCGTAGGCCCACTCCGGTCCACCGACGTCGCCGAACCCCTCGGCGTAGGGCGTCTCCCCCACGACGACGACGCCGTCGGCGCCGCGCGGCACCCGGGCGGAGGCGTCCTCGCTGAAGGTCACCGGCCGGGTGGCCTGCGCCTCGATCGCGTCGAGCACCGTGTCGCCGGGGATGACGTTGCTCGAGCCGCCCTGCCAGGTCAGCGTCCAGCCGCCGGCCTGGTTGCCGATGTTGTCGGCGTTGCTCCCGGCGACGTAGACGCGCGACTCGCGCGACGACAGCGGGAGCGTACGGCCCTCGTTGCGGAGCAGGACCTGGGACTGGGCGACGGCGTCGCGGGCGACCGCGCGGTGGGCCGGGCTGCCGATCGTGTCGATGAGCGAGCGGTCGGTCAGCGGCTTCTCGAAGAGGCCGAGCTCGAACTTGGCGGTCAGGATGCGGGAGACGGCGTCGTCGATGCGCTCCTCGGTGACCCGGCCGTCCTCGACGACCTGCGTCAGCGTGGTGATGAGCTCGCGGAACGCCGGCTCGGTGCCCGAGCCGGGCTCCATGAACATGTCGACGCCGGCGTTGACCGACGCGGTGACCTGGGTGGCCAGGTCGCCGGGGATCTGGTGGATGGCGCGCCAGTCGGAGATCACGAAGCCCTCGAAGCCCATCTCGCCCTTGAGGACGTCGGTGAGGAGCTCCTCGTGCGCGTGCATCTTCAGCGGGTTGCCGATCCCGTCCTCGGTCCAGTCGACGCTGGAGAAGGACGGCATCACGCTGCCGACGTGGTGCCGGTCGATCGCCGCCGGGTAGGGCGACAGGGCCAGGCGCCGGAACTCGCGCCTGCTGACCCGGCTGATGCCCTGGTCCAGGGTGTAGTCACCCTCCCCGGTGTCCCAGTCGGTGAGCCCGTCCCCGGCGAAGTGCTTGGCGGTGGCCAGCACCCGGTCCGGCTGGTCGAGCTGTCCGGGCTCGCCCTGGAGGCCGTCGATCACGGTCGCCAGGCTCTCGACCAGGCGCGGGTCCTCGCCGAACGACTCGTAGGTGCGGCCCCAGCGGTCGTCGCGGGCCACGCACAGGCAGGGCGCGAAGTTCCACTGCGGGCCGGAGGCCCGGGTCTCGATCGCGGTGATGTGCCCGATCTCCTCGAGCAGCGCCGGGTTGCGGGTGGCGCCGAGCCCGATGTTGTGCGGGAAGACGGTGGCGCCGAGGAGGTTGCCGTGCCCGTGCACCGCGTCGACGCCGTAGATCAGGGGGATGCCGAGACGCGTCTCGAGCGCCGCCTGCTGGAACCTGTCCACGGTGTCGGCCCATGCCTCGGCGGTGTTGGGTGTCGGCACGGAGCCGCCACCCGACAGGACGCTGCCGAGCCCGAGCTCGGTGATGATCGCGGGGTCGGCGGCGACGTCGGCCCGCTCGGCCTGCGCCATCTGGCCGATCTTCTCGGCGAGGGTCATCCGCCCGAGGAGGTCGCGCACCCGCCGGCGGGTCGGCAGGGTCGCGTCCTGGTAGGGCAGCAGCTCGGCGCCCGCCTCGGCGAGCCGGACGCCGATGGCCCCGGCGGACGCGCCGGTCGGTGGTGCGGTGGCGCCGGAGGGGACGCTGCCGAGCAGGCCGGCGGCGAGCGTCACCGTCGCGAGCGCGGCGACGACGCCGCGGCCGTGAGGTGTACGACGAGGTCGTCCGGATGGACGTGGACGGTGCTGTGCCATGGGGTGCTCCCTTGCCCGAGTCGAGAGCGTCGAGGTGACGCCCGTCACATCGGAACGTAGGAAGCCGCTAAAGTGCGCGTCAATGCCGAAAAGACGGCGTCCCGGCCCTCTTTCGTCCGGAGCCCGCAGGAAGAGGTGGCCGTGCCCGCACACCCGGTCCGCACCCGCGGCGGCTCGCTCGACGACCTCCGCCGGGCCAACCGCCGGACCGTCCTCGGCCACCTCGTGACGGAGGGCCCGCAGAGCCGCGCGCAGCTGGCCCGCGCGAGCGGCCTGTCCGCCTCCACCGTCTCCAGCCTGGTCACCGAGCTGCTCGAGGCCGGTCACGTCCGCGAGACCACCGTCGGCCGCGCCCACAAGGGCGGCTCCGGCCGGCCGCCCCTGCTGGTCGAGCTCGCCACTCCCCCCGGCGGCGTGGTGGGCGTCGACATCGGCCACGGGCACGTCCGGGTCGCCGCCGCCGGGCCGACGGGGGACGTCCTGGCCGAGTCCGTGCGCCGCGTCGACGTCGATGCCGCCGGACCCGCGACGCTCGACCTGGCGGCCGCGATGATCCGCTCCACGCTGGCCGACGCCGGACTGGACCCGAGCCAGGTGCACGCCGCCGGCATGTGCGTGCCGGCACCGATCGACCGGGAGACCAGCATGGTGAGCACCGGCATCCTCCCGGGCTGGCGCGGCATCAACCCCGCCGCCGAGCTCGGGCGCCGGATCGAGGCGCCGGTCATCGTCGACAACGACGCCAACCTCGGCGCCCTGGCCGAGGTCCGCCACGGGGCGGCCCGCGGCCACCACGACGTGGTCTACGTCAAGCTCGCCAGCGGCGTGGGCTCCGGGCTGGTCCTCGGGGGACGGGTGCACCGCGGTGCCACCGGCATGGCGGGCGAGCTCGGCCACGTGCAGATCGGCGAGGACGGGGAGGTGTGCCGCTGCGGCAACCGGGGGTGCCTGGAGACACGGGTCTCGGCCCGGCGCCTCCTGCACGTCCTGCAGCCGGCCCACGACGAGGACCTCACCATCGCCCGCGTGCTGGAGCTCGAGGCGACCGGCGACGCCGGCGTACGCCGCGTGCTGTCCGACGCGGGCGCCACGATCGGCCGGGCGCTGGCCGACCTCAGCAACCACCTCAACCCCTCGATGGTCGTCATCGGCGGGCCGCTCGGCGGTGCCGCCTCGGTCGTCGAGGGCGTACGCCGCGCGGTGGACCGCTACGCGCAGCCCGCCACCGCCGCGGCCCTGCAGGTGTGCCCCGGCCGCCTGGGTGAGCGCGCGGAGGTGGTCGGTGCCGTGACGATGGCCGTCGCGATGGTCACCGCCGGCGACTGACCGGCTCCGCTCAGATCCGGTCCAGCAGCCAGGAGGGGCTGAGCACCTGCGCCGGGGACACGTTGGCGGCCAGCGCGCGGTCCGCGGTCACCACGACCACGTGGGCACCTCGCCCGGCCGCGCGGCTCGCCTGCGACCGGATCTCGGCGTCACCGTCGCGCGCCGCGTGCACGGTGGTGACGTGGGCGTCGCGGCCGGCCCTCACGCCCGCCTTGGCCTGGCCCTCGAGGACCAGCACCACCTCGTCGTACGACGTGTCGCCCACCAGCAGCCGCTCGTGCAGGCGACGGGCCGCGCCGGCGCGGTCCTTCCACCAGCCGTCGGGAACGGAGCCGACGACGTTGGCGCCGTCGACGACCAGGACCGAGCTCACTTGAGGAACTGGGAGAAGTCCTTCGGGAGGTTGAGCTGCTCGGCGGCCTTCTCGTAGTCGATGTCCGCGCCGTCGGGGTTGCCGAACGGGTTGGCCGCCTTCTCGCTCGCGGCGGCCTTCTCGGCCGCCTTCTGCTGGGCCGCCTTCGCCGGGTTGCCGGAGACCCGCTTCTTGCCCTTCTTGGCCTTGGCCTGCGCCGGCTGACGACCGCCGGAGCGCTTGCCGCCGCCGAGGCCCGGCATCCCGGGCATCCCGGGCATCCCGGGCACGCCGCCGCCGCGGGCCATCTGCTCCATCATCTTGCGCGCCTCGAAGAAGCGGTCGACGAGCTGGTTGACGTCGCTGACCTGGCGGCCCGAGCCCTTGGCGATGCGGGCGCGGCGCGAGCCGTCGATGATCTTGGGGTTCTCCCGCTCGGCGGGGGTCATCGACTGGATGATCGCCTGGATGCGGTCGATCTCGCGCTCGTCGAAGTTCTCGAGCTGGTCGCGGAACTGCCCCATGCCCGGCAGCATCCCCATGATCTTGGTCATCGAGCCGAGCTTGCGGATCTGCATCATCTGCTGGAGGAAGTCCTCCAGCGTGAAGCCGCCCTTGGTGCCGAGCTTCTCCGCGGCCTTCATGGCCTGCTCGGAGTCGAAGGCCTTCTCCGCCTGCTCGATCAGGGTGAGCATGTCGCCCATGTCGAGGATGCGCGAGGCCATCCGGTCGGGGTGGAAGAGGTCGAAGTCGGTCATCTTCTCGCCGCTCGAGGCGAACATGACCGGCTTGCCGGTGATCGAGCGGATCGAGAGCGCCGCACCGCCGCGGGCGTCGCCGTCGAGCTTGGTGAGCACGACGCCGTCGTAGCCGACGCCGTCGAGGAAGGCCTGCGCGGTGGTGACCGCGTCCTGGCCGATCATCGCGTCGACGACGAAGAGCACCTCGTCGGGCTGCACGGCGTCGCGGATGTCGGCGGCCTGCTGCATGAGCGTCTCGTCGACACCGAGCCGGCCGGCGGTGTCGATGATCACCACGTCGTGGAGCCGGCGCCTGGCCTCCTCGATGGAGGCCCGCGCGACGTCCACCGGGTTGCCGGTGCCGTTGCCCGGCTCGGGGGCGAAGACGGGGACGCCGACGCGCTCACCGTTGACCTGGAGCTGCTGGACGGCGTTGGGCCGCTGCAGGTCGGCCGCGACGAGCAGCGGCGTCTTGTCCTGGTCCTTCAGCCACAGCGCGAGCTTGGCGGCGAGGGTCGTCTTGCCGGCGCCCTGGAGGCCGGCCAGCATGATCACGGTGGGGCCGGACTTGGCGTAGCGCAGCCGCCGGGTCTCGCCGCCGAGGATGGTGACGAGCTCGTCGTGGACGATCTTGATGATCTGCTGCGCGGGGTTGAGGGCGCCGCTGACCTCCTCGGAGCGGGCCCGCTCCTTCACCGCACCGACGAACTCCTTGACGACCGGCAGCGCGACGTCGGCCTCGAGCAGCGCGATGCGGATCTCGCGCGCGGTGGCGTCGATGTCGGCCTCGGAGAGCCGGCCCTTGCCGCGGAGGTTCTTGAAGGTGTCGGCAAGGCGGTCGGAGAGTGTGGCGAACACGGTGTGGGTCTGTCCCTCGCATCGGTGGCTGAGTCAGGGCTGTCGTCAGAGGTGGAGTCAGGGGTGGTACGACGACCAAGACTAACGGCCCGACCCCGCCCGGACAGCCTCGACGGCCACACGGGGCGGAGCGCGGCTCAGCCGCCGAGCGCGGTGCGGACGGCGTGGGCCGCGGCCGCCGCCCTCTCCTCCGAGGGGCGCACCCCGCCCACCTCCTGGACGTAGAACACGTCGACCGCCTGCGGGCCCAGCGTGGAGACGTGCGCGGAGGCGACGGTGAGCCCGAGCCCGGCCAGGGTGGTGAGCACCCGGTGGACGACGCCGGGACGGTCGGAGGTGCGGATCTCGAGCACGAGCGAGGCGCGCGAGGCGTCCGGTCGGACCTCCACGATCGGCGGCAGCTCGTCCTCCCGCCGGGGCGGGAGGTCGGGCAGCTGCTGGGTGCCCTCGACGACCCGGCGGATCCGCTCGCGCACCACGGCGGGGTCGAGGTAGGCGTCGGGAACCTCCCAGGCGCTGACGCCCCACTCCCCCTCGCCGTCGACCTGCGACCAGGCGCGGGCGGCGTGCACCGGCACCCGCATGGCGGCGAGCCCGCCCGCAACGGCGGCGAGCAGCCCCACGCGGTCGGCGGCGATGACCGTGACGGTCGCGCCCACCTCGTGCGGGGTGATCTCGACCGACACCGCCCCGGCCTCGCGGCGTACGACGTCCGGCACCGGCAGCGACTCGACGGGGACGACGTGGGCGATCTCGGCGCCGAGCGCGTGCGCGGCGCGCGACACGAGACGGTCGACCAGCGAGGCGCGCCAGGAGGTCCACGCGGCGGGCGACGCCGCCCGCGCGTCGGCCTCGGTGAGGGCGCGCAGGAGCTCCAGGCTCGCGGCGTCGGGCACGTGCGTGAGCAGCTCCGCGGTGGTCGCCGGGTCGTCCGGGTCGCGCGTGGTCGCGAGGTCGGCCAGCAGGAGGTGCCAGCGCACGAGGGACGCCACCACCTCGGAGTCGAGGTCGGTGAAGCCCATCCGGGCGACGACCTTGCGGGCTACCGGCTCCCCGGCGACCGAGTGGTCGTGGAGCGAGCCCTTGCCGATGTCGTGGAGCAGTGCCGCGACCAGCAGGAGGTCGGGCCGCCGGACGCCCCGGATCAGCGCGCCCGCCTCGGCGCAGGTCTCGACCACGTGGCGGTCGACGGTGAAGCGGTGGATGGCCGAGGCGTGGGGCAGCAGGCGGATCTGCTCCCACTCGGGGAGGAAGGTGGCGATGCCCTCCACCTCGTCGAGGGTCTCCCACACGGGCAGCAGGGCGGGGCCGCTGGCGAGCAGCCGGACCAGGGCGTCGCGCGCGGGCGCCGGCCAAGGCACCGGGAGCTCCGCGCCCTCGCGGACCAGCCGGGCGGCGGTCGTGGGCGCCAGCACGGCGTTTCGCCCGGCCGCCTCCGCGGCGGCCCGCAGCAGCAGGGTCGGGTCGTCACCCGGCCGGGTGCCTGCGTCCAGCACGACCTCGCCGCGCGAGAGGGCGATGCCGGGGGCGACGCGTTCGAGGGCGGGCGTGCGACGCCCCTTCTCCCCCGTCGGGCGGACCAGCACCGCGTCGGTGCGCCGCCACGCCAGGCGCGAAAGGTGGCCGATCCGGCGGCCCAGGGAGCGCACGTGGCGCTGGGCGGCCTCGGCGTCGGCCAGGTCCAGCCGCTCGGCCAGCGGGCCCCACATCTCCGGGGCGATCCGGTCGCTGGGCCGCCCGGCGAGGTCGTGCACCTCGTCGCGGACGTCGAGCAGCATCAGGCGCGCGGTCTCGAGCGCCGGCGTCGAGGCGTCCACCAGCCAGCTGGCCTCGATGGCCTTGAGCACGCCGGCGTCACGGAGGCCGCCCTCGGCCTCCTTCACGTCGGGCACCGCCACGTGCGCGAGCTCGCCGGTGACGCCGTGGCGCTTGCGGGTCATCGCCCGGAGGTCCGGCAGCCGGGTGCGGGCCTGGCGCCGCCAGTCGGCCAGCATGGTCGTGCGCAGCCGCAGGCTCAGGCCGGGGTCGCCGGCGAGGTGCCGGGCATCGAGGAGGCCGAGCGCCACCCGGAGGTCGGCCGCGGCCTCGAGCACCTCGCTCATCGAGCGCACCGAGTGGTCGAGGCGGCGCCCGGAGTCCCACAGCGGGTACCACAGCGAGCTGCCCAGCTCACCGATCTCGACGTCGTCGTCGTGCACGAGCACCACGTCGAGGTCGGAGTGCGGCGCGAGCTCGCCGCGTCCGTAGCCGCCGACGGCGACCAGGGCCACCCCGGAGGCGGGCCCGCCGGAGGCGGCGTACGCCTCGCGGCAGAGCTCGTCGGCCGAGGTGGCCCTGGTCTGTCGTCCTGCTGCGCTCACGCGGCTGGTCCCGAGACGAGCACCATCAGAGCGCGGACGCGTCCTGCTCGCCGGTGCGGACCCTCACGACGGTCTCGACCGGGCTGACCCACACCTTGCCGTCGCCGATGCGACCGGTCTGCGCGGTCTTGACGATGATCCCGACGACGTCGTCGGAGTCGGCGTCGTCGACGACGATCTCGATGCGGATCTTGGGCACGAGCGCGATGTCGTACTCGGCACCGCGGTAGACCTCGGTGTGGCCCTTCTGACGGCCGTAGCCGCTCACCTCGGACACCGTCATCCCGGCGACGCCGAAGGTCTCGAGCGCCTCGCGGACGTCCTCCCACTTGTGCGGCTTGATGACCGCGGTCACGAGCTTCATGCGCTGGCTCCTTCAGTCTTGGTGGTCGTCGCGGCCGGGACGGTGGAGGCAGCGAGGACGCTGCTGCTGCCGCCGCTGGTGCCGCTGTGCAGGTCGTAGGCCGACTCCCCGTGGGCGACGAGGTCGATGCCGTTGACCTCGTCCTCCTCGTCGAGGCGCAGGCCGATCGTGTACTTGATGGCCAGGGCGATGACGGCGGTGAGGACACCGGAGTAGACGACGGCCACCAGGACACCGAGGGTCTGGTCGCCCAGCGAGCCGAACCCGCCGCCGTTGATGAGCCCGTCGACGCCGCCGGCGCCCTCAGCGGTGGAGAAGACACCGATGAGCAGGGTGCCGATGACGCCACCGACGAGGTGCACGCCGACCACGTCGAGGGAGTCGTCGTAGCCGAGCTTGTACTTCAGGCCGACGGCCCAGGCGCAGACCGCGCCGGCCACGGCGCCGATGGCCACCGCGCCGCCGATGTCGACGGCACCCGCGGCGGGGGTGATCGCGACCAGGCCGGCGACGATGCCGGAGGCCGCACCGAGCGAGGTGGCCTTGCCGTGCAGGAGGCGCTCGATGAGCAGCCAGCCGAGGATCGCGGCGAAGGTGGCCAGGGTGGTGTTGGCGAAGGTGCGGCCGGTCTCGGAGTAGAACTGCGAGAGGAAGGCGTCGGGGTCCTCGTCGAAGGTGGTGCCGAAGACGATCGAGCCGACGTTGAAGCCGTACCAGCCGAGCCAGAGCATGCCCGCGCCGAGCATGGTGAGGGTGAGGTTGTGCGGGCGCATCTGCTCGCGCGGCCAGCCGATGCGCTTGCCGAGCAGGAGGACCAGCACGAGGGCCGCGACGCCGGCGTTGATGTGGACGGCCGTGCCGCCCGCGTAGTCCTGGGCACCGATGCGGCCGCAGATGAGCGAGTCGTCGGTGCAGCTGAAGACCATGTGGGCCATCGGGAAGTAGACGATGACCGCCCACAGCGGGAGGAAGACCAGCCAGGCGGAGAACTTGAGCCGGTCGGCCACCGCGCCGCTGATCAGCGCTGCGGTGATGATCGCGAACGTCATTTGGAACATGACGTAGATGTAGTTGTCGGTGGTGACGCCGTCGAGCCACAGCAGCTCGAACGGGTTGGCGAAGAAGGTGCCGTCCCCGCCGAAGCCCATCGACCACCCGACGGCGACGTACAGGATGCCGACGATGGCGGCCGCGATGAACGACATCATCATCATGTTGAGCACGGACTTCGACCGGGACATGCCGCCGTAGAACAGGGCCAGTGCGGGCACCGTCATCATCAGGACGAAGGCAGTCGCCACCAGCATGAAGGCGTAATAGCCGTCCACAGAACCTCCAGGAAACGTACGGGTGCGGTCCGCCTGGGCCATGACGCCGGTGTCATGCAGGGGTCCACTCGTTCGTCGGAAGCCTGCGGCGAGGAGGTTTCGCGGGGCCGCGACGGATGTTGCGCGCAGGCAACGGAATAGGCCGTCGTGTTACGGGTGTGTGAACAGGTCTGCCCGGGAGCCCGCCTTGTTAGGGTTCGGCCGTGTCCAGACTGGCCGTGATGGCGCACTACGACGTCGCCGGGGAGCTGCGACCGCACGTGCGTGGGCAGGTGGAGGCGCTGGCCGCCTCGGTGGACACCCTGCTGGTCTGCACGACCGCCCAGCTGCAGGACTCCGCCCGCGCCTGGCTGTCCGAGCGCGCGGTGGTGGTCGAGCGCGCCAACTACGGCTACGACTTCTTCAGCTACAAGGTCGGCCTCGACGCGGCCGGCGACCTCACGGCGTACGACGAGGTGGTGGTGTGCAACGACACCTACGTCTTCGCCCTCGACTCCTACGCGCCGGTGTTCGCGGAGATGGACACCCGGCCGTGCGACTTCTGGGGGCTCACGGGCGCCGAGCGCGTCGCGCCGCACATCCAGTCGTTCTTCATCGCCTTCCGGCCCTGGGTGGTGGGCTCGCGGGCCTTCACCACCTTCTGGGAGGAGATGGAGCCGATCTCCAAGCGGCGCCAGGTGATCCGCCGCTACGAGGTCGGCATGTCGCGACGGCTCTACGAGGCCGGGTTCATCTCCGACACCTACTTCGTGGAGACCAGCGAGGACCGGCGCATCGCCCGGGAGCGGATGCGGTGGTGGGCGGCGCACCGCTCGCACTTCCCCCGCACCCGCGCCGAGGTCCGCGAGTGGCGCGAGCGCGCCAACGAGCCGTGGAACCCGGCGCGGAGCCTGGCCGACCGGGTCCTCGACAACGCCCGGCTGCCCTACGTCAAGATCGACACCCTGCGCTACGACCCCTACAACCTCGACGCCAAGCGGCTGCTCGAGCTGTGCGAGCGGCGCTTCCCCGAGCGCTTCGCCGGCGTGCGGGAGTTCCTCGAGGAGACCGCGCAGTACTACCCCCTGCGCGACACCGAGCGGCTGCTGCCGACCCCGCTGGCCCTCGAGCCGCTGTTCCCCCGCGTGAGGTACTCCGATGCGCGGTGAGCGTCGCCACCAGGTGAGGCTCGACGACGCGACCGAGGTCCTGGTCGCGTCCGGGCTGGTCGACACCGACTACGTGGCCGCCCAGCTCGGCACGACGTTCGCCACGGTGCAGGAGGCGGCGCGTGCCGCCGTGGCCGCCGGTGACGTCTCCCCGCACCCGCTCTTCGAGGCGCAGTGGATCGGCCGGCGGCGCTCGTGGCAGCGCCTGGGCCAGCACCCGGTGCTGTGGTACGTCTCCGAGCGGCGCCGCCGCAACCGGATCTCGCCGCACCCGCTGGTCGACCCGCGGATCATCTTCGCGGCCTACCCCGAGGCCCGGCACCACCCCTACGGCGCGCTGTCCTACTGGCTCTCGGTCTCCGGCGGCGGTACGCCGCTGCCCACCCGCATCCTGCCGCGGAAGGTGTCCTGGGCGACCTACCGCGCCGCCGCGATCGCCGCGGCCGCCGACTGGCGCGCGGAGGTGGTCCTCGAGCGGCCCGAGCTCGTCGGCCCCACCCCCGCCCTGCCGGATCGGCTCACCACCTCCCCCGCCGTGACGGTCGTGATGTCGGCCCAGGACGCCGGCCCCCTGGTCCACCAGACCGTCGCGTCGCTGCAGGCGCAGACCCTCACCGACTGGCACCTCGTCGCGGTCGACCGCGGCTCCCTCGACGAC
Organism: Nocardioides sp. zg-1308; assembly: GCF_013155375.1. Classification (GTDB taxonomy): domain Bacteria; phylum Actinomycetota; class Actinomycetes; order Propionibacteriales; family Nocardioidaceae; genus Nocardioides; species Nocardioides renjunii. Next base: position 50,005 of record NZ_JABJQY010000001.1, read on the forward strand.
ACCGCCGCCGTCCTCCAGGGCGTCGCCGCCTTCGACGACCGGGTCACCGTGGTCCGCGAGGGCCGGTGCGGGCACGCCCAAGCGCTCAACGTCGCCCTCGAGCACAGCACCGCCGAGCACGTCGCCTTCCTGCCGCTGGGCCGCGAGTGGCTGCCGGAGATGCTCGAGGAGCTCCTCGCCCACGCGCACCACTCCGGCTCCTCCGCCGTGCTGGCGGGCGTCGGGGCGGTGGGCCGTTCCCGGCTCGAGCTCGTCGGCGGCCGCCCGGTCGACCTGGCCACCGCCCTGCTGAGGCGGACGGCCATCAAGGACGTCGGCGGCTTCGACGAGACCCTCGGCGCGTCGGTCGAGCGCGACCTGCTGCTGCGGCTCACGCGCGACCAGGAGCCGCTGCCGGTCGACGTACCCGTGCTCCGGCGGCCCGACCCGGTCCCCCACGGCTTCGGCGACGACTGGCGCTCCGCCGTCCTCGAGCGCCAGCTCGTCGACTGGGACGCCGTCGCGGCGCGCAAGACCTCCGAGGACCTCGTCAGCCACGTGCTGCCGGTGGGTCCCGAGCCGCGACGCACCGTCGAGTGGCTCAGCTCGGTGCCCCGGGACGGCTCGGAGCTGATCCTCGTCGGCGTCCGGCTGCGCCGCGCGCACCACGTGCTGGCTGCCAGCGTCGCCGCGGTCATCGCCGGGGCGCGCTTCGTCTCCGTCCCCGCCACCGTGTCGATGTCGGCGGCCCTCAACGCCGGCATCGCGCAGGCCGCCGGCAGCACCGTGCTGCTGGTCCGGCCCGAGGCGATGCCGCCGCGGCAGCCGATCGCCGAGCGCCTCGCCGAGGTGGTGCGCCAGCCGGACGTCGCGACGGCGCAGCCGCTGGTCGTCGACCTCGACGGCGTCGTCCTGAGTGCCGGCGCGCGCTTCAGCCGCGGCAACCCGCACCCGGAGCTGTTCCTGGCCGGCCTGCCCACCAGCGACGCCGTACGCATCGGGCAGAGCACCGTGGCCGCCCCCGCCGCACCCCTGGTGGCGCTGCGCACCGACACCGCCGTGGCGCTGCGCGGGGTCAGCCCGCGATTCCACTCCGTGCTCGCCGAGACCGACCTCGGGCTCCGGGCCGAACGGGCCGGCCTCGGCCGGTCGGTGGTCGTGCCCGACACGGTCATCACCTCCCGCACCCCCTACGCCGGCGACGAGGAGCTGATCGGGGCGATGGGCTCGCTGCGCGCGTCCGTCGAGTCGCTGCCCGACGGCGTGCCCGGGGCGCACGACGACCGGGCCCCCGACCTGCTGCTCCGCGCCGGGCTCGAGGTGACCGACCAGCGCAACCGCCGGGTCTCGGCCGACCCCGAGGACCGCACGGCCCCCTCCGTGCTGGTGCCCGAGCTGGTCGTACGCCCCGTCGACGGCATCCGCGAGTCCCCGCCCCGCCTGCGGTGGGCTGTCGACATCGCCGCGCCGGCCGCCCAGCGCGGTGACCGGTGGGGCGACACCTACTTCGCCCGCTCGCTGGCCGACGCGCTCGAGCGCCGCGGGCAGCACGTGGCCGTCGACCGCCGTGACGCCCGTGAGCGCGACTCACGCGACTTCGACGACGTGCTCCTCGTGCTGCGCGGCCTCGACCGGGTCGCGCCGCGTCCGGGGCTCCTCAACGTCGAGTGGATCATCAGCCACCCCGACATGCTCGCGCCCGAGGAGGTCGCCGGGTTCGACCTCGTCTACGCCGCGAGCACCACCTGGTCGGCGCGGATGACCAGGGAGTGGGGCACTCCCATCCAGCCGCTGCTGCAGTGCACCGACACCCGGTGGTTCCACCCCGACCGCGCGGAGCCCGACACCGGTCCGGCCCTGCTCTTCGTCGGCAACTCGCGCGGCGTCTACCGCTACGCCGTGCGCAGCGCGCTCGCGATCGGTGCGGACCTCACCCTCCACGGCAACGACTGGACCGAGTTCGTCGAGCGCGACCAGATCGCGTCCGGTGGCGTCGCCAACGAGGAGGTCGGCGTCCTCTACGCCTCGGCCGGCATCGTCCTCAACGACCACCACCTCGACATGCGCCGCGACAGCTTCGCCTCCAACCGGCTCTTCGACGCCGCGGCGTGCGGTGCCCGGATCCTCAGCGACCGCATCGACGGCCTGGAGGAGACCTTCTCCGGGCTGGTGCTCCCCTTCGACAACGAGCACGAGCTCGCCCGGCTCGTGCAGCCGCCCTACGACGCCTTCCCCGACAACGAGACCCGCCGCCGCATCGCGACGCGGATCATCGCCGAGCACAGCTTCGACAAGCGCGCCGAGACGCTGATCGACGACGCCGTACGCCTCCTCCTCGCCCGCCGCTGAGCCGGGGGCCGGGGCGCCTCACACGTGTCCGAGATGTGGCCCTCGCCCGGGGTCGCCTGGGGCGGCGGCTGGGACACGTGTCCGAGATGTGACCCTCGCCCGGGTCGGCCGGGGCCGCGTCGCGGACACGTGTCCGACTTCTGGCCCTCGCCCGAGGTCGCCCGGGGCAACATCTCGGACACGTGTCCGGCCCGCGGAGCAGCCGAGCGCCCAGCCCCTCAGCCCAGGAGCGCGTCGACGAAGGCGGCGGGGTCGAAGGGGGCCATGTCGTCGGGCCCCTCGCCGAGTCCGACGAGCTTGACGGGTACGCCGAGCTCGCGCTGCACCTGCACGACGATGCCGCCCTTGGCGGACCCGTCGAGCTTGGTGAGGACGATGCCGGTGACGTCGACGATCTCGCTGAACACCCGGGCCTGGATCAGGCCGTTCTGGCCGGTGGTGGCGTCGAGCACCAGCAGCACCTCGGTGACAGGTGCCTGCTTCTCGATGACGCGCTTGACCTTGCCGAGCTCGTCCATCAGGCCTGCCTTGTTCTGCAGGCGGCCGGCGGTGTCGACCAGGACGGTGTCGATGCCGTTCTCCGTGCCGTGCTTGACCGCCTCGAACGCGACGCTGGCGGGGTCGCCGCCCTCGGGGCCGCGCACCACCTCGACGCCTACACGCTCGCCCCAGGTCGCGAGCTGGTCGACGGCCGCGGCGCGGAAGGTGTCGGCCGCACCGAGGGTCACCGTGAGGTCCTCGGCGACGAGGATGCGGGCGATCTTGCCGACGGTGGTGGTCTTGCCGGCGCCGTTGACTCCCACGACCAGCACGACGCCGGGCCGGCCGTCGGTGCCGGTCACCTGGACGCGGCGGTCCATGTCGGTGCCGACGAGCTCGATCAGCTCCTCGCGCAGCACCGCCCGGGTGTCCAGCGCCTGGCCGCCCTCCACCCGCAGCCGGGTGCGCAGCCGCTCGACCAACGCCTGCGTGGGGGCGACGCCGACGTCGGCGGTGAGGAGCGTGTCCTCGATCGCCTCCCACGTGTCCTCGTCGAGCCGGTCACGGCTCAGCAGCGCCAGCAGGCCCTTGCCCAGGCCGCCCTGCGAGCGCGACAGCCGCTGCCGCAGGCGCACCAGCCGCGAGGCCGTGCTCTCCGGCTTCTCGATCGCCGGGGGCTCCTCGACGAGGGTCCCGGTGGTGTCGACCGCGGGCTCCGGTGGCGCCTCGGTGGCGACGTCGGTGTCGCTCGGGGGCGGGACGATGACGTCCGTGCCGCCGGCCGGCGGCTGGACGCCACGGCGTCGCCCGGAGGTCAGCAGCCCGGCGAGCGTGATGACGCCGACGACCGCGATGCCGATGATCAGATAGAGCCAGTCACCCATGGCGCCATCCTTTCAGAGGCGCGTGAGGCGCTGCAGCCGGGTGATCACCCGGTGCCGTCGCCGCGGCGTGACCTCCTCGAGCCGGGCTCGCAGGGCGTCGCGCGTGGCCGCGAGGCGGTCACCGCGGGCGCGGGCCCGCTCGAACCCGTCCTGCACGTGCGCCAGCTCGGCGAGCAGGGCGTCGAGGGCCGCGGTCAGCCCCGACGCGGTCGCGCCGGCCACCATCGGGGCGGCCGTCCCCCGCCCCGGACCCGCGATCCAGACGACCTCGTGCGGCATCAGCCTGAACCACCGCACGGCCGCCTCGCCCAGGAGCGCAGGCGGGGTCACCCGGACCGACGAGAGTCCGGCGGCCGAGAGCCGGTCGTCGAAGTCGTCGCCGTACCAGCGGACGTGGTCGCGCTGGCCGAAGCGGCGCTTGCACTCCTCCGGCGAGCACCCGAGGTCCTCCTCCGTCGCGACACCGACCCTGATCGGGACCTCGAGCAGCGCGATGCCGCGAGGACTCAGCACGCGGGCGACCTCGCGCATCGCCGCGCCGTCGTCGGGCACGTGCTCGAGGACGTGGTAGCAGACGAGCAGGTCGACGGATCCGTCGCGCAGCGGCAGCCGGTCGATGCTGGCCAGGGCGTCGACCTCGCGGGCGTCGTAGCCGGCGTCGAGGCTGATCCGCCTCCGCGCCCCCAGCCGCTCGAGCAGGTGCGTCGACTGCTTCGACGGCGCGATCTCGACCACCAGGTCGAGGTCGCGCAGCCGCGGAGCGAGCGTCCCGAGCAGGAGGGAGAGGAACCGGTGCCGCTCCAGGCCGCCGCACCGCGGGCATGTCGCCCCGGGACGCCCGTCGGGGCCGGGGCGGAACGGCCGGTGCACCATCGCGTCGCACGCGGCGCAGTAGCTCACCGGGACCTCCGGTCGTGAACCGGTCACGTCGGCAGGCTAGTGGCCCCGCCCCTCCAGCGGCGGTGCCGCGCCGAGGTCGCCACGAGGCGGAGGCCGCGTCACGAGCGGCTCACTGACGGCTCACTGCCGGCTCTCGCTGTCCTCCAGCGTCGGGAGCGTGTCGACACCCTTGCGCATCGCGCTGCCGAGCTGCGGCGCGACGGGCATCTCCTCGCCACGGTGGGGGTAGGCGACGTAGACGGCCACGGCAGCGGCGACGAGCACGCCGATGGTCATCATCACAACGATCGCGAGCACGGGGATCCTCCGAGGTGGTCCGAGCAGGTGGTTCGAGCAGGGACCTCCACCGTGACACACCCCGACCGCCGGACCGGCACCGGCGAGGGACCTCGGCGCGTCGCCGTGGCGGGCGTCACGCCTCCCGCAGCAGCGGTACGACGGCCGCGCGGACGACGTCGGGCATCGGGACCACCGGCCGGTCCCCGGCGCCGCGGGAGTTGTCGACGTAGACGTGGACGAAGCGCCCCTCGGCCGCCGCCTCGTCGGACGACCCCTGGAACAACCCGATCCGGTAGACGACCGAGCTGGTGCCGACCTTGTCCACGACCAGGCCCATCTCGACGGGCTCCGGGAAGCCGATCTCGCGGAAGTAGCGGCACCCGGTCTCGGCGACTACCCCGATCTGGGGCAGGGCACGGACGTCGACGCCGGTCGCCTCGTAGAGGTGGGCGTTGACCGCGGTGTCGAACAGCTCGTAGTAGGTGGCGTTGTTGAGGTGTCCGTAGGCGTCGTCGTCGCGCCAGCGGGTGGTGGCGGTGCGCCAGGCGACGTAGTCGGCCCGGGTCGGCAGCTCAGGAGGCATGCCGCGCATCCTCCCAGCCGGGTCGGCGGGCCCGAGCAGGTGGCCGGACCGAGCAGGCGGCCTAGCAGGCGGCCGCACCGAGCAGGTGGCTCAGCGCGACTCGAAGGCCAGCCGGAGGCCGAGGGCGGCGAAGGCGGCGGCGAAGAAGCCCTGGATGCGCTCGACGAGCCGGGGCCGCGCCAGCACGCGCTCGCGCAGCAGCCCGGCGCAGACGCCGTAGGCCGCGAAGACGAGGAACGTCAGCGCCATGAAGACCAGGCTCAGCACGAGCATCCGGCCGGTGGCGTGGGGGGTGGACGCCGGGACGAACTGGGGCAGGAACGCGAAGAAGAACAGCGTCAGCTTGGGGTTGAGCAGGTTGAGGGTGATCCCGGACGCCATCACGCTCCAGGCGGAGCCGGGGCGCTCGTCCGTGCCGGTGATCGGCTCGCGACGGTGCCGCCAGGTGCTCCACGCCATCCAGAGCAGGTAGGCCACGCCGAGGTACTTCAGCACCGCGAAGGCCACGCCGCTGGCGTGCAGCACCGCCGCCAGCCCGGTGAGCGCCGCGACGAGGTGCGGAACCGTGCCCACGGTGCAGGCCAGCGCCGCGACGACCGCGGCCCTCGGTCCGCGGCCGAGACCGGCCGCGATGGTGAAGACGGCGCCGGTGCCGGGCGTGGCGACGATGACCAGCGCGGTGGCGAGGAAGGCCCAGGACATGGCGCCATGCTGCCAGAGCTCAGGCCGTCGTGGCGCGCTCCAGCCGCTGCGAGATCACCGCGGAGACGCCGTCGCCGCGCATCGTGACGCCGTAGAGCGCGTCGCCGACCTCCATCGTCCGCTTCTGGTGCGTGATCACGAGGAGCTGGGAGTTCTCGCGCAGCTCCTCGTAGATCTGCAGCAGGCGGCCCAGGTTGGTGTCGTCGAGCGCGGCCTCGACCTCGTCGAGGATGTAGAACGGCGACGGCCTCGCCTTGAAGAGGGCGACCAGGAAGGCGACCGCGACCAGCGAGCGCTCGCCACCGGAGAGCAGCGAGAGGCGCTTGACCTTCTTGCCGGGCGGGCGGGCCTCGACCTCGACACCGGTCGCCAGCATGTCGCCGGGGTCGGTGAGCACGAGCCGTCCCTCGCCGCCGGGGAACAGCCGGGCGAAGGTCTGGTCGAAGGCCTTCTCGACGTCGGCGTAGGCCTCGGTGAAGACCTGCTCCACACGGGCGTCGACCTCGCGGACGATGTCGAGGAGGTCCTTGCGGGTGCGCTTGAGGTCCTCGAGCTGCTCGGTGAGGAACTTGTGGCGCTCCTCCATCGCGGAGAACTCCTCGAGCGCGAGCGGGTTGACCCGACCGAGCATCGACAGCGCCCGCTCGGCGCTGCGCAGCCGCTTGACCTGCTCCTCGCGGACGAACGGCGCCGGCTCGGGCGCCTCCTCGCCCTCGGGCACCTCGCCGCTGAACGGGACGGGGTTGGCCGGGCCGTAGTCAGCGACCAGGCCGTCGGGGTCGAGCCCCAGCTCCTCGAGCGCGCGCTCCTCCAGCTGCTCGATGCGCATCCGCTGCTGGGTGCGGGCCATCTCGTCGCGGTGCACGGAGCTGACCAGCTCGTCGTGCTCACGGCCGAGGTCGCGCAGCCGGGTGCGCACCGTCATCAGGCGCTGCTCGCTCCCCTGGCGCGACTCCTCCACCGCGGCGCGCTCGTCGGCGGCCAGCATCACGGAGCGCTCGAGCTGGTGCAGCACCACGCGGACGGCGACGGCGACCGCCCGGGCGGCACGTCCCTCGCGCAGCAGCCGCTCCCGGCGCTCGGCGGCGCGGGCGCGGGACTCACGCTCGGCCTGGGCGGCGCGGAGCAGCGAGTCGGCGCGGCCGTGCAGCGCGCGGGCGCGCTCCTCGGCGGTGCGCAGGGCGAGGCGCGCGTCCATCTCGCCCTGACGGGCCTCGCGGGCGGCGTCGGCGAGCTTCTCCCGGTCGGAGGTGTCGGGCTCCTCGTCGGTCACGTCCTGGGCCGCCGCGAGCCGGGCCTCGAGCTCGGCGAGGCCGGCGAGGTCGGCCTCGCGCGCCTCGCGCGCCGTCACGATGGCCCGCTCGAGCCGGTCGGCCTCCCCCTTGGCGGCTCGCGCCTGGGACCCGTGCTGGCCGAGCTCCTCGGCCACCGCGGCCAGGGTGGCGTCGGACTCGTGCAACTTGGCGAGGGCCACGTCGACCCGCTTGAGGGCGTCGTGGCGCGCCGCCTCGAGGCGGGAGATCTCGAAGCCGAGCCGCTCGGTGGCGGCCGTCGCGTCGGCCAGCATCGTCGTGGCCTCGTCGACCGCGGCCTGCACCTCGATGAGGCTCGGCTGGCTGCTGGAGCCACCGGCCGCGAAGTGGGAGCCGAGGACGTCACCCTCGCGGGTCACGGCCACCACGTCGGGCAGCTCGGCGACCAGCCGCCGGGCGGCGGCGAGGTCGTCGACCACGGCGACCCGGTGCAGCAGCCGCACCAGCGCGGGGCGTACGTCGTCGGGCGCGGCGACCACGTCGACGGCGTACGTCGCGCCGTCGGGCAGGCCGGGCCAGTCGCGGTCGCCGGCCGGGGCTCCGCCCAGCACCAGCCCGGCTCGGCCGAGGTCGTCGTCCTTGAGGTGCGTGATCGCCGCGACGGCGGCGTGGGCGTCGGTGACGACGACGGCGTCGGCGGCCGTGCCGAGCGCGGCCGCGACGGCGGTCTCGAAGCCGTGGTCGACGTCGAGCAGCGCGGCGACCGAGCCGAGCAGTCCGTCGACGCTGTCGGTGGCGGCGAGCAGGGCGCCCGCGCCGTCCTTGCGGTTGAGCCCGATCTCCAGGGCGTCGCGGCGAGCGACCAGGCCGGCGCGCTCGCGGTCGGCGCGCTGGGCGTCCTCGCGCGCCCGGGCGAGCTGCTCCTCGACGTCGTCGAGGACCGCCACGGCCTCCTCGTGCTCGGAGTCGAGGCCCTCCTCACCCGCGTCGAGGCCGGCGACCTTGGTCTCCAGCGCCAGGAAGTCGCGCTGCGCGCGCTCGGCGCGGGTGGCGGCGTCCTCGCGGGCGTCGGTGAGGCGGCGGATCTCGGCGTCGGCGGCCTCGGCGCGGGACGTGAGGGCGTTGACCTGGCCGGTGAGCCGGGCCAGCCCCTCCCGCCTGTCGGCGGCAGCGCGCTGGAGGCCGGCGATGCGCTTGTCCTCCTGCGCGGCGGCCTCCTCGGCGGCGCGCCGGGCGACGACGGCGGCGTCGAGGGCGGCGCGCTGCTGCTCGACCTGCTCGGCGATCTCCGCCTCCTGCCGGCGGACCCGGCCGGCCTGCTCCTCGAGCTCGTCGGGGTCGCGCCCGGAGTCGACGGTGTCGCCCTCGGCGGCCCCGGCGGCGTTGCGGATCCGCTCGTCGGCCAGCGAAGCGGTCCCGCGGAGGCGCTCCTTGAGCCCGGACAGCGCGAACCACGTCTCCTGGGCGGCCGCGAGCCGCGGCAGGTCGTCGCGCAGCGCCGCCTCGAGCCGCGACTCCTCCTCACGGCCCGCCGCGATCTCCGCCTCCACCTGCTCGCGGCGCTCGAGCAGCACCGACTCGTCGGCGAGCTCGGTCTCGAGCGCGGTGCGGGCGGTGACGAGGTCGTCGGCGAGCAGGCGGGCGCGGGCGTCGCGCACGTCGGCCTGGACCGTCTGGGCCTGGCGCGCGACCTCCGCCTGGCGCCCGAGCGGCTTGAGCTGGCGGCGGATCTCGGAGAGCAGGTCGGCCAGCCGGGTCAGGTTGCCGTCGGTGGCGTCGAGCTTGCGGAGCGCCTTCTCCTTGCGCTTGCGGTGCTTGAGCACCCCCGCGGCCTCCTCGATGAAGCCGCGTCGGTCCTCGGGGGTGGCGTGCAGGATCGAGTCGAGCTGGCCCTGGCCGACGATCACGTGCATCTCGCGGCCGATGCCGGAGTCGCTGAGCAGCTCCTGCACGTCGAGCAGCCGGCAGGACTGCCCGTTGATGGCGTACTCCGAGCCGCCGTTGCGGAACATCGTCCGGCTGATCGTGACCTCGGCGTAGTCGATCGGCAGGGCGCCGTCGGAGTTGTCGATGGTCAGCTGCACCTCGGCGCGGCCCAGCGGCGGCCGGCCGGACGTCCCGGCGAAGATGACGTCCTCCATCTTGCCGCCGCGCAGGCTCTTCGCGCCCTGCTCACCCATGACCCAGGCGAGCGCGTCGACCACGTTGGACTTGCCCGACCCGTTGGGCCCGACGATGCAGGTGATGCCCGGCTCGAGCTGCAAGGTCGTCGAGGACGCGAAGGACTTGAACCCCTTGAGGGTCAGGCTCTTCAGGTACAACGCGTGCTCCTCACCGGGTCAGGCCAACTCCCACCGCCACGTGGGTCACTGAAGACTGGGGAAGCTCAGCGCGGATCACCCTACGACACGCACCGCCGCGGCAGCCGTTGCGCGTGGGCGTGCCACGGGGCCATGCTGGGTCGATGCGGCGGACCGTCACGAGGACCATCGTCGGAAGGGTGGTCGGGAGGGTCGTCGCGCTGGTGACCCTCGGTGCGCTCGTCGGAGCCGTCGTGGCACCGGCGACCGCGGGGCGGGCGGACGCGGCCCCGGAGCCCGTGACGCGGGAGCACCTGCTCACCCGGGCCGACGTCGAGTCGGTCCACCCCGAGACCCTCGACCCGCTGCGGATCGTGCTGCGCTCGCCCGTCTTCGCCCCACGCGGGTGCGAGGACCAGGCGCAGGTCGTGCGCGGCAGCAGCGTGATCCTGGCCAGCTTCTCCCCGAGCGTCCGGCGCCGCTCCGTGTCGATGGTCGACCACCACGTCGTCCGGTTCTCCTCCGTCGGGCAGGCGCGCTCCCTCGTGCAGCGCTACCGGCACTTCAGCAGGGGGTGCGTCGGCGACGTCGACACCGACGACGGCGAGGGCGGCGCCGTACGCCTCAAGAACCGCGCCTGGTTCCCGCCGCGGGTCGGTCAGGAGTCCGCCGGGATGCTCGTCGGCTGGTTCTCCCGCGGGTCCGCCGACTGGCGGCGGGTGCTGGTGAGCCGGGTCGGGCGGACGGTGTCCGTGCTCGACGTCAGCTTCACCGACGTCCGCCCGCCGAGGTCCGGGGTGCTCGAGCTGGGCGAGATCGCGGTCGACCGCCTCGGCTGACGGTCCGACGGGTGCGCTCCTAGAGGTCGCGCTTCATCTGCTGGGCCGTCACGCCGTAGCCGAGCGAGTCGTAGAGCCGCATGGCCGTCGTGTTGTGGCCGAAGACGTTGAGCCCGATGGTGGTGGCCCCGAGGTCCCGCGACGCCTCGTGGAGGGCCTCCATCAGGGCGCGGCCGAGGCCCTCGCCGCGGCGCCCCGCGACGACCTCGACGTCGTAGATCCACGCGGACACGCCGGCCGCCCGCCGGCGCACCTCGACCCACCCGACGCCGACGGCGTCGCCCGTGTCGCCGTCGAGCGCGGTCCACAGGTGCATCCCCGGGCTCGACAGTCCGTCCGGCAGCAGCTCGGCGAGCTGGACCGCGGCCCGCTTGGCGGCGGCGTCCGCGTCGAGCTGCCCGGAGGCCGCCATCTCCGCGGCGTACCCGTGCTCGGACCGCTCGCGGTAGGCGGCGTACTCCTCCGGGGTCATCGGGCGCAGCCGGATCCGCTCAGCCACGACCGAGCACCTCCCGCAGCGCGGCGAGCACCAGCAGCACGGTGTCGGGCCGAGCGTTGCGGCCCATCAGGCCGATCCGCCACACGCTCGTGGCGTACGCCCCGGCGCCGGCGCCGATCTCGATGCCGTGGCGCTCGAGGAGCTCGCGCCGGACGGCGGCGGAGTCGACGCCTTCGGGCACCTTCACGGTGGTCAGCTGCGGCAGCCGGCTCCCCTCGGCCGCGAACAGCTCGAGCCCCATGTCCTCGAGCCCCGCCTGCAGGGCCTCGCCGGCGGCCCGGTGGCGGGCCCAGACGGCGTCGAGCCCCTCGTCGAGGACGCGCGCGAGACCGGCGTGGAGGCTGGCGACCATCGCCGTGGGGGCCGTGTGGTGGTAGGTCCGCTGACCGCCCTGGACCCCGGCCTCACCGACGTAGCCGCCGAGCATGCCCAGGTCGAGGTACCACGACCTCGGCTTCTCGACCCGGCGCTCGAAGGCCCGCTCGCCGATGGTGAACGGCGCGAGCCCGGGCGCGACGCCGAGGCACTTCTGGGTGCCGGCGTAGGCGACGTCGACGCCCCAGTCGTCGGCACGCACCTCGATGCCGCCGATCGACGTCACGGCGTCCACCAGCAGCAGGGCCTCGCTGCCCTGCGCCCGGAGCGCCGCTCCGAGCGCGGCGATGTCGGAGCGGACACCGGTCGAGGTCTCCGCGTGCACCGCGGCCACGATGGCCGGCGCGGGATGCGCGGCCAGCACCCGGTCGACGTCGACCGGGTGACCCCACTCGTGCTCCACCGCGACGACCTCCGCGCCGCAGCGGGCGGCCACGTCGGTCATCCGCTGCCCGAACAGGCCGTTGACCGCCACCACCACCACGTCACCGGGATGGACGGTGTTGACGAAGGCCGCCTCCATGCCGGCCGAGCCGGTGGCGCTGAGCGGGAGCGTGCGCGTGTTGGTCGTGCCCCACACCGTGCGCAGCATCTCGCAGGTGTCGTCCATGATCCGGAGGAACTCCGGGTCGAGGTGGCCGAGCAACGGCTGGGCGAGGGCGCTGGTCGCCTCGGGATAGGGGTTCGAGGGACCGGGACCGAGGAGGTGGCGCTCGCGGATCATGGGACCGAACCTAGCCAACCGGTCGCGCTCAGAGCACCGCACCGGGGTTGAGGATGCCGTCGGGGTCGAGGGCGTCCTTGATGCGCCGCGTCAGCGCCATCACGTCGTCGCCGAGCATCTCCGGCAGCGCGACCTTCTTGGTCCGGCCCACGCCGTGCTCGCCGGTGATCGTGCCGCCGAGCCGGATCGCCGCGCGCAGCACGTCGTCGAAGGCGGCGCGGGCGCGACGCTCGGAGTCGGCGTCACCGGCGGTGTAGACGATGATCGGATGGGTGTTGCCGTCGCCCGCGTGGGCGACCGTCGGGATCTCCACGCCGTGGCGCACGCCGATCTCCGTCACGGCCGCGAGCAGGTCCGGCAGCAGCGGCACGGGCACCCCGACGTCCTCCAGCAGCAGCGCGCCGCGGGCCTCGACCGCCGGGAACGCCGCACGCCGCGCCGCGACGAACATCTCGCCCTCCGCCGGGTCGTCGGTGACGACGACCTCGGTGGCGCCGGCGGCCGTGCACGCCGCCTCGACGGCCACGACCTCCGCCGTACGGGCGTCGCCGGGGGCGTCGGACTGCACGACGAGGAGGGCGCCGGCCCGCCGGTCGAGCCCGCGTGGCGAGAAGTCCTCGACGGCGTTGATGGAGGCCCGGTCCATCAGCTCCATCATCGACGGGCGCAGTGTCCGGCGTACGGCGACGACGGCCGCGGCCGCGGCCACGACCGAGGGGAAGGACGCCACGAGCGTCGCCGGGGGCAGCGGCAGCGGGACCAGTCGCAGGATCGCCCGGGTGACGATCCCGAGCGTCCCCTCGGAGCCGACGAAGAGCTTGACGAGGGACAGGCCGGCCACGTCCTTGATCCGCTTGCCGCCCAGGGTCACCAGCGTGCCGTCGGCGAGCACGACGTCGAGGCCGAGGACGTAGTCGGTCGTCACGCCGTACTTGACGCAGCACAGCCCGCCGGCGTTGGTGGCGACGTTGCCGCCGATGGAGCAGATCTCGAAGGACGACGGGTCGGGCGGGTACCACAGGCCGTGCTCGCGGACCGCCGCCTTGACCTCGGCGTTGAGGGCACCCGGCTCCACCACCGCCACCTGGCAGTCGGCGTCGACCTCGATCGCGCGCATCCGCTCCAGGCTCAGCACGATGCCGCCGTCGACGGCGCTCGCGCCACCGGACAGCCCGGACCCGGCGCCGCGCGGGACCACCGGGACGCCGTGCGTCGCGGCCCACCGCACGGCGGTCTGCACCTGCGCGGCGTCCTCGGCGCGCACCACCGCCACGGGCGTGCCCGCGGCGGTGTCCCGCGCCCAGTCGAAGCGGTATCCGGCGACGGTGGCGGGGTCCGTGACGACCACGCCGGCCGGCAGCGAGGCCACGAGGTCGGCGAGGGCTTCCACCCGGCCATCGTGGCACGGACGGGGCCCTATGCTCCCGGGCATGGACGACACCGCCGCCGCCATCGTCGCCACCCGGCGCCAGCACATCCTCGACGGCACGGACGTCACGCAGGGCCGCAGCCTCGAGATCGGCCCCTTGGCCACCCCGATCCTCACCCGCGACATGGGCGACGTCCGCTACGTCGACGTGGTCGACCTGGCGGGGCTGCGTGAGCACTACGGCACCGACGCCACCGTGGTGACCGAGGACATCGTGGAGGTCGACTTCTGGCTGACCCGCGAGGACGGCAGCGTCAGCACCCTCGCCGAGGCGGTCGCGCCAGACGGTCCCTACCACCACGTGGTGGCCAGCCACGTGATCGAGCACGTCCCCGACATGGTGCGGTGGCTCCAGGACGTCGCCGACGTGCTCGTCGACGGCGGGTCGCTGCTGCTCGCCGTGCCCGACCGGCGCTTCTGCTTCGACGCGTTGCGCTCGCCGGCGACGGTCGGGCAGGTGCTGCAGGCACACCACGACGGCGACCGGATCCCCTCGGTGCGCGCCGTCTACGACTACGCCCGCACCTCGGTCGAGTTCCCCACCGCGGCCGCCTGGGCCGGCGCATGGCCGCCCGAGCAGCGCACCGCGCCGCTCGATCGCGCCCGGACGATGGTGGCCCAGCAGCAGCAGGGGCTCTATGTCGACTGCCACGTCTGGCCGACCAGCCCCGTCGGGCTCGCCGACCTCCTCGCCGACCTCGTCGAGCTCGGCCTCGTCGACTTCGGAGTGGAGCGCGTCACCGCGACGCAGCGCGGGCACCACGAGTTCTACGTGACCCTGCGCCGCTTCCACCGCGCCCGCGACCGGGACGTCCAGGCCGCCGAGGCGGTCGCCGCGCTGGGCGGCCTGCGCGCCGACCTCCCCGACGAGGACCGCACGTGGCCGCACCAGGTCCGCGAGGCGGAGCTGCTCGAGCAGCAGCAGGTGCTCGAGCGCCGGCTGGCGCGGGCGGAGGCACGGCTCGCCACGGCCACGGCGGCCCGCGACCGGGCCCGCGAGCAGCGCGACCGCGCCCGCAGGGACCGCCGGCGAGCGCGGGCGAGTGCCCGTGAGCTCGCCGCGCTCGTGGAGCCGCAGCGGACCCGGCCCGCCGTACGCCTCGTCGGCGGCGTGCGCCGCCGGCTGGGCCGGCTACGCCCCGGGCGCGGCTGACCCGGGCGCCGCTGACTCGGGTGCCGACTCGGGTCCCGACTCGGTTGCAGGCTCGGCCGCCCGCGCTGCCACGACCTCGTCGTTGTGCGCGATCTGGGCGAGCGAGCGCCACACCAGCGCCAGGGTGACCCCCGAGCCGACGAAGGCGAACCACCACGGCGCGGTCAGCCCCCAGACGTCGGCGATGAGCCCGCCGAGGAGCGAGCCGACGAGCATCCCGCCCATCACGCAGATCATGTAGACCGAGCCAACCCGGCCCTGCAGCTCGCTGGGGACCGCGCGCTGGCGCACGGACTGCGAGAGCGTGCCCCACACGAACGCGTACGCCCCGAAGAAGAACAGGAGCGGGTACGCCGCCCACGGCGAGGTCGTGAGGGCCATCGCCAGGTGGAAGAGCACCTCGGCGAGCAGCACCGCCCGCATGAGCGTGGCGAGCGGCACGCGCTTCTCGAGGCGCCCGTAGGCGAACGTCGCGAGGAGCCCGCCGAGGGCGGAGGCGGTGATGAGCAGCCCGAACCCGGCCTCGTCGATGCCCACGCGCTCCAGCGCCCAGAGCACGAGCACCGACCACGGCGCCGCCCAGGTGACGTTGAAGACGACGATGATGACGGCGAGCGTGCGGACCGGCGGGTTGCCCATCAGCCACCGCACCCCGTCGGCGATGTCCTGGCGGACGTGGGTGTCGACGTCGGCGCGAACGGGGCCGGGTGGCGTGCCGATCCGGGACACGAGAACGACGCCGACCGCGATGCACACCACCGTCACGGCGAACGGCCACACCATCCCGACCGTGAAGAGCACGGCGCCGACGGCGGGGCCGACGAGCTGGTTGCCGGTGATCATCCCGGCCATGAGCCGGGAGTTCGCGATGCCGAGGTCCCGCTTCTCGACGAGCATCGGTGTGAGCGTGCCGGCGGTGGCGTCGACGAACACCTCGGCCGTTCCGAGCGCCAGCATGGCGCCGAGGACGATCGCGATGTTGACGTGCCCGGTCGCCACGACGACGCACAGCCCGGCGAGGACCACCGCCCGCGCGGCGTTGGCGGCCATGATGACGCGGCGCCGGTCGAGGCGGTCGGCCATCGCGCCGGCGAAGAGGCCGAAGAACAGCCACGGGGCCTGCAGCGCGATCATCGCCGCGGAGACGAGGACCGGGCTGCGGGTCTGGGAGGCCACGAGCAGCGGGCCCGCCGCGATGAGGATCCCGTCGCCCAGGTTGGTCACCCACGACGACCCGACGAGCCAGCGGAACCCGCTGCCGAGACGCGTCGGGAAGATCGTCTCGACGAGGGCGCTCACAAGCACCGGACCCTACGTGGCGCGCCGGCGCCGACGCACCGGGATATCAGGCGGGCTGCAGGTCCTCCACGGTGAGCTCCTGCTCGCGCGCGGCCGCCGCGAGCCGGTCGTTGTCGGCCTGGAGCCTCAGGACGAGGGCCTCGAGGTCGGCGACGCGGCGCCGCAGACGGCGGTTCTGCACGGCGAGGACGGCGGTGCTCCGCACGTCGTTGTCGATGTGACCCATCAGCGCCTTGGCCATGGGGAGCCTTTCGGGACAAGGTCCGGACACGAGCGGCCGGCCACGGGGACCGGCCGTCTCCAAGAGTCCCACCGCGCGACGGGCGGGTCAACGCCTCAGCGGCGGGGACGGGCCCGCGGCGGGCGCTGGCAGGTGGGGCAGAAGAACGACGACCGGTTCATGAAGGCGACGCGGCGGATGGGCGTGCCGCACCTGCGGCACGGCTGGCCCTCCTGGCCGTAGGCGTCGAGGGACCGGTCGAAGTAGCCCGACTCGCCGTTGACGTTGACGTAGAGCGCGTCGAACGACGTGCCGCCCTGGGCGAGCGCCTCGCCCATGACGGCGCGGACGTGGCCGAGCAGCTCACGCAGCACCGGCCCGGTGAGCCGGTCGCCGGGGCGCTCGCCGTGCAGCCGGGCGCGCCACAGCGCCTCGTCGGCGTAGATGTTGCCCACCCCGGAGATGAGGCCCTGGTCGAGGAGCAGCCGCTTGACCGCGGACGTACGCCGGCGGGCGCGGCGCACGAACTCCTCGTCGTCGAAGTCGGGGTCGATCGGGTCGCGGGCGATGTGCACGATCTCGGTCGGCAGCCCCGCGCCGCCCTCGGAGACGACGAGGCCGCCGAACATGCGCTGGTCGACGAAGCGCATCTCGAGGGGCCGTGCCTCGGGGGCGCCCTCGGCCGGGGTGAGGAGGAACCGCACCCGCAGGTGCCGCTCGTCGGGTGCGCCGGGCTCGTGCAGCAGCATCTGCCCGCTCATGCCGAGGTGACCGAGCAGGGCGTCACCGCTCTCCTGCCCCGACTGCGGCGCGAGGGCGAGCCAGAAGTACTTGCCGCGACGGCGAACGGCCGTGATCCGCTGGCCGACCAGCGCGGCGACGAAGCCGGTCGAGCCGCGGTGGTCGCGGCGCACGGGCCGCGGGTGCAGCACCTCGACGGCCGCGATGGTGCTGCCGACGACGTGGCGCTCGAGGCCGGCGCGGACGACCTCGACCTCGGGGAGCTCGGGCACGGCTCAGGCGTCGGTGCCCACGGGAGCCGCCTCGGGCTCGACCGCGGTGCCGTCGGCGTGGGCGGCGTGGGCGGTCCGGATCTCCCGGTAGGCCGTCTCGGCGGCGCCCTGCTCGGCCTCCTTCTTGGAGCGGCCCTTGCCGTTGCCGAGGACGAGGTCGCCGACGCGGACCCGCGCGACGAAGGTCTTCATGTGGTCGGGGCCGTCGTCCTCGATGAGGTACTCCGGCACGCCGAGGCCGAGGTCGGCCGACAGCTCCTGCAGGGAGGTCTTCCAGTCGAGGCCGGCGCCCATCGAGGCGGCCGCCTCCATCACCGGGTCGAACAGCCGGTGGACCACCTTGGCGGCCTCGTCCATGCCGCCGCTGAGGTGGATCGCGCCGATGACCGCCTCGACGGTGTCGGACAGGATCGAGGCCTTGTCGCGACCGCCGGTCGTCTCCTCGCCCCGGCCGAGCTTGATGTGCCGGCCGAGGTCGATCTCGCGCGCCACGTCGGCCAGGGCGCGCGCGTTGACGACCGCCGCGCGCAGCTTGGCCAGCCGGCCCTCGGAGAAGTCCGGGTGGGTGGTGTAGAGCGTCTCGGTGACCACCACCCCGAGCACCGAGTCGCCGAGGAACTCCAGGCGCTCGTTGGTGGGGATCTGCCCGTTCTCGTAGGCGTACGAGCGGTGCGTCAGGGCACGCTGCAGCAGCTCGGGATCCAGGACCGGATCACCGAGCGCTGCGCGGAGCTCGTCGGTGGTCAGAGGACCTGGCGACGGTCGGCCCGGGCGCCGTACTGGCCGCACTGGCCGCACGCGCGGTGCGGGAGGTGCTTGGCGCCGCAGGCGGGGTTGGCGCAGGTCACGAGGGTCGGCGCGACGGCCTTCCACTGCGAACGGCGGTGACGCGTGTTGCTGCGCGACATCTTCCGCTTCGGAACAGCCATGGTGTGTCTCCTGTTGCTTCGGCTTGCTGGTCAGCCGGGGATTCCCGGTGAGTGGTCAGTCCTGGTCGTGCGAGTCCTGCTGCAGCCCCTGCAGCCCTGCCCATCGCGGGTCGATCGGCGCGTCGTGCGCGTGGTCGGGGTCGTCCGCGAGCCGCGCACCGCACTCGGTGCACAACCCGGGGCAATCGTCCATGCACAGCGGCTGGAACGGTAGTGCGAGCACCACCGCGTCCCGCAGCAGGGGCTCGAGGTCGAGCAGGTCGTCCTCGAGCAGGCTGGTCTCGTCGTCGAGGTCACGGTCGTCGTGCTCCGTGGCCTTGACGTGCTGGTCGGGGTAGACGTACAGCTCCTGCAGCCGAGCGTGGATCTCGTCCTTGATCGGCTCCAGGCACCGCACGCACTCCCCCTCGAGCGTGGCCGTGGCCGTGCCCGTGAGCAGCACGCCCTCCATGACCGCCTCCAGCCGCAGGTCGAGCTCGACCGGCGATCCTTCGGGGACACCGAGGACTTCGATGCCAAGTTCTGCTGGTGCCGGAACGGTCAGCTCGAGCTCCCGCTGGGACCCCGGGCGGCGGCCGAGCTCGCGAGTATCGAGCACGAGCGGCGCCCTCGGGTCCAGGCTGGTCACGACGAACTCCCACATCTGGACACCAACACAACCTCGGAATCGTATCGGTCGCCCCACCGGCGGGGCAAAACGAGTGGCGGGTGGGGCCGCTCGGACCTCAGCCGCGGCGGTCGGCGAGACGGCGTACGAGCTGCTCGCGGACCGGCTCGGGCAGCAGCCCGCGTACGTCTCCACCGAGGCCGGCGACCTCCTTGACGAGGCTCGAGGAGACGAACGCGTTGCCCACGGCGGTGGGCAGGAACACCGTCTCCACCCCGGTCAGGTGCGAGTTCATCTGGGCCATCGGGAGCTCGTACTCGTAGTCGCCGGGGCCGCGCAGGCCCTTGACGATCGCGACGGCGTCGAGCTCGCGGCAGAAGTCGACGATCAGGCCCTCGAAGCCGGCCACCCGGACGTTGGCCATCCCGGCCGTGGCCTCCTCGAGCATGGCGATGCGCTCGTCGGGGGTGAAGAGCCGGTTCTTGGACATGTTGGTGCCGATGGCGACGACCACCTCGTCGAACAGCCCGGCGGCCCGGGCGACGATGTCGAGGTGGCCGTGGGTCACCGGGTCGAAGGACCCGGGGCAGACGGCGCGACGCACGCGGACTCCCTTCGAGCGGAGGCTCCAGGACGGGTGCGGTGGAGGCTGGCCGTCAGGGTGCCGGGGTGGCGTGACCGTACCAAAGCGCGGTCTCGCCGTAGCGCTTCGTACGGTCGCCCTCGATGCCGTCCGGCCAGGTCACCGCGCTGCGCTTGGCGGCGCGCTCGACGACCACGAGCGCACCGGGCACGAGCCAGCCGTGGGCAACGAGCGCGACCAGGTCGGCGCGGACGTCGCCGTCGGGCATCGGGTAGGGCGGGTCGGAGAACACCACGTCGTAGGGAGCGGCGGGCGAGCTGGCGAGGAAGGTCGACACGCCTGCGGCCACCACGCGGGCCCGGCCGAAGCCGAGGGTCGTGGCGTTGCGACTGATCAGCGCTGCCGTGCGCCGGTCCTGCTCGACCATGGTGACCACGCCGGCCCCGCGCGACCACGCCTCGAGGCCGACCGCGCCGGAGCCGGCGTAGAGGTCGAGGAAGCGCAGCCCGTCGAGGGACCCGGTGCGCGACTCGACGGCCGAGAACAGGGCCTCGCGCACCCGGTCGCTCGTCGGGCGGGTCGTCTGGCCGCGCGGCGTCTCCAGCCGGCGGCCGCCCGCCGTTCCCCCGATGATCCGAGTCATGTCGTCGCGATCAGCCCTTCTCCATGAATCCCGACGCCGCCGAGCGCTCGACCTCGGCGACGGCGTCGGCGAGCTCGGGCGCCTGCGCCAGCGCAGGGTCTTCGGAGAGTAGCGCCTCCGCTGCCTCCCGGGCACGCACGATGGTCTTCTCGTCGCGCAGCACCCGCAGCGTCACCAGCCCGGACCGGAAGCCGGACTGGCTCGCCCCGAGCACGTCGCCCTCGCGGCGCTGCTCGAGGTCGACGCGGCTCAGCTCGAAGCCGTCGGTGGTCGACGCGACGGCGTCGAGCCGGTCGCGCGCCGGCGACCCCAGCTCGGCGTGGGAGACGAGCAGGCACAGGCCCGGGAGCCCGCCCCGGCCGACGCGGCCGCGGAGCTGGTGCAGCTGGGAGACACCGAACCGGTCGGCGTCGAGGAGCACCATCATGGTGGCGTTGTGCACGTCGACGCCGACCTCGATGACGGTCGTGGAGACCAGCACGTCGACGTCGCCGGCCGCGAAGGCGCGCATGGTGCGGTCCTTGTCGTCGGGCGCGAGCCGGCCGTGCAGGACGGCGGTGCGCAGTCCGCGGAGCGGTCCGGCCGCCAGCTCCTCGTGGACGTCCTCCACCGCGGCCAGCGACCGCTTGGGCGGCGCGATCTCGGCGCCCTCCTCGTCGAGGTCGACCTGGTCGGTCTCCCCCTCCTCCCCGGAGTCGCCGGAGATCCGCGGGCACACGACGTAGACCTGGTGGCCCTTCTCGACCTCCTCGCGGACGCGCTGCCACACCCGCTCGATCCAGCTCGGCTGGTCCGCGAGGGGCACGACGTTGGTCTGGATCGGCGCGCGGCCGGCGGGGAGCTCGGCGAGGACGGACGTCTCGAGGTCGCCGAAGACCGTCATCGCGACCGTGCGCGGGATCGGGGTCGCGGTCATCACCAGCACGTGGGGCGGCGTGCCGGCCTTGTCGGTGAGCGCGGCCCGCTGCTCCACGCCGAAGCGGTGCTGCTCGTCGACGACCACGAGCCCGAGGTCGGCGAACTCGACGCGGTCCTCGAGCAGCGCGTGGGTGCCGATCACGATCCCGGCCTCGCCGGTGACGATCCGCAGCATCGCCTCCTGGCGGGCCGCCCGGCCCATCGAGCCGGTGAGAAGGACGACCGAGGTGGCCTCGGCCGCCCCGCCGAGCATGCCACCCTGGGCGAGGTCGCCGAGCATGGCCGAGATCGAGCGGTGGTGCTGCTGCGCGAGGACCTCCGTGGGCGCGAGGAGCGCCGCCTGCCCGCCCGAGTCCACGACCTGCAGCATCGCGCGCAGCGCGACGAGCGTCTTGCCGGAGCCGACCTCACCCTGCAGCAGGCGGTTCATCGGGTGGTCACGGGCGAGCTCCTCGGCGACCAGCTCACCGATCTCGCGCTGGCCGCCGGTGAGCTCGAACGGCAGCCGCTCGTCGAACGCCGCCAGGAGCCCGTCGGGGCGACCGGCGCGGGACCGGGCGCCCTGCGCCCGGTGGGTGGCGCGCCGCCGGGCGAGGGTGAGCTGGAGGACCAGCGCCTCCTCGAACCGGAACCGCTTCTGGGCCGCGCCGAGCTGGCTCCACTCGTCGGGGGCGTGGATCCACCGCAGCGCCTGCATCACCCCGAGGAGCTCGTAGCGCTCGCGGAGCTCGGGGGTGAAGACGTCGGGGACCCCGGTGACGAGGTCGAGGGCGGCCGCCACGACCTTCTGCAGGTCCCAGGAGTAGAGCTTGGCGGTGAGCGGGTAGACCGGCATCAGCTTGCTCATCGAGGCGGCCTCGGCGCCGTCGAGCGCGAAGCCGTGGGGCTGGTCGAGCTGCCAGCTGCCGCGGAACTGCTTGGCCTTGCCGGTGAAGACCGCCCTGCTGCCGGGGCGGAACTCGGCCTCGTGGCGGTCCGCCAGGCCCTGGTAGGGGCTGAACAGGGTGACGGAGAAGTCGGGACCGTCGGTGCGCAGCCGCACCGTCGTACGGAACTGGCGCCGGTTGCCGCCGAAGAACGAGGCGCTCTCGCAGGACCGCACCTCGCCGACGATCGTCAGCTGCTCCCCCACGACCGGCGTGGCGACCTCGGAGAGCTCGGTGGCGGCGACGTAGCGGCGCGGGAAGTGGCGCAGCAGGTCGCCCACCGTGGCCAGGCCGAGGCCCTCCTCGGCGAGCTTGCGCTTCTTGTGGTGGGAGCCGAACACCGCTTGGATCGGGCTGTCAGGCGTGATCGCGACCATGGAGGAATCCTGCCGGAGGGGTGCCGGTCACTCGACGCTGACGAGCAGCGGGTAGCGCGGCTGGCCGCCCTCGTGGACCGCGACGTCGACGTGCGGGTGGCGCTCCTCGACGCGCGCGCAGACCCGTGCGGCGAGGTCGTTGCCGTCCTGCCCCGCGACGATGGTGACGAGCTCGCCACCGCCGGCGAGCAGGCGCTCGAGGACCTCGTGGGCGACGGCCTCGAGGTCGGCGCCGACGACCGCGAAGTCGCCTGCGATGACACCGAGGGCGTCACCCGGCTCGCACGGCCCGGCCATGGTGATCGCCTGCCGGGCGGCGACCGTGACGGCGCCGTGGCGGGCGTGGCGGGCGGTCGCGGTCATCTCCCGGACGTCGGCGTCGAACGTGCGGCCCGGCTCGTGGACCGAGATCGCCGCGAGGCCCTGCACCTGGGCCTGGGTGGGGATCACCTCGACCGACACGTCGTGCTCCGCCTCGGCGGTGCGAGCCGCGATCTCGGCGGCGCGGACGGTGTCGCCGTCATTGGGCAGCACGACCACCTCGGAGGCGCCGCAGCCGGTGATGGCCTCGAGCAGCTGGCCGGTCGAGGGACGACGGCCGGGACCGCCGGGGACGACGAGGGCACCGGCGGACTCGAAGAGCTCCGCCAGCCCGGGTCCGGCCGCCACCGCGACGACCCTGCGGCCGGTGCGGGCGGTGCGGCCCGAGGCCCGGTGCCGGGCCTCGGCCGCCTGGTCCGCGAAGTGGGTGACCCGGATCCGGTGCGGCCGGCCGGCGACCACGCCCGCCTCGATCGCCGCACCGACGTCGTCGACGTGGACGTGGACGTTCCACAGGCCGTCGCCGCCGACGACCACGAGGCTGTCCCCCAGCGCCCCCAGCGCCTCGCGGAGCACGGGGATCGCCTCCTCCTCGGCGTCGCGCGCGGTCTCGAGGAGGTAGATCACCTCGTAGCCCGGGCCGTCCTCCGCTGGGTCACCGCCCGACGAGCCGTCGGGGAGGGTGACCGGGATGTGGTGCGTCCCGATGGGCGCGGCGAGCTGCATCGGGCGCCGGCCGGTCGCGGTGGTCTCGACGGCGTCGAGCACCACGGTGAGGCCGCGACCGCCCGCGTCGACGACACCGGCACGGGCCAGCACGGGGAGCTGCTCCGGCGTACGGGCGAGGGCGGTGCGCGCCGCGGCGGCCGCGGCGGTGAAGACGTCGCGGGCGCGGGCGCCCGGCCGCTGCGCGGCCACGCGGGCGGCGTCGGAGGCGGCGCGCGCCACCGTGAGGATGGTGCCCTCGACGGGGGTGCCGACCGCGGCGTAGCTGGCGTCGGTCGCCGCCTGCATCGCAGCCGCGATCGTGTGCGCGCGCCGGTCCTCGAGGCCCGCGCCGGCCAGGTGGGTGACGTAGGCGCGCAGCATCTGGCTCAGGATCACCCCGGAGTTGCCGCGGGCACCCATCAGCGCGGCACGCGCCAGCAGCGCCAGCCCCTCCTCGATGCCGAGGCCGGGGTCGGCGGCGCGGGCGGCGCGCAGCTCGTCACGGGCGGCCGAGACGGTGAGGAACATGTTGGTGCCGGTGTCGCCGTCGGGGACGGGGTAGACGTTGAGCGCGTCGATCTCCTCGCGGGCCGCGGAGAGCGCATCGGTGGCGATGTCGACGAACCGGGCAACCGCGTCGAGGTCGATGCCGTGGGTGACTGGCTCCATCGAGTCGGTGTGCTCCCGGGTGTGCGTGGACGGGTCGAACGGGCGGTCGGTCTGGTGGGATGATCAGCGGGTTGTGGTGCGCGCCACAGGGTAGTGCCCGCCTCCGACCGTGCTGCGATTTCATCTCGTCGCCGGTCCTCGGCTACTCTTTCCCGGTTGCCCGCTGCCGCCCTCGGTGGCTCGGGCCCTTCAGAACATCACCCTCGAACGGATCGGAGTGCACGGTGGCTGCCGTCTGCGACATCTGCGCCAAGAAGCCGGGCTTCGGAAACAACCGTCCCTGGTCGCGCAAGATCACGAAGCGTCGCTTCAACCCCAACATCCAGCGCGTCCGGGCGACCGTCAACGGCACGCCCAAGCGCCTGAACGTCTGCACCGGCTGCCTCAAGGCCGGCAAGGTCACCCGCTGACCTGATCCCAGACCTCGTACGAGCCCCCGTCGCACTGCGGCGGGGGCTTCGTCGTGGTGGGGGCGGGTTGCTTGCGGTTTCCCCGCATATGCGGGGAAACCCGAACTTCCGGGGGCGTACACACCTCGAGAAGTTGGAGACTCGCCCAAGAAGTCGGTCGTGAGTCTCTGGGCGACTCACGTGCGAGGGCGGCTCAGAAGTGCGTCCAGCCGGTTAGCCCGTCGTACGCCGCGCCGTCGACCGTCACGCCCTCCCCCTCGAGCACCTCGCCGACCACCTGCCAGCCGGCGGGAACGGAGGCGGTGTCGGGGAAGGTCGCGAGCAGGGAGTGGTCGTCGCCCCCGGTCAGGATGAACTGCATCGGGTCCGCGCCGAGGGCGGCGCCGACCGCCTGGAGCGGCTCGGGGATGTCGAAGGAGCCGCGGCGCACGTCGACGGCGACCCCGCTCGCCTCGGCGATGTGGCCGGCCTCGGACAGCAGACCGTCGGAGACGTCGATGAGGGAGGTGGCGCCGGCCTCGGCGGCCTCGCGGCCGGCGGCGTACGGCGGCTCCGGACGGCGGTAGGCCTCGACGAGGACCCGCGGCGAGCGGAAGCCCCGGCCCAGGACGGCCAGTCCCCCGGCCGCCCAGCCCTGCCGGCCGGTCAGCGCGAGCACGTCGCCCGGCCGGGCGCCGGAGCGCAGCACCGGCGCCTGCGTGCACTGACCGATCACCGTCACGGCGATGACGAGCTCGTCGGCGCGCGTGACGTCGCCCCCGACGACCGTGGCACCGACGATCGCGCACTCCTCGGCGAGGCCACGTGCGAAGTCGAGGGCCCACGCCACCGGGAGGTCGGCCGGCGCGGCGAGGCCGATGGTGAGGTGGCGACCGGTGCCGCCCATCGCGTTGATGTCGGACAGGTTCTGGGCGGCGGCCCGGTGGCCGACGTCGGCGGCGTCCGCCCAGTCGCGGCGGAAGTGGCGCCCCTCGACCATGAGGTCGGTGGAGACGACCACGTGGCCGTGCTTGATGCGCAGGACGGCGGCGTCGTCGCCCGGTCCGACGAGCACGTGCTCGTCGCCCTCGAAGATGTCCACGAGCTGGGAGATGAGGCCGAACTCGCCGGTCTCGCCGAGGGTTGCGTCCGATGCGGGAGCCATGACCTCATCCCACCAGACCGGAGCCGTGACCACAGTCACCCATCCCCTGTCGGGTGGCCAGCGCCGCGCGGTAGGTTGTGCCGGTCACACCCGATGAACGAGACCGAGGAGTCCACGATGGTCGTCCAGGCCTACATCCTGATCCAGACCGACGTCGGCAAGGCAGCCGAGGTTGCCCGCGAGATCGCCCAGATCAACGGCGTCACCCTCGCGGAGGACGTCACCGGTCCCTACGACGTGATCGTCCGCGCCGAGGCCAAGAACGTCGACGAGCTGGGCAAGCTCGTCGTCTCGAAGGTGCAGAACCTCGACGGCATCACCCGCACGCTCACCTGCCCGGTCGTCCACATCTGATCCGCTGACCAGCACCCGACGACGCGTGCAGCCACGACGACGCCTCGGCCCCGCGGGCCGGGGCGTCGCCGTGTCTGCGGCCGCCTGCGTCCTCCTCGCCGCCTGCAGCGGGGGCACGCCGGAGATCGAGGAGCGCGACCTCGACGACGCCGACCGCGCCGCCTGCGAGGCCCTCGTGGCGGACCTGCCCGACACCCTGGCGGGCCAGGAGCGCCGCGACGTCGAGCCGGACGGCGCGCTCGGAGCCGCCTGGGGCGACCCGGCGTACGTCCTCTCCTGCGGCGTCCCGGAGCCGGAGGACTACGAGCCCACCGCGACGTGCAGCGTCATCGAGGGCGTCGGCTGGTACGTCACCGACGACCAGCTCAGCGACCTGCAGGAGGACGCGACGCCGATCGCGCTGACCCGCACGCCCTACGTCGAGCTGCGGGTGCCCACCGACTACCGCACCGAGGGCATCGACCGCGCCCTCGCCGACCTCGCCCCGGCGCTGGAGGAGCACCTGCGCGAGGGCCTCCCCTGCCTGTAGCCCCAGAGGACTCGAGCAGGCTCAGCGCAGGCCGGTGTCGCGGCGCAGCGCGAGCTGGAGCAGCCGGTCGACCAGCTCGGGATAGCCGAGCCCGGACGCGGCCCACATCTGCGGGTACATCGAGGTGGGCGTGAAGCCCGGCATGGTGTTGAGCTCGTTGATGACGAGCGAGCCGTCGGGCATGACGAAGAAGTCGACCCGCGCCAGGCCCTCGCACGACAGCGACTCGAAGGCACGCACCGCCATCGCGCGCAGCGCCTGCTCGGTCTCGGCCGGCAGGTCGGCGGGGATGTCGATCTCGGTGTGCTGGTCGGCGAGGTACTTGGCCTCGAAGTCGTAGAACTCGTGGTCACCACCGGTGCGCACCTCGCCCGGACGCGACGTCTCGGGCGGCCCCTCGACGGTGCCGAGCACGCCGCACTCGACCTCGCGCGCGCCCTCCATCGACTGCTCGACGAGGACCTTGGGGTCGTGGCGGAACGCCTCCTCGAGCGCGTCCTCGACCTCCGCGGCGTCGTGCACCTTGCTGATGCCCATGCTGGACCCCGCCCGGGCCGGCTTGGCGAAGGACGGGAAGCCGAGGTCCTCGACCCGCGCGCGGCAGCCGAGCGGGTCCTGCTGCCATTCCGAGCGGGTGACGACGATGCCCGGCGTGACCGGGAGGCCGGCCGCCTGCAGCACGACCTTCATGTAGGCCTTGTCCATCCCGACCGCCGAGGCGAGCACGCCCGAGCCGACGTAGCGCACGCCCGCCATCTCGAGCATCCCTTGCAGGGTGCCGTCCTCGCCCCACGGGCCGTGGAGCAGCGGGAAGACCACGTCGACCTCGCCGATCACCGACGGCACGCTCGACGGCTCGGTCACCACGAGGTCGGTGCCGCTCGTCGCGCCCATCAGCGCGACGGGCGAGCGGTCGGCGTCCACGGACGGCAGGTCGTTGCCGCGGATGGCGAGCCGGGACGGCTCGTCGGCCTCGAGGACCCACCGGCCGTCGGTGGCGATGCCGACCGGCACGACGTCGTACGCGTCGCGGTCGATCGCCGCCAGCACGCTGCCCGCCGTCACGCACGATATGCCGTGCTCGGAGGAGCGCCCGCCGAAGACGACGGCGACGCGCGGCTTGCGTGCGGTCTTGTCCTGCGAGGTGTCGTTCATCGGCTCGACCCTATCCACCTACGCTGGCGCGCATGGCAGCAGACACGACCCCCGACCCGGCCGGCCCGTCCCTCAGGCCCGGCACGATCGCCGTCACCGCCGGACGTCCCGAGCGGACGCCGGACGCCCCGCTCAACACGCCGATCACCATGGCGGCGACGTACGTCGCCGGCGGCGAGGTGGAGTACGGCCGCTACGGCAACCCGACCTGGACCGCCCTCGAGGACGCCCTGGGGGCGCTGGAGGGTGGACGCTGCCTGACGTTCGCCTCCGGGCTGGCGGCGGTGGCGACGGTGCTCGACCTGGTCGGCGCCGACGGCACGGTGGTCGTGCCCCGGCACGCCTACACCGGCACGATGATGCAGCTCGCCGACCTCGAGTCACGCGGCCGGCTCAAGGCCGAGCTGGTCGACATCACCGACACGGAGGCCGTCGTCGCGGCGTGCGCCGACGCCG
This sequence comes from Nocardioides sp. zg-1308, assembly GCF_013155375.1. GTDB lineage: Bacteria > Actinomycetota > Actinomycetes > Propionibacteriales > Nocardioidaceae > Nocardioides > Nocardioides renjunii. The sequence continues at coordinate 77,994 of NZ_JABJQY010000001.1, forward strand.
CGCTCGTGTGGCTCGAGTCGCCGACCAACCCCGCGCTGGAGGTCGCGGACATCGCGACCATCACGGCCGCCGCCCACGAGGCGGGGGCGTACGTCGTCGTCGACAACACCTTCGCCACTCCCCTGCTGCAGCGTCCGCTGGAGGACGGCGTCGACCTGGTCGTGCACTCCGCCACGAAGTACCTCGCCGGGCACTCCGACGTGCAGATGGGCGCGATCGTCACCCGCGACGACGAGCTGCACGGCGTGATCAAGGGCCGCCGCGACCTGGTCGGCGCGATCCCGGGCCCGTTCGAGGCGTGGCTGACGCTGCGCGGGCTGCGCACGCTGCACCTGCGCGTCGAGCGGGCCCAGGCCAACGCCCAGGAGCTCGTACGCCGCCTCGGCGAGCACCCCGCGCTGTCGGAGGTCCGCTACCCGGGGTTCGGCGGCATCGTGAGCATCGTGCTCGCCCAGGGTGAGATGGCGGCCGACCTGCTCAGCCGCAAGACGCGCCTGTGGGTCCACGCCACCTCGCTCGGTGGCGTCGAGTCGACCCTCGAGCGCCGTCGGCGTTGGAAGGCCGAGGCGGCGACCATCCCCGAGGGGCTCGTCCGGCTCTCCGTCGGCGTCGAGGACGTCGAGGACCTCTGGGAGGACCTGCGCGACGCGCTGGACGGGTGCGTGGGCTGAACCCTCAGCCCATCTCCGCCTTGGTGTCCCGGGCGATGAACGAGTTCATCATGTCGAGCGCCGTCATCTTGCCGTCGACCACCGCGTCGACGGCCTCGGCGATGGGCGCGTCGACGCCGGTCTGGCGGGCCAGGGCGAGCAGCGACTTGCAGGACTTCGCGCCCTCGGCGACCTGGCGGGTGGAGGCGTAGATCTCCTCGGTCGTCATCCCCTGGCCGAGGCGCTCGCCGAAGGTGCGGTTGCGCGACAGCGGGGAGGAGCAGGTGGCGACCAGGTCGCCCAACCCGGCCAGGCCCATGAGGGTCAGCGGGTTGGCGCCCTGCGCGGTGGCGAGCCGCGCGGTCTCGGCGAGGCCGCGGGTGATCACCGAGGCGGTGGTGTTGTCGCCGAAGCCGAGGCCCACGGCCATGCCGACGGCGAGGCCGACGACGTTCTTGTAGGCGCCGCCGATCTCGCAGCCCAGCACGTCGACGGACGTGTAGGGCCGCCACGACGGGCCGTGGGTGATGGCCTGGATCTGCTTGGCGCGCTCCTCGTCGAGGCACGCCACGACGGAGGCGGCGGGCTCGCGGCGCGCGATCTCGCGGGCCAGGTTGGGCCCGCTGACGACGGCGATCCGGTCGGCGGGTGCGTCGGTGACCTCCTGGATCACCTCGCTCATCCGCATGAGGGAGCCGAGCTCGACGCCCTTCATCAACGACACGAGGGTCGCCTTCGCGGGCAGGACCGGCGCCCAGTCGGTGAGGTTCTCGCGCAGGGTCTGCGAGGGGACGGTGAGCACGACGAGGTCGGCGTCGGCGGCGACCTGCTCGGCGTCGGTCGACGCGCTGATGGACGGCGGCAGCTCGATCCCCGGGAGGTAGTCGGTGTTCTCGCGGCGGTCGTTGATCGCCTCGACGACCTCCTCGCGCCGGCCCCACAGCGACACGTCGTTGCCGGCGTCGGCCAGGACCAGCGAGAAGGCCGTGCCCCACGATCCGGCGCTGAACACTGCGATCTTCGTCATCGGCTGTGCTTCCTCCTCGTGCGGGGACTGGCCCGGCGGGCGTCGTCGTGGGGGTTGCCGGTCTCGCGTACGCCGCTGAGGCGCGGGTCGAAGCGCTCGCTCGGCGCCACCTCGCCGCGCAGGTCGGCGACGATCCCGGTGATGGCGGACATGATCCGGTCGGTGGCCTCCGCCGTCGTCTCCGGGGTGGTGCGCGCCGCGACCAGGTCGTCCAGCGGCACCGGGTCACCGGCCTTCATCACGATGTTCTTGCGCGGCACCAGGTGGGGCGTCTTGGTGTAGGGCGGCAGCACCTCCTGGGCACCCCACTGCCCCACCGGGATCACCGGGCACCCCGTGGCGAGCGCGATCCGCGCGGCGCCGGTCTTGCCCTTCATCGGCCACAGGTCGGGGTCGCGGGTGAGCGTCCCCTCCGGGTAGATGATGATGCACTCGCCGTTGCCGATGGCCTCGACCGCCGCGTCGTACGCCCCGACCGCGTTGCGGCTCAGCCGCTCGACGGGGATCTGGCCCAGCGCGGTCAGGAAGCCGCCGAGGTGCTTGTTGCGGAACAGCCCGGACTTCGCGAGGTAGCGCGGCAGCCGGCCGTGGTCGTAGACGAAGTGCGCCGACAGCAGGGGGTCGACGTGGGAGATGTGGTTGAGCGCGACGATGCAGCCGCCCGTGGCGGGGATCTTCTCGCCGTCGATCCAGGTGCGCGAGGTCGCGGTGAGCAGCGTCGGCTTGAGGATGCTCGCGGCCACCGTCATGGCCCAGCCGCGATCCTGCTCCAGCTTCCTGACGCGCACGCGTCCCCTCCTCGTCGCTGTCCCGGGGCGCTCGTGCTCGGTCCCGCCCTGACGCTCCCTCGTCGCGAGCAGGCTACTCGGTCGCCAGGCCCCGGGCGCCCCACCGCCGCGCTGTCCCGGGTGGCAGGATCCGGGTGATGTCCAACCACCCGCCGACCCCTCCGACGCCCGCGCGGTGCGTGGTCGTCGTACCCGTCAAGCCGCCGGCGTGCGGCAAGTCCCGCCTCGGCGGCGACGCCCAGCACGGGCTGCCGGACCCGCAGCGGCGTGAGCTCGCCGAGGCCTTCGCGCTCGACACCGTCCGTGCGGCCGCCGCCACGCCGGGCGTCGAGGCCGTGCTCGTCGTCACCGACGACTTCCGCCTGGCCGCGGCGATGCGCGACCTCGGCGCCGAGGTGATGCCCGACGGCGCCAGCGAGGACCTCAACGCCACCCTCGTCCAGGGAGCCGCCGAGGTGGCGCGGCGGTGGCCGCATGCCGTGCCCGTGGCCCTCGTGGCCGACCTGCCGGGCCTGCTCCCCGAGGAGCTCGCCGCCGTCCTCGACGAGGTCGTGGAGCACGTCGACGCCGGCCGCGCGGTGTTCGTGCGCGACCGCGCCGGGGTCGGTACGACGCTCTACGCCGCGCCCCCCGCCCGCTTCGAGCCCGGCTTCGGGCTCGGCTCGGCGGAGCGCCACGCGGGGTCCGGAGCGGTCGAGGTGGGGTCCGCGGCGACCAGCGTCCGCGCGGACGTCGACGACGTGGCCGACCTGGGCGCCGCTCTCGTCGCCGGCGTGGGCCCGCACACGTCCCGGGCAAGCGGAAGGCGGGCCACCCACGAGGGGTGACCCGCCTGCACTGGCGGCGCAGCGGTGCTGCGGCGTCAGGACTTCTTCGCGGTCTTCTTGGCCGGCGCCTTCTTGGCCGCCGTCGTCTTGCTGGCCGTCGACTTGCTCGCGGACGTCTTGCTCGCGGACGTCTTGCTCGCCGAGGTCTTGGCGGCCGACGTCTTGGCCGGCGCCTTCTTGGCGGCGGTCTTCGACGTCGTCGAGGTCTTCTTGGCCGGCGCCTTGCTGGCGGCGGTCTTCGACGTCGTCGAGGCCTTCTTGGCGGTGGTCTTCTTGGCCGGTGCCGACTTCTTCGCGGCCGTCGTCGACGTCGTGCTCGTGGACGCGGTCGACTTCGCCGGGGCCTTGGTCGCCGCGGCCTTCTTGCCCGTCACGGACGACACGGCGGCGGCCGCGTAGCGCACACCCGGCGGCTTGGGCATGGTGGCGGCGGTCAGCCGGGGCAGCTTCTTCGCACCCGAGATGACGTCCTTGAGCTCCTTGCCGGCGGAGAACTTCGGCACGGCCTTCTTCTTCGACTTCATCCGCTCGCCGGTCTGCGGGTTGCGCACCCAGCGCGCGTTGCGCACCGCCTTCTCGAAGGAGCCGAAGCCCGTGATGGCGACCTTCTCGCCCTTCGCGACCTCACGGGTGATGGTGTCGAGGACCGACTCGAGGGCGTGTGCCGCCTGCTTGCGGTTTCCCTCGTAACGCGCGGCGAGCGCGTCGATGAGCTCTGTCTTGTTCACTAGCTTCCCTTCCAATGAACCACGGGATGCCGAGCTCGTGCCCGGCCCTCTGCGAGGCACGCTAAGCACATGGAAGGGTGAGGACAATCACCGAAGCCCTTATTTGCAGGGGTTTTTCAGAGGGTGGCGGGCTTCCAGCTCGGACGCTCACCCTCAAAGGCGGCGATCACGGCGTCGTGGCCCAGGGTGATGCCGATGTCGTCGAGGCCCTCGAGGAGGCGCCACCGGGTGTAGTCGTCGATGTCGAAGGAGTCCTCGACGGCGTCCTCGCCGACGCCGGCGCGGACCGTGCGGCTCTCGAGGTCGACGGTGATCTCGCCGCCCGGGTTGTCCTCGAGCCAGTCCCACAGGCGCTGCACGACCTTCTCGTCCACCTGCGCGGCGAGCAGCCCGGCCTTGCCGGAGTTGCCGCGGAAGATGTCGGCGAACCGTGAGGAGATGACGACCCGGAAACCGTAGTTCTGCAACGCCCACACCGCGTGCTCGCGCGAGCTGCCGGTGCCGAAGTCCGGGCCCGCGACGAGCACCGAGCCGGCGGCGTACGTCGGGTCGTTGAGCACGAAGTCAGGATCGTTGCGCCAGGCCGCGAAGAGCCCGTCCTCGAAGCCGGTGCGCGTCACGCGCTTGAGGTAGACCGCCGGGATGATCTGGTCGGTGTCGACGTTGCTGCGCTTGAGCGGAACGCCGACGCCGGTGTGGGTGGTGAACCTGTCCATGGGTCAGACCTCCTGCAGGTCGGCGGGGCTGGAGAGCGTGCCGCGCACGGCCGTGGCCGCGGCGACGGGCACCGAGACCAGGTGCGTACGCCCGCCCTTGCCCTGGCGGCCCTCGAAGTTGCGGTTGGACGTGGACGCGCTGCGCTCGCCCGGGGCCAGCTGGTCGGGGTTCATGCCCAGGCACATCGAGCAGCCGGCACCGCGCCACTCCGCACCCGCGGCGACGAAGACCTTGTCGAGGCCCTCGGCCTCGGCCTGGAGACGTACGCGCACGGAGCCGGGCACGACGAGCAGGCGGGTGTCGGCGGCGACCGTGCGGCCCTCGAGGATCGACGCCGCGAGGCGCAGGTCCTCGATCCGGCCGTTGGTGCACGAGCCGACGAAGACGGTGTCGACCTTGACCTCGCGCAGCGGCGTACCGGCCTCGAGACCCATGTACTGCAGGGCCTTCTCGGTCGCGACCTTGTCGCTCGGCTCGTCGAAGTCGTCCGGGCCGGGCACGGTCGCGCCGAGCGGCGCGCCCTGCCCGGGGTTGGTGCCCCAGGTGACGAACGGCGTCATGGTCGACGCGTCGAGCTCGATCACCTTGTCGAAGACGGCGTCGTCGTCGGTGCGCAGCGTCCTCCAGTGCGCGACGGCGGCGTCCCAGTCGGCGCCCGTCGGCGCCTCCGGCTTGCCCTCGATGTAGTCGAACGTCGTCTGGTCGGGGGCGATCAGCCCGGCCTTCGCGCCCCACTCGATCGACATGTTGCACACGGTCATCCGGCCCTCCATGGAGAGCTCCTCGATCGCCTGCCCGCGGTACTCCACGATGTAGCCCTGGCCACCACCGGTGCCGGTGTGCGTGATGAGGGTGAGCACGAGGTCCTTGGCGGTGACACCCTCGGGCAGGCTGCCGTTGACGGTGACGGCCATCGTCCTCGGCTTGGCCTGCATGAGTGTCTGGGTGGCGAGGACGTGCTCGACCTCGGAGGTGCCGATGCCGAACGCGATCGCGCCGAACGCGCCGTGCGTCGAGGTGTGCGAGTCGCCGCACACGATGGTCATGCCGGGCTGGGTCAGGCCGAGCTGGGGGCCGACCACGTGCACGATCCCCTGCTCGACGTCGCCGAGGGGGTGCAGGCGCACGCCGAAGTCGGCGGCGTTCTTGCGCAGGGTCTCGACCTGGGTGCGGCTCACCGGGTCGGCGATCGGCTTGTCCCAGTCGAGCGTGGGGACGTTGTGGTCCTCGGTCGCCAGCGTCAGGTCGGGCCGCCGGACCGTACGGTTGGCGAGCCGGAGGCCGTCGAAGGCCTGCGGCGAGGTGACCTCGTGCAGCAGGTGGAGGTCGATGTAGAGCAGGTCGGGCTCTCCGGGGGCACTGCGGACGACGTGCTCGTCCCACACTTTCTCGGACAGGGTCTTGCCCACGACGTGTTCTCCTTCGGATCAGGCGATGCACCGACCATACGGCTTGCATCCCACTGGCTGAGATGAGAATATCGCAATATGGACAACGGATCTGGCGTCGGAGTGCTCGACAAGGCCGCTCTCGTGCTCGCCGCCCTCGAGGCCGGACCGGCCACCCTGGCCGGGCTCGTGGCCGGCACCGGACTGGCTCGACCCACCGCCCACCGCCTCGCCGTCGCCCTCGAGCACCACCGCCTGGTCGCCCGCGACATGCAGGGCCGCTTCGTGCTCGGACCTCGCCTGGCCGAGCTGTCCGCCGCCGCCGGCGAGGACCGGCTCCTCGCGGCCGCGGGCCCCGTCCTGGCCCGGCTCCGCGACATCACCGGCGAGTCCGCCCAGCTGTGGCGCCGACAGGGCGAGCACCGGGTGTGCGTCGCGGCGGCCGAGCGCCCCTCCGGCCTGCGCGACACGATCCCCGTCGGCTCGCAGCTGACGATGAACGCCGGCTCCGCCGCGCAGATCCTGCTCGCGTGGGAGGACCCGGAGCGGATGCACCGCGGCCTGCAGAACGCTGCCTTCTCCGCCACCGCCCTGTCCGGCATCCGCCGCCGCGGCTGGTCGCAGTCCGTCGGCGAGCGTGAGCAGGGCGTGGCCTCGGTCTCGGCCCCCGTCCGCTCCCCCGGCGGCAAGGTCATCGCCGCCGTGTCGGTCTCCGGCCCCCTCGAGCGCCTCTCCCGCCAGCCCGGGCGGATGCACGCGCCCGCGGTCCTCGCCGCCGCCGACCGGCTCTCGGAGTCGCTGCGCCGCGCTGCCTCCGAGTAGCCGAGCGGGCACGTCGTGCCCGTCCTGACCCCCCACCGGGCACTTCGTGCCCGTCCCGGCCGGCTGACCGGCACGAAGTGCCCGCTCGCCGTGCCGGACGGGCACGAAGTGCCCGCTCACGTGTAGTGCATCCGTGGCAGGGTGGGCGCCATGGCAGACCTCGTGGACCTCGGGCCCGCCGGCGAGCGCCTGCTCGCCGTCGCCGCCAACGTCACCGACGACCAGCTCGGGGCACCGACGCCGTGCGAGGGCCGGAGCGTCGGCCAGCTCGTGCAGCACCTCGTCGGGCTGACCGGCGCCTTCCGCGCCGCTGCCGACAAGGACTTCGGCCCCTGGACCGACACCGACCCCGACGATGCCGGCTGGCCCGACCCGGAGCCGGGGTGGCGCGAGTCGCTGGGCCGGCACGTGCCGGCGCTCGTCGCATCCTGGCGCGACCCGCGGGCCTGGGAGGGGATGACCCGAGCCGGTGGCGTCGACCTGCCGGGCCAGGTGGCCGGACTGGTGGCGCTCGACGAGGTGGTGCTGCACGGGTGGGACCTGGCCCGCGCCACCGGACAGACCTACGACTGCGACGACGCCACCGCAGAGGCGTGCATGGCCTTCGTCGGCGGGTTCGCCGAGGGCGGGACGCCCGGCCTGTTCGGTCCGTCGGTGCCCGCCGCGCCCGGTGCGTCCGCCTTCGAGCAGGTCCTGGCCCGCTCCGGCCGCGACCCCCAGTGGTCCGCGACCTGAGCCCGCGGGCGGGTGTGGGTGCCGAGCGGCCGCAGGAGCATGGCGGCATGAGCCACGTCGTCGCCGTCCTCGTCCGCCTCGCCGTCCTCGCGATCGGCCTGACCCTCTACACCGTCCTCGTGGTGCCGGCCATGTCCGAGTCCGGTGACGCCGACATCGGCGCCGGCCTGATCGCCTTCGGGGCGCTCGTGCTGGTCGGGTTCGCCGGCGGGCTGGTCGACGCCCGGCGTCGCGGGGCGCTCGTCGCCGTCGCGTGGTGGCTCGCCGTCGCGGCGGGCCTCGCCCTGGGCTGGTGGCTGGTGCCGCCGCTGCTGGACCGGAGCGGCGACGCGTCCTACGGCGAGCTGCTCGCCATGGACGCCGGGATCGTCACCTTCTCGTTCGGCCTCGTCGCCGTGCCCGCAGTGATCGGGGCGGTGATCGGCGCGGTGATCGGTCGCTCGCTCGGGACGGCCGGGCGCCGCGCGTGATGCGACCCGGGCTCAGAACAACGCGTCCTGCTCCAGCTCGAGCAGCTGCTGCTTGCGCTCCAGTCCGCCGGCGTAGCCGGTGAGCGTGCCGTTGGCGCCGATGACGCGGTGGCACGGCACGACGATCGGGATGGGGTTGCGGCCGTTGGCCAGGCCGACCGCGCGGGAGGCGGCGTTGGTCATCCCGAGCAGGCCGGCGACCTCGCCGTAGGACGCGGTCCGGCCGTAGCCGATCTTCTCCAGCTGGGTCCACACCCGCCGTTGGAACTCGGTGCCGACCGGCGCGAGCGGCAGGTCGAAGTCGGTGAGGGTGCGGTCGAAGTACGCCGTCAGCTGGCGCACCGTCTCCACGAGCACCGGCTCGTCGTCGGCGCGCGGGCCGAGCGGGCGGCCGTCGGCGGGTCGCCGGAACGGGGAGAACTCGATCGCGACGATCGCTCCGTCCCGCTCCACGATGCGCAGGTCGCCGATGGGCGAGGGCATCACGGTCCACATGTCAGTTCTCCTTCGGAGCGGGGGTGTCGGGCATCAGGGTGTTCCAGAGGTGCATCAGGGCGTACGAGCGCCACGGCCGCCACCGCTCCGGGTCGGCCGAGCCGCCCAGGTCGGCGAGCAGCCTGCGCACGGCGAGGTCGGTGGGCAGGAAGACGTCGGGGTGCCCCAGCGCGCGCATGGCGACGTAGTCGGCGGTCCAGGGTCCGATGCCGGGCAGGGCGACCAGCGCCCGGCGTACGTCGTCGCGGTCGGGGCTGCGGTCGAGCGCGACCGTGCCGTCGGCGAGCGCCGTCGCCAGGCCGACGAGGGCGCGACCACGCGCGCGCGGCATCGGCAGGGTCTCGGGGTCGACCGCCGCCAGCGTGGCGGCGTCCGGGAAGAGGTGGGTGAGGCCGGGCACGTGCGTCTCCACCGGCCGGCCGTGCGCGGCGACCAGGCGGCCGGCGACGGTGCGGGCACCGGTGACGCTGACCTGCTGGCCGATGACGGTGCGCACCGCGGTCTCGTCGCCGTCGACCTGGCCGGGCACCCGCAGCCCGGGCGTCGCCCGGACGAGGTCGCCCAGCGCAGGGTCGGCGCCGAGGTGCTCGTCGACCGCGCGCGGGTCGCAGTCGGCGTCGAGGAGCCGGCGTACGCGCTCGCTGGCGGCGGCGGTGTCGCGCAGGTCCTCCAGCCGGAAGTCGGCGACGACGTGCCCGGTGCGACCGTCGGCGGGGAGGTCGGCGAGCTCGAGGCGGACCGTCCCGGGACCGTGCGGCAGGTCGAGCGTGCGGGCGTACCAGCCGGGACCGGCGGTCTCGACGCCCGGCACCAGGTGGTAGGCGAGGAAGTCGAGCAGCCGCCGACCGGCGAACGGCGTACGGACCGCGAGGCGCATGGTGACGGTGCCGTGGCCGGCCGCCGCGCAGCGCCGGCCGCGCAGCTCGGTCGGCGACGCGGCGTAGATCTCGCGGAGCGTCTCGTTGAACTGGCGCACGCTGGCGAAGCCAGCCGCGAAGGCCACGTCGGTGAGCGGCAGGTCGGTCGTCTCGATGAGCACCCGTGCGCTCTGCGCGCGGCGGGCCCGCGCGAGCGACAGCGCCGACGCGCCGAGCTGCTGGGTGAGCAGGCGGCCGAGGTGGCGCGGGGTGTAGCCGACGCGGCGGGCCAGGCCGTCCACGCCCTCGCGGTCCACGAGCCCGTCGGCGATCAGACGCATCGCCCGGCCGGCGACGTCCGCCGCGACGTCCCACTCGGGGCTGCCGGGCGTCGCGTCGGGCAGGCAGCGCTTGCAGGCGCGGTAGCCCGCGGCGTGGGCGCTGGCGGATGTGGGGTGGAAGGTGACGTTGCCGGCGGCCGGGGTCCGTGCCGGGCACGAGGGCCGGCAGTAGATGCCGGTGGTGCGCACGGCGGTGTAGAAGACGCCGTCGAAGCGACGGTCACGGCTCTGCACCGCGCGGTAGCAGGCCTCCGTGTCGAGGTGTCCGGTCGGCGTCATGGCACCAGTCTGGACCGTGACCGGTGACCGGACCAGCGGAAATCGGACACGGCCGTCCGCCGGACCGACGGGCCTCAGCCGCCGCTGCGGTAGCGGCGCTCCGGCCGGCCGGCGCCGCCGTACTGCAGCCGCACGGACACCTGGCCGCGCGCGACGAAGTGCTCGAGGTAGCGCCGCGCGGAGACCCGCGAGATCCCGACGACATCGGCGCACTCGGCGGCGGACAGCTCGCCGGCCTGGCGCAGCGCGGCGAGCACGGCGTCGGCGGTCTCGGGACTGAGGCCCTTGGGGAGGCTGACGGCGGCGGGCGGGACGGTGGCGGCGCCGAACACGGCGTCGATGTCCTGCTGGCCCGGTGCGCCCGACCCCGAGAGCGCCAGGTGCGCGGACCTGAAGGACTCGAGCCGGACCCGCAGGTCCTCGTAGTCGAAGGGCTTGACGAGGTAGTGCACCGCTCCCCCGGACGCCGCGGCGCGCACGGTGTCGGCCTCGCGGGCGGCGGTGACCACCAGCACGCCGACGTCGTCGCCTCCGGCCCGCAGCCGGCGGAGCACGTCGATGCCGGTCATGTCCGGCAGGTGCACGTCGAGCAGCACGAGGTCCGGGCGCAGCCGCGCGACGTCGTCGAGGGCCGCCTGGCCGCTGCTGGCGACGCCGACGACCCGGAAGCCGTCGGTGCGCTCGACGAACTGCGTGTGGATGCGGGCCACCATGAAGTCGTCGTCCACCACGAGGACCGTCACCTCGCCCGGCTCGCCGCTCATCCGACCTCCGCTCCCGGGAGTCGCGCCTCGAAGACGGCGCCCGTGCCGTCCGGGCGCGGACGGACGGTGATCGCGCCACCCCGACGCTCGCAGACGACCTGGACCAGCGCCAGTCCGACGCCCCGTCCCTCGTCGGTGGCCGCCTTGGTGCTCCAGCCGCGGCGGAAGATCTCGCCCACCCGGTCGGGCGGCACCCCGGGCCCGGTGTCGGAGACGGCCAGGCACACCGTGCCGGCGTCGAGGTGCAGCTCGACCTCGACGCTCGTGCCCCCGACCGAGACCGACGCGTCGACCGCGTTGTCGACCAGGTTGCCCAGCACCGTGCCGACGTCGGTCGACGTCTCGGGGTCGAGGCGGGGCAGCTCGCTGCCGCTGGTCACCTCGAGGTCGACCCGGCGCTCGGCGGCCAGGCTGGTCTTGGCGATGAGCAGCGCCGCCACGGCCGGGTCCTCGACGCGGGACGTGACGGCGTCGGAGATCTCGGCGCGGCGGCGGCTCAGCGTGCCGACCAGCCGGGACACCTCGTCGTACTCCCCGAGCTGCACCAGGCCGGAGATCGTGTGCAGCTGGTTGTGGAACTCGTGGGTCTGCGCGCGCAGCGTGTTGGTGATCGACTCGCGGGCGCTGAGCTCGCTCTGCAGCGCCAGGAGCTCGGTGCGGTCGCGCAGGGTGGTGACCGACGCGACCCGCCGCCCGCGCTCGACGACGGGGTTCCGGTTGACGACCAGCACCCGCTCCCCCAGCACGACGACGTGGTCGCGGATCGCGGTGTCGTCGGCGAGCAGGTCGCGCACGGCCGGGTCGAGGTCGAGGTCGTCGACCCGGCGCGACTCGACGTCGCCGTCGAGACCGATCAGCTCGCGGGCGCTGTCGCTCATCACCGTGACCGTGCCGTCGTCCGCCACGGCGAAGACACCCTCGCGGATCGAGTGCAGCAGGGCCTCGCGCTGGTCGGCCAGCGCGGCGATCGCGGCCGGCTCGAGACCCCGCGTACGCCGCCGGATCAGCCGCGAGAGCAGCAGCGAGCCCGCCACCCCGAGCCCGAGCCCGAGGCCGGCGAAGGTGATGAGGTCGGGCAGGACGCCGCGGGCGCGCTCGGCCCACGACGGGTAGGTCTGGGCGACCATCGAGATGCCGACGAGCTCGCCCCCGTCGTCGATGATCGGCACCTGCGCGGCGATCGCGCGGTCGCCGAAGTCGTCGACGTCACCGGTCCAGGCCCGCAGCCGCTGGACCGTGCTCCCGTCGAGGTCGATCTTCTCGCCCCGCCCCGCGATGTCGCTGCTGACGAGGACCACGCCGTCGGCGTCCGTGAGGTAGACGCCACCGGCCTGGTAGTTGCCGCGGGTCCGCTGGGTGTAGGACGTCAGCGTCCCGCGGTTGCTCTCGATCCGGTCCTCGACGAACGCGTCGCGGATCGCTGCGGTGTTGGCCAGCGACTCGGCGGCGTCGCGCAGGAGCGCGCCCCGGGTGTCACGGAAGTCCGCGTCGCTCTGCTGCACCGACACCACGCTGGCGACCGCGACCACGGCCAGCAGCACGGTCAGCTGGAGCACCAGGAACTGGCCGGCCAGCGTCGCCGGCCACCAGCGCGAGCGTGACCACAAGTTCCACAACCTCCATTGCTTACCCAAGCGTGACGGACGCCACACGCAGTCTCCACCATCGTGTGGTCGGCCCCTCCGGGACCGACGGACGAACCCTGACAGAGATCGGAGTGCCCATGCTGCGCCAGAGGACGAGGCGGACAGCCGCCACGGTCGTGGCCCTCGCGAGCACGCTGCTCCTCGCGACGGGGTGCGGGGTCACCCGCGGTGCGGCGAGCAGCGACATGACGATGCTGATCCCCAACAGCCCCGGCGGTGGCTACGACCAGACCGGACGCACGGCGATCGCGGTGATGGAGGAGTCCGACATCACCGGCGGGTCGTTCGAGGTCACCAACGTGATCGGCGCCGGCGGCTCGGTCGCGATGGCCCGGCTGATGAACGCCGAGGGCGACGAGCGCACGATGATGACGGCCGGTCTCGGCGTCGTCGGCTCGCTCTACTCCTTCGCCGCCCCCTACAAGCTGCAGGACGCGACGCCGCTGGCCCAGGTCATCGAGGACCAGGAGGGCGTGCTCGTCCCCGCGGACTCCCCGTTCGAGACCATCGACGACCTCGTGGCGGCGTGGCAGGACGACCCGGGATCGATCGTCGTCGGCGGCGGGTCCTCCCCGGGCGGCCCCGACCACCTCTTCCCGATGCAGCTCGCGACCGCGATCGACATCGATGCCCGCGACGTGCGCTACGTGCCGTACGACGGTGGTGGCCCGCTGACCAGCGCCCTGCTCGGCAACAAGATCGACGTCGGCTTCTCCGGCGTCGGCGAGTTCGAGGGGCCGCTGTCCGAGGGCGAGCTGCGGTTGCTGGCGGTCTCCGGCGAGGAGCGGCTCGAGGGCGAGATCATCGGCGACGCCCCCACCCTCCAGGAGTCCGACATCGACCTGGTCTTCACCAACTGGCGCGGCGTCTTCGCGCCCCCCGGCATCAGCGACGAGCGCCGCGACGAGCTGATCGCGATGCTCGAGGAGATGCACGACACCCCCGAGTGGCAGCAGGCCCTCGAGGACAACGGCTGGATCGACGAGTTCAAGACCGGCGACGAGTTCACCACGTTCCTCCAGGAGCAGGACGAGCGCGTCGCCACCACCCTTGAGGAGCTGGACCTGCTGTGAGCACACCACTCGACACCCCCACCTCCCCGGCCGCGCCGGGGACCACCGACGGTCCCGACCGTGACATGGCCCAGCTCGGCCTCGCCGCACTGCTCGTCGTCGTCGGCGCCTACACGCTCTACGACGCCACCACGCTGCGGGTCGGGTTCGGCGACCCCGTCGGCCCGCGCCTGTTCCCCTACGTCATCGGGGCGGTCACGGTCGTCCTCGGCCTGCTGCTGGTCCTCGCCACCTTCCGCGGCGACGTGCCGGAGGGCGAGGGCGGCGAGGACGTCGACCTGCGCCAGCCGGCCGACTGGACCACCGTCCTCAAGCTCGTCGGCGTGCTGCTCTTCACGGTGCTGACCATCTCGTTCCTGGGCTGGGCCGTGAGCGGAGCGCTGCTCTTCGTCGGTGCCGCCTGGTCGCTCGGCAGCCGCACGCTGGTGCGTGACGTGATCGTCGGCCTCGTGCTGTCGGTCAGCAGCTGGTACTTCTTCCACGAGGGGCTGGGCGTCATCCTGCCCGCCGGGATCCTGGACGGGGTGCTCTGATGGAGAACCTCGGCCTGCTCGCGGACGGCTTCGGCGCCGTCCTGACCCCGGAGAACCTGCTGTACGCCGTGATCGGCGTGCTGCTGGGCACCTTCGTCGGCGTCCTGCCGGGCATCGGCCCGGCCATGGCGGTCGCGCTGCTGCTGCCCGTCACCTACGGGCTCGACCCCATCTCGGCGTTCATCATGTTCGCCGGCATCTACTACGGCGGCATGTACGGCGGCTCGACGACGGCGATCCTGCTCAACACGCCTGGTGAGTCGGCGTCGGTGATGACCGCCCTCGAGGGCAACCTGATGGCCCGCGGCGGACGGGCCGCGCAGGCCCTCGCCACCGCTGCCATCGGCTCGTTCATCGCGGGCACCATCGGCACCCTGCTGGTCGTCTTCTTCGCTCCCGCGCTGGCGTCCGTGGCCGTCGAGATCGGCGCCCCGTCCTACTTCGCGCTCATGGTGCTCGCGATGATCATGGTGACGAGCGTGCTCGGTGGCTCGCCGCTGCGCGGCTTCATCGCGCTCTTCCTCGGCCTCACCCTCGGGCTGGTCGGCCTCGACCTCAACACCGGGCAGACCCGGCTGAGCTTCGACCAGCCGCTGCTCGCGGAGCGGATCGACGTGGTCGTGGTCGCCGTCGGCATCTTCGCCCTCGGCGAGGCGCTCTGGGTGGCTGCCCACCTGCGCCGCACGCCCGCCCACGTGATCCCGGTGGGGCGTCCGTGGATGAGCGGCGAGGACGTCAAGCGGTCGTGGGGCCCCTGGCTGCGCGGCACGGCGTACGGCTTCCCGTTCGGCGCGCTGCCGGCCGGCGGCGCGGAGATCCCGACGTTCCTCTCCTACGTCACCGAGAAGCGGATCGCCGCCCGCAAGGGTCGCGACGAGTTCGGCGAGGGTGCGATCGAGGGCGTTGCCGGGCCCGAGGCGGCCAACAACGCCTCCGCGGCGGGCACCTTCGTGCCGCTGCTCGCGCTCGGCCTGCCGGTCACGGCCACGTCGGCCGTCATGCTCGCCGCCCTGCAGGGCTACGGCATCGAGCCCGGCCCCGGCCTGATGACCGACCAGCCCGAGCTGGTGTGGGCGCTGCTGGCCAGCCTGCTGATCGGCAACGTGCTGCTGCTGGTGCTCAACCTGCCGCTCGCGCCGGTCTGGGCCAAGCTGCTGCAGGTCCCGCGGCCCCAGCTCTACGCCGGGATCCTGTTCTTCGCCGCGCTGGGCGCCTACGCCGCCAACCTCCAGGCCTTTGACCTGTTCCTGCTGCTCCTCCTCGGCCTGCTCGGGCTGATGATGCGCCGGTTCGGGCTGCCGGTGCTGCCGCTGATCCTCGGCGTCATCCTCGGGCCGCTCATGGAGTACCGCCTGCGCGAGGCGATGGCCATCTCGGGCGGCGAGGTGTCAGCCCTCTGGAGCGAGCCGCTCGCGATCGTGATCTACGTGATCGTGGCGATCGCCGTGGTGGCGCCGTTCGCGGTCCGCCGGATCCGTCCCACGCCGGCCGCGGTGGCCGAGGACCTCAGCACGCACACGCACGACACGGACGAGGAGAAGGTGCGATGACGACCATCGTGGTGGGCTGGACGCCCGACGAGTTCGGCGAGGCCGCCCTGGCGCGCGGCGTCGAGGAGGCGACCCTGCGCGGGGGGAGGCTGGTGGTGGTCAACGCCACCCGCGGCGACGCCCTCGTCGACGAGCGCTACGCCGACGACGACCAGCTGTCCCGGCTGACGGCCGACCTGGCCGGCCGCGGGGTCGAGGTGGACGTACGACGCTCGATGGGCGCCGACGTGGGCGACCAGGTGCTGTCGGTCGCCGAGGACGTGTCGGCCGACCTCGTCGTGATCGGCCTGCGCCGGCGCTCGCCGGTCGGCAAGCTGCTGATGGGCAGCGTGGCGCAGCGGATCCTGCTCGGCGCCGAGTGCGCGGTGCTCGCGGTGAAGCCGCCCCACTGAGCGGCCCGCCCGGACCCACCCCGAACCCACCCCGAGCACGACGAAGGGCCCGGTCTGCTGACCGGGCCCTTCGTTGCTGCGTTGGTACCCCCGACCGGATTTGAACCGGCGTTACCGCCGTGAGAGGGCGACGTCCTAGGCCGCTAGACGACGGGGGCTTGCAGGTGCCGCTCCTGCGAGCGACGGAGCGAGACTCTACCGAAGTCGGAGTGACGCTCCAAATCCGGGGCTCTCGCACCGGATCCGCTGGGGTACTAGGACTCGAACCTAGAACAACTGGACCAGAACCAGCCGTGTTGCCAATTACACCATACCCCATGGGGGTATCAGTTCGATCGAGTCGCGATCGGCCTGACCACCACGTCGTTCCTTGCGGAACGACCCCGAACGTTACACGCGAGGAGGCTGACCGACCAACTCGGGGTGGTCCGGCGGAGAGGGCGGCGGGAGTGCTCCTCCGACCGGCGGGCCGACCTCGACCAGCCCCATCGCCCGGGCCACCCAGCTCGCCAGCGCGAGGTAGACGAGCGACTGGGTGAGGGTCGACAGGATCATCCACCAGCTGCTGCCGCCGGTCGCGTTGAGGGCGGTGGTGAGGTCACCGAAGGCGAGCGCCAGGCCGAACGCCAGGAAGTTGTTGAGGACGTGCATCGCGATGGGCGCCTCGAGCCCGCCCGTGCGGATGACGAGGATGCCGGCGACGACCCCGAAGGCGAACCGGTCGAAGAAGACCGGCCAGTCCTGGGACAGCCCGTGGAAGAGCGCGAAGATGAGGGCCGGACCCAGCACGGCCAGCGCCTGCGAGGCGCGCCGGGCCCACACCAGCGAGCCGAACGCCTGGGTGAGGTAGCCGCGGAAGAGGTACTCCTCGCCGGCCGCCTGCAGCGGCGTCAGGAGCAGGATCACGATGAGGAAGTCGCGCGTGCGGGCGGTGAAGTCGTTGACCTCGCCGATCGGCGCCTCGCCCGGCGCGACCGGCAGCAGCAGGGCGACGAGGAGGGACGCCACCAGGGCCACGACCGAGAGGCCCACGCACACGAACAGGTAGCGCCAGCGGATGCGCGGTGCCACCGAGGACACCCAGCGCGGCTTGAGCCGGTGCAGCCACCACGTCACCGCGAACGTCGCGGGGATGGCGGCCGCGATCACCACGTTGAGCAGGGCCAGGCCCGCCGGGGTCGCCTCCGCCGTCACGTCGAGGACGGCCGCCGCCTCGTCGCTCGTGCTGCCCGTGGCCAGCAGGAGCGCGAACGCGACCAGGCCGGCGACGAGCGGGACGAGCCCGAAGACCGTGAGCAGGAGCAGGACGGCGCCGACGAGCGAGCGCCAGACACCGGGACGCCCGACGCGGTGCAGCTGGTGGTAGCGCGGCCGGAAGTCGGGCGCCAGCGGAGCGGGCATGGCCTCAGGCCAGCGCGGACCGGAGCCGCGCCAGGCTCCGCTCGCGACCCAGCAGCTCCATGGACTCGAAGAGCGGCGGGCTCACCCGGCGCCCGGTGACGGCGACGCGGACCGGGCCGAACGCGACGCGGGGCTTGAGCTCCATGCCCTCGATCAGCGCCACGCGCAGCGCCTCCTCGATGGCGGCCGTCGACCACTCGCGCAGCCCCTCGAGGGCGTCGTACGACGCCTGGACCACGCCGCGGCCCGTCTCGTCGAGCAGCTTGGCGACGTCGTCGGGGTCGCGCGTGAAGTCGGCCTCGTCGACGAAGAGGAAGCCCAGCATCGGGGCCGCCTCGGTGAGCTTGTTGATCCGCTCGGCGACGAGCGGCATGGCGAGCTCGAGCAGCTGCGCGTCGGCGTCGGACACCGGGTCGCTGACGACCCCCGCCTCCTTGAGGAACGGCAGGGCCCGGTGGGTGATGTCCTCCACCGACAGCAGCCGCATGTGGGAGGCGTTGATGGCCTCGGCCTTCTTGAGGTCGAAGCGGGCGGGGTTGGGGTTGACGTCCTTGATGTCGAACGTCTCGACCATCTCCGCGACCGTGAAGATGTCGCGGTCCGCGGCGATCGCCCAGCCGAGCAGGGCGAGGTAGTTGAGCAGCCCCTCGGGCAGGAAGCCCTGGTCGCGGTAGGCCAGCGCGTGCGCCTCGGGGTCGCGCTTGGACAGCTTCTTGTTGCCCTGCCCCATCACGTAGGGCAGGTGGCCGTAGGCCGGCACCTCCTGCGCGACGCCGAGCGCCACGAGCGCCTCGAAGAGCGCCAGCTGGCGCGGCGTGCTGGAGAGCAGGTCCTCGCCGCGGAGGACGTGGGTGATCTGCATCAGCGCGTCGTCGACCGGGTTGACCAGCGTGTAGAGCGGGTCGCCGTTGGCGCGCGAGAGCGCGAAGTCGGGGACGTTCTCGGTCCCGAAGGAGATCTCTCCGCGCACCAGGTCGTCCCAGGCGATCGAGCCGTCGGGCATCCGGAACCGGACGACCGGCGAGCGGCCCTCCGCCTCGAACGCCGCCCGCTGCTCGGCGGTCAGGTCGCGGCAGAAGCCGTCGTAGCCCTGCATCTTCGACCCCGACACCTTGCGTCGGGCGTCGACCTCGGCGGGCGTGCAGAAGCAGTCGTAGGTGTAGGACGACTCGTGCAGCCGGGCCAGCACGTCGCGGTAGACGTCGCCGCGCTCGCTCTGCCGGTAGGGCCCGTGCGGCCCGCCGACCTCGATCCCCTCGTCCCAGTCGAGGCCGAGCCAGCGCCACAGCTCCAGGATCGCGTCATAGGACTCCTGCGTGCTGCGCTCGCGGTCGGTGTCCTCCATCCGGAACACGATCGTGCCGCCGTGGCGGCGCGCGAAGGCCCAGTTGAACAGGGCCGTGCGCACAAGGCCGACGTGCGGCGAGCCGGTGGGCGAGGGACAGAATCGGACGCGGACGTGGGACGTCATCGGGGTGCTCAGCTTCTCTGGTCGGAACTGCGGCGGGCGACGGGGTTGGTCAGGGCGCCGATGCCGGCGACGGAGATCTCGACCTCGTCGCCGACCTCCATCGGACCGACGCCCTCGGGGGTGCCGGTGAGGATGACGTCGCCGGGCAGCAGCGTCATCACCGACGAGACGTGGGCGACCAGGGTCGGCACGTCGAAGATCATGTCGGCCGTCGAGCCGTCCTGGACGAGATCACCGTTGAGGTGGGTCTGCACCTGGCGGCCGTCGATGAAGGCCTGCGGGTCGAGGTCGGTCTCGATCCACGGACCGATCGGGCAGAAGGAGTCGAACCCCTTGGCCCGCGTGAACTGCACGTCGGACCGCTGCAGGTCGCGCGCGGTGACGTCGTTGGCGACGGTGTAGCCGAAGATCACGTCGGTGGCCTGCTCGGCGGGGACGTCGCGGCAGATGCGGCCGATCACGACCGCGAGCTCGCCCTCGTAGTGCAGGTCGCTGGTCTGCGGCGGGTAGAAGATCGGGTCACCGGGTCCGACCACCGTGGTGTTGGGCTTGAGGAACATCAGCGGCTCCTCCGGCAGGTCGTGGCCGAGCTCCGCGGCGTGGGCGGCGTAGTTGCGCCCGATGCCCACCACCTTGCTGCGCGGGATGATCGGCGCGAGGAGGCGTACGTCGCCGAGCCGGTGCTCCTCCTCGACGACCTTGATGCCGACGTAGAGCGGGTCGCCGGCGAGGGCCACGACGACCGAGTCCTCGGCGGGCTGGCCGTAGTCGTCGACCTCGCCGGTCACGACGCCGAAGCGGGGCTCCTCGCCGGTGCTGAACCTGCAGATGCGCATGCACCGAGGCTATCCAACCGCCCGCCACGGCGACGACGCCGGGACGGCCGCCGGTCACGGCTCAGTGCGCGGCTGCCTGGTCGCCCGCCGCCCGGCGCAGCGCGTCGAGCGTGGTGGCGACGTCGTCCAGCGTCGTCGACCAGTTGCTGACGCTCACGCGCAGCACGGCACGCCCGTGCCACCGGGAGCCGGTCGTCCAGGCCGTGCCGTCGGCGAGCATCGCCGCGACGGCGGCCCGGGTGCGGTCGTCGTCGCCGAAGGCCGCGCACACCTGGGTGAACACGACGTCGTTGAGCACCGTCGCGTCGTCGATGGCGGCGATCCCCTCGGCGAACGCCGAGGCGTGCTCGCAGTAGGCGTCCACGAGGTCGGCGACCCCCTGGCGACCCAGCGCGCGGAGCACCGCCCAGACCGGGACCGCCCGGCCGCGGCGGCTGATCTCGGGCACCTTGTCGAGCGGCTCCCCCGCCGCGTCGTGGATGAGGTAGTCGCCGTGCATGCCCATGGCGGCGCGCAGGGCCGGCCGGTCACGCACGATCGCCAGGCCGCAGTCGTAGGGCACGTTGAGGGTCTTGTGCGCGTCGGTGGCCCAGGAGTCGGCCTGCTCGACGCCCGCAACGAGGTGCCGCCTGCGCGGCGAGGCGGCGGCGAAGAGGCCGAACGCGCCGTCGACGTGCACCCACGCCCCGGCGTCGTGCGCCGCCGCGATGGTCTCGTCGAAGGGGTCGAAGGCGCCGGAGTGGACGTTGCCCGCCTGCAGGCACACGATCGTCGGACGGCCGTCACCCGCCTCGAGGGCGGCGGCGAGCGCGGCGGGCTCGATGCGGCCCTGGTCGTCGGCCGCCACGGGCTCGGGCGCGCCCAGGCCGAGGTAGCGCAGCGCGAGGTCGATGGTGTCGTGGCGTTCGGCGCCCACCAGCACGCGGACGCCGGGCGAGCCGACGAGGCCGCGCTCGGCGACGTCCCAGCCGGCCCGGCGCAGCACCTCGTCGCGCCCGGCGGCCAGGCAGGTGAAGTTGGCCATCGTCCCGCCCGTCACGAAGCCGACCGCGCTGCCGGCGGGGAGGCCGAGCAGGTCGACGACCCACGACTCGGTCAGCTCCTCGATCGCGGAGTGCGCCGGGGTGATCGTGCGCAGGCCGGCGTTCTGGTCCCACGCGCTCACCAGCCAGTCGGCCGCCAGCGCGGCGGGGTGCGAGCCGCCGATGACGAACCCGAAGAAGCGACCTCCCGGCATCGCCGTCAGTCCGGGCTCGCACGTCGCGGCCAGCTCGTCGACGACCTCGGCCACGTCGAGCGGTCCCTCGTTGAGCACCGGGTCGAGGCGTGCGGCCATCTCCTCCACACCGAGCCGCGGCGGGACCGGCCGGTCGGCCAGCGACTCCAGCCACGTGAGTGCGTGCGCGTGGGCCCGCTCCAGTCCGGCGCTGCGCTCGATGTCCATCCGGTCAGTGTCCGCCCGTGGGGGCCGACGCACTAGCCTCATATCAGTGAAGGTGCTGTCCCCCGCCGAGTGGCGTCCGCTCGCCGACGCGCATGCCGCGCGCGTCGACGAGTTCCTCGAGCCGCACCTCGCCCGCCGCGCCGACCAGGTCAGGCACCCGGTGCACGACTTCCTCTTCACCTACTACTCGCAGCGCCCCGCGCAGCTGCGGCGCTGGCACCCGGGCCACGGTGTCGCGCTCGAGGACGCCGGGGCGTACACCGGGCTCAAGGGCTACGCCGCCGAGGAGCCGGTGACCGTCAGCGACGCGTACGTCGTCTCGCAGCGGCCGCTGGTCGAGCAGCTGCACCGCCTGCTGACCGCCACGGCCGCCCGCCCCGCCCAGCTCGGCTGCTTCGGCCTGCACGAGTGGGCGATGGTCCACCGCGCGGGCGACGTCGACGGTGGCACGCGGCACGACCGGCCGCTGCGACTCGGCCAGGACGGCACGGACGCGGTGGTCGAGTCGCACCGGATCGCCTGCTCGCACTTCGACGCGTTCCGCTTCTTCACCCCGACCGCCCGCCCGCTCAACACGCTCCAGCCGGGCCGCGACGACCGGCCCGCCTTCGAGCAGCCCGGCTGCCTGCACGCCGGGATGGACCTCTACAAGCACGCCTTCCGGCTGACGCCGATGGTCCCCAGCGACCTGGTGGCCGACTGCTTCGAGCTCGCCCGCGACATCCGCGTCCTCGACATGCGGGCGGCGCCGTACGACCTCACCGACCTCGGCGTCGAGCCGGTGCGGATCGAGACGACGGCGGGCAAGGCGGCGTACGTCCAGGCGCAGCGCGGGTTCGCCGAGCGCGGGGCCCCGCTGCGGGCGAGGCTCGTCGACGCGTGCGAGCGGCTGCTGGCCGTCGCGGGCGAGCGGGCCGTCGCTCAGAACTCGTAGCCGAAGGCCTCGATCGTGTCGGCGAAGACCGTCGCGACGCGCTCCTTCGAGGCGGGGGTGTAGAGCTCGCGGTAGTGGCCGGCCGGCCGGGCGTTGCCCTTGGCACGCGGCAGGTCAGGCTCCCCCGGCAGGCCGAGGTGCGCCCACACCTCGCGCAGCTCGGCGTCGAGGTTCTCGTAGCGCAGCACCCGGTCGAGGACCATCGAGCCGCGGATGCGGTAGAGCCGGCGGTTGTTGGCCAGCTGCTCGATCCAGATCTCCTGGACGTAGGTCTCGAAGTCGGGCAGCTCGTCGCGGTCCTTGTACTTCCAGAAGTAGAGCGAGACCACCGCGTCCCACGGGTTCCGCTCGATCGCGAAGGTGTAGTAGTCGTCGAACACCTGCGCGCCCACCAGGTCGCGGGTGGCCTTCGCGCCCATGTGGTTGTAGGCCTTGCGCGGCAGGGGCGGGGAGTCGAAGTTCTGCGGCGGCCGGCCGCCGGCCGCCTCGCGGAGCGCCTCGTCCTCGGGGCTGATCTCGGTGATGATGTCGTCGGGCCCGCACACCTTGGACAACGCGATCTCCACGCTCGTCCCCGCCGTCTTGCGGGTCTTGAGGAAGATGAAGCGGTGCTGGTGGGACGCGATCACGGCCCTGACCCTATCCGTCGGCCGTCCCGTGGCCCACGGATACGGTGACTGCCGTGACCGAGCACCAGGGAGCCTCCGGCCAGCACTTCCGGAGCGAGGACTGGTACGGCGACGACCTCGGCGCGGCCCGCTTCGTGGAGTGCACGTTCACCGACGTCGACCTCTCCGAGGCGGCCACGTCGGGGGCGGTCTTCGAGCGGTGCACCTTCCACGGCGGTCGCCTCAACGCCTCGACGCACACGGCGACGGCGTTCGTGGGCTGCGACTTCCGGCGCACGTCGTTCTTCGACGCGACCCTCGACGGCTGCAAGCTCGTCGGCAGCATCTTCAGCGAGTGCGTGCTGCGACCGCTGACGGTGACCGGCGGCTCCTGGCTCGGGGTGACGATCCGCGGCACCAACCTGTCGCGGCTCGACCTCTCCGGCGTCGACCTCCGCGAGGCGGACCTCTCCCTGTCCGACCTGACCCTCGCCACGCTCGCCCGGGCGCGCCTCGACCGCGCCGTGCTCCGCGAGGCCGTCCTCGACCGCACCGACCTGCGTGGCGCGAGCCTGGACGGCGTCGACCTGTCCGAGGCCGTGCTCACCCGGACGCAGCTCGACCTCGCCGGGGCCGTCCTGCTCGCCGAGCTGCACGGCGCCGTGGTCGACGCCTCGGCCTGAGGGCGCGGTCAGGACCCGGCGAGCCGCGCGCGCAGCCCGTCGATCACCAGGTCGAGCCCGAGGTCGAAGTCGGGCAGCGACTCCAGCGACCGCTCGACCGCCCCGAGGCTGACGGCCTGGCGCGCGGTCTGCTCCTCGAACGCGTGCCCGAAGACGTAGTGCACCAGCGCGCGCGAGGCGACCGGCACGAGCTCCGCCGGCACGTCGGCGTCCGCCAGCACCTTCTCCAGCTCGACGACCGGTGCCGCCGCGCCGAGCCCGAAGGCCCACACCGTGGCGACCACGTCGGCGCCGTCGGTGCAGCCGAGCATCGCGTGGCGCAGCTCGGAGCAGACCTCGCGGAGCCGGTCGGGCCACGCCGCCGCCGTCCGCGGGCGGGCACCGCGCGCCAGGATCTCGTCGGCGACGGCGGCCAGCAGCGCCTGCTTGCTCGGGAAGTGGTGGTAGATCGCGCTCGGCTGCACGCCCAGCTCGGCACCGAGCCGGCGCATGGTCAGCGCGGCGAGGCCGTGGGCGTCGAGCAGCGCGACGGCGTGCGCGAGGACGTCGCTGCGATGGTGGGCCACGCGTCCTCCCGGCCTGCCGTGCGTCCGGCTGTGTGTCTGGTCCCGCGTCCGGTCCCGCGTTGACGGGGTGTCGGCGCCAGCCTAACCTGAACACCGTTCAGGTCGCCTCCGCGGAACCAGCAAGGACCCCCATGACTGCCACCACCCGGCCCGAGACCGCCACC
This sequence comes from Nocardioides sp. zg-1308, assembly GCF_013155375.1. GTDB lineage: Bacteria > Actinomycetota > Actinomycetes > Propionibacteriales > Nocardioidaceae > Nocardioides > Nocardioides renjunii. The sequence continues at coordinate 102,183 of NZ_JABJQY010000001.1, forward strand.
GGCCCCGGCCACGACGGCGTACGTCCCGGGTCCTCGCCGACCCGCGACGTGGCGCTCGTCGCCGCCTTCGCCGCGCTCGTGTGCGCCAGCGCCTACGTCGGGGCCATCCCGGTGGGCAGCGCGGGCGTGCCGATCACCCTGCAGACGCTGACCGTCATGCTCGCCGGGTGCATCCTCGGGCCGGTCCGCGGGTTCGCCGCGGTGGCGCTCTACCTCGCCCTGGGCGCCGTCGGCCTGCCGGTCTTCGCCGAGCACTCCTCGGGCATCGGCGTCTTCGCCGGGCCCAGCGGGGGCTACCTCCTCGCCTTCCCGCTCGCGGCGGCGCTGGGCGGCTTCCTCGTCCAGCACGTCGCCCGCGAGCGGCGCACCCGGGCGATCGTCGTCTTCGCCTGCTCGATCACCGCCAGCGTGCTGGTCATCCACCCGCTCGGCATCCTCGGGATGATGCTGCACTTCGACGTGTCGTTCGCCCAGGCGGCGGCGTGGGACATGCCCTTCTGGCTCGGCGACGTGGTGAAGACCTCGGTCGTGGCGATGATCGCCGCCGAGGTGCACCGCGCCTTCCCCCAGCTGCTCCACCGCGGCTGACGCGCTCCTTGCCCACGATCCGGCTCGACGCCGCCTCGGTCCGCGTCCCGCTGCCGGGACGCGGCGAGCGGGAGGTGCTGGCGCCCACGACGCTGACCCTCACCGAGCGTCGGATCGCCGTGGTCGGGGCCAACGGCTCGGGGAAGTCGACGCTGGCGCGGCTGCTCAACGGGCTGGTCCGTCCCACCTCCGGCCGGGTGACGGTGGACGGCCGTGACGTCGTGCGCGACGGCGCGGCCGTGCGGCGCATGGTCGGGTTCTGCTTCACCGACCCGGCGGCGCAGCTGGTCATGCCCACCTGCGTGGAGGACGTCGAGCTCTCGCTCCGCCGCCGGGTGCGGTCGGCCGGCGCGCGCCGCGAGCAGGCGCTCGGGGTGCTCGCCGACAACGGCCTCCTCGACCACGCGCACGACTCGGTGCACTCACTCTCGGGCGGTCAGCGGCAGCTGCTGGCCCTCGCCGGTGTGCTCGCCCTCGAGCCGATCGTCGTGGTGGCCGACGAGCCGACGACGCTGCTCGACCGCGCCAACACCCGACGTGTCGGCGACATCCTCCTGGGCCTCGAGCAGCAGCTCGTGCTCGTCACCCACGACCTCGACCTGGCCGGACGCTGCGACCGGGTCGTCGTCGTCGACGCGGCGCATGTGGTCGCCGACGGCCCGCCGGGCGAGGCCATCGCCCGCTACACGGCCATGGCCGACGCGTGACCGCCCGGTGAGCGACCTGATGGCCGGGCTGCACCAGCCCGGCGACACCGTCCTGCACCGGCTGCCCGTCGGGGCCAAGGTGCTCGGCCTGGCCGTGCTCAGCCTGGTCATCGTGGTGGTCCGCGACGTGCGCGTGGCCGCCGTCTTCCTGCTGGTGACGCTGCTGCTGGCGGCCGTCGCGCGGGTGCCCCTGCGCTCGGTGTGGCGCGCGGCGCGCGGCGTGCTCCTCATCGCGGTCGTGGCGAGCCTGTTCCAGTGGTGGTGGTACGGCGCGGAGAAGGCCGCGGAGACCTTCCTCGACCTGCTCAGCCTGGGCCTCGCGGCGCTGTCGCTGACCGCCACGACGCAGGTCAACGAGATGGTCGACGCCCTGTCCCGGTGGGCCCGGCCGCTGAAGGTGGTGGGGCTCGATCCCGAGCGGGTCGCACTCACGGTGGCCCTGACGGTCGGGGCGCTGCCCGGCACCATCGCGGTCGCCCGCGAGACCCGCGACGCCGCGCGGGCCCGGGGGCTGGACCGCAGCCCGCGGGCCCACCTGTCCCCGTTCGTCATCCGCGTCGTCGCCCGCGCCCACGAGTCCGGCGACGCGCTCCACGCGCGTGGGATCGGGGACGACCACGGCGCGGGTCCGTCCGACTGACGTCCCGCTCAGCCGGCGGGCTGGGTGACGAACCAGCGGTGCCCGAACGGGTCGCGGAACACCGCCAGGCGACCGGCGGTCGGATCGTCCTCCGGGCCCCGGTCGAGCGTGACGCCTCCCCCGGTGACGCGGGCACAGACGGCGTCGACGTCGGTCACCTCGAGGTGCAGCGACACGGCGGCCCCCCGCGTCGGGTCGGGCGCGGCGACGCCGGCCGAGCCGAACTCGTCGGACATCATCCAGCGCCCGCCGCCCACGGCGAGCTCGACGTGGCCCACGCGGCCGTCGTCCATCACGATGGGCTCGAGGACGACCTCGGCACCGAGCACGTCGACGTACCAGTCGATGGCGCGGCGGGCGTCCGTGACGCAGAGGTACGGCGTCAGCTCACCCATGCCCCCCACCTCACCAGCCGGGGGGACGCCTGTCCACCCACGCCGCCCCGCTGTCGGCCTGCGCCGCCTCGACCTGGGCGGCCACGGACAGCAGCAGCTCCTCCTCGGCCGGGCGCGCGGCGAGCATCACGCCAACCGGGAGGCCATCGTCGGTCCAGTGCAGCGGCAGCGACACCGCCGGCATCCCGGTCACGTTCCAGGCACTGGTCCAGGGCGTGAACGCCTTCTGCCGGTCGAAGTCGCGGGCCGGGTCGGCGTCGTCGCGCAGCTCCCCGACGAGCACCGGCGGACGGGCGAGCGTGGGCGTGAGCACGACGTCGTACGGCGCCAGCGCCGTGAGCGCGACCGCCGCGTGCTGGCGCAGGCGCCCGATCGCCAGCCCGAACTCGGGGCCGCTGACCGCGTGACCGCGCCCGGCGAGCCACCGGGTCAGGGGGCGCAGGCGGTCCTCCCGGCCCGGCGGCGCGGCGGCCAGCGCGGTGAGCACCGCCCAGCAGGTCTCGAAGTCGGCGACCGCCTCGGGCGGGATGGGGCCGGCGACGTCCTCGACGTCGTGGCCGAGCGACTCCAGCAGCCGCGCGGCGTCGTTCCAGGCGGCGAGGCTGGACGGGTGCACGTCGACGTCCGCGATCACCGGGGTCGCGAAGCGGGCGACGCGGAGCCGGCCGGGCTCCCGGTCGCACGCGGCGAGGAACGGGGCCGACGGCGGCGGCGCCCAAGAGGGGTCGCCGACCCGACGGCCGGCGAGCACGTCGAGCAGGGCCGCCGCGTCGCGGACGGTGCGGGCCAGCGTGCCGGGCGTGGCGAGCCCGACCGGGTCGCCGTAGCGCGGGGCGCCGCTGACCCGGCCGCGCGACGGCTTGAGTCCCACGAGTCCGCAGCAGGAGGCGGGGATCCGGATCGAGCCGCCGCCGTCGGAGCCGGGCGCCACGGGCAGCAGGCCGGCGGCGACGGCTGCCGCAGCCCCGCCGGAGGAGCCGCCGGCCGTGCGGGTGGTGTCCCAGGGCGTCACCGCCGGCGGCGCGACGTCCGGCTCGGTGTAGCAGGGCGACCCGAACTCGGGCGTGCTCGTCTTGCCGAGGCTCGGCATGCCGGCCCGCCCCACGGACAGCACGAGCTCGTCGGACTCGTCGGGGACGAAGTCGTCGTACGCCGCCGAGCCGAACGTCGTCCGCACGCCCGCGGTGGGGTGGAGGTCCTTGATGCCGGTCGGGACGCCCCACAGCGGGCCGGCCCCCTCGGGCCGACCCGCGTCGGTCAGCCGGCGCGCGTGGTCGCGAGCCTGCTGGTGGGTGGTCGTGACGAACGCACCCACGCGATCGGCACGGTCGGCGTAGTGCTCGACCAGCTCGAGCGGCGACACGTCACCGCGGCGTACGGCGTCGCCCTGCTCGAGCGCGGTCAGGTCGTGGAGCACACCGCCGACCGTACCGACGTCCGCGGTGCCGGCGGGGTCGCCGGGGTCGCCGGGTCAGGCGACGGCGGCCTCGGCCTCGTGCGCGACGAGGGCGTCGAGGGCGTCGAGGAAGCGGCGCACGGCGGCCTCGTCGGCCAGCGGGTCACCGTCGACCGCGGGCTCGTCGACGACGATGTGGTCGACGACCAGGGCGCCGGCGATGCGGGCGGAGTGGCGGGCGTGCTCGTGCGACCACTTGCCGCCGTAGGGCGTGGGGGTGGCGCCGATGGCGGCGAACGGCTTGCCGACGATGGCGCCCTGGCCGTAGGGGCGCGAGAGCCAGTCGATGGCGTTGTTGAGGACGGCCGGCATCGTGCCGTTGTACTCGGGCGTCACGGCGAGGACGCGATCGGCGGCCGCGACGGACTCGCGCAGCGCGGTCGCGCTCTCGGGAGCGGTCTCGCCGTCGATCTCCTCGTTGTAGAACGGGACGGCGTCGAGGCCCTGGACGACGTCCACGACGACACCGGCGGGGGCGTGGTCGCGGAGGTGCTCGGCGATGCGGCGGTTGAGCGAGCCGGTGCGGCTCGAGCCGAGGAGGACGGCGACGCGGGTCTGCTTGTCAGTGGTCATGCCGGGTTAAACGGACCGCGGTCCGCTTCTATTCCCGTGCGTCCCGACTTTTTCCACCCCTAGGCTGGAGGGGTGCCCCACCTCCTGCCGCTGGCCGACGAGCCCGCGCCGGAACGGGCCGACGCGGCGCGCAACCGCGAGGCGATCCTCGCAGCGGCGCTGCACCTCGTGGAGACGCGGGGGGTCGACTGCGTGACCATGGACACGGTCGCCTCGGAGGCCGGCGTCGGCAAGGGCACGCTCTTCCGTCGCTTCGAGAGCCGCGAGGGCCTGATGGCCGCGGTGCTCAACGAGTCCGAGACCGCCTGGCAGGCGAGCGTCATCTCCGGCCCCCCGCCGCTGGGCCCCGGCGCGCCGCCGTACGAGCGGCTGCTGGCCTTCGGCCACTCCCGGCTGCGCACCAACCTGACGCACTCCGACCTCATCGCGGCCGCCGGCCGGCCCGGGACCCGCTCCGCCGCGGCGCTGTCGTTCGCCAACATGCACGTGCGCTACCTGCTCGGCGAGCTCGGCGTCACGGGCGACCTGCTGATGCTGGCCACGGCGCTCCTCGCCCCGCTCGAGATGGTGGTGCTGGAGCAGCAGGTCACCCGCGAGCGCCTCCCGCTCGAGCGGGTCGAGGCGGGCTGGGACGACCTGGTCCGGCGGGTGGTGGGGCGCTGAGGTGGGGGGCTGCTGCTGTGCGGCTCCGGTGACCTCTGGAGTCCCCGGATATCCGGGGACCACCGGCCTTACAGGTGGGGATCTCGACCTCGAAGCACGCAACTCGGGTGCACAGCTCGCTCCGGCGGGGCGTACGACGCCCGCGGTCCGACCGCGGTCGGCTACTCCCCCTGCGTGAGCTCCCGCTTCATGGCCGCGATCTCGACGGCCTGGTCGGACGCGATGTGGCTCGCCAGCTGGAACACCGCGGACTCCTGACCGCCCTCGCCGCCGGCCAGCAGCGTCTCGACCATGATGATCGCGCCCTCGTGGTGGCGGATCATCAGCTGGAGGAAGAGCCGGTCGAAGGCTCGCCCCTGCGCCTCGGCGAGCTGCTCCAGCTCCTCGGGCGTGGCCATCCCGGGCATGCCCGCGTGGCCCGTGGTTCCCGATGTGTCGGACCCGTGCTCGCCGTGGTCATCCGACCCGTGCTCGCCGTGGGTGCCGCTCAAGGTCTCATCGCGCTCGGCCAGCCAGCCCCGGAGCTGGTCGAGCTCGTCCACCTGGGACACCTCGATGCGCTCCGCGATCGTCGCGAGATCGGGGTCGGCGGCGCGTTGCTCGGCCAGCGCGGTCATCTCGAGGGCCTGCGCGTGGTGCGGGATCATGTCCTGCACGAAGGTCACGTCCGCCTCGGTGTGGGCGGGGTCCTCGAGGTCCTCGACCTCGTCCGACGAGAGCGTCGTGCCGGGCTCCCCCGGGGCACCGAGCTGCACCACGGGCGGGGCGTCCTCCTCCCGCGTGCCTCCCTGCTCGTCGCCGGTGCACCCGGTGGCCGCCAGGCACAGCAGGAGTACGACGCTGCGCGAGGCGACGCCGGTCCAGGTGCGGCGGCTGGGTGTCATGTGGGCTCCCGAGAGGGTCGTGTGGCGCGAAGACGGACGACGCGTCCACCAGGGTATGGCGGTCGTCCCCGGGGGTCGCTAGGTTGCTCGCAATACTAGGTCGCTCGGGCGACCGGGACTTCCGACCCGACCGCCGGCGCGACCACTGGAGAAGAAGGTCGCCGCCATGCCCCAACCTCGCGCCCGACGCCCACTGCGTGCCCTGCCGGTGCTGGCCCTCGTCGCCGCCCTCGTGCCTGCGACGGCCTACGCCGCCGACGACGACCCGCGCATCGGCCTGGCCCCGGGCTACTTCCCCTACTCGGACGCGAGCAGCAACATCGAGCTGCTCGACAACGATCCTCGTGAGGGTGCGTTCGACAGTCCGCCGGGCGGCCCGAGCATCAACTCCGACCTCGCCTTCACCGGCGACCACGCCATCGTCGGCAACTACCTGGGCTTCCAGGTCTACGACGTGTCCGATCCTGCCGACCCCACCCTGACCGGCTCGTTCGTGTGCCCCGGCGGTCAGGGCGACGTGAGCGTCTTCGGCGACCTGCTGTTCTTCTCGGTCGAGCAGACCTCGGCCCGCGTCGACTGCGGCACCCAGGGTGTGCAGGGCTCGGTCAGCCCGGAGCGGTTCCGCGGCGTCCGGATCTTCGACATCTCCGACCTCGCCGCCCCCGTCCAGGTGGGCGGCGTGCAGACCTGTCGCGGCTCGCACACGCACACGGTCGTCACCGACCCGGACGATCCCGACAACGTCTACCTCTACAACTCGGGCACCGCCGGCGTGCGGTCGGGAGACGAGCTCGCCGGCTGCGAGAACGTCAACCCCAACACCACCACCGGCCCCGTCACGACCGGCAACCCGGCCCAGTGGCGCATCGACGTCATCAAGGTCCCGCTCGCCGCGCCCGAGGACGCCGCCATCGTCAGTCAGCCGCGGATCTTCACCGACCCCGTGACCGGCGCCTACAACGGACTGCAGAACACGCTCCCCGGCACCCAGCACCCCTCGGGGACCAACTACTCGCCGCTGCCCAACACCAACACCTGCCACGACATCACCGCCTACCCCGAGCTCGGCCTCGCAGCCGGCGCGTGCCAGGGCAACGGCATCCTGCTCGACATCACCGACCCGGTGAACCCCCAGCGCATCGACGCGGTCTCGGACCCCAACTTCTCCTACTGGCACTCCGCCACGATCAGCAACGACGGCACCAAGGTCATCTTCACCGACGAGTGGGGCGGCGGCTCGGGCGCACGCTGCCGGGTGACCGACAAGCCCGAGTGGGGCGCCGACGCGATCTTCGACATCGTCGACAGCAAGATGGAGTTCCGCAGCTACTACAAGCTGCCGGCGCCGCAGACCGCCCAGGAGAACTGCGTGGCCCACAACGGCTCGCTCGTCCCCGTCCCGGGCCGCGACATCATGGTCCAGGCGTGGTACCAGGGCGGTCTGTCGGTCATCGACTTCACCGACTCGGCCAACCCGGTCGAGCTGGCCTACTACGACCGCGGGCCGATCGACACCCCCAACGCGACCGGCATCAACCTGGGCGGCCTCTGGTCGACCTACTGGTACAACGGCAACGTCTTCGGCTCCGAGATCGCGCGCGGCTTCGACGCCTTCGCTCTCCAGCCGAGCGCCCTGCTGTCGGCCGACGAGATCGCCGCCGCCGGCGAAGCAGAGGTCGACGAGTTCAACGCCCAGCACCAGACCGAGCTGAGGTGGGACCCCAGCTTCAGCGTCGCCGGCTCCTACCTCGACCAGGCGGCGCGCTCGGGTGCGCTGTCGGGCGAGCCGTTGGCCGCCGTCACCGCGAGCTTCGCCAAGGCCCGCGAGCTGTCCGCCCAGGGTGCGTCGGCGGCGCCTCTGGTGAGGTACCACCTCAACGCGGCACTGAGGCTGCTCGGTGACAACGGCGACCAGGGCGAGGCCCGTCGGGCCATCGTCGAGCTGCGCGACAGCCTGCCGTGCGCCGCCGGCTGCAAGCTGCCCACCAGCACGACCGCGACGCACTTGCCGGAGCCGTCCACCTTCGGACAGGCCTCGTCGGCGACGGTCACCGTCGACCGTGTCGGCACCGAGGGCGCCCTGCCCAGCGGCAACGTCGTGGTGAGCGACACCACCGGCAAGCAGCTCGGCACCGCCGCCCTCGCCCGCGGCGCCGCCGCCGTCGCCCTGCCCGCCAACCTCCCGGTCGGCACGCACACCCTGACGGCCGCCTACGCCGGCGACGAGGCCAACGCCGCCTCGTCCGCGACGTTCACCGCCACCGTCAAGGCCGCGACCCAGCCCCCGGCGGAGCCCGTCGACTCGAGGACGAAGGTCGTCGTCAAGCCGGAGAAGCCCCGCTACGGACAGGACGTCACCGTCGTGGTGACCGTCAAGGCCCGGGGCGCCGAGGCGACCGGCAAGGTCGTGGTCAGGATCGACGGCAAGAAGGTCGCGAGCAAGCGGCTGGCCGACGGCCGCCTCGCCGTCAAGGTGACGAAGAACCTGCGCGTCGGCAAGCACACCGTCGTCGCCCGCTACGGCGGCTCCGACACCGTCGAGGCCAGCAGGGACAAGGCGACGTTCCGGGTCGTGCGCTGACCCGGCACCGCCGCTGACGCATCCACGAGGGGCCCGACGGAGAGATCCGTCGGGGCCCTCGTCGGGTCGACCCGGCGTCAGCGGTGGTGACGACGCAGGCCGAACGTCAGCCCGTCGACCAGGGCGCCCCACGACGCCTCGATCACGTTGGCGCCGACGCCGACCGTGACCCACGACGACTCGCCGTCGGTGGTCTCGATGAGGACGCGGGTGATCGCGTCGGTGCCGTGGCCCTGGTCGAGGATGCGCACCTTGTAGTCGATGAGCTCGAACTTCGCGACCTCCGGGAAGGCCTGCCCGATCGCCTCGCGCAGGGCGGCGTCGAGGGCGTTGACCGGGCCGTTGCCCTCGCCGGTGACGACGTAGCGCACCCCCTCCGCCCGCAGCTTCACCGTCGCCTCGGAGATCGCCTCACCCGCGGTGCGGGTCTCGGTGATGACGCGCCACGACTCGACCTCGACGTACGACGGCCGCGTGCCCTCGACCTCCTCGGCCAGCAGCAGCTCGAAGGACGCGTCGGCGGCCTCGAAGGTGTAGCCGCCCTGCTCCATCTCCTTGACCCGGGCGGTCACGCGCGTGACGAGCTCGCGGTCCTCCGACAGGTCGTAGCCGAGCTCGCGGCCCTTGAGCTCGATCGAGGCACGCCCGGCCATGTCCGAGACGAGCAGCCGCATGTCGTTGCCGACGCCGACCGGGTCCATGTGCTGGTAGAGGTCCGGGTCGACCTTGATCGCACTGGCGTGCAGCCCGGCCTTGTGCGCGAACGCCGACGTGCCGACGTACGGCTGGCGCGAGGCGGGCGGCACGTTGGTCACGTCGGCGACGGCGTGGGCGATGCGGGTGGCCTCGCGGAGCAGGCCGGTCGGCAGGACCGAGCGGTCCAGCTTGAGCTCGAGGTTGGCGACGACGGTGACGAGGTCGGCGTTGCCGGTGCGCTCGCCGTAGCCGTTGATGCAGCCCTGCACGTGCGTCGCGCCGGCGTTGACGGCCGCCAGGGAGTTGGCGACGGCGCAGCCGCTGTCGTTGTGGGCGTGGATGCCGACCCGAGCGCCGGTCGAGCCGATGACGTCGTGGACGACGTCGCTGACCCAGTCCGGCAGCATGCCGCCGTTGGTGTCGCAGAGCGCCACGACCTCGGCGCCGGCCTCGGCGGCGGTGCGCAGCACCTCGAGGGCGTACGCCCGGTTGGCGCGGTAGCCGTCGAAGAAGTGCTCGGCGTCGAGGAACACCGTCTGCCCCTCCTCGCGCAGGTGGGTCACCGTGTCGCGGACCATCGCGAGGTTCTCCTCGAGCGTGGTGCGCAGCGCGAGCTCGACGTGGCGGTCGTGCGACTTCGCCACCAGTGTCACGACCCCGGCTCCCGAGTCGCGGAGGGCGCCGACCAGCGGGTCGTCCGCGGCGCGTACGCCCGCGCGGCGGGTGGCGCCGAACGCGGCGAGCCGGGCGTGCCGCAGGTCGAGCTCCTCGCGGGCGCGGCGGAAGAACTCGGTGTCCTTGGGGTTCGAGCCCGGCCAGCCGCCCTCGATGAACCCCACGCCGAGCCCGTCGAGCTGGCGGGCGATCGCCAGCTTGTCGGCGACCGAGAGGTTGAGGCCCTCCTGCTGCGCGCCGTCGCGCAGGGTGGTGTCGTAGACGTGGAACGAGCCGTGCAGGTCCATCGGAGCTCTCTCGGTCGGTGGTCTGACATGAAAAAACCTCCTGGGGTGCAGGAGGTCGGCGCGGCGGGGAGTCCCGTCGCGCTAGGCAATGATGATGGTGGTGCTGCTCACGAGCCCATCGTGGCATCCATCCGGACGGTCGTGGCGGTGTCTCGGGATCTGGTTGCGCCGCACGCCGCCGCGAGCACCGCGACCCCCGCCGCGAGCAGGAAGACGGGCGGCAGGCCGATCCGGCCGGCGAGCGCACCCGCGGCCGCGGCACCCGCCGCCTGCCCCAGCACCAGGGCGACGAAGAGCACCGACGTGCCCGCCGCGGCCCGGTCCGCGACGAGGTCGCCCGCCCACGCGATGAGGGCCGAGCTGGCCGCGACGAAGCCCCACCCGAAGGCGCCGCACGCGAGCACCGGGAGCAGCAGCGGCGCCGTCGTCGGCGCGAGCCCGGCGGTCGCGACGGCGACCACGAGCGCCGTCAGCAGCCAGGCGCGCGCCGGGGGCAGCGCCCCGAGGCGGCGTGCCGTCAGGACCGTGGCCGTGCCCCCGACTCCCAGGGCGATCCAGGCCAGGACCGTCTCCGTGCTGCCGGCCCCGGTCGCGGCGACCTGCGTACGCCCGTAGGTCCACGTCGCCGCGGACGCCGCGCCGAGGAGCAGCGCCCCGGCCGCCGGCACCCGGAGCGCCAGCATCCAGCGCAGCCCGCCGGTCGCCTGCTCGTCGGCGACCTCCTCGGCCGGCCGTGCCTGGCCCCGCCGATCGAGCAGCAGCACGCCGGCCCCGGCCGCGGCGGTGACGACGGCACTGGCGACGAAGGCCGCCCGCCAGTCCGGCAGCGCCAGCGCGAGGAGTCCGGCGGCCACGAGGCCGGGGCCCGTGCCGGCGTTGACCGTCGCCTGGGCGGCGGCCGTCCGGGGCGCCGCGACACCGCGGGCGACGACCGCCACGAGGCCCGGGGAGGCGAGGCCCGCGCCCGCCGAGGCCACGACGACGGCCGGCGCGAGGAGCGCCAGCCCGTCAGCCATCGCCATCGCGAGGGCGCCGCCTGAGGCGGTGGCAACGGCCGCGACGACCAGGGTGCGCGGGCGGTGGTCGACGACGACCGCCGCGAGGGCGCCCAGGCAGTACGCCGCCGACGCGGCCGAGGCGACGTACCCGGCCACCGCCGTGCTCATCGCCACGGACGCCGCGATGTCGGGCAGGAACAGGCCGTAGGCGAGGCGCACCAGCCCGTAGGTGCCGGCGATGAGGCACGTGCCCGCGACGACCAGCAGCAGCTCGAGCCGATCCCCGAACGATAACGATCGTTTCATTTCATCAGCCTACAATGCGGACGTGGTCACCCGCGGCTCCACCCTCACCCGGCTCCTGGACGCCGTGGACGAGGTCGTGTTCGTCGAGGGAGCCACCCACGCACCGGTCGACGCGATCCTGGAGCGCGCCGGGGTGTCCCCAGCGACGCTCTACCGGGCCTACCCCAGCAAGGACGCCCTCGTCGCCGCGGCGCTCGAGCGTCGCCACGAGGAGTGGCTCGAGGTGTGGGACGCCGCGATCGCCCGGGCCTCGACCGACCGCGACCGGCTGCTGGCGGTCTTCGACGCCCTCGAGGAGTACGCCGGCCGGACGACCGGGGCCCGCTGGTGCGCCTTCCTCGGCACCGCGGCCGGGCACGTCGACCCCGACCCGGTCCTCGCGGCGGCCGTGCGGCTGGAGACCGACGAGCTGCGGGCCCGCCTGCGACGGCTCGCCGAGCCCGTCGTCGGGACGGACGCGCCCCGGCTCGTCGAGGCGCTGCTGCTCGTCTACTCCGGTCGCCTCGCGATGCGGCTCCGCGCACCGGAACGCGGGGTCGGAGCGCCGAGCTCGCGAGCGGTCGCGGGGCTGCTGATCGACCAGCCGGACCGGCTCGGCTCCTAGCCGGGCCGAGCGTGGAATCCCAGGTCGGTGTCGGACCCACCGGACATCATGGTGGGATGGATGCCGCACGTCGTCGCCTCGCGGAGGAGCGCCGGCTCGCGCTCGACCGCCTGGCCAGCCTGACCGGCGACCACGAGGCCGTCGTCGCGGCCTCGCGCGACACCAACGCCGACGACGAGCACGACCCGGAGGGCCACACGATCGCCTTCGAGCGCTCGCAGATCGGGGCGCTGATCGCGCACGTGCGACGCCACCTCGACGAGCTCGACGCCGCGACGGGCCGCGTCGACGCCGGCACCTACGGCCGGTGCGAGGGCTGCGGGCGACCCATCGGCGACGCGCGGCTCGAGGCGCTGCCCGCGACCCGGACCTGCATCACCTGCGCGTCACGGCGCCGCTGACCGGCCCACGACGACACGTCGTGGGCCGGCCGCGGCGTCGGACTAGCGGACGACCCGCGCGCCGATGGCGGGGTTGTCGGTGAAGAAGCCGTCGATCCCGGCCCGCAGGAAGGCGTTGAGCTCACCCTCCAGGTCACCGGGCGCTGCGGGGTCGGTGCCGCGACGGAACTGCAGCGGCAGGAACTGGTTCTCGACGCGGAACGTGTAGGGGTGGACCTGCAGGCCCTCCCGGTGCGCGTCGTCGATGACCGCCGTCGGCCGCAGCAGCCGGCCCGACGCGTCGCGCGGGATGAGCTGGTCCTTGCACGCGCCCAGCCCGTCGGCGTACTGCGCCACGTCGCGCAGGCCCTGCCGGCTGACGATGTCGGCGTACGTGCGCGGGTCGCCGGCGACGGCCAGGTCGTACGGCGCGCCGGTGCAGCCGGTCAGCTGGGTGATCCGGAAGTCGGTGACGCCGTCGAGCTCGCGGAGGTTGGTGGTCTCGAAGCTCTGCAGGTAGACCGGGTCGTCCCCGTCGTAGCCGTTGGCCGCGAGCGTGGCGAGCAGCGGCTCCTCGAGGGAGAGCCCGATGCCGTCGAAGTAGGTCGGGTGCTTGGTCTCGGGGTAGACGCCGACCGCCTCGCCGCCACAGGTCCGCGAGCGGCGGGCGAGGTCGAGCACCTCGTCGAGGGTCGGCACGGCGTAGAGGCCGTTGAACGGCGTGTTCTGCGGGCGCACCCCGGGGATCCGCTCGACGGCGCGCAGGGTCTTGAGCTCGGCGAGGGTGAAGTCCTCGGTGAACCACCCGGTCAGCGCGACGCCGTCGATCGTCCGCGTGGTCCTCCGGCCGGCGAACTCGGGCCGCGACGCGACGTCCGTGGTGCCGCCGATCTCGTTCTCGTGACGGGCCACGAGCACCCCGTCCCTGGTGGAGACCAGGTCCGGCTCGATGTAGTCGGCGCAGGCCAGGATGGCCTGCTCGTAAGCCGCGAGGGTGTGCTCGGGCCGGGTGCCGCTGGAGCCGCGGTGGCCGATCACCAGCGTGTCGCCGGGCGCGCTCGGCCGCAGCCGCGGCAGGTCGACGACGACGAGCTCGGTGTCGTCCGGGGTGCCGGGCACCCGCGCGTCGTCGCCGGGGTAGTTGTTGTCGTTGCCGACGAGCAGCCGGCCGTCGCGGAGCTCGACGACGACCTCGACCGACACGAACGGGAACGAGAACGGGTCGGAGACGCCGTACGCGCCGGGCGAGGACGCGACGCCGATCCGGGCGGGGTTCGCGATCTTGAGCAGGTCGACGACGAGCCGCTTCTCGACGAACCCGTCGGAGTCCGACGAGCCGAGGTCGATCTCGTAGAGCCGCTTGGTGACGGCCGCGGGGCCGTCGAGGTTGTCGCGCTCGATGAGGACGAGCTTGTCGCGCCGCACGGTGAAGGCGTCGCCGATGACGTTGGGCGCCTCGTCGACCTGGTAGCGCCACGTGCGGCCGGTGTAGGCGGACCGGCGGGTGTCGAACTCGTAGACGACGCGGCGGCGCTGGTCGGCGTCGTCGACGAACGCACCCTCGAGGATCGGGTAGAGGTAGCGGCCGTTGGCGGAGCCGCCCATGGCCTCGAAGCCGCGGCTGGCGGGGACGCGGGGCTGCTCGCCGGCGGCGAGGAAGGGGTTCTGGGGGGACTTGCCGTCGGGCAGCGGGACGGGTGCCTCGAGCACCCGGCCGTCGGCGCTGACGTGGAGCAGGAACGGGCCGAACTCCTCCCCAATCCAGAACGAGCCGTCGCGGCCGCGCACCACGGACTCGATGTCGAAGTCGGCACCGGTGAGCAGCCGGTCGGTGGTCGCCTGGTTGGTGATCGGGAAGGTCACCTTGCGTGCGGGGTCGCGCAGGGAGATGAAGCGCTCGACGCGGATCTCGCCGGGTCCGCCGTCGGCGGTCTCCCAGTCGGGACGGATCTTGTAGAGGCGCAGGAGGAAGTCGGCGGAGTTGGCCTTGGTCCCGAAGCCGTTGTCCGGCTGGGCCCAGAAGGTGCCGTCACCGTTCTCGATCATCGCGGAGAACCCGGGGATCACCTGACCGGGGAAGGGACCGGTGCGGCCGTTGGCCGGGCTGGCGAGTGCACCGGAGGGCGGGCCGCTGGCGAGGAAGTCCGCGGACAGCGTGGCGCGCGCCTCGAGGGTGGGCTGGACGGCCCGGTCGGGGCGGTGACCCCGGTCGAGGGCGGCCTTGGCGGAGCCGGTCGTGGGGGCGCCGGGGGTGCCGGCGGAGGGGCTGGCCGCCGCAGTGGTGGAGGTGGCGGCGTGGACGGTGGACAGCACCGTCGCGGTGAGGGCGAGGCTGACCCAGCGGGCCGCCCGAGAGATGGGGAGGGACATGGGTGTGACGCTGGCGTTCCCCGGCCAACCCGGCCGCTCCGTTCGGCGATGAGCACGTGAGCGCTGGGTGAACGCCCGGCAGACGGGCAGGCGTGAGGTCGGCGCAGCGGGTACGGGGCGGCACAGGCGCGGTCGACTGTGGGACCGGCCGCCACAGGCCGTCGCGGGGCGACCGACGAACCCGGCCCAGCCTCGCGGCTGAACCGGGTCGTCACGAGACAGGTCAGTCGGGCGGGTTGAGGTCGGCCTCGAGGTCGACCAGCGGGTCGAGCTCCGGGTCGTCGACCACGTGGATCGCGGCCTCCTCGGCGCCGGCGGCGGCCCCGTCGATGCCGACGTCCGTGGCGACCAGGTCCTTCTCCGTGTCGGTGCGGACGCCCTCGTCGATCGCGACGAGCCGACCGGCGCGCGCGCCGTCGACGTCCCCGCCGACCTCGCCCTCGTCGACCGACGGGTTCTCCTCGGTCACCAGCGCCGCGAGGTCACCGCGGGCGGCCTCTTCCTCGGCGACCTCGTACGGGTCGGGCTCGGGCAGCTCCTGCTCGAGGCGCTGGTCGAGGGACTCCCCCATGCTCTCCTCGAGCGGCGTGTTGCCGAAGCCCTGTCCGGCCGACCACTTCTCCGGCGGCGAGTAGCCCTCGTCCAGCGGCTCCGACAGCCCGCGGTCGTCGTCGACCAAGCTGTCGCCCGTGCTCTGCGGCTGCGTCTCGTCGTCGACGCTGTAGCCGTGGTAGCTCTCGTTGTCGGTGCTGTCCCCGGTGACGTCGACGGCCGGGTCGGTCCCGATCTCGCTGGCGACGTCTGGCTGTTCGGCGGTCATGGACCCTCCTGCGTTCGTTGGCTGGACGACGCCCCGTACCCGAATCCCCGGACCTGAACGGGCGGTCCGCGAGCCGTGCGCCACAGGTCACCCCCTGGACTGTTCTGCCGGTCTGGGGCGTCTGCCCATACTGCGAGGACGGCCTCGGAAGTCCACCCAGCAGCGAGGCCGCACCACCGGAGGGAGAGCTCGTGCTGCGCGACGTCCGGGAGTACATCGACCGGCTCCACATCGACGGCCACACGATCGGCGAGGACCACGACGACGACCCGATCCTGCTCGACAAGCACGGCCGCGCCGTCGACACGTGGCGGGAGAACTACCCCTACGACCAGCGCATGGACCGCGAGCGCTACGAGATCGACAAGTACCGGCTCCAGGTCGAGCTGCTCAAGCTGCAGAACCACCTCGCCAGCACCGGCGGCCGGCACGTGCTCGTCTTCGAGGGACGCGACGCCGCCGGCAAGGGCGGGACGATCAAGCGCTTCATGGAGCACCTCAACCCGCGCTACGCCCGCGTCGTCGCCCTCACCAAGCCGAGCGAGCGCGAGCAGACGTCGTGGTACTTCCAGCGCTACGTACGCCACCTCCCGGCCGCCGGCGAGATGGTCCTGTTCGACCGCTCCTGGTACAACCGCGCCGGCGTCGAGCGGGTCATGGGCTTCGCCGACCCCGACGAGGTGGCGCTGTTCATGGACCACGCGCCGGTCTTCGAGAAGATGCTCGTCGACAGCGGGATCACGCTGACCAAGCTCTGGTTCTCCGTGACGGCGGCCGAGCAGCGCACCCGCTTCATGGTCCGGCAGGTCGACCCGGTCCGCCGGTGGAAGCTCTCCCCCATCGACATCGAGTCGCTGGAGAAGTGGGACGACTACACCGAGGCCAAGGAGGAGATGTTCCTCCGCACGGACAGCGACTTCGCGCCGTGGACCACCATCAAGAGCAACGACAAGAAGCGCGCCCGCATCAACGCCATGCGCTACTTCCTGTCCCGCGTCGACTACGAGGACAAGGTCCACGAGGTCGTGATGGCCCCCGACCCGGCGCTGGTCACCCGCGGCATCGCCGCAGTCGGCGACTGAACCGTCCCGTACGCCGGTCCGGCCCCACGGAGGCGGGCCACCCGCTCTGCCGGCCGCAGGCCCGGTGCAGCGAGTCCGCCGTACACGGAGAGTCCGGCGTACGCCATGCCCCGCGCCCGGCCACCCCTCGCGACACCCCCCCTCCCGGCGGTCCTGGCCCTTGAGTCTCTGAGCGACTCAAGGCGTAGGCGCGCCTCGGCCGGCACCCGTTCGGTTGTTTCTTGGTCTTGAGTCTGTGAGCGACTCAAGGGCTAGGACGCGCCGGGTGGGGCGGCGCGGAGGGTCCGCTGTTGGCGGTGGGGAGCCGCCAGGCGTCCACAGGTGCTGGCGAACGGGCCGGTGCGGGCGTGCTGTGGAGAGCACGGCCACTGTGTCGGCGGCTCGGTCTGTGATGGCTGGACGGGACCGGCACACAGGGCGAGGAGTAGGCGATGGTTGGTACGACGGCAGCGACGACAGATGCGGCAGTGGCGGGGGCCGGGGTGGGTGCTCCGGCTGGGTGGTGGGGTGAGGCGGAGTGGCAGTGGTACGACCTGGGGCCGTTCGAGGGCGGGATCCCGGGGATGGTGCGCCGGGTGCGGCGGATCCTGGACGTGTCGCAGCGGGGGCTGGCCGGGCTGTTGGAGGTGTCGCAGTCGGTGGTGGCGCGGTGGGAGACCGGACGTACGAGTCCTCGGACGAGCGTGCTGCACGCGATGGTGCGGATGGCGGGGCTGCGGGAGCGGTACGTCGCCGTGGACACCGGGGAGGAGGTCGAGCCGATGCGCGACGACGGTGCCCGCCGACATGGTGGGAGCCGGTTCCCGGCTCACACCGACCTGCGGGTCAACGGGTGGTGGGCGCCGGCAGGGTTGCGTTCAAGCATGGAGCTGTGGAACTGGGTCGACCGGTCACGGGTCAGGCGGGACCCGATGGTCCGCTGCCGCACCAGCCGCTGGCTGCGCCGTCTGGAGCGGTTGATGTGGGGCACCCCCGACGACCATCCCTCGCTGCGCCAGCTCGCCGCCGAGGTCGAGCACCGCGACGAGCGACGCGACGAGCTCCTCGAGTAGCGCCGCCGGCACCCGGCAGCGTGACCCGGCGGCGCGGCCCGGCAGCGTGAGTCGGGCGGAGGCGGGGTACGGGATCCGTCCCACCGACCCACCGATGCAGGTAGTCATGACCGACCAGGACAACGGCCGCGGCGCGGCCGAGGTAAACGCAGGCGTGCCGGAGACGGCGGAGGAACACGCAGGACCGGCGGGCGTCGCCGACTGAGCGACGGGTCGGCGACACCCGCTCCTGGTCAGCCCGTCAGCCCAGGTCGCGGTAGGACGTCCAGGCCGTCTGCATGCGGGCGGCCTGACCGGCGGTGAACTGGGTCATGCACGAGTCGTAGGTGTAGTCCATGAAGTTCGTGATGGGGTCCAGGCCGGGAGCCGCGCAGGTGTCCCGCCCGGTCGGGCACTGGAAGGCCGGCGAGGCCTCGGCTGCCGTGTCGGCCACGTAGTCACCCGGCTCGGAGCAGCCGCCCTGGAAGGTGTGGTACAGCTCCAGCCAGTGGCCGACCTCGTGCGTCGCGGTGTCGCCCTCGCCATACGTCGTGAAGACGCTGCTGTCGCCCGTGTCGTTCGGCACGGTGGGCAGGCTGCGGTAGTCGAGCACGACGCCGTCGAGGTACTGCGGCAGCGGGTTGCCGGCCGTCGCGGCGGGGTCGAAGTCGGACGGGAAGTAGGCCCAGCCGAGCAGCGACTGGCCGAGCGAGGCGGTGTAGATGTTGAGCGTCTCGGACGTGCTGTCGCCGTAGAGCGCCTTCTTCATCTTCACCTCTTTGCCGCTGCCGCGGTAGTAGCGCGGGGTGGCGCCGTTGGCGGAGATGAGGTTGAACCACTCCGGCTCGTAGGACCGGGTGGTGTCCTCGAGGACGAAGGAGAACCCGTGCGGCGCGTAGGCGGCGTTCATGACGTCGATCTGGGCCGCGATCCGCGCGTCCGAGAGGTCGCCGCCGGCCTGGCCGCGGTCCTTGGCGATGACGTGGAAGCGGACCGGGACGGTGACGGTCGCGAACGCCGCGGCGCTGCGGGCGCCGGTCGCGGTCCTGTCGGAGGCCGCGCTCCGGAGCGCCTTGGCCAGCGGGTCCTTGCGGACGTGGTGGTGGTCGTCGCGCGGGATGGTGCCGGCGGGGGCGTCGCCGATGGCCCCGTAGTCGATGCAGTCGGTGGTGTCCTTCGCTGGCGCCGCGAAGGCGGGCACGGTCATGCCGAGCCCGAGGGTGAGGGCCGTGGCTGCCACGCCCAGGCGGCGTACGGCGGAGGTTGCGTCGAAGGTCATCGGTGGGTCCCCTTCCGAAGGTGTGGACGGAACCTACGCCCGCGCCTGCCGCAGGCACAGACTCCCTACGGGTGGAGACGGTTCGGGTCACGGCGCGTTCACCTGCCGGTCGGACCCGCGCCGGCACACCGGGCGGACCTAGGCTCCGAGCATGACGGACTACCAGGTGACGAGGTGGCGGGAGCTGCCGTCCATGGTCGCGGCCCGCTCGGGCGACGAGACGGTGAAGGCCACTCTCGCGGCGCGGTTCCAGGAGGCGATCGACGAGGCGGCCATGCGCCTGGGCGACACCGGCGCCGACGACTACCTGCTGGGCTGGGACCGCTCGCCGTGGACCGAGGCCGACGGCACGCCCGCCGAGGTGCTCGAGCGGGTGGTTGCGGAGCTGGAGTCCGAGTGGCCCGCCGACCGGCTCAGCGGCTACCTCGACGGGCTCGGCCGGTGAACCGCCTGGCGGCCCTGCTCGGGCCGGACCGGCCGGTGCTGTTCGACGGCGGCATGGGCACCCTCCTGCAGGACAGCGGCCTGGAGGACGGTGCTCCCGGTGAGCTCTGGAACCTCGAGAACCAGGACGCGGTGCGCGCCGCCCACGGGGCGTACGCCGATGCCGGCGCGCGCATCCTCACCACCAACACGTTCGGGGGCACCCGGCCGCGGCTCGACATGCACGGCCTCGGCGACCGTCTCGCCGAGGTGAACCGCAACGCCGCGCGGATCGCGCGCTCGGTCGCCGACGAAAGGGGCCTGCTCGTCGCGGGCGACCTCGGTCCGACGGGTGAGCTGCTGGCGCCCCTCGGCGCCATGACGAGCGAGGAGGCGCAGGCGCTGTTCGCCGAGCAACTCACGGCGCTCGTCGAGGATGGGATCGACCTCGTGCTGGTGGAGACCCTCAGCGACCTCGGCGAGGCCGACGCCGCCGTCGCTGCCGCCAAGGAGGTGGCGCCGCACCTGCCGGTCGTGGTGACGATGAGCTTCGACACCAACGTGCGCACGATGATGGGAGTCCGGCCGGCCGACGCGGTGACGCACCTGTCCGCCGCCGGGGTCGACGCGGTCGGCGCCAACTGCGGGCGCGGCCCGGAGGAGATGGAGCTCATCGCCGCGGAGATGGTCGGAGCCCGGAGCGGCGAGGTGCTGCTCGTCGCCCAGTCCAACGCCGGACTGCCGCAGGTCGTGGGCGACCACTTCGAGTACGACGCCACGCCTGACGACCTCGCGGCGCACGCGAGCCGGCTCGCCGGCCTGGGCATCGACCTGGTCGGGGGCTGCTGCGGCTCGACGCCCGACCACATCGCCGCGATCCGGAGCACGCTCTCGCCGGCCTGAGGACCCGGAGACTGAGGCTCCGGGCAGGGCTCAGAGCCAGCCCGGGAGGCTGATGTCGGCCAGCGGCGCGGAGTCGTCGGGCGACCACGCCGTGCCCTGGGCGGACGCGGCGGCGCCCAGCCCGGAGGCACCGGCAGCGAGCAGCAGGGTGACCAGCAGCCACGGGACCGCGCGGCGCGCCAGCGGGTCGACCGCGCGGTGGAGCGGTGAGCGCAGCCGCTCCGAGCCCGGTCCCCACCACAGCCCGACCGCGAACGCCGCCCCGACGAGGGCCAGCGAGGTGAGCATCGAGAGGGAGGCGGCGAAGCAGAGCAGCGCGATCGCGGCGCCGATGCCGAGGCTCCACAGCGACAGGATCACCGTGCCGCCCAGGCCGGCCACCGCGTGCCAGGGCGCGGCGAGCAGCAGCTGGATGCCGTCGTACCACTTGGCGCCCCGCCGGCTGCGCCGGTTGCCCGCGGACGACGCCGCCATCGACCCGCTGCGCAGCAGCCAGACGGCGACGAGGACCACGGCGAGGGTGACGTAGGGCGCGAGCGCGGTGCCGCCGGCGAGCGCCGCACCGAGCGCGAGGAACGTGCCGCTGCGGCGCAGCCGCTCCCCCGCCGGCGCCCGTTCGACGAAGGGCGGGAGGTGCTCCGGCGGGAGCCAGGCCGTGCTGCCCGCGTGGTCGTGGGGGGCGCTCCAGTCCGAGGACCAGTGCACCGGCTCCTCGGGCGTCTGGTGGGCGACGGGCGTGGTGTCGACCGGGGCCGTGCCCATCCGGGTCGGCGCCTCCCGCTCCTGGTGGGCGAGGGCGACGTAGGGAAGGGTCACCGGGTCGGGCTCGACGCGACGGTCGCGGGGGGTGCCGGGCCGGGCGTCGTCGACCGGCGGCCGCGCGAGCTCCTCGAGCCAGTCGCGGACCTCGTCGAGCGAGGGCCGGTCGCGGCCCTCCGGCGCGAGCGCCTCCTCCACGACCGGGAGGAGCAGCGGGTCCAGGCCGGTGAGGTCGTGCTCGCCGCGGCGCACGCGGTCCATGATCGCCACCGACGGCCCGCGGCCGAACGGCGCGCGGCCGGTGCCGGCGTACGCGACCGTGGCGCCCCAGGCGTGCACGTCGGAGGCCGCGGTCGCGTCGTCGCCGTAGAGGATCTCCGGCGCGAGGTAGCCCGGGGTGCCGAGCAGCCAGCCGTTCATCGTGATGCGGGAGTCCTCGGCGACCCGGGCCAGCCCGAAGTCGATCAGGATGGGCGTGCGGCCCTCCATGATGACGTTGGACGGCTTGATGTCGCGGTGCAGCACCCCGACGGCGTGCACCGCCTCGAGCGCCTCGGCCAGGCAGTCGGCGAACCACAGCAGGTCGTCACCGGCGAGCGTGCCCTCCTCCTGCACGTGGTCGTGGAGCGACAGCCCCGGGACGTAGCGGGTCGCGACGAACGGGATCTCGCCGTAGGGGTCGGCGTCGACGATCTCGGCGATGCGGCGGCTGCGCACCCGGCTCAGCGAGCTCACCTCGCGCGCCAGCCGGCGCCGCGCCTCGTCGTCGCCGACGACGTGCGGGCGCAGCACCTTGATGGCGACCGGTCGCTCGCCCGGCTTCTGGCCCAGGTGCACCACTCCCATCCCGCCCTCGCCGAGGCGGGCGCGCAGCGCGTAGCCGCCCACGGTGAGACCGGGCGGCGGCGCACTCGGGGACGTCGTCACGCCACGAGGTTACCGGCGGCCCTCGGTCAACCGGCCGATCCGGGTGGGGCGCGCCGGGCACTACGGTTCACCCGTGCTCACGGTCCTGCGGTCCTTGGTCGGGTCGGTCCGGCGCCTGCCGGCCCCGCCGGGCGCGCGTCCGGCCGGTCGGTCCGACATCGCCCTCGTCGCGGTGGCGGCCGTGCTGGCGGTCGTCGAGGTGACGCTCCTGCGGCCCGACCTGCCGGGGCGGTGGCTCTCGCTGGTCGGCTTCCTCGCCTGGCTGCCCAGCCTGCTCGTACGACGGACGCGCCCCGCGGCGACGGCGCTCGCCTTCGCGGCGGTCATGGTCGTCCTGTCGGTGGTCCAGCGCCTCGGCGACGTCGACCCGCCCGGCGACCTGCACACGGCGGTGCTGGCGCTGCTCATCCCCTACTCCCTGGTGCGCTGGGCGTCCGGCGCCGACGCGGTCTCGGGGCTGGCGCTCTTCCTCCTGGTGGCCGGCTCGTCCCTGGTGGCGCAGGACCTGGCGGCCGGCGACCGGCTGGGCGGCGCGGCCGTGCTCGTCGCGGCGACGATGACGGGGCTCGCCCTGCGCGCGCGGGCGATGCTGCACACGCGCCAGCTCGAGGACGTACGACGCCTGGAGCGGGAGCGCCTCGCGCGCGATCTGCACGACACGGTCGCCCATCACCTGACCGCCATCGCGATCAGCGCGCAGGCGGGCCTCGCGGTCGCCGAGACGCGGCCGGCGGCGGCGAGGGAGGCCCTGCGCCGCATCGACGAGGAGGCGACCCGCACCCTCGCCGAGACCCGGTCGGTGGTGCGGATGCTGCGGACCGACGACGACCCGGCGCGGCGGCCGCTGGACGACCTGACCGCGATGGCCGCGGCTGCGGGACCGGGTCCGGCCGTCGAGGTGGTCGTCGCCGACGACCTCGACCTGTCCCCCACCGTCGCGGCGACCGTCCAGCGGATCGCCCAGGAGTCGGTCGCCAACGCGCGCCGCCACGCGACGGACGTCACGAGCGTCCGGGTGCAGGTGGCCAGGAGGCTCGACCTGGTCGAGCTGACCGTCACCGACGACGGTCGCAGCGCGATGCCGGCCGACAGGGGGTTCGGCATCCTCGGCATGACCGAGCGTGCCGAGCTCGTCGGTGGCCGGCTGTCCGCCGGTCCCGCGGTCGGTGGCGGCTGGAAGGTCGTCGCGCTCCTGCCGTCCCGGGACCGCGAGCTCGACCGGCGCCGGCCATGACGCTCCGGGTGCTCGTCGCCGACGACCAGGAGATCGTGCGCACCGGGCTGGCGATGATCCTCGACGCGCAGGACGGCATCGAGGTGGTCGCGGCAGCCGCGGACGGCCAGGACGCCGTCGCGCAGGCCCGCAGGCTGCGGCCGGACGTGTGCCTGCTCGACATCCGGATGCCCCGCCTCGACGGCATCGAGGCGACCCGTGCGCTGGCCGGTCCCGAGGTGACGGACCCGATCGCCGTCGTGGTCGTGACGACCTTCGACCTCGACGACTACGTCTACGGCGCGCTGCGGGCCGGCGCCAAGGGGTTCCTGCTCAAGGACTGCGGCCCCGCGCTGCTCACCCACGCCGTCCGGGCGGCCGCCGACGGCGGCTCCCTCGTCGCGCCGGCGGTGACCACCCGGCTGCTGCGGGACTTCGCCGGCAGGGACGCCCCGCTGCAGCCCACGGCCGCCCTCACCGACCGGGAGGAGGAGGTGCTCGTCGCCGTGGCGCGGGGGCTGACCAACCACGAGGTCGCCGCGGAGCTCTACATCTCCCTCAGCACGGTGAAGACCCACCTCGCCTCGCTGATGGCCAAGCTCGGGGTCCGCAACCGCGTCGAGCTCGCGCTCTGGGCCTACCAGACGCGGCGGCTCGGCTGACGGGCCTGGCTGCGCCGCACGAGCCACTCCGCCACGACCAGGTTGATCACCCACGCTGCGGCCATACCGCTCGCCTTCAGGTCGCCGCCCGGCTGGTCGACGACGAGGACCATCGGCCCGAGGACGACCGCCTGCGTGCCGGCGCCCTGCCCGACGGCGTACGCCCTCGCCATCCACCGCTGGTGGGTGCGTACGTCGCGGCGCAGGATCGCCGCGACACCGAGCACCAGGCCGGCCACCATGACGGAGCCGAACACCAGCCGGACCCACATCAGCGCGGCGTTGTCGTGGGCGGGCAGGTCGTACCAGACCGCCATCCACAGCCCGCTCAGCGCCGCGGCCAGCCCGGCCGGCACGAGCACGCGCCCGCTCCAGCGGTGCCACCGCGGCCGGCGGCGCCGGAAGGACGGCATGAACTGGAACGCCCCCAGCACGCAGTAGGTGCAGGCACCGAGCACGTGGACGACCACCGGAAGGGGCAGGTCGAAGAAGCGCTGGCTGGTCTCGTCGGCCTCCCCGGTCGCCAGGTCGGCGAGGCGGAGCACGCCGGCCACGACCGGCACGAAGGTGAGCGCCAGGAGGCCGGCCGGGATCCACCACTCGCGGCGGCGTCGGGGCGGGGCTGGTCGCGCGGGGGCGATCGTCGTCATGCGACGAGCCTCGCCGCGCCCGGTGGGCGCCGCATCGGCCGGCGGGCCGGGACGCATCGGCCGAACGGCCGAGACCGCTCGCTGGTCAGCGGGCGACGGCCGCCGACTCCAGCGCGGCGATCAGCGTGCGTGCGTCGTGGGGCCCGATGTGGCGGGTGTCGCCGATGAAGAACGTCGGCGTCCCGCGCACGCCGCTCTCCTCGGCCGACGCCACGTCGTGCTCCACGTGCCGGGCGAGCTCGTCGTCATCGAGGTCGCGCATGAAGCGCTCCACGTCCAGGCCGATCTGCGCCGCGTAGCCGACGAGGTCCTCCAGCTCCAGCTCGTCCTGGTGGGCGAAGAGCACGGCGTGCATGTCCCAGAAGCGGTCCTGGCGGGCCGCGGCCTCCGAGGCGAGCGCGGCGAGCTCGGCGTGCGGGTGGACCGGCAGCGGCAGGTGGCGGGTGACGTAGCGCAGCCGGTCGCCGAAGTGGGCCCGCAGCTCCTCGCCGACGCCGCTGACCCGGGCGCAGAACGGGCACTCGTAGTCGAGGTACTCCACGAGCGTCAGCGGCGCGTCGACCGGGCCCAGCACGTGGTCGCGCTCCTCGTCGACGGGCCGGCTCAGCAGCGTGGGCAGGGCGGCGTCTCGCTGGCCGAGGACGCGGGCGGCGAAGCGGAACGCCAGCCAGCCGGCGAGGCTGGCCAGCCCGGCCGCCAGCAGGACGCCCACGCGGGCCTCGTCCTGGAGCCGGCTGGAGTCGAAGGCCAGGCTGATGATGAGCAGCGAGACGGTGAAGCCGATGCCCGACAGCGCGCCACCGGCGAGGGTGTGCCCGAGGCCCACGCCCTGCGGCAGGCGGCCCCAGCCGAGCCGGACGCTGGCCCACGCGCCGACGAAGATGCCGAGCGCCTTGCCGACCACCAGGCCGAGCACGATGCCCCACATCAGCCGCGAGCCGAGGGCATCGCCGAGCACGCCGTCACGCAGGTCGACGCCGGCGTTGGCCAGCGCGAAGAGAGGGACGACGACGCGGCTGGTCGGCGAGTGCAGCGCCTCCTGCAGCCGCTCGTTGACCGAGATCGCGCGGGTCAGCGACCGGCGTGCCACCCGCTGGACGCCCGGCATCGGGGACTGCCGGAAGGCCCGGAACGACGTCGCTGCCGCGTCGACGTCGGAGCGGCGCGGGTCGAGCGCCGGGACCAGGAGCCCGCTCACCATCCCGGCGATCGAGGCGTGCACGCCCGACTCGAGGGTGGCGACCCAGAGCACGACCACCACGAGGACGTAGGGCGCCGCCTGCCACACGGCGTAGCGGTCCAGCACGACCAGCACGGCCAGGCAGGCCGCGGCGACGAGCAGCGCACCCGCCGAGATGTCGTCGGAGTAGACGATGCCGATGACGCTCACCGCGACGATGTCGTCGATGACGGTCAGCGTCAGCAGGAAGATCCGCAGCTGGGTGGAGACCGCGGGGCCGACCAGCGCCATGACGCCGAGCAGGAACGCGGTGTCGGTGCCGATGACGGCGCCCCAGCCGGCCGACTCGGCACCCGACGGGTTGAGGGCCAGGAAGATCGCGGCCGGCACCAGCATGCCCGTGGTGCCCGCGACGAGCGGCACCACGACCCGGCTGCGGTCGGTGAGCTCGCCGATCGCGAACTCCTTGCGGACCTCGAGCCCGATCACGAAGAAGAACACGACCATGAGGCCGTCGTTGATCCAGTGGTGCAGGTCCATGGTCAGCCCGCCGCTGCCGAAGCGGATCGACAGCTCGGTGTGCCACAGGTCGACGTAGGACTGCGACCACGGCGAGTTGGCCCACACGAGCGCGACCAGGGCGGCCGCCACGAGCAGCCCGGCCGACATCGACTCGGTGTCGATGAAGTCGCGCAGCGACCGCGAGCTCTGGGCCTCGAAGGCGGACGCGCCCCGGCAGGAGGACTGGTCGGTGGTCGCGGCGTCGTCGGACATCGGCTCAGACGACGCGGTGCATCCAGCCGAAGGTGTCCTCGGCCCGGCCGAACTGCATCCCGACCAGGGCCTCACGGATCCGCATCGTCAGCTCGGTGCTCGCCGGCGCGGGCGTCACCCTGCCGGGCGAGCGCAGCTCGCCGACGGGGGTGACCACGGCGGCGGTGCCGCACGCGAACACCTCGGTGATCTCGCCGGACGCGACGCCGTCGCGCCACTCGTCGATGGAGACCTTGCGCTCCTCGACGGCGTGGCCGAGCTTGCCGGCCAGCTCGATGATCGAGGCGCGGGTGATGCCCTCGAGGATCGTGCCGGTCTCCGGGGTGACGATGCGTCCGTCGGCGTGGACGAAGAAGAGGTTCATCCCGCCGAGCTCCTCGATGTAGCGGAACTCCTGGTCGTCGAGGAAGACGACCTGGTCGCAGCCCTTCTCGATCGCCTCGCGCTGCGCCGCGAGCGAGGCGGCGTAGTTGCCACCGGTCTTCGCCGCGCCCATGCCGCCGCGGCCGGCGCGGGTGAAGGTCTCGGAGAGCCAGAGGTTGACCGGCTTCACGCCGCCCTTGAAGTAGGCGCCGGCGGGCGAGGCGATGACCATGAACGTCACGTGCTGGGCGGGGCGCACGCCGAGGAAGGTCTCGGAGGCGAACATGAAGGGCCGCAGGTAGAGCGACTTCTCGCCCTCCCCCTGGCCGGCCGCGTTGTCGGGGACCCAGCGCTGGTCGGCCTCGACCAGGGCGTCCACGCACGCGACGAAGTCGTCGACGGGCAGCTCGGGGAAGGCGAGCCGCGCGCTCGAGCGGACCATCCGCGCGGCGTTCTGCTCGGGACGGAAGGTCCAGATCGAGCCGTCGGCGTGGCGGTAGGCCTTCATGCCCTCGAACGTCTCCTGCGCGTAGTGCAGCACCGCGGTCGCGGGGTCGAGGGTGAGCGGCCCGTAGGGGGTGATGCGCGCGGCGTGCCACCCGGCGTCGGGGGTCCACTCCACCGTGAGCATGTGATCGGTGAAGTGGGTGCCGAAGCCGGGGTTGGCGAGGATCTCGGAGAGCCGCGCGTCGTCGACCGGCGTGGGGTTGGCGGTGGTGCTGATCTGCATGGGGTCAACCTATCGAGGTGCGTCAGAGGCGAGCGGCGATGGCGTCCCCGACCTCGCTCGTACGACGGGTGGTGCCCGTCGTGCGCTCGGCGAGGTCGGCCAGCACCGCGGTCTCGATCGCCGCGGCCGCCTCGGGGTGGCCGAGGTGGTCGAGCAGGAGCGCGGCGGACAGGATCGCGGCGGTGGGGTCGGCCTTCTGCTGGCCGGCGATGTCGGGGGCCGAGCCGTGGACCGGCTCGAACATGGAGGGCGCCGTCCGGTCGGGGTTGACGTTGCCGGAGGCGGCCAGGCCGATGCCGCCGGTGATGGCGGCGGCGAGGTCGGTGACGATGTCGCCGAAGAGGTTGTCGGTGACGATGACGTCGAAGCGGGCGGGGTCGGTGGCCAGGAAGATCATCGCCGCGTCGACGTGCATGTAGTCGGTCGTCACGTCGGGGTGCTCCGCCGCGACGGCCTCGAAGACCCGCCACCACAGCGAGCCGGCGTTGACCAGCACGTTGGTCTTGTGGACCAGGGTCACCTTCTTGCGCGGGCGCCGGCTGGCTCGCGCGAAGGCGTCGCGCACCACCCGCTCGACGCCGTACGCGGTGTTGACCGACACCTCGGTGGCGATCTCGGCCGGCGTGCCGACCCGCAGGGCGCCGCCGTTGCCCGTGTAGGGGCCCTCGGTGCCCTCGCGGACGACCACGAAGTCGATGTCGCCGCGCTCCAGCACGTGGTCGGCCAGGGGTGAGGCCGTGCCCGGGTAGAGCCGCGAGGGGCGCAGGTTGACGTAGTGGTCGAGCTCGAAGCGCAGCCGCAGGAGCAGGCCCCGCTCGAGGATGCCGGGCGGCAGGTCGGGGTCGTTGGGCTTGCCGCCGACCGCCCCGAGCAGGATCGCGTCGTGCCCGCGGACCTCCTCGAGCACCGAGTCGGGCAGCACCTCACCGGTCGCGAGGTAGCGCTCGGCACCGAGGTCGTAGCGGGTCGGCGCGAACGTCACCGGGGAGGCGACCTCGAGGACCTTGAGGGCCTCGGCGGTCACCTCGGGACCGATCCCGTCGCCGGGGATGACGGCGAGGGTCGGGCTCCCGTGCGCGGTGGAGCCGGGGCCGGTCTGCTGCGTCTCGGACATGCGGCGAAGGTTAGTTGTCGTCCGGACGCTGACCGCCGTCGTCTCGCAGGTCAAGCGCGATCTGGACGGCGGAGGCGACGTTCTCGGCGCTGCGCGGGTTCTCGGGGTCGTGCGCGGCGGGGCCCCAGGCGTCGGGATAGAGGTCGTACATGGCTTCGCTCCTACGGGTGCGGACGTGTCCGCGTCGGGTGCTCGACCGGCTGGGTGGATCCAGCCGGGAGTCGAACCGAGAAGCCAGGTGGCGGAACCTCGTCAACGCCGAACACCGCGACGAGGTGGCCTCTCTGTCAGGCCCCGCCGCGGCGATCGATGAGTACGAGGACGCTCCGCATGGTGAGCAGACTGTAGGACGCGACCCCGCGCCGCCGCACCGGCTTTGCCGAACGTGTCAGATCCTGAGACGTCGGCCCGCCCCCTGGGACACGCGCCCTTTGGTGACACACTCGACCACCTCATGTCTGCTCCTCCCTACCTCCCCGACGTGGTCCAGCGCGCCTTCGAGGTGTGCCGGCAGGCGGGCTACGTCGCCTTCTGCCGCAACGAGACCGGCCGGCTGCTGGCGACGCTGGCGGCGACCCGCGGCGGCACGATGGCCGAGTTCGGCACCGGCTGCGGCGTGGGGACGGCCTGGCTGCGCAGCGGCGTGCGCAATGGTGCGCGGATCCTCACCGCCGAGCTCGACGAGTCGCTGGCCGGGGCAGCGGCACGGATCTTCGACGACGACGCCAAGGTCGAGGTGCTGGCCGCCGACTGGAACGTCCTGCGCGACCGCGGGCCGTTCTCGCTGCTCTTCCTCGACTCCGGCAGCCCCTCCGAGGTCGGCGTCGACTCGATCATCGACCTCGTCGAGCCCGGCGGGATCGTGGTGCTCGACGACTTCTCCCCGTGCGAGTCCTGGCCGCCGATCGCCTACGGTCGCGTGGACACGCTGCGCGAGCAGTGGCTCACCGACGAACGCTTCACCGCGGTCGAGGTGATGGTCGCCTCCGACGCGTCGGCGGTCATCGCGACACGTCGCTGACGCACGCGCCGTCCTGCTTGGATGAGCGCCATGGGGGACGACGCGAGGGACGCCGTGCTCGACGGCGTGGGCGCCGCGCTGCTCGCGGTCCGGGGGATCACCCGCCGCTTCGGTGACCGGACGGTCCTGGCCGGGGTCGACCTCGACGTCGCCGCCGGCGAGGCCGTGGGCGTCGTGGGACCCAACGGCAGCGGCAAGTCCACCCTGCTGCGCTGCATCGTCGGCGCCGACGAGGCCGATGCGGGCACGTCGGTGTTGGCCGGCCGCACGGTCGACGAGCGCGAGCCCGCGGTCCGTCGCGACCTCGCGGTGGTGATGGACGACATCGACTTCTTCCCCGACCTGTCGGTGGTCGAGCACCTCGACCTGGTGGCGCGGGCCCACGCCCAGCACGACGCGGAGGAGGTCGTGAACGGCGTGCTGGACGAGGTGGGGCTGACGGAGGTCTCGGGCCAGCTGCCCTCGACGCTGTCGTCGGGGCAGCGACGGCGACTCGCGCTGGCGAGCGCGTTCGTGCGCCCGCGCCGGCTGCTGGTGCTCGACGAGCCGGAGGCCCGCCTCGACGTCGACGGCGTCGAGTGGCTGGGCGCCAAGCTCCTGTCGGAGAAGGCGGCGGGGAGCGCGGTGCTGCTGGTCAGCCACGACCCCGCCCTGGTCGAGCGCGTGTGCGACCGCGTCGTCCGGCTGGGACCGCCCACCGATGACTGACGTCCCCTCCGCGCGGGAGCTGCGGCGGGAGGTCCGTGACTGGCGCCGCGGCCGCGCCGAGCTGCGCTGGGGCGAGGTCGTCTCCGACGCCTACGTCGCGGTGTTCTGCGTCGTCATGGTGGCGGCGATGGGCGGCAACGTGGTCCTCTCGCTGCGTCGTCTGGCCGACGACGCGTGCGTGGCGCAGTGCGGCGAGGTCCGGGCGGCCGCACCATGGCTGGCCGCCGTCGCGGTGGCCCTGCTCGCTCTCGGACTCGCGCGGCTGCTCGGGCCGGTCTTCAGCCCGCCCGCGGCCAACGCGTGGCTGCTCAGCACGCCGGTCGACCGGGGTGCGCTGCTGCGTCCCGGGTGGTGGCGCACGGCGGGCCTCACGCTCGCGGGGTCGGCCCTGCTGCTCGTGGCGCCGGCCCTGCTGGGCGGGCTCTCGCCGGGCGGGACGGCCGCCTTCCTCCTCGCCGGTGCTGCGGCCGCCCTTGCCTGCGTGGGGGTCGCGGCGCTGTCGCAGGTCCGTGAGGACCGGGTCGCCCGGTGGCTCACCTGGGCGCTCCTCGCGGCGCTCTGGTCGGCCTTGAGTCTCTCAGCGACTCAGGGCGCAGGAGCGCTCCCGACGGTGCCGGCCTGGGCGGCGCTCGGCGTCGCCGCGCTGGCGGTGCCGGCCGCAGCGGTGCTCGTCTGGCGGGCCGGCCGGGCGGTCGGCGTGGTCACCCGGCGCGTGCTCGGCCAGACCGACAACCTCTCCCCCGCCCTGTCCGGCGCGCTGTCGTCGATCGACCTCGGCCTGATGTACGACGTGCTCCTGGCCCGCCGCTGGGGCCGCGGCGCGCGCGTCACCCCGCGCACCGGCGGCCCGCTCGGCTGGTGGGCGCTGGTCCACCGCGACGTCCTGCGCGCGGCCCGGACGCCTCAGCCAGTCGTCCTCCTGGCCGGGCTCGTGCTCGTGCCCTACGCCGCGGCCGAGGCCGGCGCCGGCCGGGCGGTCGTCCTGGTCACGACGCTCGTCGGGCTGCTCGGCGGTCCTGCGCTGTGCACGGGGCTGCGGGTCGTCGTACGCACCGGGAGCCTCGCGCGGATGCTCCCGCTCCGCCGCCGGTCCCTGCTCCTGGCCCACCTGGTGGTGCCGGGCACGGCGCTGGTCCTCTTCGCCGTGGCGACCACGTGGACGCTGTTGCCGGAGCACCCCCCGGCCGAGGCGGTGACCGTGGCCCTCGCCTGCGGCGCGTCCGCGCTGGCCGCGACGACGCGGTGGATCACCGGGAAGCCGCCGGACTACGCCGCGCCGCTGGTGAGCACGCCGGCCGGTGGGGTGCCGGCGGGAGTCCTCGGAAGCGTGGCGCGGGGCTTCGACGTGTGGGCGCTCACGGCCCTGCCCATCGTGTTCGGACCCGCCGGCACGCTGGTCTCCGTGGCCATCAGCGTCGGCGTGATCAGCTATTTGGTCTCCGACGGCGCCGGCTGACGCGAGGCTACCTGCCAGTAGCGGTCGGCGGGCCCGGCTGTCAAGGGCGCGAGGGCGTGATTTTTACCAAACGGCGGATTTTGTTGCCGTCCTGTTCCTACGGTGTGCAGGCACTCGGTGCTCCGAGCAGCACTCCACCTCGTCCTCGAAGGAACCCGCCATCATGAAGTCCCCCGGCACCAAGACGACCCAGGTCCTCGCGATCGCCGCCACCCCCCTCGCCATCGTGGCCCTCGGCGCGTCGGTCTACCAGGCGTCGTCCGCCGCCTTCACCGGCCAGACCCGCAACTCCGGCAACGAGTGGGCCACCGGATCGGTCAAGCTGACCGATGACGACAACGGCGCCGCGCGCTTCCGGGTCACCAACATGCTGCCGGGCGACACGCAGACCAAGTGCATCGTGGTCACGGCGGACGCGTCCGTGCCGAGCACCGTCAAGGGCTACGCCATCAACCCGGTGACCTCGACCGCCGGCCTGGAGAACAAGGTGCTCGTCACGATCGACTCCGGCACCGGTGGCTCGTTCGCCGACTGCAACGGCTTCACCGCGGTCGGCGCGCCCCACGTCACCAACGCCCCGCTCTCGGCCATCGCGCAGGTGAACACGTTCGAGTCCGGCTTCGGCGGCTGGTCCGTCCCGGCCGGCGTCTCGTCGCGCACCTACCGCCTGACCTGGAAGTTCGACACCACCGGCATGACGCAGGCCCAGGTCGACCAGATGCAGGGCGCCCGCACCGGCATCGACATGCAGTGGGAGATGCAGAGCAACTGACCGCCCCCGAGGGGACCACGACGACGCCGCCGGGAGGTGAGCAGATGACCTCCGCGACCGTCCTCGACGCGGACCGTGCACAGCCCGGTGGCGGCACCGCCGGCGAGGCGCCGCAGGTCGCGCTCCACGGCTGGGCCCGCCTCGCCGGGGTGCTCGCGGCCCGGATGTACCGCGCGTTCCTGGTCGGCCTCGCGGTCATCGCCCTGGCTCCCGTCCTGTTCGGGTGGGGCTCGTACGTCGTCCGGTCCGGATCGATGGAGCCGTCCATGCGGGTCGGCGACGTCGTCGTCGGCAAGCCCTGGAGCGAGGACCAGCGGATCCGTGTCGGGCGGGTCTTCGTCTACGACGACCCGGCCACGACGCGGCCGCACATGATGGTGCACCGCATCGTGGAGCTGCGCGACGACGGCGACTACACCACCGCCGGCGACGCGAACGACGTCACCGACGTGACGCCGCTGCCGCGCAGCGACGTCCGCGCCACCGCCGTGCTCCTGGTCCCCTACATCGGGCTGCCGGTCACCTGGATGCGGTCCGGGGACTGGCTGCGCCTCGCGGCCTGGCTGCTGCTGACGAGCGCCGCGCTCGCCCTGGCCCTCCGGCGCCTCGACGGCGAGCGGCCGAGGTGGGGCCTGCTGCGAGCGGTCCGGCGGTGGGTCGCGCGGCGACCGCCGCACGACGGGCCCGGCTCCGGCGGCCCTGCGGACGGCGGCCCGACGCACGGGACCGGCCCCGCGAGGTCACGGCAGGGTCGCGTGCTCCGCTCGCGGGTCCCTCTCGTGGTCGTGGCGGGACTGGTCCTGCTCGGCACGCTGACGTCGACGGCGAACGCGGGGTTCACCGGCCACACGCGAAACAGCGGCTGGACGTGGGCCACCGGCGCCTGGGCCCAGCCGTACGTCTCCGCCGTCCTCGCGGACCAGCCGTTCGGCTTCTGGCTGCTCGACGAGCCCGGCGGCGCGGCGTACGCCTCGGACCGGTCGGGCAACAACCGCACCGGGCAGTACTACGGCTCGGTCCAGCCCGGTGTGCCGGGTGCGCTCCCCCACAACCCGGGCACCGCCGTGGACCACGCCGGCGGTCGCGTGGTCCTCGGCCCCCAGCCGGTGGCCGCGCCGGCGGCGTACTCGATCGAGCTGTGGTTCCGCACCACCTCGACCTCGCGCAGCTACCTCGCGGGCTTCGAGGACGACCGCGACGCCGGCTACTCGCTGCTCGGGTCGCAGGCCGACCGCTCGGTGACGATGGAGCCCTCGGGGCGGCTGACCTTCGGCACCTGGCCGGGGCGCTCCACGTCCGTGACCACCTCACGGTCCTACAACGACGGGACCTGGCACCACCTCGTCGTCACCAGCACCGCGGCTCGCCTCACGACGATCCACGTCGACGGCGTCCCCGTCGTCAGCGGGACCACCTCGACGCTGCTGGCCTACACCGGCTACTGGCGGGTGGGCCAGGGCAGCGTCGGGTGGCTCAACACCCCGGCGTTCGACGGCGAGATCGACAACGTCGCGATCTACCACTCGGCGTTGTCAGGGAGCCGGGTCGCCGCCCACTGGGCCGCGCGCTAGCCCGACGGTGAACCACGGCAGCATCAGCTGCGTCAACGGGCCGATCGCCAGGGCGTAGGCCACCGTGCCGATGCCGAGCCTGCCGCCGAGCAGCAGGCCGATCACGACCACGCCGACCTCCAGCGCCGTGCGCACCAGCCGCAGCGAGAGGCCGGTGCGCCGCGCCAGGCCGGTCATCAGGCCGTCCCGCGGGCCGCGACCGAGCTGGGCCCCGATGTAGAGGGCGCTGGCCGCCCCGCACAGCACGACACCACCGACCATCAGCGAGATCCGCGCCCACACGGCGTCCGGCTGCGCCAGGACGGCCAGCGTGACGTCGGCGGAGACGCCCACGACGAGCGCGTTGCTGATGGTGCCGAGACCGGGCATCTCCCGCAGCGGGATCCACAGCACCAGCACGACGAAGCTGAAGAGCACGACCGCCTGTCCGAGCGACATCGGCACGTGCCGGATGAAGCCGGAGTGGAGCACGTCCCACGGGGCCAGGCCGAGCGCGCCCCGGACCATCATGGCGAGCGAGACGCCGTAGAGGAACAGCCCGACGTAGAGCTGCGGCAGCCGGCGGGCGAGCCGGCCGGCGCGCAGCTGCGCGACGGGGCCGAGGTCGACGAGGGCGCGCGGGGACCTGCCGGGGACGGACGCGGTGCTGGTCGGGATGCTGCTCACGACTCCAGTGTGGACGCACATTGGCCTTGTCCGGAATAGCCAATCGTGGAATGGTGGCCTGCATGAGCCGCGTCATCAGCGCACAGCGCGTAGCCACCCTCGTCGGCGACTTCCCGCGCTCGCCGGCCTACCTCGGTCTCGCCGAGAGCCTGCGCGTCCTCATCGGCGACGGCCGGGTGGGCATCGACGTCCGGCTGCCGAGCGAGCGCGACCTGACCGGCGTCCTCGACGTGTCGCGGACGACCGTCACGCGGGCCTACGAGGTGCTGCGCGAGTCCGGGTACGCCGAGGCGCGCCGCGGGTCGGGCACCTTCACCACCGTGCCGGGCGGGCAGCGGCGCGCGCACGACCGCGCCCTCATGCCCGGGCACGGCGGGCGGGACGTCATCGACCTCAACTGCGCGGCGCACTCCGCACCGCCCGGCCTGATCGAGGCCTACCGGCGCGCCACCGAGGAGCTGCCCGCCTACCTCAGCGGCCCGGGCTACTTCCCGCTCGGCGTGCCGGCGCTGCAGGCGCGGATCGCGGCGTCGTACGACGCCCGGGGGCTGCCCACCGTGCCGGAGCAGGTGATGGTCACCGCGGGGGCGCTCGCCGCGGCGTCGGTCGTCGCCCAGGCCTACACGGCGCCCGGCGAGCGGGTGGTCGTCGAGTCGCCGACCTACCCCAACGCCACGCAGGCCGTGCAGCACGCCGGCGCCCGGCTGGTGCCTGCCACCGTCGACCCCGACGGCTGGGACCTCGACGCGCTCGCCGCCACGCTGCGCCAGACCTCGCCCCGGCTCGCCTACCTCATCCCCGACTTCCAGAACCCCACCGGTCACCTCATGTCCGACTCCCAGCGCGAGGAGCTGGCCACGGCGCTGGCCCGCACCCGCACGGTCGTGGTGGCCGACGAGGCGCACCAGGCGCTCGCCCTGGAGCCGGAGCTGGCCGGGGCGATGCCGCGCCCGCTCGCGGCGTACGCCGACGACGCGATCACCATCGGCAGCGCGAGCAAGTCCTACTGGGGCGGCCTGCGGCTGGGCTGGGTGCGTGCGCCGCTCGCCGACATGGACCGGCTGATCCACGCCCGCATCGGCCTCGACCTGGGCGCGCCCGTGCTCGAACAGCTGGTGCTGGCCGACCTGATGGACCGGGCCGACGAGGTCCTGCCCGTGCACCGCCGGCGCCTCCTGGCCGGACGCGACGCCCTCGTCGCGGCGCTCGGTGAGCACCTGCCGGAGTGGCGCTTCCGCATCCCGGACGGCGGGCTCGCGCTCTGGTGCGAGCTGCCCGCGGCGCTCGGCACGGCCACGACCGTCGAGGCCGAGCGGCGCGGACTGGTGGTGGCGCCCGGGCCGGTGTTCGCGGTGGAGGGCGGCCTCGACCGGTTCGTCCGCATCCCCTGGACGGCGTCGCCGGAGGTCCTCACCGAGGCCGTACGCCGCGTGGCCACGGCGTGGGAGCACGTGTCCGGCGACGCCACCCGGCCGGCGACGAGGAGCGCGGCCGGCCGGGTGATGGTCGCCTGAGCGGGAGTCGGGCCGGCAGTCGGGTCAGGACAGGTCGACGACGCGGACCGACGCGGCCTGCATGGCCGTCTGGATCTGGGCGAGCGTCTCGGCCGTGATCGCCGAGTCGACGCTCAGCGCGACCAGCGCCTCGCCGCCCCGGTCCTGGCGCGAGACCTGCATGCCGGCGATGTTGACCGCGGCGTCGCCGAGGATGCCGCCGACGACGCCGACCATGCCGGGGCGGTCCTCGTAGGTGACGAAGGCGAGGTGGGTGGTGGGCTCGATGTCGACGTCGAAGCCGTTGACCTCGACGAGCCGCTCCTTCTGCGCGATGCCGACGAGCGTGCCGCTGACCGACACCTGCGTGCCGTCCGCGAGCGTCCCGCGCAGCGTGATCAGGTTGCGGTGGTCGGGGCTCTCCGACTCGGTCACCAGGCGCACCTCCGTGCCGCGCTCGGCGGCGAGCAGGGGCGCGTTGACGTAGGAGACCTGCTCCTCGACGATGTCGGCGAAGACGCCCTTGAGGGCGGCCAGCTCGAGGACCTTGACGTCGTACTCGGTGATCTCGCCGCGGACCTCGACGTCGAGCTGCTGGGCGACCTCGCCCGCCAGCGCGGTGAAGACGCGACCGAGCTTCTCGGTCAGCGGGATGCCGGGACGGACGTCCTCGGCGATGACGCCGCCCTGGACGTTGACCGCGTCGGGGACGAGCTCGCCGCTCAGCGCGAGGCGCACGGACCGGGCGACGGCGATGCCGGCCTTCTCCTGCGCCTCGTCGGTCGAGGCGCCGAGGTGGGGCGTCGCGACGACGTTGTCGAGCTCGAAGAGGGGGCTGTCGGTGCACGGCTCGGTCGCGAAGACGTCGAGGCCGGCGGCCGCGATCTGACCGGTCTTGAGGGCGTCGAAGAGGGCGGCCTCGTCGACGATGCCGCCGCGGGCGGCGTTGACCAGGACCAGGCTGGTCTTCGCCCTGGCCAGCTGCTCGGCGCCGATGAGGCCCACCGTCTCGGGTGTCTTGGGCAGGTGGACGCTCATGAAGTCGGACTCGGCGAGCAGCGTGTCGAGGTCGACGAGGCGGACGCCCATCTGCGCGGCGCGGCCGGCCTGCACGTAGGGGTCGTAGGCGATGACCTTCATGCCGAAGGCGCTGAGCCGCTGCGCGACGAGCACGCCGATGCGACCGAGGCCGACGATGCCGACGGTCTTCTCGTAGAGCTCGATGCCGGTGTACTTCGAGCGCTTCCACTCGCCGTTGCGCAGGGCGGCGTGGGCGGGGCTGATGTGCCGGGCGGCGGCGAGCATCAGCGCGACCGCCAGCTCGGCGGCGCTGACGATGTTGGAGGTCGGGGCGTTGACGACCATGACGCCGGCCTGGGTGGACGCCTTGACGTCGACGTTGTCGAGCCCGACCCCGGCGCGGGCGATCACCTTGAGGCGGGTCGCGGCGGCGAGCGCCTCGGCGTCGACCTTGGTCGCGGACCGCACCAGGATCGCGTCGACGTCGGCGATCGCGGGGATCAGCTCGGCACGGTCGGCGCCGTTGCAGTGACGGATCTCGAAGTCCGGTCCGAGCGCCTCGATGGTGGCGGGGCTCAGTTCTTCGGCGATGAGTACGACGGGCTTGGCGGGTGCGCTCACAGCGGGGTCCTCGTGGTCAAGGGTGGGTCCGGGGCTGCACGACGCTGTGCGTGATCCACCCTACCCGCGGGTCCGCACGCCCACGAACCCGTCCACGCTGTGGGAGGTGACCCCTAGCCTGAGCCCATGGGCGCGATGGACGAGGCGGAGCGGCTGTCCCCGGCGACGGTCGAGGAGTGGAGCGCGTGGCTGCGTGAGCACCACACCCAGCCGTCGGGGGCGTGGCTGGTCAGCCCGCGCAGGGCCGTCGACCGGCCGTTCTCCTACGAGGAGGCCGTGCTCGAGGCGCTGCGCTACGGCTGGGTCGACTCGACGGTGAAGCCCGTGGACGAGGACCGCACGATGATGTGGTTCGCCCCGCGCCGCAAGGGCAGCATGTGGACCCGGATCAACAAGGGCCGCGTCGCGCGGCTCGAGGAGGCCGGGCTGATGGAGCCAGCCGGGGCCGCGGCCGTGGCGGTGGCCAAGGAGACGGGCATGTGGACGCTGATGGACGACGTCGAGGACCTGGTCGTCCCCGCCGACCTGGCGTCGGCCTTCGACCGGTTCCCCGGCGCTCGCGAGCACTGGCAGTCGTGGTCGGCCTCGGCGCAGAAGCTCATCCTCACGTGGATCGTGCTGGCCAAGCGGCCGGACACCCGTGCCGTCCGCGTCGAGACCACGGCCGAGATGGCGGCGCGCGGCGAGAAGTCCCGCTAGGTCAGGCGACGCCGTCGGCGCTCGAGCTCAGATCGCGCAGCCGTCCGGTCCGCACTCGTCGCCGGTCGCGAGGACCTCGATGCGGGGGTGCGACTCCGACCAGGCCCGGTCGAGGACCTGGGTGAACACCTCGGTGGGCTGCGCCCCGGAGACGCCGTACTTCTCGTCGACCACGAAGAACGGCACGCCGGTCGCGCCGTAGGCCTGCGCCTGCTCGATGTCGGCGTGGACGTCGGAGGTGTACTCCGTGCCGGCCAGCACCTCGTCGACCCGGGCCGCGTCCACACCGGCGCCGACGGCGACCTCGCGGAGGACGGCGTGGTCGGCCACATTGCGCGCCTCGGTGAAGTACGCGTGCAGCAGCGCCTCCTTCACCCGGCCCTGCAGCTCGTTGCCGCCCTGATCGTGCGCGAGGTGGATGACGCGGTGGGCGTCGACGGTGTTGAGGTGGAGGGTCTCCGAGAGCCGGTAGACCAGCCCCTCCTCGGCCGCGACGGCCTCGACCCGGTCCTGCATCTGCTGGACGCCGGCGGGCGACTGGCCGTACTTGCGGGCCAGCATCGCCGACGACTTCTCCGTCGCCTCGAGCGGCGCACCCGGGTCGAGCTGGTAGGACCGCCAGTGCACCTCGACGTCGTCGGCGTGCTCGAACTGCGCGAGCGCGTTCTCGATGCGGCGCTTGCCGATGTAGCACCAGGGGCAGACGACGTCGGACCAGATCTCGATCTTCACACGGGTCCCAACACCGCCGTTGACCTGCGTGTTCCCCGGGTCACTAGGCCTTGAGTCTCTCAGCGACTCAACCCCTAGGAACCGGGACCTGAAGCTTGAGTCTCTGAGCGACTCAACCCGTAGGGACCGCGTCCTGCGGCTTGAGTCTCTCAGCGACTCAACCCGTAGGGAGCCGGACTGAGGCCTCCTGGCGGCGCACCGTCGAGCGACGCGCGACGTAGGTGACGACGAAGCCGAGGACCAGCGCGAGCAGGACGCCGAGGTTGGCGTAGGCCCACGGACCCTCCCAGTAGGGGCCGGCGGCGTCGTCGACGTACGTCCCGAGGCCCAGAGGCTCGAGGAGGAAGCCCTGCCAGTTGTTCCAGGCGGCGTCGGCGGCGAAGTTGTTGACCACGAGGCCCCAGCCGAGGACCGAGGCGCCGACCATCGTGCCGACGGACACCCAGTCGAAGGACCCGTAGCGACCACGGGCGTCGAAGAGGGCGTCCTCGTCGTAGTCGCGCTTGCGGAGCGCGATGTCGGCGATCATGATGCCGGCCCACGCAGCGAGCGGTACGCCGAGCGTGATGAGGAAGCTCTGGAACGGGCCGAGGAAGTCCTCGGCGAAGAAGACGACCCAGATGGTGCCCAGGGTCAGCAGCACCCCGTCGACGAAGGCCGCGGCGGGCCGCGGGATCCGCACGCCCAGCGAGAGCAGGGTCAGGCCCGAGGAGTAGATGCCGAGCACGGCACCGCTGACGAGGGCGAGGATCGCGGCGACGAGGAACGGCACGAGGAACCACGTCGGGAGCAGCGTGCCGAGGGTGCCGATCGGGTCGGCGGAGATGCCGAGCGACAGCTCGCCCGACGAGCCCGCGAGCAGCAGGCCGAACACCACGAGCAGCACCGGCGCGATCGCGCCGCCGAAGGTGTTCCACGCGACGATCGAGGAGCCCTTGGCGTCGCGGTGCTGGTAGCGCGACCAGTCGGCCGCGATGTTGATCCAGCCGAGGCCGAAGCCAGTCATCACCATGACGAGCGCACCGACCATCTGCTGCGCGCTGCCGTCGGGGATCTCCTGCACCGCCGCCCAGTCGATCTCGTCGAGGGTGAGCAGGACGTAGACGATCGTGGCGAGCCCGGTGATCCACGTGAGGACCGACTGCATCCGCATGATGACGTGGTAGCCGGCGACGCTCGCGCTCACGATCAGGGCCGCCACGACGACCGTGGCGGCGATCTTGGTGCCCGTGCCGGAGGCCCAGCCGAGCTGGTCGAAGATCGTCGCGGTCGCCAGCACGGCGAGGATCGCGAGGAAGGTCTCCCACCCGATCGAGACCAGCCACGAGACGACGCCCGGGACCTTCTGGCCGTTGACGCCGAAGGCCGCGCGGCTGAGGACCATCGTCGGCGCCGACCCGCGCTTGCCGGCGATCGCGATGATCCCGCACAGCGCGAAGGACACGATGACGCCGACGACCGTCACGACGAGCGCCTGGCGGAACGAGATGGCGAAGCCCAGCACGAACGAGCCGTAGCTGATGCCGAAGACCGAGACGTTGGCCGCGAACCACGGCCAGAACAGGTCGCGGGGGCGGGCGGTGCGCTCGGACTCCTCGATGATCTCGATGCCCGTGGTCTCGACGCCGAGGCGGCGCGTCTGCTCGACCCCGGGGCCGGTGGTGGCGGTGTGGCTCATGACCGAATCGTCGCGCACCATCGTCCGCTGGTCGAGGAAGGGGTCCCCCGAGCGCTCAACCGAGGTGCTCGAGCAGGCCCGGGTCGAGGTCGGCGCCGGTCACCTCGAAGTGGTCGACGTGGGCGTCCTTCTCGGCGAGGAGGTCGTCGTCGCCGGGGTAGAACACCGCCACCTCCGGCTCGTCGCCGGCGAAGCGGCGTACGTCCTCCATCGAGCGCCACAGCGACAGCGCGACCACCTCGACGAGGCCGTCCGGGCGGTCGCGGCGCAGGACCAGGGCACCGAGGTTGCCCGGCGTCCCGCGGTACTCCCGCACGCCGGTCTCGTCCTGGTGGCGCAGGTAGTCCTCGGCGTCCTCCGGCCGGACGGCCCCGCGCCAGCGTCTCAGGATCACGGCGCTCGCCTCACGTGAAGAGCGCCTGCCCGACGTGCTCCCCCGGGCCCGCTCCCGGCGGGACGGCGAACAGCGCGGAGCCGGTGAACTTGAGGTACTCCACGAGCGCGTCGGACGTCGACATCGCCAGCTGCACGGGGACGAAGTGCGTGGCGGGGTCGCGGACGTAGGCGAGGAAGAACAGGCCGGCGTCGAGGCCGCCCAGCGCGTTGGAGCCGTCGACGAAGTTGTAGCCGCGCCGCAGCATCCGGGCGCCGCCGTGCTGGCCGGGGTGCACCACGCGCACGTGCGCGTCCACCGGGATGACCGGCTGGTCGTTGCTGCCCGGCATCTCGAAGTCGGGTTCGGTCATCTCCTCGCCGCCCGACAGCGGCGCCCCGGTGCCCTTGGTGCGGCCGATGAAGGCCTCCTGGTCGCCGAGCGGCTGGCGGTCCCACACCTCGATGGTCATGTTGACCCGCCGCGCGACGAGGTAGGACCCGCCGGCGAGCCAGCCGGCCCCGGCGTCGTCGCCGACGCCGACCCAGACGTGCTCCTCGAGCGCCGCCGCCTCCTCGGCCTTCACGTTGGCCGTGCCGTCCTTGAAGCCGAAGAGGTTGCGCGGCGTCGACTGGGAGGTCGATGTCGTCGAGGTGCGACCGAAGCCGAGCTGCGACCACCGCACGGACACGGTGCCGAAGCCGATCCGCGCCAGGTTGCGCACGGCGTGCACGGCGACCTGCGGGTCGTCAGCGCACGCCTGGATGCACAGGTCGCCACCGGACCGGGCCGGGTCGAGGACGTCTCCGGGGAAGTGCGGCAGCTCGCGCAGCGCCGCCGGCTGCCGGTCGGCGAGGCCGAACCGGTCCTTGCCGTCGGCGTCGCGGAAGAGCGAGGGCCCGAACCCGAACGTGATCGTCAGCCCGCTCGCCGGCAGGTCGAGCGCCTCTCCCGTGTCGTCGGGAGGCAGGCGTACGTCGCCGCCGACCGCGCCGGTGCCCGCGGGCTCGCCGGCGGTCATCTGCTCGGCCGCGAGCGTCCACTGCTCCAGCAGCGCGACCAGCGCGTCACGGTCGTCGGTCACCACGTCGAAGGCCGCGAAGTGCAGCCGGTCCTGCGCCGGTGTGGTGATGCCGGCCTGGTGCGCGCCGCGG
Organism: Nocardioides sp. zg-1308; assembly: GCF_013155375.1. Classification (GTDB taxonomy): domain Bacteria; phylum Actinomycetota; class Actinomycetes; order Propionibacteriales; family Nocardioidaceae; genus Nocardioides; species Nocardioides renjunii. Next base: position 144,860 of record NZ_JABJQY010000001.1, read on the forward strand.
AAGGCGTACGTCCCGGGGCGCCCGGCCGAGGCCGTCGCGGCGGCGTCGTCCTCGCCGGCGTGCGCCGAGCCGCGCCCGGCGGCGAAGGCCCCGGCGACGCCCGCGACCGCGACTCCCCCGCCCAGCAGGCCGCGCCTGCTGAGCCGGGAGGAGGTCGGCTGCTCGGTCAGGACAGCACCGCCGCGGTGAGGCGGGACAGGGGCTCGGAGAGCGCGTTGACGGCGTCGGAGAGCGCCTTGACCTGCTCCGGCGTCAGCTGGTCGTAGGTGACGAAGCCGTCACCCTCCCGCTGCTCGTCGAGCAGGGCCTGGAGCTCGTCGAAGCGGGTGGTGAGCTGCTCGGCGAGCTCGGGGTCCTTCGGCTCGACGATCGGCTGCACGCCCTCCCAGGCGACCTTCGCGCCGTCGACGTTGGCCTGGAAGTCCCACAGGTCGGTCCGCGACCAGTACTCCTCCTCGCCGGTCACCTTGCCGGTGGCCACCTCCTCGAGCAGGCCCCGCGAGCCGTTGGCGATCGCGTCGACGGTGTAGGTCAGCTCCTGCACGCGCGAGTCGAGCTCCTCGGTGTTGGCGAGCAGGTCGTCGGCGTACGTCGCCCGCTCGGCGTCGGTCAGCGGGGTGTAGTCCTCGGCACGCTGGGGCCAGAGGTCCTTCTCGATCAGGTGCCAGCCGCTCCACTCCTGGCCGGGCTCGAGGTCCGCCTCACGGGCGTCCATGAGCGGGTCGAGGTCACCGAACGACTCCGCGACGGTCTCGATGCGCTCCCAGTGGGTGCGCGCGACGGGGTAGAGCGCGCGGGCCTCGTCGTCCTCGCCGCCCGTGTAGAGGTCGACGAACTCCCGGGTCTTCTCGAGCAGCTGGGCGGACTGGTCCTCGACGTAGGAGGCGTAGTTGGCCTCGGCCTGGTCGACGAGCTGCTGCTCGTCGGCGTTGACCGTCACCTCCTCGTCGGACTCGGTCACGGTGAACTCGCCACGGATGCCCTCGCCCGTCATGCCCGGCTTGCAGGCGGTGACGTACGTCCCCGCGGGCGCGTTGACGGTCAGCGCGCGGGTGATGCTGGGGCCGACGTTCTCGACCTCCGCGACGATGCGCAGGCCGTCGTCGCCGAGCAGGTAGAACTCGGTGACCTGGTCGCCGGCGTTGGTGACGTCGAAGGTCAGGGTGCCGGCCGGGGCCTCGGTCGCCGAGAGCGTGCAGGCGTCGGCCGACGACTCGACGGTGAGGGCGCGCGGGTCGGCGCCGTCACCGGACGGCTCCGTCGGCGCGGTGCTCTCGGTGCCGCAGGCGGCGAGCGCGGCGACCAGCGCGGTGGCACCGACGACGGCGCGGGCCGACGTACGGGCCGGCGTACGGAGGGCGGCGCGGGAGGTGGGGCGGCTCATGCGGGGGTTCCTTCGGGAAGGGTCAGGACGAGAGGGTCAGGACGAGAGGGTCAGGACGCGACCGGCTCGGCGGCCGGGCGAGGGGTCGAGGACTGGCGTCTGCGGATGCGGGACAGGAAGAGCGGGAGGACCACCGCGACGTAGGCGAGCCAGACCAGGCCCTCCACCCACGTCGTGGCGGGCGAGAAGTTGAAGAAGCCCTTGAGCAGCGTCGCGAGGAACGAGCCGGGCGGGAGGACGTTGCTGACGTCGAACATCACCGCGTCGAGGCCGGGCAGCACGCCGGCCTCCTGCAGGTCGTGCATGCCGTAGGACAGGACGCCGGCCGCGACGAAGATCAGCAGCACGCCGGTCCAGGTGAAGAAGCGGGTCAGGTTGATCCTCACCGCCCCGCGGTAGACCAGGTGGCCGAGCACGACCGCGGTCGCGATGCCGAGGACGGCGGCGAGCAGCGGCGTGGAGGTCACGGGCGCGGCCTCGGGCAGGTCCCGCCCGGTCGCGGTGCGGGTCGCGGTCCACAGGATGAGCGCGGTCTCGAGGCCCTCGCGACCGACGGCCAGGAACGCGACCACCACCAGCGACCACCGGGAGTCGGCCGCCGCGTCGACGCGCCCGCGCAGGTCGCCGGCGATGCTGCGGGCGGCGCCGGCCATCCAGAAGATCATCCACGTCACGAAGGCGGCCGCGACGATCGACAGCACGCCGCCGATCAGCTCCTGGGTGCGGAACGTGAGCTGGCGGCTCTGGAGCCCGAGCCCGAGGGTCACCGCCACGCTCATGAGCACGGCGATGCCGACGCCGGCCCACACCCGCGGCAGCAGGTGACGCCGGTCGGTCTTGACCAGGTAGGCGACCAGGATGCTCACGACGAGGGCCGCTTCCAGCCCTTCGCGCAGCCCGATCAGGTAGTTCGCCAGCACAGCCGTGCAGACTACACCCAAGGTTAGGCACACCTAATCCCGAGCGACGGCGAGACGGCCGGGCGCGGATCAGGCGCGGGTCAGGCGCGAATCAGGCGCGGACCAGGACCTCGCCGTGCAGCACCGAGAACCAGCCGTCCGGGTGGGCGGCCCACGAGCGCCAGGCGTCGGCGATCCCCGCCAGCTCCTCGGCGCTCGCCCGGCCCTCCTCCACCAGCTGGCGGGCGAGCATGGTGGAGGTGATGCGGTCGGCCCACAGTCCGCCCCACCACGCGCGGTCCTGCGGGTCGGCGTAGCACCAGGTCGAGGACCCGGCCACCACGTCGGTGGCACCGGCGGCGTGCGCCCAGGCCAGCAGCATCCGGCCGGCGTCCGGCTCGCCGCCGTTGGCGCGGGCCGCGGCGTCGTAGAGCTCGAGCCAGCGGTCGAGCCCCGGCGCCGCCGGGTGCCACGAGAAGTGGCCGTAGTCGCTGTCCCGCGCGGCGACCAGGCCGCCCGGGCGGGTCGCCGCGAGCATCTGGCGCAGCGCCGCGACCGGGTCGGCGACGTGCTGGAGCACCTGGTGCGCGTGGACGACGTCGAAGCCGCCGGCGGCGGGCCCCCGGAGCGCCTCCAGCGCGTGCACGTCCCCCACGACCACGGTCGCGTTGGTGACACCCTGCCGCTCGAGCTCGGCGCGGGTCAGGTCGGCGGCCTCGTCGGTGACCTCGAGCGCCACCACCTCCCCCACCAGCCGGGCCAGGTCCGCGGTGATGGTGCCGGGACCCGACCCGACGTCGAGCAGGCGCTGCCCGGCGTGGAGGTGGGGCAGGAGGTACGCCGCCGAGTTGGCCGCCGTGCGCCACCGGTGGGAGCGCAGGACGGCCTCGGCGTGCCCGTGGGTGTAGGTGCTCATGCCAGCGCTCCGACGCGCGATCAGCGCGCGGCGGTGCCCTCGACGTAGTCGGAGTCGTGCGACTTCACCCACGCCATGAGCTTGCGCAGCTCGCGGCCGGTCTGCTCGATCGGGTGGGACTCACCCTTCTTGCGGAACTCGGTGAACTCCGGCGAGCCGCTGTCCATGTCGGTGATGAAGCGCTCGGCGAACGCGCCGTTCTTGATGTCGGCGAGCACGTCCTCCATGTTCTTCTTCACGTCGGGGGTGATCACCCGCGGTCCCGAGACGTAGTCGCCGAACTCGGCGGTGTCGGACACCGACCAGCGCTGCTTGGCGATGCCGCCCTCGTACATCAGGTCGACGATGAGCTTGAGCTCGTGCAGGCACTCGAAGTAGGCCACCTCGGGCTGGTAGCCGGCCTCGGTCAGCACCTCGAAGCCGTACTGCACCAACTGCGAGGCGCCGCCGCACAGCACGGCCTGCTCGCCGAAGAGATCGGTCTCGGTCTCCTCGGTGAACGTCGTCCTGATCCCGCCGGCCCGCAGGCCGCCGATGGCCTTGGCGTAGGACAGGGCGACGTCCCAGGCCTTGCCGGACTCGTCCTTCTCCACGGCCACGAGGACGGGGACGCCGCGGCCGTCGACGTACTCGCGGCGCACCAGGTGGCCGGGACCCTTCGGGGCCACCATGAAGACGTCGACGCCCTCGGGCGGGGTGATGTAGCCGAAGCGGATGTTGAAGCCGTGGCCGAAGACCAGGGTGTCGCCCGGGGTGAGCGCAGGCTCGATCTCCTCGGCGTAGAGCTTCCGCTGGTGCTGGTCGGGCGCCAGGATCACGATGAGGTCGGACTCCTCCGCCGCCTCGCGCGGCGTGAGGACGCGCAGGCCCTCGGCCTCGGCCTTGTCGCGGCTCTTCGAGCCCGGCTGCAGGCCGATCCGGACGTCGACACCGGAGTCGCGCAGGGACAGCGCGTGGGCGTGGCCCTGGCTGCCGTAGCCGATCACCGCGACGTTCTTGCCCTGGATCAGGCTCAGGTCGGCGTCGTCGTCGTAGAACATCTCAGCCACAGGGGCTCTCCTTCGTGGGTGGGGCGGGGGTGGGGTGACACTCGGTGGTCGAGCAGCCGCGTGGGACGAGCGGCGTCTCGGGATCGTGGGTGGAGACCTCGCTCAGGTGGCGAGGGCGGACGGCGGCGCCGGGACGGCGACGGGGCGGTGCGAGCGCTCGCTGATCGAGCGCGAGCCGCGGCCGATCGCGACCATGCCGGACTGGACGAGCTCGCGGATGCCGAAGGGCTCGAGCACGCGGAGCAGGTCGGCGAGCTTGTCGGCGTTGCCGACCGCCTGGACGGTGACCGCGTCGGGGGCGACGTCGACCACCTTGGCGCGGAACAGCTGGACGGCGTCGAGCACCGCGCCCCGGGTCGTGGCGTCGGCGCGGACCTTGACCAGCAGCAGCTCGCGGTTGACCGACCCGCCTCCGTCGAGCTCGACGATCTTGATCACCTCGACCAGCTTGTTGAGCTGCTTGGTGACCTGCTCGAGCGGCGACTCCTCCACGTTGACCACGATGGTCATCCGGGAGACCTCGGGGTGCTCGGTCGGCCCGACGGCGAGGCTGTCGATGTTGAAGCCGCGCCGCGAGAACAGGCCGGCGATGCGCGCGAGGACGCCCGGCTTGTTCTCCACCAGGACGGACAGGGTGTGCTTGCTCATCAGGCTCGGACCTCCCAGTCGTCCTCGACCTCGTCGAACTGCGGGGCGAGGTCGCGCGCGTACTTGATCTCGTCGTTGCTCGTGCCGGCGGCGACCATCGGCCACACCATGGCGTCGCGGTGGACGCGGAAGTCCACGACCACCGGCCGGTCGTCGATGGCCATCGCCTTCTCGATCGTGGCGTCGACCTCCCCGGGGGACTCGCAGGCCAGGCCGACGCAGCCGTAGGCCTCGGCGAGCTTGACGAAGTCGGGGATCCGCTTCGAGTGCAGGTCGGTGTTGGAGTAGCGCTCGTTGTAGAACAGCGTCTGCCACTGCCGGACCATGCCGAGCGACTCGTTGTTGATGATCGCGACCTTGATCGGGATGTCGTTGATCGCGCAGGTCGCCAGCTCCTGGTTGGTCATCTGGAAGCACCCGTCGCCGTCGATGGCCCACACGGTGGTGTCGGGCATCCCGACCTTGGCGCCCATCGCCGCGGGCACCGAGTAGCCCATCGTGCCGAGGCCGCCCGAGTTCAGCCAGGTGTGCGGCTTCTCGTAGCCGATGAACTGCGCGGCCCACATCTGGTGCTGGCCGACCCCCGAGGTGAAGATCGTGTCGGGCCCGGCGATCGCCCCCAGCCGCTCGATGACGTACTGCGGGGCGAGGCCGGTGTCGGGGGCGTCGTAGCCGAGCGGGTAGCGCTTCTTGATCCCGGCCAGGAAGGCGACCCACGCCTCGTAGTCGCCGTCGGCGCCCTCGGCGCGCAGGAGCGCCACCATCTGGGCGATGACCTCCTTGCAGTCGCCGACGATGGGCACGTCGGCGTGGCGGTTCTTGCCGATCTCCGCCGGGTCGATGTCGGCGTGGATGACCTGCGCCTGCGGGGCGAACGAGTCGAGGTTGCCGGTGACCCGGTCGTCGAAGCGGGCGCCGAGGCTGATGATGAGGTCGCTCTTCTGCAGGCCCGCGACGGCGGCCACGGTGCCGTGCATGCCCGGCATGCCGAGGTGCTGCGGGTGGCTGTCGGGGAAGGCTCCGCGCGCCATCAGGGTGGTGACGACGGGGATGCCGGTCAGCGCGGCGAGCTGGGCCAGCTCGCGCGAGGCGCCGGCGCGGATCACGCCGCCGCCGACGTAGAGCACCGGCCGGCGCGCGTCCTTGACGAGGCGCACGGCCTCCTTGATCTGCTTGGCGTGCGGGGTCGTCACCGGGCGGTAGCCGGGCAGGTGCAGCTCGCTCGGCCAGGCGAACGTCGTCTGCGCCTGGAGGGCGGACTTGGCGATGTCGACCAGCACCGGGCCGGGCCGGCCCGTCGAGGCGAGGTGGAAGGCCTCGGCGATCGTGCGCGGGATGTCGGCGGGGTCGGTGACGAGGAAGTTGTGCTTGGTGATCGGCATCGTGATGCCGCGGATGTCGGCCTCCTGGAAGGCGTCGGTGCCGATCATCGAGGCGCCGACCTGACCGGTGACGGCGACCATCGGCACGGAGTCCATGTGCGCGTCGGCCAGCGGGGTGACCAGGTTGGTGGCGCCGGGGCCGGACGTCGCCATGCACACGCCGACGCGGCCGGTGGCCGCGGCGTAGCCCTGGGCGGCGTGGCCGGCGCCCTGCTCGTGGCGTACGAGGACGTGCCGGATCCGCGTGGAGTCCATCAGCGGGTCGTAGGCCGGGAGGATCGCGCCGCCCGGGATGCCGAAGATGTCGGTGACGCCGGCCGCCTCCAGGGAGGTGACGAGGCTCTGGGCCCCGGAGACCGACCCGGTGGCCTGTCCGTCCTGCTCCGTCATGGTTCTTCTTTCCTCGTCAGCCCAACAAAAAACCCCTCGGCCCGGTGGGCGACGAGGGGTGACGCGTGTGCGGTGGGGTCTGGTGACCTCAGCCCACGCGTCGCGTGCGTACAAGAATCTCGGTGCGCATGCGACAACCGTCGTCGCCGGGGCCGTCCGGCGTCAAGCAAGTGTGACAGTCGTCCCAGCATGTGGAATCTGCGTCTCGACATGTGGCCGGACGGGCGCGGAAGCAGGGCTCAGCGGTCGAGCGGTGTGCAGATGCAGGACCGGTTGCCGTCGCGGTCCTCGACGACCCAGAACGACGGGGCGGCCGCGTCGCTGACCAGCCTCCCGCCGGCGTCCAGCACGGCCTGCAGCCGGTGCTCGGCCTCGTCGTGCGGCACCCAGACGTCGAGGTGCCAGCGCTGCTCGTGGTCCTGCGGCGGCAGCGAGGGGTCCTCGTCCGAGCCCTCGGCGTCCGGCACCTGGAACCACAGCCCGGGGACCTGCCCGCTGGGGTCCACCGGCTCCCCGTCGCGGACCTCGGCGCCGAGGAGCGCGGCGTAGAACCCGTCGAGCCCGGCCGCGTCCCCCGTGTCGAGGCCCACCTCGAAGCCGGTGAGCCCGGAGACGTCGGCGCTGACACCCATCTCGGCGGCGAACCCGCTGATCCGGCGCGCCAGGTCGACGTCGCGGCTGGTGATGCCGCCGACGTCGTGGCTCGACAGCGTCACGACCACCTCGGGATACGTCAGCGACACGGCGGGATGGTGGTCGGCCTCCTCGGCGGCGGCCCCGATCCGGTCGACGAGGGCCAGCCCGGTGGCGAAGTCGCCCGTGCGGAACCGGGCCTTGAGCCGGCGGAGGACGCTGCGCCAGTCGTCGAGCCCTGCGGCCAGCAGGTCGTCGTGGCTCAGCACCGCCCGCGGGTCGGGACTCGGGTCGCTCATGCCCCGACCCTGCCACGAGCCGCGGACACCCGCCAGAGCGGCTCTCGGCGCGGACCCACCGGCCGCACCCTCAGCCGAGGGTCTGGGTGATCCGGCGCAGGTCGCCGTCGACCTCCACCCGCGCCAGCGCCCCGTTGACGAGCGGGAGGTGGGGCGGGACGTGCCCGATCTCGAGGTCCCACACGATGGGCAGGTCGAGCCGCCCGAGGGCGTCGAGGACGGCCCCGCGCTGGGTCAGCTGCGGGTGGTCCGGCGCGCTCGTGCGCCCGACCAGCACGGCCGCAGCCCGGTCGAACCAGCCGGCGAGCCGGAGCGAGTGCAGGTAGCGGCAGATGTCGACCGCGTGGTCCTCGCACGCCTCGACGTAGACGATCGTCGGCTCGTCGAGCCGCTCGGCCCAGCCCCGCACATCGCCGTACGGCGTGCCGGCGAGGTGGGAGATGGTCTCGATGCAGCCCCCGACGAGGCGACCCGACACGTCGACGGCGCCACCTCCCTCCACGTCCCAGCCACCCGCGCCCACGCGGGGCCACTCGGTGGCGTGCGGCTCCTGCTCGAAGCGCACCCAGTCGGCCACGAGCCCTGAGTCGTGCTGCTCGAACGGTCCCGGGCCGCTCGCCAGCTCGAGCCAGTGCAGCAGCCCGTCGGGGACGGCGTACGGCGTGTCCGCGAGGTTGTCGCCGTGCAGGGTCGCCCAGCCGAGGCGGGTGGTGACCGGCACCAGCAGGGTCGAGATGTCGGAGAAGCCGACCAGCCAGGTCGGCTCGGCCTCGGCGAGCACGTCCCAGTCCAGCAGGTCGACGAGGTCGATCGCGGTCTCCCCGCCCCACGGCGGCACGACGCAGGCGATGTCGGGATCGGCGAGCATCCGGGTGAGCTCGGCCGCCCGTTGCGGCGCCGGCGCGGACGTCAGCCCGGTGCCGTCCATGCACTCCCCCACCACGACATCGAAGCCCCGGTCGCGCAGCCAGTCGACGCTGAAGGCGATCCGCGTCGCGGCGGCGCCCGAGGCACCCGCCGACGGCGAGGTGACGCCGATGCGGTCACCGGGGCGGAGCGGACGCGGGAAGCGCAGGGCCGGTGGCGTCATGCCCCGAGTCTGTCACTGTGGGTCCATGGGAACCGGACTCGGCGGCCTGCTGGAGCAGGCCATCCACTCGGCGACGGGGGTGCCGCGGCTCTACACCGCCGCGATCAGGGCCGGCCTGGGGCCGTCCGGGGCGATGGAGGTGCTGCTGGTCTCGCAGGCGGCGCTCGCCGCCGCGGCCAAGCACGGCCGGGGCGTGCCCGGGCGCAGCAACGCGATGCGGCACTTCCTGTGGCAGGCCGTCCTGACCGCACGCTTCGGCGCGGACGTCGCGCGCTCCGTCGCCGCAGCGCAGGAGACCGGCGCGTCGCGCGCCCGCGACTCCCGCGTCGACGAGCACAACAACGCGGCGGGACAGGCCTACGGCGCCGCGCACGCCGCCAGGCTCTCGGCCGGCTCGGCCGGCGACGCGGTGGACAGCCTGGTGCCGGAGGCGCTGGCGATGTGGGAGGCGGGCGAGCTGGTCTGGGTGCGCCCGCGCTGACCTCACGGTGCCAGCACCCGCCGAATGACGTCGAGGAGCGCGCCCCGCTGGCCCGCCGCGGTGAAGTCGGCGTCCGTCGCCAGCCGGCCGAGGAAGCCGTCGACGACGACCAGCAGCCACGCCGTGAGGTCGCGCGCCGACAGGTCCGTGCGCACCTGCTGCGCGTGCTGGGCGCGCGCGACCCAGGGCTCGAGGCCCTCCTGGAGCGCGCGTGCGTCGAGCGCGAGCGCCGCCTCGACCGCAGGGTCCCCCATCACTGCGCCGACGGCGCGGACGAACCCGGCCAGCCGCGGGTCCGACATCTCGTCGGCGGTGTGCCGGACCCAGTCCCCGATGACGGTGATCGGGTCGTCGTCGTCGATCCGCGCGTCGAACCACTCGCGCGCCTCGATGGTGCCGTGGGCCAGGATCGCGAGGAGCAGCGACTGCTTGGTCGGGAAGTAGTGGAAGAACGTCCCCGAGCCGATGCCAGCCTCGCGGCACAGCGCGGCCGTCGACGTGCCGGCGTAGCCGGAGCGCGCGAAGCAGGTCAGCGCGGCGTCGATGATCTGCAGGCGCCGGGCCTGGTGCCGCTCGGGGTCGACGGTGCGGGCCATGGTGCGTCAACCTTCCCTGGCAATTGATGGAGTGCTTGCTCTAGTATTCCACGCATGGGGGACGCACCGGAACGCTGGCACCTGGTCCACGACGAGCACGACCACGTGGTCGAGATCGTGCAGGGCAGGCTCGTGCGCCAGGTCTCCTGGACCCGCGACGGCGTCGAGCTGGCGTCCAGGAAGACCACCGACGAGACGGTGGTGCTGAAGGCCGACGGCGAGGAGCAGGCCGTCCGGCTGAAGTTCGGGGTGCTGGGTCCGGCTCGTCGCGTCACGCTGCACTCCTCGGACACGGAGGCGCAGACGGGCCTGGCCGGCACCGACCTCGAGCCCGAGGCCGGGTCCAGGGCGGCGGAGCGGGCCGAGTGGATCGGACGGCACCCCCACCTGCACACCGCACGCCAGACGGCGATCGCGGCGGCCGGGGTCGGCGTACCCGTGCTCGTCGTCTGGCTGCTGACGCTGGTCCCGTGGCCCGACCTCGACCTGCCGTCGATCCCGCTGCCCGACATGCCGTCCATCCCCTGGCCCGACCTGCCGGCCATCCCGTGGCCCGACCTGCCCTCGATCCCGTGGCCCGACGTCGACCTGCCCGACCTGCCGGGCTGGGTGGACACCGTGCGGAAGTTCGCCATCCCGATCCTCATCGCGTTCTTCATCGCCCGGGGCGAGGTCAAGCGGCGCCGGCGCGCGGAGGCGGAGCGGGCGGCCGGGAAGGCTGGGAAGGTCGAGAAGGTCGAGGACGAGACGTGAGGGTCTCGATACGCTCGTTTATCGCTACTCGACCAGCGACTGCTGCTCGACCGGGGGACGGCTCCAGTCGGTGAGGCCGGCGCGGTCGTGCTCGCCGTCGGGCCAGACCGCGCGGACCACGCCCGCCGCGGCGAGCGCCTTGCGGCAGCCGGGGCACGGCGGGTCGGTGATGTAGGCGGTCGCGCCCTTGGTGTCCCGGGTGGCGAAGAGCAGCGCGTTGACCTCGGCGTGGATCGCGATGCAGAACCCCGGCGTGCCGGGCCGGTCGTAGTCGCCGAGCCCGGGCACGTCGTCGTACCCCAGCAGCCCGCGAGGACAGGCTCCCCCGAGGCAGTCGTCCTCGCCGGGAGCGGCGCCGTTGTAGCCGGTGGCGATGATGCGGTGGTCGATGGTGAGCACCGCGCCGACGCGGCGGCGGGTGCACTTCGCGCGGGCGGCGACGGCCACCGCGATGCCGAGGAAGTAGTCGTCCCAGCCGGGGACGGCCCGGGCCCCGTCCCTCGTGGGCCCGACGGGCTGGACGGGCTCGGTGGCGGTCATGGGAGCACAGACTGCCCGATCTCGCCCGGGTTGTAGGCGACTTCCCAGCGGAAGCCGTCGGGGTCGGCGAAGTAGCCGGTGTAGCCGCCCCACTCGCGCTGGACCGCCTCGCCGACCACCGTGGCACCAGCGGCCCGCGCCTGCTCGAGGACGGTGTCGACCCCCTGCGTGGTGGCGAGGTTGTGGGCGAGCGTGATGGGAGGTACGCCGCCGCGCGCCGGCGCGTGGCCGACCTCGGCGACGAACGCCTGCTCGACCCAGAGGCTGAGGACCACCTTGTCGGCGACCCGGATCATGATCACCTCACCGGGCACGTCGAGCTCGGGCTCCCAGCCCAGCCCAGCGACGTAGAAGCGCCGGGTGGCGTCGAGGTCGGCCACGACGAGCGTGATGAAGCTGACGCGCTGGTCCATGTCACTGCTCCGTGCCGGGCTGGTCGGGCTGGGCGGGCCGGGCGGCGAGACGGACCCGCTGGCGACCCATGGCGTCGAAGTTGCGGTCGTCGAGCCAGTCGTCGAGGGCCTGCCTGACCCGCGGCCACTCGAGGTCGGTGATGGAGAACCAGTCGGTGTCGCGGTTGCGGCCCTTGTAGACGAGGGCGTTGCGGAACCGGCCCTCCCAGATGAAGCCCAGCCGGATCGCGGCGCGCCGCGACGCCCCGTTGAGGCTGTCGCACTTCCACTCGTAGCGGCGGTAGCCGAGGTCGTCGAACACGTGCCGCATCAGCAGCGTCATCGCCTCGGTCGCGGCCCGGCTGCGCTGCAGCTGCTTGCCGAAGGCGATCCCGCCGACCTCGACGGACCCCATCTCCGGGTCGATCCGCATCAGCGAGCAGAAGCCGGCGGCGCGGCCGGTCTCCACGGGCACGATGGCGTACATCACCTGGCCGGGGTCGCTCGCGCCGTGCTCGACGATCGCGGCCATCCCGTCGCGGTCGCGGGGCCGTTCCCAGAAGAGGTAGGTCCAGATCGGGTCGTCGTCCTCGCCGCAGACGGCGGAGACGAGGTCGTCGACGTGCTGGGGCCCGATCGGCTCGAGGCGGACTCCCCTGCCCTCGAGCGCGACTCGCTGCGGCGGCGGGACCGGTCGCCAGTCGACGGGGCGGCCGATGCGCTGTCTGTGGGCGTTCTGCGTCATCGCAGCGCCTCCGCCACGGCCGCGACGCCGCGCTCGACCTCGTCGTACGACGTGGACAGCGGGGAGAGGCCGATGCGCAGGCCACCGGGGTCGCGGTAGTCGGGGATCACGTCCTGCTCCCACAGCCGGGCGGTCACCTCGCGCATCCGCTCGTGGTGCAGGGTGACGTGGCCGCCGCGCTGCGCCGGGTCGCGCGGGGACGCGAGGGTGACCTCGGGCAGCATCGCGTCTGCGAGCTCGACGGCGTACGACGTCAGCGCGACGGACTTGGCCCGGATCGCCTCGAGGCCCGCCTCCTCGACGAGCTCGAGCATCGCCTGCATGGCGACCATGCCGAGGATCGGCGGCGTGCCGGAGATGAAGCGGCGGATGCCGGCCGCCGGGGTGTAGCCCGGGCCCATCCGGAACGGGTCGGCGTGACCCATCCACCCCTGGATCGGCTGCGTCAGCGCACCCTGCAGTCGGGCGTTGACGTAGCCGAAGGCGGGCGAGCCGGGGCCTCCGTTGAGGTACTTGTAGGTGCAGCCGACGGCCAGGTCGACGTCCCAGGCGTCGAGCGCCGTCGGGACCGCCCCGGCCGAGTGGCACAGGTCCCACAGCACGAGCGCGCCGGCGTCGTGGGCGATCCGGGTGAGCTCGGGGGCGTCGGCGAGCCAGGCCGAGCGGTAGGCGACGTGGTTGAGGACCACCAGGGCGGTGCGCTCCCCGACGGCCTCACGGAGCTGGTCGGCGGTGACACCGGTGGAGGTGTCGACCTCGATCCAGCGCAGGCTCAGCCCACGCTCGGCCGCGATGCCCTCCGCGACGTAGCGGTCGGTGGGGAAGTTGTCGGTGTCGATGACGATCTCGGTGCGGCCGGGCTCCGTGCGGGCGACGTGGTCGACCGCCGCGCGCATCAGCTTGTAGAGCCACACCGTGGTGGAGTCGCCGACCGCCGTCTGGCCCGGCGCCGCCCCGAGGCAGATGCGCGCGAGGTCGTCGCCCAGCGTGGTCGGCAGGTCCATCCAGCGCTCGTCCCACCCCCGGATCAGCCGCCCGCCCCACTCGTCGCGGACGAACGCGGCCAGCCGGTCGGCCGTCGCGGCGACGGGGCGTCCCAGGGAGTTGCCGTCGAAGTAGACGAGCTCGGACTCGGCGCCGGCGAAGCGCTCGCGGAAGTGGGCGAGCGGGTCGGCGGCGTCGAGCGCTGCTGCGGTGCGCGGAGGTGCGGTGGTCACGACCGCAACCTATCCGCCGTCAGTAGCAGACGGCCCCGTGGGCGGCGGACTGCACCACCTTGCGGTACTTGCCCAGCACGCCGCGGGTGTACTTCGGCGGGAGCGGCTCCCAGCCCTCGGCGCGCGTGGCCAGCTCGGCGTCGTCGACGTGCACGTCGAGGGTCATGCTGGCCACGTCGAGGGTGATCTGGTCACCGTCGCGCAGGAACGCGATCGGGCCGCCGTCGCTGGCCTCGGGCGCGATGTGGCCCACGCAGAGCCCGGTCGTGCCTCCGGAGAACCTGCCGTCGGTGATCAGCAGGACGTCCTTGCCGAGGCCGGCGCCCTTGATCGCGCCGGTGATGGCCAGCATCTCGCGCATGCCCGGCCCGCCCTTGGGACCCTCGTAGCGGATCACGACGACGTCGCCGGCCTTGATCGCACCCTCGCCGAGGGCGTCGAGCGCCTTGCGCTCACCGTCGAAGACGCGCGCGGTGCCGGTGAAGGTGGAGTCGTCGAAGCCGGCGCTCTTGACCACGGCACCCTCGGGGGCGAGCGTGCCCTTGAGGATCGTGAGACCGCCGGTGGCGTGGATGGGGCGGTCGAGCTGGCGCAGGATCTCGCCGTCGAGCGGCTTGGGGTCGAGGTCGGCGAGGTTCTCCGCCATCGTCTTGCCGGTGCAGGTGAGCACGTCGCCGTGCAGGTGACCGGCGTCGAGCAGGGCGCGCAGCAGCACGGGGATGCCGCCGACGCGGTCGAAGTCGGTCCACACGAAGCGGCCGAACGGCTTCATGTCGGCCAGGTGCGGGACCGTCCTGCCGATGCGGGTGAAGTCGTCGAGGGTGAGGTCGACCTCCGCCTCGCGGGCGATCGCCAGCAGGTGCAGGACGGCGTTGGTCGAGCCGCCGAGGGCCATCGCCATCGCGATCGCGTTCTCGAAGGCGGGTCGGGTCATGATCTGGCGGGCGGTGATGCCCTGGCGCAGCATGCCGACGACGGCCTCGCCGGACTTGTGGGCGAACCCGTCGCGGCGACGGTCCACGGCCGGCGGGGAGGACGAGCCGGGCAGCGACATGCCGAGCGCCTCGGCGACGCTGGCCATGGTGTTGGCGGTGTACGCCCCGCCGCAGGCGCCCTCGCCGGGACAGATCGCGCGCTCGATCTCGTCGACCTTCTCCCGGCTGATCTTGCCCGCCAGGCACGCGCCGACCGCCTCGAAGGCGTCGATGATCGTCACGTCCTTGCCGTCGACCTGCCCGGGCATGATCGTGCCGGCGTAGAGGAAGACGCTGGCCAGGTCGAGCCGGGCGGCGGCCATCAGCATGCCGGGCAGCGACTTGTCGCAGCCGGCGAGGAGGACCGAGCCGTCGAGGCGCTCGGCCATCATCACGGTCTCGACCGAGTCCGCGATGACCTCGCGGCTGACGAGGGAGAAGTGCATCCCCTCGTGGCCCATCGAGATGCCGTCGGAGACCGAGATGGTGCCGAACTCGAGCGGGAAGCCACCGGCTGCGTGCACGCCGTTCTTCACCGCCTTGGCGAGGCGGTCGAGCGAGAGGTTGCAGGGGGTGATCTCGTTCCAGCTGGAGGCCACACCGATCTGCGGCTTCTCCCAGTCGTCGTCACCCATGCCCACCGCGCGGAGCATCCCCCGCGCAGCAGTGGCCTCGAGACCGTCGGTGACGTCGCGGCTCCGGGGCTTGATGTCGGGACCGTTGGCTGCGTGCGTCATGCGGTCAGGCTAGTCGGGGGCCACTCTCCTGCTGCGTCGTGTCTCATCCGGGTCACGCTGCCGGGTGCCTGCGGCGTTGCTCGAGGAGCTCGTCGCGTCGCTCGTCGCGGTGCTCGGCCTCGGCCGCGAGCTGGCGCAGCGAGGGATGGTCGTCGGGGGTGCCCCACATCAACCGCTCCAACCGGCGCAGCCACCGGCTGGTCCGGCAGCGGACCATCGGGTCGCGCCTGACCCGCGACTGGTCGACCCAGTTCCACAGCTCCATGCTCGAACGCAACCCTGCCGGCGCCCACCACCCGTTGACCCGCAGGTCGACGTGCGCCGGGAACCGGCTCCCACCATGTTGGCGGGCACCGTCGTCGCGCATCGGCTCGACCTCCTCCCCGGTGTCCACGGCGACGTACCGCTCCCGCAGCCCCGCCATCCGCACCATCGCGTGCAGCACGCTCGCCCGAGGACTCGTGCGTCCGGTCTCCCACCGCGCCACCACCGACTGCGACACCTCCAACAACCCGGCCAATCCCCGCTGCGACACGTCCAGGATCCGCCGCACCCGGCGCACCATCCCCGGGATCCCGCCCTCGAACGGCCCCAGGTCGTACCACTGCCACTCCGCCTCACCCCACCACCCAGCCGGCTCACCCACCCCGGCCCCCGCCACTGCCGCCGCTGCCGTTGCTGTCGTCGTACCGCCCATCGCCTGCTCCTCGCCCTGTGTGCCGGTCTCGTCCAGCCATCACAAACCGAGCCGGCGACACAGTGGTCCCGCTCTCCACAGCACGCCCGCACCGGCGCGTTCGCCAGCACCTGTGGACGCTTGGCGGCCCGCCACCGCCAGCAGCGGACCCTCCCGACCACCCCACCCGGCGCGTCCTAGCCCTTGAGTCGCTCACAGACTCAAGACCGAGGAACCACCAAGGCTGGTGCCGGCCGAGGCGCGCCTACGCCTTGAGTCGCTCAGAGACTCAAGGCCTAGGAAGGCTGATGGGGCGGCCACGGGGCCGGGCCTGAACGGCCGTGACGATCCGGGACGCCGCGGCGGACGGCCCGTCGCGGGGCTGGCCTGCGCCAGCCAACGACCCGGTTGGTCAGTCGAGCTTCGCGGCCCGCACGACCAGCACGTCGGGGAGGTCCTTCTGGATCTCCTGCCAGCTGGCGCCTTCGTCGGGCGAGGCCCAGACGCTCCCGTTGCGGCCGCCGAAGTAGAGGCCCACCTGCTCGTGGTCGTCGGCGCACATCCCGTCGCGCATGACGGCGGTGAAGTAACCGTCCGGCAGGCCGCCGTCGCCCAGCGGCTCCCACGACGAGCCGGCGTCGGTCGTGCGGTAGACGCGGGCCTTGCCGTCGACGGGCCAGCGGGCGCCGGCGCTGTCGATGGGGAAGGTGTACGCCGTGTCGCCGCGGTGGGGGTGGGCGACCATCGCGAAGCCGAACTCCGTCGGCAGGCCGGGGGCGATGTCGACCCAGGACGCGCCGCCGTCGTCCGAGCGGTAGACGCCGCCGTGGTTCTGCAGGTAGAGCCGGTCCGGGTCCGCGGCGTCGCGGGCGACCTTGTGGACGCACTGGCCGAACTCGGGGTAGTTGCGGTCGCCGGGGAAGAACTCGGCCTTGACCCCTGAGTTCGAAGGCTTCCACGACTCACCGCCGTCCGCGGTCGTGTAGACGCCTCCGGTCGAGAGGGCCACCAGCACGTGGTCGGCGTCGCGGGGGTCCGGGAGGATCGTGTGGAACGCCTGGCCGCCGAACCCCTCGTTCCACTCCTCGCGGTGGGGGTGGTCCCACAGCCCGCGCACCAGGGAGAACGTCTCACCCCGGTCGGTCGAGCGGAAGACGGCTCCCGGCTCGGTGCCGGCCCAGACCACGTCGTCCTCGAAGCCCGGCTGGAGCTGCCACACGCGGGCCAGCGTCGCGCCGGTGTCCTCGGGGAAGCGGGCGGCCCCGTTGGGGGTCTCGTCCCACGACTCGCCCAGGTCGTCCGAGCGCCAGACCTGAGGGCCCAGCCAGCTCGAGGACGCCCCCGCGAGCAGCCGCGGCGCGGACGACCGGGTGTCCACCATGACGGAGTAGACCTCCTCCATGGGGAAGTGCGGACCCGTCCAGTCCCACGCCGAGCGGGCCTCGTCGGACGTCCCGAGCCACATGCCCTTGCGGGTCCCGACCATGAGCAGCGTGCGCGACATCTGGAGCCTCCCGACCGCCGGTTCCGTGACTATTCCGATTAGGAACACTACTCTCGGGGCGAGATGAGTCAAGACCTCCCGGCGACCGGCTACGCGATCCTCGGCCTCCTCACCTTCGGCGACGAGCTGACGGGGTACGAGATCAAGCAGCGCGCCGACATCACGCTCCGCTTCTACTGGGTCTCGCCCGCGATGAGCCAGATCTACACCGAGCTGCGCCGCCTCACCGACCGCGGCCTGGTCGCCGCCGCCGCCCGGACGGACGGCGGCCGGGAGGTGACGTCGTACGCCATCACCGAGACCGGGCAGGCCGCGCTCAGGGCGTGGATGGACGGCACGCCGGCCGGCTTCCCGGTGCTCAAGCACACCGTCCTGCTCCGGCTGCTCGTCGGGCACGCGACCGAGCCGGAGCAGACCGCCCGGATGCTCGAGGAGTACGTCGCCGAGCTGGCGCAGGCGACCGCGGACCTCGCCGAGGTCCGCGAGTCCCTGCGCGGCGCGGACCGCCCCGGTGAGCCGCTGCGCTTCCCCTCGCTGGTGGCCGACTGGGGACTGGACTACTTCGCCGCGGAGACCCGCCACGCGCACCGTGCGCTGGACAGCCTCCAGGACGACCGGTCGGCCTGAATAGGCTTGCCCGGTGACCTCCCGACCGAGCCGAGACCTCCTCGGCCCCGTCGGACTGGTCCTCATCGGCATCCTGTCGGTCCAGCTCGGCGCCGCCATTGCCAAGGGCCTGTTCGGGGAGATCTCGCCGACGGCCATGGTGTGGCTGCGGCTGGTCACCAGCGCCCTCGTGCTCGCCGCGGTCGCCCGCCCGCGCCTGGGCGGACGCACCCGCCAGGACTGGCTGGTCGTCCTCGGCTTCGGCGCGAGCCTGGCCACCATGAACTGGGCGATCTACCAGTCCTTCTCGCGCATCCCGCTCGGCATCGCGGTGACGATCGAGTTCATCGGACCACTGACGCTGGCCGTCGTGGGGTCGCGCCGCGCCCGCGACCTGGTCTGGGTCCTGCTGGCCGGCGCCGGGGTGGCGCTGCTCGGCTTCCAGCGCACGGGCCTCGACCCGCTGGGAGTCGTGTACGCCCTGCTGGCTGGCGCGGCGTGGGCGGCGTACATCCTGCTGAGCGCCAGCACCGGGCGGCGTTGGGCGGGCTTCGACGGGCTGGCGGTGGCCAGCGTCGTCGCGGCGCTCGCGATGACCCTGCCCGCCCTGCTCACCGCCGGGACGAGCCTGTGGGACGGCCGCGTCCTGCTGATCGGCGCGCTGGTCGGGCTGCTGAGCTCGGTCATCCCCTACAGCTGCGAGCTGGTCGCGCTGCGCAGCCTCCGGCCGGCCGTCTTCGGGATCCTGATGAGCCTCGAGCCCGCCGCCGCAGCGCTCGCCGCCATCGTCGTGCTGCAGGAGCACCTGTCGCCGGTCCAGTGGGTCGCGATCGCGTGCGTCGTCGCGGCCTCCATCGGCGCCACCCGTTCCGGGTCGACGCCCGGCGAGCCGCCGGCGGGCCCGGACGCCGACGACGTCGAGCGAGGACGTTCGGCGACACCCGGCACAATCGCGACATGAGATCGCGACTGGCCCTCGGCTCGCTGGCGCTCGCGCTCGCCACCGCCGGCTGTGCCGACAACACGCCCGCGCCGATCCCCCGCACGACCCAGCCGACCGACGCACCCAGCCAGCCGACGCCGACCGAAGAGCCCGGGAACAATGGGCAGTCCGGCGGGTCGGACGACGGCGGCGAGTCCGGCACCGGCGGCGACCGGGAACCGCGGGCCGTCGGCACCCTCGTCGACCTCCTCGAGGTGCCGTGGGGTGTCGACTTCCTGCCCGACGGCGCCGCGGTCGTCACCGAGCGGATGACCGGGCGGGTCCTGCAGGTCACCGCGGACGGCACGCTGAGCCGCCTCGGCGCCATCACCTCGGCCGTGCCGCAGGGCGAGGCCGGCCTGCTCGGCGTCGCGGTCTCCCCGGACTTCGACACCGACCGGACGCTGTTCTTCTACGTCACGACCGGCACCGACAACCGCGTCGTCAGGGCCGAGCTCGACGGCTCCCGGCTCGGTGAGCCGAGCGTGGTCCTCGACGGCATCCCGGCCGGCTTCATCCACGACGGCGGGCGCATCGCGTTCGGCCCGGACGGCCACCTCTACGTCACCACCGGCGAGACCGGCGACCCCGCGCTCGCGCAGGACCCCGACAGCCTGGCCGGGAAGATCCTGCGCATCACCCCGGACGGCGAGCCGGCGCCCGGCAACCCCGACCCCGGCTCCCCCGTCTGGTCGCTCGGCCACCGCAACGTGCAGGGCCTCGCCTGGGACGACGAGGGCCGGCTGTGGGCCTCCGAGTTCGGCGACTCCACCTGGGACGAGCTCAACCTCGTCGAGAAGGGCGGCAACTACGGCTGGCCCGAGGTCGAGGGGCGGGGCGGTCGGAAGCAGTTCATCGACCCCCAGCTCGTCTGGCCGGTCGAGCAGGCGTCCCCCAGCGGGCTGTCGTACGCCGACGGGCACCTCTGGATGGCCGGGCTCCGCGGCCAGCGCCTGTGGCGGATCACGGTCACGGCGGCCGGCGAGGCGGCCCGGCCGACGGCGTTCTTCACCGAGGACTACGGCCGGCTGCGCACGGTGGCCACGGCCCCCGACGGGCTGCTGTGGGTGACCACCTCCAACCAGGACGGTCGCGGCGAGCCGACGCCCGCGGACGACAGGATCATCCAGGTCCGTCCCTGACCCGCTGCCGGGCGCGTCAGCCCGGGCGTACGACGGCGCGACGCGCGGCGCGACGCAGCGTGGTGAGGATGGCCGGACCGAGGACGACGACGGCCACCGCGGTCGTGATCGCTCGACCGGTGTCCCAGCCGCCGGTCGACGTGAGCAGCGTGTAGACGAGGAACCGGTGCGCGTTCTCCAGCACCGGCGCCCCGGCGACGTAGGCCAGCGACCCCTCGTAGCCGGGCACGGCGATGCCCAGCGCGAACGGCCAGGAGCTGAGGTTCATCAGGAGGCCGTAGGCGTAGGAGGCGACGACGGCGTAGACCACGAGCATCGCGATCTCGGCCCGCCCGCCGGCGCGCCGCGGGAGCAGCCCGGCGCCCATCCCGACCCAGGCGGCGCAGATCATCTGGAACGGCAGCCACGGGCCGACGCCCGCGGTGAGGAGCGCGGAGGCGAACAGCGACGTGCAGCCGAGCGCGAAGCCGAAGCCGGCGCCGAACACCCGCCCGCCCAGGATGAGCAGGAAGAACACCAGCTCGATGCCGGCCGTGCCCGCGCCGAGGGCGCGCATCACGGCGTTGATGGCCGAGAGGACGCCGAGCACGGCGAGGACCCGCGAGTCCATCCCGCCCTCCCCCATCTCAGCGAGGACGACGACCACCACGACGGGGAGCAGCACGAGGAACACGAACGGCGGCTCGACCCGCTCGCCTGGCTGGGCGACGAGCAGGAACGGCCAGCAGAGCATCATCAGCCCGGCGAGCGAGGCGACGACGAGGACGGCGGCGGTGCGCGGCCCGATCGGCAGGGCGACACCCGTCGCCGGGGTCGTGCGGTCGAGGATGCTCATCGGGCGTCCCTCGTCCCGAGCGCGGCGGCCACTTCCTCCACGACGAGCCACGGGGCGCCGAGGACCTTGGTGACCTGCGGCGCGAACGACGGCGACTCGGCGAGCACCCGACGCGGCGGTCCGCTGGAGACGACCTCGCCCTCGGCCATCACGACGACCTCGTCGGCGACGTGGGCCGCGAACTCCACGTCGTGGGTCGCGAGCAGCACCGCGTGCCCGTCCTCGGCGAGGCCCGCGACGATGCGGGCGAGCTCGCCCTTGCCGGCGTAGTCCAGGCCGCGCGTGGGCTCGTCGAGCAGCACGACCGGCGGGCGGGTGGTGAGGACGATCGACAGGGCGAGCGCGAGCCGCTGGCCCTCGGAGAGGTCGCGCGGGTGGATCCGCGGGTCGATCCCGGGCGCCAGCCGGTCGAGGAGGGCGCGGCCGGTGCCGGGCGCGGCGTCGGCGCCGGTGTCCGCGGCGGCGCACTCCTCGTCGACCGTCTCGAGGTAGAGCAGGTCGGCGGCCGTCTGCGGCACGAGCCCGACGCGCGTACGACGCTCGGCGGGCGCGAGGGCGGCGGGGTCGCGGCCGTCGACGTCGACGGTGCCCGAGCGGCGCCGACCCGTGCCCTGCAGCGCCCAGATGAGGCTGGACTTGCCGGACCCGTTGCGACCCATCAGCACGGTCACCTGGCCGGCCGCGAGCGTCAGGTCCAGGTCGCGGACCGCGGCGTGGGAGCCGTGGACGACCGTGACGCCGCGCGCCGCGAGCAGCGCCGGGGACGCCACGGCAGGGGTGGGATCGGGAGCGACGAGCTCCGGCAGCGAGCGGGCGTGGCGCCGGGCGTCGCGCACCGTCAGCGGCAGCGGCTCCCAGCCGGCGAGGCGGCCCAGCTCGACCAGCGGCGGCGCCACCGGCGAGTCCCGGAGCACCTGCTGGGGCTCGTCGACGCGGACGGAGCCGTCGCCGGTGACCAGGCAGATGCGGTCGGCGAACGGCACGACCCGCTCGAGCCGGTGCTCGGCGAGCAGCACGGTCAGGCCGAGGTCGTGGACCAGCCGGGTGATGGTGGCGAGGACGTCCTCGGCCGCGGTGGGGTCGAGGGCCGACGTCGGCTCGTCCAGCACGAGGACGCGGGGATGCGTGGTGAGGACCGAGCCGATGGCGACCCGCTGCTGCTGGCCACCGGAGAGGGTGCGGAGGTCCCGGGCGCGGAGGTCGGCGATGCCGAGCAGGTCGAGCGTCTCCTCCACCCGGCGCCGCATCGTCTCGGGAGCGGTCCCGAGCTGCTCCATGCCGTAGGCCAGCTCCTCCTCCACCGTGTCGGCGACGAAGCCCGAGAGCGGGTCCTGGCCCACGTAGCCGACCAGGTGCGCCCGCTCCCGCGGCGGCTGGTCCACGATGCTGCGGCCGTCGAGCAGGACGTCGCCGGTGAGGACGCCGCCGGTGAACCTCGGCACGAGGCCGGTCACCACGCCGAGGAGCGTCGACTTCCCGACGCCGGTCCGCCCGGAGACGAGGACCAGCTCACCCTCGTCGAGGGTGAGGTCGACGCCGCGGAGGACGTGGTGCTCGGCGTAGCGCAGGCCGATGTCGCGCAGCTCGATCATGCCGTCGCCTCGAGCTGGGCCAGGGCGCTGGCCGGGACCGGCGTGGCGACGGCCGGGACGGCGCCCAGGACGCCGACGGCGAGGGCGAGCGGGGAGAGGTACGGCGCCACGTCGACGCCCGGGTAGGCGACGGCGACCTGCGTGTGGGCGACCCACCAGCCCAGCACGGCCACGACCACCCCGGTGGCGACGGTCAGCAGCTCCGGTGCGCGCCACGGGTCGGGCCGGTAGCGGGTCCGCTGCACCCGGCGGCCGGCGCTGACCATCCCCAGCACGGCCACCGCGACGCCGGCGCCGAGCAGCGGTAGGGCGAGGAGCCGCGGGGCGGTGGGGTCGAGCCACGCGTAGGTCCCGACGCAGATGCCGGTCAGCGCGACCAGCAGCAGCGACCCGGTCAGCCGGCGCTCGCGGGGCGTCGCACCACCGGAGCGACCGTAGCCGCGGGTGTCCATGCCGGCGGCCAGCGCGAGGGAGCGCTCGAGCGCGTCCTCGAGGACCGGGACGAGGAAGCGGCGCAGGCGCGCGACACCGGTCGTCGTGCCGCCGCGGAGCGCCTGGGCGGCGCGGACCCGGCGGGCGCTGTCGGCGAGCTGCGGGAAGATCGTCACGGCGACGACCATCGCGGTGCCGATCTCGTAGAGCGCCGGGGGCACCGACGCGAGGAGCCGCTTGGGGTTCGCGAGCGAGTTGGCCGCTCCGACGCACAGGATGATCGCGGCGAGCCGGAGGCCGTCGTAGAGCCCGGCGAGCAGCGCCTCGCTGGTGACCGGCCCGAGCAGCCGGATCCCGGCCGCCCAGTCGGGCAGCGGGACCTCGGGCAGGTCCAGCAGCACGTGGCCGACCGCCTGGCCGCCGAAGACGATCCGGAACACCACCCGGAGGACCACCGTCATGGCGGCGAGCAGGGCGTACAGCCGGAACGACCGGCCGTAGGGATGCCCGGACCGGCGTGCCATCACCACGACCGTCGCCGACCCCATGACGAGGATCAGCACCAGCGGGTTGGTGGTCAGGGACGCAGCAGTGGCCAGCCCGATCGCCCAGGACCACCAGGCGATCGGGTGCAGGTCACGCGGCAGTCCCGTCACGGGCACGGCCGGTCCGGGCACGGCGCGTCAGACCCCCCGTCTACGACGCGCCACGACGCCACTGACCACGATCGCGATCGCGAGCAGGGCGACGACACCCCACGTCACCGCGGCCGGCACCTTGGCCGGCTCGTCGGCAGCCGGTCGACCGGCCTCCGTGGGAGCACTGGGACTTGAGTCTCCCGGAGACTCAGAGCCGGGATCGGCGGCCGTGGGGTCCTCACTGGCGCTTGAGTCTCCAGGAGACTCATCGTCGAGGGAGCCATCCCGGGCGGCCTTCTTGGACCGTGAGTCGCTGGGAGACTCAGAGGCCAGGGGCGACTCGGTGGGGTCGCTCGGCGACGACTGCGAGGGCGACTCAGCAGGCGACCCGGAGGGCGACTCGGAGGGCGACGCCGTCGGGGAACCGGACGGGGTCGCGGTCGGGGACGGGCTCGGCGACGACCCGCCGCCGGTCCCGCCCGAGCCGCCCGTGCCCCCACTGTTGCCGCCACCGTTGCTGCCGCCCTTGCCGCCACCGCCACCGCCACCGCCGCCGTTGCCCTGGCCACCGGTCGTCGGGGTCGGGGACGACGGGGAGGCGGTCGGGGACGGGGAAGGCGTGGGCGCGGGGGCCACCGGCGGCGCCACGCCGGGCGGTACGGCGTTGCCCGTGCCCTGCTTCCAGGACCAGCCGACCGACCCGCCGGCGGGGACGGTCAGACCGCCGACGCCGGAGGACGAGTACGTCCACGATCCGGCAGAGCCGTCGGACCACCACAGGCCCCAGTAGGCGTCGACCGGCGAGGCGTTGACGCACGGGTCCGCGGTGGGCACTCCGTTGACGCGGCACACGAAGCCCGGCTGCCGGGTCGCGTAGGAGATGCCGACCCCGACGGAGGCGAAGATCGCGTCAGCGGTCCTGCCGCCGCCGTCGGCCGCGCACGCGGTGGTGGTGCCCCCGCCGAGCTCGCGGTAGTCGACGACCACGCTGACGCCACCGGCCGAGGTGCAGGTGGCCGCGTCAGCGGGCGCGAGGACCGCCGTCGGGGCGAGCAGGACCGGTCCTGCACCGAGCACGGCCACGGCCAGTGCCCGGGTGAGGGACCGCATCCTCGAGGCGCTCATCGGTGCATCAGCCCTTGGCGGCCTTGAGCCTGAACGTAGTGACCGCCCGCCGGGCCCCCGACGCGGTCTGCACGGCCTTCACCTTGACGGTGCCTCGGGCGAGGAGCTTGCGGGCCGGCTTGGTCAGGGTGAGGACGAGCTTCTTCTCGGCTCCGGGGGCGATGGCGTAGCTCCGCCTGGCGACGGTCACGACCTTCTTCGCCTTCCCGAGCCTCACCTTGCCGGCCGTGCTCACCGTGAGCTTGCCGAAGCAGGGCTGGGCGCTCTCGCACGTCAGGTCGACCTTGAAGCGGTTCTTGCGGACCTTCTCGGTCCGGCTCACGTCGAGGTCGCCCACCATCGGCGCGGCCGGGGGCACGGCCGGGGGCACGGCCGGCACGGCCGTCGCGCTGGTCGTGGCGGTGGTGGTGCCGCCGAGCGTGGCCACGGTGAACGTGTGGGCGGCCGCTCCCGCAGGCAGGGTGAACGCGACGGCCAGGTCCGAGCCCGTGCCGACGACGCGTCGGGCGTCGCTGCCGAAGCTCACGCACGCCTGCTCGCCCGCCGCGACGCCGCGGACGGTGACGGTGACGGTGCTCTTCTCGACCGCGGTGACGGGGGCCGAGACGCCGAGCGAGGTGCTCGCGGCCGGCGCCCACAGCAGCGCGGGGGCGGCCTGGAAGGAGGCGCGGCGCCACGTGTCGCGCACGGTGGCGTTTCCGGCGATGCCGTCGACGCGTGCGGCGGTCAGGTCCGCCGCGTTGTAGGCGATGGCCCCCGTGGGCGCCCGGCTTGCGCAGGCGCCGGCGTCGGCGACCTGCAGGCTCCGCACCCACGCGGCAGCCTTCGCGGCGGAGGCCTGCCGACCTGCGCGGCCGAGCGCCCAGCCGGCGAGCCCGGTGCTGTTGGAGTTGGCACCCGGAGTGGACGAGTCACCCTCCAGCGACCCGTCCGCGCGCTGGACCGACTCCAGCCACGCGGTGGCCTCGGCGATCGCTGCGGTCACCTCGGGCGAGGTGTTGCCGGACTCGAGCAGCGAGAGCACGGCGAGCCCGGTGGTGTCGGGCGCGACGCCGGTGGCGTCGGCCGCGCACGCAGCGGCGTCGAGGTCGAAGCGGAAGTAGCCGGCGGGGCACTGCTGCGCCAGCAGGGCTGCCGTGGCGTCCGAGGCCTCCGGCGACCCGGCGACCGTCAGCGCCTCGGCGGCGAAGGCCTGGCCGATGGTGTTGGCGTAGTCGCCGAAGGAGCTGTCGTCGCCGACGACGCCGGTGGTGTCGTCGGTCAGGTCCTCGAGCTGGTCGACCAGGTTCACCGCGGCGTACGCGGTGGCCGCGTCGCGCCCGATGCGCTGGGTGAAGGCGGCCGCCTTGGCGGTGGCGTTGACGTAGTGGCCGATCTGCGTGAAGTCGTAGGGCGGGTCGGAGTCGTACTCGTCGGACTGCACATAGCCGTACGGGTTGGTGGGTGAGGACACCAGCCTGCCCGCGATCGCGTCCGCGACGCGCGCGGCGTCCGCGCTGCGCCCGGTGGCGTCGAGCGCGAGGCCCGCGTCGATGCTCAGGCCGACGTCCGCGCCGAAGCTGCCGAGGGCGACGCCGTCGGTGAGCTGGGTGCCGATCCAGTCGGTGACGAGCTGGGTGGGCGGCACCGGAGCGGCCGCGGCGGCGCTCGGGGCCAGGGTCGCAGCGGCGAGGGCGACGACCGCCAGGCCGGAGGTGAGCTTCATGTTCCCTTCCCTCACTGCGACAACGAGGGAAGGCCGGAGCCGTTCGCCTCGCTGCATTCCTCGACAGCGATGGTGATCATGACGCGGCGAGGCGGGTGTTCCGGCTTGCACGGGACGTGGCCCGTGCCCACGGTTGCGGGTCAGCGCCGGTTTCGGACCGGCTTTCCCCACCTCGGGCGTGACTGGTGCCGACCCGGACGGGTGCGGCGGGCGAAGCGTAACCCTCGCGCGCCCCGGGACGCACGTCGGCCCGGCGTCGTGGGACGCCGGGCCGGTGCGCTCGATCGAGCGGTGGAGCAGTGGGTCAGTTGCGGACCCGGAGGGACGTCCGCGCCTCGTCGTCGGACGTCTTGACGAGCGCGACGCGCCGCTGGTTGCCGGTGGGCAGCTGCAGCTTGCGCACGATCTTCGCGCCCGACTTCTTGCCCTTCACGCGCAGGAAGTCGCCCTTGACCTGCATGCAGGCGCTCTCGCTGGGCGCCAGGCCGTAGACCTGGAACTGCACGTTGTCGCCGGCCCGGGCCTCACGACGCACGGACACGATGCGCAGCTTGTCCTTGCTGGCCGGGGCGAACTGCAGGCCGAGGATCGCCTGGGCGGTGGCGCGGCGCCACTCGCCTCGGGCGTCGGCCGGGATCCCGGTGGTGGTGGCCGCGGTGACGCGGTCCCTGCGGTAGGCGACGGCGCCCGTGTCCTTGGTCAGCGCGGTGCGGCACTTGTACTTGTCGACCGGCTGGTTCTTGCGGATCCACAGCGCCGCCTTGAGGGCCGCGTCGCGGTTCTTGAGCAGGCCCAGGGCGTAGCCGCCCACGGCGGTGGAGTTGGTGTTGATCGAGGCCCCGGGGCCGGCGCTGCGGATCGCGCCGCTGCCACGTTGACGCTCGGCCAGCCACGTGCCGGCCTTGGCCAGGGCGCCCTGGACCGCGGCGCTCCTGTCGCCGGACTCGACCAGGTTGATCACCGCGAGGGCGGTGGCGTCCGGGTCGGCCTCGCTCCCCGCGGCACCTTCCGTGCACGACTGGTTCGGCACGTCGGCCTTGGCGAAGTCGAGCCGGAAGTAGCCCGAGGCGCACTGCTGCTTGAGCAGGAAGTCGCGAGCCGCGCCCGCCTCGGCGGACCCGGCCAGCGTCAGCGCGCGCACGGCGTAGGACTGCCCGACGACGTTCGCGAAGTTGCCGAACTCCGACTTGTCGAAGATCCGGCCAGCGAAGGCGGCGGCCTGCGGCTCGGCAGCCGGGTCCGCCGGCACGTTGGCCGTGCGCTCCTCCAGCCGGGCGATCAGGTTGACGCCGCCGTAGCTGGTCGGGTTCTTCTTGGCGGTGCGGGCGAAGGTCGCGGCCTTGCCCAGCGCCCCGGCGTAGGACTCCTTCGTCCCGTCACCGACGTACTCACCGATGCGCGGCTCGAGCGAGTTGTTGATCGCCGTGACGGTGCCGCCCTGGCTGGCGACGGTCGCGAGCGCCAGGCCGGTGTCGATGGTGAGACCGAAGTCGGGGCCCTGCGGGGTCGTGATGAGCCCGTTGCTGAGCTCCCCGGCGATCCACTCGGCGGCGATCGTCGAGGGCGTGCTGTCGGTGGACGCGGCCGCCTGGGCGGCACGGAGGGCCGGCGACGGGTCCGCCGAGGCCGGCGGGGCGGCGAGGACGCCGATCCCCAGGGCGGCGGTCGAAAGGGCGAGGGCCGCCGTACGGATGGGTCGGTTGCGATGGTGCATGACTTCCTTCCCGCTCGCGGAGGGAAGGCGCGACGACGTACGACGGCGCGAACCGTCCCCCGGGTGGTGCGAGCGTTGGTTGGTGATGTGACCACTGTGACGCGCGAGCACCCTAACAAGTTGTCTAGACCGCGCGGCACCTCCCGGGGGGAGGGGTCAGGAGAGCTTCTCGAGGATCAGCTCCCGCACGCGACCGGCGTCGGCCTGCCCGCGCATCTCCTTCATCACCGCGCCGATGAGCGCCCCGGCCGCGGCCACCTTGCCGTCGCGGATCTTGTCGGCGACGGCGGGGTTGGCGGCGATGGCGGCGTCGACGGCGGCGCCGAGCGCGGCGTCGTCGGACACGACGGCCAGCCCGCGACGCTCGACGACCTCGTCCGGGGTGCCCTCCCCGGCCAGCACGCCCTCGAAGACCTGTCGGGCCAGCTTGTCGTTGACCGTGCCCTCGTCGACCAGCGCCTGGATGCGCGCGACGTCGGCGGGGGTGATGGGCAGGTCGACGAGGTCGACGCCGTCCTCGTTGCTGCGCCGCGCGAGCTCGCCGAGCCACCACTTGCGGGCGGCCTGCGGAGCGGCACCCTGGGCGATGGTCTCCTCGACCAGCCCGAGCGCGCCGGCACCGACGGTGTCGCGCATCTCGAGGTCGCTGAAGCCCCACTCGGCCTGCAGCCGCGCACGTCGTGCGGTCGGGTTCTCCGGGAGCGTGCCGCGCAGCTCCTCGACCCACTCGCGGCTCGGCGCGACGGGCACCAGGTCGGGCTCGGGGAAGTAGCGGTAGTCCTCGGCGTCGGACTTCTCGCGACCGCTCGTGGTGACCCCGGTGTCCTCGTGCCAGTGGCGGGTCTCCTGCAGGATCGAGCCACCGCCGCTGAGGATCGCGGCGTGGCGCTGCATCTCGAAGCGGACCGCCCGCTCGACCGAGCGGAAGGAGTTGACGTTCTTGGTCTCGGTGCGGGTGCCGAGCACGCCGCTGTCCTTCGGCGACAGCGACAGGTTGACGTCGGCGCGCAGGTTGCCCTGGTCCATCCGCGCCTCGGAGACGCCGAGCGCCACGATCAGCTCGCGCAGTTGCGCGACGTAGGCCCGGGCGACCTCCGGGGCCCGCTCCCCCGCACCGAGGATCGGGCGGGTGACGATCTCGATGAGCGGGATGCCGGCACGGTTGTAGTCGACGAGCGAGTGGTCGGCGCCGTGGATGCGGCCGGTGGCGCCGCCGACGTGCAGCGACTTGCCGGTGTCCTCCTCCATGTGGGCGCGCTCGATCTCGACGCGGACGACCTCGTCCTCACCGCCCTCGGTCGGGACCGTGACGTCCATCCAGCCGTCGAAGGCGATCGGCTCGTCGTACTGCGAGGTCTGGAAGTTCTTCGGCATGTCCGGGTAGAAGTAGTTCTTCCGCGCGAAGCGGCACCACTCGGCGATCTCGCAGTTGAGCGCGAGCCCGATCCGGATCGCGGACTCCACGGCCTTGCCGTTGACGACCGGCATCGCGCCCGGCAGGCCGAGGCAGGTCGGGCACACCCCGGCGTTGGGCTCGCCGCCGAAGGTCGCCGGGCAGCCGCAGAACATCTTCGAGGCGGTGTTGAGCTCGACGTGGACCTCGAGGCCGATGGCGGGGTCGTAGGCCGCCAGCACGTCGTCGAAGGGCATCAGGGTGTCGGTCACGTCAGCGCACCTCGGTGGTCGGAGCAGCGGCCAGGGCGGGCGCCCGGTCGAGGAGGGAGCCACCCCACTCCTGCTGGTGGAGGGCCTCGAGCGCGGCGCCGACGCGGTAGACGCGGTCGTCGGCCAGCGCCGGTGCGAGCACCTGGAAGCCGCTGGGCAGGCCGTCCTCCTCGGCGAGGCCGTTGGGGACCGAGATCCCGGGCACGCCGGCGAGGTTGGCGGGGATGGTGGCGAGGTCGTTGAGGTACATCGCCATCGGGTCGTCGAGCTTCTCGCCGAGCCGGAACGCCGTGGTCGGCGCCGTGGGCGAGACCAGCACGTCGACCTGGGCGAAGGCCGCGTCGAAGTCGCGGCTGATCAGCGTGCGGATCTTCTGCGCCTGGCCGTAGTAGGCGTCGTAGTAGCCGCTGGAGAGCGCGTAGGTGCCGAGGATGATGCGGCGCTTGACCTCGTCGCCGAAGCCCGCGTCGCGGGTGGCGCGCATGACGTCCTCCGCGCTCGGGTCGCCGTCGGGGGTGACGCGCAGGCCGAAGCGCATGGCGTCGAACTTCGCCAGGTTGCTCGAGGCCTCGGCCGGGAGGATCAGGTAGTAGGCCGCGAGCGCGTGCACGAAGGAGGGGCAGGAGACCTCGACGACCTCGGCGCCGGCCTTGACCAGCAGCTCGACGGACTCGTCGAAGCGTCCCACCACGCCGCGCTGCCAGCCGTCCCCGGCCAGCTCGGTGACCACGCCGACCTTGACGCCGGTCATGTCACCGCTCGCGCCGGTGCGGGCCGCCTCGGTGAAGGAGGGCCACTCCTGCTTGATCGAGGTGGAGTCGCGCAGGTCGTGCCCGCCGATGACGTCGTGGAGCATCGCCGCGTCGAGCACCGTGCGGGTGACCGGGCCGGCCTGGTCGAGGCTGTTGGCCAGGGCGACGAGGCCGTAGCGGGACACGCCGCCGTAGGTCGGCTTCACGCCGACGGTCCCGGTGACGGCGCCGGGCTGGCGGATCGACCCGCCGGTGTCGGTGCCGATGGCCAGGGGCGCCTCGAAGGCCGCGACGGCCGCGGCCGAGCCGCCGCCGGACCCGCCGGGGATCCGGTCGAGGTCCCACGGGTTGCGGGTGGGCCCGTAGGCCGAGTGCTCGGTGGAGGAGCCCATCGCGAACTCGTCCATGTTGGTCTTGCCCAGGATGGGCAGGCCCGCGACGCGCAGGCGCTGCACGACGGTCGCGTCGTAGGGCGGGACCCAGCCCTCGAGGATCCTGGACCCGCAGGTGGTGGGCAGGCCACGGGTGGCGAGGACGTCCTTGACCGCGATCGGTACGCCGTCCAGCGGGCCGCGTTCCTCGCCGCGGCCACGGCGGGCGTCGGACTCCGCGGCCTGGAGGAGCGCGCCGTCCCGGTCGACGTGGAGGAACGCGTGGACCGCGCCGTCGACCTCGGCGATGCGGTCGAGGTGGAGCTCGGTCAGCTCGACGCTGGTGGTGGACCCGTCGACGAGGGCCGCGGACAGCTCGGCCGCGGTGGAGGTGACGGAGGCGGGCGTGGTCATCAGGCCTCCTCACCGAGGATGCGGGGCACCGAGAAGCGGTGACCCTCGACCGCCGGCGCGCCGGCGAGGGCCTCCTCGGCGGACAGGCCCGGCACCACGACGTCCTCGCGGAAGACGTTGGTCAGCGGGATCGCGTGCGACGTGGGCGGCACGTCGTCCCCGGCGACACCGTTGATGGAGGCGACGGACTCGAGGATCACGCTCAGCTGCGGGGCGAGGTGGTCGAGCTCGGCGTCGGAGAGGTCGATGCGGGCGAGGTCGGCCAGGTGGGCCACCTCGTCGCGGGAGATCTCGGGCATGGCGGCAATCCTAGGTCCACGCCTCTCCCCCGACCGCGACCGGTCGGGACCGGCGGCACGAGCGTCCCGGGTCGCCGGGACCGCAGCCCCGCGCCCCGGGACCGGCCCGCGACGGATCGTCTGCGCCATGAGGGCACGAGGGACGACGGGAGCGGGGCCGGCAGCGGTGCTCGCCTGCCTGCTGGTGGGGCTGGCGGGGCTGGCGGGCTGCGAGGCCGGACGGGGGTCGGTGGCGGTCGGCGGGGGGCAGCCGTCCGCCACCGGCGGGGCGTCCCCGCGGGTCGAGGCGCAGGAGCCGCGGACCGCTCCCCCGCAGCCACGGGGTTCGGAGGGCTGGCGGATGCGCCGGCCCGCCGAGCACGGCGAGGTGGCGGCCTACACCACGCACGCCGGCGGCGTGCCGGGCACGCTCGTGGGCCTGAAGGTGTCGACCACCGAGGGCGGCTACGAGGTGTCGGCGTGGCGCATGGGGTCGTACGCCGGCGGCACGAGCGCGTTCGTCTGGGAGTCGGGCTTCCGGGTCGGCCGCCTCCAGCCGGCACCCCGCTTCGCCCCGGCCTCGACCCGCACCGTGGTGGCGCCGTGGACGCGCGACCTCACCGTCGACACGACCACCTGGGTGCCCGGCCTCCACGTCTTCCGGCTCCGCACCGACACCGGCTGGGAGACGCAGGTGCCCTACGTCGTGACGTCGCCGTCGGCGGCGGGCACCGTCGCCCTCGTCGCGCCGGTGACCACGTGGCAGGCCTACAACACCTGGGGCGGCTACAGCCTCTACACGGGCGCGAACGGCGACACCCGCAGCCACGCGGTCAGCTTCGACCGCCCCTACCAGGGCATGGGCAGCGTCAACGACTACCGCCTGGCCGCGATCCCGGTCGTCGTCCGCGCCGAGGCGACCGGCGTGCCCCTGTCCTACTTCACCAACGTCGACCTGCACACGACGCCCCGGGCGCTGCAGGGGGCCCGGGGGTACGTCTCGATGGGCCACGACGAGTACTGGACCACCACCATGCGCGACGTCGTCCTCGATGCCCGGGCCGCCGGCACCAACCTCGCCTTCCTCGGCGCCAACACCATGTACTGGCGGGTGCGCCTGCTCGCCCGCGGGTCGGTCCCGGCCCGGGTGATGGTCGGCTACCGGCACGACGCGCACGCCGACCCGGTGCGGCCGACGGGGTCCGAGGACACCACCGCCCGGTTCCGCGACCCGCCGGTCCCCCGGCCCGAGCACGACCTCGTCGGCATGCAGTACGAGTGCTACCCCGTCGACACCGACTACGTCGTGGCGAGCCCGGGGTGGTGGGGGTTCCGCGGCACCGGCGTGCGCCGCGGCGACCGCGTGGCGGGCCTCGTCGGCGGCGAGGCGGACCGGGTCTACCCCGACGAGCGCCTCCCGCGACCGATGCAGGTGCTGAGCCACTCGCCGTACGCGTGCCGGGGCGTCGCCACCTCCGCCCAGTCGGTCTACTACACGGCGCCCTCAGGTGCAGGCGTGTTCAGCGCCGGGACCCTCCGGTGGGGGTGCGCCATGGTCGACCG
Source organism: Nocardioides sp. zg-1308 (assembly GCF_013155375.1). Lineage (GTDB taxonomy): Bacteria > Actinomycetota > Actinomycetes > Propionibacteriales > Nocardioidaceae > Nocardioides > Nocardioides renjunii. The sequence goes on from NZ_JABJQY010000001.1 coordinate 177,979, forward strand.
GTGCGAGCGTCCGCTCGGCGCGGCCACGCGGCGCTTCACGCAGACCGTGACCGGCACGCTCGTGCGGGAGTTCGCGCGCGGACCGGTCGGTGAGCGCCACCCGGCGCGGGACAACGTCGCGGACTTCGACCTCCCGCTCGCCAACACGGTCCCGGCGAGTTGAGGCAGCAGGCGGGCGCGTCGGTCATGATGAACGCCATGGGCCACCTCCGACTCCGCCCGGCCCGCACCCTGCGGGTCGGCGTCGTCGTGGCGATCGCCTGCCTGGCGGCAGGGTGCTCGCCGCGCGACGTGCCGGAGGACCGCGAGACGCCCGGCGCCGAGTCCGCCGCCCTCCGCGTGCAGACCGTCGCCGGCGCCGAGCGCCTCGACGAGGCCACCCGCGCGGAGCTCGAGGGGGCCGTCGGCGACGTGCTGTCCACCTACGTCGTGAAGGCGTTCCTCGGCGACTTCCCCCGTCAGGAGTTCGTCGGCTCGTTCGAGGCGTTCACCAGTGGCGCGGCCCGCTCCGCCGCCGGCGACATCAGGCGGCTGACGGCGACGAAGGTGCAGGACGCCACGGACGTGCGCGCCACCGAGCTCGACGCCCGGCTCTCCTTCCTCACCCGGTCCGGCGAGGTCCACGGCGGCACGGCGACCGTCCACTTTGCCTTCGAGGCCACGATGGAGGACGGCCGCACCCGCCCGCTCGTCCTCGACGGCCGGTTCCTGCTCGACGCCGACAGTGGCACCTGGTCGATCTTCGGCTACGACGTCAGGTTCGACGACGGCGCCGGGCAGTCCGTCGAGACGGAGTCCGCGCCATGACGCGCCTCGTCCGGCTCCTCACCCGGCTCGCGGTCCTCGCGGCCGTCGCCCTCGTCGTACCGGCCGCGTCGGTGCAGCCGACCACGATCAGCCTGACGACCATCGGCACCGCCAAGGCGGTCGATGCCGGCGAGGGGGTCCTCTGGGTCCTCGCCCTCGGGTCGGAGGCCGCCCCGGGCGAGGACGTGATGACCGGCCGGACCGACGCCATCCAGCTCATCGGGGTCCGCTGGAAGACCGGCCACGCGGTGGCCATCGGGCTCCCCCGCGACCTCTACGTCGAGCTGCCCTCCGGTCGCGCGCGGATCAGCACCGCCCTGCAGGAGGGTGGCCCCGAGGGGGCGGCGCAGGAGGTCGAGGACCTGCTCGGCATCACGCCCGAGGTGGTCCTCGTGACCGGGTTCGACGGGTTCCGCACCATGATGCGCGCGGTCGGCGACGTGACGGTCGAGTCGCCCTTCGCCTTCACCACCGAGGAGGGCGGCGTCGACGTCCGTCGCGGCCCCAACACCTTCGACGCCGAGCAGGCGCTCGACTACGTCACGACCCGCGAGGGGCTCCCCGCCAGCGACTTCGACCGCGCCGCCAACCACCAGCGGCTGCTGCTCGGCGTGCTGGCGCGCCTGCGGGCCGCCGAGGACGAGGAGGGCTTCATGGAGCAGGCCGCCCTGGCCGCGATGTCGGGGCTGCAGACCGACCTCTCCCCCTCCGAGGTCTACCGCCTGGTGCAGGCGCTGACCACGGTCGACCCCGCGCGCACCTCGGCGTGCATCATCACGGGTGAGTTCGCCGTCGAGTTCGGCGCCGACGTCGTCTACCCCGATCCCGTCCAGGCCCGGGCGGTGGGCGCGGACGCGCGCGACGATGCCCGCCTGCAGGGCGGGTGCCGCGACGGCTCCGGCTGACCGGGCGGGCAGGGCCCACGTCCGGGCGGGGTCAGCCCATCCCGGCGTCGCGTGCCTTGACGATGGCCTGGGCGCGATGGGCGACCTGCAGCTTGGCGAAGATGTTGCTCGCGTGGTTGCGCACCGTCTTGACCGACAGGTCGAGCTGCCGTGCGATCTCGCCGTTCTCCTTGCCCTCGGCGATCAGCCCCAGCACGACCCGCTCGCGCTCGGTGAGCTCGGGGAAGGCGTCGGCGCTCGGCCGGCTCCGTGCCCCGGCGAAGTAGGTCATCACGCGGTCCGCGATCCCCGGCCCGAAGATCACCTCGCCCGCGCCCACCGCCTGGACGGCGCGGGTGATCTCCTGGCGGCGGGCTCCCTTGAGGAGGTAGCCGCGGGCGCCCGCGCGGACCGCCGCGAACACCGACTCCTCGTCCTCCATCATCGTCAGCACCAGCACCCCGATGTGGGGCGAGGACCGGACGATCTGGACGGTTGCGTCGATCCCGTTGAGCCGGGGCATGTGCAGGTCCATGAGGACGACGTCGGGCTGCAGGTCGAGGGCCATCGCGACCGCGAGGGCGCCGTCGGCGGCCGTGCCGACCACCTCCACCGCGGGCGTGGCGGCCAGCAGTGCCTCCAGCCCGTGCCGGAACTCCTCGTGGTCGTCGGCGATCAGCACCCTGTGCGTGTCCATCGCGTCGCCTCCTCGTCCTCGTGCGGGTCCTCAGTCGTCGGCGAGCGGCAGCCGCGCCCGGACGACGGTGCCGCCGCCCGGGCGCGGCGCCACCTCGAACGAGCCACCGAGCTCCTCGGCCCGCTCACGCATCGAGGACAGGCCTACACCCGCGCGGCGGTCGGGAGCCAGTCCCCCGCCCGTGTCGGCCACCTCGAGGTGCAGCGCGGCGTCGTCGCGGGTGAGCCGCACCTCGCACCGGTCGGCGCGGCTGTGGCGCTGCACGTTGGTCACCGCCTCCAGCACGATGCGGTACGCCGCCACCTCCACGGCCGCGGGCAGGGGCTCGAGGTCGTCGTCGGCGGACACGGTCCACGGGACGCCCACGGCACCGACGCCCGCGCTGTGCTCGGCCGCGAGGTGTCGCAGCGCGGAGACCAGCCCGAGCTGGTCGAGGGCGGGCGGTCGGAGCCCCTCCACGAGGCGCCGTACCTCGCTGATGTCCTCGCGCGCCTGGTCCGAGAGCCGCGCCACCAGGTCGGCGGCCTGGCCGGGGTCGGCGTGGATGAGGTCGCCCGCGGACTCCAGCCGCATCGCCATGGTGGCCAACGACGGCCCGAGGCCGTCGTGCAGGTCGCGGCGGAGCCGTCGCCGCTCCTCCTCCCGCGCGCCGATGAGGCGCTGGCGTGACAGCTGCAGGTCGCGGTTGGCCCGGACGGCCTGCACCAGCGCGCCCACCTGCGCGCCGACGTCCTCCAGGAGGCGTCGGTCGCCGGGGCCGAACGGGTCGTGGCCGACGTCCACCTCGACCGCCAGCCGGCCGAGGGTCGTCCCGCCCACCGCGAGGTCGACCGTGGCCGGGGTCCCGCCGGCCGCACCGATGGAGGCGGAGATCGCCTCGGACGACGGCGTCGCGAACACCTCGACGGCCGCGTACGACAGGTGCAGGCGCCGCGCCAGCAGCTCCAGGACCTCCCCGAGCGCGTCCTCCGGGGCCGTCACCGCGTCCAGGCGCCGGAGGTCCGAGACGACCCGGTGCGGGAACTCGCGGTCACCGTAGGCGACGCGCCGCACCAGCCGCTGGACGGCCACGGCGACGGGGAGCAGGAGCAGCGCGAGCAGGCCCCCCACCAGCATGGAGCCCACGGAGATGTCCGCGGCCGCGTCCACGGCGCGGGCCAGGACGACGAACGCGCCGCTGACCACCACCAGCACCAGCGCCTGCACGAGGCCGCGGCGCACCCGGGGCTCGATCTCGTCCAGCCGGTAGTGCGCCGCAGCGGCCGCCAGGCACCCCAGCACCACACCCGCCGACGCTGCGGCCAGCACGTCGGGAGGCAGGGGCGCCCGCCCAGTCACCCAGGCCGGCACCTCGCCCAGCAGCACCCACGCCCCCACCCCGGCGGCGAGCCCGAGCAGCACCAGGCGCGTCGCGAGGACGTCCTCGCGTCGCTCGGCGCCCGCGTGGCCGAGGGCGGCCACGACCACCAAGGTGGGCACGGCGAGCCACAGGGCCGGGGTCACCACCGTGGACAACGCCTGCACCCGCAGCACCGGCTCCTCGGACCGGCCCAGCGCGTACGTCAGCCACACGGCGTAGGCCGTGGCAGGGACCAGGACGGCGACGGGGACCAGCCACCCGCGTCGGGCGGACGGCACGAGCGCGGCCACGGCCACCACCAGCGCGCCCAGTCCGAGCGCGGCGAGGCCCTCGCCGACGACCTGCGGCCAGGTCCCGCGGCTGCCGGCCAGGTCGATGACGGACGTGCCGAAGGGGGCGGACGTCATCGTCGCCGGGAGGAGCGCCGCCGCCACCAGGAACGCCCGCGCGGACGTGGCCTGCGACCTGCTCCAGTAGACCGCGGACCCGACCAGCAGGAGCAGTGCCGCGAGGAGCGGCACCGCGGGCTCGGCGCCCACCGCCGCGCCGAGCGGGTAGCGGACCAGGGTCACCTCCACCTGCTGGATGCGGTCGAGCGCCTCACCCGATCGGCGCACCTCGTAGCGGACCACGTCGCCGACCGTCCGCTCGGGCGAGGTGCCCGCGGCCCACTCGGAGAGCGTGCGGCCCTCCACCGCCAGCACCTCGTCGCCCGGCAGCAGGGGCGTGTCGCCGTACGCCTGCGCGACCCGCACCGACCCGCCCCGGTCCCCGGCCGGGGTCGGGGGCGACACCGACGACGTCAAGGTGGTGCCGTCGGACGGACCGGCGAGGAGCGCGGTCAGCACCCACGCGACCGGCAGGGCCCAGGCCGCCGTGAGCACGAGCAGCCTGCCGGTGCGCGACATGCTGGCATCGTGCACCTCCGCGCTGCGGTGGGGGAAGGGACGCGCTAGCGCGTCGGCTCAGCAGCTCGAGCGCTTCTCCGCGGCCTTGCAGGTGTCGTTGCCGCCGCGGCCCCGGGCGATGTCGAAGCCCTTGCCGCCGTCGAGCCGGTCGGGCTCGTCGGAGCCCGTCAGCACGTCGGCGCCGCCGCGGCCGTAGACCTTGACCCGGTAGTCGGGGTGCGCGGTGACGACCTCCGACTCGTTGCTGCCCTTGAAGATCGACAGCGCCCGGGCGGGCAGCACCACGTCGCTGAAGCCGGTGATCCTGCCCTCGAGCGTGAACGGGAGGAGGTCGCGGATCGTGCTCTTCCTCTGCTGGTCGATCCGGACCGTCGGCTTGAGCGCCGGGTTGGAGCTGGGCAGCAGCCTCAGCTTGTCCTGGCCGCCGTGGCCCTTGGCCACGAAGCCGGACTCGACCGGGATCGGGAAGGTGACGGTGTCGACGCCGCTCCCGCCGCGGAAGGACTGGTGGCTCTCGGAGGTGGAGGACAACGTGTCGCTGCCGCTCCCGCCGATGAAGGTGTCGATGCCGACGGTGCCGCTGAGGTCGTCGTCACCGGCCTCCCCGAAGATGCGGTCGTTGCCCACCGTGCCAGGGGCGTCGGCGGCGATCATGTCGTCGCCGCCCCGCCCGAAGACGGTGTCGTCGCCGCCACGGGCGAGGACCGCGTCGTCGGAGTTGGTGCCCTTGATCGTGTCGGCGAACGGCGTGGCGACGATCCGGATGCCGGCGTCGTAGCCGGTGACGGCGTCGTTGCCCTCCGCGGCGATCGGCACCGTGGAGCCGGCGCGGAAGTCGACCACGACCGGCGCCGGCGCGTTGGCGTAGGACAGTCCGTCGAGCACCACCCGGGTGCCCTCGCCCGCCGGTCGGGAGTCGTAGCCGAGGTCGATGGCGTCGTCGCCCGGGCCGCCGGCGACGGTGTCGCCCTGCTTCACGACCCGGCCGAACTGGTCGACGCGGAGCAGGTCGCTCTCGCCGAGGATGCGGTCGTTGCCCTCGCCGCCCAGGATCGAGTCGGCCCCGTCGCCGCCGCAGATCACGTCGTTGCCCGCGACGCCTCGGATGGTGTCGTTGCCCCCGCGGCCGTCGATCACGTCGCGGCGGGGGGTGCCGGTGAGGGTGTTCGCCTTGTCGTTGCCGACGATCGTGGCCCTGATGCCGGCGCACGTCTCGGCGGCGGCGTCCGCCGCCGGGACGAGCGCGAGCGGCGCGGCGAGGCCGGCGGCCGCGACCAGGACGGGGACGAGTGGACGGACGAGACGCATGCTGACTCCCAAGGTGTGTCGTTCAGGTGCTCCACTCCGCATCCTGCGCCACCCGGACCCCGGCCGCCACCCACCCGGGCTCAGGACAGGCCGGCGGGCCCCTGCTCCAGCAGCCAGGTGAACTGCTCCTCGTCGAGGACCGGCACCCCGAGCTGCTCGGCCTTCTCGGCCTTGGACCCGGCGTTCTCGCCCACGACGACGTAGTCGGTCTTCTTCGACACCGATCCGGCCGCCTTGCCGCCGCGGGTGATGATCGCCTCCTTGACCGAGTCGCGGGTGTAGCCCTGGAGGGACCCGGTCGCGACGATCGTGAGCCCCTCGAGGGTGCGCGGCACGGACTCGTCGCGCTCGTCGGCCAGCGGCAGGTGGCCCGACCACTTGGCCACGATCTCCTGGTGCCACGGCACCTCGCGCCACTCGACGACCGCCGCGGCGATGGTGGGCCCGACGCCCTCGGTGGCGGCGAGCTCCTCCTCGGTGGCCGCCGCGATCGCCTGCCACGAGCCGAACTCCTGGGCCAGCGCCCGGGCGGCCGTGGGGCCGACGTGCCGGATGGACAGCGCGACCAGCACGCGCCACAGCGCTGCGCCCGTCGCCTTGTCGAGGATGGCGAGCAGCTTCTGACCGTTGGCGGTGAGCGCCCGTGACCCGTCCGGGGACACGTGCGTGCCCTCCTCGCCCTTCTTGGGCGCCCGGGTGAACAGCGGGGTCGTCAGCAGGCGGGCCTCGTCGAGGTCGAACACGTCGCCCTCGTTGGTGATGGCGCCCGAGGCCAGCAGCGCGGACGCCGCCTCGTAGCCGAGGCCCTCGATGTCGAAGGCGCCGCGACCCGCGACGTGGAAGACCCGCTCGCGCACCTGCGCGGGACAGGCCTCGTGGTTGAGGCAGCGGAGGTCGCGGTCGCCCTCCTTCTGCTGGGCCAGCGTGGTGCCGCAGGCGGGGCACTCCGTGGGCATCACCCACTCGGCCAGCCCCTCGGGGCGCAGCGCCAGGACGGGACCGACGATCTCCGGGATGACGTCGCCGGCCTTGCGCAGGATGACGGTGTCGCCGGGGCGCACGTCCTTGCGGCGTACCTCGTGGGCGTTGTGGAGCGTGGCCTTCTCCACCGTCGAGCCGGCCACCCGGGTGGGCTCCATCCGCCCGAACGGCGAGACCCGGCCGGTGCGGCCGACCTGCACCTCGATGGCGAGGAGGCGGGCGTTGACCTCCTCGGGCGGGTACTTGAACGCGATGGCCCACCGCGGCGCCCGCGACGTCGAGCCCATCCGGCGCTGCAGGGACACGTCGTCGACCTTCACCACGACGCCGTCGATCTCGTAGGGGACGATCGAGTGCCGGTGCTCGCCGGCGTTCTCGATGTAGGCCTCCACCTCGGTGAGCGTGCCCACCACGCGCACCTGGCCGGAGGTCGGCAGGCCCCAGGTCGCGAGCGCCTCGTAGGCGTGGGACTGGGCCTTCGGCTCGAAGCCCCGGCGCTCGCCGATGCCGTGGCACACCATGCCGAGGTCGCGGCTCGCGGTGACCCGCGGGTCCTTCTGGCGCAGGGAGCCGGCCGCGGCGTTGCGGGGGTTGGCGAAGGCGGGCCGACCGGCCTCCGTCATGGTCACGTTGAGCCGCTCGAACGCCTCGACGGGCAGGAACACCTCGCCGCGGACCTCGAGCAGCTCGGGCACCGGGAACTCGTCGGTGCCGGTCAGCCGGTGCGGCACCGAGTCGATGGTCTTGACGTTGGGCGTGACGTCCTCGCCGGTGCGGCCGTCGCCACGGGTCAGCCCGCGCACCAGCCGGCCGCGCTCGTAGAGCAGGTTGATGGCGAGGCCGTCGACCTTGAGCTCGCACAGCAGGTCGGGCGTCTCGAGGCCCTCGCGGGCCAACCGGGCGTACCACCCCTCGAGCTCGTCGTAGGAGAAGGCGTTGTCGAGGCTCTCCATCCGCTGCAGGTGGTCGACGGCGGTGAACTCCGTCGACACCGCGCCGCCGACCTTCTGCGTCGGGGAGTCGGGGGTGCGGAGCTCGGGGTAGTCGTCCTCGAGCGCCTCGAGCTCGCGCAGGCGCGTGTCGAAGTCGGCGTCGGACAGGGTCGGCGTGTCGAGCACGTAGTAGCGCCAGCGGGCGTCCTCGACCTGCTCGCTCAGCTCACGGTGACGCTCGCGCGCCTCCGGCGGGGCCGCGGTGACAGCGGCGGCGTCGGCGACGTCGTCGCGGGCGAGGTCGGGCTGGTCGGTCGCGCTCATGGGACCCATTCTGCCGCTGCTCACCGACACCCTCCCGCCGGCGACACGGCAGCTCGGCGCACCCAGGTGGTCTGGACCGGATGAAACGCAGTTGTTCCATCGGAATGGATCTGCCTACGGTGCTGTTGGAGGAAACGAAACCGTTCCGTTTCATCGTGACGACCGTCACGTCTCCGACCAGGAAGGCCGCATGACCCCCATCGAGACCGGCACCCGCCCCCGCGTGGAGGGCGAGCGCGAGCAGGAGATCCTGGCAGCCACCCTCGAGGTGCTCGCCGAGGTCGGCTACGACCTGCTCACGATGGACGCCGTCGCCACCCGCGCGAAGGCGTCGAAGGCCACGCTCTACCGACGGTGGCGGGGCAAGCCCGAGCTCGTCGTGGCCGCCGTCATGTGCCACCACAGCGCCACCGCGAGCGTGCCCGACACCGGCAGCCTGCGCGGGGACCTCCTCGCCGCCTACTGCGGCAACGGCGGCATCTCCGACCCGCAGGCGCAGTCGGTGCTCTCCGCGGTCGTCACCGCCATGGGCCGCGACCCTGAGTTCGCCGAGGTCTACCGGCGCGACTTCATCGGCCCCAAGATGGAGGCCTCGCGCTGCATCTACGAGCGGGCCCGCGAGCGGGGCGAGGTCCACCCCGACGCCGACCTCGCGATCGTCGCACCGGCGCTCGCCGGGATCGTCCTGCACCGCGCCTTCCTCCTCGGCGAGGCCGTGACCCCCGAGCTGGTCGGTCGCGTGCTCGACGAGGTCATCCTCCCCGCCGCCCTCCACGGCCCGGCCCGGCCGGCCGTCACCTGACCCACTGTCGTACCCGTCTGCTCCACTCGTCCCTGAACCCTGCCGAAGGAATCCCATGACCGACACCACCAGCACCACCCCGCCGCCCGGGGCGGTGACACCACCCCAGCGTGAGCTCAACCTGACCTGGGCCCTCGTCCTGATCTCGATCGCGCAGCTGATGGTCGTGCTCGACGCGAGCATCGCCAACATCGCCCTGCCCTACATCCAGGTCGACCTCGAGATCAGCAACGCCAACCTGCCCTGGATCGTCACGGGATACGCCCTGGCCTTCGGCAGCCTGCTGCTGCTCGGCGGACGCCTGGCCGACCTCTACGGTCGCCGCCGCATCTTCATCATCGGCCTCGTCGTGTTCGCCGTCGCCTCGCTCCTCGGCGGCCTCGCCACCAACGAGCCGCTGCTGCTCGCGGCCCGCGGCCTCCAGGGCCTCGGCGCTGCGCTCGCCTCGCCGGCCGCCCTGGCGCTCATCACCACGACCTTCCCCGCCGGTCCGGCGCGCAACCGGGCCTTCGCGGTCTACGCCGCCATGTCGGGCGCCGGTGCCGCCGTCGGCCTGATCCTCGGTGGCTGGCTCACCGGCACGTCGCCGGAGATCTTCGGCGTCGTCATCGACGGCTGGCGCCTCACCTTCCTCATCAACGTGCCCATCGGCGTGGTCGCCGCGCTGCTGGCGCCCCGCTTCCTCAACGAGTCCGAGTCGCACCCCGGTGAGCTCGACCTGCCCGGCGCCGTGACCGGCACCCTCGGCCTGCTCGGTGTCGTCTACGGCCTGTCCCGTGCCGGCACGGAGGGCTGGTCCGACACCTGGACCATCGCCAGCCTGGCCGTCGGTGCTGCGCTGCTGGTCGTCTTCGGCTTCGTCGAGAGCCGGGTCGCCCACCCGCTGCTGCCCTTCCGCATCTTCACCAACCGCACGCGGGCGTCGAGCTTCGTGGCGATGTTCCTCGCCCCGGCGGCGATGTTCGCGATGTTCTACTTCCTCAGCCAGTACATCCAGAACGTCATGGGCTACAGCCCGCTCAAGGCCGGCGTCGCGTTCCTCCCCTTCACGGTCGGCATCGTCGTCGGCGCGGGGATGGCGTCCAACCTGGTCAACCGCATCAACCCGCGCTACATCGCCGGTGTCGGCACCCTGATCGCCGCCGGCGCGCTCTACGGCTTCTCGACGCTGCCCTACGACACGACGTTCCCGCCCAGCGACCTCACCGGCAGCTACGTCTCCGACATCATGCCGTTCATCATCCTGATGGCGTTCGGCATGGGCCTGACGTTCGTGCCCGTCACCCTGACGGCCGTCCACCACCTCCGTCCGGAGGAGTCCGGCATCGGGTCCGGCGTGCTCAACACCGCACAGCAGGTCGGCGGAGCGCTGGGCCTCGCCGTCCTGGCGACGGTCGCGACGCAGACCTTCACCGACCGGGGCAAGGAGTTCGCCGCCGCGGCGGCGGGCGGCCCGCAGCTCTCGCCGGAGCAGCTCGAGCGCTTCCAGCAGGTCGCGCAGCAGCAGATCTTCACCGAGGGCTCGACCAACGCGTTCCTGGTCGGCTCCATCCTGATGCTGGCCGCCTCCGCGGTGATCTGGATCTTCCTCGACGTCAAGCACGAGGAGCTGGCGACCGACGGCCCCGAGGGCGTCGTCGCGCACTGATCGACCGCACGTCCACCGTCGAGGGGGGACCTCCGTCCAGGAGGTCCTCCCTCGGTCATGTCCGGGTGGCGCTCGACCTCGTCGTCGGACCGGCCCTCGACGCAGTCGGCTGCACGGTCACCCCGCGCGCGGAGCGCACGAGCACCGCGAGGACGGCCGCGCCCGCGCACGCCCCGAGCACCGCGAGGACGTCCGGCACCGGTCCGTCCACCGGGGAGGACGCCTGCCGGCTGAAGACGTGGTGGTGCAGCAGCCATGCCAGCGTCCCGGCGAGCCACGCCAGCAGCACCGCCGACCAGGCACTGGCCACCCACCAGTCGCGCCGCTCGGCGGCCGGGGTCCCGGGGGCCGCGGCGGCCCACCACCGGCCAACCCCGAGCATCCCGACGGCGACCGCGGTCGCCAGGACCGGCATGGACTGCATCAGGTAGCGGTCGTGCAGGCCCCCGCCGACGCGCAGGAAGCCCACGACGCTGTGGAGCGTGAGCGCGGCGTGGACGCCGAGCAGGATCCACACCGGGTCCGGGCGCACGCCGTGCCGACGCACCGAACCCACCAGCGCGGCCGGCACCAGCACCAGCGCGACGACGAGGGGGATCGGCGTCGCAGCGATCGGCTCGACGACGCCGGGAATGTCGGCGATCCCCGCCCAACTCGTCACGGGCGAGCGCTCGAACTTCTCCAGCAGGGCCGCCTGCCCGGTGAGGTCGCCGTAGAGCAGCAGGTTGCGGACGAAGAACCAGCCGAACGCCGCGGCCGGCACCACGCCGACCACCGCGGCCACGGCCGCGGCCCGGCAACGCCCGGGGCCGGTCGGGCCCCAGCGCCGCCACAGCACCACCAGCAGCGTCAGCGCGCACAGGGCGACGACGAGCACCCCCTGGGTCCGCATGCCCACGGCGACCGTCCCGGCCGCGGCCGCGACGGCGACCCGCTGCGGGGTCACCCGGTCACGCACCATCCGCACGGTCACGAGGAACAGCAGCACGGCCGAGGCCGAGGCCCAGCCGTCGTTCTGGAAGAAGGCCGAGCGCAGCACGAGCGTGGGCGCGGCCGCGACCACCACCGCCAGTGCCGCCACCGCGGGCCGGCGCGGCACCAGCTCCCGGGCGAGGGCGCCGACGAGGTAGAGCCAGAACGCGAAGCCGAGCGTGTTGGCCAGCCGCATCGTGATGACCATCGCGCTCTGGTGGTCCGACAGCGCCCACCAGACCGGCACCATCGCGAGCGGGAACAGCGGCGGGTGGTTGGCCGTCCAGACGTCGCCGTGCTCCTCGTCCCACCCCCGGAGCTCCTCGGCCGTCCCCGGGAACCGAGCGGGGTCGTCCACGATGTCCGTCTCGATCGTCGGCAGCCGGCCCTCGGCCAGCGAGGCGACGTAGCCCATGTGGGCCGGCTCGTCGTTGCCCCAGCTCGGCACCTTGAAGACCAGCGCGACCTGCGCACCGAGGAGGAGGAGCATGGCGGCGGCCAGCAGCGGCACGGCGTCGGGGCGGGACGCGAGCCGGGACACGAGCCTGGACACGAGCCGCGGGGCACGCCTCACCACGACCACCACCCGCCCACCGGGCCGGCGGTCGACGGGTAGGTCAGGCTCTGCGTCGCGGTGACCACCCACACCGCCGCGACGAGCGCCGGGAGCGCCCGCGCCGGCCCGGCGGACGGACGGCCGAGCAGCAGCAGCCAGCCGAGCAGCAGCGGCTCGCACCCCCACCGCAGGTAGGCCTGGCCGCGGTCCCACACCGGGAGGCTGGTCAGGAGCAGCACGTACGCCGCCAGGGCGAGCCGCTCGTGCCAGGGCCCCTCCCCCCGGACCGCGGTCGCGGCCACCGCCATCGCGAGCAGCGTCGGCACCAGCAGCGCCACGTTGGGCAGCTCGGCGAGCGGATGTGCCAGGGCCGAGCCGAGGTAGCGCACCAGCTCCACGCCGGGGACGCCCAGCACGGAGTCGGACGGCGGCTCCGGCACCACCTCCGCCCAGCGTGCACGCACCCACGTCCGCCAGCCGGCGTACACCGCCAGCGGGACGACGCCCACCCACCACGGAGGCACCGCACCCCGGAGTCCGGGCCGACGCACCGGCTCCGCGCCCGGCACGACGCCCGGCACGACGCCCGGCACGACGCCCGGCACGATGCCCGCCACCACCACGGCGACCGCGACGACCAGCGTCGTCTCCCGGGTCAGTCCCGCCGCGGTCAGCGCGGCGGCGGCGAGGAGGTGGTGCCCCGACCGCGCGAGGGCGAGGGTCGCGAGGAGCAGCATCCCGGCCAGCGGCTCGGTGAGGTCCTGGCCCAGCCCGACCAGCAACCCGGCCCACGACGCGGGAACGGCTCCCCACCAGGCGCTGCGCCCGGCACCGAGCGCGAGCCGCGCGGCGACCAGGGCGGTCGCGCCGATCGCGAGGAGGTTGACCAGCACGAGCGCGGCCGGGACAAGGGCAGGGCGGCCGCCGAGGGAGGCCGCCCAGGCCGTGAGCGGATAGCCGGTGCGGGCCTGCCAGTAGGCCGGGCGGGTGAAGGCGATGCCGGCATCCTCGACCCGCAGGGTCAGGGGGTCCAGCGCGAGCCGGTAGTAGGCGCGACCGTCGTAGACCACGAAGCCGTCCAGGCCACCGACGGTGAGGGCCCGGGCCACGACGAACAGGACGTGGACCGCCAGCACCGCAGCCACGACCGCTGCGACCGCCCGTACGCCGCCTGCGTGCCGTGCCGGTGCCCGTGGGACGGCCCCGGCGACCGGCTCACCGCGCATCGGCACCGGCCCGCTCCGGTGCTGCGGCGCGGTCCCCGCCCGTGCGCCCGCGCCGCCGGGCGGCCGCGGAGCCGGTCGTCGTGCCGGCCACGAGGGCCGCCCCGCCGGCCACGGCGAAGTCGGCCACGGCGTGGACCACGCGAGCGAGCAGGGCGGCGGCCGCGGCGTCGGCCAGGCCGACGGCGGGCGCGAGCAGCGCCACCAGGACGGCCTCCCGCGCGCCGACGCCCGCCGGGGCGACGACCACGAGGACCCCGGCGGCGTGGGCCAGCGCGAAGGCGGCCACGGCGCCAGCGATGCCCGGCGACCCGGGACCGGGCACGAGGAGCAGGAGCGAGGCGCCGTACGCCAGCCACACGAGGGCCATCAGCGCGGCCGCCCGCGCCGCGTCCGTCCGGCCCCAGGTCGCGCCCACGCCGGCTCCGGCGATCCGGCCCGCGAGCCGCCGGACCAGCGGCGGAGCCAGCGTAAGGGCGCCCACCAGCGCGGCGGCCCACGGCCAGGGGCCACCGGCGACGGCGGACCCCGCCAGCGCACCGCCGACGACCAGCGCGCCGCCGACCAGCAGGCCGCTCGCGGTGTGGACCAGCAGGAAGACGGTGGAAGCGGCGACGACCGACCGCGCAGGTAGGTCGTGACGCCGGCCGAGCCGGGCCTGCACCGCGATGCTCCACACCGAGCCGGGGACGTACTTGCCGAGCTGGCCGACGAGGAAGACCGACGCCGCGTCGCGCGCCGGGACGTCCGGACCGACAGCGCGGAGGAGCAGCCGCCACAGCCGCGCGGTCAGGAGGAGACCGGCGGCCGTGCACCCGAGCGCCGCAGCCAGCCGCAGCGGGCCGGTCGCGGCGACGGCGGCACCGATCTCGGACCACCGGCCACGGAACCCCCAGCCGGCGAGGGCGAGGGTCACCAGGACGAAGAGCCAGCGGGCGGCCGCGAGCGCCCGGTGCCGGGTCACGGGGCCCGGAGCGCGGAGGACCGCAGGAGGGCGGTGCGCGTCGGGTAGGGCAGGGCGGGCGTCAGGCCGCGGGTCATGGTCACCGAGAGCCGCTCCCCCGCCCCCTCGAGCGTCCGGTCGATGGCCTCGCGGTAGCGCCGCCGGTCGACGTTGTCGAACACGATGATCCCGCCCGGAGCGAGCCGTGCGACCGCCCGGGCCAGGCACGCCTCGCGGGCGCGACCGTCGATGACGACGAGGTCGAAGTCGCCGGGGACGTCGTCGATCGCCGCGACGTAGCGGGCGAAGTCCATCCCGGCGTGCCCCGGCTTCGCGGAGGCCACCACCGGCGAGGAGGTCCGCTCCGCCTCGACGACGCGCAGGTCGACGTTGTCCGGCAGCCGGGGTGCCAGCACGGCGGCCCACCCGGGGTGGTGCTCGACGGAGTGCACGGACCGCGCCCGAGCGGCGAGCCAGAGGGTGGAGGCGCCCGAGCCCCACTCGAAGACCCGCGCGCCCGGGTGGGCCCGGAGCCAGTCGGCCACCCGGTCGGCGGAGTCGAAGGTCCACCACGGCACGTCGAGCCGCCGGAGGCCGTCGACGTCGTGGATCGCGACGAGCGACAGCAGCCACGTGGCGACCCGCGAGCCCGGGGCGCGGCGCTGCAGCGCGTCGAGCACGCCGACCGCCCGCAGCGGCACGGCGAGCACCCGCACGACGCGGACGTACAGCTGCTTCACCGCAGGCCGGTCCCCTCGTAGGGCGCCGGCTCGATCGACGCCGTCGCGGGCACCCGCAGGATGTCGAACCGCGCGCGCTTGGTGTGCTCGAGGTTGGCCTCGATCAGCGCCCGGTTGGTGCGGATCAGGTCGGAGATCACGCCGAGCATCACGCACAGGGACGACATCACGACCAGCGCCGCCCCGACGAGCAGCGACTGCACGTGGCCGCCGCCCTGCCCTGCGGCGGCGAGCACGGCGTAGCGGGCGTAGGGGACCAGGCCGAGGGCGCCGAAGACGCCGGCCATCACCCCGAAGATCACGTAGGGGCGGTACATCACGTAGGCCCGCACGATCGCCGCCCCGGAGCGGAACACGTGCTGGCGCGTCGAGGAGAAGAGCCGCGACTCGCGGGTCCGGGCGTTGGTGAGCACCGGCAGGCTCGCGATCGCCAGATTCTTGTTGCCCGCCTGGATGATCGTCTCCATGCAGTAGGAGAAGCGCGTCACCGTGTTCAGCCGCATCAGCGACTCCCGCGAGTAGGCCCGGAACCCGCTGGCGGCGTCGGGCAGCTCGGTGCGGGCGGCGACGTTGACGACCTGCGACCCGAAGCGCTGGAGCGCCTTCTTGACCGGCGAGAAGTGGGCGATCAGCCCGACCTGCCGGTCCGCGACGACGATGTCGGCGTGCCCGTCCAGGATCGGCCGGACCAGGTCGCCGATGCGGTCCTGCGGGTACTGGTTGTCGCCGTCGGTGTTGACCACGACGTCGGCGCCGATCGCCAGCGCGTGGTTGACGCCGTCGGTGAACGACCGCGCGAGCCCCTGCGTGCGGTGGTGCCGCACGATCTCGGTGACGCCGTGCGAGCGGGCCACCTCCACCGTGCGGTCGGTGCTGCCGTCGTCGATGACGACCACGACGATCTCGTCGATGCCGGGCACGGACTCCGGGATCGACGCGAGCACGAGGGGAAGAGTCTCCTCCTCGTTCAGGCACGGGACCTGCACGACGAGCTTCACGTCGTGGACGCTAGGGGCGGGCCGGGACCCCGGCCGGTCGCGGAGGTGGCCGGGCGGCGAACGGTGGACGAGCGCTCGGCCACACCCCTCGCTCCCGCCGCCCACCGACCGGACAATGGCGCACATGCGCCGCCGGCTGGTCCCCACGCTGCTGTTCCTCGCCCTGGCCGGCCTCTACGCGCTGACGACGAACCCCGACCCGAGCCCCGACGCGTGGACGGCCGACTTCGCCGCGCGGCACATCGCCATGACCGGCGACCCCGTGCCGGACATCGGCGACTTCCCGCTCCTGGACGACAACGTCATCCGCGAGACCTGGATCGTGGAGACCGCCGACGGCCGTGAGGCGGTCGGCCGCGCTCCCGGCGTCATCGCCGCATCGGTGCCGGCGTACGCCGTCGCGCGACCCGCCACGGTGAGCCCGCTCCCCGGCGCCCTCACGGCCGCGCTGCTCACCGCGACGGCCGTGCTGCTGTTCTTCCTCCTGCTCCGCGACCGGCTGGGCACGCGGCGCTCCCTGGTCGCAGCGGGCCTGCTCGGACTCGCCACACCGGTCTGGTCGGTGGCCGCCGACGCCGTCTGGCCGCACACGCTCACCACGCTCGGGATCGTCGGCACGGCGTGGGCCGCCGACCGCGGCCGGTGGTGGCTCGTCGGCGTCTTCGGCGGCGTGCTGCTGTGGGGCCGGCTCCACGCCGCGGTGATCTGCGCCGTCGTGGGCCTCGGCCTCGCCTGGTCGCGCGGCCGCTCCGGCGTCGCGTGGCGGGTCGGGACCGCGGCGACTGCCGCCCTCGCGCTGAGCGCGTGCTGGACCCGCTGGATGTACGGCTCGTGGGACCCGACCTCGGGCTACCGGGCCTCCGACTTCACGAGCGGGGTGGCGGGCCACGCCCTCGACCCGCTCAACCACCTCGGCTTCCTCGTCTCGGCCGACCGGGGGCTGCTGTGGTGGTGCCCCATGCTGCTGGTCCTCGGCCCGACGGCCTGGCGGCACCGCGCCGGGCTGCCGGACTGGAGCCGCTGGCTCGCCGCGGCAGGGGCGTCGTACCTGCTCGGCCAGGCGGTGCTCAACCGCTTCAGCGGCGGCGACCACTTCTACGGCTACCGCACCAGCCTCGAGCTGGTGGTCTGCCTGTCGCCCGCGCTCGCCCTCGCCTCGCCGCACCTTTCACTGCGCGCGAAGCGGTGGTTCGTCCCGGTCGCGGTGCTCCAGGTCGCGCTCGTGGCGCCGGGCGCCGTGTCCGACGACATGTACGTCCCGGTGCGCGACGTGTGGTGGCGCAACGCCTTCCTCGACGCGCTCGTGCTGCGACCGGGCGAGCTGCTGCCGCTGGTCGCGGCCACGATGGCCGCCGCGCTGCTCGCCGTACGCCTGCTGCACACGGGTCGTGTCGCCCGCTGGCTCGACGGGACCGACCCCTGGCCGCCCGTGCGCACCGTCCCGGGGGTGGAGGTCAGAGGTTGCGCGCCACCGTCGCCGACAGGCGGACGGCTCGCCGCGCCCAGGCGGGGCTCGCGCCCGCCAGCCCGCAGGTCGGGGTGACCACGAGGTGCTCCGCGACCACCTCCGGGTCGAGCCCGAGCATGTCGAGCCACCGCTGCACGCGCTCGGTGATCGGGGCGTCGGACGGCTCGGTCGCCGGGTCGGTGGACGGTACGACGCCCAGCGCCGCCGTGCGCCCCGCCTCCAGCGCCTCCGCGAAGGTGTCGAGGTCCGCCGGGCCGAGCACGTCGAGGTCGGCCGAGAGCCCGGCCACCCCGGTGCCGGCCACCAGGGCCCACGGGGTCTGCGGCGCGCACGAGTGGACCCACGCCTCGCCGCCGGCGTCGGTGATCGCGGCGACCACCCACTCGAGGTGGGCCGACAGCTCCGGCGGGTCGACGCGGCGGTGCCGTCCGAAGCCGCTGGCGGTGGGCACCTGCGCGTGGGCGACGGCGGCCAGGGCCGGCTCGTCGACCTGCACGATCCAGCGGTCGACGCCCCGCACCCGGCGGCGCAGGTCGGCGAGGTGCGCACCGACGCCCTCCGCCAGGCCCTGCGCCAGCTCGCGCCGGGCACCGTGGTCGCTGAGCACCTTGTCACCGCGGGGCTTCTCCACCGTCGCGGCGAGCGTCCACGGCCCGGCGACCTGCGTCTTCAAGGCGCCGGTCGCCCCGTCCGCGAGCTCCTCGAGGGTGTCGAGGTCCTGCGCGAGGAGTGATCGCGCCCGCCGGTGGTCGACGCCGCTGGTGTCGGTCAGCCGCCACCCCGCGGGCTGGAGGTCGGCCGCGAGACCGTCCACCACCGCGAGGCCGCGGCCGGTCAGCGCCGCGGTGACGCCACGGCCGGGCAGCTCGGGCACGTGCGGCAGGTCGCCGAGCTCGTCGAGCACGAGGCGGACGGCCTCGGCGTAGTCGTGGTCCCAGGTCCCCGGCAGCGAGCCGATCCCCGTGGCCGTGCTCACGCGTCGCCCGCCTCGGCCAGGAGGCGCGCGGCCGCTCCGTCGACGGACCGGCTGGACGCGCTGACCAGTGCGACGCCCACACCGTGCTCGCGGTCGATCCCGACGAAGGACCGGAAGCCCCCGGTGCCGCCGTTGTGCCAGGTGACGGTGCGCCGCAGCAGCGGTCCCGTCAGCCACGCGGCGCCGATCTGCAGCCGCCCCATGAAGGGCGCGACCGGGTCGAGGGCGTCGGCACCTGCCACGCTGCGGTCCAGCAGCGCCCGGAGCAGCACCGCCAGGTCGGCCGCCGAGGAGCGGACTCCCCCGGCCGGCGCGACCGCCTCGTTGGCCCACGCCTCGACCTCGGTCCCGGACCTGTTGCGCGGCGCCACGGCGCCGGGTCGGAGCCGGTCGGCGGAGGTGGCCACGTAGGTGTCGGTCAGCCCCAGCGGTGCGGCGAGGCGCTGCGCGACCAGGTCGGCGTAGGACGTCCCCGCCGCGGAGGCGACCGCGTGGCCCAGCAGCTGGAAGCCGAGGTTGGAGTAGGCCGGCTTCGAGGTCGTGCGGACCTTCACGTCGTCGAGCCGGCGCAGCAGCTCGGGCAGGTCCTCGCGGTAGGGGTTGCGGCCCTCCCGCCACAGCTCCCACGTCCGGCGGACCGGGTGCGTGCCCGGCGCCAGGCGCGGCAGCCCCGACGTGTGCGTCGCGAGCGCCGAGAGGCGGATCCCGGCCAGGGCCGGCGGGACGGCGAGGTGGGCCCCCAGCGCGGCGTCCTCGGACACCTCGCCGCGGGCGACGGCGTCGC
The DNA here is from genome assembly GCF_013155375.1 of Nocardioides sp. zg-1308. Lineage (GTDB taxonomy): Bacteria > Actinomycetota > Actinomycetes > Propionibacteriales > Nocardioidaceae > Nocardioides > Nocardioides renjunii. The sequence continues at coordinate 197,290 of NZ_JABJQY010000001.1, forward strand.
GCCAGAGCAGGCCGGTGACGCCCTTGCTGACCGAGCCGAGCTCGACGTCGCCGTGCGGGTCCGTGCCCACGGCGTCGACCTCGTCGCCGGCCGGCGTCACCAGCGCCGCGACGTACGTCGTGTGCCGCGGGCCGAGGAGCTCGCCGGCCCGGGCGGCCAGCGCGGAGCGGGTGGTCACGCCGGCGCCCCGACCGGACGGGTCGCGGTGATGGTGGCCGACCCGACCACGCGGGTGCCGTCGTAGACGACTGCAGCCTGGCCGGGGGCGATGCCCTCGGCCGGCTCGAGGAGCTCGATGTCGACGCGGTCGCCGTCGACCACGACGGTCGCGCGGTGCTCCGCGCCGTGGGCGCGCAGCTGCACCGTGCCGTCCACCCGGTCGGGCACCGTGCCGCACCAGCGCGGCCTGGTGCCGGTGATGCGGTCGACGGCCAGGCGCTCGCGGGGACCGACGGTGACGGTGCCGCTCACCGGCTCGATGTCCAGCACGAACCGGGGCTTGCCGTCCGCTGCGGGGGTGCCGAGCCGCAGCCCGCGCCGCTGGCCGATGGTGAAGCCGTAGGTGCCGGAGTGGCTGCCCACCGTCTCGCCCGTGGTGACGTCCACGATGTCGCCGCCGTGGTTGGGAGCGCGGTCGCCGAGCTTCTCGCGCAGCCAGCCGGCGTTGTCGCCGTCGGCGACGAAGCAGATGTCGTGGGAGTCGGGCTTGTCGGCGACCAGCAGGCCCCGGGCCTCGGCCTCGCGGCGCACCGCCGGCTTGTCGGTGTCGCCCAGCGGGAACATCGAGTGCCGCAGCTGCTCCTGGTCGAGCACGCCGAGGACGTAGGACTGGTCCTTGCCGTGGTCGCTGGCGCGGTGCATCTCGATCAGCCCGTCGGCCCCGGTGCGCAGCTGCGCGTAGTGGCCGGTCGCCACGGCGTCGAAGCCCAGCGCCAGCGCCCGGTCGAGCACGGCGGCGAACTTGATCTTCTCGTTGCAGCGCAGGCACGGGTTCGGCGTGCGGCCGGCGGCGTACTCGTCCATGAAGTCCTCGACCACGTCCTCGTGGAAGCGGTCGGAGAGGTCCCAGACGTAGAACGGGATGCCGATGACGTCGGCCGCGCGGCGCGCGTCGTTGCTGTCCTCGATCGTGCAGCAGCCGCGGGCGCCGGAGCGGTACGACGCCGGGTTGCGGCTCAGCGCGAGGTGGACGCCGGTGACGTCGTGGCCGGCGTCGACGGCGCGGGCGGCCGCGACGGCGGAGTCCACCCCGCCGGACATGGCGGCGACGACCCTCATCGGTCGATCCTCATCCGGTCGATCCTCATCGCGCCCGGGCGGCGCGGGCGCGCTCGACGACGGGGCCGATCGCCTCGACCAGCGCGTCGACGTCGGCGGGCGTGCTCGAGTGGCCGAGCGTGAAGCGGAGCGAGTGGCGGGCCTGGTCGTCGTCGCAGCCCATCGCGAGGAGCACGTGCGACGGCTGCGGCACGCCGGCGGAGCAGGCGGAGCCGGTCGAGCACTCGATCCCGCGGGCGTCGAGCAGCATCAGCATCGAGTCGCCCTCGCAGCCGGGGAAGCCGAGGTGCGCGTTGCCGGGCAGGCGCAGCGGGCCGGCCGGCGCCCCGTGGAGGTGGGCGTCGGGGACGACCTCGACCACGCGGCGCACGAGATCGTCGCGGAGCTCGGCGACGCGCAGGGCGTGCTGGTGCTGGGCCTTCACCGACTCCTCGACCGCGGCGGCCAGGCCGGCGATGGCCGGGACGTCGAGGGTGCCGCTGCGGATGTCGCGCTCCTGCCCGCCGCCGTGCACGAGGGCACTGACCTCGAGGTCGCGGCGTACGACGAGCGCGCCGACGCCGTAGGGGCCGCCGACCTTGTGCCCGGTGAAGGTCAGCGCGTCGACGCCGGACGCGGCGAAGTCGACGGGCACCTGGCCGAGGGCCTGCACCGCGTCGGTGTGGACGGGGATGCCGTGCTCGGCCGCGAGGGCCACGACCTCCTCGACGGGCTGCAGCGAGCCGACCTCGTTGTTGGCCCACATGACCGAGATGAGCGCCACCGAGGCGGGGTCGCGCAGGACCGAGTCGCGCAGGGCGTCGAGGTCGAGGATGCCCTCCCCCGACACCGGCAGCAGCTCGACGTCGGCGCCGTCGCTCTGGCCGAGCCAGTGGAGCGGATCGAGGACCGCGTGGTGCTCGATGGCCGTCGACAGGATCCGCGTGCGGCGGGGGTCCTCGGCGCGGCGTGCCCAGAAGATGCCCTTGAGCGCGAGGTTGTCGGACTCCGTGCCGCCGGAGGTGAACACGACATCGCCCGGCCGGGCGCCGACCATCCCGGCGATGCTCTCGCGCGACTCCTCCACGACGCGGCGGGCGCCGCGTCCCGAGGCGTGCAGCGAGCTCGCGTTGCCGACCCCGCTGAGGTGGCGGGTCATCGCCTCGACGGCGACCGGCAGCATGGGCGTGGTCGCGGCGTGGTCGAGGTAGACGAGCGGGGGGGTCATGGCCCGCCAAGCCTACGCGGCACTCCGAGTCAGCCTTCCATCGTCCCGTGCAGCCACGGGTGGTCCGCCTGCGACCGTCGTACGGCGTCGCGCAGCCAGTCCTGCTCGGCGGCGCCCAGCAACGGCCACACCACCTCGAGGTCGGCGCGGTCCTTGGGCCGGTCCAGGCGGGCCTTGTGGTGCAGCACCACCTCCGGCCGCATGTAGCGGATGCCGTCGCCGGCCACCCAGGTCACCTCCGCCAGGGGCGCGACGTGGTCGGGGTCGCGCCGCGAGACCCACAGGCCGTCGGCGTCCTCGGCGAGGATGCAGTCGAGGAACCACGGCGCGAGCGCGTGGTCGCGCAGCCAGACCTGGCCGGCCTCGGCGTGCGGCTCCGGCCACCTGTCGTCCACGGGCCGGAGGGCGCCGCTGCCGACGCTCCAGACGTGGTGCCGCTCCCCCACCATCTCGCGGAACAGCGGGAGGTCGCGCCGCCAGATCACCAGGTCGATGTCCTCGTGCGGCCGGTAGCGACCGGTGAACGCGTCGATGGCCCAACCCCCGACGACCCACCACTCGGCGTCGTACGCCGCCATGAACGCGGCGAGTCCCGCCGGGTCGAGCGCCGCCCACTCGCCGTAGAGGCGCCGGAACGCGACCTCCTCGGCCACGTCCTCGTCCGAGGGCCGCCAGTGCGCCGCCGGCTGGTCGTCGACAGGGCTGTCCACGTCCGCGAGTGTGCCACGCGGGGTCAGCGCTCGAGCAGCACCAGGTCGTCGCGGTGGATGACCTCGCGCTCGTACGCCGCCCCGAGCGCGACCTTCAGCTCGCTGGTCGAGCGGCCGAGGAGCGCCGGGAGCTCCTCGGCGTCGAAGTTCACGAGCCCGCGGGCGACCAGCGCGCCGTCGGGACCGAGCAGGTCCACGGCGTCGCCCGCGACGAACCCGCCGTCGACGGCGGTGATGCCGGCCGCCAGCAGCGAGGCGCGACGCTCCACGACCGCCCGCACGGCGCCGGCGTCGAGGGTGAGCGTGCCCTGGCCGGACGTGGCGTGGGCGAGCCACAGCAGGCGGGTCGGACGACGCTTGCCGGTGGCCGCGAAGAGCGTGCCGACCTCGACCCCCGACAGGGCTGCCGCCGCCTGGTCGGCGGAGGTGAGCACGACGTCGATGCCCGCGCCGGTCGCGATGCGCGCGGCGTCGACCTTCGTCGTCATGCCTCCGGTGCCGACGCCGGAGGACCCGGCCGACCCGATCGTCACCGCGGCCAGGTCCTCCTCCGAGCGCACGAGCGGGACGAGCCGCGACCCCTCGCGGCTCGGCGGCCCGTCGTAGAGGCCGTCGACGTCGGACAGCAGCACGAGCAGGTCGGCGTGGACCAGGTGCGCCACGAGCGCGGCCAGGCGGTCGTTGTCGCCGAAACGGATCTCGGAGGTGGCGACGGTGTCGTTCTCGTTGACGATCGGGACGACGCCGAGCTCGAGGAGCTTGGCGAACGTCTGGTGCGCGTTGCGGTAGTGCACCCGCCGCGTCACGTCGTCGACGGTGAGGAGCACCTGGCCGGTGACGATGCCGTGCCGGGCGAACTCCTCCTGGTAGCGGTGGGCCAGCAGGCCCTGCCCGACGGACGCGGCCGCCTGCTGGGCGGCGAGCCCGCGCGGGCGGGTGGTGAGCCCGAGGGGCGCGAGCCCCGCGGCGATGGCTCCCGAGGAGACCAGGACGACCTCGGCGCCGGTGCCGCGCACCGCCGCGAGCACCTCGACGAGACGGCGTACGCGGGCCGGGTCGATGCCGCCAGCGGCCGTCGTCAGGGACGACGACCCCACCTTCACGACGATGCGCCGGGCACCGGCCACGAGGCTGGACCGCGCGGCGGAGCCGTCAGTCGTCGTCACTGCCGTCCCAGTCGGGGTCGTCCTTGCTGCCGATCTCGTAGGACATCGGGCCGACCCCGGAGCTGCCGGAGCTGCGGTTCGGTCCCTTCTTGCGCTCGGCGTCGAGGCGGCGGGCGACGTCGGCGCGCGCCTCCTCCTCGGCCTTGGTCTCCATCGCGGCGTCGATGTCGTGGCGGCGGGCGCGGGCCGGGCGCTGCTCGCGCAGGCGCTCGTCCTCGCCTCGGCGGCCGAGCATCTCGGCACCGGCCTCGATGCTGGGCTTGAAGTCGAAGACGACCGAGTTGTCATCGGGGCCGATGAGCACCGTGTCGCCCTCCTGGGCGCCCATCTCGACCAGCTTGAGCTCGACGCCGAGCCGGTTGAGCCGGTCGGCGAGGAAGCCCACGGCCTCCTCGTTGCTGAAGTCGGTCTGGCGCACCCAGCGCTCGGGCTTGGTGCCGCGGACCCGCCAGCCCTCGTCGGTCGCGAGGACCTCGAAGTCCGCGCCGCCGTCGACGGCCGGCGGCCTCAGCACGATGCGCTGCGGCTCGACCTCGGGCTTGTCGGCCCGCGACGCGGTGACGATCTCGGCCATGGCGAAGGTGAGGTCGCGCAGCCCGGCGCCGGAGGCCGCGCTGACCTCGAACACCTGCAGCCCGCGGCCGCGGAGCTCCTCGACGACCATGTCGGCGATGTCCTGGCCGTCGGGGACGTCGACCTTGTTGAGCGCGACCAGCCGCGGCCGGTCCTCGAGCCCGCCGTAGCGGGCCAGCTCGCCCTCGATGATCTCCAGGTCGTCGAGCGGGTTGCGGCCCGGCTCGATGGACGCGGTGTCGACGACGTGGACCAGGGCCGCGCAGCGCTCGATGTGCCGCAGGAAGTCGTGCCCGAGGCCGCGCCCCTCGGCGGCGCCCTCGATGAGGCCCGGCACGTCCGCGACCGTGAAGGTCGTCTCGCCGGCGGTGACCACGCCGAGGTTGGGGATGAGCGTGGTGAAGGGGTAGTCGGCGATCTTGGGACGCGCCCGCGAGATGGCGGCGATGAGCGAGGACTTGCCGGCGCTCGGGAACCCCACGAGGCCGATGTCGGCGACGACCTTCAGCTCGAGGCGTACGTCGAGCTCGTCGCCGGGCTCGCCGAGGAGCGCGAAGCCGGGGGCCTTGCGCTTGGAGGAGGCGAGCGCCGCGTTGCCGAGCCCGCCGCGACCGCCCTGCGCGACGACCAGCGTCGTGCCGTGGCCGACAAGGTCGGCGAGGACGGTGCCCTGGCGGTCCTTGACGACGGTGCCGTCGGGCACGGTCAGGACCAAGTCCTTGCCGTTGCCGCCGTTCTTGTGGTCGCCGGCACCCTGGCCGCCGTTGTCGGCGCGACGCTTGGGGTTGTGGTGGTAGTCGACGAGGGTCGTCACGCTCGTGTCGACCTCGAGGATGATCGACCCGCCCTGGCCGCCGTTGCCGCCGTCGGGACCGCCCAGCGGCTTGAACTTCTCACGGTGCACCGAGGCCACACCGTTGCCACCTCGTCCGGCTGCGAGATGCAGCGTGACGTGGTCGACGAACGAGGGGATGGCCATGGGGGAACCTTTGCGGAAGAGGTGAGTGGAGCAAATGCCGAAGGGCGCCCCGATCGTGGGGCGCCCTTCGGTTGACGTTCAGTGCAGCGGGTGGGTCACTCGCCCGGGACGATGTTGACCACGCGGCGACCGCGGCGGGTGCCGAACTCGACGGCGCCGGCCTGCAGGGCGAACAGGGTGTCGTCGCCACCGCGACCCACGCCCGTGCCCGGGTGGAAGTGCGTGCCGCGCTGGCGGACGATGATCTCGCCGGCGAGGACGGCCTGGCCGCCGAAGCGCTTCACGCCGAGGCGCTGGGCGTTGGAGTCACGGCCGTTCTTGGTGCTCGCGGCACCCTTCTTGTGAGCCATTGTTCAGTCCTTCTGCTTCGAGGAGTCTGGGGTGGGTGGTCGACCTCGAGCGGAGCTCAGAGGGAGATGTCGGTGACCTTGACCTGGGTGTACTTCTGGCGGTGACCCTGGCGCTTCTTGTAGCCGGTCTTGTTCTTGTACTTCTGGATGATGATCTTCGGGCCCTTGGTGCGCCCGGTGACCTCGACGGTCACGCTCGCCTTGTCGAGACCGGTCGCGGTGACCGTCTCGCCGTCGACGACCATCACCACGGGCAGGGTGAGGGTGTCACCCTGGGCGCCCATCGCGTCGATCTCGATGACGTCGCCCACGGCAACCTTCTGCTGCTTGCTGCCAGCGCGCACGATCGCGTACACGGCCACTCTCCTCATCAGAACTGCGGAAACTCGGGTGGGAACTCAGGGCCTGCGCACGACACCGCCTGATCTACGGGCGAGGTGCGGCCGCGGGGCGGGCACGCAGGATCGGTGTGTCGGAACACCGAGGGTCAAGAGTACGGGATCGGGTGGCGACCGGGCAAAACGACGTCCGGCCGCCCCTCCCCCGCGGGCTCAGCGCTTGCGCGCGCCCTTCTTCTTGATCGGGACGTGCTCGATGACCGGCGCGTCGGCGGAGCCGTCTGCGGAGCCGTCGACCGCGCCATCGGTGGAGCCGTCGGCCTGCGTGCCGGGCTCGACGTCGACCGTGCCGGGCTCGACCGCTCCCGAGGTGGGGAGCGTGCCCGCGACGCCGCTCGACGTGCCGCCGGTGGCAGCCGGCAGGACCGGCGGCCCGGCCGGGCGGCTGGCGGAACGACGGCGCGTACGCGTGACCACCCGCGGCTTCTCGTCCTCGACGGGAGCCTCGGTCGGGGCGTCCGCAACGAGGGCCTCGGTCGAGGCGTCCGCGACGGGAGCGTCCACGACGGCCGGCTCGACCGCCGCCGGCGCCTCCGCCGGTGCCTCCGTCGGAACCTCCGTCGGAACCTGTGCCAGGGCCTCGGTCGCAGCGTCGGCCGGAACGTCGGTCGGGACCTCCGCCACCGCAGCGGCCTCCGGCTGGCCGGACTCGGTGCCGGTCGGCGTCTCGTCGGTCGGGGTCTCGTCGGTCGGCGTCTCGTCGGTCGCCGACTCCTCGGCCTGCTTGTCGTGGCGTGCCATCGCAGCGACGTCCTTCGGCGACGGCGCGTGGTGCTCCGCCGCGCGGGACTCGCCGTTGCCGCCGTTGCCGGTGCCCTCGTCGGAGGCTCCACGCCGCCCGCGGCGACGACCGCCGCGACGACCCTCGCCGTCCTCGGGCTTCGCGTCCGGGTCGACGGGCTGGTCCTTGATGACCACCCCGCGGCCCTGGCAGTGCTCGCAGTTCTCGCTGAACGCCTCGAGCAGGCCGGTGCCGATCCGCTTCCGCGTCATCTGCACCAGGCCGAGCGAGGTGACCTCGGCGACCTGGTGGCGGGTGCGGTCGCGTCCCAGGCACTCGACCAGTCGGCGGACCACGAGGTCGCGGTTGGACTCCAGCACCATGTCGATGAAGTCGACGACGATGATGCCGCCGATGTCGCGCAGCCGGAGCTGGCGCACGATCTCCTCGGCCGCCTCGAGGTTGTTCTTGGTGACGGTCTCCTCGAGGTTGCCGCCGGAGCCGGTGAACTTGCCGGTGTTGACGTCGACCACGGTCATCGCCTCGGTGCGGTCGATGACCAGCGACCCGCCGGAGGGGAGCCAGACCTTGCGGTCGAGGCCCTTGTGGATCTGCTCGTCGATCCGGTAGGTCGCGAAGATGTCGCCGCCGGTGCCGCCGCGCTCGAACCGCTCGACCCGCTCGGCGAGGTCGGGCGCCACGGACTCGACGTAGCCGTGGACGGTGTTCCACGCGTCGTCACCCTCGATGACGAGCTTGGAGAAGTCCTCGGTGAAGAGGTCGCGGACCACCTTGAGCGTGAGGTCGGGCTCGCCGTAGAGCAGCTGCGGGCCGGAGCCCTTGTGGCCGGACTTCTTCTCGATGTCCTCCCACCGCGACTTGAGGCGCTCGACGTCGCGGGTGAGCTCCTCCTCGCTGGCACCCTCGGCCGCGGTGCGCACGATGACGCCGGCGGTGTCGGGGACGATCTCCTTGAGCAGCGACTTGAGGCGGTTGCGCTCGGTGTCGGGCAGCTTGCGCGAGATCCCGGACGTGGTGCCGTCGGGCACGTAGACGAGGAAGCGGCCGGCGAGGCTGATCTGGCTGGTCAGGCGGGCGCCCTTGTGGCCGATCGGGTCCTTCGTGACCTGCACCAGGACCATCTGGCCGCTGGAGAGGACCGACTCGATCTTGCGGGGCTGGCCCTCCTTGTGGCCCAGCGAGGACCAGTTGACCTCACCGGCGTAGAGCACCGCGTTGCGGCCCTTGCCGATGTCGATGAAGGCGGCCTCCATGGACGGCAGGACGTTCTGCACGCGGCCGAGGTAGACGTTGCCGATCAGCGAAATCTGCGACTCGCGGGCGACGTAGTGCTCGACGAGCACCTTGTCCTCCAGGACGCCGATCTGGATCAGGTCCTGGCGCTGGCGGATGACCATGACCCGCTCGACCGACTCGCGGCGGGCCAGGAACTCGGCCTCGCTCACGATCGGCGCCCGGCGGCGGCCGGCCTCGCGGCCCTCGCGGCGGCGCTGCTTCTTGGCCTCGAGGCGCGTGGAGCCCTGGACGGAGGTGATCTGGTCCTCGGCGGACCGGGTCTTGCGCACCCGCGTCACGGTGTTGGGCTCGGCGTCGTCCGACCCGCCCTCGTCGCCCGCGCGCCGGCGGCGACGGCGGCGTCGCGAGGAGCCCTCGCCGTTGCCGTCCGTGCCGGCGTCGGCTCCGTTGGCGTCGTCACCGGAGTCGGCGGTGTCCGTGGAGGCGTCCATGGAGGAGTCCTCGTCGGAGCCCTCGGTCGCCTCGGTGTCGTCCCCCTCGCCCTCGGCGGAGTCGGAGGACTTGCGCCGGCGGCGGCCACCGCGGCGACGGCGGCGGCGGGCGGTGCCGCCCTCTCCGTCACCCTCGCCGTCACCCTCGTCGTCGTCCGGACCGGACGTGGCGTCCTGGTCCTCGATCGTGTCGGCCGCGACGTCGCCGAGGGCGTCGCCCTGGGTGCCCAGCGCCATCGCGTCCTCGGAGACGGGCTCGTCACCGGCCTCGTCCGCGGGAGCCTCGGCGGCCTGGCGCCCACCGGACTTCTTGGCGCCGGACCTGCCGGACGCCTTCCTCGCCGACCGCTTGCGCGCGGTCGGGGCGTCGTCGGTCTCGGGTGCCGCCGCGGGTGCGGCGTCGGCGGGCTGGTCCGTCGCCGCGGCCGCGTCCTCGAGCGCCACCTCGTCCTCGTCCTCGGTCTCGAGCTCGGGCTCGACCGGGACCGGCTGCGGCTTCTTGCGGGTGCGTCGGGTGGTCGTGGTGACGACCGGGGGCTGGAACAGGACGGCGGGGCCGGCGGGCGCACCGGCGGCGGCCCTCGTGCTCGTGTCAGCCGCGGTGTCGGAGCCGGTGTCGGAGCCGGTGTCGGAGCTGGTGTCGGTGGCGGCGTCGGCGTCCGTGGCGGTGGCCGGGCCGGCCTCGGTGGTGCTCGCGGCCTTCTTGGCCGCCCTCTTGGCGGGCGCCTTGGCCGTGCTGCGACGGGCCGCGGTCTTCTTGGCGGGCGCCACCTCGGCGGCCTCGGCCGCCTCGACGGCAGCCGACAGCTCGGCCGGCTCGGGCACGTCGGTCGCCGCGGCGTCGGGCTCGGCGACCGCCTTCTTGGCGGTGGACCGGCGGGCCGGCGCCTTCTTGGCGGGCGCGCGCTTGGCGGTCTTCCTGGCAGCCGGGGCCTCGGCGGCGGCAGCCGTGTCAGTCGGGACGTCGGTGGGGACGTCGGTGGGCACGTCGGTGGGGCTGGTCGCTCCGGAGCCGGCGTCCTGGGCCGCGGCGGCGGCCTTCTTGGCGGGGGCCTTGCGCGTGCGCCTCGTCACGACGGGCGCAGCGGGGGCGGTCGCCTCGGGGGCACTGGCCGCGGCACTGTCACCGGCGGAGGAGGGAGTGCCCTCGGTCTCGGTGCGGTCGGGCTGGTCGTCATCGAGCATGTGGTGCTCCTCGGGCACCGTCACGGTGCCGATACGGCGTCCACCGCTCTCGTGTGGCGATCCCGGGGACGCAAAGCTTCTGTGGCGGCGACCCCCTCCGCGGATGCGTCTCCGAGCGGCCGATCCGTCACCTGCCGCGGTCGCCGGGCCACCGTGGAGTCGCTGTCACCGACTCGTGTGGCCGCGTCGCGGTCCGGTGACGTCCACCCGTCCGGGGTGCCGACCACGTGGTGCGGCCGGCGAGAACGTCGTCGGCTCGACGGGATCCCCGACGGGCGCCGGGGGCGTCGAACGTGGCGAGTATCGCACACCACCGGTGAAGGACCCCTATGCCCGCGCCGCCAGCGGGTCGCCGAGCCCGCCGGACTCCAGGAGGGGGCCCTGGGCCAGGCGCGTCATCAGCGGCGCCTCCCCGGTGACGAGGTCGGACACCGCCTCGAGGCCGCGCAGCACGTCGTCCGGGCGTACGGCGGGGGTGCCGTGGCGCAGCACCACGTCCAGCGACGTCCGTCCCTCGGGCGTGTCGGCGTCGGCGAGGACCAGGAGCGAGACGACCGCCCCGCGGGCGTCGAACTCGCGCATCCCCTTCTTGGTCATCCGCTCGACGAGGGCCTCCTCGGCGGCGAGGAACGTGCCGACGGCCTCGGTCACGGCGACCCGGTCGGCGGCGAGGTCGATCCGCCACCGGCTGCCCTCCAGCAGGTCGGACAGGGAGCCGCCCGGCGACTCGACAACCTCGAGGACGTCGAGCCCGGTCGGCAGGGCCTCGTCGAGCATCGCGTGGACGTCGGCGGGCACGACGACCTCCGACAGCGCGAGCTCGAGGTACTCCGCCTCGCTCGCGGAGCCGGTCGGCGCGGCACCGGCGTACGAGATCCGCGGGTGCGGGTTGAAGCCGGAGCTGTAGGCCATCGGCACCCGAGCGCGGAACACCGCGCGCTCGAAGGCACGGCTGAAGTCACGGTGGCTGGTGAAGCGGAGCCGTCCACGCTTGGCGTAGCGCACCCGGAGGCGCTGGACGGGCGGGGCCTGCTGCTCGGGTTGCTCACGCACGCGCTCAGGCTAGACACCCGCCGCGGCGTTCGGCGAAGCCGCGAACCCGCCGGATGTGCCGAGTCGGCGCCGGGGCCGCTCGCCGGTAGCATCCCCCGACGTGAGTGATGTCGCGTTCGTTGTGCCCGTCTACAACGAAGCCTCGGTGATCGGCGACGTCATCACCGAGATCCGCGCCGTGACCCCCTACGTGGTGTGCGTCAACGACGGCAGCCGGGACGGGTCCGCGGCCGCGATCGTGCGGGCCGGCGGCTACCTCGTCGACCACCCGATCAACATGGGCCAGGGTGCGGCGCTGCAGACCGGCATCGAGTTCGCCCGCGCGCTCCCCCAGATCCAGCGCTTCGTGACCTTCGACGCCGACGGCCAGCACCTCGTCGCCGACGCGGTGCGGATGCTGAAACTGCTCGAGGAGGGCGACCTGGACATCGTGCTGGGCTCGCGCTTCCTCGGCGAGGTCATCGGCGCCGGGCGCAGCAAGCGCGTGCTCCTGAAGGCGGCGGTGAAGTTCAGCAACGTGACGTCGGGGATCCGCCTCACCGACGCCCACAACGGCCTGCGCGCGTTCAACCGGCACGTGGCGGAGACGATGGAGATCACCGCCCCCGACATGACGCACGCGAGCGAGATCATCGAGCTCATCGCGGCCAACAGCTACCGCTACCGCGAGATGCCGGTGACGATCCGCTACACCGACTACTCCACCAGCAAGGGCCAGGCGAGCGTCAACGCCGTCAACATCGCGGTGGACACGCTCCTGCGAAGGGTGACGCGTCAGTGATCATCGTCCAGTTCCTCCTCATCGGCGCGTTCCTCTTCCTCTTCTACGTCGCCATCCGCAGTCGCACCGCGCACGGCGTCTCCGCGTCGAAGAAGCTGCTCTTCCTCCTCCTCATGGCCGTCCTCGTGGTGGCCGTGCTCGCGCCCAACCTCGTCACCGAGGCGGCCAACCTCGTCGGCGTCGGGCGGGGCACCGACCTGGTCCTCTACCTGATGGCGGTGTCGTTCGGCTTCTACGTCGTCAACGACTACCTGCGCGGGCAGGACAACCGGCAGCAGCTGCACCGCCTCGCCCGCCGGATCGCGGTGCTCGAGGCCCTCGAGCGCTACCACATCGCGCACCGCGACGAGACCGACCCCGGGCCGGCCCCGTCGGATGATTGAGATCTTCCTCCCCTACTGGGGAGACCCCGGCTACCTCTACGAGGCCGTCGCCAGCGTGCAGGCGCAGACCGACCCGGACTGGCGGCTCGTGGTGGTCGACGACCACTACCCGGACCCGTCGGTCGCGGAGTTCTTCGCCGGGCTCGGCGACGACCGGGTGACCTACCACCGCAACGAGACCAACCTCGGCATCACCGGCAACTACCGCCGCTGCCTGGAGCTGGCCTCGGCCGAGTGGATGGTCTTCTTCGGCTGCGACGACCTCATGCTCCCGACGTACGTCGCCACCGTGCGCGCCGCGACCGAGGGCGCACCGGCCGGGGTCGACGTGGTCTCCCCCGGTGCGACCGTGATCGACGAGCACGGCGTCGAGTCCGACCCGCTGGTCGACCGGGTCAAGCAGCGGCTGTTCGCACCCCGGCTGTCCGGGCCCCGCGTGCTGACGGGCGAGGACCTGGCCGTCTCGCTGCTGCGGGGCAACTGGACCTACTGGCCGTCCCTCGCCTTCCGGGTCGCGCCGGTCCGCCGGCAGGGGTTCATCGACGACCTGCCACTCATCCAGGACCTGGCCCTGCTCGTGGACCTCGCGCTGGCCGGCTCGTCGATGCTGGTGCTGCCCGAGGTCGTCTTCGCCTACCGGCGCCACTCGCAGAGCGCGTCGTCGACGACCGTCGCAGACGGCGGCCGGTTCGCGGGTGAGCGGACCTACTTCGAGGTCGCTGCACGGCGCTGCGCGCAGGCGGGCTGGCCGCGCGCGGCTCGCGCCGCCCGGATGCACCTGGCGTCACGGCTCTACGCGGTCACCCAGCTCCCGGGTGCGGCGCGTCGCCGCTCGTGGGACTCGGTGCGGACGCTCGCGCGTCACGCCGTCGCCACCGGCCGCTGACCCTTCAGCCCACGCACCCGGCGAGCCATCGTGAGGAGCGCCCGCACCAGGCGCGCGCGGGACGCGAGCACGGCCCGGGGTCCGCGCGGCCGCGACGGCGTCGCGTTGTTGTCGTGCAGGCGCCGCGCCACCGTACGCCGGTCGAGGTGCGTGATGGTGCCCGCGAGGTTGCCGTAGAGCGCGAGCCACAGGTCGTGCGACTCGACGAGGTGCGGCGGGAACGGCAGGACCGTCGCGAGCGCGTCGCGGCGGACCCCCATCGCGCAGCCGTAGTAGGGCTTGAGGCCGGCGAGGATGCCGGCGACGTTGGCGACGCGGCGACCGTCGTCACGGGGCCCGAGGCGCCAGTCCGGCTGCCCGAACGGCCCCTCGAGCGCGTCGGGCCCGCCCAGCATCGCGAGGTTGCTCGCCACGACCTGGTGGTCGCGCAGCGCCTCGACCATCGCGTCCCGGCGTCCCGGCAGCCACACGTCGTCCTGGTCGGAGAGCAGGACGACGTCGCCGCGGGTCGCGGCGATCGCGGCCTCGAAGGCACGGACGTAGCCGCGGTTGACGCGGCTCGGCACGACGCGCACCCGAGGGTCGTCGACCGTCGCGAGCACCGCGAGCGTGTCGTCGGTCGAGGCGTCGTCGACGACGACGACCTCGTCGCGCAGTCCGAGCTCGGCGAGGATCGAGGCGAGCTGCTCGGAGACGTGGGCGGAGCCGTTGTAGGTCGCCATGGCGACCGACACCGGGACCGGCTCGTGCGCGTGGTCAGGCATCGGCGCCCTCGACCGCGGCGATGCGACCGGACCGGCGGATGCCGGCCAGGCCGACGACGTGCACCGCGAACCCGGCCAGTGGAGCCAGCCCGAGCGCGAGGCAGGCCCGCGCCTCGAGCGAGCCCGGCACCTGGAGGAGCACGACGCAGGCGACGAGGGCCACCACCCAGCCGGCGACGTACCAGCCGTGGGCGGAGAGCGCCTGCGCGCACGCGCCGGTGAGCGTGAGCGCGGCCGTCCCGCCGGCCGCCAGCGTGAGCAGCGCGAGCACCGCGCCGTCGACGGCGTAGTCGTCGCCGAAGAGGAGCTGGATGAGCCACGGCCCGACGACCCATGCCGCGAGGGCCCCGACGACGGCGACCGCCGCCACCGTGGCCAGGAGCCGGACGAGGAGGCGTCCGAGCCGGGACCCGGCGCGGACGAGGTGGGACACCGCGACCCCCTGCAGGGCGTTGAGCGGCAGCAGGACGGGCGCGCGCGTCAGCGAGATGGCCAGGAGCAGCGGGGCCGCGGTGGCGTAGTCGGCCGGGTCCGTGGTCGCGGCCAGCAGGATGGGGAAGCCGACGACGAGCACGGCGCTCGCGCCCTGCGCCACCAGCGCGGCCGACATCCGCCGGGCCAGCGTCCGGGCCGGGGCGTCGGCGTGCAGGGCCAGGCTGTCGCGCACCCGCCTCGACGAGGCGGCCAGCAGCAGCCACGCGAAGGCGCCGAGCGCGCTCGCCACGCCCATGCCGGCCACCGTGGCCGAGACGAGGACGACGGCGAGGGTGGCGAGCAGCCGCACGGTGGCCTCGCCGGCGATCACCGCCGCTGCCTGGTGCCACCACGCGCGGCCGGACGCGGCACCGGCGAGGACGGAGTGGAACCCGTAGCCGGCGACGGCCACGACGAGGGCCGCGACGAGCACGTCGTCGCCACCGTGCAGCACGCGACCGCGCCAGAACGGGACGAGGGCGAGCACGGCGACGGTCGAGCAGGCGGAGACGACCGCGGCCACCCGCCACAGCGCGGGACCGGCGGCGTGGTCGTCACGGGCGGCTGCGGCGACCGACCGGGTGGTCTCCAGCGCGACGCCGGACAGCACGCCGTAGACGGCGAAGAGCACGGCGAGGAAGGTCAGCAGGACGGTGGCGCGCTCCTGCGGCAGCGCCCAGGCGGCGATGCTCATCACGACGTAGGTCACCGCGGCCGACCACAGCGAGGCAGCAGCGACCGAGGACGCTCCGACGGCGTCTCGTCGCGACCGAGTGGCGGGGACCGGTGCCGAAGACATCGTGGACTACTCTACGCACGGTGCGCAGGCCCACCCTCCCCGGGGAACACGGCGAAATGCCCCCTCCAGCGGTGGGTGCCGTGATCGCCGTCTTCCGCCCCGGACCCGAGCTGGCGACCGGTCTGCAGGCCCTCGTCGACCAGGTCGACGCGGTGGTCGTGGTCGTCGACGAGCACCCCGTGTCGGGCGCGACCAGCGAGCTGCTCGACGCCTGTCGCGCGGCCGGCGCCGAGGTGGTCGAGCACGACGCCAACCGCGGCATCGGCGCCGCCCTCAACACGGGGGTCGAGAGGCTGCGCACGCTGCGTCCCGGCCTGACCCACGTGCTCACCCTCGACCAGGACTCCGCCGTGCCGGCGGGCTACATCGCGGCGCTGCTCGCCGCCGCCTCGGCCGCGGACCGCGCCGGCGTCCCGGTCGGCATGGTGGCGCCGGCCAGCGTCGGCTCGATCCTCCGCCTCCCGCTCCGCCGGCGCGCGCCGCGCCACGGCGTCCGCGTGGGCGGCGAGCCGATCCAGTCCGGGCTGCTGGTGCCGATCGACGTCCTCGAGCGGGTCGGCGGCTTCGACGAGACGCTGTTCATCGACGGCGTGGACACCGACTTCTGGCTGCGCGCCCTCGACCTCGGCCTCGTGTGCGTCCTCGCGCCCGACACCCGTCTCGAGCACCGGCTCGGGACGGCGATCACGGTCGGGGAGGACCGCGAGCTGCCGCTGCTCGTGGCCTCGACGTTCCGCTACCACTACCAGTGGCGCAACCTCGTGGCGCTCGTGAGCCGCCACGCCCGTCGCCACCCCGTGTGGGCGGTGCGCGCCGTCGTCCGCGCGGTGCGTCACCTCGCGATCGTCACCGCGCTGGCACCGGGGCGGCTGGCGCGTCTGCGCGAGGCGTACGGCGGCCTGCGAGCCGGCCTGCGCGGCCGGAGCGGGCCGCGGCCATGACCGACCTCCAGGCCCTCGGCAGGGCGACCTCGACCGAGCGCGTCATCGGCACCGAGATCCGGCGTGACATCCAGGCGCTGCGCGCCGTGGCCGTCACGATGGTCGTCGTCTACCACTTCTGGCCCAGCGCGCTGCCCGGCGGCTTCGTCGGGGTGGACGTCTTCTTCGTCATCTCCGGCTACCTCATCACCAGCCACCTGTGGCGCCACCCGCCCACCGACGTCCGCGGCTTCACGGAGTTCTGGTCCCGCCGGGTGGTCCGGCTCATCCCGGCCGCCGCTGCCGCGATCCTCGGCACCCTGGCGCTGGTCGTGGTCACGCTGTCGAGCGCCGAGTGGTCGGCCGCCGTGCGGCACGCCATCGCCTCCATGCTCTACGTCGAGAACTGGCTGCTGATCCACGACGCCACCGACTACCTCCGCGCGGACGCTCCCCCGTCGCCGTTCCAGCACTTCTGGTCGCTGTCGGTCGAGGAGCAGTTCTACCTCGTGTGGCCCTTCGTCATCGGGCTGGCCGTGCTCGCCACCCGCTCCCGGCCCGAGCGCCGGCACCGCGCCATGGTGCTCGTCGTGGGTGCCGCCGTGCTCGCGAGCTTCGCCCACGGCCTGCTGCTCACCGGCAGCAACCCCCCGGCGGCCTACTTCGCCAGCCCGGCGCGCATGTGGGAGCTCGCCGTCGGCGGCCTGCTGGCCCTCCTGCACGTGGGCGGAGCCCGGCGCGGCTCAGACCGCACGCGGGCGACGCTCGCCTGGGCCGGCCTGGGCGGGCTCGCGCTCAGCTGCGTGCTGATCACCGGCACCACGCCGTTCCCGGGCTGGGCCGCGCTCCTGCCCACGGTGGCGACGCTGGCGCTGCTGCACGCGGGCGACCCCGCCGGGCGCTTCACCCTGCGCCCCGCGATGCACGCGCGCGGCGTCCAGCTCGTCGGCGACGTGTCCTACGCGGCGTACCTCTGGCACTGGCCGCTCGTGCTCCTCGTCCCGCCCGCCCTCGCCGACGGCGAGGGTGCCCAGCAGGTCGTCAAGGTCGCCCTCCTTCCCGTCCTCGTGCTGGTGGCCTGGGTGAGCACGGTGCACCTGGAGAACCCCCTGCGCCGGGTGCCCACCGGCGGCTCGCTGCGTCGTCGCGCCGCGGTCGTGCTCGTGCTGTGCACGGCGCTGGTGCTCGGCTCCGCGCTCGCGGTCCGGGCGGTGGTCGAGCGCCGCAGCGAGGCGGTCCGCGAGCGGGTCGACGCGCTGACGACGGGCGTCGAGGTGACGCCGTGCGTCGGCGCGGCCGCCCTCGACCCGGGTGCCGACTGCGACCCCGACGCCACCCCGATCACCACGCCCGAGTTCGCGCGTGGCGACATCCCGACCACCATCACCGTCGGCGGATGCCTCAACTGGCCGCCCTTCGGCGAGCTGGTCTCGTGCAGCTTCGGCGACACCGAGGCGCCGACCGAGAAGATCGCGCTCCTGGGCAACTCGCACGCCGGCCACCTGCTCCCGCCGGTCGAGGTGCTCGGCAAGGAGGAGGGATGGCAGGTCGACTCGTACGTCATCGGCGTGTGCCAGCCGTCGGTGGAGCCCGTACCTCATCCCGCCCCCGTGTCGGGGGTGCCGCCGGAGCAGCTAAGGGCGGACTGCGAGCGGCTCAACCGTGAGAGCCTCGAGCGGATCACGACCCAGGACTACTCCTTGGTCGTGATGTCCACGCTCGACCACGACCCGGCCCACGAGGTGGCGGAGGACAACATCTACCGCTCGACGCTGGAGACGATCACCGACGCGGGCGTACCGGTGCTCGTGGTCCGTGACACCCCGGCGTCGATGGACCAGGCGCAGGACCCGCCGACCTGCCTGGGGTTGAACGCCGCCGACCCGTCGGTCTGCGACGGGACGCCGCGGGAGTGGATCCGTCAGGACCCCCTCACCACGGCCGCCGAGGGCAGCGACTCCCCGCTCGTGCACCGCGTCGACCTCAACGACCACATCTGCACGGACACCAGGTGTCCCGCGATCCTCGGCGGGATCATCACCTACGCCGACTTCAACCACCTGTCCGCCACGTTCTCCCGCACGCTGGCGCCCTACCTCGGTCCGGCGATGCTCGCGGCGATGGAGGAGCCCGAGGAGGGCTGACGGCGTGCGCGGCGCCTATACTCGCGCGTCGACCACCTGACCTCGACCGTGCGGGGGACCTCACGCATGTTGACCCGGCCCCGCTGGGCGCTCGCCGCCCTCCTGGCGATCATCGGCGTGTCCTTCGCCTTCGTCGCCGTGCACGTCGAGTCCTACACGCGCCTCAGCCCCATCGACGAGCTCTCGCACCTCGACTACATGTTCCGCGCACCGGCCGTGCTGGCGCCCGGCGACAAGGTCGAGCAGCAGGCGATGTACGAGCAGGCGTGCCGCGGCGTCGACGCACCGGGCTTCGACCCGGTGCTGTGCGACCGCGACCACGAGTACGACGCGGACATCTACCAGGAGCACGGCTTCAACACGGCCGCCACCAACACGCCGATCTACTACACCGCGACCCGCGCCGTCGCGGAGGTCGTCCGCGCGCTCACCCCGACGGGCAGCCTCTTCGTCGCCGGCCGCCTCGCGAGCGGCATCTGGCTCGCGCTGGGGCTCGCCCTCGTCTACCTCGCCGGGCGCCGCGCCGGCATCCGGCCCGCCCCGCTGCTGGCGGTGCTCGCCCTGCTCCCGGCCTCACCGGCCATCCTCTACCCCAGCGCCACCGTCACCCCGGACGCGATGGGCCTGGTGGCCGGCGCCCTGGTGGTCCTCGCCGCCCTCGCCTGGGAGCGTCGACCCGGCCGGGTGCGCACCGCGGTCCTGGTCCTGGTGTGCGTGCTCGTGCCGCTCATCAAGCTCACCAACATCGTGGCCGTGGCGGCGCTGGTCTTCTACCTGGCGTTCAACCGCCACCGGCAGGCCGCGTCGGAGCGACGGTCCGACGAGGACGCGACGGACGGACCGGACGAGACCCGCCCGATCCCCGCCCGCCAGCGCTGGACGACCGGCGCGGTCGCGGGTGCCGCAGCCGTCGTCGCGGGCGGCGCCTGGACGGTCATCAGCAACTCGCGCAACCACGCCGACCCAGACGACGTGCCCGACATGGCGGTGCGCTTCGCCGTCACCGAGTTCCCGTGGAACGGCCTGCTCGACAGCGCGCTCATCATGGCGCAGCCGCTCTCCCAGCCGTGGGTGGGCGTCGGGACGCCGTCCCTGCTGTTCTTCACCACCACCGTCGTCTCGCTGGTGCTGATCGCTGGGACCGCGGCCGCGGCGTTCTTCTCCACCGGCACGCCGCGCGCGACCGTCGCCGCCCGCGCGATGCTGGCGGCTGCGGTGCTGGTCGCGCTCGGCCTGGTGACGATGGGCTACGTCACGGCGTCGCAGTACTTCCCCCTGCCGGCGCGCTACGGGGTGGCGCTCGTGCCGGGGATGGTGCTGGTCACCGCCGGCATGCTGCGCACCCGCTCGTCGGTCGCGATCACCGCCGGGCTGGCCGTCGTCGTCCTCGTGTTCACCGCGGCCCGCGTCATCGGCCTCCCCTGAGCCTGGGCACCCCCGCGGTCAACTACCATCCCCGGGTGAGCGATCAGCCGAAGTCGGACGCCGACCTCCTGCGGGAGTCGGAGCTCTTCGACGTGGAGTTCTACCTGCGCAAGAACCCCGACGTGCGCACCTCCGGGATCGACCCGGTCCTGCACTACCTGCGCCAGGGCGCCCGCGACGGGCGCGACCCGTCGAAGGCCTTCTCCACCAACGCCTACCTGCGCCGCAACGACGACGTGGGCCAGATGAACCCGCTCGTGCACTACCTCCGCGTGGGCAAGCCCGCCGGGCGCGCGCTCAACCCCCTCGAGGACGACCTCCGCCTGGTCCGCGAGTCCGGGTTCTTCGACGAGGACTACTACCGCCACTTCAAGCCCGACCTGCCCGCCGAGCGCGACGCCGTACGCCACTACCTCCGCTTCGGCCGTCGCGACGGGCTCGACCCGAGCGAGAAGTTCTCGACCTCCGGCTACCTCCGGCAGAACCCGGACGTCGCGAGGACGACGTGGAACCCGCTCGTCCACTACCTCCGGCACGGCCGCACCGAGGGGCGCATCGCCCCCCGCGGCGCGCTGCGCGAGCCCTACTTCGACGCGCTCTACGCCGACCGCTGGGCGCAGATCGCCCCGATGCCCGTCACCAAGGTGGCGGGGGGGTCGCACCGCATCACCATCGTCACCGACAGCGTGGCGCCGCACAGCCTCTTCGGCGGCGTCGGCACCGCCATCATCCTCGGGGTCGAGATCGCCAACCGCCTCGGCGCGAGCCTGCGGCTGGTCACCCGCACCGACGCGCCCGACGGGCAGGTGATCTCCCTGCTGCAGGAGGCGACCGGAATCCGGCTGGAGGGCGTCCTCGAGCTCGACCAGGTGTCCACCGACGGCACGCAGCGCCTGCAGTTCACCGACCGCGACATCGTCATGACCACGTCGTGGTGGACCACCCGCTCGGTGCTCGACAGCGACGTCCCCCGCGAGCAGGTCCTCTACCTGCTGCAGGAGGACGAGCGGATGTTCTACGCCTTCGGCGACGAGCGCCTGCTGTGCAGCGAGACGCTGGCCGAGCCCGACCTGGCCGTCGTCGTCAACACCTCGCGCCTGCTGAGCCACCTCGTCGCGGACGGGCTCCCCCACCTGCGCGAGCAGGCCGTCGCGCTCGAGCCGGCGTTCCCCGGCGAGGTGGCGACCACCCCCGCCGGCTCCGGCGACGGTCGGCGCAACTTCTTCTTCTACTCACGCCCGCACAACGCCCGGAACCTGTTCTGGCGGGGCGGGCAGGTCATCGCGCGCGCGGTGGAGTCGCGGCTGCTCGACCCCGACGAGTGGCGCTTCCACTTCGTGGGCCGCGGGACGCCCGACCTCACGCTGCCGCGCGACGTCCAGGTCGAGGTCGTCGAGGGCCTCAGCTGGACCGACTACCAGGCCTTCGTGCGGACGATGGACGCGGCGCTGGTGCTCATGGACACCCCCCACCCCTCCTACCCGCCGTACGACCTCGCATCGGTGGGTGCGGCCGTGCTG
The DNA here is from genome assembly GCF_013155375.1 of Nocardioides sp. zg-1308. Taxonomy (GTDB): domain Bacteria; phylum Actinomycetota; class Actinomycetes; order Propionibacteriales; family Nocardioidaceae; genus Nocardioides; species Nocardioides renjunii. The sequence goes on from NZ_JABJQY010000001.1 coordinate 218,754, forward strand.
ACCAACTCCCACGGCATCAAGACCGACCTGTCCGACATCTCCGACAACATCATCGTGGCCCCGTCCACCGTCGACGGTCTGCTGGCCGGGCTCGAGCGGCTGGTCGCGCTGGCCCGTGACCCGCAGCAGCGGGCGGCCAACGTCGCCGCCGACCACATCGGTCGCGACTGGGCCGCCGCGACGGCGCCCGTCGTCGACTGGGTGGTCGACCGGTTCGGTGCCGTGGTCGGCCCGCGGCAGGACGACGGTCTCCATGTTCTCTGACCTGCCCGAGGCCCCGACCGACGTGGCGGACCTCTGGGACTCGTCGATGGCCGAGCGGGTCGGCACCATGCTCGACGGCGAGCGCCGCGTCGCCTTCGTCTACCGCACGCCCGACACCAGCACGTTCCGCTACCGCGTCTCCAACGTCGTCGACGCCCTCAACCACGACCCCGGCGGCACGGTCCGCGCGGGCTGGTTCTGCGACGACGAGCTGCGGGCGCTCACCCGCCTGGTGCCGCAGCTCGACCTCGTGGTCGTCGCGCGCTACCCCTACGGAGCGGCCCTGCGCGAGCTCATCCAGCGCGCCGAGAAGCACGGCGTGCCCCTCGTCTTCGACTGCGACGACCTGGTCTTCGACGTCCGGTTCGCCGAGCTCGTCATGTCGTCGCTCGGCAAGGACCAGGACGTCAACGCCGAGTGGGACGTGTGGTTCGCCTACATGGGCCGGCTCAACGCGTCCCTCCGCGCGTGCCGCGGCGCGCTGACCACCAACGGCACCCTGGCCGACCAGCTCTCGGCGTTCGTCGACGACGAGGTCTCGATCGTGCCCAACGTGATGAACCGCGAGCAGCAGGCCTACTCCCGCGCCATCCTCGAGCACAAGCTCGCGTCCGGCTGGAAGCGCTCGGGCCCGGTGACGATCGGCTACTTCAGCGGCACCCCGTCGCACGTGCGGGACTTCTCGGTCGCCAGCGGGGCCCTCGCCCGGCTCCTCGACCGCGACTCCGACGTCGCCGTCCGCATCGTCGGCTACCTCGACGACCTGGCCGAGCTCGAGCGCCACCGCGACCGCGTCGAGTTCCTCCCGTTCATGCACTACGTCGCGCTGCAGCGCGCGATCGGCGAGGTCGAGGTCAACATCGCCCCGCTCCAGCACACGCCGTTCAACATCTGCAAGTCCGACCTCAAGTACTTCGAGGCCGCGGCGGTGGGCACGTGGACGGTCGCCTCGCACACCCCGTCCCTCGACGACGCCATCCACGACGGCACCACCGGCCGGCTCGCCAAGGCGCACGAGTGGGACGCGGCCCTCGCCGAGGCGGTGGACCTGGCGCGCGACACCGGCCGCTACGCCGAGCTGGGTGCCGCCGCCGCGCACGCCGCCCACGAGCGGTGGTCGTGGGACTCGGTGACCGAGCCGTTCCACCGGGCGCTCGCGCCCTACGTCTCCGCTCGGTGACCCGCTAGCCGGAGCTCGTGCCGGACCGCTCGAAGAGGTCGTCGGGCAGCTGCTGGACGCGCCTGAGGTTGGGCATCGCCACGGCGCGGGGCGTGAACGCGTCCTCGTCGGGCACCCCCCAGCGGGACACGACGGCCAGCCGCTCCCACTCGTGCACGCGGGACTCCCGCGTGCGCGACTCGTAGTGGTAGAGCTCGCAGGTGGCGACGAAGACCGTACGCCGCCCGCTCGCGGCGACCTTGTAGCAGAGGTCCACGTCGTTGAAGTTGCCCGGCAGCGCCTCGGAGAACCCGCCGACCTCGAAGAACACGTCACGGCGCATCGCGGCACAGGCGGCCGTCACGCCGGTGACCTCGCGGTTGACCACGAGCTCGCCGAACGGCCCGACCTCGTCGCGGGTCCAGAACTTGAACGGGTGGTGGTAGCCCGCGTTGTAGTAGGCGTGGCCGGCGTGCTGCACGGTCTGGTCGCTGAAGTAGAGCTTGGCGCCGGTGAGCCCCACGTCCTCCTCGTCGAGCGGGGCGACCAGCTGCTCGAGCCACCGCGGCGAGATCACCTCGACGTCGTCGTTGAGGAAGACCAGGCGCTCGCCGCTGGCGTGGCAGACCCCCACGTTGATCTTCTCGCTGAAGTTGAACGGCCGGTCGAAGGGCACGTCGACGAGCCGGTCACCGGCGACGGCGCGGAGCTCGTCGAGCACGCCCGGAGGCGTGTGGGAGTCGTGGACCACCACGACCTCGACGTCCGCGTGCTCGGTGTGCTCGAGGAGCGAGCGCACGGCGTCGACCACGAGCACCCGGCGCACCCCCCGCACGATCGAGGACTGGCCGGCCGTGGGGATGACGACCGAGACCCGCACGTCCGGCGACAGCCGGCGGTCGACGACGTAGCGTCCCGGCTCGGCGCCGGGGCCGGCGACCGCGTCGATGCCGAGGCGGTCGAGATGCTCCTGCACCGCGCGGATGCCGGCGGTCTCAGCGTAGGGCTTGGCCTCGATGTCGACGGCGGTGGATCCCTCGACCGCCCGCCAGTGGTAGAGCACCTCCGGCACGTGGACGACCCGCCGGGCCCGCTCGGTCACGCGCAGCACGAGGTCGTGGTCCTGCGAGCCCTCGAAGCCCTCCCGGAAGCCGCCGACCTCGCGGACCAGGCTGGTGCGGAGGACGGAGAGGTGGGAGGTGTACATCTGGCCGCGCAGCCGCTCCGGGGACCAGTCGGGCTTGTGGAACGCGCCGTACGTCGTGCCGTCGGCACCGACCTTGTCCTCGTCGGTGTAGAGGTAGTCCACGTCGTCGTGGCGGTCGATCGCGTTGACCACCTGCGTGAGGGCGTGCGGCACCAGCAGGTCGTCGTGGTCGAGCAGGGCGATGAACTCGCCGGCCGCGGCGGCCACGCCGTCGTTGGAGGCCGCCACGATGTGGCCGTTGACGTCGCGCTCGACCAGCGTGATGCGCGGGTCGCGCTGGGCGTACTGGGCGATGACGATCGGCACCGCGGCGTTCGACGAGAAGTCGTCGACCATGATCAGCTCCCAGTCCTCGAAGTCCTGGGCGATCACCGACTCGATGCACTCCTTGAGCACGTCGACGGGCGGGTCGTAGACGGGTGTGACGATGGAGAAGCGCGGGGTCGCGCTGCGCCGGGGGCTCACCTCAGGGCGCTCCGCACCCGACGAGCGGCCCGCCGGGCGACCGACGGACGCGCCGACCCGGCGCCCTCGAGCTCGGCGACCCGAGCGCGGTTGCGGTCCAGGCGGGGACGGAGGTCGTCGAGACGACGCCGCAGCTCGTCGCGCTGCTCGGTGAGCCGCTTGGTGCGCCGGCGTGCCTGGCGCAGCTCCATCGTGACGCGGGTGAGGTCGCGGTGGAGGCGACCGTTCTCGGCCTCGATGCCCACGACGTGGTCCTGGACGGTCAGCAGGTGGTGCCGGGCCTCGGCCACTTCAGCGCGGAGCCGCTCGAGCTCCTGCCGGTCGCCCCGGTCCTGTCCCTCCGACGTCGTCGCGTCCTGGGTCACGCTGTCTCCTCCGCTCGCTCCCGCTGTTGCGCGCGTCAGGCTATCCCACGCCCGGCGGCTCCCGACGGGGCGCGACGGGGCTTGCGACGCGGTGACCGGGTCGTCAGACGACCGACAGCGGCAGGAGCGTCTGGCCCGTCGGGCCGACCTGGATCTCGGTGCCCATCTCCGGGCACACGCCGCAGTCGTAGCACGGGGTCCAGCGGCAGTCCTCGATCTCGATGTCGGCGCCCTCGGCAGCCGCGAGCGCGTCCTCCCAGTCACCCCACAGCCAGTCCTTGTCGAGGCCGGAGTCGAGGTGCTCCCAGGGCAGCACCTCGTCGTAGTCGCGCTCGCGGGTGGTGTACCAGTCGACGTCGACGCCGGTGCCGGCGAGCGCGCGCTCGGCGGCCAGCATCCAGCGGTCGTAGGAGAAGTGCTCGCTCCAGCCGTCGAACCGGCCGCCGTCGCGCCACACCTCCTCGATGACCCGACCCACGCGGCGGTCGCCGCGCGAGAGCAGGCCCTCGACGATGCCGGGCTTGCCGTCGTGGTAGCGGAACCCGATGGCCCGCCCGTACTTCTTGTCGTCCCGGACGGTGTCGCGCAGCTTCTTGAGCCGCTCGTCTGTCGTCACGTGGTCGAGCTGCGCGGCCCACTGGAACGGCGTGTGCGGCTTGGGCACGAAGCCGCCGATGGAGACGGTGCAGCGGATGTCGTTGCGGCCCGAGACCTCGCGGCCCTTGGCGATGACCCGCTTGGCGAGCTCGGCGACCTGCAGGACGTCCTCGTCGGTCTCGGTGGGGAGGCCGACCATGAAGTAGAGCTTCACCTGCCGCCAGCCGTGGGAGTACGCCGCCGCGACGGTGCGGATCAGGTCCTCCTCGGTGACCATCTTGTTGATCACCTTGCGCATCCGCTCCGAGCCGCCCTCGGGGGCGAACGTCAGGCCCGAGCGGCGGCCGTTGCGGGAGAACTCGTTGGCGAGGGTGATGTTGAAGGCGTCGACGCGGGTGCTGGGCAGCGACAGCGAGACGTTGGAGCCCTCGTAGCGGTCGGCGAGACCCTTGGCGACCTCACCGATCTCGGTGTGGTCGGCGCTGGAGAGCGACAGGAGGCCGACCTCCTCGAAGCCCGACTTGCGGATGCCGTTCTCGACCATGTCGCCGATGGTCTTGATGGACCGCTCGCGCACCGGCCGGGTGATCATGCCCGCCTGGCAGAACCGGCAGCCGCGGGTGCAGCCGCGGAAGATCTCCACCGAGAACCGCTCGTGCACCGTCTCGGCCAGCGGCACGAGCGGGTTGGCGGGGTAGGGCCACTGGTCGAGGTCCATGAGCGTGTGCTTGCGCACCCGGAACGGGATCCCGGGACGGTTGGGCACCACGGCCTCGATGGAGCCGTCCTGGGCGTAGGCGACGTCGTAGAAGCGCGGGACGTAGATGTTGCCGGTGACGGCGAGACGTCGCAGCAGCTCCTCGCGGCCGCCCGGCCGGTCCTCGGCCTTCCACTCGCGCACCACCTCGGAGATCGCGAGCACGACCTCCTCGCCGTCGCCCAGCACCGCGGCGTCGACGAAGTCGGCGATCGGCTCGGGGTTGAACGCCGCGTGACCGCCGGCGATGACGACGGGGTCGTCCTCGCCGCGGTCGGCCGCGTGCAGCGGGATGCCGGCGAGGTCGAGCGCGTTGAGCATGTTGGTGTAGCCGAGCTCGGTGGAGAAGCTCAGGCCGAAGAGGTCGAAGGCACCGACGGGACGGTGGCCGTCGACGGTGAACTGCGGGATCGGGCCGTGCTCGTCGCCGGTGCGCATGACCTGCTCCATGTCGGGCCACACCGAGTAGGTGCGCTCGGCGAGGATCCAGTCGCGCTCGTTGAGCACCTCGTAGAGGATCTGCACGCCCTGGTTGGGCAGGCCGACCTCGTAGGCGTCGGGATACATCAGCGCCCAGCGGACCGTGGGTCCGCCCGTCGCCGAGCTCGCGGCGCAGTCCCAGTCCTTGACGACGGAGTTGAGCTCGCCGCCGACGTACTGGATGGGCTTCTGCACGGACGGCAGCTTCGCCTCCAGGCGCGGGAAGACCGACGCGACGGACATGTGGGGAACACCTCGATGCGGGACGGGGACGGACGACGGGTGGGACAGCGACAGCCGGAGGGGCCACGCGAGGGGTGGCCGACCATCAAGGTTACGTCCCCGCCGCGGCTGCCACCTAGTCAGCGGGCAGCGGGACGCGCCGTGGCGAGCAGCCGGGACGGCACGGCACCCGCCGACCTGAGGTGGATGTTCTGCAGCAGGCCGAGGGCCAGCATGCCGGCGAAGAGCGAGCTGCCGCCGTAGGAGACGAACGGCAGGGGGACGCCGGTCACGGGCATGATGCCCAGGCACATGCCGATGTTCTGGAAGGCCTGGAAGCCCCACCAGCAGGCGATGCCGGCGGCGGCGACCCGCCCGAACAGGTCGCCCGCGCGTGCCGAGATGGTCAGCGCCCGCCAGATCACGACGGCCAGCAGGAGGATCATCAGGCCGGAGCCCAGCAGGCCGAGCTCCTCCCCGGCGACGGTGAAGATGAAGTCGGTGTGCTGCTCGGGGACGAAGCCTGAGCGGGTCTGGGAGCCGTCGAACAGCCCCTGGCCGAGCAGGCCACCGTTGCCGACGGCGATGCGCGCCTGCTCGACGTTGTAGCCCGCCCCGCGGGGGTCGAGGCCGGGGTTGGTGAAGGCCAGGAACCGGTCGACCTGGTAGGGCTTGAGCACGCCGGCGGACACCGCGCCGACCGCCCCGACGACGGCACTCAGGGTGAGCCCGACGAGCCAGCGGCGCCCGGCGCCCGCGATGGCGAGGACGCCGAAGACGGTGGCGGACAGCACGAGCATGGTGCCGAGGTCGGGCTGGAGCAGGATGAGGACCGCGGGCACGCCGGCGATGGCGAGCATCGCGACCACCTCGAGGCTGCCCACGCCCCGGCCCCAGCGGCGCTCGGTGCGTTCGGCGACCACCAGCGCCATGCCGATGACGACGGCCAGCTTGGCGAGCTCCGAGGGCTGGATCGACATGCTGCCGAGCTGGATCCACGAGCGGGACCCGTTGACCGTGCTGCCGGCCACGAGCACCATCACCAGCCCGCCGACGCTGGCCAGGTAGGCCAGCGGGGCCAGGATCCGCACCCACCGGTGGTCGGTGGCGACCACGGCGACCATCAGCACCAGGCCGATCGCGACGTTGACCAGCTGCTTGCGGAGGTAGGCGTCCGGGTCACCCCCGGTGAGCTCGGCGCGCGTCGCGGTGGCCGACCAGATCAGCAGGGTGCCCATCACGACGAGCGCCAGCGTGGCGAGCAGCAGCACCCAGTCGAGGCCGGGGACGCGGAGGGTCCCGCCCGCCTGGCCGGGGCGGGACGCAGGTCGCGAGGAAGGCCGGGAGGCAGGTCGCGAAGCAGGGCGCGAGGTGGTGCGCGGGGACATGACGGACATCGCGCTCACTCCCCCACGGCCGGCGGCATGATCGACCCGTCGTCGAGGAACTGCGGCAGCCTGGCCGGCGACACGGTGCCGGGGATCGCCGCCCGCGCGGGGCGTACGGTCTCGCCCTCGATGCCGTAGAGGGCCTCCCAGATGGCGCGGATGCCGTCACCGGTGGAGCCGGAGCCGGTGCCGCCCTGGCTGATCATCATCACCACGACGTAGTCCTTGGTGTAGGAGGCGACCCAGCCGGTGGACTGCTTGCCGTAGACCTCGGCCGATCCGGTCTTGGCGCGGACGGTGACGTCGTCGAGGGGGAAGCCGCCGAGCTTCCACGCCATCGTGCCGACCCTGCTGACGTTCTGCAGCGCGCCGTCGATGTAGTCGAGGTACTTCTGCGGGACGTCGACCTCGGCCACCTTGCGGGGGGCGATGCGACGCAGGACCGTGCCGTCCGGGCTGACCAGCGCCTTGGCGACGGTGGGGGCCCACAGCGTGCCGCCGTTGGCGAGCGCGCCGTAGGCACGGGCCAGCTGGAGCGGGGTGACGATCGTGTCGCCCTGGCCGATGGAGAAGTTGACGGCGTCGCCGGCACGGTAGAGGTTGCCCTCGAGGCAGAACTCGCGGGAGAAGCGGTAGACGAAGTCGCTCGTGCCGTCGGTCTGCGGCTTGTCGGCGATGCCGCAGTAGTAGTCCTTCTGCGACTCGTAGTAGGCCTGCTTCCACCGGCGGTCGGCGATGCGGCCCGGCGCCTCGCCCGGCAGGTCGATGCCGGTGCGCGAGCCGAAGCCGAAGTCCTTCGCCTCCTGCACCAGCGGGTCCTCGGCGTCGAGGTCGGCCGGGTCGCTGCCGAAGCGCTGCCAGAAGTCGTAGCCGATGCGGTAGAAGAACGTGTTGCAGGAGACCTCGAGCGCCTTCGCGAAGCCGATCGAGCCGTAGGCCCCGGACTCGTAGTTCTTGAACACCCGGTTGCCGACCTGGAAGCCGGACGAGCACGCCAGCGCGGTGTCCGTGGAGTAGCCGTTGGTCAGCGCGCCGGCGGTCATGAACGGCTTCCACGTCGAGCCGGGCGCGAACTGGCCCTGGGTGGCGCGCGACAGCAGGGGCGTGCCGGCCTCCTCCGAGTAGAGCCGGGCGAGCTCGGACTCGCTGATGCCGCCGGTCCACACGTCGGGGTCGTACGTCGGCTGGCTGGCCATCGCGACGACCCGGCCGGTGCGGGCGTCGAGGACGACCGCGGCGCCGGAGTCGGCCTCGTAGCGGCGTCCGGTGACCGGGTCGACGGTGGCGCGCTGCACCTTGATGCGCTCGGCGAGCTGCCTCTCGACCACCGACTGGACCTTGGCGTCGATCGAGGTCACGAGGGTGTCGCCGGGGGTGCTCTCGACGACGGAGTCGTCGCCCAGCACGCGACCCATCGAGTCGACGGCGACGCGGCGGTAGCCGGGCAGCCCGCGCAGCCACTCGTCGTACTGCTTCTCGACGCCGGCGCGGCCGACCACCGAGGCGCCGTTGAGCGAGCGGTCGTCGCGCTCGGCGGCGAGGTCGAACTCGTCCTCGGTGACGGGGCTGAGGTAGCCGAGCACGTGGGCGAGGTTGATGCCGAAGGGACGCGGGTAGGAGCGGACGCTCTGCTGCTCGGCGAGCACGCCGGGATAGTCCTCGGGCTGCTCGAGCACCCGCAGCGCGACGGACTTGGGGACGTCGGTGGCGACCGGGACCGGCTGGTAGGGCGAGCCGTTCCAGCACACGTCGCGGACGCTGCCGGGGTCGCCGCAGGTGACCAGCCGGGCCTCGACGTCCTCGGGCTCGGCGTCGACGACGACGGACACCCGGCGGACCAGCTCGGTGCGCTGGCGCTCCTCGAGCTTGCCGAGCAGGGTGCGGTCGACCGAGATGACCCACGAGGTGCGGTTGGCCACGAGCGGACGGCCCTGGTCGTCGACGATGAGGCCCCGCTGCGGCTGGACCACGATGTCGCGCACCGACTGGTCGGCGGCCTGCGCCTGGTAGGACTCCCCGCCGATGACCTGCAGGTAGTAGAGCCGGACGAACAGCGTCGCGAAGAGGGAGAACACCAGCGCCTGCACGACGACCAGCCGGAGCCGGCTCCTGGCGGTCGTGCTCACGAGGCCGCCCACTGGGGGTGGAGCCGGGCGAACAGCTTCATCAGTGGCGGCAGCACGAACGGCGTGAGCAGCACGTCCCAGACCACCGCGATGAGCACCACCTCGAGCAGCCCCGTCACCGACATAGCCGGGTCGGACAGCAGCACGCCGCTCAGCGCGAAGAGGGAGGTGGCCGCGAAGGAGGCGGCCGCCACCGTGCCCACCACCGCGAGCGCGGTCGGCTTGACGTCCTGGCGGACCCGGGCGGCGAGGAAGGCCGCGACCGTGAGGGCCAGGGCCCAGCGACCGGCGACGTGGTCGGCCGGCGGCGCGAGGTCGAGGACGAGGCCCGCGGTGAAGCCGAGCACGAGGGCGAAGGGGGCCTCGACGGTCAGCGCGGCGGCGACCACCACGAGGAGGCACAGGTTGGGCACGATGCCGTGCCAGGCGACGTGCGGGAACAGCGAGACCTGCACGACGAGCGCGACCAGGACGGCGCCGAGCGCGGCGACCCAGCGGAGAGAGCCCAGGCTCATCGCAGGCTCCCGTCGGCCTCGACGATCGCCCGGTCGGTGTCGGAGCCGCTCGGCACCATCACGCCGACGACGTCGAGGGAGGAGAAGTCCACGAACGGCTTGACCACCGCCCGCTGCGACGCCTCGCGGAGCGAGCTGTAGACCTCGGTGATCGTGCCGATCGGCACGCCGGGGGCGTAGGGACCGGTGGTGCTCCCCCACGTGACGACGGTGTCGTCGCGGGCCGGGACCGAGGCGTCGTCGACGAGGCGCAGGTCGAGCCCCGACTCGTGGTCGAGCGAGCCGCTGCCCGTCACGAAGCCGATCTCCATGCTCGAGCCGACCCGGCCGCCCACGGTGGAGTCGGGGTCGATGACCAGCAGGACGGTGGCCGTGCCGCGGGTCACCCGCAGCACCCGCCCGACCAGGCCGTCGTTGTTGACCACCGTCATGTCCGGGCCGATGCCGGCCTCGGAGCCGGCGTCGATGGTGACGGTGAAGCTCTGCGACTGGCGCGACCCGACCGCCACCACGCGGGCCGGGACCAGGGCCGAGCCCAGGTCGGCCGCGGCGGCGGTGAGGCCGTCGTACTGCTCGAGGCGGTTGCGGTCGAAGCCGGCGAGCTCGACCTTGCCCCGCAGCTCGGCGTTGCGGGCCTCGAGGTCGCGGACCCGGTCGGCGAGGTCGTCCTTGCTGCGGAACCAGTCGGGCACCGCGGTGAAGGGGCGTACGGCGGCGGCCGCGGCCGACTCGGCCGGCCCGAACGCCTCGCCCACCACCCGGCGCGCGGGCTCGAGCGGCGAGCCGCCGTCGCCGGACACGTCGAGCGTGATCAGCGTGATGCTCGCCAGCACGAGCGCCACGAGCAGCGAGCGCGGCGGGCGGTTGCGCGACTCCAGCCGGTCGAGGCCGGTCCAGCGCCGCTCGCGGCCGTCGTGTCCCCCGAACGCACCCATCAGAAGCGCCTCGGGTCCGAGACGAGGACCTGCTGGAGCGCCTCGAACTCCTCCACGCACTTGCCGGCGCCGTAGGCGACCGACGACAGCGGGTCCTCGGCGACGTGCACGGGCATGCCGGTCTCGTGGCGCAGCCGCTCGTCGAGGCCGCGCAGCATGGCGCCGCCCCCGGTGAGCACGATGCCGCGGTCCATGATGTCGCCGGCCAGCTCGGGCGGCGTCTGGTCAAGGGTGGTGCGGACCGCGTCGATGATGTTGTGCAGCGGCTCCTCGAGCGCCTGCCGCAGCTCCGAGCTGGACACCACGACGGTGCGCGGGAGGCCGGACACCATGTCGCGACCGCGGATCTCGGCGTCGGGCTCGGTGGGGAGCGGGAAGGCCGAGCCGAGGGTCATCTTCATTTCCTCGGCGGTGCGCTCCCCCAGCATCAGGGAGTACTCCTTCTTCATCCACGCGATGATCGCCTGGTCGAGGTCGTCGCCCGCGGTGCGCACCGACAGGCTGGTCACGATGCCGCCGAGGCTGATGACGGCCACCTCGGTCGTGCCGCCGCCGACGTCGACCACCATGTTGCCGGTGGCCTCGTGGACGGGCAGGCCGGCGCCGATCGCGGCGGCCATCGGCTCCTCGACGATGTAGACCCGGCGAGCACCGGCCTGGTAGCCGGCCTCCTTGACCGCCCGCTGCTCGACGGCGGTGATCCCGCTCGGCACGCAGATGACCATGCGGGGCTTGGCGAAGTAGCGACGGCGGTGCACCTGGTGGATGAAGTAGCGCAGCATCTGCTCGGTCGCCTCGAAGTCGGCGATCACGCCGTCCTTCAGCGGGCGGATGGCGGCGATGTTGTCGGGGGTGCGCCCGATCATCCGCTTGGCCTCGTGGCCGACGGCCAGCACCTCGCCGGTCGTGGTGTTCATGGCGACCACGGACGGCTCGTCGAGGACGACGCCCTTGCCGCGGACGTAGACGAGCGTGTTGGCGGTGCCGAGGTCGACGGCCATGTCTCGGCCGATCAAGCTGTGTGCCATGCCTCTGGTGCCCTTGCAGGTCGGGTCGTGCCGGGAAGAGGGGACGACAACCGCAGCCGACCCGTGTCTCAGGGTAGGTAAGCGACTTGCCGGTTCCCGGCAGGACACGCGCGGCGAGCGCTGACCGACTGCAGCCGGCTCGGGTGGCGGCACATCCCACGGGCCAACCGACCGTGGTGGCGGCACATCACCGTCGTCGGGCCCTCGGAGGCGCGACCTGCCGCCACCCCCAGAGTTTCCCCGTCGTGGTGGCGGCACATCACCGTCATCGGGGGCTCGCAGGCGCGGTCTGCCGCCACCTCCAGAGTCTCACCGGCCGGGGTGGCGGCACATCACCGTCATCGGGGGCTGGAGGCGCGATCTGCCGCCACCCACGGGGGTTGACCCGTCGTGGTGGCGGCACATCACAACGGTCGGGGGCTCGCAGGCGCGATCTGCCGCCACCTCCAGAGTTTCACCGGCCGTGGTGGCGGCACATCACAACGGTCGGGGGCTCGCAGGCGCGATCTGCCGCCACCACGGGGCCGCGGCAGCGGGGCTCAGCCCAGGTCGGAGAACCAGATCCCGATCTCGCGGGCGGACGACTCCTCGGAGTCCGAGCCGTGCACGAGGTTCTGCTGGACCGCGAGGCCCCAGTCGCGACCGAGGTCGCCGCGGATGGTGCCCGGGGCGGCGACCGTCGGGTCGGTGGCGCCGGCGAGCGAGCGGAACCCCTCGATGCAGCGCTGGCCCTCGATCACGACGGCGAGCACCGGGCCGGACAGCATGAACTCCACGAGCGGCTCGTAGAACGGCTTGCCCTCGTGCTCGGCGTAGTGGGCGGCGAGGATCTCGGGGGTCGCCTGCCGCAGCTCGACGGCCGCGAGCGTGTAGCCCTTGGCCTCGATCCGGCGGAGGATCTCGCCCGAGAGGCCGCGGCGCACGCCGTCGGGCTTGACGAGGACGAGGGAGCGCTGGACGTCGGTCATGCGAGCAGCCTAGCCAGCACGCGCGGTGGGCCGTCGCCCAGTCCTGCCCCGGTGCCGGTGGGTGGTGCTCAGCCCTGCTCGGCGCGGTACGCCGCCCACGCGGCGGCCCGCTCGCGCTCGATCTTGCGGCCCAGCAGGTCGGCCGTCGCCCACAGCGCGGCGAACACGGCACCGAGCACGAACATCGCCGGCACGACGAACCCGAGGCCCACGGCCGCGACCTGGACGGCGTACCCGGCGCCGTAGGCCCACTCCGCGCGCAGCATGCCGGCGAGGAGCAGGCAGACCACGGCGAGGCCGAGGCCGATGCTGACGGCGGTGCCGGTCGGGACGTCGGCGATCGTGATCATGACCGGGGTGGTGAGGCCCAGCGTGATGGCCTCGAGGCTCAGCACCGCGGCGCACATGCCCCGACGCGGCGAGCGCTCGGCCGCGGCGGCCGGGGGCGGGGCCGGGTCCTGGCCCGGCTCGTCGGGCTCGCCCGCGGGGTCCGGCGCCGACGTGCTCATCGGCGGCCCTTGAGCAGCGAGCGCGCCTCGCCCACCGTGACGACGGAGCCGGTGACCAGCACCGCGCCGGCGCCGATGGAGACGTCGATCGCCTCGTGCGCCTCGGCCAGCGTGGCCGCGCGGTCGATGGCCTCTGCCAGGTCGGGGACCACGCTGACCCGGTCCTCGCCGAAGACCTCGCTCGCGACGCGGCCGAGGGCGGCCGCCGACATCGAGCGCGGGGTGGAGTTCTGCGTGCACACCACGTGCGTGAGGTGCGGCTCGAAGGCGGTCAGGAGGCCCTCGGCGTCCTTGTCCTCCATCACGCCCATCACGCCGACGAGCGGGCTGAACGAGAACGAGTCCTCGAGCGCCTCTCCGACCGCCTCGGCGCCGTGGGGGTTGTGCGCGGCGTCCAGCACGATGGTGGGGCTGCGCCGGATGATCTCCAGCCGGCCGGGCGAGGTGACCTCGGCGAACGCCGCCCGGACCAGGTCGTCGTCGAGGACGCCCGTGCCCGCGAAGGCCTCGACGGCCGCCAGGGCGACCGCGGCGTTCTGCGCCTGGTGGGCGCCGTAGAGGGGAAGGAACACCTCGTCGTAGCGCGCCCGCAGCCCCTGCAGCGAGACCACCTGGCCGCCGACCGCCGGGGTGCGAGCGGCGACACCGAACTCGATGCCCTCGCGCGCGACCGTGGCGCCGACCTCGGTGGCCCGCGCCAGCAGCACGGCGGCCACCTCGGGGGTCTGCTCGGCCAGCACGGCCACGGAGCCCGGCTTGATGATCCCGGCCTTCTCGACCGCGATCGTGGCCGGGTCATCGCCGAGGTACTTGGCGTGGTCGACCGCGATCGGCAGCACGACGGCGACGTCGGCGTCGACGACGTTGGTCGCGTCCCAGCTGCCGCCCATGCCGACCTCGATCACCGCGACGTCGACCGGGGCGTCGGCGAAGGCGGAGTAGGCCATGCCGACGACGGTCTCGAAGAAGCTGAGGGGGTGGTCCTGCTCGGCGTCGACGAGGTGGGTGTAGGGGGCCACGTCGTTGAACGCGCGGACGAAGGCCTCGTCGTCGAGCGGCTCGCCGTCGATCGTGATCCGCTCGCTCATCCGCTCCAGGTGCGGGGAGGTGAACCGTCCCGTGCGCAGGTCCAGGGCGCGCAGCAGCGTCTCCACCATCCGGCTCGTGCTGGTCTTGCCGTTGGTGCCCGTCAGGTGGACGGCGCGGAACGAGCGCTGCGGCTCCCCGAGCAGCTCGATGAACGCCTCGATCCGGTCCAGGCTCGGCTCGAGCTTGCTCTCGGGCCAGCGGGACAGGAGGGCGTCCTCGACCTCGTCGAAGGTCTGGGCGAGCCGGGGCGTGTCGGGAGCGTCAGTCATGGCTCCTCGAGTCTAGGGACACGTGCTCGCCGCGCACGACCCGCGGAGGCCGGGGCGCACCGCCCGGACGGACGAGGTGCTCCGCCATCTCGACGGCCGGCTCGTAGCCCAGGGCGGCGTAGATCTTGTTGGACGTCGGGTTGGCCCGGTCGGTGAACAGGCACATCCGGTGGCCGGCCTCGAGCCCGCGGCGGGTCAGCTCGCCGACGACGTACGACGCGATGCCGCGCCCCCGGTGCTCGCGGGGGGTGTAGACCGGGCCGACGCGCGCGACGCCGAAGGAGGGCAGTCCGGCCCCGGTCAGGTGGGCGACGGTGCCGTCCGGCAGCTCCCACAGCCACTCGACCCCCTCGCGGATCCGCACGAGGACGCTGTCGAGCGTGTTGTGCTCGCCCGACGTGGGGTCGGGCTCGCGACCCGCCTGCTCGTCGGCCTCGACGTGGAACGCCTCGAACCACGCGAGCACCAGGTCGGCGTCGTCCTCCGTGGCGAGGCGCAGCCGACCCTCGGGTGGCGGAGGGACGTGCACAGTGGTGGCCTCCCACAGCCGGGTGGCCTTGGCGACGACCACCTCGCCGCCCGTGAGCTCGGCGGTCGTGCGAGCCAGCACCTCGGCCCCGGGCAGGGCCCCGTTGGCGCCGCCGAGAAGCTCACCACGCCCGTGCAGCGCGACGGCGAGGGCGCGCGCGGCGTCGTCCGGCATCGGCAGGGAGAACGTCGGGTAGGGCTTGAACGGCGCCGTCCGCATCGCCGCGCTCACGACCTCGCCGGATCCGTCGCGCACGACCGCCCACCATCGCGCGAAGGGGGCGTCGACCTCGAGCCACTCGTCGCGGCCGTCGGCCAGCTCGCGCGACGTCCGCTCGCTCACGCTGGCGATCACGCTGCCCAGCACGGGGTCCGCGGCGAGCACGTGGCCGGCCGCCTCGAGGAAGGGCTGCGGGGTGTCGAAGAACTCCAGCTCCATGCGCCGACGCTAGCGACGGACGACGGCCGGTCGATACTCGTTTTCGCAGGCAGGAGGCCCGTCCATAGACTTCCGGCATGACTGAGACTCCTGCCACCCAGACGCCGGACGCCGGCCCGGACACGACGAGCACCGACGCGCGTGCCGTCGTCGTACCGGAGCGTCCCGCCCTGGAGGGCCTGGAGGAGAAGTGGTCGCGCACGTGGGCCGAGAACGACACGTACGCCTTCGACCGCACCCAGCCGCGCGAGAACGTCTACTCCATCGACACGCCGCCGCCGACCGTCAGCGGGTCGCTGCACGTGGGTCACGTCTACTCCTACAGCCACACCGACCTGATCGCGCGCTACCAGCGCATGCAGGGCAAGGCCGTGTTCTACCCGATCGGCTGGGACGACAACGGCCTGCCGACCGAGCGCCGGGTCCAGAACTACTTCGGCGTCCGGTGCGACCCCGCCCTGCCCTACGACGCCGACTTCACGCCGCCGGAGAAGCCGGACCCCAAGAAGCAGGTCCCGATCAGCCGACCCAACTTCATCGAGCTGTGCGAGCAGCTGGTCGTCGAGGACGAGAAGGCCTTCGAGGCCCTGTGGCGCCAGCTCGGCCTGTCGGTCCAGTGGGACCCGACCTACACCACCATCGGCGACCACTCGCGCACCGTGAGCCAGCGGGCGTTCCTGCGCAACTTCGCCCGCGGCGAGGCCTACCTCTCCGAGGCGCCCACGCT
Source organism: Nocardioides sp. zg-1308 (assembly GCF_013155375.1). Classification (GTDB taxonomy): domain Bacteria; phylum Actinomycetota; class Actinomycetes; order Propionibacteriales; family Nocardioidaceae; genus Nocardioides; species Nocardioides renjunii. Next base: position 234,791 of record NZ_JABJQY010000001.1, read on the forward strand.
CTGGGACGTCACCTTCCAGACGGCCGTCGCCCAGGCCGAGCTCGAGGCGCGCGACTACCCCGGCCACTACCACCGCATCGCCTTCCACCGCCCCGACGGCACCCCGCTGCACATCGAGACGACCCGCCCCGAGCTCATCCCGAGCGTCGTCGCGCTGGTCGCCCACCCCGACGACGAGCGCTACCAGGGCCTGTTCGGCACCACGGTCACGTCGCCGGTCTTCGGCGTGGAGATCCCCGTCCTGGCACACCCGGCGGCCGAACCCGACAAGGGCGCCGGCATCGCGATGTGCTGCACCTTCGGCGACCTCACCGACGTCATGTGGTGGCGCGAGCTCAGCCTCCCGGTCCGCACGGTGGTCGGCCGCGACGGCCGGCTCACCCGCGAGACCCCCGAGTGGCTGGCCGCCGACGCCGCGTCGACGGCGTACGCCGAGCTGGCGGGCAAGACGACGTTCAGCGCCCGCGAGGCGATGGTCGGCCTGCTCCGCGAGTCGGGCGACCTCGACGGCGAGCCGACGCCGACCCAGCGGATGGCGAACTTCTACGAGAAGGGCGACAAGCCGCTCGAGATCGTCGCCACCCGCCAGTGGTACATCAAGAACGGCGGCAAGGACGCGGCGCTGCGCAAGGAGATGCTGGTCCGCGGCGAGGAGATCACCTGGATCCCCGCCCACATGAAGCACCGCTACGACAACTGGGTCGGCGGCCTCAACGGCGACTGGCTCATCTCGCGCCAGCGGTTCTTCGGCGTCCCGTTCCCGGTCTGGTACCCCCTCGACGCCGACGGTGAGCCCGACCACGACCACCCGCTGATGCCCAGCGAGGACCAGCTGCCGGTCGACCCGTCGACGCAGGCGCCGCACGGCTACACCGAGGACCAGCGGGGGAGGCCCGGCGGCTTCGTCGGCGACCCCGACGTGATGGACACGTGGGCCACCTCGTCCCTCACGCCGCAGATCGCCGGCATGTGGGCGGTGGACGACGACCTGTTCTCGCGCGTCTTCCCCTACGACCTCGCGACCCAGGCCCACGACATCATCCGCACCTGGCTGTTCGCCCGCGTCGTCCGCGCCGACTTCGAGCACCAGGCCGCGCCGTGGTCGCACGCCATGATCTCCGGCTTCATCGTCGACCCCGACCGCAAGAAGATGTCGAAGTCCAAGGGCAACGTCGTCGTCCCGACCGACATCCTCGACAAGTACGGCGCCGACGCCGTCCGCTGGCGCGCCGCCATCGGCCGTCCCGGCTCCGACTCGCCCTTCGACGAGTCGCAGATGAAGGTCGGCCGCCGGCTGGCGATGAAGGTCCTCAACGCCTCGAAGTTCGTCCTCGGCAACGTCGGGGCCACGCACCTGACCCCCAGCGCCGTCAGCGCACCGGTGGACTGCGCGCTGCTCGGGCGGCTCGAGATCGTGGTTCGCAGGGCCACCGAGGCTTTCGACGCCTACGACTACACGACCGCGCTCGAGGTCACCGAGAAGTTCTTCTGGGAGTTCTGCGACGACTACCTCGAGCTGGTCAAGGAGCGCGCCTACCGCACCGAGGGCGGTGCGGCCACCGACTCGGCCCGCGCCACGCTCGCGATCGCGCTGCACACGCAGCTGCGGCTGCTCGCGCCGTTCCTGCCCTACGCCACCGAGGAGGTCTGGTCGTGGTGGCAGGAAGGGTCGATCCACCACGCCTCGTGGCCGACCGCTGCGGACCTCGGCTCCGCCGCTGCCGCGCAGCCGCTGGTGCTCGACGCCGTCGCGGGCGCCCTCACCGGGATCCGCGGGGCGAAGTCGCAGGCCAAGGCCAAGATGCGCGCCCCGCTCTCCCGCGTGGTGATCACCGGCCCGTCGTCGCTGGTCGACGCAGCCCGGCAGGCCGAGGACGACCTGCGCGCCGTCGGCACCATCGTCGGCGACCTGGAGTTCGTCACCGACGAGTCTGCGACCGAGCTGCGGGTCAGCGCGGAGCTCGCGCCGACGGAGGAGTGACCTCGAGCTCGCCCTGGGCAGCGGTGAGTGAGGCAGGTTCCGGGGCTCCGGAACGTGTCTCACCCACCGCTGCTCGCCCTGGGCGGTGAGTGAGGCAGCTTTTGAGGCCCGGAGACCTTGCGTCACTCACCGCCACCCCGGCGTGTGCGTACGACGCGCGCGCGCGAGCGGTGAGTGAGGCAACTTCTGACGACCGGAAACCTGCGTCACTCACCGCCACCACGGCGTGTGTCGTACGACGCGCGCGCGAGCGGTGGCTCGGCCACCGCCCGGGCGACGAACTAGCGGCTGGCCTTCTCCGCAGCCTTCGCCGCGTCCTTCTCAGCCTTCGCCGCGTCCCGCTCAGCCTTCTCCGCAGCCTTCGCCGCGTCCCGCTCAGCCTTTTCCGCAGCCTTGGCCGCGTCCCGCTCAGCCTTCGCAGCCGCCTTGGCAGCGTCACGCTCAGCCTTCTCCGCAGCCTTCGCCGCATCTCGCTCAGCCTTCTCCGCAGCCTTCGCCGCGTCCCGCTCAGCCTTCGCGGCAGCCTTGTCAGCCGCCTTCTCGGTCGCCTCGGTCGCCTCGGCGGCCTCGCGCTCGGCCTTCTCCGCGGCCTGCTCGGCCTCGCGGTCGCGCGACGCCCGCTCACGGGACTGCTGCTCGGTGCTGGAGGTGCTCACCTGGTCCCCCGCACGGCCGGACATCGCGGCGCCAGTGGCCTCGGTGCCCCGGGCGGAGCCCGAGCCGGAGAGCGAGGCGGCCGCGGCAGCGGCGGTGAGGGCGAGCGGCTGGGCGCTCAGCTCGGCGGGGATGACGACCTCGAACGGCTCCGTCGACCGCGGCGCGGGGGCAGCGTCAGGCCTGACGGACGTGGCGGCGGCGATCGGCTTGCCGGGGCGCAGGAAGTCCGCACCCCACCCACGACCCACCGAGACGGCCATCAGGACCGCGCACAGCACGGCCACGAGCGCGAAGCCGATGAGCGGCCTCTTCTGGTCGACCCCCACGGGTTCCCCTTCCCACATGCTGGCGAGACGCCAGTGTGGGCGGGTCATGACGCGTGATCCGCGTCGATGGCCCGGAATGGCCCGAAATGACTAGGAGCGACTAGTCACATGGGACCAGGGGTCAGGCGGACTTCTTCTTCCGGCCCTCGGACTCGCGCGGGATCAGCGTGGGCGCGACGTCGTCCTCGACGACCTCGCGGGTCACGATCACCTTCGCGACGTCGCCGCGGGAGGGGACGTCGTACATGACGTAGAGGAGGACCTCCTCGATGATCGCGCGCAGGCCGCGGGCGCCGGTGCCGCGCTCGAGGGCCGCCTCGGCGATCGAGTCGATCGCCTCGTCGGTGAACTCGAGCTCGACGCCGTCGAGGTCGAAGAGCTTCTGGTACTGCTTGACCAGCGCGTTGCGCGGCTCGGTGAGGATCTGCACGAGTGCCTCGCGGTCGAGCTTGCTCACGCTCGCGATCAGCGGGAGCCGACCGATGAACTCGGGGATCAGCCCGAACTTCGTGAGGTCCTCGGGACGCACCTGGGCCAGCAGGTCGTCGCTGTCGCGATCGGCCTGGCTGCGCATCTCGGCGGTGAAGCCGAGGGACTTCTTGCCCACCCGCTGCTCGACGATCTGCTCGAGACCGGCGAACGCGCCACCCACGATGAAGAGGATGTTGGTGGTGTCGATCTGGATGAACTCCTGGTGGGGGTGCTTGCGCCCACCCTGCGGGGGCACCGACGCGGTCGTGCCCTCCAGCATCTTGAGCAGCGCCTGCTGGACGCCCTCACCGGAGACGTCGCGCGTGATCGAGGGGTTCTCCGACTTGCGGGCCACCTTGTCGATCTCGTCGATGTAGATGATGCCCGTCTCGGCCTTCTTGACGTCGTAGTCGGCGGCCTGGATGAGCTTGAGGAGGATGTTCTCGACGTCCTCGCCGACGTAGCCGGCCTCGGTGAGCGCCGTCGCGTCCGCGATCGCGAACGGGACGTTGAGCATCCGGGCCAGCGTCTGGGCGAGGTAGGTCTTGCCGCAGCCGGTCGGCCCGATCACCAAGATGTTGGACTTGGCCACCTCGACCACGTCGTCCTTGGCCTTGCCGCTGACCGGCTGCAGGCCCGCCTGGACGCGCTTGTAGTGGTTGTAGACCGCCACGGCCAGGGACTTCTTGGCGTGCTCCTGGCCGATGACGTAGGAGTTGAGGAACTCGAAGATCTCACGGGGCTTGGGCAGCTCCTCGAGGCTGACCTCGGAGCCCTCGGCGAGCTCCTCCTCGATGATCTCGTTGCAGAGCTCGATGCACTCGTCGCAGATGTAGACGTTGGGGCCAGCGATGAGCTTCTTGACCTGCTTCTGGCTCTTTCCGCAGAAGTTGCACTTGAGCAGGTCGCCGCCGTCACCGATACGTGCCACGAGTTGTGTCCTCCAGTCTCGCCGGGTGGGGGCCCCGGCATTCAACACCTTGCAACGGGCCCCACGACGGTACCCCGTGCCGGCCCCCAGCGGGGGCCGGACACGAGATGTCGGGTGCCCTCATTCCGGTCTCGGACCGGGGTCAGACGAGCGCCGGGGCGCCCTTGCGGGACTCGATGACCGCGTCGATGAGGCCGTACTCGACGGCCTGTTCGGCGGTCAGGATCTTGTCGCGCTCGATGTCGCGGCTGACCTGGTCGATGTCCTTGCCGCTCGAGTCGGCGATCATCCGCTCCAGCAGCTCGCGCATGCGCAGGATCTCGTTGGCCTGGATCTCGATGTCGGAGGTCTGGCCGAACGTGCCCTCGGTGTAGGGCTGGTGGATGAGGATGCGGCTGTTGGGCAGCGCCATCCGCTTGCCCTTGGCGCCGGCGCCGAGCAGGATCGCGGCCGCCGAGGCCGCCTGGCCCAGGCACACCGTCTGCACGTCGGGCTTGATGAAGCGCATCGTGTCGTAGATCGCAGTCAGCGCGGTGAACGAGCCACCGGGGCTGTTGATGTAGATGCTGATGTCGGTGTCGGGGTTCATCGTCTCCAGGCACATCAGCTGGGCGATCACCGCGTTGGCGACGTCGTCGCTGATCGGCGTGCCGAGGTAGATGATCCGCTCCTCGAACAGCTTGGCGTAGGGGTCGATGCGGCGGAAGCCGTAGGAGGTGCGCTCTTCCCACTGCGGGATGTAGTAGTTCATGTCAGTCCTTGGTCCGGGCCGGGCGGCCCTCGTCGGCGGCTTCGCGGGCGCTGGTGATGACCTGGTCGACGAGGCCGTACTCGACGGCCTGGTCGGCGGTGAACCACCGGTCACGGTCGGCGTCGGCGACGACCTGCTCGACGGTCTGGCCGGTGTGCTCGGCGATCAGGTCCAGCAGCACCTTCTTGATGTGGATCGACTGCTGGGCCTGGATCTTGATGTCCGAGGCCGAGCCGCCCATGCCCGAGGAGGGCTGGTGCATCATGATGCGGGCGTGGGGCAGGGCGTAGCGCTTGCCCTTCGTGCCGGCGCACAGCAGGAACTGGCCCATCGAGGCTGCCAGTCCCATGCCGACGGTCGCCACGTCGTTGGGGATGTAGTTCATCGTGTCGTAGATCGCCATGCCGGCGTCGACGGAGCCACCGGGGCTGTTGATGTGGAGGAAGATGTCGGCCTCCGGGTCCTCGGCGGAGAGCAGCAGGAGCTGGGCGCAGATCGCGTTGGCGTTCTGGTCGCGCACCTCCGAGCCGAGGAAGACGATGCGCTCACGGAGGAGGCGCTGGTAGATGTGGTCGTCGAGGCCATACATCCCACCGGCGCCGTTCATCTCGGGCGAGAGGGCTGGGCTGGAGTTCTGGTTCACGCTGGCGACACTAGCCGGAAGGTCGGACACTTCCACGCGAGAACCCCCCCTGTTCGCCCACAGCGGATTCACGGGCGCCCGGGCGGGTCGCAGGCGCCCGGCCCGGACCGGCGCCGTCAGCCGAGGGCGACCTCGCGGAGCACCTCGCGGAACACCCGGTAGCGCTCCGCGCCCACCTGGTCGGCCCAGGCCTCGTCGCAGGCCCGCAGCAGCGCTCCGGCCCGGGCGACCGCGTCGCCGCCGCGGTCGGTGATGCGGACCAGCCGGGCGCGCGCGTCGTGGTCGGGGACCGCCACCTCCACCATCCCCAGGTCCGCGAGCTGGCGGACGAACTGCCCGCACCCCTGCGTCGTCATCTCCACCCGCTCGGCCAGCTCGGAGATGGTGAGCCCCTCGGGCGGGAGCCACTCGAGCAGTCGCAGCTGCGAGGCACGGAGCTCGGGCAGGTCCTCGGCCAGGCGCTCGCGGAGCTGGCCGAACACCATGCCCATGAGCATCGGCAGGTGCGGCTCGACCGTCGGCATGCGGCCCTTGACACCAGTCATGAAAGCAACTTACCTTCTTTGACCATGAAAGCAACTTTCACGCCAGGGTGGACGGTGGCCCGGCGTGACGTGCTGGGCGAGGACGACGTCAGCGACGGCGAGCTCGCCGCGATGGTCGCGGACCTCTGGGGCGTCCCCGTCGCGACACTGGTCGACTCGACCGCGCAGACGGTCGCCTACGACGTCCCCTCGATCCTCACCGGCGCCCGCACCTGGGTCCTCGGCCACGCCGACGCGGGCGACGGGCCACGCGCGTTCCGGCTCTTCGTCAAGCGGGTGCACCACTGGCGCCACTCCCCCGCCTTCGCCTTCGTCCCGCCCGAGATCGCGGAGTGGGCAGCCACGACCCTCCCCTGGCGGGCCGAGCACCTCCTCTACGCCTCCGACCTCGCACCGCGGCTGCCCGACGGCCTGACCATGCCCCGCGGGCTGCGGGTCGTCGAGCACCCCGACGAGACGGCGGTCATCTGGATGGAGGCCGTGGAGTGCGACGACGTGCCGTGGACGTACGACGACAGCGTCCGCGCCGCACGGCTGCTGGGTCGGCTCGCCGGCAGCCCGGACGTCGCCCCCCTCGCCGGCATCGACCCGCAGCCGTGGCACATCGACGACTTCGTGGTGGGCCGGCTGGCCCACACGGTGCTCCCCGGCTTCCACGACGAGGCCACGTGGCGCCACCCGACCGTCGCCGAGCACTTCGGACCGCTGCGCGCCGGCCTCACCGACGTGGCCCACCACCTCGACGCGCTGGCCCGGGAGTTCGCCGCGAGCCGCCACCTCGCCTCGCACGGCGACGCCTGCCCCAACAACCTGCTGCGCCGCGAGGGCCAGCCGGGGTTCGTCCTCATCGACTTCGGGTTCTGGCGCAGCCAGCCGGTCGGCTTCGACCTGTCCCAGCTCCTGGTGGGCGACATCCAGATCGGCCGCCAGGACGCCGACGACCTGCCCGAGCGCGCTGCCGCGTGCGTGGAGGCGTACGCCGCCGGGCTCGCCGACGAGGGGCTCGACGTGCCGCTGCAGGAGGTCCGCCGCGGTCACGCGGTGAGCCTCATGCTCTTCAACGGACTGCCGAGCCTGCCGACCGAGATGCTGCAGGAGGAGGCGGCCCTCGAGGCCGCCGGCGGGGTCACTGACGAGTTCCGCGCGTCGTTCGAGCACTGGGTGCGCCAGCGGGCCGCGATCGCGCGCTACGCGCTCGACGTGCTCGCCACCACCGGGTCGGCCGCCTGAGCCCGCGCCGAGCGAGCGCCCCGCTCCGGGACGTGCAGCAGCCAGCGGGGCGGAACGGCGACCGGCGCCCACCCCGAGGGGGTGGACGCCGGTCGTCCGGTCAGGATCGGGCGATCAGGACTGCTCGGAGTCCTCGGACCCCTCGGCCTCGTCGACTGCAGCGGTCTCGTCGACCGGCTCGCCGATGGTGCCGTCGGGACGCAGGTTCTTCAGCTCGACCACGTTGCCCGAGGCGTCCTTGACGGTCGCGGCCTCCACGATCGTGGCCAGCGCCTTGCCGCGCAGGATCTCCTGCACGAGCTCGGGGATGTGGTTGTGCTCGAACATGTGGTTGGCGAACTCCTGCGGGTCCTGGCCGGACTGCTGGGCGCGCCGCACGAGGTGCTCGGAGAGCTCGTTCTGCTCGATGCCGAACTCCTCCTGCTTGGCGATCTTGTCGAGGATGAACTGGGCGGCGACGGCGTCACGGACACGGCGCTCGAGGTCGGCCTCGAACTCCTCCTGCGTCTGGCCCTCGTCCTCGAGGTACTTCTCCATGGTGATGCCGGCGAAGCCGAGCTGCTGCTCCACGCTCTGGCGACGCGCGTTGAGCTCGTCGGTGACCATGACCTCGGGGAGCGGGATGGTGACCTTCTCCAGCAGGGCCTCGAGCACCGCGTCGCGGGCGGCGGCGGCCTGCTCGAGCCGCTTGCCGCGGCCGAGGCGCTCGCGCACGTCGGCGGTCAGCTCCTCCGCGGTGTCGAACTCGGAGGCGAGCTGGGCGAACTCGTCGTCGACCTCGGGGAGCTGCTGCTCCTGCACGGCGCTCACCTTGACGGTGACCTCGACCGGCTCGCCGACGAGGTCGCCGCCGACCAGCTCGGACCCGAACGTCTTGTCGTCGCCGGCGGAGAGGCCGACGAGCGCCTCGTCGAGGCCGTCGATCATGCCGCCGCGGCCGACCTGGTAGGACATGCCGGTGACCTCGCCGCCCTCGACGGGCTCGCCGTCCTTGGCCGCGAGGAGGTCGATCGTGACGAAGTCGCCGTCCGCGGCCGCGCGCTCGACGGGCACCAGGGTGCCGAAGCGCTCACGCAGCGCCTGGACCTGCTCCTCGACGTCGGCGTCGGAGATCTCGATGTCCTCGACGCTGGCCTCGAGGCCGTCGTAGGCGGGGAGCTCGAAGTCGGGCTTGACGTCGACCTCGGCGGTGAACTCGAGGGACTCGTTGTCCTCGAACTTGGTCACCTCGATCTCGGGCTGCGCCAGCGGCTCGAGGTCGTGCTCCTGGAGCGCGGCCATGTAGGACTGCGGGACGACGGCGTTGATGGCCTCGTCGAGGACCGGCCCACGGCCGACCTGGCGGTCGATGACCGCCGGCGGGACCTTGCCCCGGCGGAAGCCCGGGACGTTGATCTGCTTCGCGATCTTCTGGTACGCCGCGTCGAGGCTCGGCTTGAGCTCCTCGAAGGGCACCTCGACGGTCAGCTTGGCCCGGGTCGGGCTCAAGGTCTCGACGGCGCTCTTCACAAATGTCTCCTGATGCTGATGGTCTGGGTGACGTGCGGCAGCGCCGGCTCGGGGTGCCCGGCGACCGCAAACCCGTTGAGTCTATCGACGGCGTGGGCACAGGCCGAATCACGCCCGGCGGCTGCGACGCGTGGGGCCGGTGGGTCGGGGCGACAGGACTCGAACCTGCGGTCTCCTGCTCCCAAAGCAGGCGCGCTAGCCACTACGCTACGCCCCGCCAAACGGGCCCCGACGGCCTCCGGACGGAGGTCTCTGGACCTGCTTGGAGCGGATGACGGGAATCGAACCCGCGTAGCCAGTTTGGAAGACTGGGGCTCTACCATTGAGCTACATCCGCGCGCTGTCCGGCTGCCTGGCGGCCCCCGGTGCGGAAGTCATGGTGCCACACCGCGAGGTGGTCGCCCCAACCGGCTCGCAGGTGCTCAGCGCCGGTGGACCAGGAGCAGGGCCCGGTCGTCGTTGCGCGAGCCGAGGGACTCGATGAGGCGCGTGGCGCCGCCCTCGAACTGTCCCCGCAGGAGCCGTTCGGCCTGCCCGAGCATCCGGTCGATGCCGAGGCTGATGTCGCGGCTGCGGGTCTCGACCATGCCGTCGGTGTAGAGCAGCAGGGCGTCGCCGTGGCGCATCTCGCCCGACACGACCGTGTAGGTCGCGTCGTCGATGAGGCCGAGGACCGGGCCCTCGGACTCGAGCACCTCCCAGCGGCCGGAGCCGGCGTGCCGCAGGGCGGCCGGCGGGTGACCGGCGCTGCGGATGTCGTAGTGGCCGGTGCGGAGGTCGAGCGACAGGTGGATGGCGGTGGCGAAGCCCTCCTGCCACTCCTGGCGCAGCAGGAACGTGTTGGCGGCCGGCAGGAACTCCGCGGGCGGCAGGGCGCTCAGGAGGCCGCCGATGGCACCGGACAGGAGGAGGGCGCGGGTGCCCGCTCCCTGGCCCTTGCCGGAGACGTCGACGACCGCGACCTCGAGCCGGTCGCCGACCCGCGAGGCGACGACGAAGTCGCCCGCGAACGGCGTCCCGCCGGCGGACCGCAGCTCGGCGGCGGCGTACCACTGCTCGGGCAGGGCCGGGATGCCGCCCTGGCGCAGGATCCGGTCGCGCAGGTCGACGAACATCGTCTCGCCCTGGAGGCCGGCCACCCCGAGCCGCGAGCGCCGCAACGACGCGACCAGCACGAGGAAGCCGAGGCCGAAGATGATGACGATGGTGAGCGCCACTCTCGTGGTGACGTCCTGCGAGGGGACGAGGAGCGCCAGCACGAGGAGCACGAACAGCACGAACCAGGGCAGCTGGCGCGGCCCGAGCATGAGGCTGGCCACCACGAGCGGCACGAGCAGGCTGTTGAGCGGCGTCTCGTCGAAGCGCCAGATGGCCAGGGCGATCAGAAGGGCCGAGGCGACCAGTGCCACGAGCAACCGGTAGCCCCGCGGCACGACGCGGTTCAGTGCCTCGTTGAGCCACCGAGGAGAACTCATGGCCGAGCTCCTCGCGACGGTGCCGTGTCCTTGGTGGGTGATGCTACGGCTCGCGAGCGGAAGACGGGCTGACATCGGGGACACCAGAACGTGTTGCGTCCGACGAGCTCGCCGGTGCGCACGGTGGAGCCGCACACCAGGCACGGCATCGAGGTGCGGCGGTAGACGTAGACCTCCCCTCCGTGGTCGTCGCGGCGCGGCGCCCGGCCCATCGCCTCGGGCGTGTGCTCGGGTCGCACGGTGTCGATGCGCCCGGTGCGCACGCCCTCCGCCATCAGCTCGACGAGGTCGGCCCACATCGCGCGCCACTGTCCGGAACGCAGCGTGTCGCCGGGCCGGAGGGGGTGGATGCGGTGGCGGAACAACACCTCGGCGCGGTAGACGTTGCCGACGCCGGCGAGCACCTTCTGGTCCATGAGCAGGTCGCCGATCGGGCGGTGGCTCCGCGAGATGCGCCGCCACGCGACCGCCGGGTCGGCGTCGGGTCGCAGCGGGTCCGGTCCGAGCCGCCCGATGACCTCGTCACGCCGCTCGGGGCCGACGAGGTCGCAGAGGATCGCACCGCGCAGGTCGGCGTACGACGTCCCGCGGGGATCGCCGTCCGGGAGGGTCTCCAGGCGCAGCCGCACCTGGCCCACCGGCGCCGGGACCGCTGCGTGCCCGGGGAGGCCGGCGTGGACGTCGAACCGCCCGATCAGCCCGAGGTGGACGTGCCAGAAGCGCTCGCCCTCGAGCTCGACGAACAGGTGCTTGCCCGCCGACTCGGCACCCAGCAGGCGCGACCCGTCGACCTGCTCCGCGTCGGCGGCCGACCTGCCCTGCGGGGAGGTCACCCGGACGGTGCGGCCGGCGAACGCCGCGCCGAGGTCGTCGGCCAGCTTGCGGAGGGTGTGGCCCTCAGGCATCCGCGGGGTCGTCGGACGTCGAGGAGCCGGGCCCCCGCAGCGCCGACTCGGGGAGGGGCGGGAGCTCCTTGGTGGCGTCGTAGGTCGCGACCTGGTCGATGCGGCGCACGTGGCGCTCGTCCCCGGAGAACGGGGTGGTGAGGAAGACCTCGACGAAGCGGGTCATCTCCTCGACGGAGTGCATGCGGCCGCCGACGGACACGACGTTGGCGTCGTTGTGCTCGCGGGCGAGCGCGGCGGTCTCCTCCGACCAGGCCAGCGCACACCGGATGCCCTCCACCTTGTTGGCCGAGATCTGCTCACCGTTGCCCGAGCCGCCGATGACGACCCCGAGGCTGTCGAGGCCCTCCTGCCGGTCGGCGGCGACCCCCTCGGCCGCCCGCAGGCAGAAGCAGGGGTAGTCGTCGAGGGCGTCGTAGACGAACGGGCCGTGGTCGACGACCTCGTGGCCGTGGTCGACGAGCCAGGTCGTCAGGTGGTCCTTCAGCTCGAGGCCGGCATGGTCGGAGCCCAGGTGAACGCGCATGGGGAAAGTCTTCCAGAGCGTCGGGGCGGTCCGGGCGCACGGTGGCGCGCGTCCTCAGGACAGGTGGAGGTCGAGCCAGCCGGCCACCTGCCGCAGCAGCGGCTCGGAGGCGGTGAAGTGCGCGTGCCGCCAGAACCCGTGCACCTGGCCCAGGCAGCGCACGCCGACCGTCTCGACACCGGACTCGGCGATGCGCCGGGCGAGCTCCTCCCCCTCGTCGCGCAGGGGGTCGTGCTCGGCGGTCGCGACGAACGTGGGCGGCACCGTGTGCAGCCGGTCGGACAGCAGCGGAGCCAGGTCGGGGTCGTCGAGGTCCGCCTCGGTGCGGGCGTAGTGCTGCCAGTACCAGGTCGCCTCGGCCGGGTCGAAGCCCGACGCGGCCCCCTCGGCCCACGACGCGGAGCCTGCCCGCGGGTCGAGGAACGGGTAGACGAGCGCCAGGGCGCTGAAGAAGCCCGGGTTGCGGAGCGCGGCGACCAGCGCGAGGTTCGCCCCGGCCGAGTCGCCGTGCGCGGCGTACGGCCCGGCGGGACCCTCGCGGCGCAGCCAGCCGACCACCGTGTCGAGGTCGTCGGGCGCGGCGGGGAACGGCGCCTCGGGCGGGCGGCGGTAGTCGACGCTGAGCACCCGTCGCCGCGCCCGGTTGGTGAGCCGGCGGCAGACGCCGTCGTGCACGTCGACGTCGTTGAGGACGAAGCCGCCGCCGTGGGCGTGGACGACCACGCCGGGCAGCGCGTCGGCCGGCGTGTAGAGCCGGCACCGCACGCCGTCCGCGTCGACCTCCTCGACGGACGCGACGTCCTCGCGGGGCTCGGCGAGGGCTGCCGCCCGGGCCTGCTCGCGCTGCGCTGGGATGTCGAAGCCGGGATCGGTGACGACCATGCCCGTGTCGGCCTCGACGGCCGTGCGGACCTCGGGATACATCACGGCGGGGCCTCGGCGCTCAGCGCGCCATCAGGGCGTCGAGCGCGACCGCGACCGCTGCTGCGACGCGGAAGTCGACGCGCTGGTCCGGCACGGTGACGCGGTAGCGGTCGCCGAGGGACATCTTGCGCTCGACGGAGAAGAGCGGGCGGCCCTCGGCGTCGGCGAAGTCGAAGTGGATCGGGATGAAGTCGAGGTCGGTGAAGCGACGCAGCAGTCCCACGAGCTGGTTGCGCTCCTGGCCGGTGCCCGCGTAGCCGGGGCCCTCCACGTGGAAGGTCGAGCGCAGCAGGGAGGCGCCGAAGTCCTTGCGGAAGAAGCCGATCTGCGCGCCGGACTCGTCGGTGATGTCGTAGCCGGCGTTCAGGTCGAGCTTCCTGCGCGCCTTGAACCCGAAGACCGCCCGCGACTTGCCGGCGTCGGAGAAGAAGGTGACCTGCTCCTTGAACGCCATCCGCTTCTGCTCGGCCAGCGCCATCACGCGGACCGGGTTGCCGGCCGCGTCGGACTCCGACACCTCGTAGCGGTTGACCATCATGGTGAGCTTCTGCTTCACTACGAAATGGGGCAGGTACATCTCGGCGGTCATGCGTCTCCCTCGTGTGTGGCCGGTCAGTCGCTGACGCGGGCCAGCTCGTCCTCGACCACCGACGGGTCGAGCTTGGTGAACACCGGCGTCGGCTTGGCGACCTTCGTGCCCACCACCACGGGGCGCGACTCCCACGCCGGCGTCGTGGAGTACTCGCCGGTGATGATCGAGTACGACGTGTGGCCGGCGCCGTTGTCGGGCTCGAGCTCGTCGACCTGTTCGATGCGGGGCATCGGCACGAGCTCGCCCTCACCGCCGAGGACGGCGTGCACCTTGTTGGCGGCGTGGGGCAGGAAGGGCGACAGCAACAGGTTGCAGTCGCTCACGCACTGGGCCGCGACGTGCAGGACGGTGCCGAGACGCTCGCGCTGCGACTCGTCCTTCATCTTGTAGGGCTCGGTGAGCGTCAGGTACTTGTTGACCTCCCCGACGACGCGCATCGCCTCCGCGATCGCGGCCCGGAGCCGGTGCTTCTCCACGAGCCCGCCCACGACGTCGAAGCCGTCCTGGACGGTCGTGAGCACCTGGTGGTCGACCTCCTCCAGCGGTCCGCGCGCGGGGATCTCGCCGAAGCTCTTCGCGATCATCGTCGCGGTGCGGTTGACCAGGTTGCCCCAGCCGGCGACCAGCTCGGAGTTGTTGCGGGTGACGAAGTCGGCCCACGTGAACGCGGCGTCGGAGGTCTCCGGCCCGGCGGCGCAGATGTAGTAGCGGAGCGCGTCGGGGCCGTAGCGGGCGAGGAAGTCGCCGACGTAGATGACGTTGCCGCGGCTCGTGGAGAACTGCGAGTCGCCGAAGGTGAGGAACTCGCTGGAGACCACCTCGGTGGGCAGGTTGAGCGTGCCGTAGGGACCGGGCTCGCCACCCTTGTCGCCCTTGCCGTTGTAGGCGAGCAGCTCGGCCGGCCAGATCTGGGAGTGGAAGACGATGTTGTCCTTGCCCATGAAGTAGTAGGCCTCCGCCTCCTGCTCCCCCTCGGCGGCGGGGTTCCACCACTCGCGCCACTTGTCGGGCTCGCCCGTGCGTCGGGCCCACTCGATCGAGGCCGACAGGTAGCCGATCACCGCGTCGAACCAGACGTAGAGCCGCTTGGTGGGCTGGTCCTCCCAGCCCGGCACCGGGATGCCCCAGTCGATGTCGCGGGTCATCGCGCGCGGCCGGATCTCCTTGAGGATGTTCTGGCTGAACTTGATGACGTTGGGCCGCCAGAGGCCGGTGGCCTCGCGCTGGTCGAGCCACTCCCCCAGCGCCGCGGCCAGCGCGGGCAGGTCGAGGAACCAGTGCTGCGTGTCGCGGAACTCCGGGGTCTCACCGTTGATCTTGGACCGCGGGTCGATCAGGTCGGTGGGGTCGAGCTGGTTGCCGCAGTTGTCGCACTGGTCGCCGCGCGCGGCGCCGTACTTGCAGATCGGGCAGGTGCCCTCGATGTAGCGGTCGGGCAGCGTGCGGCCGGTCGAGGGGCTGATCGCGGTCTTCGTCGTCTCCTCGACCATGTAGCCGTTGCGGCGGCAGGTCTCGAACATCTCCTGCACGACGGCGTAGTGGTTGCCCGTCGTGGTGCGGGTGAAGAGGTCGTAGGAGAGCCCCAAGCCGCAGAGGTCGTCGACGATCACCTGGTTGTACTTGTCGACGAGCTCGCGCGCGGGCAGGCCCTCGTTGTCGGCGAGCACCAGGATCGGCGTGCCGTGCTCGTCGGTGCCGCTGACCATCAGGACGTCGTGGCCGGCCATCCGCATGTAGCGGCTGAACACGTCGGAGGGCACGCCGAAACCGGCGACGTGGCCGATGTGGCGCGGGCCGTTGGTGTACGGCCAGGCGACGGCGGACAGGACACGAGTCATGGGCGCAAGCCTAGTGACCGGGCGCGACCCGATGACGTCGGGTCGCGCCCCGGTCCCGCACCGCCCGGCCGCTCAGCGGCAGGTCGGCCGATCGGCGGCTCAGGAGAAGTCGAGCTCGCCGGTGCGGGAGCGCTTGAGCTCGTAGAAGTAGGGGAACTTCGCCACGGCCACGGCGCCGTCCCACAGCTCCCCGGCCTCCTCGCCGCGCGGGATCTTCGACAGGACGGGCCCGAAGAACGCCGAGCCGTTGATGTGGATGGTGGGCGTGCCGACGTCGTCGCCGACGGGGTCCATGCCCTCGTGATGGGACGTCGCCACCGCGTCGTCGAGGGACGCGTCGTCCCAGGCCTCGATGAGGTCCGCCGGCAGGTCCACGTCGGCGAGTGACGCGGCGACGGTCTCGCGCGTCAGCTCCTCGCCGTCGTTGTGGTGCCGCGTGCCCACGGCGGTGTACCACTCACCGAGCTTCGCGTTGTCGTGCTCCTGCGCGATCTTGATCGCGACGCGGACGGGGCGCTCGGTCCCGGCGAGCATCTCGCGGTACTCCTGCGGGATGTCCTTGTCCTTGTTGAGGTAGGCCAGCGACATCACGTGCCACTGCACGTCGATGTCGCGGACCTGCTCGACCTCGCGGATCCAGCGCGAGGTGATCCAGGCGAACGGGCAGAGCGGGTCGAACCAGAGGTCAGCGGTAGCCATGTCCATCCCAAGCACCGACGGGTGCGCCCTATTCCCCACCGGTGTGGGCCCGGACACACCGGCGGTGGCAGGATGCGCCCATGCCTGGAACCAACCTCACCCGCGACGAGGCCGCCACCCGCGCCACCCTGCTGGACGTCACGTCGTACACCGTCGACCTGGACCTCACGAGCGCCACCCAGCCCGACCAGTCGACCTTCGTGTCCGTCACCACCCTCGAGTTCTCCTGCAGCGAGCCGGGTGCGAGCACCTTCGCCGACCTGGTTGCGCCGACGGTGCGCGAGATCGTCCTCAACGGCCGCAGCCTCGACCCCGCGACGGCGTACGCCGACAGCCGCATCGCGCTCGACGACCTCGAGGCGACCAACACGCTCGTCGTCACCGCCGACTGCGCCTACTCCAACACGGGCGAGGGCCTGCACCGCTTCGTCGACCCCGCCGACGACCGCGTCTACCTCTACAGCCAGTTCGAGGTGCCCGACGCCCGCCGCGTCTTCACCACCTTCGAGCAGCCCGACCTCAAGTCGGTCTTCACCTTCACCGTCACCGCGCCGTCGCACTGGCTGGTCGTCTCCAACGCGCCGACCCCCGAGCCCGAGGCCGCCGGTGACGGCGTCGCGGTCTGGCGCTTCCCGACCACCAAGAAGATGTCGACCTACATCACCGCCATCGTGGCCGGCGAGTACCACGGCGAGTTCGACACCTACGAGGGCAAGTTCGGCACCATCCCGCTCGGCCACTACTGCCGCCAGTCGCTCAAGGAGCACATGGACACGGCCGCGCTGGTCAAGCTGACCAAGCAGAGCTTCGCGTTCTTCGAGGAGCAGTTCGACTACGCCTACCCGTTCGGCAAGTACGACCAGCTCTACGTGCCGGAGTACAACGCCGGCGCCATGGAGAACGCCGGCTGCGTGACGCTGCGCGACGAGTACCTCCCCCGCAGCCGCCAGCCGCGGTCGTTCTTCGAGTTCCGCGCCTCGGTCATCACCCACGAGATGGCGCACATGTGGTTCGGCGACCTGGTGACCATGAAGTGGTGGGACGACCTCTGGCTCAACGAGTCGTTCGCCGAGTGGGCCTGCTACTGGTGCGAGGCCAACGCGACCGAGTTCACCGACGCGTGGACCGGCTTCGCCAACGCCCGCAAGCAGACCGGCTACCGCGCCGACCAGCTGCCCTCGACGCACCCGATCGCGGCCGACAACGTCGACCTGCACGCGGTCGAGGTCAACTTCGACATGATCACCTACGCCAAGGGCGCCTCGGTGCTCAAGCAGCTCGTCGCGTGGGTGGGCATCGAGCCCTTCCTCGAGGGCCTGCGCGCCTACTTCAAGGAGTGGGAGTACGCCAACCCCGAGTTCAAGGACCTGCTCGCCACCCTCGAGAAGGCCTCCGGGCGTGAGCTCCAGGGCTGGGCCCAGGAGTGGCTGCAGACCGCGGGCGTCAACACGCTCGCCCCGTCGTTCGAGCTCGCCGAGGACGGCACGTACGCCTCCTTCGCCGTGGCGCAGTCCGCGCACCCCGACTGGCCGACCCTGCGCCGGCACCGCCTGGGCATCGGCCTCTACGACGACGTGGACGGCCGGCTGGTCCGGCGCGACTACCTCGAGATCGACGTCGAGGGTGCGAGCACCGACGTGCCCGAGCTGGCCGGCGTGAAGCAGCCCGACCTGCTGCTGCTCAACGACGAGGACCACGCCTACGCCAAGATCCGCCTCGACGAGCGGTCGCTGGCCACGGCGATCTCCTCGCTGTCGACCTTCGAGGACTCGCTCCCCCGGGCGCTGGTCTGGGGCGCGACGTGGGACATGACCCGCGACGCCGAGATGCGCACCCGCGACTGGACCGACCTGGTGCTCGCCAACATCGGCCAGGAGACCGACGCGTGGGCCGTCACCAAGATCCCGGCGTCCACGGCGCTGGCGGTCAACTTCTACTCCGACCCCGCACACCGCGCGGAGCTGCGCGCCACCTGGGAGTCCGGCCTGCGTGAGCTGCTGCTCGCCGCCGAGCCCGGCAGCGACCACCAGCTCACCTTCGCCCGGTCGTACGCCGGCGCCGCGCACCGCGACGCCGCGCTCGACGACCTGGTCGGCCTCCTCGACGGGTCCTTCACCGTCGAGGGACTCGCCGTCGACCAGGACATGCGCTGGGTGCTGATCACCGCCCTCGCCCGCGCCGGCCGCTTCGGCGACGCGGAGATCGACGCGGAGCTCGAGGTCGACAAGACCATCTCGGGCCAGGAGCAGGCCGCCGCGGCACGCGCCTCGCAGCCCACGGCGGAGGCCAAGGAGGCCGGTTGGAACGCGGTCCTCGACCCGTCGACGCCCAACGAGACCTCGCGCGAGATCGCCTTCTCGATCTTCCGCTTCGGTCAGGAGGACGTCCTCCAGCCCTACCTCGAGAAGTTCCTCACCGCCTCCGAGACGCTGGTCGACGTGCTGGGCTTCCACAAGGCCTCGGTCGTGCTCGAGTACGGCTTCCCGCGGCCGCTCGCGTCGCAGGCCACGCTGGACCGCCTCGACGAGTGGCTCGCCGACAACAACGCGCCCAAGCAGGCGCAGCGCTACATCGGCGAGGCGCGCGCGGAGATCGCCCGGGCGCTGGAGGCCCAGGCGTACGACGCCGGCTGACCGGCCCGCTGGCTCGACCGGCCCTCACCCCGTTCGGGGTGGGGGCCGGTTTGTTTGGTCCTCGCTCGGTCGTCTGGGGCTGGGGGCGGTGTTGATTGGCTCGCTTCGCTTCGTTGTCTTGGGCTGGGGGCGGTGCTATTTGGCTCGCTTCGCTCGCGTGCTCGGCGCCCTTCAAGGCGCTGTCTTCCCTCCTCGGCTTGCTCGCTGCGCTCGCGTCGCTCGTCAGTCCAGACAGCGCCGGGCGCCGAGCCTCCAGACGGTCTGACCTCGGGGCTCGCCACGCTCGCTACGCCACGCGTGAGGTCTTTCCTCACGGCCTCAGCGCACGCGCTCGGCGCCCGACGTCGTCTGGACTGACGAGCGAGCAAGCGTGACGAGCGCAGCGAGGCAGCGCCGCCGAGGGAGGAGGGAAGACGACGTCTTTCAGGGCGCCGAGCACGCGCGAGCGGAGCGAGCGCCAACAACGCAGCACGCGAGCCCATCAAGCACAGCACGCGCGAGCGGAGCAAGCGCAGAAGGCTACGCGTGCAGCGTGTTCTGCGGCCTGGCGTGCTCGGCGAGCATTGTGATGCCGCGCTGCAGACCGGCGAGCAGGTTGCCGGAGGAGAACTCCGACGACATCGCGAGCACCGCGAGCTCGACCTCGGCGTCGGTGAGGTGGCGGCGTACGTCTCCGCCGGTGACGATCTCGAGGGCCCGGCGGGTGGGGTCCACGAGGATCAGCACGCTGCGGGGCGGGGCCACGAGGCGGTTGTGCAGACGGGTGGCCCAGGCGCGGGTGTCGTCACCCTCGGCCGGACCGACGTAGACCGAGAACTCGAAGCGGCAGGCCTGCTCGGCGACGCGGATGGTCTTGTCCAGCGCCAGCCGGTCGGCCTCGGTCAGGAGGTCACCAGCTGCCACTGGCGCCACCCGCTCGGGAGTTCTCGTTGTCGGGTGCGGGCAGCTCGGCGACGCCCTGGCGGGGTCCGCCGATCCACTGGCCCTCGCCGGCGGAGTGGTCGGGCAGCAGCTTCTCGCCGCGGACCATCGCCGGGAGGTAGACCGCGACCAGGATGATCACGAAGAGCAGCAGCGGCGCCCCGACGTAGATGGCCAGGGCGTTGAGGGTGTCGAGGCTGTTGACCTCGGTCTCGCCACCCCACCCCTCGGGGACGTCGGCGTGGACCGGCGACGTCAGCAGGGCCAGCGCCGGCGCAGCCGCCAGGACGGCGGTCCGGAGCGCTCGGCGCGACGAGCGGGAGCTGGCGGGCGGGCTGACGTGCGTGGTCACGGTCCACAGCGTATCGCCCATACTGGCGGGCATGCCTCACCCCCTCACCCCTGTCATGGACGTGACCGAGGTCTCCGGGAGCGAGACCGATCCACTCACCCCCCTCACCACCTGCTCGACCGACGAGAACCTGTGCACGTGGGTCCTCGAGGAGACCGGCAACGAGAGGCTCGCGACCGCCGTCGACTGGGTCGTCGGCAAGCCGAGCGCGCTGCTGGGACTGCTCCTGATCGGTGTGGTGGTCCGGTGGCTGCTGCACCGGATCATCGACCGCATCGTCGCGCGCGCCGAGGTCGGCGTGCTCCCCGACCGGCTCAGTCGTGCCATCACCGGCGGCCGGGTGGGTGCCGCGCTGAACCTGCGCGACGACCCTGGCTACACCCGCCGCGTCCAGCGCGCGGCCACCCTCGGCTCGCTCCTGAAGAGCATCATCACCGGCGTCGTCTTCACGGTCGTCGCCCTCATGTTCATCTCCGAGCTCGGCTACGACATCGCACCGCTGATCGCCAGCGCGGGCATCCTCGGCGTGGCGCTCGGCTTCGGCTCGCAGGCGCTGGTCAAGGACTTCCTCTCCGGCATCTTCATGATCTTCGAGGACCAGTACGGCGTCGGCGACGTCGTCGACCTCGGCGAGGCGTCTGGGACCGTCGAGGCCGTCGGCCTCCGCGTCACGCGGCTGCGCGACGTGAACGGCACGGTCTGGTACGTCCGCAACGGCGAGATCCTGCGCGTGGGCAACATGAGCCAGAACTGGGCGCGCACCGTGCTCGACGTGACCGTCGGCTACAGCGAGGACCTGGTCAAGGTCCGCCGCGTGCTCGAGGAGGTCGCCCACGACCTGTGGGTGGACGAGGACTTCACCGGCCTCGTCGTGGAGGAGCCCGAGGTCTGGGGCGTGGAGTCGCTCGGGGTGGACGGCATCGTCGTCCGGGTCACCCTCAAGACCGCCCCCATGGAGCAGTGGGGCGTCGCGCGTGCCATGCGCGAGCGCGTCAAGGCGCGCTTCGAGAGCGAGGGGATCAACCTGGCGGTCGCCCAGCGCGTCCTGTGGCAGGAGAGCGCACCGTCGGCGGCCTCCGCCGAGCCCACCGAGAAGGCGTAGCCCCGGCGTGCCGCGGGTGTCGCAGCCGGGGACAATGGAGCCGTGACCACCACCTTCTACGACGAGATCGGCGGCGAGGAGACGATCCGCGCGATCGTCCACCGCTTCTACGAGGGCGTGGCCACCGACGAGGTGCTGCGGCCGATGTATCCCGAGGAGGACCTCGGACCCGCCGAGGACCGGTTCGCGCTGTTCCTCATCCAGTACTGGGGCGGGCCCACGACCTACGGCGACACCCGCGGCCACCCGCGGCTGCGAATGCGCCACGGTCCGTTCATGGTCACCCCGAGGGCCGCGCAGCACTGGCTGCGGCACTTCCGGGCCGGTCTCGACGCGGTGCACCTGACGCCCGAGCAGGACGCCCGGTTCTGGGAGTACGTCACCCACGCCGCGCAGTTCATGGTGAACTCCCCCGACCCGCAGCCGCCGACGCCCGCCGACGTGCTCTGAGGTCCGACGTGCTCTGAGGGTCCGGCGTCTAGCCCGCGGCCAGCGCCCGGAAGCCGTCGGGCACGGGAGCCGGGCGACCGGTGGCGCTGTCGAGGCAGACCCCGACCACGCGGGCGCGCGCGAGCACCTCGTCGCCGTCGCGGACGACCGACTCGAAGACCGCCGAGGTGCTGCCGATGCGCGACACCCACGTCCGGCAGTCGTAGGGCTCGGGCCGGAACAGGATCGGCCGGCGGTAGTCGACGTCGGTCTGGGCGACCACGAGGTGGTAGCCGTCCCCGAGGTCGCGTCCCTGCGTCACCATCAGCTGGATCCGCGCCTCCTGGAAATACTCGAAGTACTTCACGTTGTTGACGTGGCCGTAGACGTCGACGTCGCTGAACCGCACGTGCACCGGGTAGGTGCCGCCGGGGACGTCGACAACGGCGGGCGCGGACGGGGCGCGGACGGGCTCGTCGGGCTCGAGGAGGCGGGACAGGGACGCCTTCTCCTCGTCGTGCAGGCGGCGGGGCCGCTCGGTCGCGAAGACGTATGGCGTCAGCACGGTGCGCGCCCTGAGGTGGACCGTGCGCTCGCCGGCCTGGTCCTCGGCGAAGATCTCGTAGGCCATCGTGAAGCTCGCGGCGCGGACCTCGGTGACCCAGCACTCGATCGAGACCGGCTCGAAGCCGAACGTCAGCGACGAGACGTAGGTGACCTCGTGCCGGACCACCACCACGCCCTCGGCGAGGTCGTCGGCGCGGCTCTCCGGGGCGTGCGTGCGGAACATGTCGACGCGCGCCTCCTGCAGGTAGTCGACGTACGTCACGTTGTTGACGTGGCCGAGCAGGTCGAGGTCGGCCCACCTCAGCGGGCAGCGGTAGAGATGGCGCACACGACGATCGTCGCAGACCTCGACGCCGGGCGCTCCGGGCAGCGAGCCGGCGCCCTCAGGGGCCCGCCCCCATCAGCTGACGTGGATCATCCGGCCGTAGTAGGCGGGGATCGACTCGTGGCGGGCGCGGCGGTCGCTGCGCGTCTCGCGGAGGGTCGTCGTGAGCGCGGCGGCGGCGAGGGCGACGGCCGCCAGGGAGACGATGCCGATGACGACGAGATAGATAGTGACGGCCTCCATGACCAGTCCTTTCTACAGATGTAGTGTCTACGTATGTAGAAGCATACGCCTCCGCCAGCGCTGCGCAAGACCGCCCGGTAGTGTCCTGCGCCACCACCCCGCGCGGTCGAGAGGAGCACGGTGAGCCCAGCGAGCCGGGAGCTGTCGCCACGGCGCCGCCAGATCCTCGAGGCGGCCACGACCGTGCTGTCCCAGCAGGGCATCCGGGGTCTGACCCACCGCGCCGTCGACCGCGAGGCGGGTCTCGCCGAGGGCAGCTCGTCGGCGTACTTCCGGACCCGCGACGCCCTGGTCAGCGCCCTCGGCGAGTTCGTCGCCGACCGGCTCGGCGCCGACGTCGAGGCGCTCGGTGGCCGGCTGGCGTCCTGCCCGGGCGACCACGAGCGCGCGGTGGCCGAGGTGTCCCGGCTCTTCTCCCGCTGGCTCGACCAGCCCGACCTCCTCGCGGCGCGCCTCGAGCTCACGGTCGCGGCCACCCGCGACCCGGGCCTGGCCGAGCGCTTCACGCTGTGGCGCGACGACCTGGTGCGCATGGTCCGCGAGGTGCTGGACGCAGCCGGGAAGCAGGGCGGCGACGAGGGCGGCGCGTCCGCTGAGACGCTCGTGGCCGCGCTCGAGGGCGTGCTGCTCGCGTCGCTGATGCTGCCGTCTCGACGCCGGCGCACCTTCGTGGCCGAGAGCGTCGAGCGGCTGCTGACCGGCCTCGGCCCCAACCCTCCGGACTCCTGAGGGGAACCGGCGCACTAAGGTGCCGGGAGACACCGCAACCGACCAGTAACCGGAGTTCCCCATGCCCGAGGCAGTGATCGTTTCCGCAGCGCGCTCCCCCATCGGCCGGGCCAACAAGGGCTCGCTCAAGGACTTCCGTCCCGACGACCTGACCGCACTGGTCGTGCAGGCGGCGCTCGACAAGATCCCCGACCTCGACCCGACCACCATCGAGGACCTGCTGCTCGGCTGCGGCCTGCCCGGCGGCGAGTCGGGCAACAACATGGCACGCGTGGTGACGACCCTCCTCGGCCTCGAGGTGCCCGGCGCCACCGTGACGCGCTACTGCTCGTCGTCCGTGCAGACCACCCGGATGGCCTTCCACGCGATCAAGGCCGGCGAGGGCGACGTCTTCGTCTCCGCCGGCGTCGAGACCGTCTCGCGCTTCGCCAAGGGAACGTCCGACCACATCCCCGGCACCCGCAACCCGCGCTTCGTCGAGGCCTCGGCCCGCACCGACGAGTACGCCAAGGGCGGCCAGGACTGGCACGACCCGCGCGAGGACGGCCTGCTGCCCGACATCTACGTCGCGATGGGCCAGACCGCCGAGAACGTCGCCCGCCTGCGCGGCCTGGACCGCAAGGAGATCGACGAGTTCGCCGTCCGCTCGCAGAACCTGGCCGAGAAGGCGATCGCCGACGGCTTCTGGGAGCGCGAGATCACCCCGGTGACGCTGCCCGACGGCACCGTCGTCACCACGGACGACGGCCCCCGCGCCGGGGTGACGTACGACGCCATCGCCGGTCTCGACCCCGTCTTCCGCCCCGACGGCGTGGTCACCGCCGGCAACTGCTGCCCGCTCAACGACGGCGCCGCCGCCGTGGTGGTCATGTCGGACACCAAGGCCGCCGAGCTCGGTCTCATCCCGCTCGCCCGCATCGTGTCGACCGGCGTCTCCGGCATCTCCCCCGAGATCATGGGCCTTGGCCCCGTCGAGGCCACCCGGAACGCGCTCGAGCACGCCGGCATGAGCATCGGCGACATCGACCTCGTCGAGATCAACGAGGCGTTCGCCGCCCAGGTCGTGCCGTCCTACCAGGACCTCGGCATCGACCTCGACCGGCTCAACGTCAACGGCGGCGCCATCGCGGTGGGCCACCCGTTCGGCATGACGGGCGCCCGCCTGCAGAACACGATGCTCAACAGCCTCGACTGGCACGACAAGAGCACCGGCCTGATCACCATGTGCGTCGGCGGCGGCCAGGGCATGGCGATGATCCTCGAGCGCGTCTCCTGAGGCGCGCCGGGGCGCCGCACGACTAGGCTGCGGCCATGACCTCGACGAGCGAACCGCGCTGGCTCGACGACGACCAGCAGCACTCCTGGCGCGCGCTCATGATGGGCATCACCCTGCTCGAGGAGCGTCTCGACGACGACCTCCGCCGGGAGTTCGGCATGTCGCTCACCGAGTACGAGGTGCTCGTGCGGCTCTCCGAGCGGCCGGGGCGGGCGATGCGGATGGCGCAGCTGGCCGACGCCATGGCCCACTCGCGCAGCCGGGTGACCCACACGATCGCCCGCATGGAGAACGCCGGCTACGTCACGCGGGGCACCACGCCCGAGGACGGCCGCGGCGTCGTCGCGACGATGACGGAGACGGGCTACGACCTCCTCGTGCGGGCCGCGCCGTGCCACGTCGAGAGCGTCCGGCGCAACCTCGTCGACCTGGTCCCCGAGGGCGACTTCGCCGCCGTGGGCCGGGTCTTCGACCGGGTCGCCGATCACCTCGTGAACCGGCACCCGGAGAGCGAGCTCCGCTAGCCGCTCGTCCCTGCCGGTGATCGTTCATCACGGTGTGCAGACGAAGGGGCGCTTCCCCCGGTCAGCTGATCGAGGGAAGCGCCCATCCGGCGACAGACCGTGGTGAACGGTCCGTCGCGGGGTCAGTCGCGGGTGAGGCGGCGGTGCGTCACCCGGTGGGGACGGGCCGCGTCGATGCCGAGGCGCTCGACCTTGTTCTCCTCGTACGACGCGAAGTTGCCCTCGAACCAGAACCACTTCGCCGGGTCCTCGTCGTCGCCCTCCCAGGCCAGGATGTGGGTCGCCACGCGGTCGAGGAACCACCGGTCGTGGGAGGTGACCACGGCGCAGCCGGGGAAGTCGAGCAGCGCGTCCTCGAGCGAGGACAGGGTCTCGACGTCGAGGTCGTTGGTGGGCTCGTCGAGCAGCAGCATGTTGCCGCCCATCTTGAGCGTCAGCGCGAGGTTGAGCCGGTTGCGCTCACCACCGGAGAGCACGCCGGCCTTCTTCTGCTGGTCCGGGCCCTTGAAGCCGAAGGAGGCGACGTAGGCGCGGCTGTTCATCTCGAAGTTGGCGACCTTGATGAAGTCGAGCCCGTCGGAGACGACCTCCCAGACGTTCTTCTGCGGGTCGATGCCGCCACGTGACTGGTCGACGTAGGAGATCTTGACGGTCTGGCCGACCTTGAGGTCGCCGGCGTCGGGCTGCTCCTCGCCGGTGATCATCCGGAAGAGCGTCGTCTTGCCGACACCGTTGGGGCCGATCACGCCGACGATGCCCGCGCGCGGGAGCTTGAAGGACACGTCGTGCATGAGGGTGCGACCCTCGAAGCCCTTGCCGAGCTTGTCGGCCTCGAGCACGACGTCACCGAGGCGCGGGCCCGCGGGGATGTTGATCTCGGAGGTGTCGATCTTGCGCATCCGGTCGGCCTCGGCCGCCATCTCCTCGTAGCGCGCGAGACGCGACCTGCTCTTGGTCTGGCGGGCCTTGGCGTTGGAGCGGACCCACTCCAGCTCCTTCTCGAGCATCTTGGCGCGCTTGGCGTCCTTCTGCCCCTCGACCTTGAGCCGGTCGCGCTTGGTCTCGAGGTAGGTCGAGTAGTTGCCCTCGTAGCCGTGGATCTGGCCGCGGTCGACCTCGGCGATCCACTCGGCGACGTTGTCGAGGAAGTAGCGGTCGTGGGTGATCGCCATGACGGCGCCGGGGTAGGTCTTGAGGTGACCCTCCAGCCACTGGACCGACTCGGCGTCGAGGTGGTTGGTGGGCTCGTCGAGGAGCAGCAGGTCGGGCTGCTCGAGCAGCAGCTTGCACAGGGCGACGCGGCGTCGCTCGCCACCGGACAGGTTGTCGACCAGCACGTCCGGCGGCGGGCAGCGCAGCGCGTCCATGGCCTGGTCGAGCCGGCTGTCGAGGTCCCACGCGTTGGCGTTGTCGAGCTCGGTCTGGAGGTCGCCCGTCTCCTGCATGAGGGCGTCCTGGTCGGCGTCGGGCTCGCCCATCTCCATGTAGGCGTCCTCGAGGCGCTTCATCTTCCCCTTGAGGTCGGCGACGGCCTCCTCGACGTTCTCCAGGACGGTCTTGCCCTCCGTCAGCGGCGGCTCCTGCTGGAGCATGCCGACCGTGGCCTCGGGGTCCTTGATCGCGTCGCCGTTGTTGGCGTGCTCGAGCCCCGCCATGATCTTGAAGAGCGTGGACTTGCCCGCACCGTTGGGCCCGACGACGCCGATCTTCGCGCCGTGGAGGAAGGAGAGGGTGACGTTGTCGAGGACGACCTTGTCACCGTGGGCCTTGCGCACGTTGCGCAGTGTGAAGACGTACTCAGCCATGCGGGCGAGCCTACGGGGAACCGCTCCCCCGCCGACAATCGCGCCGGGCGGCTCCTCTCAGGCGGCGTCGGGCACCGACTCGGCGGCGTCGGACGCCACCACCGGAGCGGCCGCCGGGACCGTGCCCCGACGCTCGTCCTCGACCGCGGGAGCCACCGGCTTGGCGAAGGTCGTGGTGCCGTGGGTGAGGTCGTGGCCGACGGCACTCGCGACCACCTCCCAGGACGTCTGCGGCTTGCCGTCGCGCTCCCAGACGTCGGCCACGAGCCGGCCGTGCACGACGACCGGGTCGCCGCTGGAGAGGGAGGCGACGACGTGGCGGCCGAGCCGGTTCCACGCCTTCACCGTGTGCCAGGTCGTGGTGCCCTTGACCCACTCGCCGTCGCGGTAGCGCGTCGGCGTGCAGGCGACGCGGAACGAGGCGACCTGCCGGTGCTCGCCGACCTCGCGGAGCGTGACCTCGCCGCCGATCCAGCCGGTCAGGGTGATCTGGGTGTCGTACATGGGGCTGCCTCCGGGTGTGGGGCGGCGGTGGTCCCGCCGCGGTGCACCCAGCCTCGGCAACCCGGCCGACACCGGCACCCGCGTGGTCGCCGGACCTGTGGAGGACCACGATGCGGCCGGACCTGTGGACGCCGGGTGGCCCGGGGACGGCTCAGCGCAGGGCGGTCGAGAGACCCTCGCGCACCTCGGCGTAGGAGGCGAGCTCGGCCTGGATCGGCTCGACGACCACCTCGGCCGAGACCTCCGAGATGGCGTCGCGCAGCCGCCTGTCGGCCGTGCGGGCCCGCGCCCTCGCGGTCAGCGACACCAGCCAGCGGCTGACGAGCGCGAGCAGGATCCCGAGTCCGACGCCACCGAGGAGCAGCAGCGTGGGCAGCGGGAAGGAGCCGACCTCCGGCGTCGGCGGCTCGGGCAGGCGGGCGTAGGAGCCGAAGGCGAGCAGCGCGAGCCACACGGCGCCCACGACGGCGGAGATGATGAGGAGGTACTGCAGGATCCGCACGAGACCGGCCCAGACGGGGATCTTGTCGGCGCCGAGGTCGGTGGACGCCACCGCGCGGTCGAGGCGGTCGCCGAGGTCGGGCAGCCGCGACACCGACGCCGCACGCACGGCCGTGGCCCAGGGCGGGGCCATGCCCTCGCCGACCTGCTCGGCCAGGGCGCGCACCTCGGTGTCGACGCGGGCGCGCTGCACCCCGGTGGCCTTCGGGACGGACGTCCGGGCGGCGCCGGTGAGCTCCTTGCCGGACGCGCCGAGGTCGAGGTGCAGCCTCTTGAGCGGGTCGGGCTTGAGCCGGGAGAACCAGGCCGTGACCGGCCAGCCGGTGGCGCGGTTGGCGCGCAACCGGGTCGAGTCGGCGACCGCCTTGACGACGGTCGGCACGCCGGCCGCCTCCGCGAAGGCGTCGTCGAGCGCGGCGACGCGCTCCTTGGACAGACCGGGCACCTTGCCGGTGCCGGTCGACTCCTGCAGGCGCTGCGCCGCGGTCTTGACGTCGGCCTCGAGCCGGGAGCGGGTGACCTTCTTCTCCGCGACCCGCTTGGCGATCATGCCGCGCAGCTCGTCGATGCCCCACCCGTTGCGGGCGCTCACCGGGACGACCGGCACGCCGGCCAGCCCGTCGGCCTCGAGGAGGCGGCGTACGTCGTCCACCATGGACGCGCGGCGGTCCTCGGGGATGACGTCGATGTGGTTGAGCACCACGAGCATCACGTCGCGGTGGCCGGCCAGCGGCTTGAGGAAGCGGTCGTGGATGGCGGCGTCGGCGTACTTCTGCGGGTCGAGCACCCACACGAGCATGTCGGCGAGCTGCACGAGCCGGTCGACCTCGAGGTGGTGCGAGACCTCGGTGGAGTCGTGGTCGGGCAGGTCGAGGAGCACGACGCCCCGCATCTCCACGTCCTCGTCGGCCTTGGACAGCATCGAGTCGCGCGTGACCTGGTGGCGCGAGGGGATGCCGAGCCACTCGAGCAGCTCCTCGGCCCCCTCCCTGCCCCACACGCAGGCCGTGGCCCACGACGTCGTGGGGCGGCGTACGCCGACCGCGGCCAGCTCGAGGCCGCTGAGGGCGTTGAAGGTGGAGGACTTGCCCGAGCCGGTCGCGCCCGCGAGGGCGACGACGGTGTGGTCGGCGGACAGCTTGAGCCGGCTGGCGGCGCGCGACGCGACCGTCGACGCCTCGTCGACGAGGGCGTCGTCGACACGGCCCCGGGCCGCGGTGGCGGCACGCTCGAGTCCCTCGACGCGAGCGCCGATGTCAGAGCTCCTGGTGACCAGCTTCTTGGCCCCTTCGAGCAACGACGTCATGACTCCCTCACGGTCCGGGTGGCTCTGCTTCCACCCTCAACCCTAGGGGGCGGTGTCGCCATCGTCCGACACCTGGGGAGGGTCGAGCGCGGGTCGCGCCTCCGGCCCGGTCTGCGGCTCGGTCGGGAGCTCGGCCTCCGGCGGGGTCACCGGCTGGGTCGCGGCGTAGCGCAGGTCGTCGACCTTGCGGGCTGCGGCGCGCATCCGCTCGGGCGCCTCCGGGGACACCTCGAGGCTGTCGAGCAGGTCGGTGTAGCGGCGCCGCTCGGCGTCGAGGAGGTCGCTCATCGACGCCTCGAGCCGGACCCGGGCGCGCTCGGCCAGGGACCGCACGGCCTGGTCGCCGAAGACCGCCTCGAGCAGCTTCTGGCCGAGCACCGCCGACCCGCCCGCGATGCCCGCCTCGGCGCCCGTGACGCCGGCGGTGTGGGCGAACACGACGACCATGAGTGCCACCGATAGCCCGTTGACGCCGAACGCGAGGAACCGTGCCGTCGAGCGCTTCTCCGCACCTTCGGTGCGGACCATCTCCAGCACGTCGTCCTGCCAGTCG
The DNA here is from genome assembly GCF_013155375.1 of Nocardioides sp. zg-1308. Lineage (GTDB taxonomy): Bacteria > Actinomycetota > Actinomycetes > Propionibacteriales > Nocardioidaceae > Nocardioides > Nocardioides renjunii. The sequence continues at coordinate 264,564 of NZ_JABJQY010000001.1, forward strand.
CGCACGGCGCGCTCGGCGCGCCGGCGGAAGTCGCGCGAGGCGCGGCCGAGGTCCTCGCCGGCGTCGCGCAGCAGGACCTGGCCGGCGGCGGTGCTGCGCCACGACGCCTCCGCCCGCTCGGCGGCGGCCTCGGCGTGCTCCAGGATCAGCGTCTCCAGGCCGGACTCCACGGCGACGGTGACCCGCTCGGCCTGCTGGGGCTTGCCCTTGACGGCGTTGACGACCCGGTCGCGGATCCAGCCCACCCGGGTCTCGAGCGAGCGGAGGAGCTCGCCGGTGCCGACGAACTCCTGCCAGCGGGCCAGCACCTCCCCGCGGAGCAGGGTCCCGTCGGCGGAGGCCTCGCCGACGCCCTTGACCGCGCGGTCGTAGGCCTCGTTGGCGTCCTCGCGGAGCCGGCGCACGGAGTCGACCTGCTCGGTGGCCGCGTCCGCCACCGTGTGCGTACGACGACCCAGCGTGCGGATGGCGCCGTCGAGGGTCTGCTGCACGACGGCCGCGCGCGCCTCCTGGTCGTCGGCGAGGGCCTGCAGCCACTGGCGTATCTCGAGCACCGACCCCGACGGCAGCAGCCCCATGTCGGAGACCGGGCCCTCCTCGACGGTGAAGAGCGGCGAGTCCTTGAGCCCGCGGCTGGCGAGCATGCGGGCGAGGTGGGTGGAGATGGTGTCGACGGCCTCGGGAGGCGTGCGGTCGAGGACGATCGCCACGGCGGCCGAGCGCTCGGCGGCCTTGCGCAGGAAGTCCCACGGCACCTGGTCGGCGTAGCGGGCCGCGGAGGTCACGAAGAGCCAGAGGTCGGCGGCGGCGAGCAGCTGCGCGGCGAGGACGCGGTTGCGCTCCTCGACCGAGTCGATGTCGGGCGCGTCGAGGATCGCCAGGCCCGGCGTCATCGCCGTGGACTCGACGAGCTGGAGCGCCTCGGGGTCGTTGGTCTGGCGGGTGACGCGCTCGAGCTCGGGCAGCAGCCGGTCCTGGCCGAACCACTTCGCGTCGTCGGGGTGGTGCACCAGCACCGGGGACCGGGTCGTCGGCCGCAGCACGCCCGGCGTGGTCACGCGCGTGCCGACGAGGGAGTTCACCAGCGTCGACTTGCCGGCGCCGGTCGAGCCGCCGACCACCGCGAGCAGCGGCGCGTCGAGGGTCATCAGGCGCGGGATGACGTAGTCCTCGAGCTGGTCGACCATCTCGGCACGGGCGACGCGCTGCGCCTCGGCACCGGGCAGCTCGAGCGGCAGCCGGGCCTCCTGCAGCGCACCGCGCAGCCGCACCAGCGCGGTCACCATCGCCGTGGCAGCGTCCGGCACACGACGGCCGGCGGCCGCCTGCTCCGCCTCGGGCTCGGTCATCTGGTCGGCACCACCTGTCCGGGGAAGGAGATGTAGGGGCGGATGCGGCGCAGCTCCTCGACGTGCTCCTGGCCGCGCACGGAGAAGTCCTCCGGGGCGGTGCCGCGCAGGTAGCGGTGGTGGAGGTAGCCGAGCTCGATGGCCGCGGCCTGGTAGGCCCGCATGCCTCGCTCGGACTGCTGGCCGCCCTGGGCGCGGGCCCAGCGCCGCGCGTGCCGGCGGGCACGGAGGTCGACCAGCCACGGGATGTCGGTGGCGGGCAGCAGCCCGCGGTCGGCGGCGTCCTGCAGGGCGGTGGTGAGGAGCGGGCGCTCGGAGCGCCGGCGGTAAACCGCGAAGGCGGCGACGCCGAGGAACGCCGGGAACATCAGCAGGCCGTAGACGACGAAGAAGTGGCCGGTGCCCATCAGCGTCGAGGAGTTCCAGGTCCCGTGCAGCAGGGCCGCGACGGCGAAGCCGGCGAGGGGGGCGAGCACCCGCAGCCACGTCCGGCGGGAGGCGATCGCGATGCCCACCCCGATGCCGATGAAGGCCGTGAAGAACGGGTGCGCGAAGGGGCTGATCACACCGCGCAGGACGAAGGTGCCGGTGAGCGCCGTGGTGCCGCCCGGGCCGAGGCCGTCGGTGCCGTCGTAGGCGGCCGCGAGGTAGAGGATGTTCTCGGTGAAGGCGAAGCCGATGCCCACCATGCCGGCGTAGACGATGCCGTCGAGGATGCCGTCGAGCTCGTGGCGGCGCCACCACAGCAGCAGGATGAGGAAGGCGCCCTTGGTCGCCTCCTCCGTGAGCGGCGCGAGCACCGCGAGGCTGTCGCGCTCGCTGGCGCCGCCCGCGACGCCGATCCCCTGGAAGACCAGGGCCGCGGCGGTGGCGACGAAGGCGCCCCACAGCAGGCCGGCGACGAGCAGGTTGCGCGGCTCCGGCTCGTAGCGGTCGAGCCACATGAAGCAGCCGACCAGTGGTCCCACCGGGATGGCAGCGAGCAGCGCTGCGAGCGCCAATGACCCCGGCGCTCCCGAAAGGGCGACGACGAGCGCCATCGCGAGGCCACCGAGCAGGACCAGGACGCCCACCACGACGGTGAATGCGACACTGTCGCGGCGACCTCGGTGCATGTGGCGCAGCCTAACGGAGCATGGGCGTGCGCCCCCGGTCGGCGGACCGGGGGCGCACCCCTAGGGCGGTGTGTCGGTGGGCGGGCGTCAGCGGCCGCGGACGACGGCCGTCGGCGCGCTCGTCCGCGTCGCCGTGGCATAGCCCGTCCGGGTTCCGGTCGCGCGCACGGTCACTCGCTCGCCGCGGTGGACCGCGCGCAGGGTGAATCGCTTGCCGGCGCCCGCCCTCCGCCCGTCGACGAACCACGTGAGGCGGAGCCTCGTCCCCCGCGTCCACTCGCCCGCGTCGGCACGGAGGACGCCTCCGACCACCGGCCGGCCGGTGACCCGTGGCCGGTCGGCCTCGAGGCGGCCCGCACGCACGTCGCGCCGCGCCGTGGCCGACGCCGTGGTCGGCGTCAGCCCGGGCGCCGCGCCGGTGACCGCGACGCTGATCCGTGCGCCGCGGTGCCGTGCCCGCAGCACGAGGGTCTGCCCCGCCTGCCCGGTGATCGGGTCGCCGTCCGCCAGCCAGGCGTACGACAGCACGGTCCCGGGTGCCCACGTGCCGGGCTCGGCCCGCAGCGTCTCGCCGACCCGCACCCTGCCCGCGACCGACGGCGTCCCGGCGACGACGGCGCCCGGCGTCGGCGTGGGTGTCGCGGTGGTGGTGGGCGTGGGCGACGTGGTGGGCGACGTGGTGGGAGTCGGCGTCGGCGTCGTGGACTCCCCGGCTGCCGTGAAGGTGTGCACGACGGAGTGGTCGACGGCGCCGTGGGGGTCGGAGGTGCGGACGTACCAGCCGTGCTCGCCCGGCTCGACGGCCCACGCTGCCGACAGCGCGGTGCCGCTGGCGACTCCGGCGAACGACGCGATGGTCTCGGTCGTGAGGATGTCCAGGCTGATCTCGTCGGTCGCGAGCTCCTTGACCCGCGCCGTCATGCCGGAGGCGGCGTAGGGGATCTCGAACTCCTGGTGCACCTGCTCCAGCGACGGGTCGTCGGAGTCGAAGTCGTCGAGCGACGGCGAGTAGGTGCGGACGACGATCCTGCCGCCGGCGTTGTCGAAGTGCAGCAGGCGCAGGTAGCCCAGGCCGCCCTCGGGCAGGCCCTGGTAGTCGAACAGCATCGAGTAGACCGTGCGGTCCGCGACGCCGTCGCCGTCGTCGTCCATCTCGTCGGTGCGGGTGTAGGCGTCGTGGTAGTGCCCCGACCCGACGGCGATCACGTTGGCGTTGGGCCGGACGACCTCGTCCATGATCCGCTGCGGGATCGGGCCGAGCCCGCCGGTGGTGAGCATGAACTCGTGCAGGTTGATGATGACCCTGCGCTCGGGGTGCTCCTCGATCACCCGGTTCATCCAGGCGATCTGCTGGTCCCCCGCCCCCCAGCCCATCGACACGACCATCAGGTCGATGCCGTCGGCGCTGACGAGGTCGTAGTGCCCGCGGTTGTCCTGGTGCGAGCCGCCGTACCAGGGGTTGGCGGCGTAGCGCTGCTCACCGAACCACCGGCCGTAGGCGCCGTAGTCGTTGCGGTGGTGGCCGACGTCGTGGTTGCCCGCGAGCACCCCGTAGGGGATCCGCGCCTCGTCGAGGTCGCGGTAGGCGACGTCGGCGCGCTGCCACTGGGCCGGCTGGTCCCAGTCGTTGACGATGTCGCCGGTGTGCATGAGGTACTGCAGGTCGAGGTTCGAGCGCTGCGCCACGAGGAAGTCGTGGATGGCGCGCTGGTGGCGGTAGAAGTCCGGGTTCTGGTTGTAGTACTGCGTGTCGGACTCCCAGGCGACGGTGAAGTCGTACTGGTCGCGGGGTGTGACGCCCTTGCCGGAGTACGGCGGCACCTGGCTGCCGCGGGTGCTCTGGCCCGGGGTCGTGAAGCCCTGGGAGTGCTGCACCAGGACGGTGATCCTCCTGTCCTCCACGTGGTCCTTCGCCGGCACCAGCGCGTCGAGGTCGAAGTCGGTGGGGGCACCACCGGTGGTGAGGTGCTCGTCGACCTCCACCCACGCGTCGGCGGTCACGTCGAGGACGTGCAGTCCCACGCGCGCCTCGGCGTTGGCCGACCCCGACCAGTGGACCCGGGCGGTGAAGTCGCCGCCGGCGCCCTCGGGCACCTCGAGGGTGAAGAGCTGGTAGGGGAACAGGCTCTCGGAGGTGGTGCTGGCGGTGAGGCCGTCGTCGGTCGCGACCGCCTCCAGCTCCTCGGCGGTGAGCAGCACGGCGCCCTCGCGCGGGACCCGTCCGGCGTCGTACGCCGTCCCGGCGCTCGCCGTGACGGCCTCGTCACCGGGCTCGAAGTGGAATCCGCGCCGCAGCTCGACGTCGAGGACGTCGCCCTCGGGGTCGCTCGGGGTGGCCTCGAGGGCCACCTCACCGGACGGCACCTCGGCACCGTCGGCGGGTGTGTCCAGCGATGCCGACGGCTGCTCCTCGGGCGTGGTGAAGGTGATCTCCCGGGTGCGGCTGTTGCCCAGCGCGTCGACGGCGGTCAGCACCAGCCGGTGCTCACCCGCCTCGAGGTCCACCGAGGAGGTGCGGTGCGGCAGGGTGACCTCCTCGCCGTCGAGGGTCGCGGTCAGTGCCTCGACCCCGGAACCGGCGTCGGTGGCCTGCGCGTCGACGTCGAACGAGCCTCGCATCTTGGCGCCCGGCTCGATCGACGAGGTGATCTGCGGCGCCGTGTTGTCGACGACGAGCGTGCGGGTCGCCGACTGCCCGCCGGCGGTCGCGGTGACGGCGTGCTGCCCGTCGGCGACGGCGGTCGTGTCCCACTGGTGCAGCAGTGAGTCGAAGGCGTCGTCGGGGACCTCGAAGGTCGCCAGGAAGTAGACGAGGCTGGCGTCGGCGAAGCCGATGCGGGCGTCGGGGGCGGGGCAGGCGCGGGTCGTCGGCTCCTGGCCCTCGGCGGCGCTCGCACACGTGACGGGGCGCAGCACCCGGCCGTCGGGCAGGGCGAGGCGGGGGTCGATGGCGGCGAAGTCGTCGTTGTTCTCGTTGGGGTCAGGCTGGGGCCACGCCTTGGTGCCCGCGTAGATCCCGAGCGTGACGCGCTGGCCGCGCACCACCTTCTCCAGCGGCACGGCGGCCGACACGGTCTCGGTCCGCTCGTAGAAGCCCTCGTCGAAGACGGTGAGCACCTCGTCGCCGATCTTCACGCCGTTGCGGAAGAACGCGTCGGTGCTGGTGGCCTCGAAGGCGAAGCGCGGCGAGGCCTCGAGCGACGGCACGGCGGCGCCGACCTGCTGGCCGTCGACCGCCAGGGTGAGGCCGGTGGGGTCGCCGTCGGTGGTCGCCGTGAGGGGGCTGGTGCCGCGGACGAAGTCGCCGTCGGCGTGGTTGAGCCGGACGGGCGGCCGCGGTCCCCCGGTGAGGTCGATGCGCACCGGGCCGAGGGTCGTGGTGTGGGTGCCGTCCGACACCTCGAGGGTGTAGTCCACCCACTGCTTGCCGTAGAGGTCGACCGCCGGGACGGTGTAGACGAAGCGGTCGGGCGACTCGAAGCGCAGCGACCGGGTGACCGGGTCACCGACGTCCGTGGTGAGGGTCAGCTCCGCGGTGCGGACCTGGTGGTCGTCGAGGACGTCGAAGCCGAGGGTGAGGTCCTCGGTCTCCGGCAGCAGCGGGCCGCCGGTGAGGTCGTCGATCGTGGGCGCGGTGTCGGCGGTCGGGGTGCGCACGAGCCCGGCGGGCACCTGACGCGGGTGCGTGTAGCCCGGCGTGGGCACGGCGAGCGCGGTCATCGTCTGCACCGTGCCGTTCCTCGGCTCCGGCACCCACAGGTGGTCCGGCGACGGCGCGGGGTTCCAGGCGTACTGGATGGCGGTGGTCGGCGTCGTCTGCGCGTCGGTGAAGTAGTAGGTCGTGCTCACGTCGAGGCCGGTGTTGGTCATCACCTGGATGCCGCGCAGGCCCCCGTTGGCCATGCCCGCGGACCGTACGTCGACGAGGTCCTCGCCGGCGGTCAGGTCCGCGCCGAACGCGGCGTTGAAGTCGGCGGCGGTGAGCGCGTCGTTGGCGCCGTTGCGGACCCAGAGCACCAGCGTCTGGCCCGGGTCGATGACCGCGTCGCGCGGCACCGCGGGCCACAGCGCCTGGTTGGTGGTGACCGCGTTGGCGTCGATGTAGAGGTAGTTGAGGGTGAAGTCGCGGAAGCTCACCGGGGCGTCGGAGGCGTTGTAGACCTCGACGAACTCGTAGGCGTCGCCGCCGTTGGCGTTCGCGGTGTCGGGGGCCACCTCGGTGACCTGGAGGATCGGCGCCGCGAGGTCGGGGTCGGTGGGCGGCGCCGGGGGTTGGGTCGGCACGCCCGGGTCGGTCGGCGGGTCGGTGGGCGGGTCGGTGGGGGTGGGCGCGCCCAGCTGCTCGTCGCGCACGGCGCCCGGGTTGGGCGCCTGCTGCGTGGCGAGCACGCGGTGGACCGCGGTGCCGTCGGTGGGGGCGACGTACTCCACCGTCTTGTCGACGGCCTTGTCGGTGGCGGTCCAGCTGACCTGCGCCACGTCGGTGGTCGTGCCGGCGTCGGTGCGCCGGATCCACAGGGTGCTGCCGCTGTTGTTGAGCCCGTTCTGGCCGGAGAGGACGGCGAGGTCGTACGAGCCGGTCCAGCCAAGGCCGGCGTAGAAGGTGCGGAAGTCCTGCTCGGTGAGGGCCGCGGTGCCCGAGTGCCCGCTGTTGCGCGGCCACAGCACGAGCGTGCCGTTGGCGGGGACGGTCGTCGCCGGGTCGTGCGTGAGCGTCCTTTGGGTCGACCCGCTGAGGTAGACGACCGAGTAGCCGGCGTCGGCCAGGTTGATCGCGGCGTCGGTGGTGTTGCGCACCTCGACGAACTCGAACGCGTCGACCGACGTCCCGTCGGCGGCCGGTCGGTTGCTCGAGTCGACGTTGATCTCGGTCACCACGAGCGCCGGTCGCCCGGCCGCGGCGTGGGCGGGCAGCGCGGTGACGGCGAGCGCGCCCGCGGCGAGGGCGAGGGAGGTGGCGAGCGGGGTGGCGAGGCACTGGAAGGAGGTCAGGAGCGACCTGGCAGACGGCATGGGCGTCACCCCACAGGGAGGCGGTGAATCAATGCGGTACGCCGGGTGAACGCGGCGGCTCGGCCAATTGTCGGGACGGTCGCACGGCAGGTCCCGCGCGGGCCCGGCCGGCGCTTCCTCGTGTGTCGGGCCGCCGCGCGAGCGTCGTACAGTGACCGGGTGAGCGAGCCCACCGCACCCCCCGCAGACCCCGCCGTCGACGTCACCGTCGAGACGACCCCCGAGGGCGCCGAGCAGCCCCGGACGGAGTCGCACGACCCGGCCGTGCCCGCGGCCTACGCCGCCTTCATGCGCGAGGGATGGGGCGACCGGACCCTCGAGGTCCCGCGGCACCCCGTCGCCGAGCGCGCCGCCGAGCGCCGCGCCAGGTTGTCCGAGGCGTTCCCCGACGACCGGCTGGTCCTGCCCGCCGGGACCTACAAGGTGCGCTCCAACGACACCGACTACCGGTTCCGCCCGGACACCGCGCACACCTACTTCTCCGGCAACCAGACCTCCGACGCGGTGCTGGTGATCGAGGACGGCCAGTCGGTGCTCTACGCCCGGCCGCGCTCCGAGCGGGACACCGACGAGTTCTTCCGCGACCGGCAGTACGGCGAGCTGTGGGCGGGCCGCCGCCCGTCGGCGCAGGAGATCTCCGACTCGCTCGGCATCGAGGTGCGCCACGTCAAGGACCTGCCGTCCTTCGACGACGACCGCAAGGTCCGCGACCTGACCACGGACGAGGACCTGGCCCGCGTCGCCGACGAGCTGCGCCTGGTCAAGGACGAGTGGGAGGTCGGCGAGCTGCAGGAGGCGTGCGACATCACCGCGCTGGGCTTCGAGGACTCGGTCCGCGACTGGGACCGCGTGCTCGAGTTCGGCGAGCGGTGGATCGAGGGCACCTTCTTCCGCCGCGCCCGCGCGATGGGCAACGACATCGGCTACGACTCGATCTGCGCCGGCGGATCACACGCCACGACGCTGCACTGGATCGACAACACGGGCTCCATCGAGCCCGGGAAGCTGGTGCTGCTCGACATGGGCGTCGAGGGCCACAACCTCTACACCGCCGACGTCACGCGCACGATCCCGGTCGACGGCACCTTCACCCCGCTCCAGCGCGAGCTCTACGACCTGGTGCAGCAGGCGCAGCAGGCCGGCATCGACGCCGTACGACCGGGCGTGCCGTTCCTGGCGGCGCACCACGCCGCGATGGACGTGCTCGCCCACGGCCTCGAGGGCATGGGCCTGCTGCCGGTGTCCGCCGAGGAGGCCCTCGACCCGGAGTCGAAGGTCTATGCGCGCTGGACGCTGCACGGCACCTCGCACATGCTCGGCATGGACGTCCACGACTGCGGCCGCTCCTCGGCCGACATCTACCCCAAGGGCGACCTCGCCGAGGGCATGGTGCTCACCGTCGAGCCGGGCCTCTACTTCCAGGAGGACGACCTGCTGGTGCCCGAGGAGCTGCGCGGCATCGGCATCCGCATCGAGGACGACATCCTCGTGACCGCCGACGGCAACCGGAACCTGTCGGCCTCGCTCCCCCGCACGTCCGCCGACGTCGAGGAGTGGATGGGCCGGCTCCGCGGCTAGTGGACTGCCACCACTACGACGCGTTCCGCTGCCGCTCCTGCACGCTGCTCGAGCTGCCGCGGGCACGTCAGCTCTCCGACAAGGAGCTGCACGCGCGGTCCCTGGTCGACGCACCGGTCTGGCTGCCGACCGTGGCGGGGCCGGAGGCGGGCTTCCGCAACAAGGCCAAGATGGCGGTCGGTGGCAGCGTCGAGGTCCCGACCCTCGGGATCCTGGACCGCGACCTCCGGGGCGTCGACCTGCGTGACTGCGGCCTGCACTCGGCGGGCCTGACGTCGGCCCTCGACCGCATCGCCGCGTGGATCGCGGCCGCCGGCCTCACGCCGTACGACGTCGCGACCCGCACCGGCGAGCTCAAGCACGTCCTGCTGACCGAGTCGCCCGACGGCGAGCTCATGCTGCGGCTGGTGCTGCGCTCGACCGCCCTCGAGGCGCGGATCCGCTCCCGCCTGCCCGCGCTGCTGGAGGCGGTGCCCGCGTTGCGCGTGGTGACGATCAACGTGCAGCCCGAGCACAAGGCGGTGCTCGAGGGCGAGCGGGAGGTCGTCCTCACCGGGGAGGCGACGCTGCCGATGCGGCTGGCCACGGGAGTGACGCTGCGGCTCGGACCGCGCTCCTTCTTCCAGACCAACACCCCGGTCGCCGAGGCGCTCTACGAACAGGCGCGCGCATGGGTGGACGGACTGCCGGGCGTGCGCACGGTGTGGGACCTCTACTGCGGTGTCGGCGGCTTCGCGCTGCACCTGGCATCGCCGGGGCGTGAGGTGCTCGGCGTCGAGGTGTCGGCCGACGCCGTCGCCGCCGCCACCGCGACGGCGGCCGAGCTGGACGTGGCCGCCGAGTTCGTCGCCGCCGATGCGACGGCGTACGCGCTGGCCTCGCGCACCTCCCCCGACCTCGTGGTCGTCAACCCGCCGCGGCGGGGCATCGGCACCGACCTGGCCGGCTGGCTCGAGGGCTCGGCGACGCGCCACGTCGTCTACTCGTCGTGCAACGCCGAGTCGCTCGTCCGCGACCTGGCGCTCATGCCCTCGCTGCGCCCGGTCGAGGCGCGGGTGCTGGACATGTTCCCGCACACCGGCCACTACGAGGTGCTCGTGCTGCTGGAGCGCTGACGCGCCGGGTCTTGCGCCTCAGATCTCGCGCCACCCGGTGGCCGTGTCGTGCCCGTGAGCGGCCATCAGGCTGAGGCCGCCGTCGACGGTGTAGGAGGACCCGGTGACGTACGCCGACCGCGGCGAGGCGAGGAAGCCGATGACCGAGGCCACCTCGGCGACGTGCCCCGGGCGTCCGACCGGGTTGCCCGGCCGCTCCTGGTGGTAGGCCTCGGACTCGTCCTGGCCGGTCATCGGGGTCGAGATCTCGCCCGGCGCCACTGCGTTGACGGTGATGCCGTGCTCGGCGAGCTCCAGGGCCAGCACCTTGGTGAACATGCCCAGCCCGGCCTTGGCGGAGCAGTAGGCGGCGGCACCCAGTCGCGGCAGGTGCTCGTGCACGCTGGTGACGTTGATGATCCGGCCGCCGTCGCCCTGCTGCACCATCCGTCGGGCCGCGTGCTGCGAGCAGAGGAAGGGTCCGTCGAGGTCGGTGGCCAGGACCCGGCGCCAGGTGTCGAGGTCCAGGTCGAGCACCCGGTCGGAGTGGCCGGTCCCGGCGACGTTGACCAGCACGCCGAGGCCGCCCAGCTGGCCGGCCAGCCGGTCGACGACCGCGCCGGCGTCCGGGGAGGAGGCGTCGAACGGCTCGACGAAGCTGCGCTGCCCGCGCCGCTCGACCTCCACGGCGGTCCTCCGGATGCCCTCCTCGTCGCTGTGGAAGGTCAGCCCGACGTCGAAGCCCTCGCTCGCCAGCAGGGTCGCCGTCGCCTGGCCGATGCCCGAGTCGCTGCCGGTGACGATGGCCAGCCGGGGGTGGTGGTTGCTCATGCCGGTGGCGTACCCGCTGGGCGCGCGCGCATGCGGACGTCGTGCGCCCGTCAGCCCCCGCACGGGCACCCGAGGACGTGCTCGGCACCCTGGAGGTCGGCGGACCCGCTGTGATGCGACGCACGGAATCCGGTGCTGGGGGGTCAGGTTGTGCCTGACGTGCGAGCCGCCACGACCGCACCGACGAGCGTCGGAGACCTTCTGACGCAGCGTCGCGCCGTCGACCTCGCCCGCACCGAGAGCGCGCTCTGTCGCCTCCGACGCACCGCCTGATCCCTCGGTCCGTCCCGGGTCCTCCCCGGGTCCTCCCCGATCCGCTTGCGTCCCCGGCACCCGCTCGTCGCGGTGCCGTTGCGAAAGGTTATTTTTCCAGTATGAATACTTCTGTTAAGGAGCAGGCGAAGCCCACCCGCTTCAAGCTCCCCTCGTTCGGCGTGCAGGTCCTGATCGGACTCGTGCTCGGCGTGGTCCTCGGCCTGGTCGCCCGCAGCATGGGCGCCGACGGCGTCGACGCCACCGGCGAGGTCGACCCCAACTGGCTCACCGAGACCCTGAGCACCGTCGGCGGCACGTTCGTCACGCTGCTGCGCGCGGTCGTCCCACCGCTGGTGTTCCTCGCGATCGTCGCCTCCATCGCCAACCTGCGCGACGTCACCGGTGCCGCCCGGCTGGCGTGGAAGACCCTTGCCTGGTTCGCCATCACGGCCCTGATCGCGGTGTCCATCGGCATCACGCTCGGCCTGGTCCTGCAGCCCGGCGACCACACCAGCGTGACCTCCGACGCGGCCACCGCGCCCGGCACGACGGGCTCGTGGCTGGACTTCCTCACGGGTCTCGTCCCGGCCAACGTGCTCGGCCTCGAGGGCTCCGCCGCCGAGGACGGCAGCGTGTCGATGTCCTTCAACGTGCTGCAGATCCTCGTCGTCGCGATCGCCATCGGCATCGCCACGCTCAAGGTCGGCGAGGCTGCCGAGCCGTTCCTCGGCTTCGTCCGCTCGGCGCTCGCCGTCGTGCAGAAGGTGCTGTGGTGGATCATCCTGCTGGCCCCGATCGCCACGATTGGCCTGCTCGGCAACGCCGTGGCCAGCTACGGCTGGGACGCGCTCGGCTCGCTCGGCACCTTCACGATCGCCATCTACGCCGGCCTGCTGATCGTCCTCCTGGGCGTCTACCCCGCCCTGCTCCGCCTGAACGGCCTCTCGGTGAAGCAGTTCTTCTCCGGCGCCTGGCCCGCGATCTCGCTGGCCTTCGTGTCCCGCTCGTCGGTCGGCACCATGCCGGTCACCGAGTCCGTGACCGAGCGCAACCTCGGCGTCCCGCGGGCGTACGCCTCCTTCGCGGTGCCCCTCGGCGCCACCACCAAGATGGACGGCTGCGCCTCGATCTACCCCGCGATCTCGGCGATCTTCGTCGCGCAGTTCTTCGGCCTCGACCTGTCGGTCACCGACTACCTGCTGATCGCGTTCGTCTCGGTCATCGGCTCGGCGGCCACGGCCGGCGTCACCGGCGCGACCGTGATGCTGACGCTGACCCTGTCGACGCTCGGCCTGCCGCTCGAGGGCGTCGGCCTCCTGCTCGCGATCGACCCGATCCTCGACATGGGCCGCACCGCCGTCAACGTCGCCGGCCAGGCGCTCGTGCCGACCATCGTGGCCAAGCGCGAGGGCATCATCGACCAGGCGGTGTACGACGCCCCGCGCGCCCGCACGGCCTGGCGCGAGGAGACCACCGTCGACCCCGACCCGGTGCCCGTCTCGGCCTGAGGTCGGACGCAGGACGTGTGACGATCCGGTTGTCCCGGCGACCGGATCGTCACACGTCCTCGGCGAACCCCAGCACCGCCTCGGCGAAGGCCTCCGGCTGGTCGAGGTTCGCCAGGTGCGAGGCCGCCGGGACCGTGGCCACCCGGGCGTCCGGCAGCACGCGCAGGACGCTGCGGACCCCCAGCCGGAACTGGTCCCACTGCCCGTTGAGCACCAGCACCGGGCACGCCAGCCCCCGCAGCATCGCGGGGTGGCACTCGTCCATGACGGCACGCCACGCGGCCGGGGTCGGCGTGAAGTAGTAGCCGTCGGCGATCACCGGCTCGATGAGCTCCGCAGGATAGAGCCGGCGCAGGACGCGGTTGTTGACCCGCGTCATCCGCTCCGGGCCGATCCGCTCCGTGAGCGCCGCGACGCCGCGGTAGACCGCAGCACCCGGGCCCGTGGGCGTCGCGCTGCACCCGGCGAGCACCAGGCCGTCGAGTCGAGGGCCGCGCTCGGCGGCGTACGCCATGGCGACGAAGCCGCCCAGGGAGTGCCCGACGAGGACGACCGGCGCACCCGCCGGCGCTGCGTCGACCGCCTCGTCGATCACCTCGACGCACCGCGCGAGCGTGAACGCCTCGTCGACCAGGCGGCCGTGGCCGGGCAGGTCGACCAGGCCCACGGTCGCCCTGCCCGCGAGGAGCGGGAGCTGCGGGGAGCCACTGCGAGCTGGCGAGGCGGGAGCCGTGGACGAGGACCAGGTGCGGACGCACGGGTCGAGGATGCCACCTCCCGACGCCTCCGCGGCGGCTGGGATACTGACGCCGCCAGCCCCCGTAGCTCAGCTGGATAGAGCGGCGGCCTTCTAATCCGCGGGTCACAGGTTCGAATCCTGTCGGGGGCGCCATGCTGACCTGTGCACGACCTTGCGCAAAACGGGGACTGGTCCAGACCAGATGACCTAGCGTGGGCGAGCCGGAACCGGACGCACCGCTCCTCGACGAGTCGTCGCCGCCACGGCCTGATACCGCGCCACCGGGCCGGTGCCCCCGACAGGAGAAGAAGCTCATGAAGCGCATCGCATGTCCCACCGCAGCCCTGGCCCTGGCAGCCGTCGCCCTGGTCGGCACCGCCGGCCCCAGCGCTGCCACCGCCCAGCACTGCGACGACCGCACCAGCGCGGACAAGGTGGAGCTCGACCACCAGACCACCAGCGTCTACGTCGGTGCCCACGCGACGGTCTGCTACAAGGCCGGGACGCGTGTCATGACGACGACCGTCGGTGAGGACGGGATCCTCACGTCGACGCTCCTCAACGGCAAGGGCGCCCCGAAGGGGATCAGCTACTACGTCGTCGTGCCTGACTTCCCGACGTCCCCCGAGTGAGTCTCCGGGTCGGCCCGGCTCCCAGGAGTCGGGCCGTCCACGGCTCGTGAGCCCTGACGAGCCGGCCTCGAGCGCACGTCTCGTCCGCGGTCACGGGTTCGGATCCCGTCGGGGGCGTCACGCCCCCCGCGGGACGACCTGGGACCGGACGCGGATCTTGGCCCACGACGACGCGCCGCCGCGGCCCATCGCCCGGACCTTGCAGACGGTCGCGGTGCCACGGACGACGGCCGCGGTCGTGCTGACGACGGCCGTCCTGCGGCCGCACCGGGCGGCGTACTGCTCGGCTCCGGCGACCGACCGCCAGCTGACCCGGATGGTGCGACCGTGGCGGATCGCCCTGACCTTGCGCGGGGCGGCCGGAGCGGCCGGCACAGCGGCCGGCACGGGCTCGGGAGTGCCCGTCGTGGCAGGCGCCGGGGCGAGCACGGGCGCCGGCTGTGTGGTCGGCGGCATCGGGCCGGGTGCGGGGACCGGCGTCGGGGCGGGCGTCGGGGCGGGCGTCGGGCTGGGGGTCGGCGTGGGCTCCGTCGTGGGCGTGGGCGTCGGCTCGGGCGTCGGCTCGGGCTCGGGCGTCGGCTCCGGCTCCGGCTCGGGCGTCGTTCCGGCCAGCACCGCGTCGGCGATCCGGCGGGCCAGGAGCGCGTGTCCGGTGTCCGAGGGATGCAGACCGTCGGCGTCGTGGATCAGGTCGCGGGGGTCCGCGCCGTGGTGGTCGGCCGACTCGTACTCCTCGGAGACGTCGACCACGGCCACGTTGTCCCGGGCCGCGGCGACCCGGTCCAGGGCCTCGCCGTAGGTCCGCCACGTCGCGGCGGTGACGTCCGGGCGTCGGTAGGTGTGGACGAGCAGGTGGCTCATGGGCCGGCTGGTGGAGGCGTCGAGGCGGTCGATCTTCTCGCCGATGTTGGTCTCGTACTCGTCGACGGGCACGGCGAACGGCTCGTAGGTCACCGAGTCGTTGGACCCGACCATGTGGACGACGAGCGACGGGCGCTCCCACAGGATCCAGGGCCGGTTGACGTCGCCGACGTAGTTCTCGCTGGTGGAGCCACCGGGCGCCGAGACGTAGCCGTGCACGCCGGGCGAGGTGTTCCTGGCGGGGTAGGAGCCGGCGACGTGGGTGACGGGCTCCGGGTCGCCGCGCAGCTCGGCGATCACGAGGTCGGTGTAGCGCTTGTCCGGCGTGCTGGCCCCGACGCCGTAGGTGGTCGATGAGCCCAGCCAGACGACGTTCGCCTGTGCGGTCCCGGCCGAGTCGTACGCGGCGTGCCACGCGGCGAGGGGGTCGGCAAGGGGGTCTGGGAGGGGGTCGGCGACGGACTGCGCGCCGGCGGGCGCGGGAACGACGGCCACCAACGCGGCAGCGACGAGCGTGACCAGCTTGTTCATGTTCCCCCGAAGACGTCGTGCCGATCGTAAGTGGTGGACGGCCGCGCCGGGCACCTTCCCCGGAACCCGCGACCCCGGCGCCACGCCCGCTCCCCGGTGCGCCGACACGCCCGCCAGCCTCCCCGACCGGGACGCCCGGTCACGTCAGGATGTGGCCAGGCCCCGCCACGTATGAGGTAGCGGGGCCGAATGCTTTCCCGGACCCGGCCCACCGGTCGACAGCACGCAGAGCAGCGGCACGATCCCGGAGGATCGTGCCGCTGTCACTGCGTTGGTAGGGCCTCACCACGAGTCCTGGGGGGATCCGTCCAAGGGCGGGAGCTCGATGAACGGGTGTGGTGAGGGCCCCGCGGAACGCGGCCGCTCACCACCCTCAGCGGCGGCACCCACGCAGGTGTTACGGGTTGGGAGAAAAAAGTTCCCGGCGCAGGTGGTCGTCGATCTCCCCCGTGATCCGGGCCTTCACGTCCGCGGGGGCGAACGACGCGTCGACCGCCGCGCGCGCCAGCGCCGCGACGCCCGACTCGTCGAGGTCGAGCAGCCCGGCCGCGACCTCGTAGTCGTGGTTGAGCGTGGTGGCGAACATCGGCGGGTCGTCGGAGTTGATGGTCACGGTGACGCCCGCGTCGACGAACGAGCGCAACGGGTGGTCCTCGATCCGGTCCACCGCCCCCGTGGCGACGTTGGAGGTCGGGCACACCTCGAGCACGATCCCCGAGCCCGCCAGGTGGGCGAGCAGCTCGGGGTCCTGGGCGGCCGAGCAGCCGTGCCCGATGCGCTCGGCGCCGAGCAGGCGTACGGACTCCCAGATCGTCTCCGGCCCCGTGGTCTCGCCGGCGTGCGGCACCGAGTGCAGGCCGGCTGCGCGAGCCCGCTCGAAGTGCTCACGGAACTGCGCCCGCGGTACGCCGATCTCCGGCCCGCCGAGGCCGAAGCCCACGAGAGCGTCGGTGCGGTGCTCGAGGGCGTACTCGAGGGTGGCGTCGGCGGCCGGGATGCCGAGCTCGCCGGGGATGTCGTAGATCCAGCGCAGCACCAGACCGAAGTCGCGCTCGGCCGCGACGCGCGCGTCCTCGATCGCCTCGGTGTAGGCGTCGATGGGGATGCCGCGCAGCACGGACGTGTACGGCGTGCAGGTCAGCTCGGCGTAGCGCAGCTGCTGGCCCTCGGCCATCTCGCGCGCGACCTCGTAGGTCAGCGTCCGCACGTCCTCGGGGGTGCGGACCAGGTCGACGACAGCGAGGTAGACCTCGATGAAGTGCGCGAAGTCGCGGAAGGTGAAGAACCGCTCGAGCCCCTCCAGGTCGGAGGGCACGCCCGCCTCGGGGTGGCGCGCCGCGAGCTCGGAGACGATCCGCGGCGACGCCGACCCGACGTGGTGGACGTGCAGCTCGGCCTTCGGGAGGCCGGTGATGAAGTCGTGGAGGCTCACGACCGGCAGTGTCCCAGCAGCCGGGTCAGCCGGCCGACCCGACCATCGCGTTCGCGATGTCGTCGAGGGTCTGGCCCTCGACCCGCTCGCCGTCGATCAGCACCGTCGGCGTGGAGTCGACGTCCGCGTCCGACGCGGCGTCACCCGCCGCGTCGACCCAGCCCTCGAACGCCATGTCCTCGATGCCCGGGCGCACCTCGTCCTCGGTGGCGCCGGCCTCGACGGCCCACTCGACCAGCTGGTCGTCGTCCGGGAACGGGCCGCTCTCCTCGGGCTGGTTGTCGAAGAGGAGGTCGTGGAACTCCTTGGCGACCTCGGGTCCGGACGCGTCGAGCACGACGGCGAAGGCGTTGGCCGCCTGGGGCGAGTAGTCGCTGATCCGGCTCAGGAACGGCAGCGGGCGGTACTCGACCTTCACCTCGCCGGCCTCGACCTGCTGGTCGAGCTGGTCGCCGACGGTCTGCTCGAGCTGGCCGCAGAAGGGGCAGAGGAAGTCCTCGTAGATGACGATCGACTTGGGGGCGTCGGCCTCGCCGACGACCAGCCCGTAGTCGTCGCTCGCACCCGCGGGCGGGGTGTCGGGCTCGTCCGAGCCGAGGTTCGTGACGAGGAACCAGCCGCCGACGAGCAGCACGATGACGCCGGCGATCACGCCGAAGCGGGTGAGCTGCTCCTTGCGCCTGGCGGCCTTGCGACGCTCCTCGGCCTGCGCGCGGGCCCGCTCGGTGCGGGCCTGGCGCTGCTCGCGCCTGGCCTGCGCTGCCGCCTTGTCCTGGGCGGACTTCTGCGAGCTCTTCTTCTGCGCCATCGAGGCTTTCCTCCAGGATTCGGTGGTGGTAGGCCCGGACAGCGTATGAGGCGAGCCTGAGTCGAGGCTGAGAGCGCCGCAGGGTGGGCGGCGCGTCATGGGTAGGGTCTGTCCGGTGAGCGACAGACTGGTGTGGATCGACTGCGAGATGACCGGCCTCGACCTCGGGGCCGACGCGCTGATCGAGGTGGCGGCGCTCGTGACCGACTTCGAGCTCAACGTGCTCGGCGAGGGCCTCGACGTCATCATCAAGCCCACCGCCGAGGCGCTGGACCAGATGGTCGAGTTCGTGCGCAGCATGCACGAGAAGTCGGGCCTGCTCGACGAGCTCGCCGGCGGTACGACGCTCGCGGACGCTGAGGAGCAGGTGCTCGCCTACATCAAGGAGCACTGCCCCGACGGCAGCCGCCCCCCGCTCGCCGGCAACACCGTCGCGACCGACCGGGCCTTCCTCGCCCGCGACATGCCGGCCCTCGAGTCGTTCCTGCACTACCGGATCGTTGACGTCTCCTCGATCAAGGAGCTGTCGCGCCGGTGGTACCCCCGGGCCTACTTCGCGGCCCCGACCAAGCGCGGCAACCACCGCGCGCTGGCCGACATCCAGGAGAGCATCGAGGAGCTGCGCTACTACCGCGAGGCCGTCTTCGTGCCGCAGCCCGGGCCCGACAGCACCCAGGCGCGCCAGATCGCCGCGCGGCACGGCGGCCAGCTGACCGGGCTCGGTCCCGCGGCGGCCGCTCCCGACACCGGGGCCGATTCCGACGCCGGGGCCGATTCCGGTTCTGCGGACTGATTGCCCTACACTTCTCGACGTCTTCGCGCTCGCGCGGAGAGCATGGTGGGTATAGCTCAGCTGGTAGAGCGCCGCCTTGTGGTGGCGGATGTCGCGGGTTCAAGTCCCGTTACTCACCCCAGACGTGATCGAGCCCCTGGCCTCCGGGCCAGGGGCTCGAGCCGTCCCCGGCCGTCGGCAGCCCGGCTCGGCGCTGGGGTCGCGGTCGTCGCCGGCGCCGTACGGCTGGTGCGCTCGGACGCCGACCGCTGAGCACGCGCAGCGGTCGGGACGCACATGACCCCCTCGGCTGTGGGCACTGGACACCTCCCGAGCGGAGGAGAAGTTCGATGGCAGACCAGCGCCTGGTGGCCGACCTGGTGGTCGAGCGCCTGCTCGCGTGGGGCGTGCACCGCGCCTTCGGCTACTCCGGCGACGGCATCAACGGCTTGATGGGAGCGCTGCGGCGAGCGGGCGGCGACCCGGAGTTCGTGCAGGCCCGGCACGAGGAGAACGCCGCCCTGATGGCGGTCGGCCACGCCAAGTACACGGGTGAGGTGGGCGTCATGACGAGCACCCAGGGTCCCGGCGCGGTGCACCTGCTCAACGGGCTCTACGACGCCAAGCTCGACCACCAGCCGGTCGTCGCGATCGTCGGTCAGCAGCCGACGACCGCCCTCGGGGCGGAGTACCAGCAGGAGATCGACCTCAGCGCCCTCTTCAAGGACGTGGCGGCGCAGTACGTCCAGGCCGTCCTCGCCCCGGAGCA
This sequence comes from Nocardioides sp. zg-1308, assembly GCF_013155375.1. GTDB lineage: Bacteria > Actinomycetota > Actinomycetes > Propionibacteriales > Nocardioidaceae > Nocardioides > Nocardioides renjunii. The sequence goes on from NZ_JABJQY010000001.1 coordinate 283,851, forward strand.
GGCCGCCATGGTCGTGGACCGCGCCTTCCGCACCGCGCTGGCCACCCGGTCCCCCTGCGTGGTCATCCTCCCGCACGACGTGCAGGTCTCCCCCGCCCCGGACGAGCTGCCGCACGAGCACGGGGTGGTGCCGACCGTCCCGCAGTGGCGCCCGCCGCGCGTCGTACCAGCCGACGAGGACCTCGAGGCCGCCGCCGCGGTCCTCAACGGCGGCGAGCGGGTGGCCCTGCTCGTCGGGCAGGGCGCCCGCGGCGCCGGCGAGCACGTGCGGGCCGTCGCCGACCGGCTCGGCGCCGGTGTGACCACGAGCCTGCTGGGCAAGCCCTGGTGGGACGAGACCCTGCCCACCAGCTGCGGCGTGATGGGCCACCTCGGCACCACCGCGTCGGGCTGGCTCCTCGACAGCTGCGACACCCTTCTGATCGTCGGCAGCAACGACCCGTGGACCGAGTTCTACCCCGCCCCGGGACAGGCCCGTGGGGTGCAGGTCGACCTCGACGGCCGCCACGTCGGCAACCGCTACCCCGTCGAGGTGGGCCTCGTCGGTGACGCGGCCGAGACCCTGACCGCGCTGCTGCCGCTCCTGCGCGAGCGCGAGGGGTCCGACTGGCGCAGCGAGGTGACCGACCGGGTGCGGAGCTGGCACGACCTCGCCCAGGAGCGGGCGGAGGGTCCGGCCGACCCGCTGAGCCCGGAGCGGGTGGTGCGGGCCCTGACCCCCCGGCTCCCGGGCGACGCGCAGGTCAGCGTCGACGTCGGCTCCATCACCTACTGGTACGCCCGGCACCTCACGCTGCCGCCCGGGGTGCCGGCCCACCTGTCCTCGACCCTGGCGTCGATGGGGTCGGCGCTGCCCTACGGCCTCGCGGCCAAGCTCCACGCCCCGGACCGCCCGGTCGTCGCCCTCGCCGGCGACGGCGCCATGCAGATGAACGGCGTCGCCGAGCTCATCACCGTCGCGCACCGCTGGCGGGAGTGGGCGGACCCCCGGTTCGTCGTCCTGGTCCTGCACAACCGCGACCTCGCCGAGGTCACCTGGGAGCAGCGCGAGACCGAGGGCGACCCGCGCTACGACGCCAGCCAGACGCTCCCCGACTTCCCCTACGCGGCGTACGCCGACCTGCTCGGCCTCACCGGCATCCGGGTCGAGCGCCCCGAGGACGTCGACGACGCCTGGGACCGGGCCCTGGCCGCGGACCGGCCGGTCGTGCTGGAGGCGGTGGTGGATCCCGACGTGCCGCTGCTCCCGCCCTTCCCCGGCGGACGCGAGAAGCTCGACAGCTTCCGCCGCGGGCTGGCACAGGAGGACGACGGCGACCACGCCCGTGCCCTGCTCGACGAGCAGGCGCGCCAGGAGGGTGCCGACCCGGACTGAGGGGCGCCGGGCTGGGGCGCGTGCCTCAGCCGCGGCTCTTGCGGGTCTCGCTGCGGTTCGCCTTCTTGATGGCGTCCACCAGCTCGGCCTTCGTCATCCGGGACCGGCCGGTGACGTCGAGCCGCTTGGCCAGGTCCATGAGGTGCGCCTTGGACGCGTTGGCGTCGACGCCCTCGGCGGTCTCGCCACCCTGACGGGCCGCCTTGCCCGTCTTCGCCGACTGCGCGTCGGAGGGGCCCTTCTCGTCCTTGGCCTCCCAGTGGTCGCCGACCTTCTCGAAGGAGTGCTTGAGCGCGGAGAAGGCGGTGCGGTGGGCGCGCTCACCCTCGCCGTACTCCTCCACCGCCGCGTCGTGCGCCTTGATCCAGGTGCGCTGCGCCTTGGCGGACGAGCGCTCGAGGGTCGAGGGCAGCTCCTGCTTGCCGGGCATGGTGACCTCCTCGGGGTCCGTGGCGGGCGTGCCGCCTCCAGATGTACCCACAGCCGAGCGATCCATCAACCCCGGACCGGTCGCCGCCGCGCCGGGATGCGGAGCGGCAGGGTCGGGCCGCCGATCGGGTTGGCCTCGGCCACCACGTCCATCGAGTCGACGATGTTGCGCAGGTTGATGATGAGCGCGCCGTAGATCGCCCACTCCGGGGAGCGCTCGGTGCGACGCAGGTCGTCGCTGAGCGACACCAGGCGGGCGCGGACCGCGAGCATGCCCTCGGGGTCGGCGTCCACGGCCGCCCGGCCGGCGTCGCGCAGCATGCCGATCCACGCCCGGGAGAACTCCTCGCCCCAGGTCTCCCGGTGCGACTGCTGGCTGCCGAGCGTGCGGGCCAGGCTGCGCGTCTCGGCGACGGCCTGCTCCATGCGCCGCAGCAGCCCGTGCCACTGGCGGGGCTCCTTCATCGCCCGGGCCGACCGGCGCGGGTTCATCCGCGCGCTCTCCTGCGCCTGTCGCACCAGCGCCCACGCGTGGTCGAGCTCCTCGTCGATGTCACGCGTGCGGTCGACCCAGCCGTCGACGTCCTCCTGGCCGCACCGGCTGCCCAGCCCGTCGGCCATCTCCACGAGCAGCTCGCCGATGCCCTCGTCGACGCGGTCCAGCGCCTTGGCGGCGGCGTGCCGCCCGAGCGGGGGCCACACCATGACGTTGACGAGGAGCCCCACCGCCACGCCGACGGCCGTGTCGAGCAGCCGGGAGACGAGCAGGGTGTCGTTGTCGAACCCGGTGGTGAGCACCACGAGCCCGGTCGTGGCGATTGTGGTCGCCTCGGCGCCGAGCCACGGCACGGCGCCCAGGAGCAGCGCGACGACGAGGAGCAGCGCGATGGCGCCCGTCGTGAGGCCGAGCACCTCCCCCACCACGGTGGCGAGGAGCACCGCCACGACCGTGGCCGCGACCTGCTGGGTGCCGTTGGACAGGGTCCGGTAGACCGTGGCGTGCACGACGAGCAGCGCGGCCCACGGCGCCAGGAACGGCTGCGGCAGGTCCAGCACGCTCGCCGCCAGCACCCATGCGGCCACGGCGGCGAGCACGGTCTTGCCCAGCTGGAGGAGGTCGTTCCACCAGATCGGGTCGCCGAGCCGGTCGTTGATCCGCTCCCTCAGCCGCTCCTCCCTGCTCGGGCGGAAGGCCTTCCCGGGGCCCTCCTCCGCATCCTCGACGTCCTCCCTCACGTACTCCCTCATCCGATCGACCCTACGGACCGAGGGCCGGCGTCGCAGCCTCGTAGGGAGGGGTCGGGTCCGCGGAAACGGGCGCCCCAGGGTCTAGGTTGTGTCGGTGAGTGCGGGCAGGAGCAGCTATGACGTCGTGGTGGTCGGCGGCGGGCACAACGCCCTCGTCAGCGCCGCCTACCTCGCGCGGGCCGGGCTGTCGGTCCTGGTCCTCGAGCGGCTGGCGGAGACCGGTGGCGCCGCCGTCTCCGTCGAGCCGTTCGCCGGAGTGCCGGCGCGACTCTCGCGCTACTCCTACTTGGTGAGCCTGATGCCCGAGCAGCTGATGGCCGACCTCGACCTCGACGTGCGCCTGGCCTCGCGCACCACGGCGTCGTACACGCCCTGGAGCCGCGGCGACCGCACCGGCGGGCTGCTCGTCGAGCGCCCCGAGGGCGACGCGACCCGGCGCTCGTTCCGCGAGCTGACGGGTGGTGACGAGGAGTACGCCGCCTGGCAGGCGTTCTACGCCGAGGTCGGCGGGCTCGCCGACGCAGTGGCGCCGACCCTGATGCAGCCGCTGCCCTCCGAGCGCGACCTCCGCGCCCGCGTCGACGAGCGCATCTGGCGCGACGTGGTCGAGCAGCCGCTCGGCCACGCCATCACCGAGCGCTTCCGCGACGACACGGTCCGCGGGGTGGTCGCGACCGACGCGCTGATCGGCACCTTCGCCTCACTGGACGACCCGTCGCTGGTCCAGAACCGCTGCTTCCTCTACCACCTCGTCGGCAACGGGACCGGCGAGTGGCGGGTGCCCATCGGCGGCATGGGCTCGGTCACCGGGGCGCTCGCCCGGGCGGCGGTCGACGCCGGCGCCGAGATCGTCACCGGCGCGGGCGTCAGCGCCATCAGGCCGGGCCCGGACGGCGCCGAGGTCACCTGGCACGACGGCGAGCGCGAGCACGCCGTCTCCGGCCGGCGGGTCCTCTCGGGCGTCGCCCCGTGGGTGCTGCGGATCCTGCTCGGCGAGGGCGAGGACCCTGAGTCCAAGCCGGTCGGGTCGCAGCTCAAGATCAACTTCCTGCTGGACCGCCTCCCCGCCCTCAGGTCGGGCGTCGACCCCGCGGTCGCCTTCGCCGGCACGCTGCACCTCGCCGAGGACTACACCTGCCTCGAGCAGGCGTACGCCGCCGCGGCCGGCGGCTCGGTGCCCGATCCGCTGCCGGGCGAGGTCTACTGCCACAGCCTCACCGATCCCTCCATCCTCGGTGACCTGGCCGGCTCGGCGCACACGCTCACCTACTTCGGCCTGCACACGCCGGCCGGGCTGTTCGACGCCGAACCGGGCGCCCGTGACCTCGCTGTCGAGCGGGCCATCGCCTCGATCGACGCCGTGCTGGCGGAGCCCCTGGCCGGCTGCATCGCCACCGACGCCGACGGCCGTCCCTGTATCGAGGCGAAGGTCCCGCAGGACGTCGAGCGGGACCTCGCCATGCCGGGCGGGCACATCTTTCACGGCGACCTCGAGTGGCCGTGGGCGCCGTCGCGGACCCGGCTCGACACCCCGGCGCAGCAGTGGGGCGTGCAGACCGAGCACCCCACCGTCCTGCTGTGCGGGTCGGGCGCGCGCCGCGGCGGCGCGGTCTCCGGGCTGGGTGGCCACAACGCCGCCCAGGCGGTGCTCGCCGACCTCTGACGACGCCGTCCTCGCCGAGGACCTCGATTTCGCCTGCCGGTCACGACGGGGTAATGTTCTACTCGCTTCACCGCCTGCGCCATTAGCTCAATTGGCAGAGCAGCTGACTCTTAATCAGCGGGTTCGGGGTTCGAGTCCCTGATGGCGTACAGATCAAGCCCCTGACCAGTGCGAACTGGTCAGGGGCTTTCCTGTTGCCCGCCGCCTCCCGGTCAGCCGGTCGTCGAGGTCAGCCGTCGCTGGGCGGGACGAGCGCCTCCACGAAGCGGGCGAGGGACGTCGGGTCCGACGCGGCGTGCGCAGGCACGAGCTGGCCGACCGACATGCCGAGGCAGTCCGGATCCAGCCACAGCGTGGTCAACGCCGCGCCCAGCTGGACCAGGGTCGGGCCGGAGTTGCGGCCGTTGACGTTCTCGGCCAGCGGAGCGTCGAGGAAGTCCAGCACGTCCACGTCGACGTGGACCACGAACGGCCCGTCCGGGAGCACGCCCTTCGCCTTGAGTGCGGCGGTCGTCGGGTCCGCCACCATCTCCGCCTGCGTGGTGACGGAGATCCCGAGCCGCTCGACCTGGTCACGCTCCCACGGGGTGGTCTCGTCGGCGAGGTCGACCCCGAGGTAGCTCAGGTGCGCCGCCTGCAGGAGGGGCTGTCGCCCTGCCAGTCCGACCAGCGGCTCTGCAGCGCCCGGCAGGCCGAGGGCGTGGGCCATCCCCATCCAGCTGAGCGAGCCCTCGGTGGTCGAGTCGGGGGTGTTGAGATCGAGGTGACGGTCGACGTAGACGAGGTGGGGCTCGATCCCGGCGTCCTGCACGGCGGCGCACAGCCCGAGTGCCACCGTGCAGCTCCCGCCGAGGACGAGCACGCGGTGGCCGGTCGTGACGAGCGGTGCTGCGGCGTCGGCGAGCGCGCGCAGCGCTCCGACCTCCTCGTCGAGGTTCTGGGCCAGCGGCCGCCTCTGGTCCGGCTTCCAGAGGTGGACGGGCAGGTCCCCGAGGTCGTCGACCTGGTGCCCGGCGGCCTCGAGCGCGACGACCAGGCCCGCGTCGCGGAGGGCGGCCGGGGCGTGCTCGACGCCGACGCAGTAGGCGCCCGCGCTGCTCGGGTAGCCGAGGATGTGGATGTTCGCCATCAGCACAGGATGCCGCACGAGTGTCGTGGTCAGCCGTCCCTCTCGGTGGCGGCCGGTCGCTGCAGAGCGAGCGGAAGCGTCGCCACGGCGAGCGCGCCGGCTATCAGGAAGGCGGTGGCGAAGGACGTGAGCTCGGCGATCACCCCGACGGCCACCGAGCCCAGCGCCGTACCCGCATCGAAGCCGACGTTCCAGACTGCGCTCGCGAGGTTGTGGTGCCGACGGGAGACGGCCGTGAAGGAGACCACGAGCGTCAGGTTCTGCAGACCTCCGTAGGACAGGCCGACCAGGAGCATGGCGACGAGGAAGGAGCCGACGCGGACGCCGTCGGAGTCCGCGACCGACCACGACACGAGTGCCATCCCCACCCCGGTGAGAGGAACCAGGGGCACGAGGAAACGTCGGGCGCCGTAGCGATCCGCCAGCACCCCGACCCGCCACCGGCTCAGCGCGGCAGCCAGCCCCATCAGCAGCAGGCCGCCGGCTGCGACCGACGGGCTGTCGACCATCTGTGGCGTGAAGGTGATCACGGCACCGCCCGCCAAGGTGACCGCGAGCAACAGCAGCATCGGCCGCAGCAACCGGCGATAGGCAGCGGACTCCGGGTCGTTCGGGTCGGGCGCCGCGGACGCGCCGGGGTGCAGGTCCGGCGCGCTGAGGCGGAGCGCCGACGCGAGACGGAGCGCGGCGGGAATGCCGGCCAGAGGCAGAGCGCTCACGGCGAACGTCACCCAGTAGCCGACGCTCTCGGCGATCCACGGTCCGGCGGGGAGGAGCACCAGGTTCGGCACCGCGACAGCGAGGCCGTAGGTCCCGATCGCCTCCCCGCGCCGCTTCGGATCCACCAGAGCGGCGAGTGCGGCACTGCCGGTGACGGTGAGGACACCGAACCCGATCCCGCGGACCGCCGAGAGGCCGAGGACGACGCCGAGCTCGTTGCTGAGTGACAGCAGGACGCCGGGGACACCGAGCAGGACCAGGCCGACGGCGAGCACCGGTCCCCACCCGAAGCGCCGCAGGGCGCGTGGGACGAACAGCTGGGTCAGCACCGTGAAGAGCAGGAGCACGCCGTTGACGAGCCCGGACCCGGCGGTGGTCGCCCCACCGTCGACCGCCCACAGAGGAGCGACCGTGAGCAGCACTGCGTACCCGGAGAATCCCGCGCACGTCATCACGACCAGCGGCGCCATGCCCGGCTCGCGCCAGATCGGGCCCCGCGCGCTCACGGCCGGCAGTCTAGGGACCGCACTCACCGTACGAGGCCGTCGGGCTCGGCTCAGCCTCGGCGACCTCGGTTCGTCCGCGCGGTGGCGGGTGCGCTGCGGGGATCCTCGGGCCACGCGTGCTTGGGATAGCGCCCGCGCAGGTCGGCACGCACGCCCGGGTAGCCGTTGTCCCAGAAGGACTCGAGGTCCGCGGTCACGGCGGCCGGGCGGCGCGCGGGAGAGAGCAGGTGCAGCAGGAGCGGGACCCTGCCGTCGGCCAGGACCGGCGCTGCGGTCCAGCCGAAGACCTCCTGCAGTCGCACGGCGAGCACCGGCTGGTCCTGGGAGTAGTCGATCCGCACGGCCGACCCGCTGGGCACCTCCACGCGCTCCGGGGCGAGGTCGTCGAGCCTGCCCGCCTCCGGCCACGGCACCATCGCCCGGAGAGCGGCGGTCACGTCGACCCGACGGAGGTCGTGCGCCGAGCGGACCCGTGCCAGCTGCAGCCCGAGCCAGGAGTCGAGGTCCCGGGTCAGCGCTGCGTCGCTCACGTCGGGCCACGGGTCACCGAGCGCGCGGTGCAGGAAGTCGAGGCGGGCGCGGAGCGCCGTGGCCGCCTCCGTCCAAGAGAGCAGCGCGAGCCCCTCGCTCGCGACCGCCTCCCGGATCGCGTCGCTCACGGCCTGCGCGGGTGGATCGCTGAGCGGGGCCGAGCTGAGCTCGATCGCGCCCAGCAACGTCCGTCGTCGAGCCAGCACTCGCCCGCTGGTCCAGGTCACCTCGTCCACCTCGGCCCACAGCGATCCCGCTGCCTCCAGCGCGAGGTCCTCGGTGAGGGGCGCCGCCGCGCGGATCCGGGCGTCACGTTGCCCGGGCCGTCGCTCCGCGTCTCCGACAGCGAGCCACTCGAGTCCGGCGAGCGGCCCCGGGGCGCGCGAGTCGAGCGCCGCGCCTGTCCCGGACGCCATCAGGTAGCTGGACGCGCCCGAGCGCTTGCGTGCGATCCGGTCCGGATGCGCCAGGGCCACCACCAGACCCACCGCCACGTCGTCGGTGAGCGCTCGGGCGTGCGAGGCCTCGCTGCGGTCGCCGGCGGCGCCGTGCCTGGCGCCGACATCCTGCAGGCGCGCGACCTGACGGCGCCACGATCCTGCCCGCTGGTCAGCGCGCAGTGTCCGGAGCGCAGCCACCAGGTCCCCGCCGGGAGCGCGCACGTCCTCGCTCAGCATCGCGACCACCTCTGCGGCCCGCTCGGCCCCGACGAGACAGACCCCGTCGATGAGGGCGCGCGCCAGCCGGGGATCGGTCGGCACGCCAGCCATCACCCGGCCCCGCGAGGTGGCTCTCCCGTCCTCGGTCATCGCCCCCAGCCCCACCAGCACCTCCTTGGCCGCCGCCAGTGCGTGCGCCGGGGGCTGGTCGAGCAGCGCCATGTCCTGGACGTCGTGGGTGCCCCAGCACGCCACCTCCAGGGCGAAGGCCGTCAGGTCGGCGGTGGCGATCTCGGGGTCCGGGTGAGCGGCCAGGTGCGCGTGCTCCGCCTCGGACCAGCACCGCAGCACGGTCCCCGGACCAAGACGTCCGGCCCGCCCCGCCCGCTGCTCGGCCGCTGCCCGGCTCACCGCGACGGTGACCAGGGAGGCCAGTCCGCGACGGTGATCGGTGCGCGGCTCGCGCGAGAACCCGGCATCGACCACGACGCGTACGCCGGGCACCGTCAGCGACGACTCGGCCACCGCGGTCGAGACGATCACTCGCCGACGAGGGCCCTCGCTCAGCGCACGGTCCTGCTCGGCGCCGGACAGCCGTCCGTGCAGGGCGTGCACGGCCGCGTCCACGCCGGCAAGGCGACGTACGGTTGCCTCGACCTCCGCGACGCCCGGCACGAACACCAGGACGTCTCCCTCGTGCCCGACCAGCGCACGGCGCACGGTCGCCGCCACGTGGTCGTGGAAGGCCGGCGTGATTCCCCGGTCGTCGGTGCGGCGCACCCCCGCGGGCAGCGGGCACCAGACCGCGTCGACCGGGTGCAGGGCACCCGGGACGCGGATCACCGGAGCGCCTCCGTCACCGAGCAGGGCGGCCGTCCGTTCAGCCTCGATGGTGGCCGACATCGCCACGAGAGCGAGGTCCTCACGAAGGTTGGCCCGGACGTCGACGAGCAGCGCCAGGGTGAGGTCGGCGTCCAGGTGGCGCTCGTGCACCTCGTCGAGCACCACGGCCCCGACACCGAGCAGCTCGGGATCGGACTGGATCCGCCGGAGCAGCACACCGGTGGTGACGATCTCGACACGCGTACGGCGACTGGTGCGTCGATCTCCTCGTACGGAGTACCCGACCGTCTCACCGACCGGTTCGCCCAGCAGGTGGGCCAGACGGCGGGCAGCAGCGCGGGCCGCGATGCGGCTGGGCTGGGTGACGATGACCTGTCCGGCGACGACCTCGGCGACCGCAGGGGGGACCAGCGTCGTCTTGCCGGTGCCCGGCGGTGCCTGGACCACCGCGACTCCGCGGGCCCGGAGCGCCTCGGCAAGAGGGGCCAGTCCCGCGATGACCGGGAGGTCGGGCGGCGCTGCGAGCAGGTGGCGCAGCGCGTCGGACACTCCTGAAGTGTGCCTGACGCGCCCTGCTGGGCGAGGCGGGCCTATGGTCGTGACGTGAGAGACCTCCCCGTCCTCGATGCGACTGACCAGCGCATCCTCGGCAGCCTGCTGGAGAAGCAGACGACCGTGCCCAGCACCTATCCCCTCTCCGCGAACGCACTCGTGGCGGCGTGCAACCAGAGGAGCAGCCGCGAGCCCGTCACCGACCTCGACCAGCAGACCGTCGAGCGGACCGCGAAGTCGCTCAAGGAGCGCGGGCTGCTGCGGATCGTGTGGTCCGACACCGGTCGCCGGACCTTGAAGTACCACCAGATTCTCGACGAGCACCTCGCCCTCGAGCCCGACGAGCGAGCGCTGCTCACCGTCCTGCTGCTCCGCGGCCCGCAGGCGCCGGGTGAGCTGCGCACCCGCACCGAGCGGCTGCACGGGTTCGCCGACCGGGGCCAGGTCGAGGAGTGCCTGCGCCGGATGGCGAGCCGCCCGCAACCACTGGTGCGCGAGCTCGAGCGCCGGCCGGGCCAGCAGGATCCGCGCTGGATCCACCTCCTGGGCGTCGCACCGGAGCAGGACCCGGGCGAGAGCGGCCCGGCTGACAGTGCCGACCCGTCACGCATCCGCGTCACGCAGGTCATCGCCGATCTCCACGTCTCGGACCTTCCCGCCTCCAAGACTTTCTACAGCGACTACCTCGGGTTGACCGAGGAGGAGTTCAACCTCGGCTGGGTGGCCCGTCACACGTCGCCGGTGTCCGGGGCGACGCTCCAGGTGATGACCAGCGATGCCACCGCGCCCGCGGACCCCGTCGTCTCGGTCATGGTCGACGACGTCGAGGCCGCCTACCGCCAAGCACAGGAGCGTGGGTACGAGATCGTGCACCCCCTGACGACCGAGGCATGGGGCGTGACCCGCTTCTTCGTCCGCGCTCCCGACGGCAACGTGCTCAACATCGTCCAGCAGCACGCAACCTGAGGGTCCTGAGCATCCGCGGCGCTCAGGGGCACCCATTGAGAGATGCGAACCTTCGACCCGGGGCGACCTCAGGCTTGACCTTCCAGTGGGTGGAAGGAACAGGCTCGCCGTGTGACCGACGACCAGATGTACTCGATAGGCGACCTTGCGCGGCGCAGCGGCCTGCCCACCCGCACCGTCCGGTTCTACTCCGACGCCGGGGTCGTGCCCGAGAGCGCGCGCAGCCATGCCGGGTACCGGCGCTACGACCAGGAGGCCGTTGCTCGGCTGGACCTCGTGCGCACGTTGCGTGACCTGGGTCTGCCGCTCGACACGATCCGGTCCGTACTCGCAGCGCAGACGTCGTTGAGCGAGGTGGCCAGGACCCACGTCTCGCTCTTGGACGAGCAGATCCGGACTCTCCGGCTACGGCGAGCGGTGCTCCGAGCCGTGGCCACCACCGAGACCACGACACCGAGGGCGGTCCTCATGCACCAGCTCGTCACCATGTCCGAGTTCGAGCGGCAGCGACTGATCGACGAGTTCCTCGACGAGGCGTTCGGTGGCGTCGACGCCAACCCGGAGCTGCTCGAGCTCCTGCGCAGCATGCGCCCGGAGCTTCCAGAGGACGCCGAGCCCGCTCAGGTGCAGGCGTGGGTCGAGCTGGCCGAGCTCGTTCGCGATCCCGACTTCCGTGCCGCGGTGCGGCGCATGGCCGAGTTCCAGGCGTCCGAACGCGCGAACGGCGACCAGACGGGCCTGCACCACGACCTCACCGTGCGCGTGGTCGAACGGGTCCGAGCGAACATCGCCTTGGAGATCGACCCCACGTCACCAGCCGCTGCCGCCACCGTCGACGAGCTCGTCGGTGCCTATGCCACGACCTTCCAACGCACGGACACCGCCGGATACCGCTCCGAGATCCTGCATCGGCTCGAGATCGCAGCAGATCTCCGCACCCAGCGCTACCTCCACCTGCTCGCGCTCATCAACGGTTGGACACCACAGCCAGACCTCACCCTCGTCTTCGACTGGTTCACCCGCGCCCTCCGCGTGCACGACGTTCCCGAGAGCACGCGGACGCAGGCGCGTCGTGGGGCTTCAGATGTCCCCGACAGGCGGCGGAACGGCGTTGCCGGCTAGCGCGCGTCGGAGTTCCGTCAGCGCAGGGCACAATAGCGACGTACCCGCTGGCGGCGGTCAGATCCGTGGAGCTGTGGAGCTTCGAGAGCACGTTGCATCGCATTCACATCCCGCTGCGTTGCTGCCCGAACGGCGACTGGGGTGGCGTTGGCGAGCACCAGCAGACCTCGATCTGCTGGAGCGGCTGGCCGACGACATGGAGAGCGAGCTGGTGCGCCTCACGATGAGCTCGTACACCTGGGGCCGACGTTCGGCCGAACTCGAGACAGACCACGACTCCGTGTGGAGACTGGGGCCTCGCGCATTTGTCAAGGATGACTTGCGCCACGGGGGCTCGACGTCACGTCTCAGTGGCGCGCCCACATCACCCGGAAGAAGACCCTCATGAAGAAGCTCGTCATCGCCCTGACCGCCATGATCGCGGTGCTCGCACCTGTCGCCGCCACCGCGCCGGCCTCTGCTGCGCCGGCCGCGTCGTCGGCCGCGGCGTCGCCCCGTTCGCAGGCGATCGCCATGGCTTACAACTACATCCGCACCATGCCCTTCTCGAAGGACGGACTGGCCGACCAGCTTGAGTACGAGGGGTTCAGCCCCGCCGTCGCCAACTCGGCCGTCAACAGCATTCGCGTCAACTGGCGCGTCCAGGCCGTGAAGATGGCCAAGCGCTACCTGCAGACGATGCCGTTCTCCTGCGAGGGTCTCATCGACCAGCTCGTCTACGAGCAGTTCTCCTACGCCAACGCCTCGTACGGCGCGAACCAGACGAACGCCTGCTGATCCCCCCACCGAGAGAGCCGTGGCCCGAGACGGACAGCGCGGAGACCGGTCCCGGACGTCATGGGCACGGGCTCCCCAGGTGACCACGCGCCATGACGTCGTCGGCGTACGTCATGGGAACGGGCTGCCCGGGCGACCATCCGCCATGACGCCCCCGGACGTGCGAAGAGCCGGTCCTCGCGGACCGGCTCTTCGTTGTTCATCCTCTGGGCGCTACTTCGTGAAGAGGCTGACTCCACCCGGGCCCACCAGCAGGCCGACGATGATGAGGACGATGCCCCAGAGCACCTGACCCCGGACGAGCGAGACGATGCCGGCCACCACGAGGATGACGGCAAGGATCCACAGCAGGAATGCCATTTCATGCTCCCTTCGGTTGAACCCTGAACCTAGCGTTCAGCGTTGGGAGCAAGCCAGTCGGCGTCACCCCTTCGGAGGGAGGGTGTCTCGCTCCTCCTCGCGCAGGCGCGGAGGCGTGAACCCCTCGGGGTGGAAGCCGGTCTTGTCCGCGTAGAACTCGCGCACGACGTCCATGTCGGCGCCCACGTCGCCGGTCGGGTGGAACGTCGGCCCCCAGCCCACGGTCCGTGACGGCACGTCGAGGAAGGCGAGGGTGATCGGGAGGCCGGTCTGGCGCGCGATCCGGTAGAAGCCGGACTTCCAGTAGTCGCCACGCGAGCGCGTGCCCTCGGCCGCGAGTCCGAGCAGCCACGGGGCGCCGCCCTCGGCCTCGGCGATCAGCTCCTTGATCGTCGCCGACGGATTCTTGCGGTCGAGCTCGACGGCGCCGGTGCGCCGCAGCAGCCAGCCCAGCGGCCCGACGAAGAGCTCCTTCTTGACCAGCAGCCGGATGGTGATCCCGTAGCTCCAGCCGAGCAGCAGGGTCAGCACCCAGTCCCAGTTGGACGTGTGCGGGGCGCCGACGAGCACGCCGCGCTCGGGCACCTCGCCCGCCGTCCTCCAGCCGACGGCGCGCAGGGCGAGGCGCGCGACCGTACGCCGCACTCCCCCGCCGCCGGTCGCCGCCGGGACGGGTGCGGTCGGCTCGACCGAGGACGTGCGGGACGCGGCGGCCCGGGCGCGACCCGCCTTGCGCTCGCGCGCGAGGTCCCACAGGTAGTGGTCGAAGTCGACCTCCATCGTGTGCCGCGGCGAGTCGTAGAACTGACGCCTGTCGCGCGCGTGCTCCGCGGACATCTGGCGTCGTACGACCGCGTCGGACGGCGGCACGTAGCGGCCGGTCAACGTGTCGGCGATCCACGCCGACTGCGCCTCCGCCAGCGGCATGACGGCGCCGATGGCCTGGAGCAGGCCGAGGAAGTAGAGGCCGGGGAGGTCGGGGTGGACCGTCCGCTTCCACAGCGGCAGCTCGTTGCCGGGGGCGGACACCAGGTCGGGGTCGAGGAACGGGAAGCTCACCCGGTAGCCGGTGGCCCACACGATCAGGTCGGCCGGGACGCTCGAGCCGTCGACGAAGACCACGCGGTCGCCGTCGAGGCGCTCGATGCCCGGCTTGGCGGTGACGGCGCCCGCCTCGAGCCGGTCGCGGATCTTCTCCGACTGCACCGGGTGCGACTGGCCGGGCTTGTGGCTGGGGTCGGGCAGGCCGTACTTCGTCAGGCTGCCGGCGACCGTCGCTCCGAGCCGCAGCCGGGCGGCGGTCACCCGCCACGGCATCCAGCCGGGCAGGGCCACCTGGTCCGACGGCCGGCCGAGGAAGAACTTGCGCAGCACCCACTCGCTGCGCCGCACCGACCACGTCGTCGTACGCGCCGTGGCGGAGGCGTCGACGGCGATGTCCATCGCGGAGTTGCCGGCGCCGACGACCACGACGTCGCGGCCCTCGACCTGGTCGGCCGAGCGGTAGTCGTGCGCGTGCAGCTGGTCGCCGTCGAACGTGCCGGGGTAGGCAGGCTCGGGCCAGCGCGGGTCCCAGTGGTGCCCGTTGGCGACGAGGACCGCGTCGTAGGTCCGGGTCTCCGTGCCGCCGGGGCCGGTGACGCGGACGTCCCAGCGGCCGTCGGCGGTGCGCGAGACGTCCTCGACGGTCGTGTCGAAGGTGATCGTGTGGCGGAAGCCGAAGTGGTCGACGTACTGGTCGAAGTAGGCAGCGACTTGGTCGTGGCGGGCGTAGGGCGGGTAGTCCGCCGGCATCGGGAAGTCGGAGTAGGCCATCCGCGGGCACGAGGTGTTGATCTCGAGCGAGTCGTAGCAGGCCGACTGGCCGTTGGAGTTGTCGAGGACCCAGGTCCCGCCGATGTCGTGGCCCATCTCGAAGCAGTCGAACGGGATGCCGGCCAGGTAGAGGTGCTTGGCGGCCGTGATGCCCGAGGAGCCGGCCCCGATGACGCAGGCGCGGGGCAGCGACTCGTCGACCGGCACCGGGACGGTCTGGGCCGGTGCGCGGTGGGACTGCTTGACGAGGTAGGCCATCAGAGGTCCATCAGAGGTAGAGCCCGGTGGAGCCGCCCTCGAGGCGCTCGGCGGCGACGGCGTGGACGTCGCGCTCGCGCATGACGACGTAGACCTCGCCGTGGACCTCGACCTCGGACTTGTCCTCGGGGTCGAACAGCACCCGGTCGCCGACCTCGACGGCCCGCGCGTGCGGGCCGACGGCGATCACGCGGGACCAGGCCAGTCGCCGGGCGCCCATCGCCGCGGTGGCGGGGATGACGATGCCGCCGCTGGAGCGGCGCTCGCCGGCCTCCTGGTCGACCTCGACCAGCACCCGGTCGTGCAGCATCTTGATCGGGGCGCTGCCGCCCGTCGCCATGCCGCCGGTCGGGGTGCTCAGCTCGCGACCCTTCGCACGATCACGAGCAGGACGACGACGCCGACGACGGCGCCCGCGGCCTTGAGGATGTTGTCGGTGCGCGGCTCACCCGTGCCGGGGTCCACGAAGCTGGCCTTCACCGCCGCCACCTGGCGACCGACGATGGTCTTGGGGTGGGCGCGGTGGGCGAGCTGGTCGATGGTCGAGGCCAGACGCTGCCGCGTCTCCTCGATCTCGCGCTCGAGCGCGCTCATGTCCTGGGTCACCGGGGCAGGCTATCAATCCGCCGCGGGTCGAAGCCCCACGGCAGCTCCAGCCGGTGCGCGGCCATCAGCGCCTCGTCGGTGAGCACGTCGAACGTCGGCCGGTCGGCCACCACCACCCCCTCGCTCAGCACGACGCTGCGTGGGCAGAGCTCCAGCGCGTAGGGCAGGTCGTGGGTCACCATCAGGACCGTCACGTCGAGGCTGCGGAGGATGTCGGCCAGCTCGCGGCGCGAGGCCGGGTCGAGGTTGGACGAGGGCTCGTCGAGCACCAGCACCTCCGGCTCCATCGCCAGCACCGTGGCGACCGCGACGCGGCGTCGCTGGCCGTAGGACAGGTGGTGGGGCGGCCGGTCGACGAAGTCGGCCATGCCGACCCGCTCCAGGGCGTCCATCACCCGGCGCTCCAGCGCGGCGCCCTTGAGGCCCAGGTTGGCGGGGCCGAAGGCGACGTCCTGGCGCACGGTGCCGAGGAAGAGCTGGTCGTCGGGGTCCTGGAAGACGATGCCGACCCGGCGGCGGATCTCGCGCAGGTGCTGCTTGGCGACGGGCAGGCCGCTGACGGCGACCGATCCCCTCCCGGCGGTCAGGATGCCGTTGAGGTGCAGCACCAGCGTGGTCTTGCCGGCGCCGTTGGGGCCGAGGAGCGCCACCCGCTCGCCGCGGTCGACGCGCAGGTCCACGCCGAAGAGCGCCTGGTGGCCGTCGGGGTAGGCGAAGGCGAGCCCGCGGACGTCGAGCACGGCGCCGGACGTCTCGCCCCCGTCCGGCGGGTTGGCGGTGGTCACGACGGCAGCTTGCCGTCGTAGCCGCGCGAGAGCATGGCGAGGTGGACGCGCTCGCCGCGCTCGTAGGAGCGGATGAACAGCGCGCCGAGCGAGCGGGCCAGCACGGGCCAGTGCCGCGGGGAGCGCGGGTCGCAGCCGCGCGAGCGCAGCGCCGTCATCATCCGCGCGAGCTCGGCGGTGACCACGTCGAGGTAGCGGATCATGAACCCCATGATCTGCACGACGAGCTCGGGCATGCGCAGCCGCTGGAGGCCGCGGAGCAGGTCCTGCGGCTCGGTCGTGGCGGCGAGGGTGAGCGAGGCCAGCACGCCGATGCTGCCCTTGACGAGCAGCGCGACACCGGCGGCGAGGCCCGGCTCGGAGACCGTCACGCCCAGGACCTCGGTGCGCGGCCCGTGGGAGATGAACGGCATCAGCACCGCGAAGACCGCGAACGGCAGCTCCACGACCATCCGCGGCAGGAGGTAGGTCAGCGGCACCCGGGACACGGCGATGACGCCGAGCAGGACCAGCGCCTCCAGCGCGAACAGGGCGTACGCCTCGCGCGGGGTCGCGACGACCAGCAGCATGAACCCCAGCAGCGCGAGGACCTTGAGGTGCGCGGGGGCGCGGTGGACCGGGCTGTGGGCGTGGAAGTGGAGGCGGTGCCCGTGCCCCGCGCCCATCAGGCGTCCGCGTCGTGGGGCTGGCGCCGCCGGACCACCCAGAACAGGCCGGTGCTGAGCGCCAGCATGACCAGGACGCCGATCACCCCGGCGACCCCGCCGCTGGTGCGGGCGTCGTCGATGCCGGAGGTCTGGTAGTCCGCGAGCGGGCTGTCGGCGGTGGCGGAGTCCTCCGCCGTGTCGATGAAGCCGGTCTGCTCCGCGACGTGCTCGAGGCCGTCGGGGTGCGAGCTGGCGTAGTAGCTGGCGACACCCGCCACGAGCAGGCAGACGACCAGCGCGACGGCGAAGAAGCGACGGGTGCTCACGAGGGCACCACCGTGCGGGTGATGAGCTCGCGCTCGGCGACGAGCGGTCGGGCGCCGTGGACCAGGTCGGGGCGGGTGGCGACCACGCTGGCGACGACGAGCCCGGTGATCACGGCCTCGCCGATCCCGATGACGGTGTGCCAGCCGAGCATCGCGGTCGCGACCGCGCCGAGGTCGACCGGCGCGTTGCCGCCGACGGCGAAGAGGCCCGTGAAGACGAGGGCGGCGACCGGCACGCTCACGAACGCGCCGACGGCCGCGGCCGGCGCCACGAGCTCGAGGCGGCCGGGCAGCACGCGGCGCAGCAGGACGAAGACGGCCCACCCGACCGCGACGGTGACGACGCCGATGAGGGTGACGTTGGTGCCGAGCGCGGTCACGCCGCCGTCGGCCATGAGCAGCGCCTGCACCACCAGCACGACCGAGAGGCACAGCACGGCCGTCCAGGGCCCGACCAGGACGGCGGCGAGGGCGCCGCCCATCAGGTGGCCGCTGGTGCCCGCGCCCACGGGGAAGTTGATCATCTGGGCGGCGAACACGAAGGTGGCGACGAGGCCGGCCATGGGCGCCGTACGGTCGTCGAGCTCGCGGCGCGCGCCCCGCAGGGACACCGCCACCGCGGCCGCCGCCACCGCGCCGGTGGCCACCGAGGTGGGGGCGTCGAGGAAGCCGTCGGGCACGTGCACGTCGTCACTCCTGGCTGGTCGGCTGCTGGTCGGCTGCTGGTTGGATGTCTGGTGGCCGGCACGGATCCCCCGATACCGCGCCGGCACGCCTCGACCTTATTGCAATCGTCTTGCAACAACCACCCGGGTCCACCCACGCGCACAGGAGCTCCCATGTCCGACCGTCTCGCCCCCGGCGACCCCGCCCCCGACTTCACCCTCACCAGCGACACCGAGGAGCAGGTGAGCCTCGCGGACCTGCGCGGCAAGAAGGTGATCGTCTACTTCTACCCGGCGGCCATGACGCCCGGCTGCACGACGCAGGCCTGCGACTTCACCGAGTCCCTCGACTCGCTGCGCGGGGCCGGCTACGAGGTCCTCGGGGTGTCCAAGGACAAGCCGGCCAAGCTGGCGACGTTCCGCGAGCGCGACGCCCTGACCCTCACCCTGCTGTCCGACGAGGACCTGGCGGTGCACCGCGCGTACGGCGCGCACGGCACCAAGAAGCTCTACGGCAAGGAGGTCCAGGGTGTGCTCCGCTCGACCTTCGTGGTCGACGAGGACGGCAAGGTCGAGCTCGCGCAGTACAACGTCAAGGCCACCGGCCACGTGGCCAAGCTGCGCCGGGACCTCGGGCTGGACTGAGGCCCCGCGCCGTACACGTGTCCGAGATGTCGCCTCGCCGCGACCGGCGGCGGGGCAGCATCTCGGACACGTGTGAGGATGTGGCCGCGCGCTCGTAGCCCAATTGGCAGAGGCACCAGGTTTAGGTCCTGGCCAGTGAGAGTTCGAGTCTCTCCGAGCGCACCCGGACGTCGCGGACTTCGCCCGACCTCCCGCGGTGTGACCCCGCTCACCACTAGGGTCCGCGCATGGACTCCGCGCTGACCACCGTCGGACTGCCCCTCGCGCTGGCGATCATCATGTTCGGCCTCGGCCTCGACCTGACGGTCGCCGACTTCCGGCGGGTCGGCCGGGCGCCCCGCGCCGTCGCGGTGGCGCTGGCGTGCCAGATCGTCCTGCTGCCGGCGATCTGCTTCGGGCTGGTGGTGCTCTTCGACCTGCCGGCCCTGCTCGGCATCGGCATGCTGCTGCTCGCCGCCTCACCCGGCGGCACGACGGCCAACCTCTTCAGCCACCTGTTCCGCGGCGACGTCGCGCTCAACATCACGCTCACCGCGATCAACACCGTGGTCGCCGTCGTCACGCTGCCGCTGATCACCGGCCTGGCCATCGCGTGGTACGACCGCCAGGACGACGTCACGATGCCGCTGGTCGAGATCGTCAAGGTGTTCGCGCTGATCCTGCTGCCCGTCGGCATCGGCATGGTGGTCAACAACCGCGCCCCGGGCTTCGCGCGGCGCATGGACAAGCCGGTGCGGATCGGCTCGGCGGTGATCCTGGCGATCCTGGTCCTGGGCATCCTGGTCGACCAGCTCGAGAACGTCGGCGACTACCTCGCCGACGTCGGGCTGATCACCGCGCTGTTCTGCGCGATCAGCCTGGTCGTGGGCTACGTCGTGCCGAAGGCGTTCGGGGTCACCGGGCCGCAGGCGATCGCCTCGTCGATGGAGGTCGGCGTGCACAACGCGACCCTCGCCATCTTCGTCGCCGTCGAGGTGCTCGACGAGGTCGAGATCTCGGTGCCGGCGGCGGTCTACTCGATCGTCATGTTCGTGTTCGCCGCCCTGTGGGGCACGTGGGTGTCGCGCCGGGTGTCGTCCCGCGAGGACGTCTCAGTCGCCTGAGAGGTCCGCGGCGACGTGGGTCACCAGCTCGCGCAGCGCCCGCCCCCGGTGGGAGATGCGGTCCTTCTCGGCCGGGTCGAGCTCGGCGGAGGTGAGGCCTTCCGCGTCGTGCTCGACGGCGACGAAGAGGACGTCGTAGCCGAACCCGCCGCTCCCCCTGGGCTCGCGGATGATGCGGCCGTCCATGCGTCCCTCGACCACCCGCTCGCGCCCGTCGGGCATCACCCACGCGACGGCGCAGGCGAAGTGCGCGCCCCGGCGCTCGTCCGGGACGTCGTGGAGCTGGTCGAGCAGGAGCTGGTTGTTGCGCGCGTCGCTCTTGGGCGGGCCGGACCAGCGCGCGGACAGCACGCCGGGCATCGCGTTGAGCGCGTCGACGCACAGGCCGCTGTCGTCCGCGACCGACGGCAGCCCGGTGGCCGCGACCCCAGCGCGGGCCTTCAGCAGCGCGTTGCCGGCGAAGGTGGGCTGGTCCTCGACGGGCTCGACGTAGCCCTCGACGTCGGCGATGCCGAGGACCTCGACGTCCGGCACCGCCTCGGCCAGGATGCGCTGCATCTCGAGGATCTTCTTGCCGTTGGCCGAGGCGAGGAACACCTTCATCGCGCCAGCGCCTCCTGCTGGAGGCGCGTGAGGTCGGCGCAGCCCTTCTCGGCCAGGCCGAGCAGGGCGTCGAGCTCGGCGCGGTCGAAGGCCGCGCCCTCGGCGGTGCCCTGCACCTCGACGAACTTGCCGTCGCCGGTCATCACGACGTTCATGTCGGTCTCGGCGCGGACGTCCTCGACGTAGGGCAGGTCGAGCCGCGGCGCCCCGTCGATGATGCCGACGCTCACCGCCGCCACCGAGCCGGTGAGCGGCTCGCCGGCCAGCGCGCCGCTGGCCCGCAGGTGGGCGACCGCGTCGGCCAGCGCGACGTAGGCCCCGGTGATGGCCGCCGTGCGGGTGCCGCCGTCGGCCTGCAGCACGTCGCAGTCCAGGACGATGGTGTTCTCGCCGAGGGCCTGGTAGTCGATGACCGCGCGCAGCGAGCGGCCGATGAGGCGGGAGATCTCGTGGGTGCGGCCGCCGATGCGGCCCTTGACCGACTCGCGGTCGGACCGGGTGTTGGTCGCGGCGGGGAGCATGGCGTACTCGGCGGTGACCCAGCCGAGGCCCGAGCCCTTGCGCCAGCGCGGGACGCCCTCGGACGCCGAGGCGGCACAGAGCACCCGGGTGCCGCCGAACTCGACGAGCACGGACCCGGCGGCGTGGTCGAGCCAGCCGCGGGTGATGGTGATCGGGCGGAGCTCGTCGTCGGCCCGGCCGTCGGCGCGAGGAGTGGAGTCAGTCATGGCTCGACCCTAGAGCCCACCACCGACGCGGCCCGACGTGGGAGTTGACGCGGGAGATGACGTGGGAGATGACGTGGCAGAGCCGGGTCCGGTCACCCCCGTGTGTTACCGGACCCGGCTCGAAGGCCCCTCCCCAGCGGGACCGAGCTGGTGCGCGGCCCCACGCCGCGCAGCTCCCTCCGCGCGGTGGAGGCTCCAGCCTGCGCGGCGACCGCCTCGCCGCGCATCGGCCCACCGGCCATGTCGGGTGCGACCAAAGTAGGAAAAGTGGTCGTTACGCTGAGCGCCGTGACGACCCGCCCCGCCGACTCCGAGACCCAGCCGGAGCTGACGTGGGCGGCGAACGCGTGGCGCTACGCGCTGTGCCTCGTCTTCTCCGTGGCGGTGTGGCAGACGGTCGCGGCGGCCGAGTGGCGCGACAGCCGGCCGACGTTCTTCCTCGAGGTCGTCCTGGGCGTCGCCGCCTTCGTGCTGGTCCACTTCCGCCGCCGAGCCCCCGTCCAGGTCGCGCTCGCGGTCGCGGCGATGAGCGCGCTGTCCGGCCTCGCGGCCGGGCCGGCGACGCTCGCGGCCGTCTCGGTCGCCACCCGCCGCGAGCCCCGCGAGGTCGTCCTGGTCGGCGTCGTGAACTTCCTCGCCGCGCAGACGTGGACCAGCCTCGCGCCGATCGAGGACAACGACTACCTGGTCACCACCCTGGTCAACCTCACGGTCAACGCCGGGATGATGGGCTGGGGCCTCTACATCGGCTCGCGCCGCGAGCTCCTGTGGAGCCTGCGCAGCCGGGCCGAGCGCGCCGAGACCGAGCAGGACCTCCGGCTGGCGCAGGCACGCTCCACGGAGCGGGCCAGGATCGCCCGCGAGATGCACGACGTGCTGGCCCACCGGATCACCCAGGTGTCCATGCAGGCGGGAGCACTGGCGTTCCGCGACGACCTCGACCGCGAGCGGCTCCGCGAGGGGCTGGGCCAGATCCAGGCCCAGGCCAACGACGCGCTCCACGAGCTGCGCGACGTGCTCGGGGTGCTGCGCGAGGACGACCCCGGCCCGGCCACCGCGCGCCCGCAGCCGACGTACGACGACATCGTGGCGCTGGTCGCCGAGGCCCGCACGCTCGGCCTCGAGGTCGACTGGTCCGACGACGTGGACGCCACCGTCCCGGTCCCGCCCGCCACCGGCCGCACCGTCTACCGGATCGTGCAGGAGGGCATCACCAACGTGCGCAAGCACGCCCCCGGCTCGGAGGTGGAGATCCGCTCGACCGGCGACCCGCGAGCCGGCATCACGGTGGTGCTCGCCAACCCGATGGGCGACCGGGGAACCGGTGCCCCGGGCGCCGGTCTCGGGCTCGTCGGGCTGCGCGAGCGCGCCGAGCTGCGCGGTGGCCGGCTCGACCAGCGCACCGAGGGGTCACGGTTCGTTCTGGAGGCATGGCTACCGTGGAGCGCGTGATCCGGGTCCTCATCGTCGACGACGACCCGCTGGTCCGGTCGGCGCTGTCGCTGATGCTCGGCGGCCAGTCCGACCTCGAGGTCGTCGGCGAGGCACCCAACGGCGAGGAGGGCCTCGCGCTGGTCGACGAGCTCGCCCCGCACGTGGTCCTGATGGACATCCGGATGCCGGTGATGGACGGCCTTGAGGCCACCCAGGTCCTGCACCGGCGGCCGTCCCCGCCCTCGGTCGTCGTGCTGACCACCTTCGACGCCGACGACCACGTCCTGCGCGCGGTCGCCTCGGGCGCCGACGGGTTCCTGCTCAAGGACACCCCACCGGGCGACATCGTGGCCGCGATCCGCACCGTCGCCGCGGGCGACGCGATGCTGTCGCCCTCGGCCACCCGCAGCCTGGTCTCCCGGCTGCGCAGCACCACCTCGTCGGACCGGGTCGCCACCGCCTCCGACCGGCTGACCGCCCTCACCGAGCGGGAGCTCGAGGTGGCGGTCTGCGTCGGCCGCGGCCTCAGCAACTCCCAGATCGCGTCCGAGCTCTACCTGTCGATCCCGACGGTGAAGTCACACGTGTCGCGGCTGCTGACCAAGCTCGGCAGCACCAACCGGGTGCAGGTCGCGATGGTCGTGCACGACGCGGGCCTGGTCTGATCGACCGGCCGCTCGCTCAGACGTCGTACGTCGCCCCGGCGCGCGCCACGTCGAGCGGGCCGGTCCACTCGGTGCGGGCCTCCGCCTCGGCGTCGGCGCGGTCGTGCCACGGCGGGACGTGGGTCAGCACGAGCCGCTCGACACCGGCCTTCGACGCCGTGCGGCCGCAGTCGGCGCCGGTCATGTGGAGGTCCGGCGGGTTGTCCTCGGCGGTCCGGAAGGACGCCTCGGCCAGCAGGAGGTGGGCCCCGGCGGCCGCCTCGTCGAGGGCCGGGCAGGGGCCGGTGTCGCCGGAGTAGACCAGCGTGCGGCCACCGGCGGTGACGCTCAGGGCGTAGGCGGCGACCGGGTGCACCACCCGGTGCGGCTCGACGCGGAAGGGGCCGATCGTCACGGGGCCCGCGCCGTCGGCGTGCTCGCGGAAGTCGAACTCCTCGGTCATGCCGGGGTCGACCGGCAGGTCGTAGGCGCGCGCCATCCGCTCGGCGGTGCCGGCCGGCCCCCACACCGGGATCCGCGGCTGCGGGCCGGTGGGGTGGTACTTGCGCATGACGTAGTAGCCGCACAGGTCCAGGCAGTGGTCGGCGTGCAGGTGGCTGAGGAACACCGCGTCGACCGTGAGCGGGTCGACGTGGCGGTGCAGCGCACCGAGCGCGCCGTTGCCGAGGTCGAGCAGGATCCGCCAGGTGCGGGTCTCCCCCGCCCCCGGGCCCTCCTCCGGCGTGTGCTCGGCCTCGAGCAGGTAGCAGCTGGCGGGCGAGTCCGGCCCGGGGTAGGACCCCGAGCAGCCGACGACGGTGAGCCTCATCGAAGGCCTCCGGCGAACTGGCTGGCGCCGAGCAGCTCCGAGCCGAGGAAACGACGGCCGATGGTCGCGAAGTCCTCGGGGCTGCCGGTGGTGGAGAACGTGTAGTCGGGCTCGCCGCCGTCGCGCATCAGCCCGGTGCCGGCGAGCATCTTGTAGACGTCCTTGGCGCACTCCTCGGCCGAGCTGACGAGGGTGACCCCGTCCCCCATGACGTAGGAGATGACGCCGGTCAGGAGCGGGTAGTGGGTGCAGCCCAGGATGAGGGTGTCGACGCCCGCGGCGGCCATCGGGTCGAGGTAGTCGTGGGCGGCGGCGAGCAGCTCGTCGCCGCCGGTGACCCCCTGCTCCACGAAGTCGACGAAGCGCGGGCAGGCACGGATGTGCAGGTCGAGGTGGGGCGCGGCGGCGAACGCGTCGTCGTACGCCATCGAGCTCGCGGTCGCGCGGGTGCAGATGACCCCGACCCGCTGGTTCCGCGTGGCTGCGGCGGCGCGGCGCGCGGCGGGGAGGATCACCTCGACCACGGGGACGTCGTAGCGCTCGCGGGCGTCGCGCAGCATCGCCGCGCTGGCCGAGTTGCAGGCGATGACCAGCGCCTTGACGCCCTGCTCGTAGAGGTGGTCGAGGCACTCGAGGGCATACTCGCGGACCTCCCCGATCGGCTTCTGGCCGTAGGGTTGGCGGGCCGTGTCACCGAGGTAGACCACCGACTCGTGGGGCAGCTGGTCGATCACCGAGCGGGCGACCGTGAGCCCGCCGAAGCCGGAGTCGAAGATGCCGATGGGCGCGTCGGCGGTCTTCCGCGGCGAGGGGGTCGGCACAGGAAGCAGGCTAGGCGGTCGGGCCGCCGCGGGTCACGCCGTCGGGGGCGTCGCCCCGGTCACACCGCCGCGCCGGGTCGTTGCCTAGGGTGAGGGCCGTGACGCGGCGCCTGGACCCCCTCGGACCGCTCCTCGCGATCCTGGCCGGCGCCCTCTTCGTGCTGCGGGGCTTCGACTCCGTGCTGACCCGGGACCTGGCCCTCTACGCCTACGCCGGCCAGCGCGTGGCCGACGGGGTGCCGCCCTACGTCGGCGTGATGAACCGCTCGGGCCCCCTCGCCCACCTCGTGCCGGGCGCCGGCGCCTGGCTGGGCGACCGGGTGGGGATGGACGACCTGCTGGCCACCCGCCTGGTCATGTTCCTCGTCTCCGTGCTGGTGGTCTGGGCGACCTACGTCCTGGGTCGGGACGTCCTCCGGTCCCGGGCCGTCGGTGCCGCTGCCGCGACGTTCGTGGCCACCATGCCGGGCTTCGTCATCTACGCCGTGGGCGGCCCGCGCGACAAGACGACGATGGTGCTGTTCCTCACGCTCGCCCTGGTCGCGATGGTCCGGGGCCGCTGGGGCTGGGCGGGGACCTGCGTCGCGCTGGCCACGCTCACCTGGCAGCCAGCGTTCCTGCCGGGCATCGCCGCCGTCGCGGTCGCCGCCCTGCTGACGCCGGGCCACCGGCTCCGCGCCCTGCTCCGGGTGGCGGTCGCGGGCGCGCTGACCACCCTCGTGTTCGTCGCCGGCTTCGCCCTCGCCGGCGCCCTGCCGGAGGCCCTCGACGGCTTCATCCGCATCCACCTCACCGCGACCTACCAGCCCGGCCTCACCGAGGAGTGGGACGAGACGTGGGAGGCCTTCCGGATCGCCTTCGGGTTCGCGACCTACCCGTTCCTCGCCGGACTGGTCCTGCTGCCGCTCGTGACCGTGCCGTCGGCGTGGCGGCTCGTCCGGCGCAGCACACGGCTGCCGGATCGGACCGGCGACGTCGCGCTGGTGGCCGCCACCGCCGGCGAGGTGGCCGGGCTCGTGTGGAGCTACCGCACCTTCAACGGCTGGGCCGACGCGCTCGTGCTGGTCCCCTTCGCCGCCCTCGGGCTCGCCGGCGCCCTCGCCCTCGTGGCACGTGCCCTGCCCGGCCGGGTCGGCGCGGCGGTGCCCGTGGCGGCCTGCCTGGCGCTGCTCGCCGGGGGCCTCGCCTACGTGTTCGAGGACCACGAGCCGGTCCTGACCGCGCAGCGCGCGGAGGTCGACGCGGTCCTCGACGTCCTCCCCGACGCGACCATGGTCTCGATCGAGGCACCGCAGCCTCTGGTGCTGGCGCACCGGGTCAACCCCAGCCAGCACCAGATGTTCCGCCTGGGCCTGGAGACGTACGTCGACGACACCTGGCCCGGCGGGCTGGAGGGCTACGCCGACTGGATCGCCGAGCGCAGCCCGGACATCGTCGCGGTCGGCGGCGGGGCCCGCTACGACTGGCTGATGCCCGTGCTGGACGCCGACTACGTCGAGATCGGCACGACCACCGGGTGGTACTGGTTCGTCGACCGCGACCTCGGTGCCGACACCGTGGCCGAGCTCCGGGACGCGGTCGAGGACTGAGCCGCAGGCCCGCCTCGGGCGCCGTACGGCCTGTGACACGATCCACCCATGACCGACGCCCCGTCCCGGCCGTCCGCCGGCACCGGCCCGGCCGACGCGCGGGACTTCACCTACTCCGTGGTGATCCCGGTCTTCAACAGCGAGCAGATCGTCGCCACGACCGTGGACCGGACGCTCGCGGTGTTCCGCGACGCGGGGCTGCGCCACGAGCTGATCCTCGTCAACGACGGCAGCGAGGACCGCAGCTGGGCGGTCGTCTCCGAGCTCGCGCGCACGACCCCCGGCGTGGTGGCGATCGACCTGCTCACCAACTACGGCCAGCACCACGCCAACGTCGCCGGCATGCGGGAGGCGACGGGCGACTACGTCATCACCATGGACGACGACCTGCAGAACCCGCCCGACCAGGCGCTCCTGCTCATCGAGCGCGCGATGGAGGGCTACGACGTCGTCTTCGGGCGGTTCGAGACCAAGCAGGCTGCGGGCTACCGCCGCATCGGCAGCAAGATGATCTCGATGATCAACCGGCGGGTGTTCGGCCAGCCCTCGAACCTCACCGTCTCCAACTTCCGGATCCTGCGGCGCGACGTCGTCACCCGGATCGTCACGTCCCGCACGGCGCACCCCTACATCACCGGCCAGGCGCTGATGTACTCCTCGCAGCGGGCCAACGTCGACGTCCGCCACGACCCGCGGCCCGTCGGCTCGAGCAACTACAACCTGGTCCGCATCGTGCGCCTGGTGATGACCATCCTGTTCAGCTACTCCTCGTTCCCGCTGCGGCTGGGCGCCCTGCTGGGCTTCGTCCTCGCCGGGCTGAGCTTCCTCTTCGGCGCCTACCTGGTGATCTCCCGCGTGGTCAACGACACCCGGGTGCCCGGCTGGACCAGCCTCATGGTGCTGCTCTCCATCTTCAACGGGTTCTCGATCGCGCTGCTCTCGATCCTCGGGGAGTACGTCGTGCGCACCCTCAACGCCGTGAGCGACCCGGTCACCTCGCACGTGGCCGAGCTCGTCCGCGGACCGGCCTCCGAGCAGCCGGGGTGAGCCGGCACCTCCTCGTCGCCGGCGCCCAGCGGTGCGGGACGACGTACCTGCGCAGGCTGCTCGCCGACCACCCCGGCGTGGCGATGGCCGAGCCGGCGCGACCCGAGCCCAAGGTGCTGCTGGACCCGGCGCAGGTGGCCCGTGGCGCGCAGTGGTACCGCGCGACGTACTTCCCGCACGCCCGGGACGGTCAGCTGCTCGGCGAGAAGTCGACCAGCTACCTCGAGCTGCCCGACGCGGCCGCCGCGGCCAGCCGCCTGCTGGGCGAGCCACTGGTCCTGGTGCAGCTCCGCGACCCGGTCCGCCGCGCCGTGTCGCACTGGTCCTTCAGCACCGAGCAGGGCATGGAGCGCCGCCCGCTCGCCGAGGTCCTCGAGGCCAACCTCGCCGGCCCGCTGCCGTGGGACGGGTCCGGCGCCTCGGTGTCGCCGTTCGCCTACCTCGAGCGCGGCCGCTACGTCGACCACCTCCGACCGTGGCTCGCCGAGCACGGCGACCGGGTGCGCATCCAGCTCCTCGAAGACCTGGTCGCGAGCCCGGCCACGCTGCGCGAGACGTACGCCTGGCTCGGGATCGACCCCGACCACGTGCCGGACTCGTGGGGGACGCCGGAGAACGCCAGCCACGGCGACACCGCCCCGCCGCTCGACCGCGACCTGCACCAGCGCCTGCGGGACCACTTCACCGAGGCCGACGCCGAGCTGGCCGACCTGCTCGGTCGCGAGCTGCCCTGGCGGTCGCCGACGCGACCGCCCGCCTGAGGAGAGAGAGCCATGGACACCGAGATCGCCGACATCGAGTTCAACGTGCAGACGTGGGTGCCCAGCGAGGTCGACTACGTGCGCGAGTCGCTGACGGGCGGGCAGCAGTCCGCCAACGGCACCTACTCGCGACAGGTCCGTGAGCTGCTGAAGGCCGAGACCGGGTCGGCCGAGGTGCTCCTCACCACCTCCTGCACCTCCGCGCTCGAGCTGTCGGCGATGCTCATGGACCTCGAGCCCGGCGACACGGTCATCGTGCCGTCCTTCACCTTCACCACCACCGCGCTCGCCTTCGTCCGCCAGGGCGCCCGGCTGCTGTTCTGCGACATCGAGCCGCGCACCCTCGGGCTCGACCCGCGGCACGTGGCCGAGCTGCTGGCCGACCCGGTCCACGGCCCGACCGTGCGCGCCGTGGTGGTCGTGCACTACGCCGGCATCGCCTGCGACGTCGCCGGGATCCGCGAGGCGCTCGCCGACCGCCCCGACGTGGCCCTGGTCGAGGACAACGCGCACGGCCTCTTCGGGCGCTGGCGCGGGGAGCCGCTGGGCTCGCTCGGCCGGTTCTCCACCCTCAGCTTCCACGAGACCAAGAACATCAGCTGCGGCGAGGGCGGCGCGCTGGTCCTCAACGACCCCGGCGACGTGGCACGGTCGTGGATCCACTACGACAAGGGCACGGACCGGCAGGCGTTCATGGAGGGCCAGGTCGACAAGTACTCCTGGCGCGACACCGGCTCCTCGTTCGGCCTCGCGGACCCGTTGGCGGCCATCCTGCTCGCCCAGCTCGAGGAGCGGGAGGTGATCCAGGCCCGCCGCCGCGCCGTCTTCGAGCGCTACCAGGCCGGGCTCGCCGAGCACGCCGCCGACCTCGGCCTGGTCCTGCCCGACGTGCCGGAGGACCGCGAGCCCGCCTACCACCTGTTCCACGTGCTGCTGCCCGAGGCG
The DNA here is from genome assembly GCF_013155375.1 of Nocardioides sp. zg-1308. Lineage (GTDB taxonomy): Bacteria > Actinomycetota > Actinomycetes > Propionibacteriales > Nocardioidaceae > Nocardioides > Nocardioides renjunii. Next base: position 312,982 of record NZ_JABJQY010000001.1, read on the forward strand.
GAGCGGCGTGGCGAGGTCATCGCGGCGATGAAGGCCAAGGGTGTGCCGACGGCGTTCCACTACGTCCCGCTGCACGACTCCGAAGGTGGTCGCCGGTTCGCCGCCGCGCCGGGTGAGTGCCCCACCTCGACCGAGGTGAGCGCGCGGCTGCTCCGCCTGCCCTTCCACCAGGAGCTCGAGGCCGACGACTGCGAGCAGGTGGTCACGGCCCTCGTCGACGTGCTGTCGGGCCGATGAGCGACGTGGCCCCGGTCGAGCAGGCGGGCTCGTCCTCGATCGACGACCCGACCTACTGGTGGTACGCCGCGCGCAACGACCTCCTCCGCGCCGGGCTCGGCCACTGGGTGGGCCGGCCGGCGCGGGTGCTCGACGTCGGCAGCGCCGACGGGCCCAGCGCGCACTGGCTCCCGCAGAAGGGTCGGGTGGCCGTCGACCTCGACCCCCGCGGCCTGGTCGCCGGGCGCGACGCGTGCGCCTCTGCGCTGGCCCTCCCGTTCCGGGACGCGACGTTCGACCTGGTCGCCGCCTTCGACGTCGTCGAGCACTGCGAGCCCGAGTCGCAGGCGGTCGCCGAGCTCGCCCGCGTGCTCTCCCCGGGAGGGCGGCTGCTCGTCTCGGTGCCGGCCTACCAGTGGGCGTGGAGCGACCACGACGTCCGGGCCGGGCACCACCGCCGCTACACCCGACGCCGCATCGTCGCCGCGCTCGAGCGCGAGGGCCTCGAGGTGGAGCGCGTCACGCACGCCTTCGCGCTGGTGTTCCCGATGTTCGTCGCGGAGCGGCTCGTACGACGGCTGCGACCGCCGGCGCCGGGTGCCGGCCGGCTCCCGCGCCCGAGCCCGGCCGTGGACCGGCTGCTGCGGGCACTGTGCCGGCGCGAGGTGCGCCTGCTCGCGCGACGCGACCTGCCGTTCGGATCGTCGATCCTGGTCGCTGCCGTCAGGCGTCGCTGAGCGCCGAGCGCGCCCGGTGCGTGGCCACGGCCAGCAGCACCCACGCGGTGGCCTGGGCTGCCACGAACGCGGCGACGACCGTCGTGGTCGCACTGCCGGGAGCGGCCACCAGGACCGCCGCCGCGGGCACGAGCGCGAGCAGCCAGGCGAGCAGCGTCCGCTCCGGCCGGTCGTGGGCGAGCAGCACCACTCCCTGGAGGAGGGTCGCGAGCGCCAGCACCGACCCGACGGCGAGCGCCGCCGACACGCTCTGCTCGACGCGCACGTCCGGCCCGAAGACGAGGCGGACCAGCCAGGGTCCCGGACCGGCGCCCACCGCGGCCCCCACGACCACCCCCACCACGGTGGCGGCAAGGAGGGCGACCTCGACCCGCCGGAGCCGGTCGAGGCGCCGGGCGTCGACGAGCCGGGCCAGCGCACCGGTGGCCTGGGCGACCTGGCCGACCAGGACCGTGTAGGGCGCTCGGTAGAGCGCGAGCGCGGCGAAGAGCACCGTGACGTCGGTCGGCGACCCGCCGAGCACCGCCAGGAGGACCGGGCCGCCGGTCAGCACGGCCTGCGCCACCACCTGGGCGCCCGCCGCGCTGCCGAGGAAGGCGCTCGCGCGTCCGGCGTCACCGACGCCGGCCGCGTCCGGGTGCTGGTCCGGCAGCACCCGCCACGCGGAGACCCACCCGGCGCACGCGGCATAGCCCAGCACCAGTGCCGCGCCGTAGGCCGCGGGGTCGTCCACGTCGAGCACCACCAGCCCGAGCGCCGCGACGCAGCGCACGAGGTTCTCGGCCACGAGCAGGGCGCCGACCGCGGCGAAGCGGCGCCGTGCCGCCAGCAGGCCGCGCACCACGCCCATGCCGGCCGCGCCGGCCGTCACGAGCGCGACGAGCAGGGCGAAGCGCCCGTCACCGCCGAACAACGGCTCCCGCAGCAGCCACGCCCCCGCCCCGGTGACCACCACGACCACGGCCACGAGTCGGGCCGGCGTCCCCCGCGCGGCGCGGACGGCACCCTCCCCCGCCACCGCGGCGGTGCGGGTGATCCAGTGCTGCACGGGGAAGGTCAGCCCGGCGGCCGCGAAGCCCCACCACGACCACAGCACCGCGACGGGGGCGGCGGCCTCCGCGCCCAGCCCGCGGGTGCTAGCCGCGAAGAAGACGTAGGCCAGCACGCCCGACAGCACCGAGCCGGCGGCCAGGCCCGACGCGGCCCGCGACCTGGAGGACGGGCTGGTCGGTGACATCGCGGGAAGTCTCCCAGACGCGCCACCCCCGGGGACGGACGCGCCCGCCCGGTCGCAGCGCCTAGGGTGGCGCCATGCGCAGAACCACCGACGTACGCCGTCTCGTCGCCCTCGTCGCCGGCGCAGTGCTGACGATCACGGCCGCCCCGGCGCCCGCCCAGCTGCCCGAGGACGAGGCACCTCGCGCGGCAGCCGCCTCCGACGACGCGGTCGAGTCGGTCCTTGCCATCTCGATCGACGGCCTCAACCCCGACGCGCTCGACAGGCTCGGCCGGGCCGGCACCCCGCACCTCCACGCGCTGCGTGACTCGGGCGCCTCGACCTTCAACGCGCGGACCGAGCGCGAGCTGACGATCACCCTGCCCAACCACACCGGCATGGTCACGGGCCGACGCGTCGAGGCCTCGACGGGCGGGCACGGCGTGCGGTGGAACGACGACCGGCGCCGACCCGCCACGGTGCAGGCGGCCGCCGGGGGCCCCGTGGCGTCGGTGTGGACCGAGGTCCACGCGGCGGGCGGCTCCACGGCGCTGTTCGCGAGCAAGACCAAGTTCTCGCTCTGGAAGCGCAGCTGGCCGCTGAGCATCGACACCACCCGGATCAAGCTCGACAACGCCCTGCTGGCCCGGTCCGTGCAGCGCGACCTGCGCACCACCGAGCGCGACTTCCGCTTCGTCCACCTGTCGCTGCCCGACTCGGTCGGCCACGACGCCGGCTTCATGTCCAAGCCCTACCTCCGGGCGGTCAGGCGGGTCGACGCCCTCGTCGGCGGGATCGTCGGGGCCGTCACCTCCGACCCCGAGCTCGCGGCCGGCACGGTGGTCATCGTCACGAGCGACCACGGCGGCCTGGGCGACGGCCACTCCGAGGCCGGCAAGCTGCACAACTACCGGGTCCCGTTCCTGGTGAGCGGCCCGGGTGTGGCCGCCGGCACGGACCTCTACGAGCTGAACCCCGACTACCTCGACCCCGGCGCCGGCCGCACGACGTACGCCGACGAGCGCCAGCCGGTGCGCAACGGCGCCCTGGCCAACCTCGCGCTCGACCTGCTGGACCTCGGCGCCGTCCCCGGCAGCGAGCACAACTCCGCGCTCGATCTCGACGTCTCACCGACCGAATGACCCACCACCGCCCGGACGGCCCGGCGGACCGAGGAGGCACCCGATGTCCCTGCTGAGGCACTTGTCCGCGGCTGTTGCGCTGGCCCTCGCGTCGTCCCTGGCGCTGACGACCGCGGCGACCGGATCCGCGTCGGCGCGCGCCGCCGAGCCCGCGCTCCCCGACCCCGCTGCGGCCGCCGAGGTGGGCTGGCCGCCGGCGCCACCCGCGCAGCTGGTGATCGACACCCAGGGCCAGCCCATCGACCGCGAGGACTACGTCGCGGGCACGGTGGCGCTCGACGGCGTCACCCACCCCACCGAGGTCCGCGGACGCGGGAACTCGACGTGGAGCTGGGCCAAGAAGCCCTACAAGCTCAAGCTGGAGGACGACGCCGCGCTGGTCGGCACGGAGGCCTTCGACGAGTGGGTCCTGCTCGCCGGCTACGGGGACCGCAGCGCCCTGCGCACCGCCGCGGCGTTCGCCGTCGCCGCCCAGACCCGGCTGGCGTGGACCCCGCGGTTCCGCTTCGTCGACGTCGTGCTCAACGGCCAGTCGCAGGGCCTCTACATGCTGACCGAGCAGGTGGAGGAGGGCAGCGGGCGCGTCGACCTGCCCGACGACGGCTTCCTGCTGGAGTTCAACAAGCGCTACCTGCGCGACGGCGAGCCGGGCTTCCGGACCCGGCGCGGGTCGTCCATCGCGTTCAAGGACCCCGACGAGGTCACCAAGCAGCAGCGCCGCACCGTACGGCGCGGGGTGACGCGGTTCGAGAAGATCCTCTACGGCCCGTCCTTCGCCGACCCCGAGCGCGGCTACGCCGCCCACGTCAACGTCAAGAAGCTCATCGACTGGTACCTCGTCGAGGAGCTGTTCGCCAACCAGGACTCCAACTTCCAGTCGAGCGTGCACATGAGCTGGGTGCCCGGCAGGCGCTTCGTCTTCGGGCCCGTCTGGGACTTCGACCTCAGCGCTGGCACGAAGTGGAAGGCGAGCAGCTCGCCCGAGGCGTGGTACACCCGCACCGGGCAGCACTGGGTCGCGCGCATGCTGCAGGACCCGTCGTTCTCGCGTCGGGTCAAGAGCCGCTGGGCGAGGCTGCGCCCCGCCGTGGAGCAGGTCGTCGCGCAGCTGCCGGCGGCCGGCGAGTCCTTGGGTGAGGTCGCCGACGTCGACTGGGAGCGGTGGCACGCCGACGGCGCCGACCTCGAGTGGACCCGGCACGCCCCGACGCGCCGCGGCGAGGTCGCCTTCCTCGGCGAGTGGCTGACCAAGCGGGTGCGGTGGCTCAGCCGCAACGAGGTGCGCCTCGGCGACGCCCGGCTGGCGACCCAGGAGCGGGCGCGCACCGTGTGGGTGCCGGTCGAGCTGCAGAGCGCCCCGAGCGCCGCGGTCGAGGTGTCGTGGGCGCTGACCGCGCTGCGGGCCGAGGCCGGGGTCGACTTCGTCGACGCCGACGGCAGGATCACCTTCGCGCCCGGGCAGGTGCAGCGCTACATCCCCGTGCAGGTCCTGGACGACGACGTCACCGAGGGGCGCGAGCTCATCCACGTGGAGATCACCGGCGCCACCGACGGCGTGGTGGTCGGCTCCCCGTCGGCCGGGGTCGTCGCCATCGCGCCCTCCAAGCGCTGAGGGCTCACCGGCGGCTCACCGGACCGCCCGGGCCTCCCTCGGGAGCGGCCAGGGGTTGAGCCGGCAACCGCCGGTGCCCAGCGACTGCTGCATCATCACCGGCGCCCGGCGCCCGCGGGCGGGGCACGACGCGTGGCCGCGGCCGAGCCAGTGCCCGGTCTCGTGGTTGAGGACCATGTGGCGGTAGTCGCGCCGCGAGCGCCCCGCCGCGTTCCACGCGGGTGACGCGGTCCGCCACCGCAGCTGGTTGACGATCACGTGCCGCCCGACGCGGCACGACCACTGGGCGGAGCAGGCGGACGAGAAGGACGGCACCGCCCGGGCGGCGGCGAGCACGAGCGTGAAGTCGCCGCCGCGGCGCACCCGGTGGAACCGGACGCCCGCCGCCCGCCAGCCGCGCCGGTCGTCGAAGGTCTCCTGCGCCTGGCGCCGGAAGACCTTCATCGAGCTGGTGACCCGCCCCCGCGTGGTGACGGAGTACGTCACCCGGCGGCGTACGGGCTCCGCTGCGCGGGCTGCGGGTCCGGTCCTGTCCTGCGGGGCGCTCGTACGCCGGTGCTCGCGCGCGTCCGCCTCGCCGGCCCCGGCGGGTGCCGCGAGCAGCGCGGGTGCCAGCACGGCGAGGACGGCGAGCAGGCGGACGACCCGGGACATGACGGGAGCCTAGGTCTTCTTCGAGTGCCGGCTCCAGATGTCGTCGAAGTGGGCGACGTAGGCGTCGTGCACCCGAGCCCGCGGGATCATCACCACCACCTCGTCGTTGAGGAGGGACACGTCGGACCAGTTCTCCGAGCCCGTCCAGACGGCTCGCGTCGCCGAGCCGTCCCACGTGCCGTCGACCGACATCCACTTCTCGTGGACGAAGTGCTCCCAGCCGGAGTCCTCGAAGCCGGTCGCGACGTCGCCGTCGACGTCGAGGGAGGCGCTGCGGACGCGGACACCGGCCCGGAGCAGCGTCTCCACGACCTCGGGGCAGGCGGCGCTCACCAGGGCCTGGACCCGGCACCCTTGCTGGCTCAGCCGGGCCACGCGCCGGGCGAGGTCGAGGCCGCGGTGCCCCTGCCACCCGTACATCCCGATCCGGACCACTGTCCGACCGGCGTGCCCAGTCCCCGGAAGGGCGTGGCAGCCGACCCGGGCCAGGCGGGCGGCGACGACGTCGCTGTCCGGCGTCGTCGACGGCCCCGGGGCGATGCTCGTCGTGACGTCCCCGTGCGCCACCTGCACCCCCGGCGTCGCGACCGTGCGGTCGGCCGCCAGCTCGTCGAAGACGCGGGCGTAGTCGTCGTACAGCTGCTGGCTGCCGGTGAAGGTGACCAGGTCGTTCCAGTGGACCCCGGCGGAGTAGCCGGTGAGGTTGGCCGACCCGAGCATCACCACGTGCTCGTCGTCGCCGCTGGCGGAGAAGAGGTACATCTTCATGTGCTGGTTGCCGCGGTCGCCGAGCCGGCAGCTGGCGTGGCAGACCTTGACGAAGCTCGGGACCGGCTCATGGTCCCCGCTGCGCGTGCGGCAGGCACCGCGGCTGGAGTCGGCGTCCGCGCCCAGGAGTCGCCGCAGGCGACGTGACGACGGGGAGACGGCGTTGTCGTTGAGGACCACCTGCACGCTCACCTGACGCCGGGTGCACGCCCGCGCGAGGGCGTGGGCGATGTCGGGCCGGTCGAAGCTGTAGGCCGCCATCCGGATCGCGCCGTGGCGCGGTGTGGCGTCGACCGCCCGCCGGATGTGGTCGGCGATGCGGTTCTGCGCCTCCTCGTCGCCGGTCGGGTCGTTGAAGATGACGGAGGCCATCGGGGGCGCGGCCTGCGCCGCCACCTGGCTGCCGACCGCGCCGCCCATCGCGGCGGCGGGCTGTGACGACGCGGCGGGCGCGCGCCCGATGACCTCGCTGAGCGCGGGGGTCACGACCACCGTCGCGAGGCTGAGGAGCATCGTTCCCGTCAGGAGAATGGTGTGCATCTCGATCACCCGATCCCGATCGGCGGGACCCTCCCGCCTCATGGATCGACCGTCGCGCCGGGGCGGCTCCGGGCACCCGAGCCCGGGGTCTCGCTCCGGTGGGACTCCCCCGCGTACGTCCGGGACGCCGACTCCTCTTCCGGTCGCCGACGGACCGTCGCGTCGTCGAGGTCCCGGTGCCCGCGTCAGCGCAGGGACCGCGGACCCAGGCACCCGGGACGGCGGTGAGGCATGCCGCCGGTGTGCGTCGTTGGCCTGCGGCGGGTCGCGGTGGTGCCCCAGACTGGCGGCCGCACCGTGGCGAGGGGGTCGCATGAAGGTGGTGGCCATGTCGGCCCGGATCGTGGCCTCCGCCGTGGGCGCGCTGGTCGTCGTGCCCGTCACGGTCCTCCTCCTCCTCGAGGGGGAGGTGGCGGGGTCGTGGACGTGGCTGCCGCTCTGCGTGGTCCTGGTCGCGGGCCTCAGCGGGTGCATCGCCACGGGCCTGTGGTGGCCGCACAGGCGGATGCGCGTGCTGGCGGGAGTCGTCGCGTTCGCCTGGGCGACGGTGGCGCTGAGCGTCGCGTTCTGGCCGATGGTCGCGACCCGCGCCGAGGTGCGGGCGGCCTTCGACCGGGTCGACTACGGCGGCGGCATCGGCGATCCGACCATCTTCGAGCTGGGCCCGGCATGGTGCGCGCCCGGCTTCACGAGCGTGCTCGGGTGCCCCCGGATGTCCGTGGACTACCTGGTCGACGAGGGCGGCGGCGCCGACGTGCTGCGGGCCCTGGAGGAGGCCGGCTTCGATCGAGTCGGGGAGCCGCGGCAGCGGGAGATCGAGGGCTTCGACTTCCCCGGGTCGAGGTCGGCCGCTCTCGGCACACGACACTGGCTCGTGGGCGACGGAGTGCGGGTCGAGGTGACGATCCTCAGCGAGCGGGAGCACGCCGGACCCGTGCCGGGCCCGGACAACGCCACGATGTTCGTCCCTACGAGCACGGAGCGGGTGAGCCTGGAGCTCAGCGATGCGGAGAACTCCGCCCGCCTGGAGATCCCGGACGACCTCGGCTTCTGGTCACCCCACGCACCGCTCGACGAGCTGCAGCCGCCCGCGGGGTGGTGAGGGCGGTGTGGGTGTCTGGGCTGCTTGATGCCGGGTCGGGATGTGCTGACGGCGCGACGATTGTGCCGGACGAGTTTCGCTCCGGTCGACCTTGCGCCGGCGCACTGGCTGTGGTTATCGGCCTGATTGCCCGGGGCGGGTAGTGGGACGTCCGCGGATGGCGGTCCTGCCAGCGACCTGGGGCCTGGAGCGCGCTCAGCAGCGGCAGACATGCCTGTGGCCCCGCCGTGGTCAGGTCGGCGGGGTGTGGGGCGGGGTCATGGTCGGTCGGGCGGGTCGGCCCCAGCATCGGCGCCACTGATCCGGGTGGTGCCGGTGCGGTCGCGTCGGTAACGGTGGCCGTGGGGGCTGGTCCACTCGTAGACCCCCGGCGCGGTCACCTCGTTGCGCCAGCCGGTGTGGGTCTTGAGGCGGTGGTGCCGGCGGCACTCGGGTGCGAGGTTCGAGGACACGGTCGCCCCCGGCTGGGGACGGCCCTGGGGGTTGGCGTCGTGGTCGTAGGGGACGACGTGGTCGAGGTCGCAGCCCCGGGCGGGTCGGGTGCACCACGGGAACACGCAGGTGCGGTCGCGGAGGATGACCTGTTCGCGGATCCGGTCGGGGATGTCGTAGCCGGGTGCGGTGAGCTCGGTGGTGAGGTCGATGACCGGCTTGACGGTGATCTTGGTGCGGGAGTCTGCGCACCAGTCCTTGACCTGCTCGAGCAGGACCAGTCGCTGGCCCTCCTCGAGGCGGCCGGTGGGACCGAACACGGTGTCCGGCCCGTCGAGGCTGGCGAGGCTGGCCGGGAAGTGGGCGTGCAGCACCACCTCACGAGCAACCGGTAGACCGTCCTCGCTCCTGGCGGCGCTCGAGCCTTGGGCGTGGAGGTCGAGCGCGGTCTGGGTGCGGGCCAGGTCGCCCAGCGTTTGCGAGCGACGGGAATCCAACGGTGCGACCCATCCCAACGCCGCGAGCGTCTCGGCTCCGTGGGCGAGGGCTCGGTCGAGGTCGAGGGCGTCGGCGATGTCGAGCTCGGCCTCGAACCGCATGGTGCCGGCGTAGTGCACGTCCTCGGAGTGGAGGGTCGCGTGGCGCGGGTCGACGTGCTGCCAGCCGTCCTCCGGATCACTCGTGGGGTCGTGGGCGTCGAGGTGGTGGCGCTTGATCGTCTCCGCGACCAGCCGGTCGAGCTGCGCGGGTCGGATGCGTCCGGCGACGGCGGCGACCTGGGTGTCGACCCACCGCGCTGCCTCGACCGTGAGGGACGGGGTGGCGTGGATGGTGGCTTCCGCGACGGTCCGGGCGCGCCAAGCCGGCACCTGCCCGGCCTGGACCTGCGCCCACAGCCGCGGGAGCCGGTGCCGCAGCTCGAGCGCATGGCCGATGAGCCGCTTCGCCGACGTCGACGAGATGCCAATCACGGTGCCGAGCTCGGCGACGCAGAACTCCGCCACCGCCGGACAACCCTCACCGGCGATGGGCTCCTCGTGCTCGAGGCCGTAACGGCCGCCGTCGCTGAACACCGCAGCGGTGTGGATCGACTCCGGCGGATGCAGGTCGGCCCACCGGGCGGCCACCTCCAATAGGTCCGCTGCCGCGCGGTCCTCAGCGGCCTTCCGGTTGCGGGCGAGTGCAAGCAGCGCCGAGGCGGAAAGGTCCTCGACCTCTGCTCCGGGTGCCGCTGCCAGCGTCTCGATCATGTGTTCGATTCTACGGCGGACCACCGACAACGGACGGTGCTCCGCACAACTCTTTGGAGGGGTCTCGATACGCCTCGCTCGTCCCTCGCTCGGCTACTCGACCACCGAACAACCCCGGCTACTCGACCACCGAGGGAGCGGGGGTCTCGATACGCCTCGTTCCTCAGCTACTCGACCACCGAAGACCTACTGCCACTCGACCGGCAAGGAAGAGGTTTCAAGCACCGACAGACCTCGACTACCCGACCACCGACCCAACCCCCGACCTCACGCCCAGAGCTGGCCGTCGAGCCGGTCCTCGGCCTCGTCGACGGTGCCCTCGTAGGCCCCGGTGGAGAGGTACTTCCAGCCGCCGTCGCAGACCACGAAGGCGATGTCGGCGCGCTCGCCGGCCTTGATCGCCTTCGCCGCCTGGCCGAGCGCGGCGTGGAGGATCGCGCCGGTGGAGATGCCGGCGAAGATGCCCTCGAGCTCGAGGAGCTCGCGCACCCGGCGCACGGCGTCGCGCGGTCCGACCGAGAAGCGGGAGTCGATGAGCGAGGCGTCGTAGAGCTCGGGGACGAAGCCCTCGTCGAGGTTGCGCAGGCCGTAGACGAGCTCGCCGTAGCGCGGCTCCGCGGCCACGATGCGTACGTCGAGCTTGGCGCGCCGGAAGTAGCGCGAGACGCCCATGAGGGTGCCGGTGGTGCCGAGGCCGGCCACGAAGTGCGTGATCCCGGGGAGGTCGGCGAGCAGCTCGGGGCCGGTGCCCTCCTCGTGCGCGAGCGCGTTGGCCTCGTTGCCGTACTGGTAGAGCATCACCCAGTCGGGGTGCTCGCTCGCGACCTGCTTGGCGACGCGCACGGCCTCGTTGGAGCCGCCGGCGGCGGGCGACGACACGATCTCGGCGCCCCACATGCGCAGCAGCTGACGCCGCTCCTCGGACGTGTTCTCGGGCATCACGCAGACGATGCGGTAGCCCTTGAGCTTGGCCGCCATGGCGAGCGAGATCCCGGTGTTGCCGCTCGTCGGCTCGAGGATGGTGCAGCCGGGCCGGAGCGTGCCGTCCTTCTCCGCCTGCTCGATCATCTTCAGGGCCGGGCGGTCCTTGATGGAGCCGGTGGGGTTGCGGTCCTCCAGCTTGGCCCAGAGCCGGACATCGGGGCTGGGTGAGAGCCGCGGCAGCCCCACGAGGGGGGTGCCGCCGACCGACTCGAGCAGGCTGTCGAAGCGCATGCCGCCAAGCATGACATCCACCGATCGGTGGATGGCCGCGAGCGCTGGTTGCCCGATGTGCGAGACGTCGCGGCCCGCGAGGCTGGAGCCATGATCTCGATCTCCCACCTGCGCAAGACCTACGGCGACACGGTCGCCGTCGACGACGTCTCCCTCGAGGTCGCCGAGGGCGAGGTGCTGGGCGTCCTCGGTCCCAACGGAGCCGGCAAGACCACGACCGTCGAGTGCCTCGCGGGCCTGCGCGTCCCCGACTCCGGCACCGTGCGGGTCGGCGGTCTCGACCCGCTCACCGACCGCGACGAGCTCACCCGTCTCCTCGGCGTGCAGCTCCAGGATTGCCGGCTGCAGCCCAAGATCACCGTGGACGAGGCGCTGCGCCTCTGGTCCGCGTTGTACGACGACCCGCTCCCGTGGCGCGACCTGATCGGCAGGCTCGGGCTCGAGGAGCAGCTCCGCACGAGGTTCCGCGACCTGAGCGGCGGGCAGCAGCAGCGCCTCTCCATCGCGCTGGCCCTCGTCGGGCGTCCACGCGTGGTGATCCTCGACGAGCTCAGCACCGGCCTGGACCCGCGGGCCCGGCGCGACGTGTGGCAGATCGTGCGCGACCTCCGCGCCGACGGCGTCACCATCCTGCTCGTCACGCACTCGATGGAGGAGGCCCAGCAGCTCTGCGACCGCATCGCCATCATCGACGGCGGCCGGATCAGGGCCCTCGACACCCCCGACGCCCTGATCGCGGGAGCGACCGCCGCCACCGTCACCTCGTTCACCACCGACGAGCCGGTCGACCTCGAGTCCCTGCGCGACCTCACGTCGGTCTCCGCGGTCCGCGCCGAGTCCGACCGCATCGTCGTGGAGGGACGCGACGGCGCCGCGCTCGAGGTGCTCGAGCGCCTGGGCCGGCAGCAGGTGACGCCGCACGGCCTGCGCGTCGTCGACGGGACCCTCGACACCGCCTACCTCCAGCTCACCGACACCCGCGAGGAGACACCCGCATGAGCACCTCCACACCGGCCCCGTCACCCGCGACGGCGCCCGCCGCGCGTACGTCCCCCACGGCAGCCGTCGTCCGCACCGAGGCGCGGCTGTTCGGCCGCGAGCTCGGCTCGCTGTTCTGGATCCTGCTCTTCCCGACGATCCTGCTGCTCATCATCGGGCTGGTGCCGGACTACCGCACCCCCGAGGCGGACCTCGGCGGGCAGCGCGTCATCGACCTCTACGCCTCGGTCTGCGTGATCCTGGCGATGATCATGGCCTCGATCATGGCGATGCCGCCCGTGATCGCGGGCTACCGCGAGAGCGGCGTGCTGCGGCGGATGCGCACCACGCCGATGCACCCGGCGTCCCTGCTCGGCGCCCAGGTCGGGCTGCACGCCGGAGCGGTGCTGGTCTCGATCGTGCTGGCGCTCGCCGGTGCGCGCCTCGTCTACGACGTGCCCCTGCCCCGCGACGTCCTCGGGTACGCCGTGAGCCTCGTGCTGGCCACCGCCGCCGCGTTCTCGATCGGCGCGGTCGTCACGGCCGTGTCGGCCAACACGCGCGTGGTGCAGACCGTCGGCACCATCGTCTTCTTCCCGATGATGTTCACCTCCGGCGTCTGGCTGCCGGTGCAGGGAATGGGCGGGTGGTTGCACGACGTCGTGACCGCCACCCCGCTCGGCGCGGCGGCGGAGGCGCTCAACGACTCCCTCGTCGGCCGGACACCGGACCTCGCCGACCTCGCGGTGATGCTCGCCTGGACCGCCGTGCTGTCGCTCGTGGCCGTGCGCCGGTTCCGGTGGGAGTGACATGGGTGAGATGGCCAGTCCGGGCTGCCAAGATGTCGCCATGAGCGAGGAGCGCTGGCTGCGGTGGCTGCCCTTCGGCCTCCTGGGCATGGCCAGCGCGGTCGCCGCCATCGCGTCCCCGGCCCTCGGCGACGCGGCCGCGGACGTCCCCCCGACGCTCGCGGTCGCGGCCGTCACCGCCGTCTGGATGCTCGTGACGCCGAGCCCCGGTCCGCTCAACTACGCCGGCCGTACGGCGCTCGCGTTCGTCCTGTGCTGGCTCAACCCGCTCTTCGCGATCTTCGGGTTCTTCGGGTTCATCGACGCCTGGGAGGCGCTCAGCAGGCGCTGGGTCCACGTCGGGGTCGGCGTCGTGGCGATCACGCAGGCCGGCGCCCAGTCGGGTGGGCTGCCCCCGGAGAGCGCCGGCCAGGCCCTGCTCTTCGTCGTGCTCGTCGTCGTCAACGGCGGCCTCGCGAGCGGCTTCATGAAGATGGGCCTGCGCACCGAGGAGCGCAACGCCGCGCTCGAGCGGCTCAACGCCGACCTCGAGCAGGCGCTCGTGGCCAACGACGTGCTGCAGCAGCAGCTGATCGCGCAGGCCCGCGCCACCGGCGTCCAGGAGGAGCGGGCGCGGCTCGCGCGCGAGATCCACGACACGATCGCCCAGAGCCTCGCCGGCATCGTCACCCAGCTCGAGGCCTCCGTCGGCGGCGAGCGGCAGGAGCGGGCGCTCGCCCTGGCCCGCGAGGCCCTCGCCGAGGCCCGGCGCTCCATGCTCGACCTCTCCCCCGCCGACCTCGACGGGGCGACCCTCCCCGAGGCGCTCGACGGTGTCGTCGCCGCGTGGTCGGCGGACCAGTCCGTGCGCGCCGACGTCGTGGTCACCGGAGAGCCGGTGCCGCTGCACCCCGAGGTGGAGGCGACCGTGCTGCGCATCGCGCAGGAGTCGCTCGCCAACGTCGCCAAGCACGCCGGCGCGCAGCGGGTGGGCGTGACGCTGTCCTACGACGGCGACGAGGTGGTGCTCGACGTGCGCGACGACGGGGCCGGCTTCGACCTCGGCGCGCCGACCCGCCCCAGCTCCTTCGGCCTGCGCGGCATGCGCCAGCGCGCGGCACGGCTGGCCGGCGACCTCACCCTGGAGTCCCGGCCCGGTGGCGGCACGGCCGTCTCGGCGCGGCTGCCGGCCCTCGCCCGGGAGGCGGCGTGAGCGTGCGGATCGTCGTCGTGGACGACCACCCGGTAGTGCGCGACGGCGTCCGCAGCATGCTGGCCGGCGTGACCGGCTTCGACGTGGTCGGCGAGGCCGCCAGCGGGCCGGAGGCCGTCGAGGTCGTCATGGCGACCGACCCGGACGTCGTCGTCATGGACCTGCGGATGCCCGGGGGCGGCGGCGTCGACGCCGTACGGGCCCTGCGCGAGCGCGGCTCGCGTGCCGCGGTGCTGGTGCTGACGACGTACGACACCGACTCCGACACCGTCGCGGCGATCGAGGCGGGCGCCACGGGCTACCTGCTGAAGGACACCCCTGCCGGGACCCTCTTCGACGCCGTCCGGGCGACGGCCGCCGGCGAGACGGTGCTGTCACCGGCCGTCGCGGCGCGGCTCGCCTCCCACGTGCGCCGACCGGCCACGTCGGGCGCGCTCAGCGCCCGTGAGCGCGAGGTGCTCGGGCTGGTGGCGCGGGGCCGCTCCAACCGGGTGATCGCCGAGGAGCTCTTCGTGAGCGAGGCGACGGTCAAGACGCACCTCGTGCACGTCTACGAGAAGCTCGGCGTCAGCGACCGCGCCGCCGCGGTGGCGACGGCTTACGAGCGCGGGATCCTCGGCTGACCCGGACGGGTCAGCAGCCGCCCGCGACGGCGGGGAGCACGACGACCTGGTCGCCGTCGGAGAGCTCGGCCTCGAGGCCGCCGATGAAGCGGACGTCCTCGTCGTTGATGTAGACGTTGACGAAGCGGCGCAGGTCGATGGAGCCGGACTTGTCCTCGACGAGGCGGTCCTTGATGCCCGGGTGGTTGCCCTCGAGGTCGTCGATGAGCTCGGCCAGGCTGGCGCCGGCGCCCTCGACGGCCTTGGCGCCGTCGGTGTAGGTGCGCAGGATGGTGGGGATCCGGACCTCGATGGCCATCAGGCTGTGCTCGCTTCCTGGTGCTCGGGTGTCGGGGTGATCGTGACGTCCTCTTCGGTCACGACACCGTCGACGATTCTGTAGGACCTGAACTCCACCGGGCCGTCACTATTCCCGTGCTCGCGTGTGCTGACGAGCACGTAGTGGGCGTTCGGCTCGCCGGCGAGGCCGATGTCGGTGCGGCTCGGGTAGGCCTCGGTGGCGGTGTGGGAGTGGTAGACGACGACCGGCTCCTCGTCGCGCGCGTCCATCTCCTTGTAGAGCGCGAGCAGCTCGCCGGAGTCGAACTCGTAGAACGTCGGGCTGCCGGCGGCGTTGACCATCGGGATGAACCGCTCCGCCCGGTCGCTGCCCTCGGGACCCGCGACGACGCCGCACGCCTCGTCGGGGTGGTCGCGCTTGGCGTGCGCCACGATGGCGTCGTACGTCTCCTGGGCGATGGTCAGCACGGGCCAAGGGTAGGTCGCCCACCGATGCCGACGCTCCACGTCTCAGCACATAGCCTTGACGTCGAGAGAGCTCGTGCACGGGGGAAGGATCCGATGTCGCTGCGTGAGGTGCCGCCGCCACTGACCCGCCGCGGCATACCCCTCGAGCGCGACCTGCGGGTCCTGGCGCTCGGCTCCTTCGCCAACCGCTTCGGCGCCGGCGCCGTGATGACGACCAGCGCCCTCTACTTCACCCGCCAGGTCGGCTTCTCGGCCGCGGAGGTCGCCCTCGCGCTGTCGGTGGCGGCGATCGTCGGGATCGTGGTGCAGGTCCCCGCCGGCCACCTCGGCGACAGCCGCGGTCCGCGCCGGGTGCTGACCATCTGCATGACCGGAGCCGCCCTCACCAGTGCTCTGCCCGTGCTGGCGCGGACGCCGTGGCAGCTCGCCCTGCTGCTGGGCCTGCTGGCGCTGTTCGAGCGCTCGGCGGGATCGGTGCAGCAGGGAGTCATCGCCCAGCTCGCCACGGGTGGGCGGGGCGTGCTGTTCAAGGCCTACCTCCGCGCGGTGACCAACACCGCGATCGGCCTGGGCTCGGTGTTCGGCGGTGCCGCGCTGGTGATCGACGAGTCGTGGGCCTACGTCTCCGTCTTCGTGCTCAACGCGCTCTTCACCGGCTTCGCGGCGTGGAACTCCACGCGCCTGCCCGACCTGCCGGCCTACGTGCGGGTCGAGGGCGAGCCGCGGCTCGCCGTGCTGCGCGACTGGCCGTACGTCGTCGTGGTGGCCGTGACCGGGCTGTTCTCGCTGCACTTCTTCGTCATGGAGCTCGGGCTGGCGCTCTACATCTCCGAGCGGACGTCGGCCCCGCCCGTCATGGTGGCCGTCCTCCTCGTGGTGAACACCGCGTGCGTCGCGCTCTTCCAGGTGCGCCTCTCCCGCCGCGCCGACTCCGTCGAGGCGGGCGCCCGCGCGCTGGTGCGGGGCGCGGTGTGGATCGCCGCGGGCTTCGCGATCGTGGCGCTGGCCGACCGCGGCGACGCCACCTTCGCCGTCGTCGTGCTCGTCATCGGCTCGCTGGTCCACGTCGTCGGCGAGATGATCGGCTCCGGCGGACAGTGGGGCCTGCAGATGGGGCTCGCGCCGCACGAGCGCCAGGGCCAGTACCAGGGCTTCGCCGGCCTCGGCTTCAGCGTCATCGCCGTGGTCGGGCCGCCGGTCGTCACGCTGCTGTGCGTCGAGATGGGCGAGACGGGCTGGCTGGTCCTGGCCGCCCTGATGCTCGCCATCGCGCTGGTCTCGGTGCCGGTCTCGCGCTGGGCGCTGGCCTCACGCGAGCGCTACGGCGTGCTGACCCACTCCGGCTGAGCCCGACCGGTCAGCCGGTCAGGCGCGGATCGCGGCCGGGATCCCGTCGGAGAAGACCTCGGGCGTCGCCGGGAACGACTCCGAGACGCCGAGCGAGTGCCGGACGGCCGACCACGCCGCCGCGCAGGCGTCGAGGAGGTCGTCCTCCCCGAAGCCCGCGCCGCGGAACCACGGCGGCGCGACGATGCCGTGCGCGGCCAGCGCCTCGCGGCGGGCTCGTACGCCGTCCGCGTCCTTCTTGCGGGCCAGCACCGGTGCCCCGGCCATCCGCGCGAAGCTCACCTCTGGGTGCACCTCCACGACCTCCACGCCGGGCCGCGAGCGCACCCACGCGTCCACCTGCAGGACCTTCTCGCGCAGGGCGTACGCCTGCGCGCTGACGCTGGTGCGTCCGTCGGTCGCCGCGAGGTTGGCCGCGCGGCCCTCCTCGTAGGTCGCGGCCTCGAGCGCCGCCCGCACCGGGGTGGAGAAGAGTGACGAGGACTTGCCGACCAGCACCCGGCGCGCCTCGGCGTCGGCCTGCCGGCCGCCGGTGTCCGGCAGGCCGATCGGGATGTCGATGGCGACCACGGACACCGCGTGCAGCTCGCGCACGAGGGCGACGAGCTCGGCGATCGTGCGTCCGACGAAGACCGACGCCCGGCGGTCGACGTCGAGCACGACCCCCACCCAGCCGCCGGGGCAGGCGTCGACGCCGAGCACGGGCTCGTCGGGTGCGAGGACCGGTGGCGGCTCGACCTCGTCCTGACCGGCGGGCGCGACGAACCGGGCCTCCCGCTCCCCGCTCAGCGCCGCGTCGATCCGGGCGAGCATCACCTCCGGCATCGGCGGCAGGCTGCCGATGGGCCACCACCGCACGTCGGTCGACTCGTCGTCGGCGACGTGGGCCTCGCCGTCGAGCCAGGTGCAGGCGAAGGTGAGGTCGAGGTAGGTCGCCCGGTCACCGTTGACGTGCAGGATCTCGCCGTGGACGGCGGTCGAGGCCAGCCGGTCGACCCGGATCGTGACGCCGGCCTCCTCCATCGCCTCGCGGGCGGCGGCGACGGCGGGTTCCTCCCCCGGGTCCGGGATCCCGGTCACGGGCCCCCAGGCGCCGTTGTCGGAGCGCTTGACCAGCAGCAGCTCGTCGCCGCGCCGGACGACAGCGGTGACGCCGGGCAGCCACAGCGGGTCGTGGCCGATCTTCTCGCGGATCGCGAGGACGAAGTCGGGGACGGGACTCACCCGGCGCTCACCCGGCGCTCACCGCTCGCCCATGAGGGCCTCGACCACGGTCTCCTGGAGGTAGCCCACCCACTCGTAGATGTCGTGCGCCTGGGCGCGCGGGTCGTCGTCGGGCAGCGTGTGCCAGTAGTGCTCGTCGCCGGCCTCCACGCCGAGCCGGGTGGCGAGGGCGAGCCGGATGTCGGTGAAGGCCCGCATCCACGTCTCGGCCTCGTCGGGGGTGAGCTCCACGTCGATGACGAGCCCGTCCTCGTCGAGCTCGGGCGGCAGCCCGGCGTCCTCGAGCGTGTCGATGACCAGCCCGGACGCGGCCGCCTTGCCGTCGCGGAGGCCGCCCTCGGTGAAGCGGCGGAAGTCCGCGGCCGCCTCCTCGTCCTCGGGGTAGGCGGTGGGGAACAGGCGCGCCAGGACCGGGTCCTCCGGGATCGTCGTGGCGCCGGAGAACTCGACCATCAGGGCGTCGAAGGCGTCCGCGCTCGGCCCTGCCGGCTCGGCCCGCTCGTTGCGGAGCAGCTCCACCATCTGCGAGGCCAGCGAGCGCAGCAGGTCGGCCTCGAAGCCGGTGAAGGTGGCGATGACCCGGTCCGAGCGGCGGTGCCGCTCGAAGCCGCTCACGAGGCCTTCTCCATCGTGGCCCACAGGCCGTACTCGTGCATGGCCTGCACGTCGCGCTCCATCTCCTCGCGGGTGCCGGTCGACACGACCGACCTGCCGTCGTTGTGCACCTCCAGCATGAGCTTCTCGGCCTTGGCCTTGTCGTAGCCGAAGTACTTCTGGAAGACGTAGGAGACGTAGGACATGAGGTTGACCGGGTCGTCCCAGACGAGGGTCACCCACGGCTTGGCCAGGAAGGTGATCTCGTCGGGGGTCAGGGTCGGCTCGACCTCTACGGGACTGGCGGCTGACACGTGGCCCATGGTGGCACAGTGTGCGTCGTGACGAGCTCCCCCCGTACGTCAGCGGCGCTGCTGACCGACCACTACGAGCTGACCATGGTCCAGGCCGCTCGCCAGGCCGGCACGGCCGACCGGAGGGCGGTGTTCGAGCTGTTCCCGCGGCGGCTGCCGCAGGGCCGCCGCTACGGCGTCGTGGCCGGCGTCGGGCGGGCGCTGGACGCCCTCGAGGCGTTCCGGTTCGACCCCGCCACGGTGGCCGCGCTGGACGGCGTCGTCGACCCCGGCATGCTCGAGTGGCTGGCCTCCTACCGCTTCTCGGGCGACGTCTGGGGCTACGCCGAGGGCGAGGCCTACTTCCCCTACTCCCCCCTGCTCGTGGTCGAGGGCACCTTCGCCGAGGCGGTGCTGCTCGAGACGGTGCTGCTGTCCATCTACAACCACGACTCGGCCATCGCCTCCGCCGCCTCGCGGATGGTCGTCGCCGCAGGCGAGCGCCCGTGCATCGAGATGGGCTCGCGGCGCACCCACGAGGAGGCGGCGGTCGCGGCGGCGCGGGCGGCGTACGTCGCGGGGTTCGAGGCCACCAGCAACCTCGCCGCGCGGGCGCGCCACGGCGTGCCGTCGACCGGCACGGCGGCGCACTCGTTCACGCTGCTCCACGACGCCGAGGCCGACGCCTTCCGCGCGCAGGTGCAGAGCCTCGGCGTCGGCACCACGCTGCTCGTCGACACCTACGACGTCACCGAGGCCGTACGGCTGGCGGTCGAGGTGGCCGGCACCGGCCTCGGCGCGGTCCGGCTCGACTCCGGCGACCTGGGCGAGTTGGCCCGCGAGGTCCGTGCGCAGCTCGACGGCCTCGGCGCGACCGGCACCCGCATCGTGGTGACCAGCGACCTCGACGAGCACGCGATCGCCAGCCTCGCGTCGGCGCCCGTCGACGCCTACGGCGTGGGCACCCAGCTGGTGACGGGCTCCGGGCACCCCACCTGCGGCTTCGTCTACAAGCTCGTCGCCCGCGAGGGCGACGACGGCGAGCTGGTCTCGGTGGCGAAGAAGTCGACCGACAAGCAGTCGATCGGCGGCCGCAAGTACGCCCTGCGCCGCCGCAGCGCCGCGGGCGTCGCCGAGGCCGAGGTGGTCGGCATCGGCTCGCCGCCCGAGGACGACGGCGACGACCGCCCGCTGCTCGTCCCTCTCGTCGAGCGCGGCGAGGTCGTCGGGCGGACGACGCTCGAGGAGGCCCGCGCGCGCCACCGCAGCTCGCTCGCGGAGCTGCCGCGGGAGGTCACGATGATGTCGGCCGGCGAGGCCGCCATCCCCACGGTGCACCTCGGTCCCTGAACGCACCCGCCGTGACCTCTCGCCAGGTCCGGCGCAATTGCAGTGCCGCTCGGGCTCCCCGGCTGCCATCATCGGTGGATGGGCCAGCCTGCGCCCCGCGCGCCCCGACCTCGCGCCGCACCGGACGAGAGCGTCCCCGGCGGTCTCGTCGGGCGTGAGGCGGAGCTCGGCGCGCTGGCCGCCGTCCTGGACCGCGAGCCGGCCACCACGCGTGCCCTCGTGCTCGAGGGCGAGCCGGGGGTGGGCAAGACCAGCCTGTGGGAGCACGGACTGGCGTGCGCCCGCGAGCGTGGCATGCGGGTGCTGTGCGCGCGGGCCAGCGAGTCGGAGACCGGCCTGCCGCTCGCCGGTGTCATCGACCTCCTCGACGAGGTCGGCGCCGAGGAGCTGGCCGGCATCCCCTCGCCCCAGCTCCAGGCGCTCGAGGTGGCGCTCTACCGGGCGGAGCCCGGCGACCAGCCGCCCACCGACCAGGTGGTGGCGCTGGCCCTCCTCTCCGCCCTGCGCGCGCTCGCCGTGCAGCAGCCCCTGGTCGTGGCGGTCGACGACCTGCAGTGGCTCGACCCCTCGTCGCAGGCCGCCCTCGCCTACGCCTCCCGGCGGCTGACGGAGGACGTCACGGTGCTGCTCTCCCGGCGCCCGGGACCGCGTACGCCGCTCGAGCGGGCGTTCGCCGAGGACCGGCTCGAGCACCTGGTGGTGGGCACGACCAGCCTGGGCGGCACGCGGCAGATCCTCGCGCGGCGGCTGGACCTCCGGCTGCCCCACCACCTGCTGCGCCGGGTCTACGACACCACCACGGGCAACCCGCTCTTCGTGCTCGAGGTCGGTCGGATGATGACGACCGTCGACCTCGACCAGATCGGCGAGGACCTGCCGGTGCCCGACGCCGTCGAGGACGCCCTCGGCCTCCGGGTGGCCGACCTCGACCCCGTCCCCGCCCGGGTCCTCCTCGCGCTCGCCCTCGACGCTGACCTGCGCGTGGCCCACGCCCGCGCGCTCGCCGGTCCGGACGCCGTCGAGTGCGCGGTCGCCGCCGGCGTCGTCCGGGCGGACGGCGAGCGCCTCCGACCGGCCCACCCCCTCCTGGCGGAGGCCGCCCGGCGCTCCGCGTCGAGCACCGAGGTCCGCCTGCTGCACCGCGACCTCGCGGACGTGGTCGCCGATGAGCAACGGCGCACCCTCCACCTGGCGCTCGCCGCCACGGAGCCGGACGCGGACCTGGCCGAGCGCCTCGACGCCGCCGTCGACCGCGCGGCCGCGCGCGGTGCGACCAGGCTTGCCGTCGACCTGGCCACGCACGCCCTGCGGTTGACCCCGGACGGCGTCGAGGACACCGCGCGGGTGATGCGGCTGGCCCGGCTGCTCCACGCGGCGGGCGAGAAGCAACGGCTGACGCACCTCCTCGAGCCCCGCGCCGCCTCGCTGCCAGAGCCCGCCGACCGGGTGCGCGCACACATCCTCCTCACCGGCGGCGTGGTCCGCGACAACGGCGACATCGTGCTCCTCCTGCAGCGGGCCCTCGACGAGGCGGCGGACGACGCCGGGCTGCGCCTGCGGGTGCTGTGCCACCTGGCGGAGAACGAGGCGGTGATCGAGGTGCGCGACGTGGCGACGGCCGACGCGCGCGCCACCGAGGCGGTCGCCGCCGCCGGCGAGCTGTCGCGCGGCGCCCAGCGGCTCGCGCTCTACACGCAGGCGTGGACCGCGGTGCTGCGCGGACGTCCCGTCGCGGACCTGGTGGATCGCTTCGAGGGACTGATGCACGAGCAGGTCTACCTCGCCCGCACACCCTTCCGCGTGGCCGGGCAGCAGCACGTCTGGCGCGGCGAGCTCGGCCTGGCGGCCGCCCGCTTCGAGGCGTTCCGGCTGCTCGCCGACGACCGCGCCGAGCCGCAGCCTTACGCGCTGGCCCGGCTGCACCTCTGCGAGCTCGACCTGCGCGCGGGAGCCTGGGACGCGGCCGAGGAGCGGCTCGACGAGTGGGCGGCCTCGACCGACAGCAGCCTGCTGCACTGGCCGATGTACGAGCGGTGCCGGGCCCTGCTGCTCGCCGGGCGCGGCGACGCGGCCGGCGCCCGCGACTGGGCCGAGCGGGCGGTCACCGAGGCCGAGACGCTGGGGATCCGCTGGGACTGGCTGGAGGCCACGCGCGCGCTCGGGGTCGCCGCGCTGCTCGACCACCACCCCGACCAGGCGGTCACCCACCTGCGGACCGTGTGGGACCACACCCTCCGCGAGGGCGTGCTCGACCCGGGGACCTTCCCCGCGGCCCCCGACCTGGTCGAGGCGCTGGCCGAGATCGGCAACGTCGAGGAGGCCGGCGGGGTCGTCCGGGTCCTGACCGAGGCGGACCGGGCGCAGGACCACGCCTGGGCCCGGCTCGCGGCCGCCCGCGGCGGCGCCACGGTCGCCCTCGCCGGCCGGTGGTCCGACGCAGACGCCGACGCCCTGGCGGCGACAGCGACGGCGTACGCCGGCCTCGGGCTGGCCGCCGACGCCGCCCGCACCTGGCTGGCGCTCGGCCGCGCGCAGCGACGAGCGCGCAAGTGGGGGTCCGCCGCCGACTCGCTGGAGTGCGCGGTCGCGATGTTCGAGGCGCAGGGAGCGCCCGGCTGGGCGGCCGCCGCGCGCGCCGAGCTCGAGCGCGTCGGCGCGCGGCGTCCGAGCGCGGCGGGCCGGCTCACCACGACCGAGCGCCGCGTCGCCGACCTGGCCGTGCAGGGCCTGGCCAACAAGGAGATCGCCCGCACCCTCGTGGTCACCGTCAGCACCGTGGAGTTCCACCTCCGCAACGCCTACACCAAGCTCGGGATCCGCTCGCGGATGGAGCTCGCGCCCCGCCTGCAGGAGCTCGACCGCATCCCCACCTGACCGCCGCCGCGACGCCTCAGGGAGGTGCCCCCGACTGTCAACTGGGGTTTGCCCTCGGGTCATTTCCTCGGGTTCCCACCAGTTTCGACACCCCCTCCCGGGCGAGCACCGTGGTGGTCATGGCCGAGTACCTCGTCGAGCTCTACGTCGCACAGGGCGACCACGTCGCAGCGCAGCACCACGTCGCGCTGGCGGAGCAGGCCGGCGCCGACCTTGCCCGAGAGGGGCGAGCGGTGCGCTTCCTGCGGTCGATCTTCGTCCCCGAGGACGACACGTGCTTCCTGCTCTACGAGGCGGACTCGGCCGCCCTGGTCACCGAGGCGGTGGGGCGGGCCGGACTCCGGCTCGAGCACGTCTCGGCGGCCACCACGTCCGTCGCCGGCGCACACGAGTCGTCGGCCGACACCACGAAAGGAACCAGCATGACCAGCACCACCAGCAGCACCACCAGCAGCACCACCAGCGGCACCGGCCCCGACCTGAAGGAGCTGCGCGACAAGCAGCAGAAGGTCTGGAGCAGCGGCGACTACAACAAGATCGCCGCCCTGACCGTCCCGGTCTCCGAGCACCTCGTCGACCACGTGGGCGTCGGTCCCACCGATCGCGTGCTCGACGTGGCGACCGGCACGGGCCATGTGGCCCTTGCCGCCGCCCGGCGCTCGGCCGAGTCCGTCGGCATCGACTACGTCCCGGCGCTCCTCGACATCGCCCGGCGGCGCGCCGAGGCGGAGGACCTGGTCGTCGAGCTCGCCGAGGCCGACGCCGAGCACCTGCCGTACGACGACGCCTCCTTCGACGTCGTCCTGTCCGCCATCGGCGTCATGTTCGCCGCCGACCACGACGCCGCGGGCCGCGAGCTCGTCCGCGTGACGCGTCCCGGTGGCCGGATCGGCCTGGCCAGCTGGACGCCCGAGGGCTTCGTCGGGGGCATGCTCCGCACCGTCGGCGCGCACGTGTCCCCGCCTCCGGGGGCGCAGCCCGCCACCCGGTGGGGCACCGAGGAGGTCGTCGCAGGCCTGCTCGGCGAGGGCGTCACCGACGTGAGCTCGGTGACGGCAACCGTGCGGCAGCGCTTCACCGACGCCGCCGAGTTCGCGGACCTGTTCCTCACCTGGTACGGACCCACGTACGCAGCGGCGGGCCGGCTGGACGACGAGGGGCGCGCCGCGCTCCGCGCCGACCTGGTCGCGCTCGCCGAGTCCCACGACCGCGGGGAGGGAGGCGGCCTGGTCTGTGACTGGGAGTACCGCATCGTCACGGCCACGCGCCGCTGACGCCGTGGACAGGGATGCTCCCCGGGGCACACCGACCAGGCCCACAGGGTCGCGGTCAGGAGCAGCCCTCTCACCGCGAGGTGGGAGGGCTGCTCCGCCCCCGCTCCCGGCTAGGCTCACGGGATGGCACGAGCACTGATCGTGGTCGACGTCCAGAACGACTTCTGCGAGGGCGGGTCGCTCCCGGTGACGGGTGGTGCGCGCGTGGCCGCCGATATCGGCGAGCTGTTGCACCGCTGGTCCTCCGGCGCGGTAGGCCCGCCCTACGACGTCGTGGTCGCCACCAAGGACCACCACGTCGACCCGGGAGCGCACTGGTCGGTGAAGCCCGACTTCGTCGCGTCGTGGCCGGTCCACTGCAAGGTGGGCACCGACGGCGCCGGCTTCCACCCCAACCTCGACCCGCAGCCCTTCGACGAGGTGTTCTACAAGGGTGAGCACGCCGCCGCCTACTCCGGCTTCGAGGGACGTACGGCGTCGGGCGAGGCGCTCACCGACTGGCTCCGGTCCCGCGACGTGTCCCACGTGGACGTGTGCGGGATCGCGACCGACCACTGCGTCCGCGCCACGGCGCTCGACAGCGCGGCGGCGGGCTTCACGACGCGCGTGCTGACGGCTCTGTGCGCCGGGGTCGCCGAGGAGTCCACGGCCGCGGCGGTCGCCGAGATGGCCGGCGCCGGCATCGAGATCGCCTGACGCCGGGCAGTCCTCGCTCAGCCCTGGCCGCACCACTTCTCGGTGACGGTGCGCAGCACCTTCACCGTCCGGGCGGTCCCGCGGCCGAGGGCGGTGAGCTGCTTGGACGCCATCACCTTCGACGTGTGGATGTCGCCGTCCAGCAGGACGTAGGCCGCGCGCCCGTCGACGACCACGGTCTCGCCCTCGTGCTCGAGGGCGTGTGCCGCCTCGACCGCCTCCGCGCCCGGCGGCGCCGCGTAGAGGGTGACGTAGTGCTGCCCGGCCGGGTCGTGCTCGACGTGCAGCTCCTCGGCCCTCGCGGTGAGCGCCGCCAGCTCGGTGGTCGTGAAGACGACCGTCGGCACCTCGAACCCGGCCGCGTCGGCGTACGCCGCCTCGAGCGCCGCCTGCACCTTCGCGACGGATCGCGCGGGGTGGGTCAGCCGGACGTTGCCGGTGTTGATGTAGGTCTCCACGTCGGACCCGCCGGCCGCCTCGGTCGCGGCCCTGATGGCGTCCTTGGGGAACTTCCGCGTCCGGCCGAGGTTGATGGCGCGCAGGAACGCGACATAGGTGGGCATGGACACATCATGCCCGGCGCGGCGGCCGCTGGCGACGGAGCGCGCTCAGCCGCGCTTGCAGTCGTTGGGCGAGGTGACCGTCGGGTCGAAGACGTACTGCGGCGACACGATGTCGGTGTCGTCCTGCGACTCCTTGATCGTCATCGCCCACCACCCGGCGCCCCGGGTGTCGACCGTGGCGCGCTGGTCCTTCGGCAGCTTCTTCCACATGCTCAGCACGTCGACGCCGACCTCGATGAGGGGGCCGTGCGGGGAGATGACGCCGCGCGCCTCGGTGTCGTAGGGAACGGTGGCGGGCAGTGCGGCGAACAGGCCTCGCGGCAGCCCGGCCAGCACCTGCTTGAACGGGACGGTCACCTTGACGTCCTCGCCGTCGAGCTCGATCGGGCGGGCGGCCTTGAGCGGCCAGCCCGGGTCGAACGCGGTCGGGAGGGCCCAGGTGCGCGCTGCGTCACCCGTGATCTCCGCCCAGCACTTGTCGGCGACCGGACCCCAGCCCTCGCTGTTGAAGTAGGCGCGTCCGGCGACGACGAGATAGTCGACCTGCTGCGGCTGGCCGTCGAGCGTGGACTCCATCGAGATGGCGCTGTCGCCGGTGTCGGGGTCGAAGCGCGCCTCGAGGTCGAGCAGGCGCTTGCCGCGCTTGTCGGGGTTCCTGGTCAGCAGCTGGCCGTGCCACTCGACGATGCTCATCTCGTCGACCTGCGTGACCAGGCTCTGGACCTGCTCGCCGAGGAGGACCGTGCTCGTCGGCTTGCCGGTCGCCGCAGTGCCCGAGCCGCCGCAGCCGGTGAGGACCATGAGCAGACCGGCGGCGAGGGCCGCGGCCCGCGGGGCGTGGTGTCGTGTCACAGGAGTTCCCGTTCGGATGAGTGAGGGGGATCCGTCCTGGGTCCCTGTCGGGAGCGTAGGACCGTCGCCCGGCCCTGTCCGGAGAACGCGAGATCTTGCTCACAACGGGTCAGGACGCCATCCAGCCGCGCGCCGCCCCCACGACCGCGTCGGTCAGCTCCGACACGAGCGACGACCCGAGCCGCCAGTGCTGCCAGAACAGGGCCACCTCGGGTCGCCGGCCCGGGACGAGCTCCACCATGTCGCCGCGGTCGAGCTCGTGGGCGACGTCGGACTCCGGCAGCAGCCCCCACCCCATGCCGACCCGGATGGCGCGGTCGAACTCCCGCACGGACGGCAGGTAGGTCACCGGAGGTGCGAGGTGGCGGCGGGTGACCCGGCGGATGTAGTCGTGCTGGAGCGAGTCGTTGCGGTCGAACGCGACGATCGGCGCATCTGCCAGCGAGGCCGACCCCACGCCGTCGGCGAAGTGGGTGGCGTGGAACTCACGCGTCGCGACGGCGGCGTACCTCAGCCGGCCCAGGCGGACCACCCGGCAGCCAGGGACTGGCTTGGGCTCCCCGGTGATGGCCGCGACCACCTCGCCGCGTCGCAGCCGCTCGGCGGTCCGGGTGTGGTCCTCGCGGATCACCTCGAACACCACCCGGTGCCGCGACTGCACCTCGGCCAGCGCGTCGACGAACCAGCCGTAGAGCGCGTCGGCGTTCACCGCGATCGGCAGGGAGGTGTACGTCGTCCCGTCCTCGTCGGCCTCCTCCACCAGCTCGGCCACCGCCTCGCGCTCGAGGATCTCCGTCTGGGTGGCGAGCCGCACCAGCACCAGGCCGGCCTCCGTCGGCTCCAGCGGCTTCACACGGTGCAGCAGCACCCGGCCGATGCGGGTCTCGAGAGCCTTGATGCGCTGGCTCACCGCCGACGGCGTCACGTGGAGCTCACGGGCCGCCGCCTCGAAGGTGCCGAGCCGCACCGCGACGGCCAGTGTGCGCAGGGCCACGGGGTCGAGCTGGGTGATGTCTCTCATAACAAGACATCCTAATGATTCGTCAGAATCCTTCGCTGGATTGACGCCTTCGCGGGACCTAGCGTTGTCCTCATGATCCAGGTCGTCCTCACCGGTCTCCTCACCGGACTCGCACTCATCGTCGCCGTCGGCGCGCAGAACGCCTTCCTCCTCCGGCAGGGCATCCGTGGCGAGCACGTGCTGCCCATCGTGCTGACCTGCCTGGTCTCCGACGTCGTGGCGATCACCGCCGGGGTCGCCGGACTCGGCGTCGTGCTCGAGCGATGGCCCGCGGTCCTGCCGGTGGCGCAGATCCTGGGCGGCGTCTACCTCATCGCGTTCGGCGTCCACGCCGCGATGCGCGCGTGGCGCCCCGGGACGCTCGACGCCGGCGAGGGCACCGCCCTCACCCCCGGCCGCGCGGTGCTGCTGACCCTCGCGCTCACCTGGCTCAACCCGCACTTCTACCTCGACGCGGTCCTCATGCTCGGCACCGTCGCCAACAGCTTCGGCACCGACCGCTGGTGGTTCCTCGCCGGCACGCTCATCGCGAGCCTGCTGTGGTTCTTCGGCCTCGGCTACGGCGCCCGCCTGCTCCGCGGGCTCTTCGCCCGCCCCACGGCCTGGCGCGTGCTCGACTCCGGGATCGCCGTCGTCATGGGCGCGCTGGGCATCGGGTTGCTGGCGCACTGAGTCTTGGTGCTCGCTCGGTGCTTGTCTGCGCTCGCTCCGCTCGCGCGTGCTCGGCGCCCTCGAGGGCGCTGTCTTCCCTCCTCGGCTTGCTCGCTGCGCTCGCGTCGCTCGTCAGTCCAGACAGCGCCGGGCACCGAGCCTCCAGACGGTCTGACCTCGGGGCTCGCCACGCTCGCCACGCCACGCGTGAGGTCTTTCCTCACGACCTCAGCGCACGCGCTCGGCGCCCGACGTCGTCTGGACTGACGAGCGAGCAAGCGTGACGAGCGCAGCGAGGCAGCGCCGTCGAGCGAGGAGGGAAGACGACGTCTTCCAGGGCGCCGAGCACGCGAGCGAAGCGAGCCAAATAACACAGCCCCCAGCTCACCCGAGCTCACTCCCAGCCCCCCCGAGCTCACTCCTCCCGGTATCCCAGCCCCTGCTCCGCCATCGCCTCGGCGAGCCGGGCGATGGCGATGGGTCCCACGCCGTGGATGGCGGCGAGGTCGGCGGCCGTCCAGGCGGGGACCTGCTCGAGCGTGGTCACCCCCACCTCACGCAGGGCGCGGGTCGCCGGTGCACCGATGGTGCGGGGCAGCGGCGTGCCGGACGTACGCGCGGCCCGCTGGCGGGGCTCCGGCAGCGAGGCGTCGACCACCGCCTCGCCGCGCGGCGAGAGCAGGTAGCCGATCGCCAGCGACTCGGTGAGGCCGAGCTCCTTGAGCTTGCGGACGTCCTTCTTGAAGTCCGGCGTCTCGCGCCCGACCTGCGCGGCCAGGTCGGGCGCCCGGACGGTCGGGTTGAGGTCGATCAGGTCGAGCGTCTCGCGGGTCCAGGCGCCGTAGGCCGACGACGCGTCCAGGCGGTCGAGCCGCGCGTTGATCGCCGCGATCTCGTCGGCGTCCGGGACGGACTGCCGCAGCGCCTCGCGCGGGTCGGGACCGGCGTACGCCAGCCCGATGCGCCACGCCGGGTCCGTGGACCGGGCGGACAGGGCCTCCTTGAGCGCTGCCAACGACGGCGCCCCGGCCCGCCGGGCGTCCTCGGCGCGCAGGCTCGTGACGCTCACCTGCTCCAGGGAGGTCACCTCGACCACGCCCACCGCGGTGCGCATCCGGGTGCCGACCACCACCCGCGGCTTGGCCCAGCGCCGGAACGCCAGGTCGATCCTGCCGGCCTTGATCGCGGCCAGCTCGGCGGGACGGATCATCATGCGACCAGCCTGCCAGAACCCGGGCGGGCGGTGAGTGAGGCAGGTTCTCGGCCGCCAGAACCTGCCTCACTCACCGCCCGCGCGAAGAGCAGCGGCGGTCACAGGTTGCCGCGGCGGTCCTGCTCGCGCTCGATGGCCTCGAAGAGCGCCTTGAAGTTGCCCTTGCCGAAGCCGAGGGAGCCATGGCGCTCGATGAGCTCGAAGAACACCGTCGGGCGGTCGCCGAGCGGCTTGGTGAAGATCTGCAGCAGGTAGCCGTCCTCGTCGCGGTCGACCAGGATCCCGCGCTTCTTCAGCTCCTCGATCGGCACGCGCACCTCGCCGATGCGGGCACGCAGCTCCTCGTCCTCGTAGTAGGAGTCGGGGGTGTTGAGGAACTCCACGCCGTTGGCGCGCAGCGCGTCGACGGTGGCGATGATGTCGCCGGTCGCGAGGGCGAGGTGCTGGGCACCCGGGCCACGGTAGAACTCGAGGTACTCGTCGATCTGCGACTTCTTCTTCGCGACGGCGGGCTCGTTGAGCGGGAACTTCACGCGGTGGTTGCCGTTGGCCACGACCTTCGACATCAGCGCGGAGTAGTCGGTGGCGATGTCGTCGCCGATGAACTCGGCCATGTTCACGAAGCCCATGACCCGGTTGTAGAAGCCGACCCACTCGTCCATCTTGCCGAGCTCGACGTTGCCGACGATGTGGTCGAGGGCCTGGAACAGGCGCTTGGGCTGGTCGTCCTTCTTGTGCCAGCGCGGCGCCACGGCGGTGTAGCCGGGGAGGTAGGGGCCGGCGTAGGTCACGCCGTCGACCGTGCGCTGGACCAGCGTGTGGCGGGTCTCGCCGTAGGTCGCGATGGCGGCGACGCGGACCGAGCCGTGCTCGTCGGTGACGGTCTGCGGCTCGGACAGCACGGTCGCGCCGGCGCGGCGGGCCTGGGCGATGCACTGGTCGACGTCGGGGACCTCGAGGGCGATGTCGACGACGCCGTCGCCGTGCCGGGCGTGGTGCTGCACGAGGCTGCTGTCGGGCGACACCGCGCCGCTGAGGACGAACTTGATCGAGCCGGACTTGAGCACGAAGGACTTGTGGTCGCGGTTGCCGTTCTCCGGTCCGGAGTAGGCGATGAGGTCCATGCCCCACGCCGAGGCGTAGTAGTGGGCGGCCTGCGTGGCGTTGCCGACCACGAAGCAGATCGCGTCCCAGCCGGTGACCGGGAAGGGGTCCGCGTCGGCGTCGTACTCGACCAGCCCGATGAGCTGCTGGAGCTGCTCGAGGGAGAGGTCGGCCTTCATCTCGTCCACGGTCAGGGCGCCACCGGTCGAGGCGATGTCAGTCGTCATGCGCACACCCTCCCAACGCCCGGCAAGGTGTGCAACAGTACGAAGAAACGTTGCGCAAGTTGCACAGCCGGAGGAGCCGAAGTGGACGAGATCGACGGCAAGGTGATCGAGATCTTCGCCACCGAGCCACGGCTCGGCGTGCTCGAGGCCAGCCGGCGGCTCGGCATCGCCCGCGGGACGGTCCAGGCCCGGCTCGACAAGCTCTCCGCGGCCGGCGTGATCACCGGCTGGGGACCGGACCTCTCCCCCGAGGCGATCGGCTACCCCGTGATGGCGTTCCTCACCCTCGAGATCCGCCAGGGGGCCGTCGGCCGTGCCGCGGGCAGCCCACCGGACACGGGCGGGCACGACGCCGTCGCCCGGCACCTCGCGGCCATCCCCGAGGTGCTCGAGGCCTACACGATCACCGGCGCCGGCGACATGTGGGCGCGGGTGGTCGCCCGCTCCAACGCCGACCTCCAGCGGGTCATCGACCTCGTGCTCACCGAGCCGGCGATCGACCGCTCGACGACGGTCATCGCCCTGGCGACGCAGATCCCCTACCGGGTGCTGCCCCTCGCGACGGCGACGGCCGCGCCGCCTACTCCCCCGCCCGCATGATGAGGCAGGTCGAGGTGGCGTGGGCGACGAGCCGCCCCGCGCCGTCGGTCAGCTGTGCCTGCGCCAGCGCCGTACGACGTCCGCGCTGGATGACGGTGCCCTCGCAGGTCAGCAGCCCGGAGTCGACGGTCACGGGGCGGAGGAACTTCACCGTCAGGTCGACGGAGGTGTAGAGCTCGCCGACGGCCAGCGTGGTGTGCACCGCGCAGGCGGCCGCCGTGTCGAGGAGCGTGGAGATGACACCGCCGTGCACGCCGCCGAGCGGGTTGTAGTGGAACTCCGCGGCGGGCATCTCGACGACGACGCGGCCCCGCTCGGGACGCAGGTCGGTGAAGCCGAGCGTGTCCATGATCGGCGGGTGCGGGAGCTCGCCGTCACGCATGGCCTCGAGCTGCTGGAGGCCGTCGAGCTCCAGCAGGCGGGACAGGTCGGCCTGGCCGGGCGTAACCCAGGAGAAGGTGCGGCTCTCGGTCTGGAACTGGGTCTCCGTCATGGACCCACGGTGCCAGTGCTTGTCTGAGTCTGTCAACTGGACTTAGCATGCGGGCATGCCGGACTCCCCCGCTGCCCTCGCCTACGCGACCGACAACTGCACCATCGGCCGCACCATGTCCGTGCTGGGCGAGCGCTGGACGTTCGTGGTCATCCGCGAGGTCGCGAACGGGATCCGGCGCTTCGACGACATGCGGCGCCACACCGGCATGCCCCGCCAGGTGCTCACGGACCGGTTGGCGCTGCTCGTGGACCACGACATCCTGCGCCGGGTGCCCTACCGGGAGGCCGGCCAGCGCGAGCGCCACGAGTACCGCCTCACCGAGAAGGGCTTCGAGCTCTTCCCGCTGATGGTCGCCGTCGCCGCCTGGGGCGACCGGCACTACGCCGACGAGGCCGGTCCGCCGGTGGCGTTCGAGCACCGCGGGTGCGGTGCCCCGGTAGAGGTCGTGGTCCGGTGCGCGCAGGGACACGCGCTCGACGAGCCGCGTGACATCGCCGCCCGCCCGGGCCCCGGGATCAAGCCGTTCGAGGGCTGACCGCCCGGGTCAGCCGAGCCGTTCGGCGACGTCGCGGGCAGCCGCGATCACCAGCGGCGCGACGACGTCCTCGTCGATGGCCCCGTCGAGGGTCACGACCCCGACGCTGGCGCGCAGCCCGTCGACGCCACGCACCGGGGCGGCCAGCCCGCGAGCCCCGGTCTGCAGCTCCCCGCTGGTGACGGCGTACGCCGGTGCGGGGGCGTCGAGGAGCGAGATGGCCTTGCCGGCCGCGCCCTGCGTGAGCGGGTGGCGGGCGCCGACCCGGTAGGACACGTGGAAGTCGGTCCACGTCGGCTCGACGACGGCGAGGGCGAGCGCCTCCTCACCGTCGGCGACGGTGAGGTGGGCGGTGGAGCCGATGGACTCCGCGAGCCGACGCAGGACGGGCATCGCGAGGTCGCGCAGCAGCGGCTGCACCCCGCTGGCGAGGTGCAGGACGCCGAGGCCGACGAAGAGCCGGGAGCGCGGGTCGCGGCGCACCAGGCCGTGCTGCTCGAGGGTGCTGACCAGGCGGTAGACCACCGTGCGGTTGACCTCGAGGCGGCCCGAGAGCTCGGTGATCGTCAGCCCCTCCGGGCTCTCGGCCAGCACCCGCAGCGCCCGCAGCCCGCGGTCGAGCGTCTGCGAGGTCTCGGAGGGCACGGGACCACTATGGCGCAACTCCGCTCAGGACGACTGGCGCATCGCCCACTCGCGGATCCGGTTGATCCGCTCGTGCAGCTGCTCGGCGTTGGCGACGGCCGCCGGCGGGCCCCCGCACTCCTTGCGGAGCGCGGAGTGCGTGATGCCGTGGGCCTGGCCGGTGCGGTGGTGCCACGCGGCGACGAGGCCGTTGAGCTCGCGGCGCAGCACGCCGAGCTGCTGGTGGGTGCTGAGCTGCTCGACGGAGTCGACGACCCGGTCGCCCCCGCCGTCGGACTTCTGCTTGCGGGCGCGCTCGCTCTGCCGGGAGTGCAGCAGTTCGCGGACCTGGTCGGGCTCGAGGAGCCCGGGGATGCCGAGGAAGTCCATCTCCTCCTCCGATCCGGACAGCACCTCGCCGGAGTGGCCGAACTGGGCGCCCTCGTAGAGCACGTGGTCGAAGGAGGCGGTGGAGCCGAGCGCCTCCCAGGACATCTCGAGCTCGTCGGAGGCCGACTCCCCCTGCTGCGCCTCGGCGAGCAGCCCCTCCTCGGCGGCGAAGATGTCGTCCTCGTCGGTGACCCGGCGGCCCAGCACGTGGTCGCGCTGCGCCTCCATGTCGGAGGCGAACTCGAGCAGGTGCGGGACCGACGGCAGGAAGACCGACGCGGTCTCGCCCCGCGAGCGGGCGCGCACGAAGCGGCCGACGGCCTGCGCGAAGAACAGCGGCGTGGACACGGTGGTCGCCCACACGCCGACGGCCAGCCGTGGCACGTCGACGCCCTCGGAGACCATCCGGACCGCGACCATCCACCGGTCCTCGGAGGCGGTGAACTTCTCGATCTTCTTCGACGAGCCCTTCTCGTCCGAGAGCACCACGGTGGGGGTCTCGCCGCTGATCTTCTTCAGCAGCGCGGCGTAGGCGCGGGCGGTCTCCTGGTCGCCGGCGATGACGAGACCACCGGCGTCGGGGACGTGGCGGCGTACCTCCGAGAGCCGCTTGTCGGCGGCCTCGAGCACCGCGGGGATCCACGACCCGCGCGGGTCGAGGGCCGTCCGCAACGCCTGGGCGTGCATGTCCTTGGTGAGCGGCTCGCCGAGGCGGGCCACGACCTCGTCGCCCGCGCGGGTGCGCCACTGCATCTCGCCGGAGTAGGCCATGAACAGGACCGGGCGCACGACGTGGTCGGACAGCGCGTGGGCGTAGCCGTAGGTGAAGTCCGCCGCCGAGGTGCGGATGCCGTCCTCGCCGGGGGCATAGCTCACGAACGGGATGGGGTTGATGTCGGAGCGGAACGGCGTGCCGGTCAGCGCGAGCCGGCGGGTGGCCGGGTCGAACGCCTCGCGCACGCCCTCGCCCCACGACAGCGCGTCGCCGGCGTGGTGGATCTCGTCGAGGATGACCAGGGTCTTGAACCGCTCGGTGCGGATCCGCATCGCGAGCGGGTTGACCGCCACGCCGGCGTAGGTCACCGCGATGCCGACGTAGTCGTCGGAGGTCCTGCCCTTGCCCGCGGAGTAGGTGGGATCGATCGGGATGCCCGCCCTGGCTGCGGCCTCGGCCCACTGGGTCTTGAGGTGCTCGGTCGGCGCGACGACCGTGATCCGGTCGATGACGCGCCGGCTCAGCAGGTCGGCGGCGACGGTGAGCGCGAAGGTGGTCTTGCCCGCACCGGGTGTCGCGACCGCGAGGAAGTCACGCGGCTGGCGGGACTGGTAGGCGTCCACGGCCGCCTGCTGCCACGCGCGGAGGGACGGCGCCGTGCCCCACGCAGCCCGGTCGGGCCACGCGGGGGGCAGCGGCGCGTCGGGCCGCCCCGTCACGCCTCGGGACCCGAGCCGTCCGAACCGGAGCCGCCGCCGGGCTTGTCACCGGGCTTCATCGACTCCCAGATCTCCTTGCAGTCCGGGCAGACGGGGAACTTCTCCGGGGCCCGCGAGGGCACCCACACCTTCCCGCACAGCGCGATGACAGGCGTGCCCATCACCATCGCCTCGGTGAGCTTCTCCTTGGGGACGTAGTGGGAGAACCGCTCGTGGTCGCCCTCATCGGTCGGGACGGTCTGACGCTCTTCGACCGTCTGGCTGCCCGGGGAGAATCCGATGGTGCTCATGATGGGAAAGCCTAACCTCCGGGTCAGTTCATGTCCGGATCGACGGGCCGGTTGACGTGCCAGGCGAGCATGCCCGGCTGCCGGCGCATCACGTCGCGCCACAGGGCCGAGGTGTCCCCGCGGAAGGCGTCACCGGCCTCGGCGCTGACGACGTACCAGTCACCGCGCTCGACCTCGCCCTCGACCTGCCCGGCGCCCCATCCGGCGTAGCCGGCGAAGACCCGCATGGCGGTCAGCGAGCCGTCGACCAGCTCGGTCGGGGTGTCGAGGTCGACCATGCCCAGCAGGCCGGCGACGGGGCGCCAGCCCACCGGCGGCGCCTGCGGGTCGCGCAGCGCGGCCACGGCGAGGGCGCCGTCCGTGCCCACCGGGCCGCCGCGGAAGAGGACCTCCGGCTCGGCCACCACGTCACGCCACGGCTGGAGCACGTCGGCGACGAGGACCTGCGAGGGGCGGTTCAGCACCACGCCCAGCGCTCCCTCGTCGGTGACGTCGAGCAGCAGCACGACGGTGTCCGCGAAGTTGGGGTCCTGGAGTGCCGGCGTCGCCACGAGCAGCATCCCCGATGCCAGCTGCATGCCGTCCACTATGACAGGCGGCCCGAGGTGACCTGGGTCACCTAGGCTGCGCTGATGGACCCCCGCCGCCAGCGCTTCCCGGCCGAGACCAGGAGCGCCCTCGTCGACGTGGCGGTGCGGCTGTTCACCGAGGGCGGCTACGCCGCCACCTCGCTCGACGCGATCGTGGCGGGGGCGGAGGTGTCGAAGGGCGCGCTCTACCACCACTTCAGCGGCAAGCAGGCGATCTTCGAGGCCGCGCTCGAGCAGGTGGAGCAGCGGGCCACCCTGGGGATCGCCGCGGCTGCCGACGGGCACGACGACCCGTGGGAGCAGGCGCACGCCGGCCTGCGCGCGTTCCTGCAGGCCGTCCAGGAGCCGGGCTACCGCCAGATCGTCGTCTCGGACGGACCGTCGGTGCTGGGGCCCGAGCGGTTCCGCGAGCAGGAGTCACGCTCGACGTACGCCGTCGTGCACCAGGTGGTCCGCTCGCTGCTGGCCGCCACGGACGGGGGTCGAGACGCGGCGATGGTCGACACCTTCGCCCGGATCTTCTTCGGTGCGATGTCAGCCGTCGGGGGGTCCGTCGCCGTGAGCGACGACCCCACGGCGGCCGCCGTGCGGGCCGAGACCGCCGTCGGCATGGTGCTCGCCGGGCTCCGGCAGGTGGTCGAGCACGGTGACCCCGTGCTCGACCCGACGCCGTAGGACCTACTTGGCGAAGGTGACGTCGCCGTTGACGGCCGGCACCAGCTCGACCCACACCCGGCCCGCGGGCACGGTCAGCTCGCCGGCCTTGGTCGACAGCTCGATGTCGCCGTGGAGGCCGTCCTTGCTCCACGTGCTGCGCACGACCCGACCGTCGTGGAAGAGCAGTGCGGCACCCTTGCCCTCGAACTTCGTCTCGGGGACCGGGTAGCCGGCCGGGTCGGTGTAGCCCGCGTCGCCCACCTTGACCCGCAGCACGAGCACGGAGTCGGCGGGGAACTGGTCACCGGCCGCGGCGTACGAGTCGGTGTTGACGTAGCCGCCGTCCTGGAACTGCCACGACGTCGAGTGCGCCCCGAAGTCGGCGGTGAGGGTGCGCGCCTTGGCGCCCTGTGGCAGGTCGGCCTCGGTGCCCCACGGCAGGTAGGGGGGCGGCTCCTCCTCGGCGTCGAGCCGCTTGGAGATCTCGCCGAGCCGGGCGAACAGGTTGTAGGGCGCCGAGCGGGTGTTCTCGCGGTAGACGCCCGCGTCGCCCTCGGTGATCCACGGGATCCCGGCGCCGTTGATCCGGTTGATCGTCACGGGGGCGGCACCGCTGGTGACCACGGTGGCGCCCTGCGGGACGATGCCGATGTCGCTGGCCCGCATGGACCGCACGGGACCGATGCTGGCCGGGACCTGGGAGTAGTAGAACGCCGCCAGGCGGGTGTAGCCGCCCTCCACGAGCTCCTCGACGACGAGGTCCGCCGCGCCCAGGCCGACCTGCGGGGCGCTCGACGAGGTGTTGTCCACCTTGGTGACGATGACCGGGTGCTCGGGGGCCTTGCCGGTGCGCTCGAGGCCGGTGAGCGGCCAGTAGGTCGGCTCGGGCGGCTCGGTGGTCTCGGAGGCGGTCGGCTCGGCCGGGGCGGAGCTGCTGCCGCTCGGGGTGTCTTCGTCGTCCCCTCCGCCGCAGCCGGCGAGGAGGAGCGAGGCCGCGACGAACGCGGCGACGGCGGTGGGAAGACGGTGACGCACGGGGGCTCCGATCGAACGGGGGTGTCGAGCCGCTGGCTCTTCTGGGAAGTGTGGGGGCGCGCCTTCCCCGATCGGAGAAGGCGCGCCACAGGGGTGATAACCACGCGTTGGTTTTTCTGCGGCGCCCCTCA
>NZ_JABJQY010000002.1 GCF_013155375.1 Nocardioides sp. zg-1308
CCGGGGGGCTGTGGTGGTATGGGGGGGGGCGGGCGCGCCCGGATGGGAGGGGCCCCGCCACAGGGTAGATCAGCAGGCTTTGCTTTTCAGGCGGAGCCGATCACTGTGACCGACGGCGCTCGCGCGCCGGTCGTCAGGTCACCGGCGGAGGGTCCCGCCGAACCACTGCGAGGTCCACGGCACGGCCACGCGGACCCGCTGGCCGGAGCCCGGCGAGTGCACCATCAGCGCGTGCCCGCGGGTCCAGCGCAGGAAGATCGCCGCGTGGTAGACCCCGCCGCTGCCCGTGAAGAACATCAGGTCGCCGGCACGCATGTCCTTCTTCGCCACCCGGCGCGTGAAGCCGGCCTGGGCCGACGACGTGCGCGGCACCGGGAACCCGGCGCGGCGGAAGCTGTAGTAGACGAGGCCGGAGCAGTCGAAGCGGTCGGGACCCGCGGCTCCGTAGGCGTACGGGTTGCCGCGCTGCCGCAGTGCGGTGTTGCGCGCGGCGAGCACCCGCCCGGCCACGCGAGCCGCCGGTGACCGCTGGGCGGTCCTGGTCGCGGTGGTGGCGGTCTGCTGGGTGGTGCGGTCGGCGGTGCCGGTCCCACCGTCGGAGGCGGCGGCCGGGCTGGTCGTCAGCGTCGATGCGGTGAGGCCCAGTCCGGCGAGGGCGAGCGCGCAGGCTCGCGCCGTGCGAGAGGTCGCAGGCATGGTCGTTCCTTTCCCACGCCTGTGAGGTGAGCTGTCGGGTTGGGGCTGGAAAGTGCCCCGCCACCGTGTGGTGGCTTCACCCCGAGCCGACGCGTGCAGCGCACGTACCGGCAGTGGAACCTGTGGGTCCCCCACTCCCGCCCTCGATGATCTCGGGGGTCCGTCCCGGTCGGGCGGGACTCGGCGTTGTCCGGGACGGGCGGTCTTCCGACCGCCGTCCAACGTGACAGAGGCCGGGGGCGCACGCAAAACGCTCCCCGGCCTCCACGCGTGGCACGTGGCCAGCGTCACGCTCAGCCGAGCTTGCGACCACCGTCGACGTAGAGGGTCTGGCCGGTGATGAAGGCCGCCTCGTCGCTGCAGAGGAACGCGGCAGCGGCGGCGATGTCCTCGGGCTGGCCGACGCGCCGCACGGGCGTGGCCTCGGCGTTGAGCCGCTGCAGCTCCTCGGGCTCCATCTTGAGGCGGCGCGCGGTGGCGTCGGTCATCTCGGTGACGATGAAGCCCGGGGCGATCGCGTTGGCGGTGATGCCGTAGGGGCCGAGCTCGATCCCCAGCGTGCGGGTGAGGCCCTGGATGCCCATCTTGGCGGCGCTGTAGTTGGCCTGGCCGCGGTTGCCGAGCGCGGAGACGCTGGAGAGGTTGAGGATCTTGCCGTACCTCTGCTCCACGAAGCGGGCCTGCGCGGACTTGGTCATGTTGAACACGCCCTTGAGGTGGACGTTCATCACCAGGTCCCAGTCCTCCTCGGTCATCTTGAACAGCAGGTTGTCGCGGGTGACCCCGGCGTTGTTGACGAGGACGTGGATGCCACCGAGCTCGTCCACGACGCGCTGCACCGCTGCCTCTGCGGCGGCGGAGTCCACGACGTCGCAGCCGATGCCGACGGCTCCGGCGCCGCCCGCCGTCTCCAGGCGCGCGGCAGCGTCCTGGGCCGCCGCCTCGTCGAGGTCGAGGACGGCGATCGAGGCGCCCTCGGAGGCGAACCGCTGAGCGATCCCGAAGCCGATGCCTCGTGCTGCTCCGGTGATGACGGCGACCCGCCCGTCGTAACGACCCATCTCGTTGACTCCTCGATCTCGGTGGCTGCTTGTCGTCGGAGCGTAGTGGGCGCGCATCGCCAGAAGTCGTGAAGGTTCGGTGCAGGCGTCGCGCCGGCCGGTCCTTCCTCGCTACGGTGAGCGGATGGGACGGGGGGACTTCCGCGGCGCCGTCGCCGTGGCGGCGGTGATGGCCGTCGCCACCGTGCTCGTCGCCGCGGCCTATGACTTGCCGGTGCGCGACCCGGACGGGGTGTCGATCCCGACCTGGGTGCGGCTGCCGGCGATCGTGCTGCTCGCGGTCGCGCTGGACGTCGTGCCGCGCTGGGTGGCCGCCACCCGGCGTGACCAGGACGGAGCCTGGCAGGCGCTGCGCGGGGTGGTGCGCGAGCGCTGGAACCGCGACCAGGTCCGGTTCACCGTCATCGGCCTCGCCGCCTGGTACGTCTCCTACGTCGCGTTCCGCAACCTCAAGGGCTACCTCCCCTTCGTCACCGAGCGGCTCTGGGACACCGAGCTCGCCAGCGCCGACCGGCTGCTGTGGCTGGGCCACGACCCGGCCGACGTGCTGCACCAGGTGCTCGGCACCGGCTGGGCGGCGTGGCTGATGTCGGGGGTCTACGTGCTGTGGATCGGCCTGGTGCCGGCGATGCTGGCGATCGCGCTCGTGTGGACCAGGCGCTCGCGCACCGGCGAGCTCTACGTCACCGCGGTCTCGTTCAACTGGCTGATCGGCGTGGCGGTCTACTACCTCGTCCCGTCGCTCGGGCCGATCTACTCCGCGCCGCGCGACTTCGCGGGGCTGCCCGACACGTTCAACACCGGGGTCCAGGACCTGCTCCTCGACGACCGCGTCACCGTCCTGGCCGGCGCCTGGGACACCCGCGCCGTCCA
Source organism: Nocardioides sp. zg-1308 (assembly GCF_013155375.1). Taxonomy (GTDB): domain Bacteria; phylum Actinomycetota; class Actinomycetes; order Propionibacteriales; family Nocardioidaceae; genus Nocardioides; species Nocardioides renjunii. The sequence continues at coordinate 2,631 of NZ_JABJQY010000002.1, forward strand.
GACCATCGCCGCGTTCGCGTCGCTGCACGTCGCCATCACGGTGACCACGTGCCTGGTCGCCGAGCTGATCCGGCTCCCCCGCTGGATCCGCGTCACCGCGTGGACCTTCGCGGTGCTGACGTCGCTGTCGACGGTCTACCTCGGCTGGCACTTCTTCGTCGACGTGGTCGCCGGCGCGGCCGTCGGGGTCGTGGCGGTCGTCCTCGGCGCCCGCGTGACCGGTCACCCGCTGCGGCGGCGTGACCAGCCGTGGTCACGTCCGGCGCTGGTCCGCGAGGACGCGCAGCAGGCGGCGGACTAGCGGTCCCCGCCCGCCCCCGTCACGACGGGTCCGACTCCGCGACCGGGTGGCTGAACGAGACCGGCTTCCCCGTGGCCCGCGCGTGGGCGATCTCCCGGGTGGTGGACTCGCCGACGTAGCCGCCGGGGTTGACGACCAGGACGCGGTCGGCCAGGTCGATCTTGCGCAGGTGCAGGACGCCCAGCGCTGCCCTCTGCGCGTCGGTGGGCACACCTGCTGCGTCGTGCTCGGAGCGCGCGAAGACCCCGGGCGCGACGACGATGGCACCCGCGAGGGTCAGGTCGCGGTTCGCGGCGGCCATCTCGTCCGCGAACCGGGCGGAGCCGCAGAGGCAGACGATCTCGGGGCGGTCGGGCACGTCAGGCACCGGTCTGGTCGGCGAGCGCGTCGCGCAGCCGCTCGGCGTACGACGCCGCCTCGCCGTCGGCGTACTTCGTGCGTGGCCAGAAGAAGCCGCGGAGCCCGTCGCCCTTGGTGCGCGGGACGACGTGGAGGTGCAGGTGGGGCACCGACTGGCTCACCGTGTTGTTGATCGCGACGAAGGAGCCCTGCGCGCCGAGCCCGTCCTTCACGGCGGTCGCGAGCCGCTGCGCCGCCGCCAGGAACGCGTCGCGCAGCCCGGCCGGCAGGTCGGGCAGCGTCTCGACGTGCTCGCGGGGCACGAGGAGCACGTGCCCCCTGAAGACCGGGCGCGTGTCGAGGAAGGCCACGAGGTCGTCCGTCTCGAGCACGGTGTGGCCGGGCAGCTCGCCGGCGATGATCTGGCAGAAGACGCACGCGGTCACGGACCGGATGCTGCCACAGCGGCTCCGGCGCCCGCGGCGCAGTAGCGTCGCCGCATGATCCTGCCGGAGGTCCGCGACCCGCGGATGGTGACCGTCCGGCGCGGCGGCACGCTCACCGACGAGGACCACCGGCTGCTCGCGCGCTGGGCCGCCGACTGCGCCGAGCACGTCCTGGCGCTGTTCGAGGCGGTGCGTCCGCAGGACGTCCGGCCCCGCGAGGCGATCGAGGCCGTTCGCGCCTGGTCCCGCGGGGAGCGCCGGATGATGGAGACCCGCGCGGCGGGCGGGCACGCCATGGGAGCCGCCCGCGACCTGCGCGGCGCACCGCGCTTCGCGGCGTACGCCGCAGGGCAGGCCGCGGTGGTCGCGCACGTCGCCGAGCACGACCTCGGTGCGGCGGCGTACGCCGTCAAGGCCGCGGTGGCGGCAGCAGCCGCGGACGGGGCGGAGCAGGCCAGGCAGGCGGAGAACCGCTGGCAGCGCGACCGGCTCCCGGACGCGGTCCGCGACCTGGTGCTGGCGGACCAGCAGCGGCGCAACAGCATCTGCTGGAACGTCTTCTAGGCTCGCGGGATGCGCATCGTCTCCCTCATCCCCTCCGCGACGGAGATCCTGTTCGCGCTCGGCGCGGGCGACGACGTGGTCGGGGTGACCTTCGAGTGCGACCACCCGGCCGAGGCGCGGGAGCGCCGCGTCGTGTCGACGTCCGCGATGCCGGAGGGGCTCACGCCGAGGGGGATCGACGACTTCGTCGGCGCGGCCCTGGCCGCCGGGGAGGACCTCTACCGCCTCGACAGCGGCGCGCTGGCCGAGCTCGACGCCGACCTCGTCGTGACGCAGGACCTGTGTGCCGTGTGCGCGGTGGACGTGGGGACCGTCGACGACGCCCTGTCCTACCTCGGCTGCCGCGCCGACGTCGCGACGATCGACCCGCACACGCTCGACGACGTGCTGGCCTCGGTCCGCGAGGTCGGCCGCCTCACCGGCCGGGAGGAGGCCGCTACGACGCTCGTCGCGTCCCTCGAGGCCCGGCTGCAGGCGGTCGCCGACCGCGTCGCCGGGCGGGCGCGGCCCCGCGTGCTGGTGCTGGAGTGGACCGATCCGCCGTTCGCGCCCGGGCACTGGATCCCCGAGATGGTCGTCCGCGCCGGCGGGGAGCCGACGCTGGGCGTCGCCGGCACCCGGTCGAGCCGGATCACGTGGGACGACGCCGTCGGCTCGCGGCCCGACGTGGTGGTGTGCGCCCCGTGCGGCTTCGGCCTCGACGGCAGCGCCGCCCTCGCGGCGGACGTGCGCCACCGCTTCCCCGACGTCCCGGTCTGGGCCGTCGACGCCGACGGGCACTTCGCCCGCCCCGGCCCGCGGCTCGTCGACGGGGTCGAGGCGCTTGCCGGCATCCTCCACCCCGACGGCGACGAGCCCCGACGGCCCGGCGGGTCTGAGCGACCCCGCACCGAGCGGCGGCTCAGCCGCCCAGTCGAAGCCCGGCGGGCGAGCATCACCAGCTGGGACCGCCGTGAACGACCACGAGGCGAGGCGTCCCGCACGGAGTGCGGGACACCTCGCCTCGTGACGAGTGGAGCTGCGGGGAATCGAACCCCGGTCCTCGAGCGCCGAACCAGGTCTTCTCCGGGTGCAGTCCGTGATGTCGTTTTCTCGGCCCCGGCGCTCGCACAGACACGTCGCCGACAGGCCCAGTCAAGATTGAGTCCCGGCCGCCCCTCCTGACAGAGAGCGACCAGCAAGTCTCCTAGATGAGGCCTGGATCCGGGACGGAGACGGGTGCCCGGTCAGACCCTTCGATCACTGCTCAGGCAGCGAGAGCGAAGTCGTTGCGATTGGAGTCGGCAACTGTGGTTTCCAGCGATCGTTTACGAGATGACGCTGGCTTCTCGACCCGCTTCCCCTGGAACTAACGTCCCAAGTCGAAACCGATCAGCCCCTCTTGTGTTGTCAAGCAGACCGGACCGCACACGTCGTTCGCGGCCTGCACGACCCAGTCTAGGTGCCACAACCGCGAACCCGCGAACGCTATTCCCCCGGGTGCCCCTCGTGCCCCTCGGCAGCCGTCGTGGGTGCGTGCATTCGTACGCGCGTGATGCGGTGCCCGTCGACCTCGACGACCTCCAGCACGCGGCCCTCGACCACCACCCGGTCGCCCCTCTCGGCCATCCGCGCGAGGCGGTGCAGGACGTAGCCGGCCACGGTCTCGTAGGGCCCGTCGTCGAGCTCCACGCCGGTCCTCTCGCGGAACTCCTCGATGGTGATGCCGGCATCCACGGTGGTGGGATCGGCGGACGCGGCGATCTCGGCGTCGCGGTCGTACTCGTCGTGGATCTCCCCGACCAGCTCCTCCATGAGGTCCTCGAGCGTCACGATGCCGTCGGTGCCGCCGTACTCGTCGACGACCAGCGCGATGTGCGCGCCGAGGCTGCGCAGCTGGTCGATCGAGGGCAGCACCCGGTTGGTGCGCGGCAGCACCGGCAGCTCGCGCACGATGTCGGCGACGGTCGTGGCGTGGTCGTCGGACCGGCCCAGCACGTCGCGCAGGTGGAGGTAGCCGAGCACCTCGTCGAACGACTCGCCGGTGACCGGGTAGCGCGTGTAGGCCTCGCCGACGATGACCTGCACCGCCTCGGCGAGGCTCAGGTCGCCGGCGAGGAACACCACGTCGCCGCGGGGGCGCATCACCTCGCTCAGGGAGCGGTCGCCCGCCTCGAAGACGTCGTCGACGATCTTGCGCTCGCCGGCCGGGATGTCCTCGTGGCCGGAGATCATCATCCGCAGCTCCTCCTCGTCGACCTCGTCGCCGGCGGCGTCGGGGTTGCCGCCGAGGAGGCGGACCAGCAGGTTGGTGGAGAGCGACAGCAGCCAGATCACCGGGGTCATCACGGTGGCGAAGCGGCCCAGCGGCGGGGCGAACATCTTGGCCACGCCGACCGAGCGCTGCAGCGCCAACCGCTTGGGCACCAGCTCGCCGAGCACCAGCGACAGGTAGGACACGACGAGGGTGGTCACGACCAGCGAGACCGTCTCCGGGGCCGGCAGGCCCAGGCTCTCGAAGGCCGGGGCGAAGGACGGCGCCAGCGTGGAGGCACCGAACGCGGCGGAGAAGAAGCCCGCGACGGTGACGCCGATCTGCACCGCCGACAGGAAGCGGTTGGGATCGCGCGCGAGCGAGGCGACCGCGTGCCCGCGACCGCCCTGGGACTCCATTCGGTCGACCTGGCCCGCCCGCAGCGAGACGAGCGCGATCTCGGTCGCCGCGAAGACCCCGCCCACGAGGATGAAGGCAAGGACCAGCAGGACGTCCACCCACGTGCCGGAATCCACGCCGACAACCTAGCCGGGGCTGCTCAGCCGGCGGCGACCAGCGCTGCTCCCACGGCCGCGACGGGGTAGTGCTGCGGCACCATGCTGAGCCGGTCGGCCAGGCCGAGGGAGGCGAGGAACGCCGATCCCTCCCCCAGCGCCCGCAGCTGCCGCACGACCTCGACGCGCAGCGGCTCGCCGACCTCGGCGACGCCGCCACCGAGCACGATGCACTCCGGGTCGATGGTGAGGCCGAGCGCCCGGACGGCGCACGCCACGCCCCAGCAGAACCGGTCCCGCACGGCGACGGCGCCGGGGTCGCCGTCGGCGGCCGCCGCGAACAGCGCCGCGGCCGGCGGGCCGTCGACCGTCGGCCACGCCTTGGCGAGCGCGCGCCCGGAGGCGACCGTCTCCAGGCAGCCGAACTGACCGCAGCCGCAGGCCGCCCCGGCCGGATCGATGGGCAGGTGCCCGATCTCGCCCGCCGCACCGTGCTCACCGCGCCGCAGCCGGCCGTCGATCACCAGCCCGGCCGCGAGGCCGGTGCCGACGCTGAGGTAGACGACGTCGTCGGCGGCGACGAGGGCCCGCGCCGCCAGCGCGGCCGCGTTGACGTCGTTCTCGACCACCACCGGCACGCCCAGCCGCGCCGCGAGCAGGTCGCGCAGCGGGAGGTCGTCGCCGTTGACGCCGAGGTTGACCGCGTGGCGCAGCATGCCGCGCTCGACGTCGACGAGGCCCGGCACCCCCACGCCGACGCTGCAGGTGAGGGGGCTGCCCGTCGCTCGGCCGAGGTCCTCGAAGACCCGTGCGGCCGTGGCCACGACGCCCTCGGCGCCCGGCTCGGTGGAGCGGCGGACCTGGGCCAGGACCGTGCCGTCGTCGCCGACGACCACGCCGTGGGTCTTGGTGCCGCCGATGTCGAGGCCGACCGCGCGCATCCCCCCGGCCGGCGTCGTCGCCACGGCCCCGGTGGCGGTGCCGGCGTCCGTCGCCCTCGTCGGTGCGCCTGCCTGTGCGGTGCTCACCGCGTCCACCCTGCCTCTCGCAGCAGCTCGGTCACAGCGGCCACGCCCGGTCCGGACGAGCCGCGGGTGCTGATGGTGGCCAGCCCGACGTCGTGGCCGCCCGGCCAGCCCCACTCGACCACGACCGCGGTGCGCCCCGACGAGGCCACCGAGCGGAGGAAGGCCAGCACCTCGGGGCGCCGGTGGGCGTCGCGGACCTGCACCACGAGCGGTACGTCGTCCGGCACGTCGTCCGGGACACCGCCTGGCAGCGCGGCCGGGTCGAGGCGATGGTCGGGTGCCAGTCCCCACGCCACCTCGCCGACGGCGATGTTGGCGACGGTCTCGACGCTGAGGACGATCGCGCCCGGGAGGCCGGGCAGCCGCCCGTCGACCGTCGTCGCGCGGATCGCCGCCCCGACCTGCCGGTCGGCGTCGGGACCATCGGTGGCGCCGACGGACGACGCGGCCGGGGCCGGCTGCATCGCGTGGACGCGTGATGCCGCGTCCTGCAGCCGGGCGAGCGGGAGCCGACCCTCCGCGACGGCGCGGACGACCGCGTCGCGGACCTCCTCGACCAGCGAGGCGGGCTTGTCGGGACCGATGCACAGCAGGTCGCAGCCGGCGGCGAGGGCGCGTACGGACGCCTCCGGGACGCCGAGCTCCGCCGAGGCGCCCGCCATGTCGAGGGCGTCGCTGACGATCACGCCGTCGAAGCCGAGGCGCTCGCGCAGCAGGGCGAGCACCGCCGGGCTGAGGGTCGCCGGACGGTCCGGGTCGATCGCCGGCACCACGATGTGGCTCGTCATCACGGCGGCGATCCCGCTGTCCACCGCTGCGGCGAACGGCACGAGCTCACGCTCGGCGAGCGTGGTGGCGTCCACGTCGATGCGCGGCAGCGCGAGGTGGCTGTCGGTGGCGGTGTCGCCGTGGCCGGGGAAGTGCTTGGCGCACGCGGCGACCCCGGTGGACTGGAGTCCCCGGGTCCAGGCGGCCGTGTGGGCGGCGACCTGCCGGGCGTCCGCGCCGAAGCTGCGGGTGCCGATGACGGGGTTGTCGGGGTCGCAGTTGACGTCGGCGTCGGGGGCCAGGTCGAGGGTGATCCCGACGGCGGCCAGCTCGGCGCCCACCCACCGCCCGACCGCCTCGGTCAGGTCGAGGTCGTCAGCGGCGCCGAGCGCCGCGGCGCCCAGGACCGGGCTGGGGGTTCGCGTGTGGAGCCGGCTGACGTCGCCGCCCTCCTCGTCCACCGCGATGACGGCGCGGGGGTTGGCGGCGGTGACGGCGGCGCTGAGCGCGGCGATGCTGTCGGGGCCGTCGGCGGTGTTGCTGCCGAAGTAGCAGACGCCGCCGAGCCCCTGCTCGAGCAGCTCGCGGTAGTCGTCGGGCAGCGTGGTGCCCTCGAACCCGGGCAGCAGCACCTGCAGCGCCAGGCGGTCCACGGAGGTCTCCGGTGCGGCGCTCATCCCTTGACGGCCCCGGCGGTGAGGCCGCTGGTCATCCGGCTCTGGACGACGAGGAAGAAGATGATGACCGGGATCGCGATGAGCGAGGAGCCGGCCATGATGCCGCCCCAGTCGGTGCCGCGGTTGACGTCGGCGAAGGTGGACAGCCACAGCGGCAGGGTGCGCTGGTCCTCGCGGGTCATCACGACCAGGGCGAGGGTGAACTCGTTCCACGCCTGCAGGAAGCCGAAGACGCCGGTCGCGACGAGCCCGGGCGCCAGCAGCGGCAGGGTGATGCGGAAGAACGCCTGGGTGCGGGAGCAGCCGTCCATCATCGCCGCCTCCTCCAGCTCGTAGGGGACCCCTGCGACGAAGCCGCGCAGGGTCCAGATCGTGAAGGGCAGCACGCCCGCGACGTAGACGAGGGTGAGCCCGATGACCGTGTTGAGCAGGTCGAACGCCTCCAGCATCTTGTACTGGGAGATGAACAGCCCCTCCACCGGGATCATCTGGATCACGAGGAGCGTCACGATGAACGACATCCGGCCGCGGAAGCGGAACCTCGAGACCGCCACCGCCGCGACGAAGGCGAACAGCAGCGCGACGACGATCGTGAGGCCGGTGACCATGAGGCTGGTGCGCAGCGCGTCGGAGAACTGGTCGGTGGAGAAGACCGTGCGGTAGTTGTCGAGGCTGCCGCCGAACGGCACCCACGTCGGCGTCGGGCTGCGGATCTCGTTGCGGGCCAGGAACGAGCTGTTGACCATCCAGTAGACCGGGAACACCGAGACGAGGAACGCCAGGATCCCGAGGGTGTTGGCCGCGACGCGGGTCGGGCGGGGAGCTGGGCGGGACATCGGGGTCACCCCTCCTGGCGCAGCATGGCGCGGACGTAGGGCGCGGTGAGCAGGACGGTGAGCACGAGCATGAAGATGGCGACGGCCGCCGACATGCCGAACTCACCTCCGCCGATGCCGAGCCGGTAGATGTAGGTGCCGAGGAGGTTGGTGTCCTGGGCGCTGCCGCCGGCCTTCTGCAGGACGTAGATCTGGGTGAAGACCCGCAGGTCCCAGATGACCTGCAGCAGCCCGACGACGAGCAGCACCGGCAGGATCGTCGGCAGCATGACGTGGCGCAGCCGGCCGACCGGACCGGCCCCGTCGATCTCCGCGGCCTCGAGCAGCTCGGCGGGGAGCTGGGTGAGCGCGGCGTAGACGGTGAAGGCGACGAACGGCACGCTCATCCAGACCACGATGACGGTGGCGACGAAGAAGAACGACAGCGGGCGCAGCAGCCAGGAGTGGCCGGTGTAGTCGGCGCCGAGCTGCGTGAGGAGGTAGTTGACGACGCCGTACTGGGTGTCGAAGAGCCACTGCCACACGGTGAGGGCCGCCACCACCGGCATGGCCCAGGCCAGCAGGAGACCGGTCTGCAGGAGCAGTCGGACGCTGCGCGACATGTGCCGCATGGCGAGAGCCAGCCCGACGCCGATGAGCATGGTGAGCGCGGCGTTGACCAGGCAGAACGCGATCGAGCGCAGCGTCACCCGCCACAGGTAGGGGTCGGTCAGCAGCGTGCGGTAGTTCTCCAGGCCGAGCCACTCCGGCGGCTGGCCGAACTGCTGGGCGAGGCCGAAGTCCTGGAAGGACAGCACCACCTGGCGGACCAGCGGGTAGCCGAGGGCCAGCGCGAGCGCGAGCACCGACGGCACCACGAGGACGTAGGGCAACGGCGTGCGCCGCGGGCGGCGCGGCCGGGGCCGCGGATCGACCGGGACGGCGGGCGGGCTCGTCGGCCGGACGGCCGGCGGGCTGGTCGGGGCGCTGCTCATCGTTCCTCCTCCCCCGCGGGGCGGGCACCCGTGAGGGGCGCAGGGGCGTACGTGCTCTGGCCGGGGCGGGTCAGGGCGGGTCAGGGCGGGTCGGGGCACGGGTGCCCACGGTCCAGTGTCCTCGTCCGGCGGGGGACGGTGTCCACCCGCCGGACGAGAGCCGGGTCGTGTCAGCCGTTGAGCTGGCCGGCCATCTGCTCGTCGGCCTTGCCGGCGAGCTCGGCGACGTCGCCGCCCTGGGCGATGGCGCTGAAGAGGTCCTCGAGCACGCGGGATCCCTCGACGGTGGCCCATCCCGGCGCCGCCGGGGTGAGCTTGGCGTTGGACGCCGCGGCCACGGTCGCCTCGGCGTACTCGTCGTCACCGAGCAGCGAGGCAAGCGACTCCTTGGCCGGCGTGAGGCCGGCCTCGGCCATGATCGTCTGGTAGTCGTCGCTCAGCATGAGCTCGACCGCCTCCTGCGCGAGGTCCTGGTTGGCGGACTTCGCCGCGATGGCGAGGTCGGAGCCACCGAGCAGGACCGGCGCCGGGGACCCGTCGGGGCCGGGCAGGGCGAAGACGCCCATCTCCTTGGCGAAGGTGTCGGGGCACCCGGTGTCCTCGGCCTCGATGAGGCCCTTGACCCAGCCCGGCGTCGACATCATGCCGACCTCACCGGCACACCACGGCGTCCACGGGTCGGCCTCGTTGCCGTCCTTGGGCGCCCCGGAGGCCTCGGTGAAGAGCTGCTGGGCCATCTCGAGCCCGGCGACCGACTCCTCGGAGCTGAGGGCCGGCGTCCACTCGCCGCCCTCCTCGACGGCGAGGTCACCACCGGCCGACCAGATGAACGCGGCACCGTTGCGCCAGTCCTGGCCGGGGAACCAGAAGCCGGAGAAGTTCGCCGGCTTGGGGTTGTCCTTCTTGAGCTGGACGGCGGCCTGCATGAACTCGTCGAGGGTGGTCGGCACCTCGAGGCCCGACTTCTCGAACAGGTCCTTGCGGTAGAAGATGTACTTCGAGCCGGCGTAGTAGGGGACGGCGTAGGTCTTGCCGTCCACGGTGGCGCCGTCGACGAACCCGGGCAGCAGGTCGTCGCCGCCGAGGTCGTCGACCTCGTCCGTGAGGTCGGCGAAGGCGCCGGCCGAGGTGAAGGTCGGGGCCTGGGTGTTGCCGATCTCGACGACGTCGGGGGTCTCGGACTCGCTGGACAGCGCGGTCGTGAGCTTCTCGACGAGCCCGTCCCACTCCTGCTGCTCGATCGTCAGCGTGGAGCCGGGGTTCTCCTCCTCGAAGGTCGTCTTCAGCCAGTCCCGCGCCTCCTGGGGCGTGTCCGTGCCGTTGAGCCAGACGCGGATCTCGGCGGACTCGGCGCCGCCGTCCTCGCTGGACGTTCCTTCGTCATCGCTGCCGCACGCGGCGAGCGTGGTCAGCGCGAGCGCGGCGACCGCCGCGCCGGTCAGTGACTTCTTGATGCGCACCACAGGGTTCCTCTCATCGATGTACCGCTTGGGGGGTCGGGGTGAGGCGCTCACGAGACGCCCAGCTCCCCGGCGAGCACGAGCACGGCCGCTCCCACGACCACGACGTCCTCGCCGAGCTTGGAGGTGCGGACGCCGAGCCCGGTGGAGCTGATCGGCATGGTCCGCTCGCGGATGGTGCGGTCCGCCGCGTCGAGCAGCGGACCGTCGAGCAGCTCCGCGGGGCCGCTCAGGACGATCTCGTGGAGGTTGAGGGCGGCCACGATCGGCGCCAGCACCTCGCCCAGGAGCCCGCCGACCTCGGCGAGCACCGCCGGGCCGTCCACGCCGGGCTCGCCGATGCGGCGCCGGAGGCGCGGCGCGGAGAGGACGGTCTCGAGGCAGCCGGTGCGCGAGCAGGCGCACCGCTCGCCGTCGGGGTCGACCACGACGTGCCCGATCTCGCCGGCGGCACCGAGGTGGCCGTGGAGCAGCGAGCCACCGAGCACGAAGCCGGCGCCGACGCCGGTGCCGACGCGCAGCACCATCAGGCCGCCGTCGCCGGACTCGCCGAAGGTGTGCTCACCCAGCACGGCGGTGTTGGCGTCGTTGGCCACGAAGACGGGGACCTCGAGCGCCTCGGCCAGCCGGGCGGCCAGCGGGGTGTCGGTCCAGGCCAGGTTGGGGGCGTCGATGACGGTGCCGGCGGTGTCGACCACGCCCGGGCTGCCGACGCCGATGCCCAGCACCGGGCGGTCGGTCATCGCCATCAGCTCGGAGGCCAGCTGGAGGACGAGCTGCACCGCCTGCTCGCCCTCGGCGCCGTCGACGTGCACCACGTGCCGTGCCTGCGGCGTGCCGGCCAGGTTGACCACGGCGCCGGACATCCGGTCGGTCTCGGACAGGTCGAGGGCGACGATGTGGTGGGAGTCGGCGGCCAGCCCGACCAGCGTCGGGGGCTTGCCCACCCGGCTCTCGGCGGGGGCGCCGAGCTCGCTGACGAACCCCTCGGCGAGCATCTCGCCGACGAGGTCCGAGACGGTGACGCGGGTGAGGCCGCTGGCGCGGGCCAGGTCGGCGCGGCTCGCGGGGCCGTCGCGGAACAGCTGCTGCAGCAGAAGCGAGCGGTGGTGCCGGCGGGCGTCCTCCTGGAGGAGCTTGCCTCGCGGCCGCAGCGGGCGTCCGACGGGAGTGTGCGGGGTCACATTAGTTAGTTCACCGCACTTACTTATCCCCTGTCAAGCATCTCCGCCGTGCTGGTCCAGCACACCGCGCGGAGCCAGTCCTCCCCCAGCCCCAGCGCCTCGAGCGCGGTCAGCTGCTCGCCGTAGGCGTACGGAATGTTCGGGAAGTCGCTGCCGAGGTGCACCTTCCCGGCGAGCCCGAGGTCCCTCAGCCGCGGCAGCAGCGCGGGCGGGTAGTCGCCACCCATCTCGTCGAAGAAGCGGGTGAACGCCATCGTCGTGTCGAGGGCGACCCGCTCGTGGGTCTCGGCGAGCGCGAGGAACTCGGCGTACTCCGGCGCGCCCGCGTGGGCGATGACCAGGCGCAGCCGCGGGTGGCGGACCAACAGCTCGGCGACGGGCGCGGGGCCGGTGTGCTCGGTCGGCACCGGGCCGCTGCCGGCGTGCAGGACCACCGGCGTGCCGCTCGCGGCGACCACGGACCACGCCTCGTCGAGCAGCGGGTCGGTGACCGTGAAGGCGCCGACCTGCACGTGCACCTTCCACACCTCGACCCGGTCCGGGGAGGGAGCGGACCGGGCGGCGACGTACGACGCCACGCCGGGCTCGGGGAAGAAGGTGCCGCAGACCGCCGCCTCGGGCACGCGGGCGGCGAAGGCGGCGGCCCAGTCGTTGAGGAACTCCGCCATCCCCGGCTTGTGGGCGTAGGGCAGCGCGGTGAAGCGGCGCACGCCGAACGAGCGCAGCGTCTCGACCAGGACCTCGTCGTCGTCGCGGTAGTGCAGCGGCCACGGCCGACCGATCAGCGGTCCGGCCGCGTCGAACTGCGCCCGCACCTTGGCCATCACCCGCGGCGGCAGGAAGTGCGTGTGCAGGTCCATCAGCCCGGGCAGGCCGAGGGCCTCGGCGAAGGCGCGCGGGTCGGTCACCGGCTCGGTCCCGGGCTCATTCCCAGCCTCAGTCCCGGTGCCCCTTGAGCCGGCGCTGCACGGCCTCGACCTTCTCGCGGTTGGCCGTGCGCTCGGCCAGCGTGTGGCGCTTGTCGTAGGACTTCTTGCCCTTCGCCAGCGCGATCTCCACCTTGGCGCGGCCGTCCTTGAAGTAGAGGGCGAGCGGCACGATGGTGTAGCCCTTGTCGGTGATCTTGCGCTCGATCTTGTCGATCTCGGAGCGGTTGAGCAGCAGCTTGCGGCGCCGCCGGGCCGAGTGGTTGGTCCACGTGCCCTGGGTGTACTCCGGGATGTGGACGCCGAGCAGCCACGCCTCGCCGTTGTGGATCTCGGCGAAGCCGTCGACGAGCGAGGCGCGGCCCTGCCGCAACGACTTCACCTCGGTGCCCATGAGGACGAGCCCGGCCTCCCAGGTGTCCTCGATGTGGTAGTCGTGGCGGGCCTTCTTGTTCTGCGCGACCATCTTCTGGCCCTGCTCCTTCGCCATCCGGCCATTCTCTCAGGCGAGGCCAGCGGCGCGCACAGCGGTTTGTGCCGTCCAGGGCCGTGCGGAGCCGCCTCAGAGCCAGTTCATCGGGTCGACGGCCTGGCCGTTGACCATCACGGTGAAGTGCAGGTGGCAGCCGGTGGACCACCCGGTGCTGCCCTCGTAGCCGATGACCTGGCCGCGCTCGACCTGGTCCCCCACCCCGACCGTGTAGCTGGTGGCGTGGTTGTAGATGCTCGCCACGCCGCGACCGGCCAGGGCGCCGTGGTCGACGACGAGGCGGTGACCGTAGACGTCGCTGATGTAGGACGACACGACCTTGCCCGACGCGGCGGCCCGCAGGGGCGTGCCGCAGCCGCCGGCGAAGTCCACGCCGTCGTGGAGGCCCCAGTAGTGGTAGATCGGGTGGGTGCGGTAGCCGAAGGGCGAGGTGACGTAGCCGTCGACGGGATAGGCCAGCACGCCGCCCGACGGCGCGCCGGGCGTCGCCGCGGCCTGGGACCGGGCCTGCGCGGCGCGCTGGCGGCGCAGCGCGGCCAGCGCCCTCTTGCGCAGCATCTCCTCGATCCGGGACTGCTCCCGCTCGAGCTCGCGCAGCTTGGCGAGGTCCTGCGCGCGCGCCTCGCGGGCGCCGACGCGGGCGTCGCGGCGCTCGAGGACGAGCGAGACGACCGAGTCCTTGGCCGCCTGCTGCTCGGCCTCGAGCTCCCGCATGAGCGCGAGGTGCTCGGCGGCCTCCGCACGCTTGGCCGCCACGTCGTCGCGGGCCGCGGAGACCTGCTCCTCCCGGACCTCGAGGAGCACCTCGGCGGCCTTGAGCTCGTCGTACGCCCGCGCCTCCTGCCCGACGATGACGTCGCGCACGCCGTCGCGGCGGGTGAGCTCCTCGGTCGACTCGGCGTCGATGAGCGAGGAGAAGGCGATCAGCTCAGGGTCGCCCTCGGAGTACATGTCGGCGACGGTGCTGGCCACCTGCTGGCGCTGGACCTCCCGGTCGTCGCGGCCCTGCACCAGCGCGGCCTCGGCGGTGGCGAGCTCGGCCTCGGCCGTGGCGAGGGCGGCCTGCATCTCGGCGTCGCGCTCCTGGGCGACCTCGACCTTGCCGCGCGCGGTGGCGAGCCGGGTCTTGGCGTCGGCCAGCTGCGTCTGCGCGGCGTCGAGCCGCGCGGTGGCGCGGCGCAGGTCGGAGCTGGACTCGTCGAGGTCCTGGTGGGCACCGCGGAGCTCGCGCTCGACCTTGTTCTTCTTGTCCTTGAGGTCGTCGGCGTGCGCAGCGGAGACGCCCAGGGCCATGACCGCGACGAGTGCTGCGGCCATGCGTCGATGAGCGGTACGGGGGAAGTGACGCACCGGGGAAGCCTTTGCGTTGGAGAAGCGGGGAAGGTGCCTGCCCCGACGGCTCGACGAGGAAGACGCCTAGACGCTAACCCCCGGCGGTCAGACTTTGAGGTATTTGCGCGTCAGCACGAGTGTCGGGAGCAGGGTGAGCAGCGGACCGAGGATCGCGACCGCCCCGGCAGCCAACCAGAACTCGTCCCACCCGATCCACGGGACGAACTTGAGCCGGTTCTGCGAGATCTCGTCGATGCCGAAGTACATGAAGCCCCACAGCGCCGCGCCGGCCAGTGCCACACCGATGAGGGCGGTGACGAGGGCCTCGAGGAGGAACGGCAGGGCGATGTAGAGCGTGGAGGCGCCCACCAGCCGCATGATGCCGATCTCCTTGCGTCGGGCGAAGGCGGCGAGGCGGATGGTGTTGGCCACCAGCAGGAGGGCGGCAAAGACGAGGAACGCCGCCGTGCCGAGCGCCACCCACTGCAGCATGTTGATCGACTCGAGGATCGGCGCGACCTGCTCGCGCATGTCGCGGACCCGCGACACGCCGTCGAGCCCCTGCACGGCGCTGGTGATGCCCTCGTACTCCTCCGGGTCCTGCAGCGTGATCCAGATGGTCTGCGGCATGTCCTCCGCGGTGATCGCCGGGTTGTCGCCGGAGAACAGCTCGTTGCCGTAGAGCTCACGGGCCTTGTCGAGCGCCTGCTCGCTGGTCTCGAAGTGGAAGTCGGCGACCTCGGGGTTCTCCTCCACGACGGCGGAGATCTCGGTCTTCTGCGCGTCGGTCACGGCGTTGGGGCACACCGCGCTGCTGTCGTTGACCCGGCACAGGTAGACGGTGATCTGGAGCTGGTCGCCCCAGTGGTCCGCGGCCTTGGCTGCCTGCTGGTTGAACAGGACGCCGATGCCGACCAGCGTCAGCGAGACGAACAGGGTCAGCACGACCGCCAGGTGCATGGACAGGTTGCGCCGCAGGCCCTGGCCGAGCTCGGAGTAGACGTAGCGAAGCTGCATGGAGGAGAGGCTCTCGATCTGTCGGGGAGATCCGGAGGTCCGGTGGCCCGACCGGGGAGGTCGGGCCGGGTGGATCAGTTCTGGTGGCCGTAGACGCCCTGCGCCTGGTCGCGCACGACGTGGCCGTTGTCGAGCTCGATGACGCGCTTGCGCATCTGGTCGACGATGCCGGCGTCGTGGGTGGCCATCACGACCGTCGTGCCGGTGCGGTTGATGCGGTCGAGGAGCTTCATGATGCCGACCGACGTGGTCGGGTCGAGGTTGCCGGTCGGCTCGTCGGCGATGAGGATCATCGGCCGGTTGACGAAGGCCCGCGCCACGGCGACGCGCTGCTGCTCGCCCCCGGAGAGCTCGTCGGGCATCCGGTCGCCCTTGCCGCTGAGGCCGACCAGGTCGAGCGTCTCGGGCACGACGTCCTTGATCTCCTTGCGGGACTTGCCGATGACCTGGAGCGCGAAGGCGACGTTCTCGGTGACGGTCTTGTTGGGCAGCAGGCGGAAGTCCTGGAAGACGGTGCCGATGTCGCGGCGCAGCCGCGGGACCTTCCAGCTGGCGAGCCGGTTGATCTCCTTGCCGGCGACGTAGACCCGGCCGGTGGTCGGGCGGTACTCGCGGAGCACGAGGCGCAGGAAGGTCGACTTGCCGGACCCCGAGGACCCCACGAGGAAGACGAACTCCCCCTTCTCGACGTCGACCGAGATGTTGTCGAGCGCGGGGTGCGGGTGGCCCGGATAGCTCTTGGTCACCTTCTCGAAGCGAATCACGGCGTCGAGGCTACGTGAGGGGTGTGCGGGTTCTCGAAACTCCGCGCCGCGCCGCAACCGGGTCAGCCCGGCATGGCATCCACCGCGTCCTTGGCCTCCTTGAGCCCGACGCCGGTGTGGTCGCGGTAGAGCTTGATCGCGTGGATCGTCTTGCCGGCCCTCCGTAGTGCCTGGACCTCGGCCATCCACGGCTCGGCCGGCACCGCCGCCGGCGTCCCCGCCGACCCGGCTGCGGCGAGCTGCGCCAACTGCGCCTCGAGGCGCGCGACCCGTCGCTCGAGCTCGGCGATCCGGGCGCGGTCCGCGTCGTTGCCGCTGCCGGGGCTGATGACCTCGGGCTTGCTGAAGAGTCCCATGCCCCTGACCCTAGGGCCGTCCCCTGCTCGGGGGATCAGGCGTCGACCTTCTCCGCCCCGCGGCGCCAGCGGATGCCGGCCTCCATGAAGTCGTCGAGGTCGCCGTCGAAGACCGCGCTGGGGTTGCCGGACTCGTGGCCGGTCCGCAGGTCCTTGACGATCTGGTAGGGGTTGAGGACGTAGTTGCGCATCTGGTCGCCCCAGCTGGCCTGCACGTCGCCCTTGAGGTCCTTCTTGAGCGCGGCCTCCTCGGCCTTCTTCTGCGCGAGCAGCTTGGCCTTGAGGACGACCATCGCGGACGCCTTGTTCTGCAGCTGCGACTTCTCGTTCTGGCAGGACACGACGATGCCGGTCGGGATGTGGGTCAGCCGGACCGCGGAGTCGGTCGTGTTGACCGACTGGCCACCGGGGCCGCCGGAGCGGAAGACGTCGGTGCGGATGTCGTTCTCGTCGACCTCGATCTCGTCGGTCTGCTCGAGCACCGGCACCACCTCGACGGCGGCGAAGGAGGTCTGGCGGCGGCCCTGGTTGTCGAACGGGCTGATCCGCACGAGGCGGTGGGTGCCGGCCTCGACGGAGAGGGTGCCGTAGGCGTAGGGCGCGTGGATGGCGAACTCGGCGGACTTGATGCCCGCCTCCTCGGCGTAGGACACGTCGTAGACCTCGACGCCGTACTTGTGCTGCTCGGCCCAGCGCGTGTACATGCGCATGAGGGTCTCGGCGAAGTCGGCCGCGTCGACGCCGCCGGCGCCGGCGCGGATGGTCACGATCGCCTCGCGCTCGTCGTACTCGCCGGACAGCAGGGTGCGGATCTCGAGGGACTCCACGGCCTTCTTGATGCGGCCGAGCTCGCGCTCGGAGTCGGCGAGCGAGTCGGCGTCGCCCTCCTCCTGGGCCATCTCGACCATCAGGCCGAGGTCCTCGATGCGGGACTCGAGGCCGTCGTAGCGATCGAGCTCGCCCTGGAGCGCGGAGAGGCGGCCCGTGACCCGCGTGGCGTTGGCCTGGTCGTCCCAGAGGTCGGGAGCGGCCACCTGCTCGGCGAGGTCGGCGATCTCGGTGCGCATCCGGGTGACGTCGAGGACGTGACCGATGGTCTTCATGGTCGCCTGGAGCTGCTTGATCTCTGCGTCGTAGTCGATGCCTGCCACAAGAGCCAACACTACGGCCAAACGCCAGCCGGGGCCCGATCGCCGGTCCTCCGCCGGTCCGCGGGGCGCAGCGAGCCGACGGCGTCCCGGAGCGCGGCGCCCAGGGGCCCGGCGAGCGTGCGGGTCCAGGAGACGGAGAGGTGCGACTCGTCGCTGTAGGTCACCGTGCCCGAGACCACCAGCGGGCACCGGCCGTCCGCGCAGCTGAGGCGGTTGACGTCGACGTACGCCGCCCCGTGCGCGGTCGCGGTGGCCGCGGTGAAGGCGTTGGGCTCGGCCGGCCACCCGGTCGCGGACAGGTCGCACGACCCGGCCACCGACCCGGGGGTGGTGAGGCAGGACTCGGGGTCGACCTCGTGCACCGGGATGTCGCCGAGCACCACGACCAGCGCACCGTCGCGGCGCAGCGAGTCGACGAGGTCGCCCACCCCGCGGGCCCACGTCTGCGCGTGGCTGAGCCCGGGCGCCGCCTGCATCCGCCACGACATGACGTCCGAGCTGAGCAGCACCACGTCGGGGTCGAGGTCCCGGATGCGTTGCCGCGACCAGTCGCGCCACGCGTGGCAGGTGTGGAATTCCGCGCCGCCCCCGTCGAGGGTGCGGATCGGGTAGGGCGGGCAGCCGTACTTGACGTGCGGCACGACGCGGAGGCCCTCGGTGCGGCCGAGGCGGTCGATCGCCGGCAGCCACTGCCCGGCGCGCGAGTCGCCGTAGACGGCCACGGTCGTCCGGCCGTCCGGGTCGCCGACCGGGCAGATCCGCGAGCGCTCGACGGCGAGCGGCGAGTTGCACGGGTGGGCCAGGTGCCACGAGTCGTAGGCCAGGCCCGGCAGGTTGCTCATCGGGAAGCGCAGGGCGTCGCCGCGCCGGGCCTCCTCGACCGCGCGCTCGACGAGGTCGTCCACGGACCGCGGCTGCGGCAGCGGCGGCACCCGCCGGCCCCGTGGCCGGCTCGTGGCGGCCACGGGTGCCTCCTCGGCGACCAGCGGGGCCGGTCGCGCCGAGCCGACGCCCATCCGGTCGGCGAGCTCCGCGTCGGCGTGCGCCACGGCGCCCGTGGTGGCGACCAGCACGGACGCCAGGGCCACGGGCCACATGACGAGCGCACGCGGGCCGCGGCCGACGAGCCGGCCGCGGCGGAACGGCTGCTCGACGAAGTGGTACGACGCCAGCGTCAGCGCCGCGGCGACCGCGAGGAGGACGAGCGTGCCGGTCGGGCCCTCGAGCGCGGTGACGTACGCAGCGCCGAGGACGAGCACTGGCCAGTGCCACAGGTAGAGGGAGTAGGACCGGTCACCCAGCCAGGTGAGCGGCCGGGAGGCGAGCAGGGCGCCGGTGGCCCCGGTGGATCCGCCGGTCCCGGCGGCGAGCAGGGCCGCGGTGCCCGCGACGGCGAGCGGGATGCGCCACTCGGTGCCCGGCGCGGCCGCGGTGCCGACCGACACCGCGGCGGCGAGGACCGCGACCAGCCCGACGGCGCCCAGCGCCGTACGCAGGGGTCGGGACAGGCGGACCAGGGCCGGGGCAAGGACCGCGAGCAGTGCGCCGAGCCCGAGCTCCCACGCCCGTGCCGCCGAGGAGAAGTAGGCCTGCTGCGGGTCGGTGGCTCCCAGGTGCGCCCACCAGGCGAGCGACGCGAGGCAGGCGACGGTCAGCAGCGGCGCGACGTGGCGCATCAGGCGGCCGTCGACGAGGACGACCAGGCCGAGGAGCAGCGGCCACACGAGGTAGAACTGCTCCTCGACCGCCAGCGACCAGAAGTGCTGGAACGGCGAGACCGCCCGGTCGTCGTCGAAGTAGTCCTCCCCCGCCCCGGCGAGGTGCACGTTGGCCGCGAAGAACGCCGACCAGCGCGCGTCCTCGCCGACCTCGGCCACCTGCACCGGCGCCAGCCGGACCGCGCACCAGGCGGTCACGACGAGCAGCACCACGGTGGCCGCCGGCAGGATCCGCAGCGCGCGCCGGACGTAGAAGCCGGTGATCGAGATCCGGTCGCGCGCCGCCACCTCGCGCACCAGCAGCGAGGTGATCAGGAAGCCGGAGAGCACGAAGAAGACGTCCACGCCGACGAAGCCACCGGCGAGGAGACGGGCGCCGGCGTGGTCGGCGACGACGAGCAGGACGGCGACCGCGCGCAGGCCCTGCACGTCGGGCCGGTGGTCGATGGCGGGCATGCGGCCACGCTCGTGCCGGGCCGGCGCCCGGGGCATGGGGCGGGAGTCCCGGGGCCCCGGGACAACGCGTCAGTGTCGGCGGCTCAGAACTGCAGGGTGATGCGGCCGTTGCCGCCGCGGCCGACCGTGCCGGTGCCCGAGCCAGCGTTGCCGGCGCTGACGGGACCGGTCACCCCGGAGACCGCAGCGCCCGTCGTCCCGCCGGTGTAGCTCGACCCGGCGCCGCCGGCGCCGCCCGCATCGGCAACGGGCGTCCCCGCGGTCGCACGTGTGCCCCCGGAGCCGCCGCCGGCGTACCCGCCGCCGCCGCCGCCCGCGCCGGCGGTGCCGCGCTGGGCGCCGGAGCCACCGTTGCCGCCACCGTTGGCGCCCGTGCCGCGGTTGCCACCCGCCGCACCAACGGCGCCAGTCGCACCGCCGGTCCCGACAGATCCGGCGGCGCCACCCGTGGTGACACCGGTCGTAGCGCCGACCGCGCCTCCACCGCCGCCCGCGGTGAGGACAGCCGTTCCGGTCACGGTGGCGTCACCGCCGTTGCCAGCCGGGTTCGTCGACGTGCCGCCGACCCCGGGGGTGCCGACCGTCGCGGACGTGTTGACGGCTCCCTTGCCCCCGCCTCCGCCTGCGACGACGACGGGCGCCGTGCCGAGGAGCACGGCACTGCCTCCTCCGCCACCTCCGGCGACGATCGCAGTGCCACGCCCGCCGTTACCTCCGGCGCCGAAGCCCGACCCGCCGACGCCTGCGGTCGCGGCTATGCCGTTGCCCTCGCCGCCGCCCGCGCCGACGATCACGGTGAGCGTCGTGCCACCAGGATTGGACGGGAGGGTGATCGTGCCGGTGACCCGACCACCGGAGCCTCCGGCGACGCCCCCACCGCCGCCACCGCCGCCGACGACCTCGAAGGCGATGCTCGTGTAGCCCGCCGGGATGGTGACCGAGAAGGTGCCAGGCGTGGTGAACGTCTGGGTGAAGCTGGCCGCGAAGGCGGGCGCCGCCGCGGCGACGGAGACGACGGGAACGCTCCAGGCGACGCCGCGCGTGAACGTGCGTCGGGTGAGCTCGCGGCGAGGGCTGTCGCCCGCCTCGTGCTGGTCGTCCATCACGGTCCCCGTTCGTCGATATCTACACGAAGGGTAAAGATATCAACAGTAGATCTACAACACGGGCGCGATCCGGGAGCCTGTATCCCGGATCACGCCCGCGTCGGCATGGGTGTGCGTCAGACCGCGAAGGTCAGCCTGCGCCGGTCAGCCCGCGCAGAGCACCTCCGGCGTCGCCACCGCGGCCACCGCCGCCGGGGCCACGCTGGTGGAGAGGTCGAGCTTGAGCCGGAAGACGTCCTCGATGTCGATCACCTGGTCGGCCACGACCACGCCGACGGACAGCGCATGCGCGGCGAGGACGGCACCGTCGCCGGACACCGTGACGGCACCGCTCGACCCGGTGGCGGAGTCGTCGGTCAGGGCGAAGGTCGCCCGCATCTCGGTGCACTTGCGACCGAGGGTGTACTCGACCGACGACGGGGCGCCGGAGGTGGTGGTCGCCAGGCTGGCGGTGAAGTACTCCGCACCGATGGTGACGCCCCGGGGCGTGATGTTCACCGACGGGCCGGGCGTGCGGAAGCCGAGCTTCTGCCACCGGTAGACCGTGACGTCCAGCGTCTCGCTGAAGCCCTTGGCGAAGCCGTTCGAGGCGGGCTTGAGGACGCGGTACTGCCGGGTGCCGGCCGTCGACGGGTCGTCCTTGAGGACGTAGGTGCCGTTCTGCTTGATCTTCGCGGTGCCGGTGGCCTTCCACGACTTCTTCTTGCCGACCCGCTGCTGGAGCGTGACCTTCTGGCCGGCGGCCTTCGGCGTGACGCGGCCGCGGACCTTGACCACGTCCTCCTTGCCGACGACCTCGGTCTTGTTGACGCTGGCGGTGACCTTGTAGCTCGCGGCCTTGGCCGGGGCGGCCTGCGCCGGCGTGGCCAGGGCCAGCGAGCCGGCGGCGAGAGCCGCAGCCGCGGCCCAGGTGGTGATGCGGTTCATGGGAGTTCCTCCGTGTGCGTGAGGCCCTGAAGGCCTGTTCACCAAGGAGACTCAGCCGGTCACCGAATAGTTGCCGCGGATCCGAGGAGCGCCCCTCCGTGGGGCGGGACGGCGAGGGTGCCGCCGTCCACGGACACCCCGGACGGCGTCTGGAAGAGCACTTCACGCTCACCCACCTCGAGCGTGGCGGGCTCCTCGCCG
Source organism: Nocardioides sp. zg-1308 (assembly GCF_013155375.1). Lineage (GTDB taxonomy): Bacteria > Actinomycetota > Actinomycetes > Propionibacteriales > Nocardioidaceae > Nocardioides > Nocardioides renjunii. The sequence continues at coordinate 24,400 of NZ_JABJQY010000002.1, forward strand.
GCGTTGACCACCACGAGGAGCTCGCCGCGGCGCATCGTGAAGAGCCGGCCCTCCACCGTGCATGAGGTCGAGCCGAACGACGGGTCCGTCAGGTCCGGCAGCGTCCGCCGCAGCCGGGCGAGCTCGCGATAGCAGTCGAGCACCACCGCGTGCCGGCCCGTCGAGCGCTCGTCCCAGTCGAGCTTGGAGCGGGTGAACGTCTCAGGCTCCTGCGGGTCGGGGACGACGGCCGGGTCCCAGCCCATCTTCTCGAACTCGGCGATCCGGCCCGCGGCCGTCGCGCGCCCCAGCTCGGGCTCGGGGTGGGAGGTGAAGAACTGGAAGGGCGACGAGGCGGCCCACTCCTCCCCCATGAAGAGCATCGGCGTGAACGGACCGGCGAGGGTGAGCAGCGCGGCGCAGGCCAGCTGGTCGTCGTCGAGGTGCTCGGCCAGCCGGTCGCCGCGCGCGCGGTTGCCGATCTGGTCGTGGTTCTGGTTGGCGACCACGAGCCGCCAGGTCGGCATGTGGGCGGTGTCGACGGGGCGGCCGTGGTCGCGCTCGCGGAAGGACGACCAGGTGCCGTCGTGGAAGAAGCCCTTCTCGCAGACCTTGGCGAGCGCCTCCAGCGGCTCGAAGTCGGCGTAGTAGCCGGCCGTCTCGCCGCTCAGGGCGACGTGCACGGCGTGGTGGAAGTCGTCGCTCCACTGGGCGTCGAGGCCGTGGCCGCCGCCCTCGCGGGGGGTGACGAGGCGGGTGTCGTTGAGGTCGGACTCCGCGATCAGCGTCAGCGGCCGGCGTACGTGCGCGGACCAGGCCGCGGTCTCGACGGCCATCTCCTCGAGCAGATGGACCTCCGAGGTGTCGCTGAGCGCGTGCACCGCGTCGAGGCGCAGCGCGTCGACGTGGAGCTCCTCGAACCACATCCGCACGTTGTCGAGGATGTAGCGCCGGACCTCGGCCGACCCGTCACCGTCGAGGTTGACCAGGTCGCCCCACGTGTTTCGGCCGTCCTTGAGGTAGGGCCCCAACAGCGGGAGGTAGTTGCCCGAGGGGCCGAGGTGGTTGTGGACCACGTCCTGCACGACGCCGAGCCCGGCGGCGTGGCAGGCGTCGACGAAGCGCCGGTAGGCGTCCGGCCCGCCGTAGCCCTCGTGGACCGCGAACCAGCCGACGCCGTCGTAGCCCCAGTTGTGGGTGCCGTTGAAGGCGTTGACCGGCAGCAGCTCGACGAGGTCGACGCCGATGTCGAGGAGGTGGTCGAGCCGCCCGATGGCCGCGTCGAGCGTCCCCTCGGGGGTGAAGGTGCCGAGGTGGAGCTCGTAGACCACGGAGCCGGCGAGCTGCCGACCGGTCCAGTCGCCGTCGCCCCACTCGTACGTCGACGCGTCCCGCCGCGACAGCCCGTGCACGCCGTCGGGCTGGCGCCGCGAGCGCGGGTCGGGCCGCGGGTCCGGGTCGTCGTCGAGGAGGTAGCCGTAGTCGACGCGGTCGGTCGACGGCACCGGCTCGGCCGGCGTCCACCAGCCGTCGTCGCCGCGCACCATGTCGACGACCTCGCCCGCCAGGCTCAGCCGCACCCGTTCGGGCCGCGGTGCCCACACGTCGAAGGGTCCCCGGGAGATCGACGTGCTCATGTCAGTCCTTCCTCACCAGCAGTGCGACGGGGTGGACGGCCAGCAGGCCGTCGAGCCGTCCGTCGGTGTCGAGCCTGGTCAGCACGTCGTGCCACCGGCCCTCGGGCAGGTCCAGCACCGTGCCGCCCCAGCCGCCCGCGGCCGCCAGCCCGACCGGGAGCCGGGTGACGACGGTGATCGCACCGCCACGGTCGTAGGCCAGCACGTGTCCCGCCCCGTCGCCCGCGGCGGTCACCGGCGTGTAGCCGGTGAACAGCTCGGGTCGCTCGCGCCGCAGCGTCAGCGCGGAGCAGGTGACGTGCAGCTTGGCGGCGGCGTCGTCCTCGGCGGTGCCGGCCAGCACCTCGGCGCGGTGCTCGAAGTCGACCGGCCGGCGGTTGTCGGGGTCGACCAGCGACGTCTCCCACAGCTCGCTGCCCTGGTAGACGTCGGGCACGCCCGGGATCGTCAGGGCGAGCAGCTTGGCCGCCAGCGAGTTGGCCTGGGCCGGCTCGTCGATGCGGGCGGCGAGGCCGACCAGCACCTCGCGCACCTCGTCGGAGGTGAAGACCGCGTCGACCGCGGCGTGCACCGCGGCCTCGTACGCCTCGTCGGGCTCGGTCCACGTGGTGCGGTCGCCGGCCTCGCGCATCGCCTTCTCGGCGTAGCCGTGCAGCCGTTCGGGCAGGTCGGGCAGGTGGTCCGGCGTCCACGCGCCGAGCACGGCCTGCCACAGCAGCGAGCCGAACGCGGGGTCGGGCACGGGCACGAGCCGCAGCAGCTCGTCGAGCGCCCGCTCCCAGTGGCCCGGCTCCTCGGCCAGCACGGTGATCCGGGCGCGGACGTCCTCGCCGCGCTTGGTGTCGTGGGTCGACAGCGTCACCATGGCGTGCGGCCAGTCGCGCTGGCGCACGGCCATGGCGTCGTGGAACGTGTCGACGCCGACGGAGAAGATCGACGGGTCGCCGCCGACCTCGTTGAGCGACGTGAGCCGCGACCACCGGTAGAACGAGCAGTCCTCGACGCCCTTGGCCATCACCATGCCGGACGTCTGCTGGAAGCGCCGCGCGGGCTGGCTCCACTCGTCGTGCAGCACCGGCTCGAGGACGTCGTACGTCTCGGCGAGCTCAGGCCGCTCCTCGCGCGCCATGGCGAAGGCCTGGTCGAGGTGGTCGCGGCCCTCGGGGAGGTAGGAGCGGTAGACCGGGAAGCAGGCCAACAGCTCGCCGATCGCGTCGGCGACCGCGTCGTCGTCGGCCTTCTCGCCCTTGGTCTCCAGCACGCGGGCGACCTCGCGGGTGATCCGCAGGACCTCCGAGTGCAGGATCCCGTCGGCGACGGCGCGCTTGTTGTCGTGGACCATCGCGTGCCAGTCCACCGTGGTGCCACGCAGGCGGTCCTCGAGCACGGTCAGCGGCGCCTCGCCGGCGGGGTCGGTGAGCACCCGGTCGATGAAGGCGAGGGCGTCGTAGCCGGTGGTGCCGGCGGTGGCCCAGTCCTGCGGGAGCTCCTCCCCCGGCTCGAGGATCTTCTCGACCAGGACGTAGGCGCCGCCGGTGAGGGCGGCGAGGTCGTCGAGGTAGCGCTTGGGGTCGCGCAGGCCGTCGGGGTGGTCGACGCGCAGGCCGTCGACGAGGCCCTCGTCGAACCAGCGCTTCACCTCGACGTGGGTCTCGGCGAACACCTCCGGGTCCTCGACCCGCACCGCGGCGAGGGTGTTGACCGCGAAGAAGCGGCGGTAGTTGAGGTCCTCGTCGGCCGCACGCCAGTTGACCAGCTCGTAGTGCTGCTCCTCCAGCGTGGTCGTGCCGGGAGCCATCGGGAAGCGCTGGTCGTGGTAGCGGACCTCGCCTTCCCCCGTGTCCGACGCAGCGATGGTGATCGAGCCCTCGTCGTCGTCACCGATGACCGGGATCACGATGCGGCCGTCGCCGGCCGCCCAGTCGACGTCGAACGCGCTCGCGTGCTCGGACCCGCGGCCCAGCCGCAGCACGTCCCACCACCACGGGTCCTCCGACGGCGTCGCGACGCCGACGTGGTTGGGCACGATGTCGACGAGCACCCCCATGCCGAGGCGGCGCGCCTCGGCGGACAGCGCCGCCAGTCCCTCCTCGCCACCGCGCTCGGGGTCGACGTGGTCGAAGGCGACCACGTCGTAGCCGTGGGTGCTGCCGGGCTCCGAGGCCAGCAGCGGCGACAGGTAGACCCAGTCGACGCCGAGGTCGCGGAGGTAGGGCAGGACCCGTGCGCCGTCGTGGAGGGTGAAGTCCGGACTGACCTGCAACCGGTACGTGCTGTGGGGGGTCCGCGTCACGGGGCGTCCGTACCCGACCGGGCGGCCAGGGATGCGGCCACCGAGTGGTCCGGCGCCGACTCCGGCTCCGCGTGCTCACGCAGCACCACGAGGCTGTGGGTCTCGAGGCTGAGCGTGGCGCCCGCCTCGAAGGTCGGGTCGGCGTCGGGTTCCCCGCCGGTGTCGATGACGACGTCCCACGCGGCGGCGTACTCCTCCGTCGGCAGGGTCACGTCCTTGGGCCCGTCGGCGTTGAAGTAGACGAGGAAGTGGTCGTCGGTGATCGTGGCGCCGCGGGCGTTCTTGCCGGCGATGCCGTTGCCGTTGAGGTACATCCCGATCGCCTTGCCGCCCTCCCAGTCGGCGTCCTCCATCGGCTCGCCGTCGAGGTCGAGCCACACGATGTCGTTGAGGCGCTCGCCGTCGCCGGTACGCACCGTGTTGCCGGTGAAGAACCGCTTGCGGCGGAACGTCGGGTGATCGGCGCGCAGCTTGGCCACCGCGGCGGTGAACTCGATGAGCGGGTTGTCCGCGCGGCTCCAGTCGACCCAGCTGATCTCGCTGTCCTGGGCGTAGGTGTTGTTGTTGCCGTCCTGCGTGCGGCTCAGCTCGTCACCGTGCAGGAGCATGGGCACGCCCTGGCTCAGCAGCAGCGTCGCGATGAAGTTGCGCTGCTCGCGGGCCCGCGCGCCGAGGATCTCGGGGTCGTCGGTCGGCCCCTCGACACCGTGGTTCCACGAGCGGTTGTGGCTCTCGCCGTCGTTGTTGTCCTCGCCGTTGGCCTCGTTGTGCTTCTCGTTGTAGGACACGAGGTCGCGCAGGGTGAAGCCGTCGTGGGCGGTGACGAAGTTGATGCTCGCGAACGGCCGGCGCCCGGAGTGCTCGTAGAGGTCGGAGGAGCCGGACAGCCGCGACGCGAAGTCGCCCAGCGACGGCTCGCCGCGCCAGAAGTCGCGCACGGTGTCGCGGTAGGCGCCGTTCCACTCGGTCCACTGCGGCGGGAAGCCGCCGACCTGGTAGCCGCCGGGGCCGATGTCCCACGGCTCGGCGATGAGCTTCACCTGGCTGACCACCGGGTCCTGCTGCACCATCTCGAAGAAGGTGGAGAGCTTGTCGACGTCGTAGAACTCGCGCGCCAGGCTCGCGGCCAGGTCGAAGCGGAAGCCGTCGACGTGCATCTCGGTCACCCAGTAGCGCAGCGAGTCCATGATCAGCTGCACCGAGTGCGGGTGGCGCACGTTGAGGGTGTTGCCGGTGCCGGTGTAGTCCATGTAGTAGCGCTGGTCGTCCTCGACGAGCCGGTAGTAGGCCGGGTTGTCGATGCCCTTGAAGCTCAGCGTCGGCCCGAGGTGGTTGCCCTCGGCGGTGTGGTTGTAGACGACGTCGAGGATGACCTCGATGCCGGCGACGTGCATCGCCTTCACCATCGCCTTGAACTCCTGCACCTGCTGGCCCTGCTGGCTCGAGGCGTAGTCGGCGTGCGGCGCGAAGAAGCCGAGGGTGTTGTAGCCCCAGTAGTTGCGCAGCCCCTTCTCGAGCAGCGTCGAGTCCTGGACGAACTGGTGCACCGGCATCAGCTCGATGGCGGTGACGCCGAGCTTCTGCAGGTGGGCGGTGATCGAGGGGTGCGCCAGGCCGGCGTACGTCCCGCGCTGCTCCTCGGGGACGTCGGGGTGCTGCTGGGTGAGGCCCTTGACGTGCGCCTCGTAGATGAACGACTCGTTGTAGGGGATGGAGAGGCGGCGGTCCCCCTCCCAGTCGAAGAACGGGTTGATGACCACGCCGTGGGTCATGTGCCCGGCGGAGTCGTCGTCGTTGCGCGAGTCCTCGTCGCCGAAGTTGTAGGCGAAGAGCGACTGGTCCCAGTCGATGTCGCCGGCGGTCGCCTTGGCGTAGGGGTCGAGCAGCAGCTTGCTGGGGTTGCAGCGCAGGCCCTGGCTCGGGTCCCACGGGCCGTGCACCCGGTAGCCGTAGCGCTGCCCGGGCTGGATGGTCGGGATGTAGCAGTGCCACACGTGCGCGTCGACCTCGCGGACCTCGAGGCGGGTCTCGCGGAAGCCGCCGGGGGCCTCCGGGTCGGGGTCGAAGAGGCACAGCTCGACGCGCTCGGCGGCCTCGCTGAAGAGGGCGAAGTTGGTGCCGGTGCCGTCGAAGGTGGCACCGAGGGGGTAGGCGGTGCCGGGCCAGGTCTCGATCATGCCTTGACGCTACCGGCGATCGGCCCTGAGCCCTCTTCGCGGATCATCCAGCGGGGTGGGGCGGTGGCGACCGTCACTCGCTCTTCAGGCGGGCTGCGCCTCCCCTGCGTCATAGGAACCGGGACGTGTGCGTACGCCTTCGCACGACGCTGCGGACAGGAGCTGAGGGAGCCGACCGCGGTTCAGTCGCCGGCGACGACGGTGACCGCTGCGGTCGAGCTGGCGCCGACCATCGGCCGGCTCGGCGAGCCCGGGATGGTCAGCGGCAGGTCCAACGGAGCCCGCAGCCGCACGGTGACCGACCGCCCGACCGGGTCCACCCGGACGGCCACGTCGATGCCGGGGTACGACGCTCCGGCGCCGGCCCTCGCGAGGTACTCGCGCACGGCGGCCCGGACCGCTTCCTCCTGCTGGAGCAGCCGCTGGTCGTCGAGGCCCTGCTCGTAGATCCCGGCCGAGCCGAGGTCGGCACCGTAGAGCGCGGCGCCGTCGGCCAGGTTGTCGAGCCCCTGCCGCTGGAGGTAGGCGGCGGAGGCGTCGATGACCATGACGATCGCCATCAGCAGGATGCTGGCGAAGCCGATGATGAGCAGCGTGACCTGGCCGCGGTCGTCGCGCTCCCGTGACGCCGGTCGGCGGCTCACGGGTCGGTCTCCTCGTCGCTGTCCTCGCCGGCACTCTCGACGTACTGACCGATCGGCACGGTGTGGGTCGCGTCGAGCGAGAAGCTCGCCCGCCCGCCGCCGATGATGGCCGGGAAGAACGGCAGCTCGACCCCGGAGTCGACCCGCACGGTGATGACGGACGTCCCGGTGTGGCAGCTCCCGGCCGGCGACTCGCAGGTCACCGAGACCCGTGCCCGCTGGTTCGGAGTGCCCTGGTCGGCGAGCACCTGGCGTACGACGGCCTGGGCGCGGGCCTCGCCGGTGGCGTCGTCGGGCGCCAGGGCGTACGCGCGCCCGGCCGCCCGCGCTGCGGCGCTGGTCGCGAAGGCGCCCTGCTGCACCTCGAACACCGAGATCACGACCCACACCAGCGGCACCAGCAGGATGATCGCCAGCCAGGTCAGCTCGACGAGGGCAGAGCCGGACTCGTCGCGGCGCCGCGTCGTCACCGCTGCACCGCGCCCTGCTCGGCGATCGCATGGCCGGACACCCGGACGTGGATGGTGGTGCCGCCGATGCCGAGCAGGCTGACGTCGGCCCCGACCACGGTCTCGTAGCCGGGCGCACCTCCGACCAGCGCCGGGCGTACGGTCACCGACCGCACGAAGTCCTGCGAGAGGGCGCCGTCGACCAGCTCCTGCACCTTGGCCCGGCCGGCCGGTGCGGACGACCCCGCGACGGCGGCGTGCCGGGCACCCTCGGCCGCGGCCGAGGCGAGGGTGTTGCGCACGTGCAGCACGAGGGCCAGCTGCAGGATGCCGAGCACCAGCGGCAGCAGGACCAGCAGGACGAGGACGACGTCGACGACCGCCGCTCCCTTCTCGCCGCGACGGCTGGGACGCAGCACGCTGCGACCTAGCCGCTCACCATCGAGAACGCGCGGGACAGGAGGGACCGCAGCTCGTCGCTGACGAAGGGGGTGAGGGCGGCGACGACGATCGCGGTCATCAGCGTGACCATCACCCAGCCGGGCACGTCGCCGCGCTCGTCCTTCTGCCGGGGCGCTCGCGCTCCGGGCTCGACGAGCATCGCCAGGTGGAACAGCAGTCCCGAGATCGACTGGTGCATGAAGGTGTCCTTTCGGTGGGTGCGCCCGGGTGGTCGCAGGTCAAGGGGTGGTCAGGCGCAGGCCCAGCACGCCGGGGTAGAAGGCGAACAGGATCGTCACCGGCAGCACGAAGAACACGACCGGCGCCATCATCGCGATCTCCTTGCGGGCCGCGGTCTCGATGAGCAGCCGGCGACCGGCCTCGCGGACGTCGGCCGCCTGCGCGTGCAGGACGTCGGCGAGCGGCGTGCCGCGCTCCATGGCGACGGTGATCCCGGTCGCGAAGCGAGCGACGATCGGCAGCCCGGTCGCTCGAGCCAGGGACTCGAACGCCGCGCCGACCGGCTCGCCGGTGCGGATCCGCGCGAGCACCTGCGCGAGGTCCTCGGAGAGGGCGCCGTGACTGCGGCGCACGACCCGGTCGAGGGCGGCGACCGGGCTCTCCCCCGCCGCGACGGACAGGGCGAGCAGCTCGGCGACGGTCGGGAACTCGGTGAGGACCTGTCGCTCGCGGTTGCGCACCTGGGTGCTGAGCCGGTTGTCGCGGAGGAAGACGCCGCCGACGAAGCCGAGGACGCAGAACACGACCGCCGACCCGACGCCGCCGACTCCGCCGAGCGCCCGGACGAGGGTCACGGCTGCCGTCACCGCGAAGCCGACGAGGCCCCACACGACCTGCTCGATCCGGAAGTCCTGCACGGTGCGGTCGAGCCCGGCGCGCTGGAGCCGGCGTCGTACGGAGCCACTGCCGCCGAGGACGCGCTCGACCACCTCGGCCGCCGACCTCAGGACCGGGCCGAAGATCCCGGCCGCCGCGGACGTCGGGGACGTCGACGTCGTCCGCAGGGCCGGGCCCTGGTCGCGGAGCGGCAGGTCGCGGAGGTAGGGCAGCACCCGCACCGACAGCTGCGGACGCCGCAGGACGTCGATGCGCATCCCGACGAGCAGCAGTCCTGCGCCGGCCAGGCCGCCGAGCAGCCCGCCCCACACGGCGGCACTCACGACAGGATCCGCTTCTCGACGGGCAACCGGCCGATCCGCATCATCGCGGCGTAGGCGAGGACGCAGACGCCGAAGCCGATGCCCAGCACGAGGATGCCGCCGGGCGAGGCGTAGTGGCGGATCGCCGTCGTCTGGAACGACATCAGCAGCAGCACGATCCACGGCGCCGAGACGGCGAGGCGCGCCCCGTTGACGGTCCAGGCCTGCCGCGACTCGAGCTCAGAGCGGGTGCGGGCGTCGTCGCGCAGGAAGCCCGACAGGTTGCGCAGCAGGCGGCCGAGGTCGCCGCCGCCCACCTCCCTCGCGAGGCGGAGCCCCTCGATGACGCGGTCGCCGACCGGGTCGGCCAGTCGCTCCTTTAGCCGGTCGAGGCACTCGCCGAACCGGCCGGTGACCTGGTAGTCGAGCGCGAACTGGGCGAAGTCGGCGCGCAGCGCCTCGGGGCCGTTGGTGCCGAGCGCGGCGACGGCGTCGGGCAGCGACAGGCCCGCGCGGACAGCGCTGGCGAGGTTGTCGACCGCCTCGGGCCACACCTCGGCGAAGTCGCGCAGCCGTCGAACGGCCCGCTGCCGCAGCACGGCGATCGGGACGTAGGCGGCCATCGCGGCGAACACGACGGCGACGGGAACCGTCCGGGACACCGCCTGCACGACGGCGAACGCCACGGCGAAGAGGACGACGCACAGGGACACCACGCTGGCCGGCGTCACGTCGGACAGCCCGGCACGCCCGAGCAGGCGCTCGAGCGCCGTGGCCGAACGCGCCGAGGTCCGGGGCGTGCGGGGCAGGGCGAAGGCCGACCAGATGAGCAGCAGGCCGACGCCGACGCCGAGCCCGACCAGCGCGCCCATCAGCCGACCCCGGCGGTGTCGGCGAGGACCTCGTGGACGTCGATGCCGACCCGTTCGTAGCGGTCGACCCGCGCGGGCACTCCTCCGGTGCGGCGCAGCTCCACTCCGTGGCGCACGAAGATCGGCTCGACCTCGATGACGTCGGCCTCGACCCGGCCGGGCACCGAGACGATCTCGTTGACGCGGCGTACGCCGTCGGCGCCGACGCCGAGGTGCACCACCAGGTCGACCGAGCTGGCGACCGTCGGCACGACGAAGCGTGCCGAGATGTTGTCGCCCGCGAGCAGCGGCAGGGTGCACATCTTCATCAGCGCCTCGCGCGCGCTGTTGGCGTGGAGCGTGCACATGCCGGGCAGCCCGGAGTTGAGCGCGAGCAGCAGGTCGAGGCACTCCTCCGCCCGGACCTCGCCGACGATGATGCGGCTCGGCCGCATGCGCAGCGCCTCCTTGACGAGGTCGCGCAGCACGATCTCGCCGGTCTGCTCGAGGCCGGCCTGCCGGGTCTGCATGGCGACCCAGTCGGGGTGGCTGAACCTCAGCTCGAAGACCTCCTCCGCGCTCACCACGCGCTCGCCGCCGGGCACCGCGGCGGCCAGGCAGTTGAGCATCGTGGTCTTTCCGGCCTGGGTGCCCCCGGCGACGAGGACGTTCATCCCCGCCCGCACGGAGGCCTCGAGGAACCGGGCCGCCTGGGGCGTCAGGCTGCCGAGCGCCACGAGGTCGGCGAGGCGGTGGGCGCGGAGCAGGAACTTGCGGATGTTGACCGCGGTGAAGCCGCGCGTGATGCCCTCGAGCACCACGTGGAGGCGGTGGCCCTCGGGGAGCATCGCGTCGACGAACGGGGTGCTGATGTCGAGGCGGCGTCCGCTCGACTTGAGCATCCGCTCGACGAGCTCGTTGACCTGCGCCGCGTCGAGGCGCAGATTGGTCAGCTCGTGGCGACCGCGACGGGCGATGAAGACCCGGCTGGGGTCGTTGATCCACACCTCCTCGACCTCGGGATCGTCGAGGAACGGCTGGAGGGGGCCGAACCCCGAGACGCGAGCCACCAGCTCACCCACCATGGCGCCGTCGTCGGCGATCGGTGCGACGACCCCGGTCAGGCTGAGGTCGTCGTGGGCGCGGACCACGTCCTCCGCGATGCGTCGCACCAGCGTCGCCTCGCGCTGCGGGTCGACACCCTCGCGCCGGACCCGCTCACGGACCTGTCCGTCGAGCCGCTCGACCAGGTCGGCGTGCGCAGGCGGACGCCCACGGTCCGCTGTCGGACGGTCGACTGCCAGACGGTCCACTGCCATGAGTGCCCTGCTTCCCGAGAACGTGCACCGTCACGCTACCCAGCAGCGACGCCGTGGAAACAGGGGTCAGGCAAAGGTTGTGGACAACCGCTCAGACCTTGCCGCGCAGGATCCGGCGCCAGTAGACCTGCGGCAGCGCGTAGCGGTCCACCCACCACGTCAGCGCCCGCGGACGGGCCAGGTCGAGCACCGGCACGGACGGCTGCGGTCGGCCGTCGCGGTCCACCTCGACGAGCATCAGGCGGCGCCGCGAGGTCGTGATCGGCATGACGGTGTAGCCGTCGTAGTGCTGGAACCCGCCGCCCTCCCGGGCCGCGAAGATGTTGGCCGCGAGGACCGCGACCTGCTTGCGCAGCGCACCGCCCGACGACGGGGTGCGGATGTCGGCCACGTCCCCGCACGACCACACCGCGGGGAAGCGGCAGTGCTGCAGGGTCTGCGGGTCGGTGTCGACGAGCCCGGCGGGCGTGTCGCCGGCGAGGCCGCCGTCGACCACCCACTGCGGTGCGCGGTAGTGCGGCACGACGTGGGCGAACGCCACGCCGTCGAGGGTCTCCTCCCCCGCCGGCGTCGCCAGCGTGACGCGGCCGGCGGCGAGCCCGGAGACCACCGACTCGCGGTGCACCCGCACGCCGTACGACTCGATCACCCGTTCCAGCGCGGCGTCCGGGCCGGCGAGGCCGAGCGGCGACGGGCCGGGCAGGACCAGGTGCACGTCGAGGTCGGCCAGCACGCCGGTGCGCCTCCAGTGGTCGCTCGCCATGAACAGGGGCTTGAGCGCCGTCGCGCCGCACGGCGCGGGCTCCGGCGGGACGGTGAAGACCACGCGCCCGGCGCGCAGGCCGCGCAGCGTCGGCCACACCCGCTCGACGGTGTCGTCGTCGAACGTCGACGCCGCCCACCCGTCGGCGTACGCCTCGCGCAGGCCCGGCGTCGCGTCCCAGTCCTCGTCGAGGCCGGGGCAGACCACGAGCGTCGTGCAGGTGATCCGGCGCCCCGACCGGGTGGTCACCGACGGCCCCTCGGGGTCGACCGACACCACCTCGTCGCGGATCGCGGTGCAGCCGCGCGGCAGGACCCGCTCCGCCGGGCGCTGGAGCGAGCCCATCGTGGCCTCGCCGCCACCGACGTAGTTGAGGAGCGGGCGGTAGCGGTGGACCGCCCGGGACTCGACCACCGCCACGTCACGTGCGCCGTCGCGCAGCAGCCGGGCCGCGAGCGAGATCCCGGCGTTGCCGCCGCCGACCACGAGCACGTCGTGGTGCTGCCCTGCGTCCGCCACTGCGCCTCCGGGTGTTGGTCGGTCCTTCCCGACCGTACGGGGCGGCCCTCAGCGGCGCGGGAGGACGATCACCAGGCCGGCACCGACGGCGTCGCCCTGCCATCGGCCGCCGAGCACCTCGGTGACCGCCTCGCCGGTGCGGGCGGCCGTGCGCTCCTCCGTGGCACCGGCCCGCGAGGCGCCGCAGGCGACCCGGATCCGGACGTGGTCCTGCTCGGCCTCGAGGTGCAGCGACACCGGACCGTCGCCGTGGGAGGCGAGGTCGGCGGCCACGCTGTCCAGCACCTGCTCCACCGGCCCGTGGGTGACGGGCAGGTCGCCGCCGTCACCCAGCACGACCTCCACCTGACGACCGGGCGCCAGCCGCCGTCCCCACCGCTCGACGGTGAGGGCGGCCAGGTCGCGCAGCGTGACGGTGCGGCCGGTCACCACGCCACGGCTGCGCTCGGCGTCGACCAGCTCGGAGACGGTGTCCTGCAGCCGCGTGACGTCGGCCAGGCAGCGCACGACGGTGCGGCGTACGTCGTCGTCGAGGTCGTCGCGCAGCAGGATCTCCTCCAGCTCGAGGCGCAGGGCGGTGAGCGGCGTGCGCAGGGAGTGGGAGGTCTGTTGAACGGAGTCGTTGATCCGGCGGAACTGCTCCTCGAGGTTGCGCGCGCTCGAGCGCAGCGCCGCCCCCACGGCCGCGACCTCGGGCACCCGTGAGACCGGCGCCTCGATGTCGAAGCGGCCGCGGCCGAGCGCCTCCGCGCTCTCGGCCAGCTCGGCGAAGGGCCGGGAGAAGCCGCGCGCGACCAGCAGGGCCAGCGTGCCGGCGACCAGCGCGGCGGCCGCCATCAGCACGAGCAGGGCGCGGGAGACGCCGGCCGTCATGGCACCCACGTGGGTGGCGCCACTCGTCAGCGTGACCGTCGTGGTGCCGACGGAGCGCTCGACGACCAGCGGCTCGTCGAGGTCCGCGGCCGAGAACATCGCGCCGTCGGCGGTGAGGTCGGGCTCGCCGTCGCGGGAGACCGTGAGCCGTAAGTCGGCCGAGACCCACCGGGCCAGGTCGTCCTCGGAGACCTCCGGGCCGCGGTCGTGCTGCTCCTCGACGACGGTCGCCGCCTGGCGGGCCAGGTCGGCGAGGTGGTCCCGCTCGCCGTCACGCACCGCGTCGGCCAGCATCGAGCGACCGACCAGGAGGGCGGTGGCGACGATCAGCAGCGAGAGACCTACGAGGATGGCGGCGAGCCGTCGGCGCACGTCAGGTGCCGGTTTCCAATCGGAAGCCGACGCCGCGGATGGCGACCACGCGCTCGCCGGCCTCGGCCGCCTCGAGCTTGCTGCGCAGACGACCGATGGTGACGTCGAGGGTCTTGGTGGAGCCGTACCAGTTCTGGTCCCACACCTGGTTCATCAGGGTCTCGCGGGGCACGACCTTGTCGTGGTTGGACGCGAGGACCGCCAGCACGTCGAACTCCTTGGCGGTCAGCGCGATCTCGCGCTCGCCGAGGTGCACGCGGCGCGAGGCGGCGTCGATCTTGAGGCCCGAGGACGTGGTGACGGTGCTGTCGTCCTCCTGCGGGACCTGCGCGCTGCGGCGCAGGAGGGCGCGCACGCGGGCCAGCAGCTCGGCGAGGCCGAACGGCTTGGCGAGGTAGTCGTCGGCGCCGACGTCGAGGCCGACCACGCGGTCGAGCTCACCGGCGCGGGCGGTGACCATGATGATTCCGCCCAGATATCCACCAGAACGCATCTGGCGGCACACGTCGATGCCGTCCATGTCGGGCAGGCCGAGGTCGAGGATCACGACCGCCGGACCCTTGTCGACGGCGAAGGACACGGCCTCCGCGCCACCCGAGACCCGGTTGACGTCGTAGCCCTCCCGCTCCAGGGTGCGCATGAGGGGGACGGCGATGTCTTCCTCGTCCTCAACCACCAACACGTCGTGCACCATGCGGTCGAGCATAGATGCAGGGTCAGCGGTTCGTGGTCTGAATGCCCATGTCGACGGAGGACGAGATGCTCGTGGAGGTCGGCGACGGCGGCGCCGCCTCGCTCGGAGCGGACAGGACGCCACCGGCAGCAAGGACCACCGCGACGGGGATCAGCAGGATGCGGGACATGGGAAAAGCATGCGTCCGCGACATCCACACCCGATCCTCGCGTGGTCCACACGAGGGAAATGTTTCGGACGTGTTCGGGCACGGTCGGGCAGGAGCAGACTTGACCGGATCTTGACGTCGTAGCCCACCCCCAGGCAGGGGGTCCGGGCGTGATCGGGTCCGGGTCGGGGCCGGTCGGGGCCGGGTCAGGCCTCGAAGACGTCCCCGAGGTCGGCCACGCGCTGCAGCACCTGCTCCATCGAGAACTGCTCGAGGGCCAGCTCGTCCTCGGCCCCGGCCTGGACCTCGTCCCACGTCAGCGGCGTCGCGGCGGTGGGCCGCTCGCGGCCACGCAGCGAGTAGGGCGAGATCGTCGTCTTGGAGCCCGAGTTCTGCGACCAGTCGAGGAAGACCTTGCCGGGTCGCTTCGCCTTGGTCATCACGCTCGTCACCAGGTCGGGGTGCTCCTTCTGCAGCTCCTCGGCGACCTCCTTGGCCAGCGCCGTCGTGCCGTCGCTGTCGAGGCTGTCCTTCCCGCCGGGCATCGGGGCGTAGAGGTGCAGCCCCTTGCTGCCGCTCGTGACCGGCGTGCAGCCCAGGTCGCGCTCGGCGAGCGCGTCGCGGACCATCAGGGCCACCTGGGCGCACTCGTGGAGGCCTGCGGGCTCGCCGGGGTCGAGGTCGATCACGAGGCGGTCCGGGTCGCGCGGGCGCCCGTCGTCGTCGACCGTCCACTGGTGGACGTGCAGCTCGAGCGCGGCGAGGTTGGCCAGCCAGGTGAGGGTCGCGAGGTCGTCGCAGATCGGGAAGCGGATGGTGCCCTCCCCCTTGCCGGAGCGCGACCCGGTGGTGGGCACCTCGTGCGTACGCACCCACGACGGCGTGCCGGCCGGCGCGTTCTTCTCGAAGAAGCTCGATCCCTGCACCCCGTGCGGCCAGCGGATCCGGGTGACGGCCCGGTCGACCAGGTGCGGCAGCAGCACCGGCGACACCTGGGCGTAGTAGTTGAGCACCTCGCCCTTGGTCGTTCCGGTGCGCGGGTAGAGGACCTTGTCGAGGTTGCTGATGGTGAGGGTCCGGCCCTCGACGTCGACCTGCACCTCTCCGGCGGCGGGGCTCATCGATCGCCCTCTCGTGCCAGGTCCTCGGGAGAGACGTCGTCGCGCACGCCCTGGAAGGAGGGCTGGCGCAGGCGGTCGTAGCCGAGGCCGTGGGTGTCGATGTCGACCACGACGCGCGGCTCCACCCAGACCGTGCCGGACGCGTCGACCTTCGGTACGTCGTCCGCGAACGGCGAGCCACCGGCGGCCAGCGGCGCGAGCAGCTCGGCGAGCCGGGTGCTGGTGGCGCCGGTGATGCCGCTGCCGACGCGGCCCCGGTAGAGCAGGCCGTCGGGAGTCGGCTCGCCGACGAGCAGCGCGGCCAGCCGGCTCGTCGTACCGACCTGGGGGCGCCAGCCGCCCACGACGAACGAGCCGCGGTGCCGGTGCGCCAGCTTGCGCCAGTCGTCGCTGCGGGCGTCGAAGCGGTAGCGCGAGCCGCGGCGCTTGCTCACCACCCCCTCCAGCCCCTGCTGCAGGGTGGCGTCGAACAGCATGTCGCCGTCGTCGTACGCCGCCGGGACCTGCCACGTCGAGTCGGCGAGCGGCAGCTCCTCGAGCAGCGCCCGGCGCTCCTCGAGCGGGCGGGCGGCGAGGTCCTGGCCGTCGAGGCGCAGCAGGTCGAAGACCATGAGCGTGGCGGGCACGGTGGTGACGAGGCGGGCGACGTCCTTGGCGTTGCGCACGTGCATGCGGTGCTGCAGGACCCGGAAGTCCGGCACCCCACGCTCGTTGAGGGCGATGACCTCGCCGTCGACGAGGAGGTCGCGGTCGCCGAGCGGCGGAGCGCTCAGGTCCGGCCAGGCCGGCGTGACGTTGTTGTCGTTGCGGCTGGTCATCCGCGTGGCGCCGTCGCGGACGTCGACGAGGACGCGGACGCCGTCCCACTTCACCTCGTGCAGCCACTGGTCACCGCTCGGCACGCGGTCGGTCTTGGTGGCGAGCATGGGACGCACGCGGTCAGTCTGGCATCCCGTCGGCGTCGCGCCGTCACCCCTCGGGTGGTCCCGCGGGTCATCCCTCGGTGGGAGACGGGCGTCCGCGCCGGCCGCTATCGTCGGGTCATGCGAGCGATCTGGAAGGGTGCCGTGTCCTTCGGCCTGGTCAGCGTGCCGGTCAAGCTCTACGCGGCGACCGAGAGCCACGACGTGTCCTTCCGGCAGGTGCACGCCAAGGACGGGGGCCGGATCAAGTACCAGCGCGTCTGCTCCCTCGACGGGGAGGAGGTGGCCTACGCCGACATCGCCAAGGGCTACGAGACCGAGGACGGCGAGATGGTCATCCTCACTGACGACGACATGGCCGAGCTGCCGTCGACGTCGTCGCGCGAGATCGCGGTCGAGAAGTTCGTGCCCCGCGAGCAGATCGACCCGCTGCTCTTCGAGAAGTCCTACTACCTCGAGCCGGAGGGCGCCGGCGCCAAGCCCTACGCGCTGCTGCGCCAGGCGCTCAAGGACGCCGACCGGATGGCCGTCGTCACCGTCGCGCTGCGCCAACGTACGACGATCGCCGTGCTCCGCGTGCGCGAGACCGAGGCCGGCGAGGTCATCGTGCTGCAGACGATGATGTGGCCCGACGAGGTGCGCGTCCCCGACTTCAAGGTCGAGGTCGACGACGCCAAGCCGCAGGAGGTCAAGATGGCCCACATGCTCGTCGAGACCCTCGCCGGCGACTTCGACGCGACCGAGTTCGAGGACGACTACGCCGGTGCCGTCGAGGCGCTCGTGAAGTCGAAGATCGAGGGAGGCGAGATCAAGCGCACGGAGACCTCCACCAAGACGTCCGGCGAGGTCGTCGACCTGCTCGCCGCGCTGCAGAAGTCCGTCGCCGCGGCCAAGACCGCCCGCGGCGAGGAGTCGGACGACTCGGACTCAGACTCCGACTCCGACTCCGACTCCGACGACGAGGCGCCCAAGCGGTCGGCCGCCAAGAAGTCCACGGCGAAGAAGTCGACGGCCAAGAAGACCCCCGCGAAGAAGACCGCCGCCAAGAAGACCGCGGCGAAGAAGACCACCTCGAAGAAGACGGCGGCCAAGAAGGCCAGCTGACCGTCTGCTGCTCGTCGGGCGGCGCGTCGGCCACCTCGTCGTCGTACGGCGCGCGGTTGGGCGCTCCTGCCACGCTGGGACAGTCCGTATCGAATGGCTGGCCGAACGCCCGTCCCGGCAGCATCTTGATACGGACTACCCGGCGTGGGGCGAGGAGCGGTGCGTGAGACCACTTTCGAGCGCGAGGAACCTGCCTCACTCACCGCTCGGTCGGACCCGGGGATAGTCACCGCGCGGCCGGACCCGGGGATAGTCCCCATCAAACGGGTCGTCCGCGGCGCGTCCTGACGACCCGTTTGATGGGGACTATCCGGCGGGCGCGCCGGGTCAGAGCCCCGCGAGCTCCCGGAGGTCGGCGAGGATCTCGTCGTACCTCGCGACCAGCGAGATGTGTCCCTCGTCGTCTAACAGGTGCGCCCGCGCGCCGGGGATCGCGCCGGCGAGCCAGCGCCCGTGGTCGAACGGCACCATCTTGTCGTGGGCGCCCTGCCACACCGAGACGGGCACGGTGAGGTCGGCGACGTCGAACCCCCACGGCCGCACGATCTGCAGCGTGTCCTCGACCATCCCGACCGGTCCCTGCGCCATGGCGTGGCGGAAGGAGGCGGCGACGACCTCCGCGAACTCGCCGTTCAGGGCACCGGCGTCCACCTCGTCGACCAGGCCGCCGAAGGCCGCGACGATGTCGTCGGCCGTGACCGCTCCGAGCTCCTCGGCCTGCCCGACGGCGATCGCCCGGAAGGCCTCGCGACCGGCGACGGCGGCCTCGAAGTCACGCACGTTCTCCGGCCCCATGCCCGCGTCCCAGTCGAGGCCGTCGGCGCCGTGGGGCGCGACGCCGGCGAGGCTGGCGACCGCGCGGCACCGGTCCGGCATCGTGGCGGCGCAGGCCAGGGCGCGGGGTCCGCCGCCGGAGTGCCCGAGCGTGACGAAGACGCCCACCCCGAGGTGGTCGAGCAGCGTCGCGGAGTCCTCGGCGTCGGCGACGAGCGGGACCGGCCATCCGTCCGGCGTCGGTCGCGGGGTGGAGGCGCCGTAGCCGGGACGCGAGTACGTCACCAGGCGGAGGCCGGCGCGTCCGGCCGCGTCCCACAGCGACGGGTCGACGACCGCGGCGCTCGGCGTGCCGGAGTGGTGCAGGAGCGTGACGCCGTCGGTGGCGCCGCCGACGAGGAACTCCAGCCGCCGGCCGTCGGGCAGGGTCAGCGACTGAGGGATCGACTGGGGAGCAGAGGTCATGCCGGATCGTGGCACGCTCAGGAGGCGTGGGCCACCGACGTACGCGTCATCCGCCGCAGCTGCGCCCCCACCTCCGCGGCGACGGCCACGGCCAGCTCGGCGCGGGTCTCGCCCTCGACCTCGGGCACGACGTGCTGCACGACCCCGTCGGCCAGCAGGTCGGCGGCCCGCACCCGCTGGGCCGACGCCATCTCGGCGGCGTGGTCGACGTCGCCGTGGACGATGATGCTCGCCCCCTCGGGCGGCAGGGGCGAGAGCCACGCGTGCTCGGTCGCGACCACCGTCCGGGCGGGCAGGAACGCGAGCGCCCCTCCCCCGCACCCCTGGCCGAGGATCACCGACACGGTCGGCACCTTCATCGTCGTCAGCGTGGCGATGCACCGGGCGATCTCGCCGGCGATGGCGCGCTCCTCGGCGTCGGGCGACAGCTCGGCGCCCGGGGTGTCGATGACGCTGACCAGGGGCAGGCCGAGCTCCTCGGCCAGCCGCATGCCGCGGCGCGCCTCGCGCAGCGCGCCCGGGCCCATCGCGTGGCCGGGTGCCTGGCGTGAGCGGTCCTGCCCGATGACGACGCACGGCTGGTCGTCGAGGCGGGTGAGGGCGACCATCACGGTGGAGTCGCGCTCGCCCTCGTCGGTGCCCCGCAGCTGCAACGTCCCGGCAGCGCCGTGCGTCAGCAGGTCGCGCACGCCGGCCCGGTCCGTACGACGCGTGCGCTCGACGCTGTCCCAGGCGGCGTGGTCGCCGATGGTCTGCGCCGGGCGCGCGGGGAGCCGACTGGGGCCGGGCGGGTCGACGAGCACAGCGAGCGCGGCCTCGACCATCGCCGGGAGGTCCTCGGCGGCGACGACGCCATCGATGACGCCGACGGCCGCGAGGTTCTCCGCCACCTGCACGCCCGGGCGGAACGGCCTCCCGTGCAGCCCCTCGTAGACCTTCGGGCCGAGGAAGCCGACCAACGCTCCCGGCTCGGCCACGGTCACGTGGCCGAGGGAGCCCCACGACGCGTAGACGCCGCCGGTCGTCGGGTGGCGCAGGTGCACGAGGTAGGGCAGGCCGGCGGCGCGGTGGTCCATCAGCGCGCGGGAGATCTCGACCATCCGGACGAAGGCGGGCGTGCCCTCCTGCATCCGGGTGCCACCGGAGGCCGTGCTGGCCAGGAGCGGCAGTCCCTCGGCGGTGGCGCGGCGCACGGCCGCGGTGATGCGGTCGGCGGCGGCCCGGCCGATCGAGCCGGCGAGGAAGCGGAACTCGTTGACCACGACGGCCACCGGTCGGCCGTGGACCTCGCCGCGACCGGTCAGCACCGACTCGTCCGTGCCGGCCTTCTCCGCGGCGGCCTCGAGCACGGCGCGGTAGCCCGCGTCGACGCCGGTGAGGTCCACCGGTGAGTCCCACGACACGAACGTCCCCTCGTCGAGCACGAGGTCAAGGAGCTCGTGGGCGGTCCAGCGTCGGGTCATGGGGTCCCCACGGCGTTGTCCGGAGGAGCGCAGCGGAGGAGGAGAACGGCGTGGGGTGTGCTCACGAGCCACCCCCGCCGACCCACGAGCGGATCTCGTCGGCGTGCTGGTCGAGCAGCGGCGGCGCCACGTGGTCGCGGCGCGTCACCTCGGTGCCCTCGGCGTCGAAGAAGCGCAGCGGCGGCCCGGGCAGCGTGATGCCGCCCAGGGTGGGGTGCTCGACGTCGACGAGCAGGCCCTGGCTGGCGACCTGGTCCCACTCGTAGACCTCGTCGAGGGTCCGCACCTTGCCCGCGGGCACGCCGACCTCGGCGAGCCGGGACAGCAGCGGCTCGGCGTCCCAGTCGGCGAAGGCCTGCTCCACCACCTCGATGACGCGGTCGCGCTGCGCGACGCGCTCCTGGTTGGTGGCCAGCCCCTCGGCCTCGGGGTCGAGCCCGAAGCCCTCGCAGAACCGCTTCCACAGCCCCTCGCTGCCCAGCGCGATCTGCACCGCGCCGTCGCGGCAGTGAAACAGGCCATAGGGAGAGATCGACGGGTGGTGGTTGCCCTGCGCCCGGCCGACCTGGCCGGCGACGGTCCACCGGGTGCCCTGGAAGGCGTGCACGCCGACGACCGACGCCAGCAGCGACGTCCGCACGACCGTGCCCTTGCCGGTCGCGTGCCGCTCGTGCAGCGCGGCGAGCACGCCGTAGGCGCCGTACATCCCCGACAGCAGGTCGGCGATGGGTACGCCGACGCGCTGCGGGTCGTCGGGACCCGACCCGGTCAGCGACATCAGGCCGGCCTCCCCCTGGGCGATCTGGTCGTAGCCGGCGCGGCCGCCCTCGGGACCGTCGTGGCCGAAGCCGGTGATGGAGAGGACCACCAACCGCGGGTTGCGGCGCATCATCTCCTCGATGCCGAGCCCGAGCCGCTCGAGGACGCCGGTGCGGAAGTTCTCCACCAGCACGTCGGCGCGCTCCACGAGCCCGATGAGCACGTCCTTGTCGGTCTGGTCCTTGAGGTCGAGCGCGATCGACTCCTTGTTGCGGTTGGTGCACAGGAAGTACGTCGACTGGCGGGCGTCGGGCTCGCCGACGAACGGCGGCCCCCAGCCGCGGGTGTCGTCGCCGCTGCCGGGCGACTCCACCTTGATCACGCGGGCGCCGAGGTCGCCGAACATCTGGGTGGCGTGCGGGCCCGCGAGGGCGCGGGTGAGGTCGACGACGAGGAGGTCCGCGAGCGGTCCGGTCGGGTGGGTGGTCGGGTCAGTCATGCGGGTCACCATCCTGGGAGGACGAGGGCTGCCCAGACGAGCAGCGGGCCGACGAGGGTCACCACGACGCCGTAGCCGAGGATCTGCTTGTAGTAGACCGGCTCGCTGATCGAGTCCGGCCGGTTGGCGAGCATCAGCGCACCGTTGGTGGAGAACGGGCTGACGTCGACGATGGTCGACGACACGGCGAGGGCCGCGACGAACAGCGCCGCGTTGATGCCGCCGTCGGCGATGAGGGGCACGGCGATCGGGATGATCACCGGCAGCAGCGCGGTGGACGAGGCGAACGCGGACACCACGCCGCCGACGTAGCAGAGGACCAGCGCGCCGATCGCGGCCGCACCGAGGCCGGCCGCCCAGTTGCCGACGAACTCCGGCGAGCCGGCGGTGGTCAGGATGGTGGCGTAGGTGCTGACACCGGCGACGAGCAGCACGGTCGGCCAGGCGATCTGCTTGACCGCGTCCTTGTGCTCCTCGGCGTTCAGCATGGCGAGGATGACGGCCGCCGTGATCGCGACGAAGCCGATGTTCTTGTCGAAGACGAGCGCGACGACGGCGACGCCGACGAAGGCGAGGAGCGTCAGCACCTGGTCACGACGTACGCCCTGGGCCTGCGTGCCGGTCGGCGCGGACGTGCCGTAGCCCCGGGCCGGGACGGTGGCGCCGCCGCGGTGCAGGTCGTCGTCGAGCGTGTCGGGCTCGTCGGGGTCGATCCGCATCGCCATCAGCTTGCGGCCGCCGAGGGCCACGAAGAGGATCGCGGCCATGATCGTGTTGACGACGAGGCTGGCGAGGAAGACGGTGATCTCGCTCGACGGGAGTCCCGCGTCCTCCATGACGGAGTTGGTGATCACGCCGTAGATGCTGATCGGCGAGAAGCCGCCGGCCTGGGCGCCGTGGACCACGAACATGCCCATCATCAGCGGGCTGATGCCGTAGCGGCCGGCGAAGCCGAGCGCGATCGGGCCGATGATCGCGCAGGCGGCCGGGCTCACCGCGCCGATGCCGGTCAGCACGGCGGTCACCGCGAACATCACCCACGGGATGAGGGCCACGCGGCCGCCCACGGCCCTGACCGCGGTCCGCACGATCAGGTCGACCGTGCCGTTGTTGCGCGCGATGGCGAACAGGTAGGTGACGCCGATCAGGGTGAGGATGAGGTCACCGCTGACGCCGGCGAGGATCTCCTTCTCGTCCAGGTCGAGGGCGTACATGCCCACGAACCACGCGGCGACGTAGGCCAGCGCTCCCATGTTGATCGGCAGCACCGTGCCGATCACGAACAACGCGACCAGGGCGATGATCGCGACCCATTCCGGACCCATGTCAGACCTCCGAGTCGAACCGCACGGCGGGGACCGGGGGTGACCCTCGTCACGATGCTGGCTCAGTGGCCTAGCCAATAGGACAATGAACCGTGAGTCAATAGGCTGTCCGCATGGCCGAGCCGTCCTTCCCGCCCCGGTTGCTCCGCACCCGCCTCTACGAGCAGGTGGCGGGGCAGATCTCGGCGTGGATCAGCGACAACGGCCTCCAGGCCGGCGACAAGCTGCCCGCCGAGCGCGAGCTGGCCCAACGGCTCGGCGTCAGTCGGGCCACCCTGAGCCAGGCGCTCGTCGCGCTGGAGGTGGTCGGGGTCGTCGAGGTCCGCCACGGCGACGGCACCGTGGTCACCGCCCGGGCCCAGACCTCGACGCGCATCGTCGAGGCGATCCGCAGCCACGCCGACCGCCTGCCCGAGGTCATCGAGACCCGAGACGCGCTCGAGACCAAGATCGCCTCGCTGGCCGCCCTGCGACGCACCGCCGACGACCTCGCCCGCATCGACGACGCGCTCGCCTCCATGGAGGCCGACATCGCGGCCGGCGGTCGCGGCGTGGAGGGCGACGAGCGCTTCCACGGCGCCGTCACCGCCGCGTCCCACTCCCTGCTGCTGGCCCGGCTGATGGACGAGATCGGCGACCTGGTGCGCGAGACGCGGCTCGAGTCGCTGGGCCAGCCCGGCCGGCCGCAGGACTCGCTGGCCGGCCACCGCGCGATCGCCGAGGCGATCCGCGCCGGCGACCCCGACGCGGCCGCGGCCGCCATGCACGCGCACGTCGAGATGGTCAGCGACGTCGCGCTCCTGCGCGAACAGCAGTGACGGCGCTCGACGCGCTCCTGGTCCTCGCGACCGGGCTCGGCGCCGGCATCCTGTCCTCCACGGTCGGCGTCGCGTCGCTGCTGAGCTTCCCCGTGCTGGTCGCGCTCGGGCTGCCGCCGGTCGTCGCCAACGTCACCAACACGCTCGGGATGATCCCGGCCGGCCTCGGCGGCGTCGTCGGCTACCGCCAGGAGGTCAGGGAGGGCGGCCGGGTCGCCGTGGTCATCGTGGTCGTCTGCGCGATCGGCGCGGTCCTCGGCGCCGCCCTGCTGCTCGGCCTGCCGCCGGGCGTCTTCGAGGCCGTCGTCCCGTGGCTCATCCTCTTCACCTGCCTGCTGGTCGCCATCCAGCCGCGGATCAGTGCCTGGCTGCGGGCCCGCCACGAGCAGCAGCACGGCGAGCAGCGCGCCGAGCGGCGCCACATGTCGCCGGCCACGACCGCGTTCGCCACGCTCACCGGCGTCTACGGCGGCTACTTCGGGGCCGGCGCCGGCGTGATGATGGTGGCCGTCCTCGGGCTCGGCACCGACCTCGAGCTGCGCATCGTCAACGGCCTCAAGACCCTGTCGCTCATGGTCGGCAACATCGTGGCGGGCCTCATCTTCGTGGTGGTCGCGGATCCGCGGTGGGACGTCGCCGGACTGCTCGCCGCCGGCTCGCTGGTCGGCGGCTACGTCGGCGCCCGCATCGGCCGCAAGCTCCCCGACTCGGTCTTCCGCGGGGCCGTGGTGGCGGCCGGCGTGGTGGCGGCGCTACTGCTGTTCTGAGGCCTGCAGGTCCGAGGCCCGGGGGCCGAGGCCGGCCGTCCCGCGGGCGGCGGCCGAGTCCGGCGACGCGAGGTGGAAGCGCGACATCAGGGCGTCGCTGAGCCGCGGCGCCACGACGTTGACCACCGCCCCGACCCGGCCCGCGGCGGTGTCCCAGGTGACCGGCCGGTCCTCCAGCGCCCGCACCACCCGGGCCGCCGCCTCCTCGGCCGACATGCTCGCGCGGCCGTCGTACGCGTCCGTCGGGGCCACCATCGGGGTGCGCACCAGCCCGAAGCGCATGTTGGTGAACGTGACGCCGTCGGCGTAGGTCTCACGACCCGCGATCCGCGACCACGTGTCGAGCGCGGTCTTGGAGGCGATGTAGGCGGAGAACTTCGGCGCCTTGAGCTGCACGCCCCACGTCACCACGTTGACGACGTGGCCGAAGCCCTGCGCCCGCATGGAGGGCAGCAGGCCCATGGTCAGGCGGACGGGGCCGAAGAAGTTGATCGCCATCGTGCGCTCGACGTCGTGGAACCGGTCCTGGGACAGCTCGAGCGAGCGGCGGATCGAGCGGCCGGCGTTGTTGACGAGGTGGTCGACGGTGCCGACCTCCTCCAGCACCTGCTGCACCAGCGCGTCGACCGCGTCGAGGTCGGTCAGGTCGACGGCGTACGACGACGCCCGCCCGCCGCGCTCCTCGATCGCCGTGCGGACCCGGTCGAGCTCCGCCTCCCGCCGGGCGACCAGGACGACGCGGGCACCTGCCGCCGCCGCGGCCCGGGCAGTGGCCTCGCCGATGCCGGAGCTCGCCCCGGTGACCAGGACCGTGCGGCCCACCAGTGGGCTCGGCGCGTCGCGGCCCAGGCGGGCCGCGAGCCGGCGCAGGCGGGCCCGCGGCGTCACGAGGAGCAGGCCCATCAGGACAGGCCCATCAGGACAGCAGGCTCCGCACCACGCGCAGGCCGACCGACAGGCGCGCCAGCTCGGCGGTCTCCTCGCGACAGATCTCCTCCAGCGTCGCGGCCGAGTGGGTGATCCGCTCCTGGTCGGCGTCCTCCCACTGCGCGACCCGCACGGGTGCGGGGTCGTCGGCGCTGGTGGACTCGAGGACCTGCGCGGTGAGCTGCTGGTGCACGCCGTAGAGGTCGTCGCGCACCGCCGCGCGCGCCATCGTCTGCCAGCGGTCGTCGCGTGGGAGCGCGAAGATCCGCTCGACGAGCGCCGGCAGGCCGAGCCGCTCCCCCAGCGCGAAGTGGACCCGGGCCACCTCGACGGGGTCGAGGTCGAACCGGTCCGCGGTCTCGACGATCCCGAGCAGGGCGTAGGCCGGGGCCAGCACGGCGACCCGCGAGGCGAGGTCCTCGGGCACGCCGTGGTCGGTCAGCCGCTTCTCGCGGGCACGGTGGTCGTCGAGCTCGCGACCGCTCATGATGCTGGGCAGCTCGGCCATCACCGCCTGCACGCGACCACGGAAGAACTCCACGGTCGCGATGGAGTCGAGTGGCGGGCGCCGGTTGGTGACCAGCCAGCGCGAGGCGCGCTCGACGAGCGTCCGCATCTCGATGCGCATCCGGGTCTGCCGCTCGGCCGGCACCACGTTGTCGAGCGCCGCGATCTCCTGGCGGATCGCGAGCGAGCCGAAGATCTCCCGCGCGACGAAGTTGGCGCGCGTCAGGTCGGCCGGGCTGGCGCCGGTCTCGCCCTGCAGCCGCGGCCAGAACGTCATGCCGGCACCGTTGACGAGGTCGTTGACGACCTGCGTCACGATGATCTCCCTGCGCAGCGGGTGCTCCTCGATGGCCGCCTCGAGGTCCGGCTTCATCCGGCTCGGGAAGTAGGCCAGCAGGTCCTCGCGCAGGTAGGGGTCGTCGGGCAGGTCGGACTGGATGAGCTCGTCGGCCAGCACGATCTTGGTCCAGGCGAGCAGCACGGACAGCTCGGGCGCGGACAGCGCCTGCTTGCGGTCGAGGCGCCGCTTGACCTGTCGCGTGCTGGGCAGGCCCTCGAGCTCGCGGTTGAGGACGCCGCGCCGCTCGAGGGCTCGCATCCAGTCCTCGTGGACGTGCAGCAGCGACGGCGCGTGGGCCTGCGCGTTGGCCAGGGCGAGGTTCTGCTCGTAGTTGTCGCGCAGCACCAGGTCGCCGACCTCGTCGGTCATCTCGGCGAGCAGCGCGTTGCGCGACGGCTCGTCCATCTCGCCGGAGCGGACGATCTTGTCGAGCAGGATCTTGATGTTGACCTCGTGGTCGGAGGTGTCCACCCCGGCCGAGTTGTCGATGAAGTCGGTGTTGATCCGGCCGCCGTCGCCGTTGACGCCGAACCGGGCGTACTCGACCCGGCCGAGCTGGGTGAAGCCGAGGTTGCCGCCCTCGCCGACGCAGCGCGCGCGGAGGTCCTCGCCGTTGACGCGGATGGCGTCGTTGGCCTTGTCGCCGGCGTCGGCGTCGGTCTCCTCCGACGACTTCACGTAGGTGCCGATGCCGCCGTTCCACAGCAGGTCGACGGGCGCGAGCAGGATCGCCTTCATCAGCTCGGCGGGGGTCAGCGCGGTGACGTCGGCGCTGATGCCCAGCGCCTCGCGAGCCTGCGCCGAGACCGGGATCGACTTGGCCGAGCGGGGCCACACGCCGCCGCCCGCGGAGATCAGCGAGGTGTCGTAGTCCTTCCAGCTCGACCTCGGCAGGTCGAAGAGCCGGCGCCGCTCGGCGTACGACGTCGCCGCGTCGGGGTCCGGGTCGATGAAGATGTCGCGGTGGTCGAAGGCGGCGACCAGGCGGGTGTGCTCGGAGCAGAGCAGGCCGTTGCCGAAGACGTCGCCGGACATGTCGCCGATGCCCACGGCCGTGTGGTCCTCGGCCTGGCAGTCGACGCCCATCTCACGGAAGTGGCGCTGCACCGAGACCCAGGCGCCGCGGGCCGTGATGCCCATCCCCTTGTGGTCGTAGCCCACCGAGCCGCCGGAGGCGAAGGCGTCGCCGAGCCAGAAGCCGTAGTCCTTCGCCACGCCGTTGGCGATGTCGGAGAACGTCGCGGTGCCCTTGTCGGCGGCGACGACGAGGTAGGAGTCGTCGCCGTCGTGGCGCACCACCTCGCTCGGCGGCACGGTGCGGCCGTCGACGAGGTTGTCGGTGATGTCGAGCAGGCCGGAGATGAACGTCTTGTAGCAGGCCACGCCCTCGGCCAGCCACGCGTCGCGGTCGGACGGGTCGGGCAGCTGCTTGCAGAAGAACGCGCCCTTCGCGCCCACCGGCACGATGACGGTGTTCTTGACCATCTGCGCCTTGACCAGGCCGAGCACCTCGGTGCGGAAGTCGTCGCGGCGGTCGGACCACCGCAGGCCACCGCGGGCCACCGCGCCGAAGCGCAGGTGCGAGCCCTCGACCCGGGGGCTGTAGACGAAGATCTCGTAGCGCGGCCGCGGCTCGGGCAGGTCCGGGATCGCCGACGGCTCGAGCTTGAACGAGATGTAGGGGTGCACCTCGCCGGTCTCGGTGCGCTGGAAGAAGTTGGTGCGCAGCGTCGCGCGGACCAGCGTGCGGTAGGAGCGCAGGATGCGGTCGTGGTCGAGGCTGACCACGTCGTCGAGGGCCGTGGCGAGGCGCTCCTCGAGGGCCTCCACCTTGGCGACGCGGGCCTCCGCGTCGGCCTCGAGCGCGCGGTCGCCGCGGCCGGGGTCGAAGCGGGACTCGAACAGCTCGACCAGCAGCCGGGTGATGTCGACGTTGCTGCGCAGCGCCTCCTGGATGTAGTCCAGTGCGAAGGGCGAGCCGCCCTGCTTGAGGTACTTGGCGTAGGCCCGCAGCACCGTCGCCTGGCGCCAGGTGAGGCCGGCCGCGAGGACCAGCTGGTTGAAGCCGTCGATCTCGTTGTAGCCGTCCCAGACCGCGCGGAGCGCCTCGGCGAACAGGGCCCGCTCGTGGGGCGGCAGGACACGACCGTGGCGCAGGCCGAACTCGTAGATGTAGGACGGTCGCGACAGCCCGCTCAGCTGGTAGGGCCGCTCGTCGACGACCTCGACGCCCATCGAGGTGAGCATCGGCAGCATGGTGCTCAGCGACAGCGGCTCGCCGACCCGGAACACCTTGAGCCGCGACTCGCCGCGGCGGTAGCTGCCGGTCT
The DNA here is from genome assembly GCF_013155375.1 of Nocardioides sp. zg-1308. Classification (GTDB taxonomy): domain Bacteria; phylum Actinomycetota; class Actinomycetes; order Propionibacteriales; family Nocardioidaceae; genus Nocardioides; species Nocardioides renjunii. The sequence continues at coordinate 52,841 of NZ_JABJQY010000002.1, forward strand.
GCTCGTCCTGGTCGAAGAGCGCGAGGTCGATGCCCTGCTCGCCCCGGATCGCCTCGATCCGGCCGAGGTCGGCGGACCCGCGCTGGGGGCTGTAGTCCTCCTTGTAGGCCTCGGGGAAGGCGTCGGCCCAGGCCCGGGCCAGCTGCGAGCCGCGGTCCTCCCCGTGCTCGCTGACGACCGCCGCCACGAAGTCGTCGCGCCACGACCTCGACGCCTCCGTCAGCCGACGCTCGAGGTCGGCGACGTCGATCTCGGGAATGCTCTCGCCCTGGGGCGGGTGGACCACGAAGTGCACGCGCGCGGTGGTGGACTCGTTGACGCGGGCGGTGAACTCGACGTGCTCCCCGCCGAGGTCCTCGCGCAGGATCGCCGAGAACCGCTCGCGCACCGCGGTGCTGTAGCGGTCGCGCGGCAGGTAGACCAGCACCGAGACGTAGCGGCCGTAGGTGTCGCGGCGCACGAACGTGCGCAGCTGGCGGCGCTGGCGGGCGAACATCACGTCCTGCGCGACCGGTGCCAGCTCGGCCGGCGAGGTGTGGAAGAGCTCGTCGCGGGGGTAGTTCTCCAGCGTGTCCATCAGCGCCTTGCCGGCGTGGCTGCGGGGGTCGAAGCCGGCGTGCCGCATGACCTCGGCGACCTTCTCCCTCAGCACCGGGATGCGGGTGACCGACTCGGTGTAGGCCGCGCTGGAGAACAGGCCGAGGAAGCGCCGCTCGCCGACGACCTCGCCGTCGGGTCCGAACGTCTTGACGCCGACGTAGTCGAGGTAGGCGGGGCGGTGCACGGTGGCGCGCGAGTTGGCCTTGGCCAGCACGAGCAGGGTCCGCTCGCGGGCCTTGGCCTTGACGAGCGGCGGCAGCTTGGCGAACGAGCTCGACAGGTGCTGGTCGTGGCGCAGGATGCCGAGCCCGGAGCCGGGGACGGCGCGCAGCCCGCACTCGTCGGGCTCGCCCTCCTCGGCCTCGAGCTGGTACTCGCGGTAGCCGAGGAACGTGAAGTGGTCGTCGGCGAGCCAGGTGAGGAAGTCACGACCCTGGCGGATCTCGGCGGCCGGCAGCGGCGGCGGGGTGGCGTCGAGGTCGGTCACCACGGAGAGGGCCTGGGCGTGCATCTTCTCCCAGTCCTCCACCGACTCCCGGACGTCGCGGAGGACCCGCTGGAGGCCCTCGGTGATGTCGGCCGCCTCGTCCTCGTCGGTGCGGTCGATCTCGACGTGCATCCACGACTCGGCGCCGTCCGGGGAGTCGCGGTCCGGCTCCTGGGTGTGCACGTGCTGCAGCGCGCCGGTGATGTCGCGCTCGACGTGGAACTGCGGGTGGATCACGGCGTGCACGTTGTGACCGAGCCGGTTGAGCTCCATGGTCACCGAGTCGACGAGGAACGGCATGTCGTCGGTGACCACCTCGACCACCGAGCGGCCCGACGCCGACCAGCCGCCGTCGGCGACGGTGGGCGTCACCACGCGCACGGTCGCGGTGCCCTGGGGACGCGAGGCGGCCAGCTCGCGGTGCGAGGCCAGGGCGCCGTAGAGGTCCTCCGGGGTGCGCTCCGCGACCTCCTCGGGGGCCACGTGGCGGTAGTAGGCGCGGAGCAGCTCCTCCCACTCGGGACGGTCCTGGGCCGCTGCGTCGAGCTGCTGGTCCTTGGTCTCCTCGGGCGTCGCCACGCCCCGACCATAGAACCCGCCGTGTGACCCTCACAACACGGGGGTGGGGGCGTCGATGGGGCCATGATGGGCGCCATGAAGAAGCTCACCAAGAAGCTGACGTACGACGCTCCCGCCGACGCCGTGGGCGCCATGCTGCGCGACCCCGCCTTCCGTGAGGCGGTGCTCCAGAGGCAGCACGTCGTGCGTGGCTCGGCCCGCGTCGACGGCGACGTCGTCACCATCGAGCAGGTGCACTCGACCGACGGGGTCCCGTCCTTCGCCCGCTCGTTCGTCGGCGACGAGATCGCCATCGTGCAGACCGAGACCTGGACCTCACCCGCCGCCGCTGGGATCGACCTGGCGATCCCCGGCAAGCCGGGCGAGGCGTCGGGGTCGCTGACCCTCACCGGGGCCGGCGCGACGACCACGGAGACGGTCGTCCTCGACGTGTCGGTGCGCGTCCCCTTCGTCGGCGGCAAGGTGGAGGGGATGATCGCCGACCTGCTCGGGGCTGCCTTCGACCGCGAGCACGAGGTGGGCGTGGAGTGGCTCGCGCGGACCTGACCCCGCTCGACGAGGCGTACGCCGCCCTCCGTGCCGTCGTGGCCGGACTCGGCGAGGACGACGCATGGTCGCCGACAGGCTGCGCGGGCTGGGCGGTGCGCGATCTCATGTGGCACCTGCACGCCGACGCGGTCCGCGGCCTGGTGGCCGCCCACACGCCGGCGCCCAGCCCGGCCGACCGCGACGCCGTGTCCTACTGGCGCGCGTGGGGCAGCGACCCGGACGCCGACGAGCGCAACCGGCGGCTCACCCGTGTCGAGGCGGGACTGCACCCGTTCGCGGCGCTGCGCGAGCGGTACCTCGAGGCGTCGTCGGCGGCCGCCCGGGCGGTCGGCGCGCTGCCGCCCGAGCAGGTCGTGGCGACCCAGGGCCACACGCTCCGGGCCGCCGACCTCGCGAGCACGCTGGCCGTGGAGGCGACGCTGCACCACCTGGACCTCATCGCCCACCTCGACGGTGCGGCCGCTCCCCCGGCTCCTGGCACGGCGGAGGCGCGACGCGTGGTCGAGGCGTTGCTCGGTGAGGAGCTGCCCGGCTGGACCGACGAGCGGGTCGCGCTGGTGGGCACCGGGCGGGCCGCCCCGACCGCGGAGGAGCGCGCCCGGCTGTCCGACGTACGGCTCCCGGTCTTCAGCTGACGGCCGGCGGCGCCCGGGCTCAGTCGTGCCGGGCGGTGGGTGAGGAGGAGTCGGCGGGCCGGGGGTCCTCCTCCGGCAGCGCCGCGTCGGCCCGGCGCCGCAGCCACACCACCACGCCGAGCAGCACGAACGGCCCGAACGCGAGCAGGATCGTCAGCGCCTGCTCGTAGGGGTGCAGCGCCCCCATGTGCCACAGGGCACGGAGCGGGAGGACGGGGACGGGCACGCCCCCATCCTCCCCCACGACGGAGCCCGGCCGGAATCAGCCCTGGTGCGGGTAGCGGTGGTCCTTCGGCGGCACGAAGTTCTCCTTGATGGAGCGCGGCGAGGTCCAGCGCAACAGGTTGACCGGCGCGCCGGCCTTGTCGTTGGTGCCGGACGCGCGACCGCCACCGAAGGGCTGCTGACCCACCACGGCGCCGGTCGGCTTGTCGTTGATGTAGAAGTTGCCGGCCGCGAAGCGCAGCGTCTTGCGGGCCCAGGCGATCACGGCACGGTCCTGGGCGATGATCGCGCCGGTCAGGGCGTACGGCGCGAACGACTCCATCTGCGCCACGACGGACTCGAAGTCGGCGTCGTCGTAGACGTGGACGGTGAGGATCGGGCCGAAGTACTCGGTGCTGAACATCTCGTCGGTCGGGTCGCCGCCCTCGACGATCGTCGGGCGCACGAAGAAGCCCTCCGAGTCGTCGACCTGGCCACCGGCGAGGATGTCGAGCCCGTCGGTCGCGCGGGCCCGCTCGATGGCCACCTTGTGCTTGTCGAACGCGCGCCGGTCGATGACCGCGCCCATGAAGTGCGACAGGTCCGTGACGTCGCCCATCGACAGCGCCTCGGTGTCGGCGATCAGCTGGTCCTTGATCCTGTCCCACACCGAGCGGGCGACGTAGGCCCGCGAGGCGGCCGAGCACTTCTGGCCCTGGAACTCGAAGGCGCCGCGGATCATCGCCACGCGCAGCACGTCGGGGTCGGCGCTGGGGTGCGCGACGATGAAGTCCTTGCCGCCGGTCTCACCGACGATGCGGGGGTAGGCGCGGTAGCCCTCGATGTTCTCGCCGACCGTGCGCCACAGGTGCTGGAACGTCGGCGTGGAGCCGGTGAAGTGGATCCCGGCGAGGTCGCGGTGCGCCAGCGCGACCTTGGAGACGTCGAGGCCGTCGCCGGGCAGCATGTTGATGACGCCGGGCGGCATCCCGGCCTCCTCGAGCAGCTCCATCGTCAGCGACGCGGCGAGCTGCTGCGTGGGGCTGGGCTTCCAGATGACCGTGTTGCCCATCAGCGCGGGCGCGGTGGGCAGGTTGCCCGCGATCGCGGTGAAGTTGAACGGCGTGATCGCGTAGACGAAGCCCTCGAGCGGGCGGTGGTCGGTGCGGTTCCACAGGCCCGGGCTGTTGGCGATCGGCTGGTCGGTGAGGATCTGCTTGGCGTAGTGGACGTTGAAGCGCCAGAAGTCGATGAGCTCGCACGCGGCGTCGATCTCGGCCTGGAACGCGGTCTTCGACTGGCCCAGCATCGTCGCGGCGTTGAGGCGCTGGCGCCACGGGCCGGCGAGCAGGTCGGCGGCCTTGAGGATCACGGCGCAGCGCTCGTCGAACGGCATCGCCTGCCAACCCGGCGCGGCGTCGGCCGCCGCGCGGATCGCGTCCTCGGCGTCGGTGGTCGTGGAGTTCTTCAGCGTGCCCAGCACGTGCTGGTGGTCGTGGGGCTGGACGACCTCGATCTCCGCGCCGCCCCCGTCACGGTGCTCGCCGCCGATCACGGCCGGGAACGAGCGCTGGTCCTTCTCCATCTCGGCGAGCTCGGCGACGAGGGTCTCCCGCTCCGGGCTGCCGGGGGCGTACGTCAGGTTCGGCTCGTTGGTGGGAGCCGGAGGAAAGGTGATCGCGTCCATGCGGGTGATCGTGTCAGACACCCCGCGCGGGCTCCAAGAACGCGTCAGGGCAGCTGCATGACGGTCTCGGTCTCCCCCGACGTGAACCACGCGAGCTCGTGGCGGAGGCACTTCTGCGCCACCTCGGCGGCGTCCTCCCGCTCGAGCCGGTAGGCAGCAGACGCCCGCCGGACGTCCTCGGCGGCGTCCTCGGTGTCGACCATCCACGCGGCGACGTCGTGCGGGAACCCGAAGGTCGCCGTGACGAGGCCAGGGTGCTCCCGGTCGAGGGCCGGCCAGCCGGCGGGGTCGGGGAAGCCCGGCGTGACGGCGTCGGTGTCGACCGCGATCACCAGTCGCCGCATCGGCTCCCCCTCGTCGGAGAAGCTGCCCAGGCTCGCCTGGGCGGCGTCGGTCATCGCGTAGTGCTCGAGCTCCTCCTCGTCGAGCCCCGGCAGAGCCGCCCGGAGCGCGTCGGTGACAGCGAACCCCGGCCACGCCAGCTCCTGGGGCTCGTCGTCACCCGTCGCCGCGAGCACACCGTGCCACTCCAGGACCGCGTCCCACGCACCCACCACGAACACTCGTGTCGTCACGTCGGTTCCTTCCCCTCGGTCGTCCTCGTCGATGTCGCTCCGCGTCCCCTCGGCGCCCGGGGGCGAGAGTCGGCCGCGGAGTCCTTGAGCTCCTCGAGCGCCTCCAGCACGCACTGGCCGAGGACGTCGGCGTCGGGTACGGCGTCGCGGTCGGCGGTGATGCCGTAGAAGACGCCGCCGTCGTAGGACGTCACGCCGATCGCCAGCGGGTGGTCGGGCAGCAGCGGGTGCACGGGGTAGGTCTCCAGCATCCGGGCGCCGTCGGCGTAGAGCGGGAACTGCGGGCCGGGGACGTTGGTGATCGACATGTGGAACCCGCGCCGGAGCTCGGCCGCGGCGAGGCGGGAGCCGAGCGCGTGGAAGGTCGTCGGCGCGAAGCCGGCGATGCCCGACAGCCGCCGCGCGGACACGTTGCGCCCGTTGTCGCGGTGGGCCCTGAGGTCATAGCTGACCTGGTGCAGCCGGACCACCGGGCTGGCCTCGCTGATCGGCAGGTTGACCAGGTGTCCGGTGACCTGGCTGCCGAGCGAGGTGGCCTCCAGCTCGTCGTCGATGACCGACATCGGCACGAACGCCTTGATCGCCCGGAGGCCCGACATCGACTCCGCGCGGGTCATCAGCCAGCCGCGCAGGCCACCGGCGAGGGTGGCGAGGATGACGTCGTTCACCGTGCCGCCGTGCGCCTCGCGGACGGCACGGTAGTCGGAGAGCTCGGTGCGCACGGTGACGAAGCGGCGCTGCTGCGACAGCTTGCGGTGCACCGGAGTGGAGTGGACCGGGCCGCGCCCGGCCAAGGCGCTCGCCACCTCGGTGACGCGAGCGCCGGTGGCGCTGGCCTGCCGGCCGAGCGACTCGGCGTTGGCGCGGGTGGTCGACCACAGCGTGCGTGGGCTCTCCAGCGTGTCGGTCACGGCGGTGACCGCGGTCGCGACCGGTCCCGCGGCGCGCCGGGGCTGCCAGGCGTCGTCGTGGCCCAGCGCGGAGCGGTCCGGTGAGGTGTCGAGCAGCACCTGGCCGATGTCGACGGTCTCGCGGCCGTCGACGAGGATCTGGTGGCTCTTGGCCAGCAGCGCGAAGCGGCCCCCGGCCAGGCCCTCGACGAAGTAGCACTCCCACAGCGGCCGGCTGCGGTCGAGGGGACGCGAGGCGATGCGGGCGACGAGCTCGCGGAGCTGGTCCATCGTGCCGGGCCGCGGCAGCGCCGAGCGGCGTACGTGGTAGCCGAGGTCGAAGTTCTCGTCGTCCACCCACGCTGGGTTCGCCAGCCGCCCGGGCACCGTCTGGAGCCGCTGGCGGTAGCGGGGAACGAAGGCGATGCGGTCCGCGATGAGCTCGACGAGGCGGTCGTGGTCGAACCCGGACTCCCCCGGGTCGAAGACCTCGACGGTCGCGTTGTGCATGGGCGTCGTGGGGGACTCGGCGGCCAGGATGGCCAGGTCCCGCGGCCGGAGCCGCTCACTCATCTCGTTGCCCCTTCGATCGACCGTCGTGCCGCACCGGCCGCGGTCCGGGCCGGTGCTCGTCGCGCTTGTCCCGCATGGGATTCTGACAGAGGTGGTGTCGCGGTGCCCGACCATCCTCGCCGTGGCCACCCTCGTCCGAGGAACGCACCCCAAGGAGATCCCTGTGTCCGGTCGCGGTCGTGCGCGCCAAGCCCTCGCCCCCGTCGTCCTCCTCCTGGCCGCCGGCCTCGCCGCGTGCGGCGGCGACGCCGAGCCGCCGGCCACCAGCCAGTCGCCGCGCACCGAGGGCGACTCCGTGGTCGTCGAGGTGACCCGCGAGGGCGACACGTTCACGCCCAACGGCGAGCGGGTCGACCTCGGCACCGGACAGACCCTCGTCCTGGAGGTCACCGCCGACGAGGCCGGCGAGCTGCACGTGCACAGCACCCCCGAGCAGGACATCGCCTACGAGGAGGGCACCTCGGAGCACAAGATCACCGTCGACCGGCCCGGCGTGGTCGAGGTGGAGAGCCACGACCCCGACTCCATCGTCCTCCAGCTCGAAGTCCGGTGAGCGCCGGGCAGACGGGCGCGGGCGGCACCATCTCGGCCCACGGGCTGGGCGGCGCCAAGGACCTGCCGGTCCCCGCGGAGCTGGCGATCGCCGGCGCGGTGGCGGCCCTCGTCATCTCCTTCACCGTCCTGGCGGTGGCGTGGCGCGAGCCGCGCTACGACGGCGTCCCCACCGGCCGGCCGGCACCCGACTGGCTCGACCGCCTCGCGTCCTCCCGGATCCTGGCGATCGCGGCCCGGGTGCTCGGCATGGCGTTCTTCCTCTACGTCGCCGCTGCTGCGGTGTTCGGCAAGGACTCCCTGATCAACCCGTTCCTCGGGACCTTCTACGTGCTGCTGTGGGTGGGGCTCGTGCCGGCGTCGCTGCTGCTCGGCCCGTTCTTCAAGGCGGTCAGCCCGGCCCGCACGGTCAGCATGCTGTTCGCGAAGGTCTCCGGCGTGCCGGAGGGCGAGGGCCTGTACGTCTATCCCGCCCGCCTCGGCTACTGGCCGGCGGCGCTGGGTCTCTTCGCGTTCGTGTGGCTCGAGCTCGTCTACCCCGCCTCGACCGACGTCGGACCCGTGCGCCTGTGGTGCGCGGCCTACCTCGGGATCATGCTGATCGGCTCGGCCGTGTGGGGCACGACGTTCCTCGAGCGGGCCGACCCGTTCGAGGTCTACTCCTCGCTCGTGGGCAAGCTCTCGGTCTGGGGCCACCGCGACGGCCGACTCGTGCTGCGCAGCCCGCTGGCCAACCTCGCCACCGTGGTGCCGCGCCCCGGGCTGGTGATGGTCGTCGGCGTGCTGTTCGGCAGCACGGCGTTCGACTCGTTCCGGGAGTCGACGGCCTGGCTCCAGCTCGTGCAGTCCCTGTCGGCGTCACGGGTGCTGCCCGACACCCTCGCCCTGGTGGCCTTCTCCGGCGGCGTGGCGCTGGTCCTCACGGTCGCGACGATGGCGACCGGCGTCACCAGCGAGACGCCGCGACGGGCCCTGCCCGACCTCTTCGCGCACTCGGTCGTGCCGATCATCGTCGGCTACATCGTGGCCCACTACCTGACCTACTTCGTCGAGTACGGCCAGCAGACCGTGATCCAGCTGAGCGACCCCTTCAGCCGCGGCGACGACTTCCTGGGGACCGCCGACCTGCAGGTCAGCTACTGGCTCTCCTCGCACCCGACGCTCGTGGCCGTGACCAAGGTGCTGGCGGTGACGCTGGGCCACGTGGTGGGCGTCGTGGCGGCCCACGACCGCGCGGTCAGGCTGCTGCCGAGGCGCCACCAGCTGACCGGTCAGCTCCCGCTTCTCGTGGCGATGGTGGGCTTCACCGTGGGTGGGCTCTACCTGCTGTTCGCCGCGTGAGCGGCCACGCTCAGGCCACGGGCCCGTAGGGCCAGCCCGCCGGCGGCTCGGACACGACCGTCACGAGCTCGCAGGAGCCGCGGTAGTCGATCACGTCGAGCGGGTCGCGGTGGCCGACGAACACGACGCGGTCGGCGTCACCGACGTCGCCCAGGGTCGGGTCGTCGCAGTGGATCCTGTCCTGCTGGCCGTCGGGGAGGACGTAGATCGTGTCGTTGCCCTGCTCGGTGAACACCTTGTCGGCGCCGGGTCCGAGGAAGACCACGTCGTTGCCCTCGTCGCCCTTGACCTTGACGTCGTTGCCGTCGCCGTCGATCAGCACGTCGTCGCCCGGTCCACCCTGGACGGCGCCATCGTCGCCCGGACCCGCGTCGATCCAGTCGTTGCCGTCGCCGCCGATGGACTTGTCGTTGCCGTCGCCGCCGATCAGGCGGTCGTCACCGTCGTTGCCGCCGAGCGTGTCGTCACCCGCCTCGCCGTAGACGGTGTCGTTCCCGATGCTCGCCGAGAGGCTGTCGTTGCCCTCGCCGCCGTAGAGGACGTCGTCGCCCTGGCCGCCGTCGATCTTGTCGTTGCCGACGTCCCCCGCGACCCAGTCGTTGCCGGGCTGGGCCGTGATCCAGTCGTCGCCGGAGTCCCCGTGCACCTCGTCGTCACCGTTGCCGGCGTAGACCGTGTCGTTGCCCGCCCGGGCTGCGACGACGTCGCGACCGCCGAGGGACATGATCCGGTTGGGGTTGCCGTTGCCCTTGATGACGTCGTTGCCCGTGGTGCCTTGCGCCAGGGCGTGGGCGGACGTCGCGGTCAGGGCGAGGGAGAGGGCCGCGAGAGCGACGCCGGCAGTGCGCATGAGGTCCACGATCGAAGTCCCTTGATAGATAGACCTCGATCTTAGGCAAATCTTGAGGAAATCTAGAACTTTGTCCGAAGTCGCCCACGGCGCCGTCCGGCCCGGCCCGTCGGTGCGTCCACCGACGCGGGGAACGTCGCGTCGGCAAGCGCCGCGAGTCCGTGCACGAGGGGCGAGTCGCCGACCTCGGCGAGCGGCCGGCCCGAGACCAGCGCCTTGTCGACGCCCGCGCGGTCCTCGGGCAGGAAGTGCAGCCCGGCCACCCGGCTGAACCCCTCGACCATCCCGGCGATCTCCTTCTCGGTCCAGCCGATCGAGCCGCGCATCCGGTTGACCACCACGCGCACGGGCGTGCCGGCCGTGCGCTCGCCGAGCTCGACCAGCCCCCGGGCGAGCCGCGCCAGGCCGACAGGGTCGGCGGCACCGACGACCACCACCTCGTCGGCCTGCTCCACCGCGGCCAGGGTGAGCGCGTTGCGGCCCGGGCGTCCGCCGAAGTCGGAGCCGGCGTCGTCCTCGAGGGAGAACCCGCTGTCGACCACCACCTGGCCGTGGCCGCGCGCGCGGTCGAGCAGCTGCTCGACGTGGGCGGGTCGCACCTCGCGCCAGCGGTCGGCGCGAGGAAGCCCGGTGACGACGGCGAGGTGGTCGCCGACGCCGCGGCACACCGACGGGAACCGGTCGTCGAGCTGTCCCGCCGCGGCCAGCCGGGCGGCGGAGAGCAGCCCGGAGACCTCGTCGAGGATGCCGAGCTGCTGGGCGACGGCGCCGCCCCAGGGATCGAGGTCGGTCAGCACCACGTCGACCCCACGCCGGGCGACCTCGCACGCGAGGTTGGTGGCCACGGTCGTACGGCCCGGGGCGCCCGCCGGCCCCCACACGACGACGACCCGCCCGGCCTCGGTCCCGGGTGCAGCCCCCGGACCGGCCGCGAGGTCCGGCACGACGGCGCCCGCGACCGCGTCGTCGAGGCGGACCACCGCCGTGTCGGCGACGTCGTCGGCCGTCGTCACGACCTCGGGCAGCGAGTCGAGCTCGCCGGCGCCGACCACGGCGGCGATGCCGAGGCGCTGGGCGCGCTCGCGGACGTCGACGTCGTCGGGGCGGACCGACGTCACCGCGACAGGCCGGACGGCGTGCCGGCGCAGGTGCGCGACCGAGGCGGGGTCGAGGCCCGGCGCGTCGAGCGAGACCACGGCGACGTCGGCCTGCCCGCTGGTGACCGACGCGAGCAGGTCGTCGACGTCGACGCACCGCTTGAGGACGACCACGCCCGGGTGCGCCTCGAGGTCGGTGAGGGCCGGCGACTCCCACGGCTCCCCCGCCGCGAGGAGCAGCACGCAGATCACGACGCTCAGCCCCGGCCGACCACGCGCACGCGGTCGTCGCCGCTGGCCGCGAGCAGCAGCCCCAGCGAGTCCTCGTCGTCGTCGGGGACGGCCAGCACCAGCTGGCGGCTCGTCGCGGACGCGAACGAGTCGGACACGAGCGGGGCGTCGAGCACCGCGATGTCCTCCAGCACCGGCTCGGCGACACGACGCGCGGCACGGCCGCCCGACGCCTGGTCGCCGATCACCCACACGTCGACGCGCGACCCGCGCGCCAGGTCCGTCGGGACGTGCTCGGCCGCGACGGCGATCGACACCGCCACCGTGCCGTCGCCGGTCGGCTCGCCGAGCGCACCGGCCGGGACCAGCTCGCCGGCGGCGAGGGGCCGGGTGAGGGTGAGCGCAGCGGGCAGCTCGTCGCCGACGGCGAGGTAGTGGTCGTGGTCGGCGCTGTCGCCGAAGCGCACGCTGGTCGCCTCGAGGTCAGCGGCCGTCAGCGTCTGCCCGGCGACGAGGTCGCCGGAGGCCGACCACACCGACGTCATGTCGTCGGCGGTGGAGAGCAGGCGCGCGCCGGCCACCACCGACCCGGTGACCAGGACGACACCCACCCACAGCCGCGGGTCGCGCCACCCGGAGGTGGCGGCCCGGGTCGCCACCGGGACGTCACCGGCGGGTGGCCGGAGGTCGGGGTTGCGGGACAGGCTCCGAGACAGGTTCCGAGACACAGGCCCATCATTGCCTCACCCGCCGGGGTTCACACCTGTCCTTCCACAGGCCCCGGCCCGGGCGTCGCCCCCGGCACCCCCGTCGGTGGCACGATGACCCCATGGCCGACGACCCCCGCTTCCTGACGCTCGCCGACGTCGCCGACGTGCTCAACACCTCCAGCGCCCAGGTCTACGCCCTCGTCCGGAGGGGCGAGCTGCCCGCGATCAAGATCGGCGGGCGCGGCCAGTGGCGCGTCGAGCGGGCGCAGCTCGAGGAGTTCATCCAGCGGATGTACGTCGAGACCCGGACGTTCGTCGACCAGCACCCGTTCGTCGACGCCGAGGCGGCCCCGGCGCAGGAGAGCGACTAGTCAGCCGACCTTGCCGTCGAGCTCGACCTGCACCACGCGCTGCTCGCCGCCGCGCACGACGGCCATCTCGACCGTCTCGCCCGGCAGGTGCGTACGGATCGCCACGATGAGGGCGATGCCGTCGTTGACCGGCTGGTCGTCGACCGAGACGATCACGTCGTCCTGCGTGAGGCCGGCACGCTCGGCCGGGGTGCCCGGCATGACCTCGGTGATGGTCGCGCCCTCGGCGTCGGGCTCACCGCCGGTGCGCACCTGAGCGCCGATCACGGGGTACTCCGCCTTGCCGGTGCGCAGGATCTGGTCGACCGTCGTGCGGACCTGCTCGATGGGGATCGCGAAGCCGACCCCGATGTTGCCCGACTCGGCCGTGGCACCGCCGGTGGTCGCGATGGCGGAGTTGACCCCGACGACCTCGCCGGCAAGGTTGACCAGCGGTCCTCCCGAGTTGCCGGGGTTGATCGCGGCGTCGGTCTGCACGGCGTTGATGTAGGACGACTGGTCGTCGGACTCGCCCGAGGTGGTCACCGGGCGGTTGAGGGCGCTGACGATGCCCGACGTCACCGTCTGGCTCAGGCCGAGCGGGGCACCGAAGGCGACGACCGAGTCACCGACGCGGAGGACCTGCGATGCACCGAGAGCCGCCGGCTCGAGGCCGCCGGCTCCCTCGATCGCGAGCACCGCGAGGTCGTAGACCGCGCTGCGTCCCACGACCGTGGCCTCGTAGCGCTCGCCGGACTCGTCGATGACGACGATGGGACCCTCCTCGTCGGCGGCCGAGGCGACGACGTGGTTGTTGGTCACGACGTGGCCGTCGCGGTCGAGGACGAAGCCGGACCCCGTCGCTCCCCCGGACTGGCCGTCGAGCTCCGCGAGGATCTGCACGGTGCTGGGCAGCAGCGCCTGGGCGACGGCCGAGACCGAGCCGTTGTCGGCCTCGAGGGGTGCAGCTGTCTGGGTGCGGACGCCGCCGAGACCGTTGCTGTTGGTGCCGGGCTGCGAGGCGAGCTCGTCCTGCAGGGCGCCGCCGGCGAGGCCGCCGAGCAGCCCGACGACGAGCGCGAGCGCCGCGACCGACGGCCACACCCAGAGCGGGAACCGGCGGGACGGCGTCGACGGGGCTGCATAGGCGGGTCGGCCGTACGGCGCGGGACCCGGCCCGAACCAGGGGCCGGGTGCGTTCGGGTCGCCCGTCCCCCCGGGGCCACCGGGGCCACCCGGTCCTGCCTGCGGACCCTGCGGAGCGCCGGGACCCATCGGGCCCGTCTGGTTCATCGGGATCGTGCGGGCCGCCGGCTCGGCGGACGGCGCCTCGCCGTAGCGCCCCGGGTGCGGCGGGGGTCCGGCGAGCATGCCGTCACTGCCGTAGGGCCGGCCCTCGGGCTGCACGCGGGGTGCGGGCCGGTCGACGGCGTCGGCGGCATCGGCCGCGTGGTCAGGAGCGGCGGCATCGGCCTGGTGGTCGGCCTCCGTGCCGGGCTGCGTGGGGCGCCAGCCGGCCAGCGGTTGGGTCGGCTCGTCGTGCGCCTGCTCCGGCGCGGACTCGTACGCCTGGCGCTCGGGCGCGTGCCCGGGCTCGGACCGTCCCGGGTCGGAGTCGGTCTGCTCGTCGGGCTCGCGCGCGTCGCTCACGGAGCAATCTTCTCCCGGATCGCCACGAGGCGCTCGGCCAGGGGCGTCCGGGAGGGTGAGACCGGGCCGCGAGCGGACCGGTCGTCGACCTTGACGGCCGGTGCGACGGGCGCGACGGGTGCGACCGGTCGGGTCAGGTCGGTGACCGGCGGGCGCGGCTCGACCCGCGGCCCCCCGGCGACGCCGAGGGCGAGGACGCCCACGACGCAGGCGCTCGCCGCCCCTCCGCCGATGGCCACGAGGCCTCGACGGGAGCGGGGCTGCGAGGTCGGGAACGGCGGCGCCGCGAGCGCTCCGCCGGCGCTCGGCTCGAGCGACGAGCAGCGTCCGCGCAGCGCGGACTTGAAGTCGTGCGAGGTCTGGGCGGGGCCGTGGGACAGCTGGGCGAGCTGGGTCTTGACCCAGCCCTCCTGCTCGACGAGGTCACGGCACGAGTGGCAGCCGTGGACGTGGGCCCAGCAGCGCTCCTCCTCCTCCGCCGAGAGGTGGCCGTCGAGCAGCGCGCTCACGCGAGAGCCGAGGTGCGTCATCACGACACCGTCCCGGGACGCAGGCCGAGCCCGTGGGTCGTGGGGCCGGAGTAGCGCTGGCGACCCGCGGCCGGCTCGCGGTGGGCGAGCGCCTTGCGCAGCATGCCGCGGCCGCGGTGGATGCGGGAGCGCACGGTGCCGAGCTTGGCCCCGAGGATCTCCGCGATCTCCTCATAGCTGAGCCCCTCGACGTCGCACAGCACCACGGCGGCGCGGAAGTCGGGCGGGAGCGTGGCGAGAGCGGTCTCGATGTCGTCGTCGAAGGTCCGGTCGGCCACGGCGAGCTCCGGCGCCGGCGCCGGGCTGGTGAGCCGGGCGGCGCGCTCCTCGGAGAGCGGATCGAAGCGGATGCGCTGCTTGCGGCGGGCGCCGTCGAGGAACAGGTTGGTGGTGATGCGGTGCAGCCAGCCCTCGAACGTGCCGGGCGTGTAGGTGTCCAGCGAGCGGAAGACCCGGACGAACACCTCCTGGGTGAGGTCCTCGGCGTCCGGGCGGTTGCCGGTGAGCCGGTAGGCGAGGCGGAACACCCGGTCGGAGTGCTCCTCGACGACCTCGTCCCACGTCGGGACAGCCACCACCGCTGCGACAGGCTCCGGCGTGGTGCTGTCGGCCTGATCGCCCACGGGCGCTCCCTGGTTCGTCTTCCTCGACCGCAGCTGCAACGGTTCGCTGTCCTTCCCTGACGCTAGGCACCCCGCCTGAGAGTTCCCTGTGAACCTCATGCGCTCCGGCCAAGAAACCCGGTCGGCGTATTGCGTCCAACGACCGGCGTACGCCGTGTGTTCCCGGCCACGTCGGCGCTCTGCCGCGCGATAGAGTCCGCAGGTGCCCAACCACACCTCTTCGATCAAGCCCGCGAGCTGGTCCTACGCCGAGTCGTTCGTGGCCGAGGACGAGGTCCTGGCCGCCGCCCGCAGCCGCGCCGACGAGGTGGGCGTGTCGCCGGTGGGCCCCGGAGCGGGCGCTGCCCTGCGCTTCCTGGCCTCGGTCCTCGACGCCCGCGCGGTGGTGGAGATCGGCACCGGCACGGGCGTCTCCGGCCTCTGGATGCTGCGCGGCATGCGCGCCGACGGCGTGCTGACCACGGTCGACATCGAGGCCGAGCACCAGCGCCTCGCCAAGGAGACCTTCGCCGAGGCCGGCATCCCCGGCAACCGGGCCCGCACCATCGCCGGCGCTGGGCTCGACGTGCTCCCCCGCCTGACCGACGGCCACTACGATCTGGTGTTCTGCGACGGCGACAAGCGCGAGTACGCCGCCTACCTCAAGGAGGCGCTGCGCCTCCTGCGCCCCGGCGGGATCGTCGCCTTCGACAACGCCCTCTGGCACGACCGCGTCGCCGACCCGTCCCAGCGCGACGAGGAGACCGTCACCATCCGCGAGCTCGGGCGCACCGTCCTCGACCACGAGTCCCTCGTGCCCGTGCTCCTCCCCGTCGGCGACGGTCTGCTCGTGGCGAAGAAGGAGTGGGCCCCGGAGGGCTGATCGGTCCCGACGCCGTCGGGCGCTGGGGGCGGTGCTATCTGGCTCGCTCCGCTCGCGTGCTCGGCGCCCTGAAAGGCGCTGTCTTCCCTCCTCGGCTTGCTCGCTGCGCTCGCGTCGCTCGTCAGTCCAGACAGCGCCGGGCGCCGAGCCTCCAGACGGTCTGACCTCGGGGCTCGCCACGCTCGCTACGCCGAGATGAGGCCTTGCCTCACCGCCTCAGCCCACGCGCTCGGCGCCCGACGTCGTCTGGACTGACGAGCGAGCAAGCGCGACGAGCGCAGCGAGGCAGCGCCGTCGAGCGAGGAGGGAAGACGACGTCTTCCAGGGCGCCGAGCACGGCGAGCGGAGCGAGCCCATCAAGCACAGCACGCGCGCGCGGGGCGAGCGCCATCAGTAGAGCCTCAGGAGATCCCGTCGAGAGGGTCCTCGCTGCCCAGCCAGGCGAGCAGCAGCCGCGGGCCGAAGCCACTGGGGCCGGCGGTCCACTCGTGCCGGTCGGCCGGCGACTCCGCCGCGGAGGCGAAGTCGATGTGGACCCACGGCACGTCGCCGGCGAAGTGCTGGAGGAACAGCGCCGCGGTGATCGCGCCGGCACCGCCGGCGGCGTTGTCGCCGTCGGCGATCTTGGACGCCACCCGCTCCTCGTAGTCCTTGACCAGCGGCATCCGCCAGACGTTCTCGCCGGACGTCGCCGAGGCCTGCTCGACGTGCGCGACGAGCTCGTCGCGGTTGGCGAAGTAGCCGGCGGTCCACTGTCCGAGCGACACCTTCATGGCGCCGGTGAGGGTGGCGATGTCGACCAGCACGGTCGGCGACAGCTCGGCGACGGCGTACGCCATGGCGTCGGCGAGCACGAGGCGACCCTCGGCGTCGGTGTTGTTGACCTCGGAGGTGCGGCCGCCGAAGTGGGTGATGACGTCGCCGGGGCGCATCGCGGACCCGCTGACGGCGTTCTCGGCCGCCGGGACGAGGCCGATGACGCGGACGGGGCAGCCGACGTCGCGCAGGGCGGCCATCGTCGCGATCACCGCGCCGCCGCCGCTCATGTCGCGCTTCATGGTGAGCATGCCCTCGCTGGGCTTGATGTCCAGGCCGCCGCTGTCGAACGTGATGCCCTTGCCCACCAGCACGACCGTCGGCGTACGGCGCGAGGCGCCGGGCGGGGTGTAGTCCATCCGGATCAGCCGCGGCTCGTGTGCAGAGCCGCCACCGACGGCGAGGATGCCGCCGAAGCCGTCGGCCACCAGGCGCTGCTCGTCCCAGACCGTCACCTCGAGACCGCCGGCCGCGCCGACCTCGACGGCCTGCTCGGCCAGCCAGGCCGGTGTCTTGAGGTTGGCCGGGACGGTGGCGAGGGCGCGCGAGCGCCAGCCGGCTCCGCCGAGGGCGAGGGCGCGGGCGAGCTCGTCGTCGGCGCCGTCGTCGGAGATGTCGGCCAGCACGATGCGGCCGACGGGGCGCTCCTTGGGGCCGGTCGAGCGCCAGTGGAAGGCGAACGAGCCGAGCATCGCACCGACCACGACGGCGCCGAGGCCGTCGTCGGGCGCGATGGCCGCGAGGGTGGTGACGACGCTGACGCGGTCCTTGGTGGCGCGGGCGAGTGCTGCTCCGGCGCGACGGAAGTCGGTCGGGGACGCCTCCCCCACGCCGATGAGGAGCACGACGCTCACGTCGTCGGAGGTCTCCTGGGCGGAGACGGGCACGACGGTGACCTCACCCGTGCGCCCGGTCCCGCGGGCGGCCTCGAGCGCCGCGAGCAGGTCGATCCCGAGAGCCTCGGAGGCCTCCTCGGCACCGGGGCCGAGGAGCGGCGCCTCGTCGCCGGGGAGGACCGGGAAGGCCCACACCTCGGCTCCGCCGATCTGGTGCGGGAGTGCGGCGCTGAGCGCGAACTCGGGTGGGGAGACCTGCGTCGGCAGTTGCGTGGCCACGATCAGCCGACGACGTCCTTGAGGGCGTCCCCGAGAGCCGTTGCCTCATCGGCGTTCAGCTCGACCACCAGACGCCCACCGCCCTCGAGCGGGACGCGCATGACGATCCCGCGGCCCTCCTTGGTGACCTCGAGCGGTCCGTCGCCCGTGCGGGGCTTCATGGCGGCCATCGGCGCACCTCTTCCTGTTCAGCCATCTGTCGGCGATGGTGGCTCTTCACATGCGAAACGAGGCGGCTGAGTCGTGCCTGGCCACCTCGATCGGCGTCGTACAGGATTCATTATCCCTCATCGGGCGCGTGATCGGCACCACAGGGCGCACGGAGCCCGGGAGGGTGTCGGGCAGACTGCCCCCATGACGACCTCTTCGACCGATTCCGCGAACGACGCCGGGGCCGGGAGCGGTGCCGCGACCGGCGCCACGACCGCGCCCGTGCTGCTCCACGTGGTCGACGCGGTGGCCACCATCACGCTCAACCGCCCCGACGCGATGAACGGACTCGACGTGGCGACCAAGGACCTGCTCCTCGAGACCGTGCGGCAGGTGGCCGAGGACCCGGAGGTGCGCTGCGTCGTCCTCACCGGGAGTGGGCGCGCCTTCTGCGTCGGGCAGGACCTGAAGGAGCACCTCGCCGGCCTCAAGGGCGACGCCGACGTGCCGCTGTCCGACACGGTGGAGAAGCACTACAACCCCATCGCGCAGGCGCTGGCGACCATGCCCAAGCCGGTGGTCGCCGCCGTCAACGGCATCGCCGCGGGTGCCGGCGCGAGCCTCGCCTTCGCCGCCGACTTCCGCATCCTGGTCGACTCGGCCGGCTTCAACACCTCCTTCGCCGGGGTCGCGCTCTCATGCGACACCGGGTCGAGCTGGACGCTGCAGCGACTCGTCGGCCGGGGCAAGGCGATGGAGCTGCTCTACTTCCCGCGCACGGTCTCCGCCTTGGAGGCGCTCGACCTCGGCCTGGCCACGCAGGTGGTCCCGCCCGACGACTTCCGGAGCGCCGTCGGCGAGCTGGCTGCCCGGCTCGCTGCGGGCCCGACCGTCGCGTTCGGCTCGATCCGCCAGTCCGTGGCGTACGCCGCCGCCCACCCGCTCGAGGAGTCGCTCGCTTTCGAGGCGGAGAAGATGGCGCTCACCGGCGGGACCGAGGACCACCTCGCCGCCGTGGACGCGTTCATGGCCAAGGAGAAGCCGGTCTTCCACGGCCGCTGAGTCGCCCCGCCCGGATAGTCCGTATCAAATGGGTCGCTCGAGGGCGCCCGGGAGCACCCGTTCGCTACGGACTATCGCCGCGCGCGGTGGGCGCCGAGCACCCCGAGCAGCTGCCGGGGCGCCTGCACCGCCATCCGGTGGCGCGAGGGCCGGGTGCCGTACTCGACGGTGAGGGCGGCTCCGCGGAACCGGTGGTTGAACCACATCGTCATGGTGCCGTGGCACAGGCCGCCGCAGTCGAGCGACGTACGCGGCAGCCGCAGCGCGCGGGCCAGGCGGCGCGCGAAGCCGCGGTCCTTCGTGTCGGTGTCCACGCCGTGCAGCGGCTGGTGGAAGCTGACCACCCGGCGCGGGCGGACCTCCTCGAGGAAGGCCATCACCGCCCGGGTCTCCGGCTCGCTGCCCGGGCGCGGGCCGGACTCGTACGAGCCGTCGAGGTCGGCCCAGCGGTGGGGTAAGTTGCGGTTGAGGTCCACGCCGCGCGCGTTGCGGCGCGTGCCCCGCGCCAGTCCGTCGGGGTTGTAGGTCGGGACCCAGAGGTCGACGCCCCGGACCGGCCGCCCGTCGCGCAGGGTCTCGAGGACCGTGCGGGTGTGCGGCTCGTCGCCGTGCATCGTCGAGACGAGCACGATGCGGCGCTTGCCCGGCTCCCCCAGCCGCCACGCCCGGATCGGGCGTCCCTGCACCGAGTGGCCGATCGTGCGCGCCTCGACCACCGCCGGGCGCTCCCCCGGGCCAGCCTCGACGGCCGTAGCCGACGCCAACGGCGACGCCGGAGCAAGGGGTAGGACGACCAGCGCGGCGGCGGCGGCCGCTGCGAGCAGGCGCCGCATCACACCGCGGCGGTGAGGTAGGCGTAGGTGAACACGAGGACGCCCACCACCATGCCGAGGTGCGCGAGCAGCGACAGGCCGGGCCCGTCGCTCCAGCTGTCGCCGGACGCCTCGGGCACGTGCCGCCCGCGCGAGGGGAGCCAGCGGGCGAGGACGAGCAGCCCGAGGATCGCGGTCAGCCACCACAGCGCGACCGCGAGGATGCCGACGAGGGGGCCGCCGACGAAGGAGTCCTCCGGGAAGACCAGCACGCCGATCCATAGGACCAGCGCCAGCATGCCGGTCACGAAGTGCGCCAGGGGCAGCCGGTCGTGGAGGGAGAACTGCCCGGCCGCGTCACCACGGCTCAGTCGCAGCCGGGTCAGCACGACCACCACGGCGGCGAGTGCCGTGAGGATCCACACGACGATCGGGAACGACATTCGGCGCAGTCTGCCCTAGTCGCGCTCGACGTCGCCAGACGAGCCGTCCGGTCCAGTCCGGTCCTCGAGCTCGGTCGCGAGCCGGGCGAGCAGCGCGTCCACGTCGGACATCCGGTAGCCGCGCAGCGCCAGCGGGAACCGCACGGTGCGCAGGTCGCGAGCCTCCAGGGGACGGTCGGTGGGCACGTCGAGGTCGGGGCGGTCGTCGTACGCCGGCGCCATCGAGCCTCCGCGCCCCGACGCCACCATCGCGATCGCGCCCATGGCCAGCACGATCAGCACGGCGAAGAGCCACGTCATCGGTGCACCCCCCTCGTCCTCGTCGTGCCCGCGCCGGTCACTCGGGCCGCTCGGGCGCTGGCGAGGGGAAGCGGTGCTCGCGGGCGGCGACCATCAGCGCGACCGCCTCGTCGACGTCGTCGGTGAGCACCATCATGTCGAGGTCGTCGGCGTTGATCTTGCCGTCGGCGAGCGCCGTGTCCCGCAGCCAGCCGAGCAGGCCCTCCCAGTAGGACGTCCCGATGAGCACGATGGGGAACGACGTGACCTTGCGCGTCTGCACCAGCGTGAGGGCCTCGAACAGCTCGTCGAGCGTGCCCAGCCCGCCGGGCAGGACGATGAAGCCCTGCGAGTACTTCACGAACATGGTCTTGCGGGCGAAGAAGTAGCGGAAGTTGATGCCGCGGTCGACCCACTGGTTGAGGCCCGACTCGAAGGGCAGCTCGATGCCGAGCCCGACGCTCACGCCGCCGACCTCGCTCGCGCCCTTGTTGGCGCCCTCCATCGTGCCCGGGCCGCCTCCGGTGATCACCGCGAAGCCGGCCTGGGCCAGCTTGCGGCCGGCCTCCTCGGCGATGGCGTAGTGCGGGTGGTCGGCCGGCGTGCGCGCCGACCCGAAGACCGCGATGGCCGGACCGAGCTCGGCCAGCGCACCGAAGCCCTCGACGAACTCCGCCTGGATCCGCAGGACGCGCCACGGGTCGGTGTGCACCCAGTCGGTCGGCCCGCGCGAGTCCAGCAGGCGCTGGTCGGTCGTGCTGCCGCCCTCGTCGACCTGTCCCCGGCGCTGCAGGATCGGCCCCTTCATGTGGTCGGTCGCGCGGTCGGTCATGCCAGCCACTCCTTCAGGGTGCGCTCGCAGCGCTCGAGGTGCTCGGTCGGGACGTGCTCGTCCTGCTTGTGGGCGTACATCGGGTCGCCGGGGCCGAAGTTCACCGCCGGGATGCCGAGCTTGGTGAACTGCGCGACGTCGGTCCAGCCGAACTTCGGTGCCGCCTCGCCGCCGACGGCCTCGACGAACGCCTTGGCGGCGGGCCGGTCGAGGCCGGGCATCGCGCCGGCGGCCATGTCGGTCACCGTGACGTCGTAGCCGTCGAAGAAGTCGCGGACGAACGCCTCGGCGTCCTCCTCGCTGCGGTCGGGCGCGAAGCGGAAGTTGACCTCGACGACGCACTCGTCCGGGATGACGTTGCCGGCGACGCCGCCGCGGATGCCGGTGGCGTTGAGGCCCTCGTGGTAGGCGAGGCCGTCGATCTCGGGCTCGCGTGCGACGTACTCGTTGAGCCGCACGAGGACCGGGGCGGCGAGGTGGATGGCGTTGACGCCACGCCAGCTGCGCGCGCTGTGGGACCGCTCGCCCGTCGTGCGCACGTCGGCGCGCATCGTGCCCTGGCAGCCGGCCTCGATGGAGGCGTTGCTCGGCTCCATCAGGATCGCGAAGTCGGCCTGCACGAGGTCGGGGTCGCTGACGGTGAGCTTGCGCAGCCCGTTGTGGACCGAGTCGACCTCCTCGGCCTCGTAGAAGATGAAGGTGAGGTCGCGGTTGGGCTCGGTGACGTCGGCGGCGAGCTTGAGCATCACCGCGTCGCCGCCCTTCATGTCGCAGCTGCCGAGGCCGTGCAGGACGCCGTCCTCGAGGCGGGAGGGCAGGTTGTCGTTGAGCGGGACCGTGTCGAGGTGCCCGGCGATGACCACCCGCTCCCCCAGCCCGAGCTCGGTGCGCGCGACCACGGTGTGGCCGCGACGGGTGACGGTGAGGTGCGGCAGGGCGCGTAGCGCCGTCTCGACGGCGTCGGCGATCTCCTGCTCGTCGTGGCTGACGGACTCGATGTCGACCAGCTGCTGGGTCAGGGCGACGACGTCGGCGGAGAGGTCGAGGTGTGGCATGGCCCTGATTCAACCAGTCCGCCGACTGCTCAGGCCCTCGCCACCTCGACCGCCAGCTCCGCCGCGTCGGCGTACGACACCTCCGTCGTCAGCGTCTCCTCGGCGATGAGCGCCTCATGGGTGCGGGCCGCGGCCAGCGTGGCCTCGGGCGCGGCGAGGGTGAGCACGATCCGGTCGCTGACCTGCAGGCCGGCGTCCTTGCGGGCCTGCTGGACCGCACGGACCAGGTCGCGGGCGGTGCCCTCGGCCTCGAGCTCGGGCGTCACGGCAGTGTCGAGGACGACGAACCCGCCGCGCGGCAGCATCCCGATTGCGCTGTCGTCGCCGGAGGTGCCGGCGACGGTCTCGAGGGTGTACTCCCCCTCGACCAGCGCGAGCCCGCCCGCGGTGACGGTGCCGTCGTCGGCCACCGACCAGTCGCCGGACTTGGCGCCCCTGATGGCGAGCTGCACGTCCTTGCCGAGGCGCGGGCCCGCGGCGCGGGCGTTGACCGTGAGCCGCTCGGAGACGCCGTACGACGCCGCCTCGGGCGCGTCGGGCGCGAGCACCTCGACGGCCTTGAGGTTGAGCTCGTCGGCGACGAGCGACGTGAACTGCGCCAGGTCGCCCTCGGCGACCACCGTCAGCCGCGACAGCGGCAGGCGGTTGCGGAGGTTGGCCGCCTTGCGCAGCGCCGAGCCCGCCGAGCAGACGTCGCGGACGGTGTCCATCGACGCCACGAGCTCCTCGTCGAGGGGCAGGACGTCGGCGGACGGCCAGTCGGTGAGGTGCACCGAGCGCTCGCCGGTCAGGCCGCGCCACACCTCCTCGGTCGTCAGCGGCAGCAGCGGAGCGGTGAGGCGGCAGACCACCTCGAGCACCGTGTAGAGGGTGTCGAACGCGTCGGCGTCCTCGTCCCAGAACCGCTCGCGCGAGCGCCGGATGTACCAGTTGGTCAGCACGTCGAGGAAGGTGCGCGTCGAGTCGCAGGCGGCCGCCACCTCGTAGTTGTCGAGCTGGTCGGTCATCGTGGCGACGTGGTCGCGCAGCTTGGCCAGGATGTAGCGGTCCATCGGGTGCGAGCTGTCGGCCCGCCACGTGGCGTCGTGTCCCGTGCCGTCGGCGGCCGCGTTGGCGTACAGGCTGAAGAAGGACCAGCTGTTCCACAGCGGGATCAGCACCTGCCGCACCGAGTCGCGGATGCCCTGCTCGGTGACCACGAGGTTGCCGCCGCGCAGGATCGGGCTGGACATGAGGAACCAGCGCATCGCGTCGGCGCCGTCGCGGTCGAAGACCTCGCGCACGTCGGGGTAGTTGCGCAGCGACTTCGACATCTTCTGGCCGTCGTTGCCGAGCACGATGCCGTGGCTCAGGCACGTGGAGAACGCCGGGCGGTCGAAGATCGCGCCGGCCAGGACGTGCATGGTGTAGAACCAGCCGCGCGTCTGGCCGATGTACTCGACGATGAAGTCGCCGGGGAAGTGGTCGTCGAACCAGTCCTTGTTCTCGAACGGGTAGTGCACCTGCGCGAAGCTCATCGATCCCGAGTCGAACCAGACGTCGAGGACGTCGGTGACGCGGCGCATCGTGCTCCGGCCGGTCGGGTCGTCCGGGTTCGGGCGCGTCAGGTCGTCGACGAACGGTCGGTGCAGGTCGGGGTTGCCGTCGCCGTCGACCGGCAGCCGGCCGAAGTCGCGCTCGATCTCCTCGAATGACCCGTAGACGTCGATGCGCGGGTAGTGCTCGTCGTCGGACTTCCACACCGGCACCGGGCTGCCCCAGAAGCGGTTGCGGGTGATCGACCAGTCGCGGGCGTTCTCCAGCCACTTGCCGAACTGGCCGTCCTTGATGTGGTCGGGGACCCAGCGGATCTCCTGGTTGAGCGCCATCAGGCGCTCCTTGACCTTGGTCACCTCGACGAACCACGACGAGACGCCCTTGTAGATCAGGGGCTGCCGGCAGCGCCAGCAGTGGGGGTAGGAGTGGTCGTAGGTCTCGCGGCGCACCAGGACGGTGCCGGGCGTGACCGAGCCCGCCTGCTCGCCCTTCGTCGTGGCCTTGAGGTGGTCGATGATCTGCAGGTTGGCGTCGAAGACCTGCATGCCCTCGTAGTCGACGACGGGGAAGGTGAAGCGACCGTCCTTGCCGACCGGCATGACCGCCTCGATGCCCTCGCGGTCGGTGACGACCTTGTCGTCCTCACCGAAGGCGCCGGCGGTGTGCACCAGCCCGGTGCCGTCGGTGGTGGTGACGAACTCGGCGGGCACGAGGCGGAAGGCGCGCTCGTGGCCGGCGTAGTAGGAGAACGGCGGGGTGTACTCCAGGCCGACGAGGTCGGCGCCCGTCCCCCGCCAGGTCACGGTGGGCTCGTCGCCCAGCTCACGGGCGTACGACGCCACGCGGGCCTCGGCGAGCAGGTAGCGCTCGGGGCTGCCGGTGGGGCCCGACGACTCGACGACGACGTAGTCGATGTCCTCGCCGACCATCACCGCGAGGTTGGAGGGCAGCGTCCACGGCGTGGTCGTCCAGACGAGCACCTTGACGCCCGCGAAGGGGCCCTCGGTGGTGACGTCGTAGCCCACGGTCACGGCGGGGTCCTGGCGGACCTGGTAGACGTCGTCGTCCATCCGCAGCTCGTGGTTGGACAGCGGGGTCTCGTCCTGCCAGCAGTAGGGCAGCACCCGGAAGCCCTCGTAGACTAGGCCCTTCTCGTGCAGCTGCTTGAAGGCCCACATCACCGACTCCATGAACTCCGGGTTCATGGTGCGGTAGTCGTTGTCGAAGTCGACCCAGCGCGCCTGGCGGGTGACGTAGTCGCGCCACTCCCCGGTGTACTTCAGCACGCTCTGGCGGCACGCCTCGTTGAACTTCTCGATGCCCAGCTCGACGATCTCGTCGGTGGTCTTGATGCCGTTGAGGCGCATCGCCTCCAGCTCGGCGGGCAGGCCGTGGGTGTCCCACCCGAAGCGACGCTCGACCCGCTGCCCGCGCATCGTGCGGTAGCGCGGGACGAGGTCCTTGACGTAGCCGGTCAGCAGGTGGCCGTAGTGCGGCAGGCCGTTGGCGAAGGGCGGGCCGTCGTAGAAGACGAACTCGTTGCCGCCGTCCTCGCCGGCCTCGCGCTGCTCGACGCTCGCGCGGAAGGTGTCGTCGGCCTCCCAGTAGGCCAGCACGGCCTCCTCGATCGAGGGGAAGCGCGGGCTGCTGGGGACGCTGGTGGCGTCCGTGTGCGAGACCTTCGGGTAGGCCATGGGGGCTGCTCCTCGCGGGTGCGTCGTTCGACTCGGGATCATCTCCACGAGGACGATCTGCTGACCGCGGTACCACCTCGCTTGCCGCCCGGGACCGGGCGACCGCTTCGTTCGGCTGTGTCGGGCCGTACCCGTCGGGTTCTAGTGGGGTGGCGGCCGGATCGCCGTACCCGTTCTTCCCGAGGCTCGCCGCTGATGACGGCTCAGACGCCTGGTGTGATCGTACGGCGCGGGCGTCGGGCCGCGCCAATCCGTTGTCCGGCCCTCGGTAGTCCAGTGGCGGGCCGTCGTCCCCTGGGGTAGTCCAGTGGCGAGCCGTCGTCCCGTCAGGTAGTCCAGTGGCGGGCGGTCGTCAGACGTGCCCCGCGAGAACGTCGCGACACTGGACTACCCCGACGTGCTGGCCGAGGCCGGCGTCAACCTGCCCCGTACGGCGTCAGGCGGCCCGGCGGTAGTCGAGGTAGCGCTGCCTCTGCGCCTCGTCGAGGGCGCGGCGTCGGGCGACCGTGTCCGTAGGGGTCCACCACGCCGGCGCATCGATCGTCCAGCCGCGTACGGCGGTGCTGGCGCGAGCCCGGTCCGCCGCGGCTCGCAGCCGGGCGACGAACCCGTCGACGTCGGCCCAGTCGCTGGCGACCATGACGACTGTCTCGAAGCCGAGGTCGCGGAACGCCGCATCCTTGCGGAAGTCGCTCGCCGCGCCGGCCAGGCTCAGGTGGGCGCTGCCGTGGTACTGCCCGACCAGGCCCAGCTCCGGGCCGAGGAGGTCCGGCGTGCCCACGTGGCGTCCGTCCAGGGTGAAGACGGGGACGTTGCACCTCGGCCGGGGCAGGCCGGCGCGCTTCGTCCACACGCCGCGCATCCGGGTCTCCTGTGGAGACCACGAGTTCTCCTCGCCCTCGGCCACGGCGTCGCGCGCCTGCTGGACCCC
Organism: Nocardioides sp. zg-1308; assembly: GCF_013155375.1. Classification (GTDB taxonomy): domain Bacteria; phylum Actinomycetota; class Actinomycetes; order Propionibacteriales; family Nocardioidaceae; genus Nocardioides; species Nocardioides renjunii. The sequence goes on from NZ_JABJQY010000002.1 coordinate 79,141, forward strand.
GGTGACCGGCCCGAGCCCGGCGACGTACGCCGCAACCTGCGCGAGGCTGACGAGGTCCGAGTAGCAGGCCATGTCGAGGGCGACCACGGCGTCACCGAGCGTGGGGGCGTACCGCATCTCGAAGACCACAGACCGCAGTGCCCGGGTGACCGGGAGCCCGTCCTGGATCACGACCTCGGACGGCGAGACGAACTCCTGGCTGACGCCGAAGCCGGGCTGGGCCACCAGGTGCCTTCTGGCGGCGAGCGGCACGTCGCGCGCGTCGACGCCGTCCGTCGATCCGGTGAACCACGCGCCGCCGAGCCAGTTCAGGGCGGCCCAGCCCGTGACTGCCTCGCCCTCGCGGAGGACGACGCTCGCCTCGACCATCCGCTGCCGCGGAGTCGGGTCCACGTGGGCCGGCACGAAGAACCCACGGCTCGTCGTACGCCATCGCGGTCCGCGGGCCTCACCGGGAGTCGGACCCTCCTCCCCACGTGGATCGTGACGCACGGGCAGCATCAACCCGGGCCGGTCGGGGTGGAAGGGCGGAGGCACGAACATGGCTCGATGTTTCCGTCGCTCGACGCCCCGCGCCCGATATCCACAGGGCGATCTCGGCCAGGCCCGGCGGCGGTCCTTGCGACAGGTACTCCTGAGTGTCGCCCTGCCGGGGTAGTCCAGTGGCGTACCGCTGCCGTGGGCGTCCAGCGGCAGCACGTCGCCACTGGACTACCCCGGCGGGCAGCACGCCACCACTGGACTACCCGATGGTTGGCACCGGGGGGTCAAAGAAACTTGACATCTGCCGTTGACCACGACAGCCTGATGTCAAAGAAGTCAGACATGACCACCATTTGGAGGACCCCATGCCCACCACCACCGACGCCCGCCAGAGCACCGGTCCGGGCACCACGGCACGCTGGGTCATCGCGGGTGTCGCCGGCCTGGTGGCGGCCGGGGCTGTCGGAGCCGTGGCGGCCGCCGTGCGTGACGACGCCCCCGACACCGTCACGTTCGCAGTCTTCGCGGCCCTCACCCTGCCGTTCGTCGCCGCACTGGTGGCGATCCTGCTCGACCGCACCGAGCACCCCGAGCAGGACGAGGACTCCATCGAGTCGCAATGGACGACGCGGGCGAGCAGCGGCGCCTTCTACGACACGATTATCGCGATGGGCCTCGCGACGTTCGCCACCTCGGTCCTCGACACCGCGTCGCCGCCTCTATGGCTCTTCGTGGTGCTGGGCCTGGCCGACATGTCGATCCGCCTGGTGCTGCTGCAGCGTCGGGAGGGCTGATGGACAACCGGCTGCGGGTGCTGCGGGAGGGCGCCGGGCTCTCGCAGGCCGAGTGCGCCCACGCGCTCGGGGTGTCACGGCAGACGGTCATCTCGATCGAGAAGGGGCACTTCGACCCCCGACTGTCGCTCGCCTTCCGGATCAGCCGCCTCTTCGCCGTCCCGGTCGACGAGGTCTTCGTGCCGGACGGCGACCTCGTGGCGCCGGACGGTGACTGACCGCGGGAACCCGTTTGCGCGGGCTCGTCGCCCACGGTTGGCTGCTCCCATGGCGCACCCCGGATACGACGGCATGTGGCTCCCGACCGACCAGGACCCGCGGATGCAGATGGGTCCGACGCGCGGAGAGCGCGAGTGCCTCGTCGGCTACCTCGAGTTCTACCGGCAGACGCTGGCCCTCAAGTGCGACGGGCTCGACGCGGAGCAGCTCGCCACCAGGGCGGTGCCGCCGTCCAACATCTCGCTGCTCGGCCTGGTGCGGCACATGGCGCGGGTCGAGCAGAGCTGGTTCCGGCGCGTGATCGAGGCCCGGATGGACATCCCGCGCCTCTTCCAGGACGAGGCCGAGGACGCCGGCTTCACCTTCCCCGACGCCGACGACGAGCTGGTGCGTGCCAGCCACGCGCTGTGGCAGTCGGAGATGGCCTACGCGCGCGAGGTGCTGGAGCGCACCGACCTTGCCACCGTGGTGGACGTGCACGGGGAGCCGACCGAGGTGCGCGACATCGTCGTCCACATGATCGAGGAGTACGCCCGCCACTGCGGGCACGCCGACCTGGTGCGCGAGTGCATCGACGGCCGCGCCGGCCAGTAGGGCGCCGCACCTGACGTCCCACGGTGGGGCGGCCTCCGTACGCTTGCCCGCGTGACTGCTGCTTCCGGCTACGGCCTGCTGACCCTCCACGGCGACACCGTCCTCGACGCGTGGTTCCCCTCCCCCGTGCTCGGTGCGACCGAGGGCGAGCCGTCCGCGGAGCTCGCGCACCTCGACGGCGGCGAGGACGACATGCGCGGCGTGACCCGTCAGGTCCGGCTGGTCGAGATCGCCGACCTCGACGCAGCGCCCGCGTCCACGGAGGACGTCTGGCTGCGCCTGCACCTGCTGTCGCACCGCCTCGTGCGCCCGCACGGGACGAACATGGACGGTGTCTTCGGCCTGCTGACCAACGTCGTGTGGACCAGCGCCGGTCCCTGCGCGGTCGAGGGCTTCGAGCAGGTGCGCGCCCGGCTCCGCACCGTGGTGCCCGGGCACGTCGTGCAGGTCTTCGGCATCGACAAGTTCCCGCGGATGACCGACTACGTCGTCCCCGGCGGCGTCCGCATCGCCGACGCCGACCGCGTCCGCCTCGGCGCCCACCTCGCCGAGGGCACGACCGTCATGCACGAGGGCTTCGTGAACTACAACGCCGGCACGCTCGGCGCCTCGATGGTCGAGGGCCGCATCTCCGCCGGTGTCGTCGTCGGCGAGGGCTCGGACGTCGGTGGCGGCGCGTCGATCATGGGCACGCTGTCCGGTGGCGGCAAGGAGGTGATCTCCGTGGGCGAGCGCTGCCTGATCGGCGCCAACGCGGGCATCGGCATCTCCCTGGGCGATGACTGCGTGGTCGAGGCCGGCTGCTACGTCACCGCCGGCACCAAGGTGACTGTCAGCGACATGGACGGCAAGCCGCAGGTCGTGAAGGCGGCCACCCTCTCGGGAGTCGACAACATCCTGTTTCGCCGCAACTCGGTCAGCGGCGCCATCGAGGCCGTGCCGTGGAAGGGCGAGGGCATCGCCCTCAACGCGGCGCTGCACGCCAACTAGCCGTGCCCTCCCTGCGCACGGCGGCCGTCGGCACCGTGGTGGCCCTCGGCGCCGTCGCCGCTGCCGTGGTGCTCGTCGACCGCAGCGGCGTGGACACGCCCTTCGACTCCAGCGGGTGCACCGCCGAGGTGGACGGCCACACCGTGGAGGTCGACCTCGAGCAGGCCGAGAACGCCGCCCTCATCACGGCGATCTCGGTCCAGCGCGGCATGCCCGCCCGGGCCGCGAGCATCGCGCTGGCGACGGCCTACCAAGAGTCGAAGCTCTACAACATCGACTACGGCGACCGCGACTCCGTCGGGTTGTTCCAGCAGCGTCCGTCGCAGGGCTGGGGCAGCGTGGCGCAGCTGACCGACCCGGTCTACGCCACCAACGCCTTCTACGACGCGCTCGCGCAGGTCGAGGGCTACGAGGGCATGCAGATCACGGCGGCCGCCCAGGAGGTGCAGCGCTCGGCCTACCCCGACGCGTACGCCGACCACGAGCAGGACGGCCGCGCCCTCGCCTCGGCCCTCACCGGCAACTCGCCGCGGGCGATGTGGTGCGACGTGCCGGGCGACGCCGAGGAGGCCACCGACGAGCTCGACGAGACGGGGCTGGTGCCGCGCGCGGCCGCCGTACGACGCGACCTGGAGGCACGCTTCGGCGCCCTGTCGCTCGGCGGCTTCGAGCCCGGCGGGGTGTCGAGCGGGCACATGGAGGGCTCGGCGCACTACGAGGGTCGCGCCGTCGACGTCTTCCACCGCCCGGTGACCGCGGAGAACCGCAAGCGGGGCTGGGCGATGGCGACCTACCTCGTGGCCAACGCCGACCGGCTCGACGTGCGCACCATCATCTTCGACGACCGGATCTGGCAGGCAAACCGCTCGGACGACGGCTGGCGCGACTACCGGGTCCCGTCGTCCTCGGGCGGCGACCGGGCGATCCTCGAGCACCGCGACCACGTCCACGTCGACGTCTTCGACTGAGGGCTCGGCGCTCCGACCTCAGACCGTGAGCCGGGCGGCCGCGGCCGCCACGCGCTCGTCGGTGGCGGTGAAGGCGACGCGTACGTGCCGCCGACCGGCCGCTCCGTAGAACTCCCCGGGCGCGACCAGGACGCCCTTCCCGGCCAGGTCGGCGACCGTGCTCCAGCAGTCCTCGTCGCGGGTCGCCCACAGGTAGAGCGACGCCTCGGAGTGGTCGATGCGGAAGCCCGCGGACCGCAGCGCGTCCTTGAGCACCAGGCGCCGGGCGGCGTAGCGGGCGTGCTGCTCCGCCACGTGCTCGTCGTCGTCGAGCGCCGCGGCCATCGCCCGCTGCTGCGGGCCGGGCATCTGCAGGCCGAGGTTCTTGCGGACCGCGAGCAGCTCGCCCACCAGGGCCGGGTCGCCGGCGACCAAGGCGCAGCGGTAACCGGCGAGGTTGGACCGCTTCGACAGCGAGTGCACGGCGAGGATCCCGTCGAGCGAGCCGCCGTTGACCTGCGGGTCGAGGACCGACAGCGGCTGGTCGCCCTCCCACGCGCACTCGATGTAGCACTCGTCGGAGACCAGCACGGTGCCGCGCTCGCGGCACCACTCCACGACCTTGCGCAGGTGCTCGAGCGGCAGGACGCGGCCGGACGGGTTGGCCGGGCTGTTGATCCACAGCAGCCGCGGCGTGCGCGGCCCGAACGCGGTCAGCGAGTCGGTGGCGAGGCTGTCGGCACCGGCCAGCGCCGCGCCCACCTCGTACGTCGGGTAGGCCAGCGCCGGGTAGCCGACGAGGTCGCCGGCGCCGATGCCGAGCTGGAGCGCCATCGAGGCGATGAGCTCCTTGGACCCGGTGACCGGCAGCACGCCGTCGAGGCCGAGCCCGGTGACGCCGTGGCGTCGCGACAGCCAGTCCACCGCCGCCCGGCGCGACGCCTCGAGGCCGATCGTCGTCGGGTAGCCCGGCGAGTCAGCGGCCGCCCGCAGCGCTGCCTGCACCACCTCGGGCGTGGGGTCGACCGGCGTGCCGACTGACAGGTCGCACACCCCGTCGGGGTGCGCGCGAGCCGTGGTGGCGTGCGCCGTGAGCTTGTCCCAGGGGAAGTCCGGGAGCCGGCCGGAGACCGGCCCCCTCGCCTGGGACGGGATCACTCGTCGTGCTCCTGCGGGGGCAGCGCGGCGACGAGCTCGTGGTCCTTGTCGATGACGCCCATCTTGGCGGCACCGCCGGGCGAGCCGAGGTCGTCGAAGAAGTGGACGTTGGCGTCGTAGTAGCCCTTCCACTCCTCCGGGGTGTCGTCCTCGTAGAAGATGGCCTCGACCGGGCACACGGGCTCGCAGGCGCCGCAGTCGACGCACTCGTCGGGGTGGATGTAGAGCATCCGCTTGCCCTCGTAGATGCAGTCGACGGGGCACTCATCGACGCACGCGCGGTCCTTGAGGTCGACGCACGGCTGGGCGATGACGTAGGTCACCAGGTCCTCCTGAAGACGGCTGGGCACGGATGGGGAACGTGTCGCTCCACTCTAGTATCCGGTGGGTGCCGGACATGTCAGAACCCCGTGCAGGCGAGACAGCAGCCGAGACCGCCGTGCGTGGCCACACCCTCGGACCGCACGTCGTCGGGCAGCGGATCGTGGTCCGCCACCTGCTCCCGGACGGCCGCGCGACCGACGTCCTCGGGACCTGTACGGCGTGGGGCGCGGGCACGCTGACGATCGAGCGCGACGGCCCGCACGCCGGCGCCGGCCCGGTCGTCGTCGCGCTGGCCGACGTCGTCACCGGCAAGCCGGTCCCGCCCCGCGCGTCGGTGCGGGCGCGGGTGGGCGCGCGCGAGTGCGAGGAGCGGATCGCCGCCCTGTGGGCCTCCACGACGACGGAGCCGCTCGGGTCGTGGCTGCTGCGCGCCTCCCCTCCGCACGGCGGGAGGCTGCGCCGCCGCGGCAACTCGGCGTTGGCCATGGACGAGCCGGGCATCGGCTGGGTCGACGCGGCATGGGGCGTACGGCGGTTCTACGACGGCCTCGAGCAGACGCCGTTGATCCAGGTGCAGCTCGGGTCGGCGGTGGAGCAGAAGCTCGCCACCTTGGGCTTCACGCCGATGGGGGACGGCGATGCCCACGCGCAGCTGGCGCCGGTCGCGCAGGCGCTGAGGTCACTGCGGGCGGTGGCGCCGGAGGCCGACGCCGAGCTCGACGAGACCGCGGACCGGGTCAGCGTCAGGCTGGCGGGAGGTCGTGCCACCGGGACCGGCGTGCTGACGGACGACTGGCTGCTGGTCGAGGGGCTGGCGGTGGACGAGGGCCACAGGCGGCGCGGGCTCGCGAGCGGCGTGCTGGTCGAGCTGCTCGACTGGGGCGCCTCGCAGGGCGCCCGGACGGCGATGCTGCACGTCGAGGTCGCCAACGAGCCGGCGCTGGCGCTCTACGCGCGCCACGGCTTCGTCACGCACCACACGAACCGCTACCTCGTCGGGCGCTGACCCTGGTCGGAGCAGCCCGGCTACTCGTCGACGGCGTCGGGGTTGGTGCAGATCACCGTGTCGCTCGGGGTGTACGTCGTGCTGAACACCTCGTCCTCGCGGGACTCGGTGTTGCCGTTGACCGGCTCGAAGTAGCGCACGACGTCGATGTCGAAGCCGCCGTAGCCCTCGTTGGGGTGGCAGGTGAGGGAGTCGATCCGCCGCGTCGCGGGCTGCGTGATGTTGTAGCGCTCGCCGGTCGTGGTGGTGATGTCCCAGTACTTGGTGGAGTACATCGTCGCGGTGACCACGCCCGAGGACGACGGGGTGGACGGCGTCACGTTGGTGTCGATGAGCACGCCGTAGGGGGTGTCGTTCCTGAAGCGCAGGTCGACGGCACCCCAGGCCACCGTGGCCTCCCGACCGACGGGGTAGCGGTCGATGTAGAACGAGTGCGGCTTGTGCTCGACGTCCTCGAGACCGGAGAAGAACATCGCGTTGAAGAGGGTGGTGGCCATCTGCGAGACGCCGCCGCCGAGGTCCTGGACGAGGATGCCGTCGCTGATGACGTAGCCCTTGGTGAACCCGTTGGCCTCCGTGCGCTCCCCCACCGTGTCGTTGAGCGAGAACGTCTCGCCCGGCTTGAGGAGCGTGCCGTCGATGATCTCCGCGGCCCGGCCGATGTTGATGTTGCGGTACTCGGCGTAGGGGAAGTAGGTGGTGAAGCTCGCCACCCGCTCGCGCACCTGGAGGTCCCGGGCGTCCTTGGTCGTGAAGTCGGGCTGCGCCGCGGTGGCGTCGAGCGTCAGCGTGCGCTGGCCCTGCGGCTTGGCGACGGTGTCGAGGAAGCCGGCCTCGAGCTGCGCCCGGTCGAACGTGACGCCGGGCCTGGCCGGGACGACCTGCGGCCGGCCGCCGACCAGGGCGACGCTCGCGTCGACCGGGGCGCCGGCGGTGACGAGGCCGTCGACCACCTCGCTGAGCGCGGCGCCGTCCAGCGTCGGGACGAGCTCGCCGTCGGTCGGCACCAGACTGAGCGCGGCGGTGTAGTCCGCGGGGAAGACCTTGACGTCGGACCCCTCGAACCGCAGCGTCACCGGGGCGGCCACCGCGGGCGAGGCGAAGCCGTCGAGCGCCTCCCGGACGTCGCTCGCGTCGACCTGGGGCACCACCTCCGCCATCTCGAGCGCGACGGTGCCGGGGGCGTCGTCGAGGTAGGCCTCGCGCAGCGCGGTCAACGTGTCGCTCGGGTCGAGCGCCGAGCCCGTACGGGCCTCGGTCGTGCTGATCTCGGCGCCGTCGAAGGCGATGGCGCCGTCGCGGGCCGGGGTGCCGTGCTGCTCGTCGAGGCGGGCCCGGTAGGCGTTGTAGGCGGCGTCGTCGACGGTCACCTCCGCCTCGAAGTCGTCGCCGCCGGTGAAGTAGTTCCAGAGCCGGACCGGGTCCCAGCTCTCCTCGCCGCCCGCCTCGGCGACGGACGCGTCGTAGTCGACGCCGAGACCGGCCTCGGACGGGACGACGGCGACCTGCTCGCCCTCGATCGTGGTCGCGATCTCGCGGTCGACCTTGTCGGCGAGCCCGGCGCGCAGCCGGTCGGCCGCCTCGTCCTGCGGGTGCCCGCCGATGCGTACGCCGGACACGGTGGTGTTGCGCGGGACCTTGTCGCCGGCGACGTAGTGGGCCGCCACGTAGAGGCCGCCGAAGATGACGACGAGCCCGACGAGCAGCCAGCCGACGACCTTGGCGCCCGCCTTGTCGCGGGGTCCGTCGGTGGTCTTCGGGTTCTTCGGCACGCCGCGAGTTTAGGTGGCCGACCCCGGATCCCCCGGATCGTCGGCGCGTGCGCGACCCGACCCGACGGTCGCCAGCGCGGCCACGAGCAGGACGGCCGAGCCGGCGAGGAACGACCAGCCCGCGGCGTCTGCCCCGACGAGGAACCCGCCCGCCGGGCGTTCGAGCGCACCCCGCAGGACGGGTGTGCACCACCCGAGCGCGAAGCCGACCCGCGTCTCTCCGGGTGGCAGCCAGGCCAGTGCCACCAGTGCGGCGACCAGCGCGAGCGCCAGCCCCCACCAGAGCTGGTGGAGCAGGGTCCCGGCCACCCCCGACACGACGCCGACGACCAGCGCGCCCGCCACCCGCAGGGCGGCCAGCAGCGTCGTCACAGACCGGCGAAGAGGTCCTCCTCGAACCCGTCGGCGCCGGCGGGTCCCGCGGTGCCCTTGACCAGGCGGTAGAACTCCTCGGCCCACCACGAGTGGCCGCTCTCCGCGCCGGAGAAGAACGACCCGTCGGGCTCCACCTGGGTGGCGTGCTTGGCCAGGGCGTCCATCTTGCGCTGCACGGTGGCGCGGCCGTCGACCCGCGCGCTGATCAGCTCGTCGGGCGTGACGAATGGCGGCAGCTTGCCGTCGGGCTCCATCCCCTTGAAGGTCTCGGTGTCACCGGACGCGCGCAGCTGGCGCAGGCTCTCGCGCATCCGCGACTCGCTCATCGCGGTCCAGTAGATCTTCGCGACGTCGTGGGGCTCGCCGAGCTCCAGCTTGTAGGACGGGGCCGCGGCCAGCTGGGCGGCGTACATCGCGACGCGGTGGGCCTGGATGTGGTCGGGGTGGCCGTAGCCGCCGAACTGGTCGTAGGTCACCAGCACCTGCGGGCGCACCTCGCGCACGACCTTGACGAGCTCGTCGGCGGCCGCGTTGAGGTCGGCGGTCCAGAAGGCGTTGTCGGGGAGCGTCTCGGACGGGATCGCGTGGCCGTCCTCGTGCCACTCCATGCCGGAGTCGTGGAAGCGGCCGAAGCCGCCGAGGAAGCGGTGGTCGGTGACGCCGAGGACCTCCATCGCCTCGTCGAGCTCGCCGCGGCGGTGCTCACCGAGCCCGCCCTTCTCCTCGTAGGCGAGGTGGGCCAGCTCGGGCACCAGCACCTCGCCCATCTCGCCGGCCGTGCAGGTGACGAGGGTGACGCCGACACCCTCGTCGACGTAGCGCGCCATCGTGGCGCCGTTGTTGATGCACTCGTCGTCGGGATGGGCGTGGACGAGCAGCATGCGGTGGTCGGTCATGGCTCCAGACTAAGAGCCGGCTCCGACAAGGCCGAACGCGTCCTCCAGCGTCGGTATCCGCTCGCGACGCAGGTGGGTGGCGAGCGGCCGGCCGACGTGACGGAAGTGCCAGCTCTCGTGGGCGTAGCCGGTCATCCGCTGACCCCTGGCCGGGTAGCGCAGGACGAAGCCGAACCGGTGCGCGTGGCGCCGCAGCCAGCGGGCCTCGCGCGTCCTCGCGAAGCACGCCTGGACGTTGCACTCGCCCGTCGAGGCCCGGCCCAGGTCGACGGCGAGGCCGGTCTGGTGCTCGGAGTGGCCGGCGGGCGCCGTGGTCCGCGCGGCCCGCTCGGCCCCGCGGGCGGCCACCGCGCCGGCGTACAGCTGGGCCTGCCGTCCGTGGGACCGGTAGGCGCTCATCACGCGCAGGTCCAGCGCAGCGCGACGGCCGGCGCCGAGCAGCGCGGCGAGCGGACGTACGACGCGCGGGTGGACGAGGTAGCCCTCGACGACCGCCAGCTCGGGCCGGTGCGTGGCCGGGCGCAGGGGACGCCGCTGGTTGACCACGACCCAGGGGCTGCGGGGGTCGTCGATCGAGTGGCGCGTGAGGTCGAAGGGGTCGGGCTGCCGCAGTGGCGCCGGGTCGGCCGCAGGGGCGCCGCCACCGGCCGGCTCGCCGGCCTGCTCGCCGGCCTGCTCGCCGGGCGCCGACCGCGCCGGCGCGGTGGTGTCGGCGCCGGCCGAGCAGCCCACCATCAGCGCCGTCACGACCACCGCGACGACCATGCCGGCGGCACGGTGGCCCACGGTCAGGCCCGCTTGATGCGGCGGGGCGCGTCAGGCAGGTCGAGCGGCGCCACCGGCTGCTCGGGGGCGGGCTCCTCGTCGAGCCACCCGTCGTGGGTGTCGACGAGCACCTCGAGCATGAAGCCCGGTGCGTCGCTGGTGATGGCCCAGGGGTGGTCCTCGTCGTCGTCCTCCCCCGCCAGCCGCTCGCGCTCCAGCTGCGCCTCGAAGCCGTCGGCCCTCAGCCGCGCCACGGCAGCCCGTGCGTCGTCCTCGTCGAAGAAGATGGCCCTCACGGGGGCCATTCTCCACCACCCCCTCCCACCCGGTAGTCCCCATCAATCGAGTCGTGCCGGACACCCGCCGACGACCCGAACGATGGGGACTACAACGACTCGAGCCCGCGCGCACGGGCCCACGGCTCCCACCACGCGGGCCTCTCGAGCGTCCACCGTCGGCGGTCCGGCGGCAGGAGCAGGCATCGCTCGCGGGCGGCTCGCATCCGTGTGACCACGAGGTCCGTGTCGAGGAGGTCGCCGCCCACCACCTCGAAGACCTCGATGCCCGCCGTGCGGAGTCGCTCGTGCCGGGCGACGTCCTGGCGATGTCGTTGGCCGTCCTTGTGATCGGCGCCCTGGTACTCCCCCGCGCAGCCCATCTCGTCGAACAAATCGGGGATGGCCAGGAGGTTCCCGTCGAGGTCGAACACCGGCGTGTTGCACAGCGGACGCGGCAGGTCGGCGTCCCACATCCAGGCGAGGACCATCCGCACCTCCTGCGGACTCCAGCACCCGAGTCCCGCCACGGCGGCCACGTCCCGCGCCAGCCCGACGCCGGTCCACGCGTTGCGGGAGGCGACGTACGCCCTGAAGCCGCCGGCGCTCACCTCGCGAGCAACGATGGCCATCTCGATGTCGACGACCGCCTGCCGAGGGATGCGGTGGCGGCGGACCTCGTCGAAGAGCGCTCGTTCGGCCACGGCGGTCCACACGCCGTCGACGACCTCGCGCTCGCCCGGCGGCAGCTGCTCCCAGCTGATCGAGATCCGCGGGTCGGGTCGGAGCAGTCCGTGGCCCACCACCACGGGGACCGGCAACAGCTCGTCGGCTGCTGCGGTGCCGTCGAAGAACGTCGCTCCCCGCCAGCGGAGGGCCGCCCACCCCGTGACGGCGCCGTGCATCCGGATGCGGCTGCCCTGCTCGAGGATGCGCTGCTCGACGTGAGAGCCGTCGGTGTCGGCCGGGACGTACATCCCGGCGGACGTCTGCCGCCACCTCGGACCCCGAGCCTGCGACTTCGTCGGGCCGGACACCCCGCGGACATCGACGCGGAGCGGGCGGACGAGGTCCGTCGCGCGGGGCGTACGCGGGGACCACCGGTGCTCGTCCATGCGACGAGCACAGCCGTGCAAGCTGGCCACCGCTGGGCCCGCGGCGCGAGGTTGTGGACGAGCGGGCGGGGCGACGTCCTGTGGACGCCTGGCGGTCCTCCACCCCGGGATAGTCCCCATCAATCGGGCTGCTCGGAGGCCCTGCGGGCGACCCGCTTGATGGGGACTACCCCGACGGACACCCGCAGGGAGGGCCAGGGGCGGACCGCCCGCTGGCTAGGGTCGCGACATGCGATCCGAAGGCGACACCCCGCCCGAGCCCGCAGACCTCCCGGAGGACCCGGCAAACGACGGGCCGGAGGACCCGACGGACCACCCGACGGACGCCCCGACGGACCACCCGCAGGCACGCCCGACGGCCTCCGAGGTGCCGTACGTCCAGGGCGTGCACCTGCAGCGCACCGACGAGAACGTCCGGGAGATCGCCGCGTTGACGGCGATCACCGGCGAGCCGCCGGGGCTGGCCGGTCTCCTCGACGACCTGAAGTACGACGTCCGCCGGGCGCGGGTCGTGCCGAGGCTGCTCGGCCGGGCGGTGCGCGAGGCGTGGCGCTGGGACGCCTACGACGAGCGCGACCTGCAGTGGTACCCGCAGGGCATCTCGACCAGCGCCGATGCCTCGGACACGGGCGACATCGACGGCCGCCGCGTCGTCGTGACGACGTGGTACTCGACCGGCAAGGACGGCATCAAGCGCGGGTCGCGGGTGAGCTTCGTGGACCTCGACTCCGGCACGTACCGCCACGTCCTGCTGGTCTCGCCGGTCTTCGACAAGGCCGGCAACCTCACCCTCCGACCCACGAGCATCCACGCCGGCGGGATCGTGTGGGCCGGGCCCTACCTGCACGTCGCCGCCACCGGCCGCGGGTTCGTCACCGCGCGCGTCGACGACATCATGCGGGTGGCCGGCGACGACGACCACCCCGACGAGCTGGGCATCGAGGGCACCGCCCTCCGCTCCTTCGGCCACCGTTACGTCCTGCCGGTGCGCTTCACCTACCAGGCGCACGCCGACGAGGGCCACGAGAAGCTGCGCTACTCCTTCATGTCGCTGGACCGGCGATCGGACCCGCCGGCGCTGCTCGCGGGCGAGTACGCCCTCAAGCGCGACGCCACGACCCGGCTGGCGCGCTACCACCTCGACCCGGAGACGTGGCAGCTCGCCGTGGGCGACGACGGGTTCTCCCGCCCGATCGCCGTCGACGAGGGCGGAGTGCGGCAGATGCAGGGCGCCGTCATCGCGTCGGGGCGCTACCACGTCACCGTCTCCCACGGACCGTGGATGCCCGGGTCCGTGTGGTCCGGGCGGCCGGGGTCGATGCGCGAGCGCCGGTGGGCGCTGCCGATGGGACCGGAGGACCTGTCCTACTGGCCCTCGACGGACCGGCTGTGGTCGGTCACCGAGCACCCGCGGCGCCGCTTCATCGTGTCGATGGACCGGTCCTTCTTCGACTGACCCCGACGAGGCCGACGAGGCCGACGCGGCCGGCGAGGGTCAGCCCGGGCTGTGCCACTCGGTGACGTAGGGCAGGCCGCCGACCCACTCGACCCGCGCGCCGTACATCGCGCGCCGGCCCTGCATCCGCGGCTTGTGGTCCCACTTGCCCGTGCCCGCGCAGGGCAGCGCGGTGCCCCGGCACGTCCACCCGTGCAGGAACATGGTGGTCGCGCCGCCGGCCACGTCGACCAGGTCGGCGCCGCCGGGACCGCAGAGCCCGGTCGTCGCGGTGTCGAGCAGCACGCCGGTCTCGGCGAGGCTCCAGTCGAGCAGGCTCGTCGAGCGCAGCCAGCGGGTGCTGTAGCTGCACCGGGTCCAGTCGCCCTCCGAGGCGAGCATGACGTAGCCCTCCGGCCGCGCGGCCAGGACCGGGTTCTCGATCACGCCCTCCGAGCGCAGCACCTCCACGCTCGTCGCGCCGGTGCGCACCGACTGGCCGTCGCGGGTCAGCTGCACCAGCCGGATGGTCGAGGGGATGCGGTCGGTCTTGTAGAGCAGGTACGTCGACCCGTCGGGGTCGCGGAACAGCGAGGGGTCGATCACGCCGGCGCGCGGGAGCGTCGGGTCGCGCGGCAGGAGCGGGTCCTGCGCGGGCGGCGTGTCGGCGTACGACGGGCACACGAGCGGCGCGCTCCCGACCGGGCGGAACGGCCCGCGGGCCGAGCCGGACCGCGCGACGCCGATGCAGCGCCCGTGCTCGCCCATGCCGCGCACGGGGGTGGCGTAGTAGAGGAGCCAGCGGCCGCGGACCCGAGCCACGTCGACGGCCCACACGCCTCCCTCACGCGACCAGTCCGGGCGGTGGGTCAGCAGGCTGGGGCCGCGGCGCCACGGGCCGTCCGCGCTCCTCGACCAGGCGTGCGGGACCCGGTCGCCGGTGGCGTAGGCCACCAGCCCGCCGGGGGTCGCGACGACCGCGGGGTCGGGGAAGTCGACGTCGAGCACCGGTCGCGGGACCGCGTCCTCGGCGAGCGCCGGCCCGGCGACGGCGAGGGTGACGGCGGTCAGCAGCAGCACGAGCAGGCGTACTGCTCCCCGGATCGGCACCGGGGGACCGTACCTGCTCGGGCTCCCTCAGGGGCGCAACGTCACGGGAAGCGTCTCGAAGCCGCGCAGGATGCGGGTCTCGCGACGCCGGGCGCCGGGCTCGAGGCGCAGGTCCGGGAAGCGCTCCCAGATCGCTCGCAGCCCGACCTCGCCCTCCATCCGGGCCAGCTGGGCGCCGAGGCAGTGGTGCCGGCCGGCGGAGAAGGAGATGTGCTCGCGGGCGTTGGCGCGGGCCACGTCGAAGCGCAGCGGGTCGGCGAAGACCTCGGGGTCGCGGTTGGCCCCACCGAGGATGGCGGTGACCATCGACCGCGCCGGCACCCGCTCTCCGGCGAGCTCGGTGTCGCGGACCGTCATCCGGCCGGTCAGCAGGACCGGCGGGTCGAGGCGCAGCGCCTCCTCGACGACGTTGGTCCACAACGACGGGTCGGCGACGACGCGGGCGCGCTCGTCGGGGTGGTCGTGCAGCAGCGCGATGCCGTTGCCGAGGAGGTTGACCGTGGTCTCGAACCCCGCCGCCAGCACGAGGCCGGCGGTCGCCTTGAGCTCTGACTCGTCCAGTCCCTTCCCGTCGTCGCGCGCGGCGACGAGCTCGCTCAGCAGGTCGTCGCCCGGGGTGCGGCGCAGCCGCTCGAGGTGCTGGCCGAGCCACGCGTCGAACTGCGCCAGCGCGCGCGTGACCGAGCGGTAGCGGCGGAACCCGAGGCCGAGGTCGAGGCTGGGCGCGGCGGCGGAGCCGAACTCGAGCACCTGGCCGCGCTCCGCCTCGGGAACCCCCAGGATCTCGGCGATGACGGTGACCGGCAGGACGGCGCAGTAGGTCTCCACGAGGTCGACGACGCCCGTCGCGCGCGGCTCGAGCGCGTCGAGCAGGTCGGCGGCGATCTCCTCGGTGCGCTCGCGCAGCCGCTCCACCGCCCGCATGGTGAACACGCGGGTCACCAGGCGGCGGTAGCGCGTGTGGTCGGGCGGCTCGGTGACGAGCAGCGACGGCGGCTCGACGGGGTGCAGCGTCCTCGGCGCGGACCAGCGCGCGACCCGGCCGAGCGTCCCGCTGCTCGTCGGCAGGCCGGTGCGGAAGTCGTCGCTGGTGAGCACGTGGCGCACCGCGGCGTGGCTGGTCGTGACGAAGCCGATGCGCGAGCGGTAGACCGGTCCGTGCGTGCGGATCTCCTCGACGAGGTCGAAGACCTCGTCGCTGCCGCGCGAGCCGACCCGGATGAGGCGGGCCTGCAGGTCGCCGCGGTCGGCGGCGCGACGCAGGAACACCGTCGGCAGCCCGTGCGCCACTCCCCAGTGGACGCCCGACCTGACCTCGTGGGCGACCTGCAGGTCGGCGATCGAGGTCATGGACGGAGGGTAGTCCGGACCTCTCTAGGGTGGGCGCATGTGGCTCGTGGTCGACCTCCTGCTCGTCGGCGTCTTCGCGGTGGTCGGTCGGCTCAGCCACTACGGCACGCTGACGGCCGGCGGCTGGTGGACCACCGCGTGGCCGTTCCTCGTCGGGACGCTCGTCGCCTGGGCGGCGCTGACGGTGGCGCGACGGCCGCCGGCGGCACCGACCTCGGGCGTCGTGGTGTGGCTCGGGGCGCTGGTGGTCGGGATGCTGCTGCGCCAGGCGAGCGGCCAGGGCACCGCCACGGCGTTCGTCGTCGTGGCGACCCTCGTCCTCGGCGCCCTGCTCGTGCTGCCTAGAGTCGGTGCACGTGCCCGACGCTGATGCCCGACCCCGCAGCTCCGCAGTCCCCTTCGGCATCCTCCTCGTCGCCGTCGTCCTCGTCTCGGTCAACCTGCGCCCGGGTGCCTCCTCGCCCGGCCCCGTGCTGGAGGAGGTGCGCGAGGGCCTGGGCATGAGCGCCGGCGTCGCCGGCGCGATGACCGGGCTGCCGGGCCTCTGCTTCGGCCTGGTCGGCGCGCTCGCCGTGGGCTTCGCGCGGCGGGTCGGGATGACGGCCGCGATCGCGATCGGGCTCACCGCCGCCACGGTCGGGCTGCTGCTGCGGGTCGCCACCGACGACGTACCGGTCTTCCTCCTCTTCACCCTGGTCGCGCTCGCGGGCATGGCCGTCGGCAACGTGCTCGTCCCGGCCTGGATCAAGGCCCACGGCCACGCGGTCGTGCTGATGACCGTCTACGGCACCGGCCTCGTCGTGGGCGGCACGGTGGGCTCGCTCGTCACCGCGCCCGTCACCGAGGCGTCCGGCTCGTGGAAGACCGGGCTCGGCATGTGGGGGCTCATGGTGGCGCTGGCCCTGCCGCTCTGGGGCTGGCTGGCACTGCGTGAGCGACGCTCCCCCGCCGAGCACGACGTCAGTGGGGAGGCCGCGCCGAGCGGTCGGATCGCGCACTCGCCGACGGCCGTCGCGCTCACCGTCCTGTTCGGCGTGCAGTCGATGCACGCCTACGTCCAGTTCGGCTGGCTGCCCCAGATCTACCGCGACGCCGGCATCTCCGCGTCGTCCGCGGGCGCCCTGCAGGCGCTGCTCTCGAGCGTCGGGATCGCCGGCGCCCTGGTGATGCCGACCGTCATCGCGCGCAGCCGGGGCCTGCACGCCCTGATGATCGCCTTCGGCGTGATGCTCGCGCTCGGCTACGCCGGGCTGCTGGTCGCCCCGGCCACCGTCCCGTGGCTGTGGGCGCTGCTGCTCGGCCTGTCGGGGCTGGCGTTCCCGACCGCGATCGCGCTCATCACCGCACGCACCCGGCACCCGTCGGTGACCGCGCAGCTGTCCGGCTTCGTGCAGCCCATCGGCTACGCCCTCGCGGCGATCGGGCCGTTCGTCGTGGGACTCATCCACGAGGCCACCGGGGACTGGCAGCTGGTGATCGTGTTGCTGGCGCTCACGTCGGTGCCGCTGACCCTCGCGGGACTGCGCGTGGCCAGCCCGACGTACGTCGACGACGAGATCTGAGCGGTCTGTCAGGATCTGCGGCGTGAAGCAGTGGGTGGTGGTCGTCGGCGGAACCAACATGGACGTCGTCGCGCGCACCTCGGCCCCGCTCGTGCGGGCGACCAGCAACCCCGGCCGCACGCGCATCTCCCCCGGCGGCGTGGGCCGCAACATCGCCGCCTGCCTCGGCCTGCTCGGCGCCCCGGTGCGCCTGGTGTCGGCCGTCGGCGACGACGCGTTCGGTGAGGAGGCGCTGCGGGTGACCGCCGCCTGCGGCGCCGACGTGGGCGCCGTACGACGCGTGCTGGGCGCGACCGGCACCTACACCGCGGTCCTCGACGACCGCGGCGAGCTGGTGGCGGCGGTGTCCGACATGGCGACCGTCGACGCGCTCGAGCTCGACACCGTCCACCTCGCCGACGCCGCGCTGGTCGTCCTCGACGGCAACCTCGCGCTGCCGCAGGCCACCCGCGTCGTCGCCGCCGCTGCGGAGGCCGGGGTGCCGCTCGCGTTCGAGCCGGTCTCGGTCGCCAAGGCCGGCCGGCTCGCAGACCTCGTGCACGACCTGTTCCTCGTCACCCCGAACGCCGACGAGCTGGCAGCCCTCACCGGTCGCCCCGCGCACGCGTGGCGCGACTCCGTCGACGACCTGCACCGGCGCGGGGTCGAGCACGTGTGGCTGCGCGACGGGGCGGCCGGCTCGTGGATGTGCACACGCGGCGGGGAGCCGGTGCACCTGCCGGCCGCGCCGGCGTCCGTCGTCGACGTGACCGGCGCGGGCGACGCCATGCTCGCCGCGTGGGTCGCGGCCTGGCTGCGGGGCGACGACCCCGTCGCCGCGGCCCGGGTGGGCCACCTGGCCGCCGCGGCGACCGTCGAGAGCCCGCACACCGTCCGTCCCGACCTCGCCGACGCCATCGGGACCGTCCGTCACCACGCATCCGAGAAGGGGTCCTGAATGCTGACCGTCACCGACGAGGTCCGCGACGCGCTCGCGTCCGGGCAGCCGGTCGTCGCGCTGGAGAGCACGATCATCAGCCACGGCATGCCCTACCCGCAGAACGTGGAGATGGCGCGCACCGTCGAGGGCATCGTCCGCGACGGCGGGGCCGTCCCGGCCACGATCGCCGTGCTGCACGGCCGGCCCACGATCGGCCTGTCCGCCGACGACCTCGAGCTGCTCGCCTCGGACGACTCGGTCCTCAAGGTCTCCCTCCGCGACCTGCCCTACGTCGTCGCCCGCGGGCTGCACGGCGCGACGACCGTCGCCTCGACGATGCGCCTGGCGGCCCTCGCCGGCATCGGCGTCTTCGTGACCGGCGGGCTGGGCGGCGTCCACCGCGGCGCCGCGACGACGTACGACGTCTCCGCCGACCTCACCGAGCTCTCGACCACCTCCGTCGCGGTCGTCTGCGCCGGCGTGAAGAGCATCCTCGACATCGGCCTCACGCTCGAGAAGCTCGAGACGCTGGGCGTCCCGGTGATCGGCTACGGCACCGACGAGTTCCCGTCGTTCTACTCGCGCTCCTCGGGGTTCGGCGCCCCCATGCGGCTCGACTCCCCCGCCGAGGTCGCCGCCCTCATGGCCGCGAAGTGGGAGCTGGGACTGGCCGGCGGCGTGGTCGTCGCCAACCCCATCCCCGCCGAGGCGGAGATCCCGGCCGACGAGATCGGCGCGATCATCGACCGCGCGCTCGCCGACATGGACGCCCGGGGCATCCGCGGCAAGGACGCCACGCCCTACCTGCTGGGTCGCATCGTCGAGATCACCGACGGCGCCTCGCTGGTCGCCAACATCGCGCTCGTCGAGCACAACGCGCGGCTCGGCGCCGCGATCGCGCGGGAGCACGCCGCCCGCTAGGGCCGGGTGCCGGCGCCGTCGAAGTCGCCACGGCGGGTCGGCACGATGTCCTTGCCCAGCGGTGCGAGCGAGATGGGGATCAGCTTCAGGTCTGCGAGGGCGAGCGGGATGCCGATGATCGTGATCGCCAGCGCGACCGCGGACACGACGTGGGCGATCGCCAGCCACCAGCCGGCGAGGACGAACCAGATCACGTTGCCGAGGAAGGAGCCGACGCCGGCCGACGGCTTCGCGACGATCGTGCGGCCGAAGGGCCACAGGGCGTAGCCCGCGATCCGGAAGGACGCCACCGCCCACGGGATCGTGATGATCGGGATGCACAGCAGCACGCCCGCCAGGACGTAGCCGAGGAACAGCCAGAAGCCGCCGAGGACGAGCCACACGACGTTCAGCACCAGGCGCACCACCTGATCAAACCAGACCGGGGCGCGCAGTGGCCGGCTCGTGCTTGGATCGGGCCATGGCCTCCCGACTGACCGAGATCTCGCTCGACTGCCACGACCCCGAGCTGCTCGCCGGCTTCTGGACGGCGGCGCTGGACTGGGTGGTCCTCGACCGGGAGCCGGGGCTCGTGGAGATCGGCCCCGACCGGGCCAGCGACCAGGCGCTGCTCGACGCCGTGCGGTCCGGACCGGTGCCGCCGACGATGTTCCTGGCCGCGGTGCCGGAGGACAAGGTGGTGAAGAACCGGATGCACCTCGACCTCTCCCCCGTCGACCGCTCCCGCGACGAGGAGGTCGAGCGGCTGCTGGCGCTCGGCGCGACCCATGCCGACGTCGGCCAGACCGGGGACGAGAGCTGGGTCGTGCTGGCCGATCCCGAGGGCAACGAGTTCTGCGTGCTGCGGAGCCTCGCCGACGGGTACTTCTCCCTGTGACCGGGCTGAGCCCGGAGCTGCCGATCGGGACGGAGCGGCTGCTGCTGCGCCCGCACCGGATGGACGACCTCGACGACCTCGCCCGGTTCCACGGCGACCCCGACGTCGTACGCCACGTGCCGTGGCCGGTGCGCGACCGCGCCGCGACCGAGGAGACGCTGCGGGTGAAGCTGACGCAGACCGAGCTCGAGGCTCCCGGCCAGTGGCTGGTGCTCGCGGTCGAGCACCGCGCGAGTCGTCGGGTCATCGGCGAGGTGCTGCTCAAGTGGGCCTCGGACCGCCAGGGCGAGGTCGGCTTCGCGTTCGGCCGCGACCACCAGGGACAGGGCTACGCCGCCGAGGCGGCCACCGCGATGCTGCGCCTCGGGTTCGACGACCTCGGGTTCCACCGCATCTGCGCCGTGGTGATCGAGGGCAACGACGCCTCCGCGCGCCTGCTCGGTCGCCTCGGGTTCCGCCAGGAGGGCCGGATGGTCGACGGGGTGCACTTCAAGGGCGAGTGGGCCACCCAGCTCGTCTTCGCGATGCTCGAGGACGAGTGGCGGTCGCGGGCGGGCCGCTGACCTGCGGCAGACTCGCCCCGTGGCGTTCCGGGGATGGGCGAGGACGTGGGCGGGCGGCTCCGTGTCGACCGCGGTGGCGCGCCTCAACGCGCGACACCCGTGGAGCCACAACGACTGGTTCCACGGCTGGATCCTCGCGAACCTCCCCGAGCAGCGCCGAGCCGCCCTGGACGTCGGTTGTGGCCAGGGCGGGCTGGTGGCCGCACTGGCACCGCACTTCGGTCGCGTCGTGGGCAACGACGCCGACCCGGCCATGGCGCGCGAGGCCGCCGCGCGCTGTCGCGGCGCGGCCAACGTCTCCGTCGAGGACGGTGCGTGGACCGACGTGCGGGGTCCCTTCGACCTGGTCACGATGGTCGCCGTCCTGCACCACCTCGACGTCCCGACGGCCCTCGCCGAGGTGCGCGAGCTCCTCGCGCCGGGGGGACGGTTCCTGGCGGTCGGGCTGGCGCAGTCGCAGAGCGTGACCGACCACGTCTGGGACGCCGCGTCGATCATGACGAACCCGGCGATCGGCTTCGTGCTCCACCCGTGGCCGGCGCGCGAGGGTGTCCGGCCCCCGCCCTACCCGGTGCAGGAGCCGACGATGACGTACGACGAGCTCCACGGTCACGTCACGGCCGCGATGCCGGGTGCGACGATGCGGCACCGCCTGGCCTTCCGGCACACGATCGAGTGGACCAGGCCGTCCTGAGGCGGGACCTCCACCGGCGACCGGTGCAGGGCGGGCAACGGCCCCGCCAACCACGGGGGGGGGGAGCCGGCGGGGCCTGAGCCGCCTGCCCCACTGCGGCCGTGGTCGTCAGTACCCACCCCGCGGCCTGTCGATCCGCCGGTCGGTGGACCCGCCGCGCTGGGCCAGGACGCCGTGCCGGCCGATGGGGATCATCAGGGGGCGGCCCGACACCGGGTCGTCGATGATCGTGCTCGACAGGCCGAAGACGTCCTCCACGAGGTCCGGCACGAGCACGTCGCGCGGGTGGCCGGCGGCGTACAGCCGTCCGTCCTGCAGGGCGACGAGGTGGTCGGCGTAGCGGGCCGCGAGGTTGAGGTCGTGCAGGACCATGACGATGGTCGTGCCCTTGGCCCGGTTGAGGTCGGTGAGCAGGTCGAGCACCTCCACCTGGTGGCTGACGTCGAGGAAGGTCGTGGGCTCGTCGAGGAGCAGGACCTCCGACTCCTGGGCCAGGGCCATCGCGATCCAGACCCGCTGGCGCTGGCCGCCGGAGAGCTCGTCGACGGCCCGGTCGACGAGCTCGGCGGTGTCGGTCGCCTCGAGCGCCGCCGCGACCGCGCGGTCGTCGGCCGCCGACCACCGGGCGAACGCCCGCTGGTGGGGGTGGCGTCCGCGACCGACCAGGTCGCCGACGGTGATGCCCTCCGGCGCGATGGGCGACTGCGGCAGCAGGCCGAGGCGTCGGGCGAGCTGCTTGGCGGGCATGGCGTGCACCGACTCCCCGTCGAGGACGACCCGGCCCGCGCGCGGCGGCAGCAGGCGGGTCATCGACCGCAGCAGGGTGGACTTGCCGCACGCGTTGGGACCCACGATGGCGGTCACCTCCCCCGGCGCGATGACGAGGTCGAGGCCGTGGATGACCTCGCGGTCGCCGTAGCCGAGCGTGAGCCCGGAGATCTCCAGGCGGGGCGGGACAGCTGTCGACGGGCTCACACGGTGCCTCCGACTCGGTTGACGCGGACGATGAGGTAGATCAGGTAGGGCGCCCCGAGGATGCCGGTGACGACACCGACGGGCATGCGGGTGCCGAAGGCGTGCTGCCCGACGAAGTCCGCGACGAGGGTGAGCAGCGCGCCGACCAGCGCCGCCGGCACGAGCAACGAGCCGCGCGGCCCGACGATCCTCGCCGCGATGGGCCCGCAGAGGAACGCGAGGAACGCGATGGGCCCGGACGCCGCCGTCGCGAAGCAGACCAGGCCCACGGCCGAGACGATGGCCAGCAGTCGGAGCCGCTCGACGCGGACGCCCAGGGCGGACGCGGTGTCGTCGCCGAGCTGCGAGGCGTCCAGGCTCCTGGCCTGCAGGAGGATCGCCGTCCCGAGCACCAGCAGCGCGGCCAGGACGAGCAGGTTGTCGCGCCACAGGGCGCCGTTGAGGCTGCCGGTCAGCCACCGCATCGCCTCGGCGAGCTCGAAGTTGCGGGCGCGCTCGAGCTGCCAGGAGATGACGCTCTGCATCATCAGGGCGACGCCGATGCCGATGAGGACGAAGCGGGTGCCGGCGGCGACCCCGCGGCGGTAGGCCAGCAGGTAGATGGTCAGGGCGACCCCGATCCCGGCGGCGACCGCCAGCCACGAGACGAGCAGCCCGCTGAGCGAGAAGCTCACGATCGCCACCGCGGCCGCGGCGCTCGCGCCCTCGGTGACGCCGATGATGTCGGGGCTTGCGAGCGGGTTGCGCAGCAGCGTCTGGAAGGTGGCGCCGGCGAGGCCGAAGGCCAGCCCGACGAGCACGGCCAGCGACGCGCGCGGCAGGCGCAGGCGGCCGACGACGAACTGGGCCCCCGGCGGTTCCTGCCCGAGGACCACTGCGAGGACGTCGGAGGGCGGGTAGACGGTGGGGCCGAGCATCAGGCTGCCGGCGTACGCCGCCGCGACGAGCGCTGCCAGCACGCCGATCGCCGTGGCACGCCGACGCCGTCGCGCCCGTCGACCCGCGCGGACGCGGTCGAGCACGGCGGGCGCCGGGTCGGCCAGCCCGGGGGGTCGCTGGTCGGTGCTCTGCGGCGCGCTCACAGCTCGCGCACCCGGCCCCGCCGGACGGCGGCGATGAAGACGGGACCGCCGACGATGGCGGTGATGATGCCGACGTCGACCTCCGACGGCGGTGCGACCACCCGGCCCAGGACGTCGGCCACCACGAGCAGGACGGCGCCGCCGACGGCGCTGAAGGGCATGAGCCACCGGTGGTCGACGCCGATCAGGATCCGGAAGAAGTGCGGGACGACGAGCCCGACGAACGCGATCGGACCCGTCACGGCCGTGGTCGCCCCGGCGAGCGTCACCGCGCCCACCGCGGCCAGCAGCCGCGTGCGCGCCACCTGCTCACCCAGCCCGGCGGCGAGCTCGTCGCCGAGGCCCAGCATGTCGAGGCCGCGCGAGCACCAGGCGCATAGCAGGCCGCCGGCGAGGAGGAACGGTGCCACCTGCCACAGCTTGTCGTCGGTGGCACCGCCCACGCCGCCGATCTGCCACGAGACGACGTTCTCGGAGATGTCCGGGCGCGGCAGGACCACGGCGGTGATGAACGACGTGAGCGCCGCGGTGGTCGCGGCGCCGGCGAGGGTCAGCTTGAGGGGTGTCGTCCCGCCCCGCCCGAGCGAGCCGATGGTCCACACGAAGAGGGAGGTCACGGCGGCCCCGAGGATGGCGACCCAGATGTAGCCGGTGGCCGTCGACAGCCCGAACCAGGCGATGCCGACCGCTACCGCGAGGGACGCTCCGGCGTTGACCCCGAGGATGCCGGGGTCCGCGAGCGGGTTGCGGGTGATGCCCTGCAGGACCAGCCCGCACACGGCGAGCGCGGCGCCCGCCACGACGGCGAGGGCCGTACGGGGGACGCGCTTGGCGACTGCTGCCTGGGCGAAGCCGTCGGTGTCGCCCGTCAGGCCGGCCCAGATGTCGGCCCAGCCGACGTCGCGGGACCCGAGGACGACCGAGGCAGCGCACGCCACGACCAGCACCGCGACGGAGGCGAGCAGCCACGCACCGCGCGCCCGCCGGGTCGGCTGCAGGGGTGCAGCGGGCCCGACGGGCGTACGGGTGGCCGGGGCGGTGGTGCTCACTCGGTGGTGTAGGCGGCTGCCTCGGCGAGCAGGCCGACGTACTCCTCGACGAGGTAGGGCACGGACAGCGGCGTCGGGTTGGCGCCCGTGCCGATCGGCTTGGTGCCGTCGAGGTTGACGATGGCCTTGTTCTTCACCGCCGGGAGCTGGGACAGGACCGGGTCGCCCTCGAGCGCGTCGATGAGCTCGTCGCCGCCGTAGGTGATGATCACGTCGGCGTCGGCCAGCTCGTCCGCGCGCTCGGCGCTGATCGAGCCGGCGTAGTCACCGCTGTCGCCGGTGGCCTCGACGACGCTCGGCGCGATCTCCATGCCGAGGTCGGTGAGGTACTTCGAGCGCGTGTCGGCGGCGCTGTAGAAGTTGACCTCGCTGAGGTCGGCCGGGTCGACGTGGGTGAGGAACATGCCGGTGGCACCCTCGAGCTCGGGGTGCGCGGCGACGGCGTCCTCGATCGACTGCTCGACGTCGGCGACGAGCTGCTCGCCCTCCTCCTCCATGCCGAGGCCGCGGGCGTTCTGCATGAGCGAGTCGCGCCACTCGGTCGCCCACGGGTCGTCCGGGAAGGCGACGACGGGAGCGATCTCGCTCAGCGTGTCGTAGTCGTCCTCCGTCATCCCGGAGTAGCCGGCGAGGATGACGTCGGGCTCGGTGCCGGCGATGGCCTCGAAGTCGTAGCCGTCGGTCTCGTCGAAGAGCACCGGGGTCTCGGCGCCGAGCTCCTCGAGCTTCTCCTCGGTCCACGGCTGGACGCCGTCGCCGTCGTCGTCGCCCCACGTCATCTCGGACATGCCGACGGGCACGACGCCGAGGGCCAGGGGCACCTCCTGATTGGCGAAGTCGATCGTGGCGACGCGCTCGGGCTTCTCCTCGATCACGGTCTCGCCGTAGGCGTGCGTGATGGTGACGGGCTCCCACGCGGCGGCGCTGGAGCCGCCGTCGCCGGAGGCCGTGTCGTCGGAGGCCGCCTCGTCGCCGCACGCGGCGAGGCTGAGGGAGAGCAGGACCGCTGCGGCCGGTGCCGCCAGCTTCTTCATCGGAGTCACGGAGATCCTCACATCGACAATAGGTAAGGCTTACCTTACTTCTGCTCCTCCGCTGCTGGTCACCGGCCCCGCACCCGGCCGGTCGCGGGCAGGCGGAGCGGCGCCGCAGTAGGCTGCGAGCCGGTTCCGCCGCGAACCAGCCCTCGGCCGCCCGCCGTGCCGAGGACGAGGCCCTGCGCCCCGAGGGGGGAGAGTGACCGATCACGACGAGTGGTTGGACGAGCGCCGCACCGAGCTGCTGCTGCTCCTGCTGCGCACGCGTACGTCGTCCGCGTCCAGCCTGTCGGAGACCTTCGCCGACGACGACGTCCCGGAGAGCCTGGCGGCGCTGCGCGAGGCCGGCTTCCTGCGCGGCGATGGCCCCGACCTGACGCCCGTCCCACCGGGCGAGGCGCTGTCGCGCATCGCGGGCTCGGCCCTGGCCCGCGAGCGCGAGGCGCTCGACGCCCTCGACCACCTGGTCCGGCTGCTGCCGACCCTGTCCGACGCCTGGGACGACGGGCGGGCCCAGCGCGCCAGCCACCTCCAGGGGGAGGTCCTGCACGGGAGCGCGGAGTCGCTCGCGGACCGGTGGTACGCCGTGAGCGAGGAGCGACCGCCCGCCGACCCGGGGTGCTCCTACGGCGACATCCCCTTCGTGCGGGCGCAGTACCGACACCAGCTCGACGTCGTGCAGGCGACCTTCGAGGCACGCGGGCACGGGATGAAGATGCTCCTGCCGGTCGACCAGATGACCGACCCCGACAACCGGGAGGCCGTCGACGCGTTCGCCGTGGCCGGCATCGAGATGCGGGTGGCCGCGAACGTGCCGTCCTACATCTACAGCGACCCCGGCGTGATGGCGGGCCTGCCCCTCACCTGGGGTGCCCGCCTGCCCGCCGACGGCATCGTCCTGCTCTACGACCCGGTCCTCATGGAGCCGGTGGACCAGATCTTCGACCGGTGGTGGCGGGCAGCGACGCCCTGGCCGCTGGTCGGGTCGGGCTGGGAGCCGGTCATGCAGCTGCTCGGACTGGGCCTCGCCGACGAGCAGATCGCCGCGATCCTCGAGCTCGGTGTCCGCACGGTGAGGCGGCGCATCTCGATGGCGATGGAGGACGCCGGCGTCTACTCCCGCTTCGAGCTCGGCATGCACTGGGCCCAGCAGGGCCACGCCGCCGAGGGCGTCCCCGACCCGGCCGCCGGGGAGCCGCTCAGCCCCTCATGAGGGCGTCGACGGCCGTCCTGGCCTCCGCCATGCCGACGCCGGTCAGGTCGCGGTAGCGCACGATCGCCAGCATCGCCGACCCCTCGCGCACGAGTCGCTCGAGCTCGGCGTCCCCCTCGGGCCCGGAGGCGGCCGGTGTGCCGCCGTCGAGCGCGTCGAGACGGCGCTCGAGGGCCAGGGTGCGTCGGCGCAGCTCGTAGAGCTCGGCGTCGCTCATCCCCAGTACACCGCCTTGCGCGTCACGACCCACGCGCCGTCGACCCGCACGTAGTAGACGGACACGAAGCCGTACTTCGACCCCGTGCGGTACTCGCGGCTCTGGGTCGCCGGCTGGTTGGCCAGCGGGTCGCCCGGGTTGGAGGTCATCTTCTTGCCGGACGTGCCGAAGACCCGGTGGACCCGGGTGAGGTCGGTCCCGTCGTGGACCTTGCGGTACTCCGCCTTGGTGACCACGGGGGTGTTCCTGGTGTCGCTCGACGCCGGGGCGTCGTCCTGCCGGGCCTGCGCCGCGGCGGGGATGCCGAGGACCATCGAGCTGACGGCCGAGGCGATGATGACGGTTGTCGTACGCATCCTTGGTTCCTGTCCTGGTGGGCCGGCTGGAGTCCCGCGGAGCGCGGGTGCCGGTGCCGAGAACGCTAGGCAGCGCGGGTGCCCGAGGGCGAGGGAAATGGCTGTCCGGGAGCTGCCGTGGCAGCAACTCCGGCGCGCCCGGGCACAAGGGCGCCGGTCAGCGGACGAACAGGGGACGGCGCCAGGCCCACAGCTCGGCGGCGACCACGAGGCCGGGCCAGTCGTGGAGCGACGGCAGGTGCGGGCCGGAGGGCAGCACGAGGCTGACGCGCTCGCGGCCGCGTCCCGCCGCGGCCCGCAGGGTCGCCAGCAGGAGCATGCGCGCGATCCCGCGCCCCCGGTGGTCGGTGTCGACCGACAGCTGGCGGATCCAGCAGATGCTGCCCGCGTCCTCGGCGACGCAGGCGCCGACGACCCGTTCGTCGACCGTGGCCACCTGCACCGACTCCGCGGACAGCTCCCACGGGTCGTGGCCCGTCACCACCAGCCGGCCGCCGAGGTCCGGTGCTCGGCGCACCGCGAGGTCGCCGTGGCGCTCGAGGAGGCGGTCGGCCACCGCGCGCTGGTCCGTGCGTGGCGGGCGCACGACGAGGTCGGGGGCGGCGGGAGGCGCGTCCTCGGGCGCGCCCGCGACCAGGATCCAGGTCGTGTCACCGCGGACGTACTGGCGCTCGGCGAGGGCGGCGGCCGCCGCCACGTCGGAGGCAGCGGTCATCTGGCGCAGGGTCGAGAAGCCACGGCGGCGGGCGACGGCCTCCCCCCACTCGGCGAGGTCGCTGCCGAGCCCCTCCCCCCGGCGCAGGGGCGACACGTGGACGACCAGGTCGGCCGACGACCCGAGCTCGCCGAATGCGACCGGCACCGCGCCGTCGAAGTAGCCGAGGCTGCTGCCGGGCAGGTCGAAGCCGGGTCGTTGCCACCGGGACACGAGGTCGAGAGGGGTGGTGACGAGGTGCCCGAACGCGTACCGCTCCGACGCCGCGACGAGGGCCGCGACGGAGGACTGGTCAGCCAGCCTCAGCCCGCGACAGTCGAGGCCGGCGAGAGGGGGTGAGGGAACGGGCACGTGCGGGTCCTCGTCAGTCGCACTCTGGTGGCCGCGGGCTGCGCGGACACCTGGACGGACGAGTATGGCACCGGTGGGCGCCGGTCACCGGGGTCCGCCGCGGGGCCAGTCGGTGAGCAGGCGGATGTCGGAGTCGATGAGGCGGGCCTGCCGGGTGCGCCACTCGGCGAGGCGCACGGTGGCCTCGACGGAACCGGCGGTGCGACGACGGCGGGGACGATCGGTGGTGTGCATGTCGGGTTCTCTCCGGGACGGGACGGTGGACGGCCTGTGGCGGCCGCGAGGCGGGCCGGGAGCGGTCTGTCGACGCGGCGGCTCGCCCTCCTGAACTCAACACGCGGCGCGGACGACGGGTCAACGAACCGCGTCGGCCTGAACCTGTCATGGCAACGACTGCGCCGGCCGGTCCACCGGCCGGGCCGGGAGCTGGCCCATGTCGAGGTCCAGCGCCACGTGGTTGTGCGGTCGCGAGCGCTGCGCCCAGTGCATCCCGAGCTCGAAGCGCGAGGAGACGCCGAAGTGGGTCATCGCCTCCGCGATCCGGCGACGCACGGTGCGCACGCCCATGCCGAGGATGGCGGCGACCTGCTCGTCGGTGCGGCCCCGGGCGAGCAGGCGCATCACCGGCAGCCACCCCGCCGGCTCCATCGGCCATGGCGTCGCCGAGGTCCACCAGCGGTCGAAGATCGAGCCCACGGCGTCGATGAGGGCCGGGTCGTAGACCAGCACGAACCCGTGCGGCCCCGGCGCCCCCCAGCGGAGCGGGATCCCGGCCATCACGCCGGAGTCGACGTAGAGCCACGTGGGCACCGTCGTCGCGAGGCGCACGTCGACGCCCGACGCGACGAGCGTGTCGCAGGCCTCGCGGTTGGCCGTGTCACCGAGCTGGTCGGCCGGGAGGATGACCCGCATCCGGGCGCCGGCCTCCTGCGAGGCGGCGCCGGCGGCGGCGAGGTGGGGCAGCAGCTGCTCGTGCACGGGGTCGAAGTGGCCGTAGGCCACGCCCGGGTCGAGCGGCGGTCGCTGCTGGGTCACGCTCGCCCAGCGCTGCGTGGCGCGCTCGTCGCCCTCGATCACCTCGCCGCGCACGTCGTAGTCGTGGGGGGTCTGGCCCATGTCCCAGGCCCGCGACATCGAGGGCAGCTGCCGCACCAGCCGGGTGAGCGCCGCGAGCGACTCCCGCTGGCGCCCCAGAGCCGCGGTCGCGACCCCGGCCACCGCCGCGTCGGGAGGGACCGCGGTCACCACGTCGCCGTCGATCTCGACGAAGCCGGCGTCGCGGAGGCGGTGCAGGCTGGTCAGCACGTCGCCGCCGAGGTCGGGCCGGGTGAGCTCGGCCAGTGACGACGAGCGCGACCGCAGCACCTCCACCAGGAGGGAGCGGTGCCGCTCGTCGAGCCACACGGCGTCGTCCCGTCCGGTCACGTCCGCTCCCCTCGTCCGCCCGCCGTCGGCAGGTGTCGGCCGTGGCAGCCATTGCCGATCGCGCCCGCACCCCGGCGCGGTGAGGATGAGGAGGCGGGCTCCCGCCCGCCACCATCCGAGGAAGGACCGGCACCGTGCCAGGACGCAGACGAGGGACAGCACCGCAGGGCGGAGCCGCGTGCACGACGGCGCTCGTGGAGCACGACGACGGCGAGGCGTGCCCCGCCGGCAGCCCTGCCGGCAGGGCGTCGCTCGTCGACCTGGGCCCCGTCGAGCAGCTGCGCGCCGGACGCCTCGGCGCCCGGCTCCTCCGGCTGTACGCGGGGCTGGCGGTCTACGGCGCCTCGCTCACCGTGATGGTCCGTGCCGACCTCGGCCTCGCGCCCTGGGACGTCCTGCAATCGGGCATCACCCGCTACGTGCCCCTGACGCTCGGGCAGGCCGTCGTGGCGGTCAGCTTCGTCGTGCTGCTGCTGTGGGTCCCGCTGAGGGAGAAGCCCGGCCTCGGCACGCTGTCCAACGCCGTCGTCGTCGGGGTCGTCTGCGACCTCACCATGCCGCTGCTCGACCGGCCGGACCACCTGGCCGCACGCCTCCTGATGATGCTGCTCGGCGTCGCGATGTGCGGGCTCGCCACCGCCCTCTACATCGGGGCGCAGCTCGGGCGCGGTCCCCGGGACGGGCTGATGACCGGCCTGGCCCGCCGCACGGGGCTGTCCCTGCGACTGGTGCGCACCGGGCTCGAGGTCGCGGTGGTGGCCGTCGGGCTGTTGCTGGGCGGGGTGATCGGTCCCGGCACGGTGGTCTTCGCGGTGACGATCGGGCCGGTCACCCAGGCGCTGCTGCCCCGCTTCACCGTCTCGCTGCGCGCACCGCAGCGACCGCGGCGCACCGGCGAGCGGTAGCGCAGCGGGGCGGAGGCGGGCGTCAGAAGAGATCGGGCACCGTCCAGCCGTCGAGGTCGTACTCGGAGAGGAACTCGTCGGCGAAGCCCTTCATCGCGTCGACGTCGCCGCGCGCCTGCGCGGCGTGCAGCAGCTCCGCCTTCACGCTCTCGTGGTTGCCCGAGTAGTTGCGCTCGTAGAGCTCGTGCCGGCTGCCGAACTCGGAGCCGATCGAGTCCCACAGCGCCTTCATCACCTTGACCCGCTCGACGGCCGTGATCCCGTCGGAGCCGCGGACGTACTTGTCGAGGTAGGGCCGCACCTCCGGCGAGTGGAAGTCGGCGGCACCGGACGGCAGGTAGATGAGCCCCGACGCGACGTCCTGCTCGATGATCTCCTTGACGCGCGGGTAGCCCTGCATCATGAACATCCGGTAGGTGAGGCCGTACTCCAGCTTCGGGATGACGGCATCGCCCACCCACTGCTCGGGGTCGCGGGCCATCGACTCCGACAGCGACCAGAACAGGTTGCGCCAGCCGATCACCTCACCGACGCGCGTCTGCACGCCACGGAAGCCCCCGGACCCGGTGCAGTCGAGCGCCTTCAGGAGCAGGCCGGCGAGGAAGTCGAGCTTCACGGCCAGGCGGGTGCAGCCCTGGAAGGTGAACCGGGGCAGGAAGCCCGACTGGGGGAAGAAGGCGTTGACGCGGTCGACGTCGCCGTACATGAAGACGTTCTCCCACGGCACGAGCACCTTGTCGAAGACGAAGATCGTGTCGTTCTCGTCCATGCGGCTCGACAGCGGGTAGTCGTACGGCGACCCGTTCCGGGCGGCCTGCTGGGCGTAGGACGTGCGGCAGATGAGCTTCACGCCCGGGGCGTTCATCGGCACGGTGCACACCAGCGCGAACTGCTTCTTGCGGATCGGCAGCCCGTAGTGGCCGATGAAGTTGTAGTGGGTGATCGCGCTCCCCGTCGCGACGACCTTGGCGCCGGAGACGACCAGGCCGGCGTCGGTCTCCTTCTCCACCTTCATGTAGACGTCACCGACCTCGTCGGGCGGCAGCTGGCGGTCCACCGGCGGGTTGATGATCGCGTGGTTCCAGTAGAGGACCTTCTCCTGCGACTCGCGGTACCAGCGCTCGGCGTTCTCCTGGAACGGCGCGTAGAGCTCCTTGTTGGCGTGCAGCGTGCCCAGGAAGCTGGCCTTGTAGTCGGGCGAGCGGCCCATCCACCCCCACGTCATCCGCGCCCAGCGGGCGATCGCGTCGCGCTCCCTGAGCAGGTCCGCGGACGACGTCGGCGTGCGGAAGAAAGGCATCGTCACCCCACCACTGCCGGTGTCGGTGGGGACGGTCAGCTCGTCGACGTGGGGCCCCGTGTGCAGGGCGTCGTAGAGGCGCGCGGTCATCCGCACCGGGTTGCGGAAGGCGGGATGGGTGGTCACGTCAGCGACCCGCTCGCCGCCGAGGTGGATCTCGCGGTCGTCCCGCAGCGACTCGACGTACTCGTCACCGGTCATCGGACGCGACGCGAAGCTCTGCCGGCGGTTGGCCGGCGAGCCGGCCGCCGGGTTGACGCTCGGCGCGCCCTCGTGGGTCGCGCTCGCGGTCAGGGTGTCCATGGCGGGACGCTAGGGACGCCGCGACCGCCCTGTCGATCCGCATCGCGCACCGCCTGTCCGCATTGCGCGACGGAGACGCTCGCGCGCTGACGCGCGCGGCCGTAGCATGTCTCGCGTCACAGGCCCGAGTCCCGTGCACTGGCCCGGACGACGAGGAGGTGCGCGTGCCACGGCCCGAGGTCGACTACGACGCCCTGTCCGGCGCGGTCAGCGACGCCTACTTCCCGCACCGCCTGACGGTGCAGCGCGAACGCCCGGGCCCCGACGCCACCCTGCGCGCCGTCGCCCTGGGGTCGGTCCGGCTGGCACGCATCGGCTGGGGCTCGGACGTGGCCGTCGAGTCCGACCACCCCGGTGCGTGGGCGGTCAACGTCCCGCGCAGCGGTGTCCTCGAGGCGCGGCTGGGCGAGCGCCACGTGCTCTCGGTCGACGGCCAGGCCACCGTGTGCCCACCCGACGTCCGCACGAGCATGACCCACTGGTCGGCCGACTGCTCGATCCTCGGCATGCGGGTCGAGCGCGACTACCTCGACAAGGAGGTCGCCACCCTCGTCGGCTCCTCGACCAGGGCGATGCCGCAGCAGCTCGACCTGCGGGGCGGCGCCGGGCTGATGTGGCTCACGCTGGTGTCCTCGATCGGCGCCGAGGCGCTGCGCAGGCCCGAGCTGGTCGGCGACGACCCGGTCGCCCGGCGGCTGGGCGCCACGCTCACCGCCGCGCTGGTCATGGCGTGCTACCCCGAGGACGTGGACCGCCACTCGCTGCAGCCGCGCATCGTCACGCGCGTCGTCGACGCCCTCGAGGCCGACCCGTCCCGCCAGTGGACCGCGTCCGACCTCGCCGGCATCGCCGGGGTCGGGATCAGGCGCCTCCAGCAGGGCTTCCGCGAGCACCGCGGCGCCGCGCCCCTGACGGTGCTGCACGAGATCCGGCTCGACCGGGTCCACGCCGACCTCGTCGCCGGCGGCACCACCGTGGCCGCCGCGGCCCACCGCTGGGGCTTCACCCACCTGGGCCGGTTCGCGGCGGCCTACCGCGACCGCTTCGGGGTGTCGCCCTCGCAGACGCTGCGGTCCTGATCGCCGACGCCCCGACGTCCGGAGGACGTCGGGGCGCGGCGCGGTGCGGCGGGTGCGGCGTGGTGCGGCGGTGCTGCGGTCAGGCCGTGCGGAAGCGCAGGGTCAGCGCCTGCGGGCCGGGTGTTCCGGATTTCGCGTCGAAGGCGTTGCCGGCGACGTCCCGGACCCCGGTGGTGACCGTGAGGGTGTAGGTCGTGCGGCGCTCCAGCGCCCTGGCCGGGTCGAGGACGACGGTCCGGGTCCTTGCGTCGTAGCGGACCTCGGCGCGCACCTTGTTCGCGCTCCCCCTGCCCTTGAGGAAGACGGTTCGTCGCGTGACCGAGCCGGCCTTCAGCGACTCGCTGGCCCGCACCTTGACGGTCGTGGAGACCGGGACCTTCCTGGCGCCGGCCCTCGGGGTCGTCCGGGTCGCGGTCGGACCCGAGGTGTCGGTCGGCGCCGCGGACGAGGTGAGGGCGATGGTGTCGCTGACCACCGCCGACTCGTTGCCGTCCTTGTCGCGGAACTGGGCGTAGACGGTCTTGACGCCGTCGCCGGCGCTCAGCGTCCAGGCCGCCGAGGTGACGTAGGGCTGGTAGGCGGAGAACGTGGTCCCGTCGTTGCTCAGGCGCACCCGGTCCAGCCCGCTCGAGGGAGCCGGGTCGCTCGCCGACAGGTCGAGCCGCACGGACGGCGTCGCCGTGGTCGCTGCGCCTCCGTCGATCACCACGGAGCCGCTGGGTCGCTGCGACTCGGACCAGGCGAGGTCGAGGGACCAGCCGTCGATCGAGACCGTGTCACCGCTCGCTGCGTCGTAGGCGTAGAGCTTCCAGACGCCGTTGGGGTTCGTCCCGTCGAACGCGGCGAGGGGCGTCTGGCCGGTCGCGACCGGGGCGGGGTCGGGGAACGGGACCGTGCCGCCGAAGTAGCTGGCCGGCTGGTAGGTGCCGCTCGCCAGTGCTGTCTCGTCGGGCAGCGCGCCCGGCGCCTCGTCGTCGAGGACCAGGTCGACGCCGTCGACGACGTGCTGGCCCCCGGTCTCCGCCAGCAGGGTGGCCTGCTGGCCGCCGGGGCCGACGAGGAGCAGGGCCAGGTCGTCGGGGTAGGTCGAGGTGAGTCCGTCCAGCCGGACGTCCACGTCGGAGAGCGAGGGCAGGCCGCCGACCTCGACGGTGCTCGGGTACGCCGTGGAGTCCTGGTCGATGGACAGGCTCCAGCCGGCGATGGAGCCGGTGTCGCCACCGGTGTCGTCGAGGACGTAGAGGCGCCAGGTCCCCGCGGCGTCCGTGCCGTTGAAGACGGCCAGCGAGGTGGTGTGGTCGCTGGTGGGAGCCGGTGCCGGGAAGGGGTCGGTGTCCGTGGACCAGTCGGTCGGCCTCGCCTCGGACTGCGTGATCGCCGACTGGTCCGGCAGCCCGGCGCCGGCCGAGTCGCTGAAGGTCAGGTTCGCGTCCACGAGGTCGTTGCTGCTCGCCGCGTCGCTCATCAGCGTCACCTGCTGCCCGCCCGGCCCCACGAGCATGACGTCGAGGTCGTCGGGGTGGGTGTGGGAGATCCCGTGCAGGGTCACGTCGACGTCGGTGATCGCGCCGCGGTACGCGACCGAGAGGGTGGACGGGTACTGCGACGCCGGCCCCTGGTTGGGGAGGACGAGCGGCCCGCCGGTGGTCTCGACGTTGTTGTTCCTCCCGCCGACGTAGAGCTTCGTCGACTGGCCGAAGGTCGTGGTGGTGTCGGCCGCGGCAGGTGCGTGGAGGACGCCGACGAGGCCGACGGCCAGGGAGATCGCGAGGGACGGGGCGCTGAGGCGCAGCCGTCGGGGTGTTGTGGTCATGACCCGAGAACCTAGGAACGGCCGCACGGCGCCGACAAGGAGATCGGCGTGCAGGGTGATGCCGTGGCAGTCGTTGTCGAGGTCGGACCCGCCGTGCGGGTCCCCCGGCGCCACGCGGCAGCGCACCGAGGAGCGGATCACCGCGCACGCACGCACGGCGGTCACGGCTCGAAGGGATGGCTGGCGACCACGTCGCCGGAGAGCGTGGTCCTGAGGAAGCCGCTCTCCTCGAACTCGTTGGCGACGTGGATGCTGACGTCCGGCGCCTCGTCGGTCCACCGGTGCACGAGCACGTGGGTGAGCTCACCGCCCGGCACGTCGAGGGTCCGCTCGGCCAGGGCGATGTTGGCGAAGAGGCGTCGTACGTCGAGCTCGCCGAGGTCGAGCACCTCGTAGAGGCCGCCGACCGCCGACGCGTCGGAGTCCTGGTGCCACGCGCCCTCCCACGACCAGTCCTCCGAGCGGGCGCGGGACCCCCGCACCGGCACCTGGGTGTAGGCCCGCTCGGGGTAGAGCCCGACCTCGTAGGTGTCCAAGGTGCCGAACTCCGTCTCGTAGGAGCGCACGAGCTCCCGCACGTGCGCGGCCGTCATCTCGAACGTCGCGGTCTCGCCCGACGCCT
The DNA here is from genome assembly GCF_013155375.1 of Nocardioides sp. zg-1308. Lineage (GTDB taxonomy): Bacteria > Actinomycetota > Actinomycetes > Propionibacteriales > Nocardioidaceae > Nocardioides > Nocardioides renjunii. The sequence continues at coordinate 114,727 of NZ_JABJQY010000002.1, forward strand.
CGTCCGCCGTCCCGGGCCGGGCCGGGCCGGCGGCGCCGGACGGCGTGGCCGGGTCCGGACCGGGGTCCCACGCGACGAGGAGCAGGATGAGTGCGGCGAGGCCGCCCGTGAATGCGGTGATGACGGCGAGCACCAGCAGCACGGCGGCACAGGCGCCCGGCTGCCGCGGTCGACGCTCGGCACGGACGGGCCCCGTGGCGACGGTCCCGGCGGCGACGGTCCCGGCGCGGCGATCGGACGGACGCTGCAGGTCGTGCGTCAGCGTCTCGAGCTCGCCGAGCGTCTCGGCCGCGAGCGCGCGGCTCACCCGCAGCTCGCGGTCCTCAGTGCCCAGCTGGCCGTCGACGTACGCCGCCTCGATGAGCTCGACGAAGCGGTCCCGGTCCGCGTCCTTGGCCCTGAGCCCGCTCATCCGACGGGCCTGGTGTGGGTGCGACAACACATGGAGGGACGTCCTTCCCTTGTTCAGTGACAGAAGAAGGGGAGCGGCTCCCAGGGGCAGCAGGTGGTCTGCGTGCCCCTGGGAGCGCGCTCCCCTGGTCCCCACCTCCCCGTGGTGAGGAAGGTCCGGCGCACCCCTTTGCGCAGGACCCGTGTTCGTGCGCCCGGACCACTCCCCTGTGGTGGTCCCGGTGCAACAGCCCCCTACGGCGGCCGGGCTGGTCAGCCCAGGGCGGCGTCGAGGGTGATCGTGGTGCCGGCCAGCGCCTGGCTGACCGGGCATCCGGCCTTGGCGGCCTCGGCGGCGGCGACGAACTCGTCACCGGTGATGTTCTCGACCACACCCCGCACGCTGAGCCGGATGCCGGTGATGCCCGTGCCGGGGGTGAGCTCGACGACGGCGCTCGTCCGGAGCGAGGTCGGCGGGGTGCCGGCCTCGGTCAGGCCGTGCGAGAGGGCCATCGAGAAACAGGAGGAGTGCGCGGCAGCGATGAGCTCCTCGGGACTGGTCCGGCCGTCGGCCTCCTCGGCCCGCGAGGGCCAGGACACCTCGAAGGTGCCGGTGCCCGAGGAGTCGAGGGACACCTTGCCGGCGCCCTCGAGGAGGGTGCCGTGCCAGTGCGTCGTTGCGGTGCGCGTGGTTGCCATGCGATGGAGCTCCTTGTTCGTTGATGGGCCGTGGGCCCGGGTGATCGAGCACGTCCGGCTCTGACAAGGAGTCTGTGATGGCGCACGCCGCGCCGCCAGCCGCAATCCCTGCCATGGCACCAACCGGGCGCGCTGGGCGAGCTGGCTCGACGCGGCTTTGCCGGGGAGACCCACGACACACGCGGGGAGGCGCATCCCGCCGGGGGGCCCGGGTACCCGACAGCGCACACGAACCCGTGTGAGCGGCTCACCCCGTGCCCATTGACAGCCGCAAGGAGACACCATGTCCACCCATACCGATAACTCGCACACGAACACCCACCTCACCGACCGTCGTCGTGTCAGCACCGAGACCAAGTCGTCGTACAAGACCACCGAGCTCATCGCCTTCGTCGTCGTGGCGATCGGCGTCCTCGTCGCGTCGGCCGTCACCGACACCAGCGACTTCGGCACCCAGGAGGCGTGGTTCTACGTGACGCTGCTGACCATCGGCTACATGGTCAGCCGCGGGCTCGCCAAGTCGGGCAGCCGCGACTTCTACGACGACGACACCCGCGGCGACAGCCAGCAGTGAGCCCTCGGGCGCGCCGCACCGTCGGCTGAGACACGAGATCGCCCCGACCCCCTCGAGGGGGTCGGGGCGATTGCCGTGTCGGCCGGGCTCTCCGCGAACGGAGGACGACGCGGTCAGGCTGCGTCGGACGTCCCGTCGAGGCCGGCCCGGAGCTGCGCCAGGATCCGCGCGAGGATGCGCGAGACCTGCGCCTGGGTGACCCCGATGGACTCGGCGATCTCCCCTTGCGTGCGCTCCTCGTAGAACCGCAGGCGGACGATGTCGCGGTCGCGGTCGGACAGCCGGTGGACGAGAGGATCGATCAGCATCTTCGCCTCGACCGAGCGCATGGCCGGGTCTTCCCCGCCTTGCAGGTCGCCCAGGGTGGACGTACCGGCGCCGACGACGTTGTCCAGCGAGGTGGGCGAGAAGTAGCCGTCGGCCGTGAGCGCCTCGACGACGGCGTCGAGCTCCTCGCCGAGGTGCTCCGCGACCTCGCTGGGTCGCGGTGACCGGTCGAGCGTCTGCTCGAGCTCGCTGTGCGCCCTCGCGATACGCGGCTGCAGGTCCTGTATCCGTCGCGGCGGCCTGATGACCCACCCCGAGTCACGGAAGTGACGACGGACCTCGCCGCGGACGGTCGGGACGGCGAAGGACATGAAGTCGTGACCGGCGTTGGCGTCGAAACGCTGCGCGGCCTTGGTCAGCCCCAGCAGGGCCACTTGCTCGAGGTCGTCCTGGTCGATCCCGCGGTTCTTGTAGCGGGACGCGATGGTGACGGCCATGGCGACGTTGCACTCGATGAGCTGCTGGGTCAGGCCGTGCTCGTCGCCGGAGTGCGGCTGGGCGACTCGCAGGTGGGACACGATCGAGTCCGTGCGCCGCTGGCGCTCGACCCTCCCCGTGGGGGAGGTGGCGGGATCTGCGCGGTGACCGCGCGTGATTGTTGCGGAAACCATGGTGATGTTTCCTTCCGTACAGAAGGACGCTCACCGTTGTCTCCAGCAGGCGTAACCCTCGACAGTGCCACAGGTCTAGACCTGTGGCAAGCCACCGACGCCCCGACCCCGGGCGTACGACGGCCGGCCCAGCCCTGACAACGAGCAGCACAGCGCGACGCGTCCCCGGGCGCGCGACCGCCGGGCGGCCCCGGTGCCCGCTCCTTGAGCACCGGGGCCTCAGCCGCCGATGCAGCCCGGGCTACGTCGTGGCTTGCGTCTCGATACCCAGCGGGTGGGGGTCCGATGCGACGTGTGCCCGAGTACGTCGCGATGGAGAGCCGACCGGCGGGGCGGGCGAGGTGCACACGGGAGCCGCGGGACCGGACGAATCCTACGCACGGGGTGTTGGGAAACCTGAGCAGTCATGTCTAGAGTTTGGGCAAGCCCACTCGGCAACCCAGCACCGCAGGAGCGAGTATGAACGACGCCCGATCATCGAGGCGCGAGGTCCACACCGTCAGCGACACCTTGGCCGATGCCGAGCACGAGATCGAGCACCTCCACCGCGGCATGCACAGCCGTACCCTGATCGGTCAGGCCCAGGGGATCCTCATGGAGCGCCTCGGCGTGGACGCCGAGCAGGCCATCGACTACCTGCGGCGGGTGTCGTCCCACTCCAACCGCAAGCTGCTGGACATCGCGAAGGACATCGCCGAGACGCGCAAGCTCCCCACCCTGGACTGAGGCGACCGACGCCACCGACGACCGCTGCGGGGCGCCGGCCCGACGTCCCGCTCGCCCGCGGTGCCACACTGTCCGCACCATGCCGCCCGTCACCCGCCGTCGAGCCCGAGCGGGATGGCGCACGCCGAGAGCTCGCACGACGCGCGAGGTGGGACCCGATGGGCGCTGAGTCCTCGACCGGCTCGCCGGCCACGTGGCGGTCGATCCTCGTGCAGCTGGTCGTCTTCGCCTGTGTCGGCGGGGCGTTCAACGTGCTCTACGGACTGCTCTACCTCGTCCTTCGCGAGCAGCTCAGCGCGCAGCCGGCGAACGCTCTCGCGCTCGTCCTGTCCACGATCGCCGGGACGTTCGGGCACCGCTACATCACGTTCGGCGTTCGTGGCACCGAACGGACCGTGCAGCACCAGGTGCTCGGGCTCGCACTGCTCGGCTTCAGCCTGGCCGTGACCGCCGGCTCCCTGTGGGTGCTGGAGACCACCGTCGCCCGGCCGTCGCGGGCCCAGGAGCTGGCGGTGCTGATCGCAGCCAACCTGGGCACGGGCCTCGTGCGGTTCTTCGTGTTCCGGGTGGCGATGGTGACCCGGCGGCGTCCAACGGACGCGGTCAGCGCCGCTGCGGCACCGTGACGCTGGACCGCGCGACCACCGGCTGCACGACGTCGGTGCCCGCGTAGCGCACGACGACGGGCTTCGTTCCCGCACGGACGTCGCGCACGACGACCCGCGCCCGGCCACCGACGACCTGGGCCTCGACCGTGCGCTTGCCCACGCTGACGCTGATGGCCCCGTCAGGCTTGGGCGCACCAGGCGCCTTGACGCGGATGTCGAGGGCGACGCGCTTCTTGGTGGCGTCGGAGCGCACCTCGACCTCCGGCACCGTCGTGACGGGCGCGACGGCGACGGACTCAGTGGTGGCGCGGAAGTGCCGGCGGGACAGGGTGATCCGGACCGACAGCGCGCGGCCGAGGTCGGCGCGGCGCACGGTGTAGGTGGGCTTCGTGGTCCCGGCGATCGGTTGGCCGTCCCGGAACCAGCGGTACGTCGCCGTGGCGTCCGTGGGCTTCAGCCCCCCGACCTGGGCGACGAGCTTGCGCCCCACCTCGGGCGCGCCCTTCACCCGGGACGGGCTCGTGATCACGACGGGCTTGGCGAGGACGGGCGTGGTCTCGGCCGCTCGGGAGCTCGACTTCCGGTAGCCGCTCGCGCTCGCCTGGACGCGTGCGCTGATCCGCCGGTCGACGTGGTCCCGGGTGAGGACGATGGATGGACCGGTGGCTCCGTCGACGGCGACCCCGTCGGCGTACCACTGGGTCGTGACCTTGGCGGGTTGCGGCGCCCACGACGAGGGAGTGAGCGTCAGGGTCTGACCGACCTCGGCGACCCCTTGGATCGTCGCCTCTGCGGTGCGCTGGAACACGCCGGGGGCGACGGGAGCGGTTGCGAGGCTGGCCTGGCCGGCGGTGTAGCCGTCGAGCTGGGCCGTCACCTCGGCCGTCAGGGCCTTGCCCTTCACGTCGGGCGTCGGGACGTAGCCGGGTGCCGTGGCGCCGGGGATGGCGGCACCGTCGGCGAGCCAGCGGACGTTGATGCTGGTGGGCGTGGGCGACCACGAGCCGGGCACCACCTCGAGCGGTGCACCCACTGCCGGTGTCCCGACGATCGCCGGAGCGGTCGTCGGCGCGACGACGCGGTCGTTGAAGTGGATGAACCCCGAGGGCCAGCCCCCACCGGTCCTGGTCACGCGCCGCCAGTGGAAGTCGCCGCCCCAGTAGTCCTCCGAGACGATGATCTCGGAGTCGGAGATGACCTGCTCGACGTACGCGACGTGGCCGTTGCCGCCCGCCGGAGCCACGTTCGACTTGTACCAGGCGACGGACCCGACCGTCGGCGTCTGGTCGGTGATGCTGGCCATCGCCGTGCCCCAGTTCGAGGCGTTGCCGCTGCCCTCCCAGGGCCGGACGTCCGGCATGCCGGACTGGATCAGCCGGTAGGCCACGTAGTTGGTGCAGTTGTGCCCGACGTACATGCGCCAGTAGGCCTTCGACCCGGCCTGCCGGTAGCCGGCGTGGCCCAAGCCGGCGGCCTCGCAGCCGGCGTACCCGGAGCACAGGTAGGTCGACGTGGTGAGGCTGATCCGGTCAGCGGTGGTGGGCGTGACGAGCAGGAGGAGCGCCAGGACACCGGTGACCAGCTTGGTCGCACGACCGGCACGTCGAACGGCCCGCTGGATCGCCGGCAGGGCGGCACGGAGGGGCTGTGACGGCTGTGACTCGTGAGGCTGTTGGGGCACGATGAGTGATCGTATGGGCGATCAGTCAAGCCCGCCACGCCGATGAGTGAAGATCAATCGTGTAATTCATCGGCGCCGTCGCCGGCCCACGGAAGGGACCGCGGGCCGGCCACGAGCCGACGTACTCAGTGGGTCAGCGGCGAGGCCTTGCGGAGCGCCCGCTTCGAGCTCTTCACACCCGACTTGGCAGCCGAGGCGATCCCCTGGGTGAGCAGCGTCAGTCCGGCACCGACCAGCCACACGTCCTTGGCGACCGCGGTGCCCTCCTGGCTCGGGCGGATGCCGTCGTCGAGCGTCATGGAGGGCGTCTTGAGGTACATGCCGACCAGGCTGGCGCCGAACCCGGTCAGCGCGGCCCCCGCGACGGTGGCCGGGACCATGGGTGCCAGGAGTGCGGCGCCCACGCCGATCTCGCTGACGGCGAGCAGGCGCGCGAACTTGGTCGCCTCCATGTCCTTGAACAGGGCGGGGTAGGTGGAGGCGGCGGCGCCGTGGAGGAACTGCGCCGTGCCCTCGTCGGCACTCAGCTTGCTGATGCCCGAGTTGAGGATGAACGCGCCGGTGGCGAGGCGGAGCGGGACCTGGGTGAGGGACATGATCTCTCCTTGGTGGGGTCGCGGGCGGTGTGGTCCCCCAGTGTCGCCCAGCCGTTGCACCGGTGGTCGACCGGACCGCTGTGCGGCCCTCCAACTCCCCCGCACGCACTCCTCGACCGCGATCGACGGTGGTCTGCCGATGTCCCGATGTGCGTCGGGGGCGACCCGCAGGCGGCACACTGCCTCCCATGAGCAGGACGACACTCGCCTTGCGGGTCTCGCTCGTCGGAGGCTGCGCCATGACGTTGCTGTCGTGCAGTCGGCGGGCGTCGCACTCGTCAGAGCCTTGCTGGCATGAGCCGTCGGCACCCGGGGTGGTGACCTCCGAGGACGCCGGGACATGCCGCCGACACGTCGCTGAACGGTGTCAGCCAGCGGCGTCAGGCGGTGAGCTCAGTTGCAGCACCGATCCGCTGTCCGCGCTTCCACTTCCCTGTGCTCGATCACCCCAGGAGCGCTGCGAGGTCCGCGACAGTGCGTCCCGCGAGGGTCGGCCAGGTGGTGAAGGCGCCGGTTGCAGGCAGCACCGCATCGTTCGGTACCGCGATCGTCGCGGCGCCCGACGCCAGTGCCGACGCGAGCCCGTTGGGTGAGTCCTCGACTGCCACGCACTGCTCGATGCGTACGCCGAGCAGCTCGGCCGCTCGGAGGTACGGCTCGGGCGACGGCTTGGTCTGGGCGACGTCCTCGGACCCGACGACCACACTGATCGCGCCGTCCGGCGCGGCATCCGCGACCAGTGTCGCCATCTCGTGGGAGGAGGTGGTGGCGATGGCACACGGGATCCCCTGGCGCCGCAACGCCGCGAGCAGCTCACGCACGCCCGGGCGCCACGGCACGGTCTCGCGCAGCGAGTCGATGACCGCGCGTTCGAGCGTCGCGACCAGCTCAGCCGACTCCAGCTCGACGCCCGCGGACTGCATCGCCACCGCGGTGTCGTGCATGTCCGCACCCACCAGCGCCAGCCCCTGCTCGGTCGACCACGTTCCGCCGTGCTGCTCCGCCAGGACGAACTGCTGCGCGATCCAGATCGGCTCGCTGTCGATGAGCGTGCCGTCCATGTCCCACAGAACGGCCGCGAGGGTGCTGGTCACGGGCGCAGTATGCCCGCTGCCGACGACCGACCCGGGCGTTGCCGTCTGCTCCGCGCATGAAGCTCGTTCTCTGACGACGCGAGCAGAGGAAGGCAACGGGGTCCACCCGCGATCGACCCAGGCGGATGCCCGACTTCCGACGGATCCGGATGCCCCAGCAGACAGCGATTGACGCGTCGCACCTCAGGGTGTGTATTGGATGGGGCCGGATCGGCGGCCCGATGCCAGGGAGCAGACGATGACTGCAGCGACGTACCTCGACGGCAACTTCGCGCCGGTGGCCACCGAGGTGACTGCGGCGGATCTCGAGGTCACGGGCGCCGTCCCGCCGGGCCTGGCGGGCAGGTACATCCGCACCGGACCCAACCCGTTCGCAGCCGAGGCCGACACGTACCACTGGTTCGCGGGCGACGGGATGGTGCACGGCGTGGACCTGCACGGCGGGCGGCCCCGCTGGTACCGCAACCGCTGGGTGCGCAGCCCCGAGGCCAGCGCGCACCTCGGTGGGTCCCCCGTGCCCCGCGCGGACGGCGGGTGGTACCCCGGCTCGGGCAACACCAACGTCTTCGCCCACGCCGGCCGGATCCTGGCCGTGACCGAGGGGTCGCTGCCCTACGAGCTGACGGGCGACCTCGACACGGTCGCCACGCGCAACTTCGGCGGCCCCCTTCCCGGTGGCATCAACGCCCACCCCAAGTTCGACCCGAGCACCGGCGAGATGCACGTGATGAGCTACGGCTTCGACAGCCCCGCGTTGCGCTACCACGTGGTCGACCCCTCCGGGGAGCTCGTCAGCACGGTCGACATCGACCTCCCCGCCCCGGTCATGCTCCACGACATGGGCCTGACAGCGTCCCGGGTCGTGCTCTTCGACCTGCCTGTCGTCTTCGACCTGGAGCTCGCCCTGCAGGGGGTCTCCCTGCCCTTCCGATGGCGACCCGACAACGGCGCCCGGGTCGGCGTCCTGCCCCGCGCCGGCACCGCGTCCGACGTCGTGTGGATCGACGTCGAGCCGTGCTTCGTCTACCACCCCCTCAACGCCTTCGACGCCGGCGACCAGGTGATCATCGACCTGGTGGTGCACGACCACGCCTTCGCCGAGGACGGAGAGCCCCTGTCCGACCGCCCGCGCCTGGAGCGCTGGACGATCGACCCGCAGGCACGCAAGGTCCTCACCGAGACGATCGACGACCGCGGCACGGAGTTCCCCCGCGGGGACGAACGTCTCACCGGCCTCCGCCACCGCTACGGCTACACGATCGGTGCGTCCTCGGTGCGCGACCTCGGCGCCCTCGGCGACGACCCCCGGACAGCTGTCCGCAAGCACGACCTCGTCGGCGGCACCAACGTCGAGATGGATCTGGGCCCCGGCCGCATCGCCAGCGAGATGGTGTTCGTCCCGGCCGACAGCGCGGCTGGCGAGGACGACGGGTGGCTCATGGGCTACGTGTACGACGCCGCGCGCGGCGCCAGCGACCTGGTGATCATCGACGCCCACGACTTCGGGCATCCGGTGGCGGCGGTCCACCTGCCGGTGCGGGTGCCGCAGGGGTTCCACGGGAACTGGATCCCCGACTCCGCCCTCGCCTGACCGACGAGGGTCCGGGGACGCCGTGGGCGTCGACCACCCGGTGGCGAACGGCTTGGGCAGGTAGTCGTCGGCGCCGGACCGTCACGGCGTCATATTCACCATCCCCGCGGACGACGCTCCAGCCGGCGCCTACCACGGCCTCCTGCGCGCCTGGGCGGTCGACGACGACTGGTTCCCGGCCGAGTGGGTGCGGCTGGCGGAACTCACGGACTACGACGGTCGGTCAACGTCGTGGTGTTGCGACCGCGTGACTCCTGACTCGTTCGAGCATTGGACTCGCGGGTCCCGGGTACGCACGGGCAGGCCATGAAGTAGTCCGGACTGCCTCACGGCTTAGGCCCCGGTGCTGTAGAAGCCGGGCACCGGGGCCGCCACCTCATCGAACGAGCATGGGGCGGCTTCTCAGTCGAGGTCCAGCAGCTTGCGGGTGCGCGCTATCTCCTCGGCGACGTCGATGAGCTTGCGGTTGGCGTGTGAGGAGGCACGCCGCAGGTAGTCGAACGCCTGGTCGGCGGTGATGTCGAGGCGTTCCATCAGGATGCCCTCGGCCCGGCCGATCGTGATCCTGCTCAGCAGCGCGATCCCGAGATGGTCGATCTCGCGCTCCGCGGTCATGACGACGGCGAGGTGACCGGCGAGGGCGTGCGCCACTGCGACGTCGTCGACGTCGAAGCGCTGTCCCTGCTTGGCGTAGAGGCTCAGTGCGCCGTAGGACCGCTTGTCCTTGAAGATGAGCACCGAGATCATCGACTCGACGCCCAGCTCCTCGTACGCGCGCGGCGCCCATTGTGTCCAGCGGCGCTCCTGCGACAGGTCGGGGCTCACGAATGTGTCCTGGTCGCGGTCCAGCTCGATACATGGGCCTTCGCCCAACTCGTGCTGGAGCTCGTTGGCCCGTCGGACGACACCGTCCGTGCTGACTCTCGTGATGATCTGCCCGTGCTTGTCGTTGAGCGTGATGCCCGCGTGGTCACACCGGGTCACGAGTGTCACCGCCGACTCGATGGCGAGCTGGAGGCGAGCAGTCTCGTCGGGTGCATTACTGAGCGCACGCGTCAGCTCTGAGAACTCACCGATCAATTGTTTCGCCTCGCTTGCCAGGGACTCGGTCCGGTCCCCGGCGACCCGAGGCCTTGGAACAGTAGTTCGTCGCGCCTGACGGGGCTACACCCAACCGTGTGTCAGCGCACGCGAGACGCTGCGGAGGCTGTTCGACAAGGCGGCTCAGGGCGGGCATGGCGCTGACGACGACGCGCATGCCAGCCCACAGGCCCGTCGGGCATCGCAGACGCCCCAAGAGCCCCGCTCGCCTACCCCGAGAAGGCGGGCGGGGCGTCGGGCCGGTTGAGAAGCGGCTAGCTCTTCGCCCGGCGAGGTGCGCGGAGCAGCTGCGCTGCCAGGTGGGTGGCCGTGGCGGCGAACATGCCCACGACGTGACCGAGAGAGCGCACGTACATCGAGCTCAACGGTCGTCGCGGTGGACGGCGTCGTCGTAGAAGTCGCGGCTACCGGACTTCGCCAACCCCCGGCTGATCATGTAGCCGATGGTCAGGAGAGTGACGTAGAACCATGCTTCTTGGGGGCCGAAGTCGCTCGCGTCGGTCAGCGCAGCGGCGATCAGGACGGCCAGGGCTACCACGACGTAAGCGACGAGCTCGGTGGTCTTGTACGAAGACTTGGTCTCCGTGCTGATTCGGCGTCCCGTGGTGTGGTCGGACGTGGTGTTGGTGTTACTGGACATGATGCGTCCTTGCGTCTCGTAGAAAGCGGTCTCGAGGTCTAGGAGGACGCTGGCACCCGTGCGGTGCAGCACTCCTGTACCCGCTTCCGAGATCGCGATTCGCACGTCGGAGCAGTCAAAGGCCAAAGGCCACGCCTCGACGTCGTCCTGTTGATCCGGCACTGGCTGACTCATCTGGTCATCATGCTCCGGCTCGCGAGTGATGGCAGCGGCTGTACGCCCCGCGGCCAGCAGTGCGCCGCGGGCGCCTCAGAGAGCTCGTCGGCCCAGAGGCCGGCACGGTCTCACGGCAGGACGGCGGCCGCTCGGGCGTGCTGGATGAGCAGCTCGTACTTCAGGTCGCGGTCGACGACGCGACTTGCTGTGACGCTCAGCTTGATGCCGTGGTCCCGGGCATAGCGGCGGAGGACTGCGAAGGCGTCGTCCATGCTGAGGTCCCCGGCGTAGGCGATGACGCCCTTGGCCTGCTCGACGGTGATGCGGCTGGTGAGTGCCTTTTGGAGCTGCGAGTTCACGGTTGCCCGGTCGGTGGCGGATCGGTCGTTGACGATCGCGACAGAAGCGACGTGGAGCAGGGCCTGAGCGAGCGCAAGGTCGTCGGCGTCGAGCGCGCCGGGCTGGTCTCCGAAGAGTCCGAGGGCACCGAGGACGTTGCCGGTGAGCCGCATGGGAAGCGCATGGACTGACCTGAAGCCGGCCCGGCCTGCGGCGGCGCTGAACTGGGGCCAGCGTTCCTCAGCTTCCGCCAGGTCGGGGACCAGCACCCGTTGCCCGTCATGGAAGCAGTCCAAGCAGGGCCCTTCGTCACGTTGGAGCTGGAACATCTCCAGGTGATGCATCCGGTCGGAGGTCGAGGCAGCCAGGTGCAGGACTCCTCGTCCGTCGGCCAGCAGGAGGCCTGCGGCGGAGATGTCGAGGAGCTCGGCGCAGTAGTCGGTGAGCTGGGCGAGCACGTCGACGACGTCGTAGTCGTCGACCAGCTCGTTGGACATTGCCACGAAGGCATGGATGACTTCTCGTTCTCGGCCCTCAGTCATTGGACGGCCTCTCCCGCACGACGCGCGTGTCCTTGTCCAGCATGAGCCTGCGTTCGACGATGGCGCCGGCCACCTGGCTTGCGGTCTGCCCGGTTGCGATGGCATGGGCTCGAAGACGCACCAAGGCCTCGGCAGCGTCGACGTCGAGCGCGGCCACGAGCATCCCGGTCGCCTGGTAGACCTCGACCCGTTCCAGCTCTGCCTGGTGATCCGGACCAGCCAGCATGTTCGTGACGACGGCCTCCTCGTCAGTGTTCATACCCACGCCCTCTGCGATCAGATCGAGGAGCGGCGCCGAGGCGAGCTCTGCGGTCAGCATCGCCCCGGCCAGGGCGTCGCCTTCCAGTGGCCCCGGCTCCGCGCGGAAGAGGTCGAGAGCGCCGACGCACACGGACGCGACCACGATGGGTAGGGCGAACACGCTCCGGATGCCGTCATTGAGCAGCGCTCCTCGCACGAGAGGCCATCGCTGTTCACGCGGAGCGTCGAGGTTCGGAACGAGCACGGCCTCTCGCGTGGCCACCGCGTCCAGACACGGTCCCTCGCCGAAGGTGAACTGATATTCGTCCAGGCGGCGACTCGCTTCGCTGCTGGCGCCGAACGTCCCAGTCGATGCCCCCTTGTAGACCATCGACAACGCGACTCCGTCGACTCCGACCAACCCGACGCAGGTGGCGCACAACTCGTCGGCCGTCGCGAGACCGGGTCGGCTGCTGGACACCGCGGCGTTCAGCTGAGCCCTCATCGCGTCCACGGAAGCAGTCACCCGTTCCTCCCCTCAAGACGCGATCGCGCCGGCCTGATCACGAATGACCTCAGCGTAGACCGGATGGCGCGACACCAGTCCCAGGCGCTGGTCGAGCGACGTGGGCGCATCCGACATCACGCGATCGTGGGAATCGCCCTGGCACAGCTGTCGCGGGTTCACGCGGAGGGGCTGCGGCACCGCCCGTGGGCGTCAAGCGATCTTCCTGGTCTCGACGATGTCCTTCGCGATGCGCACGAGCTTGCGGTTCTCGTCCATCGACCGCCGGCGCAAGTACGAGAAGGCAGATTCGGCGTCGGTGTCGAGCCGGATCATCAGGATGCCTGTGGCCTGCCCGATGAGTTCTCGACTCGCGATGGCTGTGTGGAGCTGCCGGTTCGTCTCAGCGAGCTCGGCTCCCGACGGACCAACACCAGAACGATCGGCGGGCGCCGGTGGATCGTGCGCATGGTCTTGAGGAGAAGGGGGCTCGTACGTGGCGCTGGTCATAGAAGATCCCGGTCTGTGCGCGATGCAGGTGGCACGCGCTACCGGGACTGGGGCAGCGTCACGTGTGAGGCAACGCTTCGAGGCTAGACCCGCTAGGCACTCAGGGCAATGCTCATCAGCCCCTCACCTCGAGTCGCGTGCGCTTTCGCGCGGGTCAGGGGCGTTGAGTACCCGCACGGTAGGCGCCTACATGGACGACCTGCCCGCCTTCGCCAACCGTGACGACATCGGCGTGCTGCTGCAGGCTGCACTGGCGCACGCGCAGCTCGAGTTGATCCACCCCTCCACCGACGGCACCGGCTACGCAGCTATCAACCGCCTCCACGACTCGCGCGTGATCCGACCGCTCACCGCGCGCACCCGCAACCAGGCCTGGGTCGCCACGGCCCAGCCCCACTGCCTCGTCCCTGAGTGGATCTACAAGCGCTCGCCTACGAACGCACGATCTACCTCGTGGAGCGACCAGATCTGCCGATGTGCGCGCGTTCAGTCAGATCCAGCTGCCGCGCGAGCCGGGCCGAGGCCCAGGGGCGCGGTCGAAAGGTGCCTTGAGGGCGTCCAGGGTGAGACCCGCGAGAAGCACTACGACCAGGCCGCCGACCATAGTCGCCAGCACGGGAGGCAAGCTGCGCGTCGCCATGGCGACGACGGCGCAAGAAGTGAAGAGGGCAACGGCGGCAACTGCACCGAAACCCTTCCACGACACGCGGCGGGCGGCCGTCCGGATGTCACCACTGTGTCCCATGACGTGAGTGTGGCGTACACCGGCCGCAGATGCACGGGCATCGACATCCAAGCCTGGCCAGATCCCGATACTGCGGGCAGTGTCCTAGTAGCCGCAAGTGGTTCGTCTTTGCGCCGCCCATGCAGTGAATCTCAAGCCGGATCCGAGCGGTACCCGCGCTCGCTGATCGCACATCGGAACTGGCCGTCAGCGCGCGAGCGACGAAGCTTTGCGGACTCTTCGCGGACTGGGGGGGCACACCCGCTCTGACCTGCACAAACAGCGATGCGTCAGACGTTGAAGCGGAACGAAAACGGGGGTTTCGGTCGCTGGTCGTAATCACTCATATTATGCCTCTGACCTGCACAAAATCTGGTGGGGAGCATTCTGGTAATCACCGTCGATTGGCATCGTTTTCGGGTCTGGTGAGGGCAGATTGAGGGCAGGTTGCGGGAAGAGCGGTGCCCTGTCGAAACCGCTCACCACCCTGCTCACCAACCGCCATCGAGAGTGCTTCCCATCCCAACATTTCGGCCAGGGCGTCCCCCGGATCGCGCAATTAGCGAGTCTTCCCGGACTGCGTAATGCAGGGGTTCCCATCGCAACCGGACTGTCTTAGTGCCGCGACGGGCTGCCGGGCCCCGACTCGCCCGGGCAACGGTCACCGTCCCTGATGCCTCATGCCGGGTGGGCGCGGGTCGTGTGATGACTCGACGTCGAGCACCCTCGCGAGCGGGAATCGGCAGCGTCCAGTTCGCTGGTCCAGGAGCGGAGACCAGCCTCGGTGCGAGCAGGCCGCGGAGGATCACCGCAGCGATGACGATGCCGAGCGCGAGCGTGGTGGCTTGGGATCTCCCCTCGATGGCCGGCAAGGTGACCACTGCGACCAAGGCGAGGGACAGGATCGGCGCAGTGTGGATCTGCTTCCCCGCGCGTTGCTCCGTCTGACCGAGACACGTCGCAGTGCCGCCTGTGAGCGTCGAGAGACGATCCGTTTTCAGCCTGCGCGCGGGTCGGAATGCCGCTACCTCCGCCAACGTTCACGATGACATGACGACGATCGGACTCATCGGCAGCGGCAACATCGGCAGCACCGTGGCAAGGCTCGCGGTCGACGCCGGCTACGACGTGGTGCTCAGCAATAGCCGGGGACCGGAGACACTTGCGGACCTGGTCCAGACGCTTGGCGCGCGTGCGCGTGCGGCAACTGCTGCTGAGGCTGCCGACGCCGCCGACCTCGCCGTCGTTACGGTACCGCTCAAGAACTACCGACAGGTCCCGGTCGAGCCGTTGAACGGCAGGGTCGTGATCGACACCAACAACTACTACCCCGAGCGGGACGGACACATCGCGGAGCTCGATGACGAGTCCACGACCACCAGCGAGCTCCTGCAGGCACGCCTGCCGGGCTCGCACGTGGTCAAGGGGTTCAACAACATCTACGTCGACCACCTGGCCACCCTCGCCCGCCCGTCCGGAGATCCCGACCGATCGGTGCTCGCCCTCGCGGGCGATGACGCAGCGGCCAAGCAGACCGTTATCGAGTTCTTCGATGCCATCGGCTACGACTCGCTCGACGTCGGCCCGCTCGCTGAGGGATGGCGATTCCAGCGCGACACCAGCGCCTACGTGACTCCGTACGCCGTGCCTGGCACGTCGTACCCCGACTGGTCGGGACGACCCACCACGCGGGAAGTGCTTAGGGACGCCCTCGGTCAGGCACACCGCTACCGCGAAATGTGACCTCCGAGCCGCTGACTCCTACTCGTGGAGCTCGCGGAGGACCTTGAGGAAGTTGGCTTTGCCCTCGAAGCCGATCCCGGGCCGGTCGTCGAGCGCGACCCGGCTGCCTTCGACGACCGCGTCGTCGGCGAAGCCGCCGGTGGGCTGGAACTCACCCGGGTACGACTCGTTGCCGCCGAGCTTGAGCGCTGCAGCGATGTGCAAGGAGAACTGGTGGCCGCCGTGGGGGATGCAGCGGCGTGAGGACCAGCCGTGCTGAGCGAGCATCTCCTGGATGCGCTTGTACTCCACCAGCCCGTAGCTGAGCGCCGGGTCGACCTGGATGTAGTCGCGGTCCGGGCGCATGCCGCCGTACCTGACGAGGTTGCGGGCGTCCTGCAGCGAGAAGAGGTTCTCGCCGGTCGCGATCGGGTTCTTGTAGTGCTCGGAGAGGGTCGCGTTGAGGCGGTAGTCCAGCGGGTCGCCGACCTCCTCATACCAGAACAGGTTGTACGGGTCGAGCGCTCGTGCGTACTCAAGGGCGGTGTCGAGGTCGAAGCGGCCGTTGACGTCGACGGCAAGCCTCGAGCCGTCGCCGTCCAGGACCTCGAGGACGGCCTCGATGCGCCGCAGGTCCTCGGCCAGGGGCGCGCCACCGATCTTCATCTTGACCACGTCGTACCCGGCGTCGAGGAAGCGGCGCATCTCGTCCTGCAGGTCGCTGTCGCTCTTGTCCGGGGCGTAGTAGCCGCCGGCGGCATAGACGAAGACGGAGTCGTCCGGATCGCCGTCGCCGTAGTGGTCGGAGATCCACCGGCAGAGGGGGACGCCGGCGATCTTGGCGGCCAGGTCGTGCAGCGCCATGTCGACCACGCCAACGGCCACCGAGCGCTCACCGTGACCGCCCGGCTTCTCGTTGCGCATCATCACGTCCCACGCCAGCGTGGGCGACAGGTTGCCCTCGTCGTCCAGGACGGCCCCTTCCGGAGCGTCCATCAGGCGAGGGAGGATGCGCCGCCGCAGGATCTCGCCGGCCGAGTAGCGGCCGTTGGAGTTGAAGCCGTAGCCGACCAGCGGCTTGCCATCGACCACGACGTCGCTGACGAGCGCCAGGATCGAGCAGTCCATGGTGGAGAAGTCGATGAAGGCGTTGCTCATCGACGAGCTGATGGGGATGACCCCTTCATGGGCAGAGACGATTCTCATCCCGCAACCTTTCTCTAACGTGTGAATCTGGGGACAGTGCGACCGACAGCACCAGGAGTGGCTCCTGGTCGCCGGTCGGGGATCGGGCCTTGTCGTCAGTCGTCGTCGCCGCTGAAGACGACCTCTCGCTTGCGTCGTACGGACGGAAGCAGCGAGATCGCCACGATGATCACCGTGAGTGCCAGCAGCGCCGCCGAGATGGGGCGGGTGATGAACACCGTGGGGTCGCCTCGGGAGATGATCATCGCCCGGCGGAGGTTCTCCTCGAGGAGTGGTCCGAGCACGAAGCCCAGCAGTAGCGGAGCGGCCTCGCAGCCCCAGCGGATGAGGAAGTAGCCGAGCAGCCCGGCCGCTGCGACGGCGAAGACGTCCCAGGGGTTGAGGCCGAGGGAGTAGCAGCCGATGGACGCGAAGGCGACGATGGCCGGGAAGAGCACACTGTAGGGCACGCTCAGCATCCGCACCCACAGCCCTATCAGCGGCAGGTTGAGCATCACCAGCAGGACGTTGCCGATCCAGAACGACGCGATCAGGCCCCAGAAAAGCTCGGGCTCGTCGTTGATGACGTTCGGTCCTGGCGTGATGCCTTGGATGATGAAGGCACCCACCAGCAGCGCCATCACGGGGTGGGCCGGCAGGCCCAGGGTGAGCAGCGGGATGAAGGACGTCTGCGCGGCCGCGTTGTTGGCCGACTCCGGTGCCGCCACACCTGCGATGGCGCCCTTGCCGAACTCCTCGGGAGTCTTGGAGATCCGCTTCTCGAGCGAGTACGACGTGAAGCTGGCCAGGACGTGTCCGCCACCGGGCAGCACGCCCAACATCGAACCGAGCGTGGTGCCACGCAGGACAGGCATCCGGATGCGCCGGAAGTCCTCGCGGGTGAGCCAGAGGCCCTGCACCTTCTTCGTGACCAGGCTGGGATTGTGCTGCTGCTCGAGGTTGCGGATGATCTCGGCGATGCCGAACAGGCCGACCGCGAGTGACACGAAGTCCAGCCCCCCGTAGAGCTCGCGGACCCCGAAGGTGAAGCGCGGGACGCCGGTGAACTGGTCCTGGCCGATGGTGCCGAGCAGCAGGCCCAGCACGATCATGGCCAGCGCCTTGACGGCCGACCCGCTGGCCAGGGCGATCGAGGCGAGCAGGCCGAGGACGACGATGCTGAAGTAGTCCGCTGGCCCGAACTCGAGGGCCGCACGCGCCAGGGGTGGCGCAAAGAGCGCGACCACCACGGTCGCCACGGTGCCGGCGAAGAACGAGCCGAGTGCAGCGGTGGCCAGAGCCGCACCGGCCCGCCCTTGTCTCGCCATCTGGTGGCCGTCGAGGGCTGTCACCACGGAGGACGACTCTCCTGGCAGGTTCAGCAGGATCGCTGTCGTGGAACCGCCGTACTGGGCGCCGTAGTAGATGCCGGCCAGCATGATGAGCGAGGCGACCGGGTCGAAGGAGAAGGTGATCGGCAGCAGCAGCGCGACCGTGGCGGTCGGCCCGATGCCGGGAAGCACGCCGACGGCGGTGCCGAGCGTGACGCCGAGCAGGCAGATCAGGATGTTGGAGGGCTGGAGGGCGACCTCGAACCCCAGGAGGATGCCGTCCATGTCAGCCTCCCAGCCAGTCGCCGATGACGGGCAGCCGCAGCTGGAGGAGTGCCACGAAGACGATCAGGCACACCGCAGTGAGACCTACGGCGATGATCGCGGCGCGGGACGGGCGGGTGCCGCGCCCGGCCAGGGCCGCGAGGAAGGTCGTGACGAGCAGGCTCGGGCCAAGCCCGAGACCGTCCACCGTGAACCCGAAGAACATCACTGCGGCAAGGAGCAGGCCCATGCGCCGCCAGGGGATGTCTCCGCGGTCGGCGTTGGCCACCGTCGGGTCGACGCCGCGGAACGACGCGACCACGATCACCGCGCCCAGTACGGCCAGGGTGCCCCCGAGCGCGATGGGGACGTAGCCCGAGCCCATCCGCAGCGCGCTGCCGATGTCGTACTGCGACCCGCCGATGGCGAAGGCGAGGCCGAGGACGACGAATGTGCCGCCCGCCATCAGGTCCGGGAAGGACGGTCCGGAGCGCTTCTCACCTAGGGCCCCGGCGGAGTCGCCGGGCGCCGCAGGCACGGTGCTCATTCGCCCGTGACCCCGGAGGCCTCGATGATCGGGGTCCACACGTCAATCTGCTCCTCGAGCTTGGCCGTGTGCGCCTCCGGCGTCACTTGGTCCTCGGCCACCGGCGCCGTGCCCAGGTCCGCGAAGCTGTCGATGACCTTCTTGTCAGCCAGCGCGACCTTCAGGGCGGCGGTGAGCTTCTCGACGACCTCGTCGGGGGTGTCAGAGGGGACGTAGAGCCCGTGGAAGGAAGCGACCTCGACGCCATCGAGACCGGCCTCGGCGGTGGTGGGCAGGTCGGGGAGGGCATCGATGCGCTCGGGGGTGGTCACGGCATAGCCCTTGATCTCACCGGACTGAATCTGTGCGACCGTGTTGACGCTCTGGTCGCACATGAAGTCAACCTGACCGCCGATGAGGTCGGTCAAGGCCGGGCCGGTGCCGTCATAGGGCACCTCGGTGAGGTCGACCCCGATGGCCTCCTCGATGAGCAGTCCGCACAGCTGTGAGGCAGCACCGACGCCGGCGTTGGCGATGGTGACCGTGTCCGCGTTCTCCTCGACGTAGGCCAAGAGCTCCTCGAGCGTCTCGGCCTCGAAGTCAGGGCGGGCGACGATCGTCATCGGCAGCTCGGTGATCAGGCCCACCGTCTTGAAGTCCTCGAGCGGGCTGAAGTCCAGGTCGGGGTAGAGGGCCGGCGCCGTCGACATGCCGATGTGGTGGATGAGCACCTGGTAGCCGTCGCCGTCCTCGCCGGCGACCTGCCCCGCCGCCACGGTGCCGCCAGCGCCCTCGACGTTCTTCACGACGATCTGCTGGCCGAGCTCCTCGGCCATCGGCTCAGCGATCAGCCGGGTCACGGTGTCGGTCGGTCCGCCCGCGGAGAACGGCACCACAAAGGTGATCTCCGACTCTGGATAAGCAGCGGGGTCGGCGTCGCCGCCACCGCAGGCTGACAGGGACAGAACGGCAACACTGGCCACGGAGATGAGGGGGACGCGCAGATACATGGTTGCTCCTTCGGCGGCTCGCACCTTATAAGATGCATGTGAGTTCACACTAGATGTGACGGCAGCCACAACGCAACCCTGACTTATAAGAAACATGTGTCATGCTTCCTCCGTGACTACGTACACCTTCACGAGCAAGGCGGACGTCGCCTACGCGCAGATTCGCCAGCAGATCCTGGACGGTTCGCTGGAGGCAGGTTCGGCGCTTGCTCAGTACGAGCTTGCAGCGTCGATGGGGATCAGCATCACCCCGCTGCGTGAGGCCATCCGTCGCCTCAGCGGTGAAGGGCTCGTGCTGCTCGAAGGCCATCGCAACGCCCGTGTGGCGGTGATGGATTTCGTGGAGGCTCGCCAGCTGTTCGAGACCCGACAGGCGCTCGAACCCGCAGCCATGGCACTGGCGGCCGCGCGCCGGACCGACGCAGACATCGCCCGCATGAACGCCGCCCTCGAGAACCTGCTCCCGGTCACGCGACAGTGGGGGGAGGTGGCATTAGCCGCGCACCGCGAGGTCCACCAGTCGCTCTACACCGCCTCTCACAACACAGTCATGATCCGGATGCTGAACGACCTGTGGGACAAGTCGGACCGCTACCGCCGAGCCGGTCTCGAGCTCCCTTCAGGGGGCGAACCCCGCACGCGCGACTTCGAAGAGCACCACCGCCTCGTGGCGCTGGTCACCGATCGTGACGCCGACGCCGCTCAAAGCCTGATGTGCTCGCATATCGCGAACAGCCTCACCGCTGCCGCTCTCGAGGCGAACGAAGCCTCGCCAGACGTGCCAGCCAACGCGTAGTACGCGAATGTCATGGGCGCGACCGGGCCACGATCCGCGTCAGGTGGAACCAGGCATCGCGGACGAGCTTGGCGATCCTCCGTGAAGGCCAGATCGGCATGCCCATGTACGCCGTCACCCCGAGACTCGGCTGGCTTTGCCGTAGATAAAAGCAAGTCGCTTCGGCCACGTCCGTCGACCCTGACGCGTCGGCCCGTGTCAGACCGCTCACCAAGTACCTCGCACCCCATGCATTCACGGACCATGGTTTCGGCGGACGAAACTCGGGCAAGGCCGGCTTCCGGCGCTGGTGACCACGCGGGCACTGTCACTCGAAGCGTCCGAGTCGTCCGATCCGCAGTCCAACCATGTGCTTCTCCCCCTCGTCGACAAGCGACGACGGCTAGCGCCGAGACACACCGGAGGAGAACCCGACATGAAAGACGACACCGACAGTTCAGCGCAACCGACGCTCTGGGGCGAAGTGCCTCAGCCTCGCGTGCCCGACGCGCGCTTCCGAAGTGGTGTACGCCAACACCACGCGGCTGCTGAAGCCAGCGAATTGTGGACGATCGACGAGGTAGCCGACTACCTCGGCGTCCCGAAGCAGACCGTCTACTGCTGGCGAACGACCGGATACGGACCGGCTGGCTTCCGTGTCGGCAAGCACCTGCGCTGGCGCGCATCGACGGTGATCGCATGGACGGTGGAGCTCGAGCACCAGAAGTGACCACCAAGGACGAGGGCCAGCGTTCGTGCCCTCGCTGTGGCGAGCCGATCCTGCATGTTCGACCGCGCTCCCCCGGGCGACCGCGTCAGTGGTGCTCGGCGAAGTGTCGCCGAGCAGGATCCGAGGAGCGCCGAGCTGCGGCCGCCGGCGCGATCGCCACGCAGTACGTCCAGGCTGAAGTCTCGCTCGACGATCACGTACAAGCGGTCCTGGCGTCGCCGGCTGCATGCCGGCGAATCGTCCGAGACCTACGCGAGAGGTACGACTCCGGGACGCTCAGTGATGCACGGTGGAGCCCCGTGGCCGAAGAGCTCCAACGCACCCGTCCGCAGGCTCGACCCAACGTCCGGTGGGGTGCGCGTTAACTACGCCGATAAGCGGCGTAATGACTCAGGCCAACGACTTGGTCAACCAAACGGTCTGGTCGGTGAGCGTTCGTACAGCGTGGTCACCTCGGTTGACCACAAAGTCTTGCGTCAGCCGCGATCACCGAAGAGTTCTACGAGATACAGCTCGTCGATCAGCGTCGGTTGGTGACTCCCATAGGGCGCGATACGGCGAAATCCGTCTCGCACGGCGTGCCCGAACCACACGACAACCGCTACGAGCAGGAGTTGCACGACGACGCGTACAACCGTCGAGTGGGAGTGCGAAGATTCAAAGTTCCAGACGCATGCGGAGGCGACGACCGCGGACGTAGTCAACAAACCGATGTAGAGCGCCGCAACTGCGCGGCGCCCAATCTGCGTGATCGAGTCGCCCTCTCCGTTTGGTCCCCGCGACACGACCGTGTCGTACACCGGTGTGGTGGGGGCGCCAGGTCCGCCTGAGGCGTAGGCGCTGAACTCGATGTCTCGCACGAAGCTCGCCGCTCGACGCATGCGTCCGACCTCCCCGATCCACGCACTGAATGATCCGGCCACGAGACCGGGCAACACCAGCGCGAAGAGCAACAGAAATGCCATGCCAGAGGTCCCCTCAGTGACCGCGCCTGCGCCGTCATTCGCAATGACCGCGCCCGCGCCGATGAGCACCCCGGCAGAGGCGTTGCTCCACGAAACAATCGAATGCTGAATCTGCCTCGCGTGAAGTACGACCTCTCGAGCCGACTGGTACTGCGCGAGGAACAGGGCGTTTCGCAACTCTTTGTCGGGCTCCACTGCTCCGTTCTAGTCCCTAGGCTCGCTCGAGCGCAGGGTTGTCGGGCGTGTCCGAACGAGTTTCGACGCGGTTGACCGCATCTTGCAACTTCAGTGTCGGGCCAAGCCATCACCAGCGTGTCGCGTTGAGAGCCCGTAACGCGGTGATGTGACGCACTTTTTGAGGCTTCCGGGCGGTCAATCGCAGCGTGAGGCTCAAACGAGGTTCAGCTAAGCAGTTTGACCTCCACCAAGCCGTGCGCATTGATGACATAGATCCACGGTCCGTCCGGTCGCTCCTCGATAATGGCTTCCATCGTCGGCCAAGCCCGGACGATCCGAGTGAGCCAGTCCCACGTCGGCAGATCGCCCTTGCCGCCAATCAGGAAGACACGAAGGCCTGCCTCCTTGATCGCCTGTAACTCTGCGGGCCGGGTGCGAATCTTCTTGTCGCGGCCGATAACCACCAGAGCCTTCTCTGCCACAATCGGGATCCACTCTGGGTCCGGGGTACCCAAAGGACATTCCGGGATCAACGGGTGTCCAGTGTGAATGGTGTCCTTGCGCGCGGCGGCGAGAGCCTTCCCTAGACCTAGTGAACTCTCGTCAACGAAGAACCTGAGTTGATTCTTGTCGGCGGTCATCGCGCGCGTAGTCTCAGGACGCGGCTCGAGTCAGGGACAACTCGTATCGAATCGCTGAGGTGACCTCTCCGGCTGTCAGCTCGTATAGCTCCGCGACCATCTCCGGCGTGTCCCCGGCGCGAACAAGTTCAGCGATCACGCTAGTCGGAACGTTGCGTCCGCGTATGACAGGGTCTCCGAACCCCCGAAGGGGATCGATAACAACGCCGTCATTCCCGGACATTGGTCTCACGAGCTCAGGTACTTGAACCCCTTCGGCCACACTCGTCCACTCGAGCGAATCGCGGAAGGACTTGGCTCGGTCGCTCCAGCGAATCGGCGTTAAAGCACCGGGGATCATTTCATGCTTCGTCCTGAGGAGGACGATCGCCAACTCGCCTTCAAGATCCACTTCTTCCTGAACCTGGAGGACCAGGTCGCGGCCGTCCGTGCCCAGCCACATGCGAGCGGAAGCAAGCGGGTAACGCGTTTCTAGCCGGTCCCGGAGAACCTCGATCGCAGGACGCATGCGAAGGATTGGCACTCCGGTGGTTCGGTACTCGGCCAGCATGCGCGTCTCAACAAACTCTCCCCAGGTCGCAATCTCGTTTCCGGTAGAACTTTCTCGGATGACGGGCGGGTAATGCTTGCCGCGGCGCTCGTAACCATCGATCCAGCGCTCAGCGGTCCCAGGCTTCAGGCCAAGGATTGAGTCCACCTGGCCGAACCCGTAGGTCGGACGATCCAACAGACTCACGACGCTCATAGGCCGGATCATGCCAGTGCGAGCCGACAGATGCCGTTAGAGAACCTCCCGGCGCGCCACTAATTGGACTGGAACCGTGGAGACAGCGCGCTGAGTCTTGGTGGGTCGTTCGACTGACCACTAGCGACCCCAATCGTTGAGACACAACCGAGCATCGACCTCGACCTCTGCCGGCAGGCGGAGCTACCGTCGTGTGGTCGAGAGGGATGACATGACTTCCATCGCAGACTCCGCTGAGGTCACCGATGCCTGAGGGGATCAGCCGTCGCGGCGACGCGTGGCGGGCGCGGTATCGAAACCCGGAGACAGGTCGCCAGCACGAGCGGTCGTTCGACCGACAGGTCGATGCGGTGCGGTGGCGGCGCCAGCAGCTCGACGCCCTAGATCGCGGACGGTGGGTCGACCCAGAGGCCGGCAAGGTTTCGTTCCTGGCGTACTACGAGGCGTGGAGCGCGGACCAGCTATGGACAGCCAACACTCGGCAAGCGATGTCGCTGGCCGCGAAGTCCACGACGTTTGCTGAGGTGGACCTGCGCCTGATCCGTCCGAGCCACGTCGAGGCGTGGGTGAAATCGATGACCGTCGCGACGGCGACGCGCAGGCGTCCGCTCGCTCCGGGCACGATCAAGACTCGGTTCGTGAACGTGCGCTCGGTGTTCCGGGCAGCCGTGCGCGACGGGATGATCGCTGTCGACCCGACCACGCAGGTCCGACTCCCCCGGCTGCGCCGGCGCGAGGCGGCGATGGAGATCCCGACGCCGGAGGTGGTGCGCAGCATCCTCGAAGCCGCCGACCCGCGGTTCCGTGCGTTTGTGGGGCTGTGCGCGTTCGCAGGGCTCCGGCTCGGTGAGACCGCGGCGATGCAAGTCGGCGATGTCGACTTCCTCCGCCGTCAGGTGCACGTGCGCCGTCAGGTCCAGCGGCTCAACGGCTCGTTCGAGATCCGGCTCCCGAAGTACAACTCCGAGCGCACGGTCCACGTCCCTGACGCTTTGCTGCAGATGCTGTCCGAGCACGTCGCGCTGGGCCTCCCCCACAACTGGCTGTTCGCCGACGTCGAGGACATACCCCCTCACCAGAACACCGTCGGGCACCGGTGGCGCACCACTCTCAAGCGCGCGGGGGTCACCGACGTGCGGATGCACGACCTGCGCCACTTCTACGCCTCCGGACTCATCGCTTCCGGGTGCGACGTGGTGGCTGTCCAGCGTTCCTTGGGGCACGCGAAGCCCACCACGACGCTCACCACTTACGCCCACCTGTGGCCGTCCGCAGAGGACCGCGTGAGGGACGCCGCAGCGAGCCTGTTCGAGGAAGTCGTTCGTTCTCATGAGGGCGCGGTGAGGGCAGACCGAGCCTGACGGGACCTGAAATGCCGTCTGACCTGCGGAAACGTCAACCGTCAGACGTTGAAACGGAACTCCACCACGTCGCCGTCGGCCATCACGTAGTCCTTGCCCTCCATGCGCACCCTGCCGGCCTCGCGGGCCTTGAGCATGGAGCCGGCGGACATCAGGTCGTCGAAGGAGACGACCTCGGCCTTGATGAAGCCCTTCTGGAAGTCGGTGTGGATGACGCCGGCCGCCTCGGGGGCCGTGGCGCCCTTCCGGATCGTCCAGGCCCGCGTCTCCTTGGGGCCCGCCGTCAGGTAGGTCTGCAGGCCGAGGGTGTCGAAGCCGACGCGGGCGAGCTGGTCGAGGCCGGACTCGGTGATGCCCATCTCGGCGAGCATCTCGTGCGCCATCTCGTCGTCGTCCATCTCGGCGAGATCGGCCTCGAACTTGGCGTCGAGGAAGATCGCCTCGGCCGGCGCCACGATCGCGCGCATCCGGTCCTTGAGCTCATCGTCGGCCAGCTCGTCGGCGTCGCAGTTGAAGACGTAGATGAACGGCTTGGCGGTGAGCAGCGACAGCTCGCGCAGGAGCGAGCGGTCGATGGCGGTGGCGGTGATCGGGGTGCCCGACTCCAGCGCGTCCTTGGCGGCCTTCGCCGCCTCGAGGTTGGCGACGAGGTCCTTGACCTTGCGCGACTCCTTCTCGAGCCGGGCGATCGCCTTCTCGACGGTCTCGAGGTCGGCGAAGATCAGCTCGGTCTGGATGGTCGAGATGTCGTTGGCCGGGTTGACCTCGCCGTCGACGTGGGTGACGTCCTCGTCGCGGAAGACGCGGGTGACCTGGCAGATGGCGGCCGACTCGCGGATGTGGGCGAGGAACTTGTTGCCCAGGCCCTCGCCCTGGGAGGCGCCGCGGACGATGCCGGCGATGTCGACGAACTCCACCGTGGCGGGCAGCACCTTCGCCGACTCGAAGACCTCCGCGAGCTGCGGCAGCCGCTCGTCGGGGACGCCCACGACGCCGACGTTGGGCTCGATCGTCGCGAACGGGTAGTTCGCCGCGAGGACGTCGTTCTTGGTCAGTGCGTTGAAGAGGGTCGACTTGCCCGCGTTGGGGAGACCGACGATGCCGATGGTGAGAGCCACGGGCCGGGAGTCTACGGGCGGTCGGCGGTGGCCGACGAAAGCGCGGGAGGGCCCGGCCTGGTCGGCCGGGCCCTCCGTGGGCGTGACGCGTGGACGACGTCGTCCAGGCGGCGGTCAGGCGCCGTAGACCGCGCGGATCCCCGACCGGTCGGTGGTGGTCATCGAGAGGTTGCTCGACGAGCCGTTGCACTGCGGGTAGTGCATGATCGACGCCGAGTCGTACGGCGTCAGCGGGCGCCAGTTGTTGTCCTCGAAGCAGGTGCCGGCCTCGGGGCGGGTGTGCTCGTGGCGGAACCCGAGGCTGTGGCCGAGCTCGTGGGCCATGATGTTGCCCGGCGTCCAGGAGCCCGAGCTCATCAGCGAGGCCGCGTTGACCAGCACGTTGCGCTGGCTGTCGGGGCTGCTGGGGAAGAAGGCGCGGGCGATGTACTGCGTCGTGGTCGTCGGCTCGACCGAGAAGAGCACCGCGTTGTTGGTGGTGCGGCAGTTGGCGTCGGCCGAGGGGACGTAGGTGAAGTTCACTCCGGAGGAGGCGGCCTCCCACTGCGCGGCACCGCTGGCCATCGCGTTGACGATGTTGGTCTTCTGGGTGCCGAAGCTGTTGGACACGCAGTAGGTGAGGTTGCGCGCCTGGGTGGCCGACCACTTGTCGTCGCGGCCGTAGACCCGGTTGATGATGAGCTCGGACGACGGACCGTCGCCGGCCTGGTACTCGGCGATCATCTCGTCGTAGAAGGCCTGGAGCTCCTTGGTGCTGACGATGGTCTCGTCGCCGTTGACGACGTACTGGCCCGCGACGTCGCGGTAGGTCGAGGCCTGGAACTCGCCGAAGGTGGGGACCCGGTCCCGCGCCGGTGCCGCGGTGGCGGCGGGGGCGAGGGAGAAGGCGAGGGCGGCTGCTGCGGCGGTCGCGGTGGCGGCCCGCAGCATCATGCGGAGTGACATCTGGTTGTCCTTCTGGTGGTCATGGAGTGGGGGATGGCGCCTGCTCACCTCAACCCGACTAGACCACCTGGCGGAAGGCCTCTCCTGGCTCATGTGTGTGCACTGCACGAACCTGCAGAACGTCACCGCGTGACGCATCCTTGCCACCGACTGCATACTTCTGCCGGAGGCGTGCGGGCACCGCGGTCGCGCGGGGCGCACCTGCAACACTCGGCGGCATGAGTGACGTGGGGGGTGGGCCGGTCCTGCGGGAGCCGGCCAACCGGGTCTCGCCGCAGGCGGTCCCGTTCTGGACGGTGTCGGCGCTGCTGGGCGACGCGGCGGTCGTCATCGCTGCCGCCGCGGCCTACTTCTTCATCCCCGACGTCCCCGGCTGGGTCGGGCTCGTCGTGCTGCTGATCGGTGTGCTCGCGGTCGCCCACGTCGTGCTGATGCCGCGCATCCGCTTCCGCGTGCACCGCTGGGAGGTCACCGACACCGCGGTGCACACCCGAGAGGGATGGATCGGACGGACCAGCCGGATCGCGCCGATCAGCCGCGTGCAGACCGTCGACTCCCGCCAGGGCGCCCTCATGCGGCTCTTCGGCCTGTCCTCGATCACCGTCACCACCGCGTCCGCAGCCGGCCCGATCACCGTCGACTGCCTCGACGCCGACACCGCACGCCACGTCGTGGCCCGGCTGACCGCGATCACCGCGGCGAGCGAGGACGACGCGACGTGATCCCCGCCCCCGGCTCCCCCGGCGAGGGCTGGGCCCGGCTGAGCCCGCGCAAGCTCCTCCTCGACCCGGTCAAGGCCGTCGGCCAGGCGCTGGTGCCCGTCGTCGTGGCGCTCATCGGCATCAGCCGCAGCGACATGCGCTTCTGGCCGCTGGTCTTCCCCGTCCTCATCATCGGCCCGATCCTCTTCGGCGCGCTGCCCTGGCTGACCACGCACTACCGACTCACCGACACCCAGATCCAGGTGCGGCGCGGGCTGCTCAACAAGAACACCTCGACCGCGCCCCTCGACCGCGTGCGCAGCGTCGACCTCGAGGCCTCGCTGCTCCATCGCGTCCTCGGACTGCAGAAGGTGCAGATCGGCACGGGCGTCGACGACGACCGCATCACGCTCGACGCGCTGGCCGCCGCCGACGCCCACGCCCTGCGTACGACGCTGCTGCACCGGCGCACCCAGGCCGAGGTCGCCGTGCCGGCAGCCGGCGCGGAGCCGGCGGGGGCGCCGACGACTCCCCCGGCACCTCCGCCGGCCCCCGCGCCCGTGGTGCTCGCCCGGATCGACTGGTCGTGGCTGCGCTTCGCGCCCTTCAGCCTCAGCCGGCTCGTGCTGCTGGCCGGCGCGGTCGGCGTGGTGTCGCAGTTCGGCGACGACCTGCCGATCTGGAACGAGGAGACGGCCACCTCCGTGTGGGAGTGGGTCACCCAGTTCGCCATCGCCGCGGTCGCGGTCGTCCTCGCCGCAGGCGGCCTCGCGCTGTGGCTCGTCGTGTCGATCTCCGGCTACGTCGTGCAGTGGTGGAGCTTCCTCCTGGTCCGCGAGCACGGCTCGCTGCACCTCACCTCCGGGTTGTTCACCACCCGCTCCATCACCGTGGAGGAGGCCAAGGTCCGCGGGGTCGAGATGACCGAGCCGGTGCTGATGCGGATCGTCGGCGGCGCCGAGCTGTCCACGCTCGCCACCGGCGTCGAGAGCGGTGTCACGCAGGTCCTGCCGCCGTGCCCGCGGGCGGTCGCGGTCGGCGTCGGCGAGGAGGTGCTCGAGCACCGCGGGCCGCTGACCGACGCCCTCACCGAGCACGGACCGCAGGCCCGCCGGCGCGCGTGGTTCCGGCAGCTGCGGCTCGCGCTGGACGTCGTGGTCGTCGCGGCGGTGGCCTGGTGGTTCCTCGACTTCTCGTGGTGGTGGGTCGCGGCCCTGGCCGTCGTCCTGCTCGTGCTGGCCGCGGCGGTGGGCGAGGCGTCGTACCGCCATCTCGGGCACGCGCTCTCCGACGGCCACCTCGTTGCGGGCAGCGGCACGCTCGCCCGCATCCGCACGGTGCTGGAGACCGACGGGATCATCGGGTGGGTCGTCGACCAGTCGTGGTGGCAGCGCCGGATCGGGCTCGCGGACCTCACCGCGACGACGGCCGCCGGGCACGAGCGCGTGCTCGTGCGCGACGTACGCCTGGACGTGGCGGTGGCACTGGCCGACCGGGCGACGCCCGGCCTGCTGACGCCGTTCGTCTCCCGGGCACCGGCCGAGCCCGTCCGGACATGACGAACGCCCCCTCCGCTCGGGACGAAGGGGGCGCTCGCGCCTGAGGGTGACGCTACGCGGTCAGGCCCCGTAGAGGGAGGCCACTCCGGCGCGGTCGGTGGCGGTCATGCTGAGGTTCGCGGACGTCCCGTTGCACTGGGGGTAGTGCATGATCGACGAGGAGTCGTACGGCGTCAGCGGGCGCCAGCTGTTGTCCTCGAAGCAGGTGCCGGCCTCGGGACGGGTGTGCTCGTGGCGGAAGCCCAGCGTGTGACCGAGCTCGTGGCCGATGATGTTGGTCGGCGTCCACGAGCCCGAGGTCCAGATCGAGTCGTCGATGAGCACGTTGCGCGAGCGCTTGGGCGTGCTGGGGAAGAACGCGCGGGCGATGTACTGCGAGGTCTGGACCGGCTCCACGGAGAAGACGACCGACTTGTTGCGGGTGGTGCAGCTGGCGTCCTGCGCCGGGACGTGGATGAAGTCGACGGCCGAGGCGTCCTCCCACAGCTGCGCGCCGCTGGCCATCGCGCTGACGATGTCGGCGTAGCGGGTGCCGAACTTGGTGCTCACGCAGTAGGTCAGGTTGCGCGCCTCGGTGGCCGTCCACCTGTCGTCGACGCCCCCGACGGTGTTGACCACGAGGCCGTTCTCGATGGCCTCCTCGGAGCCCTCGACCATGCGGTCGTAGTAGGCCTTGAGGTCACCGGTGGTCCCGACCGGCTCGTCGCCGTTGACGATGTACTGGCGGTCCGCGTCCTGGTAGGCGGAGGCCTGGTACTCCGAGAACGTCGGGATGTCCGTGTCGGGAGCGGCCAGTGCCGGGGAGGCGAGGGCCGCGCCGAGGAGTGCGGTGGTGCCGAGGGCGATCGCCCCGAGTCGACTGCGCTGCATGCTGGTTCTTCTCTCGCGGAGGGGATGGGCACACTCCGTCCCGGAGAGTCGAGCAGGTGGGCACGAGTTCCCGAGACAGGTGCGTGCCGTCGAACCTCCCCCGTCGCGCTGACCTTGTACAGCCTTCCTTAGGGTGAAGGGGTGCGCATCGCGACCTGGAACGTCAACTCCCTCCGCTCCCGCATCGACCGGGTGGAGGCCTTCGTGCAGCGGCACGAGATCGACGTCCTGGCGCTCCAGGAGACCAAGGCGCGCGAGGACCAGCTGCCGCTGATGGGGCTGCAGGCGCTGGGCTACGACATCGCGGTCGCCGGACTCAACCAGTGGAACGGCGTCGCGATCCTCTCGCGCGTCGGGCTGGAGGACGTCGAGACCGGCTTCGCCGGCCAGCCGCCGTACGGCGACCCTGCCGCACCGGAGTCGCGGGCCATCGGCGCCACCTGCGGCGGGGTGCGCGTCTGGTCGCTCTACGTCCCCAACGGCCGCAAGCCCGACGACCCGCACTACGTCTACAAGCTCGACTGGCTCGCGCGGCTCCGCGACACCGCGAGCGGCTGGCTGGACGGGCAGACCGCGCTGGTCGGTGACTGGAACATCTGTCCCACCGACGACGACGTCTTCGACCCCGCGCAGTTCCGCAAGTCGACCCACGTCACGCCGCCGGAGCGGGCTGCGTTCCAGGCGTTCCTCGACGACGGCTGGGCCGAGACCACCCGCGCCCACGCGCCGGGCTACACCTACTGGGACTACTACCGGCAGCGCTTCGAGCGCGACCGCGGTCTCAAGATCGACTTCGTCCTCGCCTCGCCGACCCTCGCGTCACGGGTGAGCGGTGCGTTCATCGACCGCGACGAGCGCGACCCGGCCCAGGGCACCGGCTCGCCGTCCGACCACGCGCCGGTGGTCGTCGACCTCGACTGAGGCCCGCCTCGGCGGCGTCACATCACGCCGGCCGAGGGAGCCGGGGTCGGCTGCGGCGTCCTGCGGACGGCGTACGACATGAGCGCGGCGACGGCGCACAGCCCGGCCGCTGCGTAGAACGCCGGGTCGTAGCCGCCCGTGACGTCGCGCACGACACCGGCGCCGGTCGCTGCGACCGCCGCGCCGACCTGGTGGCTGGCGAACACCCAGCCGAAGACGATCGGCCCGGTGGCGGCGCCGAAGTGCTCACGGCAGAGCGCGACCGTCGGCGGCACCGTCGCGACCCAGTCGAGGCCGTAGACGATGATGAAGACCCACATGCTCGGCTGCACGTGCGGCGACATCAGCGCCGGCAGCGTCATCAGCCCGACGCCGCGCAGGGCGTAATAGCCGACGAGCAGAATCCTCGGGTCGACCTTGTCGGTGAGCCAGCCCGACGCGATCGTGCCCACCACGTCGAAGATCCCGACGACGGCGAGCAGGGACGCCGCGGCGGTGGCGGGCATCCCGTGGTCGTGCGCGGCCGGCACGAAGTGCGTCGCGATGAGGCCGTTGGTGGTCATCCCGCAGATCGCGAACCCGCCGGAGAGCAGCCAGAAGGTACGGCTGCGAGCGGCGTCCTTGAGCACCGACAGGGCGCGTCCGGCGCTCGAGCCCACCTGCTGGTGGGGCGGCGGGCCGGGGTCGGCGTCGGTGGCGCCGAGGGCGCGCAGGCCCAGGTCGGCGGGGTGGTTGCGCAGGAAGAGCAGCACCAGCGGGACGACGGCGAGGGCGGCCCCGGCGGCCAGCAGCGCCGCGGTGCGCCAGCCGTGCTCGGTCGCCAGCCAGGCGACCACCGGCAGGAAGATCAGCTGGCCGGTGGCGTTGCCGGCGGTGAGGATGCCGCTCACCAGTCCGCGACGCGCCACGAACCAGCGACTGGTGATGGTCGCGACGAAGGCCATCGACATCGACCCGGTGCCGATGCCGACGAGCAGCCCCCAGCACAGGATGAGCTGCCACGGCTCCGTCATGAAGACGGTGAGGCCGCTGCCCACGGCGACCATGACGAGCGCGAAGGTCACCACCGGCCGCACGCCGAAGCGGTCCATCAGGGCGGCGGCGAAGGGCGACATCAGCCCGAAGAGCATGAGGTTGAGGGAGACCGCCGAGCCGATGAGGCCGCGGGACCAGCCGAACTCGTCGTGCAGCGGCTCGACCAGCACGCCCGGCACCGAGCGGAACGCGGCGGCGCCGACCAGGGTCACGAACGCGACCGAGGCCACGATCCAGGCCCAGTGGACGGGCTGCGGTCGGGCGAGGGTGGCCTCGGGCCCGCGCGGGCTCGGCGGGGTCGTCATCGTCACGGACACCAGTCTCGGGCCTTTGCTCCACGGCTCACGAGTGGCCGACATGCCAACATGTGAAAGAATCCGGCCATGCCGTCCCCTCCCCCACCGCACCGCGTCGTCGTCCTGGCCATCGCACCGGTGATCGGCTATGACCTGACGATCCCGCCGCAGGTGTTCTGCGAGGCGGTGGACGACGACGACCACCCGCTCTACGACATCCAGGTGGTGAGCGTGGACGGCGCGCCCGTGGCCTCCTCCCGCGGCTACGCGATCGTCCCCTCCGCCGGCGCCGAGGCCCTCGCGACCGCGCAGACGGTGGTCATCCCCGGCACCCAGGTCACCGGTCCCCGGCGCGACGGCACCCTCCCCGACGATCTGCGCGCGGCACTGGCATCGGTGCCGGACGACGCCCGCTGGGTGTCGATCTGCACCGGGGCCTTCGTCCTGGCCGCGGCCGGGATCCTCGACGGGCACCGTGCCACCACGCACTGGAAGTACGCCGACGACTTCCGCCGGCTCTACCCCGCCGCGGCGCTCGACGAGGACGTCCTCTTCACCGACGACGGGCGAGTGCTCACGTCGGCGGGGCTCAGCGCGGGCCTCGACCTGTGCCTCCATGTCGTCCGCACCGACCACGGCACTGCTGTCGCCAACGCCGTCGCGCGGCACCTGGTGGTGCCGCCCTGGCGTGACGGCGGCCAGGCGCAGTACATCGAGCGCCACGTCCCCAGCCGCGCCGACGAGACGACCGGCGACGTACGCGCCTGGGCGCAGGCGCACCTCGACCAGCAGCTCGACGTCGCCACGCTCGCGCGGCAGGCAGCGATGAGCGTGCGCACCTTCACCCGGCGGTTCCGCGCCGAGACCGGCCTCTCCCCCGGCGCGTGGGTCACCCAGCAGCGGATCCGGCACGCGCAGCACCTGCTCGAGGCCACCGACCTCACGGTGGACCAGGTGGCGACGCAAGCCGGGATGGGCACGGCGGCGTCGCTGCGCCAGCACCTCCGCGCCAGCGTCGGCGTCTCGCCCTCGGCCTACCGGCGTACGTTCCGGGGCGCTCCCGTCGTCCCTCCTCTCGGCGCTCCTCTGGTCACTCCCCTCGTGACGACGGACGCCTGAGGTCCCATCCACTGTCGGTCCACGCGGTCATGCTGGGGCCATGGACACCTTCCCCCTGCTGCTGACCCTGGCGCTGGTCCTCGCCCTCGGCCTGGCGCTCGGCGCCCTGATCGGGGTGCTGTGGTCACGGAGCCGCCCGCGCGACGACACCGCGCTCGCGGCGCTCGAGCAGCGCGTCGCCGAGCACGCCGTCGTGCAGGACGGCCTCGACCGCCTCCAGGACCAGCTGAGCGACCTCGCCCACGACCGGGTCGCGTGGCAGGCCCAGCTGCACCAGCAGGTGGCCGACATGCGCCGGTCCACCGACACGCTCCGACAGGAGACCAGCACGCTCGCCACCGCGCTGCGCAAGCCGCAGGTGCGCGGCCAGTGGGGCGAGCTCCACCTCCGCCGCACGGTCGAGCTCGCCGGGCTCGTCGACCACTGCGACTTCACCGAGCAGGTGCGCCTCGACGACGGCAGGCTGCGCCCCGACCTGGTGGTCACGCTCGCGGGTGGCCGCACGATCGCGGTCGACGCCAAGGCCCCGCTCGCCGCCTTCCTCGACCTCACCGGCACCGACGACCCGGCCGAGCACGACCGGGCACTGGCCCGGCTCGGCGAGCACGTCCGCAAGCACGTCGCCGACCTCGGGTCGCGTCGCTACTGGGAGGCGCTGCCCGCGACGCCCGAGTTCGTGGTGCTCTTCCTGCCGGGCGAGGCGATCCTGCAGGCCGCGCTCCAGGCGGTGCCCGACCTCGTCGAGCAGGCCGCGTCCCGCAACGTCGTCCTCGCGACCCCGTCCACGATGATCGCGCTGCTCCGCACGGTGGCCCAGGGCTGGCAGCACGAGGTCCTCAACGAGCAGGCCCAAGCCGTCCAGCGGCTCGGCCAGGAGCTGCACGCGCGGCTCGGGTCGATGGCCGGCCACCTCGACCGGGTGGGCCGCTCGCTCAACGCCAGCGTCGTCGCCTACAACCAGGCGATGGGGTCGCTCGAGGGCCGGGTGCTCGTCTCCGCTCGCCGCTTCGCCGAGCTCGGGGTGACGTCGGAGCCGCTGGCCGCGCCCCGCCAGGTGGAGACGGTGCCGCGCTCGCCGGGCGCACCGGAGCTCGCCGTCCTCGACGACGTCGCGCCCGCCGCGGGGGACCCGACGCTCGACGACCTGCTCGCCGACGAGCTGGCCGACCAGGCGCGACCCCCGGCGCGCCGCGCCGAGGGCGCCTGAGATCGGTCCTAGGTTGGACGCCGTGACACGGGCCGACGCGTGGTGGCAGGCCGGGCGCGAGTCGGGCCGCTCGGTCGTCGCGCTCGGCGTCGCGGTCACCCTGACCGCGGTGAGCATCGACGTGCTGCTCGCCGGGCGGCTGACGATCTTCTTCGACCTGTGCTTCGTGGCGCTGTGCCTGGGCCTCGCAGCGCTGGTGCGCCGCAAGGACTTCTACATGGTGGCCGTCCTGCCGCCGCTGCTGATGACCACCGTCTTCGCCTTCGTCGCGACGGTGGCCCGCGACGCGGTCGCCGACCCCCGCGACGGCCTGCTGCAGGCGATCGTCTCCGGCGTCGCCACCCACGGCATCGCGCTCTTCGTGGGCTACGCCCTGTGCCTCGGCTGGCTCGCCTGGCGGCTGCACCGGGAGGGCGAGGCCGACATCGCGACCGAGCTCAGCCGCGAGCTCGGCCAGACCGGCTGACCGGGGCGGTTCCTGCCCGTCCCAGCCGCCGACCGGGCGGTTCCTGCCCGTCCCGGCCCCCGACCGGGCACGAAGTGCCCGGTCGGCGCGCAAGACGGGCACGAAGTGCCCGGTCACGTGTAGTTCAGGACTCGAAGCGCTCGACGTCGCCCGCCCCGCGGCGTACGACGACCGGCTCCGCCTCGGACCAGTCGATCACCGACGTGGGCTCGGCCGTGACCTCGCCCGACTCGACCACGACGTCGACGACGTGGTCGAGGTCCTCCTTGATCTCCCAGCCCATGGTCCGCGCCTCGGTCTCGCCGGGCAGGATCAGCGTGCTGGTGAGGATCGGCTCGCCCAGCTCCTCGAGCAGCGCGCACACGAGGGCGTGGTCGGGGATCCGCACGCCGACGGTGCGCTTCTTGGGGTGCATCAGCCGCTTCGGCACCTCGCCGGTGGCGGGGAGGATGAAGGTGTAGGGGCCTGGGGTCGCGGCCTTGATCGCCCGGAACGCCGAGTTGTCGACGTGCACGAACTGCCCGAGCTGGGCGAAGTCCTTGCACATCAGCGTGAAGTGGTGGCGGTCGTCGAGCTCGCGGATGCGCAGGATCCGGTCGCGACCCTCGCGGTTGCCGAGCTGCGCGCCGAGGGCGTACCCCGAGTCGGTGGGGTAGGCGATCAGCTCGTCGTTGCGCAGCGCCTGGACGACCTGGCCGACCAGCCGCGGCTGGGGGTTCTCCGGGTGGATGTCGAGGTAGCGGGCCACGTCGGGATCCGTCCCTCAGGCCTTCTGGGCCGCGCGCAGGTCGCGGCGCAGCTCGGGCGGCAGGGCGAAGATGAGCGACTCCTCGGCGGAGTGCACCGCACGGGCGTCGGGGTAGCCGCGCTCGGACAGGTAGGCCAGCACGCCCTCGACGAGGTCCTCGGGCACCGAGGCGCCGGACGTTACCGACACGGTCTCGACGCCGTCGAGCCACGCCTCGTCGATCTCCGTGTGGTCGTCGACGAGGTACGACGCCTTGGCGCCGGACTCGAGCGCCACCTCGACGAGCCGCACGGAGTTCGACGAGTTGCGCGAGCCGACCACGATCACGAGGTCCGCGCCGGCGGAGATCTCCTTGATGGCCAGCTGGCGGTTCTGGGTGGCGTAGCAGATGTCGTCGCTCGGCGGGTCGAGCAGCAGCGGGAACTTCTCGCGGATCGCGGCCACCGTCTCGAGCGTCTCGTCGACGCTGAGCGTGGTCTGCGAGAGCCAGGCGACCTTCGCGGGGTCGCGCACGACGATGCCCGCGACGTCGGCCGGGCTCTCGACGAGCTGGATGTGGTCGGGCGCCTCGCCCGCGGTGCCCTCGACCTCCTCGTGGCCGGCGTGCCCGATGAGGAGGATGTCGTAGTCGTCGCCCGCGAAGCGCTTCGCCTCGTGGTGGACCTTGGTCACCAGCGGGCACGTCGCGTCGATGGTCTTGAGCCCGCGGTCGGCGGCCTGGGCGTGGACGACCGGCGAGACGCCGTGCGCGGAGAACACCACCGTCCTGCCCTCGGGCACCTCGTCGAGCTCCTCGACGAAGATGGCCCCGCGCGCCTCGAGGTCGGCCACGACGTGCTTGTTGTGCACGATCTGCTTGCGGACGTAGACCGGCGAGCCGTAGAGGTCGAGCGCCTTCTCCACCGTGATCACGGCCCGGTCCACCCCGGCGCAGTAGCCGCGGGGGGCCGCGAGGAGGACGCTCCTGGCGCTCTCGGGGTCGAGCACCGGGGGCAGGCCGAGGTCGGTCGTCATGGGTCCGAGTCTACGGCCCGGCCGGGTGCCGTCGGACCGCTCGCCTATCCTCGCCGCGTGCCCTCCCTCCGCGACGCCACGGTCGAGTCCCCGGCGCCGGTCCGCGCCGTGGCCAACGCCGTCTCGCAGTGGATCGACAAGCTCGGCGGCGTGTGGGTCGAGGGCCAGATCGCCCAGGTCAACCGGCGCCCCGGGGTCAACACCGTCTTCATGACCCTGCGCGACACCGTCGCGGACATCTCGGTGACCCTCACCTGCGCCCGCTCGCTCTTCGACTCGATGAACCCTCCCCTCGTCGAGGGGGCCAGCGTCGTGGTGCACGCCCGGCCCAGCTTCTACGCCAACCGGGGCTCCTTCTCGCTGGCCGCCCGGGAGATCCGGATGGTCGGGCTCGGCGAGCTGCTCGCCCGCCTCGAGCGGCGCCGCCAGCTGCTCGCCGCGGAGGGCCTGTTCGCGCCGGAGCTCAAGCGCGACCTGCCGTTCCTGCCGGGCCGCGTCGGCCTCGTCACGGCCCCCAACAGCGCCGCCGAGCGCGACGTCCTGGAGAACGCGCGCCGCCGCTGGCCGGCCGTGCAGTTCGAGGTGGCCTACGCCGCCATGCAGGGGCAGCGCTCGGCCGCCGAGGTGATGGAGGCGCTCGACCGGCTCGAGCGCAACCCCGACGTCGACGTCATCGTGGTCGCCCGCGGAGGCGGCTCCATCGAGGACCTGCTGCCCTTCTCCGACGAGGCCCTCGTCCGAGCGGTCCACGGCCTGCGCACCCCCGTGGTCTCGGCGATCGGCCACGAGCCCGACCAGCCGCTGCTCGACCTCGTCGCCGACGTACGCGCCTCGACCCCCACCGATGCCGCCAAGCTGGTCGTGCCCGACATGGCCGAGGAGGTCCAGGGCGTGACGTGGGCGCGCGACCGGCTGCGGCAGGTGATCACCCAGCGCATCGCCCGCGAGCAGGAGTGGCTCCTGACGCTGCGCTCCCGCCCGGCGATGGCCGATCCGCGCAACCTGCTCTCCGTCCGTTCCGACGAGGTCGACGAGCTGCTGGCGCGCGCCCGTCGTACGCTCTCGCACCGGCTCGACCGCGCCGCCGACGACATCGGCCACCAGCGCGCGAGGGCCCAGGCACTCTCCCCCCTGGCCACCCTCCAGCGGGGCTACGCCGTGCTGCAGGACGCCGACGGGCACGTCGTGACCTCAGTCGGCCAGACCGCCGCCGGCGCCGCCGTCTCGGTGCGGGTCGCCGACGGCCGCATCCACGCCACCACCGACCGCATCGACACAGCCACGCTGATGGAGGACCCCGATGAGTGACGCCCCGAGCTACGAAGAGGCCCGCGAGGAGCTCATCGAGGTGGTCCGCACCCTCGAGGCGGGCGGCACGACCCTCGAGGAGTCGCTGGCCCTGTGGGAGCGCGGCGAGGCGCTGGCCACGCTGTGCCAGGAGTGGCTCGACGGCGCCCGCAAGCGGCTCGACGGGGCGATCGGCACCGAGCCGGACGACTGATCGGCCGGGATGCTCCCTACTGCGTGAGCAGCCCGACGAACGCCTCGACGTCCTCGACCGGCGCCGAGCCGTAGACCAGCAGCGACTCGTCGCCGAGCTCGGTCGAGAAGCCGTGGTCACCGCCCTCGTCGGTCCAGGTCTGCCAGGTGTCGGTGATCTCGGACTCGATCTCGGCGTCCTCGCCGGCCTCGGCCTTCTCGTCGACGTACTCCTCGACGAGCTCGTCGACCGAGGCGTCGCGCTGCCGGATGCCGACGAAGTCGCCCTCGTCGGTCAGCACTCCGAGCCCCCAGCGCGGGTCGTCGCCCGCCTCGAGCTCCACGCTCGTCGCGATCCAGCCCGC
Source organism: Nocardioides sp. zg-1308 (assembly GCF_013155375.1). Lineage (GTDB taxonomy): Bacteria > Actinomycetota > Actinomycetes > Propionibacteriales > Nocardioidaceae > Nocardioides > Nocardioides renjunii. The sequence goes on from NZ_JABJQY010000002.1 coordinate 153,656, forward strand.
CGGCAGCTCGCGGGGGTGCACGACCTCGAGGCCGGCCTGCTGCGCGACCTCCACGCTGTCCTGCCAGTCCACGGGTTCCGGGCGGTCGTCGGACTCGGCGCGGAAGATCCCGCGCCAGGCGACGAACGCAAGGACGAACACCACCGTGACGATCAGGGCGCCGATCATGCCGCTGAAGGAGCGGGTGTACCGGCTCGGCTGCTCACTCACTCCACCATCCTCCCAGCCGCCCGATAGTCCGTATCAATCGGCTGGTGGCCGGGCCCCCTGGACCAGCCGTTCGACACGGACCACCCGGGTGGGGCGGTGGCAGACGGAACCGCAGGTGCGGAGACAACGGCGCGGTTGGATCCGCAGGTGCGGCATACTGCCACCGTGATCACCTACCGACTCGCGGAGGCGGCCGAGATCCTGGCCGTGAGCGACGACACCGTACGCCGCTGGGTGGACGCCGGCCGGCTGCCCTCGCGCCGCACCGACGGGCGTACGACCGTGTCCGGCGCCGACCTCGCCGAGCTCGCCGAGCACCTGGCCGAGTCCGCGGAGGTGGCCGAGCGCGACCGCACCCGCGCGAGCACGGTCAGCGCCCGCAACCGGATGAGCGGGATCGTCACCCGGGTCAAGCGCGACCCGGTGATGGCGCAGGTGGAGATGATCTGCGGCCCCTACCGCGTGGTCTCGCTGATGAGCACCGACGCCGCGGACGAGCTCGGGCTCGAGCCCGGGGTCCGCGCCATCGCCAGCGTGAAGTCCACCAACGTCGTCGTCGAGGTCCCGCAGTGAGGCGCGTCCTGACCGCCCTGTCGCTGGTCGCCCTGCTCCCCCTCACCGCCTGCGGCGGCGGGGACGACGACACCACGCTGACCGTGCTGGCCGCGGCCAGCCTCACCGGGACGTTCACCGAGCTGGCCGCCACCTTCGAGGAGGCCCACCCCGGCGTCGAGGTGGAGCTGGTGTTCGGCTCGTCCACCACGCTCGCCGAGCAGGCCGTCGACGGCGCACCCGGCGACGTGCTGGCCACGGCCGACGAGGCGTCCATGACGGTCGCCGAGGACGGGGGGGTGCTGGCTGGACGTCCCGAGGCGTTCGCGAGCAACCGGCTCGTGCTCGTCGCACCGGCCGACAACCCGGCCGGCATCGAGTCCCTCACCGACCTCGACGACCCCGACGTCGACTACGTCCGCTGCGCCGAGACGGCCCCGTGCGGGTCCAGCGCCGTCGCCCTGCTCGACGACGCCGGCATCCAGTCCGCGCCCGCCAGCGAGGAGGTCGACGTCAAGGCCGTGCTCGCCCGCGTGACCCAGGGCGAGGCCGACGCCGGGCTCGTCTATCGCACGGACTCGCGGGCGGCCGGCGACGCGGTGCGCGAGGTGGCGACGGACGACCTCGACGACTACGGCCCCGCCTACGCCAACAACTACTACGTCGCCGCCGTCGACGGGAGCGTCGACGGGAGCGACGACGCGACCGCCGACCTGGCCGCCGACTTCGTCGCCCTCGTCACCGGCGCCGAGGCCGCCGAGGTCCTCGGCGTGGCCGGCTTCGGCGGGATCGTGCGCGAGTGACCGGCCCCCGTCTGGGCCGGGCGCCGGCGGTCCTGCTCGTCCCCGCCGCCGCAGGAGTGGCCCTCCTCGTCGTCCCCCTCGTCACCCTCGTCCTCGACACCCCGTGGCGCACCCTGCCCGACCACCTGAGCTCCGAGGTCGTCCGGCAGGCGCTGACCATCACCGCCCTCAGCAGCCTGCTGACGGTCCTCGCCTGCGTCGCGATCGGTACGCCCCTGGCCTGGCTGCTCGCGCGCGTCGACTTCCGCGGCCGGCGGGTCGTCCGCGCCCTCGTGCTGGTCCCCCTCGTGCTGCCGCCCGTCGTCGCGGGCGTCGCTCTGGTGACGGCCCTGGGCCGGAGCGGCCTCGTCGGCCAGCACCTGCCCTTCACCATCCCCTACACGACGGCGGGCGTGGTCCTGGCCCACACCTTCGTCTCCCTGCCGTTCTACGTGCTCGCCGTGGAGGGTGCGCTGCGCACGCACGGGTCGTCGTACGACGTCGTGGCCGCGACGCTCGGTGCCGACCGTTGGACGACCTTCCGCCGGGTCACCCTCCCGCTCGCGCTGCCGGGCGTCCTCGCGGGCAGCGCCCTGGCCTGGGCGCGGAGCCTCGGCGAGTTCGGCGCCACGATCACCTTCGCCGGCAACTACCCCGGCACCACCCAGACGATGCCGAGCCTCATCTACGTCGCGCTCAACTCCGACCCCACCGTCGCGCGCAGCCTCAGCCTCATCCTGCTCGCCCTGTCCGTCGCGGTGCTGGTGCTGCTCCGCGAGCGCTGGGCGGTCGGGCGATGATGCGCGTCGAGGTGGACCTGCCCGGTCGGGTGCAGGCCGCGGTCGGCGCCGAGGCGGGCGAGGTGGTCGTCGTGATCGGGCCCAACGGCGCCGGCAAGTCGACGCTGCTGCGCGCGGTCGCCGGGCTCGAGCCCGGCCGGGTCCGGGTGGGCGGGGAGGAGTGGACCGACCTCGACGTGCCACGCCGCCGGGTGGGCTACGTCTTCCAGGACCAGAGCCTGTTCCCCCACCTGTCGGCCCTCGACAACGTCGCGTTCGGTCCCCGCGCCCGCGGCCGCGACCGGCGCGCGGCCGAGGCCACGGCGCGCGACTGGCTCGAGCGGTTCGGCATCGCCGACCTGGCCGACCGACGCCCGCGCGAGCTGTCCGGCGGCCAGGCGCAGCGCGTCGCCATCGCCCGCGCGCTGGCCACCGATCCCGAGGTCCTCCTGCTCGACGAGCCGTTCACCGGCCTCGACGTCTCCGTGCAGATGGCGCTCCGCATCGAGCTGGGGCAGCACCTGCGCGACTTCGCGGGCGTCGCTCTCCTGGTCACCCACGACGCGATCGACGCGCTGACCCTGGCCGACCGCGTGCTCGTCCTCGACGCGGGTCGCGTCGCCCAGGAGGGACCTCCCGCCGAGGTGGCGGCCGAGCCGCGCACCGCCCACGTCGCCCGCCTCGTCGGTCTCAACCTCGTCGCCGACGGCGACGACCTCATCGCGTTCACGCCCGACACCGTGGTGGTCTCCCTCCACGAGCCGGAGGGGTCGTCGCGGCTGCGCTGGCGCGGGACGATCGGCACGCTCGCGCCGCACGGCGACGCCGTACGCCTGCTGGTGCACGCCTCCCCCGACCTGCTCGCCGACCTCACGCCGGCGGCCGCCACTGAGCTCGCGCTGGTGCCGGGCCGGGAGGTGTGGCTCTCCGTCGAGGCGACGGCCGTGAGCCGCTACGGAGCACGTGGCCGGGCGGCACCCCGCGATCGCTAGCATGCGAGCCATGAGCGACAGCGCCCCCAAGCCCGAACGCAACCTCGCCCTCGAGCTCGTGCGGGTCACGGAGGCGGCCGCGATGGCGGCCGGGCGCTGGGTGGGTCGCGGCGACAAGAACGACGCGGACGGCGTCGCGGTCAACGCGATGCGGGTGATGATCTCCACCGTCGAGATGCGCGGCACCGTCGTCATCGGCGAGGGCGAGAAGGACAACGCCCCCATGCTCTACAACGGCGAGGAGGTGGGCGACGGCACCGGCGCGGAGTGCGACGTCGCGGTCGACCCGATCGACGGCACCACCCTGACCGCCAAGGGCATGAGCAACGCCATCTCGGTGCTCGCGGTGGCGCCCCGCGGCTCGATGTACGACCCCAGCGCGGTGTTCTACATGGAGAAGCTGGTCACCGGGCCCGAGGCCGCCGACGTCGTCGACATCCGCCTGCCGGTGAAGGAGAACATCGCCCGCGTCGCCAAGGCGAAGAACCTCTCGGCCCACGACGTGACCGTGGTGCTGCTCGACCGGCCGCGCCACGCGCAGCTCGTCGAGGAGATCCGCGAGACCGGCGCTCGCATCAAGTACATCACCGACGGCGACGTGGCCGGCGCGATCATGGCGGCTCGTCCCGACACCGGCGTCGACCTGCTGCTCGGCATCGGCGGGACGCCCGAGGGCATCATCGCCGCCTGCGCGATGAAGTGCCTCGGCGGCACGATCCAGGGCCGGCTGTGGCCGCAGGACGACGACGAGCGGCAGCGCGCGCTCGACGCCGGCCACGACCTCGACCCCGACGTCGTGCTCGGCACCGACGACCTCGTCACCGGCGACGACGCCTTCTTCGTGGCCACCGGCATCACCGACGGCGAGCTCATGCGGGGCGTGCGCTACCGCGGCGACGGCGTCACGACGCACTCCCTCGTCATGCGCTCGCGCAGCGGCACCGTGCGCTCGATCACCGCCGACCACCGCCTGTCGAAGCTACGCGCTCTGTCCCCGATCGACTTCGACAGCTGACAGCGGCGTCGCCGGGCGCAGGGCCGCCGAGACGGCGGTGATCACCGCCGGGTCGAAGCCCATCCCCAGGTGGGAGGAGCGCACCTCCACCGCGCGGGCGGCGGGGTCGACGCACGCGCGCCAGTCCACGATGCCGTCGCGGCGGGAGAAGATGGCGGTGAAGTCGACGTCGTCGGCCAGTGGCGCGCGCGCCCGGTCGAAGCTCTGCTGGGCGCAGAGGCCCGCCACGCAGTCCTCGGCCATCAGGTTGCGCAGGCCCGCGCGCTGGAGCCGGACGAGGAGGTCGACGCTGCGGGCGAGCGAGGCGTGGTGTGCTCCCGGTGCGAGCACCGGGCTGCCGAGGGTCACGATGCCGGCCACCAGGTCGGGCCGCCGAGCGGCCACCCCTCGCGCCAGCATCCCGCCGAGGCTGTGGCCGACGACCCGCACCCGCGCCCCGCGCCGCTGGGCGATCTCCTCGAGGCGCTCCTCGAGCTGCGCGGCGGCCGCGATCGTGCAGCCCACGTTGGCCCGGATGTCCGCCCGGTAGGTGCGGAAGCCCTCGCGGCGCAGCGTCCGGCTCATCGCCGACAGCGATGCGTCCCCGGCGAGGAAGCCCGGCACCAGCAGCACCGGCTCGGCGGACCGCACCGGACCCGAGCCGCAGGGCGTACGACGTCGCGACCCGCGCGAGCCCATCGCGTGCACGGCGTAGCGGCCGACCTCGGTGACGACCGACCCCTCCCGCAGCACGGCGGCGACCGAGGGCTGTGCGAAGCCCTCGGGCGTGAGGAACGCCGCCACTGTGCGCCTGGTCACACCGTCGAACCTAGCCGAGCGCCCCACCGGGTCGTGGGACCTGCGCCACGACGGGTGCTGGGGCGAGCCCCGATCGTGTTCACTGGAGCCATGTCCTCCGCACGTCCCCCCCGCAACGGCCCGCCCGTGGCCTCCGAGGAGCTCTACGCGCCGATCGGCAACGAGGTCGAGCTCTGCTACCAGACCTTCGGTGATCCCGACGACGAGCCGCTGCTCCTCGTGATGGGTCTCAGCGGGCCGATGACCTGGTGGGACCAGGTCTTCTGCGAGAAGCTGGCCGACGCCGGCTTCCACGTCGTGCGCTACGACAACCGCGACACCGGCCGGTCCTCACGCATCGCGGCGCCCGTGCGCCACGACCAGCTGCTGCGGGCCTTCGCCACCGGGCGCGCCCAGACGCCGTACTCCATGTCCGACCTCGCCGTGGACGCGGTGTCCCTGCTCGACCACCTCGGCATCGAGTCCGCGCACCTCGTCGGGGTGTCGATGGGCGGCATGATCGCGCAGACCGTGGCCATCGAGCACCCCGCGCGCGTGCGGTCGCTGACGAGCATCAGCTCGACCACCGGACGGCGCACCGTCGGGTGGCAGCACCCCTCCCTGCTCCCCCGGCTGATCGCCCCGCGCAGGCCGGGCCGGGACGCCTACGTCGAGAGCAGCATCGCGATGTGGGCGGTCATCGGCTCGGTCGGCTACCCGACCGAGGACGAGGCGCTGCGCTCGCGCGCGCTCGAGACGTTCGACCGCGGCGTCAGCACCAGCGGCGTGCTGCGCCAGATGCTGGCGATCCTCACCCAGCCGGACCGCACCCAGCGGCTGCGCAGCCTCCGGGTGCCCGCACTCGTCCTGCACGGCACGGCCGACAAGATGGTGCACGTCAGCGGTGGCCGCGCGACCGCGGCCGCCATCCCCGGCGCCGAGCTCGTGCTGGTGGACGGCATGGGCCACGACCTGCCCCCGGGCCTGTTCGAGACCTTCGTCGAGGCGATCCGCCGCACGGCCGACCGCGCCTGAGGACCGCCCGGCCGTGGTACGCGCGGCGGGACGTCAGCCCTCGACGGCGTGCGCTCCCGGTGCCGCGGAGGCGGTGAAGAGCTCGGGCTCGCCGAAGCCGGCGTCGGAGAAGGCGCCCCGCACCGCGTCGCCCGCGGCGTCCACCTCGCCCTCGGCCACCAGCGCGATGACGCACCCGCCGAACCCGCCGCCGGTCATCCGCGCGCCGAGCGCGCCCGCACCGAGCAGCGCCTCGACAGCGGTGTCCACCTCGGGGACGGTGATCCGGAAGTCGTCGCGCATCGAGGCGTGCGAGGCGGACAGGACCGGCCCGAGGTCCGCGAGCCGTCCGTCGCGCAGCAGGTCGACCGCCTCCAGCACCCGGGCGTCCTCGGTGACGACGTGGCGGACGTAGCGCCGCAGCTCGTCGTCGTCCAGGCTGGCGAGCGCCGCGTCGAGGTCGTCGGCGCCGACGTCGCGCAGGGCCGGGACGTCCAGCTGCCGGGCCGCCTGCTCGCAGCCGCGGCGCCGGGCGGCGTACTCACCGTCGGCGTGCCGGTGCGGAGCACGGGTGTCGGCAACCAGCAGCGCCAGCCCCGAGGCGCCCGGGTCGAACGGGACCGACTGGGAGGTGAGGTCGCGCATGTCGCAGAAGAGGGCGTGGCCCTCCTCGCCGCGCAGGCTGGCCAGCTGGTCCATCCCTCCCGTCGGCGCGCCCACGGCGTCGTTCTCGACGCGCCGGCTCAGTGCGAGCAGGCCGGCCGGTCCGAGGTCGAGGCCGAGCCGCTCGTCGAGCGCGCACACGACCGAGCAGACCAGGGCGGCCGAGGAGGACAGCCCGGCGCCCGAGGGGACGTCGGAGTCGACCTCGATCCGCAGCGGCGGGACCTCCACCCCGTCGTCGTGCAGCAGCCACAGCGCGCCGAGGACGTACGTCGCCCAGTCGGGGGTGTCGTCGCGACCGCTCAGCCCCGACCGCCGGACCCTCACCTCGCCCGGCTCCTGCACCGACACGACGGACCAGCCGTCGGTCGCCGGGGACAGCGTCGTGGCACATCCCATCGGCAGCGCCATCGGCAGCACGAACCCGTCGTTGTAGTCGGTGTGCTCGCCGATGAGGTTGATCCGTCCGGGCGCGAACCAGCTCGTCACGTCGGGCCTTTCTGGTGGTGTGTTCGATGGGGTGACCTGCTGTTGCCAAACCCTAGTCGCAGCCGATAGACCAGTGACCCGAGTCACAAGGAGGAGTGCGCAATGGCAGCACGATCATCGACCCGACAGCGGGGTCGCCCACGCGGGAAGCGGATCGCCGGCTCGGTGGCCACGCTGGCGCTCGCCAGCAGCCTGCTGGCCGCCTGCGGCGGCGACGGCGGCAAGCCGACGCTCAACTGGTACGTCAACCCCGACGGCGTCGACACCTTCAAGACCTACGCCGAGGAGTGCAGCACCGACCAGTACGACATCGCGGTGCAGCAGCTGCCGTCCAGCGCGACCGACCAGCGCACCCAGCTGGCCCGGCGCCTCGCGGCCGAGGACTCCTCCACCGACCTCATGAACCTCGACCCGGTGTTCGTCGCCGAGTTCGCCAACGCCGGATGGCTGCAGAAGATCCCCGACGAGCTCGCCACCGAGATCACCGACGGCGGCGACTACCTCCAGGGCGCCGTCGACACGGTCACGTGGGACGACGGCGTCTACGCCATCCCGCTGTGGGCCAACACCCAGGTCCTCTGGTATCGCAAGTCCCTCGCCGAGGCGGCCGGGCTCGACATGAGCCAGCCCGTCACGTGGGACCAGGTGATCGAGGCCGCCTCGTCGCAGGGCGGCACGGTCGGCGTCCAGGCCAACCGCTACGAGGCCTACGTCGTGTGGATCAACGCGATGATGCAGGGTGCCGGCGGCGCGATCGTCACCGACACCGAGGCCGGCCGCGACGCCAAGGTCGAGCTCGACAGCGACGCCGGTCGCGAGGCTGCGTCCATCATCCAGAAGCTCGCGGACAGCGAGGCAGCGCAGGCCGACCTCACCGTCTCCAACGAGGGCACCAGCCTCGGTCAGATGTTCCCCGAGGACGGCCCCGGCGAGTTCATGGTCAACTGGACGTTCGTCTACGCCAACTACAAGGGTCTGATCGGTGCCCCCGGCGGCCCCGCCGACGAGCAGGAGTTCGAGGACCTCGGCTGGGCGCGCTACCCCGCCACCGTCGAGGGCGAGGCGTCCAAGCCGCCGATCGGCGGCATCGACATCGGGCTGGGCGCCTACTCCGAGCACCCCGAGTGGGCGCTGGAGGCCGGCCAGTGCATCACCTCCACCGACGCGCAGGTCGACCTGGCCGTCAACGACGGCCTGATGCCGTCGACCAACTCGGCCTACGACGAGGTCGCGGCGAGCGGCGAGTTCCCCGAGGACCTCCTCGACCTCTACCGCACCAGCGTCGACGAGGGCGGGCCGCGGCCCAAGAGCCCGTTCTACAGCCAGATCTCCAGCGCCGTGCAGTCGGTCTGGCACTCCCCGACGTCGGTGACGCCGGACTCGACCCCGCAGGAGTCGGCCGACTTCCTGACCGAGGTCCTCGCCGGAAGGAGCCTGCTGTGACGCACACGACCGTGGCGCCCGACGACAAGCGAGACGTGCGTCGGGCCAACAAGGTCGCCGCGAGCGACCGTTCGAAGGCCGAGAACCGGCTCGGCATGAGGCTGGTCGCCCCGGCGATCTTCCTCATGCTGCTGGTGACGGCGTTCCCCATGCTGCGGGCGCTCTACCTGAGCGTCTTCAACTACAGCCTGACCGCCCCGGACGACCGGGAGTTCGTCGGGCTCTCCAACTACTGGACCGCGCTGACCGACTCGCTGTTCTGGGAGACCACCCTCAACACCGTCTTCATCATGGTGGTGACCGTGGCGGTGGAGCTCGTCATCGGCTTCGCCTTCGCAATGGTGATGCACCGGGTGATCTTCGCCCGCGGCATCATCCGGACCTCGATCCTCATCCCCTACGGCATCATCACGGTGGTGTCGGGCTTCGCCTGGCAGTTCGCCTTCAGCAACAACAACGGCTTCGTCAACGAGTGGCTGCCCTTCGTCGAGGACGGGTTCAACTGGTTCGGCCAGTACGGCTCGGCGATGGCGGCGATCATGGTCTCCGAGATCTGGAAGACCACGCCGTTCATGTCGCTGCTGCTGCTGGCGGGCCTCGCGCAGGTGTCCGAGGACATGCTCGAGGCGGCGAAGGTCGACGGCGCGACGTGGTGGCAGCGGCTGTGGAAGGTGATCCTGCCCAACATGCGCTCGGCGATCATGGTGGCGGTGCTCTTCCGCGCCCTCGACGCCTACCGCATCTTCGACAACATCTACGTGATGACCGCCGGCGCCCAGGGCACCGAGTCCATCTCGTTCCTCACCTATCGGCAGGTCATCGAGCAGTTCCAGCTCGGCATCGGGTCAGCGCTGTCCGTGCTGCTGTTCCTCTCGGTGCTGCTCATCGCGTTCCTGATCGTCAAGATCTTCCGCGTCGACCTGGCCGCAGCGCGGCAGGAGGGCTGAGGCATGTCCACCAAGAACAAGATCGGCATCGTCATCGGGGCCGCACTCATCCTCGTGTGGTGCCTGCTCCCGGTCGCCTGGATCATCTCGCTCTCCTTCAAGAGCCAGGAGGCCATCACCAACGGAAGCCCGGGCTTCTTCCCCTCCGAGGGAGGCGGGGCGGGCTGGCAGAACTACCGCGACGTGCTGGCCGACGACCAGTTCCTGCGCTCGATCCTCAACTCGATCGGCATCTCGCTCATCGCGACGTTCCTCTCGGTCGTCATCGCCACGCTCGCGGCGTACGCCATCGCCCGCCTCGAGTTCACCGGCAAGAAGCTGGTGCTGACCCTGGCCCTGGTGATCGCGATGTTCCCGGTGGTGTCGCTCGTCGGACCGCTGTTCGACATGTGGCGCACGCTCGGCATCTACGACACGTGGCCGGGCCTGATCATCCCCTACATGTCCTTCACGCTCCCCCTCGCGATCTGGACGTTGTCGGCCTTCTTCCGCGAGATCCCCTGGGAGATGGAGCAGGCCGCGCAGGTGGACGGCGCCACGTCGTGGCAGGCGTTCCGCAAGGTGATCGTGCCGCTGGCGGCGCCGGGTGTCTTCACCGCGGCGATCCTGACGTTCTTCTTCGCGTGGAACGACTTCGTCTTCGGCATCTCGCTCACCTCGACGGAGCAGGCCCGGCCGATCCCGGCCGCGCTGTCGTTCTTCGTGGGGTCCGACCCGTTCAACCGGCCGGCGTCACTGCTGGCCGCAGGGGCCGTCGTCTCGACGATCCCGATCATCGTCATCGTCCTGCTGTTCCAGCGCAAGATCGTCGCCGGCCTCACCTCCGGCGCAGTGAAGGGGTGAAGCTGTCATGGCCGCCATCGAGATGAAGAACATCGTCAAGAAGTACGGCGACGGGTTCCCGGCCGTCAACGACATCAGCATCGACGTCGCGGACGGGGAGTTCCTGATCCTCGTGGGACCGTCGGGATGCGGGAAGTCGACACTGCTGCGGATGATCGTCGGGCTGGAGGACATCACCGACGGCGACATGATGATCGGCGGCAAGCGGGTCAACGACCTCGCCCCGCGCGACCGCAACCTCGCCATGGTGTTCCAGAACTACGCGCTCTACCCCCACCTCACCGTCTACGAGAACATCGCGTTCCCGCTGCGCCTGGCCGGCGCCTCGGACTCCGAGGTCGACCAGAAGGTGCGCGAGGCCTCCAAGACGCTGGAGCTCGACGAGCACCTCGAGCGCAAGCCCGGCAACCTCTCGGGCGGGCAGCGCCAGCGCGTCGCCATGGGTCGCGCCATCGTCCGTGAGGCCGAGGCGTTCCTCTTCGACGAGCCGCTGTCCAACCTCGACGCCAAGCTCCGCGGGCAGATGCGCACCGAGATCTCGCGCCTGCAGAAGCGGCTCGGCATCACCACGGTCTACGTCACCCACGACCAGACCGAGGCGATGACGCTGGGCGACCGGGTCGCCGTGCTCAAGCGCGGCATCCTCCAGCAGCTCGCCACGCCGCGCGAGCTCTACGAGAACCCCGCCAACCTCTTCGTCGCGGGGTTCATCGGCTCCCCGCCGATGAACTTCCTGCCCGCCAAGGTCAACGGCGACATGGTCGAGCTGCCGTTCGGCACGGTCAGGATGCCGGCCGACAAGGCGCAGAAGGCCCAGGGCAAGGACCTGCTCATCGCGGGCATCCGGCCCGAGCACTTCGAGGACGCCAGCGTCGTCGACCCCGACAAGGTCACCGACGAGGCGACGTTCCGGGCCAAGGTCGACGTCGTGGAGTGGCTCGGCAACGAGGCCTACGCCTACGTCCCGTTCGAGGCGCCGCCGGAGGTGCAGAAGCAGCTCCAGCAGCTCGAGCGCGACCTCGACGGGGAGTCCCTGCGCACCCAGCTGGTGGTGTCCCTCGACGGCGCCAGCCGGATCAGCGAGGGCGACGAGGCCACCATCTGGGTCGACGCCCGCAAGATCCACCTGTTCGACCCGTCGACGGGCGACAACCTCACCATGGACTCGTCACGCGCCGGCACGGTGCCGGGCGGCAACACCATGGCGATGGCCGAGCAGGTCGGCGAGCAGCAGGACAGCGTCCAGCCCGGCTCGGACCAGGCGACGACCTGACCCGCGGGCCGTCACGACCGTGACGGCCCCCCTGATGTCCGGCCCCGCAGGTCGGCGTGGAACGAGGCCCCGGGAGCAGCTGCTCCCGGGGCCTCGCCTCGTGCGTGGGGTCCTCGTGCGGGACCTCGACCGGCCGTCAGGCCGAGAGCCGCTGGCCCGACTCGGTGTCGAACACGTGCACGTGCTCGGGGTCGGTCGTGACGAACAGCGTCTCGCCCTTCTGGGGGTCGTGGCGACCGCTCATCCGGATGATGATCGTCGAGGGCACGCCCTCCACGTCGCTGGTGCCGTAGACGTAGCTGTCCGCGCCGAGCTGCTCGACGACCGTCACCATGACGGGGAGACCGCCCTGGTCGGCCGTCACGATGCGCCAGTTCTCCGGACGTACGCCGACCGTGACCTTGCCGGCCATGGTGCGCTCCGCCGTGCGGTCGACGGGCACGGAGTAGCCACCGACCTTCACCGTCCCGTCCTCGGCGGCGACGCCCTCGAGGAGGTTCATCTGCGGGGAGCCGATGAAGCCGGCGACGAAGAGGTTGGCGGGCTTGTCGTAGAGCCGCAGCGGGGTGTCGACCTGCTGGAGGATGCCCAGCTTCATGACCGCGACCCGGTCGCCCATCGTCATCGCCTCGACCTGGTCGTGGGTGACGTAGACGGTCGTGATGCCGAGGTCCTGCTGGAGGCGCGCGATGTCGGTGCGGGTCTGCACGCGCATCTTGGCGTCGAGGTTGGACAGGGGCTCGTCCATGCAGAACACCTGGGGCTGACGCACGATCGCGCGACCCATCGCCACCCGCTGGCGCTGGCCGCCCGACAGGGCCTTCGGCTTGCGCTGGAGGAACTCGGTGAGCCCGAGCATCTCCGCCGCCTGCGCGACGCGCTTCTTGCGCTCGTCGGTCGAGACCTTGGCCATCTTGAGCGAGAACCCCATGTTCTCCTCCACGGACATGTGGGGGTAGAGCGCGTAGTTCTGGAAGACCATCGCGATGTCGCGGTCCTTCGGCGGGACGTTGGTGACGTCCCGGTCCCCGATGCGGATGCGACCCTCGTTGACCTCCTCGAGACCCGCGAGCATGCGCAGGGTCGTGGACTTGCCGCAGCCGGACGGGCCGACGAGGACCATGAACTCGCCGTCCTCGATCTCGAGGTCGATCCCCGGGACTGCTGGTTCATCGGCCCCGGGATACCACCGCTGGGCGCCTTCGAACGTCACTGATGCCATTGTTTGCTCCTTCACCGGCAGGTACGTGCCGGACGATCCGTCGTGAAGTGACTGCGGTCACAGTAGCGGAGTCGCGGCTGGATGGCTCCCCCCGGAGCGGGCGGGGGTGTGCGGCCGGGGTGGGGCGGCGTACGGCTGGTGGGGCTCAGTAGGTGCCGAGGTACTTGCGCGGCGTCCCCGGCGCGGGGAGCCGCTGCACGGTGACCGAGCCCATCAGGGCCATGCCGCGCACCCGCACCAGCGGGGAGTCGGCGCCCAGCTCGGCGGGCACCTTGTCCTTGGCCTGGCTGTACTCGCCCATGATCGGCGTCCCGTCGACCACCGCGTGCATGTGCGCCGGGATGATGATCTTCACCTCGCCCATGACGGCGCTGGCGTTGATGATCGTCTCGGCCCCCGACAGCTGGGCCTGCCGCAGGTCGACCACGACCGAGCCCATCATCGCGAAGGCGCTGTGGTGCTCGGGCACCGCCCAGACGCCCTGGCGCTTGGTCTCGCTCATGATGGCGAGGGACGAGTTGTGACCGACCGCGGGGAGTCCGGGAGGCGTACGACGCACCGGCGCGGTGGCGGGCGGCGTCACGGGCCCGGCGGCCTGCAGGTCGAGCGTGATCGGGACGAGCTCACCGTAGGTCTTGGCCTGCCAGGTCAGCTCGAGGCGCTCCTCGAGCTCGTCGAGGTCGATGCGCCCCTCCCCCGCGGCGTCACGCAGCACGTCGGCGACGCGCTGCCGGTCGGCGTCGGAGATGCGCATCTGCGACGGGTCGTGCGGGCGGTTCTCGATCTCCCCCATGGGGCCAGCCTAGCGATCTCGCGCGACCTGACCCGTGACAGTCGTCAGCCGGTGCCGCGGCCGGCGGGCCGGGCACGACGCGGAGGTGGCGCCGGACGGGACGGCGCGGGACGGACGGGCGCAGCGACGTGCTGCCAGTCCTTGGACGACACCCAGTAGCCGCCCCAGCCCCACCCGAGCCGTGCGAACGCCTCGACGGGCAGGTCCTCGACCCGGATCACGCCCGGGGGGACGGGGGCCGAGCTGCCGCGGTCGATGGCGGCGTAACGGCGGCCGGCCGGCGGCGCGATCGAGCCCGGCCGGACGTAGGGGTTCTGCACGGGGTTGAGGTCGATGGCCGCGCCGTAGGCGTGGTCGGACCAGCCCTGCTGCCCGGCGACGCGGCGGCAGTTGAAGCCGGAGGAGTTGTTGGCCGCCATGGAGCGGTCGTCGTCCCCGCCGTAGTCGTCGACCAGGCGCATCCGGGCGATCGGCCAGCCTGCGTCGTAGAGGTCGCGGAAGACGCCCGTGACCCCCCGGGCGAAGCGGCGGTGGACCACCATCTCGCCGGTGCGGGCGCGGCCGTCGAAGTCGCGGTGGGTCATCCTGAGGTAGCGCAGGTCGCGCAGCGGCACGGGGCAGCCGGGGCCGTGGCTGGTCCGCATCCGCCGGCGGAGGTCGGCGTCGATGCGCTGGATCGCGGAGGAGTACGCCGGGTCCTCGGCCTGCGCCTCGCCGCGGGTGGCCGCCAGGCCGGTGCACCTGCGTCGGTCCTGCCAGGCCGCCACCGCCGCCGACCGGGCGGTCCCGGTGAGCGGGCGCGGTTTGCCGCCCGGGGCGATGCGGGCCGGCGCCCACGCGTCGCCCACCACGCCGTCGCGGTCCACCGTGAGGGTGAGCACGCCGGTGCCCGGCTGGCGGTCGTGGTACCAGAGGAAGTTGCCGAGCCCGTACCCCACGTAGGTGTCGCCGGACCAGCCCGAGCCGCCCACGACGTGGGAGTGGCTGCCGACGACCACGTCGGCGCCCGCGTCCGCGAGGTTGCGGGCGAGCAGCCGCTGGCGCTGGCTCGGGCACGCCTGCTGCTCGAGGCCCCAGTGGAGGTAGACCACCACGACGTCGCCCGCGTCGGCGGCGGCCTCGACGGCGGCCAGCAGCGCGTCCGGCCGGGTCTCCCGGGCGGCGGCGAGACCGGGGGTGTCGGCGCCGGCCGCCCAGACCCGGCTCCGGCCCTCGCGGAACACCGCGTCGGCGGCCAGGAAGGCGACGTCGACGCCGTCCACGCTGACCCGGTGGGGCGTGAAGGCGTCGTCGAGGTCGCGCCCGGCGCCCACCATGGCGACACCCTTCGCGCGACCGGCGGCCAGGGTGTCGGCGAGGCCGGCCTGGCCGTAGTCGCCCGCGTGGTTGTTGGCGACGCTCACCACGTCGACACCCGCGTCGGCGAGCACGTCGAGGGCCTGCGGCGACGTGCGGAAGTGGTAGCGG
The DNA here is from genome assembly GCF_013155375.1 of Nocardioides sp. zg-1308. GTDB lineage: Bacteria > Actinomycetota > Actinomycetes > Propionibacteriales > Nocardioidaceae > Nocardioides > Nocardioides renjunii. The sequence goes on from NZ_JABJQY010000002.1 coordinate 168,917, forward strand.
TTGCCCGGCGCCTCCAGCTCCTTGGGGTCGCGCGTCGGGTGGTCGGTGACCGGCGTCTCGAGGTTCACCATCGCCACGTCGGCGCGCTTGAACGCACGCGAGACCGGCCCCAGCGCGCCCTGCCGAGGCAGGAGCCGCTGCAGCTGCGCCTCGAAGTGCACGTCCCCCGCGAAGGCCAGCGTGATCCGTGGCGAGGCCGGGGTCGCGACGGCGTCGTCCGCGAGCTCCTGGGGCGGGACCGGACCGGTCCGCGAGTCACCCGGCGGGCTCGACGAGCACGCCACCAGCGCGAGGGCTGCGACTGCCGCACCGCCCCACGCCCGTACGTCCATGCAGCGATTGTGCCTCGCACCACCCCACCGGGGGTCCGGCGTGCGTCAAAGGTCCGTCAAAGGTGGGTCGACGTGCGTCAGGCAGTCAGGTCCGACGGCTGCGCGGAGGCCAGCAGGCGGCTGACCGCGAGCGCGGCCTGGCGCCCGGCACGGGACGCGCCGACGGTGCTGGCGGAAGGGCCGTAGCCGACCAGCTGGACCCGCGGGTCGCGCACCGCCGTCGTGGCGCCCTGCACGTTGCCGACCACCGGGACGAGGGCGATCCCGCCCGCGGGGCTGCGCAGGTCGAGCGGCGCGAGGTGGTCGACCGCAGGGCGGAAGCCGGTCGCCCACAGGATCGCGTCGACGGGCTCGAAGCGGCCGTCCGCCCACCTCACGCCCTCGGCCTCGATCCGCTCGAACATCGGCTGCCGGTCGTAGGCACCGAGCCGGGCCGCCTCCTGCTCCTGCGGGCGGAGCGCGAGACCGGTCACGCTGACCACGCTGGCCGGCGGCAGCCCGCGGCGTACGCGCTCCTCCACCGCGGTCACGGCGGCGAGCCCGGCCTCGGCGTCGAAGCCGTCGCGCCACACCGGCGGTCGTCGGGTCACCCACAGCGTCCCCGTCACCGGAGCCAGCTCGCCGAGGAGCTGCACGGCCGAGGCGCCCCCGCCCACGACGAGCACCCGCCTGCCGCGGAAGTGCTCGGCTCCGGGGTAGTGCGCGGCGTGGACCTGCTCGCCGGCGAACGACGCGATGCCGGGGTAGTAGGGGACGAAGGGGCGCGTCCAGGTGCCGGTGGCGTTGACGAGGGTGCGGGTGTGCCACGTCCGCCCGGGCGACCGGACCACCAGCAGGTCGCCCTCGCTGTCGACGCGCTCGACCCGCACCGGCCGCACCACCGGGAGGTGGTGCCACCGCTCGTAGTCCTCGAAGTAGTCGGGCACGACGACGTTCGCGGCGCGCTGCGAGCCGGTCGGCGCGGTCGAGCCGGGCAGGTCCGCCACCCCGTGCACGTCGGCCATGCTGAGCGAGGCCCACCGGTGCTGCCACGCGCCGCCCGCCTGGGGGTTGGCGTCGAGCACGACGTGGTCGATCCCCCGCTGGCGCAGGAAGTACGACGCCGCGAGCCCCGCCTGCCCGGCGCCGATCACGACCGAGTCGAGGACCGGCTCGTCCGGGGGCTGCGGCGTGCGCTGGCGTGCGTCCATGCCGGTCCAACGCCGCGCGGACGGCCCCTATGCCCGCGACCGGGGCCGTGGCAGCCTCGGGGCATGGACACCGCCACCCGCGCCACGACCCTGCTCGAGCTGCACCACACCGGCACCACGCTGGTGCTCCCCAACGTCTGGGACGCCTGGTCCGCCCGGTCCGTCGCCGACGCGGGGTTCACCGCGCTGAGCATCGGCAGCCACCCGCTCGCCGACTCCCGCGGCCAGGGCGACAACGAGGACATGTCGATCGACGACGCCCTCGACGGCGTACGCCGCATCTGCTCCGCCGTGCCCGACGTGCCCGTGACCGCCGACATGGAGGCCGGCTACGGCGCGGCACCGGCGGAGCTGGTCGAGCGCCTGCTGGAGGCCGGCGCGGTGGGGCTCAACATCGAGGACACCGTGCACTCCGAGGGCGGTCGGATGCGCTCGGTCGCCGAGCACGCCGACTACATCGGCGGGCTCCGCCAGGCGGCCGACGCGGCGGGCGTCGACCTCGTCGTCAACGCCCGCACCGACGTCTTCCTGAAGAAGGATCGGTTCGAGGACCCCGTCGGCGAGGCCGTCGCCCGCCTCCGTGCGTGCGAGGAGGCGGGCGCCCGCTGCGTCTACCCGGTCGGCGTGCCCGACGCGGCGACCCTCCAGGCGGTGCTGGACGCGGTCTCCGGTCCGGTCAACGTCATCGCCAACCCGCGCACCGGATCCGCCGCCGGGTCGCTGGAGGACCTCCAGGTGATGGGCGTGCACCGGGTGACGTTCGGTCCCAAGCTGATGCAGGAGCTCGCCCAGGACCTGGTCACGCTGGTCGCTCCCTGGCGCTGACGGGTCAGCCGACCAGCTCGGGCTCGCGCTCGTCGCGCCACTGCGCGGACGCGTGGCCGCGCTCCAGCGACTCGCCCTCGACGTCGATGACGGGCAGGACCCGGTCGAGCCAGCGCGGCAGCCACCAGGCCTTCTCGCCGAGCAGATAGAGCAGCGCCGGGACGAGCACCATCCGCACGACGAAGGCGTCGAAGAGCACCGCCACGGCGAGCGCGAACCCCATCGACTTGATGATCGGCTCGTCGGTGAGCATGAAGGCCGCGAAGACCGAGGTCATGATCACGGCGGCCGCCGCGACGACGCGTGCGGAGTTGCGGAAGCCGTCGACCACCGCCTCGCGCGGCGAGGCACCGTGGACGTGCGCCTCGCGGATCCGGGTGACGAGGAAGACCTGGTAGTCCATCGCGAGCCCGAACACCACGCCGATCAGGAAGATCGGCATGAACGACACGAGCGGCGCGCCCTCGACGAGGCCGAACATGCCCTCCTGGAAGACCAGCACGGTGGCCCCGAGCGTGGCCAGCACGGAGAGCAGGAAGCCCAAGGTGGCGGTCAGCGGCACGAGGATCGACCGGAAGACGAGCATGAGGAGCAGGAAGGCGAGCCCGATGACGACCGTCAGGTAGACCGGGAGCGCGTCGGCGAGCTTCTCCGAGACGTCGGCCTGGATGGCGGTGATCCCGGTGACGCCGGTGGTCGTGCCCGTCGCGGACTCGAGGGCGGGCTGGCCGTCGCGCAGGGCGTGCAGCAGGTCCTCGGTGGCAACGTCGTCGGCGCCGGTGGAGGGCGTCACCAGCACCTGGGCACCGGTGCCGTCCTCGTTGGTGGCGACGACCTGGGCGTTGACGACGCCGTCCTGGCCGGCCGCCCAGTCGACGACCTCGCCGAACGCGGCCTCGCGGTCCGGCTCGGCGACGTCGCGCGCGTCCACCACCACGACGAGCGGACCCTGGCGACCCGGGCCGAAGCCCTGGGCGACCAGGTCGGCGGCGCGGCGCTGGGTGGTCTCGGGTGAGGCCGTGGAGTCCGTCGGGAACGCCAGGTGCAGGTCCTTGACGGGTACAGCGAGCGCGCCGAGGCCGACGACGACGAGCAGGATCGCCGCCACGGGCGCACGACCGACGAGCCTGGCCCAGCGCACGCCGTTGTTGAGCACGCGACCGCGCTCGTCGCGCTGCGGGCGGTAGCGGCGGATGCGTCCGCCGAACGCCCACGACTTCACCATGCCGAGCACGGCGGGGAGCAGGGTCAGCGCGACCAGCACGGCGACCAGCACCGTGCCGGCGGCGGCGAGGCCCATGGTGGTGAGGAACGGGATGCCGACGACCGAGAGCGCGGCGAGCGCGATGAGGACCGTCAGTCCGGCGAACACGACGGCCGACCCGGCGGTGCCGGTCGCGATGCCCATCGCCTCCGCACGGTCGTCGGTGTGCTCGAGCTCGCTGCGGTAGCGGGCGAGGATGAACAGCGCGTAGTCGATGCCGACGGCGAGGCCGATCATGCTGGCCAGGATCGGCGTGCTGGAGCCGATGTCGAAGAACGCGGTCGACCCGACGACGCCGAGCAGGCCGGTGCCGAGGCCGATGAGGGCGGTGATGATCGGGATGCCGGCGGCGACGACGGAGCCGAAGACGATGAGCAGCACGATGATCGCGACGCCGATGCCGATGAGCTCGGCGGAGGCGCCCTCGGGCATGGAGACCAGGCCCGAGCCGTTGACCTCCGCGGTGAGGCCGCCGGCGTCGGCCTCGGCGACCACGTCCTTGATGGCCTCGACGGTCGCCGGCTCCACGTCCGTGACGGTGTCGACGTCGAGGACGTAGCTGATGGTGCCGGTCCGGCCGTCCTCGGACAGCGGGGAGAGCGCGGCGAAGTCCTCGCGGGCCGCCGCCTCGTCGCCGCCGGCCTCGACCACCGCGTCCACCATCTGCTGCTCCTGCCCCGCGGCGGCGGCCACCGGGTCGAGGATCGTCTCGGCGGCCGGTGCCTGCGGGGTGTCCGCGAGCTCGGCGACCAGCGCGGCCACGCGGTCGGCGTACGGCTCCTCGTCGAGCGTGCTGCCCTCCGGCGCGGCCACGACGACCGTGATGCCCGCCTGGTCGAAGGCGTCGACGGCGTCGGGGAACAGCTCCTCCTGCAGGTCGGCGGCCTCCTCCGACTCGATGCCGGGGATGGAGAAGGCGTCGGTCATCGGCTGGCTGATCGCGGTGGCGGTGAAGCCGACCGCGACGAGCGCGACGAGCCAGGCGGCGACGAAGACGTACCAGCGGCGGTAGGCCGTGCGGCCGAGGCGGAACAGGAGGCGGGCCATGGGGCTGCTTTCTGGGAGGTGAACGTGGTGCGGTGGGTGTGGCGGCGGGGGGTTCGGGGGCGTCGTCAGCCGAAGAGGCGGCGGACGGTGGCGATGCCGGAGACGATGAGCCCGGCGAAGTCCTGCTCGGGGTCGTCGATGAAGGCGGTGACCGCGGCCTCGGTGACGCCGCCGAGGACCGCGACGGCGAGGTGCACGTCGCGCGCGGGCAGGTCGCCGCCCGGGCGCTGGACGGCGGCCTCGACCAGGCGCTCGACGAGCCGGCGCATCCGGTCCTTGAGCGTGAGCAGCAGGACCGGATTGGCGTGCACGATGCGGTCGAACCGCCGGAGCACCTCGCGGTCGACGTCCTCGTTCTCGAGGATCGCCAGCAGCAGGGCCTGCAGGTCCTCGATCAGGTCGCCGGTCGGGCCGCCGGTGCGGAACGTCTCCAGCGCGTCCGGGTCGATGACGACGTCCGGGCCGAGCACCGCGTCGACCTTGCTCGGGAAGTAGTTGAACAGGGTGCGGCGCGAGACGTCGGCGGCCAGGGCGAGGTCGTTCATCGTGAAGCCATCGATGCTGCCGTGCTCGTCGGCGAGCCGCTGGGCGGCGTCGACGATGCGCAGCTCGGTCGTCCGCCGACCGCGGCGGTGGATTGCACTATCGGGCACAGAGTGCAGTTTTGCACTCTAGGCCGAATGGTGCAAAAACGGCGCCGCTGTCGGCCCCCGGTCAGGCCACGACGAGCACCGGCGCGGGCGCGACCTCGAGCCGCACCCGGTCCCCCGGCTCGAGGCGCAGCGCTTCGGAGCTGGCGAGCTGGGACACCACGTCGGTGCCGTCGGCGAGCGTGCACGTCACCCGCGACAGGGGCCCGAGGAACATGACGGTCGCGACGGTGGCCGGACCGGCCGGGTCCGCGACCACCGAGACCGACTCGGGGCGGACGAGTGCGACGCCCTCCCCCGTCGCCGACCCGGGGAGCACGGGCACGTCGCGGCCGAGGACGGAGGCCACCTCGCCGGTGACGCGGGCCGGCACCCGGTTGCTGAGGCCGACGAACTCCCCCACGAACCGGCTGGCCGGCGCGGAGTAGAGCTCGGCCGGGGGGGCAAGCTGCTCGAGACGACCGGCGTTCATCACGCCGACCCGGTCGGCGACGGCCAGCGCCTCCTCCTGGTCGTGCGTGACGAAGAGGGTCGTCGTGCCGACCTCGATCTGGACGCGGCGGATCTCGTCGCGCAGCTGCACGCGGACCTTCGCGTCGAGCGCCGACAGCGGCTCGTCGAGCAGCAGCACCGACGGCTCGATCGCGAGGGCGCGGGCGAGGGCGACGCGTTGCTGCTGGCCGCCGGAGAGCTGGTGCGCGTAGCGGTCGGCGTGCTCGCCGAGCCCGACGAGGTCGAGCATGTCGCCCGCGCGCCGGCGTCGCGCCGCACCGTCGCGGCCGCGCAGCTTGAGGCCGAAGGCGACGTTGTCGATCACCGTCATGTGCGGGAACAGGCTGTAGGCCTGGAAGACCATGCCCATGTCGCGCTTGTTGGCCGGCACCCGCGTCAGGTCCTTGCCGCCCACGGCGACGGTGCCGGAGGTGGCCCGGTCGAGACCGGCCAGGATCCGCAGGGCGGTGGTCTTGCCGCAGCCGGACGGGCCGAGCAGGGCGACCAGCTCGCCGGGGTCGAGGTGCAGCGTGAGCCCGTCGAGGGCGCGCACCGACCCGTAGACGCGGGTGAGGTCGGACAGCTCGACGGCGAGACCGCCCGCGATCCTCTGGTCGGTCATGACGAAGCTCCTTGCTTGTGCCGGTCACGGCTGAGGAAGGTGAGGCCCACGAGCAGCACCGCGACGAGGATCATCGAGGCGAGCGCCGCGGCCATCGCGGCGGGTCCGTTGGTCTTGTAGAGCGCTGCCATCGCGACCGGCAGGGTGTCGAAGTGCAGCAGCGAGGCGAAGACGTACTCGCCGAGCACGAGGGCCACGGCGATGAACGCCGCACCCAGGATGCCGCCGGTGATGTTGGGCATGATGATCCGCACGATCACGGTGAACCAGCCCGCGCCGAGCGACCGGGCCGCCTCCGACAGCGTCGCGGCGTCGACGGCCGAGAGCGAGGCGTCGACGGCGCGGAAGGAGTAGGGCAGCACCAGCACGACGTAGGCGAAGGTCAGCACCAGGGCGTTGTCGCCGAGCAGGTAGGTCACCCAGGAGTAGACGTTGGTGATGCCGACGACGATCACCAGCGCGGGGATCGTGAGCGGCAGCAGGCACAGGAACTCGATGAGCTTCTTGGCCCGCGGGACGCGCAGCCGCACCCACACCATCGTCGGCACCAGCAGGGCGACCATCAGCACCACGGTGAAGAGCGCTAGCAGCAGCGAGGCGACGATCGAGGACCGGAGGTCCTCGTCGGTGACCATGAAGGCCCAGTTGTCCCAGGTGCGGCCGGGCGCGCTGCCCCGGACCTGGGTGGAGAAGTCGAACATCGCCAGCAGGGGGACGAAGAAGTAGGCCGCGAACGCCAGCAGCAGCAGCGCCCGGACGACCCGGAAGACCGGTGAGGGCGTCATCGCATCCACCTCGACGTACGCCGCAGGAGCAGGTTGTAGGCCACCATCACCAGCGTCACCACGACGATCATCTCCAGCGCCAGCGCGAAGCCGACGTTGGCCTGGCCGAGGAGGACCTCGCTGGTGATGGCCTGGCGGATCATGAGCGGCACGATCGGCTGGCCCTGGCTGACCAGCACGGCCGCGGTGGCATAGGCGGCGAACGCGTTGGCGAAGAGCAGCAGCAGCGCGCCGAGGAAGGCCGGCGTCAGCAGCGGCAGCGCGACGTGGCGCCAGTAGGACCACGTGGACGCCCCGAGGTTGACCGCCGCCTCGCGCCACTGCGGGCGCAGGCCCTCGAAGGCCGGGGCGAAGACGATCACCATGAGCGGGATCTGGAAGTAGGCGTAGACGACCACCAGGCCTGGCAGCCCGAAGAGCCACCCCGAGCCGTAGAGGTCCGCCCCGAACAGGTCCCCCGCAGCCTTGGTCATCACGCCGACCGGGCCGATGGTCGCGATCCACGCGAAGGCCAGCACGACGCCACCGAACTGGGCGAGCACGCCGCTCACCGCGAGGGTGGCGCGCCGCATGAGGCTGCTCGGCGGCATCGAGACGATGAGGTAGGCGAGCAGCGCGCCGAGCACGGCGCCGATGAGGGCGGTCGACGCCGAGAGGACCAACGACCCGCGCAGCGCCGAGAGGGCGGCCTCGCTGGTCAGCGCGTCGAGGTTGCCGAGGGTGAACCGGCCGTCCTCGTCCTGGAACGCACCGACGACGACGGTCAGCGTCGGGACGACGAGGAAGACCAGGACGAAGAGGAGGAACGGCAGGAGCGGGAGGGCCGGGCCGACGGCGGACCGCCGGCCCGGACTCCCACTGGTGGTCGTGCTCAGCGGATGGCCTTGGACCAGTTCGCCGCGAGGTACTCCCCGGCGGTCACCGTCTGCTCGTCGGTCGGGATGACCGGCTCGCCGGTCACCTCGGGCAGGGCGCCCCACAGCTCCTCGTCGATGGTGCCGGCCTCGGCCATCGCGTCACCGCGGACCGGACGGGCGCCACCCTTGAGCCAGAGGTTCTGGCCCTCGTCGCTGTAGAGGAACTCCTGCCACAGGCGTGCGGCGGCCGGGTGCGGCGCGTCGGCGTTGATCGCCTGGAAGTAGTAGCCGGCCACGACGGCCTCCTCCGGGACGACCGTCTTCCACGTGTCGACGTTGGCGGCCGCGGCGGCACCGAGGTAGTCCCAGTCGATGACGACGGGGGTGGTGCCCTGCTCGATGGTGGTCGAGTCGGGGTCGACGGTGAGGAAGTTGCCGGCCTCCTTGAGCTGGGTGAAGAAGTCGACGCCGGGGGCGACGTCGTCGGCCGACCCGCCGTTGGCGATCGAGGCCATCACCACGCCGCTGAACGCCGCGCCGGCCTGGGTCGGGTCACCGTTGAGCGCGACCTTGCCCTTGAACTCCGGCCCGAGCAGGTCCTTCACCGACGTGACGTCCGGGACGACCGCGGAGTCGTAGCCGATCGACATGTAGCCGCCGTAGTCGTTGACCCAGGCGCCGTCCGGGTCCTTGAACTCGTCGGGGATGTCGTCCCAGGTCTCCACCTGGTAGGGCGCGAACATGTCGGTGTTGGCGAGCGCGACCGACTGGCCGAGGTCGAAGACGTCGGGGGCGCGGTCGGTGCCCTGGAGGTCGTTGGCGGCGTTGATCTCGTCCTGCGAGGCGGCGTCGGGCTGGTCGGAGTTGACCTCGATGTCGTACTTCTCCTCGAAGGTGGAGATCACCTCGCCGTAGTTGGCCCAGTCGGGCGGCAGGGCGATGACGTTGAGCTCGCCCTCCTCCTGCGCGGCCGTGACGAGCTCCTCCAGGCCGCCGAAGTCCTCGGCGGAGGTCGCGGCGGCGGCGTCGACGCCGCTCTCGGTGGTGGTGTCCGCCTCCTTCTCGGGGGCGGCGCAGCCGGCGGCCGCGGCGAGCGTGGCCATCGCGGCGAGGGATACGAGCGTCTTGCGGGTGTTCACGTGGACCTCCAGGAGAGCTTGTCCGAGATCGGCGGGGTGTGCCGGGCGGAGCCTCGTCGGTCCCGTCGGATCGGAGGCTACTCCCGCATGGACGTCCCGCGTCCTGCCGATGAATCCCGGGTGCGCGCCGCAACTGCCCGCGCACGGCCCGCGCCTCGCGCTACGCTGCCGCCGCGCCGGTCGTCCCCGGTCGTCCGGGGCCCCGGCAGGGCCGACCTGCGGGGGTCCGTCTGATGCGCATCGTCCTCTTCCTGGTGCCGATCGTGCTGGGCATCTACTGCCTCGTCGAGGCCATCTCGAGCCGCGACGACGAGGTGCGCCACCTGTCGAAGGTGTGGTGGATCGTGCTCATCCTGTTCTTCCCCTTCGTCGGCTCGGTCGCCTGGCTGGCGGCCGGCCGCCCGGTGCGCGCGGCGCGGCGGCCCGGTCCCCACGAGCGCAGCGCCACCGCGTTCCCGGAGTACGACCGCCCCGGCCGGTTCGCGGCCACCGACCCCGGCGCCGACGAGGAGTTCCTCAAGAAGGTCCGCGAGCGTGCCGAGGAGCAGCGCCGCAAGGCACGCGAGCAGGAGCGGCGCGGGCGTGAGGGCGACGCGGGCGAGGACGCCGGCCCGGAGTAGCATCTGCGGCCGTGAGCGCCGCCGAGTTCCACTACTCCGACCCTCTTCCCACCGCCGGTTCCAACGGCGCGGAGGAGACCCCCTACCGCCTCGTCACCACCGAGGGCGTCTCGACCGTCGAGGTCGGGGGCCGCACCTTCCTCACCGTCGAGCCCGAGGCGATCCGCCGGCTCACCGAGGAGGCGATGCACGACATCAGCCACTACCTCCGGCCCGGCCACCTCGCGCAGCTGCGCCGGATCATCGACGACCCGGAGGCCTCCGGCAACGACCGCTTCGTCGCGCTCGACCTGCTCAAGAACGTCAACATCTCCGCCGGCGGCGTGCTGCCGATGTGCCAGGACACCGGCACCGCGATCGTGATGGGCAAGAAGTCCGAGGGCGTGCTCACCGGCGCCGACGACGGCGAGGCCATCAGCCGCGGCGTCTACGACGCCTACACCCGGCTCAACCTCCGCTACTCCCAGCTCGCGCCGCTGACGACGTTCGAGGAGAAGAACACCGGCACCAACCTGCCGGCACAGATCGAGCTCTACTCCACGCCCGCCAAGGACGTCCCGGAGTACAAGTTCCTCTTCATGGCCAAGGGCGGCGGGTCGGCCAACAAGTCGTTCCTCTTCCAGGAGACCAAGGCCGTCCTCAACCCCACGCGGCTGATGGAGTTCCTCGACGAGAAGATCCGCTCGCTCGGCACCGCCGCGTGCCCGCCGTACCACCTCGCCGTCGTCATCGGCGGCACGAGCGCGGAGTTCGCGCTGAAGACCGCCAAGTACGCCTCGGCGCACTACCTCGACGACCTGCCGACCGAGGGCTCGATGGCCGCCCACGGCATCCGTGACGTCGAGCTGGAGGAGCAGGTCTTCGAGCTGACGCAGTCCTTCGGGATCGGCGCGCAGTTCGGCGGGAAGTACTTCTGCCACGACGTCCGCGTCGTCCGGCTCCCCCGCCACGGTGCCTCGTGCCCGGTGGCGATCGCCGTCTCCTGCTCGGCCGACCGGCAGGCGCTCGGCAAGATCACGCCGGAGGGCGTGTTCCTCGAGCAGCTCGAGACCGACCCCGCGCAGTACATGCCCGACGCCGGCGTCTCCGACGACATCTCCGCGGGCGAGGTCGTGCAGGTCGACCTCAACCAGCCGATGCCCGACATCCTGGCCGAGCTCTCCCGCCACCCGGTGAAGACGCGGCTGTCCCTCACCGGCCCGCTCGTCGTGGCCCGCGACATCGCGCACGCCAAGATCAAGGAGCGCCTCGACGCGGGTGAGGAGATGCCGTCCTACCTGCGCGACCACCCGGTCTACTACGCCGGGCCTGCCAAGACGCCCGAGGGCATGCCGTCCGGCTCCTTCGGCCCGACGACGGCCGGCCGGATGGACTCGTACGTCGAGCAGTTCCAGGCCGCCGGCGGGTCGATGGTCATGCTCGCCAAGGGCAACCGCTCCCAGCAGGTCACCCAGGCGTGCGCCTCCCACGGCGGCTTCTACCTCGGCTCCATCGGCGGCCCGGCCGCCCGCCTGGCGCAGGACTGCATCCGGTCGGTGTCGGTGCTGGAGTACGAGGAGCTCGGCATGGAGGCGGTGTGGAGGATCGAGGTCGAGGACTTCCCCGCCTTCATCGTCGTCGACGACAAGGGCAACGACTTCTTCACCGACCCCTCCGGCGCCGTCACCGTCCCGCTCAGCTCGCTGACCGGGGCGGGGATCCGGGTGCGCTCGGCGGAGCAGCCGTCCTGACGTGTGACGATCCGGTCGCCCTGGCGACCACATCGCCACACGTCCCGGCTCCGGACCAGCCGCGCTGGCGCAGCGCCCGCTCGACCTGCGCGAAGAATTCGTCCGGCGCGACCCGCAACCCGAGCAGTGGCAGGCGCAGGACGACGTCGGAGGTGAGCGTCACCTCGTTCTGGCGGAGCGCGTCGGCGACCACCTGCGGTGCCCACAGGTGGTGGATCCCGTCGATCTCCACGACCACTCCCCACTCCTCCCAGCAGACGTCGAGGTAGTAGCGCCCGTCCCTCCCCCTGCGGAGGACCTGTCGGGCGGGCCTCGGCAAACCACGCCGGCGACACTCCGCCGCGAACTCCGCCTCGCTGATCGACCGCACGCCGTCGAGCAGGTCCAGCACGACGGCCTGCAGGAACCTGCGGCGCGCGTGGCGTCGGACGTCGAGGAGGGCCCGACCGATCCGGTCGGCCGTCGTGAGTCGCTGCTGGACCGGCATGGTCAACAGGAGCGCGGCCTGCTTGTCCGAGGCTGCCCACAGGGCCGCGTGGACGGCAGCGACCTCCGGACGTGCGCGCGGCACGCCGGAGGACACGACTGTGCGCGGGTCGTGGCGACGCGTACGGCGTACGAGCAGGCCGGGCGCCTTCCTGGACCTCGCGGTCGGCGGCACGCTGACGCGGACGGTGTCGCAGTCGAAGCCGGTCATCCCGCCGGCCGTGAGCGCGGACGCACCGTCGAGGTAGGCCTGCGGCCCGCCCTCGAGCACCGCCGCCCACCACGTCCCCTCCTCGGTGAGGGGACCGGTGTGAGTGGCGACCACCTGCGTGTGGACCCGCTGCCACCGCCTCGCCCCGACCTGCGCCCGGACCTGCGAGCGCGTCAGCCCGAGCTCGTGCAGCTGCGCGAGGCCGAGCACGCCGCCCTGGTCGTCGGCGCGATGGAGGGCCCGCGACAGGAGGCGGGCACCTCTCGCTCGGGCGTCGAGTGGTCCGATGGCGTCGACCATGCCCTCAGGCTCCAGCCGCACTGGGGGCCCACAACAGCCCCTGTCCTGCACCTGTGGAGAGGCGCTCGTCAACGACGTGTGACGATCCGGTCGCCCTGGCGACCACATCGCCACACGTCCCGGAGGCGGGACGAGCAGGGGCTAGCTCACGGCACCCAGACGCGTGGCGAGGGAGGCGGCGGCGGCGCCGGCGAGGTGGCCCAGCCGCTCGGCCCCGTCGACCTCTGCCTGGTGCGCGCCGCCGAGGAGCACCGCGGCCATCGGCCGCACCGCCTCGACGACCTCCCGGACGGCGGGCAGGTCCTCGAGCGTCGGTGCGGCGAGGACGACCGCGGCGGGTGCGACGAGTCGTACGGCGCTCACCCACGCCTCGAGCGGGAGGTCGCCGCCGAGGTAGGTCACCGCGACGCCGCGGGACCGCAGGACCAGGGCGAAGGACAGGATGCCGACCTCGTGGCGGGAGCCGCGGGCGAGGCCGACGACGACGCGCGGACCGCCGGTCGGCGCCGACGGGATCGACTGGAAGGCCTGGGCGAGCCGGCGGTGCACCGACGCGGTGACGAAGTGCTCGCCGGCAACGGTCACCTCACCGCGCTGCCATGCCCTGCCGAGGTGCACCATCGACGGCAGCAGCCAGTCGTCGACCACCGAGACGAGGTCGGCGTCGGCGAAGCCGTCCGACAGGAGCCGCTCGAGCCCGGGCACGTCGAAGTCCTGCGCGCACTGCACGAGCGTGTGGTGGCGCTCCTCGAACGGCGGCTCGGCCGGGCGCGGGAGCACCGCCTCCGCGGCCGCCACGTCCGTCGCGACGTGCCGCGCCGCCTCCTGCGCCGACCAGCCGGCGTCCACCAGGCTGCGCATCACGCTGAGCCGGCGCACGGCCTCGTCGTCGTAGAGCCGGTAGTTGCCCGAGGAGCGCTGCGGGACGACCACGCCGTAGCGCTGCTCCCACTTGCGGAGGGTCCCGCTGGGCACGCCGGTGAGCTCTGCGGCCCGCCCGACGGTGTACACGGTTCCAACGTAACAACGCCCGGACCGTCCGGCGCACTACTTCTGCACAGTTTTCGGGCCGGGCACCCGGCAGGATGGGGCCGTGGACAGCGTGGAGATCGCACGGGCGGAGTCCGAGCGCGGGGAGGTCGTGCTGCGGCGGCGTACGTCGGACACGGCGGCGGACGTGGTGGAGCTGCGGGTCAACGGGGTGTTCGTCATGGACACGCTGGAGACGACCAGCGAGATCGAGCTCGCCGCGCAGGCCCTCGACCTGGTCGAGGAGCCGGCTGCCGTCCTCATCGGCGGGCTCGGCCTCGGGTTCACCCTGCAGCGGGTCCTGGCCGACCCGCGCGTCGAGCGCGCCGTCGTCGTGGAGATCGAGGAGCCGCTCATCCGCTGGATGCGCGACGGCACCGTCCCGCACGGACCGGCGGTGCTCGCCGACACGCGCGCCACCGTGGTCAACGCCGACATCGCGATGGCCATCGCGGAGGCGCGGTCGACGTACGACCTCGTGCTGCTCGACGTCGACAACGGCCCCGGCTACCTCGTCCACGAGGCCAACGAGGCGGTCTACGAGGCCCCGTTCCTCCGCCGGTGCCACGACGTGCTCAGCCCCGGCGGCGTCCTCGTCGTGTGGTCGGGCAGCGCCGCACCCGGCCTGCTCACCGCGCTGCGCGAGGTGTTCGGCGAGGCCGAGGAGCAGGCCCACGACGTGCTGCTGCAGGACCGGCCGGAGGAGTACTTCCTCTACCTCGCCCGCCGCTGACCGCGGGAACCCTCAGCGCAGGAACGCCTCCAGTACCGGGCCGGCGGTCTGCGAGCCGGAGACGCCGGTCTCGACGAAGACCGCCACGGCGAGGTCGCCGCGGGTGGCGATCATCCAGGCATGCGTCGGGAGGCTCCCGGACGCATCGGGCTGGCCGTACTCGGCCGTGCCGGTCTTGGCGCCGACCTCACCCGGCACGTCGAGCAGGAACCGCCCCGACCCCGTGGTCACCACGGCCCGCATCAGGCCGCGGAGGGTGCCGGCCTCCACCGGTGTCAGCGGCACCTCGGGGGGCGTCTGCTGCACCTGGTGGTCCGGGAGGAGCACCGGCAGCACCGCCCGACCGGCGGAGACCGACGCCGCGACCGTGGCCATCGCGAACGGGCTGGCCAGCACGGTGCCCTGGCCGATCATGTCGGCGGCGGCCCCGGTCTCGGTCTCGGGCGGTGGCACCTGCCCGAAGTAGACCGGGAAGCCGAGGTCGTGGTCGGTGCCGAGCCCGAGCGCCTGCGCCGCGGCGGCGAGGTCGCCGGGGGCGAGCCGGTCGGCGTTGCCGATGAGCGCCGTGTTGCACGACTGGGCGATCGCCTGGACGAACGGGATGTCGCCGAGCGCCGACGCCGGGTAGTCGTCGTAGTTCTTGAAGGAGCGGCCGTCCACCACGGTCGTGGCGGGGCACGACACGACGTCGTCGACGGACAGCCCGCTGCGCACCAGGGCCAGCGAGGAGACGACCTTGAAGGTCGAGCCGGGCGCGTACTGGCCCGTGGAGGCGAGGTCGGCACCGGCCGTCCCGACGCCGTTGGCGGTGGCGAGCACGGCACCGTCGGAGGGCCGGACGGCCACCAGCGCGGCGGCCGGGGCGGACTCGCCCAGCGTGGCGAGCGCCGCCTCGGCGCGCTGCTGCAGGTCGGGGTCGAGCGTCGTGGCGAGGTCCGTGCCGTCGGTCGCGGGGACCTCGAAGAGCGTGCGCAGCTCGTCCTCGGCGTCGCGCGCGACGACGGCCGTGCCGGAGCTGCCGCGCAGCTGCTCGTCGTAGCGCAGCTGCAGCCCGGACAGCCCCACCTCGTCGCCGGCCGCGATGCTGCCCCCGGACTCCTCGACGAGCTCGGCGGTGGCGGGGCCGACGCGTCCGAGCAGCGCGGCGGCGAACTCCCGGGTCGGCGCGAGCGGCAGTGTGTCGCGCACCGCGAGCGCGCCCGGGATCTCGCGGAAGGCGGGCAGCACGTCGAGGGCGTCGTCCTCGCGCAGCACGATCGCCTCGACGAAGGCCTCGGCGCCCATCGCCTCCGCGCGCTCGACGTACGCCGCCTCGTCCACGTCGAGGACCCGGGCGATGCGCCGGGCGCTGCGGGCGACCTGCGGCCCCTCGACCTTGGTCTTGTCGAGGCCGTAGCGCAGGACCGGCCGCTCGGCCACCAGCACGGCACCGTCCGCTCCGGTGATGTCACCGCGCTGCGCGGTGACCGTCCGCAGGCCGAGGGTGTCGCCCTCGGCGAGGTCCGGTGCCAGCGCCTCCGGCGTCCAGTCGACCCGCCATCCCGGGTCGGCCTCGACCAGGGCGACGCTCGACTCGTAGTCCCAGGTCGCGTCCTCCGTGACCTGCCACCGCCACCCCAGGGTCGCGGTCGCCGAGGTCGCGTCGTCCTCCGGCTCCTCGACGCGGACGACCTCGACCTCGACGGGCACCTCGTCGAGGGGCGCGACCAGCTCGGCGTACGCCGCCCGGTCGGCCTCGTCCGTCAGCGGGACGTCGCCGAGCGAGTGGTCCGACAGGGCGGCCGCGAGGTCGTCGGCGAGGTCGCCGGCCGGGTCGGTGTCGTCGCCGCCGAGCGCCGAGCAGGCGGAGCCGACCCCGACGAGCACGGCGGCCAGTCCGGCACCGACCCCGAGACGCAGTGATCGCATGGCGTCATGCTTCCACCTCGCCGGGCGAGGCCGAGCCCGCAAACGCCGACGACCGGCGGGGAGTCGTGCGGCGGGGAGTCGTGAGGCGGTCGCGAGCAGCGCGATGCGCTCAGGCGAGCGCCGCGCGGTAGTGCGCCTGGAAGGCCGGGTAGTAGTCGTCGAAGTCGATGGCCGTGAGGTCGGCGCCCGTCTCGGCCGCCACGAGGCGGTCGAGGTAGTAGTCCCAGCCGGGCCCCACGCTCTCGGCGAGCACCGTGTCGGTGACGCCCTGGGCGAAGGTGAGGGTGGTGACACCGTCGGCCTCGGCGAGGTCCACCTGCCAGACCCACAGCCGAGCGGCGTCGTCGGGCTGCGCCGAGCGCATGACCAGGCGGCGCGGCGGCACGCACTCGTCGACCCAGATGGTCTCCTCGGGGACGTCGTCGCCCTCCGCCGTCATCCGGAAGGCGACCGACCCCGCGGCGGGGTCGCCCGCCCACACCCCGATCCAGCGGGCGAGCCGGTCGGACTCGGTCACGGCCGCCCACACGTCGTCGATCGGTGCCCGGAAGGTCCGCTCGAAGACGAGGAACGTCTCGCCGTCGCGCTCCTCGCGGCGTCCGGTGGGGTGGGGTGCGGTGGTGCCGGTGCTCATGCTGTCTCCTCAGCGTGGTCGGGTCGGTCGGCGGCGCGCTCGCGCGTGGTGCGCCGGACCTCGAGGTCGAGGCCGTCGAGGACGGACTCGGCGAACCTCACGTCCGACGAGGGGGCGTCCGGCTCGAGGCCGTCCAGCCAGTCGCGGACCACGCCCAGCCCGGCCGCCTCGAACCGGTAGTGCCGCTCGCGGCCCCGGTCCTCGGCGCTCACCAGCCCCGCGTCGGCCAGCAGGCGCAGGTGCCGGCTGACGGCGGGACGGCTCACGTCGTGGTCGGCGGCGAGGTCGACCACGCGGGCCGGTCCGCGGGCCAGCCGGGCGACCAGGCCTCGCCGCACCGGGTCGGCGAGAGCGGCGAACGGATCCATGCGATATTGGTAACGTGTTGGTTACCAATGTGTCAAGGGATACCGTCGACCCATGAGCGAGACACGCATCGAGCACGACTCCATGGGCGAGGTCGAGGTGCCTCGCGACGCACTCTGGCGGGCGCAGACGCAGCGCGCGGTCGAGAACTTCCCGATCAGCGGCCTCACGCTCCAGCCCCGCCACGTCCAGGCATTGGCGCACGTCAAGGCGGCGGCCGCGACGGCCAACGCCGCCCTGGGCGTGATCAGCGACGAGCAGGCGCGCGCCGTCGTCGCCGCTGCCGACGCGATCGTCGCCGGCGACCACGACGGCGAGTTCCCGCTCGACGTCTTCCAGACGGGTTCCGGCACCAGCTCCAACATGAACGCCAACGAGGTGATCGCCACGCTCGCGGCCCGCGCCGGTGTCGAGGTGCACCCCAACGACCACGTCAACGCGTCGCAGAGCAGCAACGACACCTTCCCGACCAGCATCCACGTCGCCGCGACGCTCGCCGTGGTCGACGACCTCGTCCCGGCCCTCGACCGGCTCGCGACGTCGTTCGAGGCCAAGGCCGTCGAGTTCGCAGACCACGTCAAGGCCGGGCGGACCCACCTGATGGACGCCACCCCCGTGACGCTCGGCCAGGAGATGGGGGCGTACGCCGCCACGCTGCGGCTCGGCGTCGAGCGGCTCGAGGCGGTGCTCCCCCGCGTCCGCGAGCTGCCGCTCGGCGGCACCGCGGTCGGCACCGGCATCAACACCCCGGCCGAGTTCGCCGAGCGCGCCATCACTGCGCTCGCCGAGCGCACCGGCCAGCCCTTCACCGAGACCCGCGACCACTTCGAGGCCCAGGGCACCCGCGACTCCCTCGTCGAGCTGTCCGGGGTGCTGCGCACCGTCGCGGTCGGCCTCACCAAGATCTGCAACGACCTGCGCTGGATGTCGTCCGGCCCCACCACCGGCCTGGCCGAGATCCACCTCCCCGACCTGCAGCCGGGCTCCAGCATCATGCCGGGCAAGGTGAACCCGGTGCTGCCCGAGGCGACGCTCATGGTCTGCGCCCGGGTCGTCGGCAACGACGCGACGGTCGCGTGGGCGGGCGCCTCGGGGAGCTTCGAGCTCAACGTGATGATGCCCGTGATGGCCCACGCCTTGCTGGAGTCGATCCACGTGCTGTCCACCTCGACCGTGCTGCTCGCCGAGCGCTGCGTCGACGGCATCACCGCCGACGCGGAGCGGATGCGGCGCTACGCCGAGTCCTCGCCGTCGGTCGTCACGCCGCTCAACGCCCACGTCGGCTACGAGGAGGCGGCGAAGATCGCCAAGCGGGCGCTGGCCGAGGGCGCGACGATCCGCGAGACGGTCATCGCGATGGGCTACGTCGAGCGGGGCGACCTCACCGAGGAGCAGCTCGACGCGGCGCTCGACGTGGACTCGATGACGGGCGACTGAACCGGATCCCGATCGTCCGCTTCCGGGTCTAGCGTGGCGGCATGGCTGACGACGGGGCGGACCAGGGGGCGTACACGATCGCGGAGCTGACGGCCGAGACCTGGCCGGCGTTCGACGACCTCGTGCTGCGCCACAACGGGATCTTCGGCGGCTGCTGGTGCATCTGGTTCCATCCCGACAGCGAGGAGCGCGGCCAGGGCGCGGAGGCCAACCGCGCCCTCAAGCGGCGCTACGTCGAGGCCGGCGCGGCCCACGCGGCACTGGTGATGGACGGCGACGAGGCGGTCGCCTGGGCGGAGTACGGCACGCCCGCCGAGCTGCCCACGCTGCACCACCTCAAGCAGTACGACGCGGAGAAGACCGGCGACCCCGACTACCGCATCACCTGCGTCTTCGTCGACCGGCGCCACCGCCGGCGCGGCGTCACCGAGCTCGCGATCCGCGGCGCCCTCGACCACATCGCGGCCAGGGGTGGCGGCGTGGTCGAGTCCTACCCCCACGACCTCACCGAGCAGACCAAGAAGATGTCCTCGTCGTTCCTCTACAACGGCACCCGGCGCCTCTACGAGCGGCTCGGCTTCACCTACGTGCGGCCCAAGGGGCTCAAGAACTGCGTGATGTCGATCGAGGTGCCGGCCCGTCCCTGAGGACCGGGCGCGGGAACCGGCGCGAGAACCGGCTGCTCAGGCGAGGCGGCGGCGGTCGGTGGGCCGGCCGCGCTCCTGGGCCATCTCGGCGACGACCTCCCTGCGCGCCCGCTCGCGGGCCTGCGCGAAGTAGGTCTTGGGGTCGGCCAGGGCACGGGAGATGCGGTCGTCGCGACGGGGCTTGACCAGCTTCTGCGCCATGACGCGTCCTCCTTCGACGGACCTCCGTGAGCCTGCTTCCACTGTGCCACACGGTTCCAGCGACACACTAGACAACGGCTCCGACACGTCCGCCGCACGCGCTCAGCGGTCAGGTCCGCTGGGCGAGTGCGGCGGCCAGCGCCGACGCCATGAGCCCCAGCATGTGCAGGTCGTCGTTGGTCAGCGCGCCTGCCTCGAGCGCGTCGAGGGTGAGCATCCCGTAGGCGGTGTCGGCGGTCGCGACCGAGATCGAGATGAAGGTCTTGTAGTCGCGCGGCTTGGTGGTGTCCCAGCCGGGTGGCGGGTCCGTGTCGATGTCGGGGCACAGGAGGTTCTCCCCCCGCAGCACCATCGCGATCGCCGCCTCACCGGCGGGGTCACCGGGCGTGAAGGTGGTGGTGGGCGACCCGGAGCGACCCGCCGCGAGGCGGGGGACGAGGCTGGGCGGGTCGCCGTCGGTGAGCTCGAACCAGCAGGCGCGCGAGCGCTCCGACCCGATGAGGTTGGAGGCGGCGGTGAGCACGAACGGGATCGCCTGGGCGATGAGCTGCTCGCGCGCGGGCTTGCTCCGCTCGGCCGAGATCTCGCCGAGGATGCGGAGCACCGGGTCGAGGGCGTCGTTGATCGTGGCCCGGGTGTCGGTGCGTGCGTCGAGCTCGCGCTGCTCGGAGGAGCGCTCACGGCGCTTGGCCGCGATGGCGAGTCCCTGCGGGATGAGGAACGCCATGCCGGTCACGACGAGCTGGAGCGCGAAGAGCAGCGCCTCGGTCCACCCGTCGGACTTCTGGGCGGCGTAGGCGGCGGCCGGCGAGGACACGACGCAGGCGAGCGCGACACCGAGCCACAGCGCGTCGCGAGGCGCGTCGGGCTCGGGCATGGGGGGCGTCCTCGGGCAGGCTCGTGCGGGTCAGGACGAGACGGTACGCCTCGCCACGGACGCTGGGAGCCGGGCCGGGAGGCGGCTCAGTACCAGTTGTTGGCCTGCTTGAAGCTCCACGCGCTGCAGGGGGTGCCGTAGGTGTCCTGGATGTACTCCAGGCCCCAGCGGATCTGCGACTCGGCGGAGGTCATGTAGTCGGCGGGGAGCTCGTGCAGCTGGGTCAGCGCCTGCGGGATGCCGTACGCCGACGAGGTGGGGTTGTCCGCGTCGACGCGCCAGTCGGACTCGCTGACGTAGAGCTGGTCGAGGCAGGAGAACTGGTCGGCCGAGAAGCCGTAGGCCGGCAGCAGCGCCCGGGCGATGTCGCGCGGGTCGCCCGCGGACAGCCTCTGCGACCGGGTCACGGCCGACCCGGCCGACATCTCCAGCGCGGTGGCCTTCGTGGCGTCCGTCCGGCGGGCCGAGCGGGAGGCGGTGCCGCGCTGCGAGCGCTGCTCGAGGGCCGCCGCGGCGTCGGACGAGGACGGCGCCTGGGCCTCGGCCGCACCGGCCGCGGCGTCCGTCGGAGCGGTCTGCGGCGTGGCGGTGGACGTCGCGCTGGATTCGGTGGCCACGTCGGCGGCGGCCGGCGCCAGCGTGCCGGTGTCGCCGGCCAGCACGCCGCCGGCGACGCTCACGCCCGTCGCGACGGCGGCGAGGCCGGTCAGCGCCACCCCGGTGCGAAGGGCGCGACCAGGCGCGCGCGTGGCCTTGTGCTTGCCGGGGGCGCGGTGCTTCGGGACGTACTTGTCAGGCTTCGACACAGGGGCTCACGGGGGGTCGAGGGCAGGGGTGTGCACGTCGCTCACGCTCTGACGTGCGGCGACCGGGCCGACTCGCGCAGCAGGACGGGCGGTGCGGGGGTGCTCCAGGCCCTGCCGGCGACCGATGTCACGGAACGGTCACGAGCCACCATGCAGGAGCGCTGGTGACCGTGCAAACCGAACTGCACAATTCATCGTGCCCCTTGCGTCACATCCGTCCCAGCGGACGCACAGACCCCGTGTGTCGCAGGCGGCGTGCTGTCACCTGCGACACACGGGGTCGCGCGATCCGTCAGGACGGCCTCAGAGCGTGACGTCCTCCAGCATCTCGGTCACCAGCGCCGCGATCGGTGAGCGCTCCGAGCGGGTCAGCGTGACGTGCGCGAACAGCGGGTGGCCCTTGAGCTTCTCCACGACGGCGACGATGCCGTCGTGCCGGCCGACCCGCAGGTTGTCGCGCTGGGCGACGTCGTGGGTCAGCACGACCTTGGAGTTGGCGCCGATGCGGGACAGCACCGTCAGGAGCACGTTGCGCTCCAGCGACTGCGCCTCGTCGACGATCACGAACGCGTCGTGCAGCGACCGGCCCCGGATGTGGGTCAGCGGGAGCACCTCGAGCATGCCGCGGTCCATCACCTCGTCGATCACGTCCTTGCCCGTGAGCGCCCCGAGGGTGTCGAAGACGGCCTGCGCCCAGGGCGACATCTTCTCGCTCTCCGACCCCGGCAGGTAGCCCAGCTCCTGGCCGCCGACGGCGAAGAGCGGGCGGAAGACGACGACCTTCTTGTGCTGGCGGCGCTCCAGCACGGCCTCGAGCCCGGCGCAGAGCGCCATCGCCGACTTGCCCGTGCCGGCGCGTCCGCCGAGGGACACGATGCCGACCTCCGGGTCGAGCAGCATCTCGAGGGCGACGCGTTGCTCGGCGGACCGGCCGTGGACGCCGAACGCGTCGCGGTCGCCGCGCACGAGGTGCACGCGCTTGTCCGCACCGACCCGGCCGAGGGCCGTGCCGCGATCCGAGAGCAGGACCAGGCCGTTGTGGCAGGGCAGGTCGCGGGCCTCGGCGAGGTCGATGACGCCGTCCTCGTAGAGCTCGTCGAGGTCGGCGGCGGGCACCTCGAGCTCGGTCATGCCGGTGTAGCCGGAGTCGCTGATCGCCTCGGCGCGGTACTCCTGCGCGTCGAGGCCGACCGCGGAGGCCTTGATCCGCAGCGGCAGGTCCTTCGAGACCAGGGTCACCTCGTGGCCCTCGTCGGCGAGGTTGCGCGCCACGGCGAGGATCCGCGTGTCGTTGTCGCCGAGCCGGAAGCCGGACGGCAGCGCCTGCGGGTCGGTGTGGTTGAGCTCGACACGCAGGGTGCCTCCCTCGGAGCCGATCCCCACCGGCTTGTCGAGGCGGCCGTGCACGACTCGGAGGTCGTCGAGGGCCCGCAGGGCGGAGCGGGCGAAGTAGCCGAGCTCGGGGTGGTGCCGCTTCCCCTCCAGCTCGGTGATGACGACGACCGGCAGCACGACCTCGTGCTCGGCGAAGCGGGTGAGCGCACCGGGATCGGCGAGCAGGACGCTGGTGTCGAGGACGTAGGTCCTGCGGCCCTCGGAGAATGCGGTGGACGGGCGGGTGGAGCTGGGCGATGAGGTCTTGCTGGCCACGACTAACCCCTTGCTGCGGGTCGGCGCGCGCACTCCTCGCCCGGCCCGATGTCATTCAACGGACCGGAGAGCTCCCATCTGAGTGCTCAAGGACTGCCTCCCGGTTCAGCAGGCTTCCCCACCTGCCGATGTCGCGAAAGTACGCCCGGCGCCCACCCGATCCGGGGCGACACGCCCGAACGCGAGGTGACGAGGAGATGACGTCTGCCGGGGGGCCGGCTCAGCCGCCGAAGCGGCGCTCGCGGGCGGCGTACGCACGAATCGCCCGGAGGAAGTCGACCCGCCTGAAGTCGGGCCAGAGGGCCTCGCAGAAGTAGAACTCCGAGTTGGCCGACTGCCACAGCAGGAAGCCGCCGAGGCGCTGCTCCCCCGACGTGCGGATCACCAGGTCGGGGTCGGGCTGGCCCTTGGTGTAGAGGTGGTCGGCGATGTGCTCGACGTCGATGATGTCGGCCAGCTCCTCCAGCGAGGTGCCGCGCGAGGCGTGGTCGGCGAGCAGGGCGCGGACCGCGTCGGCGATCTCGCGCCGCCCGCCGTAGCCGACGGCCACGTTGACCAGGATCCCGTCGATGTGCCGGGTCGCCTCCTCGGCCGCCTTGAGGCGCTCGGCGGTCTCGGTGGGCAGCAGGTCGAGCGCTCCTACGGGATGGATCCGCCAGCGCCCAGCCTCGGCCAGCGACTCGACGGCGCCCTCGATGATCTTCAGCAGGCCGGTCATCTGCTCGGCCGGCCGATTGGTGAGGTTGTCGCTCGAGAGCAGCCACAGCGTCACGACCTCGACCCCCACCTCCTCGCACCAGCCGAGGAGCGGACGGATGTTGTCGGCGCCGGCCTGGTAGCCCTCGGCGGTGTTGAGGCCCACGGCCTTCGCCCACCGACGGTTGCCGTCGAGCATGACCCCCACGTGCTTCGGGATCTGGTCGTGGGGCAGGAACTTCACCACCCGGGACTCGTAGGCCGGGTAGAGCACCCGTCGTACGGCGTCCTTCACGTTGACCACGGTCCGAGGATAACCGCGATGTGACCGAGTCCTCGCGGGAAGACCAGCGTGCCTTGTGCCGGTTTGGGTACTTTCTAGTCATGGAGACGACCTCATGACGCAGCGCGAGCGCGTCGAGCACGCCGTCGAGCGTGCCGGCGAGGTCGTGTCCGACAAGATGGCCGAGGTGAAGCCGAAGCTCCGGGGCTGGCTGCACGCCGCCACCGCACCGCTCGCGCTCGCCGCCGGCATCGTCCTCGTGGCCCTCTCCCCCACCGCCTCCACCCGCATCGGCTCGGCGGCCTTCGCGCTGTCCGCGCTCCTCGTCTTCACCGTGTCGGCGATCTACCACCGCGGCACCTGGTCGCCGCGCACGTGGGCGTTCCTGCGCCGCTTCGACCACGCCAACATCTTCGTGCTCATCGCCGGCACCTACACGCCGTACGCCCTGCTCTTCCTGCACGGCTCCGCCCGCACGACGCTGCTCGTCACCGTCTGGGCCGCGGCCATCGGTGGGGTGCTCTTCCGGGTGTTCTGGACCGACGCGCCTCGTTGGCTCTACACGCCGATGTACATCGCGCTCGGCTGGGCGGCGGTCTTCTTCATTCCCCAGTTCATGCAGGGGGCCGACAAGTTCAGCTCGGACATCGCCATCGCGTCGCTCGTGCTCGTCGCGGCGGGTGGCATCCTCTACACGGTCGGCGGCCTGGTCTACGGCCTCAAGCGGCCCAACCCCTCGCCCCGGTGGTTCGGGTTCCACGAGGTGTTCCACTCCTTCACGGTGCTGGCCTTCGCCGCGCACTACGTCGGGGTCTCGCTCGCGACGTACTCGCTGCGTTGATGGCCCTCGCTCCGCTCGGGCGCTTCCTCAGCTCAACGTCACCAGGCCGAAGGTGGTGATGGCGGCGACGACCACGGTGGCGGCGAGGGTCCAGCCGAGGACGGGTGAGCGCCGGGCCAGCCGCTCGAGCGCGAGGTAGGTCGCGCCGATGGCCGCGAGGCCGAGGGTGACGTGGAGCAGGACCGCGAGCATGACGCCCGCGATCGCACCGGCCATCCGCAGCCGCCCCCACAGCAGGCTGAGGGCGAGCGGGAGCACGATGGCGCCGGACAGCCCGCCGAGCGCCTCCACCCACCAGGTGCGCTCCCCCATCCACGGCACGTCCACCGCCCCGGGCCACGACCGGTCGACGAGGTCGCCGGTCGCGCTGTAGCCGAGGTAGATGACCGTCGCGATCGTGGTGCCGGCCGCCACCCGGTAGGACCAGTGCTTGGCCCGCGACCACGGCACGGCCCGTCCCACGAAGACCGTCGCCACGGTGACGGCCGTCCAGACGATCCAGCGCCGGATCACCCCGGTGCCGGTGTCGGCCATCGCGTCGCGGAAGACCCGGTCGGCCGCGACCCGGTCGACGACGTGCCCCTCGGTGGACACGTACGACGTCGGGTCGTCGCGGCCGGCCACCAGCGCGTCGTGGAGCAGGGCCGCCGGCAGGTGCGCGCCGGTCTTGGGCACCAGCCAGGTGAACAGCGCCGGCACCGAGGTGAGGTCGGTGCGGAAGTGGGCGTCGGCGGGCACGAGCAGCTCGCCGAGGTGGCGGTCGCGGTAGGCGATGCGCCGCTCGAGCTCGAACAGCTCGACGTCCTCCTCGGCGTGCCGCTCCAGCACGATGCGGGGGTCCGACCCCGGATCCGGCGGCTCACCGGGCCCGTCCTCGGACGGCAGGGTGCCCCCGTCGTAGAACCGGCGCGGCTCCTGGGCCACGCCCGCGCCCACCCGTCCGTCGCGCTCCCGAGATCGCATGGCGACAGTCTGGCGGCGCGGACCGACACCCGGCAGGCCTCGACGGGTGCGAGCGGTCCGGTCTTGCCCGGCTGACTAGCCTCGGTCGTCATGGAGCCGCAGCGCAGGATCCTCGTGACCGGAGCCCGGGCCAAGACCGGCGACCCGCTGGCCCGCCTGCTGGTCGCGCGGCCGGGTGTCGAGGTGCTCGGCGGGAGCAGGGACCCGGCGACCGTCGACCTCCCCGGCGTCGTGCCCACCGCCATCTCCTGGGACGAGCCGACGACCTGGGGCAGCGCCATCGGCGACGTGGACGCCGTCTTCGTCGTCCGGCCCGACCGGCCCGACGCCCCCGAGCTCATCGCCGGACTGCTGGGCCAGGCGCCGGAGGACGCCCACGTCGTCCTGCTCTCGGAGCGCGCCGCGGACTACGCCGCGCTCGACCGCTGGGGCCTGCGGTGCGAGGACGCCGTGCGCTCCGGCCCCCGCAGCTGGACCATCCTGCGGCCGAGCTGGTTCATGCAGGTCCTCACGGATCCCCGCTTCTTCCGCGACGCCGTGACCGGCGACGCCGAGCTGCCGTTCCCCGACGGGGGCGGTCGGCTGGCCTGGATCGACGCGCGCGACATCGCCGCGGTCGCCGAGGTGGCCCTGCTCGACAGCGACCACCGCGGCAGCGTCCTCGAGCTGACCGGGCCGGAGGCGCTCACCCTGGAGGAGACCGCCGGGCTCCTGTCGCCGCTCGCGGGCCGCCCGGTCACCCATCGCCGGCAGACCGTCGCCGAGGCCGTCGTCGGCATGGACGGCTTCGACCTCGAGCTGACGGAGATGACCTACGAGCGGGTCCGCGCGGGCGCGTTCGCCGAGGTCACCGGTGAGGTGGAGCGGGTCACCGGCCGGCCGCCGCGGAGCCTCGCGACGTTCGTCGAGGACGTCGTGGCCGGCCTCGACGGACCGCCGACCCTCAGCTGACGAGGGGCAGCAGCGGCCGCAGGTCGTCGTGCACCTCCGCCGCACCGGCCTCGGTGAGCACACGCGGGTCGTGCGTCGTGGCGATGCCGTGCACGCGTCGTACGCCCGCAGCGACCGCCGCGCGGACCCCCGCGGGCGAGTCCTCGGCAGCGAGCGCCTCGGCTGGGTCCGCGCCCAGCCGCTCGCACGCCAGCGCGAAGCCCGCCGGGTGCGGCTTGCCGTCCGCCACGTCGCGCGCCGTGACGACGAGGTCGACGCTCTCGAGCGTGAGGGACAGCGACTCGACGAGGGAGCGCTCGACCCATGCCGGGCCGGCGGACGTCACGATGGCGACGGGCACGCCGGCTGCGCGCGCCGCCTCGATCAGCTCGCGCGCCCCGGGCACGGCGCCGGCCGCCTCGTCCGGGACGTGCGTCAGGACCTCAGCGAGCAC
The DNA here is from genome assembly GCF_013155375.1 of Nocardioides sp. zg-1308. Classification (GTDB taxonomy): domain Bacteria; phylum Actinomycetota; class Actinomycetes; order Propionibacteriales; family Nocardioidaceae; genus Nocardioides; species Nocardioides renjunii. Next base: position 195,922 of record NZ_JABJQY010000002.1, read on the forward strand.
GGCCTCGGGGTCGAGGCCGGCCCACGGCCCCGGCTCGGTGGCGAAGACGTCGGCCGCTCGGCGGCCCGTGAAGATCGTCAGGTCGGGGACGTCCCACCCCTTGTGCGCGAAGAAGGACTCGTAGCCCCGGCGGTGCAGCGGCTCGGAGTCGACGAGCGTGCCGTCGAGGTCGAGCAGCAGGGCCGACACCCGGGTCATGCGGTGGTGAAGAGCAGGTCGCCGGCGGCGACGGGTCCGCCGACCGCGTCGCTCGTGACCGAGCCCTTGGGTGCGTCCATGAGCACGACCGGGACGACCGGCGAGACGTCCAGGCCGGCCGCGGACCCCGGCAGGCTCGAGGGGTCCCAGGTGATCATCGGGTCCCCGGCGGACACCTCGTCGCCCTGCGAGGCGAGGACCTCGAAGCCCTCCCCCTCGAGGCGGACGGTGTTGATGCCGAGGTGGACGAGCACCCCCACGCCGTCGCCGAGCACGACGAAGGCGTGCGGGAGGACCTTGACGACCGTGCCGGCGATCGGTGCGACCACCGTGGTGCGGCCCGCGTCGGGCTCGATGGCGACGCCGGGGCCGACCATCTCCTCGGCGAAGACCGGGTCGGGCACGTCGGTCATCGCGATGACCCTCCCGGGGCAGGGTGAGAGGACCTGCACGGACGACTGGCTCACATCAGGTCCTCGATGTCGTCGGCGAGGTTGTCCGCCTCGGGCCCGACGACGACCTGGACGACCGTGCCGCTCGCCATGACCCCGTGGGCACCGGCCGACTTGAGGGCGGCCTGGTCGACCAGGGACCCGTCCTTGACCTCGGTGCGGAGGCGGGTGATGCACGCCTCGATCTCGACGACGTTGTCCGCGCCGCCGAGGCCGGCGAGGATCTGCTCTGCCTTGCTGCTCATCTGTGAACCTTTCGTGGGGAGGTGACCACTGTTGGTCTCGTGGGCCGCTCGCGCAACCTCCTCGACCAGCGGTGCGGGTCAGCCGGTGACGTCGGTCTGGGTGACCTTGTTGAGCCCGCGCGGGTTGTCGGGGTCGAGCCCCATCCGCAGGGCCATCTGCTCGATCATCAGCTGTGAGGGGACGATCGAGGCGATGGGCTCCACGGCCTCGGGCAGGTCGGGACCCGCCAGGTGCAGGTCGCAGAGGTCCGCGAACGACGGCGTGCCGCCGATGCCGAGGACCCGCGCGCCGCGCCCCCGCAGGTCGCGCACCAGGTCGGCCATCGGCTCGGCCAGCGGGCCGTGGGCGGCGCCGACGAGCACCGCGAGCAGCCCCTCGCTGACCACCGAGATCGGGCCGTGGCGCAGGTCGGCGTAGGAGTAGCCGCGCACCGGGCGCAGGCACGTCTCCTCCATCTTGAGCGCGGTCTCCAGCGCGGTGCCGAGCAGCAGTCCGCGGCCGGAGACGACCACGCGCTCGGAGCCGGCCAGCGCCTCCGAGGCGGCGGACACGTCCGCGCCGAGGAGCCCGGCAACGGCGTCCGGCACGCGGTCGAGGTCTGCGGCGAGGCCGTCGGCGCCCTCGCCGGCCAGCGCGTCGGCCAGGACGGCGAGCGCCACCATCTGGGTGAGGTAGGTCTTCGTGGCCGGCACGGCGACCTCGGGCCCGGCCTGGGTCACCAGCGCCACGTCGGCCGCCGCGGCCAGCGGGGAGTCGGCCACGTTGGTCACGCTGACCGTCGCGGCGCCGCACTCGCGGGCCCACCGCTGCGTCTCGACGATCTCGGCGGTGGAGCCGGACTGCGAGACCGAGACCACCACGGTGTCGGAGAGGTCGAGCCGGGCGCGGTAGTGGGTGGCGACGCTCGGAGCAGCCAGCGCGGCGGGCACCCCGGCCGCCACCTCCAACAGGTAGCGACCGTAGATCGCGGCGTTGTCGCTGGACCCGCGCGCCACCAGCAGCACCCGGCGGCGGTCGCCGGCGAGGTCACGCAGGCGGGGCTGCTCGGGCAGCAGGTGCTCGAGCGTACGACGGGCGGCAGCCGGCTGCTCGGCGATCTCCGACGCCATGCGCGTCGAGGGGCCGCCGGTCTCGCCGGTGGGAGTGGTGGTCGCGGTGGTCTCCATGGGTGTCCTTGACAAGGTCGGGGCGGCAGAGCCATGCTCGGCGACTGGTACGTACCAGACCGTACCAATTGCCAGACCAGACGTCGAGCGCCCACTGGGAGGAGGAGGTCACGTGGCCGGCAGGATCGACCAGGGCCCCCGCCCCAAGCACGCGCAGCTCAGCGACGTGCTGGCGGACCTCGCCACGCGCGAGCTCGGCCCGGACACCGCGATCCCGTCCGAGCGCGACCTCATGGCGACGTACGACGTCTCGCGCGCCACGGTGCGCAAGGCCGTCGACAGCCTCGTCGCGGGCGGCCTGCTCCACCGGATCCAGGGCAAGGGCACCTTCGTCGCCCGTCCCCGTGTGGAGAGCCGTCTGCACCTCGCGTCGTTCTCCGACGACATGCGCCGCCGCGGGCTGGCGCCGTCGACCCGGCTGATGCTCGTGGACGAGGAGCGCCCGCCGTCCGACGTGGCAGCGACCCTGCGGCTGGGCGCGACGGGCACCGCGTGGCGGATCGACCGGGTCCGCCTCGCCGACGGCCAGCCGATGGCGATCGAGCAGGGCTGGTATCCCCGCTCGCTCCTGCCCGACCTCGACACCGAGGACCTCACCGGCTCGCTCTACACCCTGTTCTCCCAGCGCTACGACCTCGTCATCGACGCGGCCGAGCAGACGCTGTGGGGCGAGGCGGCCGAGGGCTCGACCGCGCGCCGCCTCGAGGCGCCCGTTCACACCCCGCTCCTGGTCTTCCGCCGCGTGTCCAGCGCCGCGGGACGTCCGGTCGAGCACGTCGTCTCGCGCTATCGCGGGGACCGCTACCAGGTCCACATGAGCCTCGGCGCCGACCACGGCGCCAGCAGGAAAACGAGCACCACCAGAAGGGATCGATCCTCGTGACCACACAGGACGCCGCCTCGGGCGGCACCACCACCCGGCGCAGGCTCAACCTCGCGCCACTGCAGAAGTTCGGGCGCAGCCTCATGCTCCCCATCGCCGCGCTCCCCGTCGCGGCGCTCCTGCTGCGCCTCGGCGCCAACGACCTGCTCGGGGTCGACGGCCTCGGGTGGGACAGCGTCGCCGCGGTCATCGGGGCGGCCGGTGGCGCACTGTTCGCCAACCTGCCGCTCCTCTTCGCGGTCGGCATCGCCATCGGCATGGCCCGCAAGTCGGACGGCTCGACGGCGCTCGCCGCCGTCGTCGGCTACCTCGTCTTCGAGGCGGTCGGCGACGCGATGTCGCCCTACGTCCTCGAGGGCGAGGAGCTCATCGACTACGGCGTCCTCGGCGGCATCGTGATGGGCCTGGTCAGCGCCTTCCTCTGGCAGCGCTACCACCGCATCTCGCTGCCGCCCTACCTGGCCTTCTTCGGCGGTCGGCGCTTCGTCCCGATCATCACGGCGTTCGCCGCGGTGGCGATCTCGGTCCTGATGAGCTTCGCCTACCCCGCCTTCGACTGGGCCATCACCGGCCTCGGCGAGCGGGTCACCGAGAACGCGGTGCTCGGCGGGTTCGTCTACGGCACCCTCAACCGGCTCCTGATCCCGCTCGGCCTGCACCACATCCTCAACAACCCGCCGTGGTTCATCTTCGGCGAGTACACCCCGCCCGGCGGCGGCGAGACCGTCAACGGCGACATCGCGCGCTTCCTGGCCGGCGACCCCGCCGCCGGCGCGTTCATGACCGGCTTCTTCCCGATCATGATGTTCGCGCTCCCGGCCGCGGCGCTCGCCATCTGGCACGAGGCCAAGCCGCAGAACAAGAAGCTCGTCGGCGGCATCATGCTGTCCGCCGCGCTGACGGCCTTCCTCACCGGGGTCACGGAGCCGCTCGAGTTCGCCTTCATGTTCGTCGCGTTCCCGCTCTACGTCATCCACGCCTTCCTCACGGGGTCGTCGATGGCGCTCACCAACGCGCTCGGCATCAAGGACGGCTTCGGCTTCTCGGCGGGCCTGTTCGACTACGTCCTCAACTACAACATCGCGACCAAGCCGCTGCTCATCATCCCGATCGGCCTGGCCTACGCCGCCGTCTACTACTTCCTCTTCCGGTTCGTGATCCGCAGGTGGAACCTGCGCACGCCGGGTCGCGAGGACGACGACGACGCGGCGGCGGGCACCTCGATGCTCGAGCAGGACAACAAGGCCTGACGTGCTCCTCACGGCAGACCGGGTGGTCACCCCGGCGCGGGTCCTCGCGCCGGGGTGGCTGCTCTCCGACGGCGACCGCATCGTCGAGGTCGGCGACGGGACACCACCGCGTACGCCCGACCTCGAGCTCGGCGACGCGACGGTCGTCCCCGGGTTCGTCGACCTCCACGTCCACGGCGGGGGCGGCGCGTCGTTCGACACCGGCACGGCCGAGGCCGCCGAGGTCGTCGTCTCGGCCCACCTCGCCCACGGAACCACCTCGATGGCGGGGAGTATCGTGAGTGACAGCCCCGACCGGATGGGCAGGGCGGTGCGGGAGCTCGCCCTGCTCGTCCGGGAGGGGCGCCTCGCGGGGATCCACCTCGAGGGCCCCTGGCTCAGCCCGGAGCGCTCGGGCGCCCACCAGCCCGGCGCGCTCGCCGCGCCCGACCCCGCCGCCGTCGACTCACTGCTGGCCGCCGGCGACGGCGCCGTGCGGATGGTGACCCTGGCACCCGAGCTGCCCGGCGGTATCGAGGCGGTGCGCCGGATCAGCGGCGCGGGGGCGGTCGCCGCGATCGGCCACACCGACGCGTCGTACGACGTGGCGCGCGAGGCCCTCGAGGCCGGCGCCCGGCTGGGCACCCACCTCTTCAACGCCATGCGCCCGCTGCACCACCGCGACCCCGGGCCCGTCGGCGCGCTCCTCGACGCCCCCGTCGACGTCGAGCTCATCGCCGACGGCGTGCACCTGCACCCGGCCGTGCTCCGCACCGTCTTCGCCGCCAAGCCGGGCCGCTGCATCCTGGTCACCGACGCGATGGCCGCGGCAGGCGGCCCTGACGGCGACTACCGCCTGGGACCGATGGCGATCGAGGTGCGCGACGGCGTGGCCCGGCTGGCCGACGGCACCGGCAGCGGCGCCATCGCCGGCTCGACGCTCACCATGGACGCGGCCCTCCGCTTCGCCGTACGCACCGCCGGCCTGCCGCTCCTCGACGTCGTGCACGCCGCGAGCACGGCACCCGCCCGGGCCTGGGGCCTGGACGACGTCGGCGCGCTCGAGGCCGGCCGGCGGGCCGACCTGGTGGTCCTCGACGCCGACCTGTCCGTACGCCGGGTGATGCGGGCCGGTGCCTGGGTGCGGCGCTGACCCCTCCCGGCGGGGTCAGCCCTTCGTCGAGCCCAGCGTCAGCCCCGACACGAACTGCTTCTGGAGCGCGAAGAAGACCACCAGCACCGGCAGCGCGACGATGATCGACCCGGCCGCGACGAGGTTGGTGTCGGTGAAGAACTGCCCGCGCAGGTTGTTGAGCGCCGACGTGACCGGCAGCTTGTCGCCCTGCTGGATGAGCACGGTCGCCCAGAAGAACTCGTTGTAGACCCAGGTGACCTGCAGGGTGGCCAGGGCCGCCAGCGCAGGGCGGACCAGGGGCATCGTGAGCTGCCAGTACTGGCGCCACACGCTCGCGCCGTCGAGCTCGGCCGACTCGTAGATCTCGTGCGGCAGCGTCTTCATGTAGTTGCTCAGCACGAAGGTGCAGAAGCCGAGCTGGAAGGCGGTGTTGACGAGGATCAGGGCCCAGAAGCTGTTGAGCAGCAGGCCCGAGTCGCTCATGAACGTCGGCAGCGGGACCTCGCGGAACATCCGGAAGACCGGGATGAGCAGCGCCTGCGGCGGCAGCAGGTTGGCGGCGAGGAAGACGCCGAGCATGGCGAGGTTGAAGCGATAGCTGAACCGCGCCAGCACGAAGGCGACCATCGACGACAGGAACAGCGTCAGCGCCACCGCGGGGACGGTGATGAGCAACGAGTTGCGCATGTGCACGCCGAAGTTGCCCTGCTGCCACGCCTGCTCGTAGTTGCTGGTGGTCCACCCGCCGAAGGAGAGGTAGCCGTTGGCCTGGGTGTAGTCATACTCCCGGAAGGAGTTGATCAGCGCCCACAGCAGCGGGAAGAGCCACGCCAGGGCGAGCAGGGCGACGATGACGGTGGCCACGACGCCGCGGCGCCTGCTCATCACGCCGCCGTCCTTGCGAGCCGGCGCGGTCGGCGCGACGACCGGGGCGGGCGGGGTGGCGACCGGGGTCTCGTAGGTCATCGCGAACGCTCCTCGCGGAAGACGGTCCGCAGGTAGATGGTGATGAAGACCGACGAGATGACCATCATGATCACGGCCAGCGCGGAGCCGAAGCCGTAGCGCGTCGCCTCGCCGACGACGTTCTGCGCGACGAGGGCGCCGATGACCTCCAGGCCGTTGCGGCCCTTGTTGATCACCCAGACGAGGTCGAAGGCGCGCAGCGACTCGATGACCACGATGACGATGACGACCATGTTGATCGGGCGCATCACCGGGAAGATCACGTGGAAGAAGGTCTTCACCTCGTTGGCGCCGTCGACGGCGGCCGCCTCGCGCAGGCTGGCGTCGACGCCCTTCAGGCCGGCCAGGTAGATGAGCATGATGTAGCCGGTGTGCCGCCAGGCGGTCGCGACGAGCACCGCCCACAGGTTGATGTCGGGGTCGCCGTACCAGTCGACCTGGGTGTTGAAGACCTGGTTGATGAGGCCCTGGTCGCGGGAGTAGAAGAGCTGCCAGATGAAGCCGATGAGCGCCAGCGACAGCACCACGGGCATGTAGAACGCCGTCTGGTAGAGCCGGCTGCCCTTCATCTCCCGGTCGAGGACGACCGCGAGCAGCATCCCGAGGATCGTGGGGAAGACGAACAGGAACGCCAGCCAGATGAGGTTGTGCTGCACCGCCGGCCAGAACGCCGGGTAGATGGTGAAGATGTCCTCGTAGTTCTGGACGCCGACCCACTCGATGGTGTCGAGGTCGCCGAACCCGTTCCACTTCCCGAAGGACAGCACGAAGGACAGCACGGCCGGCACCCACACCAGGAGCACGACCAGGAGCAGCGGGACCGTCACCATCGTGATGACGGTCGCCCTGTCCTTGCCGGGCAGCTTCTTCTCGCGGCCCCGGGGCGGCGCCGCAGCCGCGGGCCGCGGCGCCTCGTCGATGTGGGTCATGGCTCAGCCGAAGATCGAGGCGGCCTGCTCCTGGATGCTGGCCGTGACCCCGTCGATGTCGTCCGGGTCCTTCAGGAAGGCCTGGATCGAGGGGATCATCACCGTGTTGGCGAAGTCGGCGTTGGTGTCACGGTCCATGAACTGCGCGATGTTGGCCGCGGCGCCCACGACCTCGGCCGACTTCTTCTGCAGGTCGCTGTAGGTCGAGGTGCTCGCGCCCTCGTTGGCGGCGATGAACGGCGCGTCGGCGTTGCTGTTGGCCGCGTCGGCGGCGGCGGCGCTGCCGAGCCACTTCGCCATCGCCTTGCCGGCCTCCTGGTTCTGCCCGGCCGACGCGACGCAGAAGCCGTCGATGGGGGCGTCGAGGGCGTCGGAGCCGATCGAGGAGTCGAGCTCGGGGAAGGTGAAGAAGTCGAGGTCCTCGCCGTTCTCGCCGAGCGCGTCCACGACGAACGCGCCGAGCAGGTACATCCCGCACTCGCCCTTGCCCATGGCGGTCGCGGCCTCCTGCCAGGTCCGGCCCAGCGGGTCGGCCTGGTGGTAGGGCAGCAGGGTGCGCCAGGTCTCGAAGACCTGCTTGACCTCGTCGCCGTCCCACGCCTCGTCGCCGGCCATCAGGCTCATGTGGAAGTCGAAGCCGTTGAGGCGCATGTTGAGGATGTCGAAGGTGCCCATCGCGGGCCAGCCGTCCTTGTCGCCGAAGGCGAACGGCGTGACGCCCTTGCCCTGCATGTCCTCCATCAGCGCCATGAAGTCGTCGTTGGTCTCCGGCGGCGCCCAACCGTTCTTCTCGAAGACCGACTTCCGGTAGAAGACCGCCCACGGGTAGTACTGCACGGGGACGAAGTACTGCTTGCCGTCGGGCGCCGTCGCCGCCTGCTTGAACGAGTCGTTGAGCCCGTCGATGGGCCACTGGTCGCTCAGGTCGGTGATCAGGCCGTTCTCGGCGAACTGGGCCATCCGGAAGCCGGCGAACCAGGTGAAGACGTCGTCGGGCGTGCCCTGGAGGTAGGTGTTGATGCTCTCCTGGAACGTGTTGTGGTCGACCGCGTTGAGGCTGACCTTGGTGTCGGTCTCCTTCGTGTACGCCTCGGCCATCGCGGCGAGCCGGTCGTAGGCCGGGCCGACGCCCTCGGCCTCGTTGATGCCGAACTTCACGGTGGCACCGGAGCCGGTGGACGGACCGGCGTCGTCGCCACCGCAGGCGGCCAGCATGCTGGCGCCGCCCACGGCGAGACCGCTGAGCCCGATCCCCCGGAGGACGGAACGACGCGTCGCCGCCATCGTGGCGACGGTGGAGCGAGGAATGGCACTGGATGTGGTGCGGGACACAACGGCCTCCTGGAGACAAAACCCAACAAGGAGGCACAGCATGTGACGACCGGCACACACTCGTCAACCCTGCAGAGGTCACAAATCAGACCCGTTCAAACATTTCCGAACTGTTATCCACCTTCGGACGTTGACTTCGCCGTGTGAGGGTCGCCACAGTGGCCGCATGCCCACATCTCTGCCCGCGCTGGCCTTCGGCGGCGACTACAACCCCGAGCAGTGGCCCGCCGCAGCCCACGAGGAGGACCGCACACTGATGGGGGAGGCCGGCGTCGACCTGGTCACGCTGGGCGTGTTCTCGTGGGCCTGGCTCCAGCCGACACCCGACACGTGGGACTTCGCGTGGCTCGACGAGCAGATGGACGGCCTGCACGCCGCCGGCATCAAGGTCGACCTGGCGACGGCGACCGCCTCGCCGCCGCCGTGGCTGACCCACCGGCACCCCGAGATGCTCCCCGTGACCCACGACGGGCGGACGCTGTTCCCCGGCGGCCGCCAGGCGTTCTGCCCGAGCTCGCCGGTCTACCGCGAGCACGCCCTCGCCCTGTGCACGGCGCTGGCCGAGCGCTACCACGACCACCCGGCGCTCGCGCTGTGGCACGTCTCCAACGAGCTCGGCTGCCACAACGCCCGCTGCTACTGCGACGTCAGCGCGGCGGCGTTCCGCACCTGGCTGCGGCGGCGCTACGGCGAGGACGTGGCGCGCCTCAACGACGCGTGGGGCACGGCGTTCTGGTCCCAGCGCTACGACGACTTCGAGCAGGTGCTCCCCCCGCGGCTCGCCCCGACCCACGCGAACCCGACGCAGCAGCTGGACTTCCTGCGATTCTCCTCCGACCAGCTCCTCGACAACTTCGTCGTCGAGCGCGACGTCCTGCACCGCATCTCCCCCGGCGTCCCGGTCACCACCAACTTCATGGTGATGCGCCAGACCATGGAGATGGACTACCTGCGCTGGGGACGCGAGCTCGACGTCGTCTCCAACGACCACTACCTCATCGCCGCCGAGGAGAGTGGCCACCGCGAGCTGGCGTTCAGCGCCGACCTCACCCGGGGCACCGCGGACGGGCGCCCCTGGCTGCTGATGGAGCACTCCACCAGCGCGGTGAACTGGCAGCCGCGCAACCGCGCCAAGCGACCCGGCGAGATGGTCCGCAACAGCCTCGCCCACGTCGCGCACGGCGCCGACGCCGTGCTGTTCTTCCAGTGGCGCGCGTCGCGCGCGGGGGCCGAGAAGTTCCACTCCGGCCTCCTGCCCCACGCCGGCACCGACACCCGGCAGTGGCGCGAGGTCGTCGAGCTCTCCCGCGTCCTCGACGCCGTCGAGGAGGCCGCGGGCAGCACGCCCCGCAACGAGGCCGCCGTCCTGTTCGACTACGAGGCGTGGTGGGGGTGCCAGCTCGACTCGCACCCGAGCATCGACGTCAGCTACCGCGACCGGGCCGAGGACCTCCACCGGGCGCTGTCGGCGCAGGGCGTCGGGGTCGACGTCGTCCACCCGGGCACGGACCTGTCGGGCTACCGCCTCGTCGTGGTGCCGACGCTCTACCTCGTCTCCGACGAGCACGCCGCCGCGATCGCGGCCGCAGCGGAGGCGGGGGCGACGGTGGTGGTGACCTACTTCAGCGGCATCGTCGACGAGAACGACCACGTCCGCCTCGGCGGCTACCCCGGGGCGTTCCGCGACCTGCTCGGGGTGCGTACGACCGAGCTGCTGCCGCTGCTCGCCGGCGAGACCGTGCAGGTCGACGGCCTCGGGACCGGGACGGTCACCGCTGACACCTGGGCGGAGGACCTCGAGCTGGTCGGGGCGGAGGCGGTCGCGACGCACCTCGGCGGACCGGCGTCCGGGCTGCCGGCCGTCACCCGTCGCGAGGTCGGCGAGGGCACGGCCTGGTACGTCGCCACCCGCCTCGACGCCGTCGGCACGGACCGGCTGGTCGAGCGGCTCGTCGCCGAGACGGGGATCGAGCGCCTGCCCGGAGCAGGACCGCTCGTCGAGGTGACCCGCCGCGTCGGCGAGGACGCGCAGTGGCTCTTCGTGATCAACCACGGACACGCCCAGGCCGAGGTGCCGGTGCACGGCGTCGAGCTCGTCTCAGGCGCGGACGTCACCGGCAGCCTCGTGGTGCCGGCCGGCGGTGTCGCCGTCGTGAGGGAGGACGTCACCGGGCAGGACCGGGAGGCCTGATGCTCGCGGCCCAGCGTCGCGGACGCATCCTCGCCGAGCTCAGCCGCGACGGCACCGTGCGCGTGACCGACCTCGTCGAGCTCCTCGGGGTCTCCGACATGACCGTACGGCGCGACCTCGTCGCCCTGCACCGCGACGGCCTGCTGGAGAAGGTGCACGGCGGCGCCCTGGCCGTCGCCGAGCCGTCGTCCTCGGAGCCGGGCTTCGCCGCCAAGTCGGTGCAGCACCGCAACGAGAAGGAGGCCATCGCGGCTGCCGCGGCCGAGCTCGTGCACACCGGGATGGCCATCGCCGTGTCTGCGGGGACCACGACCCACGCCCTCACCGAGCACATCGCGCGGGTGCCCCACCTCACCGTCGTCACCAACTCGGTGTGGGTGGCCGACGTCCTGCACCGCACCGGAGACGCGACCACGTCGGTGCTCCTCACCGGCGGGCTCCGCACGCCGTCCGACGCCCTGGTCGGCCCGGTCGCGGTCTCCTCGCTGCGCAGCCTCCACGTCGACGCTTTCTTCATGGGCGTGCACGGCATGGACGTGCGCGCCGGCTTCAGCACGCCCAACCTGCTGGAGTCGGAGACCAACCGCGCCATGATCGAGCGCTCCCGCAGGCTCATCGTGCTGGCCGACTCCAGCAAGTGGGGCGTCGTCGGCCTCAGCAGCATGGCCGCCCTCTCCGAGGCGGCCGTGCTCGTCACCGACTCCGGCCTGTCCGCCCACGCCAGCGGCGCCCTCGCCGACCACGTCGGGGAGCTGGTGGTGGTGGACCCCGCCGACGGCGACGACCTCGACAGCCCCCGCCTCGGGAGCGCACGTCCCGACACCGACGACCTGGGAGCCGGACACGCATGAGCGACGACACCACGCCGACCGACCGCCCCGACCGCCCCGACCGGTCCGAGGCCCCGCTCCACCTCAGCCGCGGCGGCGTCAGCCTGGTGCTGGGCCGCGACGCCGGGGGGATACCGGTCGTCCTCCACTGGGGCGCGGCCCTGGGCGACCTCGACGACGCGGCCCTGACGGCGATCATGGCGGCGCGCCAGCCGGGCGCCGCGCGCTCGTCGTACGACCTGCCCCGCCGCACCGGGCTGGTGCCCGACGGCACGCGTGGCTTCTCGGGCACCCCGGCCCTCGCCGGGCACCGGGTCGGCGGCAGCGCCCGGGCCGCCACCCCGAGCCTGGTCGACTGGGTCGTCGACGTCGCCGACGGGAGCCTCACGTGCACTTCCACCGACGACGAGGCCGGGTGGGAGGTGCAGGTCGAGCTCGGCCTCGACGACGCCGGGCTCCTGCACGCGCGCACCAGCGTCACCAACACCGCCGACGGTGACCTCCACCTGGCGTCCGTGCTGACCGCCCTGCCCGTGCCGGCCCGCGCCGGGGAGCTGCTCGACCTCACCGGCCGGTGGTGCAAGGAGCGCACCCCGCAGCGGCACCCGTGGGTCCAGGGGACGCACCGACGCGACAGCCGCCGGGGGCGCACCGGGCACGACGCGACGCTGCTCATGGTCGCCGGCACCCCCGGGTTCACCTTCGGCCGCGGCGAGGTCTGGGCGGTGCACACGGCCTGGAGCGGCAACCACACGACGTACGCCGAGCGCACCCCCGAGGGCGAGTGCCTGCTCGGCGGCGGCGAGCTGCTGAGCCCGGGCGAGGTGGTGCTCGCCCCGGGTGAGACGTACGACGCCCCCCGACTCCTCTGCTCGTGGTCCGGCGCCGGGCTCGACCCGCTGAGCCACCGCCTCCACGCCCACCTGCGGGCCGTCACGCCGCGGGCCCGCGGCGAGCGGCCGGTGATCGCCAACACCTGGGAGGCGGTCTACTTCGACCAGTCGCTCGACCGGCTCACCGAGCTGGCCGACGTGGCCGCGTCGGTCGGGGTCGAGCGCTTCGTCCTCGACGACGGCTGGTTCCTGGGGCGACGCGCCGACACCGCCGGCCTCGGCGACTGGACGGTTGACCCGACGGTGTGGCCCGAGGGACTCGGACCGCTCGTGGACCACGTCACCGGGGTCGGCATGGAGTTCGGCCTGTGGGTGGAGCCGGAGATGGTGAACCCGGACTCCGAGACGGCCCGCAACCACCCCGAGCGGGTGCTGCGCGGCCACGCCGACCCGCCGATCACGTGGCGCCACCAGCAGGTGCTCGACCTCCAGGACGACGGCGCGTATGCGGACCTGCGCGAGGCCCTGCTGGCGCTGCTCGACGGGCTCGACATCGCCTACCTCAAGTGGGACCACAACCGCGACCTCACCGACGCCACGCACGATGGCCGCCCGGCGGTGCACGGCCAGACGCTGGCGGCCTACCGGCTGCTCGACGAGCTCCGCGCCGCGCACCCGGCGCTCGAGATCGAGTCCTGCTCCTCCGGCGGGGCTCGCGTCGACGCGGAGGTGCTGGCGCGCACCGACCGCATCTGGCCCAGCGACACCATCGACCCGCTGGAGCGCCAGCACCTGCAGCGGTGGACCTCGCTGCTCGTGCCGCCGGAGCTGATGGGCTCGCACGTGGGCGGCCCGACGTCGCACACCACCGGGCGCACGCACGCGCTGCGCTACCGCGCGGCCACCGCCCTCCTCCACTGGTTCGGCATCGAGTGGGACATGACGAGCCTGGACGAGGCCGGGCTCACCGAGCTCGGGTCCTGGATCGCGCTGCACAAGCAGGTGAGGCCGCTCATCGGGACCGGCACGCTCGTCCACCCCGACCACCCCGACCCGGCGCTGATGGTCACCGGCGTCGTCGCCGCGGACCGCTCCGAGGCGTGGTACGTCGTGGCCACCGTCGGCGCGACCGACACCCAGCACCCAGCGCCCCTGCGGGTCACGGGGCTGGACCCCGGCCGCACCTACCGCCTGACCGAGGAGCTGCCGCCACCGCCCGGTGGCGCCGACCTGACCGACGCCTGGTCGGCGGACGGCGCCGAGTTGCCCGGCCGGCTCCTGCACGAGGTCGGGGTCGCGCTGCCCGTGCTCGACCCGGAGGAGGCACGGGTGCTGCGCGTGGTCGCGGTCGACTGACCCTCGACGGCACGGGCCCCGCGCGGTCGCCGGTGCGCCGAGGGCCCGGGTCCGACAGGCAACGGCCCTCCCCCGGGGTCACCGAGGGAGGGCCGGCCGTCTCAGCGGGTCAGTCGCACCCTGACCCGGTCGGTGCTGCCGTCGTCGAACCGGATGACCAGCACGGCCTGCACGGTCGGGTCGCGCTCGAGCCTGGCGCGGGCCCGAGCGTTCAGCCGGACCACCACGGTGCCCTTCTCGCCGGCCTCGAGCTCGAAGGAGCCCGCGCCCAGCTTCTTGCCGCCGCGGGTCCGCAGCACCGCCGTCCCCTCGCAGTCCGCCGCGCCGCACCGCAGGACCAGCCGCGCCCTGCGGCCGTCGTGCGTCGCGTCCACGTTGCCGCCCTGCGCCACCGCCACGCTGGGCGCGGGCGGCGTCGGGGTGGGCGTCGGCGTGGGGGTCGGCGTGGGCGTCGGCGTGGGCGTGGGCGTCGGCGTGGGGGTCGGGGTCGGCCCGGTGGTCGGGGTGGCCCCGGCCACGGTCAGCGAGCCACTGCCCGCGCCGGCCTCGTGCGCCACGTCACCGGCGTACGACGCCGACAGCGCCACCGTCCCCGCCTCGTCGAACGGACCGACCGTGAAGCTGGCCGCGCCGTCCTGGAGGTCGACCGGGTCGAGCGCCTCGCCGTCGACCGTGAGGGTGATCTCGCCGGTGGGCGTCTCCTCGGCGAGCGAGTCCACCTCGACCTCGACGCGGGCGGTGTCACCCAGCTGGACCTCGGCGGGCGTCGGCGTCACCGTCACCGTGGCGGCGACGTCCTCCGGGTCGGCCAGCTCCTTGAGCTGCACGTCGCGGTAGTAGACGTTCTCACCCCCGCCGTGGTTCTGCAGACCGATGTGGGAGGGCCACGTGAGCCGGTTCGCGTGGGTGCCGGTGAAGTCGTTGACCAGCACGTCGTTGAGGTAGACGCGGATGCGCTTCCCCTCCACGCGGATCTCGTAGTGGTTCCACTGGTTCACCGGCTTGAGCGCCGCGTCCCGCTGGGCGTTGGCACCCTGGAACGTGTAGATGGCGCCCGTGGTGCGGTCCGGCAGGTCGGTGGCGTCGATCTGGATCTCGTACCCCCTGTCGACCGCGACCCACGGGTCACCGGCCGGGTCGGGAGTGCCGCCGTCCTGACGGGGCGTCGTCTCCGGATTGGGGAACCCGACGAACACGCCGCCGTTGTCGTCCTTGGTGAGCTTCCAGTCCAGCTGCAGGGAGTAGTCGCCCTCGAGCGGTTGGGAGTGCCACAGCAGGCCCAGTCCGCCGTTGGTCTTCAGCGTGCAGTCGGCCTCGCGGGTGAAGACGCCGGGGCCGGCCATCCTCCAGTCCGCCATGCTGGCCGCGGTCCCGTCGAACAGGCTCCGGTAGCCGGGGTCGGCCGGGGCGGCCTCGCAGGTGTCGGGCCCGACGACCGGGTCGACCATCCTGAACCAGTCGAACGCGCCGACCTGGCTGCCGGTGCCGTTGTAGGCGGCGACACCGACCTTGGGGGCGGCCAGCCCGGTCATCGGGTAGCCCGCGCCCATGGACTGCCACGACGCGCCCTGGTCGACCGACCAGCGGCCCTGGACCGCCGTGCCGGTCGAGACCAGCTGGAGCCGCAGGTCGTCGGGAGCGGCGCCGTCGGGCAGGTCGGCGTTGGTGTAGACCATGTCGCCGTTGATCCGGCGACCCAGCTCGAGCACCCAGTCGCCGTCCGGCGTCTCCATCGCCACGAGCTTGGCGTAGTTGGCGGCACTGGTCCACGCCACGAGACCACCCTGGAGGTAGTCGTCCGCGCCGGTCATGGAGAACTGGGTCTCGGCTGCCCAGGCACCCTCCGCGGGAGCCTGCTGCAGCACGATGTTCTTGGCGTCGACGGCTCCGCCGGAGAGGTCACCGCCCTGCGCGTCGATGCGCAGCTGCCCGCCGGCCAGCGTGACGCCGGTGGCCGTCTTGTTGAGGATCGTGCTCCATCGACAGGTGTCGAGGGTGGTGCCGTCGAACTCGTCGTCGGCGCCGGGCGCCTGCCCCGGGGCACACGCCTCGCGACTGCCCAGGTCGAGGTAGTCGATGTTGACGTTGCCGTTGTCGCCGGCGTCGCGCTGGATCGTGACGATGTTGGCGCCGGCCCGCAGCTCGAGCTGGTCGGTGACCGAGCCCCAGTCCTTCCAGGTGGCGAGCGGGGGCAGCGACAGCTTCTTGACGAAGACGCCGTTGACGTGGACGGACATCACCTTGGTCTGGTCGGGCTGCGGGTTCGGCCCGTTGGCGTAGCCGAGCCTCACGTTGTGGAAGCCGGCCGCCGTCGCGGTCACGTCGAAGCTCACGGACGCGCCGTCGACCTCGAAGCCACCGACGTAGCCGGTGCCGCTGAAGCCGGCGTGCTCGGTCTGCACGCGGTTCCCGGTCCCGGTGATGGTCCCGACCTCGGCCTCGACACGACCGCCGGTCGGGTCGACGACCCGGAGGTGGTCGAGGTTGACGTTGCCGTCGTCACCGGTCTCGTAGGCGATCTCCACCGTGGTGACGCCTGCCGGCAGGGTGACGCGGACGGTGTGCGTGCCCCACGTCTTCCAGTCGCCGAGCGGCGGCAGCACGATCGTCTGCAGCACCCCGCCGACGTACAGGCTCATCTTCTTGGCCTGGTTGGGCTGGGGGTTCGGACCGTTGGCGTAGCGCAGCTGCAGGTCGTAGGCACCGGCCCGGGGAGCGACGACGTCGACGGTGGTGCCCGAGCCGATCGTCTGGATGCCGTCCACGAAGCCGGAGCCGGTGTAGCCGGCGTGCTCGGTGGCGATGCCGGCGGTGCCCGAGAGGGCACCGTCCTCGAGCTCGTAGATCCCGTCGGCCGGGGGCTCGGGGTCGGGCTCGACGTAGCCGGGATAGCTGTTGAGGGTGTACCAGGCCTCGGTGCTCCACAGCGTGTCACCCGACGCCGAGGCGAAGGGACGGGGCGAGCGCAGGTGGACGACCCGGTCGGGCTTGAGGCCGTCGACCTGGAGGGTCACCGTCCTGCCGTCCTGCGACGCGGTGGCGCTGGTGACGGCGAGCGTCTCCTCGTCCAGCTTGGGCCCGCCGTACTGCGCGGTCGCGCGGTAGCGCCACTGCTTGAGCTGGTACTTCGAGGCGAGGTCCTCGAGCGTCGCGGCCGAGAGGGGCTTGGTGTACTCGATCTCGAAGCCGCCCTCGACGACGTCCATCGACAGCATGTCGAACGGCACCGCACCCGAGAGGTCGAGCCTCTGCAGGCCGTGGCGGAGCTTGCCGGTCTGGCCCCAGTTGCCCCCCGCGCCGAGGCCGCCGACGATCAGCGACCCGCCGTCGGCCTTCAGCACCCGGCTGACACCCGCCTCGAGGCCCTGCGTCATCCGGAAGAGCGCGCCCTGGTAGGCACCGCCGACCTCCTCGAGGTCGGCGCGCTGGAGGCCGCCGTAGGTGACGTCGCCGATGAACATCTGCCCGTCGTACGGGCCCTCCTCGACGACGACGGGGGTGCTCGGGGAGTTGGCGATCTCGTTCTGCGGCATCCACAGGACCGGCTTGGTGACGGGCTCGCTGTCGAAGCGGCCGGGCGTCCCGCCGGGACCGGTGGTGAAGTGGTTGTAGAAGGCGCCCGGCTGGATCTGCACCAGCTTGGAGGCCGGCAGCCAGCCACCCTGGTTGTCGGTCACGAAGATCTCGCCGTTGGGGCCCTCACCCATGCCGTGCGGGGTGCGCAGGCCACCGGCGACGAACTCGATCTCGCCGGTCTCCCGGTCGACCGTGATGTGCGTGCCGCGGTCCTGTGAGCCCTGCGGCACGGTGGTGGCGCCGCCGAGGTTGATCGACACCGACAGGTTGAGGTGGAACTTGCCGTCGCGGTAGAGCATGCCGAAGGCGAACTCGTGGAAGTTGCCGTCGAAGGGCCAGGTCGCGACCGTCTCCTTGCCCTCGAACACGCCGTCCCCGCCGGCATCGACCAGACGGGACAGCTGGTGCTTCTCCGAGACGTAGACGTCGCCCTCGACGACCTTGATGCCCTGCGGCTCCTTGAGCCCGTCGGCGACGAGGGTGCGGGTCACACCGGCCGGGCCGGTCGCCGTCCTGACGCCCTCGAGCCGGTGGAGCTGGCCGAGGGAGACGTTGCCCTGGTCGTTGCCGTTGCCGCCCCAGGTGAGGACGAGCAGGTCGTCACCGTCCCACTCCAGGCCCGTGACCTGCGGCTCGAAGCCGTCCGGGCGCAGGTCGGTCAGCGTGTAGGCGGGGTTGACCCCGTCGAGCTGGAGTCCGTCCCCGGCGGAGTCGTCCTGACCCTCGCACTGCTTGAAGCCGGGCGCGGTGACGCGGGTGACGCCGGCCTCGGTGCTGAGCACCGAGGTGGGCACCACGGAGAAGGTCGTCTCGCCGGGACGCATCCACTGCAGGGCGAGGCGCTCGCCGCCACCGCCCTCGAAGTAGTTGAGGCGCAGCTCGTGCACGGTGCCCTGGGTCAGGGTGACGCTGCCCTCCTTGGAGGTGTCGCCGTGCAGGCCGTCGTGGTCGATGACGAGCTGGTCGTCGACGAGGAGCTCGGAGCCGTCGTCGCTCGTGAGGCGGAACATGTAGGTGCCGGTGGTCTCGACGCTGAGGTTGGCCAGGACCTCGACCAGGAAGTTGTCCTGCAGCCCGCCGAAGTCCTCGGGCGCGTCCCAGTCGATGCTCGGCTTGAGCAGGTCGACGTTGGGCGTCTGCGCCGCCTTGAGCGTGCAGAGCTCCGAGATCGGCTGGCCGAGCTGGAAGGCACGCATGGTGACGCCCGGCTCGTCGCCGACCGGGACGGCGGACGCGGCGGACGCGGCGGGGGCGGTGGAGAGCGCGGCACCGAGGCCCGCGGCGAGGACGCCGGCCACGGAGGCGGCGATCGAGCGGCGTGCCCGGGTGGCACGGCGGCCGCGGGCACTGAGGGGGGACAACGACACCGGGACGACCTCCTGTGACCCCGGCCAGTGGCCGGAAACGATGTGACGTGCCTCACCCTAGGGTCAATCCGCCGCTTTGTGAACAACTTTTGTCCGTCTATCGTCAGAAGGCGTCCTGGTCACTACAGTCGCCCTGTGCTCGAGGACCTGGGACGCCTGCTGCACCGCTCGCGGCGGTGGGTCCTCGGCACCTGGACCGTGCTCGTCCTCCTCGGCGCCGTGCTCGGTGGATCGGTGTTCGACCTCGCGCAGACCCCCGACCCCCTGCGCGGGGACGCCGAGTCCGCGCTCGTGGCCGACCGCCTCGAGGCCGCCGACCCCGAGGGCGAGCTCGTCGTCGCCGTCCTCTCCGGCAGCGACGTCCTGGCCGTCGACCTCGTCGACCAGGCCAGCCGGGTGCTGTACGACCTGCGTGAGCAGCCGGGCGTGCACGAGGTGCGCGACCCCTGGACGAGCGGAGCGCAGGACCTGGTCTCCGCCGACGGGACCGGCACCGTGGTGACCGTCGAGATCGACCCCGGCCTCGACCACGACGCCTCCCTGGAGGTCGCCGGCCGCGTGGCGGACCGGCTGCGCACGATCGCCGTGCCGACCGTCCTGGTCGGCGGACCGCTGCTGGCGGAGGAGGCCTTCGCCGAGCAGGCCGTCACCGACGCCGCCCGAGGCGAGGGCGTCGCCGTCCTCGTCCTCGTCGTCGTGCTCGCGCTCGCGCTGGGCGGCCTCGTGGCCGGGCTCGTCCCGGTGGCCACCGCCCTGGGCGCCGTGGCGGCCGCCCTCCTCGTGCTCGCGTCGCTGGCCCGCCTCACCCCGGTCAGCGAGTACGCCGTCAACGTGGTGACGCTCCTGGGGCTGGGCCTGGCCGTCGACTACGCGCTGCTGGTGCTGGCGCGGTTCCGTGAGGAACGGGCGCGGCAGGGACGGCGTACGGACGGCCCGGGCGCGGTCGCCGACGCGCTCGCGACGACCGTCGCGACCGCCGGCCGCGCGGTGCTCGTCTCGGGGCTGACCGTCGGGACCGCGCTGGCCGGCCTGCTCCTCCTCGGCGACCCGGTGCTGTCGCCGATGGCCGTGGGCGGGCTGGTGGCCGTGGGCGTCGCCACCGCCGCCGGGCTCACCCTCGTCCCCGCCCTGCTCGCGGTCGCCCACCGGCGGGTCCCCCCACCGACCCCCGGCCGGCCGCTCGGCGGCACCCCGAGCCCCGACGCGCTGCTCCCCCGTCTGGCCCGGACGGCCCAGCGCCGGCCGTGGCCGGTCCTGGTGGGGTGCACCGCACTCCTCCTGCTGCTCGCGGCGCCCCTGCTGTCGCTGGACCTGCGCAACTCCGACACCCGGTCACTGCCCCGCGACAGCGAGCCGCGGCTCGCCCAGCAGGTCGTCGACCGCGACCACCCGGACCTCCGCACGACCCCGCTCACGCTCCTCGCGGACGCAGCGCCGGACTCGCCGCAGGTCGCCACGCTCATGGCCGACGTCGGCGCGATGCCCGAGGTGGCCGACGTGCTGCTCCTCGACCCGATGCCCGACGGCACCAGCCAGGTGCTGGTCGAGCCCGCCGGCGCCAGCGACGGCCCGCAGGCCCAGGCCCTCGTCGACCGGCTGCGCGAGGCCGACCTCGGTGTCCCCGTGCTGGTCGGCGGGCCGGCGGCCGAGCTGGTGGACACGCGGACGGCGCTCGGCGACCGGCTGCCGCTGGCAGTCCTGCTCGTGGTGCTGGCGACCGGGGCGCTGCTCGGGGGACTGAGCAGGTCGGTGGTGATCCCGGTCAAGGCGGTGCTGCTCAACCTCCTGTCGCTCGGTGCGACGCTCGGCGTGGTCGTCACGATCTTCCAGTGGGGCTGGGGCTCCGCCCTGCTCGGCTTCGACTCGTGGGGAGCGCTCGACCTGACCACTCCCCTGCTGCTGTTCATGTTCGCCTTCGGGCTGTCGATGGACTACCACGTCTTCCTCGTCGCGCGGATCCGCGAGGCGTGGGAGGCCCCGCGGAGCCGACGGACCTCCGGGGCGCGGGCGCACAACGACGCGGCCGTGCTCGAGGGCATCGTCGCGACCGGGCCGGTCGTCACCCTCGCCGCCGTCGCGATCGGCATCGTCTTCCTCGGCTTCGCCGCCGGCGAGCTCGTGGCGGTCAAGGAGATCGGCGTCGGCATGACGGTCGCCGTCCTGCTCGACGTGACCGTCGTCCGCGGGCTCATGCTGCCCGCTGCGATGACCCTCCTCGGCCGCTGGAACTGGTGGCTGCCCGGACGTCCGCCGCCCGCCTAGGCTGACCGGCATGGACGCCGAGGCCTGGGACGAGCGCTACGCCTCCAGCGAGCTGGTCTGGTCGCGCGAGCCGAACCGGTTGGTCGCCGCCGAGCTGGCCGACCTCCCTCCCGGGACGGCCGTCGACCTCGGCGCCGGCGAGGGCCGCAACGCCCTCTGGCTCGCCTCCCACGGCTGGTCGGCCACGGCGGTCGACTTCTCCCAGGTCGCGCTCGACAAGGGCGCCCGGCTGGCGGACGACCTCGGTGGTGGGCCCGACGGTGGGCCCGACGGTGGGCTCGACGGTGGGCCCGGCGTCACGTGGGTCTGCGCCGACGCGACGACCTGGCAGCCGCCGGACCCGGTCGACCTCGTCGTCATCGCCTACCTCCAGCTGCCCGCCGCCGACCGGCGACGTGCGGTGCGCGGAGCGGCGGGGATGCTGCGCCCCGGCGGCACGCTGCTGCTCGTCGCCCACGACTCGACGAACCTCGCCGAGGGCACCGGCGGGCCGCAGGACCCAGCCGTGCTGATGACGGCCGAGGAGGTGCTGGCCGACCTGTCGGGGATCGACGTGGGGGTGGTGCGCGCCGAGCGCGTCGCGCGCGAGGTGCAGCCGGCCGACGAGCACGGCGGCGCCCAGCGGCGTACGGCCTGGGACTGCGTCGTGCGGGTGGTGCGGTCCTAGACCTGCTCCTCCGAGTCGGCCTTCTGCTCCGGGGTGACCGGCTCGTCGCCGTAGAGCCCGGCGTCCTTGGCCGCCTGCGCCTTGCGCAGCTGCTTGACCAGGCTGAACCCGAGGACGACCACCGCGAGGATCAGGAAGATCCAGATGGCGAAGCCGAGCGGTCCGGCCTTCACCTCCGTCTTGTCGGGGGTGGGGTCGTCCACGAGGAGGATGATCAGCAGGTCGAGCATGCCTCCAGTGTCCCACTCGCCCCCTAGGGCGCGGGGGTCGGGATCCCGGCGAACAGGTCGTCCTCCGGCAGCGTCGACTCGACCGTGGACTCGACCAGCTCGTAGTCCTCGGTCGGCCAGACGGTCTGCTGGATCTCGCGCGGGATGGCGAACCACATGCCGTCGGGGTCGATCTGCGTCGCGTGCGCCAGCAGGGCCTGGTCGCGGACCCCGAACCAGTCGCCGCACGGCACGCGCGTGGTGATCCGGTCGTCCCACTCCGGCTCACGCTCCCACTTCGCGAGGCGCTCGGTGTAGGGAGACTCCAGGTCGTGGGCGAGCATCGCCTCGTGCAGGGCGTTGGTCTTCGCCCAGCTCCAGCCGTGGTGGTAGTAGAGCTTCATCGGCTGCCACGGCTCCCCCGCCTCGGGGAAGCGGTCGGGGTCGCCGGCAGCGGCATAGGCCGCGACGGAGACCTCGTGGCAGCGGACGTGGTCGGGGTGGGGGTAGCCCCCGCGCTCGTCGTACGTCGTCAGGACGTGCGGGCGGAACTCGCGGATCAGCCGCACCAGGCGCTCGGTCGCCTCCTCGAGCGGGACGAGCGCGAAACAGCCCTCGGGCAGCGGCGGCAGCGGGTCGCCCTCGGGCCAGCCGGAGTCCACGAAGCCCAGCCAGTCCTGACGGATCCCGAGGATGTCGCGGGCGCGGTGCATCTCCTCGCGCCGGATCTCGGTGATGTTCTCCCAGACCTCGGGGCGGTCCATCTTGGCGTTGAGCACCGAGCCGCGCTCGCCGCCGGTGCAGGTGACGACGTGGACGTCGACCCCCTCGGCGACGTACTTCGCGGTGGACGCGGCGCCCTTGCTCGACTCGTCGTCGGGGTGGGCGTGGACGTGCATGAGTCGGAGTCCGGCGCGGGGCTGGGACGTGCGCCGGTCTGCGGAGGGCTGGGCCATGCCGCTGATTCTAGGAGGGGCGACTTAGGCTTCTGTGCGTGACCACCGACCTCGCCGAACGGTACGGCGCGCCCGCGCCGTGGCGCCGCCCCGTCACCATCGGCGTCGCGGTCCTCGTCGCCGTGGTCGGGCTGACCTGGCTGGCGTGGACGGCGTGGTTCCACAGCACGCCCGCGGTCACCTCCGAGGTGATCACCTACGACGTCACCGGCGACCACGAGGTCCGCTCCCGGGTCAACGTCGAGCTCGCCGACGACGTCGAGGCGACCTGCCGGGTGCGTGCCTACTCCGAGGACCACACGACGGTCGGCGAGCTGGCCTTCACGCCGGTCGACGGCACCAACGAGGTGGTCATCCGCACCGAGCGGCGCGCCACCACGGTCGAGAAGCTCGGGTGCACCGCACCCGGCCAGCCCCGCCCCCGCTGACGACCCACGCAGGACGCCCCGCGGTACGGCGCCGCGTCCGTGGACGTCGTACGACCTGCACTTTCGCCCCCGGCTTGCTAACCTGATCGTTCTGCCCGTCCGGGTGCGCTGGCCCAGTCCGTTGCCGCGCCGACTCCGATCGGACGGAGGACGCACCACCGACCCGATGCGGGGGCGCTGAGGCACACCCACGGCACCGCCGCATCCAGTACCACGTGAAGCAGGAGTAGACACATGACCGACCAGGGCACCATCTGGCTGACCCAGGAGGCCTACGACAAGCTGCAGGCCGAGCTCGAGGACCTCAAGGGTCCCAAGCGCCAGGAGATCATCGAGCGCATCTCTGCCGCCCGTGACGAGGGCGACCTCAAGGAGAACGGCGGCTACCACGCCGCCAAGGACGAGCAGGGCAAGCAGGAGGCCCGCATCCGCCAGCTCGAGGACATCCTCCGCAAGGCCGAGGTCGGTGAGACGCCGCCCAACGACGGCGTCGTGGAGCCCGGCATGGTCGTGACCGTCGACTTCGGCGGCGGCGACACCGAGAAGTTCCTCCTCGGCGCCCGCGAGAACCTCACCGAGGGCGACGACCTCGACGTCTACTCGCCCCAGTCCGCCATGGGCGCCGCGATCAACGGCAAGTCCAAGGGCGACGAGGTCACCTACACCGCGCCCAGCGGCAAGGACCTCACCGTCACCATCGTCGACGCGGAGCCCTACCAGCCCTGAGGGTCAGCGCCCCGGCGCCACCTCGCGAGCACCACCGCAGGAGCGGTGAGTGAGGCAGCTTCTTCCGGCGAAGAACCTGCACCACTCACCGCTCCGCGGCGTTTCGGACGCTCTCGGTTTCCCCGCATAGGCGGGGATCTTCGAACATCTGCAGGCGTGTACGCCTCCAGATGTTCGGGTTTCCCCGCCTATGCGGGGAAACCGCAGCGGCCGTCCGCGGGCGGCCCGCTCAGTCGTGGACGCGGTAGCCGCGCTCGCGCAGCCGGGCCATCAGGTGCTCGGCGTGCGCCTCGCCGCGCGTCTCGAGCTGGATGCGGACCTCGACCTCGTTGAGGTTGAGCGTCGGCGAGATGCGCTCGTGGGCGACCTCGAGCACGTTGGCGCCCTCGGCGCCGACCTCGGTCAGCAGGGACGCGAGCCCGCCGGGGAGGTCGGGGATGCAGACGCGGAGGTAGAGGTAGCGCCCGGCGGCGGCCAGGCCGTGCCGGATCACCTTGTTGAGCAGGAGGGGGTCGATGTTGCCCCCGGACAGCACCGCCACGGCGGGGGTCTCGAAGCCGCCCGGGCTGTCGAGCATCGCGGCCACCGCGGCCGCGCCGGCCGGCTCGACGACCTGCTTGGCGCGCTCGATCAGCGCCAGCAGCGCCTGGGACAGCGACTCCTCCGAGACGGTGATGATGTCGTCGACGTGGTCGCGCACCGCGGCGAAGGTGATGTCGCCCGGACGGCCGACCGCGATGCCGTCGGCCATCGTGGTCATCGAGTCCAGCGCCACGGGCCGGCCAGCGGCCAGCGAGCCCGGGTAGGCGGCGGCACCCTCGGCCTGCACGCCCACCACGCGTACGTCGGGGCGCAGCCCCTTGATCGCGATCGCGACGCCGGCCAGCAGTCCCCCGCCACCGGTCGGGACCAGCACGGTGCGCACGTCGGGTGACTGCTCGAGGACCTCGAGGCCGAGCGTCCCTTGGCCCGCGACGATGTCGACGTGGTCGAAGGGGTGGATCAGCACGGCGCCGGTCTCCGCGGCGAACTCCCGCGCCCGGGCGAGCGAGTCCTCGAGGTAGCGGCCGTGGAAGACGACCTCGGCGCCGTAGCCCCGGGTCGCCTTCTCCTTGGGGATCGGGGCGCCCTCCGGCATGAACACCGTCGACCGGATGCCGAGCGTCGCGGCGGCGAGGGCGACACCCTGGGCGTGGTTGCCCGCCGACGCCGCGACGACGCCGTTGGCGCGCTCCTCCGCGGAGAGCCGCGACATCCGGACGTAGGCCCCGCGTGACTTGAACGAGCCGGTGCGCTGGAGGTTCTCACACTTGAGCGAGACCGGCCCGCCCACGAGCGTGGACAGCCAGCGCGACTCCTCCATGGGCGTCGTGACGGTGAGGCCCTCCAGCGCCTTGCGGGCCTCGAGCACGTCGGCGAGCGTCACCTGCTGGGTCATGGCTGGTCCTCGTGCTGGTCGGAGGGGCGGCGGTCGCGGGGGCCGGAGTCGTCGTCCGGCGCGTCCGGACCGGCCAGCGGGCTGTCGTCGTCGGGCACCACGTCGGGTGGCAGGCCGTCGGTCGCCAGGTCGGTGTCGAGCGCGTCGTCGGGCTCGTCGTCGCCGATCGAGGTGTAGCTCGCCAGGTGCTGCGCGACGGCGTTGCCGGCGGCGGCGAGGGGTACGGCGATGAGCGCGCCCGCGATGCCCGCGACGAGCACGCCGCACCCGATCGCCACGATGACGCCGAGCGGGTGGAGCGAGACGAAGCGGCCCATGAGGAACGGCTGGAGGATGTGGCCCTCGACCTGCTGGACGAGGATGACGCCGCCGAGCATGAGCAGCGCCGTCCAGGGGCCCTGGTCCACCAGCGCCACCAGGATCGCGACGGAGCCCGCGACCGTGGCACCGATCATCGGCACGAACGCGCCGAGGAAGACCAGCACGCCGATCGCGACGACGAAGGGCACCTGCAGGAAGTAGGCGACGAGCATGATGCCGATCGCGTCGGCCATCGCCACCAGCACGGTCGCCCGCACGAACTGGGTGAGCGACACCCAGGCCACCTGGCCGGACGCGTCGATCCGCTCGCGGGCGGCGCGCGGCGCGAGCCGCACCATCCACGCCCAGATGCGCTTGCCGTCGGCGAGGAAGAAGTAGGTCGAGAACAGCACGATGAAGAAGCCCGCGACCACGTGCCCGACCGCGGTCCCGACCTCCGTGACGCGGGTGACCATGCCGTCGGTGCCGGTGCTGTCGGTGATCGCCCCCTGCACGCCCTCGATGTAGCCGTCGAGCTGGGAGTCGGAGACGCTGAGCGGGCCGTTGCGCAGCCAGTCGCGGACCTGGTCGAGGCCGGTGACGACCGAGTCGGCGAGGTCGCTGGCGCCCTGGGCGACCTGCTGGCCGACGTAGGTGAGCAGGAGCGCGACCGTCCCGATGCCGAGCAGCATCACGAGGCCGGTCGCGGCCCCGCGCGGCAGGCCGGCCCGGCGCAGCGAGCTGACCAGCGGCGAGGCCAGCGCGGCGACGAGGAGCGAGATGGCGATGGGCAGGGTGATGACGGCGAAGAAGCGCATCAGCCACAGCACGCCGAGGCCCGCCGTCGCGATGACGATGAGGCGCCACGACCACGCGGCGGCGAGGTCGAGACCCCACGGCACCTGGGCGCGGCTGAAGTTGGACGGCCCCGTCGTGAAGGCCGGCTCGACCCTGCGCTCGGCGCGCAGCTGCGCCCACTGCGACAGGATCCGCTCGGTCAGCCGGTCCTCCTCGTCGCTGCGACCGAGGGCGGCGAAGAGCCGGCGTCGGCGCGACTCCTCGTCCCCGGGGAGGTCGGACCGGTCGTCGGCCCGGTCGCTGCCGGGCGCGTGCTGCTGGCTCACCCCGCCACGCTACCCATCACCGGCCGAGCGCAGTCGGCTGACCAGGCGGTGCGCCGCGATCGGGTGCTCCTCGGCCAGGAGCCCGGCCGCCGCCAGCACGTAGTCGCGGTCGACCACCACCACCGGGTCGCGCGGCAGCTGCCACCCTCCCTCGAAGGCGTCGCCCGTCGCCGGCAGCAGCACCCGGCGTACCGCGTCGGGCCCGCCGTGGCGCAGCACGCCGCCCGAGCCCACCATCAGGTCGACCTCGCGGAGGTCCTTGCCGCTGCGCTCCACGACCCGGCCCTCGGGACTCACGACCACCTTGCTGCGGCCCGCGTGGCGCTCGAGGGCGATCCGCACGGCGGCGGCCGCGATCTCCAGGTCGGCCTCCCGCTCGGCGTCACCGTCGGCCCCGTCGTCGGGCAGCAGGTCGGGGTGCGCGCGACGGCGTACGGCGGCCGCGGACAGGTCGTCGCGACCGGCGGCCTCCACCGTCGAGATCGCCGACCACCGCATGCCGAGGTCGCCCTCCACCGTGCGGGTCACGGGCGTGGTGGCCACCACCTCGCGGGCCAGGCCGCTGTCCTCGGGGTCGAGCTCGACGACGCTGTGCACGTCGGTCGTGGCGCCGCCGACGTCGACGACGACCACGTCGCCGGCCCCGCGGTGCTGCTCGTCGAGGCCCCGGGCGAGGAGCTCGACCCCGGTCAGCACGACGTCCGGCGTCGCGCCGCGGACCAGGTCGGTGAAGGAGCGGCCGCGCGCGTCGGTGCGGCTGCTGAGGTGCTTGCCGCCGATGACGTGGCTGAGGAAGATCTCGCGGATCGCGCGGCGCGCGCTGTCGGGGGCCAGCACGCCGATCCGGGGCACGACGTTGTCGGCGAGGACGTGCGGGGTCCCCGACTCCTCGAGCGCGGCGCGGACGACGGGCTGGGACTCGACGTTGCCCGCGACGACGACCGGACCCGGCCACGGCACCCCGGCGAGGAAGGCGGCGTCATCCTCGAGCACCTCGGCGTTGCCGCCGTCGGTGCCACCGACGAGGAGCACCACGTCGGGCTCGGCAGCGCGCAGCTCGGCCAGCTTGGCCCCGTCGAGGCCGCCGGAGAGCACCAGGACGACCTTGCCGCCGCTGGAGAGCGCGACACGGCGGCCGGCCTCTGCGGTGACCAGCTCCTCGTTGCCCACGACCGCGACCCGCAGGCCACCGCCGGCGCTGGAGCAGGCGAGCACGTCGGCGTCGGCTGCCCGCGGCTCCTGCTCGACGAGGGCGGCCACGCAGGCGTCGTACCCGTCGAGGACGTCACCGCGCCCGTCACCGTCGGGCTGGGTCGTGGGCAGGGTCGTGGGGTGGCTCGCGGTCGCGAGCAGGTCGCCGCTGTGGACGTCGACCGCGGCGGCCTTGGTGAACGTCGACCCGAAGTCCACGCAGAGGACGACGCTCACACGACCACCGAGATGCCGGCCACGACGACGAGCGCCACCACCGCGAACGCCAGGACGTGCACCGTGCTCCCGACCGGCAGCTCACGACCGGCGCGGATCGCCCGGTCGGCCTGACGGAAGCGGAGCCAGCCGCCACCGGCGGCCACCAGCGCCGCACCGATGAGCAGGACGCCGAGCAGGCGCTGGGCCCACGACGGGTCGAGCAGGTGGAACACCGCCAGCGCTGCGGCCACCAGGCCCACGGCGGTGCGCTGGTAGGCGAGGAAGGTCCGTTCGTTGGCCAGCGAGAAGCGGACGTCCGGACCCTCGGGCATGCTCACCCCAGCGCTCGGTCGAGGTCGGCGACCAGGTCCTCGATGCTCTCGATGCCGACGCTGAGCCGGACCAGGTCGTCGGGCACCTCGAGGTCGGTGCCCGCCACGCTGGCGTGGGTCATCCGGCCGGGGTGCTCGATGAGGGACTCGATGCCGCCGAGGGACTCGGCGAGCGTGAACACCTCGGCGCGGTCGCACACCGCGAGCGCCCGGTCGACACCGCCGGCGACGCGGAACGAGACCATCCCGCCGAAGCGCTTCATCTGGCGCGACGCGACCTCGTGGCCGGCGTGCGACGTCAGGCCGGGGTAGATGACCTCGGTGACCCGCGGGTCGCCGTCGAGGAACTCGACCACCCGCTCCGCGTTGTCGCAGTGGCGGTCCATCCGCACGCCGAGGGTCTTGAGGCCGCGGTGGGTGAGGAACGCGTCGAACGGGCCGGACACCGCGCCCATGGCGTTCTGGTGGAACGCGATCTTGTCGGCGAGCTCGTGGTCGCGCACGACGACCGCTCCCCCGACGACGTCGCTGTGCCCACCGACGTACTTGGTCGTGGAGTGGACGACCACGTCCGCGCCGAGCGTGAGCGGCTGCTGGAGGTAGGGCGAGGCGAAGGTGTTGTCGACGACGAGCAGGGCGCCGGCGTCGTGGGCGACGCCGGCGAGCGCCTCGATGTCGCCGATGGTGAGCATCGGGTTGGTGGGGGTCTCCACCCACACGAGCCGGGTGCGGCCCGGGACGATCGCAGCGGCCATCGCCTCGGTGTCGGCCACCGGGGCCGGGGTGTGGTCGAGGCCCCAGACCTTGGCGACCTTGTCGAAGAGGCGGAACGTCCCGCCGTAGGCGTCGTCGGGGATCACCACGTGCCCGCCGGCGCCGGTGAGCGCGCGGATGATCGTGTCCTCGGCGGCGAGGCCGGAGGCGAAGGAGAACCCCCGCTCGCCGTCCTCGACGGCCGCGAGCGCGCCCTCGAGCGCCGTACGCGTCGGGTTGGCCGAGCGGCTGTACTCGTAGCCGCCGCGCAGGCCGCCCACGCCGTCCTGCTTGTAGGTGCTGCTCGCGTAGATGGGCGGGATGACCGCCCCCGTCATCTCGTCGGGCTCGTAGCCGGCGTGGATCGCACGCGTCTCGAACCCGGCCTTGTTGGCGCGTTCCTGGGTCACCCTCCGAGCGTAGACCCAGCGGTCGGTGCCCGGGACAGCGGAACGGCCGCCGCACCCCCCGATGCGGCGGACGTTCCTTCCTCTGAGCTGTAGCCCGGGGAGCTGGTCTCCGCCGCTACGGTCGACCGGCGGTTCCGTCAGCGTCGGTGGACGGGCTGGTCCGGCCGGGAACGGCCAGGGCGAGGGGGCTCACGGCGAAGGTCCCGGTCGTGTAGCCGTAGGTCGCGCTCGAGGAGAACGCCCAGAGCACAGCGCCGAACGTACCCCCGACCGGCCCGGTCCCGAACGTCGCTCGGGTGAGGGTGACGGTGCCCATATTGTTGTCGGACGCCTGGAACACGCACAGGTGACCGGCCGACGCCGTCGGAGCAGCAGGCGTCCCCCCGCACCCAGCCGGGACGACCCCACCCAGGGGAATGAAGTGGGCGGTGGGTTCGGCAGAGAGCTCCGGGTAGGTGATCTCGGTGAACGAGGCCTCCGTGTTGCTGGACGAGCTGAAGGCCCAGACCCCCCGGAACACCTTCGGGTACGGCGCGTACTTCGCGTCACTCTCGGCCTTGGTGTACGACGAGCCGGTGAGCGCATAGTTGCCCTTGGGCTGGTACTTGGTGTCGGACTCGGCCTTCGTGTAGCCCGAGCCGGCAGCCTGGTACTTCGCGTCGGAGTCCGACTTGGTGTAGTACCTCTTGTTGCTCTTCTTCTTGGTGTAGTACCGCTGGTCGGCCTGCGGCTTGAGCTCCTTGTTCCAGATCTTGTTCCAGTTGGTGGCCACGGCGTTGCTGACCTCGGCGCCTGCCGGCGTGACGGCCATGAGGCCGCCCCCGACCAGGACGCCTACGAGGAGGGCGACGAGTGGCCTTCGGATCGATCGACGTGAAGACATCACAGTTCCTTTCCGACGAGTGCTGCGGATCTCTTCACCGTCCTCTCGCCACGGCACATGCACATCAGTGACAGCACCACGACTAGACCGCGTAATTTCACCTAGGCGCCGGGAGGGTCTCCCGGGACACGTCCCTTGCGCTGCGAGGGATGATGGAGCCATGTTCGGTTTCGGCAAGCCCACGACCCTGCCCACCCCCGACCAGGCGCTCCCGGGCCGCACCGAGTCGATGTGGAGCCTCGGGGAGCACCTCGTCCTGCACACCCCCGTCGTGACCGACGAGGCGCCGGCGGGCCACGAGGTCGCGATCCTCGGCCTCGGCTGCTTCTGGGGTGCCGAGGAGATCTACTGGCAGGTGCCGGGCGTCTGGTCGACGTCGGTCGGCTACGCCGGCGGCAGCACGCCGAACCCGACCTACGAGGAGGTGTGCAGCGGTCGGACCGGCCACACCGAGGCGGTTCGCGTGGTCTTCGACCCCACCGTCGTCTCCTACGCCGACCTGCTGAAGACGTTCTTCGAGATCCACGACCCCACGCAGGGCATGCGCCAGGGCAACGACGTGGGCACCCAGTACCGCTCCGCGATCTACTGGACCACGCCCGAGCAGGAGCAGACCGCCCGCGAGCTGACCAAGGTCTACGGCGAGGAGCTGGCCCGCCGCGGTCTCGGGGAGATCACCACCGAGATCCGCCCGTCCAGCGAGACGCCGTACTTCTACGCCGAGGACGTGCACCAGCAGTACCTCGCGAAGAACCCGTTCGGCTACCGCTGCCACGCCAACACGGGCGTGAAGTTCCCCGCGACTACCTGAGGCTGCTCCCCAGCAGGCTCAGCACGGCGCGCCCGGCCGCGCCGTCCGCCGTGACGTCGACGTGCTCCTCGCGACGCGGGCCTGCCTCGACGAGCACGACGTGCCCGCCCGAGCGCGCGGTGAGGCTGACGAAGCGCGGGCCGAGGACGTCGAGGAGCTGGTCCAGGCGAGGCAGCCACACGGCCTCGGTCTCCTCCACGTCGTCCAGCGCCCACTCGGTCGTGCCGTTGAAGGCGAAGACGCGTCCGGCGGGCTGGTCGCGGACCTCCACCACCATGTCGCTGACGGTGAAGACCGTCTCGTCGAGGTCGCGGTCGGGCAGCCAGAACCGGTCACCGTTGGCCGGCGACCACGCGAGTCCCGCGTCGTGCAGGCGGCGTGCGAGGTCGAAGGAGATCACCTTGACAGTGTTGCTCGCGCTCGGGCGACTCCTCAGTCGGCTTCCCAGTAGGGCCCGGGCAGGTAGGGGTCGCGCTCCACGGTCGTGACCGGGCGGCGCACCGTCACCCAGATCGTGCGCACCGTCCCGTCGGGATCCCGCACCGTCCGCGGCACCCGGAAGTTGGCGTACGTCGTCGTGTAGGCGTTGCGCGAGTTGCGCGCGTGGTCCCACTGGTAGTTGAAGTTCGCGAGGTACTTCCGCGCCACGACGCCTCCGCGCACGGTGAACCACACCTCGTCGTTGGCGGTGCTGAGGCTCGACCAGTTCACCGAGCCGGTCAGCACCATCTCGGTGTTGGGCACACCGGCGTAGGTGCCCTGGATGACGAAGTACTTCTGGTGGCTGTAGTAGTCGAGGATGAGGTCGTCGACGCCGTCGTTGTTGAGGTCGAAGTTGTCGTCGGTGTCGTAGTCCAGTCCGGTCGAGCGCAGCGGGATCCGGCCGCGGGCGGTCGGTGCGCCGAGGACGCCCTTGGTGTGGAAGCCGATCAGGCCGTAGCTCACGCGCACGTCGCAGCCCTGGACGTACTTCTTGCGGATCGCGGCGGCCAGGTAGTCACCGCGCTCGCCACGCATCGTGTGCATCGACAGGGCCAGCCGGGTCCGGGTGCGCTCACCGGTGACCGGGTCGGTGCCCCGGCACTGCACGCGGTCGAGCATGTCGATCACGAGGTCGTTCTTGGGTCCCGAGACGCGGGGGAAGGCGACCGCGGTGTGCTTGTCGACGGCGTCGTCGCACGCCCCGGTGAGCGGCGTCCCGCAGAAGCCGATCGGCTCCTGGCGGGTGTCGTAGTCCTTGCTCATGTCCTTGAAGAGCCCGACGAACTGGCGGAACAGCTCGTGGTCGCCGTCGGTGAAGTAGAGGTCGTTCCACTGGTGGACGGCGGCGTTACGGGTCATGTTGGCCGACCCCACGGCGACGACGTCGGCGGACCGGCCGGCCTCGCTGAAAAGGTAGAACTTCGAGTGCAGGTTGTTGAACTCGTTGGCCGCTCCCCGGCAGCTCTGCCGGCACTTGTAGATCCAGCTGTTGCGCCGGCGGTCCTTGCCGATCTCCGCGCGGATCACCTTCATCGCGGGGGTCTCCCAGTGGTCGTTCAGCAGGATCTGCACCTGCACCCCGCGTCGGTGGGCCTTGGCGAGGGCCTGCGCCACCGGCATCCGGTCGAGGGAGTAGATCGCGATCCTGATCGACGCGCCCTTCGGCGTGTGGTTGATGGTCTGGACGACCTTCTGCTCGATGCGGAAGTGCCCGGCCGCGCGGTGCGGGTCGTTGAAGAACGGCCCGCTCGGTGCTCGCCAGCCGTTGCCGGGCTTGTGGCGCGACGCCGCAGGGCGGACCTCGCGCGACGCCTGTCCTACGGCCTGCGCCACGGGAGCGTGCTGGACCGACCCTGCTGCCGCGTCGGCCGCGGTGGCCGCGACCGCCCCGCCGACCAGCACGCTCGTCACCAACGCCAGCACCAGCCCCACGCTGGACCTCGACGACTTCTTCACGACCCCACCACCTCTGACCTGTTGCTCGTGCTGGGCTGCTGTACCCGCCGGGCCAGCATATGAACGCAACCGCTCCCCGTCGGTCGACTGGCCCGGGACCCGGACGGATTCCTGGCCGAGGAGTGTCGATCCGGGCCCGTCCCGTCCGTCAGAGTGGTGACGGGCCGCACCGGGCGGGCCGCACCGGAGGAGCGACATGACTCAGTACGCCATCTACTTCCACCAGCAGTGGGTCGGTGACCACGACCTGGAGTGGTTCCTCAGCAGGGTCGAGCCGTCGACGGCGGTCGTCCGCGACATGGAGGAGGCCGGGGTACTCGTCTTCGCGGGGGGACTCGTCGAGGACATGGCCGAGGCGTTCAGCGCTGACGGCACCAGCGGCACCATGGTGGTCAGCGACGGCCCCTACACCGAGACCACGGAGTACCTCGGCGGCATCACCATCGTCGACGTGCCGGACATCGAGACCGCCAAGATGTGGGCCGCCCGGGTGGCCGAGGGGTGTGGCTGGCCGCAGGAGGTCCGGGTCGTCAAGTGACGACCCGGCGCCCCAGGCGGGGGTCTACTGCGCGACCCACTCGGTGAAGGTGCGCGGCTCCCCGAGCCAGTCGGTCCGGGTGGTGCTCCCGTCAGGTCGCGTGCCCGCCACGCGTACGGCGACCCGCACCTCCGCGGGCGAGCCGATCGCGTCACGGGCGATCCGGATGCGCACGTGCTCGCGGTCGTAGTCGATGCGCATCCGGTAGGAGCCCTCCACCGGCTGGCCCACGGCGCCCTGGGCGAACCCGTCGGTGGTGACCAGCTGGTAGTCCGTGCCGACGAAGAAGCCGCCGGTGAAGACGTACTCCGGCCCGGTGTCCGTGGGGTCGGTGTCGATGAACACCGAGCCGGAGGACCCGCTGCGGAACGACTCGCGCAGGTCGGTGTGCGTCGTGGTGATGACCACGTTGCGGGCACCGTGCTCGACCTCGACGGAACGGAGGTCGACGCCGTGGCCGAGGTCCTTCGGGTCCGCGACGCCGATGCTGTCGGCACCGGCGGGAGCGAGCTGGGTCAGGGTCAGGGCGGCGGCCGCCAGGAAAGCGGCGCCCAGCCGCGCGGCGGTGCGCGCGGACGTCTTCGGTGAGGTGTTCATGTGGTGTGGACGCGCCTGCGGGGCAGAAGGTTGCATCGCGCCTCCTGCGCTGTGGATCCTTGGTGTCGGTCCGTCGTCTGACATGATCCGCATGCCCAGCAGGACCCGACCGACCGAGGAGACGTGTGGCGTCGCGACGGCAGCCCCTCTGGATCGCCGCCTCGTGGCTGGTGCACGCCTACACCGCCTCGGGCCTCGTGCTGGCCTTCCTCACCGTCATCGCGGTGATGGAGGGCGACACCATCCGGGGCCTCTGGCTCTTCCTCGCCGCGATGGTCGTCGACGGCACCGACGGCATGCTCGCGCGGTGGGTGCAGGTGAAGCGCCACGTCCCGTGGTTCGACGGGGCGCTGCTCGACAACATCGTCGACTACATCACCTACGCCTTCATGCCGATGGTGCTGCTGTGGAGCGCCGGCTTCCTCGGTGAGGGTGTCTGGGCGACGGTGCTCGCCGTCATCCCGCTCCTCGCCTCGGGCTACCAGTTCTGCCGCGTCGACGCCAAGACCGACGACCACCTGTTCCTCGGCTTCCCGAGCTACTGGAACATCGCCGCGTTCTACGTCGTCGTGCTCGACCTGCGGCCGGCGACGGTCGCAGTGGTGCTCCTGGTCTGCGCCGTGCTCGTGTTCGTCCCCATCGGCTACGTCTACCCCTCGCGCACCGCCACGCTGCAGACGCCGACGCTCGTGCTCACCACGCTCTGGCTGGCCAGCTATGCCGTGCTGCTGACGCAGGTGCCCGACCCCGGCGTGGTCTGGCTGACGATCTCGATCGCCTACGTCGTCTACTACGTCGTGCTCAGCCTCTACCTGACCGCCCGCCGTGGTCGTACGGCGGCCGCGACCGGCTGACCGCGCGGCCGACCGACCTGCCGACCGACCGGCCGACTAGCGACCGACGGAGAGGCGTACGTCGACCACGTCGCCCAGCTCGAGGCGCTCGGCGGTGCGCACCGCGACCTTGACCGGCAGGAACCACGTCTCCTCGCGGGGGAACATCGACGTGGTGAACTCGCTGTCGCCGATCCGCGCCCGCACCGGCACCACGCCCCAGTAGACGACCTCCGCCTTGACCTCGTCGACGAGGTCCGCGGCGTCGGGCGGGAGCCGCACGAAGTGGAACGGTGCCGGCCCGCGCCACTCGACCAGCTCTCCGCGGAACTCGACGTCCATGCCTCCAGCCTCCCAGAGACGGGCCCCGGCACCGACGCAAAGACCGGGCGGGCGGGAGCCTGTGGCTCCCGCCCGCCCTTCCACCGCGCCCCTGTATGCACGGTGGGTCACCCCTGGAGAGGGTCTTGCTCAGCCCTCGGCGCCCTGGCGGGTCATCCGAGTGCTGCGACTGTGGCCAGGAGGGACTCCGGGACCGTGCCGCCGGCGGCGGCCGTCGCCGACGCGGCGAGGACGCTCGCGACGCAGGCGAGCAGGATCTTGGGTCGCACGGTGCCTCCTGGAAGGTGGGGTTCTGGCCTTCTCAACGACGCGACGCGCGACAGGTCACGCGAGGTACGAGAACTCGTTTCGTCCGCAGGGGACAATGGCCCCATGACCGAGTTGCCGCGCAAGGCCGCCGCCCGTACGGCACGACTCGCTGCGCTGCCCCTGGGCTATGCGGGGCGGCAGGCGTGGGGCCTCGGCAGGCGGCTGGGCGGGAAGCCCGCCGAGGCCGTCCTGTCCGACGTCCAGCAGCGCACGGCGGAGCAGCTCTTCCGCACGCTCGGCGAGCTCAAGGGCGGCGCGATGAAGTTCGGGCAGGTGCTCAGCGTGCTCGAGGCGGCGCTGCCCGAGGAGGTCTCGGCCCCCTACCGCGAGCACCTCACCGCGCTGCAGGACTCGGCTCCACCCATGCCCACCGCGACGGTCCGCGAGCAGCTCACCCAGCACCTCGGCGCGGACTGGCGCGAGCGCCTCGTGTGGCTCGACGGCGCCCCGACCGCGGCAGCGTCGATCGGCCAGGTCCACCGCGGACGCTGGGTCGACCACGCCACGGGCGCCGACGGCACCGAGCGCGACGTCGCGGTCAAGGTGCAGTACCCCGGTGCCGGCGAGGCGCTGATGAGTGACCTGCGGCAGATCGCCCGGGTCGCGCGCGGGGTCGCGCCGGTCTTCCCGGGGATCGACATCAAGCCGCTCGTCGCCGAGCTCCAGGCGCGGGCCGCCGACGAGCTCGACTACACGCTCGAGGCCGAGGCGCAGTCGGCGTACGCCGAGGCGTTCGCCGGCGACCCCGACATCGTGGTGCCCGGCGTGGTGGCCGTGGGCGGCGAGGTGCTCGTCACGGAGTGGATGGACTCGCCCTACTCGCTCGCCCACATCATCCGCGAGGGGACTCAGGAGGAGCGCGACCACTACGGCGAGCTGTTCGTCCGCTTCCTCTTCGAGGGGCCGCACCGCACCGGCATGCTGCACGCCGACCCGCACCCCGGCAACTTCCGCATCCTGCCCGGTCCCGACGGCGAGCCCGGCCGGCTCGGCGTCCTCGACTTCGGTGCCGTGGCCCGGCTGCCCGGCGGCACCCTGCCCGCGGCGATGGGGCGGCTGATGCGGATCGCCCTCGAGTCCGACGAGGAGTCGCTCGTCGCCGGGCTGCGCGAGGAGGGCTTCATCAAGGAGCACATCGACGTCGACCCGGCCCTCGTGCTGTCCTACCTCGCGCCCTTCGTGGAGCCCGCCGGCCACGAGCGCTTCACCTTCACCCGCGAGTGGATGCGCGAGCAGTTCGAGCGGGTCAACGACCCGCGCGCGGAGACGTTCACGCTCAACACCCGGCTCAACCTGCCGACCTCCTACCTGCTGATCCACCGCACCTGGCTCGGTGGCATCGGCCTGCTGAGCCAGCTCGGCGCGACGGCGCCGTTCCGCGGGATCCTCGAGGAGTCGCTGCCGGGATTCGCCCTCGACTGAGCCCACCGCCCGGTCACGGGCGAGGTGGCACGATGACGCGCATGGACGCCGCCACCTCCCTCGCCCGCTGGCACGCCGTCGTCGAGAGCCGCGACCCTGCCGGGCTGCCGGGCCTGGTCGCGCAGGACGCGGTCTTCCGCAGCCCGGCGGTGCACACCCCGCAGCAGGGCCGCGACACCGTCGTCGGCTACCTCACCGCCGCCTTCACGGTGCTCGGCCCCGCGCTGA
The DNA here is from genome assembly GCF_013155375.1 of Nocardioides sp. zg-1308. Taxonomy (GTDB): domain Bacteria; phylum Actinomycetota; class Actinomycetes; order Propionibacteriales; family Nocardioidaceae; genus Nocardioides; species Nocardioides renjunii. Next base: position 233,527 of record NZ_JABJQY010000002.1, read on the forward strand.
CCTACGAGCGCGAGTGGCTGGGCGAGGACTCGGCCGTCCTGCAGTTCCGCACCGAGGTCGGGGGCCTCGACGTCTCCGGGGTCGACATCATCACCTGGGACGAGGACGGGCTGATCGCCGACTTCACCGTGATGGTGCGACCGGCCAAGGGGCTCCAGGCCGTCGTCGAGCAGATGGGCGCCGAGCTGCTCCGGATGCTGGAGGCGGCGGGCTCGTAGGGGTGGCCGCCGGCGCTGAGGGTGGCGGCACACCGCACGTACGAGGCCTCCGGAACGGCAACCTGCCGCCACCACCGTGAGCCGCACATCCGACGCTGCTTCATCAGCAACAGCTGAGGCGGCGAGACCACCCCGTACGTGTGAGCTCCAGTCGGGCCGCACGCTGCCACACTGCAGGATGACCGACTTGTCCTCCGAGCAGCTGGCCGAGCGCCTCTTCGGCTCCCTGCTGGGCACCATCGACGTCCTGTCCGTCTACCTCGGCGACCGCCTCGGCTGGTATCGCAGCCTCGTCGACGACGGTCCGGCGTCCGCGCCGACGCTCGCCGAACGCACCGGGACCGACGCCAGGTATGCCCGCGAGTGGCTCGAGCAGCAGGCCGTCACGGGATACCTCACGGTCGATCAGGACGGCGGACCCGACGAGCGGATGTTCTCCATCCCGCCGGCAACGGCCGAGGTGATGACCGACACCGCCAGCGTGAACCACCTGGCACCCTTCGCCCGGATGTTCGCCGCGACCGGGCCCACCCTGCCGCAGCTGGTCGAGGCCTACCGCACGGGCGGCGGCGTGTCCTGGGAGCAGCTCGGGGCCGACGCCCGCGAGTCGCAGGCCGACGGCAACCGCCCGTGGTTCGACTCACGGCTGGCTCCTGCCCTCGCGGACGTACCCCGGGTGCACGAGGTGCTGAGCAGGCCGGGTGCCACCGTGCTGGACGTCGGGGCGGGCGGGGGGTGGTCGACGATCGCCCTCGCCCGGGCCTATCCCGAGGCCGACGTGTCGGGAATCGACATCGACCGCCCGTCGGTGGAGCTGGCTCGCGCCAACGCAGCGGCTGCCGGGGTGGCCGTCGACTTCCGCCACGGCGACGCCGCGGACCTCGCCCCGGGCAGCTACGACGTGGCGTTCGCGTTCGAGTGCGTCCACGACATGCCCGCGCCGGTCGAGGTCCTGTCCGCCGTGCGCCGGGCGCTCGCGCCGGGTGGCTGCCTGGTGGTGATGGACGAGGCGGTCGCCGAGACGTTCGCGCCCGACGGCGACGAGCTCGAGCGGCTGATGTACGGCTTCAGCCTGCTCATCTGCCTCCCCGACGGCCTGTCCCGACGGCCGAGCGCGGGGACCGGCACCGTGATGCGTCCCGCGGTGCTGAAGGCGTACGCGAGCGAGGCTCGCTTCACCGACATGGAGGTCCTGCCGATCGAGGACTTCGGGTTCTGGCGGTTCTACCTCCTGAGGTGAGCAGGCGGCCTAGACCCAGAACCCCCGGCCGCCGTAGAGGTCGCCGAACTGCTCGCGGTACGACGACGCGGGGCTGCGGGACCCGAGGTAGGACCCGACCACCGCGGCGCCGAGGTCGTCGAGCTCGGGGCTCACCATCCGGCCGTCGACCCGTCGGGCCATCGAGTCGATGAACCGGGCCAGGCCGGGGTCCTCCCCCAGCCGGAAGAACGTCACCTGCGCCCCCAGCCGCGCGGCCGCGTCGAGCTCGCGGACGGAGTGGGCGATCGTCAGCGGGTGCGGCGGGTAGGAGAACCACACCTCGCCGTCGCTCTCGAGGTGGGCGGTCGGCTCGCCGTCGGTGACGACCAGCAGCACCGGCTGGGCGTTGGGGTGCTTGCGGAAGAACCGGTTGGCCAGCAGCAGCCCGTGGTGCAGGTTGGTGCCCTTGTCCCACCGGGCGTCCAGCCCGGTCAGCTCCTCGATCTCCATCACCTGCGCGTGCCGGCCGAAGGCGATCAGCTGCAGGTCGTCGCCGCGGAACCGTGACCGGATGAGCTGGTGCAGCGCCAGCGCGGTGCGCTTCATCGGCACCCAGCGCCCGTCCATCGCCATCGAGAACGAGGTGTCGACCAGCAGCGCGACGGCCGCCTGGGTCCGGGCCTCGGTCTCGACGACCTCGATGTCGTCGACCTGGATGCGCACCGGCGAGCCGCCGTCGCGCAGCACCGCGTTGGTGATCGTGCGGGAGACGTCCCACGGCTCGGTGTCGCCGAACTCCCACCGGCGGCTCGCACCGGACGGCTCGCCCGCCAGTCCCGTCGTACGCGTCTCGCGGGCGCCGGAGCGCCCGCTCATCCGGTCGGCGACGTCGCGCAGCAGCGCCTTGCCGAGCTGGCGCATCGCCTTGGGCGAGAGCCGCAGCTCACCGTCGGAGCCGCGCTTGAGGTAGCCGCTGTCGCGCAGCGCCCGCTCGAGCTCCTGCAGCGTCTTGGCGGCGACGGCAGCGTCGTCGCCGACCTGCCGGGCCAGCGCCTCGAGGTCGACGTCGTCGAGGCGGGCGCCGCGGTGCGACTGCGCGAGCTGGTCGGCCAGCGCGTCGAGCTGGGCGAGGTCCTGGAAGGCGCCGGTGCCGTCGCCGAGGCCCATGCCCTGCTCCCCCTCGAAGCCCTCCGAGCCCGACCAGTCCTCGCCGGGGCGCAGCGCCTGGAGGTTGGCGTCCATGCGGGCGAGCTGCTCCATCAGCTGCGGCGAGCCGAACGCCTGCTGCGACAGCTCCATCAGCTCCTGGCGCTGCTCCTCGGTCATCGAGTTGAGCATCCGCTGGGCCGCCGCGGCGCGCTGGGCGAGCTGGTCGAGCAGCTCGTCGATGTCCTGCGGGCCCTCGGGGAAGAAGTCGCCGTGCTTGTCCATGAACTCACCGAACGCCTCGTCGACGGCGGCCCTGTCCTCGTCCGAGCCGTCGGACTGCGCGTGCTTCTCGAGCAGCTCGTTGAGGTCGCCGAGCATCTCCTGCACCGCGGCCCGGTCCTCGTCGGTGGCGCCCTCGAGGGCCTGCTTCATGCCGGCGAAGCGCTGGTCCAGCAGCTCGCGGCCGAGCAGGTCCTTGATCTGCTCGTAGGACTCGCGCGCCTCGGACGACTGCCAGTCGTACGACGAGAGCTCGCTCACCGCGGCGGGGGTCGAGGGCGGCAGGTTGTCGAGCACCATCTCGCGGAAGTCGCGGTCGCCGTCGTCCATGGTGATGTCGCGGGCCAGCTGGCCACGCTCGGCGAGGAGCGCCTTGTCGAGGAGCTCGCGCACCTCGCGCATGGTGCCGTCGAGATTGTTGCGCTGCAGGATCTCCTGGCGTCGCTCGGCCACCCGCCGGGCGAGCTCGTCGAGCCCGGCCTGGTCCTCGCTGCCGCGTCGCAGGTACTCGCGCATCGCGTGCTCGGGCGAGTAGCCGGCCATCACGTCCTGGCCGATGGCGTCGAGGGCGTCAGCCAGGTCGACCGGAGGGGCGAGCGGGTCGCCGCCGTCGTAGCGCGTGAACCGGCTCATCGGAGGCTCTTCCTCATCCAGACGTCGTCGGGCCACTCACGGTCACCCACGCTCTCGGCCTCCTCGAAGCCGTGCGCGCGGTAGAAGGCGAAGGCCTGGTCGTTGCCGTCGACCACCTCGAGCCACAGCTCGTCGCCCTCGACCATCGCCTCGACCTCCGCGAGCAGCCGTCGCCCGATCCCGAGCCCCTGGTGGTCGGGGTGGACGTAGAGCTTCCACATCACCTCGCGGTCGCCGGTCACGTGCGGGAAGTCGCGGTGCGAGGCCGAGAGCCGTCCGAAGCTGGTCATCGCGACGACCTGCCCGTCGCGCTCGGCGAGCAGCATCCGCACCCGCGGCAGCGTGTCGGCGAAGCGCTCCGGCGTCCACCACTGGTCCAGCATCAGCTGGGCGTACGCCGCGTCGATCGGGCCGTAGGTCGGCGGCACGACGGCCTCGCCGAGGGCGCGCAGTGCCGGGATGTCCTCGACCGTGCCGGGACGGAGGACGGCGTCGGCCACCCGCTCGCGCGTCTCAGCCATAGACGGTCTCCCCCGCGTCGGTGTCCTTGCCGATCTTGCGGGCGAGGTAGAGCCCCTCCAGGGCCAGCTCGAGCGCGGCGGCGCGCTCGCCGTCGTTGGTCGCGCCCAGCCGGTCGCACACCGCGTCGTAGAGGTCGGACTCACCCAGGACGGGCAGTCCGGCCAGGAAGTCGCGGGCACCGACCCTGGCGCCGGTGCTCACCATCGCGCCCTCCTCGATCGCGTCGACCAGCAGCCGCAGGTCGATGCCCGCGAGGTGGGCCCGCACCGTCTCGGCGACGGCGGTCCGGAGCAGGTGGGTCAGCACCTCGGTCTCGCGGCCCTCCTCGCCGGTCTCGAACTCGATCTTGCCGCCGAGCACGTCGACCGCGGTCTCGAGGTCCACGACGCGGGCGACCGCCTGCTCCTCGCCCTGGGTGGTCGCGCGGTGCAGCGCGGCGGCGGCGATCGTCTCCGCGCCCGCGATGGCGAAGCGCGCGCTGACGCCCGAGCGCTGGTCGACCGACTGCGAGTCGCGCAGGTGGCGGGTGAACCGCGCCAGCACCTCGATCAGGTAGGCCGGCACCTCGGCGACGAGGTCGGCCTCCTGCTCGATGACCGCGATCTCCTGCTCCACCTCGCGCGGGTAGTGGGTGCGGATCTCGGCGCCGAAGCGGTCCTTGAGCGGGGTGATGATCCGCCCGCGGTTCGTGTAGTCCTCCGGGTTGGCGCTCGCGACGACGAGCACGTCGAGGGGCAGGCGGAGGATGTAGCCGCGGATCTGGATGTCGCGCTCCTCCATCACGTTGAGCATCGCGACCTGGATCCGCTCGGCGAGGTCGGGCAGCTCGTTGATGGCGACGATGCCGCGGTGGCTGCGCGGGATCAGCCCGAAGTGGATCGTCTCCGGATCGCCGAGGTGGCGGCCCTCGGCGACCTTCATCGGGTCGACGTCGCCGATGAGGTCGGCGACGGAGGTGTCCGGCGTCGCCAGCTTCTCGGCGTAGCGCTCGTCGCGGTGGCGCCACGAGATGCGCAGGTCGTCGCCGTAGGTCGCGGCCGCCTGCTGCGAGGTGACGGTGATCGGCTCGTAGGGGTGCTCGCCGAGCTCGGAGCCGGAGATGACCGGCGTCCACTCGTCGAGCAGTGCGACGAGGGAGCGCAGCAGGCGGGTCTTGCCCTGCCCGCGCTCGCCGAGCAGCACGATGTCGTGGCCGGCGAGCAGCGCCCGCTCGACCTGGGGGATGACGGTCTCGGAGAAGCCGTGGAGGCCCGGCCACGGGTCCTCGCCGCGGGCCAGGCGGGCCAGCAGGTTGTCGCGGATCTCCTGGCGGAGGGTCTTGAGCTCGTGGCCGCTCGCGCGGAGCTGGCCGAGGGTGCTGGCTTCGGGGTGCTGGGTCGGTGCAGTCACGTCCTCCACGCTAGACCCGGCCCGCAACGTCGAGTGCGCTCGAAGGTGCGCCGAGGCCCTCGGGCCGCTCCGACCCGCCCACCTCAGGACAGGTCGAGGTACATCACGTGCAGCCCGACCCGGCCGTGGCTGGCGCTGTCGAAGGCGCCGGGCACCGTGCCGACGACCACGAAGCCGAGGTCCTGCCACAGGCGGACGGCGGCGGTGTTGGTCTCGACCACGGCGTTGAACTGGATGCCGGCGAAGCCCTGCTCCCGGTGCCACTCGACGGCGTGGGCGCCCAGCGTGCGGCCGACGCCGCGACCGCGCGCGGAGGGGTCCACCATGAACGACGCGGTGCCCACGTGAGAGCCGCGGCCGGGCCGGTTGGGGCCCATCTTGGCCGTGCCCAGGATCCGTCCGTCTTCGTCGCCGACCAGCACCACGACGTGGCTGCCGTCGAACCACCACCCGCGCGCCTGCTCCGAGGTGGCGCCGAGCGGGTAGGCGTACGTCTCGCCGGCCTCGACGATCTCGCGCCAGAACGGCCAGATCGCCGGCCAGTCGGCCTCGGTCGCCGGGCGGATCCTCACAGGTCCCTCGCCCCGTCGATCGACTCCCGGACCAGGTCGGCGTGCCCGCAGTGGCGGGCGTACTCCTCGACCATGTGGACCAGGATCCAGCGCAGGCTGCACTGCTCACCGCGCCGCGAGCGCACCGCGAGGCGGTCGAGGCCTCCGTCGGCGAGGGCCTCCTCGAGCGCGGCGTCCGAGGCCGCGACCTGCTCGACGAGCATCGCGTCGAGCTCGGCCGGGCTGTCGTGGACCGCGCTGTGCCAGTCCCAGTCCTCGTCGGCGTCCCAGTCGACGTCGGCCCAGATGCCGCTCGGCTCACGGCCGTGGAGCATCACCTCGAACCACCAGTGCTCGACGAACGTGAGGTGCTTGAGCATCCCGCTCAGGGCCAGGTCGCTCCGGCCGACGGTGCGGGTGAGCTGCTCGGCGTCCAGGCCCTCGGCCTGGCGCCGCAGCGTGGCGCGGAAGTGGTCGAGGAAGCCGCGGAGCGTCGTCAGCTCGTCCGCGGCGACGGGTGGGTCGGTGCGCTGGATCGCCATGGCGGCGAACCTAGTGCGTGGACACGCGGACAGGACACCGGATTCCGGCGCCATCGCACGCTCGTGCGCGGTGGCTGCCCCGGGTTCTGTCCGCGCGTCTCCGCCGCAGAGGCGACGCGGACGTCCGCCTCAGAGGGCGGGACCCTCGCCCCGGAGCTTGTCGACCTCGGCCATCGCCTCGCGCAGCTGGCCCAGCCACTCCTCGGCGTGCTCGCCGACCAGTCGCACCGACCACGCGAGCGCGTCGGAGCGCGACCGGGCGACGCCGGCGTCCACGAGGGTGTCGAGCACCTGCCGCTCGGGCTGGCGCAGCCGGGTCATCACCGGCGCGGCGACGTGGGTGAACAGCGCCTCGGTGTCGCCGAGCCGCACGCCCCACGAGACCTTGCGCTGGTAGCGCGCCTGGGCCTCGAGCGCGACCTCGATGCGCTCGGCCTTGGTCTCGGAGCGGAAGCGGCTGATGCGGCCCTCCGCCTCGGCGCCGTCCGCCCCCGCGGCCCTGTCCTCGGACAGCGTGCCCATCACCGTGATCTCCTCGCGGTCGGTGCGCACGTCGACCTCGCTGAACCAGTCGTCGGGCAGGCGCCCGCGGAACCAGTCGCCGGCGTCGACGGCCGACGGCAGGTCGGCGACCTGCCAGCCCCCGCGACGGCCGCGGCCCTCGCGCCCCTCGCCCCGCGCCTCGCCGCGTCGACCGCGGCCGCGTCCTTCGCCGCGGCTGCCGCGGCCTTCCTCGTGCTCGTCGGGTGTCATCATGTGCTGCTCCTTTCGTTGCTTACATGATTACACACATGCATAAGAAGCATCGGGCCACCACTTATGCTCCTCGCATGCTCGAGCTCCAGCCACCCTGTCCGTGCGGATCGGGTGCGTCGTACGACGCGTGCTGCGGGCCGCTGCTGGCCCACGCCGCGCAGGCGACCTCGCCGGAGCAGCTGATGCGCTCGCGCTACACCGCGCACGTGCGGGGCGACGCCGACCACCTGTTCCGCACGTGGCACCCGCGCACCCGTCCCGACGACGTGGCGCCGGACCCCGCCACCACGTGGACCGGGCTGCAGGTCCTCGCCGCCGACGGTGACACCGTCGAGTTCGTCGCCACGTGGGAGGGCGGCCGGATGCACGAGGTGAGCCGCTTCGAGCAGCGGGCGGGACGCTGGGTGTACGTCGACGGCGACGTGTCGCGCAGCGTGCCCGACCAGGACGGCTAGCGCGGCGGACCGTCCACCCAGCGCTCCCCCACCGGCACGGGCCGGCTCCGGCCCGCCGTCGCCGCGGCGACCACGTCGACCACCCGGTCGACCTCCTCGGCGCGGCGGCGAGCAGCAGTCGCACGCGGGCGTCGTGGGACACGTCGAGGACCGTGACGCCGCGCACCCGCAGCTCCCCCTCGACCCGGCCGGCGTCGGCGTGGTCGAGCTCGAGGGCCAGCTCGGTGAGCAACGAGCGACGGACCGTCCCGGCCTCGACCAGCGCCCCGCGGACGGCGTCGCCGTAGGCGCGCACCAGCCCGCCGGCGCCCAGCAGCGTGCCGCCGAACCACCGGCTCACGACCGCCGCCACGTCGCTGACGCCGGCGCCCCTGAGCACGTCGAGCATGGGCGCCCCGGCCGTGCCGGCGGGCTCGCCGTCGTCGGACGAGCGCTGGAGGGCACCGTCCGGGCCCAGGACGAGGGCGGAGCAGTGGTGGCGGGCGTCCGGGTGGGCGCGGCGCAGACCGGCGACCAGCGCACGCGCCTGGTCCTCGTCGTCGACGCGACGCAGCGTGCAGAGGAACCTCGAGCCGCGGTCCTCGACCTCGGCGGTGGCCGGTCGGGCCACGGTGACGTACGACGTCACGCAGGGGTGCCGGAGGACGGGCGGTCGGGCTGGGCAGCGGGCTCGGGGGCGCGCTCGGGAGCGGCCGGCTCTCGCTCGGCCTGTTGGAGCTGCTCGAGCTCGCGGGGGCCGGGCTCCCAGACCACCTGCACCTTCTCGAAGCCCTTGTGGCGCTGCATCCGTGCGTAGAGCGCGTAGGCCTCGCGGTCGGCGTCGGTCAGCTCGACGTTGTCCGTGAAGGGCGTGAGGAGGGCGCGGGGCCAGAGCCGCCGCGACCACACGACGTTGATCTCCATCGCGAGCACGGCCATGACGGCGCCGATCCACAGGAAGCCGATGAGGCCGAGGACGAGCCCGAACGTCTTGGTCATCGAGCTGGTGTCGACCAGCACGTTGTCGACGTAGGCCGCACCGCCGAGCTGGAGCAGCTGCCACATGACCGCCAGGGTGTAGCCGCCCGGCGCGGACCGCCAGAACGAGTGCTGGCCGGTGGCGGCGAAGCGGAAGAGCAGGGTCAGGAAGGTGCCCACGACGAGGATGGTCAGCGCGGGCAGGAACGCCTTGAGGCCCTCGGCGACCACGGCTCCGAAGAGGTCGGTGGTGCTCGCGATGGTGGACACGATCGTGACGGCGAGCAGCGAGAGGCCGGCCGTGACGAGCAGGAGGAGGGTCTTGAGCCGGGCGTAGAACGGGTTGGGACGGCTGTTGCGCGGCACCGACCAGGCGACGTGCTGGGTGTTCTGCAACGCCTGTCCCAGGCCCATCGCGCCGTAGAGCGCGGCCAGCGCACCGACCGCGACACCCGTGAGGGAGCCCTGCAGCCCGTCGGGACGGCCGAGCTCGTCGCCGATGATCGGGAACTGCGAGAGCGCCGAGTTGAGGATCTGCTCCTGCCACTGGGGCTCCCCGCGCAGGATCAGCCCCAGGATCGAGGTGCCCAGCAGCATCAGCGGGAAGATCGCGATGAACGCGTAGTAGGTCAGCGCCGAGGCGAGGTAGGGGCCCTGGTCGTCGAAGTACTTGTAGACCACGGCGAGCGGGAAGCCCAGCACGGGATGACGGCGCTGGAACCCGTCGACGGCACCCAAGGCTCCCACGTGGTGGAGGCTACCGGTCCGGGCCGCCGCGGGGCGTCACCACCAGCCGAGCAGCTGCCCGCCGAGGCGCACCACGAAGCCGGAGACGACGACCAGGAAGAACGCGCGGACGAACCGCGCGCCGCGCGCCATCGCCAACCGGGCGCCGGCGTAGCCACCTGTCACGTTGGCCGCGGCCATCACCAGGGCGAGGTCCCAGATGACCGCTCCCTGCGGGACGAAGACGACCAGTGCCGCGAGGTTGGTGGCCCAGTTGGCGAGCTTGGCCTTGGCGGAGGCCTCGAGGAAGCTGTTGCCCAGCAGCCCGACCAGCGCGAACACGAAGAAGGACCCGGTGCCCGGGCCGATGGCGCCGTCGTAGAAGCCGATGGTCAGGCCGGTGAGCGCCACGACGGCGACGTGCCGGCCGCCCTGGAAGCGGAGCCTGGTCAGCTCGCCGACGCTCGGCTTGAACCAGACGTAGCCGCCGACCAGGACCAGCACGACCAGGATGATCGGGTCGAAGGCGCTGCGCGGCAGCATGGATGCCACCAGCGCGCCGCCGGCCGACCCGACGAACGCCGCCAGCATCAGCGGCAGGAAGGTGCGCGGGTCGGGGCGGATGCGCCGGGCGTACGTCGCGGCGCTGATCGACGTGCCGCAGAAGGACGCCAGCTTGTTGGTCGCCGCGATCTGGACGACGGAGGCGCCGGGCAGGCCGACCAGCAGCGCCGGCAGCTGGACGAGCCCGCCGCCGCCGACGACGGCGTCGACGAAGCCCGCCACCAGGGCCGCGAGGACCAGGAAGAGGACGACCTCGAGGGACAGGTCTCCCACGTCAGCCGGAGGTGCTGCCCGAACCGGACTCCGCGTCGCGGCTGCGGGCCAGCTCCTGCACCACGACGGCGTCGTAGTCCTCCGGCATGGTGGCCCCCAAGCCGGGGCAGAGGAGCCGCTGGGACTGGCCGTCGGTCATCGTCGGCGCCGAGCAGCTGACGGTCGCCAGCGGGTCGCCGTCGGCGGAGAAGACCATCTCGAAGATCGCCGCGCGCTCCTCCTCGGAGCGGTTGGTGATCGTCCCCGTGATCGTCGGGGTGGTCACCTCCTCGGCGCCGGCCGAGCGCTTGATGCCCTCGAGCTCCCAGCCCTCCTCGACGGCGAAGCCGTTCCACTCGAAGGCCTCGCCGACCTCCACCTCCACCGGGTCGGTGCTGGTGTCCACGTCGTCGCCGCACGCCCCGAGCGCGCCGAGGCAGGCGAGCGCGACGACGATGCTTGCCCCCCGCCCCACGAAGCCGCGCCTCACGAAGCCGCCACGAAGGTCAGGAGGTCCTGCCGGGTGAGCACCCCGATGGGCTTCCCGTCCTCGTGGACGAGCACGGCGTCGGCCTTCTCCAGCGACGCCACCGCGTCGGCCGCGGCCTCGGTCGAGCCGATCGTCGGCAGGGCGGCGGACATGTGGTCCTCGACCCGGTCGGTCAGCCGCGCCGTGCCGGCGTAGAGCGCGTCGAGGAGCGCGGACACCGACACCGACCCGGCGACCTCGGCGGCCACGATCGGCGGCTCGGCGCGGACGACCGGCATCTGGCTGACGCCGTACTCCTGGAGGATGTGCACGGCCTCGGCGATGGTCTCGCCGGGGTGGGTGTGCACGAGGTCGGGCAGCTGGCCGGACTTGCCGCGCAGCACCTCGCCGACGGTGCGGGCGTCGGCCTGCGCACCGGTCGCGAAGCCGTACTGGCCGAGCCAGTCGTCGTTGAAGACCTTGGTGAGGTAGCCGCGACCGGAGTCGGGCAGGAGGACGACGACGATCGCGTCGCTGCGCCCCTCGGCGGCGAGCTCGTGGGCGAGCTGGCGCGCGGCGAAGGCCGCCATGCCGGCCGAGCCGCCTACCAGCATCGCCTCCTCGCGCGCGAGGCGGCGGGTGAAGGCGAACGAGTCGGCGTCGGAGACCTCGATGACGCGGTCGGCGATGCCGCGGTCGTAGGTGTCGGGCCAGAAGTCCTCACCGACGCCCTCGACGAGGTAGGGGCGGCCGCTGCCGCCGGAGTAGACCGACCCGGACGGGTCCGCGCCGACGACCTCGACGCCCGGGTTCTGCTCCTTGAGGTAGCGCCCGACGCCGCTGATGGTGCCGCCGGTGCCCATGCCCGTGACGAAGTGGGTGATCCGGCCCTCGGTCTGCTCCCAGATCTCGGGACCGGTCGTCTCGTAGTGCGAGCGCGGGTTGTGGGGGTTGGAGTACTGGTCGGGCTTCCAGGCGCCCGGCTCCTTGGAGAGGCGGTCGCTCACGTTGTAGTAGGAGTCCGGGTGCTCCGGCGCGACGGCGGTCGGGCAGACCACGACCTCGGCGCCGTAGGCCTTGAGCACGTTGCGCTTGTCCTCGCTCACCTTGTCGGGGCACACGAAGATGCACTTGTAGCCCTTCTGCTGGGCCACCATGGCGAGACCGACGCCCGTGTTGCCGGAGGTCGGCTCGACGATCGTGCCGCCGGGCTGGAGCTCCCCGGAGGCCTCGGCCGCCTCGATCATGCGGCTGGCGATGCGGTCCTTCACCGACCCGCCCGGGTTGAGGTACTCGACCTTGGCGAGCACCAGCGGCCCGCCATCAGGGAGGTCGAGGGTCCGGCCGAGGCGGACGAGCGGGGTGTTGCCGATCAGGTCCAGGAGGGAGTCCACGTACTGCATCCATCCAATCTACCGACCTACCGCGCCGGAACTGGCAACGCCGCCTGCGTACCATCGGGGCCGTGGGGGCGACGGGAGCAGCACGCAAGCTGGCATCGGCAGCCGCTCTGGGGGGCGGTGGCCTCTCGGTGCTCGGCGCAGGTCTCTACGGAGTCCTGGTGGCCGAGGCGAAGATCGCGCGGAAGGTCATCGGCAACGCGACCGACGTCCCTCCCGACGCGACCGGCTGGTACGGCCGCGGCCGACCGGGTCCCGCGATCCGCATCGCGCTGCTCGGCGACTCCAGCGCGGCCGGCTACGGCGTGCAGCGCGTGGAGGACACCACCGGCGCCCACCTCGCCACCGGTGTCGCGGCTCAGGCCGGCCGCCGGGTCCACCTGCGGTCCTTCGCCAAGGTCGGCGCGCAGTCCAGCGCGCTCGCGGGCCAGGCGGACGCCGCGATCGGCACCCACCCGGACCTCGCGGTCGTGCTCATCGGCGCCAACGACGTCACCCACTCCGTGCTGCCCTCCGCCTCGGTGCGGCACCTCGCCGAGGGCGTACGACGCCTGCGCGACGCCGGCGTCGCCGTCGTGGTCGGCACCTGTCCTGACCTCGGCACCATCCGGCCGATCCCGCCGCCGCTCAAGCAGGTGGCGCGCGAGTGGTCGCGCCGGCTGGCCGCGGCCCAGACCATCACCGTGGTCGAGAACGGCGGGCGCTCGGTGTCGCTCGGCGACATCCTCGGGCCCGAGTTCGAGGCCGCGCCGGCCCTGCTCTTCGGCCCGGACCGGTTCCACCCGTCCGCCGACGGCTACAAGCAGCTCGCGTCCGTGCTCGTGCCGTCGTGCCTGGCGGCGCTCGACCTGCTGCCCGACGACGAGTCGGTGCCCGAGCCGCTGCGCCGCGAGGGCATCCTCCCGGTCGCCGCGGCCGCGGTGCGCGCCGCGCGCACGCCCGGCACCGAGGTCGACGGCACCGAGGTCGGCGGCAGCCAGCGCGGCCTCCGCGGCCGCTGGGTCGAGCTGCGCCACCGCCGGCGCCGGCCCGCCACGCCCGCGGAGTCGCCGGACCAGCACGAGGACCACGACGGGGTCCCCGAGACCGTCGTCGGCGCGCCGGCGACCGCCCCGAGCGGTGAGTGAGGCAGGTTCCTCGGCGTCGAGAACCTGCCACACCCACCGCTGCGACGGCCGAGAGCGTGCCCGGACATGACACCGGCCCGCCCGAGCGGACTCGGGCGGGCCGGTGCGGCACGTCGGCGACGTACGCCGATCAGGTGGTGGGTCAGTCGCCACGCAGGATGGCGAGGATGCGCAGCAGGTTGGTGTAGATCCACACCAGGCTGACGGTCAGGCCGAAGGCGGCCCGCCACGACTCGCGGTCGGGAAGACCGGCGGCGACGCCGTTCTCGACGAAGTCGAAGTCGAGGATCAGCATGAAGACACCGAGCACGAGGCCGGCGATCGACATCACCAGGCCGAGGGCACCGAAGCCGAAGAGCCCGGTGGAGATGCCGAAGAAGCTCAGGACCAGCGACAGCAGGCCCAGGCCCACCATGCCGAACATGCCGGCGATGACGAACGTGCGGAACTTGTTGCCGACCTTGATGTCGAAGAACTTGTAGGCGGCGAGCGTGCCGGCGAAGGCGGCGAACGTGCCGAGGACGGCCTGCGTCACGATGCCGTCACCGAACTGGGCGTCGAACACCTTGCTGATCGCACCGAGGGCGACACCCTCGGCGGCGGCGAACAGCATCACCAGGGCGGGGCTGATGACCCGCTTGAAGGAGTTGACCAGCGACAGCAGGAACGCGGCGCCGGCACCCAGCATCGAGAGCGTCAGGGCGCGGCCCCACGCCTCCTCGTCGATCACGTTGGTGTCGACGATGTCGCCGATCCACCACCAGGTGGCGAACGCGGTCGCGAAGACGAGCGCGATGGAGATCGCCGTCTTCTGGACCACCGAGTCCACCGTCATCCGGCCCTGGTCCACCTGGCCGGGCGTGCCGGTGCCCCACGTGGCCGGGTCGCTGGTGGTGTCGCCGTAGCCGGGGTAGGCAGCGCCCCCAGCGGCGTAGGTCTGGTTGCCGTAGGCGTTCGACGAGGCGCGGTTGAACTCCTCGGAACGGTTGAACACGGGGTTGTTGCTCTTCATGGTCTCTCCTTGGAGGCCGCCCCCGGAGGTTCCGGGGGGTCGACGCCGTCGCGGTGACGGCGCCTGTCTGCGTCACTCCACTCTAGCCGGGGTGACACCTGTTCAAACGTGCGTGGGGCCGGCGCTGTTCCCGTCACAGCAACTTCTCAGGCTGGCGCCGCAGACGTGCCCCGGCTGGGGTTCGAACCCAGACTGTGCGGTTTTTAAGACCGCTTCCTCTACCGGTTGGGATACCGGGGCCGAGACCCTGCGCAGCTACCGCAGGGTCACACCGTCGATTCTGTCAGCGCCCGGGCCCGCTCGAAGACCTCGTCGGTCATCTCCCGGGTGAGTCTGCGGGTGTAGGTGTTGTGCGGCGAGGGGTGGTAGGAGCCGAGCAGCGTCACGTCGCCGAGCCGCAGCTCCGCGCCGTGGCCGAACCGCGGCTTCCGGGCCGGTGCCGGCGCGCCGGCCGCCACGAGCGACCGCACGGCGCCGTCCCAGCCGAAGGACCCGAGCGCCACCACCACCCGCACGGTCGGGAGGAGGGCCAGCTCGGCGGCGATCCACGGCGCGCACGTGTCGCGCTCGACGGCCGTCGGCTTGTTGTCGGGCGGGGCGCAGCGCACCGTAGCCACCATCCGCGCGTCGACCAGGCGCTGGCCGTCGCCGGCGTGCTCGCTGGTGGCCTGCACCGCCCAGCCGGTGCGGTGCAGGCTCGCGAAGAGCCAGTCGGCGCTCGGGTCGCCGGTGAAGATCCGGCCGGTCCGGTTGCCGCCGTTGGCGGCCGGGGCCAGGCCGACGACCAGCAGCGACGCCTCGGGGTCGCCCCAGCCGGGGATCGGGCGGCCCCAGTAGGGCTGGTCGGCGAACGACGCGCGCTTGTCGACCGCGACGCCCTCGCGCCACCCCACGAGCCGCGGGCACGCCGAGCAGACGCTCACCCGGGCCTCCAGCTCCGCGAGCGTGGCGTCCCGCGCGAGTCGTCGTACGTCGTCGGAGTCACGAGCCACCGGCGTGTCGGGCGCTCCGGGGTCGTCGGGCCAGCCGCTGCCGGGCGCCACCGGGCTGGTGAACCCCCCGCCGACGAGGGGGTGGGGCAGCGCGACCGGGGGCATGGTCATCGCGAGATGGCCGCGGCCATGCCGTGCAGGATGTCGGCCTCGGACACGACGTGCTCGGGGACCGGGACCCGGGCCAGGATGCGGCTCCAGATGAGCGCTCCCGCGCCGATGACGTCGGCGCGCCCGGGGTGCATGTAGGGCAGCGCGCGGCGCTCCGCCACGGTCATCGCGACCAGGTCGTCGACGAAGGCCGCCGTGGACGGGTTGCCCAGCACGGCGCGGTCGAAGGCCTCCCGGTCGTAGGCCTCCAGCCCCAGCACGCCGCAGGCGAGGGTCTTGATGGTGCCGGAGGTCCCGATCGCGGTGCGGGTGCGCTCGAGCGGGATCCCCGCGTCGTCGAGGTGCCGGTCGATGTCGGCCACGCACGCCGCGACCTCCTCGGCCGTGGGCGGGTCGCTGTGCAGGTGCCGCTCGTGGAGCCGCACCGATCCGATGTCCATGGAGACGGCCTGCCGCTCGCCGCCCTCGCCCAGCACCAGCTCGGTCGACCCACCGCCGATGTCGACGACGAGCACCGGCTCGGGCGGCATCGGGTCCTGGGCGGCGATGGCCCCGTCGAAGACCAGCGCGGCCTCCTCGTCGCCGGACAGGACCTCCGGCTCGATGCCCAGCCGGCGGCGTACGCCCTCGCGGAACACGTCGGCGTTGCCGGCGTCGCGGGTGGCGGAGGTGGCGCAGAATCGCACCCGGGCCGGGGGCACGCCGTGGCGGCGGATGATCTCGGCGAACTCGTCGACGGCCGCGAAGGTGCGCTCGAGCGCCTCCTCGGCCAGCATGCCGGTCTCGTCGACGCCCTGGCCGAGCCGGACGACGCGCGACTCGCGCAGCAGCACGGTGGGCGGTGAGCCGATGAGGATCTTGATCGAGTTCGTCCCGCAGTCGATCGCCGCGACAGTGCTCATGCGCTCATTGTGCCGAGGGCTCGGCGGGAGCGGTGAGTGAGGCAGCTTTCCTGGGGCGCGGAACCTGCGTCACTCACCGCTGTCGGGCAGATCCACGGACACGCACGGCCCCGGGGCCCACCACTCCCCCAGCGCATCGAGGACCTCGTCGCCCAGCGGGTTGACGCCGCGGCCCATGGCGAGCGACTGCCCGGCCAGCACGTGCAGGCACTTCACGCGGGTGGGCATGCCGCCGGCGGAGATGCCATCGATCTCGGGCACGTCGAGCCCGGCCCGCTCGCCCACCTCGGCGCGCGCCTCGAGGTAGCGCTCGTGGGCGCTGCGGTAGGCGGCGGCGAGCTCCTCGTCGGTGGCCAGGCGCGCCTGCATCTCCTTCATCACGCCGGAGCCCTCGAGGGTGCCGATCCGCGAGGCTGCGCGCGGGCAGGTGAGGTAGAAGGTCGTCGGGAACGGCGTGCCGTTGGGCAGCCGCGGCTCGGTGGTCACCACGTCGGGGTTGCCGCAGGGGCAACGGTGGCCGATGGAGTCCACGCCGCGCGGGCGGCGGTCGAGCTGGGCCTGGATCGCGGCCTCGTCGGCCGGGTCGATCCGGGAAGGTCGGTCGTCGGTCACTGCTTCGTCCCGTCGACCAGGTCGGCGGGCTCCTCCTCGGGTGGTGGCGGGTTGCCGGCGAGCTCCATCGAGTCCCAGGCGGCGGTCCACCAGGCCTTGGGAAGGGTCTTGAGCACGTCGTCCGGGTCGTTGAGCGAGGCCTGCGCCTCGAGCGGCTTGCCGTCGGGCCCGATGACCTCGAAGCCGGACTCACCCGGCATGAGGTAGCCGAAGCGCTCGCGCGCCTGCGCCTTGACGTACGCCGGGTCGTCCCACCGCTTCTTCTCGCGCTCGAGCTCGTCGATGCTGGCCTCGCGCTCGGCGATCTGGGCCTTGAGGTCGCCGATGTGGGAGCGCTGCTGGAGGTAGGCGCGCAACGACGAGGCGTAGGACACCGTCAGCACGGCGAGCACCAGGACGAGCACCGCCGCGCGACCGGTGAACCGGGGGCGCCGCGTGGCCCGCGCCGTCGCGGGACGTGGCACGAGGGTCGCGTCGCCGGGACGGGCGAGCGGCACCCGCTCACCGGCGTTGGGCGGGCGCGAGCCGCGGGACCCGGGGTGCGTGCCGGTGCCCTGCCGGGGTCCGCGCGGTCCGGCGCCGGGCCCGCTGCCGGGACCGGCGCCGGGCCCGCTGCGGGGACCACGACGCGGGGAGGGCATGCGCCCCAGTCTGCCTGCTTCAGCCCGTGAATCGCGGGAAGGCGCCCCGCCCGGCGTAGCGAGCCGCGTCACCCAGCTCGTCCTCGATGCGGAGGAGCTGGTTGTACTTGGCGACGCGGTCCGATCGGGCCGGCGCGCCGGTCTTGATCTGGCCGCAGTTGGTGGCCACGGCGAGGTCGGCGATCGTGGTGTCCTCGGTCTCGCCGGAGCGGTGGCTCATCATGTTGCGGAACCCGGCGCGGTGGGCGAGCTCGACGGCGTCGAGGGTCTCGGTGAGCGAGCCGATCTGGTTGACCTTGACGAGCATCGCGTTGGCCTGGCCGCCGTCGATGCCGCGCTGGAGGCGCTCGACGTTGGTCACGAAGAGGTCGTCGCCGACGAGCTGCGTCCGGGTCCCGAGCTCGTCGGTGATGGCCTTCCAGCCGTCCCAGTCCTCCTCGTCGAGCGGGTCCTCGACGGAGACGATCGGGTACGACGCGACGAGGTCGGCGTAGTAGGCGACCATCTCGTCGGTCGAGGTCTTCTTGCCCTCGAAGGTGTAGCTGCCCTTGTCGTGGAACTCGGAGGCGGCCACGTCCATGGCCAGCCCGATGTCCCTGCCGAGCGTGAAGCCGGCCGCGTCCACGGCCTCGGCGATGAGGTCGAGCGCGGCGCGGTTGCTGTCGAGGTTGGGGGCGAAGCCGCCCTCGTCGCCCAGGCCGGTGGAGAGGCCCTTCTTCTTCAGCACCGACTTGAGCGCGTGGTAGACCTCCGCGCCCTGCTGGAGCGCCTCACGGAAGGTCGGGGCGCCGATCGGGGCGACCATGAACTCCTGGACGTCGACGTTGGAGTCGGCGTGCGCACCGCCGTTGAGGATGTTCATCATCGGCACCGGCAGCAGGTGGGCGTTGGGGCCGCCCACGTAGCGGAAGAGCGGCAGTCCGGCGGACTCGGCGGCGGCCTTGGCCGTGGCGAGCGAGACGCCGAGGATCGCATTGGCGCCGAGCTTGGCCTTGTTGGCGGTGCCGTCGAGGTCGAGCATCGCCTGGTCGATGAGCCGCTGGTCGTCGGCGTCGAGGCCGACGATCGCACCGGAGATCGTGTCGAGGACCGCGTCGACGGCCTTCTGCACGCCCTTGCCGAGGTAGCGCGAGCCGCCGTCACGCAGCTCCACCGCCTCGAAGGCACCGGTGGAGGCGCCGCTGGGGACGGCCGCACGGCCGAAGGCACCGTCCTCGAGGAGAACCTCGACCTCGACGGTGGGGTTGCCGCGCGAGTCGAGGATCTCGCGGGCGCCGACTGCAGCGATGATCGACATGGAGGGGCTCCTGTGGGTGACGACGTGGGATCGGCGCCAGCCTAGCCACGTGCGCAGCCGGCGTCGCCGGGGTGTCCGCGGCCACGGCTAGCGTGCGACCGGTGCCGACCTCACCACCTCTCCTCCCGCCTCCCGCCCCACCCGGTCCCGCCGACCACTTCACCGCCTTCGTGGCGGCCCTGTCCGACCCGGGGCACGAGCGCGTGGCGCGCGCGGTCGCCGGCGAGTCCCCCTCGCGGTTGCGCGGACGGATCCTGCTGGAGCGCGCGGCCCACCTCGCGCTGACGACCGACCGCCCGCTGCACGACATCGCCGTGGAGTGCGGCTTCCCGAGCTACGAGGTGTTCGCCCGGGCGTTCCGCCGCGAGCTCGGCGCGCTGCCCGCGGCGTGGCGCGCCGAGCCCACGTCGTACGTCATCGACTCGCCCACCGAGGTCCACTTCCACCCGCCGGCCGGCCTCCGACTGCCGGCGCGCCACCGCACGGACGGCGTCGACCTGGTCGTCGCGATGGTCGAGCAGCACGTCGGCCTGGTCGGCGAGCTCCTCGACCGGGCGCGCGACGTCCCCGACGAGGACCTCGACGAGCCCTCCACGGGTGAGGTGGTGGGCGAGGTGGGGTCGGCCGGCACCCTGCGCAGTGCGCTCGCCCACCTGGTGTGGCAGGTCGAGGCGTGCGCCGTGGTGCTGGCCGACGGCGACGACGGCGACGGCGACAGGGACCCGCGCGACGTCGCCGTCGCCCGGGGCGCGTCCGTCGCGACCCTGCGGGAGCGCCTCGACCGGGTCGGCGCCGACCTGGCGCGGGCCGTCGAGCGGCTGGCCGCGACCGGTCGCCTCGACGAGGCGCTCGTCGAGGCCTTCTCCCCGCGCCCGCGCACGACGTCCCACGCCGACCTCGTGGTGCACCTGCTCACCCTGTCGGTGCCGCACCGCCGGCTGGCGGCCACCCGGCTGCAGGCAGCCGGGGTCGCCGACCCCGACGGGGCCGCGGGTCCGCACTGGCTCGCGACCGGCCCACGCGAGGCCATCTCGCGCTGACCCGTCGTTCACGCGCCCGTCACCCCCGCGCCACGCGCCGCCGTGATCCTTCGCCTGAGTCTCGGACCACCGCGCGCGAAAGGCATCGCATTGCACTCACGACGACCGTTGGCGTACCTCGCCGGCGCCGCCCTGCCCCTGTCCCTCCTGGCCGTCGCCGGGACCACGCCCGGCGCCGCCTCGGGGAGCGTGGCCCCCGCCGAGTCGTTCCACCGGCTCGCGACCTACCCGGTCTTCCAGAACGTGCCGGCCGGCGTCGACCCCGCCGACGAGACCGTGGCGGAGATCTCGGACGTCACCGACGACGGCCGCACCGTCGTCTACACCGATGCCGCCGGTCGTCGGATCGGGTTCCTCGACATCACCGACCCCGGCCGGCCCGTCGGCACGGGCTCGATCGACGTCACGCTCACCGGCGGCGCCGGCGACTCCCCGACGTCCGTCGCCGTGGTCGGTGACCGCGTGCTCGTCGCGGTCGACGGCACGGACGGCGACTTCGCCGACCCGTCGGGCCGCGTCGACGTCTACGACCTGGCGACCCGCACGCTCGTGCGCAGCATCGACGTGCAGGGCCAGCCCGACTCCATCGCCACCAGCCCGGACGGGACCTACGCGGTCGTCGCGATCGAGAACCAGCGCGACGAGGAGGTCACCCCCGCCGGCCAGGAGGAGGGCGACCTGCCGCAGGCGCCTGCCGGCTTCGTCCAGGTCATCGAGGTCACCGGGGCACCGGCCGCCTGGACGACCACGCGCGTCGACCTGCCGGCCGCCGAGCTCGCCGGGATGAACACCCCGGAGGACGCCGAGCCGGAGTACGGCGACGTCAACGCGGACAACCAGTACGTCCTGACCCTCCAGGAGAACAACGGCCTCGTCGTCATCGACCTGCCGTCGAAGGACATCGTCTCGGCGTTCAGCGCGGGCAACGCCCGGGTCCCCGGCGTCGACGACGACAACGACGGCGTCTTCGACTTCTCCGTCGACCTCGACCTGCCCCGCGAGCCCGACTCCGTCCAGTGGGTCGGCGACGGCCTGGTCGCGACCGCCAACGAGGGCGACTGGCTCGGGGGCACCCGCGGCTGGACGGTCTTCGACGCCGCCACCGGCGACGTGGTCTGGGACGCCGGCCGCTCCTTCGAGCAGCTCGCCGTCGAGCACGGGCTCTTCAACGACGACCGCGCCGACAACAAGGGCACCGAGCCCGAGGGCCTCGCCTTCGCCGAGGTCGGCGGGACGCCGTACGCCTTCGTGGGCTCCGAGCGCAGCAACTTCGTGGCGGTCTACGACATGACCGACCCGACCCAGCCGCGGTTCTCGCAGGTGCTGCCGACCACCAACGGGCCCGAGGGCCTGCTGCCGATCCCCTCGCGTGACCTGGTCGTGATCTCCTCCGAGACCGACGACAGCGCTGCGCTGGTGCGTGCGAGCATCGCGGTCTACCAGCTCGGTGCCGGCGCCCCGGCCTTCCCGTCGATCGTCTCCGACGCCGCTGCCGACGGCACCCACGTCGGGTGGGGCGCCCTGGGTGCGCTCTCGGCCGACCCGGGCAACCCCGGCCACCTGTGGGCGGCCAGCGACGCGGCCTACGCCACGGGCCGGATCTACCGTGTCGACGTGGACGCCGAGCCGGCCGTCATCGAGAAGGTCGTCGAGGTGAGCGACGGCGGTGCCACGCCGGCGCTCGACATCGAGGGTGTCTCCGCCCGTGAGGACGGCGGCTTCTGGCTCGCCGTGGAGGGCGCCACCGGAGCCGGCAACCGGGTCCTGCGCACCGACTCCCGCGGCCGGGTGGTGCAGACCGTCCCGCTGCCCGCGTTGGTGACCGACCACGTCCGCCAGTGGGGGCTCGAGGGCGTCACCACGACCGGCACCGGGTCCTCCGAGGTCGTCCACGTCGTCCTCCAGCGACCGCTGTGGACCTCGACCTCCGGCGCGCTGGTGCCCCTCGAGGGCAACAGCACCCGCATCGGGCGCTACGACGTGGCGGCGGGCACCTGGTCCTGGTTCGCCTACCCGCTCTCCACGACGGCCGCGACCGGCGACTGGATCGGCGTCTCGGAGGTCACCGCGGTCGACGCCGACACCCTCGCGGTCGTCGAGCGCGACAAGCTCAACGGTCCGACGGCGGCGCTCAAGCGGGTCTACACGGTCGACCTCCCGCCGGCCGGCGGCACGACGACCCCCGTCGCGCTCACCAAGGAGCTCGCGGTCGACGTCCTGCCGACGATGCAGGCGCTGAGGGGCTGGACCCAGGAGAAGCTCGAGGGCCTGACCATCGGTGCCGACGGCGAGGTCTACGCGGTGACCGACAACGACGGTCTCGACGACGCGACCGGCGAGACGCAGCTCCTGCGACTCGGCGCCGCCGCCACGGTGTTCGGACCCGAGCCCACGGTCCCGCCCACCACGCCGCCGACGACCCCGCCGACCACCACCACGCCGACCGCCACGCCGACCACCACGCCCACCACCACAAGCACCCCGACGGCCACCCCGACGACCACCCCGACGACCACCCCGACCCCGACGCCCGCCCAGCAGGCCAGGAAGTCGAGGGTCACGGTCAGGGTCGAGGACCGCGCCGGCCGCTCGGTGCGCCTGGTCACGAAGGTGCGCCCGGGGACCGCGACCGGCGCCGTACGCATCGTGGTCCGGAAGGACGGCGAGACCGAGGTGCGTCGCACCGTCAGGCTGAGCGACGCCCGCAAGGTGCTCGACCTCCGGCTGCCCCGCGGACGTCACACCGTCGTGGTGACCTACCTCGGCGACGACGAGCACCTGCGCTCGCGCACGGTCGAGAGGGTCTCCCTGCGGTGAGCCGCTGACGTCGGGGGGATCGCCGGTCCGGGCCGGCGTTCCTCACGACGTCCGGCGCGGGCCGGTCCCCTCGGACGACCGGGCCTGCGCCTGCGCCGCGGCCTTCGCTGCCTTCTCTGCCTTCTCGGCCTTCTCGGCGGCCTTGGCCGCGTTCCACAGCACCAGCACCTCGGCAGCGTCGGTGGCCACCGCGTCGCCGAACACGTGCGGGTTGCGGCGCTCCATCTTGGCGATCACCCCGCGCGCGACGTCGTCGAGGGTGAAGTCACCGGCCTCCTCCGCGATGACGGCGTGGATCACGACCTGCAGCAGCAGGTCGCCCAGCTCGTCGCAGAGCGCCGCCGGGTCACCGGACTCGATGGCCTCGACGACCTCCTCGGCCTCCTCCCGCACGAACGGGACCAGCGAGGTGTGGGTCTGCTCGCGCTTCCAGGCGCACTCGCGCCGCAGCAGGCGCATCTGCTCGGCGAAGGCCTCCAGCGCCGAGCCGTCGGCCGACATCGGGCGTCCGATCAGCCGCAGCGGTGGGTGAGGGGCAACGACTCCGCGAACGCGGTGTCGGGCTCCGTGGCGAGACCGGCCTTGGCCGTCTCGCCGACCGCGACCGAGGTGTTGGTGTCGACGGGGGTCAGCACGCCGTCGACGCTCTCGAGACCGTAGCGCGGGTCGATCTCGATGCCGTTGGCGTCCGGCCACCGGTTGAAGACGTCGACGCCGGCCTGCGTGACCTCCTCGGTGGTCGGGTCCTCGACCCCCTGCTCGGCCAGGACGATCGCGCCGACCTGGTTGACGATGTCGGTGGCGAGCGCGTTGGCCGACGTCAGCTCGACGTAGGTGTCCCTGGACTCCTCGGGCATCGAGGCGGCCAGGCGGCGCTGCTCCGCGACACCGTCCTGGTAGCCGGAGCCGGGCTTCAGGCCGTAGTCGTCGGCGATCGCCATCGCCTGGGCCCGCAGCGTCATCAGCTGCACGGTGCCCTGGCGCACGAAGCTCATCGGCAGCACCGTGCTCTGCGTCTCGAACTGCTCGCCGAGCGCCGTGCACATCCGTTCCGCGGCCGCGTCGACCTCGCGGACGGAGAGCTCCTCGTCGCCGACCTTGACCGCGACTCCCGGGGAGGCACTGCCGCACCCGGTCAGCAGCAGTCCTGCGAGGACCGTCGTCGCGGCCGTCATCAGGCGGGTCTTGCTCACGGGGTCACTCCTTGCGGTACGGCTGCGGGTGCGGGCGCGGCGATGATGTCGTCGATCACACCGCGCGCCCATTCAAGCAGGGCCACGCCCATGACAGGTCGCACGGGGAACCCCGTGCCCTGCGGGCGCGGCACGAGGATCGTGCTGACCGGCGCCTTGACGACGCTGCGCGGGTGCAGGCGCTGGAGGCGTACGACGCGGGAGTCGGGGAGGTCGACCGGCGCGAACCGGACGTACTTGCCGGCCACCGTCACCTCCTTCACGCCGACCTGGCGGCAGCGGGCACGGAACCGGGCGACGACGAGCAACGACTCCACGACCTCGGGCGGGGTGCCGTAGCGGTCGACGAGCTCGGCGCGGACCTCGTCGACGTCGGCGTCCGTGCGCACCTCCGCCAGGCGCTTGTAGATCTCGAGGCGCAGCCGCTCGCTCGGGATGTAGTCGTGCGGCAGGTGGGCGTCGACGGGCAGCTCGATGCGGACCTCCTGGAGCTGGTCGTCCTCGCCCCCTCCCTTGAAGTCGGCGACGGCCTCGCCCACGAGGCGGACGTAGAGGTCGAACCCGACGTCGGCGATGTGGCCGGACTGCTCGCCGCCGAGCAGGTTGCCGGCGCCGCGGATCTCGAGGTCCTTCATCGCGATCGCCATGCCGCCGCCGAGGTCGGAGTGCTGCGCCAGCGTGGCGAGGCGCTCGTGGGCGGTCTCGGTGAGCGGCTTCTCCGAGGGGTAGAGGAAGTAGGCGTAGGCACGCTCGCGGGAGCGGCCGACGCGACCGCGCAGCTGGTGCAGCTGGGAGAGCCCGAGGGTGTCGGAGCGCTCGATGATCATCGTGTTGGCGTTGGACACGTCCAGGCCGCTCTCCACGATGGTCGTGCAGACCAGGACGTCGAAGCGCTTCTCCCAGAAGTCGAGCATGACCTGCTCGAGGGCGTGCTCGCCCATCTGCCCGTGGGCGGTGGCCACGCGCGCCTCGGGCACCAGCTCGCGGATCCGCGCGGCCGCCTTCTCGATCGACTGCACCCGGTTGTGGATGTAGAAGACCTGGCCCTCGCGCAGCAGCTCGCGGCGGACGGCGGCGACGACCTGGCGGTCCTCGTAGGCGCCGACGTAGGTGAGGACGGGGTGCCGCTCCTCCGGCGGCGTGGTGATGGTCGACATCTCCCGGATGCCGGTGACCGCCATCTCGAGGGTGCGTGGGATCGGCGTGGCGCTCATGGACAGCACGTCGACCGACGTGCGCATCCGCTTCATCTGCTCCTTGTGCTCGACACCGAAGCGCTGCTCCTCGTCGACGATGATGAGGCCGAGGTCCCTCATCTTGATGTCGGGGTTGAGCAGGCGGTGGGTGCCCACGACGACGTCGACCGACCCGTCCTCGAGCCCGGCGATGACCTCCTTGGCCTCCTTGTCGGTCTGGAACCGCGAGAGGCCCTTGATGACGACCGGGAAGCCCGACATCCGCTCGGAGAAGGTCGACATGTGCTGGGTGACGAGCAGCGTCGTCGGCACCAGCACCGCGACCTGCTTGCCGTCCTGCACCGCCTTGAACGCCGCGCGGACCGCGATCTCGGTCTTGCCGTAGCCGACGTCGCCGCAGACGAGGCGGTCCATCGGGACGACCCGGCGCATGTCGGCCTTGACCTCGTCGACGGTGGTCAGCTGGTCGACGGTCTCGGTGAAGGGGAAGGCGTCCTCGAGCTCGCGCTGCCATGGGGTGTCCGGGCCGTAGGCGTGGCCCTTGGTGGCCTGCCGGGCGGCGTAGAGCTTGATCAGCTCGGCCGCGATCTCCCGCACGGCGCGGCGCGCCTTGTTCTTGCGCTTGGTCCAGTCGCCACCGCCGAGCCGGTCGAGGCTGGGGTTCTCGCCGCCGACGTAGCGGGTGACCTGGTCGAGGGTGTCGGCCGGGACGTAGAGCATGTCGTTGGGCCCGCCGCGCTTGCTGGGGCCGTACTCCAGCACGAGGTACTCGCGGACCGCGCCGCCGATCTCGCGCTGCCGCATCTCCACGAAGCGGCCCACGCCGTGCTGCTCGTGGACGACGTAGTCGCCCGCCTTGAGCTCGAGCGGGTCGATCTGCTTCTTGCGCCGCGTCGGCATGCGGCGCATGTCGCGGGTGGAGGACTTCTGCCCGGAGAGGTCGTCGCCGGTGAGGACCGCGACACCGGCCTGGTCGTCGACGAGGCCGTGGACGAGGTGGCCGCAGGTCACCGTCACGACGTTGGGGCCGGCGGTGTCGCCCTCCTCGACGAGCCGGGCGGCGATGTCGTTCTCGCCGAGCAGCTCCACGAAGCGCTGGGCGGGGCCGTGGCCGGCGTGGACCACGACGGTCTCCACGCCGTCGCGCACCCAGCCGCGGATGTCGTCGACGGCCTGCTGCAGGTCGCCGCGGTAGGCCTCGGCCGGGTGGGAGGGCAGGGCGCGGCTCGGCACCCCGGCGTCGGCGGCCGCGGGAGCGGTGGGACCGGTGGCGGCTGCGTCGTCGGTGTCACCGGTGTCGATGCCGAACGGGCTCACCGACCACCAGGCGAGCCCGAGCCCGAGCGCGTGGAGCCGGACGTCGGCGATCTCGCGGTAGGAGGCGGCGCCCAGGTCGATGGGGGCGGTGCCGCCGCCGGCCGCGGCGGCCCACGACGCACTCAGGAACTCGTCGCTGGTCGCGACCAGGTCGTGGGCCCGGCCGCGCGCCCGCTCGGGGTCGAGCACCAGCACGGTGGTGTCGGTGGGCATGAGGTCGACCAGCAGCTCCATCGAGTCGACCAGGACCGGCGCGAGCGACTCCATGCCCTCCACGGCGATGCCGGCGGCCATCTTGTCGGTGAGCTCGAGCAGCTGCGGGTGCGCCTGGCCGAGCTCGGCGGCGCGGCGGCGTACGTCGTCGGTGAGCAGCAGCTCGCGGCACGGCGGCGCCCAGAGGCGCTGCACCGTCTCGAGGGTGCGCTGGTCGGCGACGGAGAACGCCCGGATCTCCTCGACGTCGTCACCCCAGAACTCCACGCGCAGCGGGTGCTCCTCGGTGGGCGGGAAGACGTCGACGATGCCGCCGCGCACCGCGAACTCGCCGCGGCGCTCGACCATGTCGACCCGCGAGTACGCCGCGTCCGCCAGGCCGCGCACGACGTCCTCGAGCGGACGGGAGTCGCCGGGCGCGAGCTCGACGGGCTCGATGTCGGCCAGCCCGGGCACCTGGGGCTGGAGCAGGCTGCGGATGGGTGCGACGACGACGCGCAGGGGGCCGTTGGCGGCATCGGTGCCGGGGTGGCGCAGCCTCCGCAGGACGGCGAGCCGGCGACCCACCGTGTCGCTGCGCGGGCTGAGCCGCTCGTGGGGCAGCGTCTCCCAGCTGGGGTAGTAGGCCACCGAGTCGGGGTCGACCAGGTCGGCGAGCTCCTCGACGAGGTCCTCGGCCTCGCGGGAGGTGGCGGTCACCGCGAGGACGGTGCGCCCGCGCTCGACGAGGCCGTGCACCACGAAGGGCCTGAGGGCGCCGGGGCCGGTCAGGTCGAGGCTGGGCTGCACCGCCGCGTCGGCCAGGGCGCCCCCCAGGGTGGGAGCGGAGACGAGGCGGCGGGCGACGGCGAGGAGCGGCGTGGACGGCACAGAGGAGTTCCTTCGAGAGCACGCGAAACGACCCCAGACGCTGGGCGGGTGGGGGGACTTGAGAGTCTACGGGGGCTGTCCGACAGCGACGCGTGCGGGAGGAGGGGCCGGCCCCCGGACCGAAGAGGGTCCGACGGGGGGTTTGCCCCGGGCGTCACTGGGGTAGCAACTGCCACAACGGCCGACGCCCGAGCGCCGGTCGACCACGCACTTCCATCGAGAGGAAACACGGGGACATGCGCACCACTCGTCTCATCGCCGGCACCATGACGGCCGCCCTTCTCGGCGTCACGCCGATGGCCCTGGCCACGTCTGCCGAGGCCGCCGTGACCGTCACGACGGCGACCACGCTCACCTCGGAGAAGGCCGCCTACATGTACGGCGACACGATCTTCTTCGACGCCGCGGTGACCACCACCGACCCGGCCAACCCGTACGCCCCGGGTGCGGCCACCCTCTACATCCAGCGTCCCGGATCCACCACGTGGGAGCCCCTGGCGTCCGACGACGGCGCCTCGTACCTCTACTTCGTCGACATCGTCGCGGAGTCGAACGCCCTCTACAAGGTCGTCTACCCCGGTGGCGTCGACGGCACCGGAGACGTCTACACCCCGAGCGAGTCGGCTCCCTTCGCGATCGCGACCTCGCGCAACCTCACCATCAAGAACCCGCGTGGCACCTTCGTCAAGGGCAAGATCAAGCCCGACTACGCGAAGAAGAAGGTCGTGGTCCAGAAGAAGGTCGGCAAGAAGTGGAAGAAGTTCCGCGCGCTGAAGACCTCGAAGAAGAGCACCTTCCAGGTGACCCTGCCCGCCTCCCGCAAGCGCACCTACTGGCGCTTCGTGGTCAAGGCCAACGCCGAGTTCGCCGCCACGGTGGCCGAGGGCTCGACGATCCGGTACCGCTCCGCGGGTCGCGTCGCCATCCGGTGACCTGACGCTCGTCCGGCGACGCGGCCGGGTGCACTGTCCTTCGCCGGGCGGTGCGCCCGGCCGTTCGTCATAGGATTGCTCGAGCACCAGCCTCGTCCCCTGTCCCAGAGGATCACCGCACATGCGCACCGTTCGTCTCCTCGCCGGCGTCGTCGCCGCCTCGGCCATGGCCGCGTCGGTCGTCGTCGCGGCACCCGCGCACGCCAGGGACACCTGGACCACCACGACCGTCGCCGAGCCGAGCGAGACGACCGTCGAGTTCGGCGACACCATCGACATCACGGTCGACGTCGACAGCCAGACAGGCCTCCCCCCCACCGGCGGCACGTCGACGCTGCTCGCGTTGCGGGCGGGCGCGACCGAGTGGGCACAGGTGGCGACCACCACGTCGCCGGGAGCGTCCTTCCTCGACGTCAGGCCGCGCATGAACACCACCTACAAGGTGGTCTACGCCGGCCACGTCGAGGCGGACCGGACGAAGGGCGACACCTACACGTCGAGCGAGTCGGCCACCTTCGGCGTCGACGTGTCGCGCCGGATCACCCACCCGAGCGCGGGCTTCGTCCTGAAGGGCAAGGTCACGCCCGACTACCGCAAGAAGAAGATCGTCATCGAGGTCAGCAAGAAGCAGGACGAGGGCTACAAGAAGTTCATGACCATCCGGACCGACCGGGCCGGCGCCTACAAGGTGACCCTGCCCCGTCGCAGCGGCACCTGGTACTACACCGTCATCGTCAAGGGTGACGCCCGCTACCTCGGCACCGGCTTCGCCTGGCGCACCTGGGTCTCCTGACCCGGGCCGTAGGTCCGCCGCCCGACGTCCGGGACGCGCGGCTCTTTACCGTTCGACTGACGGACACATAGGTTCACCAGGCATGAACCAGTTCTCGGGAACAGACCAGTCCACCCTGCCCACCACCGCCCCGGCCCCAGCCCTCGGCCGTGCCCTCGGCGACGCACCCGCTGACGCCCCCGGCTCCGGCGCCCTCAGTCGCCGACGCCTCCTCGCCGGCGCCGCCGGAGGCGTCGCCCTCGTCGCCGCCGGCCAGCCCGCCTGGGCCGCCGACGCCACCCGCCCCGGCGCCCTGCGCGGCCCGGCCCTGCGCCCGCGCGACAACCAGGTCGTGCGCAAGATCCGGCCCGCGCGCGCCCTCGCCGACCTCGAGGTGCTGTCCGAGCGGATCGGCCCCCGGATCGGCGGCACCGCCTCGGAGAAGGCGGCGGCCGAGTTCGCACTGACCTCCTTCCGCAGCGCCGGCTGCAGCGACGTACGCCTCGAGCCGTTCGCCGTGGCCGACAAGTTCCTCGCCGACATCGGAGACCCCGACGGCCAGCTGCCCGACGACATCTGCTGGCAGGCCGGCGCCTCCCCCGACGCCGGCCTGGACACCACCGTCACCGGGCGGGTGCTCGACGTGAAGGCGGCCACCGCACCGGTGTGGCCGACCGACCCGGCGGCCGTCACCGGCGCGGTGCTCCTTGCAGACGACGCCCAGGACGCGTCCACCGTCACCCGGGTCGAGCTCCGCGCCGCCTTCGTGCTCGAGGCGCAGCGGCGTGGCGCGGCGGCCGTGGTGCTGCTGCCGGCCGACCTCGAGTACCCGCGCCGGGCGTCGGCGACCTCGCCGCGGCTGGTGCCGACCTCGGGCGCGACCGCCCCGCCGTGGACGCCCGTCGCCACGATCCCCGTGCTGGGCGTGGCGCAGGTGCAGAAGCGGCTGCTGCGCGAGGACCTCGCCGTGCGGCCGCTGCGGCTGACGATCGGGACCACCTCGCACCGCGGGCTGACCAGCAACAACGTCTTCGCCGACATCCCGGGTCGCCAGGGCCGCAACGGCTCGGTCGTCTACGTCTCCGGGCACTACGACTCCGTGATCGGCGCACCCGGCGCCAACGACGACGGGTCGGGCACCGTGCTCACCCTGGAGCTCGCCCGGGTGCTGACCAGGCTGCCGAAGGCCGACGCGACCATCCGGCTGGCCCTGTGGGGGTCGGAGGAGCAGGGGCTGCTCGGCTCGCGCCACCACGTGTCCCAGCTGACGCAGGCCCAGCGCGACCGCGTCCGCGGCGTCTTCCAGAACGACATGGTCGGCACCAGCTGGAGCCCCGCGACCCGCTACTGGCTGCTGTCCTTCTCGGGCACGGGCAACGCGACGACCGACCGCATCCAGGCGGCGGCCGCGCGGCTCGGCTACGAGCCGCAGATCTCGCCGGTGACCCAGCGCGGCGCCAGCGACCACCAGTCCTTCCAGGAGGTGGGCATCGCCTCGGCGAACTTCTCCTGGCGCGGTGAGTCGACCCCGGCGCTGCTCGAGCCGCCGTACCACTCCCCCGAGGACACCATCGCCCGCAACATCAGCATGGACCGGCTCACGGTCAGCATGGAGATGATCGGCTGCGCGGCCTACGACCTGGCCGACTAGCGCGTCGGGGCCCCGCTCACGAGGCGGGCGGGGGTGGACCGGCGTCGACCCCCGCCTCCGCCCCCGCCGCCGCTTCTGCCTCCGAGCGCAGGATGCAGAACTGGTTGCCCTCGGGGTCGGCGAAGACGACCCAGCCGGTGCCCGGCCCCCAGGACCCGCGCTGGTCGCCGACCTCCGTGGCGCCGAGGCCGCGCACCCGCTCGACCTCCTCGTCGCGGGTGCCCGTGCGGGGACGCAGGTCGAAGTGGATGCGCTTGGCCGGCAGCTCCTCGTCGGGCACCTCGATGAAGAGGATGCTGTGCCCCGAGCCGGGGTCGAGGATCATGCACTCGTCGTGGCCCGGCTCGTTGGGGTCGTCCTCGACGTCGACGTAGCCGAGCAGGCGCTTCCACCACTCCGAGAGCTCGTAGGCGTCATGGCAGTCGACGGTCGTGTGGGAGACGAAGGAGGTCATGGCCTCCACGCTCGCGGCACCGGCTCGGTGCCGCAAGCCGATTTCGGGAGGAGCGGCGTCAGTCGGTGCCGTGGCGCCGGACGAAGTCGACGATCTGGTCGGCGAGCTCGGGACGGCACACGATGAGGTCCGGCAGCGAGGTGTCGTCGGCGTTGTAGACCAGCGGCGAGCCGTCGACGCGGCTGCAGTGCAGGCCGGCGGCCCGGGCCACCGCGACGGGCGCCGCGTTGTCCCACTGGTACTGCCCGCCGGCGTGGACGTAGGCGTCGGCGATGTCGCGGACCACGCTCATGACCTTGACGCCCGCGCTGCCCATCGGCACGAGCTCGGCGTCGAGCTCGGCGGCCAAGGCCTCGACGAAGGCCGGCGGGCGGCTGCGGGAGACGGCGATCCGGGGGCGGACCGACGTGCGGGGAGGGACGACGCTCGCGCGCCCGGTGCTGAAGGTCTCGCCCAGCGCCGGCTGCGCGACGGCGCCGGCGACCAGGTCGCCGCCCTGCCACAGCGCGACGTGCACGGCCCAGTCGTCGCGGGGCGGCTCGGAGAACTCCCGCGTGCCGTCGAGCGGGTCGATGATCCAGACCCGGTCGGCGCTCAGGCGCGACTTGTCGTCGGCCGCCTCCTCGGACAGCACGGCGTCGCCTGGCCGGTGCTCGGTGAGGATCCGGTCGAGCTCCGCCTGCGCGGCCGCGTCGCCGGCGTCCTTGAGGGCCTTGCCCTCCAGGCCCTCGGCCGCCGCCCCGGCGCGTACGTCGAGGAGCACGGCGCCGGCCCGTTCGGCCGCCCAGACGGCGAAGGCGTGGTCGTCGAGCGTGGTGGGGTCGATCATCGCGGGCTCCCCGCGGCGAGAGCAGCGAACCGGGGCTCGTCGTGGGCTGAGGTCATGGGCGGCAGCCTAGCGACGCGCGCGGGGTGCTCCCGTGTCGGCCGGGGCGGCACCGCTCGGGCGCCCGGGCGCTCCGTGCGAGGTCCCCTCGCCCGGGGCCTCCCGCGGACGCGGCAGCAGGTCGCCGGCGCCCACCTCGTAGACCCGGCGCAGCATGGCCACGGCCTCCAGCTGCGTCTTCGCGCCGAGCTTGGCGCGCAGGGCCTTCACGTGGCTGCGCACGGTGCCGACCGTGACGCCCATGATGCCGGCGACCTCCCGGGCACGGTGCCCCGCGGCGAGCAGCTCGAGGACGCGCAGCTGCTGCGGCGACAGGGTGCGCATGAGCGAGATGAGCTCCTGGCGCCTGTCAAGGGCCTTGGCCCAGGCGGCACGGACCGCGGTGCGTCTTTCAGGTTCCATCAAGGGATCACCGGCAGTGAGCCGCTCGACCACCTCGACCAGCTGGCTCACCGACGTGGTCCGGGTGACGATGTCGACCGCCGCACCTTCGAGCAGACCGCCCCACCACACGGCTGCGGGCGCTGCGGCCACGACGGCCACGCGCACGTCGCCGACGGCCACGAGCGCGCTGATCATCTCGACGGCGGTGAGGCTGTCGGGCTCGTCGAAGATCGCCACCACGTGGCGGGTGCCGCCACCGTCGGCCGCCGCCCTGGCCTCCTCCACGACGCTCTCCCACGCGTGGACCTCCACGGGGACGTCCGCGGAAGCGAGCGCAGCGGAGACGGCCTGCGCCACGAGCAGGTGGGGCGAGACGACCCAGGCGGTCACGACGTCGTCCGGCGTCCGCGCCGCCCGCGCGGGTCCGTCGGGTGCTGATCCACCCATCGCACCTCCCATGCGCCGAGCCTGTGACGAACCCTGACGGGTCCCGGCCCCTCCCCCACCCGACGCACGCCGAACGTGCACCGAATTGGGGAGGCGCCGGACCCGGCGCAGCCCGCCACCGGGCCCGGTCAGTGCCCACTTGTCCCGATCTTGTCCCTTGCTGGCGCCCTGCTGAAGGGCTTCTTCACGGCTTCTGCAGAGCTGCTTGACCAAGTCTTCGGGATGCCTGCGAGAGGCGGACCAGACCGGCTTTGACCCAATTTCGGTAGGGGGCAACACTCCGGGAAGTCGCCACGCGGCGTGGGTCCGAACGGGGGGCCACGACGGGGCGAGGACACATCGTGGCCGGGGCGCATGGGGCGCAGCCGACCACCGCACTCGGGGACGCATCGCGCACATCTGCTCGGCCAAGGGGGAGGGGTTCCAGGAGTCATGCTCGAACGTCAGTGGGGGAACATCAGACAGCGGGCGGGGACGGTGACCACGGGGGTGGTCACGTTCCTGGCCCTGGTCTGGGTCGGATCGGGCAGCGCCCACATGTGGCAGCTGTCCCCGGCCGTGACGGCGATGCCGTCGCTGGGCGACGGGGTGGTCAGCGGCGTCTTCGTCGCCGGGGCCGCCTGCGCCGCCATGGTGACGTGGCGTCGCCACGCCGGTCCGGTGACCGGCTGGATCGTGGGGACCGGCGCGCTCGTCGCAGCGCAGGCACTGGTCGTCACGCTGCTCGCGCTGCAGAGCGCACCGCCGCGCGGACCGGTGAGCCTGACGCTCCTGGTCGCCGCCGCCGTCGTCGGCCTGGCGACCGTCGTCGGACCGCTGCTCGGCCTGCACCGCAAGGGCCACGTGCTCGACGAGGGGTTCACCATCGGCCTCGGCATGGGCCTGGTGGCCTCGGGACACCTGCTGCTGCAGTTCCCGATCGCCCGGCCCCCGTCGGCCCTCATGGAGATGCTGATCGGCGTGCTCGTCGCGACGCACGTCGCCGTCGTGGTGCTGGTGCTGCGCCAGGGCGCGCTCTCGCCGGCCATGTCGGCCCTCCTCGTCACGACGGCCCTCGTGGTCGTCGCCGGCCAGCTCGTCCACGCCTTCGCCGGGGCCCACGCCGGGCTCGACGCCGCCGTGACCATCGCCCGCGCCGCGACGGGCGCCGTCTGGCTCACCCTCGCGTGGGTCAGCCTCCGCCGCGGCCTGGAGCGCGACCGCCGCCGCATCAACGACTTCGAGCACGTCCTGGTCAGTGCCACCCGCGACCACAAGGAGCGGCTCCACGAGCTGCGGAGCACCGTCGCCGGCCTCGTGACGGGCTCGGAGCTGATGGACCGCTCCGACGTCCCGGCCGAGGTGCGCGAGCGCCTCTGGTGCTCGCTGCGCCGCGAGCTCGACCGGATGGAGCGACTGCTCTCGGGGCAGGACGACGCCGCCACCGACATCGACCTCGACGAGGCGCTCGGCATGATCCTGGACCTCCAGCGGCTCAAGGGTCGGCGCGTGGAGTTCCGCAGCAACGGCGACGTCGTCCGAGCCCGCTTCGACGCGCTCGCCGAGGTGGTCAACGTGCTCATGGACAACGCCGTCAAGCACGGCGGCGCCGACACCAGCCTCGTCGAGGTGGTGCGGCGCGACGAGGAGAACGTCGACATCCGGGTCACCGACTACGGCCGCGGCATCCCGCAGGACCAGCGCGCCTCCATCTTCGAGTGGGGACGGCGCGGCAGCCAGTCCGCCGGTGAGGGCATCGGCCTCCACGTGGCGCAGCGGCTGATGACCGAGGACGGCGGGTCGCTGCGGCTGGCCGAGCCGCAGGCCGTGGGCTCGTCCTTCGTGATCACGCTCCCCCGGGCCCGCCGCTCGCCCGAGGCCGGTCCGTCGACGACCGGCTCGAGGACCCACGCGGTGAGCGCCGCCCTGACGATGGAGGACGGCCGTGCCTGGCGCCGCTCGGGCTGACCACCGGGTCCTGATCGTCGACGACCACGTCCTCTTCGCGGAGTCCCTGGAGCTCGCGCTCTCGCTCGAGGGCTACGACGTGCGTCGGCTGGAGCTGCCTGCCGAGGGCGGTTCGATGGCGACCCTGCGATCCCTCGCCCTGCGGGCCAACCCCCGCACCGTGCTGCTCGACCTCGACCTGGGACGCTTCGGCGACGGCGTCAACCTCATCGCGCCGCTGGCCCGGGCCAACATCAACGTCGTCGTGCTCACCGCCTCCGAGGACGAGGGACGCTGGGGTGCCTGCATGCGGATGGGGGCGCGCAAGGTGCTGCCGAAGACCGGGGCGCTGCAGCAGGCGCTCGGCACCGTGCGCCGGCTGCACCAGGGACTGCCCGTGGTGACCCGCGAGGAGCTCGAGGAGCTGCTCGGTGCGTGGGCCCGCGACCGCCAGGCCAACGACGACATCCGCCGCCGCCTCGACCTCCTCACGCCGCGCGAGCGGCAGGTGCTCGGCTCGCTCATCGAGGGACGCACCGTGCGCACGATCGCGCAGGACAGCGTCGTCTCCGAGGCGACGGTCCGCACGCAGGTCAAGTCGATCCTCGCCAAGCTGGAGATCTCCTCCCAGCTGGCAGCGGTCGGGATGGCCAACCAGGTCGGCTGGAAGCACGGCGCATGAGCGGCATCGCCGGGGTCCGCGCGTTCGCGGCGGGCGCGTCCGCGGGCGACGCGCTGCGCGAGATGTCCGAGCTGCTGCGCCACCGCGGCCCGGACGGGGCGGCCACGTGGGTCGGCCCCGACATCGGCCTGGCGCACACCCGTCTCGCCGTCGTCGACGTCGAGCACTCCCGTGAGCCGATGCACTCGGTCGACGGCCGGTGGGTGCTCGTCCACGACGGGGAGATCCTCAACCACGACAGCCTGCGGGCCCACCTCGACTACCCGTTCCGCACGCGCACCGACGCCGAGGTGGTGCTGGCCGGGCTCTCGCTCGAGGGGATCAGCTTCGTCGAGCGCCTGCAGGGCCAGTTCGCGATCGTGGCCCACGACCTGCGCACCGACACCACGCACCTGGTGCGCGACCGGCTCGGCATCTCGCCGCTCTACTACCGCCACGTCCCGGGCGGCATCGCCTTCGGCTCCGAGATCAAGGCGCTGCTGGCGCTCGGCCCGGCGCCCCGCGTCGACCACCGCAGCCTCGACGCCTACCTCGGCACCCGGGTCGTGCCGGCGCCCGACACCCTGTTCGACGGCGTCAAGAAGGTACGCCCCGCGCACCGGGTGTCGATCCAGCCCGGCGGGCACCTCGAGGAGACCCAGTTCTGGGCCCTGCCCGAGGCCGACCCGGAGGGCACGTGGAGCACCGGCGACGCGATCGAGGCGGTGAGCGACGGCGTCCGTGAGGCGGTCCGCTCGGCCCTGGTCGCGGACGTGCCCGTGGGGTCGTACCTCTCCGGCGGGCTCGACAGCAGCCTCGTCGTCGCCCAGGTGCAGCAGCTGCGCGGCGACGACGCGGTCCACACCTTCTCCGCCGGCTTCGGCGACGACCTCGACGAGCTGTCCACGGCCCGGCGGGTGAGCACGGTCCTCGGCACCCGGCACCACGAGGTGCAGCTGGGGGCCACCGACTTCGAGGACCTGTGGTCGACCCTCACCTGGCACCGCGACGCACCGATCTCGGACCCGGCCGACGTCACCGCCTTCGGCCTGGCCCGCGCCGCGCGCGAGCACGTGAGCGTGGTGCTGTCCGGCGACGGCGGCGACGAGGTCTTCGGCGGTCACCCGCAGCACCGGCTCGCCCGCCTCGCCGAGCGCAGCTCGGTCCTGCCGGCCCGGGTGCGCTCGGGCCTGGCGGGCCAGGTGGAGCGCCGGCTCGGTGCACCGTTCTCCGCAGGCGAGCGCGAGCGCCTGATCGGCAGCGGCCCGCCGCCCGAGCGCCGGGCGACGCCCGCGCTCGGCGTCGACCCGGTCGACCGGATGCTGCGCCACGACCTGCGGCACTGGCTGCCCGACCACCTGCTCGAGCGCGCGGACCGCATGTCGATGGCCGCGTCCGTCGAGGTGCGACCGGCGCTCCTCGACCACCGCCTCGTCGAGCTCGCCTTCCGGCTGCCGACCTCGGTGAAGGTGCGCGCCGGCACGAGCCGGTGGGTGCTGCGCGAGGTCGCCCGGCCGTTCCTGCCCGACGAGCTGGTCGACCGCAAGGTGGCGCCGCGCCGGGTCCCGCTGGACGCCTGGCTGCGCAGCGGGCTGCGGGACACCGCGCGCGAGCGCCTCACCGGAGCCGACTCCTGGGTCGCGCAGACGTTCGACCGGGCGACGGTGCGCGACCTCGTCGACCGCCACGAGCGGGGCGCCGGCGAGGAGGCCCGGCTCTGGACGTTGCTGTGCCTCGAGATGTGGCACGAGCGGTTCTTCGGCGTCCCGCCGACCATGCCTCGTCCTCGCGCGGCCGCGCTCCCGAGCCCGCCCGTGGCCCCCGGCCGGGGCTGAGTCCCGGCACCACGCCGGGCACGCCCCCCGCCGGACGGGCGGTCGGCACGGTGGGGGCCGTGCCGCGCCCGCCCAGCGGGTGGGTGGTGCCGCGGCGGTCGGAGTAGGGGGGACCCCGACCGCCGCTCCTGATTCGCCTCGTCTGCGGTGTCGAGGGGTGGGGGTCCCTCGCCACCCTGTGAGGTCACGAGGACCAGAGCGGGACAGGACGAGCGCGGCGAATCAGTGGTGGTGCACCTCTCCGAGCGTAGGTCCCGCACGGCATGCCGCCCATCCCACGGACTGGGTAACTCCCCGCCCGTCGAAATGGCCCGAAAACCCAGTCCCTGCAGGGCTTTCGCTGATTTGCGGCATGCCCCGACGCTGCAGCCTTCCTAGGCTCGCACCACAGTCAGCGACGGAGTGCCATCGGGGGGCACCTCGCAAGGGGATGGGGAGCGATGACGCAGATCTCTGTGGGCATGAGCAGGGCGGACGCCGCCGTGCTGACCGCACCGGTGCCACGGCCGCGCGAGGTCGTCCAGGAGCCGGAGGCGATGGTCACCGACCTCGCCGAGGGCGGGACGATCACTGACGGCGGGGACCTCGGTCTGCTCCGCGAGCTGACCGTGGTGCGCGAGGCGCCCGGCACGGAGGCGCCTCCCGCCGAGGCTCCGGCCACCGTCGTCCCCGCCGCCACACCCTGGTCGCGACGCCTCGCCGGCCGGCCGATGGCCGGCGTGGACGCCGCCGTCTCGCTCGCGGTCGCCTTCGGGGCAGCGGCGCTCGGCACGGTGTCCCTCGCGGCCGCCGTCGCCACGGCGCTGGCCTGGCCCCTCGTCCTGCTGGTCGTGGGCCGCTACCGCCGCCCCACGCTGGGCGAGGGCCGCCTGGCGCGTCCCGCGCTCGTGCTCGGCACGGGTGCGAAGGTCGCCGTGCTGGCGCTCGCCCTCTCGCCGTGGCTGGTGACCGTCGACGTCGTCGGCCTCGCCGGGCTCGTCGCGGTGCTCAGCGTCGCGAGCTCCGTGCCGTCGCTCGTCGCCGGGCGGCACCGTCCCCGGGTGGTGCTGGCCGGCCGGCCCCGCGACGTGCGCGAGGCGATGCTCGAGGTCCAGGCCACCGGCACCCACGAGGTGGTCGCCGCGTGCCTGACCCGCACCACCACGACACTGGGCGACCTGCCGACGTTCCTCGGCTTCGAAGGAGCCGCGGACGCGGCGCACCGCCACCAGGCGGACGCGCTCGTCGTCCTGCCCGGCGCCCGGCTCTCGTCGACCGAGATGCGCCGCCTGCACTGGTCGCTGGCCGGCACGGGCACCGAGCTCTTCGTCGGCACCGGCCTGCTCGACGTCGCGCCGCAGCGCACCCGCGTCGTCTCCACCGGAGGCATCGACGTGCTGCACGTCGCCCCCGCCGTGCTCGGCGGGCCGCGACGGGTGCTCAAGGACGTGGCCGAGCGGGCCGTCGCCCTCGTCGCCTTCGTCGCGGCGCTGCCGGTCCTCGCCGTGCTCTGCCTCGCGATCCGGCTGGAGTCCCCGGGCGCCGCGATCTTCCGCCAGCAGCGGATCGGCCGCGACGGCGTACCGTTCACGATGCTGAAGCTGCGCTCGATGGGGGTCGACGCGGAGGCCGAGCGCAGCGGGCTGGCCCTGGTCAACGAGAAGGACGCCGTCCTGTTCAAGATCCAGCTGGACCCGCGCATCACCCCGCTGGGACGGCGCCTGCGGCGCTACTCCCTCGACGAGCTGCCCCAGCTGTGGAACGTCGTCCGCGGCGACATGGCGCTCGTCGGCCCGCGCCCGGCGCTGCCGAGCGAGGTCGCCAAGTACGACGTCGACCCGCGGCGGAGGCTCGCCGTGAAGCCCGGCCTGACCGGCCTCTGGCAGGTCTCGGGCCGTTCGGACCTGACCTGGGCGGAGTCGGTGCGCCTCGACGTGAAGTACGTCGACAACTGGTCGCTGCGCCTCGACCTCTCGATCCTGGCCCGCACGGTCGGCGCCGTGCTGGGCCACCGCGGGGCCTACTGACCGCACGACCCGGACGATCCGGACGACACGCACACGGCCGTGGGGGCGGCCACACCATGGAGATGAGCACGTTGCAGGTGGGGACACGAGCACTGGCGGGCCTGGCGACGGTCCTGCTCCTGGCCGGGTGCGGGGGCGAGGGGCAGGCACCGGACGAGGCGACCGGCTCGTCGCCCGTCTCGTCGTCCGGATCACCGTCGGCCCCGCCGACGAGCCAGGCACCCGGCGACGGGCACGAGGACGGACCGGACGGCTCGTCGAGCCCCGGCCCGGACGCGACCGCCGAGGCCCCCACCGGATCGGCGTCGGTGTCCCCCGACCCGTCCGCGGAGGCCGGCGAGGAGCCCGGCTCCGACGAGGAGTCGCAGGACGCAACGTCGCAGGAGGACGGCTCGGCAGGTCTCGAGATGCCCGAGGAGCCCGAGCCGGAGGTCACCAGCCTGTCCGAGCTGCTCGAGGAGGTGGGCTCCGCGCCGCTCGTGGCCGAGCCGCTCCCCGCCGCAGCCAGCGCCACGGGCCGCCTGGTGACACGGTTCCCGGCCGTCCTGCGCCCGACGCGGGCCGCTCGCGTGGAGAGCAGCAGCATCTCCCCGTCCGGTGACCGGCTCCAGGTCTCGCTCGTGGCCTCGACCTCGTTGGACCCCGCGGAGGTCCTGATGTCCTACCGCACGCGCCTGGCGCGCCGCGGGCTGACGGAGCTGGCCGCACCGGCCGCGGCGGCGGGCTCCCAGGCGGTCGCCTTCCGGCGCGGGCGCAGCACCGTCACGGTCACCGCCACCCCCGAGGGCTCCCGCACGTCCTACTCGGTCCACGCGTCGCTGCGCGCCGGGGGTGCGTGAGCCGGATGTACATCTCCGTCCGCGACCGGCCCACCTCCGACACCCGGGGGGCGGGATCAGGCTCGACTGCGCGGCCGCCGGTCGGCCGGGTCGTCATCATCCTGGGCGTCGTGTCGCTCCTGACCGACGTCTCCTCGGAGTCGGTCTCGGCGATCCTGCCGCTCTACCTCACCGCCGTCGTCGGCCTCTCACCGGTGGCGTACGGCCTCATCGACGGCCTCTACCAGGGCGTGAGCGCCCTCGTCCGGCTCGGCGGAGGCTGGCTCGCCGACGCGACGGACCGCCCCAAGTGGGTCGCGTTCCTCGGCTACGGCCTCTCCGCGGTCGCCCGCGTGTTCCTCCTCTTCGCCTCCGGCGCGGCGGGCATCGCGGCCGTCGTGACCGCGGACCGCATCGGCAAGGGGATCCGCACCGCTCCCCGCGACGCGATGATCAGCACCTCGACGCCCAGCGAGCACCTCGGACGCGCCTTCGGCGTGCACCGGATGCTCGACACGATCGGCGCCGCGCTGGGACCGCTGATCGCCTTCGGGCTGCTCGCGCTGGTGCCCGGCGGCTACTCCGTCGTCCTCGTCGTCTCGCTGGCCTTCGCGCTGGCGGGCGTCGCGCTCCTGGGACTCCTCGGGCCGGACGTGCGGTCGCGGTCCCGGGAGGCCGCGGGTGCCAGCAGGCCGTCCGCACCGCCGTTCCGCTGGCGCGACCTGGCCGACCGCCGGCTGCGCCCGTTGCTGGTGGTCGCCGGCACGCTGGGCCTGCTCACCGTCGGCGACGGTTTCATCTACCTCGCCCTGCTCGACCACGGTGGCCTCAACGTGACGTGGTTCCCCCTGTTCTACGTCGGCACCAACGTCGCCTACCTGCTGCTGGCGGTGCCGGTCGGGCGCCTCGCCGACCGCATCGGGCGGGCCCGGACCCTGGTGGTGGGCCACCTGGCGCTGGTCGGCGCCTACCTGTGCTCGGTGCTGCCCAGCTCGACGGCCGTGGCCACCGTCGGGACGCTGCTGCTGCTCGGCACGTTCTACGCCGCCACCGACGGCGTCATCGCCGCGATCGCCGGCCGTCTGGTCCCGGTGCAGGCGCGCACCAGCGGCATCGCCGCGGCGCAGACCGTGGTCGCGGTGGCTCGGATGCTCGCCTCGGCGGGGTTCGGCCTGCTGTGGTGGCTCCTCGGCCCGGCGGTCGCGATGGCCGCGGTGGCCGCGGTGCTCGCGGTCGCCGTCCTCGTCGCCGCGACCCGCGTCAGGAGCCTCGACGGCGCGAGGGTCACGCCGTGACCCTCGCGAGCCGCGTGGTCCGCGCGTGAACGCCCGCGTCCGGGTCCTCGCCTTCGTCGCCGTCGTCGTCGTCCTGGTGGCGGCCGCGGGCGTCTACGTCCTGCGCGAGGGACGCGAGGTCCGTGCCCAGCGCGCCGCCGAGCCGGAGGCCTCGGAGGCCCCGGTCACCGAGGTGGCCGACGGACCCCGGATCGTCTTCCGGCACACCGGCATCGACCGGGAGTACGGCACCGTGGCCATCGTCCCGGTGGACGACCCGGGCGGGGCCCGCGCGTTCACCGGCGTGGCCTGCGACCGCGTCGCCGCCCGCGCCGAGGGTGCCTCGTGCCTGGTCACCGACCAGGGCGTCGTGACGTCGTACGCCGTGCGGGAGCTCGACCCGGACTGGCAGGAGGTCGCGACGCTCGACCTCCCCGGCATCCCCAGCCGCACCCGGCTCTCCCCGGACGGGTCGCTGGTCGCCACCACGGTCTTCGTCACCGGGCACTCCTACATGTCGACGGGCTTCTCCACCGCGACCGAGGTCCACGCGTTCGGCGGCGGGACGCGCTGGGGCAACCTCGAGAAGTTCCAGCTGGTCCTCGACGGCCGGCGCGTCGACCCGCTCGACCGCAACATCTGGGGCGTGACGTTCGTGGACGACCAGACCTTCTACGCCACGGTCGGGACCGGGGGGCGCACCTGGCTCGTCGAGGGCGACCTCGTCGAGCGCACCCTCACCTCGGTGTCGCCGGACGCCGAGTGCCCGTCGCTGTCGCCGGACGGCTCCCGCGTCGCCTTCAAGGTCGACGTCGACCCCGGGAGCCGCACGGTGTGGCAGGTCGCCGTGCAGGACCTCGCCACCGGCGAGCGCATCCTGCTGGAGAACGGACCGCGCGGGCTCGACGACCAGGTGGAGTGGCTCGACGACGACACCCTCCTCTACGGGCTGACCCGCGCCGACGAGCCGGGCGTCACCGACGTGTGGTCGGTGGACGCCAGCGCGGACGCGGAGCCCGAGCTGCTCATCCAGCAGGCGTGGTCGCCGACCGTGGTGCGGCAGTGACGAGCGCCCGACCGGACGGACCGCGCGCGGGGGGCGCGGGCCGCGCCCTCGTCACCGCCGTCCTCGTCGTCGTGGTGCTCGCGGCGACGGCCGTCGCAGCGGCCCTCGCCGCGGCGCGGGTGCTGTCGCCCGGCGTCCGGCGCGGCATCGAGCTCGTGGCCCTCACCCCCGCCGGGCTCCCTGCCGCCGTCGTCGCGGTCGTCGGTGCCCTCCTGCTCGTGTGGCGCCGACCGGCGCTGGGCCGGCCGTTGCTGGTGCTGGCGCTGGGCCTCGCCGCCCTCCACGCCTGGTGGCTGGCCCCCCTGTTCGTCGGCGACGTGCCCGCTGCCGACCCGGCGGGCGCCCGGCTCGTCGTCATGACGCAGAACCTCGAGACCGGCGACGCGGGCGCGGTCGCCTCGCTCGTCGAGCAGCAGTCGGTGGACGTGCTCGTGGTGACCGACGCCCCGGGCGGCCAGGTCCAGGGCGTCGTGGCCGCCGGGATCGGCGACGCGCTGCCCCACTCCACGCTCGACGACGGCTCCGGCACCAGCTCCGGCACCAGCTCCGGGTCGGTCGTGTGGAGCCGCCATCCGATCAGGTCCGACACCCTCGTCTCCGACGGCGGCGACTCACGGGTCGTGGTGCTCGACGTGCCCGGTCCGGACGACGTGGCCGTGGTCGCGCTGCACCCGACGCCGCCCTACCAGGACGGAGGCGCACGCTGGCGGGCCGACTGGACGCAGGTGCTCGACCACCTCCGGGAGACCTACGGCGACACCGTGACGGGACGC
Organism: Nocardioides sp. zg-1308; assembly: GCF_013155375.1. Lineage (GTDB taxonomy): Bacteria > Actinomycetota > Actinomycetes > Propionibacteriales > Nocardioidaceae > Nocardioides > Nocardioides renjunii. Next base: position 276,815 of record NZ_JABJQY010000002.1, read on the forward strand.
GTCGTCGTGGTCGGCGACCTCAACGCCACCCTCGACCACGAGCCCGTGCGGGCGCTGTCCGACATGGGCCTGCGCGACGTGGCCGAGCAGCTCAACGCGGGGCTGGCCGCCACGTGGCCGGCCAACGGCCGGCTGTCGCGGATGGGCGTGGCCGTCCCCCCTCTCTTCGCGCTCGACCACGTGCTCACCACCCGGGGCCTGGTGCCCACAGACCACCTCGTCACGGGGGCCGCGGGCAGCGACCACCGCGGGGTGGTCACCACCCTCGCACCTGCCCCACGCTGACCGTCGTCGGGGCGGCGGACCTCCCACCGTTGGGGGATAACGCTCCACCGGCTTGTGGCACGAGCGCTGCCCGTGGATGATGCCGACCGTCTTTGCCCACCCCCGGCACAAGCGCCGTACCCCCGTGCAGCGTGACAGCGAGGCCCCATGCGATTCCCCCTGCCCACGACCCGACGTCCCTCCTCCCGCACCGGACACCCACGACCTCGACGGTCGCGTCGGCTGGTGCCGCTCGCGGTGCTGGCGGCGGCGCTCGGCGCCATCACGGTGACGACCGGCCCGTCGCCTGCAGCACCCGACGCCGAGCGGCGGGCCGCCGCCGAGGTGGGCCTCTTCGCGGGGGGTGCGCCTCGGGCGCAGGTCGTGGTGCGGCGCGGACCCGCCCGTGAGGTCGGCATGCGGTTCACCGCGAAGGTCGCCGGCTCCGCCGTGGGGCTGCGCTACTACAAGCCCATGCGGTGGCGCTCCGCGACGCCCCGCACCGCGACGCTGTGGACCGGGCGCGGTGAGCAGCTCGCGCGCGCCCGGGTGCGTCCGGTGACGGGCACGGGCTGGCGCAAGGTCACCTTCGACGCCCCGGTCACGCTGAGCGCCGGACGCCGCTACGTGGTGTCGGTGCACACGCGCGGCAAGGGCATCCACGCCGCCAGCTCCGGCGCCTTCCGCACGCCGAAGGCCAACGCGCACCTCCGCGCGCCCGCCGACCGCAACGGCCTGACGACCGCGGCCGGCGGCGCCGGGTTCCCCGACCGTGAGGCCGCTCGCGACACCAACTACTGGGTCGACGTCCGCTTCGTCCCGGCCGGCGACACCCAGGACCCGACCACGACCCCGACGCCGACCCCGACGACCGTGCCGACCTCCTGGCCGGGACCGGACAACACGGGCGTCCCCGCGGGCACGAACCTCACCCCCTACAACGGCCCGTGCACCATCACCTCGCCGCGCACCATCTCGGCCGTCGACGCCACCGGCTCGTGCGACGCGCTGCTCATCCACACCACGGGCGTCGTCATCGAGAAATCGCTCGTGCCGCGCATCCAGTCGATCTACCAGGACGGCGGCAGCTCGGTGACCGTCACCGACTCCGACGTGCGCGGCGGCGACACCTCGACCGGCGCGCTCTGGGGCTACAACATCACCGCGAGGCGCGTCGACGTCACCGGCGGCCAGCACAGCTTCCACTGCAACGAGAACTGCGAGGTCACGGAGTCCTGGCTCCACGACCAGTACAACCCGGACGGCGGGAGCTACCACAACAACGCCTTCATCTCGAACGGCGGCTCCAACATGGTGATCCGCGGCAACACGCTCCACTGCACCGCGGTGCTCAACCGCACCGACGGCGGGTGCACGGCCGACGTGTCGCTGTTCGGGGACTTCGGCCCGATCGACAACGTCACGGTCGACGGCAACTTCCTGCGCGCCAACAGCTCGTCGATCTCCTACTGCGCCTACGGCGGGGCCTCGACGTCCAAGCCCTACCAGGCCACCAACGTGCGGTTCACCAACAACGTCTTCGAGCGCGGGACCAACCGCAAGTGCGGGGTCTACGGACCGATCACGTCGTTCGACCGCCGAGCAGCCGGCAACGTCTGGTCGGGCAACGTCTGGGATGTCGGAGGCGCGGTGAACCCCGCCTAGGAGGCGCCGCCGCCGACCGCCACCAGCGACTTGGTGACGCCGGCTACCCGCTCGTGATGGACGCGCGCGCCGGGGAAGTAGGCACGCAGCTCGGCGACGCCGACGAGCTCCGTCCACTGCACCTCAGACATCGCCGCACCACGCGACTCGGGGCGGCTGTGCGCCAGCGGCCAGCGGGCGGCCAGCCTGGCGCGCGCGGCCATCGGGAGGAACTGCAGGCCGGGGAAGAGCCAGTGCGGCTCGACCGGGAAGTAGCGGTAGGGCGTCTGCACCCAGAACCGGGGCGCCAGCGCGTGGACCTCGGCGGCGAGCGCCACCCGCTGGGCGTGCCCGCCCACGTGCTCGAGGAGCGAGTTGGAGAACACCACGTCGTACGACGTGGGCGCGCCGGCGGCGGCGAGCGCCTCCCGGGCGCGGCAGGCGTCGCCCGTCACCGGCAGCAGCGAGGCGTCGTCGGACTCCCCGGGCTCGAAGAGGTTGAGGACGGTGACGTCCTTGGGGCGCACGGGCGCGCGGCGCCAGGACTCGACGGTGCCGCCGAGGTCGAGCACCGACATCGTCGCCAGGTCGGGGAAGGACTGCTCCACCAGCTCCCAGCGACGGGCTCGCATCCGCGCGCCGAGCGAACCCGGCGCGTCCACCATCGCGTGCCGCACCCGCGCCGCGGCGCCCTCGTTGACTGCCATGCCTGGTCCCCGTTCCCCATCCCGGTGTGCCTCCCACCCGGGCACCCGCGTCAGACAGTAGGAGCCGGCCCGTGCCCGTGGAGCGCACCGTCCGACCGAATACCCCCAATTGGTGACCTGCCGACGCCGCCCGGTCCCGGCGACGCGGCCACTCCCTACTGTTCGCCGCATGCGCGTCGTCAACGTCTGCTTCCACGGCATCGGGTCTCCCGGCCGGGTCCTCGAGCCCGGTGAGGAGACCTACTGGACCGGTCGCGACACCTTCCTCGGCATCCTCGACCGGGTCGCGGGCCGCGACGACGTACGGCTCAGCTTCGACGACGGCAACGCCTCCGACGCCTCGATCGCCCTCCCGGCCCTGCAGGAGCGCGGGCTGACGGCCACCTTCTTCGTCGTCGCGGGCCGGCTCGACCAGCCCGGCAGCCTGTCGCGCGAGGACGTCCGCCGGCTGCACGGCGCCGGGATGACGATCGGCAACCACGGCATGACGCACCGACCCTGGCGCGGCCTCGACCCGGGGCGGCAGCAGGAGGAGCTGGTCGCCGCCCGGCAGGCCCTCGCCGAGGTGACGGGCCACGCCGTCCGTGACGCCGCCTGCCCCCTCGGGCGCTACGACCGCCACGTGCTGGGGGCGCTGCGACGGCTCGGCTACCGCTCGGCGCACACCAGCGACCGGCGCTGGGCCCGGACCGACAGCTGGATCCAGCCCCGCTACAGCATCCACGCCGGCGACACCCCGGAGTCCGTGGAGCGCGAGGTGCTGCGCCGCCCGGCCGTACCCATGCGCGCCAAGGGGGCCGCCGTCGGGGCGGTCAAGCGCCTGCGCTGACGTCCGCCGCTGCACCGGCGTACCCCAACAGGGGGATGTCCCTGCCGGTCCGCCTCGGGGGCACGGCCCGCCGTGGTCGACTTCGCCCGTGGGACTGACGATCGCGTGCGTCTTCAACGACATCGAGGTGCGGCGGCACTGCCTCGACCGCTCGCTGGACGCCTACCGGGGGCCTGTCGAGGTGGAGTACCTGCCCGTCGACAACACCGACCACGCCTTCTCCTCGGCGGGGGCGGCGCTCAACCACGCCGTGCGCCGGGCGCACCACGACGTGGTGGTGATGGTGCACCAGGACGTCTACCTGCACGACGTCGACCGGCTCGCGGCCGCGGCCGCCGCGCTCGAGGATCCCCGCTGGGGGATCCTGGGCGCCAGCGGCGTGACGTCCGGGCGACAGTGGGCGGGCCGGCTGCGTGACCGGGTGATCCTGATCGGCGAGCCCGCCCCGGCCCCCGTGGAGGTCGACACGCTCGACGAGGTGCTGGTCATGGCCCGCCGCGACGACCTGCTGGCCGAACCCCTGAGCGAGGACCCCGAGCTGGCCTGGCACGCCTACGCCGTCGAGTACGCCCTCCGCGTGCGTTCCTCGGGACGCGCGGCGGGGGCGGTCGACACCGCCATCACGCACAACAGCCTGACGACCAACCTCGCGCGGCTCGCCGAGGCGCACCGCCACGTCGCCGACCACTACCCGGCGCTCGTCCCGATCCACACCACCTGCGGCACGGTCGACGCCCGCGATCCCTCGTGGCGCCGGCTGCCGATCGTGCAGCAGCACGGGTGGCGCCGCCGGTGGTTGCGCCAGTCACCGGCGGCCGCCCGCGTGCGCGCGGCCCTCGGTGTCCCGGTGGTCCTGGCCGACATCGCTCACGAGGTCGACCTGGTGGACTGGTCGTCGGAGACCCCGCTCACGCTGGTCAACCTCGACCGCGCCGGCGGCTTCGCCGGCCCGGGTGGTCGACCGCTCCTCCTCGAGCGCGCGGGACGTCCGCTCGTGATGTCGGCCGTGCCCGACCTCGCAGCCCTCAGGTCGACCCTCGCCGGCCTGTCCCCCGCGGCCCCCGTGCTCGTGACCGGGCTGAAGATCGCGGACCTCGCACCGCTGAGCGACCTCGTCGGCGGCGACCGCTGGCTCGCCGGGGTCCAGTGGGACGAGGTGTGGCTGCTCGGCGGTCCGGCGGCGCTCGACCCGCCCGTCGAGTGGAGCCGCCCCCAGGCCGTCCCGCTGACGGTCGGGCGCCCCCGCGTCCGCGTCGGATGAGGCGGGCCGGCCGATGACGTCCGGCGCGCCCGTCACGGTGGCCGTGGTGACCTGGAACAGCGCCGCGGTGCTGCCCGGGCTCGTGGCGTCGTTGCGCGCGGGTGCGGGCGACGTGCCCCACCACCTCGTGGTCGTGGACAATGCCTCCAGCGACGACACCGTCGCCCTGGTGCGCGCCCTGTCCCCCGAGGCGACGGTCGTGCAGACCGGTCGCAACGCCGGCTACGCCGCTGCCGTCAACGCCGCGGTCGCCGCGACACCCGAGGCGCCGGCGGTGCTGGTGCTGAACCCGGACGTCCGGCTGGCGCCCGGCTGCCTCCCGCTGCTGGTGGCGGCGCTGGACCGGCCCGGGACCGGCATCGCCGTCCCGCGCCTCGTCGACGGCGACGGGGAGCTGGTCCTGTCGATGCGACGGCGACCGACCCTGCTGCGGGCGTACGCCGACGCGCTGGTCGGCGCCTCCCGTGCGGGTCGGTGGCCGGCCCTGGGCGAGGTGGTGAGCGACCCGGCCCTCTACGCCGACGACGCCCGGCCGGACTGGGCCGAGGGCTCGACCCAGCTGGTGAGCCGGGCCTGCCTGGACGCCAGCGGCGCGTGGGACGAGTCGTTCTTCCTCTACTCGGAGGAGACGGACTTCCACCTCCGGGCCGGTGACCGCGGGTTCGGCGTGCAGTACGTTGCCGCCGCCTCGGCGACGCACCTCGAGGGGGACTCCGGCACGTCGCCCCGACTGTGGGCGCTGCTGACGGCCAACCGGCTGCGGTTCTTCGCCCGGCGCTCCTCGCGCCCCGCGGCGGCGCTCTACTGGCTCGCGCTCGTCCTGCGGGAGTCGACGCGGGCCGTGAGGGGCGACGCCATCGCCCGGGCGGCGGTGGGCGTGCTCGTCCGGCCGGCGCTGCTGCGGGCACCGCGCGGACCCGCCTGGCTGGACCGGGTGGGGGCCCGGTCGGCGGGCGCCCCGAGGAGCGCACCGCGACGGTCGGTCGTGCCTGCCCTGCGTCAGTCCGTCGACGGCTTGCGCGACCGGCGCCGCTCCAGCCAGTAGACGAGCACGACGGTCATCGCGGCGCCGCTCATCCCGGACGCCGCGGCGGACCGGAGCCGGCTCCCGCCCACCTGGTAGATCGTCGGGTCGTCCGTCGCGGCCACCGACGTGACCCGCATCCCCGGCACGATGCCGAGCTCGTCCTGCCGCTCGCGCAGCGCCGCGGCGACCCGCTGGACGGTCGCGTCGGCACGGCGGGACACCTCGTCCGGCGTCGAGGCCGCCACCTGGACGTCGAGGTGGTTGGCGGTGAGGTCGCGCCGCCACTGCGTGCCGAGGTTGGGCACCCGGACCTGCACCCCGTCGGTCAGGCCCTGCCCGACCATGTTGGTGTCCGTCGAGGCGGTCGCCATCGCCGCCTCGCCGCCGTTGACGTCGTCGACCACGACGCCGACCATCGGGTAGAGGGTGTAGCGCGGGTCCTCGAGGTAGTTGGGGAACTCAGGGTTCTTCGGCCCCAGGAGCAGGACGTTGAGCTGGGTCCAGTAGACCGGCGGCTGGTGGGTGGTGACGTAGACGAAGCCGAGGCTCAGCACCGCGCCGGCGACCATGACGTACCAGCGGCGCAGTGCCGCGCCGAGCAGGTCCCTCGTCGTCATGGTGTGCTCCTCCGGCCGTCGGTGCGGGTCAGGAGGTCCGCGAGGCGACGAAGTCGGTGAGGGTGCCGATCGTCTCGAACACCTCTCCGGTGAAGTCCTCGTCGTCGATCTCGATGTCGAACCGGTCCTCGAGGGCGGCCGCGAGCTCGACCACGCCGAGCGAGTCGAGCTCCGGGAGCTCGCCGAACAGCCCGGTCTCGCGGGTGAGCGAGCCGGCGCGGTCCTCGATGCCGAGGGTGCGCGCGAGCACCTCGACGACCCCGGCGAGGGTCGTGTCGGGCAAGGTGGTCGTGGCGAGCGTGTCGGCGGTCATGGTGGAGCTCCCTGCGTCGGTCGGGTCGGTGAGGTCGGTCGGTTCGGTGAGGTCGGTCGGGTGGGTCGGTCCGGTGGTCACAGCAGGACCTCCGCGGGCGCCGGGTGGCCGAGGAAGGCCGTCGGGCTGGCGGTGAGGCCGTAGGCGCCCGCCTGGAACACCACGACGAGGTCGCCGACGTCCGGGCGGGGCAGCTCGACGGAGTCGCCGAGCAGGTCGAGCGGGGTGCACAGGCACCCGACGACGGTCACGGGACCGGTGTCGGGGTCGCCGAGGCGGTTGCCCAGGGCCATCGGGTAGTTGCGGCGGATGACCTGGCCGAAGTTGCCGGACGCGGCGAGCTGGTGGTGCATGCCGCCGTCGACCACGGCGTAGGCCTGGCCGCGGGACTCCTTCACGTCCACCACCTGCGTCACGTAGACGCCGGCCTCGCCCACGAGGTAACGACCGAGCTCCAGCGAGACGGCCGCGTGCGGGAGGGCCTCGACCAGGCGCTCGTCGAGCAGCTCGCCGAGGCGCTGCCCGACCAGGGCGAGGTCGAGGCGCTCGTCCTTCTCGAAGTAGGGGATGCCGAAGCCGCCGCCGAGGTTGACGTAGCGCACCTCGTCGCGCAGGTGCGTGGCCAGCTCGAGGACGAGGTCGACGGTGCGGGCCTGTGCCTCGACCAGGATGTCGGCGCGGAGGTTCTGCGAGCCGGCGAAGACGTGGAAGCCGAGGACGTCGACGTCGCCGGGCGACACCTCGCCGAGCAGCGAGGGCACCATCTCGGCGTCGACGCCGAACTGCTGCGGTCCGCCGCCCATCCGCATCCCCGAGCCCTTGACCGCGAACGGCGGGTTGACCCGGACGGCGGCTTGCGGGCGCACCGCGAGCTCCTTACCGGTGCGCACCAGGCGCTGGAGCTCGGTGCGCGACTCGATCTCGACCACCGCACCGGCGGCGACCGCCCGGCGCAGCTCGGCGTCGGTCTTGCCGGGACCGGCGAAGCTGATCCGGGCCGGGTCGTGCCCGGTGTCGAGCGCGACCGCGAGCTCGCCCGCCGACGCGACGTCGAGCGAGTCGACGAGACGCGACAGGTGCTGCACCACGGCCGGCATCGGGTTGGCCTTGACGGCGTAGCCGAGCCCGACCCGGTCGGGCAGCGCCGCGCGCACCTCGGCGACCCGCGTGGTGATCGCCGCCCGGTCGTAGGCGAAGAACGGCGTGGACCCGACGCGGGCCGCGAGCCGCTCGAGCGGGATGCCCGCGACCTCCAGTGCGGCACCGTCGCGGCCGAAGGCGGCCAGGTGCTCCTCGGTCCTCATGCGCGGCTCTCCGAGCTGTCGTGGGTGTCGGCGGCGTCGCCCGTGCTCTCGAGCTGCTGGCGCAGCAGCACCCGGTCGAACTTGCCGTTGGGACCGCGCGGCAGCTCGTGGCGTACGACGACCTCGGCGGGCACCAGGTAGAGCGGCAGGGTGCGGCGCAGGATGGCGAGCAGCTCGGCGGTGTCCACGGTGTCCCCGTAGGGGCTCACGACCAGGACGACCCGGTGCCCCAGCGCGGGGTCCGGGAGGCCGAGCGCGACGGCGTCGGTCACGAGGCCGGTGTCGTAGACGACCTCCTCGATCTCGGTCGGGCTGGCGCGGTAGCCGCTGGTCTTGATCATGTCGTCGGTGCGCCCCACGAAGTAGAGGAAGCCCTCCTCGTCGGCGACCACGCGGTCACCGGACCAGACGGCCAGCTCGGGCGCACGCCAGTCGGTGACCGGACCGGGCACGGGCCGGAACCGCTCGGCGGTCCGCTCGGCGTCGCCCCAGTAGCCCATGGCCACCAGGGGGCCACGGTGCACCAGCTCGCCCTCCTCGCCCGGCGCGCAGGGCGTGCCGTCGGGCTGCACGACCATGATCTCCGCGTTGGGGATGGCCTTGCCGATCGAGTCCGGCCGCGCGTCGACCTGCGCGGGGTCGAGGTAGGTCGAGCGGAACGCCTCGGTGAGGCCGTACATCAGGAACGGGCTCGCCGCGGGGAAGATGTCGCGCAACCGGTCGAGGGTCGCGCGGGGCATCCGCCCGCCGGTGTTGGCGAGGTAGCGCATCGAGGCGGTGGCCTCCGGCGGCCAGTCCACCGTCACCAGCTGCAGCCAGAGCGGCGGCACGCAGGTGAGCCCGGTGACCCCGAAGCGGGCGCACAGCCGGGGGACGTCGCGCGGCAGCAGGTAGTTGAGCAGCACGACGTGCGCGCCCACGGCGAACGCGGTGGTGAGCTGGCTCAGGCCGGCGTCGAAGCTCAGCGGCAGCGCGGACAGGATGACGTCGTCCTCGGTGTTGGCGAGGTAGTCGCTGACGCTCTCCGCGCCCACCAGCATGTTGCGGTGGCTCAGCACGACGCCCTTGGGCCGTCCGGTGCTGCCCGAGGTGTAGAGGATGGCCGCCATGTCGAGGTCGACGGTCGACTCCGTCCGGTCGTCCGCCGCCGGCTGCGGGAAGGACGCCAGGGCGTGGACCGCGAGGTCCTGCGTCGCGAGGGCGTGCGAGGCCAGGGCCTGTCCCGGCTCGGCGTCCACCAGCACCACGTGCTCGAGCGCCGCGCACTCCTTGACGGCCTCGCGCAAGCCTTCCCACCGCTGCCGGGTCGTGACGAGCACCCGCACGTCGCAGTCGGCGAGGATGTAGGAGACCTGGGCCGACCTGAGCACCGGGTTGACCGGCACGAAGACCCCGTCCGCCACCGAGGTGCCGAAGATCGCGGCGACCGTCTCCGGCCGCTTGTCGAGGAAGACCGCCACCCGGTCGCCACGGGCCAGCCCGAGCGAGCCCAGCGCGGCGCCGAGGTGGGCGACGCGGTCCCACAGCTCCACGTAGGTCAACGACGTGTCGCCGTGGCTCAGCGCCGTACGGCCGCCGCGCAGCGCGGCCTGCTCCTGCACCAGGTGGTGCAGCCTGGTCCTGCTCGTCGTGCGTGTCGTCGTGCCGGTCATCGTCCGTGCCCCCATGTCCGCCTGCTCCCCACCTGCTGGTCCGTCCCCGTGTCCCCCACTGCCGTCACCGCGTGCTCACCACGGCACGCACGTCAGCTCGCTGTAGAGGTAGTCGATCGCGCCCGCCGGCGTGTGCCGGCTGCGGAACATCCGTCGCCGGGGAGCGCGCTGCGCGCGGGAGAGCCGCGGCGGCCGGCCCGCGACCCGGTGCTCGGCGAGCGTCACGAGGGTGCGGTGGCGCAGCAGGAGGTGCCGGTAGGGCGCGTGGCCGGCCCTCGCCAGCACGGCGGGGTCCGAGACGTGGAGCAGGGTGGCGAAGAGCGCGACGCCCCTGCGGCGGTCGCGCCGCGCCATGACGTAGCAGGACTCGCCGCCCACCGTCACCACGAAGTGCCAGGCGGCGCCGGCGTGCCGGTGGTCCCGGTAGACCGCGAGGTCGCGGCCGCTCAGGGTCCGCTCGATGTCCTCGGGGCGCGTCACGACGCGGACGCCGCGACGCGACGGGAGCGGCACGTTGGGCACCAGCGCGGTGGCCGTGTCGAGGAACTCGAAGCCCAGCCGTGCGTTGAGCTCGACCACGTTGCCGCTCGGCGACAGGTCGACGAAGTCGTAGCCCTTCTGCCGCAGCATCGCCCGCGCCAGGCGTACGCCGTGCGCGCGGTGCTCCTCGAGCACGCACCAGGCGGCGAGGTTGCACACCCGGCGCACCTCACCGTCGACCACGCGCTCGGAGTAGAAGGCGAGGTAGACGCCCACCACCTCGTCGCCCTGCCGGAGCAGGAAGCCGTGGTTGGGTGCGTCGACGCTCCACGTCGGCATCGCCGACCGGGCCCACTGCTCGCTGCTGAGGCGGCTGTTGAGGTGCCGGTGCAAGAAGTCGCCGACCGCCACGACGTCCTCGTCCCCGATGGGGGCGACGTCCACCCCCCTGGGTCCGTCCACCATGCGCCCACAGTAGGGAGGACCGGGCCCGCCGCCGGGCGGGCGCGGACCACATACCCCATATGCGGGACAGGGTCTTCTCACCGCCGTCGGCCGCCGTGGTGCGTGGAACCATCCCTGCTTGGGGAAGAACACGCAGACGCACAAGGGGGCAGCGTGGAGCTCAAGGTCTTCTGGCGCACGCTGCGCCGGCGCTGGTACCTCTCACTGGTGGTGATGGCACTGACGGTCGCCGCAACGGCCTACGTCGTGCGCGACGTCGGGCCGAGCTATGAGGCGGAGGGGTCCGCGCTGGTGTTCCCACCGGCCAGCTCCATCCGGTCGGAGGGAGCCACCAAGACGGTCGGCAACCCCTACCTCGAGCTCGCCGGCGTCGCCCAGGCGCGCGACGTGGTCATCCGGACGCTCAAGTCGCGCACCGTCCAGACAGACTGGGGCGAGCAGTTCCCCGGGATGTCCTACGAGGCCACCCCCGACTTCACCAACAGCGCCCCGATCATCCTGTTCACGGTCGAGGGAGGCACCTCGACCGGTGCCGCCGCGGCCCTGGACGACCTGATGGCGCGCGTGCCGCTCATCCTGGTCGACCTCCAGGAGGGGCTCGGCCTCAGCGAGGACGGCTTCGTCACGGCCCGCAAGCTCACCCAGGACGCGCGGCCCGCGATCGTGCGCAAGAACCAGATCCGCGCCGGCCTCCTCACCGCAGCCGCGGCCGGTGGTCTCGGCCTGCTGCTGCTGGCCCTGGTCGACTCGCTGCTCGGCGTGCGCGCCCGCAGCAGGGCCCAGCAGGACGCGGCGCGCGCTGCCGAGGAGGACCCGGACGGACCGGACGACGAGCCGGTCGAGCAGGTCACCTCGCTCGGCGTGGACGACCCGGGCGACGAGGCCGGGACCGCCGACGAGGCTGACGGTCCGGTCGAGGAGGACGCGCCCGCCGAGGAGGTGCCGATGCCGATCTACACCTACCGGATACCGCTGGCCTCCGAGATGGCGGTGAGTCCCGCCCGGTCGAGGTGGTCCCGTGCGACCCGGAGGGGCGACTCGGCCCGCGACGCCCACCGCGGCGGCAACGGCGAGACGCCGCCCAGCCTGATGGGCCTCAACGGTCCCCAGGCCAGGGAGCGCGGACCGTGGTCGGCGACCCCCGTCACGAGGCCGAGGACGAGAGCCCCCGGCAAGAACCGATGAGCGGGACAGGGACGGCGTTCGTCGGCGTCGAGGGCACCGACACCCGTCGCGGCGCCGACGCGACGACGGTCCTGACCCTCTACCTGGTGCTGCTGTGGCTGATCCCGTCGTCCATGGTCGTGCCTGCGCTGGGCAGCGCCGGCAGCCCGGCCAACCTGCTCGGCATCGCGGCCTTCTTCTGGTGGGTGTGGTTCCACGTCCGCCGCACGGAGGTGAGCGGTGTCGGGCTCCAGCCGGTGCGCGCAGCGATGCTCGGCTGGCTGCTGATCATGCTGATGGTCTACGCCAACGCCATGGCCGGACCGATCCCCAGCGACGAGATCAGCGTCGCCGACAACGGCATCCTCCGGCTGGTCGGCATGGCCGGCATCCTGCTCACGGCCAACGACGGCATCAGCTCGACGGAGCGGTTGCACGCGCTGCTGCGCCGCCTTGCCCTGGCCGCCGGGGCGGTCGCGGTCCTCGGCTTCGTCCAGTACGTCACCCACCAGCTGTGGATCGACCGGCTGTCCATCCCCGGCCTGACCCCGGGTGCGGTCGTCGAGCTGGGCGCCCGGGCCGGCTTCGCCCGGCCGAGCGGCACCTCGGCCAGCGCCATCGAGTACGGCGTCGTGCTCGCGATGGCGCTCCCGATCATGATCGCCCTGGCGAGCGGCGACCACCGCCGGCGGTGGGTCTTCCGGCTGCTGCTCGTGCCGATGGTGCTGTCCATCTACCTGTCGGTGTCCCGGTCGGCCTACCTGTGCGCCCTCGTCGGGCTGATGGTGATGGCCCTGTCCTGGACCAACCGCCAGCGGCTGCAGGCGCTCGCCATCATGGGCGTCGCCTCCGTCGCGATGTACCTCGCCGTGCCGGGCCTGCTCGGCACGATCCTCGGCCTGTTCTCCGACGCCGACGAGGACCCGAGCGTGTCCTCGCGCACGGGCAGCTACGAGATCGCCTCGGAGTTCGTCGCCAACAGCCCGGTCATCGGCCGCGGCTTCGGGACCTTCCTGCCGAAGTACTGGATCCTCGACAACGGCTACCTCGGGCTGCTCATCGAGGGCGGCGTCGTGGGCCTCCTCGGGTTCCTCGCCGTGCTCACCGCCGGGATCCTCGCCGCTCGACGCGCCCTCGCGACGACGGACCACGACGGCCGTCTGCTGGCGCGCGCGGTCATGGCATCCATCGTGGCGGGCGCGAGCTGCCTGGCGTTCTTCGACACCTTCGCGTTCCCGCAGACCTCGGCCTGCGTCTTCCTCGTCCTGGGGATCGCCGGCGCCATGCGGCGGCTGCAGGCGGCCGAGCGCACGGCACCCGGGTCGGGGTCCACCGCCGAGCCCTCGCCGGAGTCGTCGCCGGAGGGGTCAGCGGAGTCGGCACCGACGTCGCCGGCGCCTCCTCGCTGAGCGCGACCGGCCCTCAGCGAGCGGCCTTGGCCAGGACCTGGCCGAGCCCCGCCTCGAACGACTCCCACGAGAACAAGGTGGCGGCGCGCTCGCGGCCGCGTGCGCCGAGCTCCTCGCGGCGTCCGGCGTCGGCGACCAGGGCGGCCACCTCGCGGGCGAAGGACTCGACGTCCTCGGGCGGGACGAGCACCCCCGCGTCTCCGAGCTGGTGGGAGACACCGCCGACGTCGAAGGCCACGACCGGCTTGCCGAGGAGCATCGCCTCCATCACCACGAGCGGGAACGGGTCGTCGCGCGAGGGCAGGGTCATGATGTCGAAGCGCGCCATGTCGGCGGCGGGATCGGCGGAGGCGCCCGCGAACTCCACCCCGGCGAGGGCGGCGGCCCCGGCGGGCGGGTCACCGCCCCCGACCCACACGAACCGCAGGCTGCCGGGCGGGGCGGAGTCGAGCAGCGACCGCGCGACCTGCAGCCACAGGTCGACGCCCTTGCGGTGCTCCACCGCTCCCAGGCAGCCCACCACCACGGCCCGCGGCGGCTTCGTCGGCTGCTGCGCGGCGCCGGCGAGCCGTGTGGCGTCGGGGATCGAGAGCAGGAGGTCGAGATCCTCGGAGGCGGCGCCGAGGCCGACCAGGGCGTCGGCGACGCTGGGCGAGCAGGCGACGAGCCGGACGTCGCCGCCGGGCAGCCCGTCGATCCCGACGCGTCCCAGGAAGCCGCGCAGCACCTCGCCGGACTCGTGCACGTGGAGGACGGCGGGGTGGCGGAGCAGGGTCGCGGCGCGGACGTAGGCGGCGGACGACGTCGAGTTCACGTAGACCAGGTCGGGGCGGTGCGCGGCGACGACGGCGATCGCCGTACCGACCTCGAGCAGGGCGGCGGCACGCGACCGTACGCGGCCCGGGCGGGCCCACGCCCGTCGCAGCGTCCGCCACAGCGGTGTCACGCGGGTCGGTGCGACGGCCGCGAAGTCCTCGACGAGCGGCCCGGGTCGCTGCGAGACGATCCGCACCCGGTGGCCCTGCTCGACGAGGCCGCGGGCCACCAGGGCAGCGATGCGGGGAGCACCGGTGCGCGACGCCTCGTGGCTGACGAGCAGGACGCGGCTCACGAGGTGGCCCCGCGCAGCGCCCGGAGCGGACCGGCGCGGCGGCTGAGGCGGCCCAGCACGTCGCGTCCGGTGAGGTAGCCGAGGTCGGCCAGCCGCTGCCACCACGCGTCCTCGTGGGCGAGGCTCTCGCGGTAGATCGCCGCCAGGTGGTCGGCGCCCGCCTCCAGCCCGTGGCGTGCGCGGACGTGGTCGCGGCCCCACGCGCCGAGCCGACGACGCTCGCCCTCCCCGCGGAGCAGGTCGAGCTGGGCGAGGAGGTTCGCGACCGGATCGGCCGGTGCGACGGTGCCGTAATAGCCGTCGGCGAGGAACTGCTCGACGGTCTCCGGGCTGAAGATCCGGCTGAAGCCGCGGTCGCCGAGGACCAGCAGGGGACGCCCGTGGGCCATCACCCGCAGTGCGGACCCGCCCATGGCCAGGCCGACGTCGGCGGCGGCGTAGGCGGGGTGCGGGTCGGCCAGCGCACCCGTGAGCACGACGGCCTCGCGTCCGAGCAGCCGGTTGACCTCCGCCGCCCGCTCCGCCACCTGCTCCATCCCGCTGCCGTCGCCCACCAGGACCAGCCGCGCGGCCGGGGCACCCGGTGCCAGCAGGGCGTCCATGGCGAGCAGGATGCCGGGGAGCTTCGGGACGCCGTGGGCCGCCTGCTCCGGGGACAGCGCGTCGATCCGGCTGACGAGCACCAGGACCAGCTCGTCCGCACCCAGTCCGTGCTCGATGCGGAAGCGCCTGCCGGCCTCGTCGTCGGGCCGGTCGCGGGCCAGGTCCACCGGAGGCTCGAGGAGGTAGGACCGCGACCCGTGGACCGCCACGGCCTCGCGGTGCAGGCCTCCTGTGCCCACCACGAGCGAGGTGCGCGCGGTGGTGGTGAACTCGTTGTCCATCAGCCAGTTGAGCACGACCGGGACCCGGCTGCTCAGCCCGCACGCCAGCACCGCGCTGCGCCCGAGCCACGAGGCGAAGACGTGCAGCACGTCGAGGTCGTGCTCGCGGGCGATCCGCCGGAGGTGGCGGGCACGGCCGACGAGTCCCGCACCGGCCGGGATCCGGACGAGCTCGAAGCCGGACTGCTCGGCATAGGGCACCACGGACACCCGCACCTGCTCGTCGATCGCCATGACGACCACGTGGTGGCCCTGGGCGCGGAGCTCGCGGGCGAGGTCGAGGGCGTTGATGGGGCAGCCGCCGAGCGCCAGCCCCTCCAGCACGAACCCGATGCGCAGCGCGGTCACCGGTGCGCTCCCCCGGCCGGGGTGCGGCGCCGCGTCAGCGCGCCGCCGAGCCGTCGCAGCACCCGGCCGGCCTCCGGCAGGTCCTGCTCGATCATGGAGCGGGCCGCGACGAGGTAGACGCCGACGGCCACCGCTCCGCCGACGAGGAGCCCGGTGGCCGGATCCGGGATCCAGCGGTCGCAGAGCCAGGCGGCAGCGCCGGCGAGCCCGGCGGCCAGCGCGGGGCGGACCAGGGTGAGGCCGAGGGCCGCGGGCAGCCGCCCGAGACGGGACCGCATCGCCCAGAGGTAGCCCGGCAGCGACACCACGAGCACGACCACGACGTGCGCCCACGCGGCGCCGACCAGGCCGCCGACCTCGATCCCCCAGACCATGGCCGGGACCAGGGCGGCGACCCAGGCGAGCTGCACCGCGAGCAGCTGGGCGGTCGCGCCGATGGCCACGAGCAGGTTGACGTGGAGGAGGGTGAAGGCGAAGCAGGCGCCGTAGACGGCCAGCACGGCCAGCACCGGCGCCGCACCGGCCCAGGTCTCGCCGAACACCGTCCGGACCAGGCTCGGCGCCATGGCCGTGGTGCAGGTGGCGACCGGCAGGGCCACGAGCGCGACCAGCCGGGTGGCCGACACCAGCGACTCGACCAGGCGCTCGGGGTCGTCGCCGACGCGGCCGAACGCGGGCAGCACCACTCCGTTGAGCACCGAGCCGAGCACGGCCGTGGACCAGTTGGCGACGGTGAAGGCGATCATGTAGACGCCGACCTGCTCGGCCGTCAGCAGGCGGCCGATCACGAGGTAGTCGGCGTTGAGCAGCGTCCAGTTGATCAGGTTGGCCAGGGCCAGCGGCAGCCCGAACCGCAGCAGCGGGACGACGTGCTCGCGTCGCCACTCGGGGCGGTAGCGGCGCCGGAGGCACGCGACGAACACCAGCCCGGTCACGACCTGGCCGACGACGCGCGACCAGGCGAACGCCATGGCTCCCTGGTCCATCAGGGCCAGCACCACGAGGACCACGTTGGCCGGGACGAACCCGGCGAGGGTCCCCAGCAGGATGCGGTCCTGGCGGAAGTCGCGGACCAGCTGGGCGCCGGGTACGGCGAAGACGCCGGTGAGGGCCAGGCAGATCGACATGACGCGGATCGGACCCTCTGCGTCGGGCATGCCGACGAGGACTGCGAGGGGGCCGGCGAACACGGCCATCGACGTGGCGAGGCCCAGGCTGACCAGGATCGAGATCGACGACACGGTCCCGGCGATCTCGTCCGGCTCGAGGGCCGAGCGGGCGACCGCCGATGCCATGCCCAGCTCCGCCAGGCTCGTGACGACTACGAAGACGGCCAGGGCGATGGCGAACACGCCGAACTCGTCCGGGGACAGGATCCTCGCGACGACGGCGGTCACGAGGATGCCGGCCACGCGCATGACGATGTTGCCGACGGCCGCCCAGACGACGCCGCGTCCGACCTCCCGGCGCACGTCCTCGCTCCCGGTGCCGGGCTCCGCTGCGCCTGGTGGCGCGGTGGTGTCCCCCACTGCTGTCTCCCCCACTGTCACGGCCCGCCCCCTGGTCGGCTCGTGGATGCGTCGTCCGACGTCACTGCGACGCGCGGAACACCACGTCCACGAAGTAGTTGGTGGCCGCGTGCGACTGGTTCGGGACCACGCCGCCCGAGCCGTAGCGGTAGCGCCCGTTGTTGCCGGACGGGGCCGTCAGCGGGCCGGCCACGTGGGGCTCGGAGAAGTAGCCCGACGTCGCGGAGTAGCGCCCGTCCGGGGCGTGGTAGGACACGACGTAGGTCTCCCCCGCGACGACCTCGACCGGCGTGGTGAACGGCGCCGTCTGCCATCCGCTTGCCGTCTCGTCCGTGAAGGTCACGTGGCCGATCCGCTCGCCCTCGGCGTTCCACAGCGACCCGGTGTGGGTGCCCGTGTTGCCGGCGCCCTTGAAGAACCTCACAGCCGTCACCAACCCGTCCTGCGAGGCCGTGAACGCCGTGCCCAGCTCCACGGCGTCCGGGTCGTTGACCGCCTGCGTCGCGGGCGTCAACCCGTCGAAGAGCGAGGTGGTGCCCGCCGCGACGGTGCGCATCGTCCAGGTCTGCGTGGGCAGGACGGCCCCGTCGGTCGAGGTCACCCCCGCGAGGGTCGCGGTGTAGTCGGTGTCGGGACTCAGCGGGTCCGTCGGGGTGAACGTGATCGTCCTGCCGTCGGGCGAGAGCGCAGCGGCGCCCGGCACGTCGCCGCTGCCGTTGCTGAGCGACAGCGACCAGCCGTCGGCCACCGGCGCCGTGAGCGTGATCGACGGCCTCGCGGTGAGGGCGACGTCGGTCGCCCCGGCAGCCGGCGAGCGGGAGCCGACGGCGATGCTGGCGGCGTCGCGCTCGAAGACCACGTCCACGAAGTAGTTGGCCCCGCCCCACGAGTAGCTCGGGAACCCTCCGCCGGTGCCGTAGAGGTAGCGGCCGTTGTCGGCCTGGGGCGCAGTCAGGTCACCGGACGTCCACGGGCCGGAGAAGAAGTTCTGGGTGTAGGAGTAATGACCAGCCGGCGCGTAGTAGGACGCCACGTAGCGCGTCCCTGCCTGCACTGGCACGGGGGGCGACAGCAGAGCGGTCTGCCATCCCGAGGCGGTCTCCCCGATGAAGGTCGCCTGCGTGATGCGCTTGCCGTCGGGGCCCCACAGCGAACCGGTGTGGGTCCCGGTGTTGCCGGCTCCCTTGTAGAACCGGATCGCGGTGATGACGCCGTTCCGGCTCGGCGTCAGCGCCACCCCGAGCTCCACCGGGGCTCCGTCGGCCGCGGACTCGACCGCCGGCACCTCGTCGCTGAAGAGTGTCTGCTCGGTCAGCGAGTCGGCGCTGCGGGTCTGGAACGTCCATGACTGGGGTGCCAGGGCCGCGCCGTCCTGGGAGACCACTCCGGTCAGGCTCACCGCGATCGTCGCATCGGCGGGCAGCTGGCCGGTGGGCGTCCACACGAGCTCCGTCCCGGACGGGCTCAGGGCCGCGGAGCCGGGCAGGGTGGACCCCGCGCTGCTGACGGTCATGGACCACCCGGTCCCGATGGGGTTCGTGAAGCCCACCTTGACCTTCGAGCCGCGCGGCACGCCGATCGCTCCCGGGGCAGGGTCCTGTCCGGTCAGCGCGATCGCCGGTGCGACCTTCTCGAACACGACGTCGACGAGGTAGCTGGTCGAGGACGAGCTGCCCGGGAAGCCGGTGTCGTAGGTGTAGGCGCCCGCCGTCGGCCCCACGCGCAGCGGCGACCTGGACAGGTCGGCCGCCGCGAAGGCGTTGGGCGTGGCGGAGTAGCGGCCCACGGTCGTGCGGTAGGACGCGACGTAGGTCGTGCCCTGGCGCACCGAGATCGGCGAGGGGAACGTGAGCGTCTGCCATCCGGTCGTCGACTCGTCGGCGAACGTGCCGCTCGCCATCGGACTGCCGTCAGGCCCCCAGAGCGTGCCGGTGTGCGGCCCGGTGTTGTTGATGCCCTTGTAGAACCGCACGCCCGTCACCTGCCCGTTGGTGTCCGGCGTGAACCGCACGCCGAGGGTGACCGGGGAGCGGTCGGCGTCCTCGAGGAGCGTCGGGGTGAGCGAGTCGTCGAACAGCGTGCACGGGCACACCCCGGGCGGGTTGGGCGGCTTCACGGTCGTGAACGACCAGGTGTCGCCGGAGGCGACGGGGTTGCCGGAGGTGTCGGTGCCGGTGACCTTGGCCGTGTGCTTCACGAAGCCGGCGAGTGGGCCGGCCGGCGTGAAGGTGACGGTCCGGGTCGTGGCGTCGTAGGTCGTGGTGCCCGCGACGGCGGCGCCGTTGGCGTCCTTGAGCGTCAGGCCGGCGGAGCCCGGGGTGAGCGGCTTGGAGAACTTGGCGCTGACCGTCGTGCCGGTCGGCGTGCTCGAGGAGCCGGGCAGCGGTGACTGGTTCATCGCGAGCAGCGCGGAGCTGTCGGTGGTGGTGAAGGTGACGTCGACGAAGTAGTTGGCGTTGTTCTGGCTCGCGTCGGGGAACTGCCCCGGATTGGCGTAGAGGCCGCCGGCCGGAGCGCCGTAGCCGCCCTCGACCAGCAGCGCACCCGTCTCGCGCGAGCGGGCCGCGAAGCCCCACGTCTCGAGGGCGTAGTGGCCGTTGGGGGCGGTGTAGGAGGCCACGTAGGACTGCCCCGCAGTGACCGTCACGGGGGTCTGGAACTGCACGGTCTGCCAGCCGGTGGCGGACTCGTTGCCGAAGGTCGCCTGACCCAGCCGCTCGCCCGAGCTCGACCAGAGCGACCCGACGTGGGTGCCGGTGTTGCCCGCACCCTTGTAGAAGCGGACCCCGGTCACGAAGCCGTCGGCCAGCGCCACGAAGCGCACCCCCAGCTCGACGCCGGACGAGTCGTCGGCGGCGGCGACCTTGGGCGCCTCGGCACCGAAGATGCTGCACGGGCACTGGGCGTTGAACGCCCGCGTGACCACGGGCCCGATGTTGGCCGAGTCGTCCATCGCCCGGACCCGGACCGGTGTGCTGCCGAGGCCGCGCTGCAGGAAGGTGTAGGTCCAGCTCGTGGTGCCGGTGGCGGCGCTCCAGGTGTCACCCCCGTCGACGGAGACCTCGACCCCGGCCACGCGACCACCGCCCGCGTCGGTGGCCGTGCCGGTCACCGTGACGGACTGGCCGTTGGGCTGGTCGGCCCCCGCGGCGGGGCTCGTGATGGTCGCCGTCGGACCGGTCGTGTCGCTCGACTTGGTGGCGGCCACCAGGCCGCTCATCAGGGTGCTCGGCTGGACGCCCATGTCGGCGAAGAGGTTGACCTGGGCCTGCTGCATACGCGGGTCGGCGGGCTCCTTGGCGTAGACCGAGTCGTGCTCCTCGTCCAGGCCCCACGTCCACTGCACGGAGCCGGCGCTGAACACCAGCGCACCGCTGGGCGCCTTGTAGAGCGTCAGGTTGTGCCTCGTGGTGCCGGCGGCCACCGTGTTGCCGAAGTCCTGGAGGTACTCCGGGACCTGCCCGACAGTGGTGGACAGGCGCACCAGTCCGTCGGGCCGGTGTCCGTTGTCGACGTCCTCGTTGGACTCGTAGCCGACCGTGTGCGGCGCGAGCGTCGCCGTCCCGCTGGACATCGAGGCGAGCGGCGTGTGGCGCCACAGGCGCAGCTTGCCCTCGTCGGCGCTCACCTTGACGGCGAGGTCGCTGAAGTTGACCTGGTACTGGGTGCCGATCAGGGCGTTCTCGGGCACGCCGGCCCCGCGGCTCGGGGGCGCGAACCGCGGGTCGCGGAAGGTGCCGGTCCACTCGGGGTCCGGGTCGATCTTGGCGCTGCTCCAGGTCTCCTTGTAGGAGGTGAGGGTGCGGTAGGCGGTGTTGCTGCCGTCGATCGAGGGCTGGTAGCGGGTCTTCCAGTAGCCCTCGTTGCCGGCCAGGAACTGCAGGTGCACACCGGCGTCGCGGGCGGCCTCCATGTTGGCCCGCTGGGCCTTGCTCCAGTACTCGTCGTGACCCACCGACAAGAACACCTTGTGGTTCTTGATGAGGTGGCCGCGACGGTCGGTGTCGACGCCGGCGATGTAGGAGACGTCGTAGCCGTTGCGCTCCATGAAGCGGACCATGGCGTACTCCGCCGACATGAAGAAGTCGCGGCCGTGCTCGCGGCCCCGCGTGAGCATGGGGCGGTTGTAGCTGACCTGGTAGGCGCGCCCGTGCGAGCCGCCGCCGTAGAAGTACGCGCCGCCGTAGGTGTTGTAGGCCTGCCAGGTCGGGTCGGCGGTCTGGAAGACGACGTCGGAGGTGCTGGCGTCGTCGCGCACGATGAACGTGATGTGGCTGCCGTCGCCGGTCGCGCGCTTGAGGTGGGCGATGTAGACGCCCGAGACCGCGGTGGCCGGGACGTTCCACGAGGCGGAGACCCCCCAGTTGCCGCAGTCGTAGAGGTCGGTCTGCACGTCGGTGATGCAGCTGGGCTGCGTCTGGGGCAGGCGGGCGCTGGGGGCCACCGAGGTGATCTTGCGGGCACCGAGGCCGCCGTAGTAACCCATGCGGTAGATGTCGATGGTGTAGGCCGACGCGGAGGTGTCGATCTTGAAGTCGATCCGCTGGCCGACGTTGACCGAGATGTCGGTCGCGAACCCCTGGATCTCCGGGTCGCCGGCGCCGTCGATGTCCCACACGTCCGGGTCGGTCCCGCGCTGCAGGTTCTCGCAGGCGATCTTGTTGCCCCCGGGAGCGCAGGGGTCCGCCGCGTTGGCAGGCGCGGGCCCGCCGAGGAGTGCGGGGCCCACCAGTGCGTTGAGCGTCCCCACGAGCAGGAGGGCCGACGCGCGCATGCCCCACGAACGCACTCGAGCCGTCATCGACCTGGCCATGCCATCACACACCCCTCCACCGCGCGGCAGGTGCCGCCGTCCTGATCCTGGTCGCCCCAGCCCCGGCCTGTGCCTGCCGGCGGGCGATATCCCCACTTTTCGGTGCCCGCACCCGGCGCACGGCCGGGCTCACACCTCGGCTGCCGCCACTGCGGCGGCTGTGGCCGCGGCGACCGCCCCGCCCGAGCGGGGGCGCGGCAGCGGGACGGAGGTGATCCGCAGCTGCGGCGGGTCGCTCACCTTGGTGACCGTCCGTGCGGCGGCGGCGACGAGGTCGCGCTCCTTGAGGCTGTCGGCGTCGCGCGAGATGCACAGGTCGCGCAGCGCGAGCTCGAGCGCGATGGTGAGCTGGTGGTCGTCCACGTGCTCGCCGTGCATCGACCGGCGGGGCACCAGGATGGGGCAGCGCCCGTTCTCCAGGGCCATGAGTGCGATGCCGGTCCCGGCGTGGGCCACGACGACATCGGCCGCGCGGATCGCCGCGGCCATCTCCTCCGACGGGACCCGCGTGCGGGCATCGATGTCGAGGCCGGTGGTGTCGGTGCCGCCCGTCTGCCAGAGCACCTCGGTGCCCGCGGGGACGATGGCCACCAGCCGGTCCAGCAGGCGGCGGAAGCCGTAGCCCTCCTGGGTGCCGAGGCTGACGACCATCGAGCGCACCGGGCGGGGCTCGGTGGGCACGGTGTCGTACAGCTCCCACGGGGAGGCGAGGTACTGCCAGTGCCCGCGTGTCAGCGAGCTGGACTGGCTGAACGTGGTGATCCCGGGCACCATCGCGAGGGCGCGGCCGGACAGGGAGGGCGCATCCAGCCTGGTGGCGCTCTCGATGTAGACCGTCTCGATGCCGCGCAGGCGGGCCTGCGGCAGCACCGCGAGCGCCAGGGCCGCGCCGGTGCTCACGACCAGCGAGACGTCGTGGTCCTTGAAGAGCCGGCGGCAGGCGAGGGCGTTGCGGGCGAGGGCCGCGGTGTCGCGCGGCGGGCAGGGCATGGCCCAGTGCACGCGCTCCCCGGCGAGGAGGGACTCCGTCTGCGGCGTCCGTGGGGTGACCCACACGACGTCGTCGCCCACGCCGAGCCGAGGGCGCAGCGTGTGCAGCTGCATGAGATGACCACCGTCGTTGGCCACGAGCAGCGTCGTCATGCGGTGTCCCCCCGGACGGCCGAGCGCAGGACCTCGACGACCCGGTCCTGCATCGCCTCGGTGAGGTGCGGGTGCATGGGCAGCGAGAGGATCTCGCCCGCGGCGGCCTCCGCCACCGGCGCCGTGCCGGGCCCGAGACCGAGGTGGGCGTAGGCGCCGGTGAGGTGCACGGGGTAGGGGTAGTGGATGCCCGCCCCGATGCCCGCGCGGGACAGCTCGGCGAGCACCCGGTCGCGCTCGGCGACCCGGACGACGTAGAGGTGCCACACGTGCTGGCCCTCCGCGCCGAGGAGCGGGCGGCGCACGCCGGGGACGTCGGCCAGCAGGGCGTCGTAGCGGGCGGCGGCGCGCACGCGCAGCTCGTTCCACTTCTCCAGCCGGTCGAGCTTGGCGCGCAGGTAGACGGCCTGCACGGTGTCGAGGCGCGAGTTCATCCCGATCACGTCGTGGACGTAGCGGGTCGAGGACCCGTGGTTGCGCAGCCGCCGCACCTCGGCGGCCATCGTCGCGTCGTCGGTGGTGACGGCGCCGGCGTCGCCGGCGGCGCCGAGGTTCTTGCCCGGGTAGAAGCTGGTGGCCGCGATCGCCCCGAGGCCACCGGCCCGGCGTCCGCCCACCCGCGCCCCCTGGGACTGGGCGGCGTCCTCGACGAGCGGCACCCCGGCCGCCTCGCAGATCGCGGCGAGCCGCTCCATGGGGGCCAGCTGGCCGAAGAGGTGCACCGCCACCACGGCCTGCGTCCGCTCGGTGATGGCCGCCTCCACCCGGTCGGGGTCGAGCAGCAGCCGGTCGTCGTCGACGTCCACGGGCACCGGGACGGCCCCGATGCGCGAGACGGCCTCGGCCGTCGCCACGAACGTGTTGGCCGGCAGCAGCACCTCGCCGCCGGGTCCGACGCCGACCGCGCGCAGCGCGAGCTCCACGGCGTCGGTGCCGTTGCCGACGCCGATGCAGTGCTCGGCCCCGACGAAGTCGGCGTACTCGTGCTCGAAGTCGGCGACCGGGGGTCCGTCGACGAAGGCGGTGGCAGCGAACACCGCGGCCATGCCGGCCTGCACCTCGGCGGCGATCTCGGCGTGCTGGGAGGCGAGGTCGACGAAGGGGACGTGCGCGTTCATGCGAGGACTCCTGTCCGGATGGGGCGGGCGGGGACGCCCACCCAGGTCTGTCCTGCCGGGACGTCGGAGAGGACCACGGACCCCATCCCGACAGTGGCTCCTGCGCCGATGCGTACGCCTTGGCGCACGGAGGCGTTCATGCCGATGTAGGCGGCTTCTCCCACGTGGACGTCGCCGCCGAGGGACACCCCGGCGCAGAGGGTGGCGTAGTCCTCCACCACGTCGCCGTGGGTCAGCGTGACGTGCGGCATCAGCACCACGTGCTCGCCGACCTCGACGTCGGCGGTCAGGACCACCCCGTCGAGGGCGATCGAGCCGGTGCCGATGTGGCAGCTGCCGGGCAGCACGATCCGCGGGTGGATGATCGAGGTGTAGCGCTCCGGGGCCAGCCCGAGCATGCCCAGCCGGGTGGCGACCCGTCGCCGGTGCCCGCCGCGGCCCATGGCGAGCACGACCTCGTGGTCGACGAGTCCCGGGACCAGGTCGACGGAGCCGAGCACGGGCGTCAGGCCGTGGAGTGTGCCCCACGTGGCCGTGTTGTCGTCCACGATGCTGACGGGGCCGTCGTGGTTCGTCAGGACCGCCACTGCGGTGGCCTCGCGCGCCAGTCCGCTGGCGCCGACCAGGACCAGGCCGCTCATGCTCGCCACGCCGCACCGAGCGCGTCAGAGACGCGGGTGAGCTCGGACTCGGTCATCTGGTGGAACAGCGGCAGGATCACCGTGCGGTCGGTGAGCCGCTCGGTCACGGGGAGCGGGACGTGGTCGCGGTGCGCGTGGGCCGGCTGCCGGTGGGCGGCCATGATGCCCCGCCGCGCCGAGATGCCTGCTCCGGCCAGGTGCGCCATGAGCTCCTCGCGGTCCATCGGGTGGTCGTCGAGCACCTCGAGCCAGCAGGACTGGAAGTTGCTCGTGCCCCACGCCGGGTCCGCCACGAGCCGCAGGCCGGGCAGCTCGGCCACCACGTCGGCGTAGCGGGCGGCGAGCTCGCGGCGGCGGGCGACCATCGCCGGCAGCCGAGACAGCTGGACCAGCCCGACGGCCGCCTGGATGTCGGTCATCCGGAAGTTGAAGCCGATCTCGGAGTAGGACTCCGGTGGGGCCAGCACGCTCGCGTGCCGCTCGGCGGCCGAGCTGCTCATGGCGTGCTCGCGGAGCCGGCGGGCCCGCTCGGCCCAGTCGGCGCGGGAGGTGGTGAGCATCCCGCCCTCCCCCGTCGTGAGCACCTTGCGCGGGTGGAAGGACCAGGCGGCGATCTCCGCCTCCGACCCCGCCGGACGGCCGTGGGCCGTGGATCCCGCGGCGCAGGCGGCGTCCTCGATGACGGTGATGCCGAGCGGGTCGCACCAGGCCCGGATGGCGCGCAGGTCGAGCGGCATCCCGCCCTGGTCCACGGCGATCACCGCACGCGTCCGAGCGGTGACCGCCGCGGCGATCGTGGCGGGGGTGACGTTGCCGGTCGTGGGATCGACGTCGGCGAAGACCGGGACCGCGCCGACGTAGGTCGGGGCGTTGGCCGTGGCGACGAAGGAGAAGGACGGCACGACCACCTCGTCGCCGGCGCCGATCCCGGCGACCACGAGGGCGAGGTGCAGCGCAGTGGTGCAGTTGCTGACCGCGACCGCGTGCGCGGCCTGCTGACTCTCGGCGAAGGCGGCCTCGAACGCGGCCACCCGCGGTCCCTGCGCCACCCAGCCGGAGCGGATGACCTCCGCGACGGCGGCCACCTCCTCCTCGCCGAGCCACGGCTGCATGACGTGCAGCACGGGCTCGGTCCGAGGCTCCACGGGGTGCTGCACGGGGTGCTGCACGGGGTGCTGCACGGTGTCCGTCATGCCGGCACCCAGTTCCGGTCCTCGATGCGCGCGAGCATCTCCTCGGGCGACTGCGGGCGGGTGCGGAACCAGGCGACGAGCTCCTCGACGCCCTCCGCGAAGTCCACGCTCGCCCGCCAGCCGGTGAGCGAGCGCATCCGTGAGTCGTCGACGATGAGACGTCGTACGTCGCCGGGCCGTGCGTCGAGGTGCGTGGCAGCCGGACCCTCCAGCCCCACGACGCGCGCCACGAGCGTGGCGAGGTCGTTGATGCTCACCTCCGAGCCCGAGCCGAGGTTGAGGGTCTCCCCCACCGCGGCGTCGCACTCGGCGAGGGCAACCAGGCCGGCCGCGGTGTCGCGCACGTGGGTGAAGTCGCGCGACTGCTCCCCGTCGCCGAAGACCAGCGCGGGCAGGCCGCAGAGCGCGCGCACGATGCTGCGCGGGATCACCTCGCCGCTGTCGCCCTCGAAGTGGCTGCGCGGGCCGTAGGTGTTGAACGGCCGGGCGACCACGACGGGCATGCCGTAGGTGCGCCAGTGGGCCCGGGCGTAGGCCTCGCCGGCGAGCTTGCCCCCTCCGTAGACCGTCTCCGGGTGCGTCGGGTGCAGCTCGTCCATGGGGGCGTACTGGGCGGTGCCGTAGACCTCGCTCGAGCTGACGTGCACGAACCGGTCGACGTCGCGGTGCAGCGCGGACTGCAGCAGCACCAGCGACCCCTCGGCGTTGGCGCGATGGTTGCCCATCGGGTCGTGCAGGCTGTGCCGCACGCCGAGGCAGGCGAGGTGGAAGACGACATCGACGTCCTCGAGCGCCTCATCGGCGTCGGAGACGACGTCGCCGACCCGGACCTGGAGCCGGTCGTCCTCGACGTGGTCGTGGAGGTGCGCGAGGTTCTCCAGCGTGCCGGTGGCGAGCGAGTCGAGCACCCGCACGTGGGCGGCCCCGGTCGTGTCCAGCAGCGTCGTGACGAGCTGGCTGCCGATGAACCCGGCACCGCCCGTCACCAGGACGCGGCGTCCGTCGAGGTTGCTCATCGCACGACCTCCAGCACCGGCTCGGGAGCGGCGGACGGGGACGGCGATGGTCCGGCCGGGACCATCGCGCCGGCGTCGTACGTCGTGCCGGCCTGCGCGGCGAGCCGGTGCGAGGCCTGCTCCAGCACCTCGAGGACCCGGAGCCCGGAGCGGCCGTCGGTCAGCGCCGGGCGGCCCTCGCGGACGGCGGCGGCGAACTCGGTGACCATCGAGCCGAGCGCCTCGCGCTCGGGCAGGGCGGGCGACCAGGTGTCGCCGAGCCGGTAGGACACCGACGAGGCTGTGCGGTCGCTGCCGCCCACCGACGTCCGGGCGAGGTCGACGCCCCGGTCGTAGATGCTCAGCCGCTGCTGCGGGTTGAGGTCGTCCCAGACCAGGGTGCGGCGGGACCCGCCGATCACCATCTGGCGGATCTTGGTGGGGCTGAGCCAGTTGACGTGCACGTGCGCGAGACCGTCCTCCGGCAGCGGCAGCGTCAGGTGGCCGACGCACGCGCGGCCCGCGCCGATCGGGTCGGCGCCCGTCGCGCCGATGCCCGTCGTCGGGAGCCCGCCCGGGAGCACGAAGTCGAGGATCGCGAGGTCGTGCGGCGCGAGGTCCCACAGGACGTCGATGTCGGGCTGGACCAGCCCGAGGTTGATCCGCACCGAGTCGACGAAGTGGACCTTGCCCAGCTCGCCGGTCACCACCAGCTCGCGCATCTTCTGCACGGCCGGGGTGTAGCAGTAGGTGTGGTCGGTCATCAGGACCAGGCCCTGCGCCTCGGCCAGGTCGACCATCGCGCGGCCGCTGGCCACGCTGTCGGCCAGTGGCTTCTCGACCAGGACGTGCTTGCCGGCGCGCAGCGCCTCGAGCGCGATGCCGTGGTGCGTACGGGCCGGGGTGGCGATGGCGACCGCGTCGACGCTCGGGTCGTCGAGCACCCGCTGGACGCTGTCGGTCACCTCGATGTGGGGACCGGCGACCTTGCGGGCGCGCTCGAGGTCGAGGTCGCACACCAGCCTGACGTCCCAGTCGGCGGAGCCGCCGAAGTTGCGGACCAGGTTGGGTCCCCAGTAGCCCGCGCCGATGACGGCGACGCCGAGCCTCCCCCTGCTGCCCACCGTGCTGCTCGAGCTCCCGCTCATCGTGCCTCCTCCAGTCGTCCGTCGATCTCCACGTACACCTCTGCCGACACCGGGCAGATCCACCGGTCCCGGGTGTCCGACACCAGCGGCACTCCGCTGCGGCCGACCCAGCCGACCCGGCGCGCCGGGGCCCCCACGACGAGCGCGTGGTCGGGCACGTCGCGCGTCACGACCGCTCCCGCACCGACGCTGGCCCAGCGTCCGATGGTCACCGGTGCGATGCACACGGCGCGGGCGCCGACGGCGGCGCCCTCGCGCACGGTCACTCCGACCGCCTCCCAGTCGTCGCTGCCCTTGAGCCGGCCCTCGGGGGTCACGGCGCGCGGGTAGGTGTCGTTGGTCAGCACCACGGCGGGGCCGATGAACACGCCGTCCTCCAGCACGGCCGGCTCGTAGACCAGCGCCTGGTTCTGCACCTTGCAGCGCTCGCCGAGGCGGGCACCGGGTCCGATGTAGACACCGCGGCCGAGGACCGTGTCGGCCCCCACCTCGGCGCCGGCGCGGACGACCGACAGGTCCCACACCTGTGAGCCGGGCCCGACGCGGGCGCCGTCCTCGACGGTGGCGGTGGGGGCGACGAAGGCGCCGCCTGCCCTGCGGGGCTTCGGATGGGACAGCGTTGTCATGTGCGGGAGCTCTCGTCTCGTTGCCAGGTGGTGAAGTCCCCGGCCTTCAGCGCCCTGCGGGCGCCCAGCTGGGCGGCGGCGTGGACTGCCACGAACACCGGGAGTCGGAGGGCCAGGCCGGGCCGGCTGACGGCCAGGCCCAGGAGGGTGCGGACGCCGGTGCGCGAGGCCGGGCGGCGGACGCCGAGCCGGCCGGCCTGGGCGTTGCCGGTGGCGATGCGCACGCGGCGTCGTACGAGGTCGCGCAGGGTGCGCGGCGGGTGGACCACGGCGACCGCGCCGGGCACGACGCGACGCTCGGTCCCGCTGAAGGAGTCGGACATGCCGAGGTCGTCGCTCATCATCCGGGGCAGCGCGCTGACGCGCGCCTGCGCCTGCTCGGACAGGACGACGACGCCGCGGCCGAAGAGGCCGGACTCGACCTGGGGCAGCGCCTCCCAGACGTCGTAGTACCACCGCACCCAGCGCGAGCAGCCGGTGCGCGGCACGTCGCGCCGCGGGGCGGTGGCCAGCACCTGCTCGGCGGTGATGGGCTCGATCAGCCGCAGCGCGGCGGCGCCGGTGAGCTCGATGTCGGCGTCGAGGTGGATCCGCGGGAAGACGTCGGTCGCGGCGTTGCCGACCCGCACCGCCTCCGCCTTGGACGGCTGCTGGATCTCGATGACGCGGGCCTGCGGGTCGGCCTGTCGGGCGGCCTCGGCGGTGTGGTCGGTGCACCCGTTGCACACCACGACCACGTCCAGCTCGGCGCCGCTCGTGCCCTCCCGCAGCGCACGCAGGTTGCGCCCGATGGTGGCCGCTTCGTTGTGCGCCGGGATGATGACGCTCGCAACAGCCACCAGCAACTCCCCACGTCGAGTGCCGGACCCCACGCCGGCACAGTCAGATCTTGTGGATCCGGACGCCGGTCGAGGCCCGCACGCGGGGGCTATCGCCAGAATTGGGGAGCACGCCGTGGGGCGGCTCGACCCGTCGGGTCAGGAGTTGAAGCGCTGCTGGGTCTTCTCGAGCCCGTCGGTGATGATCGACTCGACCGCGTCGGCGGCGTCGGAGACCTGGAACGGCAGCTCCTTGCGCTCGGTCGTGGAGTAGTTGGACAGCACGAAGTCGGCCACGTCCTGGCGACCGGGCGGGCGGCCGATGCCGGCCCGCACCCGGTAGAAGTCGCCCGTGCCGAGCGAGGAGCGCATGGACTTGAGCCCGTTGTGGCCGTTGTCGCCGCCGCCGAGCTTGATCCGCAGCGTCCCGAAGGCGATGTCGAGCTCGTCGTGGATCGCGATGACGTGGTCGGGGGCGACCTTGTAGAACGTGGCGAGCGCCTTCACCGGCCCGCCGGACTCGTTCATGTAGCCGCGGCCGCGGGCCAGCACCACGCGCGGGCCGCCCAGCGAGAGCCGGCCCTCGACGACGTCGGCGCGGCCGGTCTTGTGGCTCCGGAACGGGCTCCCCATCCGGCTCGCGAGCTCGTCGGCGACGAGGTAGCCGATGTTGTGGCGGTGCCCGGCGTAGGCCGGGCCGGGGTTGCCCAGGCCGACCACCAGCCACACGCCGTCCGCTGCCTCACTCATGGGGTCATCCTTCCAGTCCTGTCCGGCGCGCCGACCGGGCACGTCGTGCCCGTCACGCGCAGCGACCGGGCGGTTCGTGCCCGTGTAGCGGCACGAACCGCCCGGTCGGCGGTCGACACGGGCACGAAGTGCCCGGTCACGTCACTCGGAGTCGGAGTCGCCCGACTCGGCCGACTCGCCGGAGTCGGCCGCGATGGCCTCCTCCTGCGCCTCGGCGATCTCGGCGTCGGAGACGTCGTGCTCGATGCCGGCGTCGGCCTCGGCCTCCTCCAGCTCGGCCTCGAGGGCCTCGGCGGAGATCTGCTCGGTCACGTTGACGATGAGCAGGTCCTCGTCGGCGAGCAGCGTGGTGCCCGAGGGGAGGTCCAGGTCCTTGGCGAGGATCTGGGTTCCGGCGGCGGCGCCCTCGACGGAGACCTCGAAGAACTCGGGGATGTGGGTGGCCTCGGCCTCGACGGAGACGACGGTGTTCTCGTTGACGACCAGCGTCTCGGAGGCGGCCTCGCCCACGACGTGGATCGGGACGTCGACGGTGACCTTCTCGCCGCGGCGGACGGCCACGAAGTCGAGGTGCTCGATGACGCGGCGGATCGGGTCGATCTGGACGTCCTTGGTCAGCGCGAGCTGCTCGGAGCCGTCGACGTCGAGCGCGAGCAGCGCGTTGGCGCCACCGTGCTTGAGGGCCATCATCGTCTGGTGGCCGGGCAGGATCACGTGGACCGGCTCGTTGCCGTGGCCGTAGATGACGGCGGGGATCTTGTTCTCGCGGCGGATGCGGCGGGCGGCGCCCTTGCCGAACTCGGTGCGGGGCTCGGCGGCGATCTTCTCGGGGGCAGACATCATCTTCTCCTGGGTCGGGTCGGTGGAGGCTGTGGGGCCCGGCGCTCCGAAGACGACGAACGCCGCGCTCCGGATCGAGAGCGCGGCGCGATGGGGCGGCCGGCCCAGTCGATCACGGAGTCCCAGTCGTCCGATGGGCTCCCTCGCCGAGGCAACTCAGGAACTCTAGACCGTACGGCGGGCGCGGTCGAATCCCCGCCCCCCAGCGGCCCGCCAGCCGCGCGCAGGTCGCGGGCGCGGGCCGGAGCACGTCGCTGGAGCCGGTCACTAGGGTGGCCCGGTGCCCCTGATGCTCCCCGAGGCGCGTGAGCGCGCCGACCTGCTGACCGACGTCCACACCCGGCTCCACCTCGACCTCACCTCCACGGAGGACTTCGGTGTCGAGGCGACGATCTCCTTCCGCTGCACCCGTCCGGGCGCCGACTCCTTCCTGGAGCTCAACGGCGCCTCGGACGTCACCCTGGACGGCGAGCCGGCTCCCTACGCCGACGGGCGCATCGCGCTGATCGGCCTGGGCGAGGACAACACGGTCCGCGTCACCGCGCGGATGCCCTACGTCACCGACGGCGACGGCATGACCGTCACGGTCGACCCCGCCGACGGCGAGCGCTACGTGTGCGCGCACACGTCGATGGACATCGCCCAGAAGGTCGTCCCCTGCTTCGACCAGCCCGACATCAAGTCGACGTTCGCGCTGCGCGTCACGGCGCCGTCGCACTGGACCGTGCTGGCCAACGGACTGCTCGAGGGGCGCGAGCCGGGCGACACTGGCGACACCTGGACGTTCGCCACCACCCCACCCTTCTCGTCGTACCTCTTCACCCTCGTCGGCGGTCCCTGGGTGTCGGTGACGTGGGACGAGCCGTACGCCCCCGCGCCGGGCGGCACCCTGCCGTTCGGCTGGCACGCCCGCGCCTCGCAGGAGCGCGAGCTGCGCCGCGACGCCGACGAGCTGCGCCGCATCACCAGCGCCTGCTTCCAGCACTACACGACCGTCTTCGAGCCGGAGTACCCCTACGCCGACTACCAGCAGGTCTTCGCGCCGGGGCTCAACTGGGGTGCGATGGAGTTCCCCGGGTGCGTGGTCTTCCGCGACGCCTACCTCCCGCCGGGCACGCCCACCGAGCTCGAGCGGGAGTGGGTCGCCTCGACGATCGCCCACGAGATGGCGCACATGTGGTTCGGCGACCTGGTGACCATGAGGTGGTGGGAGGACTCGTGGCTCAACGAGTCGTTCGCCGACTTCATGGGCTTCGACGTCGCGGGGAGCGCGGCCGGCTACACCGACGCGTGGACCTCGGCCGCGATCACCCGCAAGCCGACCGGCTACCGCGCGGACCGGCGTCGCTCCACGCACCCGATCGCGGAGGACACCGAGAAGGTGGTCGACGTCGACACCGCCTTCGCCAACTTCGACATGATCACCTACGCCAAGGGCAACTCCGCCCTCGCGCAGCTCGGCCACTGGCTGGGTGAGGAGGACTTCCTCGCCGGGGTCAACACGCACCTCACCACCCACGCGTTCGGCAACGCTGACCTCGCCGCCTTCCTCGACTCGCTCGACTCCGCGACGGAGCACGACGTCCGGGCCTGGGCGGCGGCATGGCTGCGCACGACCGGCTTCGACACCCTCGTCGTGACCCGTGACGGCGGCGTGCCGGTCCTCTCCCGCGAGGGCTCGCGGCCGCACCGCCTCACCGTCTCGGCGTACGACGACGCGATGCGGCTCGTCGGCTCCCGCGACGTCCAGCTGGGCGACGAGCCGGTCCGGCTCGAGGAGTTCGCCGGCCGGGTCGTGGTCCCCAACTCCGGCGACGAGACCTTCGCCGTGATCCGCCCCGACGACGAGTCGTGGGCGGCGATCACCGCCGGCCTGTCGTCGGTGGAGTCGCAGCTGACGCGGGCGATGCTCTGGTGGACCGCGATCGACCTCTGCGAGGCGCGGGTGATCCCGGTCGACGACCTGGTCGCGCTCGCCGACCGGCACCTGCGCCCCGAGACCCACCCGCTGGTCTTCGAGGGGGTCGTGCGCAACCTTCAGCTCGTCATCCGGCGCTACGACGCGCCCGCGGAGGTCGCCGCGCACCTGGCCGTGGTGGCCGACATCGCCCGCGGTGCCGTCGAGGGGGGCGACCCTGCCCTCGCTCCGGGGGCGTCACGGGTGCTCGCCCGGCTCAGCGCCGACGCGGGCTTCCTCACCGACTGGCTGGGCCGCGACGACGTCGACCAGACCGTCCGCTGGGCGGCCGTCCACCGGCTCGCAGAGCTGGGCGACGCGTCGTTCATCGACGCCGAGGCCGACCGCGACAAGTCCGTCGCGGGCCACCACGCCGCCCTCACCGCCCGCGCGGCCGTGCCCACCGCCGAGGCGAAGGCCGAGGCGTGGGAGCGGCTGATGAGCGGCGACCTCGGCAGCCATGAGTTCGACGCCGTCGCCGCCGGGTTCTGGGGCTGGGAGCAGGCCGACCTGGTCCACCCCTACCTGGCCCGCTACGTCACCGACGGCCTCGACCTGGCCCGCCGGTCCGGCCAGGCGATGGGCGACGTCATCGGCGACGCCTTCCCCCGCCTGCCGCTCACCCCGGACGTACGCCGCGAGCTCCGCGCGGCCGTCGCCTCCGCCCTCGAGGGCGAGGTGCCCACGGTCCTGGCCCGGGCGTGGAACGACGCGCTGGACGACCTGGACCGGACGTTGTGAGGGTGGGGTCGCCTGTCTCTGGAGTCCCCGGATATCCGGTGACCGCCGTGCCTACAGGTAGAGATCTCGACCTCTGAGCACGGAACTCGGGCGCAAAGCCCGACCCGCGCCGGGCCGTACGACTACGCGTGCCCGTCGAACATCGACGTCACGGACCCGTCCTCGAACACCTCGCGGATGGCCCGGGCGATCAGCGGCGCGATGGACAGCGTCGTGAGCTTGTCGAACTGCTTGTCGGCGGGGACCGGCAGGGTGTTGGTCACCACGACCTCCATCGCGGAGGAGTTCTTCAGCCGGTCGACCGCGGGGTCGGACAGGATCGGGTGCGTCGCGGCGATGATGACGCCGGCGGCGCCCTCGGCCATGCACGCCTCGGCGGCCTTCACAATCGTCCCGCCGGTGTCGATCATGTCGTCGGTCAGGATGCAGATCTTGCCGTGCACGTCACCGACCACGCGGTTGGCGACGACCTCGTTGGCCACGTCGATGCGGCGGGTCTTGTGGATGAAGGCCAGCGGAACGCCGCCGAGGCGGGCCGACCAGCGCTCGGCGACCTTGATCCGGCCGGCGTCCGGGGAGACGACGGCCAGCTGCTGATCGCCGTACTTCTCCTTGACGTAGTCGGTGAGGATCGGCAGCGCCATCAGGTGGTCGACGGGGCCGTCGAAGAACCCCTGGATCTGGTCGGCGTGCAGGTCGACGGTGATCAGCCGGTCGGCGCCGGCGGTCTTGAACAGGTCGGCCATCAGGCGGGCCGAGATCGGCTCGCGGCCGCGGTGCTTCTTGTCCTGGCGGGCATAGCCGTAGAACGGCATGACCACCGTGATGCGCTTGGCCGAGGCGCGCTTGAGCGCGTCGACCATGATCAGGTGCTCCATGATCCACTCGTTGATCGGCGCCGTGTGGCTCTGGATCACGAAGGCGTCGCAGCCGCGCACGGACTCCTCGTAGCGGACGTAGAGCTCGCCGTTGGCGAAGGCCCGCGCGTCCTGCGGGACGAGCCCGCACTCGAGGAGGTCGGCGACCTCGTGGGACAGGTCGGGGTAGGCCCGCCCGCTGAAGACCATGAGGTTCTTCTCCGTGGTCCGCTTCATTCCGGTCACGCGACGCGACTCCTGACTCGGGGGGGCTCGTTCGGAGGTGCTGCACAGGATTCTCGCCCACCTCCCGGCCAGCCCCAACCTCGGGGTCACCCCTCGGTCTTCTCCTGCTGTTCACGTGCGGTTCGGGCGGCCTCGGCCTGGGCCGTCCCGGCGCGCCGCGACTCGGTCCAGCCCTCGAGGTTGCGCTGCGGCGAGCTGCTCACGGCAAGCGCGCCGGCGGGCACGTCACGGCGTACGACGGTGCCGCCCGCGGTGCCTGCCCCGTCCCCGACCGCGACCGGCGCGACGAAGGTGTTGTTCGAGCCGGTCTTGGCGTGCCGGCCGATCACCGTGCGGTGCTTGGCGACGCCGTCGTAGTTGGCGAAGATCGTGCCGGCCCCGATGTTGGTGCCCTCGCCGATCTCGGCGTCACCGACGTACGACAGGTGCGGCACCTTGGCGCCGTCGCCGATCTGCGAGTTCTTGGTCTCCACGAATGTGCCGATCTTGCCGCCGGTGCCGAGCTGGGTGCCGGGGCGGAGGTAGGCGAACGGCCCGACCGACGCGCCGTCCCCGACGACCGCGAGCTCGCCGTGGGTGCGTACGACGCGGGCGCCGGCGCCGACCTCGCAGTCCTTCAGCGTGGTGTCGGGGCCCACCACGGCGTCCTCGCGCACGACGGTCGCGCCGAGCAGCTGGGTGCCGGGCAGGATCGTGGCGTCGGGCTCAAGCACCACGTCGGCCTCGATCCAGGTGGTCGCGGGGTCCATCACCGTGACCCCGTCCTGCATCCACCGGGTCACGATGCGGCGGTTGAGCTCGCGGCCGAGGTCGGCGAGCTGTGCACGGTCGTTGGCGCCGGCGGTCTGCGCGACGTCCTCGATCAGGTGCGCGCCGACGGTGAGCCCGTCCTCGCGGGCGAGGCCCACGGCGTCGGTGAGGTAGTACTCGCCCTTGGCGTTGTCGTTGCTGATCCGCGCGAGCGCCGTGACGAGGAACTCGGCGTCGAAGGCGAGGATGCCCGAGCTGATCTCGTCGATCTCGCGCTGCTCCGGCGTCGCGTCCTTCTCCTCGACGATGGCCTCGACGTCACCCTCGTGGTTGCGGATGATCCGGCCGTAGCCGAACGGGTCCGGCAGCCGGCCGCTCAGGATGCTCACGGCGCGCTGCGCGGCCTCGTGCTCCGCGGCGAACGCCTTGAGCGACTCGCCCTCCAGGAGCGGGGTGTCGCCGGCGGCCACGATGACGGTGCCGGTCGTGGTGCCCGAGGCCTCCATCGCGACGCGTACGGCGTGACCGGTGCCCTCCTGCGTCTCCTGCACCGCCAGCACCGCGTCGGGCACGAGCTCGCTGATGTGGGGGCCCACCTGCTCGCGCTGGTGCCCCACGACGGCGACGACGCGGGTCGGCTCGACGGCCTGCACGGCACGGAGCACGTGGCCGATCATGGAGCGTCCCGCGACGGGGTGCAGCACCTTCATGGTCTTCGACTTCATCCGGGTGCCGCCGCCGGCGGCGAGGACGATGACGGTGAGGTTGTCCATGGGCGCAGTCTGTCACCGGCAGCGGGCGCGCTGGCCAATCGTGTCGGTCCCGCCCACGTGCTCCCGCTCAGTCGGTCCCGCCGGCGGGATCCCCGAGGCGTCGCCTGAGGACGACCTCGAGCGCCCCCACCGAGCCGGCCATCTCGTCGAGCTCCTCGCGGCCGACGACCTGGCGCCACTCGTCACCCTCGCGCCCCAGCACCACCGGCGCACCGGTCGACGCGACCGCCCGCCGCAGCCCGTCGTCGAGCTCGTTGAGGTGCAGCAGCCGCACCGGCACCGGCAGGCTCGCCGCCATCCGGTCCCAGTCCGCCTTGCGGCGCACCGTCGAGTGCGTGATGTCGCACAGGCCGCAGTGCCGGGTCCCCCGGAGGCGGCCCCAGACGTACGCCGCCTCGCCGAGCAGCCCGCCGTCCGCGTCGTACACGCCGACGAGCTCGGAGATGGCCATGCCCGCGACGCTACCGGGCGCCGCCCCGACGCCGGGTCGTCCACTGCCGCCGCGGGACGTGCAGTGGAACCTCCTGCTGGAGCGGATGAGCCGGGAGGGCGAGGCGGAGGACCGACCTGACCGTCATCTTCACGCCCGAGCAGTGGGAGCAGGTGCTCGACCGCCACGGCATCCCGCAGACCGGGACCTTCGACTTCTACGACGAGCTGCTCGGGTCGACGTGCCGCGACCAACGGTTCCTGGTCTTCTGGGAGGGCGAGCTGGTGGCCTCCACCCGGGAGCAGCTCCCACCCACGACACCACCCACCACGCCCCTGCGCGAGATCCGCCGCAGGCTCGCGGAGGCGAAGGCGACCGGCGCCACGCTCGGGTGGTTCGCCTACCGCCCCGACGCCACGGAGGAGGAGCTCCCCGGGTAGGAGTCGAACCTACGTCGCTAGTCCTGATTCAAAGTCAGGCGGGCCCTGCCGGCAGACCAACCGGGGAATGTCCCGCCAAGCCTAGGGCCCGCCTCGGGCGGGACTGCCGAGACCCGGCAGACCAACCGGGGATAGAGCGCCAAGCCTAGGGCCCGCCTCGGGCGGGACTGCCGAGACCCGACGCCTTTGCTGACGTGTGACGAACCGGTCGTCGGGGCGACCGCATCGTCACACGTCCGACCTCGAGCCCGACCGCGGGACGTTTTACGGTGCGCGCCACCGTCGGCCCCGTCCGCATGCCGACCGCGCGCACGACCGCACCCACCGGCCGGGCCTCCGCCGAACTCGACCCGGTGTGAGGGCGATCCCTGATGCCGTACGTCGGTCCCGGCCGCTAGCGTGACGCCCGTGACGGGGGAACTCATCGGCAGGGCGCCGGTCATCACGACCGCGGGGCTCACCAAGCACTACGGGACGGTCCACGCGCTGACCGACCTGACGGTCGACGTCGGCCAGGGGGTGACCGGGCTGGTCGGCGCCAACGGCGCGGGCAAGTCGACACTCATCAAGATCCTGCTCGGCCTGCTCGAGCCGACCGCCGGCCAGGCGAGCGTGCTCGGCCACGACATCGAGCAGTCCAGCCAGGAGATCCGCCGGCTCGTGGGCTACATGCCCGAGCACGACTGCCTGCCGCCCGACGTGAGCGCGAGCGACTTCGTCGTCCACATGGCGCGCATGTCGGGCCTCGGCGCCGCGGCGGCCCGCGAGCGCTCGGCCGACGTGCTGCGCCACGTGGGGCTCGACGAGGAGCGCTACCGGCCGATGGGCGGCTACTCCACGGGCATGAAGCAGCGCGCCAAGCTCGCGCAGGCCCTGGCCCACGACCCGCAGCTGGTCTTCCTCGACGAGCCGACCAACGGCCTCGACCCGGCGGCCCGCAACGACATGCTCCGCCTCGTGCAGCGCATCGGCAGCGAGTTCGGCATCGCGGTCCTCGTCACCTCGCACCTGCTCGGCGAGCTCGAGCAGGTCAGCGACCACGTCATCGTGCTGGACGGCGGCCACCTGCTGCGCTCGAGCGCGACCACCGACTTCCTCAAGATCACCGGCAGCCTGCTCGTCGAGGTGGTCGGCACCGAGACCGAGCGCGACCGCCTGGGCGAGGCGCTGGCCCAGCGGGGACTCACCTGCCGCCCCCGCGGCTCGATGGTGGCCGTCGACCCGCCGCCGGCGGAGCTGGCCCACGAGGGCGCCGCCCACGACCTCATCCGTGACGTCGCGGCCGAGCTCGGCCTGGGGCTGATGCGCCTCCAGCCCGACCGCGGCCACCTCGAGGACGTCTTCCTGGAAGGAGGCGCCCGTGTCTGACCTGACCGGATCCGGACCGGGTCGCACCGGTGTCATCCACGACCTCGGCTACCGCCACTACGACGGTCAGCGCGAGGGCACCGGCGCGATCGCACGCACCCTGTTCGTCACCGGCCTGCGCCACGCCTACGGGCTCGGGCGCTCGGGCAAGTCCAAGGTGATGCCCTTCCTGCTGCTCGGCATGTCGGTGCTGCCGGCGGCGATCGTCGTCGGCGTGGTCGTCCTCACCGGCCTCGACAGCCTCCCGATCTCCTACGCCGACTACACCAACCAGACGCAGCTGCTCGTCAGCCTCTTCGCCGCCGCGCAAGCACCGGTGCTGTTCTCCCGCGACCTGCGCTACCGGTCGATCGTGCTCTACCTCGCCCGCCCGCTGGCGGCGCCGATCTTCGCGCTCATGCGCTGGTTCTCCCTCACGCTGGCCGTGCTGCTCTTCATGGCCGTCCCGACGCTCCTGCTCTTCCTCGGCGCGATGCTCGCCGGCCTCGACAAGAGCGACCAGGTCACCGCCCTGCTCAAGGCGCTCGTCCTCCAGGTGCTCCTCGCGATGCTGATCGCCGGCATCACCGGCCTCATCTCGTCGGTCTCGCTGCGCCGCGGCTTCGCGGTCGTCGGCTCGGTGATGGCCCTCATCGTGCTGACCGGCGTCATCAACGTCGTGCAGAACATCGCGTCCTTCGAGGACGCCGACTCCGCCTCGGTCGCGGTCGGCCTCTTCTCGCCCTGGTCCCTCTTCACCGGCCTCGCCAACGCCTGGGACGCCGGCATCGAGACCCCGGTCCCGGTCGACGGCGCGTGGGTGCCGGCGTACGCCCTGGTGGCGCTGCTGCTGGTGGCTGGCTGCCTGCTCGGGCTCGTCGCCCGCTTCCGGAAGGTGGGTTCACGATGAGCAACCTGGTCCTCGACTCGGCCTCGCGCTGGTTCGGCAACGTCGTCGCGGTCAACGACGTCTCCCTCTCCATCGGCCCCGGCGTGACGGGCCTGCTCGGCCCCAACGGCGCGGGCAAGACGACGCTGATGGCGATGATGTCGGGCTTCCTGGCACCCTCGGCCGGCCACGTCACCCTCGACGGGCAGCCGGTGTGGCGCAACACCGAGATCTACCGCCAGATCGGGCTGGTGCCCGAGCGCGAGCTGAGCTTCGGCTACCTCACCGGACGCCAGTTCGTCCGGGCCAACGCCGACCTGCACCGGATGCCCGACGCGGCCGCCGCGACCGAGCGGATCCTCGAGGTCGTCGACATGGTCGAGCCGGCGGGCCGGCGCCTCGACACCTACTCCAAGGGCATGCGCCAGCGCGTCAAGATCGCCGCCGCGCTCGTCCACGGGCCGTCCGTGCTGCTCCTCGACGAGCCGTTCAACGGCGTCGACCCGCGCCAGCGGATGCACCTGATGGACCTGCTGCGGCGCCTCGGCGACGAGGGCCGCACCGTGCTGTTCAGCTCGCACATCCTGGAGGAGGTCGAGCGGCTGGCCCGCCACATCGAGGTGGTCGTCTCCGGCCGCCACGCGGCGTCGGGCGACTTCGGCGCGATCCGCCGGCTGATGACCGACCGCCCGGTGCAGTACGCCCTGCAGTCCAGCGACAACCGCACCCTCGCCTCGCTCCTGATGGCGCACGAGTCGGTGCGCGCGGTGAGCCTGCGCGGCGACCACCTCGACGTCCAGGTCGACGACCTGGGCAGCTTCGCCGTCAGCCTCCCGGGCCTGGCCCGGCAGCACGACGTGACCTTGTTCGAGCTCTCCCCCAGCGACGAGTCGCTCGAGAGCGTCTTCGCCTACCTGGTGGCCCGATGATCAACGTGACCATTGCCAAGCTGGCGCTGCAGGCACTGCTCGGCCGCCGCCGCTTCTTCCTGCTGCTCGCGTTCCCGGTCCTGCTGATCGGGCTGGTCGCACTGGTGACGGCGCTCACCGACGGCGACGCGGCGTTCGAGATCCTGCCGGGCCTGGGCTACCCGCTCGTGCTGCCCCTCGTCGCGATCCTCGCGGCCTCCTCGGTGCTCGGCCCGGAGGTGGACGACGGGTCGATCACCTACCTGCTCTCCAAGCCGGTCAGCCGCTACGGCGTGGCGATCAGCAAGTGGCTCGTGGCCCTCGCCGCCACGCTGGTCGCCGGCGCGCTGCCGATCCTGGTCGCGGCCCTCATCACCGGCGACAGCACCCGGGCGGTCGCGCTCTTCGTCGGCGCCGTCGTCGCCGGGACGACCTACTCCGCGCTCTTCCTCGCCATCTCGGCCGTGACCAGGCACGCGGTCATCGCGTCGCTGATGTTCGTGC
Organism: Nocardioides sp. zg-1308; assembly: GCF_013155375.1. Taxonomy (GTDB): domain Bacteria; phylum Actinomycetota; class Actinomycetes; order Propionibacteriales; family Nocardioidaceae; genus Nocardioides; species Nocardioides renjunii. Next base: position 317,750 of record NZ_JABJQY010000002.1, read on the forward strand.
TGATCTGGGAGAGCCTGCTCGGCAACCTCTTCTCCGGCATCGCCTGGCTGAGCATCGGCCAGTGGGGCCTGCGGGTCGGCCACGAGATCTCCGACCAGCTGCCCGACCCCGCCAACCTCCCCTACGCGATCATCGCCAGCCTCGTCGTCACGGTGGTCGGCGTGTGGTTCGCGGGCGACCGGCTGCGCTCGTTCTCCCTCCGCGGCGAGGACTAGCGGGGCTGAGGGCCGCTGCGCGCCACACGTACGGCGGCCCAGAAGAGGTACGCCGCCGCGGCGCCGAGGAGCACGCCCCACAGCCAGCTCTCCTCGACCGCGCCGACCACGGCGGTGACGGCTGCCCAGGTGCCGAGCAGCACGAAGGTGGCCAGCCCGACGGCCCGTCCCGTCGGCGATCCGGGCTCGGGGGGCCGGGTGCCGACGACGGCCCCGATGAGGCACACCACCCCGAACACGATGAACGCGGACGCCCACGCCCGACCGAACGCACTGTCGGCCTCGAGGACGAGTCCGACCCCCAGGGCGACGGCCAGCACCCCGGTGCCGCCCGCGAGCACGGCCGAGACGGTCCCGAGCCTGCGCCGCGCGGTCAGCTGAACCACCCACCGATCGTGTCGCCGACGCTCGAGACGCCGTCAGCGATGGCCTCGCCGGTGTCCTCCAGCGCGTCGACACCTTCGTCCCAGGCCTTGCCGACGTCGGGACCGTTCTCGAAGAAGGAGTCGATGGCGCCGTCGGCGAAGATGGCGATGCCGGCGCCGACCACGGTCCCGACCACGGCACCGACCGCGGTGCCCACCCCGGGCACCACGGAGCCGGCGGTGGCGCCGATGAGCGCCGCAGTCCCGACGCTGGCGCCGAAGCCTGCTGCCGCACCGAGGCCCGCGGAGACCCCTTGCGAGACGATGATCTGCTCGGTCGTCTCCCCCTCCTGCCAGTCGTTGTAGGCGCCGAGGCCCAGGCCGAGCGGCCCCAGGATCTTGCCGGCACGCCCGAGGTAGCGCAGGGTTCGGGAGTCGGCCAGCTCGCCCGACTGGCGCAGCAGGTCCTCGGCCTCGTCGAGCTTGCCCTGGATGGCGAGCCGGTCCGCCTCCAGCCGAGCCTCGTCCAGGGTCTGGAAGAAGAACCACTTGCGCTTCATGTAGCGCTCGGGGTGCGCCTGGAGGTCGTCGATGGCGCGGGTGGCCTCGTCGACGAGGTCCTCGGCGGACGTCAGCAGCTTGGACTGGTTCAGCGAGATGCTGACGCCGATGACACCGGCCGCCGCGTCGCCGACGATGTCGCCCAGCGTGAGGATCCAGGCCGCGTGCGTGCCGGGGAGGTAGTCGTCCTGCAGCTCGCGGCACGCGGCGGCGTAGTAGCGGTCGATGCGCGCCGCCTCGGTCTCGGCGTCGTAGTAGGCCTGCAGCAGCTCCTGGTGGGCGTTGTAGGCCTCCACCCGCGTGTTGTGCTCCGCGACCTCCTCGGGTGTCCCCTCGAAGCCGACCGGGGGCCGCGCGGGACCCGCGCCGGGGTGCTCCACCACGAAGCCCGCCACGGTGAGCCCCTTGCCGCGCGCGGTGGACCGGACGTCGCCCATCTGGTCCTGGGCACGGCGGAGCTTCTCGGCGAAGTCGTCGAGGTCACCGGCCATCTTTTTCGTCGCCGCCGCCAGGTCGTCGGACTTGTCGCGGATGCGTCGGGCGATGTCCGCGAACTCCTCGCCGGCCACGGAGTCCCACCCCGCCTCGGCGTCGCGGCGTGAGCCGTTGGCGGCATCGGCGGCCGCCGTGAGCTTCGGCTCCAGGCTGCCCCGGAGCCACGTGGCGGCCCCCTCGATGCCGCCGGGTGACCCGAGGATCTCCGTCTCGATGCTCACTGCTCCATCACCTGGCGGATCCGACCCATGCCGGCGGAGGCGTCGGCGTCGGCGCGCTGGTAGTAGCCGCGCGCGAGCCGGACGCCCTCGGCCGTCCCGGTGAGCCCCTGGGAGACGTTGCCCGCGCTGGTCACGACCTGGCTGAGCATGCTCGCCACCACGGCCGTCATCGGGCCCGCGTCGACCCCGCGCGGGACGCTCCCCGCCAGGCCCTCGAGCCCCTCGGCCGCACCTTCGAGGTCGCCCGCGATCGTGTCGAGGGTGGCGAGGTCGACATCGATGCCGCCGCTCATCCGTGCACCTCCCGCAGCTCGTCGCCGCTCGCGGCCGGGTCGTCGCGCAGGCCCGGGTCGACGTCGAGGAACAGCAGGTCGTAGGGCGTCTGGTCGTGGATGCGCTGGAGCGCGGCGACGTCGCAGAGCAGCCAGGGGGTGTCCGGGAGGTACCACCGGTGGAGCCGGTCGATGGCCGAGTAGGTGTAGAGGGCGGTGCGGCCGTCGGCGACGTGGTGGAGCAGGACGCGGCGCGAGGCCACCTCCGCCTCCGCGGTCGTGGGCACGTAGACCACCGGCGGCAGCTGCGGCCGCTGCGGCCGGTCGTCGGTCCGGTCCCTGTCAGGGGTGGTCGGGAGGTCGGTCACGGAAGCAGTCACTCCTGGACGTGGTGATGATGAGGGGGACGGGGCGTGGCCCGCTGTCCACCTTCCCCCGTACGGCTCGTCCCAATCCTGCCGGTGCGGTCGGCGAGGTCGAGCTCCGACCGTAGCCAGTCCGCGACCTCGGCGGGGCGGTGGCCGACGTCCTCGGCATCGAGCACGAGCACGCGGGCGCTGGGCGCCCGCCGCCGCCACGGGCGGGGGCAGGCGAACCACGTGGCGTCGTCGTCGAGGTCGACGACGACCCGCCGGCCGCTGCTGCGGACCCGGCGCACGGACCCGCGGGCGGCGCGGGCGCGCCCGACGGGCGAGTCGGCCACCACCTCGTCGGGGGTGAGCCACAGCGCCGGCCGACGGCGCCTGCCGAGCACGACCAGCGCGACGCGCGCCGCGAACCAGAGCCCGACCAGGCCCGGGACCGCTCCGACCACGGCCCACGACCCGCCCTCGGCGAGACCCGCCGCGAGCAGCGCCAGTCCCGTGGCGGCGAGGCCCAGGTCGAGGGCGTTCGCGTGCCACCACGGTGCCGCCCACGACCGCAGGCCGACCGCCGGGCGGCCCGCCACGGTGCCCTCGCCGATCGTCGGCAGCCGCGAGGTGGTGGTGACCACCACCGCGAGCAGCACGGTCGCCGCGACGGCGAAGGTGGTGTAGAGCACGACCAGCCAGAGGGCGGGAGGTGCGCCTGCTGACAGCTCGGGTGCGGCGACCGCGACGAGCAGTCCACCGAGCCCGGCGAGCACCAGGTCGACGAGGACCTCGCCCCACTTCTCGCGGCCGGCGAAGCCGACGACGGCAGGGCGTGTCATGCGGGCAGTCTAGGAGGGCGACCAGCACTAGGCTTCAGCCGTGGACCTCCCCGTGATGCCGCCCGTGCAGCCGATGCTCGCCAAGAGCGTGAGCGGCGTGCCAGACCCGGCCAAGCACGGCGGACTCAGCTTCGAGCCCAAGTGGGACGGCTTCCGCTGCCTGGTCTTCAAGGACGGCGACGAGGTCGAGCTGGCCAGCCGCAACACCAAGCCGCTGACCCGCTACTTCCCCGAGGTCGTCGAGGCCGTGCGACGCCAGCTGCCGGACCGCATCGTGCTGGACGGCGAGATCTTCGTCGGCCTGCAGGGTGCCGAGGGCTGGCGCCTGGAGTTCGAGACGCTGCAGGAGCGCATCCACCCCGCGGCCAGCCGCGTCGACAAGCTGGCCGTCGAGACGCCCGCGGGCTTCGTCGCCTTCGACCTGCTCGCGCTGGGCGACGAGTCCTACCTCCACCGTCCGCTGTCCGAGCGCCGCGCCGCGCTGGTCGAGGCGCTCGCGCACCTCGACGGCGAGGGGCCGTGCTTCCTCACCCGCACCACCGAGGACGCCGCCGAGGCCGAGCGGTGGTTCGAGGAGTTCGAGGGCGCCGGCCTGGACGGCGTCGTCGCCAAGCCGCTCGGCTCGCCCTACGAGCCCAACAAGCGCACCATGCTCAAGATCAAGCACGAGCGCACCGCCGACGTCGTCCTGGCCGGCTACCGCGAGCACAAGACCTCGACCCCGGAGCAGCCGCTCATCGGGTCGCTGCTGCTCGGGCTCTACGACGACGACGGCGAGCTGCAGCACATCGGCGTCTCGGCCAGCTTCACCGCGGCTCGGCGGGCCGAGCTCTGGCTGGAGCTCCAGCCGCTCGTGTGCGACATCGCCGACCACCCGTGGGGCAGGTGGAACGAGTTCCTCACCGCCAACCCCGACCGCGTCCCCGGCACGCAGAGCCGCTGGAGCGCGGGCAAGGACCTCGGCTTCACGGCGCTGCGCCCCGAGCGGGTGCTCGAGGTGAAGTACGACCACATGGAGGGCCGGCGCTTCCGGCACACCGCCCACTTCAAACGCTGGCGCACCGACCGCGACCCGGAGAGCTGCGGCTACGCCCAGCTCGACGAGCCGGCCGGCTACGACCTCAGCAGGATCCTCAGCACCGAACCCGGAGGCGAGTCATGACCGAGACGACCGACAACATCCCCGACGACGGCACCACCGGCGACTCCATCCACGACGGGCGGGGCACTTACGACGTCGTGCTGCTCGTCGAGCAGGCGCTCACCGCCGCCGACGCCCAGCAGGTCCGGTCCCTCCACACCGAGATCGCGGACCCGGTGGTCTACCACGTCCTGCTGCCGCTCGAGGACGCCGCGGCCCGGATCGAGGCGTCCCTCGGGACGATCGGCGCCGGGGACCTCATGGCGGCACCAGCCATGGCGATGAACGACGTCGACATCGAGGCCCTGCGGCGCGAGTGCGAGGAGAGCTCCTCCTCCGACCTCCACAAGACCCTCGCCGCGATCCATGCCGCCGGGGGCCAGGCCACCGGCAAGGTGACGTCCGAGCCGCCGGTCGACGCCCTCGCCGCGCTGGTCACGGCCGTCGACGCCCGCGAGGCGATCATCCTCACCCGCCCGCACGTCGTGGCTGAGTTCTTTCACATCGACTGGACCTCGCGGGCGCGCCGCAAGCTCGGCGTGCCGGTGCTGCACCTCATCGAGCACGAGAACTTCGACGAGCAGGCCTCCGGGTCCGGGGAGGGCATCAGCGGCGTCTGAGCGGCCCGGGGTCGAGGGTCCGACCCCGGCTCGGCGGCAGCTCAGCCCCGGCGGGTCACCCTGCGCACGACCGCCTTGCGCAGGATCGCCGCGGCCTCACGTCCGCCGACCGCCGGCGGCTGGGCACGACGGGCGCGCTCGAGGTCGCGTCGCAGCTGGTGCACGGTCGCCCGCTGCGCCTCACGCGCCTCGCGCCCGGCGAGCGTCGCCTCGGCCCGGGTGTGGTCGAACGTCAGCGCCACCGCGTCGGCGTACCGCGCGGTGTAGTCCGCGTGGATCTCGTCGAGGCGCTGCTGGGCCGCCGCGTCGTGGGGCTTGTCGGTGAGCACGCCCAGGAGCTGCCAGACCTCCTCGGCCATCTCGCGCAACCAGTCGGGCGTGCGGACGTCGTCCCAGGTGAGCTGCGACTTGCGCATCGACGGCTCGATGAAGTCGTCGACCGGGTGGTGGGTGGTCGAGGACAGGTCGGTGTCGAACTCGAGGTCCAGCTGCTCCTGCACCGGCGTCAGGGCGGAGCGCCAGTCGGCGAGCAGGTCGGCATAGCGCACGAAGGCGCGCCGGGTGTCGCGTCCGGCGAGCTCGGTCAGCAGCGCCGCGTGGACCCAGCCGGCGACGTTGGAGGTCTCCTTGGTCAGCCGCAGGTCCTCGGACTGGCTGGAGAGGTAGGCGATGTCGCGCGAGCCGACGACCTCGGCGGGGTGGCGCAGCGCGGTGAGCCACCGCAGGTCGGCGCCGACCTCGGCGCTGACCCGCTCCCACACCTCGGCGAACCAGAAGGCGTGCGGGTCCTTGACGACGATCTGCTCGCCCCCCGACCGCTGCAGGGCGAGCTGGCCCGCGAGCCACTCGCGCAGCTCGGCGGTCGGCACCCCGGACGCGACGTGCGCGGCCACGAGGTCGACGGCGGCGGGCCGGCTGTCGATGTTGAAGAGCGCGAGCTCCTTGAGGTGCCGCTTGTGGAAGTCGATGACCCACTGCGGCTCGTAGAACCCGCGCGGGTTGGTCTCCGACGCCTCGACCTCCGGTTGCGGCACGTGCAGGCCGAGCCGCTTCAGCGTGCCGGCCAGGGAGCTCGTGCCACTGCGACCGGAACCGGAGACCAGGACGAGCGGGGTGCCCGGCTGCACATCCGGTCGGGAGGAGGACGTCGGCATGCCGGTCACCCTATCCGCCGACGCCCGGCATCTAGGATCGTGGCGATCCGATCGGGGACCGCTCACACGGACAGGACTGAGGCACACGTGGCACTCACCGACAGGCTCGGGGGGAAGGTGCGCTCGGCGATGCGCCGCACGCGCCGCGACGGCCCGCTCGACATCGTCTTCGTCCTCTTCAACGCCGACGGGATGGGCGGCACCGCCCGGTCCGGCATCGAGCAGGCCAACGCCCTGGTCCGGCTGGGCGAGGGCCACCGCGTGCGCATCCTCAGCGTGACGCGCAGCGGCGCCACGACCCACTACCCGCTGGCCGACGGGGTCGAGGTCACCTACCTCGTCGACGTGCGCGGCGAGCGGCCCGCCGCGGTCAGCGGTCGCCACCCGGCGGAGCTCGCGCAGCGCGAGTCGGTCATCGTCCCGCGCAGCTGGGACGCCCTCTACAACGGCCTCACCGACGCCACGATGCGGGAGGCGCTGGGCAGCGTCCAGGCCGACGTGCTCGTCACCACCACGCCCGAGCTGCTGGCCGTGGTGGCCCAGCTCGCCCCCGCCGACGTGGCGCTGGTCCACCAGGAGCACCGCGCGTCCTCGAGCCGCGTCAACGACCTCGGCGCCCTGCTGGAGTTCGCGCCCCGCGCCGACGTCGTCGTCTCGCTGACCGAGTCGATGTCGCGGTGGCTGGCCGGGCGGCTCGGTGGGGCCGCCCCGGAGCTCCTCGTCATCCCCAACCCGCTGCCGTCCCACCCCCAGCCCCGCTCGGCGCTGGACCAGAAGGCGTTCGTGACCGCCGGCCGGCTGGCGCCGGAGAAGCAGTTCGAGCACGTCGTCGACGCCTTCTGGCGCATCCACGAGCAGGTGCCGGGCTGGACGCTGCGGATCTGGGGCGACGGACCGCGCGCCGAGAACCTCGCCGCCCAGGTGCGCAAGCTCGGCCTCGAGGACCGCGTCGAGCTGCCCGGGGCCACCGACGACCTCGCGGCGGAGTGGGCGCGGGCCAGCGTGGCCGTGCTCGCCTCGCGCGGCGAGGGCTACCCCCTCGTGCTGCAGGAGGCCATGTCGGCCGGCGTCCCACCGGTGTCGTACGACTGCCCGTCCGGGCCGCGCGAGATGATCACCCACGACGTCGACGGCCTGCTCGTGCCGCCCGGCTCCAAGGCCGCGCTCGCCGCCGCGATGCTGAGGGTCGCCACCGACGACGACCTCCGCAGCCGCCTCGGCGCGGCGGCACTCGAGCGGTCGGCCGGCTGGGACGGCCCGACCCTCGCCCGCCGGTGGGTGGAGGCGTTCCGCGGCGCGGTGGCCCGCCGGGCCGATCCGCTCGCGCCGCGACGGGTGCTGCACGGGCTGCGGCCGGGCCCGCTGGGCGACCTGCCGGAGACCGCAGGGGCCACGGGCACCACACCCGCCCAGGCGCGTACGACGGCCCTGCGGGCGCTCACCTCCGCCGCCGCGGCGACCGGGGAGGGCTGGTTCGTGGTGCCCGCCCACGGCCTCGACCCGCACCCGGTCGTGGTCGTGCCCGCCTCGCGACGCGGCGCCTTCCTCGCCGCCCTCGCCGCCGCCGCGGTCCCCGACTGGCTCTCGGTGCGCGACCCCGCCGAGCGCGGGTGGCACGAGCGCCGCGGCACCGTCGCGGCGATGACCGAGGACCTCGCGCGCACCCGCACCGCCTCGCTCTTCCTCGAGCCGTGGCCGATGCGCGGCGGGCACGGCGGCCTGCTCGGCGAGGGCGTCGAGGTCGGCGTGGAGTTCTGGGAGGAGTCGCCGGACGGCGACCTGCTGGCGCCCGGCCCGAACCGCTACGGCGACCGCGTCCCGGCGGGCACCCCGCGCACCACCGTCACGGTCGAGGACGTCAGCGTGCCGACGCTCGAGCTGATGGCGCTGCCGACGCTCGACGACTGCCGCTTCGACGTCGACGTCGTCTACACCTGGGTCGACGGCGACGACGAGGAGTGGCTGGCCGCCAGGGACGCCCGGATCACCGCTCTCGGCGGCACCCCGAGCGCGCGGGCCGGCGGCGCCTCGCGCTACCGCAGCCGCGACGAGCTGCGCTGGTCGATGCGCAGCATCCACCTCTTCGCGCCCTGGGTGCGCCGGATCCACCTCGTCACCGCCGGCCAGGTGCCGTCGTGGCTCGACACCGGACACGCGTCGGTGCGGGTCGTCGACCACCGCGAGATCCTGCCCGAGTCGGCGCTGCCGACCTTCAGCTCGCACGCCATCGAGACCCGGCTGCACTGCGTCCCCGACCTCGCCGACCACTTCGTCTACGTCAACGACGACGTCTTCCTCGGCCGGCCCCGGCGTCCCGAGCACTTCTTCTCCCCCGGCGGGCAGTACGCCGCCTTCGTGGCCGACCACCGCGCCGTCGGCCTCCCGGGCACCGACGACCGCCCCTACCTCACCGCCGCGCAGAACAACCGCCGCGTGCTGGCCGACGCCTTCGGCGTCGCGCTGACCCACACGATGATGCACAGCCCGCACCCGCAGCGGCGTACGGTCCTGGAGGAGATTGCGGCCCGCTTCCCCGACGCGGTCGCGGCCACCACCGAGGCGCCGTTCCGCTCGGCGACCGACCTGTCGCTGCTGTCGTCCTTCGCGCAGGGCTACGGCCTCATCAACGGGCAGGCGTTCCGGGCCGGCGCGCACCACGGCTACGTCGACCTCGGCCACCAGCAGCTGCCCGCCCAGCTGCGGGCGATGCTGCGGCGCGACCGCGACTTCTTCTGCATCGCCGACAACCTGCTCTCGGCCTTCGACGAGGAGCGGGCCGACGCGCTGCTGCACGACTTCCTCGAGGAGTACTTCCCGGTCCCGGCGCCCTGGGAGAAGTGAGGACGACGCAGCCCGGACGCCGTCAGTCGGGGATCCGGTTGCCCTCCGCGTCCCAGTGGGACTCGACCTTCTTCGACGGCTGCACGCGGGGCGGCTCGCCGGGCATCTTGGGGTGGTCGGGCGGGAAGTTGAGCTCGACGGGGTGCTCGTCCCACAGGTCGAGGAGCGGCTGCAGCGAGTGGTGCTCGTCGTCGATGGCCGCCCACGGGTCGCCGTCGGCGGCGAGGCGCTCCGGCACGGTGAAGAGGTTGAACGCGGTGGGCGAGGCAAGCCAGGCCAGCTCGTCCCATGACACCGGCGTGGAGACCGGCGCCCCGGCGATCGGGCGCAGCGAGTAGGCGGAGGCGATGGTGCGGTCCCGGGTGTTCTGGTTGTAGTCGACGAAGATCCGCTCGCCGCGCTCCTCCTTCCACCACGCCGTCGTGACCCCGTCGTCGCGCTTCTCCAGCTCGCGCCCGAAGGCGATCGCCGCGTGGCGGACCGCCGCGAAGTCCCACTGCGGTGCGATCCGGACGTAGATGTGGATCCCGCGGTTGCCCGAGGTCTTCGCGAAGCCCGTCATCCCGAGGTCGGCGAGCAGCTCCCGCGCGACCCCGGCGACCCGGGCCGCGTCCGCGAACGTCGTACCGGGCTGCGGGTCGAGGTCGATGCGCAGCTCGTCGGGGTGGTCCACGTCGTCGCGGCGCACCGGCCACGGGTGGAAGGTCAGCGTGCCCATGTGGGCGCACCAGACCGGCACGGCGATCTCGGTCGGGCAGATCTCGTCGGCGGTCCGGCCGGAGGGGAAGGTGATCTCGACCGACTCGAGGTAGTCGGGAGCGCCCTTGGGGACCCGCTTCTGGTAGAACGCGTCGGCGTTGCGGTCCTGCGGACCGGTCGCCAGCTTCATGCCCTCCCGGACCCCCGACGTCCAGCGCTCCAGCGCCGTCGGCCGGTCGCGCAGCGCGCGCATCAGGCCGTCCTCGACGCTGGCGACGTACTCCGCGACCATCAGCTTGGTGACCTCGGGCGTCGTGTCGGTCGCCTCGTAGATCACCCGCTCCGGCGAGGAGATGCGCACCTCGCGCTCCCCCGCCCGGACGTACGCCTCCGACGCCTTCGCCATGACTCGACCCTAGCCGGGAGCGCGGCTGGCGTGCCGCCGTAAACTCGGGGCATGGCCTACGACGTGCAAAAGACCGATGAGCAGTGGCGCGAGGAGCTCACCCCCGAGGAGTACGCCGTGCTCCGGCAGGCCGGCACCGAGCGTGCCTTCACCGGCGAGTACACCGACACCGAGACCGAGGGCACCTACTCGTGCAAGGCCTGCGGCTCGGAGCTGTTCACCAGCGACACCAAGTTCCACTCCGGCTGCGGCTGGCCGAGCTTCTACCAGCCGATGACCGACACGGTGGAGTACATCGAGGACGTGTCCCACGGCATGAAGCGGGTGGAGGTCCGCTGCGCCACGTGCGGCTCGCACCTCGGCCACGTCTTCCCCGACGGCTTCGGCACGCCCACCGGCGACCGCTACTGCATCAACTCGATCAGCATCACGCTCAACGAGAAGTAGTCACTCCACGGGCGTCAGGGCCGAGCTGACCCGCACCAGCCCGGCGCCGTACGTCGTGTCGGCCCACTCCTGGATCGAGCCGTCGTCGAAGACGACCTGGGCGTCGAGCGAGTCGGGCGCGAACGAGCCGCTGGTCAGCAGCTGCTCGCCGAGCGCGGCCTGGAGCTCCTGGTTGACCTCGTTGAGGTCGGCGTCGGTCTTCTCCACCGTCGTGACGCACAGCGGACCGCCCCACGTCTCGCGGAGCGCCGCCTCGGCACTGGCCGCGTCCTCGGTGACGGCGACGTTGATCGTGCTGCCGCTCAGCCAGGCCGTGGCGTAGCCGGGCAGCGCGGCGGCGGCGGCCAGCGTCGCGTCGAGGTCCTCCGGCGTGGCCTTCGCCGTGTCGGTGGTGCCGGGCGTCTCGCAGGCGGCACCGAGCGGCTGCTCCTCGGGCTCGGCCATGGCGTCGTAGAGCGCCGCGGGGACGGCGTCGGAGGCGGTGAACGCGGTGCCGTCGAAGGTGCCGGTCAGGGCGTACGACCCCCACCGCACCCCCGAGGCCTCCTCGAACCCGACCTCGCCCCACTCGAAGCCCTCGACGGCCGGCCCGCCGCACTGGGGCGGGTACGACGCGGCGACCGCGCCGAGGCACATCTGCGGCCCCTCGCCGGCGTCGAGGACGGTGACGAGGCCGTTGGTCCGGACCTCGCCCGCCGGGACGGGGGTCGGCACGGCGTCGGACGGAGCGCTGCTCGCGGAGTCCTCGGCCACGGCCGGGTCGACGGCCTTCATCTCCTCCTCGGTCGAGCACGCGGTGAGGGCGGCGAGGCCGAGCAGCGATCCGGTGAGCGCGACGGCGGTGCGTGAGAACGTCATGGTGCTCTGACGCTACTGCGCCGCGACCCGTTCCCGGCTCAGGACTCCCCTGCGGCGCAGGCGACGGGCAGCCGCGCCTCGCGCCACGCCCGGAAGCCGCCCACCACGTCCGTGGCGTCGAGGCCGAGGCTGCGCAGCGCGTCCGCGGCCAGGCTGGAGGTGTAGCCCTCCTGGCACAGCACCAGGATGCGCGCGTCGTACGCCGCTTCCGGCAGGCGGGCGTCCGAGCGCGGGTCGAGCCGCCACTCGAGCACGTTGCGCTCGATGACCAGGGTGCCCAGGGCGGGGTGGACCTCGCCCTCCACCCCGCGCTGCGCGACCGGGCGGATGTCGACGAGGAGCGCCCCGTCGAGCGCCTCCCGGTAGGCCGTCTCGACGTCGACGCGCTCGAGCCTCGAGCGTGCGTCGGCCAGCATCGCGTCGATGCCGTCGTGCCGCGGCGCGGCGGTCGTCGCGGCCGGCCCGGTCACCACATCTCCCCGCGCTGCTCGACGCCGGCCACCTGGAGCCGACCGCGGACCAGCTCGTAGCGGGTCATGGCGGCGAGCGACGGGGCGTAGGCGTGGAGCGACACCGCCGTCGACGTGCCGTGGTTGACCACGTCGTGGATGTGGCTGCCGCCGAACTCCCGCACGGACGCCGCGGGCAGGGTGCTCGCGGTGACGACGCCGGTCCAGACGTACTCGGTGAGCGAGCCCTGCAGGACGACGAACGCCCCGCCGGCCGAGCCGTGGTCGTGCCAGCCGGTGCTGGACCCGGGCGGCCAGGTGATGAGCCAGAGGTCGGCACCGGCGCGGACCCCGATGTGCACCCACGTCCGCTCCGGGACGGTCAGGTCGACGGACCGCAGCGGGTCGTGGGAGCCGAGGTGCTCGGCCAGCGCGGCGCGCGCGACCTGCTGGCGGCTGGCGGGCGTGGGGACGGTGGGCGTCGGCCGGGTCGGCGTGGACGAGGTGCGCTGCTGGGTCGGTGAGGGGAAGGTGGCGGTCACGGGCTGCTCCTTTGAACAATGTTGAGTGACTTACTCTACATTGACCGACTGCCGAACATTCCCGTTCCGCCGCGGTCCCGCGCACGGGATCTCCGTCAGGGCCGGAAGGTCAGGCCAGCCGGCTCAGGGCAGAGGGCTCAGGGCCGCCGGCTCAGGGCAGCCGGGCGAGCAGCTCGGTGGGCGAGACCCGGGCGCCGGTGTAGAACGGCACCTCCTCGCGCACGTGGCGGCGGGCGTCGGAGGCGCGCAGGTCGCGCATCAGGTCGACGATGCGGTGCAGCTCGTCGGCCTCGAAGGCCAGCATCCACTCGTAGTCGCCGAGCGCGAACGACGCGACCGTGTTGGCGCGCACGTCGGCGTAGCCGCGGGCCTGCTGCCCGTGCTGGGCGAGCATGCGGCGGCGCTCGGCGTCGTCGAGGAGGTACCACTCGTAGGACCGGACGAAGGGGTAGACGCAGATGTGGGCGCGGGGCTCCTCGTCGGCCAGGAACGCCGGGATGTGCGACTTGTTGAACTCGGCGGGGCGGTGCAGCGCCATCTGCGACCAGACCGGGTCGAGCCGCCGGCCGAACGCGGTGCGGCGGAAGGCGTTGTAGGCGGCCTGCAGCTGCTCGGAGTCGGCGGCGTGCCACCAGACCATGAGGTCGGCGTCGGCGCGCAGGCCGCTGACGTCGTAGAGGCCGCGGACCACCACGTCCTGCTCGGCGAGCACCTCGAAGAGCGCCTCGACGTCGGTGGCCTCGGCGTCGCGGTCGGCGTCGCCGATGAGGTCGCGGAGCCGGAAGACCGACCACATGGTGTAGCGGATGGTGTCGTTGAGCTCCCTGGTCCGCGCCGCGTTGGTCTTCTCGCTCGTCATGCTCCTCATTCTGCCCGGGTGACCGAGGCCACAGCACGCCGGGCGGACCCGATGACGGCGGGGACGCCGACCCCGTCGAACGCCGCCCCGCAGACCGCGAGGCCGGGCAGCGCCTCGACCTCGGCGCGGACCCTGGCGACCCGGTCGAGGTGGCCGACGGCGTACTGCGGCAGCGCACCGCCCCACCGCTGCACGTGCGTGTCGACCGGGCGTGCCGTGACGCCGGCCATCGCCGTCAGGTCGGCGAGCGAGACCCGCACCAGTCCTTCGTCGCCGGCCTGCAGGGTCGTCTCCTCGCGGTGGCGGCCCAGGGAGGTGCGCAGCACGACCAGGTCGGGGTCGAGGGCCCGCACCCAGTCCCACTTGGCGAAGGAGAAGGTGGAGGCCTTGATGGTGCGCTGCTCGACCGGCGGCACGAGGAAGCCGGACCGCTCGAAGAGTGCGTCCGGCACGTCCTGCGCCCGGAGGGCGAGCGTCACCACGGCGACGCTGGCGGTCTCGACCGCCGCGAGGTCGGCGGCGGCCGCGGGCGCGACGTCGCCGAGCAGCCGCGCGGCGGGTGCGGCGGGGGTGGCGAGGACGACCGCGGCCGCCTCGACGGTCTCGGGCCGGGTGGTCGGTCCGACGGTCAGCGCCCACCCCGACGTCGTACGTCGCAGGGCGCGCACCGTGGCCGAGGTCCGGACCTCGAAGCCGCCGGTCGACGCGAGGAGGCCCGGCAGTCGTCCCATGCCGCCGGGCAGGGAGGCGAACACGGGACCGGCGGACACCGGGACACCGGCGGCCTGCTCGAGGAGGCTGCCGCGGCGCGCCATGGCGAGCAGCTGCGGCACGGCGGCCGCGGCCGAGAGCTGGCGGGCGTGGCCGGCGTACACGCCGCCGAGCAGGGGCTCGACGAGCCGGTCGACGACCTCGTCGCCGAGGCGGGCGCCCACCAGGTCACCGACGGAGACGTCGCCGTCGACCGGGGTGCTCGTCTCGGTGCTCGCGCGGGCCAGGCCCTCGGCGCTGAGCACCCCGCTGGCGGCGAGCTGGTCGAGGTCGAGAGGCACACCCATGAGCGACCGCGGGAGCGCGCGCAGCGCCCCGCGCGACCACACGCCGGACGTGGCGCTGGTGGGGTGGACCAGCTCGGCGCCCAGCTCGGCCGCCAGGGCGACGCCCTCGGGGCGGCGGGCCAGCATCGCCTCCGCGCCGACGTCGACGACCACACCGGCCACCTCGGCGCTGCGCAGCTTGCCGCCGACCTGCGGCGACCCCTCGAGCAGGAGCACGTCCCGTCCGGTGGCGGCCAGGTCCCGAGCGGCCACCAGGCCGGCGATGCCGCCGCCCACGACCACCACGTCACGCCTCACCCCTCCAGCGTGCCAGAGGCGGGGAACCGGCCCGGCGCCGCTCTAGGGTGGGGCACGTGGACGCCAACACGAGCACGGCCCGGATCGCGGTGCTGATCGACGCCGACAACACCTCGCACCGCTACGCGGAGGCGCTGCTCGACGAGATCGCGAAGTACGGCGACCCGACGATCAAGCGTGCCTACGGGGACTGGTCGTCGCCACGGCTGGGCGGCTGGACGACCGAGCTCAACACGCGCGCGATCCGCGGGATGCACCAGGGGGCGTTCACCCGCGGCAAGAACTCCACCGACTCGGCCCTGATCATCGACGCCATGGACCTGCTCTACGCCGGCAACGTCGAGGCCTTCGCCCTGGTGACGAGCGACAGCGACTTCACCAGCCTGGCGCTGCGGCTGCGCGAGTCGGGCAAGGTCGTCTACGGCCTCGGCGGCGCCAGGACGCCCGCTTCCCTGCAGAACGCCTGCAACAAGTTCATCCGGCTCGAGTCGCTGGGCGAGCCGGACGCGGAGCCGGACGCGGAGCCCGAGCCGGAGTCGGAGCGGGAGGCCCCCGAGCCGGAGGTCCGCGAGGCGGCCGGGACCGCGCCGGCGGTCGCCGAGCCGGACCCGGTGCCGGAGGTCAACCTGCCCAGCGCGCTGACGAAGGCCGTCAACGCCGTCGCGGGCGACGACGGCTGGGCGGCGCCCGGTGCGATCGGCCAGCACCTGAGCCGCACCCATCCCTCCCTCGACCCGCGCAACTACGGGCACCGCGGGCTGCAGGGCCTGCTGGCCGCCCAGCCCTACCTCGAGACCAGCAGCGACGAGGCGCCGATGCGGGTCCGGGTGAAGGGCGGGGCGACGCCCACCGCGACGCCGACGCGCAGGCGGTCCACGACCAAGAAGGCCGCAGCCCAGCAGCCCACGGCCCAGAAGGCAGCGAGCACGAAGGCAGCGAGCACGAAGGCAGCGAGCAAGAAGACTGCAGGCACGACGTCCTGACGGTCACGGTTGCATCACGGCCGGAACCGGCAGCGGTCACACCGGCGTCGGACCCGCATGACCACTCGTACCCGCGCCGCCGGCGTCCTCACCGCCCTCACCATGTCGGTCCTGATGGCCGCCTGCTCGACCAGCGACGGAGGCGGCGACGCCCTGGGCGAGTCGTCGTCCGGGGCCGACCGGTCGACCGGACAGGACCTCGCCAGGTCGGACGGGGCCGGGGGCGGGACGAGCCGGGAGCTCGCCGCGGCGGAGGACGCCAGCTCCTCCGAGTCCTCCGGCTCGTCCGGGCCCGCGCGGCCCTCCGGCTCCGGCTCGCAGGTGGCCACCACTCCCGAGCTGGAGCGGGCGGTCATCTCCACCGGCACGGTCTCGTTGTCGAGCAAGGACGTCGCGGGGGCCCGGCAGGACGTGCAGCGGATCGTCGACGCCCAGGGCGGTGACGTGACCGAGGAGAGCACGGAGACCGACGAGGACGGCGAGGCGTCGTACGCACGCCTCGTGGTCCGGGTGCCGAGCGGGAGGTTCAGCGAGGCCATGGCGGCGCTCGAGGAAGTCGACGGCGTCGTCGCCTCCACCCGCGGGTCCGAGGACGTCACCACGCAGGTCATCGACAACGACGTCCGGGTGCGGGCGCAGGAGGCCAGCCTGAAGCGGGTCGAGCGGCTGCTGGCGGAGGCGACGTCCCTGCGCAACCTCATCTGGATCGAGTCCCAGCTCACCACCCGCCAGGCCGAGCTCGACTCGCTGAAGTCGCAGCAGTCGTGGCTCACCGACCAGACCTCCCTGTCCACCATCACCATCGACATCTCCGCCGACAGGGCGAAGCCGGTGAAGAAGGACGAGGCCGACGAGCCCGCCGGGTTCGTGGCCGGCCTGTCCGGCGGCATGGACGCGCTGACGAGCGTGCTCGGCGCCGCCGCCACGGTCATCGGCGCGCTGCTGCCGTTCGCGGTCCTCGGCCTCGTCGTCGGCGTGCCGGTCTGGGTCGTCGTACGCCGCCGGCGTGCGACCACGCCCGCCGCGGCCGAGACGCCGGCCGCGTAGACGCGCGGACAGAGCTCCCGTCACCCGGCGCGGCCCGGCGTGGGCCGACCGCCAGGACGAAGGTCCTGTCCGCGCGTCCTCGGGTCAGACGGTGACGCGCTCCCGGGCGTCCGGCTCGTCGGCGTCCTCGCGGTCGAGGGAACGGCCGCGCGTCTCGGGCAGGAAGTGGGCGCACACCAGCGAGATGACCCCCACCGCGACGTTGTAGGCCGCGACCCACCAGAGCGTCCCCTCGCCCCGGGTGACCAGCCAGGCCGCGATCAGCGGCGTGAGGCCGGAGGCGAGGATGCCGGAGACCTGGTAGAGCGTGCTCAGCGCGGTGTAGCGGTAGCGGGTGTCGAACAGCTCCGACCAGAACGCCGCCAGGGGGCCGTAGACGGTGCCGTAGACGACGCCCAGCCCGACCACGAAGACCAGCGAGATCGCCCACCGCTCCTCGGTGTGGACGAGCGCGGCGGCCGGGAAGGCGAACAGCAGGCCGATCCAGGCGCCGACCCGGTAGACCGGCTTGCGGCCGACGCGGTCGGACAGGGCGCCGGCGATCGGCACCAGCACGACTCCGAGCGCGGCGCCGACCATGATCGCGTCGAGCGCCCAGCTGCGCGGCAGCTCGAGGTTGGTCGCGACGTAGGCGAGCAGGTAGACCGAGAACAGGTTGAAGGTGAAGCCCTCGATGAAGCGGGTGCCCATGCCGAGGAGCAGCGGCCGCGGCTGCTGCGCCAGCAGGTCGCGCAGCGGGAGCTGGGAGATCTCCTTGCGCTCCTGGACCTTGGCGAACTCCGGCGTCTCCATCACCGAGAGCCGGATGTAGGCGCCGATGCCGAGCAGGAGGATGCTCACGAGGAAGCAGGCGCGCCAGCCCCAGGCGAGGAACGACTCCTCGGGCAGCAGGCCCGCGAGCGAGAACGCGCCCGCCGCGAGGACCAGCCCGCCCGGCACGCCGATGTGGGCGAAGCTGCCGTAGAAGCCGCGGCGCCCGGCCGGGGCGTACTCGACGGCCAGCAGCACCGCGCCGCCGTACTCGCCTCCCACGCCGATGCCCTGCAGCACCCGCAGCAGCACCAGTGCGACCGGTGCCCAGACGCCGATCTGGTCGTAGGTCGGCAGCAGGCCGATGAGGGCGGTGCCGACACCCATGATGACGAGCGTCAGCAGCAGCATCTGCTTGCGACCGATCCGGTCGCCGAAGTGGCCGAAGACCAGGCCGCCGACGGGCCGGGCGAAGAACCCGACCGCGAAGGTGGCGAACGCCGCGAACTGGGCGGCGGGCCCGTCGAGGCCGTTGAAGTAGAGCTTGTCGAACACCACGGCCGCGGCCGTGCCGTAGAGGAAGAAGTCGTACCACTCGATGGTGGCGCCGACGGCCGAGGCGAGGGCGACGCGGCGCGCGGTCGGCGGGGTCGTCGAGGTCGGTGCCGTCTGCGTCATGCCGCGTCCTCCGTCCCGGTGCTGTGGAGGTCCTCGTCGGCCGGACCGGCATCCGCGGTCGCGGCGCCCCGGTCGACGTCGGCGCCGTTGATGCGGCCGTCGAGACGCGAGGGGTCGAGGTCGTCGCGGTGCAGCTTGGCGAAGGCCGAGCGGTGGAAGACGAGCGGGTGCTGGCCGTCGCCGGCGCCGACCTCGTGGACCTCGAGCAGCACGATGACGTGGTCGCCGGCGACGACCTCCTCGTGCACCGAGCAGTCGTAGGTCGCGAGGGCCTCGTCGAGGAGGACGGCACCGTTGCCGGTGACCCGGAACGGGAGGCCGGAGAACCGCTCCTCGCGCGGCCCGGCGAGCTGCCGGCACACGGCGTCGTGGTGGTCGGCCAGCACGCTGATGCCGAGGCGGTCGGCCTCGCGCAGCAGCGGCCAGGTCGAGCTGGTCGCGGCGATGGAGAACGACACCAGCGGCGGGTCGATGCTCACCGAGGTGAACGAGGACGCGGCGATGCCGGTGAGCTGGCCCTTCACGGACGCCGCCACGGCGACGACGCCCGACGGGAACGCGCCGAAGGCGTCGCGGAGGGTGCGCTGGTCGATGGAACCTGACGGGGACGCCGGGGAGGCCGAGGAGGCCGGTGAGCTGGGGGTCGTGAGGGTCATGCGGGCACCGCCTGACTGGTCGGGGAGGAGGGCGTGGACGGGGCGGGCAGCGCGGGGAGGGCGTGCTGCGCGGTGGCGAACCAGGCGTCGTAGGGCTCCGGGTCCGAGTGCTGGGCGTCGACGACGTAGAGGCCCTTCGTGGGCACCGAGGCCCCCAGCTCGACGAGCAGCGGCCGCAGCCCGTGGTCCACGGCGAGGGTGTGGGCGGGCGAGGCGCCCAGCATCAGCGGGATCGCGGTCACGCCGCCGAGACCCTGGTGCGGGAACCGGTCGAGGAACGCCTTGAGCAGGCCGGTGTAGGTGCCCTTGTAGGTCGGGCTGGCGACGATGACGACGAGGCTGGAGGCGACGTCCTCGACGAGGCCGCCCACCGTCTCGGAGCCCCAGTCGAAGAGCTCGCCGGCGTGGTCGGCGAGGTCGACGACGAGGTCCGCGCCGCCGAGCCGGTCGGCGAGGGCGAGGGCGGCCTCGTAGGTCCGCGAGCGCGGCTTGGGGTTGCCGACCACGACGGCGACGCGGGTGCTCACGAGGCGGCCTTGGACGAGCCGAACGGGACGGACGCGCGGGCCGCCGCGGGCGCCGGGTGCGTCCAGAGGCCGCGCTGCTCGAGCACGGGCAGGACGCCCTCGCCGAAGTGGTACGCACCCTCGAGGTGGGGGTAGGCCGAGAGGACGAACTCCTCGATGCCCACCGCGACGTACTGCTCGATCAGGTCGGCCACCTCCTCGTGGCTGCCCACGAGCGCGGTGCCGGCACCGCCGCGCACCAGGCCGACACCGGCCCACAGGTTGGGGTGGATCTCGAGGCCGTCGCGGTTGCCCTGGTTGAGCGCGAGCATGTTGTGCTGGCCCACCGACTCCGAGCGCTTGAGCCCCTCCTGGACCCGCCGGATGTCCTCGTCGGAGATCCCGGCCAGCAGCCGGTCCGCCTCGGCCCACGCCTCCTCGGAGGTGTCGCGGGTGATGGTGTGCACGCGGAGCCCGAAGGTCATCTCGCGACCCTGCTTCTCGGCGAGCTCACGGATCCAGGCAACCTTCTTCGCCACGGCCGACGGCGGCTCGCCCCAGGTCAGGTAGACGTCGGCGTGCTCGGCCGCGACCAGGCCGGCTGCGGGCGAGGAGCCGCCGAAGTAGATCTGCGGGATCGGGTCGGGCAGCTGCTGCAGCCGCGCCTGGTCGACGCGCAGGTGGCGCCCGGCGAAGGTGACCTCCTCCCCCGCCCAGAGTCGGCGCACGATGCTCAGGAACTCGCCGCAGCGCTCGTAGCGGGCGTCCTTGTCGAGGAAGTCGCCGTAGGCGCGCTGCTCGTGCGACTCACCGCCGGTGACGACGTTGAGCAGCAGTCGTCCGCCCGAGAGGTTCTGGAAGGTCGCGGCCATCTGCGCGGCCAGCGTCGGGGACGTGAGCCCGGGACGGAAGGCGACCAGGAACTGCAGCCGCTCGGACAGCGGGGCGAGCATCGCCGTGGTCAGCCACGCGTCCTCGCACCAGGCACCGGTCGGCGTGAGGGCGGCCTCGAAGCCGAGCTGCTCGGCGCTGCGGGCGATCTGGCCGAGGTAGGGGACGCTGGCCGGCCGGCCGGCCGCGCCGTGCTCGACGCCGTGCCCCCCGCTCACGACCTGGCGGCCGTCGCCTCCGTTGGTGGGCAGGAACCAGTGGAACTTCATCTCAGTCCTCTCGCTGTCGGTCCGGGTCGGCCAGGGGAGCCGCCCGGCGGGGACGACCGCCGCGCACCGGGCGTACATCGCTATCTCTATCGATCTTGTAGACAAAGGTAGCAGCCGGATGCTCCGCTGCTCCGGCACCGGCCGGGCGGGGATGTCGAGGGGGTGGCAGGCGTCGCCTTGCAGGCAGAACGGACCACCACGGGGCCCCGCCCACGCACGGCGCGCCGTGCACCGTTTTGTATAGTTTGTCAGTAGACTTTGGAACCGAGGCGCCACCCCGGGTCGGGACTCGCCAGGGCCACCATCGAGAGCAGGAGCACCGCGTGCGGATCGAACAGCTGGAGTACCTCGCGGCCGTGACGGAGCACGGGTCGCTGCGCCGGGCGAGCGAGGCCATGCATATCTCCCAGCCGGCGCTCAGCGAGGCCGTGACCAAGCTGGAGAAGGAGCTCGGCGCGACACTGCTCGACCGTCGGCGCACCGGCTCCCGGATCAGCCGGCAGGGCCTCGACCTGCTGCAGAACATGACCGAGGTCCTCGAGGCGGTCGACCGGCTGCGCCAGGCCGCCGGCCAGCAGTCCGTACGCCGTCGCGACCTGCGCATCGGCACCGTCAACACCGCCTCGTCCAGCCTGCTCGCGCCCGCCCTGCGCGACCTCCACGCACGCCACGGGTCGGGCGGCGTCGAGGTGGTCCACGGGCGGCAGGCCGACATCCAGCAGGGCCTCGCCGAGGGGACGCTCGACCTCGGTCTCGTCAACGTGCTACCCGGCGACGAGGTGCCGCCGACGCTCGTGGCCGACCGGCTGATCGAGGGGACCCCGGTCGCCTGCCTGCCCGCCGACCACCCGCTGGCCGCGAAGGAGCGGGTGAGCGTCGACGACCTCCGCGCCGAGCCGCACGTGCTCATGCGCCCGGGCTTCGTGATGCACCGCTACGCCCACCGCGTCTTCGCCGGGGTGCTGCCCGGGACGACCTACGCCACCGACGGGGCGGAGATGGGCAAGGCGATGGTGGCGGCGGGGCTCGGGCTCTCGATCCTGCCGGACTTCTCGATCACCGCCGACCCGCTCGTGAGCGCCGGGGTGCTCACCACCCGGCCGATCCAGACCGACCAGACCACCGTGACGCTGCTGATGCTGCGCCGCCGGGCCGAGCGGACCTCGGAGCCGCTGCGCGACCTGCAGGCCGCGCTGGTGCGCCAGGCGCGGGCCTACCTCGCCTCGCTCGAGCTGCCGCCCACCGCGTCCGACGCCGCGCCGGAGCTCACACCGGTGACGCCGATCAGTAGTCGTGCACGAACTCCGTGAGCGCCTTGAGCTGATCGGGGTCCGTCGAGGGGATCACGCCGTGGCCGAGGTTGAAGATGTGGCCCTTGGCCGCGCGCCCGGCATCGATGATCTCGGCCGCCCGCTGCGTCATCACCTCGGTGGGAGCGAAGACCAGGGTGGGGTCGAGGTTGCCCTGCACCGCGCGGTCGCCGACGAGCGGGATGGCCTGCTCGAGGGGCGTACGCCAGTCCACGCCGACCACGTCCGCGCCGGCCTCCCCCATCAGCCCGAGGAGGTTGGAGGTCCCGACGCCGAAGTGGATCCGCGGCACGCCGAGCTCCCCCGCCGCCGCGAGCACCCGCTCCGAGTGGGGCATCACCGACGCGCGGTAGTCGGCCGGGGTCAGCGCACCCGCCCACGAGTCGAAGAGCTGGACGGCCGACGCGCCGGCCTCGACCTGGATGCGGAGGTAGGCCGCGGCGATGCCGGCGATCTTGCGCATCAGCGCGTCCCACACGTCCGGGGCGCCGAACATCATCGCCTTGGTGCGGGCGTGCTCCTTGGACGGACCGCCCTCGACGAGGTAGGACGCGACCGTGAACGGGGCGCCGGCGAAGCCGATCAGCGGCGTCGCGCCGAGCTCGGCGACGAGCTGGTGCACCGCCCGGGTGATGAAGGGCACGTGGTCGGGCGTGAGGTCGGGGATCGCCTCGACGTCGGCCAAGGTCCGCACCGGTGACGCGACGACGGGGCCGACGCCCGGCTTGATGTCGAGGTCGACGCCGACCGCCTTGAGCGGTAGCACGATGTCGGAGAAGAAGATCGCCGCGTCGACGCCGTAGCGGCGCACGGGCTGCAGGGTGATCTCGGTGACCAGGTCGGCGTCCATGCAGGACTCGAGCATGCCGATGCCCTCGCGCACCTTGAGGTACTCCGGCAGGGAGCGCCCGGCCTGGCGCATGAACCACACCGGGGTGTGCGACGGCTGCTCGCCCCGCGCGGCCCGCAGGAACGGGCTCTCGGCCAGACCGGGGTGGGGCGTGCGTACGGCGTGGTTCACCCCCGAATCTTCGCAGGTCAGGCGGCGTGGCGGCACATCGGCGAGGCGGATGGCTGGCCTACTCTGGCCACATGGTGGCCCGTCACGAGACCCACCCCGGCAGCGCTGCCGCGGCTGGGCCCGCGGAGTTCCGCGCGGCTGTGGAGTCCATGCGTCGGGCCTCACTGCGCCCGGAGGTCCTCTGCGAGGAGATGCCGGCGCCCCAGCGCATCGCCCCGTGGTCGTCCGCGCTGAGCGGCGATGTGACGGTCGACGACGAGGACCTCGGCACCGGCCGGCTGATCCTGCTGCACGACCCGGCCGGCAACGACGCCTGGGACGGCACCTTCCGCTGCGTGGCCTACGCCCGCGCCGACCTCGACCCCGAGCTCGGCGCCGACCCGATGCTGGCCGCCGTCGGCTGGTCGTGGCTCACCGAGGCGCTCGAGGCGCACCGCGCCGACTTCCACGCCGCGTCGGGCACGGTCACCTGCGTGACCACCGAGAGCTTCGGCGGGATGGCCGACGAGCCCGGCACGGCCCAGGTCGAGATCCGCGCGTCGTGGACGCCGGGCGTCGACGAGGACGGCCGCCTCGACATGACGCCGCACGTCGAGGCGTGGGGCGAGCTGATGTGCACCGCCGTCGGGCTGCCGCCGGTGCCCGAGGGCGTCACGGCCATGCCGAGCCGGCGCGGACAGCGCGGCACCTGAGCGATGTCCGAGACCGCCGAGACGCCCGACCTGGAACCGGACCTGGAGCCCGACGTGCAGCCTGACGCCGAGCCCGACGTCGAGCCCGACGTCGAGTCCGACGCCGAGCCGGACGTCGAGTCCGTCGCAGCTCCCGAGCCCGAGGCTCCCCCGGCGCCGCTGCTCGAGCTCCGTGACGGCCTGCCCGAGATCGTCGAGACCGACGAGCGGCTGGCCGAGGCCTGCGCCGCCCTGGCGGCGGCGAGCGGTCCGGTCGCCATCGACGCCGAGCGCGCCTCCGGCTACCGCTACTCCAACCGCGCCTACCTCATCCAGCTGCGCCGCGAGGGCGCCGGCACCTGGCTCGTCGACCCGATCGCCGTGAGCACGCTCGCGCCGCTCCAGGAGGCGCTCGAGGGCGTCGAGTGGATCCTGCACGCGGCCACCCAGGACCTCCCGTGCCTCCGTGAGGTCGGCCTCACCCCCACCAGCCTCTTCGACACCGAGCTCGCGGGCCGCCTGCTGGGCTACCCGCGCGTCGGCCTGGCGACCCTCGTCGAGACGGTCCTCGGGCAGCGGATGCGCAAGGAGCACTCGGCCGCCGACTGGTCCACCCGCCCGCTGCCGAAGCCGTGGCTGGAGTACGCCGCGCTCGACGTGGAGGTGCTCGTCGAGCTGCGCGACCACATGGCCACCGAGCTCGAGAAGGCCGGCAAGGCCGAGTGGGCGCGCCAGGAGTTCGAGCACCTGCTGGACTTCGAGCCGGCCGTCCGCGTCGACGCGTGGCGGCGTACGTCCGGCGTGCACCGCCTCCGCGGACGCCGGGCCCTCGGCGCGGCGCGGGCCCTGTGGGAGGCGCGCGACCGGATCGCCGCCGAGCGCGACGTCACCCCCGGGCGGATCCTCCCCGACTCGGCCATCGTGGTGGCGGCCACCGTCATGCCGGCCGACCGCCGAGCCCTGCTGTCCACCTCGGGCTTCCACGGTCGCGGTGCCAGCCGCTACGCCTCCGCCTGGGTGGACGCGCTGGAGCAGGTCCGCGAGATGGGCGAGGACGAGCTGCCCACCCGGGCCCCGCGCGGCGACGGCCCCCCGCACCCGCGCACGTGGGCCGAGCGCGACGCGGTGGCCGACCGCCGCTTCAAGGCGGCGCGCGAGGCGATGCTCAACCTCGCCGAGGTGCACCACCTGCCCGTCGAGAACCTGCTCACCCCCGACTACCTCCGCCGGCTGATGTGGGCGCCCCCGGCGACCAGGGAGCCGGCCGCCCTCGCGGACGCCGTACGCACCCAGCTCGCGTCCTACGGCGCGCGGCCGTGGCAGGCCGGACTGGTCACCGGCGCCCTGGTGGGCGCGATCCTCGGCGCCGAGGCCGAGCCGGACCGGACCGAGCGGCCCGACGAGTAGGACCTACTCCGACGGCGTCTCGGTCGGCTCGTCCGTCGGCGACTCCGACTCCTCGGGGTCCTCGGTCTCCTCCGGCGACAGCACCGCCTGCGACGCGGTGTCGATCTCCTCGGTGACCTGGTCGAGGTCGAGCACGCCCGGCGCCGTCACCAGCCGCTCGAGCAGCGGCGTGACGGCGTCGACCAGCTCGTCACGCTGGTCGATGAACGGCGGCACGACCATGTAGCGGATGCCTTGGTTGAACACGTCGGACTGCGCGGGCTCCTCGCCGGGCGCCAGGAACGCGTCGGACGAGGCCACCTCGGTGTTGGCGGGCACGATGTAGCCCGTCGAGGCGACCGTGGCGATGGCGGCGTCGGAGACGGCGTAGGCGATGAAGTCCGCGGCGTCGCCGATGCTCTCGGAGTCGGCGGACAGGCACAGGCCGCTGATGTCGCCGACGGTCGCGCGGTCGTCGATGATCGGCATCGGGAGGACGTCGAACTCGAGGTCCTCGGCCTCGCGCAGCTCGGGCACGAGGTTGCGGAAGCCCGCGACCATCGCCAGCTCGCCGCGCTTGAAGAGCTGCACCGGCGTCGCACGCGCCAGCTGGGCGTTGGTCGGCGTCAGCGTCGGGTCGCGCAGGGTGAACAGGGTCTCGTTGAGCGCCTCGCGGGTGGAGTCGTCGGAGAAGGCCAGCGACGTGGGCTCGCGGTCGTCGTCGAAGACCTGGCCGCCGCCGGAGTAGATGAACGGCGCCAGCCCCTCGAGCGTCGGGTCGATCCACACCCCGCGCGGGTCGCCGCGCCGGGAGGCGAACCGCGCCGCGGCGTCGAACTCGGCGAGCGACCAGCGCTCGCGCACGCCCTCGGAGGTGAGCGTCGGGACGTCGAGGCCCCGGCGCTCCATCTTGTCGAAGTCGATGATGTCGGTGTTGTAGTAGATGACCATCGGGGAAACCGAGTAGGCCATGCACTGGAGCTCGTCGTCCATGGCGAAGGCGTCGACCGCGTCACGGGAGAACCGGTCGCCGAAGTCCACGCCGCGCTCGTCGAGGAGCAGGCTCACCGGCTGCAGCGCCTCGGCATCGACCAGCTGGTCGAGGTCGATGCGGGAGGTGAGGAACGCGTCCGGGGCGTTGCCGGCGAGCACGTCCTCGAGCGCGGACTCGTGGTCGGGCCAGGACTTCAGCGTGACCTGCCGCGTGGTCGAGCTGGCGTTGAAGGAGTCGACCACGCGCTGGTAGGCCGCCACCTCCTCCTCGGTGCCGTAGACGCCGAAGACGAGCTCGCGCGGCTCGCTGGAGCCGGACGTCGTCGGCGACGGAGACGGCTCGGGGGTGGGCTCCGCGTCGTCGGTGCAGGCAGCGGTGGACAGCGCGACGGCCATGGCGCAGGCGGCCAGGGCGCCACGGCGCAGGGACGGGCGGCGGTGGAGCACGGGTCGAACCCTAACGGGACAGTCCACGGCGGGCCTCGACGACGGCGTGGAAGACCACGGCGTCGAGCACCGCACCCTCGCGTCGTACGCCGTCGCGCCTCAGGGGGACGAGCCGGTCGAGCCGCACCTCGCTGGGCCGGCCCTGGGCGTCCCAGCCGCCGGAGCCGACGTCCATCCAGTGCCGGCCGTGGCGCGCCTCGTCCTCCGCGTCGCGGTCGTGGTCCTGGCTGCTGAGCATCAGCCCCACCCAGCCGTCGCCGTCGGTGCCCAGCACGAGGACCGGCCGGTCCTTGCCCTGGGCTGGGTCGTCCTCGTAGGGCACCCACGCCCACACGACCTCGCCCGGGTCGGGCTCGCCGTCGAGCTCGGGTGCGTAGCGGGCGATCGGGTCGTCGGGCACGCGGCGAGCCTAGGGCCTCGCCACCGGGACCGCGCCCCGACGGAGCGGGGCCGGAGCGGGGCCGGAGCGGGGCCGGAGCGGGGCCGGGAGGAATGAGCGAGTGCGCCGGACCGGGAGCGCCTCACGGCGCGTGGCCGCTCGTAGCGGCTTATTTCGGGACCCGGGGCTGCCACAGCCCGACGCACTCAGGACCATTGTAAAACCTCAGCCCAGCGTGTGCCTGATTTCGGCGTGACCGGACGACTCCAGCTGCTCGGAGAGCGTCAGCATCCGGGTGATCTCGTCGTGCGACGACTCCCCGAGGCTCGCGCGACCGGCCGCGACGATGCGGGCGAAGGCGGCCGCCCGGAACAGCGTCACCGCGAAGTCCCCGCGGGCGATCCCGCGGAGCACGTCGTCGACCATCCGCCGGAGCTCGTCGGGCCCGGGCGGGTCGGCGACGCCGGCGACCACGCGGGCCACGTCGACGCGGCGCTGGCCGGCCTCGTACTCCGTGGCGACCCGCTCGGGGTCGGCGTAGACCCACGAGCGCAGCAGGAACAGCCGCCACAGGCTGCCGGCCAGGGTGTCGGCGGGCGCGCCGGACCACACCTCGGCGAGCGTCTCGAGCCCCTCGCTCTCGGCGAGGTGCACGACGCGCTCGGCGAGGGCCGGGTCCTGCGACTCGCGGGCTCCGCGCACGAGCACGGTGGCGGCGAGGTCGCCGGCCTCGCGCAGCATGGCCGGGTCCGCGCCCCCGGCGAGGTCGGCGAAGAACGCGTCGCCGGGGGTCATCGGGCGGTGGTGGGGGCGCTCCGTCATGCCACCCAGCCTAGGAGCCGTCAGGCGGCGCGGCCCAGCACCTTGCGGATCCGCTGGTCGCTCACCTTCACCGAGGTGCCGAGGTGCTGCGCGAACAGCGAGACGCGGTACTCCTCGAGCAGCCACCTGGCCTCGCGCAGGTGCTGGGGCAGCGGCAGGCCCGCGGGCAGCGCGGCGACCGCGTGCAGCCAGGACTCCTGCAGGTCCGAGACCTGGTCCATCAGCTGGCGGTCACGGGCCACCTGCCCGTCGAGGCGCTCGCGCCGGTGGGTGACGGCACCGAGGTAGCGCGGGTAGTCGCGCAGCCGCCCGGCGCCGGCCTCGCCGACGAAGCCGTCGACCATCAGCCGGCCGACCTGGGCGCGCATGTCGGTCATGGCCGGGAGCGTCATCAGGTCGGCGCGACCGGAGATGGCCTTGTCAGTGGCGCGCCAGGCCTCCAGCACCCGCATCACGTCGTGCACCGCGGCAGGCAGCCCGCCGGCGACGGCCTCGCGGGCGGCCGCCACCAGGGCGTCGTACGCCGCCTCGTCCCGCACGGTGGGCCGGGCGTCGACCACGTCGCCGACGAGGCCCGCGCGCAGGTCCTCGAGCAGCGCACCCACCGACGGGTACGGCGAGCCGACCAGCGCGAGCTTGGCGCGCTGGTCCAGCCCGGCGGCGGCCAGCACGTCGTCGACCGGCGTGGGCGGTCCGAGCGCGAGCAGGACCAGCCGCCGTACGCCGAGCCGGTGGTGGGCGGCGGCCTCCTCGGGCGTGGCGAGGACCTGCAGGCCCACCGACGAGCCCTCGTCGACCAGGGCGGGGAACCCGCGCACCTCGTGGCCGGCGCGGCGCTGGACGAAGGACTCCTCGACGGTCCCGAAGGTCCACGACGTCCGCCCGCTCGTGGTGACGCCGGAGTCGGCCGCGACGTCGGCCATCGCCTGCTCGAACGTCGGGCGCAGCGGCTCCTTGAGCGCGTCGAGGTCCTTGCCGCGCGCGGCCTCGGTGCCCTCCTCGGTCACGACGCGGTAGGTCGGTCGGAGGTGCGCCGGCACCTTGGACCAGTCCCACGCGTCGCGGTCGATCACCAGGCTGCGGGTGCTGCGGGCGAACCGCTCGAGCGCGTCGAGCAGCGGCTCCGCACCCGGCGGCGTCGCGGCGAGGAATTCCCGCGCGGTGTTGGGCGCCGGCACCATCGCCACGCGCAGGTTCTTGGGCAGCGAGCGGATCAGCTCGGTGACCAGCTCCTCGCGGAGGCCGGGGACCAGCCAGGAGAAGTCGTCGGCCTCGACCCGGTTGAGGGTGGCGACGGGCACGTCGATGGTGATGCCGTCGTCCGCGGCGCCCGGCTCGAAGTGGTAGCTGATCGGGAAGGTCAGCCCTGCCTCGTCGCTGTCGTGCCACTCGGTGGGGAAGTCGTGGGCGCGCACCTGCCCGGCGGTGTCGTGGGTGAGCATCGCCGGGTCGAAGGTGAGCAGGTCGGGCTTCTTCTGGCGCGCCCGCTTCCACCACTGGTCGAAGTGCTGCCCGCTCACCACGTCCTCGCCGACGCGGGCGTCGTAGAACTCGAACAGGGTGTGCTCGTCGACGACGATGTCGCGACGCCGGGCGCGGTGCTCGAGCTCCTCGGCCTCCTCGAGGAGTCGCGCGTTCTCGGCCAGGAACCGGTGCCTCGAGTCCCACTCCCCCTGCACCAGGGCGTGGCGGATGAACAGCTCGCGGGCCAGCGGCGGGTCGACCTTGCCGTAGGACACCAGCCGGTCCGCGACCAGCGGCACGCCGTAGAGCGTCACCCGCTCGCGCGCCATCACCGACGCCCGCTTGCGGGACCAGTGCGGCTCGGAGTAGGTCCGCTTGACCAGGTGGGCGCCCAGCCGCTCGGCCCACTCGGGCTTGATGGCGGCGTTCTGCCGGGCCCAGAGCCGCGAGGTCTCGACGAGCTCGGCACTCATCACGAAGTCGGGATTGCGGCTCTTGAGCACGCTGCCGGGGAAGATCGCGAAGCGGGCGTTGCGCGCGCCGACGTACTCCCGCATCGGCCGGCGCTCGCCGGGCCGCGCCTTCTCGCGCTCCTCCAGCGCCCCCACGTGGCTGAGGAGCCCGGAGAGCAGGGCCTGGTGGATGCCGTCCTCGTCGTACGGTGCTCCGCCGGCCACGCCGTTCTCGGTGGTCGAGTGCGCGGTGAGGGACGAGCCGCGTGCATCGAGGCCCATCTCCTTCGCCACCTGGCGCAGCTGGGACTCGTAGTCCTGCCACTCGCGGATCCGCAGGTAGTTGAGGAACTCGCGCCTGCACATGCGGCGGAAGGCGCTGGAGGAGAGCTCGCGCTGCTGCTGCTTGACGTGGCGCCACAGGTTGAGCCAGGTGAGGAAGTCGCTCGACTCGTGCTTGAAGCGCGCGTGCAGCTGGTCGGCCTGCGCCCGCTGCTCCTCCGGGCGCTCGCGCGGGTCCTGGATGGACAGCGCGGCGGCGATGACCAGGACGTCGCGCAGGCAGCCGAGCCGCTCGGCCTCGAGGATCATCCGGCCCAGCCGGGGGTCGATGGGCAGCCGGGCCAGCCGCTTGCCGACGGCGGTCAGGCGTACGCCCGGCCGGGACGTCGTGGCCGGCGGTCGCCCGGACGACCGCTCCCCCTGACGCTGTCGCTCGGCCTCGGTCGTGAGGGCACCGAGCTCCTCGAGCAGGTCGGTGCCGGCCTTGATGTTGCGCCGGTCGGGGGGCTCCACGAACGGGAACCGGGCGATGTCGCCGAGCCGCAGCGAGGCCATCTGGAGGATGACGCTGGCGAGGTTGGTGCGCAGGATCTCGGGGTCGGTGAACTCCGGGCGGGCCTCGAAGTCCTCCTCGGAGTAGAGCCGGATGGCGATGCCCTCCGCGACGCGGCCGCACCGCCCGGAGCGCTGGTTGGCCGAGGCCTGGCTGATCGGCTCGATCGGCAGCCGTTGCACCTTGGTGCGCACGGAGTAGCGGCTGATCCGCGCGACGCCGGTGTCGACGACGTAGCGGATGCCGGGGACGGTCAGCGACGTCTCGGCGACGTTGGTGGCCAGCACGACGCGACGTACGACCGAGGAGTGGCTGGAGAAGACCTTGTGCTGGTCGGCCGCACTGAGCCGCGAGTAGAGCGGCACGATCTCGAGCCGGTCGCTCCCGAGGGCGTCGAACGCATCGGCGGTGTCGCGGATCTCGCGCTCGCCGGGCAGGAAGACCAGGACGTCACCCGGGCCCTCCGCTGAGAGCTCGCGCACGGCGTCGAGGATCGCCTCGGTCTGGTCGCGCTGGACGGCCTCGCCCTCCTCGTCGGACTCGGGCAGCTCGAGGAGCGGTCGGTAGCGGACCTCGACCGGGAACGTACGACCCGACACCTCGACGACCGGGGCGTCGAAGTGCGCGGCGAAGCGGTCGACGTCGATGGTGGCGCTGGTGATGACGACCTTGAGGTCCGGGCGGCGCGGCAGCAGCCGCTTGAGGTAGCCCAGGAGGAAGTCGATGTTGAGGCTCCGCTCATGGGCCTCGTCGATGATGATCGTGTCGTACTTGCGGAGGTCGCGGTCGCGCTGCAGCTCGGCGAGCAGGATGCCGTCGGTCATCAGCTTGACCCGGCTGGCGCGGCTGGTCCGGTCGGTGAAGCGCACCTGGTAGCCGACGACGTCGCCGAGCTCGGTGCCGAGCTCGTCGGCGATCCGCTCGGCCACCGACCGCGCCGCGATCCGGCGGGGCTGGGTGTGCCCGATCAGCTTGCCGCCGCCCGCCGCGCCGGCGCCGCGGCCCAGCTCCAGGCAGATCTTGGGCAGCTGGGTGGTCTTCCCCGAGCCGGTCTCGCCCGCGACGATCACGACCTGGTGGTCGCGGATCGCCGCGGCGATGTCGTCGCGCCGAGCGGAGACCGGGAGCTCGGGCGGATAGATGATCTTCACAACGGGCGCCATTCTCGCCCACGGCAGCAACCGGGTTTGCTCAGGAGGTCGAGCCCTCGTCCTCCGGGGGCGTGGTCGGGGGGAGCTGACCCGGTACGCCGCGCGGGCCGCCGGGCATGCCACCGCGGCCGGGACCCCGGTCGTCCGCCTCGCGCTGCTGCATCCAGCCGCCACGGTCCCGGCCGCCGTCGTCGCCGATGGCGTGCACGGCCGCGAAGCCGAGGCCGCCGACGATGATGCCCGCCAGCGCCGACGCGATGAGCGCGGCCAACCCGTAGGACCGGTCGCCGCCCTCGGTCCGACGCAGGCGGCCCAGCCGCTCGCGGAAGCCGCGGCGGGTCACCGGGTCGGTGGCGTGCGCCTCGGTCGCCGCCGGCGTGGGTGCGGGCGCGGCCGGGTCGGGGGGCGTGCGGAGGGGTGCCGCTCCCTCGGGGCGTACGGGCTGGGTCTCGTCGTTGCGGTCGTCGCTCATGGCACCGAGCCTCCCGCCGGTTGCTGTGCGGCACCTGTGCCGGGCCCGTGAGGAGCCTCCGGAGATCTCGCGGGCCATGTCGAGGACCCGCCGACGGCTCCGTCCCCGGGGTGGACGCGGCCACAATGGGCCGCGACGGACAAGGAGAACCGAGATGCCCCGATACCTGCTGCTCAAGCACTACCGCGGCGCCCCCGCCGCCGGTAACGACGTCCCGATGGACCAGTGGGCCCCCGAGGAGGTCGACGCGCACATGACGTTCATGGACGACTTCGCCAAGCACCTCGAGGAGAACGGCGAGTACGTCGACGGCCAGGCGCTCGCCCCCGAGGGCGCGTGGGTCCGGAGCGAGGGCCCCGGCAAGCCGCCGGTCACCGACGGTCCCTTCGCCGAGACCAAGGACCTCATCGCCGGCTGGTTCGTCATCGACGTCGACGGCTGGGACCGTGCCGTCGAGCTCGCCGGCGAGCTGTCCCTCGCGCCCGGCAAGGACGGCAAGCCGATCCACGAGTGGCTCGAGGTCCGGCCCTTCTACGGCTCACCCACGGCCACCGGCGACTGACCGCGCCGAGGACCCTCCCGCCATGGTTGCCTTCGACGAGGCGACGCTGCGGCCGCTCGTGCCCGCGGTGATCGGTGTCCTCGTCCGCCGCGGAGCCGACTTCGCGGCGGCTGAGGACGCCGTCCAGGAGGCCCTGGTCGAGGCGTGGCGCACCTTCGGGCGCGGGGACGACGGAGCCGGCGGGGACGGCGGGGACGACGGAGCCGGTGCCACGGCCGGGCCGCGGGACCTCAAGGGCTGGCTGGTCACGGTGGCGTGGCGGCGGTTCCTCGACGCCGTGCGCTCCGAGTCCGCTCGCCAGCGGCGTGAGGTCGTCGTGGACGGGCGTCCCGGACCGGGACCCACCGAGGACGCCGACGACACGCTGCACGTGTTCTTCCTCTGCGCCCACCCTGCCCTCACGCCGGCCTCGGCGGTCGCGCTCACGCTGCGGGCGGTCGCGGGGCTGACGACGCGGCAGGTCGCGGAGGCCTACCTGGTCCCCGAGGCCACGATGGCGCAGCGCATCAGCCGCGCGAAGCGGACGGTGTCGGGCGAGTCGTTCGACCGGCCCGGCGACCTCGCGACCGTGCGGCGCGTGCTCTACCTCGTCTTCAACGAGGGCTACTCCGGCGACGTGGACCTCGCCGCCGAGGCGATCCGGCTCACCCGGCAGCTCGTCGAGCTCGCCGGCCCGCACGGCGAGGACCCCGAGACCGACGGCCT
Source organism: Nocardioides sp. zg-1308 (assembly GCF_013155375.1). GTDB lineage: Bacteria > Actinomycetota > Actinomycetes > Propionibacteriales > Nocardioidaceae > Nocardioides > Nocardioides renjunii. The sequence goes on from NZ_JABJQY010000002.1 coordinate 350,892, forward strand.
GCTCGCGCTGATGCTGCTGCACCATGCCCGGCGCCCGGCACGCACCCGCGCCGACGGGACCCTCGTGCCGCTGGCCGAGCAGGACCGCGGCCTGTGGGACACCACCCTGGTCGAGGAGGGCGTGACGGTGCTGCAGTCGGCCCTGTCGCGGCAGCGGCGCGGCGAGTACCAGCTGCAGGCGGCCATCGCCGCCCTGCACGCGGACGCCCCGACCACGGCCGAGACCGACTGGGTGCAGGTCGTGCAGTGGTACGACGAGCTGCTCGCGCTGACCGGGAGCCCGGTCGTCCGGCTCAACCGGGCGGTGGCCGTCGGCGAGGCCGACGGGCCCCGCGCGGGCCTCGCCGCCCTGGCCGAGGTCGACCCGGACGTGCCGCGGCACCGCGCCGCGTCGGCGTACCTGCACGAGAGGGCCGGCGACCTCGCGACGGCCGCCCGGCTCTACGCCGAGGCCGCGGGGCTGGCGACGAACGTCCCCGAGCGCACGCACCTCACCCGGCAGGCCGCGCGGCTCAACCAGGCCTCCGCCGCGGACTAGGCGACAGGCGCCTCACAGCAACCGCACAGGAACGGGCGGCAGGATGCTGTCCGTGCAGCAGCTCACCCGACCCGACGGCTCGCCGGTGCGGGTGCTCGTCGTCGACGACGAGGTCAACATCGCCGAGCTGCTCGCGATGGCGCTGCGCTACGAGGGCTGGGACCTCGCGATGGCCCACACCGGCACCGACGCCGTCTCGACCGCGCGCGACTTCCGGCCCGACGCGGTGGTGCTCGACATCATGCTGCCCGACTTCGACGGCCTCGAGGTGCTGCGGCGGATGCGGGCCGACGGCAGCGACGTGCCCGTCCTGTTCCTCACCGCCAAGGACGCGGTCGAGGACCGCATCGCGGGCCTCACCGCCGGTGGCGACGACTACGTCACCAAGCCGTTCTCGCTGGAGGAGGTGGTCGCCCGGCTGCGCGGCCTCATCCGCCGGGGCGGCACCGCCGCGCAGGCCGAGGCCGGCAACCTGCTCGCCGTCGGCGACCTCACCCTTGACGAGGACAGCCACGAGGTGCACCGCGGCGGCGACGAGCTCGCCCTGACGGCGACCGAGTTCGAGCTGCTGCGGTTCCTCATGCGCAACCCCCGCCGGGTGCTGAGCAAGGCGCAGATCCTCGACCGGGTCTGGCAGTACGACTTCGGTGGCCAGGCCAACGTCGTGGAGCTCTACATCTCCTACCTCCGCAAGAAGGTCGACGCCGGCCGCGAGCCGATGATCCACACCATGCGAGGCGCGGGCTACGTCCTCAAGCCGGCCGCCCGGGCGGGCCCGTGAGGCTCTCCGCCACGATGCCCCGCACCCTCACCGCCCGGCTCGTCGCCGTGGCGGTGCTGCTGGTCGCGGTGACGGCGCTCCTCATCGGCACCGCCACCACGCTGGCGATGAAGCGCAACCTCGACGCCCAGCTCGACGCCCAGGCGACCGAGTCGCTCGTGCGGACGGTCAATGCACCGCGCGGTGGGCCGGGCGACGACGGCGGGCCGGACGGTGACGGCGACGGCTTCGACCCCTTCCGCGACATCCTGCGCCAGGACGAGGGCGCCCTGGTCGCCGTGGTGCCCGAGGAGGGCGAGCTCACCGGCGCCGTGCGGTCGGAGGGCGACGGGGAGAGCTACGGCGTCGCCGAGCCGCTGTCCGAGCGCCAGCTGGAGTCCCTCCACGACGACATGCCCTACGCCGAGTACGAGCCGGCCACCGTCCGCATCCCCGAGCTGGGCAGCTACCGCGTGGTGTGCCACGAGGGCGAGGGCGGCTGGGTGGTCGTCGGGCTGCCCACGGCGGACGTCTCGCGGACGATCTCCGACCTGGTCCGGTTCGAGCTGCTGGCCACCCTCCTGGGCGTCGCCGCCGCCGCCGTCGCCGGCACGGTCGTCGTACGCCGCCAGCTCGCGCCGCTGCGCGAGGTCTCGGCCACCGCCCACCGGGTCGCCGAGCTCCCGCTGGCCTCCGGGGAGATCGACATGGCCGACCGGGTGCCCGAGCGGCTCACCGACGAGCGGACCGAGATCGGCCAGGTCGGGGCCGCGCTCAACACGATGCTCGACCACGTCGAGGCGGCGCTGGGCCAGCGCCACCGCAGCGAGCAGCAGGTCCGGCAGTTCGTCGCCGACGCCTCGCACGAGCTGCGTACGCCGCTGGCGACGATCGCGGGCTACACCGAGCTGGCCCGCCGCCGGCCCGAGGCCACCGGCACCGCACTGGCCAAGGTCGAGACCGAGTCGGCGCGGATGACGGCCCTCGTCGAGGACCTGCTCCTCCTCGCCAGGCTCGACGCCGGCCGGCCCCTGGCCCGCGAGCCGGTCGACCTGTCCCGGCTGCTGCTCGAGGCGGTCGACGACGCGCGCGTGGTGGACCCGGAGCGCTCCTGGCGGCTGGTCCTGCCCGACGCGCCGCTCACGGTGGTGGGTGACGGGGCGCGGCTGCACCAGGTGGTGAGCAACCTGCTGACCAACGCCCGCAAGTACACCCCTCCCGGCAGCACGGTCACCGTGACCGGCACGGCCGCGGGCTTCACCGTCCACGACGACGGCCCGGGGTTCCCGCCGGACCTCGCGCCGCGCGCCTTCGAGCGGTTCGTCCGGGGCGACGCCGCACGCCACCGCGACGGCGGGGCCGGGCTCGGGCTGTCGTTGGTCGAGGCGATCGTCGCCTCGCACGGCGGCTCGGTCGCGCTGTCCAGCCGGCCAGGTGGCACGACCCTGACCGTCCGGCTCCCCTCCCCGGGCGGGTAACCCCGAGTTACAGTTGCCGGCATGAGCCTGACCACCCTCACCGACAAGGTCGTCGTCATCACCGGAGCCGGCTCCGGCATCGGCCGCGCGCTGGCCACGCAGGCCGCTCGCGGCGGCGCCCTGCTCGCGCTGTCCGACTGGAACGTCGACGGCCTCGGCGAGACGGTGCGGCTGGCCGAGCAGGCCGGCGCCACCAAGGTGCGCCACGACGCGGTCGACGTCTCCGACCGCGCCGCCGTGCAGGACTGGGCGGCCGGGGTGGTCGAGGAGTTCGGTCGGGTGAACCTGGTGGTCAACAACGCCGGCGTCACCCTCACCGGGGACTTCACCGACCTCGCCTACGAGGACCTCGACTGGATCCTCGGTGTGAACTTCCACGGCGTCGTCCACGGCTCCAAGGAGTTCCTGCCCCACCTCATCGCCAGCGGCAACGGCGCGCTGGTCAACATCTCCTCGCTCTTCGGGCTCGTCTCCGTGCCCGGCCAGTCGGCCTACAACGCCACCAAGTACGCCGTCCGCGGGCTCACCGAGGCGCTGCGCGAGGAGATGCTGGTGGCCGGCCACCCGGTCACCGTCACCTGCGTGCACCCCGGCGGCATCCGCACCGGGATCAGCCGCAACGGGCGCAAGGCCGCCGGCCTCGACGGCGCGTCCATCGACGACCTCTTCGACAAGAAGCTCGCCAAGATGACCCCCGACCGGGCGGCCGAGATCATCCTCGACGGCGCGCTGGCCGGGAAGGCGCGGGTCCTCGTCGGCCTCGACGCCCACCTCATCCACCACTTCGCCAAGCTCGCGGGCTCGCGCTACCAGGACGTGGTGGCCCGGGTGACCTCCCGCATGCCCCTGCGCTGAGCCCTCACCGGGCACTTCGTGCCCGGTCACCTAGGGTCGGGACGTGAGCAGCCACGCCCCCGGGACCCCGATCCGCTGCGAGATGACCAAGTGGGGCGACCGCCCGCACTGGCGGTTCGACGGGGTCCACCTCGGCTCGGACGAGCACGGCGAGTGGATCGGCTTCCCGCGGGGCACGCACAACCGGCGCCCGGGCCACGAGTTCCGCGCCGCGGTCGACGCGGTGACGCTTGTGCGGGCGGACGCCTGGTACCTCGCGACGTTCCAGGCGCCGGGCATCTGGTGCGACCTCTACGTCGACGTCACCACCCCGCCCGTCTGGGACGGCGACGTGCTCCGGGCCGTCGACCTCGACCTCGACGTCATCCGGCTCTCCGACCCGCTCCCCTCCGGGGTCGACGGCCAGCCCGTCTACGCCGGCCGCGCGCCGGGCGAGATCTTCGTCGACGACGAGGACGAGTTCGCCGAGCACCAGGTGTCGCTCGGCTATCCCTCCGACGTCGTCGCCGCGGCGCAGGCCAGCAGCGACGAGCTGGTCGCGGCGGTCAGCGCCGGCCTGCCCCCGTACGACGGCGCGCACCTGCGCTGGCTGGCCGAGCTCACTCGTCTGTCGATCGCCTGAGCGCCCGCCGCTCGGCGCGGGTCATGGCGCGGTAGGGCCCGACCAGGCGGGGCCCGGCGAGCCGGTTCTCCAGCCGACGCGCCTCGCGCTTGAGCGGCTGGGCGACGTACTCGCCCAGGATGACGCCGGAGGCCAGCGCGATCGCGACCGTGATCGCGGTCATCAGCGCGAAGATGCCCTGCGAGACGAAGTAGCCGCCGTCGGCCAGGAACGTCAGGCCGCGGTAGATCGAGAGTCCCGGCAGGAACGGCACGATCGCCGGCACGGCGACCACCAGCGGCGGCACCCGCACGCGGCCGGCGACGGCGTAGGCGACGAGTCCGATGAAGAAGGCGGCGGCGCCGGCCGCCGCCGCCCGCCCGAAGCCGCTCGCGGTGACCGCTTGCGAGACGAGGGCGGCCGCCGCGGTCGTCAGCCCGACGGGCAGCACCGCCCGGCGAGGGGCGTACGACGCGACGCTGAACGCGGCCGCCGACACGGCCGCCCCGCCGAGGACGGCCGGGAGGTCGGAGGCCCGGACCTTGCCGGGCACCAGCTGACCCAGCTCGAGGCCGAGTCCCTCGGCGACGGAGATGCCGAGCGCGACGCCCGCGATGATCCCCGCGGTGGCCATCATCGCCTCGATCAGCCGCGCGCTCGCGGTCAGGTAGAAGCCGGTGAGCGCGTCCTGCACTGCACCCATCAGCCCGATGCCGGCGAGCAGCAGGATGATGTTGGCCGTCACCACGACCGAGGGGTCGACCTCGACCGGGGAGGCGGCGACGGCGGCGGCGAGGAGGGTCGCGATGGCCCCGCCTGCCACCTGGAGGTAGAAGAACGGCAGCCGCCGACGGGCCATCACCAGCTGGACCCGGTCGATGAGGACGGCGGCCACCGCGGCGACGACGGCGACCACCGCGCCGCCGCCGAGGAACACGCCGACCGCCGCCGCCATCACGGCCCACGCGATGGTCACCGCCCAGCGCGGGAACGCGTGGCCGAGGGAGACGATCGTCGCCATCCGGGACCGGGCGAGGTAGAGGTCGGCGCGGTCGGTGAGGATGTCGCGGACGAGGTGGTCGACCGCGGTCAGGTCCTCGTAGTCGATGTCGCGCTGCGTCACGTGGCGGATCATCAGCGTCGGTACGTCGTCGGGCGAGCGCTGGTGGCTCATCGACAGCGAGATGAAGGTGACGTCGATGTCGGCCGTGCGCAGGCCGAAGTGGTCGGCCACGGACCGCATGGTGGCCGTCACGTCGGCGGCACCGGCGCCCGAGGACAGCAGCATCTCGCCGATCCGCAGGCACAGGTCCATCGTCAGGTTGATCTCGCGGGCCCGCTCCGCGGCGGCGCGCGCCTCCTCCTGCTGGCTGCCCCCCTCGTGGGAGGGCCCGTCGTCGTCACGCACCGGGCCATGGTGGCACCGGCGGGTGTCGGGCCGTCGGAGGGGTGAGCCTCGCCGCGGCGAGGCTCCCTAGAGTGGAGGCATGCGCATCGACTTCCACGCGTCGGCGCGGCCGACGCTCGGGGTGGAGTGGGAGCTCGCGCTCGTCGACCGGGTCAGCCGCGACCTCGTGAGCGTCGCCTCCGACCTGCACGAGCTGGCCGGCGGCCGGCTCGACGAGCCCGAACGCCTGCACAAGGAGCTGCTGCGCAACACCATCGAGGTGGTGACCGGCATCTGCGACACCGTCGGGGAGGCCGTGACCGACCTGCGCGACACGCTGTCCGTGGTCGCACCGGCCGCCGGCGAGCTCGGCGTCGACCTGCTCGGCGCCGGCTCGCACCCGTTCGCCGACTGGTCCCACCAGCAGCTCACCGAGGGCCACCGCTACGCCGAGCTCATCAACCGCACCCAGTGGTGGGGCCGCCAGATGCTCATCTGGGGAGTCCACGTGCACGTCGGCATGCCCGAGCGTGACCGCGTGATGCCGGTCCTGGCGTCGATGCTGACGACGTACCCCCACCTCCTCGCCCTGTCGGCGAGCTCGCCGATCTGGGCCGGCCAGGACACCGGCTACGCCTCCAACCGGGCGCTGATGTTCCAGCAGCTGCCGACGGCGGGACTGCCGTTCGCGTTCGACACGTGGGCCGAGTTCGAGAAGTGCATCTCCGACCAGACCACCACCGGCATCATCGACTCGATGTCCGACGTCCGGTGGGACCTGCGGCCGGCCCCGCACCTGGGCACCCTCGAGCACCGCGTCTGCGACGGGATGTCGGACCTGCGCGAGCTGGCCGCCCTGACCGCGCTCGTGCACTGCCTCGTCGTCGACCTCGACACCCGGCTCGCCGCCGGCGAGGAGCTGCCGACGATGCCGCCGTGGCAGGTCCAGGAGAACAAGTGGCGCGCCGCGCGCTACGGCCTCGAGGCGATCGTCATCGTCGACGACCGCAACCGCGAGCGGCTCGTCACCGAGGACCTCGACGACCTGCTCGAGCGGCTGACCCCGGTCGCCAAGCGGCTGGGCTGCGAGGACGAGCTGCGCAGCGTCGCGGACATCCCGACCCGCGGGGCGTCCTACCAGCGCCAGCGCGCGGTCGCGCACGAGTCCGGCGGCGACCTGGTCGCGGTCGTCGACGCCCTGGTTGACGAGCTGGCCCACTCGCTCACCGACTGAGCCGCCTCCCCCGGCCGCCTTCAGCACAACGACGTACGGTCGGGGCGCGCCCTTGTGGCGCCCGTCACGGGGCGAGAGGATGCGCGGGCGCCCCACCTCGGGGTGAGGGGCAGAGGAGGACCGAGTGCTCGATCCGATCGACCCGACGGGGACCGGCTTCCTGCTCGCCGAGAACCGCAACATGCCGATGCACGTCGGCGGCCTCCAGCTCTTCGAGAAGCCGGCGGGCGCCGGGCGCGGCTACGCCCGCGAGATGTACGAGCAGATGCGCGCCGTCGAGCAGGTGTCGCCCCTCTTCCTCAAGCACCCGCACCGCTCCGTCCGCACGGCCGGGCAGCTGGTCTGGCAGCCCGACGAGCAGTTCGACATCGAGCACCACGTCCGCCACAGCGCCCTGCCCAAGCCCGGCCGCGTCCGTGAGCTGCTGGAGCTGTGCTCGCGCCTGCACAGCTCGCGGCTGGCCTGGGAGCGCCCGCTGTGGGAGGCCACCGTGATCGAGGGCCTGCGCGACGGAAGGGTCGCGCTCTACACCAAGACCCACCACGCCCTCGTCGACGGCGTTTCGGCGATGCGGCTGCTGGCCAGCGTGCTCTCGACCGACCCCGACGAGCGGGACATGCCCGCCCCCTGGGCGCAGCGCCCGCGCCCGCCGCGCGAACGGCCGGCCACCGCCGGCGCCTCGCTGTCGGACGTCTCGGCCGCCACCGTGCGTACGGCGCTCGCGCTCGCGACCGAGGCCGCCGGGATGCCCGGCGCGCTGGTGCGCACGCTCAACCGGGGTGTGCGCAACGAGACCTCCGCGCTGTCGCTCTACGCCCCGCGCACGATCCTCAACCAGAGCATCACCGGCTCGCGCCGGTTCGCCGCCCAGGACTGGCCGATCGAGCGGCTGCGCGCCGTCGGCCGGGCGAGCGGCACCACGATCAACGACGTCGTGCTGGCGATGGTCAGCGGCGCGATGCGGACCTACCTCGCCGAGCTCGACGCGCTGCCGGACACCACGTTGGTGTCGATGGTCCCGGTCGGGCTCAACGCCAAGCAGTCCCAGCTCGCCTCCACCGACGGCGGCAACGCGGTCGGCTCCGTGATGGTGCAGCTCGGCACCCACCTCGGCGACCCGGCCGACCGCCTCGCCGCGATCCACCGGTCGATGAAGGACGGCAAGGAGGCGCTGTCGGCGATGACCCCGGCGCAGATCCTGGCGATGAGCGCGCTCGGCCAGGCGCCCGCCATCCTCGGCCCGGTGCTGCGGCTGCAGGGCATCGTCCGACCGCCCTACAACCTCATCGTCAGCAACGTCCCCGGCCCGCGCACCACCCACTACTGGAACGGTGCCCGGCTGACCGGGATGTATCCGCTGTCCATCCCGATCAACGGGATGGCGCTCAACATCACCTGCACCTCCTACGACGGCAAGATGTGCTTCGGGCTCACCGGCTGCCGGCGCACGGTCCCGCACCTGCAGGTGCTGCTGCAGTACCTCGACGACGAGCTCGTCGCGCTCGAGCGGGCGGCGGGGGTGTAGGTGCGGAGGAAGCACCCGCCGCTACCCGACCACCGGGGCGATCTCCAGCCCCCCGCCCACCTGCTCCGCGACCGCCGCCAGCCGAGCGACGGTGATGTCGGCGACGGTCGCCAGCCCGGCGAGCTGGGCGTTGGAGCCCGGTCGGGTCGGCTCAGCGGAGTTGATGCTGATGCAGCGGCGGGTGCCGCCGTCGGCGCGGTTGGCCAGCGCCACCGCGTGCCCGGTGGTGCCGCTCCCCGCGAACGGGTCGAGGACCACGACGTCGTCCGGCAGGGTCGCGAGGATCCGGCGGACGAGACCGGTCGGCTTGGGCGACTCGAAGACGTGGCCGACCAGGGCCTTGAGCTCGGCGACGGCGGTGTCGGTGGAGCCGATCTCCTCGGAGAGCCAGATGGTGCGCAGCTTCTTGCGGCGGCCGCCCTCGCGCTCGAGCCAGTCGCGCTGGAAGATGTCGACCCGCTCGCCGGCCCGGCCGCGGATCACCCGGCACTCGAGGTCGTCGGGCCGCTCGTCGACCCGGGGTCGCGACCAGCGCCACACGGCCGGCCGGCCGTCGCCGAAGACCGGGGTCAGCGGCTGGCTGCCCGGGAACTCGGCGGTCGCCACGCGGCCGCTCACCGGGTCACCATGCAGCGCGAAGTGGAGGGTGGGCGCGGTGAGCGGGTTGAACTTCTTGTTGGTGTTGCGCAACGGCAGGTAGCGGAACCGCCGGCCGTCGTCCGTGCGGAGCGGGAAGTCCGCCTCGTCCACCGACTCGGTCGTGCTGGCGTCCACCGCACAGGCCGGCAGGTGCCGGGCGTACGCCAGGACGTACTCGTGGCTGGTCGCGAACCCGCGGCCGAGCTGGCGGCCCTTCGGGTTGAGGCTGACCACGACCTGCGCCAGGAAGTTGGCCTCCCCGAACACCTCGTCCATCAGCAGCCGGAGGTGGGCCACCTCATTGTCGTCGATGCTGACGAACACGGCCCCGTGCTGGGCGAGGACCTCGCGGACGGCGAGGAGGCGCGGGCGCATCATGGCGGTCCACGCGGCGTGCCGGCCGGCGTACGGGTCGGCGTGCGAGCCGTCGCGGAAGCGGTCGGCGTAGGCGAAGTCGTTGCCGGTGTTGTAGGGCGGATCGGTGTAGACGACGTCGACGGACCCGGGCTCGAGCCGCGGCAGCACGTCGAGGTTGTCCCCGGCGTGGAAGGTGTTCCACGGGAGCGCCGGCACGGGAGGCACGGGCTCGACGGGCACGAGGCGCAGCCTAGGCGTTCGGGACCGCTGCCAGCGGTGACCCGGCCGCGACCGGCGTACGCCGCCCGACCGCCCGCCGCGGACCGCTCGTCCCAATTTTCCCACCAGTCCCACGTCGTCCTTTACTCTGGATCGCGTGTCACTCTTCGCGCGCCGCCCCGTGCCCTCCGCCCCCGCCCGCACCCGTGTCCTGACGATCGCCACCGCCGGCGTCCTCGTCGCCGGTCTCGGCGTGGGCCTCGGCACCCCGTCGGTCGCCGACGACGGCCGCAGCGGCTCCGCCTCCGGCCGCGACGGCCTGTCCGGCGCGGCCAGCGGCTACCGCGGCCGCAACCAGACCTCGGACGGCAGGCCGGGCCTGGTCGTCGGCCCGGAGGTCAGCCGGCGTGGCCGCACGCCGGTGATCGCCAACGAGGCGACGTACGAGATCGCGCCCGGCGTGACGCTGCGCGAGTGGGACCAGATCGACGGTCGCCAGCCGATCGGCCAGGTGCGGATGAACCTCGTCACCGTCAACCTCGACGCCGCCAACATCAGCTTCGGCGCGCTCACCCCCAGCTTCGTCACCAGCCGCCGCACCGTGAGCCAGCTGGGCCGGTGGAGCTCCGCGCTGACGGCGGTCAACGGCGACTTCTTCGACATCGGCCAGACCGACGCGCCGCTCGGCGTTACGGTCGAGGACGGCGGCGTCCTCACCGGCTCGCGCGAGGGGTGGATCCCCGGGGTCAACTCCAGCCTGTGGTTCGACGCGTCGGGCCCCCACGTGAGCCCGCTGAGCGTGCAGTACTCCATCCGCCAGGCGCGCGACTGGGTCGTCAGCGGCTTCAACCACCCGCGGGTGCCGCAGGGCCAGATCGGCGTGTTCACCCACGCCTTCAACCGCACCAAGGGCTACACCGTCACCGACGGCAAGAAGTACGTCCGCGAGGTCGTGCTGCGCAAGAACCGCGTGGTGTCGAACCGCTCCACGCTCTCCCTCGGCCAGAAGATCCGCAAGAAGGACCGCGTGCTGATCGGCGTCGGCCGGGGCGCCAAGCAGCTCAAGACGCTCAAGCCCCGCCAGCGCGTGACGCTCGCGCAGCGCATCGAGGGCGGCCGCCCGACCGCCGCCATCAGCGGTGACCGGCCGCTGCTGGTCAACGGCGTGCGCACCGTCATCAACAACACGATCGCCCACCCGCGCACCGCGGTCGGCATCGACGCCGACGGACGTCGCCTGCACGTCCTGGTCGTCGACGGTCGCTCCGCCGCGAGCCGCGGCTACACGATGGTCGAGCTCGCCGACTTCATGACCGCCCTCGGCGCCGAGAACGCCATCAACCTCGACGGCGGCGGCTCCTCCGCGATGTACACCCGCAACGGCACCGGGGCGATGGCGGTCGTCAACGAGCCGTCCGACGGCAGCGAGCGCCGGGTGCCCAACGGCTTCGGCGTGTTCTACAACGCGCCCCTGCCGCCCGTCGTGCCGATCCTGCCGACCCCGACGCCGACCCCGACGCCGACGCCGACCCCGACCGTCACCCCGACGGTCCCGCCGCCGCCGGGCTGACCCGCGTCAGGCGTCGGGCGCCGCGAACACCACGACGTACGTCACCGGCGCCAGGCACTGGACGGTCGCCTTGGGCAGCTGCGGGACGACCTCGAAGCCGGCCTCGCCCGCCTCGATCGTCACGCCCGTGGGCGCCTCGCACCCGACCGCGACGACCGCGCCGTAGGGCGTCGCGTCCGGCGTCTGCTGCGCGAGGTCGCGCACCGTGGCGGCCACGGTGTCGGGGAGCCCCGCCCCGAGCCCGGTGACGAAGTCCGCCACCGCTTGGTCGCCGTCCAGCGCGAACGCCATCGTCGACGTGGCGCCCCCGCCCTCCGTGGCGCTCACGAGCGAGGCCTCGGTCACCCCCGCCGAGCCGGTGGCGGGGATCGTGGCCGCGGCCCCGCCGCCCGCGTCGGTCGGGGTGCTCTCGGTCGGCTCGTCGGTCGGGGACTCCGTCTGTGCGGGAGTCTCCGTGGCTGTCTCCGAGGGCGTCGGGGAGCTCGACAACCCGGCCGGGTCGGTGGCCGTGTCGTCCCCCTCGGACCCGCAGGCGGTGAGCCCGGCGGCCAGGGCCAGGCCGGCGAGCAGGGCGGCGGTCCGGCCGCTCGAGCGGTGGGACGAGGGCGACGTCAGGGTGGTCATGGTGCTTGGACGATAACCAACCCCGGACCGCTCCCCCGCCAGGCGCGACGCGGCTCCGGCCGGTGGCGACGTCGACGGCGTAGCCGTCCCACTGGCAGGCTGGCGCCATGACCAGCGGTATCCAGACCGAGCCGGTGCGCGAGGCCGTGCGCGCGTACGCCGCCCGCCAGCCGCAGCTGACGGCGGCCACGGCCGGCTACGTGACCCTGATCCGCACCCTGCTCGACGACGCGGGGATCGACTACCTGAGCGTCACCGGCCGGACCAAGAGCGTCGCGTCGTTCTCGGCCAAGGCCAACCGCACCGAGGCGGGGGTGCCGCTCTACCCCGAGCCGCTCGAGCAGATCACCGACCAGATCGGCGTGCGCGTCATCACCTACGTCCACAACGACGTGGCCGCGGTGGCCGAGCTGCTGGCCGACCAGCTCACCATCCTCGACGACCGCGACCTGGGTGAGGAGACGGCGCGGTCCGGTCGCTTCGGCTACGCCAGCCGCCACCTGCTCGTCCGGGTCGACGGCGACCACGACGCGGAGGACGCGGGGGACGACGCTGGCGACGAGGCGGACGACCTCGCCCTGGCCGGCGAGCGCGCGAGCGTCCAGGTGCGGACCGTGCTGCAGCACGCGTGGGCGGAGTTCGAGCACGACATCCGCTACAAGGGCAACGTGCCGGAGGACGCCGCCGCCGACCTCGACCGCCGCTTCACGCTGGCCGCGGGGCTCATCGAGCTCGCCGACCGCGAGTTCGCCACGATCCGCGAGCGCATCCAGGCGGCGGCGCCCGGCAGCACGACCGAGCCCGAGGCCGACCACATCGTCGGCCAGGACCTCGCCACCTTCCTCGCCGGCCACTACAGCGACGCGGGCTGGTCGCACACCGACCACTACGACTGGATCGCCGGGCTGCTCACCGAGCTCGGCATCGACACCGTCGACGACCTCGCCGACCTCCTGACGTCCGTGGACGCCGACGCGGTCATCCGGCGGATGGGTTACCGCTACCCCGCCGGCGCCGTACGCCGCCTCGACGACGCCCTGCTGGCGATCTTCGGCGAGCAGTACGTCACCCTCGCGGGCAACAGCCACCGCGTCCCGCTGCTGCGCGCGCGGCTGGAGAAGCTCAGCACTCCTGAGACCTGAGTGCCTGCTGGGGCGTCGCCCCTAGGGTGAAGGCATGCAGCGGCCATCCTGGACGACCCTCGCCCCCGTGTTGGCCGTCGTGGCGCTGGTGCCGGCCTGGCTCGCACACCCGAAGGGCCTCGTGCTGGGCGCCCTGGCGGTGCTGCTGGTCGCTGCCGTGCTCGCGGCGGTCCACCACGCCGAGGTGGTGGCGCACCGCGTGGGTGAGCCCTACGGCTCGCTCGTCCTCGCGGTGGCGGTCACGATCATCGAGGTCGGCCTGATCGTCACCCTGATGGTGACCGCCGACAAGGACGCATCCGGCCTGGCGCGTGACACCGTCTTCGCGGCGGTGATGATCACCCTCAACGGCATCGTCGGCATCTCGCTGCTCGTGGGGGCGCTCAAGCACCACCTCGCCGTCTTCAACCCCGAGGGCACGGGCGCCGCCCTCGGCACGGTGATCGCCCTGGCCGTGCTGTGCCTCGTGGTGCCGTCCGTCACGACGTCGGAGCCGGGACCGGAGTTCACCGGTGCGCAGCTCGCGTTCGCGGCGGTCGCGTCCCTGGCGCTCTACGGGATGTTCGTGTTCACCCAGACCATCCGGCACCGCGACTTCTTCCTGCCGGTGACCCAGGGCCAGCACTCGCCCGTGGTGACCTCGGCGGGCGGCGGGGACTCCTTCGAGCACGAGCGGCTCGACCTCGACGACGACGGCCACGCCGACCCGCCGAGCAACCGTGCCTCGTTCGTCAGCCTCGGCCTGCTGGTCGTGTCGCTGGTCGCGGTCGTCGGGTTGGCGAAGATCGAGTCCCCCGCCATCGAGTCCGGGGTCGCGGCGCTCGGCTTCCCGCAGGCGGTCGTCGGTGTCGTGATCGCGCTGCTCGTGCTCGCTCCCGAGACGATCGCCGCGGTGCGGGCTGCGGCCCGCAACCGTGTCCAGGTGAGCCTCAACCTCGCGCTCGGCTCGGCGATGGCGTCCATCGGGCTGACGATCCCGGCCATCGCGGTCGCCAGCATCTGGCTCGACGGTCCGCTGGCGCTCGGCCTCAACCAGCTGCAGAGCGTCCTGCTGCTGCTCACCGCCGCGGTCGCCATCCTCACCGTGGTGCCCGGCCGGGCCAAGCCGCTCCAGGGCGGCGTGCACCTCGTCCTGCTGGCGTCGTTCCTGTTCCTGACGATCGCGCCCTGACGTCGTACGCGCCCGAAATGCCGACGACGCCGACCGGGCAGCAGCCCGGCCGGCGTCGCGGCTCGCGATCAGCCGAAGTACTGGTCGTAGATCTCGTCGTAGGTGCCGTCCTCGCGGAGGTCCGCGAGGGTGCCGTTGATCGTGCGGAGGAGCGGGATGTTGCCGTCCTTCTTCACCGCCATGCCGTACTGCTCACCGGTCTCGAACTCCCGCGACAGCTTCAGGTTGGGGTTCTCGGCGACGAACGCGCCGGACACGGTGTTGTCGAGCAGCGCCGCGTCGAGCTCACCGGCGCCCAGCGCAGCCTGCAGTGCCGCCGCGTCGTCGTAGGCCGTCACCTTGGTGGACTCGGGGGCGTAGTCGCTCACGTAGGTCTCGCCGGTGGTGTCCTTCTGGACGCCGACCCGCTGACCGCCGAGCTCGGAGATCTCGTCCAGGCCCGAGCCACGCGGCACGACGAGCGCCTGCCTGGCGTCGAAGTAAGGGCTGGAGAAGTCGAGCACGCGCGCCCGCTCGCCGGTGATCGTCATGGCCGAGATGGCCACGTCGCACACGTCGTTGTTGAGCGAGTCGCCCGAGGTGATGTCGTCGAAGGCGACGTCGAGGACGTCGACGTCGACCTTCAGCGCCTTGGCGATCTCCTTGCCGAGGTCGACGTCGAAGCCGACCAGCTTGCCCTTCTCCTCGTAGACGAACGGGGCGTACGGGCTGTCGGTGCACACCGTCAGCGCGCCGTTGAAGGCGAGCTGGACGTCGGTGAGCGCGTCGGCGGACTCGCCGCTGGCGGCACCACCGCAGGCGCCCAGCGTGGCCAGGAGGGCCACGGAGGAGAGGGCGGCTGCCGCGGTGCGGGCGGGACGGGAGCGTCGGATCGGCTGGGCCATGGGTCTAGTTCGCATTCGCGGTGAGCGACTCACGAAGTCGCATGAGGGAGTATTCGGTGATCTTCACGAGCGCACCCTTGGCCTGCTCGCGGTCGCGAGCGTCGAGGCTGATGATCGGCACGTCGGCGGGCAGGGCCAGCGCGGCGGCGATCTCCTCGGCGGGGTAGCGCGGCACGCCGTCGAACTCGTTGACGGCCACGATGAAGGGGATGCCCTTGGACTCGAAGTAGTCCAGGGGCGAGAACGACTCGTCGAGCCGCGCCACGTCGACCAGCACGATGGCGCCGATGGCGCCGCGGCACAGGTCGTCCCACATGAACCAGAACCGTCGCTGGCCCGGCGTACCGAAGAGGTACAGGACCAGGTCCTCGGCCAGGGTCAGTCGGCCGAAGTCCATCGCGACCGTGGTGGTCGCCTTGGTGGGCACGGCAGCGAGATCGTCGACGCCCTCGGACTCGTTGGTGACGAGTGCCTCGGTGCGCAGCGGATCGATCTCCGAGACGGCGCCGACGAGCGTCGACTTGCCGACGCCGAAGCCGCCAGCAATGACGATCTTCGTCGACGCAGCCGCTCGCTGTGCCTTAGTAGTTTCGAAGTCCACGGAGGGTCCTTTCGATGAGCTCGAGTCGCTCATCTGTCGACGTCTTCTCGGTGATGGTGGCCTGGATGCGGACCAGGCCCTGCTCGATCAGGTCACCCAGCAGCACCCGGGTGACGCCGATCGGCATCTTGGTCAGAGCCGACACCTCGGCCACGGATCGCCGGTCGCAGACCTCGAGAACCTGCGCGGCAGAGGGGGTGAGGACGGGCGCCTCAGCACCAGCCTGGAGACGAAGTGTCGCCTCCATGGCCAGATCGACCTTGGTGGCCGTCCGACCAGCGGTGATGGTGTAGGAGCGGATGAGGCGTGGGCGGTAGCCCTCGTCCTCCGGCTCGACAGGCGGCGTCATCGCACGGGGCCGGCTCAGCCGCCCGTACCGACGCGGGCCTGGGCCTCGACGGTACGTCCCACGCGGTCGACCAGCAGGGCCATCTCGTAGCCCACCTGGCCGATGTCGGCCTCCTCGGTCGTGAGGACCGTGAGGTTGGAGCCGTCGCCGACGCTCATGAGCATCAGGAAGCCCATCTCCATCTCCACGATGGTCTGCATGACGGACCCGCCCTCGAACAGGCGCGCGGCTCCCACCGCGAGGCTGGCGAGACCGGAGGAGACGGCGGCGACCTGCTCGGCGCGCTCACCGGGGATGCTGGTGCTCGAGGCCATGAGGAGGCCGTCGGCCGAGACGAGGATGGCATGCGCGGCGTCGGGGACCTCCTCGACGAAGCGCGACATCACCCAGTCGAGGTCGCGGTCGTCACCAGCGGAGCTGGCGGCGGGGGCGGCGGATTCGTACGTCATGCGGGGCCTGCTTCCGTGTGCTGAGGGGGACTTTGGGCTGCTCGTCGACCACGGGAGACTCCCGCGGTGTGTGCCTGGAGCCGGCGACGGATGGCCTCGGGGTCACGCGTCTTGGCTGCCGTGGGCGGGGTAACGCTACCGGGGACGAGACGCTCCCCGGGGGCGCGGCGCGGAAGTCCGGTGACGGTCGACTCCACGACCGGGGACTCCTCGGCGACCTGCTCGGCGATCTCCCAGCCGCGGTCGACCTCGGTCTCGTGGAACTCGCCGGCCTCACCGGTCAGCCAGCCCGAGCGCATCGACTTGAAGATCGGCGAGTCGCCACTGACGCGCGCCGGCTCGGCGCCGTCGTGGAGCAGGCCGTTGCCGTTCTGGGCCTCGAGGTGGCCGTTGAGCCCGTCGTGGCCGTTCAGCTCACCGTTGCGGTGACCGTTCAGGTGACCGTTGAGCGAGTCGCCGGCGAACGCGGCGGGCGCCTCGTACGGCGTCGGGAACGGCGCCTCGTACGCCGCCGGGGCGGGCTCGGGCTCGGGCTCGACCACGGGCTCGTGGACCGGCTGGGCCGGCTCGGCCTCCGGCTCGGCGACGGCCTGGACCGGCTCGGGCTCGCGGGCAGGAGTGCCCAGGCCCAGCGGGTCACTGGCGTCGACGTGCAGGTCATCCGCGGCGGCCGGCTCCCCGGAGGAGACGGGCTCGGGCTCGGGCTCGGTGACCGGCTCGGGCTCGGGCTCGACCTCTGCCTCGGCGGACGGGCGGTCGTCGCCGAAGGCGTCGACGGGCAGGGGGTCGGAGAGCGGGTCGGACAGCGGGTCGGAGACGCGGGCGGGCTCCTCGGCGACCGGGGTCGGCTCCGACACCTGCTCCGCGACCGGCTCGGGCTCGACCACCGGCTCGGAGACCTGCTCGGGCTCGGGCTCGGAGACGGGCTCGGCGGCCCGGGCCTCCTCGACGGCCTGGCGCTGGCGCGAGGCGAGGGCGGTGATCGGGACGACCGGCGCGACCTTCTCGGGCGTGGTCGGCTCGGCCGGCTCGACGTCGGGCGTCAGGTCGGCGGCGGCGTCCGTCGAGGCGGCATCGGTCGTGGCAGCCGGGGTCGAGGCGGCGGGCGCGGCGGGCTCGCTGCGCTTGCCGAAGAGCGGACCGGTGGCCCCGGATGTCTCCGGAGGCAGGAACGCCTCGGCGCCGGTGCGCGGCATGTTGGCGCCGGGCTCGCGCCGCGGGAGCAGGCTCTCGAGGGAGGGCCGGTCCGGGGTGACGGCAGGAGCAGCAGCGGCCGCGGCGGCAGCGGGCTGCGGCTCGAGCTCGGCCTCCTTCTCGGCCTCCCTCTTCGCGGCCTTCGCCTCGGCGGCGGCGGCGCGCTCCGCAGCCTTGGCCTCGGCCTTCTCGGCGCGGGAGCGAGAGCGGGACTCGCGCTTGGACTCGGCAGCGGCGGCGGGGGCGGCGACCGAGGCGGTCTCGAGGACCTCCGGGGTCGTCGCGGCAGCGGCGGCCGGGGCGGCGGGAGCCGCGACCTGCGGGAGGTCGGGCAGCACCGACGGCGGGAGCAGCACGGTGGCCGTCATGCCGCCACCGGGGTTGCGCGCCAGGCGGGCCTGGATGTCGTGGCGCTCGGCGAGGCGGGAGACCACGAACAGGCCCATCCGTCGGGCGGTGTCGGGCGTTGCCTCGGCACCGTGCTGGAGGTCGCTGTTGAGCTGCTCCAGCTCGGCCTGCGGCACGCCGAGGCCCGAGTCGGTGATCGTGATGGTGACGCCGTCGGGGCCGAGCTTGGCGGCGAGGCGGACCGGCTCGACGGGCGGGGAGTAGGTCAGGGCGTTGTCGACCAGCTCGGTGAGCAGGTGGACCACGTCGGCCGCGGCCTCGTCGCCCACCCGGGTGTTGAGGTGCGAGAGGATCTGCACGCGCTGGTAGTCCTGCACGCCGGAGGTCGCGGCCTGGAGGGCCTCGCCCACGGTGAGGCTGAACTGGCCGGCCGCGCGGTTCGGGGCGTCGGCGAGGATCAGCAGCGAGTCGGCCGTACGACGCATCCGCGAGGCGAGGTGGTCGAGGCGGAAGAGCGACTCCAGGCGCTTCGGGTCCTCCTCGTCGTGCTCGAGGCGCTCGATCTGCGCGAGCTGCTGGTTGACCAGCGAGGTGGAGCGGCGCGACAGCGTCACGAACATCGCGTTCACGGTCTGGCGGAGCTGGGCCTCACCCGAGGCGAGGTGGATGGCCTGGCGGTGGAGGTCGTCGACCGCTCGCGCGACCTGGCCGATCTCCTCGTTGGTGTGGACGTCGATCGTCTTGATCGGCTCCGGCTCCTGGCCGGCACGGATCCGGGCGACCGCGTCGGGCAGCCGGTGACGGGCCACGGCGAGCGCGCCCTCACGGACCTTGCCGATGGGCTCGAGGAGGCTGCGGGCGATGAAGAGGGCGAGCAGGACGGCCGCGGTGAGCGCGAGCAGCGTGAAGAGCGCGCCGATGAGGGCGTTGCGCTGAGCGTCGGAGGCCGCCTCGTCGAGGGTGGTGGTCACGCCGCTGACCAGCGAGGACGTGATCTCGTCGTAGGGGGCGTACGCGTCGCGTCCGCCGAGGTCGGTGGCCGCGTCGTCGCGGATCTCCCCGGCGTGGCGGGTGTTCTGCGTACGCAGCAGGGCGGTCTGCTCGTCCGAGCCCTCGACGGAGCCGGCGAGACGGTCGATGGCGGCCGCCTCCACACCGATCTCCGAGAAGAGGTCCTGCGAGCTGGACTGCGCGAGCGTGGTGGCGATGAGGCCCTGCTGGAGGGCGAGGGAGAGCCGGCCGCTCATGGCCTGCGAGATCTGCTCGAGGCGGGGCTCGGGCGTCTCCTGCGCGGCGTTGACGCTGGTGACGAGCTGGGAGACGCTCGACTCGAGCTGGCGGACCAGGGCGATCCAGGTGGCGGGGCCGAGGTTCTCGGCACCCTCGGCGCGCATCGCCTGGCTGAGGTCGAGCAGTGCGTCGATCTGCTCGGACTGGCGGTCGTTGAGGTCGGCCTCGCCGCGCGACTGCACCAGCGCCTCGGAGGTGGTCGCGATGTCGTCGATGGCGTCGATCAGGTCGCCCTGGCTCGCCGCGTCGTCGGACTGCGCCGCGACCATCGCCGACTCGGCGGCGGTCAGGTAGTCGATCGCGGGGGCGATGACGGTGACCTGCTTGGCGCTGCTGGCGGCCTGGCGCGAGTCGGTGTAGTCGCCGACCACGCGCAGCGCACCGAGGACCGCCGCGAGCAGCAGCGGGATCGCCAGGGCCAGGGCCATCTTGCGGCCCAGTGGCCAACCGGCGACCGTGTTCCCAGCGCCCTTCCGGGGCCGGGCTGCATCCTGAGTCATGTGTGCCTCGCGTGTGGTGAGCGGCTCTGACGACGAAACCGCCCCGGTCGGGGGACCGGAGCGAGACTCAACCTAAAGAGTCGCGCGACATTCCGTGGCGTTTTCGCAGAACTGGGGTGGCGCCGGTGTAAGGGCGTCTGGACCACTTCCGCCTCAGGCTTGCTGCCGGATGGGACGGCCCTCTGGTCAGGCCGGTCGCACGGGTGTAGGCAGGGACCCGAGGACACCGCTCCTCACGACCTGAGGAGATGGATCCATGGCCGCTCTCGACACCACCCAGCTGATGGCCGAGCTCGAGCCGACGGTGGAGGAGAACCTCAACCGCCACCTCGGGCTCGCGGACGAGTGGATGCCGCACGAGTACGTGCCGTGGAGCCTGGGGCGCGACTTCGCCGACCTGGGCGGCGATCCCTGGGAGGTCGCGCAGTCGCAGCTCTCGCCGATCGCACGGACCGCGCTCGAGGTCAACCTGCTCACCGAGGACAACCTGCCGAGCTACCACCGCGAGATCGACCGCGCCTTCGGCCGCGACAGCGCGTGGGGCACCTGGGTCAACCGGTGGACCGCCGAGGAGGGCCGGCACGCCTTCTGCATCCGCGACTACCTGCTCGTCACCCGCGGCGTCGACCCCGTCGAGCTCGAGCGGGCCCGGATGGAGACGATGGAGACGGGCTACGAGGCGCTCGACAAGTCGCTGCTCAACGTGTGCGCGTACGTCTCGTTCCAGGAGCTCGCCACCCGCATCTCGCACCGCAACACCGGCCGCTACACCGAGGAGCCGATCGCCGAGAAGCTGCTCAGCCGGGTCGCGAAGGACGAGAACCTCCACATGATCTTCTACCGCAACATCGTCTCCGCCGCGCTGCAGGTGGCGCCCAGCCAGACGATGCGGGCGATCACCGAGGAGGTCGTCGACTTCCAGATGCCCGGCAGCGTGATCCCCGGCTTCGCGCGCAAGGCGGTGCAGATGGCCAAGGCCGGGATCTACGACCTGCGCATCCACCACGACGACATCGTCACGCCGCTGCTGCGGCAGTGGGGCGTGTGGGACCTCGAGCACCTCGACGAGGACGGCGAGAAGGCCCGCGACGAGCTCGCCGCCGCGGTGGCCGCCCTCGACGGCGAGGCGACGCGCTTCGTCGAGCGCCGTGCCGAGGCCGAGGCCAAGAAGGCCGCGCGCCGGGGCTAGTCCGTCTGGTCGCTGACGCGGGGTGCCCGGTTGCCGCGCCGCTCCTCCTGCTCCACGAGGAGCGGGAGGTCCTTGAGCCGGTCCAGGCCCTGCAGCGCGCGGCCCATCCGGTGGTTGCCGGCGAACGTCTCGCGGTGCCGGTCGAGGAACCACCAGTAGCCGGCGGTGAAGGGGCAGGCGTCGTCCCCGACGCGGACCTTGGGGTCGAAGCGGCAGGAGCCGCAGTGGTCCGACATCTTGTTGATGTAGGCACCGCCCGACGTGTAGGGCTTGGTCATCATCACCCCGCCGTCGGCGTGCTGCGACATGCCGACGACGTTGGCCACCATCACCCAGTCGTAGCCGTCCACGAACGCCCGGTGGAACCAGTCGGTGAGCTGCTGCGGCGACCAGCCGCGCTGCAGGGCGTACGACCCCAGCACCATCAGCCGCGGGATGTGGTGCACCCAGCCGTGCTCGGAGAGACGACCGAGCGTGTGCGAGAGGCAGCGCGCGTCCGTGGCGTCCGCGTCGAGCTCGGCGAACCACTGCGGCAGCCGCTGCCGCGCGCCGAGCGCGTTCTCGTGGCGGTAGTCGTCGCCCTGGTTCCAGTAGGTGTGCCACACGTAGTCGCGCCAGCCGATCACCTGCCGCACGAACCCCTCGACGCTCGCGATGGGCGCCGCGCCGCTGCGGTACGCCTGTTCGGCGCGCTCGACGACCTCGAGCGGGTCGAGGAGGCCGAGGTTCATCGAGGCGCTGATGAGGCTGTGCGCCATCCACGGGTCGCCCTCGAGGATCGCGTCCTCGTAGGCACCGAACTCGGGCAGCCGGTGCTCGACGAAGTGCTCCAGCGCGGCCAGCGCCTCCGCCCGGGTGGCGGCGAAGAGGCGCGGGCCGTCGCTGCCGATGGTCCGGACGGTCCCGTCGCGCTCCCACCGGTCGAGGTCCTCGCGCACCTCGGCGTCGATCTCGTCCTCGGTCGGCCACCACGGGTCGGTGACGCCGAGCGTCTCGGCGCCCTTCGGCGGTGGCAGCCGGTTGTCGTGGTCGAAGTTCCACCTGCCGCCGACCGGCTCCCCGCCGTCGACCAGCACGCCGTGCGCCAGCCGGGCGCGCCGGTAGAAGTCCTCCATCAGGAGCCGCCTGCTCCCCCGCCCCTCGGCCCAGCGCTCGAAGTCCTCGCGCGCCGTCGCGTAGCCGCGGGCCGGCAGCACCGTCACGCCGAGCCGCTCGACCAGCCCCAGCGCGGCGTACGACGTCGGGTGCAGGACCTCGACGTCACCGGCATCCTGGTGCTGCACGACCACCTCGGTGTAGGTGTCCGCCTGCACGTAGGTCATCCGCTCGCCCGCCTCGGCGGCCCGGTGGCGCATCGCGCTCAGCACCAGATGGGCCTTGGCGCGGTGGAACCGGCGCCGGCGCAGCACGCCGATCGACTCCACCATCAGCAGCGGGCCCTGGTGGTCGTCGGCGAAGTGGGGGCCCAGCTGGTCGCCGAAGAGCCATCGCGTGGTCATGGCCGGCGCCCGGTGCGTCGGGTCCGTCGAAGTGGAGTGGTCAGGCCCGCTCGACCTCGCTCTGCAGCTTGAGGACGACCGTGCCGTCCTCCTGCTCGATGACGTAGGCGGGGTCGTCGTCGCTGCCGTGGCGCGTGATCTCCGCCCCCTTCGTCGTGCGGGACACGTCGCCGTGGTGCACCTCGGTGACCTTGCCCTCCGCCCACGAGCGGCCCCACTTCCACTTCACGGTCGTGCCGGTGCGGATCGCCATGGGCCCACGGTGCCACGCGGCCCCCAGCCGCGGACCACCCCTCAGGAGCGGACGTGCATCCGCTCACCCTGGGGCCCGAAGATCGCCAGCACCTCGGCCGGCGTCGGCCCGGGGTTGCCCACCCAGTGCGGCGTGCGCGTGTCGAACTCGACGACCTCGCCCGGCTCGAGGGTGATGTCGCGGTTGCCGAGGAGCAGACGCACCTTGCCGCTGAGGACGTAGAGCCACTCGTAGCCCTCGTGGGTCTGCAGGGTCGGCGGCGGGGTGTTGTCGACCGGCAGCACCATCTTGAAGGACTGCAGCCCGCCCGGCCGCCGGGTCAGGGAGATGAAGGTGCGGCCGTGCCGCACGACCGGCTTCGAGCGGATCCGCGGGTCCCCCGTCTCCGGCGCGTCCACCAGCTCGTCGAGCGCGACGCGGTGGGCGCGCGCGAGCGGCAGCAGCAGCTCGAGGGTGGGCTTGCGCTGGCCCGCCTCGAGCCGGGAGAGGGTGCTCACCGAGATGCCGGTCTCCTCGGCCAGGTCGGTCAGCGTGGCCTCGCGCTCGAGCCGCAGCTGACGCAACCGGGGACCGACCCCGCGCAGCACTCCTTCGTCGTCCATGCGCTCCAGTGTGCACACGCTTTGCCGATCCAGCAAGGATGTTTGTCATAGTGGCGATCACCTGCGCACCATGGACGACATGAGCGAGAACACGGACAGCAGGAGCACGGACATGTACGACGTGGTGGTGGTCGGCGGTGGCGCAGCCGGCCTGAGTGGTGCGATGGCCCTGGGCCGCTCCAGGCGGTCGGTGGTGGTCGTCGACGCGGGCGAGCCCCGCAACGCACCCGCCGACCACGCCCACAACTACCTGGGGCGCGAGGGGGTCCCTCCCCTGGAGCTGCTCGAGACGGGCCGCGCCGAGGTGGCGGCGTACGGCGTCGAGGTGGTGCGCGACCGCGTCGTCGGCCTCTCGGGCGCGGCCGACGACTTCCTCGTCACCACCGAGGGCGGCCGGCGCTTCCGCGGACGCCGCGTGCTGGTGACCGGCGGGGTGGTGGACGAGCTGCCCGACGTGCCCGGCCTCGCCGAGCGGTGGGGCGTCGACGTGCTGCACTGCCCCTACTGCCACGGCTGGGAGGTGCGCGACAAGGCGATCGCGGTCCTCGCCACCTCGCCGATGGCCGGCCACCAGGGCCTGCTCTTCCGCCAGCTGTCCGACGACGTGGTGCTGGTCGTCCACGACGGCGTCGAGCTGCCCGACGAGGAGCTCGAGAAGATGGGCGCCATCGGCGTCCGCGTCGCGCACGGCACCCCGCAGGAGGTCGTGACCGACGGCGACACCCTCGTCGGGCTGCGGCTGGCCGACGGGTCGGTCCTCGAGCGGCAGGCCATCGTGGTGGCCTCCAAGCCCCACGTGCGGGCCGACTGGCTCGCGCCGCTCGGCATCGAGCCGCAGCCCTTCGAGATGAACGGTGTCCCCTTCGGGACCGTCCTCGCCGTCGAGCCGACCGGCGCCACGGTGGTGCCGGGCGTCTTCGCGGCCGGCAACGCCACCGACATCTCGATGACGCTGATGGCCTCGGCCGCCCACGGCATGCGCGTCGGCGCCTTCGTCAACGCCGAGCTCGCGTCCGCGGACGCCACCCGGGCCGTCGCCGAGCGGCGCGCCGAGCACTTCGAGCGCCCCGCGTGGGAGGAGCGCTACTCCGGCGACAAGGTGTGGAGCGGCCGGGCCAACGCCCAGCTCGTGGCCGAGGTCACCGGCCTGCCGCCGGGTCGGGCGCTCGAGGTCGGGTGCGGCGAGGGCGGCGACGCGATCTGGCTCGCCTCCCAGGGCTGGGACGTGACGGCCGTGGACTTCGCGGATGCCGCGCTCGCCCGGACGGCCGAGCACGCCCGGGAGGCCGGCGTCGGCGAGCGGATCACCACCCGCCGCGTCGACGTACGCACCTTCGAGCCCGACGGCGAGACCTGGGACCTGGTCACCTCCCACTTCGTCCACCTCCCCGACGGCGCGATCACCGACCTCGTACGCCGGCTCGGCTCGGCGGTCGCCCCGGGCGGCACGCTGCTCGTGGTGGGCCACCACCCCGAGGACCTCGCCACCGGGTTGCGGCACGGCCACCACTCCTACCTCTTCACCGCCGAGCAGCTGCTGCCGGCGCTCGACGACGAGTGGGAGGTCGAGGTCTGCGAGTCGCGTCCCCGCACGCAGGCGCACCCGCACACCGGCGAGGAGATCGCCCTGGCCGACGCGGTGCTCCGAGCGCGGCGCCGGTCGGTGCCGGTCGGCATGATGGAGGCATGACCTCTCGGGACATGCCCCTCGTGCCGCCGGCCCGTCAGTGGTGGACGCTGATCCCGTTCCTCGCCGCGGTGACCGCGGTGGCGGGGCTCGGCGGGCTGGCGGCGGCCGGCTCGCAGGCGACGTACCGCGCGCTCGACCTGCCGCCGTACGCCCCGCCGTCGTGGCTCTTCGGGCCGGTGTGGTCGGTGCTCTACCTCGGCATCGGCGTCGCGGGCTGGCTGCTGTGGCGCGCCGGCGGCTGGGACCGGGTCATGTGGCTGTGGGTGGCGCAGCTGCTGCTCAACCTCGCGTGGACGCCGCTGTTCTTCGCCGCCGACCTCTACACCGTGGCGCTGGTCGAGATCGTCGTGCTGGCGGCCGCCGTCGTGCTGCTGATCGCGTGGTCGTGGCACCGCTCGCGCGCGGCGGCGTGGCTGCTGGTGCCCTACCTGGCGTGGGTGTGCTTCGCGACGGCCCTCACCGCGGGGATCGTCGTCCTCAACTGACGGCGGGTCAGGTCGGTCGGCGGGTCAGGCCGGTCGGCGGGTCAGTCCGGTCGGCCGGGTCAGTCCGGTCGGCCGGACAGGTCGAGCCGCGCCAGGACCAGCGCCGCGAGCCGGTCGACCGGGAGAGCGGGATCGACGTCCATCCCCTGCTCGTCGCGCTGGAGCGGCTCGAGGGTGTCGAGCTGCGACTCGAGCAGGCTCGGCGGCATGAAGTGGTCGCGGGAGCTCATCCGCTCGAGGAACATGTGCTTGTCGCCGGTGCAGTGCACGAAGAACGTCGCCTCGCCGCCGCGGCGCAGCACGTCGCGGTAGGCCTTGCGCAGGGCGCTGCACGTGATGATCGTCGGCTCGCCACGCCCGTCGCGCTCCGCGGTCCAGTCGGCCAGCGACTCGAGCCAGCCCCAGCGGTCGGAGTCGGTGAGCGGCCGGCCCTCGCGCATCTTCGCGACGTTCGCCGGGGGGTGGAAGTCGTCGCCCTCGGCGAACTCCCAGCCCAGCCGCTCGCGGACCGCCTGGGCGACGGTGGACTTCCCCGAGCCGGACACGCCCATGAAGACGAGGTGCAGCGGTCGGTCCGCGCCACCGTCGGCCGACGCGTCCTTGGTCATCCGACGGCCCAGATGCCGAGGGCCAGCACGAAGATCGAGACACCGAGCGTGGTCTCCATGACCGTCCACGTGCGCAGCGTGGTCTTCACGTCCATCCCGAAGAACCGGCCGACCAGCCAGAAGCCCGAGTCGTTGACGTGCGAGAGGACAGTGGCACCCGCGGCGATCGCCAGGACCAGCGCGACCAGCTGCAGCGACGACGGGTCGGCGTCGGCGACACCGGCGGAGATGAGCCCTGCCGTGGTCGTCAGCGCCACGGTCGCGGAGCCCTGGGCGACGCGGAGGATCGTCGCGATCACGAAGGCCGACACGATCAGCGGCAGGCCGAGGTCGGCGAGGGAGTCCGACAGCGCCTCGCCGATCCCGCTGTAGCGCAGCACGCCGCCGAACATCCCGCCGGCGCCGGTGATGAGGATGATCGCGCAGATAGGGCCGAGGGAGTCGTTGAGCAGCGTCTCGATCTCGCCGCGGGAGTATCGCCGGATGGCGAGCGTGTAGGTCGCCACGAGGAGCGCGATGAGCAGGGCGACCGGCGTCTGGCCGACGAAGACCAGGATGTCGACGAAGGTGCCCTCCTCGGCGATCGAGCCGTTGGTGCGCAGCGTGGTCAGGATGGTGTTGGCGCCGATCAGCACCAGCGGCAGCAGCAGGATCGCGAGCACGTGCCAGAAGGCCGGCGGGTTGTCGTGGTCGGCCTGCTGCCCACCGGTCAGCACCGAGTCGTCGATCGGGACCTGGACCTTGCCCAGCCACGTGATGGTCACGAGGTAGACACCCACGAACCACGCGACGACGGCCACCACGACGCCCACGAGCAGCGTCAGGCCGATGCTGGCGCCGAGCTCGGTCGCGGCGGTGACCGGTCCCGGGTGAGGCGGAACGATGGCGTGCATGGCCGCGAACGCTCCGGCGGCCGGGAGGGCGTACATCAGCACGGAGCCGCCGAAGCGCTTGGCGACGGCGAAGATGATCGGCAGGAACACCACGAGGCCCGCGTCGAAGAAGATCGGCAGGCCGAACAGCAGGGCGGCGACACCCAGCGCCATCGGGGCGCGCTTCTCGCCGAAACGGCTGATCAGCGTGTCGGCCAGGACCTGGGCGCCGCCCGTCGCCTCGAGCAGCCGGCCGATCATCACGCCGAGCGCGACCAGCAACGCGACCGTCCCGAGCGTGGTGCTGAACGCGGCTATGGCGACCACCGGCACCTCGGCGACCGGCACGCCGGCCGCGACCGCGGTGCCGAAGCTGACCAGGACGAGCGCGATGAACGCGTGCATCCGGAGGACGATGATGAGGACGAGCAGGATGGCGACGGCGGCCGCGGCGATCAGCAGCAGGGTGCCCGAGCTGTAGACGGGCGTCATGGTGTCCACGTGTACCTCCGAGGTGGGGTTGCCTCACCCTAGGGCGTCGCGGCGACAGAGCTGAACACCCTCGCTGCCGCCTCAGGCGCGGCGCGGCCGGAAGGCGATGACGTTGGCGGCGAGCGTCGGCATCGCGGACGGCGACGCGTCCGCGTCGTCCTCGTCGGCTTCCTCGCCGCACGGCGCGCGCAGCGTACGACCTGACGTCCGGTTGCCCGTGACCTCCACGAGCCAGGGCTCCGCGTCGTCGTACGACCGACCGACCACCGCCCCGTCGAGGACGTGGTCGAAGGTGAAGTCCTCGAACCGCGGGCGGCCCTTGCCGAGGGCGCCCGGGGCCAGCAGGTGCTCGACGAGGAACTCGAGGGACGGCGCCATCCACCGCGTCGCCTCGGACCCGTCCCACTCTAGGCAGCACCCGCGCAGGCAGGCGACCCAGGCGAGCCGGGCGAACGGCACGGCGTCGTTGCCCCGCCCCGTCGGCGTGCTGCGCAGCGTGCGTCCCGAGTCCGTGAGCGCGCGGAGGAAGCCGGTCTCCGCCGGGTTGAGCGGCGGTGCGACCCGGACGGAGCCGGTGAAGCCGAGTGCGTCGAGCATGGGTACTCCTCGTCGTCGAACGTGGCCAGCCTCTGCCCGTCGCGGGCGGACGGAAACCCGTCCACCCAGACCTGTGGAGAGGGACGACGACGTTCTCCACAGATCGCACGGAGGGGGTGTCGCCGGCACGCCGCCCCGGGTCAGGGTCGGTACGTGATCCTCTCGGGAAGCCTCGCCTACGACCTCGCCGCGCACGACGCGGCCACACCCCGCCTCGCCGCGCGCCTGGCCGAGCTCGACGAGCGGCGCCACGCCGCCGAGCGCACCGTCGACGCGCTCCTCGCCTCCTGGCGCGGCGACGCCGCTACCCATTTCGCCACGCGGTGGCGGGAGTGGGACGACGCCGCCGCGGAGGTCGTCGACTCGCTGTCCGCACTGCTCGGCGCCATCGACCTCGCCCGCCGCGACGTCGAGACGGCCGAGTCCCACGGCGCCGACCGGGCGACCGACCTCGGCGGGCGGCTCGGGTGACCGCCTTCGACGTGGACCTCGACGAGCTGCGCCGTGCCGTGAGCGAGCTGGCCTCCTGCCACCGCGGCCTCCTGGCCCTCGCCTACGACGTCGACCAGACCCACGACCAGCTGCAGGCCGGGTGGTCCGGGCAGGCGAGCGCGGCGGAGGAAGCGTCGTACGACGCTTGGCGCGGCCGGCGCGCCGACATGGTGGCAGCCCTCGCCGCGCTGACGGCGATCGCCACGGCAGCCGACGAGCACTACTCGCGGGCCGTCGACGCCAACCTCGCCCGGTGGGCGCAGGTCACGGCCTGAGTCCCGCGCCCGGCCGTACGGTCCGATCTGTCAGCAGGGGTACCAGACGACACCACCGGGCTGGTAGCACCGCGGACCGTTGTAGCTGTGTGGCACTCCGGGAGGCCACCAGCCGTCGTGCGAGTTGTTCGACGACGTGCTGCCGTTGTTGCCGCTGCCGCCGTTGGTGCCGCTGCCGCCGTTGTTCGAGGCGTTCGCGGCGGCGTGCCACTGTCGGGTCTTGGCGGCGCGCACGGCGCGGACCCGCTTCTGCGCCGGCACACGGAGGCCACGGGCGTACGAGGTGAACCAGGACGACGCCGTTGCGCCGTACCTGGCGGCCGTCACCAACGTGAGGAGTGCGGCGGCCTTGTCCAGCTTGCCCATCGCCGCTCGGTACTGCGTCCTCGACCGGACCGGCATGGCCTGGGCCTCGGAGGTCAGGGTGCTGGCTCGACGAGCACGCGACACGGGGGTGCAGGAGCGACGCGGGTCGAACATCCCGACGCCCTGCCGCTCGGCCCGGGACGCCGCCGCCACGACCCTCGGGTAGTAGCGCGTGTTGGGGGCGATGGCGAGCGGGAACCCGAGTCCGCGCTCGGCCAGCGAGACGGACAGCCACTCACCACCGGTGGGCTTGACCAGCGCGAGGAGGCGGTCGTACGGATCGCGACGATCCCGGTCCACCCGCAGCTGCACCTCCCGCCCGGCAGGAAGCTGTCGCTCGGTGAAGGCCGTCGCGCGGTCTGCCATGCAGGTGCCGACCTCGGGCGTGTCGATGTTGAGGAACCGCACTCGCTCGGTTCCGGACCCGACACCGGCCTCGATGGTGTCGCCGTCGACGACACGGATGACGCTGCCCGCCAGGGACGGCTCGGCGTTCGCCGGCAGCGACAGCACGCTCGCGACCATCGTCACCGTGGCAACGATCACCCCCAGGGGCAGGGCGCGACTGGTGGGCATGGATGAGCGACCTCGGGACTGCACGACAACTCCTGTGAATTGGGTCTGCACGATCTGGCGCGCCAGATTGGATCACCTCGCGCTGACAGCCGCATGGATTTCGGGACGTGTTGTTCACCTCCCGCCACGGTCGGCCTATCTGCGTCTGACGTAGGTCACGGAGTTGTCCGCATGGACCTCCATCTCGTAGCGGGCGTCGTGCGCGAGCCGGTGGTGCCGGGGACAGAGCAACCGTCCGTTGGTGAGGTCCGTCAGCCCCCGGCGCGACCACGGGGCGTCGTGGTGGGCGTGGCAGCCGGATGCCGTGGTGTCGCAACCGCGGGCGGTGCAGCCGTGATCGCGTAGCCCGAGAGCGACGCGTTGCGCCTTGGTGAAGAGGCGGGCCGTACGGCCGAGGTCGAGGGGCTGCGACGCCGTGCCGAGGACGGCCGGGATGATGCCTGCCTCGCAGGCCAGCCGACGCGCCTCGCCGGCGCTCATCCGGCTGCCGTCGTCGAGGAGGGCCGTCGCGTGCTCGCCCGCAAGCTGCTCGAGCGTCATGGTGACCACCACGGTGGCGTTGACCCCGGCCGTCTGCGGCGTGTGGTCGACGGGGTAGCGCTCGACGTACTCGACGAACGCCTCGCCGAGTCGCCGGCCCAGGGGCTTCCAGGCGCCGCCCTCGTCCGTGAGCTCCTCCTGCGTGTGGCGGGCGGGGTTGGCCAGCGCCAGCAGGTGCCGTCGGAGCATCGCGCCGACGTGGGAGGGCACCGTGAACCGACCACGGCACCGACCCTCGCCGTCGTCGACGAGCGACAGCTCGACGGTAGCGGCCGCCCGGGCCTCCTCCTCAGCGAGCAGCCTCGCCTCGTGGCACTCCCCCACCTCGGGCGCCACGACGTCGAGGATCCGCTTGCCGATCTGGCGCAGGTCGTGGGCGTCGTGGTGGGCCGCCGCCAGCCCGAGCATCGTGTCGCGGGCCAGCTCACGTGTCTGCGTGGTGACCGAGCGCGGCAGCGCGTCGACGGCGCCGACGATCGATCGGGCCTGCTCCGTGCGCAGCACACCCGAGGCCAGGGCGTCGGCCACCTCGCCGTGCTGCTCGAGTGCGCGCGCCAGCGCCAGGTCGGCGCGCGTCGCCCGTCGGGTCGAGCGGCTCTCCACTGCGAGCCAGGCAGCAGCGTCCTTGAGCCCGTGCGCCTCCCCGACATCGTCGGATGCGGCCAGCACCCGCAACGCGAGGGCGTCGAGGCGGGACCGCGCCTCCGCGAGCGCCAGGAGCGCCGCTTCCTTGTCAGCGGTGGCGAGGAACATCGGCTCGAGGTGGGCGACGCCCTTGATGGCCGCGGCGATGTCGTCGGCACACGCGACGTAGGCGTTCACTGCTTCCATCGGGGTCACCTCCTCGACACACTCCACGGACTCCACCCGGTCTCCGGGGTGGGCGGTGAGGCATGTCGGCTCGGCTGCCAGCTCGTCGCCCGTGAGCCAGGTGGCGTCTCCGGAGCACCAACCGGAGTTCTCTGGACGACTGTCCCGACCCTCAGCCCGACCTTCTCCTCGAGGAGCCGGGACTGCCGGACGCTCTGGACCGGGTGGATCGACGTGCTTCTCACATCGTACCTGTGTTCGAATAGAGTCGCAACCGTTCCTCTCCACAGATTGCGACAGAGGGATGGCGGGGGCCCGCCGACCGCATCAAGGTGGAGGGGTGCAGATCAGTGTGGAGTGCGGCGGGTTCACCCGGGCTGCGGACGCCTGCCTAACCGCCAACCAGACCGCGGCAGTGCTCACGCAGGCGCTCGCCGTGCGCCTCGGCCACCACGGCGGCATGGCCGGCAACGACGCGACGTCCGCCACCGTCGCCCGTGCGTACGACTCGGGTGCCCATGAGTCGCTCGCCGCACTCGCCGACCTCACCCACGCCTTCATCGGTGCCGGCCGCCTGCTCGAGGCGACCAGCGCCGAGCACGCGGCCGCGGAGTCGGCCTCGGCCGGGGTGCGCACCGCTGCCTACGTCGGCGGCGGACTGGCCGACTCGTACGTCCGGGTGCAGCCGCCACGGCTGCCCCCGGGCGTCGGCGGCCAGGAACCCTCCCTCGGCACCGTGGACGCCTGGATCCTCGACCAGGTCGAGGGCTTCGTCTGGCCCTCCGCCGACGTGGACGGACTGCGGTCGGCGGCTGCCGAGTGGCGACGGGCCGCGGCGGCGACCGCCGGGCTGGTCGACCACCTCGAGGCCGCCGTGGCGCTCGTCGAGCTGCAACGCTCCCCCGAGGTGCCGCTCGCGGTCGACGCGCTGACCGACCTCGGATCACTCGTGGGCGACACCGCCTGGGAGCTGTCGTCCGTGGCGACTGCGTGCGAGGAGTACGCCGACGCGGTCGAGGCCGCACGGGAACGCACCCGAGCCCTGCTGGCGGAGATCGCCCAGATGATCGTCGAGGGCGCGGCCGTGTCGGCGATCGTCACCGGCCTGACCGGCGGCCTGGCCGGCGGGGCGGCACTCGGCGCCGCGGCGGCGCGGGTCCGCGCGCAGGCGCCTCGCTTCTACGCCCTCCTCACAGCGCTCAGCGCCGGCGTGACGACGGCCGCCGCCCGCCTCGACCGGGCCGTCGACGAGCTCGTTGTCATCAGGTCACGCGCCGAGAGGTTCGTCCGCGTGCCGGCGCGAGGTGAGCGCGGCAGCATGAAGCACCCGACCAGCTGGCTGGGGCGGGACCGCAAACCGGGCGCCGACGGCCGGACGTCGAGGACCCGAAGCTGAACAACTACGTCGAGCAGCTCTTCAAAGGTGTCGACAACCCACGCCGCACCGGGGACGGAACCACGATGGACGCAATTCGTCACGAGCTGCGGACGGGCGAGACGGTGCACAATCGGCGACACATCATCAAGGGCGAAGAAACCCTGCGCGGACTGGAGAAGTGGTTGCAGAACAATCCTCATGCCCCTGCGTCGGACCGCAGCCTGGCGCAGAAGCTCGCCTCGGAACTGCGAGAGGCGCTGGCGTCATGACACCGTCCCAGGAACTGGCAACCCGGCTTGTGCACGACTTCCCACGCCTGACTCCACTCATGGACGAGCACCTCGCAGACCAGGAAGGGGAGCTGCTCCCCTACCTGCTCCTCGCCGACGTCGCACGGTGGGCCCAGGCGACGTACGCGTCACAGCCGCAAGCGGTCGGAGACGTCGTGGACTGGCTGGAGGTCGAGTACGTGCGAGCGGAACCGGCCGAGAAGGACCTGATCGGGCTGGGCTTCGTCGAGGCCATCCCCTACCGGCCCGAAGGCGCCCCGTTGCTCGCGCGGCTCGGTCCGGAGCTGACCCAGGTCGCCGACGACCTCGGGCTGCTCACCCACCCCGGCGAGCTCAGCTGATCACCCCACCAGCTCCCGCTTGATCTCCGTCTTCAACACCTTCCCCACCTTCGACCGGGGCAGGTCGGACCAGACGTGGACCTCCTTGGGCGCCTTCACCGACCCGATCCGCTGCTTCACGAAGGCGGTCAGCTCGTCGGTGTCCACGGACGCCCCCGGGTGGGCCTGGACGACGACCACCACGCGCTCGCCCCACTTGTCGTCGGGCAGCCCGATGACGGCGCAGTCCTGGACGGCGGCGTGGGCGAGGACCGCCTGCTCGACCTCGGTCGAGTACACGTTGAACCCGCCGGTGATGATCATGTCCTTCGCGCGGTCGACGATGTGGAGGAAGCCCTCCTCGTCGAGGAACCCGATGTCGCCGGTGTGCAGCCAGCCGTTGCGAAGCGTGGTCGCGGTCTCGACCGGGTCCTTCCAGTAGCCCGCCATCACCAGCGACGACCGCGCGCAGATCTCGCCGCGCTCCCCGGTCGCGACCGGCCGGTCGGACGGGTCGAGGATCGCGACGGTCACGAGGGGCGCGGGACGACCGGCGCTGGTGAGCCGCTCGACGGCGATCGTCCCGTCGGCGCGGAAGTGGTCGGCCGGCGGCATCATCGAGATCATCATCGGCGCCTCGGTCTGGCCGAACAGCTGCGCCATGACCGGCCCGATCCGCACCAGCGCCTCCTCGAGCCGCGAGGCCGACATCGGCGCGGCGCCGTACCAGAAGCACTGCAGGCTGCTGAGGTCCGTCGAGTCCAGCGACGGGCTGCCGAGCACCATGTAGATCAGCGTCGGTGGCAGGAACGTGTGGGTGACCCCGTGGGCCTCCACCAGCCGGAGGAAGCCCTCGACGTCGGGCGTGCGCATGATGACGACCTCGCCGCCGAGCGCCAGCACCGGGAAGCACAGCACGCCGGCCGCGTGGGTGAGCGGCGCCAGCGCGAGGTAGACCGGGCGCCCGTCGAACGGGTAGCCCATCAGCGTGAGCGCGGTCATCGTCTCCAGGTTGGTCGGCGTCAGCATGACACCCTTCGGCCGACCGGTGGTGCCCCCGGTGCCGACCAGCATTGATTGCCCGTCGACACCGGGGAGTAAGGGGCGGTCGGCCACGACGGTGGACGTGCCGTGGTCGAGGAAGGCCTGCCACGTGAGCGCGCCGGCGTCCGGGGCGTCGAGGCAGACCCACGTGTGCACGTCGGGCAGGTCGTCGCGGATCGCGGCGACGAGCGGGGCGAAGCCGGATGCGTAGACGACGACCTCGGCGTCGAAGAGCGCGAGCAGCTCCCGGTTCTCCGCCGCCTCGTTGCGCGGGTTGATGGGGCACCACACGCCGCCGGCGCGGCTGATCCCGAAGACGCAGGTGAACGCCACCGGGTCGTTGGCCGAGAGGATCGCGACCCGGCCGCCGTCGCCGAGACCGCGGGCCACCAGCGCGGCTGCGACCCGGTGCGACAGCGCCACCACCTCGGCGTACGACGACGAGGTGCCGTCGGTGGTCAGGCAGGGGCGGTCCGCGCCGAGGCTGGCGCCCTTGTCGAGGTAGTCGTGCAGCCGCATGGGGCCGGCTCAGTCCTGCGTGGTGAGCACGGGCGCGGACACCAGGCCGAACGAGCGCAGCACCCCGAGCAGCTCGTGGTGGCCGAACGCCTGGCAGCCCGAGGCGAAGCCGACCCGCCGCGGCGGCTGCTGCAGCAGCGCGTAGGCGGCATAGGCCTGCAGGAGGCCGGTCTGCTTGTAGTTGGAGTTGCCGTGGATGACGCAGTGCGCGCGGCCGAGCGGACCCGACGCGTGCACCGAGTCGAGCGACTTGTTGACCCGCGGGTTCTCGCGCGGCGGCATCTGGTCCATCACCTGGCGCGCCGTGGCGGTCAGCGCGGCCGCGCGGTCGTCGGCGTTCATGTCCTTGGTCGCCTCGAGCGCGCCGGCGACGATCTGCGGCACGCCGTTCATCAGCGCCGCGTTGAAGACGCCTCCCTGCGCCTTGCAGGTGGCCACCCGCGGGTCGCGGCGGAACCACACCGGGTGCGACGTGCCGCCCCACGGCAGGGACTGGGCGAGCTCGTGCTGGCCGGGGACGACCAGCGGCACCAGCCCCTGCGCGGGGTCGAAGGGGACGTACGCGTTCTGCTCGAGGTAGTGCGCGGCCGACGAGGCGGCGTTGACGAGGATCGTCTCGGTGGAGGCGATGGTCGGGGAGCCGCCCCAGAAGACGGCGATGTCGAGGGTGTCCAGGCCCGGCTTCTCGAGGCAGAGCTGCGCGGCGATCTCGCCGGTGGTGTACATCTGCGCGATCCCGGGCGACAGCAGCAGCCCGGCCTCGGCGTACCGCTCGCCCCACTGCTCGTCGCACGCCATCAGCCAGTCCTGCTCGCCGGTGGTGTCGGTGTAGTGCACCCCCGCCCGCAGCGCCGCCTCGACGACGGTGGGGCCGAGCGTGCTGAACGGACCCACCGTGTTGAGCACGACGGAGGCGCCGTCGAGGAGCTCGGCGATGCTCTCGACGTCGTGCTCGACCTTCCTCACCTCGTAGTCGGCGGTCTCGACGCCGGCGACGTTGTGGGCCAGCGAGGACTCGAGCTTCTCCTGGCTGCGCCCGGCCGCGACGAACGGGACGTGGTGCTCGCGCAGGTACTCGCAGATCAGGCGACCGGTGTAGCCGGACGCTCCGTAGACGACGACCTTCTTCTCGCTCATGACTGTGCCTCTCGGGCGGTGGGGACGGCGGACGGACGGAGGGGACGAGGGCTGGTCACATGCCCATCCCGCCGTCGACGGGGATGCCGGCGCCGTTGATGAAGCGGGCCGCGTCGGAGGCGAGGAACACGACGGCGTCCGCCATGTCCTGCACCTCGCCGAGGCGCCCGGACGGCGTGAGCTCGATGACGGCGCCCACCGCCTCCTCGGCGCTGCCGTAGAGCCCGAGCCGCGCCATGTCGTCGGCGAGGCCCGCGCCCATCGCGGTCGGCACGAGTCCGGGATAGACGCAGTTGACGCGTACGCCGTAGCCGAGCTTGCCGGACTCCATCGCGGCGACGCGGGTGAGCCGGTCGACCGCCGACTTGGTGCCGCTGTAGACCGAGATCGCCGGGAAGGCGATGGTCGCGGCCACCGAGGAGATGTTGATGATGGTGCCGCCCTTGCCGGCGGCCCCGTCCGGGCGCATCGTGCGGAGGCCGTGCTTGAGCCCGAGGGTGGTGCCGAGCACGTTGACCTCGAGCATCCTGCGGATGTCGTCGACCTCGACCTCGGTGATGAGGCTGCTGATCTCGATGCCCGCGTTGTTGACCAGGACGTCGAGGCCGCCGAGCCGGTCGACGCAGGCGCTGGTCGCCGCCTCCCAGCCGGCCTCGTCGGTCACGTCGAGGTGCACGAACCCGTGTCCGTCGCCCAGGCTCGTGGCCGTCTCCGAGCCCGCCTCGTTGACGTCGGCGATCATCACGCGGGCCCCGGCGGCGGCCAGCGCGCGGGCCATGCCCTCGCCCAGCCCCTGCGCGCCTCCCGTCACGAGTGCGACGCGTCCGGTCAGGTCGGTTCCGCTCATCGAGGTCTCCTCAGGAGGCTGGTGGGTGATGGCCGTCACACTGCTCCTGTGTCTTGACAAGTGTCAAGGAAATCTTCGGTCACATGTCAAGACGCGGCCCGTGTGCGTAGGATCAGCCGCATGGCCGCCCGCTCCGCCTCCTCCGTCGCCGATCCCGTGGCGTCGGCGGCCGCGCGCGTGAGCAAGCACGACAACCGCCGCGACCAGCTCGCGGAGTCCGCGCTGGTGACGCTCGGCAAGCTGGGCTACGCCCGGACCTCGCTGCGCGAGATCGCCCAGCACTCCCCCTTCTCGCACGGCGTCGTGCACTACTACTTCGCCGACAAGCAGGAGCTCATCACCTACTGCGTGCGCTACTACAAGCGCAGCTGCGTGACCCGCTACGACGAGATCGTCGAGACCTCGACGTCGGCCGACGAGCTCCGGACGCGCTTCGCCGCCAAGCTCGCCGAGACCATCCGCGAGGAGGGTCCGATGCACCAGCTCTGGTACGACCTGCGCAACCAGTCGATGTTCGAGCCGGCGCTCCGGGAGGTGGTCCTCGAGATCGACGGCCAGCTCGAGGCGATGATCTGGCGGGTCGTCTCCCGCTACGCCACGCTCGCCGACCAGCAGCCCGCCGTCGACTCCTCCACCTGCTACGGCATGCTCGACGGGCTCTTCGCCCAGATCCTGCTCGCCTGGGCGGCCGGTCCCGTCGAGGCCCGCGAGGACGCGCTCGCGGTGCTCACCGGCCGGGTCGACGCCCTGCTCCCGGCACTGCTGCGCTGAGCCGGTTCCGCCCCGTCCCTCAGGGGTCCCGGGCGATACTCGTCGGGTGCCCCGACCGACGACCTCGACCGTGCTGTCGTTCGTCGTGACCGCGGCGCTCCTGGCCGCGGTCGTCGTCTTCCACCCCTCCGCCCAGATGGGCTCCGTGCGCCGCCTCGTCGGCATCGGCGGCGAGCGCATCCTCCCGGCGCCGCCCATCGAGGCATCCCGGGGGGCGTACGCCTTCGCGGCCACGCAGCGCGGCTCGGACCAGCCGGTCGCCTGGGACCCGTGCTCGCCGGTGCCGTACGCCGTCAACCCGGCCGGGATGCCCGAGGGCGCGCGGGCGCTCGTCGACCGCGCCGTCAGCCGGATCTCGGCGGCCACCGGCCTGGCCTTCGAGGACGACGGCGACACGGACCGCCGGCCCTTCACCGGGTCGTTCGTCCCGCTCGGCGGGAGCCAGCCGGTCGTCATCGGCTGGGCCGACGACGTCGAGTTCCCCCAGCTCGAGGGAGCGGTCGCCGGCATCGGTGGCGCGGCCTCGGAGGAGGGCGGTCGCGGGCGTCGCTACTACGTGACCGGTGGCGTCGTGCTCGACATCGACGTGTTCACCGACGCCTCCGTCGACCAGGTGCCGCGGCTGATGGAGGCGATCGTGCTCCACGAGCTGGCCCACGTGGTCGGGCTCGACCACGTCGAGGAGCCGTTGGAGCTCATGTTCGCTGACAGCACCGGCCAGGTGGAGCTGGGGCCGGGCGACCGCGAGGGACTGGCCCGCCTGGGCTCGGTGCCCTGCGGCTGACCCGGACGTGCCGAGGGGGCCGGCTCACCGAGCCGACCCCCTCCGACGTGTTGCTGCGCTGCTCACTCGCTCCAGGAGCGGGGCAGGCTGCTGTTGGCGACGCGGTTCTCCGCGTCGATCATCCACGCGAGCTGCTCGAGGCGCTCGAGGATCGCGTGGATCATGTCGGCGGACGTCGGGTCCTCGGCGTCCACCTCGTCGTGGATGCGGCGACCCGTGCCCGCGACGGCGTAGAGCGCGGCGACGATGAGGTCGACGCAGTCGCCGGTGTTGACCTCGTCGGAGGGGAACTCCGGCAGCGAGGTCTGGGCCGCCACGGACTTCGCCCGGGCGTCGGGGGTGACGTACACGGCGCGCATGCGCTCGGCGACGTCGTCGGAGAACCCGCGTGCGGCCTCGACGACCTCGTCGAGGACGAGGTGGAGGTCGCGGAAGTTCTTGCCGACCACGTTCCAGTGGGCCTGCTTGCCCTGGATGTGGAGGTCGGTCAGGTCGACGAGCAGCTGCTGCAGGTGTCCGGCGAGACGCTCGGAGGCCTGGAAGGCAGGGTGGGAGGTGTGGGTCGCGGAGGTCCGGTTGGCCGTCTGGGTCATGGGAGCTTCCTCTCTGTCGGCTCTGTCGGTCGGCACCTACTCAACACCCTTTTCTTGAACGATTCCAGTAAGGAGAGGCTGACCTACGCCTTGCCTGTCGGCCGGCGTTGCCCAGCCGACCGCGGCTCAGCCGACCGGCACGGCGCCGGGCGCCACGCACGCGGCGTACATCCCGAGCATCGGCTCCCCCGCCGCGTTGGTCGGCCGTGACCCGGTCATCGCCCTGAGCAGCCGGACGTCCTTCTCGCCCGTCACGGGATGGCTGTCCACCACGGCGCACCGCGGGACCGGCCCGCCGACGCGCAGGCGTGCCTGTCCGGCGGCGACCTCCGTGCCGAGCCACGTGTCCTCGACGAACGGCTCGTCGGTCTCCACCACGAGCGTGGCGCGGAACCGCCCCGCCTCGCGGACCAGGGCCGGGTGAGCGGCGGTCCGCGCGAGGTGCTCGATCGAGGCGGTGCCGACGAGCGTCACGGGCGCGTTGAAGACGACGCCGCCCCGCGGCGCGGCTGCGAGGCGCACGTCGCGCCCGAGATGGTCGGACACGAGGCCGGCGTGCGGGCCGTCCGTCAGCGCCAGGTCGACCGGTCGGCCCCAGTAGTCGCAGGTCACGGTCTCGCCGGTGGCCACCGGCTCCGCGGCGACCGAGTCCCCCGAGGGCAGCGTCATCGACAGCACCGGTCCCTCGGTGCGTGCCACGACCCCGATCAGCGACGGGTGCTGGACCGTACGCAGCACGCGCCGCGCGACGACGTCGACCAGGCACCACTGCCGGTCCCCGACCGGGCCCTGCTCGTCGAGCCGGACGTGGTCGAGGCCGAGGTGGCGCATGCCCTTGACCGGCGCGAAGCCGACCGCGCGGACGACCAGCTCGGGAGGCACGGTCCTCAGTCTGGCAGCGGGCTCAGTCGTCGCGCTCGGTCCGCAGCACCTCGCCGGTGCGGGCGTCGACCTCGACCGTGGTCTCGCCGGGCCGGTCCTCGTCGAGCACGACCTCCCAGACCGCGGCGCCGTCGTCCTCGGACAGCTCGACGGTCGACACCGAGCCGCGCACCGCGGCGAGGGCGGCCTCGATCGCCGCCAGGTGGTCGACGGGCACGTCGAGGAGGCGCTCGCGCTCGGCGGCCTCCTGCGGGTCGTCGTCGGGCTCGGCCACCGGGTCGCCGACGACGGTCGTGGCGTCGGCGGAGAGCTCCACCTCGTTCTCGACGCCGTCGGGCGTCACGACCGTGACGGACCAGGCACCGTCGTCGAGCTCGATCGCGAAGACCGTCCCGTCCACCTCGCCGAGCGCAGTCCGGGCCGCAAGCCCGGCCTTCGTGTCGCCCGCCGGAGCGCCTGCACCCGTGCCGCCGTCCTCCGCGCCCGACCCGCCGTCACCCGGCTCGTCCTGCGGGTCCTCGGCTCCTCCGCCCTCGTCCGCTGCCGGCGCGTCGGGCCGGTCCGCCGGAGGCTCGTCGTCGTCGCTGCACGCAGCCAGGCCGAGCGAGAGCGCGAGGAGCAGCGGGCCCGTCGCGACGACGGACGCGCGTCGGCTGCGGTTCACGGCGGACCTCCGGTCAGGACCGGAGCAGGCCCTTGACGTACGCCGCCTGCCCGAGGTGCTGCAGGCAGTCGCCCTGGATGCTGATCAACCGCTGCCCGGCGGTGACGGGCGGGTCCCAGCTCTGGTCGACCTCGCGCTCGAGCTCCGCCTCGTCGACGGTCTGCAGGTAGCGCGCGGTCGCCAGGGTGACCTCGTGGTGGTAGTCCACGAGCAGTGCGGGGTCCTCGATGCGGATGGCGTCGACCTGCTCGCTGCTGTGCCCGTAGCCGATGTCGTCGGTGCCGTTGGGCAGGCCGAAGCGGTCCTGGAACCTCTCCCACACCTGCGACTCACCGGCCAGGTGGGCGACGTGGTCGTCCTGGACCCGTGCGAGGTGCCACAGCAGCCAGCCGACCGGGTTGCCGGTGCCGCCCGGGCGGTGGTGCAGGGTCTCCTCGTCGAGGTCCTCGGCCACGCTCGCGTAGAGCTCGGTGATGCGGCCGAAGCCCTCGGTCAGCACGCCGCGGACATCCATGGCCGCGTCACTCCACCGGCGTCGCGGACCGGACCTGCGGTGCGCTCGACTGCTCGTCCTTCATGCCGTCGATCTCGGCGAGGATGCGCTCGCGCTCGTCGTCGTCGAGGCGTACGCCGGCCTTCTGCAGGCCGTCGTCGAGCTGCCGGGCGATGATGCCGTCCTCGGCGCTGTACTCCCAGGAGCTCACCTCCTCGACCACGCGCTGAGCTGCCTCGATCGCTGCCTGCTGCACTTCGTCGGTCATGCGCTCCACCGTAACGAGGGCACTGGCACGCACCACGCCCGTCGGGGTGTCCCATCCCCCGGACCCGGCTCCGCTCAGGCCGCCGACACCCTCCAGAACGCCTGCAACAGCTCGAGCACGGACCCGTCGAGCCCGGCCTGGCTGAGCAGGACCGCGACGACGCCCTCGCGCGGGTGGACGTACGCCGACGTGCCCGTGCCGCCGACCCAGCCGTAGCGGCCGACGACGTTCCACGGGTCGATGAGCTCGGTGTCGACGCCGCCGCCGAACCCCCAGCCCTGGCCGTCGAGGAAGAAGCCGCCCATCTCGCGGTGCTGCGCACTGACCTGGTCGGTCGTCATCCGGCGCACCGCCTCCGCCGACAGCACGCGGCCGTCCGGGCTCTCGCCCTCGGCGAGCAGCATCCGGCCGAAGGCGAGCCAGTCGTCGACGGTGGTCACCAGGCCGCCGCTGCCGGACGGGAAGGAGGGCATCGTGGTGAAGACGCCGTCGGGCTCGTCGCTGACCTGCAGCACGCCGGCGTCGTCGTGGCTGTAGAGCGTGGTGAAGCGGTCGAGGCTCTCGGGCGGCACGGAGAAGCCGGTGTCGACCATCCCGAGCGGCTCGAGCAGGCGCTCGGCCATGAGGTCCGGGAGGTCCTGACCGGCGGCGCGGGCGAGCAGCACGCCGAGGACGTCGTAGGACGCGTTGTAGGTCCAGCCGTCGCCGGGCTGGTGCATGAGCGGGATCTCCGCGAGCCGGCGCATCCACTCGTCGGGAGGCGGCACCTCGCCGATGTCGTCGGAGGCCTGGCCCAGCCGCTCGAGCAGGAGCGGCACGACGGTGGAGTCCCAGGTGGCGAAGCCGTGGCCGGCCGTCCCGGTGAGCAGGTGCCGGGCGGTGATCGGGCGCTCGCACGCGACCGTGTCGTCCAGCTCGCTCCCCAGCGTCCGCAGCACCCGCGGCTCGGCGAGCTCGGGCAGCAGGTCGGCGACCGGGGCGTCGAGGTCGAGCCGCCCCTCGTCGACCAGCACCATCGCCAGGGCGGCGGTGACGGGCTTGGTGATCGAGGCGCCGCGGAAGATCGAGCCGCGCTCCATCGGCCTGCCGCTCGTGCCCTGCCGACCGAGGGCCACGACCTCCTCCTCGTCATGACGTGCGACGAGGGCCACGAGCCCCGGGATCGCGCCGGAGTCGACGTGCGGGCGGAGGGCAGCCTCGAGGTCAGCCATGCTCCGACCGTACGCCGGTCAGGCCGGGGTCCGCTCGCGTCGGCGGCCGACCGCCCCCGCGCGGACGTACACCACCGTCGTGACGACGTTGAGCAGCACGGCCGTGCCGACGTAGAGCGCGAGGTTGAGCCCCGGCACGGCGTCGGGAGGGAGGGTGTAGGCCATCACGACCCGGGCCGCGGCGTCGACCAGGGTGCCGATCGCCCAGAGGATGCTCGAGGTCCGCCACATCCGGCGCCACCACGCCTCGCGCTCCCACAGGCCCTCCCAGTCCCCCGGCCAGCCGAGGCGGCCCTCGACCATCGGCCGGGCGAACTGGTAGGCCAGCGGGCGGTCCGCCCACCGCAGGCTGGCGAGGAACCAGGCGCCGACACCCCCGGTGACCAGCGCGTCCTTGGCGAGCAGGAACCGCTCGTCGCCCGGCACGAGCGAGATCGCGAAGCTCGCGAACAGCAGGACGGTGAAGAAGGCCTCGAGCCCGCCCGGCCGACTGCCCCGCACCAGCGCGACACAGGCCGGCACCAGCGAGAGGACCGCGCCGACGACGAGCGCCGCGTAGACGCTGACCCCGAGGTGGCGCAACAGGTAGTAGAGCGCGGTCGACCCGACGATGCCGACGACCGGCCGCAGCAGCGTCACGGGTCCGCCCGGGTCGCGCGGTCGAACAGCTCGACCAGCTCGGCGGCGTACGCCGCGCAGTCCAGGCCCGGGTCGGCCTGCAGCTGCAGCGGCACCCCCTCGACGGCCCGCTGGACGGTCGCCGCCACCACGCGGACGTCGAAGTCCCGCAGCTCGCCTGCCTCCTGCCCCTGCCGCAGGATCCGCTCGAGGTGGCTGGCGTCGCTCGGTCCGACCGGGCCGCCGGCGCCCCACGCCCCGGACAGCACGACCTGCAGGAGGGCGCTCATCTGCGCGCGGTGGCTGTCGGCGTGGCCCACGACCCCCTCGACGTACGCCCGCAGCCGACCGCGCGCCGTCGTCTCGGCGCCCACCAGGGCGCCGACGTGCTCGCCGATCCCGCTGACCACGTGCTCCACCAAGGCTGCGACGAGCTCGTCCTTGCCGGCGAAGTGGTAGGAGATCAGCCGGGTGCTCGACAGACCTGCACGCTCGGCGATGCGGGCGAAGCTCGCCCGGGCGAAGCCCTCCTCGGCGATGACCTCGATGGTCGCGTCGAGGATCTGCGCACGCCGTGCCGCGGAGGTGGCGGAGCGAGTTACTGACACGAGTAAAAAGTACGTCGGTCAGGTAAGACTGTCCAGCGACGACGAACGGACGCCCGAGTGCGTCCGCGTCACCTGCCGGGTCAGGAGAGTCGGGTCAGAGGTGCTGCATCTTGGCGAAGGGCGGCTTGATCCGCACCGCCTGGGAGCCGAAGTCGACGGTCACGGCGTGACTGTCGACCTTGGTCACCGTGCCGAGACCGTAGAGGTCATGGGACACCCGGTCGCCGATGTCGTAGTTCTCCACGACGACCTCGGGGGCGGGAGCGAAGGGGCTGCTCTTCAGGTGTTTCGGCCGCGAGCCGCTCGGGTTGCTCATCTGACCCAGTATGCGCCCTTACGGGTGGGATCGGCACCTTCTTGACTAACCCGAGACGAGCCGGACGGGGCCGTGCGTGAACTTCGCCTCCCAGTCGACGACCTTCCAGCCGCCGCCGACGGGCACCAGGACGTACGTCGCGTCGCGGGTCACCGGGAGCAGCGAGTGGCGGCCCGTGTCGTCGCCTCGCTCCTCCAGCACCAGGCCCGTCTCGAGCGCGAACGACAGGCTCAGCGCGTCACCCTCGCGCCGCGCGGTCGCCGGTCCGACGGTGGTCCCGTAGACG
This sequence comes from Nocardioides sp. zg-1308, assembly GCF_013155375.1. Classification (GTDB taxonomy): domain Bacteria; phylum Actinomycetota; class Actinomycetes; order Propionibacteriales; family Nocardioidaceae; genus Nocardioides; species Nocardioides renjunii. The sequence continues at coordinate 394,982 of NZ_JABJQY010000002.1, forward strand.
AAGGGGCCGTCGTCCGCGCGCTGGTAGCCGCGCGGCACCCGGCGTACGTCGTGGAGCGTGAGGCCGTCGACGTCCGCGCGCTCGCGCCACCGCTCCAGCGCGGACGTCGTCAGGACGGCGCGCACGCTGCGGAGGTCGCGCTCGTCCTGCTCGGGCACCGGCAGCGCGAGCGACGTCCGCTCCTGCGCGAAGGCGAGGTCGGCGAGCATGCAGTAGGCCGCCATCACCTGCTCGGCGCCGAACTCGTCGGCGGCCGGGCCGGTGAACGGCTCGGCACCCGGGACGCAGGGCAGCGGCTCGTCGACGGCCTCGGTGGTGGCGGGGCCGGCGCTGGGCGTCGGCTCCGGCTCGGCCCTCTGCTCCGGCTCGCCGCCGCACGCGGCGAGGGCGACGACCAGCGCGGCACCCAGGACTGCTCCTCGCACGAGGCACCTCCCTTCCTCGACAGGCAGGCTAGTCGCGATACCGCACTACGCTCGCGGCATGGACACACGTGTCGGGGCCCCCGTCGCCCTGGTGACCGGAGGCTCGTCCGGGATCGGCGAGAGCACCGCCCTCGCCCTCCTGGACCGGGGCTTCACGGTGTACGCCGTCGCCCGCCGCGTCGACCGGATGGCCCCGCTCGCCGAGGCAGGCGCACACACCTTCGCCATGGACGTCACCGACGACGACTCGATGGTCGCCGGCATCGCCCGCATCATCGAGCAGCAGGGACGCATCGACGTCCTGGTCAACAACGCCGGCTACGGGTCGTACGGCGCCGTCGAGGACGTGCCGATCGAGGAAGCGCGGCGGCAGTTCGAGGTCAACGTCTTCGGCCTCGCCCGCCTGGTCCAGCTCGTCACGCCACACATGCGCGCGCGACGCTCGGGCCGGATCGTCAACATCTCCTCGATCGGCGGGAAGTTCTACGAGCCGTTCGGCGCCTGGTACCACGCGACCAAGTTCGCGGTGGAGGGCTTCAGCGACAGCCTGCGCATGGAGCTGCGGCCCTTCGGCATCCAGGTCGTGCTCATCGAGCCGGGCCCGATCCTCACCGAGTGGAACGAGATCGCCCGCGACTCCCTGCTCGAGCGCTCGGGGTCCGGGGCGTACGCCACCCACGCCCGCAAGGCGCACGAGGTGCTCACCGAGTTCGACAGGCCCGGCCGCGCCTCGACGCCCGAGGAGGTGGCGGACAAGATCGTCAAGGCTGCGACCACGCGGCGACCGGCCGCCCGCTACCCGGTCGGCAAGGGCGCCCGGCTGATCACCACCTCGCGCGACCTGCTGCCGGACCGGGTGTTCGACCAGGTCGTGGGGCGGACGTTCGGGGTGCGCTAGGTGCCGGCGCCGTCCGTGCCCGAGCCGTCCCTGCCCGCGCTGGTCGACCGGGCCGCGGGCCTGGTGGACCGGCCGGATCGGGTCGTGCTCGGCATCACCGGGCCGCCCGGTGCCGGCAAGTCCACGCTGGCCTCGCTGTTGCTCGACTCGCTGCGATCACACCTGGGGCCCGACGCCGTCGGCCACCTGCCGATGGACGGCTTCCACCTCGCCGACGTCCAGCTCGAGCGGCTCGGCCGTCGTGACCGCAAAGGAGCGCCGGATACCTTCGACGTCGACGGCTACACCGCTGCGCTCGTGCGGCTGCACGACCAGCGCGGACGCACGCTCTACGTCCCGGGGTTCGAGCGCGACCTCGAGCAGCCCATCGCCGCGGCGATCGCGATCGAGCCGTCCGTGCGGCTGGTGGTGACCGAGGGCAACTACCTCCTGCTGGCCGTCAGCGGTTGGGGGCGCGTACGCCCCCTGCTCGCCGAGGCGTGGTTCGTCGACGTCGACCCCGACGTACGACGCGACCGGCTGGTCCGCCGCCACGAGCAGTTCGGCAAGTCGCCCGACGCCGCTCGGGCGTGGGTCGAGGCCGTCGACGAGCCGAACGCCGCGCTGGTCGCGGCGACGCGGGACGCCGCGGACGTCGTCGTGCCGCTCGACCGCTTCTGACGGCCGCCGGGGCGCGCCGGTCGACCGAGGGCTACGGCTCCGTCCGCTGCCCGGGCACCACGAGACCGTGCTCGTAGCACAGGACCACGGCCTGCACCCTGCTCGTGATGCCGAGCTTGGCGAAGACACGGTTGACGTGCGACTTCACCGTCGCGCGGGACACGAACAGCGTCGCCCCGATCTCGTCGTTCGAACGACCCTCGCCGACCAGCACGAGGACCTCGCGCTCGCGTCGGGTCAGTCCAGCCGTGAGACGGTCCGCGCTGCCCGGCGCCGGACGCGCGACGTGCTGCTCGATCAGCCGCCGGGTCAGCTCCGGCGCGAGCAGCGCCTCGCCGCGAGCCACGGTGTCCACGCCCTCGACCAGCCGGGCCGCGGGGGTGGTCTTGAGCAGAAAGCCCGCCGCACCGTGCCGCAGGGCGGCGTGGACGAGCTCGTCGAGGTCGTACGTCGTCAGCACCAGCACGCGGGTCGGGCTGCCCTCGGCCACGAGGAGCCGCGTCGCCTCGATGCCGTCGAGGACCGGCATCCGGATGTCCATCAGGCACACGTCGGGGCCCAGTCGTCGTACGGCCTCGATGCCGGCTCGTCCGTCGGCGGCCTCCCCGGCGACGGTGACGCCGCGTGACTCGAGCATGACCCGGAGGCCGGCGCGGACCATCTCCTGGTCGTCCACGACCACCACGCTCGTCACACCGACTCCTCAAGAGGCAGTGCAGCTCGGACGGAGAAGCCGCCACCCGGAGCGGGGCCTGCGGACAGCGAACCGCCGAAGACCGCGACGCGTTCGCGCATCCCCACGAGCCCGTGCCCGTGGCCGCCCGGGACCAGCACCGGAGTGCCTCCGGAGGTGCTCGTGAGCGCCACCTCGACGCCGCCTGCCGAGCGCCGGTAGCAGACCTGCACGCGAGCGCCCGGCGCGTGCTTGAGCGCGTTCGTGAGCCCCTCCTCGACGATCCGGTAGAGCGAGAGGTCGACGCCGGCCGGCAGTCCGTCCGTGCTTCCCTCCATCGCGAGCGCCACGTCGAGCCCCGAGCCGCGGTAGGCGTCGACGAGGCTCGGGAGGTCGGCAGCAGCGGGTTGCGGCGACACGTCCGAGTCGTCCTCGTCACGCAGGAGCCCGAGCAGCCGGCCGGTCTCGGCCAGCGCTTCCCGGCCCGCCCGTTGGATCTCCTCGAGCGACGCGTCGACCGCCCGCTCGTCGCGTCCGAGGAGTGACTGGGCCGCCCCCGCCTGCACCACCATCACGCTGATCGAGTGGGCGATCACGTCGTGGAGCTCGCGGGCGATGCGGCGGCGCTCGGCGGCGACGGCGTGCTCGGCGACGTGCCGCTGCTCCTCGACCAGCCGGACGGCTTGGTCGGCGAGGAGGTCACGCTGGTGGACGTGGGCGAGCACGAGGCGCCCGAAGAACCAGGGGACGAACGTCAGCGCCGCCACCCAGAGCACGTCCCCCAGCGCCGGGATCGCGAGACCGCCGGCCACGTGGCGCGCAACGTCCAGCGCGGCGACCGCTGCGGCACCTCGCCACACCGACGGCTCGTAGCGTCCGAGCGCGAAGCACGCGGCGAACAGGATGGGCAGCGGAGACGTCAGCGCGTCCCCCTCGATCCCGAGCGGCGCCGCCCCCAGCGTCACGACCGCGGCGGCGCCCGTGGCGAAGAGGAGCGGCAGGTGCCGGCGTCCCAGGAGCAGGACGCAGGGCACGAGGACGTACGCGATCGCCGGCGCCGCTGCCAGTCCGCTGACGCTCAGCACCTCGACCGCGCCGACGACCGCGAGCGCGGCGGGTAGCAGCCAGTCCTCGCGGCTGATCGACCAGCGGGGCCAGTCCATCCTGGGAGGTTAGCCCCGCAGTGGCCGCCCCGGGGTCAACCCTGGGGTGGAGATGCGGTCGCCTCGGGGCCGACGCGCGGGGCGTGCTCACGCGCCTAGCGTCCGAAGCCCGCACCCGACGAGGAGGTCACCCCGATGAAGCGTCCCGACCTGTCAGACACGACCGTACGGCGCTGCGGTCTGGCCGCCGTCGTGCTCGCGGTGGCCAGCGTCCCCCTGGCCCCCCTGAACTCGCTGGCCCGCATGAGGACACCGGACGGCCGCAGCGACCTCGAGAACCCGATGGCGGCCTGGTGGGCCGAGCCCGCGATGGACGCCGTCGGTCCGCGGCTGCTCGACTTCGCGGGCGCCTCGACCGTCTACCTGACCTACGGCAAGTTCAACCTGCTGGCGGTGCTCGCGGTCCTGGCGTGTGCGGTCGCGGCACTCAGCCGACGTCCGGGGCGGCTGGGCCGGATCGAGCGCTGGGGCTGGCGCCTGACGCTGACCAGCCTCGCGGTCATGTGCGCGGGGCAGCTCGTCGTCTACTGGCTCGGCGTGGTCGACGAGGGGTACCTCGTCGTGCTGCTGGCGATGCTCGTGGGGATCTTCGGCAACGCGCTGCTGGGCCTGGGCCTGGTGCGGTCGGGCTTCCGACCACGGCCGGCGGCATGGGCGGTCCTGCTCAACCTGCCTCTCAGCGTCGCGCTGGTGTCGGTGGCGACGCAGGCGACCGGCATGTGGCCGATGATGCTGGCCTGGGGGCTCATCGGGTGGTCGCTGTGGCGCGATCCCGCACGGCGCCCGGCACGGACGACGGTCAGGGGTACGGCGCCGGTCGGGGCGACCCGGCGCGCGTAGCGCAGGGCCGATCGGACCGCGCGCACCACCAGCGGACACTCGTCGACCCGGACGGGAACCATGTGGCCCGTCCGGTGCGACAGTGCTGGTATGGGCAGCAGCGCGGCACCCGCGGACCAGGACGACGCCGTCCTGGTGGCGCTCGTGGCCGACGGTGACACCGCAGCGCTCGAGGAGCTCTACGGCCGCCACGCGGCCTGGCTCGTCGCGCGGCTGATGCGCCGCTGCCACGACTCCGACGTCGTCCTCGACGTCGTGCAGGACACCTTCGTCACGGTGTGGAGGGACGCCCGGCGCTACCGCGGCACAGGGGAGGTCGCGGGCTGGCTATGGGGCATCGCCTTCCGACGGATGGTGTCGCGGCTCCGGTCGCGCAAGGACGTCGTGCTCCTCCCCGAGTGGGACACCGTCGGCCGGGGGCAGGTCCCCGCGGCCGAGGACCAGGTGCTGCTCGGGGTGGAGTACGGCGACCTGGCCGGGGCGCTCGCCGGGCTGTCCCCCGATTTCCGCTCCGTCGTCCAGGCGTGCGTGCTGGACGGGCTGACCATCAAGGAGGCCGGCCGGCTGCTCGGCGTCCGGGAGAACACGGTGAAGACGCGCCTGCATCGGGCCAAGGCCCAGCTGCGGGGATCCCTCGCCCTGGCACAGGAGGAATGGCGATGACGACCACCTGGCACGTCCACGACGACCTGCTCGCGGCGTACGTCGACGGCCGCCTGGACGCGATCGTCGGCGCCTCCGTCGAGCAGCACCTGGGACGGTGCGCCGACTGCCGCGTGTCCACGACGCCGCTCGTCGACCCGCAGCTGCTCGCCCGCGGGTGGGCGGGCGTCCGCGCCACGGTCGAGTCGCCGCCGCTGCCGCTGCCGGTCCGGCTGGCCCGCCGCTGCGGCGTCCCCGAGCCCACCGCCGTGCTGCTCGCGGCGGCCACCTCGCTGCGCACGGCGTGGCTGGTCGCGGCGTTCCTGGCCCTGTCGTTCGCCACCCTCGCGACAGTCGTCTCGGGGGGGATGATGCTGGCGCCGTTCCTGCTGGTGGCTCCGCTCGTGCCGGCCATCGGGGTGGCCGCGGCCTACGGCCCCCAGAACGACCCGCTCGAGTCGCTCGTCGTGACGGCTCCCTACGGGCGGACCCGGCTGATCCTCGTCCGCACCCTCGCCGTCCTCGTCTCGGTCCTGCCGGTCACCGCCGCCCTCGGCCTCCTCCTCCCCGGACCCGCGTGGCTGGCCGCGGCGTGGCTCGGGCCGGCGCTCGCGCTCGTACCTGTCCTGCTGGCCCTGTCGAGCTTCGTGGGCCCCCGCGCCGGTGTCGCAGTCGTCGTCCTCGCGTGGAGCGCCCTCGTCGTCTTCTCCCTGCGCGGGTTCCCCGCCACCTGGCCGGTCGAGGCGCCCCAGCAGCTCGCCTACCTGTCCCTCGCGGTCGTCGCGGCCGCCGTCCTCCTCGTCAGGTCCCGCCTGGACCGGCGCATCGGAGCCGTGCTGTGAACACCGTCGAGCTCACCGGAGTCACCAAGGCCTACGGCGGCACCCGCGCCCTCGACGCGGTCGACCTGTCCTTCGACCGCGGGATCACCGGGCTGCTCGGCCCCAACGGCGCCGGCAAGACCACGCTGCTACGCATCGTCGCCACCTCGATCGCCGCCGACGGTGGCGAGGTCCGGCTGCTCGACCGGGATCCGCACGGCTCGCAGGCCGAGGTGACCGCGATCCGCCGCCAGCTGGGCTACCTGCCCCAGGAGCTGGGCTACCCCGCCGACATGACGGCCTTCGGGTTCGTGGAGTACGTCGCCGTGCTCAAGGAGTGGAACGACCGCCGCCGTCGTCACGCCGAGGTACGCCGCGTGCTCGAGCTGGTCGGCCTCGGCGACCTCGCGACGAAGCGCGTCGCCAGGCTGTCCGGCGGCCAGCGGCGCCGCGTCGCACTGGCTCAGGCGCTGCTCGGTGACCCGCGGATCCTCGTGCTCGACGAGCCGACCACGGGGCTCGACCCGACGCAACGCGCCGACCTGCGGCGCACCCTGTCCGTCATCGCCGGCGGCTGCGCCGTCCTGCTCTCCACGCACCAGACCGAGGACGTGGCCGCGCTGTGCGAGCGCGTCGTCGTCCTCGCCAGTGGCACCGTCCGCTTCGACGGGACGGTCACCGACCTCGTCGCCACCGCCGTCGGCCGGGTCTGGACCTGCGACGAGCCGGGACCCGACGCGCTCGTCAGCTGGCGCACCGGCACCGGTCGCCACCACGTCGTCGGCGGCACGCCACCCCCGGGCGCCGACCCGGCCGAGCCCACGCTCGAGGACGCCTACCTCCTCATGCTCGGCGTCGACGCCCGAGCCGCGCACGTGCCCGCCTGAGCCTTCCCTCGAGCGCTGCTCGAGCCCGTCCACTCGCCGTCACCACCCCAGGAGTCACCATGGCCGACAGCCTTGCCCTGCCCACCACCCGCACCGCCAGCCTCGGCAGCATGGCCGGGATCGAGGCTCGACGCCTGCTCCGCAACCCGATCTTCCTGGTCGGGGTCGCATTGGCCTTCGGTGTCCTTGCGCTCATGGTCGCGACCAACGAGGACCCGGCCTACACGGACCTGCTGCCGATCCCGCTGATCCCGGCCTTCTTCGTCGGGCTGACCAGCCTGGTCGCGATGGCCCGGCAGACCCGATCCACCGAGGCAGCGGTCGAGGCCGTCGGCACGGCACCCCGCACCGAGGCGCAGCGCACCGTGGCGCTCGTCTCCGTGTGCCTGATCCCGTTCGCCGTCGGGCTGCTGTTCGTGGTGGCCGAGGTGGTCATCGCCCAGTCGGTCGGGGTGGCGGATCAGGAGTGGTGGTTCGCCACGCTGCCCGACTGGCAGGTCTGGAGCATCCTCCTCGCCAGCGGACCCGTGGCCTGCCTCGGCGGCGCCCTGCTGGGCGTCCTGACCGGTCGGTGGCTCCGCTTCCCGGGTGCGCCCGCGGTCGTGGCCGTGGCTGCGGTCCTGCTCAGCTTCGCCGGCTCCGTCCCCATCGCGTACGGCGCCGGGTCCGAGCTGCGCCTGTGGGTGCCGTGGGCCATGTGGCACTCGGGCACGCTGGAGGACGGCACCCAGGAGCTGATGGCCGGCAACCCGGCGGCCTACCTCGGCTACGTCCTCAGCCTGTGCGCCGCAGCCGCCCTCGTCGCCGTCTGGCACGACCGGACCGCCCGCACCCCGCAGTTGCGCACCGCGATCCTCGGCACCGTCGTGGTCGGCGTCGCCTGCCTCGTGCTGTCGATGACCACGGGGCCGTCCGACAACCGCGTCTCCGAGCCGGTCCCGTTCCGGGTGGAGTGATGGCGCCACGGTGGTGGTACCTCCGGCACGGCGTCGCGTGGTCCGCGTTGCTGGGCTGCTGCGGCGCCGCCCTGGCGGCCGCCGGGGCGCTGGCCCGCTGGCCGTCGACGGCGGTCGTCCTGCTGCCGGCCCTGCTCGCCTGCTGCGCCGCGGGCGCCGGGTTCGCCTTCGACGAGCGCGCGACCACCGTCGTCGCGGTCACCCCGCGCGGCGCCGGGTGGCGGCGTACGACGCGACTCGTCGCGGCTGCCGTCCCCCTCGTCGTGTGGGTCGCCGTCGTCCTCGTGCGACCGGGCGACCTGCCGCTCGACCGGTGGGCGTGGTGGTCCGTGGGCGCCGCCGCCCTCGTCCTGGCCTCCGGCGCCGCGGCCCTGGCCTCGCGGCGACAGGTGGAGAGCCCCGGCTCCCTGCTCGCCTCCGTCGCGGCGCTGGCCGTCATGTCGCCGGTGGTGGTGAGTGGGTTCCTCGGGTGGGAGTCGGCCTACCCGATGGGCGGCTTGACCGCGTCGACGTGGGCGTTCTGGTGGGTCGTCGCCGCGGCAGGCGCCACAGCGTGGGCCGTCGCGCTGCGGCCGGGCATCCGCGCCTGACTGGCTCTCACTCCTCCGGGTTCTTGGGCGGACGACCGCGCTTGGGGACCGGGCCGGCGTCGCGGGGGGCGCGGCCGGCCTTGCGGAGCGCGTCGCGCAGCACCATCTCGACCTGCGCGTTGACGCTGCGCAGCTCATCGGCCGCCCACCGCTGCAGGGCGGAGTGCACCGCGGGGTCGAGGCGCAGCAGGACCGCTTTGCGCTCCTGACCCCGCGGCTGGGCCTCCGGCTCCTCGCCCGACTCGGTGCTCGAATCGCTGCCCATGACCCGATGCCGCTCAGGTGTAGAGCGACCCGGCGTTGACCACCGGGGTCGTGCCCCGCTCGGAGCACAGCACCACCAACAGGTTGGACACCATGGCCGCCTTGCGCTCGGCGTCCAGCTCGACGATGTCCTTGCGCTCGAGCTGGGCCAGCGCGCTCTCGACCATGCCGACCGCGCCGTCGACGATCTTCTCGCGGGCCGCGATGACGGCCGAGGCCTGCTGGCGCTGCAGCATCGCCTGCGCGATCTCGGGGGCGTACGCAAGCGCGGAGATCCGCACCTCGATCACCTCGAGCCCGGCCAGCGCGATGCGCGCCGCCACCTCGGCCGCCAGCTCGGCGGAGATGACCTCGGTGTCGCCGCGGAGGGTGACCTCGGTGACCGCGTTGTCGTAGGGGTGGCTCATCGCCACGTGACGCAGCGCCGACTCGGCCTGCACGGCCACGAAGTCCTCGTAGTCCTCGACCGCGAACGTCGCCCGCGCGGTGTCGGCGACCTGCCAGACCACGATCGCGGCGATGTTGATCGGGTTGCCGTCGGCGTCGTTGACCTTGAGTTCGTTGGTCTCGAAGTTGTGCACCCGCACCGAGACGTTGCGCCGCGTAGTGAGCGGGACAAGCATCCGCAGGCCGGGCTTGCGCACCGTGCCGACGTAGCGGCCGAAGAACTGCACGACCCGGGTCTGGCCCGGCGCCACGATGGTCAGCGACGCGGAGAGGATCAGCCCGAGGAGGCCGAGGAGCGCGCCACCGACCATCTGGCCGGCGCCGCCGCGGCCCGCGTCGGCGTCGATGACGCCGAGCACGAACAGCCACGTGCCGACGACGAGGAGCGCCAGCGAGACGACGAGCCCGGCGAAGCCGTCGATGGACCAGGCCGTGCGCTCGGTGACGTCGACGCGGGTGCCGTCGTGCCCGACCGGTCGACCTGCGGGCGCCCCGCCCTCCGACTCGTCGGTGTGGCTCGTGTCCTGCACCTGCTGGTCCTCGCTCATGTCTCCCCCTCCTGGAATGTGATGGCAAATAGATATCACATTTGTCGCCGCTCCGCCCGCCGGCCCCGGTCCGCTGGGACGTGCGCGCGATGATCTCCCCATGACGGAGCGCAACGTCCTCGGCGGCGAGCTGGACCCCTGCGGCACCGACCCCCTCACCGGCTTCCACCGCGACGGCACGTGCACGGTCGGCCCGCAGGACGTCGGCCTGCACGCGATCTGCGCGGTCATGACCGAGGAGTTCCTGACCCACCAGGCCCTGGTGGGCAACGACCTCGCCACCCCGCGTCCCGAGTGGCACTTCCCCGGCCTGGTGCCGGGCGACCGGTGGTGCGTGGTCGCCGTCCGTTGGCTGCAGGCGTACGACGCCGGGGTGGCCGCGCCGGTCGTGCTGTCGGCGACCTCCGAGCGCGCGCTGGACGTCGTACCCCTCGAGGTGCTGCAGGCGCACTCGGTGGACGTGCCCCCGGACCTCAGCGCACTGTGAGCCGATGGCCCGCCGTCCCGGCAGGAGGATCCTCGTGGCGCTCGCCGTCGTGCTGCTCGTCGCCGGGCTCGCCCTCACTGCCGTGTGTGGCCTGCAGCGGCAGCTGATCTACTTCCCCGACGCGACCGACGTCGCGCCCGCGGCCGAGGCGCTCCCCGGCGCCCGCGACGTGACGCTGCGGACGTCCGACGGGCTGGAGCTGGGTGCGTGGTACCTCCCGGCCGACGCCGCGGGCGACACCGGCATGGCCGTGCTGATGGCGCCGGGCAACGGCGGCAACCGCGCCGGACGGACCGGCCTCGCGCGCCACCTCTCCGACAGAGGGCTCAACGTGCTAATGGTCGACTACCGCGGCTACGGCGGCAACCCCGGCAGCCCGACCGAGAAGGGCTTGGCAGCGGACGCCGACGCCGCGGTGCGCGCACTGACCGACCTCGGCCATCCCCTCGACCGCACCATCTTCTTCGGGGAGTCGCTCGGGACCGGCGTGGTCGCCGGCCTGCAGCAGCGGCACCGGCCGGCCGGGATCGTGCTGCGGTCGCCGTTCACCGAGCTCGCCGACGTCGGTAGCCACCACTACCGGTGGCTGCCCGTGCGCACCCTGCTCCGCGACCGCTTCCCCGTGCTCGACCCGCTCGCTGCAAGCAACGTTCCACTCACCGTCATCTACGGCGACCGCGACAGCGTGGTGCCGAGCGAGCTCAGCGCGCGGGTCGCCGACGGCGTGCCGTCCCTCGTCGAGCGGGTGGTGCTGCGAGGTGCGGACCACAACGACGCGGTCATGTTCGGGTCGCGGGTGGCTGAGGCTGTCGAGCGGCTTGCGCGGGAGGTGGGGTGAGGTCGCGCGGATCACCGTGGCTGGTTCGGTTGCTTCGCCTTCTGCTCTTTCTGCTTGCGCTCTTGCTTCGTGGGCTTCGTGGGCTTCGTCGGCGCCGGCTTGGGCGGCTCGTCGGGCGCCATCACCTCGACGAAGCGCTGGCCGACCCAGCCGCCCGCGTGCTGGAGACCGCCGCTCCAGACCGCTACGAGCAGGGCGAGCGTGCCGACGAGGGCGACGACCGGCCTGCTTCGCTTCTTCGTCGTGTGCCGGCTGCTCGTCGGGCGGCGGGTCACGAGAGGTGGCGCGGTCCGCGTCGCGGTGCCCACCCTGACCGCCTCGACGCAAGCCCTGACATCGTCCGGGCTCAGCACCGCGGGTCGGGAGGTCAGCATGGCCGTGAGGGTGGCGGTCGAGCACACCATGACGTCCCGAGCCCAGCCTGTCAGCGGCTCGTCGCGCACGAAGCACAGGACGCTCGTAGAGAGGTGCGAGACCGGCACGATGTACTGCAGCGCAAGGGCTGCTTCCGCCGCGGACGCCACCGCCGGCTCGCGCCGCCGCCCGTTCTGCATCAGCACCTGGTCGCGGACCTCGATGCGACCCGTCCAGTTCTTGGCGTCGACGACGAACACTCCCCCGGGGCCGACGACGATATGGTCGATGTTGGCCTTCGGTCGACCCGGCCACGCCAGGTCGTGGAGGCCGAACCATCCGTCGGGCAGCGCCTCGAGCGCCCGTGCGACCGCCACCTCACCCTCGGCGCCCTGCTCCCAGAGCGCCGCGGATCGCTGCAGTCGCTCGGCCTTCTCGCGCTGCCTCCGCGCGACGTCGTACGCGGACTCTCCTGCTGCCATGTCGGTCACCCCCGGCCATGGAGGTTAGGCAAAGTCGCCGTCCCGCGCAGACGAATCGGCCATGATGCCGCCCGTGCGCATCGGGACCTGGAACCTCGCCGGCCGCTGGACCGACCACCATCTGGCGCTGATGGTCGACGCCGACTGCGACGTCTGGTTGCTCACCGAGGTGAACGAGCGCACGAGCCTCCCCGGCTACGCGTTGCACCTGTCGCAGGCGCTGATGGCACCGCGCCGGCGGTGGGCGGGCGTCGCGAGCCGACTGCCGATGACGTCCAGCCCGGACCCGCACCCGGCCAGCGCCCAGGTGTGCATCGGTGCGACGACGTACGTCAGCTCGATCCTGCCGTGGAAGGGGTGCGCGTCACGCCCGCCGTGGGACGGTGAGCCCCACGTCGACAAGACGCGGAACGCCGTCGACGACCTGCCGCTCCGGCTCCGCGCCGTCGACTCCCTGGTTTGGGGCGGCGACTGGAACCACGCCTTGACGGGGAGGGAGTACGCCGGCTCCATCGGCGGCCGACAGGCCGTGCTGTCCGCGGTCGAGCAGCTCGGCCTGGCCGTGCCGACGAGCGACCTCCCCCACGCCATCGACGGCCTGCTCAGCATCGACCACGTCGCCGTGCCTGCGGGCGTGGCCGGAACCGCGCGGCGAGTCGTGGCGGAGTGGGACGGCAAGCGCCTCTCGGACCACGACGCCTACGTGGTCGAGGCGGACCTCTAGCCAGACCCCGTCAGCCGATGCCGAGCCTCCGCGCCACGTCGTTGCCCGCCACCCGACGTACGGTCTCGGGGTCGCCCACGACGACGAGCTCGTCGGTGGCCCGCGACATCCCGACGTAGAGCCGCTCGCGGGCCCGGTCGCGGGAACCGTCCTCGTTGAGGCACAGCACGACCGCTCGGCGCTCGAGACCCTTGCAGCCGAGGACGTGGCCGTAGAAGACGTCGTCGTCCCAGTAGGTGCGCCAGTAGCCCTCCTGGTCGTGGAAGGCGGTGCGCTCGACCTGGACCGGGTGGCGGTGGCCAGTGGTGAGCAGCGCGACGTTGCGGGGCTCCCAGCCGGACTCGAGGAGCCCGTCGACGGCGTCGTCGGCCGCCTCGAGCGCGTCGTCCTGGCTCGTCCCGACGAAGCGGACCGTCGGGCCGTTGCCACCGCGGGAGTACATTCGGCTCGGCGCCAACGGGCCGAACGACTCATGGATCTGGCGGGTGTTGCGGAGGATCAGCCCGACTACAGTCGACCGATTTATGAAACTCGAGAGTGAGGCGGACCGTCCCATGTGCGTAGACCCCGTCTTCAACCACGCGGCCAGGTCAGCTGCAGCCGCTGGTGCTTCCGCAGCCCTCGCACACGTAGCAGGAGCCAGCCGGGCGCATCTTCGTCCCGCACGTCATGCAGAGCGGGGAGTCGACCGCGGTGCCGGTGAGCTTCTCAAAGAGCTCAGCGGTGGTGTGCGGCGCACCGGTGGTCACGTGGGCCGGGACCTCGCGGGCCTCGGATCCGTGGGTGTCCTTGGTCTCGATCTCCTCGGCCTCGATCACCGAGGCAGAGGACGACGAGGGTGATGCCTCGAGGAGCTCCGCCGCAGAGCCCGTCTCCTCCACGAGCGGCTCGTAGGAGCCGGTCTCGAGGTGGCGCTGGCGCTCCTCGGCGGAGTAGATGCCGAGGGCGGAGCGGTCCTCGAAGGACAGGTAGTCCAGGGCGAGGCGGCGGAAGATGTAGTCCATGATCGACTGCGACATCCGCACGTCCGGGTCGTCGGTGAGGCCGGCGGGCTCGAAGCGCAGGTTGGTGAACTTCGAGACGTACGTCTCCAGCGGGACGCCGTACTGCAGGCCGACCGACACCGCGATCGAGAAGGCGTCCATCACGCCGGCCAGGGTCGAGCCCTGCTTGCCGAGCTTGAGGAAGACCTCGCCGAGGGTGCCGTCGTCGTGGGCGCCGGAGGTCATGTAGCCCTCGGCACCGCCGACGGTGAACGACGTGGTGCGCGCGGTGCGCGACTTCGGCAGGCGCTTGCGGACCGGGGCGTAGACGACCTTCTCCACGACCTTGGTCTCGGCCGCGGCAGCGGCGTCGGCCTTGTCGGCAGCGTCCTTCTTGGCCTTGCCGCCACCGTCGGAGAGCGGCTGACCGACCTTGCAGTTGTCGCGGTAGATCGCGGTGGCCTTGAGGCCCAGCTTCCACGACTGGAGGTAGACGTCCTCGATCTCCTCGACCGTGGCGTTCTCCGGCAGGTTGACCGTCTTGGAGATCGCGCCGGACAGGAAAGGCTGCGCGGCAGCCATCATCCGCACGTGGCCCATCGGCTTGAGCGAGCGGGCGCCCATCGCGGTGTCGAAGATCTCGTAGTGCTCGGACTTGAGGCCCGGGGCGTCGACCACGTGGCCGTGCTCGGCGATGTAGGCGACGATCGCCTCGATCTGCTCCTGCTGATAGCCCAGCTTCTTGAGGGCCCGCGGGATCGTCTGGTTGACGATCTGCATGGAGCCGCCGCCGACGAGCTTCTTGAACTTCACCAGCGAGAAGTCGGGCTCGATGCCGGTGGTGTCGCAATCCATCATGAAGCCGATGGTGCCGGTCGGCGCGAGGACGGAGGCCTGCGCGTTGCGGAAGCCGTTCCTCTCACCGGTCTTGATGACGTCGGCCCAGGCCTGCGTCGCGAGCTTGTGCACGCGGCCGTCCTCGGTGTGCAGGACACGGACGACGTCGTTGGCCGCCTGGTGCTTGCGCATCACGCGCTTGTGGGCCTCGGCGTTGCGGGCGTAGCCGGCGTAGGGGCCGACGATCCCGGCGAGCTCGGCGCTGCGCTTGTAGGACGTACCGGTCATGAGCGAGGTGATCGCGGCAGCCATCGAGCGGCCGCCCTCGGAGTCGTAGCCGAGGCCCATCGCCATGAGCAGCGCGCCGAGGTTGGCGTAGCCGATGCCGAGCTGGCGGTAGTCGCGGGTCGTGTCGCCGATGGCCTCGGTCGGGAAGTCGGCGAAGCAGATCGAGATGTCCATCGCGGTGATGATGAACTCGACGGCCTTGGCGAACAGGGCCGCGTCGAAGGTGTCGTCGTCCTTGAGGAACTTCAGCAGGTTGAGGCTGGCGAGGTTGCACGACGAGTTGTCGAGCGACATGTACTCCGAGCACGGGTTGGACGCGGTGATGCGGCCGGTCTCCGGGTTGGTGTGCCAGTCGTTGATCGTGTCGTCGTACTGCAGGCCCGGGTCGGCGCACTCCCACGCGGCCTGGCTGATCTTGCGGAACAGGTCGCGGGCGTCGACGGTCTCGATGACCTCGCCGGTGCCGCGGGCACGCAGGCCGAAGTCGGTGCCGTCCTCGACCGCACGCATGAACTCGTCGGTGACGCGGACCGAGTTGTTGGCGTTCTGGTACTGCACGGAGGTGATGTCGGCGCCGCCGAGGTCCATGTCGAAGCCGGCGTCACGCAGCGCGCGGATCTTGTCCTCCTCGCGCGCCTTCGTCATCACGAACTCCTCGATGTCGGGGTGGTCGACGTCGAGGACGACCATCTTGGCCGCCCGACGCGTGGCGCCGCCCGACTTGATGGTGCCCGCGGACGCGTCGGCGCCGCGCATGAAGGAGACCGGACCCGAGGCCGTACCGCCGCTGGAGAGCAGCTCCTTGGACGAGCGGATGCGGGAGAGGTTGAGGCCGGCACCGGAGCCGCCCTTGAAGATGAAGCCCTCCTCCTTGTACCAGTTGAGGATCGAGTCCATCGAGTCGTCGACGCTGAGGATGAAGCAGGCGCTGACCTGCTGCGGCGACGGCGTGCCGACGTTGAACCACACCGGGGAGTTGAAGGAGAAGTACTGGTTGACCAGCAGCCAGGTCAGCTCGTGCTCGAACGTCTCGGCGTCGGCGTCGCCGGCGAAGTAGCCGTTGTCGAGGCCGGCCTTGGTGTACGTCTTCACGACCCGGTCGATGAGCTGCTTGAGGCTCCACTCGCGGGCGTCGGTGCCGACGGCGCCGCGGAAGTACTTGGTGGTCACGATCGTCGAGGCGTTGACCGACCAGAAGTCGGGGAACTCCACGCCACGCTGCTCGAAGACGGTCTCGCCGGTCTTCCAGTTCTGCTGGACGACGTCGCGACGCTCCCAGGTGATGGCGTCGTAGGGGTGGGTGCCCTCGGTGCTGAAGACGCGCTCCAGCTTGAGGCCCTTGCCCTTCGCCGCTCCCTTGCGGGTGCTCACCGTCTCGGTCATGCGTTCCTCGATCCGCTCGTTGTTGCAGGTGGTGGGTGGGTCGTGCTGGTGGCGGACCTGGTCCGCGGGGCGTGGCTCGGGGAAGGGTGGTGAGCCCGGCAGGCAGCTTCCCCACTACCTGCCGGGCCGTCTGGGGTCAGCCCGTCTGGACGGGCTGATCGTCCGCGGCTCGCTCGAGCCGCAGCATCTTGATCTCGGCGTCGAAGTCGTCAGCCGACTCGAACGCGCGGTAGACGCTCGCGAAGCGGAGGTAGGCCACCTCGTCGAGCGCGCGCAGCGGGGCCAGGATCGCGAGCCCGACCTCGTTGGCGTCGAACTCGGCCTGCCCGCTGAGGCGCAGGGCGTCCTCGACCTCCTGGCCGAGGCAGGCGAGCTGGGCGTCGGTGACCGGGCGGCCCTTGCAGGCCTTGCGGACGCCGGCGATCGCCTTGTCGCGGTTGAACGGCTCGGTGGCGCCGGAGCGCTTGAGCACCGTGAGCTGCATCTTCTCGACCGTGGTGAAGCGACGGTCGCACGCCGCACAGGTGCGACGCCGGCGGATCGAACCACCGTCGTCGGCGACGCGGGAGTCGAGGACCTTGGTGTCCTCGTTCTTGCAGTAGGGACAGTGCATGGTGGTCCTCCTCTCGCGAGCTCAGGGCGCGCCTCGTACACCCTGTACAACAGGGTGGCGCCTGTGGATCTTCCTGTGGACATCTAGCCTGTGCCTGTGCGTAGCCGCGAGCGACCTGTGCACCAGATGTGGATAACTACAGCGGTGTAACTACTAGATGTAGTGGTAACCGTACGCGCCGACCACAACGCTTGGCAAGCGAATGCCGAACCTCGTCGGATCAATTTCCGACCTCGCGCAAAACCGCAGGTCAGTGCTCTGCTGGCCGGTCGCGGAGCGGCGTGTCGGGCCTGTCGGGTGGCCTGTTTCGACCACCCACTCAGGCCACATCGGCCACAATGGACCCCGTGTCCACGGGGAAGAGAGCAGGCTCGCGCAGAGGCGCCAGCCCGCCCCGGGCGCTGAACAGGACGGCGCTCCTCATCTGCGCCGCGATCACCGTCTGCGTGGTCGCGTGGGGCTACCTCGTCTACGCCGCCATCGACTTCGGTACGGCGGCGCGCGACGGCGGCGACGGCTCCACCTGGCTGCTCATGGGACTGGCGTGCCTCGGCGCGATCGCCTGCCTGTTCGTAGGGCTGCTGCTGGTCGCGCGCCTGATGCGGGCGCTCGGTATCACCCAGCCGCCGGACACGCCGTCTGAGCCCCGGCCGGTCGGCGGGAAGCGCGCGGCGCGCTGATCGTGGAAGATCTGAGTCACGTGGTGACTCGGAACTTCCGTGTTGTTCAGCGGATGACGAGCTGCGGGAGGGCCTCGACGATCTGGAGGTCGGAGGCGGCCCCGGCAACGGTCAAGGTCTCGGGGATGGCAACCCAGTCGCCGTCCCCGATGCGGTACTCCCCCGTGTAGGTCGTGTCGAGGCTGACAGCGACGGTCGCCTTCTGCGTGTAGACGTGCGTGACGTCGAGGTCAGGATGCGGCCGGCCCGGACTGGCCGTCGTGGTGCTCGACCCGTCGCCGAACTGGAACGTGTAGCTCGTCGGCACCGCGCGGATCGAGACGGCTTGCCGGGCGATGGTGCGGACCTGGGTGATCGCCGCGTTGTCGAGCGTGTAGAAGTTGGTCTCGAAGTTCACCAGCGTCTTGCCGCCGGGAGGCTGGACGACGAGCCTCGAGGCCGGCCACTTGATGCTCTTGAACTCGCGGATGATGAGCTGGGTGATGTTGACCTCGTCGACCTCCTCGGCCGGTACGCACACGTCGCCGACGTCCGTGCCGTCCATGTAGACGTCGTGGACGAAGCCCTCGGATCCGCCTTCGTTGCACTCGACCTGCTCAGCGCAGATGCCGCCGTTGCCGCACTGGATGGTGACGACCCAGGTGTGGCCGTCGCCGGAACTGGAACTGGCTGAGTAGTCGGCGTAGGTCCAGACGCACTCTGCCGAAACCCCATCCAGGCCAACCGACAAGCAAGACTCCGCTCGAGCAGGACTCTGCGTGCTGAGCGAGCAGCACAGCGCCAGAAGGATCAGCGCAAGGAGGCGACCCATCAAAGAATTCCGTAATAGGTGACCAGCCAGCTGTCGGCTGTCCTCTTCAGGATTACCAGCAAGGTCGTCCTTCCAGCGGCGAGAACCTCCGGCTCGGCATCGCGATCACGTTCGATGATGGTCTCGGGCAGTGTCTTAGTGACCGCGTAAGTGGGCGGCTTCTTCTCGCGCATCGCGATGCGATTGATCGTAGATCCGCCAAACTTCACGGAACCGCCGCCGCCGTACACGTCCTCGACCGATTCAAGGAACCCGGCGCACGCTTTGCAGGTTTCACCGACGAGGGATCGGTACTCGTCCGTCTCCCCCGTCACCTGCATCTCGTCCCCGGCCTTGACCCACCTCCGGATGAAGTCCTCCGCACTCTCCGCCTCAGCGGTCTCCGTCTGCGTCGGCTCGTCCGTCGGAGACGTCGACGTGGGCGGCGGGTCGGGCATCCTCGGCTCCGGCTCGTCCTCCGAGCACCCGGTGAGGAGCAGGGGAACGGCCAGAGCGACGGCGAGCGCGCGGCGTACGTGCATGAGGTGCCTTCCCGAGAACAACGTCAGCAGCCCTGAAACTACCCATTCGGGCGACCGGTCAACCACCCCCGGGGACAAACCTGTGGAGAGACGCCTGAGGGTGGCGGCGGACGACATCGAACAGGCGGCCGCGCAAGCAATGTGCCGCCACCTACGTGCATCGCGCGCGATGTGCCGCCACCCACGAACGCCAGAAGCCATGTGCCGCCACCTACAACGCAAGCCCCCGCAAATGGCGCCGAGGGGCGGGCCACCAGGCCCGCCCCTCGCCTTCCCCTTGGTCCACCAGCCGGGGTCGAAGCGGCTGGTGGAGGCCTCTGCGTCAGTCGGTGACGACCGGGACGCGGAGCTTCTGGCCAGCCGAGAGGCTGGCGGAGTCGAGGGCGTTGAGCCGCTCGATCTCGGTCATCATCGACCGGACGTCGCCGTCGGTCGCGAGGTCGCTGGCAATCCCCCACAGGGTGTCGCCCGGGGTGACCTGGACGATCTCGGTCGGAGCGGCCTGGCCGGCCTCGTCGGTGCCGACGGCACCACCGGCGAGCACGAAGGCGACGGCGAGGACGAGGAACAGCGAGGTCAGGAAGACCACCAGCCGGCCGCGTCGCGTCAGTCGCACCGACGAGCGGGCGCGGGTCGGAGCTGCGGCGAAAACGGGGGCAAGGCTGAGGGTGCTCATGGTGGCCTCCTGGGGAAGAATCAGCCGGTCGTGGGTGTCGAAGGAATGTCTAGTCGGAGCCACCGACAATGGCCTGGGCCACTGGGTGTCGATCAGACGTTCGATCGAACATGTGTACGACGTTAGAGCACGTGTTCGAACAAATCAAGGGTCTGTTCGAACAGCCGTTCGGCGCGTCGCGCTGGGGCGCAAGCAACCGGTCGCGACACGCGGAGTTCGAACAGGTGTTTGATCCCGCCGGCCCGGGAGGTCTACGGTGGCAGCACCCGCTACCTCCGACCGATCCCGGTCGTCCGTGAGGTGGCCACCACGCCCGGGAGGACCTGACCGAGATGGCCAAGAACGAGGACCACAACGTCGTCGAGATGCCCGACGGCCCTCCCGACGCCACCGGACTGACCCCGCGCCAGCAGCGCGTGCTCGCCACCATCAAGGACTCGATCGAGACCAAGGGCTACCCGCCGAGCATGCGCGAGATCGGCCAGGCCGTCGGCCTGACGTCGTCCTCGAGTGTCGCCCACCAGCTGCGCGTCCTCGAGGGCAAGGGCTTCCTCAAGCGCGACCCCAACCGGCCGCGCGCCCTCGAGGTCTTCCTGCCCGAGGTGATGGCCGCGCGTCGCTCGATCTCCAGCGGTGAGGAGTCGAGCGTCGACGAGACCGGCATCGGCGACCTCGCCCCGACCGCCGTCAACATCCCGGTCGTCGGCCGCATCGCCGCCGGTGGCCCGATCCTCGCCGAGGAGCAGGTCACCGACGTCTTCCCGCTGCCCAAGCAGCTCGTCGGCGACGGCACGCTCTTCCTGCTCGAGGTCTCCGGTGACTCGATGGTCGACGCCGCGATCTGCAATGGCGACTACGTCGTCATCCGCCAGGAGCAGACCGCGACCAACGGCCAGATCGTCGCCGCGATGATCGACGGCGAGGCCACCGTGAAGACGTTCCAGCGCAAGGACGGCCACGTGTGGCTGCTCCCCCACAACGACGCCTACGACCCGATCCCCGGCGACAACGCCACGATCCTCGGCGTCGTCACCGCGGTGCTCCGCAGCCTCTGACCGTACGTCGCGCGCGGGGCCGTGTAGCCTCGCGCCGATGTCGCCCACCGGTCCTGACGCCATCCCGGACGCCGGGCTGTTCCGGACGCGCCCGGGCAACCGGCGCCGACTGACCCCGGCCGCCGAGGCGGAGCTCGCCCGGCTCGCGACCGCGGGCGAGCGATCCGGCTGGCTCAGCCCGCTGGCGTACAACCTCACGATCAGCCACAGCCACCGGTTCGTCTGGTACCGGGTCGCCAAGGTCGCGACCCGCACGATCCG
Organism: Nocardioides sp. zg-1308; assembly: GCF_013155375.1. GTDB lineage: Bacteria > Actinomycetota > Actinomycetes > Propionibacteriales > Nocardioidaceae > Nocardioides > Nocardioides renjunii. The sequence continues at coordinate 415,789 of NZ_JABJQY010000002.1, forward strand.
CCACCACTGCGAGGCGCACGGCGTGGCCCTCGACGTCGACCACGCGATGCGGGTGCACTACCCGCTGGCGGCGTTCGCCGACTACCTCGCCTTCGCGTTCGTGCGCGACCCGCTCGACCGCTTCGTCTCCGCGTGGCACGACAAGGTGGTCGACCACAACTACTACGACTTCGATCCCGCGACCCACGAGCGGATGCAGACGGTCGAGGAGTTCGCCCGCTGGACCGCCGCGCAGGACCTGTCGGCGGTGCCGGGCACCGACCAGCACCTGACGCTGCAGAGCCGGATGATCGACCTCAACCGGGTGGACTTCGTCGGCCGCCTCGAGACGTTCGACCGGGACTTCGCCGAGGTGTGCGAGCGCATCGGTGCGCCCGCCGTGCCGACCCGGCCGCAGAACCAGACGGCGCCCGGCGGGCGGGACCGGCAGGCGTCCGCCGAGCTGCGCGAACTGGTGGCGCGGATGTACCGCCGGGACTACCAGGTGTTCGGCTACGAGCCGGCTTGATCCGTACGCCGTCACGGCCGGACGTCATGGCCGCTGGTCGTCCCGTCGACCGCGCGCCATGACGCTGTCGGCGTACGTCATGGGCGACGGCGGCCGGAGCGACCCCGCGCCATGACGTACGCCGCCCGCGCACGGCGCAGGTTGGACGAGCGAGACGATCAGGACTGGCCGAGCCGCTTGAGCGCCTGGCGCACGAGGCCGGGGTCGGTCGTCGACCACATCGGCGGGAGCGACGCCTTGAGGAACCGGCCGTAGCGGGCGGTCTCCAGGCGGGGGTCGAGGACGGCGACGATGCCGCGGTCGGTCGTGGTGCGGATCAGCCGCCCGGCGCCCTGGGCGAGCAGGAGCGCGGCGTGGGTCGCGGCGACCTGCATGAAGCCGTTGCCGCCGGCCTGGTCCGCGGCCTTCTGCCGCGCCGACATCAGCGGGTCGTCGGGACGCGGGAACGGGATCCGGTCGATGATCACGAGCTGGCAGGTGTCGCCAGGGACGTCGAGGCCCTGCCACAGCGACAGGGTGCCGAACAGGCAGGTGTGCGGGTCCTCGACGAACTGCTTGGCGAGCTCCGGCAGCTGGGCGTCGCCCTGCGCGAGCGTGGTGAGGTGCGGCAGCCGCGCTCGCACCGCCTCGGCCGCCACCTCGGCGGCACGGCGCGAGGAGAAGAGGCCGAGGGTACGGCCGTCGGCGGCGTCGACGAGGTCACAGATCTCGTCGAGCTGCGCGGGACCGAGGCCGTCGCGGCCGGGCTGGGGCAGGTGGCGGGCAACGTAGAGGATGGACTGCTGGCCGTAGTCGAAGGGCGAACCGACGTCGATGCCCTTCCACGGCAGCGCCGTGTCCTCGTCGGTGGACGCGATCTGCGAGCCGACGCGCTCGGTGGGCTTGAGGCCCAGCGAGGTGGCGACCGCGCCGAACTCGCCGCCGAGCATGAGCGTCGCGCTGGTGAAGACGACGGTCTTGTCGGTGAGCAGCTTGTCGCGCATCGGGCCCCACACCTGCAGCGGTGCGATGTGGAGGCGGGCCGGGAACCGGTCGCGGGCCTCGCCGAGCCAGAGCACGTCGGCCTGGGAGCCGGCGGCCATCCGCTCGGCATTGACGAAGACCTCCTGCACCATGCCCTTGGCCTGGGTCCGGCCGGCATCGCCCTCGCCCTCCCCGCCGGACTCGCGCGGGAAGGCCGACAGCACGCCGCGCGCGGCGTCGCGCACCAGCACGAGGGCGTCGGCGAGCTGGGTGGAGACGTGGTCGATGCGGCCGGGCGGGGTGGCCTCGAACGCCTCAGCGAGCTGGGCGGCGGCGTCCTCGAGGTCGCCGGCCGGGTCGCCGGCGGCGGACTCGGTCCAGCGGCTCGCGCGGCGGGCGGCCCGCTCGATGTCGGAGACGCCGAGCTCGTCGGTGGCGGCCTGGGTGACGCGCGCGGTGAGCTCGTGGGCCTCGTCGATGACGACCGTGTCGTAGTCGGGGATCATCGGCACGTCCTCGATCGCGTCGATCGCGAGGAGGGAGTGGTTGGTGACGATCAGGTGGCTGCGCTGCGCCTTCTCACGGGCGAGCTCGGCGAAGCACTCCTGGCCGAAGGGGCACTTCGCGGCGCCGAGGCACTCGCGGTGGTTGACCGAGACCTGGCGCCACTCGCGGTCGGTGTGGCGGGGCGCGTTGTCGCGCTCGCCGGTGCCGCCGTTCTCGGTCTCCTCCTCCGCCCAGGCGCGCAGCTCGAGGACCTTCTCGGCCATCGAGCCGACGGGCATGTCGACGAGGGCGCCCTGTTCGTCGGGCACCCCGGCGCGGATCCGGTGGAGGCAGGCGTAGTTGGAGCGGCCCTTCAACACGGCGTACGACGTGTCGACCCCCGGCACGTCCTTGACCGCCTCGACCAGGCGCGGGAGGTCGCGCTCGACGAGCTGGTGCTGGAGGGCGAGGGTCGCGGTGGCGACCACGACGCGCTTGTCGTGGAGCATCGCGGGCACGAGGTAGCCGAGTGACTTGCCGGTGCCGGTGCCGGCCTGGACGAGCAGGTGCCGACCGTCGTGCATGGCGTCGGCGACCTCGCTCGCCATCTCGACCTGGCCGTCGCGCTGCTGTCCGCCGAGGGCCGTGACCGCGGCCGACAGGACCGCCGTGACGGGCGTGCCGGCGGGCGCGGTGGGAGTGGCGGTCTCGGGCACCAGAGAACCCTACGCGGCGGCGCCGACAGGGCGGCGTACGTCATCCACAACGCGCCGCCGGGTGGGCGTCAGTAGTCCTTCTTGCGGCCGATCTGCCGCTGGATGCGGCTCTCGGGCTGGCCGAGGACCTTGGCCATGATCTTGACCCGGTAGCGGTAGGCGATCACGCCCAGGACGATGATGACCAGGAGCCAGAACATGGGACGAGCCTACGCCGCCCCGGCAAGGTCGGACCTCCCCAGCGAGTCTCGAACTTCTGGGGGCGTGCACGCCTGCAGAAGTTCGGGTTTCCCCGCATATGCGGGGAAACCGAAGGAGGCACACGCAGGACGAGCGCGTCAGACGACGGCGCCCGAGTCCTCCGGCGTCCGCTCGACCTTCTCCTTCTTCACCCGGCTGAGCGGCCACTTCTCCTGCATGTAGGTGAGGAGCGGGGTGGCCATGAAGATCGAGGAGTACGTGCCGACGATGAGCCCGACGAGCAGCGCGATGGCGAAGTCCTGCAGCGAGTCGCCGCCGAGGACGGCGAGCGCGGCGAGGATGAACATCGAGCCGAGACCGGTGTTGACCGTGCGGGGGATGGTCTCGACGGCCGCCTTGTTGGCGAGCGTGCGGAAGTCGTCCTCCGGCTTGGAGCCGTACCAGCGCTCACGCACGCGGTCGAAGACGACGACGGTGTCGTTGACCGACAGACCGACGATGGTCATCGCCGCCGCCAGGAAGATGCCGTCGATCGGCTTGTGCAGCCAGGCGAAGAGGCCGACCACCAGCACGACGTCGTGCGCCATGGCGACCACGGCGGAGACGCCGAAGGTCCACTTGAAGCGGATGGCGAGGTAGAGCAGCTGGGCCAGGAAGGCCACGCCGAAGGCGATGAGGGCGTTGTTGCGCAGCTCCTCACCGAGCGACGCGCCGATCTGCTGGTCGTCGACCTTGGTGACCTCGCCGCCGATCGCTGCCAGCTCGTCCTCGATCCGCTGCTCCTCCTCGTTGGAGATCTCCCCGGTGCGGACGGTGAAGTCGGCGGTGTCGGCGGTCTGCACGACGGCCTCGGGGAAGCCGGCGTCGGCCACGGCCGTGCGGGCCTGCTCGATGGTGACCGACTCGCTGACGGAGTAGTCGAGCTGGCGCCCGCCGGTGAACTCCACGCCGAGGTTGAGGCCCTGGGTCGCGATGCCGGTCACCGCGATGACCAGCGCGACCGCCGACACGCCGAGCCAGGTCCGGCGGCTGCTCATGATGTCGGGGTCCTTGCGGTCCAGCCAGGTGCGCACCTTGCCGATGTCGCCGAGGCCGCTGATGGCCGGCTTGCGGTTGACCGGCTTGTTGGCCACGGCCAGGTCGCAGAGGACCCGGGCGATGATCAGCGCGGAGACCATGGACGCGACGACACCGATGGACAGCGTGACACCGAAGCCCTTGATCGGGCCGGAGCCGAGGAAGAACAGGAGGCCGGCCGCGAGGAGCGTCGTGACGTTGGAGTCGATGATCGCGGTCCACGCCTTGTTGAAGCCGACCGCCAGTGCCCGACGCAGGCCCGCGGAGGGGTACGCGGCGTACTCCTCCCGCGCTCGCTCGAAGACGAGGACGTTGGCGTCGATCGCCATGCCGATGGCGAGCACGAATCCGGCGAGGCCGGGCAGCGTCAGCGTGGACCCGAGCCCGACGAGCATGGCGTAGGCGAGCAGGGCGTACGACCCCAGCGCGATGGTCGCCATCAGGCCGACGAGGCGGTAGACGACCACGATGAAGAGGCCGGTGAGCAGCAGGCCGATGATGCCGGCCTCGATCGAGGCGTCGATCGCCTCCTCGCCGAGCGAGGGGCCGACGAGTCGGTCGGAGATGGCGGTCAGCTCGAGCGGGAGCGCGCCGCCCTGGATGAGGGCGGCGAGGTCCTTGGCCTCGGTAGGCGTGTAGCTGCCGGTGATGTCGGTGGAGCCGCCACGGATGCCGACGTCGCAGCCGACGCCGGTGTTGACCTCGGGCGAGGAGATGATCTCGCCGTCGAGCACGATCGCGATGCGGCGCTTGGGGTCGCCGGACGGGTTGCAGGCGGCCGTCCCGGTGATGTCGGCCCAGGTGTCGCCACCCTTGCCGTTGAAGTCGATCGCGACGACCCAGTCGACGCTCTGCTCGCGCTGCACCGCGCTCGCGCCGGTGATCTCCTCGCCCTGGATGACCGTGGGACCGACCTCGAGGGTGTCGCCCTGGTCGGAGGGGAGCACGAGGTTCTTGTTCTTGCTCGGCTCGGCGTCGGGCTCGGCGGTGGCGATGACCTCGTGGATCGTCAGCTTGGCGGTGGTGCCGATCCGGTCCTCGGCCTCCTGCGCCTCCTCGTCGTTCGTGACGCCGGGGAGCTCGACGAGGATGCGGTTCTCACCCTGACGCACGAGGGTCGACTCGGCGACACCGAGGGCGTCGACGCGGCCGCGGAGCACCTGCAGGGTCTTGTCGACGTTCTCTGCGGTGGCGGGGGTCTGCTCGGTGCCCTCTGCCTCGAAGACGAACTGCGCGCCGCCCCGGAGGTCGAGGCCGAGGTTGGGCTTGACGTTGATCGCGAGCAGCGCGCACCCGGCCAGGAGGCCGAGCACGAGGATGAAACGGACCCAGACACCACGTGACATGCGCGTCATCCTCCACCACGAGCGTTGATCACCCGAATCCGGGCACGAGAACGTCAACGGGTGGCCGCGCCCGAAGGTTCCGCCCCGTTCCACGAGCGATCCCTCTCCCGGGACTCTCGACACCGGGCGGCGGCGGGTGTTGTGTGGGCGGCACTGCGACCGACCCCCGGCCGCGCTCTCGGGAGGGCACATGTACAGACGCACGAGACTGAGCAGCACCAGGCTGGTGGCGGTGGGCGGCCTGGTGGCCGCCAGCCTGGCCGCCGGCGCCGGAGTGGCAGCCGGCACGGCAGCACCGGACGACGGCAGGCGCGAGATCGTCCGCACCGCCTCCGACGACACCACCCAGATCGTGATGGTGCGCGCACCCGGGGTCGAGGACCGCAACCAGGTCATCGAGCTCGGCCTCGACGTCACCGAGCACGCCACCGAGCGCGGCATCGAGGTCGTCCTCCACGACGACAAGGACGCGCAGGCGCTGCGGGACGCCGGCTTCACGTGGACCGTCACCGTCGACGACCTCGAGGCCCTCACCGAGACCAACCGCAAGGCCGACAGGGCGTACGACGCCCGCGTGACGCGGTCGGCCCTGCCGAGCGGGCGCACGGCCTACCGCACCTACGACGACTACCTCCGCGACATGAACCGCCTCGCGCGGCTCTACCCCACCCTCACCAAGCCGCTCACCCTCGCGAACCCGACGGTCCTCGGCGAGCGCGTCCGCGGGCTCGAGATCAGCGTCGGCGCCGCCGACGTGCGCGACGGCAAGCCGGTCTTCCTCCTCATGGGCGCCCACCACGCGCGCGAGTGGCCGAGCGCCGAGCACACGATGGAGTTCGGCTTCGACCTGCTGCAGTCCTACTACTCCAGCGACCGCGCGGTCCGCGACCGCGCCCGGCGGGTGCTGTCGGAGTCACGGGTCATCGTCGTGCCCGTGGTCAACGTCGACGGCTTCAAGATCTCCCGCGGCGCGGAGCCGCTCGGCGACCTCAGCCAGTTCGACTACGAGATGAAGCGCAAGAACTGCTCGATCTCCGCCGCCACGCCCGCGCAGTACCTCGGCGGCACCTGCGACGACAACCCCGCCGGCCGCCTGCGCGGGACCGACCTCAACCGCAACTACCCCGGCTTCTGGGGCGGCGGCGGCGCCAGCCCGGTCTGGTCCAGCGACACGTTCCGCGGCGACGCGCCCGGCAGCGAGCCGGAGACCGACTCGGTGCGACAGCTCATCTCCGAGCGCGCGGTGACCGTCATGATCTCCAACCACACCTACAGCAACCTCGTGCTGCGACCCCCGGCCATCGCCGCCACCGGCCTGGCCCCCGACGAGCCGGAGCTCAAGGCGCTCGGCGACGCGATGGCCGCGCAGAACGCCTACACCAGCCAGGCGTCGTACCAGCTCTACGACACCTCCGGCTCGACCGAGGACTGGAGCTACTGGATCACGGGCGGGCTCGGCTACACCTTCGAGATCGGCGACGAGGGCTTCCACCCGGCCTACGAGGAGGCCGTCGTCGGGGAGTACCTCGGCGAGGCACCGGCCGACAGTGCCGGGCTCGGCGGCAACCAGGAGGCCTACTGGGTGGCGGCCGAGGCGGCCGCCGACGACGCCCTGCACTCCCGGATCAGCGGGAAGGCGCCGGCCGGACGCACGATCACGGTCTCCAAGAGCGTGGTCTCGCCGACGTCGCCGGTCATCCAAGTCGACGGCACCCTGGGTGAGCCGATCCTCTACGCGGACACGCTCGTCAACGAGTACGCCACCGACCGCGGCGGCCGGTTCGTGATCGACGTGAACCCCTCGACGCGCCCGCTGGTGGCGGGGCGCTACGGGCGCCTCCCGCAGGCACCGCCGCAGGCTCCGCTCACGCTGGTCAACCCGCCGGGCGTGCCCGCGGTCGGCAGCGGCGAGTCGACGACCTTCGAGGTGCAGGGGCTGCCGCAGGCCGACAACGGCTTCGCCGTGGTGTCGATCTCGTGGCCGTCGACCGACCCCGAGGACTTCGACTGGGACTTCACCCTGCTCGGCCCCGACGGTACGCCGGTCGGCTCGGGCGCGACGCTCGCCAACCCCGAGGTGATCCGGATCCCCGACCCGCAGCCGGGGACCTACACCATCGTGGCCGACAACTACGCCGGCGGCTCGGCGGCCAACGACTGGTCCGGGCAGGTGACCTTCGAGAGCCCGACCCCGCCGATCGAGACCGGCGTCAAGGAGTCGTGGATCGTCTCCTGCGCCGACCGTCGCGGTCGGGTCTTCGGCACCCGCGAGGTGGTCGTGGACCGCGGCGAGCTCGCCGGGGTCGGCGACATCTGCCGGCCGGGGAGCGCCAAGCGCTGAGGTGGGTGGCGTGCGCCCGCTGCGTCAGCGGGCGTACGCCTCCAGCTCGCCGGCGAGGTCCGCGTTGGCCCGGCCCACCACGTGGGTGCCGTCGCCGGTGTGCTCCAGCGAGCCGATCTCGGCCTCCTGGTGGATCCGGTTGACCAGGTCGCCGCGGTCGTAGGGCAGCAGCACGTCGAACTCGACCTGCGGGCGCGGCAGCTCGGACTCGATCGTGCGGAGCGCCTCGTCGATGCCGTCGCCGGTCTTGGCGCTGACCACGACGCTGTGCGGCTCGCGGGCCCGCAGCCGGCTGATGACCAGCGGGTCGGCGGCATCGACCTTGTTGATCACGATGATCTCGGGGACCTTGTTGGCGCCGATCTCGGCGAGCACCTGGCGCACCGCGGCGATCTGGCCCTCGGGGTCGGGGTGCGAGCCGTCGACGACGTGGAGCAGCAGGTCGGAGTCGGCGACCTCCTCCAGCGTCGAGCGGAACGCCTCGACGAGCCCGTGCGGGAGGTGGCGGACGAAGCCGACGGTGTCGGACATCGTGTAGATGCGGCCGTCGCTGGTCGTCGTACGACGCGTGGTCGGGTCGAGCGTCGCAAAGAGCGCGTCCTCCACCAGCACGCCGGCGTCGGTCAGCCGGTTGAGCAGCGAGGACTTGCCGGCGTTGGTGTAGCCGGCGATCGCCACGCTGGGGATGTGGTTGCGGCGGCGCGACTGGCGCTTGACCTCGCGGGTGCCGCGCATCTCCTTGAGCTCGCGACGGAGCTTGGAGATCTTGGTGTTGATCCGGCGGCGGTCGGTCTCGATCTTGGTCTCACCGGGACCGCGGCCACCGATGCCCTCACCGCCCGCGGCGCGGCCACCGGCCTGGCGCGACAGGTTGCCGCCCCAGCCGCGGAGGCGCTGCTTCATGTACTGCAGCTGGGCCAGCTCGACTTGCGCCTGGCCCTCCTTGCTCTTGGCGTGCTGGGCGAAGATGTCGAGGATCAGCGCGGTCCGGTCGACGACCTTGACCTTGATCCGGTCCTCGAGGTTGCGCAGCTGGCTGGGCGCGAGCTCGCCGTCGCAGATGACGGTGTCGGCGCCGGTCGCCTGGACGATCTCGCGGATCGCCTCGACCTTGCCGCGACCGATGAAGGTCGCCGGGTCGGGCGACTGGCGGCGCTGGAAGACGGCCTCGAGCACCTCGGAGCCGGCGGTCTCGGCGAGCAGCGCGAGCTCGGCCATCGAGTTCTCCGCGTCGGTGACGCTGCCACCGGTCCACACGCCGACGAGCACGACCTTCTCCAGGCGGAGCTGGCGGTACTCGACCTCGGTGATGTCCTCGAGCTCGGTGCGCAGGCTGGCGACCCGGCGCAGGGCGTGGCGCTCGGCGAGCTCCTGCGCGCCGATCGTCAGCTCCTCGGGGTCGCCCTCGTCGTCGTACGCCGTGTCGTCGGCGTAGCCGGACTCGAAGTCGTCGTCCTCGAGCAGCTGGTCGTCGAGCTCGATGGTCTCGTCGTCCCAGGCGCGGGTGGCGTCGAGCGCGTCGCGCAGGTTGAAGTCAGGTGCGTTCGTCATATGCCTCCAAGGGTAGGTCGCGCCGCGCGCCTGTGCGAATGACTTAGGCGCGGACCGGGTCGGCGACCGCCCGTCTCAGGCCCGGTGCCGGCCCTCGGCGGTCCGCCGGACGCCGTCGACCACGGCGAGGTCGATGAACTCGTGGCACGCGGCGCGCACGTCGTGCGGGGTGTCCGCGGCCCCGACCGCCACGACGCGGACGCCCGCGGCGTGCAGCCGGTGGACCAGCGGCAGCGCCGACGTGAGGTCGCCGGCGATGACCACCTCGTCGACGGCGGCGTCGCGCGCGATGTCGACCGCGTCGATCGTCATCGCCACCAGCGCCTGCTCGTCCTGGGAGACGTGGTGGAACGAGTGCAGTCCCTCGCGCCGCAGCCGACCGACCCAGTCGCCGAGGTCGGCCCGGCCCCAGTCGGCGTAGGCACGGCACACGTTGACCGAGCCCCGCTCCCCCAGCCGGGCCAGCAGCCCGGTCGCGACGTCGGCCGACACCCGGCGCGCGTCGATGAGCAGTGCGACGCGCGAGGCCTGCTCGGTCTCGTCACCGGTCGGGCGCTGCGCGAGCGGCGCGGGTGCGGGCGCAGCCTCCTCGGCCGGGCGGCGTACGCGCTCCTGCTTGCTGCCCACCGCCATCCAGCGGCGCACGAGCGAGGTGAGATCGCCCTCCGGGCCGGGCGTGGTCGCGTGGTCCTCCACCGCTCGGCGCGGCTCCACCATGCTGGTCATCGTTGCCCCCCACAGGCTGGATGAGTGCTGTCCTTCCAGCCACCCTCCACCCGCGCCGCGGCGCGCGTCGGCCGATTGACCGAATTGAGGACGTTCGGCCTAGACCACGGGGCTCGTGGGGCTCAGGTGATCAGTCGGCCATCACTTGGGAGGCATCCGGATGCCGCCGTCGACGCGGATGGTCTCGCCGTTCATGTAGGAGTTGGTCAGGCACTCCACGACCATGCTGGCCAGCTCCTCGGCGCGGCCGAGGCGCTTGGGGAACAGCACGTTCTGGCCGAGGTTGGCCTTGAACGCGTCGGGGTCGGGGAACGCGTCGTAGATCGGGGTGTCGATGAGACCGGGCGCGATGGTGTTGAGGCGGATGCCGGCGGCGGAGAGGTCGCGCGCGACCGGGAGGGTCATGCCGACGACGCCGCCCTTGGACGCGGAGTAGGACGCCTGGCCGATCTGGCCGTCGAACGCGGCGACGGAGGCGAGGTTGACGATCGCACCGCGCTGGCCGTCGGCGTCGGGCTCGTTGCGGCTCATCACTGTCGCGGCCTGGCGGGTCATGTCGAAGGTGCCGATAAGGTTGATCTCGACGACCTTGCGGAACGCGTCGAGGTCGTGGGCCGACTCCAGCATCCCGTCGCGACCGATGGTGCGCTGGGCCCACCCGATGCCGGCGGAGTTCACGCAGGCGCGCAGCGGCGCGATCTCGCCGGCGGCCTCCACGGCGGCGGCGACCTGGTCGGTCCTGGTGACGTCGACGGCCGCGAAGACACCGCTGATCTCGTCGGCGAGGGCCTCGCCCTTCTCGGCGTTCAGGTCGGCGACGACGACGGTCGCACCCCTCGCGGCGAGGGCGCGGGCGACCGCGGCACCGATGCCGCTGGCGCCGCCGGTGACGATGGCGGAGGATCCGGTGATGTCCATGTCGCCGGATGCTATGCCAGCCGGGTCCGGGCTCCCGCGGCGGCTACGACGGTGCACGGGCGTGCCCTGCCTCGGTCGACGCTGCTCGCCTCAGAGGTCCGTGGTGCCCTCGGCCACCAGCACCGCGGGGCCGGTGAGCAGCACGCGGTCGTCCTCGGTCCACTCCACGTGCAGCGTGCCGCCGGGCACGTCGACGCGGTACGTCGTACCGCGGGGTGCGCCGTCCGCGAGCGAGGCGGCGACCGCCACCGCGCAGGCGCCGGTCCCGCACGACCGGGTCTCGCCGGACCCGCGCTCGTGGACGCGCATGGCGACGTGGTGCTCGCCACGGCGCACGACGAACTCGACGTTGACGCCGTCGGGGTAGACCGAGGCGTCGTGGCCGGGCGGCTCGAGGAGGTGCCCGGCGTCGGCGAGGTCGTCGACGAAGGCCACCGCGTGGGGGTTGCCCATCGAGACGTGCTGCGCCGGCCACGCGCGGTCGCCCACCGACACCTTCGTGTCGCCCAGCACCTCAGGGGCACCCATGTCGGCGGTCAGGTCGCGCCCGTCGCCGTGGGCGCTGCGGTCGAGCACCTTGACGCCGTCGCGGGTCTGGATCCTCATCGGGAAGGCCTCGCCCTGGTGGTCGTGGAGGTAGCGGGCGAAGACGCGGATGCCGTTGCCGCACATCTCGCTGACCGAGCCGTCGGCGTTGCGGTAGTCCATGAACCAGCCCCCGTCGCGGCGCACCGCGCGCAGCACGCCGTCGCCGCCCAGCCCGGCGCGGCGGTCGCACAGCGCGCGGACCCGCTCGGCCGGCATCTCCCCGTCGACGTAGCCGTGCAGGGAGCCGTCGGGGTCGGGCAGGACCACGAAGTCGTTCTCGGTGCCGTGGCCCTTGAGGAAGGGATAGCTCACCCGTCCAGTGTGGCAGCCCGGCCGCAGACGCAGCGAACGGTCGCGGGGCGCTGGACCGGAGTCCGCCCCGCGACCGTCCAGCGGCGCGTCAGCGGGGGTCGACCACCTTGGCCGAGCCCTTGCCGCGGCGGCTCGGCTCGGCGACCGCGGTCATCTGCTTCTGCGGCCCGAGCTCGATCGCCGTCGCGGCGCCGATCTCGGCCGCGCTGGTGAAGGCGTCACCCGCCGGCACCAACGTGTGGCCGAGGGCCGTGAGCGCCGTGCCGTAGGCGCTGATGAACGCGGGCTCGGCGGTGACGCTGGCGGTGTTGCGCTGGGTGGCGCGCGGGGCCGCGATCGCCTCCTCGATGCTCATCCCGAGGTCGATGCGGTTGACGAGCATCTGCAGGACCGTGGTGATGATCGTCGAGCCACCGGGCGAGCCGAGGGCCAGGAACGGCTTGCCGTCCTTGAGCACGATCGTCGGCGACATGGAGCTGCGCGGGCGCTTGCCGGGCTGGATCCGGTTGGGGTCGGCGGCGTCGTAGACGGTCGAGAAGTCGGTGAGCTCGTTGTTGAGCAGGAAGCCGTGGCCCGGCACGACCATGCCGGAGCCGCCGGTCTGCTCGATGGTGAGGGTGTACTCGACGACGTTGCCGAACTGGTCGGCGACGGTGAGGTTGGTGGTCGAGATGTTCTCGGTGTCGGCGTCCTCGGTGCCCTTGGCGGTGGCCGGAGTGCACACGCCGTCGTAGGACGTCACGTCGCCGGCCGCGACCGGCTTGGTCGCTGCCTTGGTCGGGTCGAGGCGGCACGCGCGCTCGGCGGCGAACCGGTCGTCGAGCAGCCGCTTGACTGGGACGTCGACGAAGGCCGGGTCACCGACGTACTTGCCGCGGTCGGCGAACGCCAGGGCGCTGGCCTCGAGGTAGTGGTGCAGCGCCTGCTCGGGCGTCATCGCCGACAGGTCGTAGCGCTCGAGGATGTTGAGCGCCTCGCCGACGGTGGTGCCGCCGGACGACGACGGCGCCATGCCGTAGACGTCGTGGCCGCGGTAGGTCGTGCGGGTGGCCTTCTGCGAGCGGACCTTGTAGTCGCGCAGGTCGCGGGCGGTGAGCCAGCCGGGCGGCACGGGCAGGTCGGTGTTCTTCGTCGTCCGCGGCTTGCGGACCACCTCCGACATCAGCCGGGCCAGCGCGCCGCGGTAGAAGGCCCGGGTGCCGCGCTGGGCGATGAGGTCGTAGGTCTCGGCGAGGTCGGGGTTGCGGAAGACCGAGCCGACCTTCGGGGCGTCGCCCTGGGGCAGGAACAGCTTGCGGCTGTCCTTAAAGGCGGCGAAGCGGACCTCGTTGTCGAGGGTCTGCTGGCGGAACGTCTCGTCGACCCTGAAGCCGCGGCGCGCGACCTTGGTGGCCGGGGCGAGCGCGTCGGCCAGCGACAGGGTGCCCCAGTTGGCCAGCGCCTTGTCCCAGGTGGCCAGCGTGCCGGGGGTGCCGACGCTGGCGCCGCTGGTGACGAGGTCGGGGGTGAACGTGTAGGGCTTGCCGGTCGCGGGGTCGATGAAGGCGTCCTGCGGCATCTTCATCGGCGCGGTCTCGCGGCCGTCGAGCGTGCGGACCTTGCCCGACTTGGCGTTGTAGTAGACGAAGTAGCCGCCACCGCCGATGCCGGCGCTGTAGGGCTCGGTGACGCCGAGGGTCGCGGCCGCAGCGACGGCCGCGTCGACCGCGTTGCCCCCGGCCTTGAGCACCTTGAGGCCGACCGCGCTGGCCTCGGGGTCGACGGTGCTGATCGCGCCGCCCTTGCCCACGGCCGTGGGGTCCTTGACGGTCGGGCGCTCGAGGGCGCTGCCGGGCTGGCTGGCGGGCGCGGTGGACGCGGCCGTCGAGGCGCTGGGCGCGACGAGGAGGCCGGCCGCCAGCGCGAGGCCGCTGGTGGTGGACAGGACGGTGGTGAGCCGACGGGCGTGGCTGTGCATGGGGACCTCCCGAGTGACGAGTCCTTCCACCCTTGCGCCGCGAGGGGCGCTTGTCCACGACCGCCGGGGTGGGTCGGCCGACGCCCTCGTCACCACGCGCCGGCGATCAGCGCACGACGGTGTAGCGACCGCACATGAAGTCACGGTTGCGGGCGATCTCCTCCAGGCGCAGCTCGACGTGGCGCGGCAGCACCGGCGCGCCGCTGCCGAGGGTGACGGGGGCGTACTGGAGCCAGACCTCGTCGAGCAGACCGGCGTCGTGGAGCTGCCCGACCAGGTCGCCGCCGCCGACGACCCAGATGTCCTTGCCCTGCGCGGCCTCGGTCATCTCGGCGTGCACCCGGCGCACGTCGTCGCGGTCGAACCGCACGCTGTCGGGCGCCGCCGGGAAGGTGCGGTGCGTCATCACCCACGTGGGCAGCGGCCCCCACGGCTCCTCGTCGTGGTCGAGGATCCACTGCCAGGTCGTGGCCCCCATGACGCACGCACCCAGCTGCTCGCGGAAGCGGGGATAGGCCATGGGGCCGTCCATGTCGATGTCGCGCGACGTCAGCCAGTCGAGCGAGTGGTCGTCGGTCGCAATGAAGCCGTCGGGCGTGCAGCCGGTGTAGTAGATCGTCGCCATCCCACCACCATGGCACCGCTCACCGACAGCGCGCTCGACCTGCGTCGGCGACCGACGCAGGGCTACTGGACGAGCGCCTGGAGCGCCGGCTCGGCAGCCTCCAGCGGCAGGTGCCCGAGCATGATGAGCTGCGCCATCCCGTGCACCGTGGACCAGAGCGCAGCCGACAGCGCCACCGGGTCGCGGCCCTCGTGGCCCGGCTCCCGCACCAGCTCGCCGACCAGGCCGCCCAGCAGCTCCTCGTTGCGCCGGATGAGCGGCGCCATCTCGGCGCTCGGCTCGTCCGCGGCGCAGTAGTCCGGGTCGAAGACGAGCGAGAAGGCCTGCGGGTGCGAGGCGGCGTAGCGCACGTAGGCCAGTCCGAGCGCCCGCACCCTGGCGACGGTGCCGTCGACCCCGGCGACCGCCTCCTCCTGGGCCGCGAGCAGCGCCGCCATCCCGCGGACGCCGAGCGCCCCGAGCAGCGCAGCCCGGTCGCCGAAGTGGTGGTAGGGCGCGTTGTGGCTCACGCCGGCGCGGCGCGCCACCTCGCGGAGGCTGATCTTCGCCGCCGACGTGGTCTCGAGCAGGTCGAGCGCAGCGTCCTCGAGCGCGGCCTGGAGATTGCCGTGGTGGTAGCCGCCCGCAGATCTTGACATGGGCAACATCGTACTCCAATGTGGACGTTGTCCACATTCTTGACATCGTCCACATTGATCGGAGCTCTCCCATGGCCACCGTCCTCGTCATCGACGCCCACCCCGACCCGTCCTCGCTCACCGCCCAGCTCGCGGCGTCGTACGCCACCGGGGCCGGCGACACCGCCGTCACGCTGGTGCTGCGCGACCTCGACTTCGACCTCACCCTGCGCACCGGCTACCGCACCCCGCAGGACCTCGAGCCCGACCTCGCGCGCGCCCAGGAGCTCCTCGAGTGGGCCGACCACGTCGCCGTCTTCACGCCGGTGTGGTGGGGCTCGGTGCCCGCGCTGCTCAAGGGGTTCTTCGACCGCACGCTCGAGCGCGGGTGGGCCTTCCGCTACAAGGAGAACGGCATGCCCGAGGGCCTCCTCGCCGGGCGCACCGGTCGGCTCGCGGTCACCTCGGACTCGCCGCGGTGGTACCTCCCGCTCGTCGGCGACACCACCGTCAAGCAGGTCCGCGGCCGGACGATGGAGTTCTGCGGGATCAAGCCGACGAGGCTCACCCGCTACGCCGACGTGCGCAACCGCACCGAGGACCAGCTCGCGACGTGGATCCGCGACGCCGCCGACCTGGGCGCGCTCGACGCGGCCCGTCCCGCCCGACCCGCCGCCGCACGCCCGGAGCTCGCCGCCGCCGGGTGAGGCCCGTTCAGCCGAGCGCCTCGGCCGCCCCGACCGCCTTCTCCACCCGGTCGGGGTCGTCGTGCGAGACCCACACGATGCGCGGGTCCTTGCGGAACCACGAGTCCTGGCGCCGGGCGAAGCGCCGCGTCGCGGCCTTCGTCTGCTCCACCGCCTCGGCCAGCGTCCGGTCGCCGGCGAGGAACCCCACGACCTCGCGGTAGCCGATCGCCCGCGGGGCGGTGCGGCCCTCGGCCAGCCCGCGCGCCAGCAGGGCCTCGACCTCCTCCACGAAGCCCCCTGCGAACATCTCGTCCACGCGCCGCGCGATCCGCTCGTCGAGCGTCGGCCGGTCGATGTCGACACCGACCTGGACGGTCAGCGGGTCGTCGTACTCCAGGCGCGGGAGGCTGGCGGTGTAGGGGCGGCCGGTCAGTGCGACCACCTCCAGCGCGCGGACGACACGGCGGCCGTTGTCGGGCTGGATCTGCGCGGCTGCCTCGGGGTCCACGCCGGCCAGCCGCTCGTGCAGTGCCGCGCTCCCGACGCGCTCGAGCTCGACCTCGAGCTCGCGGCGCAACGACTCGTCGGTGCCCGGGAACTCGAACCGGTCGACGATGGCGCGGGTGTAGAGCGCCGAGCCGCCGACCAGGACCGGGGTGGCGTCGCGGCCGCGGATGTCCGTGATCGCCTCGCGCGCCCACCCCTGGAAGAGCGCGACAGTGGCGGGCTCGGTCACCTCCAGCGCGTCGAGGAGGTGGTGCGGGATGCCGCGGCGCTCGGCCGCGGGCAGCTTGGCGGTGCCGATGTCCATGCCGCGGTAGACCTGCATGGCGTCGGTGTTGACGACCTCTCCCCCGAGCCGCTCGGCGAGGTCGAGGCTCAGACCGGTCTTGCCCGACGCCGTGGCCCCGACGAGGGCGACGACCGGACGAGGCATGGGGCCATTGTCCCAGCCCGGCTACGATCCGAGGAGCCGGAGTGCTCGCCCGTCGGGGTGGGCCGGCGCTCCCCGAGGAGGAACCATGGGTTTCCTGGACAAGGCGAAGGCCAAGCTCACCGAGACGGTCGACCAGCACGGCGACAAGATCGCCCAGGGCATCGACAAGGCCGGCACGATGGTCAACGAGAAGACCGGCGGCAAGCACGCCGACAAGATCGACAAGGCCACCGGCAAGGCCCGCGACGCGCTCGACTCGCTCGACGGCAGGAACGACGACATCCCGCCGGCCGGGCCGACGACCACCGCCCCCTGACCGGACCCTAGGTTGGGGCGGTGACCGAACGCTTCGCCCTCGTCCCGGCGTCCTACGTCTACCTCCTGCGTGAGGGCGAGGGCGGCACGGAGGTGCTGCTGCAGCTGCGCCGGGGGACGCCCTACATGGACGGGCACTGGGCAGCAGCCGCAGCCGGCCACGTCGAGCGGGGCGAGACGGCGTACGACGCCGCGCGCCGCGAGGCGGTCGAGGAGCTCGGCATCACCGACGTCGACCTCGCGTTCGCCTTCACCATGCAGCGCAGCCAGCACGCGGACGCGATCGACGAGCGGGTCGACTGGTTCTTCACCGCCCGGTCGTGGACCGGCGAGCCGCGCGTCGTCGAGCCGGAGAAGGCGGCGGAGGTGCGGTGGTGGCCGCTCGACGCGCTGCCGGAGCCGACGGTCCCGCACGAGGCGCACGCCCTGGCCCACCTCTTCTCCGGGGTCGGCTACCTCACCTTCGGGTGGGACGCGACGCCCGCATGACGCCCGACCCGCCCCACGGGGGTGGCCGCCCACTGGCGACCGTGGGCACTATCGAACGACAGCACACCCAGGGAGGGAATGGATGAGCAAGGACGAGCTGAGCCCGATGCCGACGCCGTACACGGAGGACCCCCAGCTGGTGCCGGGCGGCGTGGACGCGCTCAAGGACGACCCGGCCGACAACGGGCTGGGCCGCGACCTCGACCCCGACGACAACCCGGCCGTCGACGACGTGCTGCCCGAGGAGGTCGCCGAGCCGGACGACAAGCAGCAGGAGCCGGATGGGGACAGCGACGAGGAGCCGGACACCACCGACAAGGCCTCGGCCGAGGACACCCCCGACGCCGGGCAGGAGGCCGAGGACGGGTCGCCGGAGCCGCCGGCCTGAGCGGGGGCTGTCGGCCGGCTGCTCGATCTCTGGAGTCCCCGGATATCCGGGGACTCCCGGCGGATCGCGGAAGATCCGAGCCATCCAGTGACTCGGATCTTCCGCGATCCTCACCTCACGCGACGGCGGCCACGGCACAGCCCGGCCCGCACGGCCGGGCGCGCGGCCAGCCGGCGTCGCCGAGGATCCGACCGATCTTGGCCGCCGTCGAGCAGGGGCGGTCGTAGACCTGGCCCCACGTGAGGCGCACGGTTCCCTGCCCGGCCACCGCGGCGTCGAGGTCCCGCTCGAAGTCGCGGTCGCGCTGGTCCGCGGTGTCGTGCCAGAGCCGGCCGTCGAGCTCGAAGAGCCGCTCGCCGTAGCGGATGTCGCGGTAGACGATCCCCGTCGCCGTCGCCACCCGGTGCTGCCTCTGCCCCTCGGGCAGCCGGTGCGGTCGTTGGACCAGGACGAGGAAGCCGTGCTCGAGCACCGAGCAGGTGCCGGCGCCGACGTCGCGCAGCACGTCCTCGAGGAAGTAGCGCCGCGACGCCCGGCTGCGGGTCGCCAGGGCATCGAGCATCTGCACCGCCGTCGTGTGCCGGCTCTGCACGGCTCGCGAGACCGCGGCGATGGCCCCGAACTCACCTCGCGTGGCCAGCGCGACGTCGAGCGCCGCCTCCTCGTAGCGCATCCGGGGCGGGCCGAGGTTCCACCGCACGCGATCGTCGAGGTGGGACGTGCGGACGACGACGACCCCCGGAGGTGCCACCACCCGACGCTCGGCAGGGATGGCGACGGTGATCAGACCGAGGTCGCCGCCCGGCCGGCCCGGGCCGTCGGCCGCGCGCATGGCCGACTCCCCCGCCAGCGCCGCCCCGACGACGTGCCCGGCCCGGTCTGCCGGCCCGGAGCACGCGAGCACCGCGCCCCAGGCGCGCTCGAGCCAGGCCGGCGGCCCGGTGTGGTCGACGTACACCCCCGGGAGGAGCGTGGCGAGCTCGCGGCGCCGCACCAGCCGGCGTACGTCGTGCGGCTGCAGGCCCGCCTGCAGCGCCTGCGCGCGGGAGATGACGCCGTGCTGGCTCTGCAGGATCTCCGCGATGTGCTCCACACCGTCCACGATGGGTCGCCGACGGCACGGGCCGCGACCCCTCCGCGGTCATCTGTGGAGGAGCAGATCGCGGAAGATCCGGGTCAGCCGGTGGCTCGGATCTTCCGCGCTGTGGCGGGAGTCCCCGGATATCCGGGGACTCCAGAGGCAGCGGCAGCCAGAGCCAGCGGAACCGCCCCCCTCAAAGGTGCTCCCGCGCGATCCGCTCCCCGAGGTCCGCGAGCAGGCGGGCCGGCTCGGCCAGGCACACGGACACGTCGGGCTCGACGTCAGTGAGGGCGTACGCCGCGACGATGCCCGCCGCGGCCAGCTGGTGCCCGGTGAGCAGGTTGCGGCCGCACACGGCGACGACGGGGGCGCCGGCCCGGGCGGCAGCGGACGAGACGCCGACGGGCGCCTTGCCGCGCAGGCTCTGCTCGTCGAGCGAGCCCTCGCCGGTCACCACGAGCCGGCTGCCGGCCACCCGGTCGGCGAAGCCCAGCAGGTCGAGCATGAGCGCGATGCCGGGGCGCAGCTCGGCGCCCAGGACGGCCACGAGGCCGAAGCCGACGCCGCCGGCGGCGCCCGCGCCCGGCTCGTCGCGCCGGTCGGCCCCGGTGGCGGCGGCGACCAGGTCGGCCCAGCGGGCGAGCCGTTCGTCGAGGGTGGCGACCTGCGCGGGGTCGGCGCCCTTCTGCGGTCCGTAGACCGCGGCAGCGCCGTCTCGGCCGGTCAGCGGGTTGTCGACGTCGCAGGCGGCCACCACCCGCGCCTCGGCCAGGGCCGGGTGCAGCCCGGTGAGGTCGAGGCGGTCCCCGTCCACGGACGCACCGAGGGCGGTCAGCATCCCGACGCCACCGTCGGTGCTCGCGCTCCCGCCGATGCCGACCACGAGGTCGCGGCACCCGGCGTCGAGGGCGGCCGCGACCACGTGGCCGAGGCCGCGGCTGGAGGCGGTCATCGGCGCCAGCACCCCGCCGGGCAGGCGTACGAGCCCGCACGCGTCGGCCATCTCGACGACCGCGGTCGAGCCACGGCGGGCGTACGACGTCGCCACCGGCTCGCCGGTGGGTCCGTCGACGACCACCTCGACCCGCTCGAAGCCGCTCGCGACGGCCGCGTCGAGCGTGCCGTCGCCCCCGTCCGCCACGGGCAGGGAGTCGAGCACCGCGTCGGGACGCACCCGGCGTACGCCCTCGGCGAGCGCCCGCGCCACCTCGTGGGCGGGCAGGGAGCCCTTGAACTTGTCGGGCGCGAGGAGCACCCGCGGCCCGGTCGGGTCCGCCCCGCTCACGACGGCGGCCGTCCGGACGACCCGCGGACCACCAGCTCCGCGCCCACCTGGCGGCGACGCGGCCGGGCCCCGGGGTCCTTCAGCGCGAGCAGGAGGGCCTGCTCGCCCATCTCCGACATCGGCAGGCGGACCGTGGTGAGCGACGGGGCGAGGTCACCGGCGACGGCGACGTCGTCGAAGCCCGTCACCGACACCTGCCCGGGCACGGACACGCCGCGGGCGCGCAGGGCGGAGAGGACGCCGATGGCCATGTCGTCGTTGAGCGCCAGCACGGCGGTGACGCCGGGGTGGGCGCTGAGCACCTCGTCGGCGGCGACCTTGCCGCCGGCTCGGGTGAAGTCGGCCTCCACGACCGGGACGTCGCCGACGTCGAGGCCCGCGGCGGCGAAGGCCTCCTCAACGCCGGAGATCCGGTCGGCCACGGTCGTGAGCCCGCGGGACCCGGCCGCCACGGCGATCCGCCGGTGGCCGAGGTCGAGCAGGTGCTGGGCGACGGACCGGGCGCCCTCGGTGTTGTCGGGCAGGACGGCGTCGACGCCGAGGTGGTGGCGACCGATCACCGCGACGCGGCCGCCCGAGCGCCGGAACGCCTGCAGCTCGACCTTGGCCGGTGCCTGCAGGGCGGGGTCGACCATCCCCGAGCCCGCGATGATGATCGCGCCGACCCGGTTGGCGATGAGCATCCGGAGCTGGGCGAGCTCGCGCTCGGGGTCGCGACCGGTGTGGCAGATCTGCACGGTGAGGCCCTCGCGGGCGCCCACGCCGAGCACGCCACTGGCGATCTCGGAGAAGTAGGGGTCGCCGATCTCGTGCACCAGCAGGCCCACCGAGCGGGTGGAGCCGCCGGCCAGGCTGCGCGCGTGGAGGTTGACGACGTAGCCCATCGTCCGGGCGGTCTCGCGGACCCGCTCGGCGACCGGTGCGCTGACCCCGGTGGCCCCGGACAGGCTGCGCGAGGCGGTCGCGATGGAGACCCCGGCCGCCTCCGCCACGTCCTGCAGCCGCGGACTCGTCACCGGCCCCTTCGGCATCCAGCCCTCCTCGCGTCCACTTCCGGACGTTCCCGAATGTGACCCTTGCCACATCCTGCCACTCGTGAATACAGTAGCCGAAAGCGCTTACGAAAGCGCTTACGCATTGGACACGAGGAGTGACATGAAGGTCAAGACCCCCTACCGCACGGCCGGGCTCGCCATCGCCTCCTGCCTCGCGCTGACCGCTTGCATGAGCTCGGGCGCCGACAGCGACTCCGGCGAGGACGGCACCGGTCCGATCAAGATCGGCATCTCGCTCCCGCTCACCGGCGACTTCTCCGAGCCGGGCAAGGGCGTGCAGCGCGGCTACGAGGCGTGGGCCGACTACGTCAACGAGAACGGCGGCCTGCTGGGCCGCGACGTCGAGCTCACCATCCTCGACGACCAGTCCAACGCCGACCGCGTCGCCGCCGACTACGAGAAGCTCATCAACTCCGACGGCGTCGACCTCGTCTTCGGACCGTTCTCCACCCGCCTCGTCGTCCCCGCCGCGCAGGTCGCGCAGGACTACGGCTTCCTCTTCGTCGAGCCGGCCGGCGCCGCCGAGGAGGTCTTCACGCAGGGCTTCGACAACCTCTTCTACGCCGCCCCGGCCATCGCCGACGACCACTACAACTACCTCGCCGACGCCATCGAGGCCATGCCCGAGGACCAGCGGCCCAGGACCGCGGCCTACGCCGCCATGGACGACCCGTTCGCCATGGGCACCGCCTACGGGCTCAAGACCCGCCTCGAGGAGATGGGCGTCGAGACCGTGGTCGACGAGGTCTACCCGCCCAACACCACCGACTTCGGGTCCATCGCGGCCAAGATCGCCGACAGCGATGCCGACGTCGTCGTCGGCGGCACGCAGTACCAGGACGCGGTCAACATGATCGTGGCCCTCCAGCAGCTCGACTACCAGCCGACGATGGCCGCCTTCTCCACCGCGCCGACCAACCCCGAGTTCCCCGAGGCGATCGGCGAGGAGACCGAGGGCATCCTGTCGCCCACCGGCTACACGCCCGAGGCGGACTTCCCCACCAACAAGGAGTTCGTCGACTTCTACACCGAGCAGAACGGCACCCCGCCGGCCGAGGACGAGGCCAACGCCTGGACCACGGGCCAGGTCGTCGCCGCGGCGGTCGAGGCCGTCGGCTGCGCCGACCCCGACCCGGAGTGCCAGGGCCAGCTCATCGACTGGCTGCGAGAGAACGAGGTCGACACGGTCGTCGGCCCGCTCACGTGGGACGCCGAGGGACGGCCGCAGGGTGCGCACCTGATCCAGCAGTACGTCGACGGCGAGATCCGCATCGTCCTGCCCGAGGAGGCCAAGGAGGCCGACCTCATCGTCGAGAAGCCCCAGTGGTGACGGACCCCGCCCCCTCGACTGCCGTCCCCTCGACGACTGACCCCCGACACGTTTCCTACCGTTAGGCGACCTCGATGTCCCTGTTCGTGCAGAGCCTGGTGCTGGGCATCCTGCTGGGTGGGCTCTACGCCCTCCTGGCAGCCGGCCTCACCCTCTACTTCGGCGTGATGCGCGTGGTGATGATCGCCCACTCGGCGTTCCTCATCCTCGCGGCCTACCTCGCCTGGTGGTTCACCGACCAGACCGGTCTCGACCCGCTCCTGTCCCTCCTGGTGACCGTCCCCCTCTTCTTCGGGATGGGCGTCTTCATGCAGCGGGCGCTGATCAGCCGGCTCCGGCCGGCGACGCTGACGATGATGTCGGTGCTGCTCACCTTCTCGATCGCCCTGGTGATCGAGGGCACCCTCGGCTTCGTCTTCAGCGGCACCCAGCGCCGCATCCGCCTGGACTACGGCGGGGCGAACTTCGAGATCGCCGGCGCCAACGTCGCGGTCGTCAAGCTGATCGCCTTCGGCCTCGCGGTCGTCTCGCTGGCGGCGCTGTTCCTGCTGATGAAGAAGACGCAGTTCGGCCAGGCCCTGCGGGCCACCATCCAGCACCCCGAGGCCGCCCGGCTGATCGGGATCAACACCGAGCGGGTCGCCGGCTACGGCTTCGGGCTCGGCCTCGCGACCGCCGCCATCGGCGGCACCGCGCTCGCCCTGGACTCCACGTTCTACCCCTCGCTCCACTGGCACTGGATCGGTCCCCTGATGGCGATCATCGTCGTCGGCGGGCTGGGCAGCATCCCGGGAGCGGCCATCGCCGCGATGGTGCTCGGCATGGGGCAGGCGCTCCTGCAGATCCCGCTCGGGACGACGTGGGCCCAGACGTTCTTCTACATCGCGTTGTTCGCCACCTTGATGGTGCGACCGCAGGGATTCTTCGGAGGTCGTCTTGCCCAGCGCTTCTGACACCACGACGGTGTCCACCCCTGACCGGCAGCCCGCTCCGCAGCCCGTGACGGACTCCCGCAGCCGCGGGTCGATGGTCCTCAACGCCGTCGCGCTCGTCGTGCTCGCAGCCGCGGTGCTGTCCTTCCCGTCGGTCGCTGCCAACCCGTTCATCCTCTCGGTGGGCGTGGTGATCATGAGCTACGCCGTGCTCGCCACCTCGTGGAACTTCGTCGGCGGCTTCACCGGCTACATCTCCCTCGGCCACGCGGCGTACTCCGGCCTCGGCGCCTACGCCACCGGGCTGCTGATCATCCACACCGACGTCAACCCGTGGATCGGCATGCTGCTCGCCGGCCTGCTCGTCGCCGCTATGGCCGTGCCCATCGGCATCGCCAGCCTCCGCGTCCGCGGTGCGTCCTTCGTGATCGTCTCGATCGCGCTGGTGCTGATCCTGCTGCTCGTCTTCCAGTCGTGGGGCTCCTTCACCGGCGGCTCCAACGGCCTGCGCGTGCCGCGTCCGTTCGGACCCGAGGTGCTCCGTCCCGAGCAGCACGAGCGCTTCTTCTACCTCCACGCTGCCCTGCTCGCCGTGGCGCTGCTGGTGTGGTGGCTCATCGACCGCTCCCGCTTCGGCATGGGCCTCAAGGCGATCCGCGAGGACGAGGACAAGGCGCAGGCCCTCGGCGTGCCGACCTTCACCTACAAGCTCATCGCGTTCGTCGTCTCAGCGTTCTTCACCGCACTCGGTGGCGGGATGTACGCCCTGTGGTTCGGCTTCCTCGACCCGATCTTCCAGTTCTCGATCCTGGTCGGCTCCTACATGGTGCTGATGAGCCTGCTCGGCGGCATCCGCAGCCTGTTCGGCCCGTTCCTCGGGGCGGTGATCGTGGGCTACGCCGTCGAGTACTTCAAGAACCAGTACGGCGACAGCCAGTTCCACCTCGTCGCCATGGGCATCCTCCTCGGCCTGGTCGTGCTGTTCATGCCCGACGGCATCATCCCGGCGGCCACCAGCCTCGTCGACCGCTTCCGGCCGCAGCGCACCTCGATCCGCGAGGTCAGCGCCGCCGACCTCGCCGAGCAGCGGCGTACGTCGGACCCGGCGGCGGCGCGAGCCGACCAGCAGTCCCGGACCGACGACGGCACCGACGTGTCCGACTCGAACGCGGGGACGACGACGGGCGCAGCCACCGACAACGACAGCCCCACCGTCACGGAAGGAGCCCGCCGATGACCGCCACCAGCGAGGCCACCGGCCCGGCCGCCGCCACCCCGACGACGCCCAACCTGGCGACCGTCGACCTCAAGAAGTCCTTCGGCGGCGTGCACGCGGTCGACGGCGCGAGCGTGACCTTCCACCACGGCAAGGTCAACGCGCTCATCGGGCCCAACGGCTCGGGCAAGACGACGTTCTTCAACTGCGTCACCGGGATGATCAAGCCCGACTCTGGCTCGGTGAGCTACCTCGGCTCCGACATCACCGGCAAGGCGCCGCACCGGATCGCGCGGGCCGGCATCGGGCGCAGCTTCCAGCTGTGCCGGGTCTTCCCGCGGATGACGGTGATGGAGAACATGCTCGTCGCCGTCCGCTCGACGTCGCTGCGCCGCCAGCTCGCGTCGTCCCGCGACCCCGAGGAGCTCGACCGCGCCCGCGGCCTGCTGGCCCGGGTGGGCATCGAGCACCTCGAGCACTCCCTGGCCCGTGACATCTCCTACGGCCAGCAGAAGCTGCTCGAGCTCGCCGGCGTGCTGATGGGCGACCCCGACACGATCATGCTCGACGAGCCCGCCGGCGGCGTGAACCCGGCGCTCATCGACCGGATCGCCAACCTGGTCCGCTCGCTCAACGCCGAGGGCAAGACGTTCATCGTCGTCGAGCACAACATGGAGCTGGTGATGAGCCTCTCCGACCACGTCGTGGTCTTCGACCGCGGCCGCCCGATCTGCGAGGGCACCCCGACGGTCGTGCAGAGCGACCCCCGAGTCCTGGAGGCCTACCTTGGCATCTGAACCGGCACACCGAGCAGCACCTGCCGACGCCCCCGGCGCCCCGGAGCAGGAGTACCTCCTCGAGCTCACCGACATCGAGGCCGGCTACGGCCGCGCCGCGCTCGTCCTGCGCGGCCTCACCGTGAAGGTCCCGCCGGCCACCGTCGTGTGCCTCGTCGGACCCAACGGCGCCGGCAAGTCCACGGTCCTCAAGGTCGCGAGCGGCATGCTCACCCCGCGCTCCGGCACGATCAAGGTCGCCGGCAAGGACGTCACGAAGAACTCGCCGCAGCAGATGCTGACCGCCGGGCTCTCCCACGTCCTGCAGGGGCACAGCGTCTTCAAGGAGATGACGGTCGAGGAGAACGTCCGCCTCGGCGCCTACTCCGTCAAGGACAAGAGCGAGGTCGCCGACCGCATCGACTTCGTCAAGTCGCTCTTCCCGGTCGTCGCCGACCGCTGGAACGCCCTCGCCGGGGCGCTGTCCGGCGGGCAGCAGAAGCAGGTCGAGTTCGCGCGCTCGCTGATGGTGAGCCCGCGGGTCGTGCTGCTCGACGAGCCGTCGATGGGGCTGGACCCCAAGGCGACCGGCACCGTCTTTGAGCAGGTCGTGCGGATGCGCGACGCCGGCACCGCGGTGCTCCTCGTGGAGCAGAACGCACGCCGGGCGCTGGAGACCGCCGACCTCGGCTGCGTGCTCGACCTGGGCCGGGTGCACATCTCCGGCCCGGCCGACGAGCTGCTGCGCGACCCGCAGCTGGCCGCGCTCTACCTGGGTGGCCGTCCTGCGGCCGCGCCCACCACCTGACCAGCACCACCGACCAGTCGACCGCACGACGTGAGGACCCGCCATGCCTGACCGCACCTCCGACCCGACCTACCGCATCCTCATGAACGGCGTCACCGGCCGCATGGGCTACCGCCAGCACCTGCTGCGCTCGATCCTCGCCATCCGCGACGACGGCGGCATCGCGCTTCCGGACGGGACCCGCCTGCAGGTCGAGCCGGTCCTGCTCGGCCGCAACGCCGACAAGCTGGCCCGGCTCGCCGACCAGCACCAGATCGCCGACTGGTCGACCGACCTCGACACCGCGCTGGCCGAGGACCCGGCCCCGATCTACTTCGACTCGCAGGTCACCAGCGAGCGCAAGAAGGCCATCCTCAAGGCCGCCGCCGCCGGCAAGCACGTCTTCACCGAGAAGCCGATCGCCGAGACCGTCGCCGAGGGCCAGGAGCTCGTCGACGCCGCCGAGCGCCACGGCATCATCAACGGGGTCGTGCACGACAAGCTCTACCTGCCCGGCCTGATGAAGCTCAAGCGGTTGGTCGACTCCGGCTACTTCGGCCGGATCCTCTCGGTCCGCGGCGAGTTCGGCTACTGGGTCTTCGAGGGCGACTACCTCCCCGCCCAGCGGCCCAGCTGGAACTACCGCGCCCAGGACGGCGGCGGCATGGTCCTCGACATGTTCTGCCACTGGAACTACGTGCTGGAGAACCTCTTCGGCGCCGTCGAGGCCGTCACCGCCAAGGCGGTCACCCACATCCCCGAGCGGTGGGACGAGAACGGCGAGCGCTACGACGCCACGGCCGACGACGCGGCGTACGCGATCTTCGAGCTGGCCGGCGGCATCATCGCCCAGGTCAACTCGTCGTGGGCGGTGCGCGTCGAGCGCAAGGAGCTCGTGGAGTTCCAGGTCGACGGCACGCACGGCTCGGCGGTCGCCGGGCTGTTCAACTGCCGCATCCAGCCGCGCGAGTCGACCCCGATGCCGGTGTGGAACCCCGACCTGCCCACCACGGAGGACTTCCGCGGCCAGTGGCGCGAGATCCCCGACAACCAGGTGTTCCGCAACGGGTTCCGGGCGCAGTGGGAGCAGTTCCTGCTCGACGTGCACGCTGGTCGGCCGCACGCCTACGACTTCTCCGCCGGCGTGCGCGGGCTCGAGCTCGTCGACGCCGGCCTGACGTCGTCGGCCGAGGGCCGGCGGGTGGCGCTGCGATGAGCCCTGCGAGCGTCGACGTCCCGCTCGCCGACGGCGGGTGGCACACCGTCACCCTCAGCGAGCCGCGGCAGTGGAAGGACCACCCGGGCCCCTACGCCGAGCGCGTCGCGTTCGCGGCCGCCCACGTCGTCGCCGACCCCCGCGGCGAGAACGTCCCGGGCGCCGCCGCGGTCGTCGACTGGGACTCCACCCTGGCCTTCCGCCGCGAGCTGTTCCGCTACGGCTTCGGCGTCGCCGAGGCGATGGACACCGCACAGCGCAACATGGGGCTGGACTGGCCCGCGGTGCAGGAGCTCGTGCGCCGCAGCGCCGAGCAGGCCCGCGAGTACGACGCCCGGATCGCCTCGGGCGCCGGCACCGACCACGTCGGCGCGGTCACCACGGTCGACGAGGTGCGGGCGGCGTACGCCGAGCAGGTCGAGTTCGTCGAGTCGACCGGCTCCCAGGTCATCCTCATGGCCTCGCGCCAGCTGGCCGCCGTGGCAGCCGGTCCCGACGACTACCTGTCGGTCTACGCCGAGCTGCTCGAGCGGGTCCGCGAGCCGGTGGTCCTGCACTGGCTGGGCGAGGCGTTCGACCCGCAGCTGCGGGGCTACTGGGGCTCGGCCGACGTCGAGGCGGCCACCGCGACGTTCCTCGACCTGGTCCGCGCCCACGCGGACAAGGTCGACGGCGTCAAGGTGTCGCTGCTCTCGGCGGACCACGAGACGGGCCTGCGCGCCGCGCTACCCGCGGGCGTCCGGCTCTACACCGGCGACGACTTCAACTACCCCGAGCTCATCCGCGGCGACGGCACCCACCACTCCGACGCGCTGCTCGGCGCCTTCGCCGCGATCGCCCCCGCCGCGTCGGCGGCGCTGACGGCGCTCGACGACGGCGACCTGGCGACGTACGACGCCGAGATGGCGCCGACGCTGCCGCTCTCGCGGCACGTCTTCGAGGCCCCCACCTACTACTACAAGACGGGGATCGCGTTCCTGTCGTGGCTCTGCGGGCACCAGCCCGGGTTCACCATGGTGGGCGGCCTGCAGTCGGCACGCAGCGCGGTGCACCTCGGCCGGCTGTTCACGCTGGCCGACGAGGCGCGGCTGCTGCCGGACCCGGAGCTGGCGGCGCACCGGATGCGCGTGTGGCTCGAGGGCGCGGGGCTGGCGCGATGACGACGGACGAGGCGGTCGGCCAGCGGATCGACGCGGCGCTCGACGTCCCGTCGGGCTCGCCCGCCCGCATGGACACGCCCCGCCCGGGCGACCCGCGCCTGGCCCGGCTCTCCCTCAACCAGAAGACGGTGGACGGCTGGAGCCTGCGCGAGGCGGTCGACGGCTGCGTCGCCGCCGGGCTCCCGGCGATCGGCACCTGGCGCGAGCCGGTCGCCGAGGTCGGCGTCGAGACGGCAGCGCGCTGGATCCGCGACGCCGGCCTGCGGGTGTCGTCGGTGTGCCGGGGCGGCTTCTTCACCGGGGCGGGCGACCTGTCACGCTCCGAGCGCCACGACGACAACCGCCGCGCGCTGGACGAGGCGGCCACCCTCGGCGCGCCCTGCCTGGTGCTGGTGCCCGGTGGGCTGCCGGCCGGCGACCGCGACCTGCGTGCCGCGCGCGACCGCGCGGCGGCCGCGGTCGAGGCGCTGGTGCCGCACGCCCTCGAGGTCGGCGTCCGGCTGGCGATCGAGCCGATGCACCCGATCTTCGCCGCCGACCGCGGCGTCGTCTCGACGCTGGCACAGGCGCTCGACATCGCCGAGCCGCTGCCCGCCGAGGCCGTCGGCGTCGTGGTCGACACCTTCCACGTGTGGTGGGAGCCCGGCGTGGAGGACCAGATCGCCCGCGCGGGCGGGCGCATCGCGTCCTACCAGGTCTGCGAGTGGATCACCCCGCTGCCGCCGGACGCCCTCCTGTCACGCGGGATGATGGGCGACGGCCACATCGACTTCGCGCACCTCACCTCCCTCGTCACGGCCGCCGGCTACACCGGCGACGTCGAGGTCGAGATCTTCAACGCCGACGTGTGGGCCGCCCCCGGCCGCGACGTCGTCGAGACGCTCGCGCGTCGCTACGTCGAGCTCGTGGAGCCGCACCTGTAGGCACCGCCCGCACGTCCCCTGCACTCACTCGGAACAGGAAAGGGAGCACATGCACATGCGAAGAAGCACCACCGCCCTGCTCGCGGGCGCGCTCGCCCTCTGGCCGGCCACGGCCTCGGCCGCGCCCGACGACGACCCCGGCGGTCCGGCGTACCACCACGTCACCGCCCCGGCCACGCCCCAGCACTGGGACCCGCTGACCGACGAGCTCTGGGACTACCGGGGCAACCAGCTGGTCCTCACCCGTGCGGGCACCAACCCCAATGACGGCGCCCGGCGGCCGTTCGAGTACGCCATCGTCACCAAGGGTCCGGAGCTCGCCGACGTGAGCATCACCGCCGATGTGCGCCTCGACGAGTCGGTCACGGTCAGCAACCGCGACGTCGTGGTGATCTGGAACTACCAAGGCCCCAAGCGCTTCTACTACGCGCACTTCTCGCAGGACAACACGATCTATCCCCACAACGGGATCTTCGTCGTGGACAACGCCGACCGCCGCCGCATCGACGACCAGTGGACCGGCTCCGTGGGCGCACCGCCCGCGGTGACCGACGCCGACTGGCACGACGTACGCGTCGACTACTCCGCGACGACCGGCGCGATCGCCGTCTTCGTCGACGGCGCCGACGAGCCGCTCATGACCGCCACCGACCGCACCTTCAGCGGTGGTCGCGTCGGCTTCGGCTCGTTCGACAACTTCGGCCGCACCCGCCACTTCCGCGCGGTCGGCACGGCAGCGAGCAGCGCCACGCCGTGACCGCCCCCTGATCCCCGTCGGTCCCCGGTCTGATCCCGGGGACCGACGAGGGCTGCCACGGTCCCGGCCAAGGAAGCCGCGGCAGCAGTTGTCTCCAACCACCTCAACAGTAGGGACACCCCATGCGAAGCACCCGCTGGCGGGTCGTCGTGTCGACGCTCGCCGTCGCCGCCGCGACCCTGGCACCACTCACCGCACCGTCCACGTCGACCGCGACCGGTGGCGGCGCACCCGCGATCCCGCCCGACCCCTCCCCCTCGACGCTCGGCCTCGTGCTCGAGGAGTACGCCCAGCTGCCGGCGTCGACCCCCAACGGCCCGTGGACCGACGTCCGCATCGGCACCCGGCACAACCGGATCAACCACATCGGCGAGCTGCCCGACGGCTCGGGCCGGCTCTACGTCCCCGACCTCAACGGCAACCTCTACTTCCTCCAGGACCGCCAGCCCTCCGTCTACCTCGACGTCAAGGCGCGGTTCCCCGAGTTCCTCGCCTGGCGCGGCCTCGGCTCCGGCTTCGGATTCGTGGCCTTCCACCCGGAGTTCGCCGAGAACGGGAAGTTCTACACGACGCACACCGAGAACCCGACGGCTCCCGGCGCACAGACCTACCCGGGCCAGCCGCTCCGCTCCAACGGCGTGCAGAGCGTCGTCACCGAGTGGACCGCGACCGACCCGTCGGCGGACACCTTCGCCGGCACCAGCCGCGAGCTCTTCCGCTACCGGTTCGCCGGCCAGATCCACGCCATCCAGCAGATCGACTTCAACCCCACCGCCGAGCCCGGTGACGACGACTACGGCCTGCTCTACCTCGCCGTCGGCGACGGCGGCTACGGCGTGGAGACCGACATCCCGCAGCAGCTCGGCGACCCGTCCGGCAAGATCCTGCGCATCGACCCCGCCGGCACCGACGCGCCCAACGGCGCGTACGGCATCCCCGACACCAACCCCTGGGTCGGCGAGCCGGGAGCGCTCGGCGAGATCTGGGCGATCGGCATGCGCGACCCCCACCGCTTCAGCTGGGACGCAGAAGGCAAGCACGACATGTTCGTCGGCCACATCGGCCAGCGCGCCATCGAGGCCGTCTACGAGGTCGACGCCGGCGACGACTTCGGCTGGCCCGACGTCGAGTCCCGCCTCGACTACCAGAACGACACGCAGTGCCGCCTCGACCCGATGACCGCCGAGCAGGCCGCCAAGGGCTACGACTTCCCGGTCGCGTCCTACGCGCACGAGACGCCGGCCAACTGGAGCTGCAACGCCGACTCCGGCCACGCCATCTCCGGCGGGCACGTCCACCGCGGCGACCTGCACGGCCTCAAGGGCAAGTACGTCTTCGGCGACCTGGTCAAGGGCGAGGTCTACTACGCCACCGCCAGCGAGCTGCGCGACGAGTCCGACCGCGAGGCGACCGTCCACGAGCTCCAGCTCTACGACACCTCGGGCACCCGCATGCGGATGTCGGACTTCGTCGGCGACGGCCGCGTCGACCTCCGCTTCGGCACCGACTCCGACCGCAGCCTCTACCTGCTGGCCAAGGCCAACGGGAAGATCTGGAAGGTGGTCGACACCCGGCGCGCGCCGGTCGAGAAGGACGTCGAGCCCGCCCTCGCCGACGACCTCGTGGCGTCGTACGACTTCGAGCACCCCTTCGCGGCCGACGACTCCTACGAGCAGGACCAGGGCCCGAGCCGGACGCTGATCCGCCTCGTGAACGGTCGCGACCAGATGCGCGTCGACGACGGGGCCTACCCGGGCTCCAACAACGCGCTGCAGCTGCACAGCGCCGCGGAGTCGCCCACGGGCACCCCGTGGAAGGCCGGGATCTACGAGGCCGACGCCGACGGCATGGCCTCGCTGTCCCGCTTCGCCGGCGCCGAGGGCATCACCGTCATGGGCTGGTTCAAGATGGACGGCACCAACCCCACGCCCGGCTACAACGCCATCGGCCTCGCCGGGATCCTCTCCGGCAACTCCGACGGGCACGGTGTGCGCGCCCTCCTCGAGCTGATCCAGGTCAACGGCGAGCTCAAGCTCGTCGCGCTGGGACGCCGCCTCGACACCGGCGCGTCGCAGACCTTCGCGGCCTCGGCGCCGTGGCAGCAGCTGCTGCCCGACGGTGAGTGGGTCCACCTCGCGGCGACGTTCGACTACGCCAAGGGCAAGATGGCGCTCTACCGCAACGGGCGCGCGGTCGACGGGTTCTACACCAACCCCAACGACCCGTGGGCCGTCGACGGGACGGGCACCTCGCCCACCAACCCGCGCGGCATCAAGATCGGTGGCTCGTTCCCGCAGGACGGCACCGAGCGCAACCCCTGCAACTGCCGCATGGACGGCCTGATGTTCCTCGACGACGCGGCCTCCGCGTCCGAGGTGGCCCGGCAGTACCGCCGCCTGCTCCGCTGACGCGGAGCCGGCTCGCACGACCGAGGGCCCCGACCACCTGCTGGTGGTCGGGGTCTTCGGGGTGTGGGGGCGGGGGCGGGGGGCGGCCGGCGTACGGCCGGCAGGCGGGCGCCGGCGTACGACTGCTCCGGAGGATCGCGGAAGATCGAAGTCACCTGGTGGCTCGGATCTTCCGCGTTGTTGCTGGAGTCCCCGGATATCCGGTGACTCCCGACCGTCCGGGGCTCGGCCTGGCCCGAGGAGACCCCTCGCGCCCTCGCAGCGGAGCTTTGCACCCGAGATCCATACTTAAAGGTGGAGATCTCTACCTGTAGGCACGGCGGTCCCCGGATATCCGGGGACTCCAGCCACCGCCACCCCGTGGGCGAGGGCCCGACCCCCACCCTCACCCGCAGGCAGGAGCGGGGGGCAGGGGCGCGGGTACGCCGATCGCCGGCATCCCGAGCCCCACAGAGGCCGGGGCGGCGGGCGGGGCGGACGTACGCCGCTCCCAGGCGTCGCCGGCGCGCGTGCGGCGTACGGACCGGACCGGGCCGTCGGCGACGAGGTGGTGGGGGGCGGCGTAGGTGACGTCGACGCTCACCATGTCACCGGGACGCGCGGAGTCGGCGTCGACCTCGGAGAAGTCGGCGGCGAAGTGCACCAGCCGGTTGTCGCGGGCACGGCCCGAGAGGCGGTGGGTCGCGGCGTCCTTGCGGCCCTCGCCCTCGGCGACCATCAGCTCGAGCGTCCGGCCGACGAGGCGCTTGCTCTCCGCCCACGCGATCTCGTCGACGACCTCGACGAGGCGCAGGTAGCGGTCCTTGACGACGTCCGGGGGCACCTGGTCCTCGAGGACCGCGGCGGGGGTGCCGGGGCGCTTGGAGTACTGGAAGGTGAAGGCGGCGGAGAAGCGGGCGGCGCGGACGACGTCGAGGGTGGCCCGGAAGTCCTCCTCGGTCTCGCCGGGGAACCCCACGATGATGTCGGTGGTGATCGCGGCGTCGGGGATGGCGGCGCGGACGCGCCGGATGATGCCGAGGTACTTCGAGCGGCGGTAGGACCGGCGCATGTCGCGCAGCACCTTGTCCGAGCCCGACTGCAGCGGCATGTGCAGCGACGGCATCACGTTGGGCGTCTCGGCCATCGCCTCGATGACGTCGTCGGTGAACTCAGCCGGGTGCGGGGAGGTGAAGCGCACCCGCTCCAGGCCCTCGACCGATCCGCAGGCGCGCAGCAGCTTGGAGAACGCCTGGCGGTCGCCGAACTCGACGCCGTAGGCGTTGACGTTCTGGCCGAGCAGGGTGATCTCGGTGACGCCCTCGGCGACCAGCGCCTCGACCTCGGCGAGGATCTCGCCGGGGCGGCGGTCCTTCTCCTTGCCGCGCAGCGCGGGGACGATGCAGAACGTGCAGGTGTTGTTGCAGCCGACGGAGATCGACACCCAGGCGGCGTACGCCGACTCGCGCTTGGTCGGCAGCGTCGAGGGGAACACCGACAGCGACTCCAGGATCTCGACCTGGGCCTCCTCCTGCACGCGCGCGCGCTCGAGCAGGACCGGCAGCGAGCCGATGTTGTGGGTGCCGAAGACGACGTCGACCCACGGGGCCTTCGTCGTGATCGTCTCGCGGTCCTTCTGCGCCAGGCAGCCGCCGACGGCGATCTGCATGCCGGGCGTCACCGCCTTGACCGACGCCAGCTGGCCGAGGTTGCCGTAGAGCTTGTTGTCGGCGTTCTCCCGCACCGCGCACGTGTTGAAGACGACCACGTCGGCCTGCTGGTCGGTGCCCGCGCGGACGTAGCCCGCGTCCTCCAGCAGCCCGCTCAGCCGCTCGGAGTCGTGGACGTTCATCTGGCAGCCGTGCGTCTTCACCTGGTAGGTGCGCGTGGGGGCCTCGGTGGCGGTGCTCATGACGGGTCAAGGGTACGGCGGCGGGCCGGGGCCGCCCGAATCGCACGCCCGGCGTCCCAGCGGATCCCCCGCCGTGCGCGCCGGCCCTGCTACGTTCCGCCGACCACTGGGCACGAGGGACGGAAGAGGAACGACGATGGACAAGCGGGGGACGCGCGGGCTGGCCGCGCTGGTGTGCGCTGCGGGGATGCTTCCTGCGCTGGCACTCGGCGGACCGGCACAGGCTGCGCCGGTGACGTGCTGGGGCGAGGCGGCGACGATCGTCAGCGACGACGAGCAGGTCCGCGGCACGCCGGGTGACGACGTCATCGTGACGACGCGCCCGGCCGCCGAGGTGGCGTCGCGCGCCGGCGACGACACGATCTGCGTACGCGGTCGCAGGGGCGTCGCGTTCGTCGACCCGGGTCGCGGTGACGACCGGGTGCGGATCGAGGCTCGCAAGGTCGCTTTCACCGATCTGCGGCAGGGATCGGACACTTACGTCGGCGGTCCCGGCAGGGACGAGGTGCTCTCCGGCCTGCCCCGCGGCCAGCGCAACGACGACCGGATCCGGCTCGGCGCCGGCGACGACCACCTCCTCCTCGGTGGGGCCGGGAGCAGCCGGCGAGCAGCACTGTCGGCCGGCACCGGCGACGACACGCTCACGATCGGCGCCGGCCGCGGAGCAGTCCTCGTGGACGCGGCCGCCGAGCGGGCGACCTACCGTGGCCGTGCGCACGCGACGTGGAACGGCTTCGAGTCCCACGTCGTGGCCGGCGCACGAGTCCTCTTCCGAGGCACCGAGGGCGAGGACGACGTGACCCTCGCTGGCAACGCCGTCTCGGCCGACCTGCTGGCTGGGGACGACACGGTCACGGTGCTGGCCAGCGCCTCGGGGAACCTCAGGGCCCGCCTGTCCGACTCGACCACCGGTCCCGACGCCCTGGACGGCGCCCTGAGCCGGTTCCTGTCCCGACACCTGCCGGCACGGCGAGGGACCGGCGGTGCGGCCGTACGCGCGCGCACCGCCTACGACCTCGACCCCGGCGACGGGCACGACCAGCTGCGCGTGCTGAGCGACGCCGTCGGCGTGACCGGCAGCCTCGTCACCGACCGCGTCGTGCTCACCGACGTGTCCGGCGCACGGGCCGAGGTCCCGGCGACGGGGTTCGAGGGGCTGGCGTCCCGCACAGTGTTCATCGACGGCGAGACGACGGCCGAGCTCGAGGGCGACGAGCTCGACAACACCCTCGAGGCCAACGCCTGCCGGGTGGTGCTGCGCGGCGGACCGGGCGACGACCGGCTGCGGGTGGGGTCCGAGGCGACGGACGAGTCATTCATCCTCACCGTGCTGGGTCAAGACTGCGCGCGGACGTCGGAGGTCCACGGCGACGCGGGCGACGACACGCTCGTCAGCAGGCTCCTGGTCCCGACCTTCCGCAGCGTCGTCCACGAGAGCGACGCGCACCGTGAGGTGCGCGTCCGCGACCTCCTTGACGGCGGCGAGGGCACCGACTCCGCCGACGCCGGCCTCGGCAACGACACCTGCGTGGCGGAGGTCCGGGTGGCCTGCGAGCAGTGACCCGAGCCGGTCCCGCACCGGCTGACACAGAGAACCCAGGAGGCCCGCCGCGCACCGCGCGGCGGGCCTCCTGGCGTGTCCGGGCTCGGCCTCGCGGGCCACCCTGGACAAACCTTCCCCTAGCCCGTCCGGGCCATTTGTGTGGACCGATCGAGTGGTTCAGCTCGGCAGCCGATGTTTTTGCCACGCGACTGCTCCAAGATCGCCCACGTCATCCACAAATCGGTAACACTGGGGTTCCTCCGCTCGACTCGGCATCGCGGGAGCCAGCTCAGTCACGGAGGGGAAGTCATGCACACCGGCAGCGCACTTGATCGTTCCAAGTCCGTCCGCACCCTCGGCCGGGGGTTGTCCGCGCTGGTTGTTACCGTCCTGTTCCTCGGCCTCGTGCCGGCCACCGCCCAGGCCACCACTGAGGCCACCACTCAGGCCACCGCCCAGGCCGCGGCCCAGGCCAAGCGGGCGGGCACCGTCCGCGGCACCCTCGCGTCCCTCCCGCCGATCGTGCAGCCCGGCGCCTCCGCCGCGGCCCCGCAGGACACCGGCAGCCTGATCGCCACCTTCGCACCCGCCCACCCCGGCGGCAGGGTCACGCTCGAGCGGAAGACCTCCCGTGGCTGGAAGGTCGAGGCCACCGCCGTCGAGGACGCCTGGGGCTCCGCGGCCTTCTCCCCCCGCCGCGGCACCTACCGCGCCCGCACCACCTCCTCGGGCCGCACGTGGACCACCGGCACGGTCACCACCGACCGGTGGACCCCCGAGTTCGAGGACACGTTCTCGGGCGCCTCGCTCGACTCCTCGGTGTGGAACGACCAGCGTCGCGAGCACGAGAGCGTCTACGCCCCGCGCACCTGCGCCCGCGTCGACGCCGCGGCCCGCCGGGTGCAGGGCGGCGTGCTCCACCTCGGTGTCGCCGACGACCCCGCCCGGGCGGGCATGCCGTGCCAGTACACGAGCAACGGCGTGGCCGGCACCAGCCGCTACCTGCTCAACAGCCAGGTCGCCACCGAGTACACCCGCTCGTTCCGCCACGGCATCGTCGCCGCCCGCATCAAGCCGCAGCGCGCGAAGGGGATGCACTCCGGCTTCTGGCTGCTCCCCAGCGGCACGACGTACGTCGACGGCGCACCCGCGCAGGGCACCGAGATCGACGTGATGGAGTTCTTCGGCGAGAACGGCCGCGGCACCGAGGCCATCGGCTCGCACGTCCACTACTACGAGGCCAACTGGGAGAAGGTCAGCCTCGGCGACTACTTCCCCAGCACGCGTCGCTCGCTCGGCAAGGGCCGCAGCTGGTGGGACGAGTTCCACGTCTTCTCGGTCGAGTGGACCGATCGCGAGTACGTCTTCCGCGTCGACGGCCGCGAGTACTACCGCGAGGCCAAGGCCGTCTCCCAGGTGCCGCAGTACCTGGTGCTGTCCAACCTCACCTCCGACTACGAGCTCGACGAGCTCACCGCCGATGAGCTGGGCGACACCGCCCAGGTCGACTGGGTCCGCGTCTTCGACGCCACCTCGCACCAGGCGTCCAAGGTGTCGGTGGGCCGCACGGCTCACTGAGCCGGGTGTGGCCGGGCGCCTAGGCTCCGGCCATGCCTCGCCTGCACGCGCTGGAGCTGCTGCCCGACGACGCCGGCCACGACGTCGTACGCCGCGACTGGCAGGCGCTGCGCGACGCCGGGCTGCCCTCGCAGCTCGACCACCGCGGTGCGACCAACAGCCCGCACGTGACGGTGGTGGCCGCGCCGGTGCTGCGGGCAGAGGACCAGCAGGAGGCGTATGACCTCCTCGGCCCGCTGCTCCCGACGGGGGCACGGGCGGCGGGGATCGCCCTGCTCGGCGGCAGGCGGGTGACGCTCGTGCGGCTGGTCGAGGTGCCGGACACCGTCGTGCGAGCCGTGCTCGAGCTGCGCGCACGGGTCGCCGACGTGCAGCACCCGGGATGGCTGCCCCACGTCACCCTGGCCCGCCGGATGGACCGCTCCGACGTGTCGCGCGCCCTCGAGGTGCTGGGCCACGACGACGTGGTGATCACCCTCACGACGCTGCGCCGGTGGGACCCGGACGCCGGAATCGTCACCACTTCGTGATGGCCCGTCCGGGCCGGGCCGCATGGCCCGAACGGTCCACCTGTGGATAGGTTGCGCCTATGACCGCGCAGGAAACGGCCCCCGTCAGCGCCGGCAGGGGCGAGCCGCTCGTCGTGCTCGACGGTGTGCAGAAGCACTTCGGACAGCTCCACGCACTCAAGGACATCGAGCTCACCGTGAAGCGGGGCGAGGTCGTCGTCGTCATCGGGCCGTCCGGCTCGGGCAAGTCGACGCTGTGCCGCACCATCAACCGGCTCGAGACCGTCGACGAGGGCACCATCACCCTCGACGGCAAGCCGCTGCCGCAGGAGGGCAAGGCGCTCGCCGCCCTGCGTGCCGAGGTCGGCATGGTCTTCCAGAGCTTCAACCTGTTCGCCCACAAGACGATCCTCGAGAACGTCACCCTCGGCCCCATCAAGGTCCGGGGCATCAAGAAGGACGAGGCCGAGCGGAAGGCCCGCGAGCTGCTGGACCGGGTCGGCGTCGGGCACCAGGCAGAGAAGTACCCCGCCCAGCTCTCCGGCGGCCAGCAGCAGCGCGTCGCGATCGCCCGCGCGCTGGCGATGGACCCCAAGGTGATGCTCTTCGACGAGCCCACCTCGGCGCTCGACCCGGAGATGATCAAGGAGGTCCTCGACGTCATGGTCGACCTCGCGCAGCAGGGCATGACGATGGTCGTGGTGACCCACGAGATGGGCTTCGCCCGCACCGCGGCCGACCGCGTGGTCTTCATGGCCGACGGCGCCATCGTCGAGGAGGGCACCCCCGAGGAGTTCTTCACCAACCCGCGCTCGGACCGCGCCAAGGACTTCCTCGGCAAGATCCTCAAGCACTAGAGCCGTCCGAGACACGATTCCCGCACCACAGACAAGGGAGATGCAGATGCGATTCATCCGTACCAAGGCCGTCGTCGCGACGGCCGGACTGGCGCTCGCGCTGGCGGCCTGCGGCGACGCCGGTGACGACGGCGGCGAGGCCCCCGAGGTCGAGGTCGCCGACAACGCCGCCGACGAGTTCGACGACGGCACGGCGATGAAGGAGTTCGCCGAGTCCGGCGAGATCACCATCGGCGTCAAGTACGACCAGCCCGGCATCGGGTTCAAGGGCGCGACCGACGACATGCCGGTGGGCTTCGACCCCGAGATCGGCAAGATCCTCGCGGCCGACCTCGGCATCGCGCCGGAGGACATCACCTGGAAGGAGACGATCTCCGACAACCGCGAGCCGTTCCTCCAGGAGGGCGAGGTCGACCTCGTCATCGCCTCCTACTCGATCACCGACGAGCGTCGCCAGGTCGTCGGCCAGGCCGGCCCCTACTACGTCACGGGCCAGCAGCTCCTCGTCGCCGCGGACAGTGACATCGAGTCCCTCGAGGACGTCGCCGGCACCGAGGTCTGCTCCGTGACCGGCTCGACCTCGCTGGAGAACATCAAGGCCGAGGGCGCGAAGCCCCGCGGGTTCGACACCTACTCCGAGTGCGTCGACCAGGTGCTCAGCGGCACGGTGGACGCCATGACGACCGACGGCGCGATCCTGCTCGGCTACGCCGCCGAGAACCCCGACGAGCTCAAGGTCGTCGTGGAGCCGTTCTCCGAGGAGCGCTACGGCGTCGGCTACAGCCTCGACAAGCCGGAGATGTGCGAGTGGATCGTCGACACGCTGACCGAGGCGCAGGAGGAGGGCACCTGGGACGACGCCTTCGCGGCCACCCTGGGGCAGTCGGGCGTGGAGACGCCCGAGCCCCCGGCTATGGACGAGTGCCCGGCCGCCTGACCTCGCTCCACCACCCCACCTGATCGGGACGCCGGCGGGCCCTTCGGCCCGCCGGCTTCTCGCAGAGAGGAGTCCTCCGCCCATGGATGCGGTGTTCTCGAGCTTCGACGAGTACCTCGCGGCGTTCGGCTTGACGATCGGGCTGTTCGTCGTCTCCGGCATCGCCTCACTGGTGTGGGGGACGATCCTCGCCGTCCTCCGGGTCGGCCCCGTCTCGGTCCTCAACAAGGCGGCAGCCGTCTACGTCGCCCTGTTCCGCAACACGCCCCTGCTGATGATCTTCATCTTCGTCTTCATCGCGATGCCGGTGCTGGGCTACAACTTCAAGTTCGTCGAGGGCTTCGAGATCGCCGGCTGGAACGTCTCCGCCTTCTTCTTCCGCGCCTGCCTGGCGCTGACCCTCTACACCTCGGCCTTCGTCTGCGAGGCGATGCGGTCGGGCGTCAACGCCGTACCCCTCGGCCAGGCCGAGGCCGGCCGCGCGATCGGGTTCACCTTCGCGCAGTCGATGTCCCTCGTCATCCTGCCCCAGGCGGCGCGGGCCGTGATCCCGCCGATGACCAGCGTGCTGATCGCCCTGGCCAAGAACACCTCGGTGGCGGCGGCCTTCGGCCTCGCCGAGGCCACGGCCACGATGCGCGGCTTCACCAACGACAACGCCGACCAGCGGATCGGCATCTTCCTCGCGTTCGCGATCGGCTACATCGTCGTCGTCGAGGTCATCTCGCTGTCGTCCTACCTCGTCGAGCGCAAGGTCAAGGTGGCGCGATGAGCGCATCGGTCCTCTTCGACGCTCCGGGCCCCCGGACGATCGCCCGGCACCGCGTCTACTCCGTCGTGAGCGTCGTGGCGCTGCTCGCGCTGGTCGCCCTCGCCGTGTGGAAGCTCTACGACGCGGGCCAGCTGGAGTACGAGCTCTGGGAGCCCTTCGTCACGCCCGACTACGTCGAGTACCTGCTCGTCGACGGCCTCCTCGAGACGCTCAAGATGGCGTTCTTCTCGATCATCTTCGCCGTCGTCTTCGGCCTGGTGTTCGGCGTGGCCAAGCTGTCCGACCGCGCCTGGGTGCGGTGGCCGGCCTGGCTCGTCGTGGAGTTCTTCCGTGCCGTGCCCGTCCTGCTGCTGATGGTGTTCGCGTTCTTCCTGCTCGCCATCGGCAACGGACCGCTGTCGTCGTTCTGGTGCGTCGTCATCGCCCTGACCCTCTACAACGGCTCCGTGCTGGCGGAGGTGTTCCGCGCCGGCGTCAACGCCGTGCCGCGCGGCCAGGCCGAGGCGGCGTACGCCATCGGCATGCGGAAGTCGCAGGTGATGAACGCCGTGCTCCTCCCGCAGGCGGTCAAGATCATGCTGCCGGCGATCATCAGCCAGATGGTGGTGGCGCTCAAGGACACCAGCCTCGGCTACTACATCCTCGCGCCGGGCCTCACGGCCGTGGCCAAGCCGATCTACCTCGAGTTCAACAACCAGGTGCCGGCCGCCATCGTGATCACGTCGCTCTACGTCGTCGTCAACCTGATCCTCACCTGGATCGCCACGCTCGTGCAGAAGCGGCTGGTGGGTGAGAAGAGCCCGCTCGAGCTGAGCCGGGTCGGCAACCTGCAGGGCGGCGACAACACGGCCTAGGAGGTCCGCGGCGCGTCGCTACGCTCCGCGCTTCGTCGTCAGCCAGAGGTTGATGACGCCCTCGATGACGACCGTGCCGTCGGCGCGCACGCCGCGCACGCGGACGGGGAGGTCGTACCCGTCGCAGACCTCGGCGGTCCACTGCTCGGGGTCCGTCTCGGCGATGCAGGTGACGTCGGAGTCGGCCTTGGCGGTGTAGGACACCTCCATCCCCTTCGGGATCCACCGGCGCTCGCGCGGGATGCTCGCCTCGGCCATGGCGCCCATGGCGGCCTCGAGGCCGTTGCACAGGGCGATCGCGTGGAGGGTGCCGATGTGGTTGTGCACGCGGCGCCGCTTGCGGATCACCAGCTCGGCGCGGTGCGGCTCGAGCACGGTGAACCGCGGCCGGATCGAGGCGAAGTAGGGGGCCTTCTGGCTGAAGGCGAGCGAGAAGAGCCGGTCGCCCAGGGGCAGCGCGGAGGTCTTCTTCCAGAGGTCGAGGACGGCAGGCATGGCGTCAGATTACCAGTCGGTAACTTCGGCCATCAGGACGTCGGCGCCAGCACCTCGACCCGGTTGCCGTGGGCGTCGGAGGTGTGCAGGCGCACGTGCCCCGGGAAGGAGTCGCGCTGGCTATCGTCCACCTCGAACCCGAGGCCACGCAGCCGGTCGGCCACTTCGTCGAGGTCCGCGACCACGAAGGCCGGGTGCGCCTTGCGCGCCGGGGTGAAGGGCTCCTCGACACCCACGTGCAGCTCGGCGGTGACGCCACCGGCGTCGTCGTACGCCCGGAACCAGCAGCCGCCGCGCGCCGCCAGGTCGGCCGGCTTGTCCACCTCCGTCATCCCGAGGCCCTCGGCCCAGAAGCGGCGGGCGTCGTCCTCGCCCCCGGCCGGGCAGGCGACCTGCACGTGGTGCAGGCGCATCAGACCCCGACCGCCGTGGTCGTCGCGGGCTTGCGCGCCACCACGAAGATGCGCCGGAACGGCAGGACGACGCGTCCGGACGCGTCGGCGGGGTAGGCCTCGCGCAGCAGCGCACGGAACTCCTCCTCGAAGAGCGGGCGCAGGTCGTCGGGCAGCGCCTGGAGGGTCGGCCGCGCGCCGGTGCCGGACACCCACGTGAACACCGGGTCGGGCCCGGTCAGGACGTGGAGGTACGTCGTCTCCCACGCGTCGACCTCGCAGCCGAGGTCGAGGAGCAGGCGGGCGTAGTCGTGCGGGCTGTGGCTGGTCGGCACGCGGACGCCGCGGACGTGCTCGGCGTACGGCGCCTGGCCGGCGAGGTCGGTGCGGATCGTGTGGCTCGGCTCGTCGAAGTTGCCGGGGACCTGGAAGGCGAACCAGCCGCCGGGTGCGACCCGGTCGACCAGCCCGGGCAGCAGCTCGAAGTGCTCGGGCACCCACTGCAGCGTCGCGTTGGAGACGAGGACATCGACGGGCGCCCGCAGCGCCGCGGGGTCCGGCCGCGCCCAGTCGCGCAGGTCGCCGACCTCCCAGGTGACGCCCTCGACCTCGCGCGCCGCGGCGATCATCTCGGGACTGCTGTCGATGCCGACGACCGACGCACCCGACCACCGGTCGGCCAGCAGGGCGGTGAGGTTGCCGGGCCCGCAGCCGAGGTCGACCACCACGTGCGGCGTCTCGGCGGGCACCCGCGCGAGCAGGTCGACGAACGGCCGGCCGCGCTCGTCGGCGTAGGCCAGGTAGCGGTCGGGGTCCCAGCTGTCGCTCATGTCGGCTCCTTCGCTGCTCAGGGGGTGGTCCAGTGCTCAGGGGGGTAGTCCAGTGGGCTTCGGCTGCGGATCGGTCCCCCGGGCCACCAATTCTCACTGGACTACCCCCACGAGTGTCTTGACGTCGAGATACCCCTCACCCTCCGGGACATCTCTCTCGATGTCAAGATTCTCGACCGATCTGGCAGGATGGCGCCATGCGCGACGAGGTGGACGACCTGGTCGAGGCCTGGGGCCGCGAACGCGGGGACCTCGACCTCGCGCCCGTCGAGGTGTTCTCGCGCATCAGCCGCCTGGCCC
This sequence comes from Nocardioides sp. zg-1308, assembly GCF_013155375.1. GTDB lineage: Bacteria > Actinomycetota > Actinomycetes > Propionibacteriales > Nocardioidaceae > Nocardioides > Nocardioides renjunii. Next base: position 459,423 of record NZ_JABJQY010000002.1, read on the forward strand.
GCCACCTCGACCTCGCTCGGCGCGACGCCTTCACGGCCCACGGCATCGAGTCGTGGGAGTTCGACGTGCTGGCCGCCCTCCGTCGGGCCGGGGAGCCCTACGAGCTCTCCCCCGGCCGGCTCCTGCGCGAGACGCTCGTGACCAGCGGCACCATGACCAACCGCGTCGACCGGCTCACCGGGCGTGGGCTCGTCGAGCGGCTGCCCGACCCGCACGACCGGCGCGGCGTGCTGGTCCGGCTCACCGCGGAGGGCAAGGCCGCGGTCGACGGCGCCTTCGAGGCACTGCTGGCCGCCGAGGCCGACCTGCTCGCCGACCTGCCCGACAAGGAGCGCACCAGGCTGGCCGCCCTCCTGCGCTCGCTGCTCGCGCCGTTCAGCTGACCCGCGCGCCGGCCGGCTCCGGCCGTCAGCGGCCGCCGGGCCGCACCAGCCCGTGGTCGAACGCCCACACCACGGCCGCGGCCCGGTCGCGGAGGTCGAGCTTGGCGAAGACGTGGCCGATGTGGGTCTTCACGGTGCCCTCCCCCAGCACGAGCCGCTGGGCGATCTCGGTGTTGCTCAGGCCCGCGCCGACCAGCGCGAGCACCTCGCGCTCGCGCGGGGTCAGCACCTCCGCCTCGGGAGCGGGCGCGGCCGTGGGACCGCCGTCGCGGTAGGCCCGCAGCACGCGGGCGGTCACGGCCGGGTCGAGCCAGGCGCCTCCCCCGGCGACCTCCCGCACGGCGCGCTGCAGGTCCTCGGCGGGAACCCCCTTGAGCAGGAAGCCCGCCGCACCGGCCCGGAGCGCCCCGGCCAGCACCTCCTCGTCCTCGAACGTCGTCAGGACCAGCACCGGCGGCCCACCCGGCTCCTCCCGCAGTCGCCGGGTGGCGGTGACGCCGTCCACGCCGGGCATCCGCACGTCCATCAGCACGACGTCGGGGCGGGTCGAGGCGGCGGCCTCGACGACGCCGGCGCCGTCGGTCAGCTCGCCGACGATCTCGAAGCCGAACCGCGATCGCAGGATGCCGCGCAGCCCCGTCCGGATCAGCTCCTGGTCGTCCACGAGAAGCACGCGCACGACGTCGCTCATCCGGGCAGCACCGCCTCGACGCGCCAGCCGGTGCCGGCGGGCCCGGCCGCGAGCCGGCCGCCCACCGCCTCGGCGCGCTCGCGCATGCTCGCCAGCCCCACCCCGTCCGGCGTACGCCGCCCCGGCGGGCCGTCGCTGTCGACCGTGAGTCGCGTGGCGTCGCCCTCGACGCGGAGCTCGACCTCGGTCCGGGCGCCGGGCGCGTGGCGCACCGCGTTGGTGAGTGCCTCCTGCGCGATGCGGTAGGTCGCCAGCGAGGCGGTCGCGTGCAGCGCACCCGGGTCGCCGACGACCCGCAGAGACACGGGCGCGCCGGCGCGGCGGTAGGACTCGACGAGCTCCGGGAGGTCGCCGGCGCCGGGCAGCGGCGCGGCATCGGCGGGTCCCGAGCGCATCAGGCCGACGGACGCGCGTACCTCCTCGAGGCTCCGGCGGGCCAGCCGCTCGGCCTCCTCCAGGGACGCCCGGGCCTCCGCCGGCTCCTCGTCCATGGCGAGCCGGGCGCTGCTGACGTGCAGCAGCGAGACGGTCAGGGCGTGCCCGATGACGTCGTGCATCTCGGCCGCGATCCGGTTGCGCTCCTCGGCACGGGTCCGGTCCGCCAGCCCGGCCTGGGCCTCGCGCAGCTGGTCGAGCAGCACCCGCTGCCGACGCGCGAAGATGCAGGCGACGGTGGTGAAGGCCGTGCCCGCGATCCACGCCCCCCACCCCGACTCGTCGCTGTAGACGAGCCACTGGCCGACGAAGCCGAGCATCAGCACACCGCCGAAGGTCAGCGCGATCGCGGCCGGGGCGGCGAACGCGCACCAGCCCACCAGGACGCAGATGGTGAACCAGCCGAGGTTGGCGGGATGGTCGTGGCACACCACGGCCACGCAGGCGGCCGCCACCGAGAGGCCCAGGGCGAGCGTCCAGCCGCTCGCCGCGCGGACGGCCAGCGCGACCGTGACCAGGATGGCCACGGTCGCTCCGGCGAGCGCGACGGCGGGACGCTGCGAGCTCAGGATGGCGCCGATGACGACGAGCACCGTGACCACCAGCGGCGCCGCTCGCCGCGCCGCCTCGTCCATCACGGGCTGGCCCCGACGTGCGTCATGGCGTCGACCCTACGGTCACAGCGCCGTACGTCGCGCGGCGAGCGCCGTGGTGACCAGGGCGAGCCCCACCACGACGGCGAGCGTGCCGGTCGCGTTGCCGAGGCCGAGCCACGGCTGGCGGATCGCCTCGTTGGCCAGGGCCAGCGGCAGCCAGTCCGACAGCGAGCGCAGCGCCGGGCTCATCACCGCCGGCGGCGGACCGCCCACGCCGAGCAGGAAGGAGGGGAAGAACATCAGCAGGCCGATCGCCTGCGCGGCGCGGGCCGAGGGCAGCAGGGTCCCGAGCAGCACGCCGAGGCTGACGAAGGCCACCGACCCGGCCAGCACTCCGAGCGCCGCCCGCACCGGCTGCTCGACGTCCGGCACGCCGTACACGGGTGCCGCGACGGCCAGCAGCAGCGCGCCGGCGACGGCGATCGCGACGAGGGCGACGACGAGCTGGGCCAGCGCGAAGGACCACCGGGGGAAGCCGGAGGCGGCCAGGCGGCGCAGCACGCCGCGCTCGCGGTAGGAGGCGATGTGGACCGGCAGCATGATGAGCCCGGTCGCGCCGATGACGACGGTGAAGTACGACGCGACGTACCAGTGTGACGGGTTGACCGGGAAGGCGTCGTCGGGCTCGGTGCCGAACGAGCCGCCGATGATCAGCATCGTCACCACCGGGAACACGAGCACGAAGGTGAGGGTCATCGGGTCGCGCAGCAGGAGCCGGAGCTCCGCGGTCACCAGGCGCCGGGTCGCCGAGCGGTGCCGGCGGGCCGGTGCAGCAGCGGCGGCGGGCGGGGCGTCGTGGGCAAGGGTGGGCGTGGACATCAGGCGGCTCCGGTCAGGTCGTGGGGTGCATCGAGGCGGGCAACGACGGGGGCATCGAGGAGGGCGAGCAGGGCGGTCTCGAGGTCGGGGACCTCGACCCGCAGGTCGTCGGGGACCCGGCCCCGGCCGAGCAGCCACGCCCCGGTGTGGGCGATCACGGCCCGGTCGCCGTGCACGGTGACCTGGTCGCCGTGGCGCGCCACGTCCGTGACGCCGGGAAGCGCCCGCAGCGTCGCCATCGCGTCGGCGGCCCGGCCGGCGGGCAGCGCGAACCGCACCGTGGCCCAGCTCGCGTGCCGCGCCACCAGCTCGGCGGGCGTGCCGGCGTCGAGGACCTGGCCCGCACGCATGGCGACGACGCGCTCGCACAGCTCCTCGGCCTCGTCCAGCTCGTGGGTCACCAGCAGCACCGTGGTGCCCGCGTCGCGCAGCTGCGACACGGCGCTCCAGACCTCCCGGCGGGCGGCCGGGTCGAGACCCTGGGTCAGCTCGTCGAGGATGACGAGCCGCGGCTGGTTGAGCAGGGCCAGCACGAGGAAGAGTCGCTGTCGCTCGCCGCCGCTCATGGTGCCGAAGGCGTAGCGGCGGCGGTGGCCGAGGCCGAACCGCTCGAGGAGCGCGTCGCCGTCGCGTGCGCGACGGCCGGAGAACAGCTCGACGGCCTCGGCGACGCGCAGGCGGTCGGGAAGCCCGGAGCTCTGCAGCTGGCTGCCGATCAGCGGGCGCAGCGTGCCGGCGTCCCGGACCGGGTCGAGCCCGAGCACCCGGATGGTGCCGCCGTCGGGGCGGCGCAGGCCCTGGATGCACTCGACGGCCGTGGTCTTGCCGGCGCCGTTGGCGCCGATCAGCCCGACCACCTCGCCGGGGCGGACGTCGAGGTCGAGGTGGTCGACGACGACCCGGCCGTCGTAGGACTTGGTGAGGCCGCGCACGGCGACCACGGGATCAGTGGAGGTCATGCCCCCATGCTTCGCGTCCCGCCGCCCGGACGCATCGGCTCACGGACAGATCTGTGCCTCTGCCCGGGGGTGGAGACGGACCGGCGTCGGCCCCTACTCGACGACCTCGGAGGCCTCGAGCCACTCCAGCTCGAGCTCCTCCTTCTCCGCCGCCAGCTCGGAGAGCTGACCGCCGACACGCGCCAGCAGGTCGTAGTCGGTGAGGTTGGCCTCCATCTCGGCCTGCAGCTCCGCCTCGCGTACGGCGATGCGCTCGAGCTGCTTCTCCACCCGCGCCAGGATCTTGCGGGCGGCGCGGTCCTCCGCGCTGCCGGGACGCGCCTTGCCCGGGGGTGGCGGCACATCGCCCGTGGAGGCGCTCGGCGACGACGAGGTGCCGCCACCACCCGCGGAGGGTGGCGGCACCTCGCGCGTCGCGGGGCCTGCAGGCTGCGAGGTGCCGCCACCACCCGCGTCGGCGGCGGCCTGCATCGCGGACCGCCGCTCGAGGTACTCGTCCACCCCGCGCGGGAGCATCGAGACCTGCCCGTCGCCGAGCAGGGCCCACACCGAGTCGGTGACCCGCTCGAGGAAGTAGCGGTCGTGGGAGACCACGACGAGCGTGCCGGGCCACGAGTCGAGGAAGTCCTCGAGCACGTTGAGCGTGTCGATGTCGAGGTCGTTGGTCGGCTCGTCGAGCAACAGCACGTTGGGCTCGGTGAGCAGCAGCTTGAGCAGCTGGAAGCGGCGGCGCTCGCCACCGGACAGGTCACCGAGCCGGGCAGTCAGCCGGTCGCCGGTGAACCCGAAGCGCTCGAGCATCGACGTCGCGGTGAGCTCCTGCCCGTCGAGCGTCTTCGTCACCCGCCGGATCGACTCCACGGTCGGCAGCACCCGGGCCTCGGGGTCGATCTCGTCGAGCGCCTGGGTCAGGTACTGCATCGCGATGGTGCGGCCGTGCTTCACGCGACCGACGTCGGGCGGCAGCGCACCCGAGATCAACGAGAGGAGCGAGGTCTTGCCGGCGCCGTTGATGCCGACGATGCCGACCCGGTCGCCGGGACCGATGCGCCACGTGGCGTGCTCGAGCAGCACCTTCTCCCCGCGCGCGAGGTCGACGTCCTCGATGTCGACGACGTCCTTGCCGAGCCGCTGGCTGGCGAAGCGCTGGAGCTCCATCCGGTCGCGCGGAGGAGGTACGTCGTCGATGAGGGCGTTGGCCGCGTCGATGCGGAACTTCGGCTTCGACGTACGCGCCGGCGGGCCGCGCCGCAGCCAGGCGAGCTCCTTGCGGGCCAGGTTCATCCGCCGGGTCTCGGACGCGGCGGCCTGGCGCTGGCGCTCGGCCTTGGCCAGCACGTACGCCGCGTAGCCGCCCTCGTAGGAGTCGACCGCGCCGTCGTGGACCTCCCACGTGGTCTGGCAGACCTCGTCGAGGAACCACCGGTCGTGGGTGACGACGATCAACGCGCTGGGCAGGCTGACGAGGTGCGAGGCGAGCCACGCGACGGCCTCGACGTCGAGGTGGTTGGTCGGCTCGTCGAGCACGACCAGGTCGTGGCGGGAGAGCAGCAGGGCGGCCAGGGCGCACCGGCGGCGCTCACCGCCCGACAGCCCGACGACCTCCCGGTCGAGGGCGACGCCGGCGAGCAGCTCCTCGACCACCTGCCGGGTGGTCGTGTCGGCCGCCCACTCGTGGTCGGCGCGACCGCCCAGCACCGCCTCGCGGACGGTGTGGGTGTCGACGAGCTCGTCGCCCTGGTGGAGGTAGCCGATCTCGACGCCGCGCGTGCGCGAGACCCGGCCCGAGTCGGGCTCCTCGAGCCCGGTCATCACCTCGAGGAGCGTGGTCTTGCCGTCACCGTTGCGGCCGACGACGCCGACCCGCTCCCCCACCGAGATGCCGAGCGAGACGTTGTCGAGGAGGGGCCGGACGCCGTAGGACTTCGAGACCCGCTCGAGGTTGATGAGGTTCGCCATGTCGGGGCGATCCTCTCAGGCGAACCCCCGGCGCGCCGCACCGGCGACCTCGTCAGTCGGCGGCGGGACCCACCGGACCGGCCGGGGGCGCCGCGGCCAAGCTCGCCGTCGAGCCGTTGGTGCCGGAGTACTTCTCGATCAGCGACTCCACGTCGAGCCCGGTGGTGGTCTTGAGCAGCTCCATCGTCTGGACCAGGTTGGTGGTCACCTGCTTGGGCAGCTCGCCGGCCCCGTCGGAGGAGATCACGGTCAGCTTGTCGATCTGGCCCATCGGGCGGGCCAGCTCGGCGGCCACCTTGGGCATGACCTCGATCAGCATCTGCAGCACGGCGGCCTCGTTGTAGCCGGCGAAGGCGGCTGCCTTCTTGTCCATGGCCTCCGCCTCGGCCTGCCCGGCGGCCAGGATCGCGGCGCCCTGGGCCTCACCCTCGGCGCGGAGGGCGTCGGCCTCGGCGACACGGCGGGCCTTCTCGGCCTCGCCGCGCTTGGCGCCCTCGATGGCCTCCGCCTCGGCGAGGGCGGACCGGCGGGACTTCTCGCCCTCACCGGTGAGCCGCGCCTTCTCGGCCTCGGCCTCGGCGTTGGCGATGGACGCGGCCTTGCGGGCCTCGGCCTCGAGGATCGCCGAGCTGCGGCGACCCTGGGCCTCGGTCTCGACGCGGTAGCGCTCGGCGTCGGCCGGCTTGCGGACCTCGGTGTCGAGCTGGCGCTCCTTGAGGGCGGCCTGGCGCACGGCGACCTTCTCCTGCTCGAGGAGGATGGCCTGGTCGCGGTCGGCCTGGGCGAGCGGTCCGGCGGCGGCCGCCTGCGCGTTGGCGGCGTCGGTCTCGGCCTTGATCTCGGCGCTCTTGAGCGCGAGCGCCCGCTGGGTGACGGCGATCTCCTGCTCGGCGGCGATGCGGGCCTGCTCGGCGGCCTGCCGGGCGTTGGCCTCGGCGATCGACGCGAGCTGGTTGAGCTTGGCGGCCTCGGGGCGGCCGAGGTCGGCGAGGTAGGAGCCGTCGTCGGTGATGTCCTGGATCTGGAACGTGTCGAGCACGAGGCCCTGGCCGGTCAGCGAGGACTCGGACTCCTCGGCGACGCGCTGGGCGAAGGCCGCGCGGTCGCGGATGATCTGCTCGACCGACATGGAGCCGACGATCGAGCGCAGCGCACCGGCGAGGACCTCCTGCGTGAAGGTCTCGATGTCGGCCTGCTGGCTGAGGAATCGCTGCCCGGCCGCGCGGATCGAGTCCTCGTTGCCACCGACCTTGACCAGCGCGACGCCGTCGAGGTTGAGCTTGATGCCCTGGCCCGAGACGGCGCCGCGGATCTGCACCGAGATCCGCCGTGAGGACAGGTCGAGCGTGGCCAGCCGCTGCACGAACGGGATGACGAACACGCCGCCGCCCATGACGACCTTCTGGCCGGACAGGTCGGTGGAGATCTCGCCGGTCTCCGGGTTGCGCACCTCGCCCTTGCCCTTGCGTCCGGTGATGATGAACGCCTCGTTGGGCCCGGCCACCTTGTAGCGCGTCGTCACCAGCAGCGCGAGCAGCGCCAGGAGGACGACGAGGCCGATCACGGCGGTGACGATCGGGGACAGTCCGAACATGTGCGGTGCTCCTTGAGGGCGCAGTGGGTGGGGCGGCTGGGGCGGGTCAGGGCAGGAAGAGCGGTTCGACCTGCACGGCCGTGGGCGAGATGACCTGGGTGACGCTGATCTGGGTGCCGGCGGGCACGGCGGTGCTCGAGCGGGCGTTGAGGCGGGTGATGTGGCCGCCGACGCTGATCGAGACGACACCGAAGCCGCCGTCGGGGATCGCGCTGACGACCGAGCCGATCTTCTCGACCATGTCGGAGGTGCGGACGGTGTCGGTCTCGCCGCTGCCGTGCAGGAACCTCGACGCCTTCGCGGCGGCCACGGCGAGGAGCACGCCCAGCACGACGCCGACGACCACGGCGAGCGACGTGGAGCCGGTGACCTCGAGCGCGATGGCGCCGCCGAAGCCGAGGGCGCCGAGGAAGCCGGCGAGCGCCTCGGTCGAGAAGAACCCGGCGCCCAGGCCCTCCAGCGCACCGTCGAGGACGTCACCGACGAGGAGCGCCACGAGCAGCAGCACGACGCCGAGCGCGCCGACCACCAGGAACACGGTCACGTTGCCTCCCCCCGGTCGCTGCGACGTGAGTGTCGCGGACAACATAGCGGCATGCTTCCCCGTCGGCGGGAGTTCATGCCAACCGGCTCGGATCAGGCGACCACGTGGGCGCCGGCGACGGGTCCGGTGGCCGTCAGCACGACCCCGTGCCCCGCACCCGTCAGGCTGGCGGCCGTGGCGCGGGCCCCGTCCGCGGAGTCGCAGAGGAAGACCACCGTGGGCCCCGAGCCACTGACCATCCCGCGCAGCGCACCCTCCGCCTCGCCGAGGGCGATGAGGTCGCCGAGCTCGGGGCGCAGGTCGATCGCCGGCTCCTGCAGGTCGTTGTGCAGCGCCCGGGCGAGCCGCAGCGGCTCGCCCGTCGCGAGCGCGGCGAGCACCGGCTCGGCCGAGGCCGGTACGACGGGCGCGTCCGGCCGGAGCCGGTCGAAGTGCGCGTAGACGGCCGGCGTGGACAGCCCCTCGGTCGTCGGCACCGCCACCCACCACCAGGAGTGCAGGTCCTCGACCGGCGTCACCTGCTCGCCGCGTCCCGTCCCGCGCGCCGTACCGCCGACCAGCGAGAAGGGGATGTCGCTGCCGAGCTCGGCGGCCAGTGCGAGCAGGTCGTCGTCGGAGGTGTGCAGGTCACGGAGGCGGTCGTACGCCACGAGCGCGGCCGCGGCGTCGGCGGAGCCGCCGGCCATCCCGCCGGCGACGGGGATGTCCTTGCGCACCTCGAACGCGCCGGTCGCGGGGACTCCGGCGTGCCCGGCGAGCAGCCGGGCCGCCCGGAGCACGATGTTGTCGGGGCCGTCCGGCACGGCGGCCGGGTCGATGTGGGCGGCCACGTGGGTCGTGACACCGAGGTCGTCCGCCGCGGTCAGGGTGAGGTCGTCGTGGATGCCGATCGCCTGGTAGACCGTGTCGAGCGGGTGGAACCCGTCCTCCCGGGCGCGGCCGACCCCGAGGTGGAGGTTGATCTTCGCGGCCGCCCGGACCGTGATGCTCACGCGACGCCCACGGCGGAGAGCCCCTCGGCGATGCGGGCGAAGTCGCCGACGTCGAGCACCTCGCCCCGCGCCGTGGGGTCGACGCCGGCGATCTCGAGCGCAGCGGTGGCCGCCTCCGCCGAGCCGGCGAGGCCGCGCAGGGCGGCGCGGACCTGCTTGCGCCGCTGCGCGAACGCCGCGTCGACGACGGCGAAGACCTGCTCGCGCGTCGCGGTCGTCACCGGCGGCTCCCGGCGGGTCCAGGCGACCAGGCCGGAGTCGACGTTGGGCGCCGGCCAGAACACGTTGCGCCCGATCGCGCCGGCACGGCGTACGTCCGCGAACCAGGCCGCCTTCACGCTCGGCACGCCGTAGGTCTTCGACCCGGGACCGGCGGCGAGCCGATCGGCGACCTCGGCCTGCACCATGACGAGCCCGCGCTCGAGGGACGGCAGCAGGGTGAGCAGGTGGATCAGCACGGGCACCGACACGTTGTAGGGCAGGTTGGCCACCAGCGCGGTGGGCGGCGGGCCGGGCACCGACTCGACCCGCATGGCGTCGGCCAGCACGACCTCGAAGCGGTCGGCCTGCGCCGGGGCGTACGACGCGATGGTGGCCGGCAGCCGCTCGGCGAGCAGCGGGTCGACCTCGATGGCGATCACGCGCCGGGCCACCTCGAGCAGCGCCAGCGTCAGCGAGCCGAGGCCGGGGCCGACCTCGACGACGACGTCGTCGCCGGTGATGCCCGACTCGCGGACGATCCGGCGCACCGTGTTGGCGTCGATCACGAAGTTCTGCCCGCGCTGCTTGGTGGGCCGCAGGTCGAGCTCGGCAGCGAGGTTGCGCACCTCGGCCGGCCCGAGGAGCCTCGGGCCAGCCGGGTCGGTCGTCATGGCTGAACCCTAGGGGCTGGGGCGTGCCGGCAGGACCGTCGGCTCAGCGGGGCAGGCCGAGCTTGGCGGAGCAGCCGGGCCACGATCCGTAGCCGCCGGTCGCGTCGCGCAGGCGCGTCGCGACGGCGATCTGGGTCTCGCGGGAGGCCTGGTGGGGGTAGCCGGTGCCGCCGTAGGCACGCCAGGTGCCGAGGCTGAACTGGAGGCCGCCGTAGTAGCCGTTGCCGGTGTTGATGGCCCAGTTGCCGCCCGACTCGCACCGCGCGAGGGCGTCCCACACCGTGTCGCCGCCGGCGAAGTTCGAGCTCGGCTCCTCCGGCTCCTCCTTGGTGCCGATGGCGACGATCGTCGGGACGGCCTTGACCTTGAGGTCGGCGCGGACGACCTTGCGGGCGACGAGGTCGCCGTTGACCCAGCGCAGCCGGTAGGTGACGGAGCGGACGCCGTCGCGGCCCTCGCGGACGACCTCCTCCTCGCCCTCGAGCATCGAGGCGTCCTCGCGCTCGATGACCGGTGCGTCGAGGATCTCGCGGCCCACCTTCTTCGTGGCGATGCGGATGTCGGTGACGACGACCTTGTCGCCGTCGGCGACCTCGGTGCCGAGCGAGGGGGTGACCTTGTCGTGCCGGTCGAGGTCGTAGCGCATGGACTCCAGCACCTCGCCGACGGTCAGCGCGGTGACCTTGCGCTGGCGCAGCTGCTTGCCGCCGAGCTTGAGGCGCACGACCTTGGGGGTGACGACGGCGAGCGAGAGCCCGCTGCGACCGATGGACGAGCTGCGGCTGGCGGAGAGGTCGGCGCCCTCGAAGCGGCGGCCGATCTCGCCGAGCGCGGTGGCCACGTCGGTGCTGTTGACCCAGTAGGTCCGGGACTCACCGTCCACGGAGAGCTCGAGCGGGCGCCCGAACTGCACGGCGATCGCCGAGCCGTCGCGGACGGCCTCGTCGACCGCCGGGGCGACCAGGTCCTTGTCGGTGACCTCGATGCCCTCGGCGGCGAGCACGTCACCGACGGTGTCGCCGAAGGCGCTCACCTCGAGGGTGCGCCCGTCGAGGCTGAGGGTCACGTCCTTGCTGAGGGCCGAGTAGCCGACTGTCGTGCCGACGACCGCTGCGGCGACGACCGCCACGAGGGTCGCCAGGACGGTCCTGGACCTGCTGAGCTGCGCGAGACGAGAGCGCACGATTCTCCGAACGTCGTTCTTCCCGGGCCTCGGTGGCAGCACGCCCCCACCTGGGCGTGTGCGGCAGCCGGGTGGCGCCGTACGACGTGCGAGCGGGGGTCTCGCAGAACCGGCCCGATCCGGTCCTCGTGCTGCCGGACATCAGTCCCGATCCCGGCCAACAATCACAAGACGATAACGACCGGACCCCCTGACGCAAACTCGAACGGCCAAAATCGGGCGAGATCCGGGTCACCCGGGCGGGCGCAGGAGGGGCGCTCGTCCATCACCAGGAGCCGCCGAAGGCGGCCTCGGTGTTGGCGTCGATCGCCCGGCAGAGCTCCTCCAGGTCGGCGTGCAGCACCTCGGCCATGGCCCGCACGGTGTGCGGCACGAGGTAGGACGCGTTGGGCCGTCCCCGCCACGGCGTCGGCGTCAGGAAGGGGGCGTCGGTCTCCACCAGCAGCCGGTCGCGCGGGGTGACGGCGAGGGCGTTGCGCAGCGGTGCGGCGTTCTTGAAGGTGACGGTCCCGGCGAAGCTGAGGTGGGCGCCCCGGTCCAGGCACCGGCGTGCGAACGCGTCGTCGCCGGAGAAGCAGTGCATCACCCAGCGCTCCGGGGCGCCCTCCTCGTCGAGGACGCGCAGCACGTCGTCGTGGGCGTCGCGGTCGTGGATCACCAGCGTCTTGCCGAGCCGCTTGGCGAGGTCGATGTGGCGGCGGAAGCTCTCCTCCTGTGCGGCCCGGCCGTCCTCGCCGGTGCGGAAGTGGTCGAGGCCCGTCTCGCCGATGGCGCGCACCTTGTCGTGCGCCGTGGCGAGCCGCTCGATCTCCTCGAGCGCCGCGTCGAGGTCGCCGGTCGCGGCCAGTCGGGGCGCCTCGTTGGGGTGCAGCGCGACGCCGGCGACGAGCGCGTCGTGCTCGGCCGCCGCGGCGACCGCCCACCGCGCGCCCGGCAGGTCGCAGCCGATCTGCACGATCCGGGGCACGCCGACGGCGGTCGCGGCGGCGAGGGCGTCCTCGACGCCGAGCCAGTCGCCGTCGGCGATGTCGAGGTGGCAGTGGTTGTCGACGACCGGGTGCGGCAGCGGCTCGGGCGCCGGCGGGCGCTCCCGGTCGCGGCGGGCGCCCGATCCCTCCTCGGTGGCGGCGCGGCTGCGCGTCGGGCCCCCGGGCTCGGCCGGGTCAGCGGTGGACAACGTCGTAGACCTCTCGCTTGGGGAGCCCGGCGCGCTTGGCGACCTCGGCGATGGCCTCCTTGCGGGTGGAGCCGGCGGCCTCGAGGTCGGCGACCGCGGCGCGCAGCGAGCCGGGGTCGCCCGCCACGGCCGGCGCTCCGCTCGATCCCTCGACCACGACGGTCACCTCGCCGCGCACGCCGTCGGCGGCCCAGCCGACGAGGTCGCCGAGCGGACCCCGCCGGACCTCCTCGTGGGTCTTGGTGAGCTCGCGGCACACCGCGGCGGCGCGGTCGTCGCCGAACGCCTCCGCCATCGCGGCGAGCGCGGCCTCGGTGCGGTGCGGCGCCTCGAAGAACACCATGGTCCGCTCCTCAGAAGCCAGTGCGGCGAGGCGGCGACCGCGCTCGCCGGCCTTGCGCGGCAGGAAGCCCTCGAAGCAGAACCGGTCGACCGGGAGGCCGCTGACGGCGAGGGCGGTGAGGACCGCGCTCGGGCCGGGGACCGCGGTCACGCGGACGTCGTGCTCGACCGCGGCAGCCACCAGCCGGTAGCCCGGGTCGGAGACGCTCGGCATGCCGGCGTCGGTGACGAGCACGACGCGGTCGCCGGCGAGCAGCGCCTCGAGCAGCGCCGGGGTGCGGGCCTGCTCGTTGCCCTCGAAGTAGGACACGACGCGCCCCGACAGCGTGATGTCGAGGTCGGTGCACAGGCGCTTGAGGCGGCGGGTGTCCTCGGCCGCGACGACGTCGGCGCCGGACAGCTCGGCGGCCAGCCGGGGCGGCGCGTCGCCGGCCTGCCCGATCGGGGTGCCCGCGAGGACCAGGACGCCAGCCATGGGTCGATCATCGCAGGCGGACGACGAACCTCCACGTGGCGGTCGACCGGTTGCCGGCCCGGTCGAGGGCCACCAGCCGCAGGACGTGACGCCCGGGGGCCAGCGCCCTCGCCGGCCGCCACCGCACCACGTGCCGCGCGGCGTCGTACGCCAGTCCGGCCACGGGTCGGCCGTCGAGCCGCAGCACGAGGTCGCGCCGACGCAGCTGCGACTCCCGGTCCAGGACCCGCACCCGGACGGTCGGCCGCGCGGAGCGGACCGTGCCGCGCGGGGTGGGTCGGGTGATGCGGGGACCGGCCGCGTCGACGACCGGTGGGGTGACCCCAACCGGCGGGACCGGCGGGACCGGCGGGGTGGCGACGGGCGGGACGGGCGGCGTCACCGTCGGGGGCACGTCACCGGCCACGACGACCTGCACGCTGTCGCTCACCGACCCGTGCCCGGAGTGGGCGCCGGACCCGTGGCCCACCGTCACGGTGGCCGTGTAGGTGCCGGGAGCCGCGTAGGTGTGGTCGGGGTCCGCACCGGTGCCCGTGGTGCCGTCTCCGAAGCTCCAGCTGTAGGTGAGGTCGGCGGTGCCGGGTGCGAGGTCCGCGCACCCGATGCGCCGCGCCGCGTTGTCGGGGTCGTGCACGACGAGCGACACCGCCGACGGCCCCGCCCGCAGCGGCTTGGTGACCTCCACCAGGCCGCTCGCGCCCGCCGCGTCGGAGGTGAAGAGGGGCCAGATCTCGTTGGGCTCGGCGAACGGCTGGTCGGTGTCGAAGCGGAAGTGCGCGCCCCCGAGCTCGTCGGCGCAGGCCCGCTCGTGCACGTGCACCGCCGCGTGCCGGGCGCCCGGCTTGGTGCCGCTGACCTGCAGCGACGTGTGGGTCCTCCCCCGGCTCCGCACCATGACGGCCTCGCCGGTCAGCGCGGGGTAGGCCTCGAGACCCACCGAGTAGGCGTGCAGGGCGCCGCGGGTGGTCACCTGCGTCGAGAAGGCCACCGCGAGCGGCGCGGCTCCCCGGGCCGGGGCGGCGAGGGCGTCGATCGTCGGCAGCGCACCGTCACCCGGCGGCGGCTCGGGGTCGGTCGGGCCGCCCTCGCCGGTGACCGTGATCGGGAACTCCTCGACCCGCAGGCCACCTCGCCCGTCGCTCACGCGGAGGCGGGCGACGTACTGGCCCGGGGTGCGGTACTCGAACATCGCGTGGTCGGTGTGGGCCACCGGACCACCCGCGCCGAAGTCCCACGAGACGGTGGGGACGTCGCCGTCGGGGTCGGCTGCGTTCGCGGTCGCGTGCACGACCAGCGGCGCCTCCCCCGAGGTCGGTGAGACGACCGGGGCGGCCGTCGGCGACGCGTTGTCGCCGGCGGGCACCACGATCACCAGCCCGGACATCGACGAGCCGTGCATCGAGCAGATGTAGCGGTAGGTCCCGGGCTCGGTGAAGGTGCGACGCACCGGCTGCCCGCCGGGGTCGCGGTACTCCGCGAGGGGCTGGCTCCAGGAGGTCTCGGTCGTGCTCGCAGGAGGCTGCGAGGTGAGGTCGTGGCCCTGGGTGGCGCGGTCGAACTGCCACTCGACGGTGTCGCCGACCGCGATGGTGACGACGAACGTACCGGTGTCGGCGGACTCCCAGCGGTTGAGGGTGCCGTCGTTGGGAAGCGGGTCGACCGCGTCCACCACCCACGTACGCCCGACGTCCGCCGACGTGCCCGCAGCCGTGACGAGGGCGGTGGAGGACGACGCGACGACGACCCCGGCCAGGCCAGCCGACACCAGCGCCAGGGCGGCCAGGACCGCGCGCAGCGCGTGGCCCGGGCGGACGGCTGATCTGGCGGTGCGTGGCATGAGGACCTCCCGAGACGATACGCGATGTCGAACGCGGTTCGCACTCTTGAACCTGGATGAGTCTCCGAGGTGACCAGCGCCACGTCAAGGGGCCACGCTCCGGCGTGGACAGCCCGGTCCGCGCGCGGACGCGGTGGGCCGGGCGCCTCTGGCTAGAGTTCGCGTCGTGATGCCGAGCGCCGCCGAGCGGAACCGTCCGCGCTGGCGGTCCGAGGACCCGCTGCTCGGCTGGGTCGGCGCCATCTGCCTGGCGAGCCTGGCGTTCTTCCTGCGTCGCTGGCACCTCGGCGTCCCGCACCAGTTCTCCTTCGACGAGACCTACTACGCCAAGGACGCCTGGTCGCTGCTCCGCTTCGGCTACGTCCGCACCTACGTCGAGGACGCCGACAAGACGATCCTCAACGGCAGCCCGATGGGGCTGTGGGAGGACGGGCCCTCGATGGTCGTCCACCCCGAGGTCGGCAAGTGGCTCATCGCCGGGGGCATCAAGGCGTTCGGGATGGACCCGTCGGGGTGGCGCATGGCGTCGGCGGTCGTGGGCGCCCTGATGGTGCTCCTCATGTGCCGCTTCGTGCGGCGGGTGACGGGCTCCACCGTGCTGGGCCTCGTCGCCGGGCTCCTGCTGTCGATCGACGGCCTGCAGCTGGTGCTGTCCCGCCTGGCCCTGCTCGACATCTTCCTGGCCTTCTTCATCCTGTGCGGCGTGCACTGCGTGGTCGCCGACCGCCAGTGGCTGCGCGACCGGCTGGCGGCCGGCAGGTCGCGTGGGTGGTGGCGGCCGTGGCTGCTCGCCGGCGGGGTCGCCTTCGGCCTCGCGTGCGGCACCAAGTGGTCGGCGGCCTATGCGCTCGCCGTCTTCGGCCTCCTGGCGTGGCTGTGGAGCGCGGGCGCGCGTCGCGCGTTCGGCGAGCGACGACCGCTGCTCCGCTCGGTGATCCTCGACGGGATCCCCGCCTTCCTGGCGCTCGTCGGCGTGGCACTGGCCACCTACGTCGCCTCGTGGACCGGCTGGCTGATGAACGCCGACGCCTACGAGCAGGCGCTCAGCAACACGCAGTACACGTCGTACGGCGGCGGCCAGGCGTGGCCGACGGCCGGCGAGCCGGACGCCGAGGGCCTCGGCGAGGTCACCCAGTCGCTCCGGTCGCTGTGGTCCTACCACCAGGACGTCTACACCTTCCACAGCCACTTCCTCGACGACTCCACCCACGTCTACGCGTCGAGGCCGTCGACGTGGCTCGTCATGGGACGACCGGTCGGGGTCGACGCCCAGACCGACATCCAGCCCGGGTCGCAGGGCTGCGACGCACCGAGCGGCTCGAGCTGCATCCGGCAGGTCCTGCTGCTCGGCAACCCGGTGGTCTGGTGGGGCGGCTGCCTGGCGATGGTCGCCTCGCTCCTGCTGTGGATCGGCGCCCGGGACTGGCGCCACGGCGTCGCCGTGATGGGCCTGGCCAGCACCTGGCTGCCCTGGTTCCTCTACGACGACCGGCCGATCTTCTTCTTCTACGCCATCACCTGTCTGCCGTTCCTCGTGCTCTCGGTCGCCCTGGCGATGGGCCACCTGATCGGACGCTCGGACGTGCCCACCCCCCGCCGCACCTTCGGCGTGGTGGTCGCCGGGAGCTACACCGTGCTGGCTCTCATCGCCTTCGCCTGGTTCTGGCCCGTGTGGACCGACGTGCTGCTGACCAAGCCGGAGTGGGACGCCCGGATCTGGTTCCGGCGCTGGATCTGACGCCGGCAGCACCGGCCGTCCTGGGCGGCGGGGACCCACCGGGCCAGACCACCTAGTGCACCGCGAGCGCGATTTCCGAGTTTTCGTCAAGGTGGGCCGGAATTTTGCCGACGCCCATGGCCCTCCGGCTGGCGGGGGCGGCACCATGGACAAACCCGAGCAGCTCGGGAGCGACGCCGGGAGGGGGCCGCGATGGAGTCCACGATCATCCACATCTGTCTGGAGACCGAGGGAGCACCGACCCGCGGCGTCGACCGCGAGGTCGGCGAGCGCTGGGTCTGCGCGTGCGGCGACCACTTCGTCTACCGCGAGGGCTTCAACCGCTCCGGTCACGCCAGCCTCGACTGGTGGCCCGCACCGGCCGTCCCGCGACCGCGCCGCAGCGTCGTGCGCGGCCTGCTCTTCGGTCCCCGCAAGGGCTGAGCCCGGCCCGGCCCAGGGTCACCAGGCGCCGGGGAACCGGTCCGACCCGGCGATGGCCAGCAGGGTGACGATCGCGGCCACGCCGGTCGCGATCAGCAGCGCGTACCCGAGGTGACGCCGTCCCGGCACGACGAGCAGGACCAGCCCGGCGGCCACGACGAGGGCCGGCAGCAGCCAGACCGGGACGACGAGCCCCGCGACGCCCGCGACCACGGCGAGCGCCACGCCGCCGGCAGCCGCCGGGCCCAGCGGCACGGGCCGAGGCCCGCGCGGGAGGCCGACCTCGGTGACCGGTCCGCCCTCGGCGAGCTGGTCGGGTGCGAGCGCGCGCAGCAGCAGGACGACCGTCGCGGGGTCGGCGACCACGACGACGTCGCGGAAGCGGTCCGCCACCGCATGGAGCCGGACGACGGCGTCGAGCCGGTGCCCGCGGTCGGCGTCGGGATAGCTCACCGGCGTCAGCACGACCTCGGGCACCGGCGCGCGGCCGAGTCCCTGCACCACCCGCTTCGCCTCGGCCGTCGGCGCCGTCAGCACCACGGCCGTCGAGCCCAGCCCTGCGCGCACCCGGTCGACGTCAGCAGTGCTCGCCCGCGTGCTGACCACGACGATGCGCTGGAAGTCGGCCACGACCCGACCGTAGCGCCGGGACGCGCGCGCCTCGACGCCGGTGGCCCCACGCGTACGACGACGGCGACGGGGTACGGGCCACCGTCGACCGCGCCGGGGGAGGGCCCCACTCGACCCCGCCGGTCAAGCAGCCGGCCGGCGGGGTCCCCCCGGGCTCACCCCCACGAGCGCCGGCGTCCCTTCCTGCGGGTGGGCGGGCTTCATGTGCCCCGATGGCGCGGGTACCTGCGGAGGAATCCTCCTCCCGCGAAAGTTGATCCCGATGGCGAACGACATCAGCGCCGGCCTGCTCATGGTCTTCGGCGTGCTGGCCGGGCTGGCGGCCCTGCTGGTCCTCCTGACCGCGATCGACCCGCAGAACAAGGCACGGCAGGCGCCCTCCCACCGGGGGCAGCGCACCCGCACCCGCCCCTGACCATCGGCCCGGTCGCCGGCTCACCCCGGCAGGTATGGACGGGGGACCGCGGCGGGGGCACGATGGAGGTCCCCGCTACACCTCGGATGCGCGAGCCGGCACACCCCCTGCCACGGCCGCGCGGGGCCCGGCCGGCACCGTCCCCCACATGCGCCGGCCGGGTCCACCGGACCCGAGGCGGTCGCCGAGCGGGAGCGGGACCGGCGGACGAGCCCGCGCCTTCATCCCAAAGTCGGGCATCGGACCACCTGCCGTCGGGTACGGCGCGGCAGGCCACCGGGTTCGGCAACAGGTGCCCGGAGGCCCAGGCCCGGGTGCTCAAGAAGCGGGCACCTGGGCCGCCCCCTCCACGCCTCCCGCCGGGCGTCTCCCCGCTCGAGGTGGTTCCTCGCGTTCGCCGGACAGGACGCCCGTCAGCCCGTAGGCTCTGCAGCGCAGGTGCCCAGGGTGCCCGCGAACGACCTGGCCCATCGGTGCGTCATCGCTGACCGTGGGGCGGTCACCCCCACATGGGGCACCCGGTCAGGGGTACGGCACGCCATGAAGCCCATCCCCGAGACGCTCGAGGCCCTCGCCGAGCTGGACGCCCTCCACGACGACGGCACCCTCCTCGTGGGCCTCTGCCGCGCCACGGCGTCCGCCCAGCGCCTCGCGCCCGGTCTCGTCGGCGCCAGCGTCGCCTCCCGGGAGCACGGGCTCACCTTCACCCTCGTCGCGACCGACGACGAGATCGCCGCGCTCGACGGCGTGCAGTACCTCAGCAGCGGGCCGTGCGTCGACGTCGCCGACGCGGGCGAGGGGATCGCCACGACCTCCGAGGACCTCTTCAGCGAGCCGCGGTGGCGCTCCTTCGCCCAGGCCACGGCAGCGGCCGGAGTGCACAGCACGCTCACGTTCCCGATCATGGGAGGCGCAGGCCGCCTGACCGGGACCGTGAACCTCTACGGCAGCTCCGAGCACACCTTCGACGGCAAGCACGCCCGCCTCGCCGAGGTCTTCCGCGCGTGGGCACCGGGCGCGGTCACCAACGCCGACCTCGCCTTCTCCACCCGCCTCGTCGCCGAGCAGGCGCCGGCGCTGATGCGCGAGGAGGCGCTGGTCGAGACGGCCACCGGGATCCTCGCCGCCCACCGCCGGGTCTCGGTCGAGGTCGCGCGCGAGCAGCTCGAGGACTCGGCCGCCCGGGCCGGCGTCCAGGTGAGCCGGCTCGCGCGGGTCATCATCGAGATCCACCACGACGACTGAGTCGCCCGGCCCGGGCAGCCCCTGATCGCCCCGAGCGGCTGGCGGGGCCGCGACGCAACACGCCCCTCGACCGGAGTCCCGGCGAGGGGCGTTGCCTTGCGTGGTGGAGCTGAGGGGATTCGAACCCCTGACCTTCTCATTGCGAACGAGACGCGCTACCAACTGCGCCACAGCCCCATGCGCCTCACGGCGCGACGCCAAGATACACGAGCCCTCGGGGGCTCACCGAATCGGCTCAGGCACCGCTCGCGCGGCGGGTCCCGTCGGCCTCGCGGGCCGCCCGGGCGGACTGCTCGGCCGAGCGCGCCAGGGCCGAGTCCTCGTCGTTGTGGCCGCTGGACCACACGCCCGTGGAGTCGAGGTCGATGGTCGAGACCGTACGCCGCTGGGCGACCGGCTTGCCGACGTAGGTCGGCAGCGTTGTGGGCACCATGTCCCAGCCGCCGACCACCTGGATCTCGCCGGTGGTCACCGCCGGGGACTCGGCAGCCGGGGTCTGCGCCGCCGGGGCCGGGACCTCCGACGGGCCCGCCTCGGCGGGCCGCGCGGGGGCGTCGGGCGTACGCGGCTGCGACGGGGTCGCCGGGAGCTCGCCGGTGAGGTCGACGTCGTCCCCGGGCTCCTCGTCGATGCGCGGCCGGCCGACCTCGATGGCGGACCGGGTGTCGCGCCGGTGGCGCTCGGCCCGGACGGAGACGCGGCACGCCACCAGCCAGGCGACCAGGAGGGCGACCGGGGCGGCGACCCAGGGCCAGGCGACGACCGAGGCGGCGGCGAGGGCGATGACGACGAGGTTGACCAGGACGACCAGTCCCAGCACGGTGCGGCGACGCCTGGCGGCGCGGCGCGCGGAGGCGCGCGTGATTGGCGAGGGCGTGCGGGCGACGGAGACGGTCGTGTCGACCGAGCGGGTCACGGAGGTGGTCACGGACGCGGCGACCACGGTGTCGGGCGCCACCCGGGCCTTGGTCTCGACCTGGGGGCGCGAGCCCGCGCGGGTGGGGGTGACCACGAGGCGGGCGTTGCGCCGGTCGACGGGCTCACGGCGCGCGAGGACCCGCATGGTGTGGGAGAACTTCTCGACCGACCGGCTGCGCACGACCTCGTCGTGGTGCTTGAGGGCCTTGGGGATCAGGTAGACGGCCCACGCCACGGCAAGGGCGACGAAGATGAGAGCGCTCAGGTCCACGCCCGAAGCGTAGGAGCGCGGGGCACGACCGGGACGGATGTCAAGTGGTGTGTCGCAGAACTACTGGTGTGACTGGTGTGTCGGGAGCCGGGCCAGCACACCCTCCGGTGCCTCCTCGGCCGTGACCGCGAAGATCCGGTGGTCGCGCCAGGCGCCGTCGATGTGCAGGAAGCGGGGTGCGTAGCCGACCTGCTCCAGGCCGAGCTTCTCGACCACCCGCAGCGAGCTGGTGTTCTCCGGGCGGACGCAGACCTCCAGGCGGTGCAGGCCGACCGGCCCGAGGCAGTGGTCGATGACCATCGCGACTGCGCGGGGCGCCACGCCCCGACCGGCGACCTCGGCGGACACCCAGTAGCCGATCGACCCCCACTGGGCCGAGCCGCGGGCGACGTTGCTCACCGTCACCTGGCCGGCGAACGCGCCGTCGACCTCGATGACGAACGGCAGGCACTGCCCGCGCCGGGCCTGGTGGAGCAGCGAGCGGGTGACGATCTTGTACGACGACGGGCGCGGGGCCGCGCCGGGCGGGACCGTCGCGTCCCACGGCCGCAGCCAGTCGTGGTTGCGGGCGCGGACGTCGCGCCACTCGTCGGCGTCGGCCCTGCGCAGCGACCGGACCACGACGCCCTGCGACTGGAGACGGGCGGGCCAGCCGGGAGCCGCGCTCAGTGGTCGCTCCCGACGACCTGCTCGACCGCATGGGCCAGCACGGGCTCCAGCACGCCCAGCGCGTCCTTGACGCCGCCGCGCGAGCCCGGCAGGTTGACCACGAGGCAGTCGCCCGCGATGCCGGCGAGGCCGCGCGAGAGCATCGCCGTGGGGACGCCCTTCGCGAGCCCGGCGGCCCGGACGGCCTCCGCGATGCCCGGCACCTGGCGGTCGAGCAGCGGCGCGGTGGCCTCGGGGGTGCGGTCGGTGGGGGTGAGGCCGGTGCCGCCGGTGGTGAGCACGACCCGGGCGCCGTCGGCGACGGCGGCGGAGATCGCGTCGCGCACCGGGTCGCCGTCGGGGACCACGGCCGGATCGTCGCACTGGAAGCCCTGCCCGCGGAGCCAGTCGGCGATCAGGGGTCCGGTCTCGTCGGCGTAGACGCCGGCAGCGGCTCGGTTGGACGCGACGACGACGCAGGCGCGCAGGCTCACCGGGACCAGTCCCCCGAGCGGCCGCCGCTCTTGGCCTCGACGCGGATGTCGGTGATCACGGCGGCCTTGTCGACGGCCTTGACCATGTCGACGACGGTCAGCGCGGCCACCGAGACGGCGGTTAGGGCCTCCATCTCCACGCCGGTGCGGTCGGTGGTGCGCACGGTCGCGGTGATGTCCACCGACGCGTCGGTGACGGCCAGGTCCACCGTGACGCCCGAGAGGGACAGCGGGTGGCAGAGCGGGACGAGGGCCGGGGTCTGCTTGGCGCCCATGATCCCGGCCACGCGCGCCACCGCAAGGGCGTCGCCCTTCGGCACGCCCTCCCCGCGGAGCAGCTCGACGACCGCCGGGCTGACGAGCACCCGCCCGGTCGCGGTCGCCGTACGCGCGGTGACGGCCTTGTCGCCGACGTCGACCATGCGCGCCGCGCCCGTCTCGTCGACGTGCGTCAGCCGCTCGGGCGTGGACGGCCCCATCAGAACTCCTCGTCGAGACGGCGGATGGCGACCATCTCGCCGGCCTGGATCGCGGTGACGTCGGCGGGCACCTCGATGAGGCAGTTGGCCGTGGCCAGGTCCCCGATCAGGTGCGAGCCGTGGCCGCCGACCGGTGAGACGAAGGTGCCGCCGCGGTCGGTCTCGTGGAGCCCGCGGACGAGCTGCACCTTGCCCGCGGGCGAGGACAGGCCGTGGGTGAGGCGGGCCCGGGCGGTGGGCCGGACGTAGGGCAGCTTGCCCATCATCCGGCGGATCGCCGGGAGCACGAACATCTCGAAGGAGACGTAGGAGGAGACCGGGTTGCCCGGCAGGGTGAAGACGGGGGTGTCGTCCTCGCCGATCGTGCCGAAGCCCTGCGGCTTGCCGGGCTGCATGCCGACCCCGCCGAACCACATCGTGCCGTGCTGCGACAGCGACTCCTTGACGACGTCGAAGTCGCCCTCGCTCACTCCCCCGCTGGTCACGACGATGTCGGCGCGCACCAGCTGGTCGCTCAGCGACTCGGTGAAGGCGTGCGCCTCGTCCGGGACGATGCCGACGCGGTAGGCGATGGCGCCGGCGGCTCGCGCCGCGGCCGCGAGGAGGTAGGAGTTGCCGTCGTAGATGGAGTCGTGGCCGAGCGGGGTGCCCGGGTCGCGGAGCTCCGAGCCGGTCGAGATCACGACCACCCGGGGGCGCGGCCGCGTCCGGACGGTCGCACGCCCGACGGCGGCGAGCATGCCGAGGTGCCGCGGCCCGAGGACCGTGCCCTCCTCGAGCAGCATGTCGCCCTCGGTGATGTCGTCGCCGGTCGGACGGATGTGCTGGCCGGGGACGGCCGGGCGCGAGATGCGGACGCTCACCACGCCGCGGTCGGTCCACTCGTAGGGGACGACGGTGGTCGCACCCGCCGGGACGGGGGCGCCGGTCATGATCTTGACCGCCGTGCCGGGCGACATCGCGAGGATGGACGACTGGCCGGCGCCGATCTCGCCGACCACCGGGAGCGTCACGGGCTCGTCCTCGCTCGCGCCGGCCACGTCGTCGGCGACCACGGCGTAGCCGTCCATCGCGGAGTTGTCGAAGCTCGGCAACGAGATGGGCGCGACGACGTCCTCGGCCAGCGCGAGCCCGAGGGCCTCCATGAGGGGCTGCGGGAACGCCTGGAGCGGGGAGACGGTGGCGAGGATGCGCTCGACGTGGTCGGCGACGGGGAGCAGGCCGGGCACCGCGTCAGCCATGCTGCTCCTGCTCGTCGAGGACGGTGCCGCCCTCGACCCGCTTGGCCGCCTTGGCGCTCAGGGTGACGTCGCCGACGACCTTCACGTCGCGCCCGAAGGTCCAGTCGCCGTGGACGGTGAACGAGTCGGCCTCGCGCAGCGACGGCGCACCCTCGGGGAACCGCTTGTCGAAGTCGCCGACCAGCTTGTAGAAGTCGCCGTCCAGCGAGACGTAGGGCACCTCGTCACCCGACTGGTCGAGCACGAAGTCGCGACCGAGCTGGTAGACGTCGGAGCGCAGCACGAGCAGGTCGTCGGTCGTCTTCACCGGGACGAACCGCTCGCGGCTCACCTCGATCGTGCGCGCGCCCTCGAAGACCTCGATCGCGGCGCCCATCGCGGTCTCGACCTGGATGACCTTCGGCGTCGTCGGGTCGGCCGGGTCGAGCGTCTTGACGTTGCGGATCAGCGGCAGGCCGAGGATGCCGCCGCGGGCGTCGAGGGCCTCGACCATCGCCTGCAGGTCGAACCAGAGGTTGTTGGTCGAGCAGAACTTGTGGCGGGTCAGGTCGGCCAGCGCCTCGCGGTCCCTGTCGAGCGTCTGCGCGGACTCGCGCAGCACGATCCGGCCGTCCTGCTTGCGGCGTGCGAAGTGGCCGCCCTTGCGGTCCGAGGGCGTGCGCCGCACGGCCTCGATGGCGAAGGGAGCCCCGCTGCCCGCGAACCAGCCGGCCACCCGCGCGTCCGGGACGGCGCCGAGGTTGTCGGAGTTGGAGACGAAGGCGTAGCGGTAGCCGGCGTCGATCAGGCGGGTCAGCAGGCCGGTGCCACGCAGCGCGGTGTAGATGTCGCCGTGGCCGGGCGGGCACCACTCCAGGTCCGGCGCCTTGGGGTAGGCGGCCGGCATGAGGTCGGCCTCGAGGAGCTTGGGCTCCTTGTTCTGGAGGAACTCCAGCGGCAGGCCCTCGACGGGCAGGTCGTCGTAGCGGGCCAGCGCCGCCATGGTGTCGGCCGAGGTGCGGAAGGAGTTCATGAAGAGCAGCGGCAGGGTGGCGTCGTACTCCTGGCGGAGGTGCAGCACCTGCCGGGCGATGATGTCGAGGAAGCTCAGGCCGCGGCGCACGCACAGCAGCGACTTCGCCCGGTCCATCCCCATCGACGTGCCGAGGCCGCCGTTGAGCTTGATGACCGCGGTGCTGCGGATCGCCTCCGCCGCGGTGTCCCCGGGGACGTCGACGTCGGCCAGCGCCTCCATGTCGAGCGGCTCGATGGTGTCCTCGGCGATCATGCCGGTCTCACCGTGCTCGAGCAGTCGGTAGTAGTGCGCGAAGGTGTCGATCGCGACCTCGTCGACGCCGGCCTGTCGCATCTTCTCGCGTGCGAGCTGGAGGCCGCGGGGGTTGCCCTTGCTTGCCATGCTTCGATCGTAGGCTGCTCAGGTGGACGCGTCATGGGGCGGGGACGATCGGACCGGGTCCGAGACCGACGGCACGGTGGCCAAGGGCGCCCTGCGCGACCAGGTGCGGGCCGCCCGCAAGCGCCGCCCGCTGGGCGAGGCGGCCGACTTCGCGGCCGGTGTCGCGGACGTCGCCCTGGCCTGGGACGAGGTACGCCGGGCGGCCACCGTGGCGGCGTACGTCTCCGTCGGCAGCGAGCCGGGCACCGGCCTCCTGCTCGACGCGCTGCTGGCGGCCGGCAAGCGCGTCCTGCTCCCCGTCGTCCTGCGCGGGCTCGACCTCGACTGGGCCGTCCACACCGGCCGCGAGGACCTGGCCCCCGCCGTCCGCGGGCTGCTCGAGCCGACCGGACCGCGGCTCGGGGTCGAGGCGATCGGCCGGGCCGACGTCGTCCTCGTGCCGGGGCTGGCCGTCTCGGGTGCGGGCGACCGGCTCGGCCAGGGCGGTGGCTGCTACGACCGGGCGCTGCCCCGGGTCGTGCCCGGCACGCCCGTGGCGGTCGTGCTCCACGACGACGAGGTCGGGCTCGCCGTGCCGACCGACCCGCACGACGTACGCGTCGGCTTTGCCCTGACCGACCGCGGCGTGCGGGTCCTGGGCTGAGGCCTCACCCGGCCGGGACCAGCACCAGCCGGTCCTCGGCCGCCTCCTCGACGGCGGCGCGGGTGTAGGCCCACGGCAGCGTCTCGCCCTCGACGTAGAGCTCGGTCTGGTCGGAGTAGTGCGAGGACGCCGGGTGCCCGGAGACGCCGGTCAGGTTGATCCAGCGCGAGTCGTCCCAGTCGGCCAGCGAGACGACCATCCGCATCGACGGCGCCGCGGTGACCTCGAAGCCCTCGACGGCGTTCCACGACGTGGCGTCGACGATCGAGGAACCGCCGCCGACCTCCCAGCCGTCGCGGTTGAACAGCCGCTCGACCGGCCCGACGCCCGACTCGCCCAAGGTGGCGTTGTGGAGGTTCATCCGGTGCAGCCGCCCCCACTCCCACAGCCGCGGGTCGCGCGCCTGCCGCCGGGTCATCTCGTCGCGCGCCTCGAGCATCGCCGCGCGCAGGATGTCGTCGCGCCGCTCGACCTCGTCGGTCTCGACGTCGTCCCACCACGCGCCGGCCGGCTCGCTGAGCATCCGGCTGACCACGAGGAACCAGCGGTCGCCGCCGTCGGGCCACGTGCGCTGGCGCAGCTCGTCGTGGAACGTCATCTCGAGCAGGGTGCGCCAGACGACGTTGAAGTAGGCCGCCGCGGCGCTGTCGGCGGGCTGGGTGAAGTCCCAGTCGCGGAGCAGGTTCTGCGCGTTGCGGTAGTAGGGCGAGGGGAGGTCCTGGATGTCGAGCAGGTAGGGCACGAGCGTCTCGGCCATCGGGTTGGTCGAGTCGAGCTGGAGGTCGGCCATCTCCTGCACGGACAGCTCGCCCTCGGCGAGGAGGGCCTCGCGGATCCGGGTGGAGCGGTAGCCGTAGTCCCAGTCCCGGGTGAGGAGGTAGGGGTAGCGCTCGTCGACGACGGCCTGGTTGGCGGTCGCGATGAACCCCTCCTCCGGGTCGAGCACGCTCGGCAGCCCGTCGAAGGGGATGAACTCGCCCGTCCAGTCGTTGGCGCTGACCCAGCCCTCGACCGGCATGGTCCCGTCGTTGCCCGCCCGACGGATGGGGATCCGGCCGGGCGACTGGTAGCCGATGTGGCCCTCGCGGTCGGCGTAGACCAGGTTCTGCGCCGGCACCGAGAAGTGGGAGGCGGCCTCGCGGAACTCGTCCCAGTCGGAGGCGCGGTTGAGCTGGAGGATCGCGTCGGCGGTCGGGGCGGGCTCGAGGGCGGTCCACGCCAGCGCGACGGCGTAGCCGCTGCCGCGCACGCCGGGCTCGTCGGTCGGGGCGTTGGCGCCGACGGTGGCGAACTCCGTCGACACGTCGCTGATCAGCGGGCCGTGGACGGTCTCGCGGACCCGGAGCTCGACGTCGGCCTCGCCGCGCACCTCGATCGTCTCGGTGCGGACGTCCATCGCCTCGGCAGCGCCGTCGCGGACGTAGCGGTCGTCGCCCTCGGTCTGCTCGAGGAACAGGTCGGTGACGTCGGGCCCGAGGTTCGTGAAGCCCCAGGCGATGTCGGCGTTGTGGCCGATGATCACCCCGGGGACGCCGGAGAACGTGAAGCCCGACGTGTCGAGCGTGCAGTCGGGGCCGGCCTCGCGGCAGTGCAGCCCCATCTGCATCCAGATCCCCGGCTGGCTGATGCCGAGGTGCGGGTCGTTGGCCAGCAGCGGCATGCCGGTCGCGCTGCGCTCGCCGTCGACGACCCACGAGTTGCTGCCGATGCCGCGCCCCTTGCCGACGAGGTCCGGCATCGCCGCGAGCTGGTCCTGCACCCGCTCCAGCGCGGCCACGACGCCCGGGGGGTACGCCGGCCGGCGCGGGTTGCGGGTGGCGTTGCCCGACGCGTTCTGCTCGAAGACGCCGTCGACGACGCCGCCCCCGGACACGATCGGCGGGTGGTCGTCGAAGGGGTAGTCCGGCCAGAGGGTGGCGATCTCCTCCTCGGTCCGGTCGAGCGAGAGCAGCACCCGGTCGACCTCGGCGTCCATGTTGCCGCGCAGGTCCCACGCCATTGCCTTGAGCCACGCGAGGGAGTCGATCGGCTCCCACTCCTCGGGGGCGTAGTCGAGACCGGTGAGCCCGAGCACGCTGTACTCGACGGCCAGCTCGGACGGCGAGCGGTCGGCGATGTAGGCGTTGACCCCCTCGGCGTAGGACGTCAGCGCGTCGCGCGTCGCCGGCTCGATCAGCGCCCACTCCTGCTCGGCGACCCGGCGCCAGCCCATGGTGCGGATCATCTTGTCGGTCTCGAGGGTGTCGGCGCCGAAGATCTCCGAGAGCCGGCCGGCGGTCACGTGCCGGCGGAAGTCCATCTCGAAGAACCGCTCCTGGGCGTGGACGTAGCCTTGGGCCCGCATCAGGTCGTCGTCGGTGTCGGCGTAGACCTGGGGGATGCCCTGCTCGTCGCGGACCACCTCGACCGAGGCCGAGAGGCCCGGCAGCTCCGCCTCGCCGTCGGCCTGCGGCAGCGGGCGGCGTACGACGCCCACGACGGCGGCGGCGAGCACGACGAGCAGCAGCACCAGGCCGAGGGCGATCCACGCCGTCCACCTCACCGCCCGGGGAGCGCGCTTGACGGTCTGCCACCAGCCGGCCCGGGACGGGTCGGCGGTGTCGGGGGCGGGGGTCGGTGACGGCTCGCTCATCGCGTCGCCCATTGTGCCGTACCATTGGCAGTCGAAGGGCTCGAGTGCCAGCGCGTCGCGCCGGCCCGGCCGATCGCCCCCAGATCGCCCCCAGATCGCTCCCTGAGCCAGCACCCCGAGGACGCACATGCCCACCTACCAGTACGCTTGCACCGAGTGCGGGCACGCCTTCGAGCAGTTCCAGAGCTTCAGCGACGACGCCCTGACCGTCTGCCCCGAGTGCAACGGCAGGCTGCGCAAGCTGTTCAACGCCGTCGGCGTGGTGTTCAAGGGCTCCGGCTTCTACCGCACCGACAGCCGCGAGGGTGCGAAGTCCGCGGCGCCGGCGTCGGGCTCGTCCGGCTCGTCGTCGTCCTCTTCTGAGTCGTCGGTCTCGTCGGGCTCCTCCGGGTCGTCCTCGTCGGGCTCGTCCTCCTCCGGCTCGTCCTCGTCGGGCTCGTCCTCCTCCGGCTCGTCCTCGTCGAGCGGCTCGAGCAGCTCCTCGGACTGAGACCCGGCCGGCCCGCCCGGCGCGCCACGTGAAGCCTGTGGAGAGGCGGAGCGGGCCGGCCCGGATCGTCCTAGCGTCGGGCCATGCTCGCCACGGGACTTCCACCGATGCGCCGCCGCGTGCGCGCCGTGCGCCACCAGCTGCGGCGCCGGCGCCGGCTGATCGCCGCCGCCCTGACCGCCGCGGCGGCGCTGAGCGCGCTGCGCACGCTCGCGCCGCCCCCGGCCGACACCGTCGAGGTCCTGGTCGCCGCCCGCGACCTGCCGTCGGGCACCGTGCTGGACGACGACGACCTCGCTGTCCGGCGTTCCCGCGCGAGCTCGCGCCGACCGGTGCCGCGTCCGACGCGACCGGCCGGGTGCTCGCCGGCCCGCTCACCCGCGGCGAGGTCGTGACCGACGTACGCGTCGTCGGCCCGGGTCTCGCGCTCGCCCAGCCCGGCGACACGGTGCTGCCGGTCCGGCTGCCTGACGCCGGGATGGCCGGGCTGCTGCAGGCCGGGGACGAGGTCGACCTCGTGGCGACCGACCCCGCCGACGGCACCTCGACGGTGGTGGCGCAGGACGTCCGGGTCCTGGCCACGCCGACGGGCGTCCCCGACGGGCCGGCCGGCGCGTCCGGCGGCGCGCTGGTCGTCGTCGGCACGTCCGCCACGGAGGCGGTCGAGGTGGCCAGCGCCGCGCTGTCGCAGTTCCTCACGGTCTCCTGGAGCCGCTAGCGTGACCCGCGTCCACGCACGCGCGGCCTCTCGGGGCCCGACCAGAGGGAATCGACCATGAGCGGCTTCAAGAACTTCATCCTCCGCGGCAACCTCGTCGAGCTCGCCGTGGCCGTCATCATGGGCACGGCCTTCGCCGCCGTCGTCACCGCGTTCACCGGGATGCTGCTCTCGGCCATCGCCAAGGCCACCGGCGGCGCGCAGCCCAACTTCGACGACTACGCCCCCGGCGAGATCGAGGTGGGCCCGTTCCTCACCGCGCTCGTGGCGTTCCTCATCCTCGCGACCGTCGTCTACTTCTTCGTGGTCATGCCCTACACGAAGGCCAAGGACCGCTACTTCCCGACGGAGGAGGCCGGCACGCCCGCCGACGTCGCGCTCCTCGAGGAGATCCGCGACCTGCTCAAGGCGCGCAACGGCTCCGTCTGACCCGGGACCCTCGCTGGCATTCCGTCCAGCCTCGGGGTAGTCCGCGTCGAACGGCTGGTGCGAGGCCGGCCCCGACCAGCATTCCGATTCGGACTACCCCGGCGCGGGGTCAGCCGTGGTGGGGCGGGACCTGGTCGCGGTACCAGTCGTCGCCCTTGCCGGCCGAGTCCTCGCGGGAGTCGCGGTCGTCGCTGGTCTGCTCCGGCACGGCGTCACCGAAGACCGCGGCGAGGCGCCGACGCCGCTCCCACTCCTCGGCGGGGATGCGCGGGTCGCGGGGTGCGCTCACGCGCAGACCCCGAAGATGCGCTCCTCGGGCGGCGTCGTCTCGGCGGGGGTCTCCGTCGGGGACTCCGAGGCGGTCTCGTCGGGTGTCTCGCTCGGGGTCTCGCTCGGGGTCTCGCTGGGGGTCTCGGACGGCGTCTCGGACGGGGACTCGCTGCCGGTCGGCGTCTCCGGGCTCGGCGACTCGGTCTCGGCGGCGCTCGCCGGCGGCTCCGCGCTGGTGCTGTTGCCCTTCAGCAGCCGGGCGGGGATCTCCTTGTCGGCCTTGATGAGCTCCCAGATCTCGTAGGCCTCGGGCGTCCAGAAGACCTTGCCCCGGAACTCAGAGTCGCTGGGGTAGTAGTCGGTCGGCAGGGTGACGAACTTGATCTCGTCGAGCCCGATGCCGCGCAGCTGCATGGCCACCTTGCCCAGGCGGGTGACGGAGGCGAACTCCTCGTCGGTGGTCAGCGACTCGGTGGCCGCGTCGAGGAACCGGACGACCTTGTCGAGCCGGGACAGCGTGCCGGCGGAGAGCACCTCGCGGACGAGGGCGCCGATGAACTCCTGCTGCCGCCGGATCCGCGAGATGTCGTTCTGCTCGACCAGGTCGCCGACGTAGCGGGCGCGGACGTAGTCGAGCGCCTCGTCGCCGGTGAGGACGGACGGGTTGCCCTTCGGCACGAAGATCTGGCGCGGCCGGTCGACGATGTCCTCGGGCACGCACACCGGGACGCCGCCGACGGCGTCGACCATGGAGCCGAAGCTGGCGAAGTCCACCAAGACGAAGTGGTCGACGTAGACGTCGGCGTTCTCCTCGACCTGCGCCATCGTGCAGACCGGGCCGCCGACGCCGTAGGCGGCGTTCCACATCACGTTGGTCGCGGCCGGCGAGTCGCCGTCGTTGCACTCGGGACGCGTGACGATCGAGTCGCGCGGGATCGAGACGGCGTACGCCCGGCTGCGGTCGGCGGAGAGGTGGACGAGGATCGTGGTGTCGGACCCACCGCCGCCCTCCTGGTCGATGCCGCACCCCTCGCACTCGCGCGAGTCCGAGCCCATGACGAGGACGTTGAGCGCCTCGCCGTTGCCGTTGTAGACCTTCTCGGGCCGCTCGGCGTCGCCGAGGGCGTCGAGGGAGACGCCCTCGATGTTGCCGTTGAGGTGGCGGATCAGGTAGACCGTGCCGAGGCCGGTGACCAGTGCGAGCACCACGACGCTGACGAGGATGACCCGCCCGACGGTGTGCTTTCGAGCCACCTTGCCCTTGCGCTTGGGCGCGCTGACGGGAGCCTCCGGGCGTGACTCATCGGACACGGGGCTCACCTTCGACACAGGGCTGACGTAATGACCGGGACTGAACCTACTTCACCGCGCAAGTTTTCCCGCGCTCGCGACACGTCCCGATCCGGGCTCCGGCACCGCCGGGTGCGGGTCGACGTGGCTGCTCGTGGCAGGATGCTTCCCGCCGCAGCACCTCAGGGCGAGGCGGCACCGCCCCAGTAGCTCAGTGGATAGAGCAGCCGCCTCCTAAGCGAAAGGTCGCAAGTTCGACTCTTGCCTGGGGCACCACCACGGCCTCCGGGTCAGAGGGTCTCGAAGCGCATCCCCGCCGCCTGCAGCCGGGCGAGCAGCGCGTCGCCCATCGCCTGGGCGGGCGTGACCTGGCCGGCTGTCGCGGGGTTGTCGTCGAGGGCCAGGCACAGCGCGGCCTCGGACAGCATCTTCGCGGTCTCGGTGTAGCCCGGGTCGCCGCCCGAGACCCGGGTGTGCACGGTCGTGCCGGCGGCCTCGCCGACGAAGTCGACGGTGAACCATGACCTCTCCCGCTTGGACTCGTCGGGTCCCGAGCCGACCGGAACCTTGTCCTTGAGCAGCTCGCGCAACGGCCCGACCTGTGCCGCGACGGTGAGCGCGCCGACCCCCAGGGCGCCGGCGGCGGCGTAGCGCAGGGTCTTCGTGCCGGCCCAGTGCGAGTAGCGGAACCGGGGGCCGTACGCCTCCAGCGCGGCGCCGCTGCGAGCGACGACGATCGGGTCGATCGTCGGCAGCGGGAGCAACCAGTAGCCGAGCACCGGGTCGCGGTGCGGCTTGCCGCCGACCGAGCGCGACGAGCGGCCCTCGGGACGCACCTCCGCGCGGCGGCGGGCGGCGTACGTCTTCCTCATCTCCTTGGCGCGCGCGAACTGGTTGAGCGCGGAGTGGAAGGTGCCGCCGGAGAAGGTGCCGCCGGAGCGGACCACGCCGCGCAGGGTGATCGGCTCGTCGGACGGGAGCTGCTGCACGGTGTAGTAGGCGCCGAGGTCGTGCGGGACCGAGTCGAAGCCGCACGCGTGCACCAGGCGCGCGCCGGTGCGCAGCGCGGTGCGGTGGTGCTCGAGGAACATCCGGTCGACGAACTCCGGCTCACCGGTGAGGTCGAGGTAGTGGGTGCCGGCCTCGGCGCACGCGGCGACCAGCGGCCCGCCGTGGTCGAGGTAGGGGCCGATCGTGGTGGCGACCACGCGGGCCCGGCGGGCGATGTCGGCGAGCGCGGCGGCGTCGGTCGAGTCGGCGACCAGCACCTCGACGTCCGCGCCGAGCCTCCGTCGTACGGCGTCCAGCTTGTCGGCGTTGCGCCCGGCGATCCCCCACCGCAGGTCGGCCGGAGCGTGGGCGGCGAGGTAGTCGGCGGTGAGGCCGCCGGTGAACCCGGTCGCGCCGAAGAGCACCAGGTCCAGCTCACGGGAGGGCTCACGGGAGGAGCCACGGGCGAGATCGGGGGCGTCGCTCATCGCGCCATCGTGCCACGCGGAACCGCGCGTCCCGGCCCCTCGTCCCACGACCATGAGCCTGCGCACGATCACCACCGGCATCGCCGCCGTCGCCACCCTGACCGCTGCCGCGGGCGTCGGCTACGTCGTGGGGA
The DNA here is from genome assembly GCF_013155375.1 of Nocardioides sp. zg-1308. Classification (GTDB taxonomy): domain Bacteria; phylum Actinomycetota; class Actinomycetes; order Propionibacteriales; family Nocardioidaceae; genus Nocardioides; species Nocardioides renjunii. The sequence goes on from NZ_JABJQY010000002.1 coordinate 492,323, forward strand.
CCGGGTCCGACGGCGACGACCGCCCGCCCACCGGTCCCCCGATCGCGTTGGCCAACGCCGACCTGGTCGCCACGGCGAGCTGCGAGGAGCTCCTCGACTCCTACGTCGACCGGGCGCTCGGGCAGGTCGGTCCCTATGGCTGGGGCGGCGACCTGCCGGTCTTCGCGATGGAGTCCGGCGACGCCGGGAGCTCGGACGCCATGTCGTCCGGGGTGGAGCGCTCGGCGGCCGCGACGTCCCGGTCGACGAGCGGCGCGTCCGGCACCAACGTGCAGGAGGTCGGCGTGGACGAGTCCGACGTCGTCAAGGTGTCCGGCTCCCTGCTGCTGCGGATGCGCGACGGCCAGCTGCTGGCCTACGACGTCTCGGGCGACGCGCCGTCGCTCCTGTCGACGACCCGCCTCGACGACGCCCGCGGCAACGACTGGGTGGGCGACCCGGGCGGCGAGCTGGTCCTCGTGGGCGGTCGCGCCGTCGTGATCGGGTCCTCGGGCGACGGGCTCTCGACGACGATCACGACCGTCGACCTCGCCGACCCCACCGCTCCGAGCGTGGTGGACGCCACCACCGTCCGGGGACGGGCGTCGGCGGTCCGCCTGCACGGCGACGTGGTGCGGGTGGTGCTCAACAACGCCCTGCCCAGGCTCGACTTCTCCCACCCCGACGGTACGTTCGGCGAGATCCGCTCGCGACTGCGCAACCGCTCGCTCGTGCGCGACACCACGCTCGCCGACTGGCTGCCCACCGTCGACGGCCGGCCGCTCGTCGCCTGCGAGGACGTCGCGGTCCCCGAGGACGAGGACCTCCCCCTCGGCACCACCACCGTGCTCGCCGTCGACCCGACGGCCCCCACGACCCGGACCTCGACGGCCGTCGCCACGGACTCCGACACGGCGTACTTCTCCACCGACCGCTTCTACCTCGCCGCCGCCGCGCCCGGGTGGGGGCCGTGGACCGACTGCTTCGACTGCCGCTGGGCCGGCAGCACGGCGACCGGCACCACGCCGCTCTTCGCGTTCGCGCTCGACGGCATGGACGCGACGTACGTCGCCTCCGGCGAGGTGGAGGGCACGATCGCCGACCGCTGGTCGATGGACGCGGTCGGCGGCTCGTTGCGCGTCGCGGTCGGCCCGAGCAGCGAGACGGGCAACTTCAACTCCGTCCTCACCCTGCGCGAGGAGGGCGCCGACCTCGTCGAGGCGGGCCGGGTCGACGACCTCGGCGTCGGCGAGGAGATCACGTCGGTGCGATGGTTCGACGACCTCGCGATCGTGGTGACGTTCCGGCAGACCGACCCGCTCTACGCCGTCGACCTCACCGACCCCGACTCCCCCGCGCTGCTGGGCGAGCTGAAGATCCCGGGGTTCTCGGAGTACCTCCACCCGCTCGGCGAGCAGCGCCTGATCGGGGTCGGCCAGGACGCCTCGCTGCAGGGGGTGACCCGCGGCGCGCAGGCGGCCCTCTTCGACGTCACCGACCTGACCTCGCCCCGCCAGGTCGACGTGGTCCGCTACCCCGCCAACAGCCTCGCCGGCGCGGGCACCGATCCCCGCCAGTTCACCTGGCTGCCCGAGCAGCGGGTCGCCCTCACCGTCGTGTCGCAGGGCTGGACCGGCACCACCGGCTGGGTGTCGGTGCTGTCGCTCGACGACGGGTCGATGACCAACCGGATGGTCGAGGTCGAGCACGGCACGGACGTCGCCGACGTGCGCCTGGTCCCGCTCGCGTCGGGCAAGGTGGCGCTGGTGACCGGCGACGACGTGAGCTTCTTCACCGTCTAGCGCGAGATGCGTACGCTCGTGGCATGTGCCGCAACATCCGACCGCTCAATAACTTCGAGCCGCCCGCGACACGTGACGAGGTCACCGCCGCCGCCCTGCAGTACGTCCGCAAGGTGGCCGGCACGACCAAGCCGTCGCAGGCCAACGAGGAGGTGTTCTACGCCGCCGTCAAGGAGATCGCCCACATCACCGAGCACCTGCTCGACGACCTGGTGACCGGCGCTCCGCCGAAGAACCGCGAGGTCGAGGCGGCGAAGGCGCGGGCCCGCGCGCAGGTGCGGTACGGCGCGTGACCCTGAGCCGTTCGGCGTACGCCGACGCGCCCGCCGAGCGACGCGACGCAGCCACGGAGGTCGACCCGGCCGCGGTGGAGGCGGCGCTCGACCTGCTCGCCACGCGGCCGGTCGTCGTGCTGACCGGGGCCGGGCTGTCGACGGACTCCGGCATCCCGGACTACCGCGGGCCGGGCGCACCGGCGCGGGCACCGATGACCTACCAGGAGTTCGTGGCGACGCCCGAGGCGCAGCGGCGCTACTGGGCGCGCAGCCACGTGGGCTGGCAGCGGATGGGCCACGCCGTCCCCAACGACGGTCACCGGGCGCTGGCCGCGGTCGACCCGCTCATGCTCATCACCCAGAACGTCGACGGCCTGCACGAGGCCGCCGGCTCGCGACGACTGGTCGCGCTGCACGGCCGGGTCGCCGACGTGGTCTGCCTGGGCTGTCGGAGCACGTCCTCGCGCGCCGAGCTGGAGCGCGTGCTCGACGAGCTCAACCCCGACTGGGTCGAGCGGCACGCGTCGGTCGCGTCGAACCCCGACGGCGACGTCGACCTCGACGACACGGCGGACTTCGTCGTGCCGGCGTGCGCGTGCGGCGGCCCGCTCAAGCCCGACGTCGTCTTCTTCGGCGAGAACGTGCCACCCGACCGGGTCGCCCGCTGCTACGCCGCCGTCGAGGCGCTGGGCACCGGCGGCGCGCTGCTCGTGGCCGGCTCGTCGCTGACGGTGATGAGCGGCCTGCGGTTCGTCAAGCGCGCGGCCCAGGGAGGCACGCCGATCGTCATCGTGAACCGTGGCGCGACCCGCGGCGACCCACTGGCGTCGTACAAGCTCGAGGTGGGGTGCAGCGACTTCCTGACCGCGCTTGCTGGGCGGGTGTCGGTGGTGTCGGGCGCCTCTGGTTTCCCCGCATAGGCGGGGAAGGTCGAACTTCTGGGGGCGTGCACGCCTCGAGAAGTTCGGGTTTCCCCGCATAGGCGGGGAAACCACCGGGACGGCCAGGGGCGACCTCAGCGGCGCACGAAGATGTGCTCGGCGGCCTCGACCACCAGCTCGGCGGTCTCGCCGCCGGACCCGATGAGGATCCCCTCGTCGGTCCTCGCGATGGTCACGGTCTTGCCGGGCAGGGCGCCGACCCGGCGCAGCAGCCCCATCAGCTCCTCGTCCTTCTGCATCTCCTCGGAGATGCGCTTGACGTGGACGCGCTGGTCCTCGGACACCGCGGCGCCCGAGAGCGGCTCGACGTTGTCCATGAAGTCCTCGCCGGCGACGTCGCCGAGCTCGTCGAGGCCCGGGATCGGGTTGCCGTAGGGCGACTCGGTGGGGTGGTCGAGCAGGTCGAGCAGGCGGCGCTCGACGGTCTCGGACATCACGTGCTCCCACCGGCACGCCTCGGCGTGGACGAGCTCCCAGTCGAGGCCGATGACGTCGGTGAGCAGCCGCTCGGCCAGCCGGTGCTTGCGCATCACACGGACGGCGAGGCGCTGGCCCTCCTCGGTCAGCTCGAGGTGGCGGTCGCCCTCGACGGTGAGCAGCCCGTCGCGCTCCATCCGCGCCACGGTCTGCGAGACCGTCGGCCCCGACTGGTGCAGGCGCTCGGCGATGCGCGCCCGCAGAGGGACGATGCCCTCCTCCACCAGCTCGAAGATGGTGCGCAGGTACATCTCGGTGGTGTCGATCAGGTCACTCACACCGGTCATTGTGTCCCATGCGGCAACCGGCTCCTCCCACCCGCCCACCCGCCGGCCGTGGCACAGTGAGGCGGGTGACCGAGATGATCGTGCCGCGCCGCTTCTGCGGGCCTCCCGACTCCGGCAACGGCGGCTGGACGGCGGGCGCCCTGGCCGCGCTGGTGGACGCCGGTCCCCCGGCCGACCGGTCCGACGGGTGGCCGGCGATCGAGGTGTCGCTGCGCCAGCCCCCGCCCCTCGACACTCCCTTCGCCGTCAGTGAGGACGCCGGCGTGACGACCGCGGCCGTCGCCGGCGTGGCAGTGGCGACGGCGCAGCGGGTCGAGCGAGCGCTGACCGAGGTCGAGCCGGTGGACCCGGCCACCGCGGCGGCCGCCGAGGCGTCGTACCCGGGCCACGACTTCCACCCCTTCCCCACCTGCTTCGCCTGCGGTACGGCGCGGGAGGAGGGCGACGGGCTGCGGATCTTCCCCGGCCGCGTCGGCGCGGGCCCGGCGGGCGACCTCGTCGCCGCCACCTGGACGCCACACCGCAGCCTGCACGAGGACTGGCATGCGTACGTCGACGAGCACCCGCGCGCCTCCGTGGCCGCAACCTGGGCGTCCCTCGACTGCGTCGGCGGCTGGGCCGGCGACCTCACCGAACGGTTGATGGTCCTCGGCCGGATGACCGCGCGGGTCGACACCCTGCCGGTGATCGGGGAGCCGCACGTCGTCGTCGGCGAGGGCCGCGGCCGGGACGGCCGCAAGACCTTCACCGCCTCGACCCTCTACGACACGGACGGCCGGGTCGTCGCCACGGCCGAGCACACCTGGATCGCCGTGGACCCGGCGCTGTTCGGTGGGCGGACGCCCGTCTCCGGCAGTTGACCCGCTCCCGGTGCCTGTTGAGAGGATGACGGCATGGCCGATTTGAACGATCCAAGGACCTACTGGTGGCGCAACGCCGTCGTCTACCAGGTGTACGTCCGCAGCTTCGCCGACAGCGACGGTGACGGCGTCGGCGACCTGCCCGGCATCACCTCGCGGCTGCCGCACCTGGCCGAGCTGGGCGTCGACGCGCTCTGGATCACGCCGTTCTACACCTCGCCGCAGCACGACCACGGCTACGACGTCGCGGACTACACCGACGTCGACCCGCTCTTCGGCACGCTCGCCGACGCCGACGACCTCGTCGCCCGGGCCCACGAGCTGGGCCTGCGCGTGGTCGTCGACCTCGTGCCCAACCACACCTCCGAGGAGCACGCGTGGTTCCGGGCGGCCCTGGCTGCCGGGCCCGGCAGCCCGGAGCGTGCGCGCTACCTCTTCCGCGACAGCGAGGACGGCCCGCCCAACAACTGGAGCTCGGTCTTCGGTGGCTCGGCTTGGACCCAGGTCGACGACGGCCAGTGGTACCTCCACCTCTTCGACTCCACCCAGCCCGACCTCGACTGGCGCAACCCCGAGGTGCCGGCCATGTTCGAGGGCGTCCTGCGGTTCTGGCTGGACCGTGGCGTCGACGGCTTCCGCGTCGACGTGGCGCACGGCCTCTTCAAGGAGGCGAGCCTGCGCGACCAGGTCGTCGCGGAGGGCGCCACGGCGAGCTCGGGGCAGGTCAACACCGACCACTCGATGGTCGCCCGCGAGCTCAAGGACGAGCCGATGTGGGACCAGCCCGAGGTCCACGACGTCTACCGCTCGTGGCACGACATCCTCGACGAGGTGGGCCCGGACCGGATGGCCGTGGCAGAGGCGTGGACCCAGACGCCCGAGTCGACCGTCGCCTTCACCCGCCCCGACGAGCTCGACCAGGCCTTCAACTTCGCCTGGCTCCTCGCGGACTGGTCGGCCGCCGCCTTCTCCGAGGTCGTCACCAGCACGCTCGAGGCCGTGAAGCCGGTCGGCGCCTCGCCGACGTGGGTGCTCAGCAACCACGACGTCGTACGCCACGTGACCCGCTACGGCGGCGGCGAGCAGGGCCTCGCGCGCGGCCGCGCCGCGACGCTCACCATGCTTGCGCTGCCCGGCTCGAGCTACCTCTACCAGGGCGAGGAGCTCGGCCTCGAGCAGGTCGACGTCGCCCCGGAGCACCGCCAGGACCCGTCCTACCTGCGCACCGGCGAGCCGGGGCGCGACGGCTGCCGGGTCCCGATCCCGTGGAGCGGCACTCAGGCGCCGTACGGCTTCGGGCCCGGGACGTCGCAGCCGTGGATCCCGCAGCCGGCGGACTGGGCGGCGCTCACCGTGGAGGCGCAGGCCGCTGACCCGTCGTCGACCCTGGCGTTCTACCGCGAGGCCCTGCGGGTGCGGCGCGAGTTCGCCTGGTCGGCGGGCGACGAGGTCGAGGTGCTCGACCTCGGCGCCGACGTGCTCGCCTTCCGGCGCGGTCTGCTCACGGTGGTGCTCAACTGCGGCGACGCTGCCGTCGAGCTCCCCGCGGGCGACCTGCTGCTGGCCAGCGGTCCGGTGGACGACAAGCTGCCGCCCGACACCGCCGCCTGGCTGCGCTGAGCCTCAGTCGTCGCTGAGCGCGGTGTTGTAGGTCGCCAGCTGGCGGGCGAACAGCGCCAGGTCGGCGTCGGTCCAGTCGGCGAGCCGCTCGTCGAATCGCTCGCTGCGGACCTGGATCATGTGCGCGAGCCGCTTGCGGCCCTCGTCGGACGCGTCGAGCAAGATCGCGCGCCGGTCCTCGGGAGCGGGCTTGCGCTCGACGAGGCCGAGGTCCACCAGCGTCTGCACCTGACGGCTCACGCCGCCCTTGTCCATGTCGAAGGCGTCGGACAGGTCGGCGCCGCGCATGGGGCCGTTGGCGGCCAGGTGGCTGAGGATGAAGTAGGTCATCGGGTGCAGGTCGGGGTGGACCTCGCGGGCCCGCTCCCCCATCACCCGTTTGACGCGGCGGATGAGGGTGCCGACCTCGGCCTCGATGCGACGCAGGTCGTCGGCGCGGGTGCTCATCGCTGGGAGTCTGCCTCGGCCATGAGCTCATCCTCGCGCTTCACCGACGTGCGCAGGGGGACTTCCTTGATGAAGAGCACGGCGATGAGTGCACCGACGGCGAAGGGCAGCGCCACCAGGAAGATGTGACCGGTCGCGTCACCGAAGGCGCTCTCGAAGATGGCGCGGATGGGGGCTGGCATGTCCGAGACGTCGGGGATGCCACCCGTGTCGTGGCCGGCCTGCGAGGCGAGCTCGGGGTGCTGGGCGACCAGCTTGCGCAGGCCGGACTCGACCGCGTCGGCGACCTGGTGGGCCAGCACGGCCCCCAGGGCGGCGATGCCGACCGAGCCGCCGAGCGAGCGGAAGAACGCCACCACGGAGGAGCCGGCGCCCATGTCGGACAGGGCGATGGTGTTCTGCACGGCGAGGACGAGGTTCTGCATGGTGGCGCCGAGGCCCAGGCCGAGGACGGCCATGAAGAGCCCGGTGCGCCACAGCGGCGTGCTGGCGTCGATCGTCGAGAGCAGCGCGATGCCGGCGATGACGGCGACCATGCCGCCGACGAGCCAGCGCTTCCACACGCCGGTGCGGGAGATGATCCGGCCGCTCAGGATGCTCGAGACGAGCAGGCCGCCGACCATGCAGATCGACATGAGGCCGGCCCCGGTCGGGGTCATGTCCTTGGCGCGCTGGAAGTAGAGGCTGAGGTAGACCGTCGAGCCGAACATCGCGAGGCCGATCAGCACGGACGCGACGGTGGCGAGGGTCAGCGTGCGGTCGCGGAAGAGCCGCAGCGGGATGACCGGGTCGGTGGCGACGTTGGCCTCGACGTGCACGGCAGCGCCGATGACGACGATCGAGGCGGCGACGAGCAGGCCGCTGGTCCACGAGACCCAGTCGAAGCTCTGACCGCCGAGCGAGACCCAGACCAGCAGGATCGAGATGCCGCCGACGAGCAGGAAGGCACCGAGGTAGTCGATGGAGACGTCACGCTTGACCACCGGCAGGCGCAGCGTCTTCTGGAGCACGACGAAGGCGAGAGCGGCGACTGGGAGCCCGGCGAAGAAGCACCAGCGCCAGCCGACGGTGTCCACCAGCACGCCGCCGACGAGCGGGCCGCTCACCGTGGCGAGCGCGAACACGGCGCCGATGTAGCCGCTGTAGCGGCCGCGCTCGCGCGGGGAGACCATCGTGGCGATGACGACCTGGACGAGCGCGGTGAGGCCACCGACGCCGAGGCCCTGGACCACGCGGGCACCGATGAGCACCTCCATCGACGGCGCGAAGCCGGCGATGAGCGAGCCGATCGAGAAGATGACCAGCGCGGACTGCACGAGCAGCTTCTTGTCGAAGAGGTCGGCGAACTTGCCCCAGATCGGGGTGGTCGCGGTCATCGCGAGCATCGTCGCGACGACGACCCAGGTGTAGCCGGTCTGGCTGCCCTCGAGGTCGTCGACGATGGTCGGCAGCGCGTTGCTGACGATCGTGCTGGAGAGCATCGCGACGAACATCGCGAGGAGGAGGCCGCTCAGGGCCTCGAGCACCTGGCGGTGGGTCATCACGCCGTTCTGCTCGGCGCTGACGGTGGGAGCCTGGGTCACTGCGTTCCTTCGATAGTGGTTGCGTACCGCAATGGTTGTATTCAACAACTATATGCCTGTCGTCGCGGCACCGCCAGCCGACTTCGGCGAGACCTGGGACACACCGTTGGGGCCGTCCTACGCCTTGAGTCGCCCAGAGACTCAACGTGCAGTCCGGGCGTGTCGCCGCGCTCCCTCGGCCCTGAGTCGTCCAGAGACTCAACGCGTAGCCCGGGGGTGTCGCGGCGTTCCCTCGGCCCTGAGTCGCCCAGAGACTCAACGCGTAGTCCGGGCGTGTCGCGGCATACTCGGAGGCGGGCGACGGGGCGGAGGGCGGGCGAGGAGCGTGTACGTCCTCCGGACATGCAGCGACCCGCAGGCCTGCTGCTCCTCGGGTGAGGAGCCCCGGGGGATGACACCGGGGGCCTGCGGGTCGGGTGGCTGCAGTGGATTCGCCGGCAGCTGTCGGCGATGCCGGGGCTGCCTAGCGGGCAGCCACCTCACTCATCCGAAAAGAACTCATTCTTCGGACCACCTCCTTTCCGTGTGCCACCACCGTACGTCGCCGAGCGGGGCCACTCAATGGGATATTCGCGCGGGCCTCAGCCCACCGCCTCCTCGGCCGGGGCCTCGAACTGGGAGCGGTGCAGCCGGGCGTAGGCGCCGCCCGCCTCGAGCAGCTCGTCGTGCGAGCCCTGCTCGACGATCGAGCCGTCCTCCATGACCAGGATCAGGTCGGCGTCGCGGATCGTCGAGAGCCGGTGCGCGATCACGAACGACGTGCGGTCCGAGCGCAGGGCCGCCATCGCCCGCTGCAGGAGCAGCTCGGTGCGGGTGTCCACCGACGAGGTCGCCTCGTCGAGGATCAGCAGCGCCGGGTCGGACAGGAAGGCTCGCGCGATGGTGACCAGCTGGCGCTCGCCGGCCGACAGGTTCGAGCCGTCCTCGTCGATGACCGTGTCGTAGCCGTCGGGCAGCGAGTGCACGAAGCGGTCGACGAACGTGGCGCGCGACGCCTCGAGGATCTGCTCCTCCGTCGCGTCGGGCCGGCCGTAGGCGATGTTGTCCCGGATCGTCCCGGCGAAGAGCCAGGTGTCCTGCAGCACCATCCCGATCCGGCTGCGCAGCACGCCGCGCGGGACGGAGGTGATGTCGACGCCGTCGATGAGGATCCGGCCGGCCTGGGGGTCGTAGAACCGCATGACGAGGTTCACCATGGTCGTCTTCCCCGCCCCGGTCGGGCCCACGATCGCGACGGTGCTGCCCGGTCGGGCCACCAGCGACAGGCCCTCGATGAGCGGGCGCTCCGGGTCGTAGGAGAAGGAGACGTCCTCGAAGCGCACCTCACCCCGTGCCGCGGCGCCGGTGGCGGGCAGGCCGTCGGCGTCGGCCGACTCCTCCGGGGCGTCGAGCAGCTCGAAGACCCGCTCGGCGGACGCGACACCGGACTGCAGCAGGTTGAGCATCGAGGCGACCTGCGTCAGCGGCTGGGTGAACTGGCGGGAGTACTGGATGAACGCCTGGACGTCACCCAGCGACATCGTGCCGCTGGCGACCCGGAGCCCGCCGAGCACCGCGATGACGACGTAGTTGAGGTTTCCGACGAACATCATGATCGGCATGATCAGCCCGCTGACGAACTGGGCGCCGTACGACGCCTCGTAGAGCTCGTCGTTCTGCTCGGCGAACACCCGCTCGGACTCCGCCTGCCGGCCGTAGACCTTGACGATGGCGTGCCCGGAGAAGGTCTCCTCGATGTGGGAGTTGAGCGTCCCGGTGCGGCGCCACTGCTGGATGAACATCCCCTGGGACCGCTTCATCACCGCGGCGGTGATGACCATCGAGATCGGCACCGACACGAGCGCCACCATCGCGAGGAGCGGCGAGATCCAGAACATCATCCCGAGCACCGCCACGACGGTCAGCAGCGAGTTGAGCATCTGGCTCATCGTCTGCTGGAGCGTCTGGCTGATGTTGTCGATGTCGTTGGTGACGCGGCTCAGCAGCTCGCCGCGCGGCTGCTTGTCGAAGTAGCCCAGCGGCAGCCGGTGGACCTTGTCCTCGACCTCCGAGCGCATCCGCAGGACGGTGCCCTGCACGACGTCGTTGAGCAGGTAGCCGCCGAGCCACGCGAGCAGCGACGCGGCGACGTAGACCGCGAGCACCACGAGCAGCACGTCGGCGACGGCGGCGAAGTCGACGCCGTCGGTCAGCGTCATCGACTCGAGCATCTCCGCACGGTCGTCCTCGCCCTGCGCGCGGAGCGCCTCGACGGCCTGCTCCTGCGTGGCGCCGCCGGCGAGGACGTCCTTGCCGATGAGTCCCGCGAAGACGAGGTCGGTGGCCCGCCCGAGGATCCAGGGACCCACGGCGGTGGCGGCGACGCTGAGCACCGTTAGGACCAGGACGGCGTACGACTTGTGGCGCTCGGGGTGCAACCGGGCGAGCAGCCGCTTGAGCGAGGGCCAGAACGTGTCGGCCTTCTGCCCGATCATGCCGCCGCCCATCGGTCCCCGGCCGGGCCCGGGACCGGACTGCACGCGCTCGGTCTCCTTCAGGGTGCCGGGCTGGGTGCCGGGCTGGGTGCCGGGCTTGGCCTCTGCGTCTGTGCTCATGCCACCTCCTCCGCGGTCAGCTGGGACCGGACGATCTCCTGGTAGGTCGAGCAGCTCTCGAGGAGCTCCTCGTGGGTGCCGGTGCCGACGACGGCGCCGTCCTCCATCACCACGATCCGGTCGGCGTGGCGGATGGTCGCGACGCGCTGCGCCACGATCACCACCGTCGCGTCCCGGGTGACCGGTCTCAGCGCCGCCCGCAGCCGGGCGTCGGTCGTCAGGTCGAGCGCGGAGAACGAGTCGTCGAAGAGGTAGATGTCGGGACGGCGGATGACCGCCCGGGCGATCGCCATGCGCTGGCGCTGGCCGCCGCTGAGGCTCGAGCCACCCTGCGAGATCTCGGCGTCGAGGCGGTCGGGCATGGCCTCCACGAACTCCCGCGCCTGGGCGATCTCGAGGGCCGCCCACATCTCCTCCTCGGTGGCGTCGGGCTTGCCGTAGCGCAGGTTGTCGGCCACGGTGCCGCGGAAGAGGAAGGCCTTCTGCGGCACCAGCCCCAGGCGCGACCACAGCGTCTCCATCTCGATGCGGCGCACGTCGACGCCGCCGATGCGGACGGCACCGCCGGTGGCGTCGAACAGGCGGGGCACCAGGTTGACGAGCGTCGACTTGCCGGCGCCGGTCGAGCCGACCACGGCCACCGTCTCGCCGGGCCGGGCGGTCAGCCGGACGTCGCGGAGCACGGGCTCCTCCGCGCCGGGATAGGAGAACGTCACGCCGTCGAGCTCGAGGGAGAGCCGCTCGGGCAGCTCGCCGACCGGGTCGGCCGGCGGGACGACCGACGACTCGGTGTCGAGCACGTCGGTGATGCGCTCGGCGCAGACGGCGGCCCGCGGCACCATCATCAGCATGAACATCGCCATCATCACCGACATGACGATCTGCATCAGGTAGGAGATGTAGGCGGTCAGCGCGCCGACCTCCATGTGGCCACCCTCGACGCGGTGCCCACCGAACCAGACGACCGCGACCGTGGCGACGTTGGCGACGATCATCACCGTCGGGAACACCGCGGCCTGCCAGCGACCGGCCCGGATCGCCACGTCGGTGAGCTGCGCGTTGGCGTCGCCGAAGCGCCGCGCCTCGTGCTCCTCGCGGACGAACGCCCGCACCACGCGTACGCCCGTGATCTGCTCGCGCAGCAGCCGGTTGACCTCGTCGATGCGCTCCTGCATCAGCCGGAAGCTCGGCACCATCTGGCGGACGATGAAGCCGATCGAGAGGCCGAGGACCGGCACGACGGCGAGCACCAGCCAGGAGAGGCCGAGGTCCTCGCGGGCGGCCATGATGATCCCGCCGACCATCATGATCGGGGCCGAGACCATCAGCGTGCCGCCCATCAGCACGAGCATCTGCACCTGCTGGACGTCGTTGGTCTCGCGCGTGATCAGCGACGGCGCACCGAACTGCTGGACCTCACGGGCCGAGAAGGTGCCGACCCGGTGGAAGATCGCCGCGCGCAGGTCGCGGCCGAAGCCCATCGCGTTGCGCGCCGAGAACCACACCGCGGCGATCGAGCAGACGATCTGCACCAGCGAGACGGCCAGCATCAGCCCGCCGTGGCTGATGATGAAGGCGGTGTCGCCGGTGACGACGCCACGGTCGATGATGTCGGCGTTGAGGCTCGGCAGGTAGAGCGCGGCCATCGTGCCGACGAACTGCAGCCCCACCACGGCGGCGAGCGGAGCGGCGTAGGGCCGCAGGTAGGTGCGGACGAGACGCAGCAGCATCAGGACTCCTTCTTCAGCACGCCGTCGAGCAGCGTCCCGACGATCTGGGCGGGCGTGAGGACGTGGCCGTCGCTGATGTGGGGGTGGGTGCCGGAGAAGGTGAGCATCCGGAGCATGTGGACGAGCTGGACCGGGGTGCAGGTGAGGTGGTCGGCGTCGGTCTCGACCACGGCGACCATGATCTTCTCGGCCCGCCGGCGACCGTCCTCCATGTGCCGGTGCGCCTTGGGCGGTCCGACCATGCCCATCGCGCTCATCAGCAGGAACATGCCGCGGAACCGGTCCTGCAGGTGGGTGCAGAGCTCGGTGAGCCGACCACGCAGGTCCTGGTCGAGGTCGATCGACTCGAGGTCGGCGAGGAACGGCTCCATGTCCATGGCCTTCTCCACGGCCGCGGTGACCAGGTCGTCCTTGGAGTCGAAGACGCGGAAGATGGTGCCCTCGGCGACCCCCGCGGCGTCGGCGATCTGCTTGGTGGTGACGCTGCGCCCGTGCTCGTGGAGCAACGGGATCGTCGCGTCGACCAGCGCCTCGCGCCGGTCCTCGGGAGTCATGGGGCGGGCACGAGGGGTCACCCGGGAAGGGTAGATGAGTGAGCACTCACTCACAAACGGTTTTCGGCCGCACGTCCTCGGCTCAGGGTGCGAGGCGTACGACGTCCCAGCCGGCGCCGCTGCGCCGGTAGACCAGCCGGTCGTGCATCCGGCTGCGTCGGCCCTGCCAGAACTCCACGACCTCGGGCACCACCAGGTAGCCACCCCAGTCGGGCGGGACGGGCACCTCGCCGTCGCCGTCGTCGGCGCCGAAGCGCTCCTCCATCGCCGCGTACGTCGCCGCGAGCTCCGCGCGCGACCCGACCGGCCGGGACTGGGCCGAGGCCCAGGCGCCGAGCTGGGCGCCGCGGGGGCGGGAGTGGAAGTAGCTCTCCACGCGAGCGGCGTCGAGGAGCCCGGCGGTCCCCTCCACCCGCACCTGGCGCTCGAGCGGGTGCCACGGGAAGAGCAGTGCGCACTGCGCGTTGGCCGCGAGCTCCTCGCCCTTGCGCGAGGCGTGGTTGGTGAAGAACACGAACCCGTCCGGACCGACGCCCTTGAGCAGGACCATCCGGCTCGACGGACGCCCCTCGGGCGTCGCGGTGGCGACCACCATCGCGTTGGGCTCGTGCACCCCCGCGGCGACCGCCTGCTCGAGCCAGCGCTCGAACATCTCGATCGGGTCGTCGGCCAGGTCGGGGAGGTCGAGACCCCCGCGGCCGTACTCCTCGCGCAGTCCGGAGAGGTCCATGCCGCCGAGGGTAGCCGCCGGGGACCGGCCCGGGCGGTCGTGCACAATGAGCCGTCCCGTGCTGTTCTCCGGGACTCCCTGATCCCCGGAGGAGTGGCATGAGCGAGATCCAGCACGGCCTTGAAGGCGTCGTCGCGTTCGAGACGCAGATCGCCGAGCCCGACAAGGAGGGCTCGGCCCTCCGCTACCGCGGCGTGGACATCGAGGACCTCGTCGGCCGGGTGCCGTTCGAGAACGTCTGGGGCCTGCTCGTCGACGGCTCGTACGACCCCGGGCTGCCGCCCGCCGAGCCCTACAACATCTCCATCCACACCGGCGACGTGCGCGCCGACGTGCAGGCCGCGGTCGCGATGCTCGCGCCGATGCTGGGGATGGGCCAGACCTACGACATCTCCGACGAACAGGCGCGCCTGGACCTGTCCCGCGTCGCCGTCATGGTGCTGTCGTACGCCGCCCAGTCCGCGCGCGGCCTCGGCCGGCCGGTCGTCACCCAGTCGGAGGTCGACCAGGGCCGCACCCTCGCCGAGCGGTTCCTCATCCGCTGGCGCGGGGAGGCCGACCCCCAGCACGCCCACGCGATCGACGCCTACTGGTCCTCGGCGGCCGAGCACGGCATGAACGCCTCGACCTTCACCGCGCGGGTGATCACCTCCACCGGTGCCGACGTGGCCGCCGCCTTCTCCGGCGCGATCGGCGCGATGTCAGGCCCGCTGCACGGCGGGGCGCCCTCGCGCGTCCTCGGGATGATCGAGGAGGTCGAGAAGCGCGACGGCGACGCGTCGTCGTACGTCAAGGAGCTGCTCGACAACGGCGAGCGCCTGATGGGCTTCGGCCACCGCGTCTACCGCGCCGAGGACCCGCGCGCCCGGGTGCTGCGGCGCACCGCCAAGGAGCTCGACGCACCGCGCTACGAGGTGGCGGAGGCCCTGGAGAAGGCGGCCCTCGCGGAGCTCCGCGAGCGACGCCCCGACCGGGTGCTGGAGACCAACGTCGAGTTCTGGGCGGCCATCGTCCTCGACTTCGCCGAGGTCCCCCCGCACATGTTCACCTCGATGTTCACCTGTGCCCGCACGGGCGGCTGGTCGGCCCACATCCTGGAGCAGAAGACCACCGGCCGGTTGATCCGCCCGTCGGCGGTCTACGCCGGGCCGGGCACCCGACCGGCCAGCGAGGTCGACGGCTGGCACGAGGCCTGGGGCGCCTGAGCGCCGGACCCGACAGCGCTCGGCCGGGTGGCACCGGTCAGCCGGCGGCCGGCCGGTCCTCGAGCTTGCAGGCGGGTGTGCCGCCGGGGAGCTTCTCGCGGTTGTCGGCCACCCAGCGGTAGGCGCGACGGGCGACGGGGTCCACGACCGGGGTGGTCATGATCCGGGAGACGACGCGCCACGGCAGCGGCCCCGTCCGCAGGATCGCGGCGAAGGCGCGGTGGCCGTAGTCGACCCGGCCGTCGGGGTGGACGTAGGGCATCTCGACCTGCGCCCGCTCCGGGTCGACGCCGAGGGCGTCGAGGTCCGCCGACTGCACCGTCGCGGCGTCGACGTCCACGCCCAGCCGGGGCACGAGCGCCGCGGTGCGCATGCAGAACCCGCAGTCGGCGTCGTTGAGCATCAGGCCGCGGTCCATGCCTCGAGCGTACGTCGCCGGTCGTCAGCCGCTCGTCACACGGGCGGCGGCTGGGCGAGGTACCAGGACGTCAGGCCCTTCGCGCCCTTGCGGGTCAGCGAGATGTGCATGTGGTCGCGGTGGCGCAGCGTCGGGGAGCACGTGCGGCGGCTGCGGCAGCCCGAGCTGAGGTAGCGCTTGGGGACGAACGCGTCGTAGGAGGCGTACATCGTGTCGTCCCAGATGACGTACATGATGCCCATCCGGCGGGCCAGGGCGTGCGGCTGGCCGGTGTCGTCGGGGGCGAGGACCTCGTCGAGGAGCGCCGCGGCGAGGGCTTGGTCGAGCGGGTCGTCGGCGTCGAGGAGCCAGTCGAAGGCACGGGCCTCCTTGTGCTCGCTCCTGCTCGACCCGGAGCAGGACCGCCCGATGGGTCCGTAGCCGCCGCCGCGCGCGGTGAGCCACGCGGCGAGCGCCAGCACCCCGGCCCGGGGCGTGGGCTTGCAGCCCGTCTGCGGCTGGTAGCCGGCGTACGGCTCCACGGGCATGAGGTAGGGCGCCGACGACGTGACGGTCCCGCGCCGGCTGGCGGCGTCGTCCGCCGAGGCCGCGGGGACGGCGCCCAGCACCATCGCGAGGGTCAGCAGGAGCGCTCCCCGGAGTAGCCCGACAGCGCGCAGTGACGCTCCCACGAGTCGTCCCACCCTTCACTGAGATCACACCTGACCCAGCGACCGTAGGGGGCGCCCGCAGCGGGCGTCAGGGGTTCTCGTGAACCACAGGACTGTAGTTCTCGAGCACCCGTCCGAAGCACCGGCTGAGCTCCGAGCCGCAGTAGTAGCCGTAGCCCGGGATCGGCTCGTAGCCCGAGGAGAGGTAGAGCGCGATGGCCTCGGGCTGCTTGAGCCCGGTCTCCAGGACGAGCGCCTCGATCCCGCTCGCCGCAGCCGTGGTCTCGAGGTGCGCGAGCATCCGGCGCGCGAGCCCGCGGCGCTGCGCCGCCGGGACGACGTACATCCGCTTGACCTCCGCGGTGACCTCGGCGCCGAGCGCCAGGACCGAGCTGCGCCGCCACGCGCCCGTCGCCACCGGGGCGTCGTCGAGGTAGCCGACGAAGAACTGCCCGAGCGGGTCCTCGAAGTCCGCGGGGTCGATCGGGGACTCGTCGCGACCGCCGTAGCGCTCGACGTACTCCTCCTGGACGGCCTCGATGAGCGCCTGCGCGTCGGGGTGGGTGATGGCGACCCGCTCGATGCGGAGGCCGGCGTTCATCGGGGATCCCCCATCGTGAGACGAGCGTGGGCGGGTGACACAATAGAGGCCTCTGACAGCGTCGTCAGGACCGCCCGTTCCCTTCACCGTGAGGCCCTCCATGACCGACGCCCTGCAGATCCCCGCCGAGCTCCTCCCGGCCGATGGCCGCTTCGGCGCGGGTCCGTCCAAGATCCAGACCAGCCACCTCGACGCGCTCGCCGCGACCGGCGCGACGCTCATGGGCACCTCCCACCGGCAGGCGCCGGTGAAGAAGACCGTCGGGCGGGTCCGCGAGGGGCTCACCGCCCTGTTCGACGTGCCCGAGGGCTACGAGGTGGTGCTCGGCAACGGCGGCGCCACCGCGTTCTGGGACATCGCCTGCTTCGGCCTGGTCCGGGAGAAGAGCCAGCACCTGTCCTTCGGTGAGTTCTCGTCCAAGTTCGCGACCTCGGCCAAGAAGGCACCGTGGCTGGCCGACCCCTCGGTCATCACGAGCGAGCCCGGCTCGCGCCCCGACGCGGTCGCCGAGGACGGCGTCGACACCTACGCGTGGGCGCACAACGAGACGTCCACCGCGGTGATGGCGCCTGTACGCCGCCCTGCCGGCGTCGCCGACGACGCGCTCGTCCTCGTGGACGCCACGTCCGGCGCCGGCGGCCTGCCGGTCGACCTCACCGAGGTGGACGCCTACTACTTCGCCCCGCAGAAGTGCTTCGCGTCCGACGGAGGCCTCTGGATCGCCCTCATGTCGCCGCGTGCCCTGGCCCGCGCGGAGGAGATCGCGTCGAGCGGACGCTACGTCCCGCCGTTCTTCGACCTGCCGACCGCCATCGACAACTCCTCGAAGAACCAGACCTACAACACCCCGTCCGTGGCCACCCTCTTCCTGATGGCCGAGCAGCTCGACTGGATGAACGCCCAGGGCGGGCTGAAGGGGATGGTCGAGCGCACCACGGCCTCGTCCGACGCCCTCTACGGCTGGGCGGAGCGGACGGACTACACGACCCCCTACGTCGCCGAGCCGGCCGACCGCTCGCTCGTCATCGGCACCATCGACTTCGACGACAGCATCGACGCGGCCGCGATCGCGGCGACGCTGCGCGCCAACGGCATCGTCGACACCGAGCCCTACCGCAAGCTGGGCCGCAACCAGCTGCGCATCGCGATGTACCCCGCGATCGACCCGGCCGACGTCGAGAGGCTCACCGCGGCGATCGACCACGTGGTCGCCCACGGCTGAGACCCGTCCGGCGCCCGTCAGCCGGTGAGGAGCTTGAGCACCGCTCGCTCGAGCGCCGCCTGCCGGGCGTCGGAGGAGTCGTACTCGCCACGGACCGTGATGGTCTGACCGCGCTCGTAGGCCTCGACGACCCGCGGGTCGACGTAGGACGTGCGAGCCAGGGTCGGGGTGTTGCCGAGGAACTCCGAGACCTCCTTCATCGCGCTGGAGACGGCGCGCTTGCGCGAGGCCTTGCTCTGCCCCGGCTCGGAGGTGTCGGCGAGGGCGGCGGCCGCGATCACGGTGGCGTGCCAGGTGCGGAAGTCCTTGGCCGTCGCGTCGATGCCGAAGCAGCCGCGGATGTAGTCGTTGACGTCGCTCGACGACAGGTCGCGCCAGCGCTTGCCGTCCTTCCAGGCCAGCAGCTCGTCACCCCCGCCGCGCCGGCGTCGCATCACCTCGAGCGCCTCGATCGCCGACGGGTCGTCGATCTCGATGTTGTGCTCCACGCCCGACTTGCCGACGAAGGCGAACCGCATGCGGTCGCCGTGCCGCGACACGTGCTCCTTGAGCAGCGTCGTCAGGCCGAAGGAGCCGTTGGTGTCGGTGTAGACATCGTTGCCGATGCGGAAGTAGCCGAGGTCGAGCAGCCGCACCGCCACGGCGCACGCCCGCTCGAGCGACATCCCCTCGGCGCCGATGTCGGTGAGCACCCGCTCGCGCGCCTTGGACAGCGCCTTGCCGAAGTCGAGGATCCGGTCGAACTTGGCGGCGTCGCGGCTGGCGCGCCACTGCGGGTGGTAGAGGTACTGGCGCCGGCCGGCGTCGTCGGTGCCGACGGCCTGCAGGTGGCCGTGGGGATAGGGCGTGATCCACACGTCGCGCCAGGCCGGGGGGATGACGAGCGCCTTGCAGCGCGCGACCTCCTCGGGTCCCAGCTTGTCGCCGTGCTGGTCGAGGTAGGTGAAGCCCTTGCCCGAGCGGCGACGCGTCCAACCGGGCTGGTGGGGAGCCGTCCGCCGCAGTCGAGGCATGCGGCGAACCTACTGGGCGCACGGTCGGCGACGTGCCACCCGGAGGGAGGGCATCGGTGGGGCCCACCGTCGGTCCGCCGACGCGGAGCAGCAGCGCCCCGGGTGTCCCGTCCGGGACGCCCGGGGCGCTGCCTCGCCGGTGGGTCCGCTCCGCTCGGGAGCGGACCGGATCAGGCGCGGATCATGATGGTGCGGACGACCGTGCCGTTCTTCTTGATGGTCACGACGTGCGCGCCGGAGGCCTTGGCGGCGCGGGCGGACACGACGTCCTCGTCACCGAGGCCCTGGGTCAGCTCGGCCAGCTTCTCGCCGTCGAGCTTGACGACCCACCGGACCTTCTTGCCCACGACGTCACCGGCTGCGCCGTCGTTGGTGGTGAGCGTGACCTTGACGCCGCGGTTCACCTTCGCGAACGAGAAGCGGCCCTCGGCGTCCACGACGGTGACGACACCGTTGGCGCCGGCCGGCCCGGTCGCGCCGGCCGGGCCCGCGGGACCGACCGCGCCAGCGGGACCGGCAGGACCGGCAGCACCGGCAGGCCCGGTGGCGCCGTCCTGGCCGTCCGTACCGTCCTGACCGTCCGTGCCGTCCACCCCGTCCTGCGCCTGCGCGAGGCTGGTGAACTCGTAGACGGTCGAGCCGTACTGCATCCGCTCGATGACGCCCTCACCCTTGACCCCCGAGCCCAGCGAGAACCCGCCGAACGCGACACGCGCCTGCGGCAGCGCGGCCTGCCACTCGGCCAGGGTGCCGTACCACTCCGAGCCCTGACCGCCGGCGGCGACGCCCGAGGGGTCGGCTGCCTTCGCGGTGGTGGACGACGACGACGTCAGCCACCACACGTTCCCGTAGACGGACTCGCCCACGAGGATGTTGTAGTCGTTGCCGTTGCCGGCGATGCCATCAGCGTCGAAGACCAGCTGCTTGCCGGGCTCGGGCTGGCTGCCGGCCCAGGTCATCGAGGCCGACGAGGGGATGCCGCCGGTGAGGGCGAAGTAGCCCGCGGCCTTGTCGGTGGACGTCGAGCCCTCGGTCCAGACGTGCAGGCCGTCGCGCAGGAACTCCACGTGTCCGGTGGCACGCGTGTCGGCGGTGTTGAGGTCGCCGGGACGGATGGTGGCCGAGGCGGCGTGGGCCGGGACGGTCGTCCCGGCGACGGCGATGGCCGCGGCGGTGGCAGTGGTGACGAGGGCCGCGAGACGGCGCGTGCGGGATGACATGAGTGGTTGACCCCTTCGAGGGCGAGCGGCACCGTGCCGCTGCGCTCGCACCACTGCGGGGCCTCGACGCCGAGGTCCACCGGCCAGGTGGTGCGGCGTCAAGGACACCCTGTCGTCTGCCACACCAGAGGCGCGTTCGGCCACTGCCCGTCCACCGTTCGACCACAGTGGACGTGTGCCTCCCGTGGGGATCGGCCACCCTCAGCGCGCGGTCTGCCTCAGCGCGCGGCCGGGCCGCCTCGCAGCACCCGCCGGGCGAGCTCGGCCTGGCTGGCGGACAACAGCTGCTCGGGGACGATGACCGGGGCGCGGCCCTCCACGACGAACGTGTAGGTGAACATGTCGGGCATCGGCGGCGTGCCCGTCGTCGGGGCCGTCACCACGGCCTCGTCGACCAGCGCGCGCAGGCCCGGCTCGACGGTGTCGTCGAGGTCGACCTCGACCGACTCCGTACGCCCGGCGAAGCCGCCGCTGCGCTCGACACGGAGCCGGCCCGCCGGCGCCCCCGCGGGCACCGGCTGCTCCGCCGGGGTCGACGCACCCGTCGGCGCCGCCGGCTCCACGCCGACCTGCGCCCACGCCTGCCGCACCGCGTCGGCGTGCTGCCCGGCGACCGCGACGGTCGCCGCGGCGAAGGTGGCGAAGTCGGAGTCCGTCGGGACGTCGCCGCTGACGAGGGCGTCGTACCAGATGCGGCCGGCGCCCTCGATCGTGCGGCCCCCGATCGCCACCGCGGCGAGCTGGAAGGTCTTGTTGGGGATCCCGGAGTTGAGGTGGACGCCGCCGTTGTCGTTGGAGGTCTCGACGTAGTCGTCCATGTGGCCGACCTGCGGGTCGGTGCCGAGATCGGGGTCGTCGTAGGCCGTGCCGGGAGCGGCCATGTCGCGCAGCGCCCGGGCCTGCACCGACGGCAGGAAGAGGCCCTCGCCGATGAGCCAGTCCCCCGCGTCGGCCGTCTGCTCGAGCAGCCACTGCTTGAGGCAGGAGGCGAAGGCGTCGGCGACGGACTCGTTGAGCGCGCCCGACTGGTCCTGGTAGGCCAGGCCGGCGGTGTGCTCGATGACGGCGTGGGAGAACTCGTGGGCCAGCACGTCGACCGGCCTGGTGAAGCGCTCGAAGACCCGGCCGTCCCCGTCGCCGAAAACCAGCTGCGTGCCGTCCCAGAAGGCGTTGTTGTAGGCCTCGCCGTAGTGGACGGTGATGCTCACCGTGGCGCCCGCGTCGTCGTGGGAGTCGCGCTGGAGGGCCTCGGCGAACATCCGGAGCGTCTGCTCGATCCCCGTGGCGGCCTCGTCGACCGCCGTGTCGCCGGTCGCCGGCTGGTCCGCCTCTCGCGCCGGCGTGCCGGGCAGGGTCGTCGTCGATCCCGCGTCGTGGACGATCCAGTCCGGTCCCGTCGCCACCTCCGCGCCGGCCGTCGGTGTCGAACGCGCCTCGAGGGCCCGCCGCGCCCGGAGGGCCTCGTCGTGCGCCGCAGCCTCGGGTCCGTCGACGCGCTCGACGAGCCAGGGCGGGATGAAGGTGCACCGAGGTGCCGCGCCAACCAGGTCGGCGGAGGTGTCCCGAGGAGTCATGGGACAGGTCTACCGCCTCGCTCCGACACCCGGTAGGCCCGCCACCCGCCGGACAGGCCGTCCTCCGGCGTCGGCCCCTCGCTCACGAAGTCTCGATCTGACGCTGCGGCCACTAGACTTCTTGGCGCTGCGGCCCTGCTGGCCGCGCCCGGCCCCTGTGGCCGCCTCGTCTCCGCCCCGGAAGGCCCCTGCATGCCCACCCAGTCCCGCTCCGACCTGCGCAACGTCGCGATCGTCGCGCACGTCGACCACGGCAAGACCACGCTGGTCGACGCGATGCTGCGCCAGGCCGGCGCCTTCACCGCGCACCAGGCCGAGAGCGTCGCGGACCGCGTCATGGACTCCGGCGACCTCGAGCGCGAGAAGGGCATCACCATCCTCGCCAAGAACACCGCGGTCCACTACGCCGGTCCGGCCGGTGGCGGCCAGCCGATGGTCATCAACATCATCGACACCCCCGGCCACGCCGACTTCGGCGGCGAGGTCGAGCGCGGGCTGTCCATGGTCGACGGCATCGTGCTGCTCGTCGACGCCTCCGAGGGTCCGCTCCCCCAGACCCGGTTCGTGCTGCGCAAGGCGCTCAACGCCGACATGCCGGTGATCCTCGTCGTCAACAAGACCGACCGCAGCGACGCCCGCATCACCGAGGTCGTCGACGAGTCCTACGAGCTCTTCATGGACCTGCTCGACGACTCGCACAGCCAGGACGCGCTGGACTTCCCCGTCGTCTACGCCTCCGGCAAGGCCGGCATCGCCTCCCTCGAGCAGCCCGAGAACGGCTCGATGCCGGAGGGCTCCGACCTCGAGCCGCTGTTCAAGACGATCCTGGAGACCATCCCGGCCCCGCAGTACGACGACGAGGCGCCGTTGCAGGCGCACGTCACCAACCTCGACTCCTCGCCGTTCCTCGGCCGGCTCGCGCTGCTCCGCGTCCACCAGGGGACGCTCAAGAAGGGCCAGACCGTGGCCTGGATGCGTCGTGACGGCGAGGTCAAGAACGTCCGGATCACCGAGCTCCTCGTCACCGAGGGCCTCGAGCGCAAGCCCGGCGAGTCCGCCGGTCCCGGCGACATCGTCGCCATCGCGGGCATCCCCGACATCACCATCGGCGAGACCCTGGCCGACGCCGAGAACCCGATCGCGCTGCCGCTCATCCACGTCGACGAGCCCGCGATCTCGATGACCATCGGCACCAACACCTCGCCGCTGGTCGGCAAGGTGAAGGGCGCCAAGGTCACCGCCCGCCTCGTCAAGGACCGCCTCGACGCCGAGCTCGTCGGCAACGTGTCGCTGCGCGTCCTGCCGACCGAGCGTCCCGACGCCTGGGAGGTCCAGGGCCGCGGCGAGCTGGCGCTGGCGATCCTCGTCGAGCAGATGCGCCGCGAGGGCTTCGAGCTCACCGTCGGCAAGCCGCAGGTCGTCACCCGCGAGGTCGACGGCAAGGTCCACGAGCCCTACGAGCGCCTCACCATCGACGCGCCGGAGGAGTACCTCGGCACCATCACCGAGCTCCTCGCCGCCCGCAAGGGCCGCATGGAGGGCATGACCAACCACGGCACCGGCTGGGTCCGCATGGACTTCGTCGTCCCGTCCCGTGGCCTCATCGGGTTCCGCACCGACTTCCTCACCGAGACCCGCGGCACCGGCATCGCGCACCACATCTCCGAGGGCTACCACCCGTGGGCCGGCGAGATCCGCTCGCGCAACAACGGCTCGCTGGTGGCCGACCGCGCCGGTGCGGCGACGGCGTACGCCATGACGTCGCTGCAGGAGCGCGGCGTGCTGTTCGTCGAGCCGACCACCGAGGTCTACGAGGGCATGATCGTCGGCGAGAACTCCCGCGCCGACGACATGGACGTCAACATCACCAAGGAGAAGCAGCAGACCAACATCCGGTCCGCCACCTCGGACAACTTCGAGAAGCTGATCCCGCCGAAGCGGCTCTCCCTCGAGCAGTGCCTGGAGTTCTGCCGCGAGGACGAGTGCGTCGAGGTCACCCCCGAGCAGGTGCGCATCCGCAAGGTCGTGCTCGACGCGAACGCACGGGCCAAGACCGCGAGCCGCGCCCGCAAGGCCAACAAGTAGCCGAGGCGTCGTGACCTCCCGCCCCGACCAGCCAGCCCGTCCGCACGACGACGCGCTCGCCGGGCGGCTGGCTGCGTGGCTGGAGGGTCTCGGCCTCGCCGAGCAGCTCGGCGCTGCCGGGCTGCCGACCTACGAGCGCGACGAGGCGGGGGTCGTGCGCTGGCACGAGCCGGCGACCGGCGAGCCCCTCGACGCCGAGCGCCTCGAGGACCTCGACCGGCAGCTGCGCTCGGTGGGTGACGACCCGACGCACGGGGTGCCGGTGGAGCTGGTGCGGCTGCGGCGCGAGGGCCGCGTCCGGGCGGCGCTGCTCGACGGCGGCTGGTCGTCCTACGCCGAGGTGGGCCGGATGCGAGGCGTCTCGGAGAACGCGGCCAGGTTCGCGCTGCACAAGGCCGCGGGGCGCCGTACGGTCCTGCTGGTGCAGCACCAGGGCGAGACCCTGGTGCCGAGGTTCCAGCTCGACGACACCGGGGAGGTCCGCAGCGAGCTGCTGCCCGTCCTCGAGCCGCTGCTGGCCGCGGGCATCGACCCGTGGCGGGTGTGGGCCTGGCTCACCACTCCGGCGGCGCTGCTCGGCGGTGACGTGCCGCACGAGGTGGCCCGCGACCCCGAGGAGCTGTCGGTGGTGCAGCGCGCCGCCGTCGCGCTGGCCGAGCGGGCTCGCACGACGCGCTGACCTGCGGCCCCCTCCGGTGACGGAGGTGGCCCGCAGGCGCGTCGCCCCACGCGGTCAGTCGGTGACGACCGCGACGCCCTCGACCCGGACGGGGCCGCGAACCACGACGAGGCGCAGCTCGCCGGTGCGGGTCTTGCGGAGGTCGACCTTGCGCAGCGCCTGGGAGCGGTTCTTGCCCCGCAGGTTGACCGTCTTGATCCGCTTTTGGCCGACGTAGACGTTGAGCAGCGCCGGCTGCTTCGTCGTCGTCACCACGAGCACGACCCGCGTCGCGCGCCGCACCTTCTTCGACAGCTCCGCTCCGCGGTCCTGCGAGGCGACGTAGTCGTTGCCGTAGGCGTTGCGGTCCTTCACCCGCGTCCAGCGACCGGACTGCCGGAAGGCGCCGTCGTCGTGGGGACGCGTGAACGTCCGGCGCTCCGGGGTCGCGTCGGCGACACCGGCCGCGTTGACCGCGGCGACGACGAGCTCGTGGGTGCCGGGCTTGGCCTTCACCGTCAGGGACCCGTCCGCGCAGTCGACCTCCTTGCCGTCGAGCGTGCACTCGAAGGTGGCCGGTGCGGTGGAGCTGCCGAAGCGGAAGCGCTGCTTGCGCTCCAGCACGATGGCTCCGTCCTTCGGGCCCCTCTCGACGGTCGTCTCCGGGCTCGGGACGGCGGCGAGCTTGAACGAGGCGTCGTTGACGTCGAAGAAGTAGTTGTCGACCGCCTCGATCTTGATGCGTACGTCGCCGCTGGTGACGTTGGGCATCGTCAGCCGCTCGGACCCGTCGTTGGGCGTGCTGGCCGCGAGCACGGTGCCGAACGTCGCCCCGCCGTCGGTCGACAGCGAGACCTTCACGCTGGCCGCGAGCCGCTGGGTGTTGTTGACCGCCCAGGTCACCGGCACCGTGGCGCCGCCCGGGACCGTGGTCCCGGCCCCGGCCTGGGAGGTGACGAGGAACGGACCCGCGCCGGGGTCGATCCCGAGCGTGACGTCGTCGTGCGCCAGCCCCCCGCCGTTGGGGAACAGGTCGCGCGCCGTCAGCCGGAACCTGATCGCCGGTGTCGTGTTGCCGAGGCTGCCGAGGTACTCGGCCCCGGGGAGGAACTCGGAGTAGCAGTCGAGGAGCGTGTCGGGCAGCTGCCGGTTGGGCAGGCCCGTGGCCGGCGGGCAGCTGCCCGTGGCGGCGTTGGTGTTGCCGGCGAGGATCTGCGCCATGTCGGGGAACACCCGCGTCGGGCTGCCGTCGGCGAGATTGATGCCCGGCGACGGGGACTTCAGGCTGTCCTCGTCGCTGACCACCGCGTCGTCGCCGAAGACGCGGAACAGCGGACCGTAGACCTTGCGGTTGTCGGGCAGGCTGGTGCCCGAGCCGAAGTCGGCCTGCTCCCAGAGGTAGACGAGCGGGTCGCCGTCGGCGTCGGTGCCGGACCCGGTCAACGCGAACGGCGTGCGGATCGGGATCGTCCTCGCAGCGGGCGCCGTCACCACCGGCGCCGTGTTGTCGGCGAGCTCGTCGGTCTGCGGCAGGTCGATGCCGTTGTTGTCGGCCGGCCCGCCCTTCTCGGTCTCACCGACGAACCCGCTGACGCCGGCGCTGCCGCTGGCCACCGTCAGCGGCGGCTGGTCGAGGTCGGAGGGCCCGCCCTCGAAGAACATCCGCGGCTCCTCGTTGAAGATCACCTGGAAGCCGCGGTCGTCGATCGGCTCGACCAGGGGGTTGCCGTCCTCGTCGGAGTTGAACACCTCGTCGTAGCCCCACTGGGCGATCGACACGTCCTGGCCGGTGAGGGTCTCGACGGCCGCCTCGACGCCCGCGTTGGTGTAGTCGGTGCCGCGGGTGAGGGTGATCGGACCGGTGGCCCCCGGGAAGTCGAGGGTGATCGACTCGCCGTCGGCGTCGAAGCCGCGCAGCGACACCGTCTGCACCTCGATGACGTTGTAGGGCGTCGACTGGACGGCCTCGACCTCGTCGACGGTGAGGAAGGAGAAGTAGGGGTCGGTGTGCGGCTGCAGGTCGTCGCGTCCGCAGATGCCGGCGTAGGCCATGACCGACGAGCCCGACCCCGGCTCGACCGAGGCCTCGGAGATGTTGTCGGCGCAGTTGCCGGCCGCTCCGTTGAAGGTGTGGTTGCCGCCGAACTGGTGCCCGATCTCGTGCGCGACGTAGTCGATCGCGAAGAAGTCGCCCTTGGGCTCCGCCAGCCCGGTGCAGCCGCCGCCCTTGTAGTCGCCGCCGACGACGCCGAGGTAGGCGACGCCGCCGCCGTCCTTGCCGAGCGCGATGTGGCCGACGTCGTAGCTGGAGGCGCCGATGAGCTGGCCCAGGACGGTGCGGTTCTGGCCGAGCGTGAGGATCGTGCAGCCGTCGAGGTCACCGGGGAGGTCGTCGTCCTCGGTGGTGGGGTCGCCCGGGTCGGCGACGTCGAAGCACGGGGCGGAGCCGCACGGTCCGTCGGGGCCGGTGGCCTCGGCCTCGGTGTCGAAGTTGAGCTTGTCGGTCTCGTTGACGAGGCGCAGCTCGGTGGCCAGGTCGTCGTTGTAGATCTGGTTGACGCGATTGATCAGCGTGACCTTCTCGGCCAGCACGTTGTCGGTGCCGAAGTAGGCCGCGTAGGACGGGTCGCTGGTGAGGGCGAGGCGGTAGAAGTGGCGGTCGACGCGCCTGCCGGCGTCCGCGTCCTTGGCCTGCGCCGCACGGACGGTGTCACGCAGCGCGGTGATCTCGCCCTCCGTGCGCTCGCGCTGCGGAGCCGGCAGGTCGGCGGAGAAGTAGCTCAGGTGCGCGGTGGAGCCGCGGCGGTTGTAGGCCGGGTCGACGTACCAGTCGCTGCGGCCACCGGGCGTGCGGACGAAGGCGTGGAAGCCCATCGGCGTGATGTCGAGCGCGACGGTGGCGCGCGGGTCGTCCACGCCGCGTCCCGACCAGGTGCGGATCTCGGGGTGCGCGCCCGCGAGCCCCGACTCCATGCGCTGGGTCTGCTCGACGCGGAAGGCCTGCAGGGAGCCGTCCGGGGCAGGGATCCGCACCACGGCGGAACCCTCGCC
This sequence comes from Nocardioides sp. zg-1308, assembly GCF_013155375.1. Lineage (GTDB taxonomy): Bacteria > Actinomycetota > Actinomycetes > Propionibacteriales > Nocardioidaceae > Nocardioides > Nocardioides renjunii. The sequence continues at coordinate 519,899 of NZ_JABJQY010000002.1, forward strand.
GGCCGGGAGCTCGTCGCGCAGCCCCGCGAGGTCGACCCGCGTGGCGGCGTAGGCCTTGGGCTCGACACGGATCTTGGACCCGCTGAGGTCGAAGCCTCGCAGCGGGGCGAAGGTGCGGTCGTCGGGCGCCGCCGTGGCGACCGGGACGGTCGCGACGAGCACCCCCGCTCCCAGGACGACGACGAGACTGGCGGCGATGCTGCGGATCCGGTGCGACATGCGTGCTCCTCAGTGGCGGTGGACGCAGCCTAGGGCCGCTCACCGACAGGGCGCCATACCTCCCGACGCGGACCGCCCTGCCCCCGACAGGATCGGGAGCAGGGCGGTCGTGGGCGGTCGTCGTACGCGGTCAGCGGGTGGTGGTGATCGCCACGCCCTCGATGCGGACCTGCTTGTCCTCGGCCACCACGATCCGGAGGTTCCCGGAGGTCGCTCCGTCGAGGTCGACCGTGCGCACCTGCTTGGTCCTGCCCTTGCCGCGCAGCGCGAACGTCTTGACCAGGTCACGGCCGACGAAGACCTCGACCGGGCCGGACGTCCTGCCGGTGCTCACGACGAGGCTCACGCTCGTGGCCCGGCGCAGCCGGTGCGACAGGGTCGCGCCCTGCTGCCGGGAGCGCGCGTAGTCGCCGCCGAAGGCCTTCGCCGAAGCCACGCGCTTCCAGGCCCCCCGGCTCTTCAGGGCACCGTCGTCGAGCGGGACGGTGAAGGTGCGCGTGACCGGGGTGGCGTCCACGTTGCCCGCGGCGTCGACGGCGGCGACGGACACGACGTGCGTGCCCGCGGACGGCTTCTTGACCTTGAGCGTGTCACCGCAGGCGATCGGCGCACCGTCCAGCGTGCACCTGAAGGTGGCCGGCGACTCGGAGGAGACCAGGCCGAACCGCGCCGTGCGCTTCAGCAGCACCGACCCGTCGGCCGGACCTGAGCCGATCGACGTGCTCGGCGCCGTGGTGTCGCCCGGGCCACCGGTCACGACCACCGTGAACGTGCGCTCCACCGGGTCGTTCGACCCGTCGGAGATCGTCACCGTGACGGGATAGGTCTCGGCAGCAGCGGTGACCTTGCCCCGCACCGCCCAGCGTGCCGTGGCGGGACGGACCCCGTCGGCGGTGGCCTCGACCCGGTCCAGGGTCAGCCCGGTCGGCAGTCCCGACGCGGTGGCGCTGATGCTGTCGGCGTCCACGGCGCCCGTGGTGGCCGACAGCTCCACGGCCGGGCTCACGCCCTGGCCGTAGGCCGCGGTCGTGGTGGTGGCGCCGGGGCCGTCGACCGACAGCGAGGGCCGGATCGAGAAGTCGGCGTTGTTGATGTCGAAGAAGTAGTTGCCGACCGCCTCGATCTTGATCCGGGCCTGCGTCGTCCCGTTGTTGGGCCAGGTGACCGGCGCGCTGCCGTCGTTGGGCGTGCTCTCCACCAGCACCGTCGGGAAGGTCAGCCCGCCGTCGGTCGACAGGCTGATCCGGACGTCGGGTGCCATCGTCGGCGCGTTCGTGCCCGCCACCGTCCAGGTCACGGTCTCGGTGCGACCGGCGACCGCGGCTCCGGGCGTGTTCTTGGAGTTCACCAGGAACGGGCCGGCGGCCTTGTCGAGGGTGAGCTTGACGTCGTCGTAGGCGTATCCGCCCGCCTCGGGGTCGAGGTCGCGAGCGGTGAAACGGAAGTTGAGCGACGGCTCGGTGTTGCCGGCCGCTGCCGACCCGACGTACGCCGCCGTGGGCAGCCACTCGGCGAAGCACTCCACCACGGGCACCGGCACGTTGCTCGCACCGCCGGTCGCCGGCGGCGCCGGCATCGGCGGGCACTCACCGCTGACGTTCGTGTTGTTGGCCGCGATCTGCGCCATGTCCGGGAAGGTGCGGCTGGGGTTGCCGTCCGCGATGTTCTCCCCGGGCGACTCGATCTCGAGCGTGCCGGCCGGCGTCACCGGGGCGTACGCACCGAAGATGCGGAACAGCGGGCCGTCCGCCTTGGCCTGGCTGCCGAGGCGTACGCCGGTCGCGCCGCCCCTGTCGTTCTGCTCCCAGATGTGGACCAGGGCGTCGCCGTCGGGGTCGGTGGCCGAGCCGGTCAGCGTGAACGGCGTCCGGATCGGGATGGTCCTGTCCGCCGGCGCCGTGGCGACGGGTGCCCGGTTGGCCGTGGTCGTGACCTGCCAGCCGGCGTTGTCGATGGGGCCGCCCTTGGCGGTCTCGCCGACGAAGCCCGAGGCGTCGCCGCTGGCGACGGCCACCGAGAGCTGCGGCTGGTTGCCGCCGGCGAGGCCGGGGCCGTTGAAGGTCACCTGGAAGCCGGCGTCGGTGAGGTCGCCGGACCCGCCGAACGCGGCCACGGTGACGGTGCCGGCACCGGTGACGGCCTCGATGGCCGCGTCGATGGCGGCCGTGGTCCAGGTCGTGCCCCGGACGATGGGCGCGGTGGTCTGGCCGTTGAAGGTGAGGGTGATCGACTCGCCGTCCGTGTCGAAGCCGCGCAGCGACACGGTCTGCACCTCGTTGATGGCGGGGCGCGGGGTGAGGACGTAGGTGGTGAGGTCGGTGATGCTGCGCTGCGAGAAGTACGGGTCGGTGTGCGGCTGGAGGTTGTCCTGCTGGCAGATGCCGGCGTAGGCCATCACCGAGGTGCCCGAGCCGGGCTCCCACGGCGAGCCGTTGCGGTTGCCGCCGCAGTTGTACTCGGTCCCGTTGAAGGTGTGCGGACCACCGAACTGGTGCCCGAGCTCGTGCGCGACGTAGTCGATGGCGAAGAAGTCGCCCTCGGGCGTCGGCAACCCGGTGCAGCCGGCCGCCTTGCGGTCGCCACCGACGACGCCCAGGCCGGCGATGCCGCCGCCGTTGACGCCGAGGGCGACGTGGCCGACGTCGAAGCTGGACGCCCCGACGAGCTGGCCGAGCACGATGCGGTTGCGGCTCAGGGTGGAGCTGCCGCAGCTGGTGAGCTGGGCGGGGGTGAAGCACGCGGCCGCGCCGCACGGCCCGTTGGGCTCGGTCGCCTCGGCGGCCGTGTCCAGGTTGAGGGCGTCGGACTCGTCGATCAGCAGCATCCGGATCGCCAGGTCGTCGTTGTAGATGTGGTTGACCCGGTTCATCAGGGTCACCTTCTCGCTCAGCACGTTGGCGGTGCCGAAGTACGTCGCGTACGACGGGTCGTTGAGGAGGGCGAGGCGGTAGGTCCGCAGGCTCACCGCGGTGCCGGGCGCCTCGCCGGCGGCCTGCTCCTGGGCGAGGTCCTGGTGGAGGTCGTGGTCGAGCTCGGGCTCGACGAGGCCGCGCTGCGGCGCCGGCACGTCGCTGCCGCGGTAGGAGACGTAGAGGCTCTGGTCGCCGTTGTAGGCCGGGTCGACGTACCAGGCGGCCTTCTCACCGGCTCCGCGCACCGAGGCGTGGAAGCCCGTGCGGGTCAGGTCGAGGCGGATGGACGCGGTGGGGTCCTCGACCCCGCGACCGGCGTACGTCCGGAGCTCGGGGTGCGCGGCGGCGAGGCCGTCCTGCATGACGGGCGACTCGGTGACGGCGAACTCCACGAGCTCGCCGGTCGGCGCCGGGACACGCACCACGACCGGGTCGGCGGAGGCGTCATCGGCGGGCGCCTGCTCGAGCCGCTGCGCGATCGCGGGGCGGTCGAGGGTGTAGGCCTCGTAGGCACGCGGCTGGACGCGGGCGTCGTTGCCGCCCTTCGCGCCGCGCTGCTGCTCGTTGGTGGAGGTCCAGTAGTCGTCTCCGGCTGCCGACGGCGCGGCTGGCGACGAGGTGGCCGGGGCGGTGAACGCCTGGAGGCCGGTGGCCGTCAGGACGACGGCGAGAGAGGTGGCGGCGATGGCGGCGGCTCTGCGCTGCGCCCGCCGGAGGGCGCGAGGGTAGGACAAGGACTGCTCCCGAGAGGGTCGAAGGGTGGCTCCAGCCCCTGTGACCGCTGGTGACAGTGGGATGGAAGCGTCAACCTAGATCCGCTCGCCCGGATTGGGAAGACGTCCACGTCCCATCGGGTGGGGCCCCGTCAGGCAGCCGGTGAGGCAGCCGTGCGGCGCAGGGTCGGTGCGAGCACGACCAGGCCCAGGAGCGGGAGGACCGCGAGCACGAGGAGCGCGCCGGGCATGCCGAGCGGACCGCTCAGCCCGGCGACCACGGCGGAGCCGATGCTGCCACCGATGAGGAAGAGCAGCGTCGAGACGCCGAGCGCGACGCCTCGTACGTCCTCGTGCACGGCGTCGCCCACGACGGCGCTCAGCGCGGGCTGGCCGAGGCCGAAGGCGAAGGTGACCAGCACGATGCCGACGACGAGCACGGTCGCGCTGGCCCAGAACGCGCCGGCGGTCGCCACGAGCAGCGCGCCCGAGGCGACGAGACCGGCGATCGCGAGCGAGCGGCTCGGCCCGATCCTGGTGAGCATCGGCCCCGTCACCTGCGGCACCAGCAGCGCGACGGCGGCGCTCGGCACCATGGCCAGGCCGACCTGCCACGCCTCCCAGCCCTCGGCGAGCAGCACGGCGGGCAGCGCGATGAGCATGGCGAACCACGAGGCGGGCACGGCGGAGGCCGCGATCGCGCTGCGCACGACGGTCGTGTTGCGGATCACCTCGACCGGCAGGAAGCCGTCGGGGCGTCGTCGTACGCTCGCGCGCACCGCGGGCACGCCGAGCACCAGCAGGACGGCGCCGAGGGCCGCGACGACCAGGCCGCCCGACGGGGACTGCACGAGCAGGACCATGCCGGCGGAGGTCAGCGCGACGAGCACGGCGCCCACCACGTCGAGGCGGGCACCGCTGCCGCCGGTCGGCAGCGCGCGCCACAGCAGCGGCACCACGAGGGCGCCGAGGATGGGCAGCGCCATCACGGCGCGCCAGCCGAAGGCCGCCTCGACGACACCGCCGATGAGCGGACCGAGGCAGCTGACGGCGGCCGCCACGCCGGCGAGCCGGCCGAAGGCGAGGCCACGCACCTCACCGCTGTAGCGCGCGGAGAGGATCGTCACGCCGAGCGTCGGTACGGCGGCGGCGCCTGCCCCCTGCAGCATCCGCGCGCCGAGCAGCACCTCGAAGGTGGGCGCGAGCGAGGCGACGAGCGCGCCGACCGACATCAGCACGAGCCCGGCGAGGAGGGGGCCGCGGACGCCGACGAGGTCGGAGATCCGGCCGTAGAGCGCCGTCGTCACCGCGAGCATCAGCACATAGAGGCTGATCGCCCAGGCGGCCAGGCCGGCGCTGACGCCGAGGTCCTCGCCGATCAGGGCGAGGGCGACCGCGGCGCTCGAGGAGCCCATGCCGGCGAGCCCGAACAGCAGCCCGAGCAGCATCGAGACGCGGCGGGAGTCGTCAGCCTGGTCGGTCGCAGGGTCGGTCTCGGTGGCGGAGGTCATCAAGGAGCGACAACCGCCGGTGGGGCCGGGTTGTTCCCCGGGGGCCTCAGGCGGGGATCAGCAGGGCTTGTAGTCGAACGTCAGGTCACTGAGGAAGATGCCCTGGTTCGTGTCGACGCCGCTGGAGAACTGGTTGGCCCAGTTCCAGTAGGTGATCGTGAACGACGAGATCGGGCCGGCGTAGCGGACGCGGATGTTGCCGGCAGTGCTCGAGACGTCGTTGAGCGCGTTGTTGGGCGACGTGTTGTAGTAGCGCTGCGTACCGTTCGGACCGTTGTTGTCGGACGTGATGGCCGACCCACGCGACTGCTCGACGTAGCCGGGCGTCAGCTCCAGGACGTCGTCGAAGTCGCCCGAGTTGGAGTCGACGTCCGTGACGGTGAAGGTCAGGTTGCTGACAGCCCGAGAGAACGAGAACGTGTAGGAACCACGGTCGTTGCGGCCCTGGGGGCTCGCGGACGTCGTCGACTGGACCAACGTCAGGGCCGAGGTACCCAGCCCACCAGCTGCGGAGACAACCTGCAGCGCGTTGCCGAAGGCGGTCTCGTTGCCGGGCTTCATGTTGCCGGCGTACGACGTCGACAGGCTGAGGGTCAGAGTGGGCACCGGGCCAGTGAGGTCGGGGTCGAAGGTCGCGGACCCGCTGCGACGGTCCGTCGCCCGTGTCCATGTCGTGTTGGCGCTGTCCCAGTCCAGGACCTGGTTCGTCCGAGGGTCGCACGGCGACGCGGCGAAGGCGGGCGCGGTCGTCGCAACAGCGACCACGGGAACCGTCCAGGCCGCACTGCGCACGATGGTGCGGCGAGAGGGGCGAACCCCTTCGAGCAAGCTGTTGTCGTTCGACATGTGACGCGATCCCCCGGTGACTCCTGCGACCCCCACGGTCGCTCGATGTCACGACGGTAGGTCGCGGCCAGTTACGGGACAGTAACGAGAAATACCCGTCACCGACCCGGCTGGACCACGGATTCCACCGTGCCGCGTCGGCACGTGCGCCTGATCAGCAGCCGATCGCCGTGAAGTTCAGGTCCCCGAGGAAGACGCGGTGGTACTGCGTCCCGCCAGCATTGTTCCAGTAGGTGATCGTGACGGTCTTCACGTCTGCTGCGCCAGTCGTCGTCGTCGGGAAGTTGACCTGCACCTGCGCTCCTCCGGCGTTCTCACCCACGTTGCTGTCTCCGGCCCGCAGCCACGGATCGCCATTGACACCGTTGCCCGTGACCCCGTCCTTGACGTTGGCGAAGCCGACGATCGCTCCGGTGCCCGTGCGAGCAAGCACCTCGACCCGATCCGAGTAGGCCGGGTTGGTGATCGTGTCGATGTCGGTGACGTAGAAGCTGAGGCCCCGCACCGGTCGGGAGAACGTGATGGTGACCTCTTGCCGATTCCCACGACCGGGCGTGCTCGCCGCGTGGTAGAGCATCACGCCGCGCTCGCCTTGACGGCCGCCGAGGCTGGTGACCACCGGGTCCTGGGTGGTCCCCGTGCCAGTGTTCGCCGGCACCGTGAGGTTGCGCGTCTGGTCGGGGCGGTTGTTGCTCGTGGTCGTGTTGTTGACGACGTCGTTGCTGTAGCTGACGCTGGCGAACGAGACCGTCACAGCCGAGGAGTCCAGCGACGACACAGTCGCGGACGAGGCACGGAAGCTCGTGCGCGAGTACGGCGTCGTACCCCAGTTGAGCTGGTACGTGTACCGGTCGGAGCAGGGCGACGCGGCGAAGGCGGGAGCGGTCGCCGCCATCGTGACCACGGGCACGCTCCATGCAGCGCCGCGGACGAGGGCGCGCCGCGACGTGCTCAGGGTGGGCGTGGTTCCGGTATCGGCCACGGGAGTCGTCCTCAATTCCAAGGTTCGTCGAAGGTCGTTCGTAGGGAACGTTAAGCGGTCGTCATGAACGCGACGGTAACGATCGTGGGCGGCGATGGTGACGAAACTGCGGGTCGCCCTGTGTTCCGCCCCTCACTTCGGTGCAGGAAGCGGAACGGATTGGTCCCGAGCGAGAAACTTCCCGGGCCCTCCCCAAGCGCCTGCGGGCGACCGTGACGACGACCTAGCCTTGCGCCATGACGACGTCCCACGGCGCGGCACCGGGCGCCAGTCCCGGCGACGAGGACCTCCAGAGCGCGGACGCGGCTCGGGTCGAGGCCGTGCGCGACGCGCGCCTCGCCTCGGACGCCGAGCGCGAGCTGGTGTGCGAGGTGCTCAACGGGGCCTTCGGCGAGGGCCGGCTCACCGCGGCCGAGCTGGACGACCGGACCTCCCGTGCGTTGGCCGCGCGCACGCACGGTGACCTCGACGACGTGCTGGTCGGCCTGGCCGGACCGGGCGCGGCGATGCCGTGGGCGACCCGGCCCGAGCGCGGCATCCTTCCCCGCCTGATGTTCTGGGTGGTCGGGATCCTCACGTCACCCTTCGTGTTCGTCGGCTCGATGTTCCTGCTGTTCGGCTCCGACGGGGGCGACCGCATCTTCGGCATCGTGCTGATGGCGCTCTTCCTGCCCGGGCTCGTCGCCCTCTACCGGTGGGCACACCCGCAGCGCTGACGCTCACGCCACGGCGCGGTCGAGGCGCCGGGGCAGGCCGAAGAGCCACGTCCACCCGAGGCGTTCAGCGCCGACGGCGAGGACGACCGGCACGACCACACCCAGCGTCGTCCCGGCCACGAGGTGCACCCACGGGTCGGTGACCCCGAGCTGCACCAGCACGATGCGGGTGCCCGACGCGACGACGATGTGCGCGAGGAAGATCTCCAGCGACCTGCGCCCGATGAGGGCGACGGGTCCGGCGACCGGCGTGCGGGCGAGCAGGGCCGCGACGGCCAGGGTCGCGACCGTCCCGGCGCCGCACCCCAGCACGCCGAGCAGGACCGAGTCGACCGTGCGCGAGCCGCCGCCGGTCGTCGGAGTGGTGGGAAGGGACGCCAGTCCGACCCACAGCCAGACGGTGGTGCCGACCACCGCCCCAGCCACGACGACGCCGCGCCGACGCGCGAGCGCGGCATGCCCTGACTGCGTGACGATGCAGCCGATGAGGAACGGGAACAGCAGCGCCCAACCGCGGGTGAAGGCGTACAACGGGTCGAAGCCCCACACGGCCACCGCCAGCAACCCGGCGAGGCCGAGCACGACGGCGGCCCTCGCCCGGCTCCGCCAGGGCTGCGTGGTCGCCGCGACGACGGTGACGCCGATGAGCCAGGGCAGGAACCAGAGCTGTCCCTCCGGTATCCACGCACGCGCGACGTCGCCCACGGTGACCGGCGTGTTGGCGACGGATGACGCGGCGACCCGGACCGTCCCCTGGATGACGGTCCACAGGAGGTACAGCCAGACGAACAGCGTCACCCGCCGGGTGAGCATCTGCCGCGTTCCGTCCCGCTCGACCGCACGCTTCACGAACAGGCCGGAGAGGTAGGCGAACGTGGCGAGGTGGAACAGGTAGAGCAGTCGGTCGATCCCGAGCGCGGTCTCGAGCGGCAGCAGCGAGGCCGAGGCCAGGCCCCTCTCGACGTGGCCGAGCACGATCGCGACGATGGCGACACCGCGGGCCACGTCGACGGACTGGTCGCGGGCGCTCGTCGGGGCCACGGATTCCACGGGGCACCACTATGGAGCACGGACCGTACGATGCGGGCCATGTCGTCGGCTCCCGTGGCAGCGCTCGTGGTCCTGCTGACGCTGGCCGCCGTGCTCGTCACGAGCGGGGTCGCCAAGGTCCGCGACCGCCGGGCGACCCGCGACGCGTTCGACGCGCTCCGGGTGCCGCGAGTCGTGCCCGCTGATGCTCTGGCCCCGGCGCTGCCGTGGTGCGAGATCGCGCTCGGCGTCCTGCTCCTCGTCGCGCCGGGCGGCTGGCTCGTGCCTGTCGCGGCCGCCACGGTGGCACTCATGCTGGCCTACACCTGGGTCGTCGCTCGCGCCCTCGGGTTCGACGAGCCGGTCACCTGCTCGTGCTTCGGCAGCCTCGGCCGCCATGCCGTCGACCGCCTCACGCTCGTCCGCAACGTGCTCCTGTGCGTGCTGGCCGCGACCGCCCTGTGGCTCGCGCTGGACGGCGCGTCCGCGCCGTCCGCTGTCCGTGAGCTCGACCCCGGCGGCTGGTGGGCACTGCTCGCCACCGCGGCTGCGGCGGCGGTCGCCGTGCTGGTGACCGGCGGAGGAGCCTCCACGCCGGTGGCGGACGAGGACCTCCTCGACTACGAGCGACAGGCCACCCCCTACGGCGCCCTCACGCTCCACGACGGCACGACGGCGAGCCTCGCCGAGCTCACGGCGACGCAGGCCCGGCTGCTCGTCGTGCTCAACCCCGGCTGCGGCCCCTGCGTGCGGGTCGCGGAGCGGCTGGACGGGTGGGCGGCCGCGCTGCACCCGGTTGTGGGCGTCGTGGCCGTCCACCCTGACGAGTCCTCCGCACGTGCCCAGTCGCTGCACTCTCCCCAGCTCGCAGCCTGGGAGCCCGAGCTCAACATCCGCCGCGTCTTCTCGGTCGGCACCCCCTCGGCCGTCCTCCTAGGCGCAGACGGCCTCCTCGCCGGTGGGCCGGTGGCCGGCGAGACGTCCGTCACCGCCTTCGTCGCCGAGGTGCTCGACGCGGTCGCCGAGCAGCCGAGTCCGGCCGAGTGACCGGCACCGGCTCCTAGGATCGTCGCGTGCCCGACCCCACGCTCTCCGTCGTCGTGCCCACCCGCGGTGGGGCGCACCGGCTCCCGGTGCTGCTCGACGCGCTGGCGACCCAGGACCTCGCCGAGCCGTGGGAAGTGGTCGTCGTCCTCGATGGTGACGTCGACGGCAGCCGTGCCGTCCTCGAGGCGTACGCCGACCGGGTGCCGCTCCGGATCGTCCTGGGGGACGGCGGCGGGGTCGCGGCCGCGCTGGCCGCCGGCTACGCCGAGGCGCGCGGCGAGATCGTCGTCCGCTGCGACGACGACCTGACGCCCTCGCCCAGGTTCCTGGCGGGCCACCTGGCCCACCACCGGTCCCGACCCGCTGGGGCGCCTCCGCTGGGACTGGTGTCGATGACGCGCGACGTCTTCGCCGACACCCCGTACGCCACCGCGTACGGCCGTCCCGCCAACGAGCGCCTGCTCGCGGAGGCCTACGCGCGACCGGCCTCGGAGCGGTGGCGGCACTGGGCCGCGTGCAACTCCGTGCCGAGGGCCGCCTACGAGGCGGTCGGCGGCTTCGACGTGGCGATGGGCTACCGCGAGGACTCCGAGCTCGGCCTCCGGCTGGCGGAGTCGGGCGTGGAGATCGTCATCGACCCGGACCTCGAGGTCGAGCACCGCGGCCCCGCTCCCGACACGGCCAGCCGGGCGGCGCGGGCGTTCACGTCGGGCGCCTCGACCGTCGCGTTCGAGGAGCGGCACCCCGGCACGCACACCACTGCCCCGGCACCCGGCGGGGACCCGTGGAGCCGTGTGGTCCACGCCGCAGCGGCTCGGATCGGCTCGCGCGAGGACGCAGCGGCGCTCGGCCGGAAGGTCGACCGGCTCCTGCCCCGCCTCCCCGACCGTGCCCGCCCCAAGGCCGTGGCGTGGGCGGTGGAGGCCGCCGCCGTGGCCGGGCGACGCGTCGGCGACGCGGCCTGGGTGCGCGACGCCCCGGCGGCGACGGTCGGCACGGTCAGCGTCGTCGTCCCGCACCACGGCGACCCGGCCCCGACGCTCGCGCTCGTCGACCAGCTGGCCGCCCAGACGCACCCGGTCCAGGTGATCGTCGCCGACGACGCCTCCCCCACGCCGTTCCCCGAGACGGCCGGCGTCCGGATCGTCCGCCGCGCCGCCAACGGCGGCTTCGGCGCCAACGTCAACTCCGGCGCCGCTGCGGCGACGGGCGAGGCGCTGCTGGTCCTCAACAGCGACCTCACGCTCGAGCCGACGTTCGTCGCGGACATGGTCGCCGCTGCCCGGCAGCACCCGAGGGCGGTGCTGGCGCCGCGGATGGTCGACGAGCACGGCGAGGAGGCGTGGGTGGGACGCGACTTCCCGCGCATCCGGCACCACGTCGCCGCCTGGCTGACACCGCTCGCGCGCTTCCGCGGCACCGACGCGTGGCACCGCGCGGTCGGCCACGACGTGCGGGCCCGTCGCGCCGAGGTCGAGGTGGACTGGGTCGTGGGCGCCGCCATGTGGATCCCGATGGAGGACTTCCGGGCGGTCGGCGGCTTCGACGAGCGCTACTTCATGAACTCCGAGGAGATCGACCTGCAACGACGCCTGCGCGAGCGCGGCGTCGCCGTCGTCGCGCTGTGCTTCCCGACGGTCGTGCACGCCGGCGGCGGCTCGTCCCCGTCGGAGTCTCGGCGCAGGTGGCTCGTCGAGGGCATGCTGACGTACGCCGACACGTGGGGCTCGCGCCGGGCCCTGCAGGCCGCCCTCACCGCGGCGACCGGCGCCAACCTCCTCGTCAACGCCGCCCGGCGGGCGACCGGGCGGGACCTGCGGCCGCTCGAGGTCGCCCGGACCGAGCTGTCGCTGATCAGGGGCCGACGATGACGAAGGCACTGATCCTGTCCGAGCACGACCTCGACGCCTGGGAGGAGCGGTTCCGGGCAGGTGAGGTGCCGGCACCACTGCCCTACGGCGTCGACGCACTCGCCGACCTCGGGTGGACGCTCACCGGTTCCCGGCGATCCGCCGCATCCCGTTGGAAGCGGTGGCGCGACGCCGTCGAGCACCGCGCCGGCTTCCCGGTCGAGCGAGCCGTTCGCGGCATCGGCGAGGCCCGCCGCAGCGACGTGGTGCTCGCGCTGCTCGAGCAGCAGGGCGCAGCAGCAGCGGGGCTGCGCCGCGCGAAGGTGCCGCCCTACGGGTCGACGCCGCTGGTGGTGTGGTCCTGCTGGCTCGCCGATGACATCCGCTCGGCTGACCCCGCGCAGCGGCAGCGGCTGAAGCGACGCTTCGACGGGGCGGACCTCATCACCCACCTGTCACGGCACGAGACCGAGATCTTCACGGACCTCGGAATCAGCGAGGACCGGCTCTTCCCGGTGACCTACGGCGTCAGCCATGAGTTCTACGTTCCCGGCGACGGCCCGCGTGACGTCGAGCTGCTGGCCGTCGGGCAGGACCGTGGTCGGGACTACGGGACCCTCTTCGACGCCGTGCGCGGCACGGACCTGGTGCTCGACGTGGTCTGCAAGCCGGAGAACCTGGCCGACCTCGCCGTGCCTGACAACGTGCGAGTGCACGGCGTCGTGCCGCTCACGGCCTACCGCGCCCTCCTGCAGCGTGCCCAGGTCGTCGTCGTACCGACTCGCGACCTGGCCTATCCGACCGGCTCGAGCGTCGCCCTGGAGTCGGCGTCGTCGGGTGCCTGTGTCGCCGTCACCGGCACCCGGGCCATGCGCGACTTCTTCACCGACGGTGTCGACTCGCGGCTGGTGGACGAGGGTGACGCCGACGGATGGCGCGAGGTGCTGACCGAGCTGCGGAGCGACGCCGAGCAGCGCCGACGGCTGGGGGCAGCGGCCCGGGCCAGCGTCGCCACGACGTTCAACGCGCGACACATGTGGACCGAGCTCGCGGACGTCATGCGGGAGCGCGGCCTCGTCTGACCCAGGTCCGCCGGATCGTCTCGGCGAACCGGTCGCGGCCGTAGGTCTGCTGGGCCCACTTCTGCGCCGTGTCGGACCGTGACTGCGCGGGCCGCCCGTCGTCGAGCACCCGCGCCACGTGCTCCGCCAACACGGCCGGGTCGTCACTCGTCCCGGCGTACAGGTCGTCGCCCTCGATCCCTTCCGCGCCCACGGTCGTCGTCACCACCGGTACGCCGTGGCACAGCGCCTCGACCGTCTTGAACTTCACCCCGGCGCCCTGCAGCACGGGCACGAGCGCGACGGCGGCGCCGGCGTACTCCGCGCTGAGGTCGTCGACGAAGCCCGCCAGCTCGACACCGCTGCCGGGAGGCAGGCCCGCCACCCGGCTGCGGAGCTCGTCGGTCGCCCCACCCCCGACGAACCGGAGCACGGCGTCCGGCCGCGCCGACCGCACGTGCGGCCAGACCGTGTCGATCGTCCACAGCGCGGCCTTGTTGTTCTCGTCGCGCGCGAGGTAGGACACCACGACGACGACCGGCTCTGCGGCCGGCTGGTGCGGCGGCTCGTCCCCAACCGACAGCGGCGGGTGGACGACGGTGTGAGGCGGATCGCCGAGGAGCTCGGCGTCCTTGCGGCTGAAGACGAGCACCTCGTCGAGGCGCCGGATCATGTCCCGCTCGTGGGCGCGTGACCGGGCGGCGACCCCGCCCCAGTAGCGCCGGTCCTCCGGGGTGTGCTGCGGCTCCCGGGAGAACGACTGGCTCATCACGTCGTGGAACGTGCCGGTGATGCGAGTCCGGGGGTTCAGGCGGCGCAGCAGGCGTACGAGCCGGATCGACTCCGAGTACTGCAGGTCGATCACGTCGGCGTCCCTGATCGCCCGCCGGGCCTGCCGCGACCTCATCAGGCCCAGAACGAACGGCAGGGACGGCGCCCCGGGGTCGCGCCGACGCCACCTCGTGTCGGCGGTCAGCACCGCCCGGTTGAGGACCTTGCCCAGCAGGCCGCGGCCGCTCTCGTGGCCGAGGAGCAGCAGGGTGCGCGGCACGCCGGGCCTCGTCGCTGCCTCGTGGTTGAGCCGGTTGCCGACGGTCAGCATCGTCAGCTCGGTCTCGTCGTCGAGCAGGCGCTGCAGCTCGAGCAGGTAGCGACCACCTGCGTGCGGGACGCCCTCGTGACCGACGTACATGCTGATGAGCACCACGCGGGGACGAGTCACGAACCGCATCTTCCCAGACCCTCCGCCACCTAGACTTCCGTCCGTCCCGACGAAGGAGCACTGATGCTGCGGCTGATCCTGGCCCCCCACATGGACGACGAGGCCATGGGGTGCGGCGGCCTGATGGCCAAGCACCCCGACGAGTGCGTCGTGGTGGTGATGACCGACAGCGGCGAGGTCCGCGCCCGCGAGCACGTCGAGGCGATGAAGATCCTCGGCGTCGCCGAGTCGCGCCAGCTGGACTTTCCCGACGGCCAGACGCCGCAGCACATGACGGAGATGGTCGGCGCCATCGACGAGATCATGGCCGAGCTCAAGCCGGAGGAGCTCTACCTGCCCTACCCCTCGCTGCACCAGGACCACATCGCGGTCTACGAGGCCGGCATGCGCTCGTGCCGGGTCTCGATGTCGCTCGACCACTGGTTCCCGCCGAGCGTCTACGTCTACGACATCGCGGTCTACGACGTGAACCTCTACCCGACCGACCTGCGCTGGAACGTCTTCGAGGCCCTCACGGAGGAGCAGATCACCGCCAAGGAAGCCGCGTGCCAGGCCTACCAGTCGGAGATCCCCACCGACGTCCACCCCATCAACAGCGTGCGCCAGATCGCCGGCGCGCTCGGCCAGGTGCGGCTCGTCCCCTACGCCGAGCAGTACGCGCTGGTGCGGACGGTGCGCCGGTGAAGGTCGCGATCCACCAGCCGGACCTGCTGCCGTGGCCGGGCTTCTGGTTCAAGATGCTCAACAGCGACCGCTTCGTCCTCGCCGTGCACGACCAGCTGCAGAAGCACTGGGTGCAGCGCCGGGTGATGATGCGCGGGTCGTGGGTGACGCTGCCGCTGGAGACCAAGCCGCACCTCATCCCCATCAACGAGACGATCGTCAAGCCCGGTTGGCAGGACCACCTCGAGAGCTCGATCACCGGCCGCTACCGCGGGGCGCGGCACTGGAAGGACCGCAGTGACGACGTGCTCGCGATGATCCACGCGGTCGACTCGCACAACCTCGCCGACATCAACCACCAGCTGATCCTCGCCATGCGCGACCACCTCGGCATCACCACCGAGGTGGTGGTCACCGACCCGCCGCAGGAGAAGGCCGCCGACCGGGTGCTCGAGCAGCTGCAGACGGTCGGCGCGACGTCGTACCTGTCCGGCACCGGGGCGCGCGACTACCTCGGCGACGAGGCGCAGGCCAAGTTCCGCGAGCTCGGCATCGGCCTGGAGTTCTCCGACCACCACAAGACCACCGGCGACTCGATCGTCACAGTCCTCATGGACGTCGACGACCCCATGGAGATCGTGGCGAAGGCTGCCGCGCCGCACTGATCCTCAGTCGGGGAGCGCCCAACCCGTCGGGATGTCCCGCACGATGCTCCACCGCGGGTCCAGCTGCCACGCGGCTCCGCCGAGGTCCGTACGGATGTGGAACCACGGCGCGACCACCTGCTCCGGTCGACGGGACCGCCACGCGCTCAGGTACCCGCCCCAGTAGGAGAAGGTCGAGTTCGCCAGCACCAACCGGGACGCGTGGGCCAGGACGGCGAGGTGCACCTCGGGCGGCTGCCCGGTGTCCTCGAACTGGAGCGACTCGCAGTGCCCGGCGAGCCACGACAGGTGCTGCCGGCACCACTCGATGCCGTCAGACACGACGATGATGCGCCCGACGGGACCGCCCACCTCGACGCTGCGGGCGAGGGCGACGCGGAGGTAGTCGTCCACGTCGAAGCCGTAGTTGCGCCAGTTGGCCTCGTTGCTCACGTAGTCGCCGCGACGGACGTTGACCACGACGTCCTGCTCACCGGCACGGAGCGCCGTCGGGACCCGCTCGAGGTCGAGCATGCCGCTGGGCTCGAGGAACCCCTCGATGAACCGGGCCAGGTCCTGCTCGTCGAAGTGGGGACCGAACTCGTTGTGCAGCCCCTTCTCACGCCGGTCCGTCAGGCGTACGTCGCGCGCGTCCACGACCAGCTCGGCCGCGGCCGCTCCGAAGACGGGCAGCCACCTGTCCATGGCCGGCGTCCGCAGGCAGACGACGTCCGCGCCGCGTCGGCGCATGTCCCAGGCGTGCATCCAGTCGTAGAGGAAGTTGCCGAGGTGGGCGGTCGGCTGGGTCCACAGCACCGTGCGGGGACCGCGGCGGACCCACCGGTCCTGGCAGCGGTCGAAGGCCTTGCGTGCGCGCCAGTGCATGCCGGTCAGCCCACGTCCGCCGCGGGATGGTCCTCGCCGGCGAGGACCCAGTCCGGCTGCCAGCCGCCGGGGAGGTCGTCGACGAAGCTCCACTGCTGGTCGTACTCGTAGCACCGCCCCGGCCCGTAGCGCTGCTGGAAGAACGCCGGCGCCCACACGCTCGTGCTCCCCAGCGCAGTGGCGGCCACGGCCGCTCCCCAGATCGAGAACGTCGAGTTGGAGATGACGAGGCGTCGGGACGAGCAGACGTCGCGGAAGTTGTCGATCGGGCCGTCCTCCGCTGCCGGGAAGGTGACGTCGGGCGCCATGTCGCGCAGCCACGGCAGCCGTCGGCGACACCACGCGACGTCATCGGAGACGACGTGGATCCGGCGCACAGCGCCGTCGGACTCCAGTGCTCCCTCGACGGCGAGTCGCAGGTAGGCGGCGAGGTCGATGGCGAACTCGGGACGGTGGTGCGGGTTGCTGTAGTAGTCGCCGCGGCGGACGTTCACGGTGAGCACGTCGCCCGTCGCGAGCTCGGAGTCGCGTACGGACGACAGGGCGGGCGCCGACAGCAGCCAGTCCGCGATGAACGCGGCACGGCTCGCGTCGGTGTAGCCGCGGCGGTCCCCCGCGTGCGCCACAGGGTCCGCCCAGAGGTGCGCTCGCTGGTCGAGCACACCGACGTCAGTCGGCTCCACCAGCCACGGGCGGACCGCCGGGAAGTGCGGGACCCAGTAGCGCATCTTGTCGATCACGAGCACGCGCGGCGAGGGCTGCTCGTCGCGGTGCGCGTGCGCCCACGCCCAGAGGTAGAGCTGGTTGCCGAACCCCATGAACTCAGGCGTCCAGTTGACGATCCGTCTGCCGAGGCGGCGTCTCGCGACGTCCAGGGCCGGCTCGGCCGTACGGCGCGCGAGCGCCTTGACGGTCCCGGCGGGGTTCATCGGCGCCGAGCCTCGAGCCGGTCCAGCACCCGTCGGCCCGTGCGGCGAGCCATCACCCGCGCACGGTTGAGCACGTCGGTGGCGGGCGCGTGCGCCTGGTAGTGCCGGAGCGTCACTGGATCGGGCAGCAGCGAGGTGGAGCCGGGCGCGGTGATGGCCTCGAACGCGACGCCCAGGCGTTCCCTCACCAGCCCTGCGCTGTGCCGCGACCTGACCCAGTCGCGCCCGCGGGCGGCGCGTTCGTCGAAGAGCGACCGGTCGTGCTCGAACCACTCCATCGCCTCGAGCGTGCGGTCACACATGTCGACGACGTCGGAGTCCGCGATCACCGACGCGTGCTCGGGACGCATGTACTCCTTCGCACCGTCGCCGGTGAAGCCGACGACGTAGCACCCCGACGCCATGGCCTCTGCGCCCGGCAGGCCGACGCCCTCGCGCTCGGCCCCGAACAGGAAGATCGCGGCTCGACCGAGCTCCTCGGCCACCTGCTGCTGCGTCATGCCGTCGATGAGCACGATCTCCCAGTCGGCGAGCCGGCCCGAACGCCGGACGAGCTGCACCGCTCCCAGGAGGTCCTCCCGGCGCCGTCGTGGCATCAGGGCGATGCGTTTCTCCTTCGGTGACGGCGTGAACCAGTCCTCGATCTGCACCGGGACGTTGTGGATCGGGAAGCCGGGGTGGCACGCCCGTTCGAGGAACGTCTGGATGGCGTCCGACACCGCGATCGCCGCGGTGGCCTGCGGCCAGCCGGGGTAGGCGCCGGGCTCGTCGGTGAGGAAGTCCGAGCTGGCGAACACGAAGTCCATCCCCTGGCAGAGCATGACGACGGGCTGCCCCTCGGACAGGAAGCCCCACTTCGACCCGCCGGTCTCCGGCATGACCAGGACGTCACCGGCTGCGAAGTCGAGCTCGACGCCGGTGTCGACCGGGGCCGTCGACCCCCACGACTCGTAGGCGAACCCGGGGGTTCCGTGCCACACCCGCGCGTCGTGGCCCAGCGCCCTCAGGTGCTCGACGTAGCGGTAGATCACCTTGATGCCGCCGCTGGGAGTCGGCAGGTCGGGCGCCATGAAGCGGATCACGCGACGATTCAAGCAGGAACCCACGGGGCGCGGACCCACCGTGCAAACTGTCCTCGTGCTCAGCCTGACGGGAAGACCGCTCCAGAGGTTGGCCGGCCTTCTCGGGTTCCCGCCCGGGACGGGCGAGCTGATCGACCAGCCGACCCGACGCCGGCTCGTGCTCTCGGTCGTGCTCTCGGTCGTGCTCGCCCTCCTCGACATGCTCGGGGTGGTCGCGATGCTGCCGATGATGCAGTACGTCACCGGCCAGCCCCTCGACTCCGGAGCCCTCGGCCGCGTCAGCGACCTGCTCGGGGACCCGTCGCCACGGACCCTCGTCCTCTCGATCGCCCTCATCATCTTCGGGACGTTCGTGGTCAAGGACATCGCCGCCCTGGTCGTCCGCCGGTGGCAGCTGCGCTTCATGGCCACGCAGAACGTCAAGATCTCGACCGCCCTGCTCGAGGGCTATCTCACCGCGCCGTACTCGTGGCACCTGCGTCAGAACACCGGCGACAAGCTCTGGACCGTGCAGGGAGCGGTGTCGATGGGTTACTCGGGTGGTCTGACCTCTGCGCTGTCGGTCCTCACCGAGCTCATGACGATCCTGTTCGTCTTCGGCTCCCTTCTCCTGATCTCCCCGGTGATCGCCATGGCGGCAGCCGCCTACTTCGGCGTGGCAGCCTTCATCGTGCAGCGCGTCATCCGTCCCAGGATCCAAGCGGCGGGCGAGGCGACCCGGACGGCCTCGCAGGCCGTGTCGAAGTCGAGCCTGCAGTCGTTGAGTGCCGTCAAGGAGATCCGCCTGCGTCGCGCCCACCAAGCCTTCGTCGACGAGTTCCGGGAGAAGAGCGCGGAGGGCGCCGACGCAGACGTACGGGCGTCGATCCTCACCTCGATCCCGTCCTACTTCCTCGAGATCGTCTTCGTCCTCGGCATCGGCGTCCTCGCCGCAGTCGCCACGACGGGCGGGTCCGCGGAGGAAGGCCTTGTCCTGCTGGGTCTCTTCGTCGCCGCGGGGACGCGGGTGCTGCCGAGCTCCGTCCGTCTCATCAGCGCGCTCGCCGGTGTGCGCTACGCGCACGCCCCGCTCGAGCACCTGGTCCGCGTCAGCCGCGCCATGCGCACCCACACCACGGAGGAGACGGCACGGGTCGTCACGCGAGAGGTCCCGTCGGGCGACGTCTCCATGACCGACCTCAGGTACGCCTACCCGGACCGCCCCGACGTCGAGGTCCTCGCCGGCGTCGACCTCGACATCCCGCACGGCACCTCGCTGGCGGTGATCGGGATGAGCGGAGCGGGGAAGAGCACCCTCGTCGACCTGCTGCTCGGACTGCACCTCCCCACAGCAGGCGACATCACGGCCGGGGGCGTCTCGGTGTTCGACAACCTGCCCGCGTGGCAGCGGCAGCTCGCCGTCGTGCCGCAGGAGGTCACCCTGCTCGACACGAGCATCAGCGAGAACATCGCCTTCGACGAGGAGCTGGACGCAGGCCGTCTGCAGGAGGCGATCAAGCGAGCCCAGCTCGACGACCTGATCGCCGACCTGCCCGATGGCCTCGACACCACCGCCGGCGAGCGGGGCATGCGGCTCTCAGGAGGGCAGCGGCAGCGGATCGGCATCGCGCGGGCGCTCTACCGCAACCCGTCCTTGCTCGTGCTCGACGAGGCGACGTCGGCGCTCGACAACGAGACGGAGCGCCGCATCACCGAGACGATCGAGGGGCTGCACGGGTCGGTCACGGTCGTGGTCGTCGCGCACCGCCTGTCGACCGTCCGCCACTGTGACCGCCTCGTGTTCATGGAGAGCGGACGCGTGGCCACCTCGGGGACCTTCGAGCAGGTGCGCGCCACGAACGCGACGTTCGCGCGGCTCGTGCAGCTGGGGTCCCTCGACGTCCCCGGCGTGGATGCTCCCGCCGAACCGGTCAGCGGTAGTCCTCGAACCTGAGCAGCATCCGGTCGTCGTGACGGACGTGCTCGAGGTGCTTCAGCGTCAACGGGTCGAGGATCCGGCCCAGCAGGTCGGTCCACGAGACCGGGTAGTCGGCGTCGTCGCCGAAGACACCACCCGGGTGGCGGGCGAGCGCCTCCTGCTTGCTCGTGAGCACGGCATCCATCTGCGCCAGCCAGGCCGCGGTCAGCGGCGTGTGCGATCGCATCATGAAGCCGCCCTTGCCGAACATCAGCCGGTAGTGAACGAGGATGTCGAGGCCCAGGCGGCCGCGCAGCTTCCCGATCCAGTTGGCGTGGCTGGCTCGGTAGCTCGTCACCCATGCCTCGGGGTCGGCGCTCATCCGTTCCCAGCTCGGCCTCCACGACCCCAGGGGCTCCTTGACGTCGACGTACGCGCCGCCGTGGTGGTGCATGAGGTAGCCGCGGAGGTAGTCGGAGCGATGGATGAGCGACAGGTGCTCGTAGGCCTCCGGGAGCGGGTGCCCGCTGACGATCCACCGCGGCAGCGTCGCAGGCGTGACCAGCTCGACTGGCAGGCCGATGCGGGTCCGTATCCGATCGACGTTGGCCTGCCTGTTGGGCGACATGTCGTTGTCCCCCGTCCACACGACGAAGGCACGCGCGGGAAACTGGCTCGGTGCCTCCGGCGTGACGTCTCGCGACAGGAACGTCCCGGAGTAGCGGGCCGGTCGGTACGCGTACGGCCTCACCCGCTCCACGTGCCTGAAGGCGACGGTGGACGCGTCGAACTTGAGCTGCTTGGCGCGTCGCACCCCTCTCTTCCGGACGACGAATGCGCCGTGCTTGGCCTCACGAGCCAGTGCTGTCAGTCCCACCCGGGCTCCAGGATCGCGTCGGGGTCCCACTCGCGGCTCCACGCGTCCAGCGCGACCGGGCGCAGCTCGCCGGCCGGGGACCACTCCAGCTCGGGGTGGCCGTGCCCCTCGAGCATGTCCCTCCAGATCGCGCCGAGCCGGTCCGACGACGACGCGCCCAGGTCTCGCCAGTGGTCGCCCCCGGCTCCGCCGCCGCGCGGTCCCACCAGCTGCAGGGCTGCGGCCCCGTTGGCGATCTTGCGCCGGAACTGCTCCTCGCTCCGCCACGGCATGTGCAGGATGCGGAGCGACTGGACGACACGGCCCGACCGGGAGACGCCGTGGTTGCCGTGGTGCAGCGCGGCGAGAGCGCGCGTCCGGTAGGCCACCTTCTCGAGGCGTGCGGGCGCTGTGTCCACGCGCCAGCGGGTCGACTCGCGCGCGGACGCAGGAGGCGCGTCGGGGGACGGGAAGACGTTGTGGATCACAGCGGACGCGATCGGGGCGCGCGAGGTCCTGAGGGTGTCTGCGAGCGTTGCGTCGGCGCCGAACCACCACTCGTCGGCGTCGAACGGCACGATCCAGTCCGCCCCACGTCGGGCGGCCCAGCGAGCGAGCAGCTGCATCTTCGGGGCCTGGAAGTAGGCCGGCTCGCGGTCGTCGCCCACGAAGAGGAACGCGCCGTCCTCCTGAGCACGCAGCAGCTCGCGCGTGCCGTCGGTCGACCCGTTGTCGACGACCAGGACGCCGTCCACCCCTTGCCGGCGGAGGTGGTCGAGCGTTCCGAGGATGACGTCGGCCTCGTTCTTGACCATGGCGACGGCCCACACCGAACCGGGCACCTTGCGGCGTGGTGGGGCGGTCGGCAGCACCATGCCGCGGGCCACCCTCCGACGCACGTCGCGACCGGCCGGGCTCCAAAGTCGGCTGGCCGCGTCGCGGGTGGCGCGGGCGTCCTTCAGCAGCAGCATCGACCGGTGCTTGGCCTGCTGCGCGACTCGCACCAGCGCCGTGGACACCGCCACAGGTTAACCGCCCCGGGCGGCTCCTCGTGTGCCACACTGCCCGGCGTGCGAGTGACCGACGAGGACCTGGACGCCATCCCGGGGTGGTTCGATGCCATCGACCGCGAGCTGTTCCGATGGTTCCTCGGGCCGGGCAGGGCCATCTCCGGGCCGGGCAACCTGGCCGAGCTCGGCGTCTACATGGGTCAGTCGGCCGTGCTCCTCGGAGGCTTCCTCGAGAACGGTGAGGAGCTCACGGTCGTCGACCTGTTCGAGTCGGAAGCCGGCGACACGGCCAACGTGCGGGAGAACGCCGAGTCCTACCCGGGCTTGAGCCGAGAGGCGTTCGAGGCGAACTACACGCGCGTGCACCCGGACCTTCCCCACGTCCTGCAGGACTTCAGCGAACGGATCGTCGACCACGTCGCCCCGGGGAGCTGCCGGTTCGTCCACGTCGACGCGTCGCACCTGTTCGAGCACGTGCGCCATGACGTCGTGGCTGCCGAGCAGCTCCTGGGGACCGCCGGAGTCGTGACGTTCGACGACTACCGAGCCGGCCACACCCCCGGCGTCGCCGCGGCCGTCTGGGAAGCGGTTGCCAACCAGGGGCTCCGCCCGATCGTCCTGAGCCCCAACAAGCTCTACGCAACGTGGGGAGATCCGACGCCCTACCTGAGCGGGATCGCTCGGGAGACCCCGTGGTGGACGTCCGAGACGCAGTCCGTCGCTGGCGGGGAGCTCCTGGTGCTGTCACCGGTGCACCACGAGTCGTACCGCTGGATCAAGTACCTCCCGCCGGCGGCCGTCCCGCTCGCGAAGCGGGCCCGGGCCGGGCTGGCCACGCTGACCAAGCGGTAGCCGTGCCCGCCACCTGCTCCGTGGTCATCCCGACCTTCAACGCCGCCCACGTCATCGGGCACCAGCTGGGGGCACTGGCGGACCAGGTCGGCACACCTGCGTTCGACGTGGTGGTCGCGGACAACGGGTCGACGGACGACCTGGCGGGTGCCGTCGACCAGTGGACCGACCGCCTCGACGTGCGGGTCGTCGACGCCTCCCGCGGCCGGGGCGTGTCCGTGGCACGCAACGTCGGCATCGAGCGCGCGCAGACCGACCGCATCCTGATCTGTGACGCCGACGACGTCGTGGCCCCCACCTGGGTGCGAGCGTTCGCCGACGCCCTGGACGTCCACCACCTCGCCAGCGGCCCCGCCGAGACGGTCTCCCTCTCCGGCCCGTCGGCAGGGTGGGTCCCGATCGACCAGCTGAGCACCGGGCTCTACGAGACCTGGGGCGGCCGGACGTACGGACTGGGCGGCAACACGGCGATGCGCCGCGAGGTGTGGGAGCGCGTCGGCGGCTACGACGAGGGCTTCCCCGCCGGCGCGGAGGAGATCGACTTCGCCTGGCGAGCGTGGGACCTCGGCTACCGGTTCGCGTACGTGCCCGACGCGCTCCTGCACTACCGGATCCGCACCGACCTGCGCGGCGTGCTGCGCCAGCAGTACAACTCGGGTCGGGGGACGGCGACGCTCTACGCCAAGTTCCGCCCGCCCGAGGTCGTGCCGAAGTCCGCCCTGCGGCGGGCGCACCACGAGCTGCTGCTGCTCAGGCGGTTCCCGTGGCGTGGGAGCGGCGACGCTCGCCGGATGTGGTTGACCTTGATGGCGTTCGAGGCGGGGAAGCTCACCGAGGCTCGGCGGTTGGGCTGTCCTGCTCCCTGACCGGTTCCGGCTCACTACAGTGACCGGTGTGACCCTCGCGCGGCGACTGACCGAGGCCCGGCCCAGCCTCCGCTGGCGGTCCGGACAGGCGCTCACGCGACTGCTCTACTCCCGGTCGTTCGGCAGCATCGGAGAGGGAACGGTCGTGGTGCGGCCGCACAAGCTCCAGGGTGTCGAGCGCATCCACCTCGGTGCCGGCTGCTCGGTCTTCGAGGGCGCCTGGCTGGCGAGCGAGCCGGGCGGTGGCGAGCTGCGGATCGGCGACCACACCTACCTGGGTCACGACGTCCACCTCCACGCGCTCGACCCGGTGACGATCGGCTCCCGCTGCGTCGTCGCCGACGGGGTCCTCGTGGCGTCCTCCGACCACGACGGCGAGGACCGGCACGCGGTCCACAGCACCGGCCCGATCCACATCGGCGACGACGTGTTCCTCGGGCAGCGCTGCGTCGTCCTCGGCGGCGTGACGATCGGCGACGGCGCCACCGTCGGTGCCCATGCGGTCGTCACCCGCGACGTCGCGCCCGGCCAGACCGTGGTCGGCATCCCGGCACGCCCGGTCGGTGGTGGCTGAGTGCGGGTGCTGCTGGTCAGCCCGGGCTTCCACGGCTACCACTCCTCCATCGCCGCGGCGCTGGCCGCGCGCGGCCACGAGGTCGCGACCCACGTCTACGACGACCACGGCGGCGTGGTCGGCCGCACGTGGCACCAGGTGCGGCACCAGCTCCCGCGCCGGATCGGCGCCGGCTCGTTGCGCCGGCTCGCGCGCGAGGAGACCGGCCGGGCAGCCGCAGCCGTGGCGCGCGCCCGGCCGCAGGCGGTCGTCGTGGTCAAGGGCGACACCCTCGGCCGGCAGTTCTGGGACGCCGTCGGCGGGCTGCCCCGGATCACGTGGCTCTACGACGAGGTGCGGCGCACCCGCTGGACCGCCGACCGGCTGGCCGGCGTCGGTCCCCTGGCGACGTACTCCGCGCTCGACGACGTCGACCTCGAGGCCGCCGGACTGGACTCGCGGCACCTGCCGCTGGCCTTCGACCACCGGCTCGTGGCCTCGCCGACGCCCGTGCGTCGGCAGCAGGTCAGCTTCGTCGGCGCCCGCTACCCCACGCGGGAGGACGTCCTCACGCTGCTGCACGACCACGGTGTCCCGGTCCGCGCCTACGGACGGGACTGGTCCTCGCACCCGGTCGACCGGTTGCGCACGTGGCGGGTCGGCACTCCGGCCGTCCCGGCCGGGCGCGACCTGACCCGCGCCGAGGCCTACGACGTCATGGCCTCGTCGAGCGCCACGCTCAACCTCCACGGCGACCAGGACGGGTTCACGATGCGCACCTTCGAGGCAGCAGGGGTGGGTGCGGTGGAGCTGGTCGACCGCACCGACGTCGCGACGCTCTACGAGCCCGGCGCCGAGGTCCTCGCCTTCACCACCGCCGAGGAGCTGGTCGAGCTCTGCGACCGGGTGGTCGGCGACCCGTCCTGGAGCGACCCCCTGCGCGCCGCCGCACGCGCCCGCACGCTCGCCGAGCACACCTTCGACCACCGCGTCGCGGTCCTGGAGGCCTCGTGGGACACGGTCTGAGGCACCCCGGCGACCTCGTCGCCTGGCGGCGCTGGCACGAGTCGCGGCACCCCGTGCGCCGCGCGGTCCGCGGCGCACGCGCACGCGTCCGTCCGGCACCCGAGGACCTGGTGGACCTCCTCACGCCGGGACCCGACGCCGACGTCCTGGTCGCCGTCGAGGCGACGCACACCAGCGTCGACCGGGCCGTGGTGGCCCCGCTGGCCCACCTCGCGCCGGAGCGGACGGCGGTCGTCGTCCCGGTCGGCTGGCAGCCGCCGCCGGCGTACGCCGCGCACCGGCGCCGCACCGCGACGCTCCCCGAGCTGTCCGGCCTGGTGGCGCCCCGCGCCGTGCTGGCGGCGGGCCACTACACGGGGATCGGCGCCGCCGCCTTCGCCGTCGCCGAGGAGCGCGACGCGTCGTTCCTCGTCGCCCAGCACGGTGCCCTGACGCCGTTCGCCCCTCCCCTTCCCCGCTCCGCGCACCTGCTGGCGTGGACCGACCGCGACGGCGCCTTCTGGACGTCGGGTCGCCAGGACGTCACGGTGACCGCGACCGGCAGCCAGCTGCTCTGGGACGCGGGCAGCAGCGGTGCGCAGGGAGGCCCAGCCGGCGGCGGGAGCCTCACCTACCTCGGTCAGGGGCACGCCGCGGAGGTCTCGCGCGCCCGCCTCGCCCACGCGGCGCTGGCCACGTGCCGCGAGCACCACGCGGTCTACCGTCCGCACCCGTCCGAGAAGGACGTCACCTCCCGCACGGTGCTCGCCGCCTACGCCCGCGCCGGGATCCGCGTCGACACCAGTGGTGTCCCGCTCGTCGACCTCGAGGCGCCCATCGTCAGCGTCTTCTCCACCGGCGTCCTGGAGGCGGCCGCCCGCGGGCGCGACGCCTGGGTCGACTTCCCCCGACCGCCCGCGTGGCTCGGCGAGTTCTGGGAGCGTTATGCCATGCACCGTCTCGGCACCGCTCCCACCCCCGCACCCGACCGTCCCGCGCAGGAGCCCGCCCGCCGGATCGCCCACCTGGTGACGGAGGCCGCGTCGTGACGTTGTGCGTGGTCCCGGCCCGCGGTGGCTCCAAGGGCGTGCCGCGCAAGAACCTGCTCGACGTGGGCGGCAAGCCGCTGATCGTGTGGACGATCGAGCAGGCGCTCGCCGTCCCCGGCCTCGACGTCCTGGTCTCCACCGACGACGAGGAGATCGCCGACGTCGCCCGCGCGGCCGGGGCGCGCGTGCCGTGGCTGCGCCCCGACGAGCTCGCCCAGGACACCACGCCCACCGAGCCGGTGGTGCGCCACGCCATCGACCGGGTGACGGCCGAGCGCGGCCGGCCCGACGCGGTGATGCTGCTGCAGGCCACGTCACCGGTGCGGCACGAGGGCACGCTCGCGCGGGCGCTGGCGGAGTTCGCCGACACCGGTGTCGACTCGATGGTCGGCGTCGTCGAGCAGCCGCCGTTCATCTGGCGGGCCGGCGACCCGCCCACCGCGGCGTACGACGTCGCGGCGCGACCGCGACGCCAGGACCTCACCGACGACATGCGCCGCTACCGCGAGACCGGGTCGCTCTACCTCACCCGCACCGAGGTCTACGAGCAGCACGACAACCGCCTCGGCGGACGCATCGGCCTGTTCGTGATGGCCGAGGACGAGGGAGTCGACATCGACACCGAGCTCGACGTGGCGCTCGTGACCCGCCTGCTCGCCCCTCGTTGAGCGGAGTGCCCGCGCGACACCGATCCTCTGGCTACGGTGGTCGCACACGTACTCGGACGGAAGGCCCCTGCGTTGATCATCGAGCGTGACCTCACGCCGTACGTCGTCTACTCGGGCGACCCGGTCCTGCGCGCCCTGGAGAAGATCACCGCCAACAAGGCCCGGGTCATCTTCCTCGTCGACTCGCACGGCCACCTCGACGGCGTGCTGTCCGACGGCGACTTCCGGCGCTGGGTGAGCACCGCCAGCAGCCTCACCGTCGACGTCCCCGCCCTGGAGGCCGCCAACACCTCGCCGCGCAGCCTGCCGATCGGCAGCAGCCCGGCCGAGATCAGCCACGCCTTCGGCTCGGGCATCGACCACGTCGCGCTCGTCGACGACCGCGGCCACCTCGTCGCCATCGCGATCAACCGCGCCGACGAGCTGCGCATCGGCCGTCACGTCGTCGCCCCGGACGCGCCGGCGCTGATGATCAGCGAGATCGGCATCAACCACCAGGGCGACGTGTCGCTGGCCAGGAAGCTCGTCGACCTCTCGGTCGAGGCGGGCGCCGACGTCGTGAAGTTCCAGATGCGCGACATGGAGTCGCTCTACCGGCAGGGGACGGCCGGCTCCGGCGGTGAGGACCTCGGCCCGCAGTACACCCTCGACCTGCTCGCGAAGTACGACCTCGGCGCCGACGGCCTCTTCGAGGTCTTCGACCACTGCCGCGACGTCGGCATCGACGTCATGTGCACCGCGTGGGACCCGGTCAGCGTCGACCGGCTCGTCGACTACGGCATCACCTCCCTCAAGGTCGCCTCGGCCGACATGACCAACCACGCGCTGCTGCGGCACATGGCGGCCAGCGGCACGCCGATGGTCATCTCGACCGGCATGTCGACCGAGGGCGAGATCCGCGAGACCGTCGACCTCGTCCGCAGCACCGGCATCGCGCACGCCTTCCTGCACTGCCAGTCGACCTACCCGGCACCGTTCAAGGACGTCAACCTGGCCTACCTGACCCGGCTCGCCGAGCTCACCCAGGCGCCCGTCGGCTACTCCGGGCACGAGCGCGGCTTCCACGTCGCCCTCGCCGCCGTCGCCCTCGGCGCGCGGATCGTCGAGAAGCACTTCACCGTCGACCGCGACCTCGAGGGCAACGACCACAAGGTCAGTCTGCTCCCGGGCGAGTTCGCCGAGATGGTGCAGCGCGTGCGCGAGGTGGAGGAGGCGCTCGGCACCGCGGCGCCGCGCGCCGTCTCCACCGGCGAGATGATGAACCGCGTCAACCTCGCCAAGTCGCTCGTCGCCGCCCGCCGGATCGAGGTCGGCGCCGTGCTCGGTGACGACGACATCGACATCAAGAGCCCCGGTCGCGGGCTCCAGCCCAACGCCTACGACCGGCTCGTCGGACGCACGACGACCCGTGCGCTGGAGCCCGGCGACTTCTTCTACGCCACCGACCTCGGTGACGCGGCGCCGCGCGGGCGGGCCTACGAGTTCCGCCGGCCGTGGGGCCTCGCCGTCCGCTACCACGACATCGACGCGATGACGAAGGACACCACTCCCGACTTCCTCGAGTTCCACTTCTCCTACAAGGACCTCGACCTGCCCGTCGCGGACGTCTTCGCGCGCTACGACGGCGGCCTGCCGATGGGCTTCACCACGCACTCCCCCGACCTGTTCGCCGGCGACTTCCTGCTCAACCTCGCCTCCGAGGACGACGCACACTGGGAGCGCTCCATCCGCGAGCTCCAGCGGGTCGTCGACACCACCCGCGAGATGCAGGCGTTCTTCACCCGGGGCGCCGACGCGAAGGCCGGGACGGAGGGTCCGGTCGTCGTGGCCAGCCTCGGCGGCTTCACCACCGACGCCTTCGTGCGTCCCGAGCAGCGCGAGGCGATGTACGACCGGGTCGCGGCCGGCCTGGCGCGGGTCGACGACTCCGGCGTGCGCCTCTGCGCCCAGACGCTGCCGCCCTACCCCTGGTACATGGGCGGCCAGCTCTACTGCAACCTCTTCGTCGACCCCCGCGACACCGCCGACTTCGCCGCCCGCCACGACCGCCGGCTCTGCTTCGACGTCTCCCACTCCAAGCTGTCGGCCAACTACCTCGGCATGTCCTTCGCCGAGGCGACCGACCTCCTCGCGCCGCACACCGAGCACCTCCACCTCGTCGACGCCACCGGCGTCGACGGCGAGGGCGTGCAGGTCGGCGACGGCGAGATCGACTGGGCCGTGCTCGCGCAGCAGCTCGACGCGCTGTCACCCGGGGTGAGCTTCATCCCCGAGATCTGGCAGGGGCACGTCAACGACGGTGAGGGCTTCTGGATCGCCCTCGAGCGGCTGGAGCAATGGTTCTGACCCCACCCACCGCCCTGTGGGTGGTTCCGGTGAGCGACCTGGCCGGGGTGGCGCGTCACGTGCTGGACGTCGCCCGGATCGGCATCCCCGGGTGGCGGCTCACCGTCGTGGCACCGCCGGGCGCCCTCCCGGCGAGGCTGCGCGAGGTCGGCGCGTCCGTCGTCGAGGCGCCCTTCGGACCCGATCACGGACTGCGGTCGTCCGTCGCCGCGCTGCGTGACGTCGTACGCCGTGAGCGTCCGGCCGTGGTGCACAGCCACCTCTCCTACGCCGACATCGTCGTGGCGCTGGCCGCGGGCCGGCGTCCACGGCTGGTGACCACCGAGCACGGCATCGCGCGCGACGACGTCGTCTACCACCACTCCACCGCCAAGGCCCGCGTGATGGCGACGGCGCACGCCGCCCGCCTCCGCCGCTTCGACGCTGCGATCGCCGTGAGCGCGGCGACCGCCGACGCCATGCGCGAGAAGTGGCGGCCCCGGGTGCCCGTGACCGTGGTGCCCAACGGCGTCGACCGGGTGGACGCTGCGCTGGCGGCACCGAGGCCCGGGCTCCGCGTCCTCTCGCTGGCGCGGCTGGCGCCGGAGAAGCGACTGGCGGCCCTGCTCGACGGGTTCGCCGAGCTGCGCGCCTCGCACCAGGAGGCCACGTTGACGCTGGCCGGGACGGGGCCGGAGGAGCCCGCGCTCCGGGCCCGCGTCGAGGCGCTCGGCCTCGCGGACGCGGTCGACATGCCGGGCTTCGTCGACCCCGACGCGGCGATGGCCGACCACGACGTGCTGGCGATGCTGTCGGTCTGGGAGAACTGCTCCTACGCCCTGCTCGACGCCGCGGTCCGCGGCATGGGCGTCGTCGCGAGCGACGTCGGCGGCAACCCGGAGATCCTGCCGCGCACCTCGCTGGTCGAGGCCGATGACGCCCGTGCGGTCGCCACGTCGCTGGCCGTGCAGGGCCAGGACCTCGACGCACGTCCGCGGCTGACCGGCTGGCCCACGGTGGCCGACATGTGCGAGCGGATCGCGGAGGCGTACGCCTCGACGGGAGCCCGCTGATGGCCCGCATCGACTCGCCGTGGAACCTTCCGGACAAGACGGTCGAGCGCGCCGACGAGGCGGACCGGGAGATCCGGATCACCGACTTCGCGCTGATGGCGTCCCTGCCGCTGCGCACCGTCGAGGTCGCCGGCTTCCCGCTCAACGAGCTCACCATGGCCGCCCTGATCGGCCTGTGCCTGCTGCGTCCGGCGCGCGGCGGGGCGCGGATCCCGGCGGCGGTCGTGCTCGTCCTCGCAGCGCTGTTCGGGCTGCTGCTCTACTCCGGCGTGGTCAACCAGGTCGACTGGACGCGGCGGATGGGCCACGTCGCGATCCTCGCCGGGCTGGTCTGGGCCTTCAGCACCGGCCGGGTGTCGCTGCGCTCGGCGGGGGCCGGGCTGGCGACCGGCCTGGTGGCGGTCATGGCCCTGGCGGTCGTCGGGATCGGCGGCGACTACTACCCAGGGCGCCTCACGGGCTACCTCGGCGACCCCAACGCCGGGGCCTACTTCATCGCCGTGCTCGGCGTCCTCGCCGTCTTCTTCTGCGACGACCGCTGGAAGGTGCGTCTCGCCGTGGCGGTGCCCGTCGTCGCCGGGCTGGTGCTGAGCTACTCGCGCACCGGGCTCCTGGCCGGCGCCTTCGCCATCGTCTGGGTGCTGCTCGGGCGGCGGTTGGGCGCCGCCGGCGGTGCCGCGATGGCCTTCGGGCTGGTGTGGCTCGTCGACAACATCCCCCAGGGCCTGACGACCTTCGGCCCGTTCTCCGACCGGTCGGGCAGCGACGCCCTCCGCGACCGGATCGTCGCCCAGGAGCGCGTCGAGCTCGCCGCGGCCCCGTGGTACGGCAACGGCCCGGGCACCGCGACGGTCAACATCCGCGACCTCGAGTTCTTCTTCCACAACAGCTACCTCGCCACCCGCCAGGAGGGCGGCTGGGGCGCGCTGGTGCTCGTGCTCGCCCTCATGGTGCTCGCCTTCCTCCGACTCTCCCGGCAGGCCCGCGCCGGGGACCTCGCAGCCGCCGGCGCGCAGGCGGCGATCATCGCCGTCGCCGTCATGGCCGTGACGCTCGGCGAGGTCCTGCTCGACACCCCGATGGCCATCGCCGTCGGCTTTGCCCTGGGCCAGGCGCTCCGGGCCGCGCCCGAGGTCTCCGCCGATGGTTGAGCGGATCCACCTCGCCGCCAACAATCCCGACCTCGGCGGCGGGGAGCAGGTGCTCGTCCGGACCGCCGCCGCCCTCGTCGACCTGGGCCGAGCCGTCACCGTGGTGGCTCCGGACGCACCCACGGACGTCCTCGACGCCGCCTCCCGGGTGGGTGCCGACGTGGTGGCCATCCGGGCGGACGGGCGCCGCGACCACCTCCGGCGACTGCGTGCCTGGGACCGCGACGAGCGGGACGGGCTGCTGTGGTGCCACGGGCTCGTGCCCGCCCTCGCCACCGCGGGCCATGGTCGTCGCGTCGTCCACCTCCACCAGCTGCCGCGCTCGCGCCCCCAGTGGGCGGCGCTGTCCGTGGCGAGGCGCGGCAGTGAGCGGCTCCTCGTCCCGTCGGCGTTCCTCGCCGCGGCCGTCCGTGGCGCCGAGGTGTGCGCCAACTGGACGGACGACGTCGACCTCCTGGAGCGTCCGTCCGCACGGCGCCGGGTGGGCTTCATGGGACGGCTCGCGACCGACAAGGGCGCCGACCTGGTCGCCCGGGCACTCGCCGCACCGGCCCTCGCCGGCACCGAGCTGGTCGTGGCCGGCGACGACCGCTGGGTGCCGGCGGAGCAGCGGACCCCGGTGGCCGCTGCGCTGACCGCGCTGGGCCACGAGCGCGTACGCCGACTGGGCCGCGTCGCACCGGGGACGTTCTTCGCCGAGGTCGACGTGGCTGTCTTCCCGAGCCGCGTCGCGGAGTCCTTCGGCCTCGTCGTTGCCGAGGCGATGGCGGCCGGGGTCCCCTTCGTGATCTCCGACGCAGGCGCGCTCCCCGAGGTCGCGGGTCCGGACCACCCGTGGGTGGCCCGCGCGGGCGACGAAGCGGACCTGTCGCGGGTGGTCGGCCTCGCGCTCGCCGCCGGCCCGGAGGAGGTCGACGCCGTGACGCATGCGGCGCGCCGACGTTGGGAAGTGCACTACTCACCGGAGGCGGGCCGCCTGCGGGTGGCGCGACTGTTGGCGGAGCTGGGGGTGGGATGAGTCGGCCGAGAGTGGCGATCGCCCACGACTACCTCACCCAGCGCGGCGGCGCCGAGCGCGTCGTCCTCACGTTGATGAAGGCCTTCCCCGAGGCCGCCGTGCACACCACGCTCTACGACCCCGAGGGGACCTACCCGGAGTTCCGCCAGGCCGAGGTGCGCACCTCGGCGCTCAACCGCATCGGGGCGCTGCGCCGCGACCACCGGCTCGCGCTGCCCCTGCTGGCGCCGGCGGCGTCCCGGATGCGCATCGACGCCGACGTGGTGGTCGCCTCGAGCAGCGGCTGGGCGCACGGCTTCGACACAGGAGGCAGGACACGCACGGTCGTCTACTGCCACAACCCGGCGCGCTGGCTCTACCAGACCGACGAGTACCTCGGCGGGGCCGCGTGGCGCTCGCCGCTCGGACCGCCGCTGCTGGCGATGCGCCCCATCCTCAAGCGGTGGGACCGGCACCAGGCCGGCCAGGTCGACGTCTACCTCGCCAACAGCCGCGTCGTGCAACGGCGCATCCGGACGACGTACGGCCGCGAGGCCGAGCTGCTGCCGCCCCCGCACGGCATGGACGCCTCCGCCCCCCGTGAACCGGTGCCCGACCTCGCCGACTGGGACCCCGGCTACGCACTGGTGGTCTCGCGGCTCCTGCCCTACAAGAACGTCGACGCGGTGATCGAGGCGGTGCGCGGCAC
Organism: Nocardioides sp. zg-1308; assembly: GCF_013155375.1. GTDB lineage: Bacteria > Actinomycetota > Actinomycetes > Propionibacteriales > Nocardioidaceae > Nocardioides > Nocardioides renjunii. Next base: position 553,221 of record NZ_JABJQY010000002.1, read on the forward strand.
CGGACGACGCCTCGTCGTCGTCGGCCGCGGACCCGAGGAGGCCCGGCTGCGGGCGACCATGCCCGACAACGTGCGGCTGTTCGGCGGGCTCAGCGATGCGCAGCTGCGCGCGGTGTACGGCGGCGCCGGCGTGCTGGTCGCGGCGAGCCACGAGGACTTCGGCCTCGCCCCGCTCGAGGCCGCCGCCTTCGGGGTGCCGGCGGTCGCGCTGCGCGGCGGCGGGTTCCTCGAGACCGTCCTCGAGGGTGAGACCGGGCTGTTCTTCGACCGGCCCGAGCCCGAGGAGATCGCCGCTGCCCTCACGACGTCCGACGCGCACGGCTGGGACGCTGACAGACTGCGGGCGCGGGCCGAGGAGTTCGGCGAGGCCCGGTTCATCGACAGGATCCGATCGATCGCTCTCGGGGAAGGAACGACCTGACGTGCGTCCCGACGGCATCCGCCTGCTCCCCTGGCTGATCGGCGCGGTGGACCTGCTGATGATCACCGCGGCGACGATCCTCGCCATCCGCTTCCGGCTGACTCTGTCCGTCTTCGACACCGCGGGAGACGTCCTGCAGAACACGGCGCTCGCCAGCGTCTTCTTCATCGCCACGTGGCTGGTGATGCTCGCCTTCTTCGGCACCTACGAGCGGCACGTCTTCGGCGCCGGCACCGAGGAGTTCAAGCTCGTCGTCAACGCGTCCTTCTTCACCGCGGCCCTCGTCGCCACGATGGCGTTCCTCATGCAGTACCCGCTGTCCCGCGGCTTCTTCGTCCTCTACTTCCCGATCGGCGTGCTCCTCCTGCTCGTCGGACGGCTGTTCTCCCGGCGCACCATCCAGCGCCTGCGCCGGGCCGGCCACTTCAACGAGCGGGTGCTGCTGGTGGGCACCCCCGGCTACATCGGCGAGATCTCGACCGTGCTCGAGCGCGAGTCCTGGTTGGGCTACCAGGTGATGGGCTGCCTCGTCCCGAGCGACTACGCCGGGCTGCAGATGACCTCCGCCGGCATCCCCGTGCTCGGGCTGAGCGAGGAGGTCCGCGCGGTCGTCGACGAGGTCTCCCCCGACATCGTCTTCTTCACCGCGGGGGCGGTGAGCTCCTCGACCCAGCTGCGGCGGCTGGCGTGGGACCTCGAGGACCACGCCCACGTGCAGATCATCGTCGCGCCCAACGTCACCGACGTCTCCAGCGAGCGGGTCCGCATCCGACCGGTCGCCGGCCTGCCGCTCATGCACCTGGGCCGCTCGCGCTCGCAGCTGGCCACCAACGACGCCAAGCGGGCCTTCGACGTGGTGGGAGCACTCTCGATCCTCGCCCTGACCTGGCCGGTCCTGGCGTTCCTCATGATCTGGGTGAAGCGGCACGACGGCGGCCCGGCCCTCTTCCGCCAGACCCGCGTCGGCCGCGACGGGGCGGAGTTCACCTGCCTCAAGCTGCGCTCGATGTCCGTCGACGCCGAGGAGCGCCTCGCCGAGCTCGAGGCCCGCGACCACGTCCTGTTCAAGAGTGCCGAGGACCCGCGCGTGACCCGGCCGGGCCGGTTCATCCGCCGGTTCTCGCTCGACGAGCTCCCCCAGCTGTGGAACGTCGTCCGCGGCGAGATGAGCCTCGTCGGCCCACGACCGCCGCTGCCGTCCGAGGTCGAGCAGTACGAGGACGACATGCTGCGCCGGCTCAACGTGCTCCCGGGGATGACCGGGCTCTGGCAGGTCTCCGGCCGTTCCGACCTCTCGTGGGAGGACACGGTGCGGCTGGACCTCTACTACGTCGACAACTGGTCGATGGTGCAGGACCTGCTGATCCTCGCCCGCACGGTCACCGCCGTGCTGGCCAGCCGCGGCGCGTACTGAGCCGACACCGACGACCGCGAGCGCTCAGGACCTGCCGACCTTGAGCGGCTTGCGGCGCCGGCCCTTGCCCGCGGTCGAGTACGCCTCGCGCGAGGCCTGCTCGGCCTTGTAGCCGCCGTAGCCCCCGTAGCTGCCGTAGCCGCCGCCGTAGGCGATCGCGGCCGCACCCTTGACCGGCGCCTTGTTGAGCACCACGCCGAGGAGGCGGCTGCCGACCTGGTCGAGGATGCGGCGGCACTGCTGGCTCTGCTCGATCTGGGTCTTGCCGGCCGCCTGCACGAGAAGGGCACCGTCGCAGAACGCCGACAGCAGGCCGGCGTCCGTGACGGGCAGGAGCGGCGGCGCGTCGAGGATGACGAGGTAGTCGTGGGACAGGTCGTCGATGAACTGCTTCATCCGCAGCGAGCCGAGCAGCTCGCTGGGGTTGGGCGGGATCCGGCCGGCGGCGAGCAGGCTGAGGTTGGCCATGCCCGAGTCGACGATCACGTCCCGCACATCGACGTCGCCGGCCAGCGCCTGGGTGAGGCCCACGGCCCCGTCGATCTCGAACGTCGTCGCCAGCGTGGGCCGGCGCAGGTCGGCGTCGACGAGCAGGACGGGAGTGCCCGCCTGCGCCACGAGCCGGGCCACGTTGGCCGCGACGGTGGACTTGCCCTCACCGGCGAGCGCGGAGGTCACCACGATGCGGCGCGGCTCGTTGTCGACGTCGACGAAGCGCAGGTTGGTGCGCAGCTGGCGGAACGACTCGGCCGCACGCCCCAGGTCGCCACGGACGCCGCGGTGGGCGCGACCGAGCGACTCCTCCTGGGGGATGATCCCGAGCACGGCGGCGCCGGTGGCCTCCTCCACGTGCTTGGCCGAGCGGATCCGACGGTCGATCAGGCGCCGCCCGATGAGCACCGCGTAGGCCAGCCCGAGGCCGCCGATCGCGCCCTTCATCGCCGCGTTGCGGTAGTCGGGGGTGAACGGCGCGCCGGGCAGCTGCGCGGGCTGGAGCGGCACGATCCGCGTGAGGGGCGCCTCCTTCGGGTTGGCCTCCCCGGTCTCGATCTCCTGCGCGACGACGACCACGGCGTCGACGACCGCGTTGGCCAGGTCGCGCGCCTCCTCCGGCGTGCTGCCGATGGCGCTCACCGTCAGGGCGTTCACGGTGGCGTCGACCGAGGCGGAGAAGCGACCCGCGATCGCCTCCGGGGGCACGTCGAGGCCCAGGTCCTCGACGACCTGCTCCGCCACGGGCATCGTGGAGACGAGGAACGCGTAGAGGGTGGCCTTGTCCTCGGCGAGCTGCGAGTTGCCCTGCTCCTCGCCGGCGGTGGTCGCCTCGCCGACGCGGACCAGGCCCGACGAGGTGGCCGAGTAGAGCACCGGCTCGCGGGTCGTCTTGGCGATCATCAGGAGCGCTCCGAGGATCGTGCAGCCGATCAGCACCCACACGTAGGCGCGGCTCAGCCGTACGAAGTCCCCGAACGTCATGGCCGCGAGTCTAGGCCGTGTGCCGCCCGGGCCGACCCGATTCGCCGAGACGGCGCCGGGGTCGGCTGGCACCATGGGGTCCATGAGCGAGGACGCAGAGGGCCGCCACGCGCCCATCGCGGCCCGCGTCCACCTCGCCCACGCCGTCGTCCAGAAGCTCGCTGACGACCACCGGGTCGACCTGCTCCACCTCAAGGGCCCGGCCGTCCTCCCCGGCCTGCGCGCCGAGGGCCGCAAGTCCAGCGACGTGGACGTGCTGGTCCGGCCCAGCCACCTGGACCGGCTGGTGACCGCGCTGGAGTCCGTCGGGTTCGAGCAGCGCACCGACTTCTCCACCGGCTCGGTGTTCGCCCACGCGGCCAACTGGTGGCACGACGACTGGGGCTGGGTCGACGTGCACGTCAGCTGGCCGGGGGTGACGCTCGACGCGGAGGAGGCCTTCGACGTGCTGGCCCGCGACTCGCAGCCGCACGCGATCGCCCACTGGCCCTGTGCGGTCCCCGACCCGACGGCCCAGCGGCTGGTGCTGGTGCTGCACTCCGCGCGATCGGGTGGGACCAGCGACGTCGACCACGCATGGGGGGCCGCGACGCCCGGTGAGCAGGACGACGTACGGCGCCTGGCCGCGCGACTGGGCGCGGAGGTCGCCCTCGCGGCCGGGATCGGCGAGCTCGAGCTGCACCGCGGCGCCCCGACGTACGCGCTCTGGCACCACTTCCTCCACGGCGGCAGCAGGCTCGACGAGTGGCGCGCCCGGCTCGCCGCCGCTCCCACCGTCCGCGCCAAGGCGGCGCTCGTGACCGCCGCGATGCGGGTCAACCGCGACCACCTGCGCATGGAGCTCGGCCGGCCGCCGACCCGCGAGGAGGTCCGGGCCCGGCAGCGCGTGCGCGTCCGCAAGGCCGTCGACGAGGTGTCGAGGCGGGTGAGGCGCGCGTGACCTACCGCTACCGGATCGCCGACGACGTCGCGTGGGTCAGCCAGGAGGACCTCGACGGCGGCGACGCCCCCACGGCCTATCTCGCCCGCGTGCCGAAGGGCATGCCGATCCTGCTCGAGGGCTCGGGCTGCGTCGTGTGGCTGGCACTCGCCGAGGGCGGCACGCTGGAGGAGGTGACCGCCGCGGCGGCGGCGATGTCGGGCGCCGGGGCGGAGGACATCAGCGCGGACGTGGCGGACCTCGTCGACCAGCTCGTCGTGATCGGTGTCGTCCGAGAAGAGTGACCGCCACCGCGCCCACGAACGCGCCGGCCGTGTTGGCGACGACGTCGACGACCTCGCCGACGCGGGCGAGGAACAGCCACTGCACGACCTCGATCGCCGCCGACCCGAGCGCCGCCCCCAGCGTCACCCACCACCACGGCCAGCGGGCCACGAGCACGGCGACGACGCCGAGCGGCACGAACAGGACGACGTTGAGCAGCACGCCGTAGTGGTGTGGTTGCGCCCAGTCCGGCGCGACCGGCCACTCGTAGCGGAAGAAGGCGTAGAGCCGGACGGTCAGCCGGTTGAGCTGCCACCCCCACGGGCCGCCCACGAGCACGACCAGGGCGAGGAGGTAGGCCGACCCGAGTGCCACCAGCACGCGCCGGTCGCGCCACCCACCCACGCGCCCACCCTAGAGTGGACCGGTGACCTCCGAGCCGCGTGTGCCCGACGTGGTCGTCGAGGCGATGGGCGTGCCCGTCGGCATCCCCGTCACCGGGGCGGCGGTCGACCGGCTGCGCCACCAGTGGAGCCGCGCCCTCAGCGCCCGTGAGCCTGCGACGGTCGTCGGCCTCGAGGACCTCGACACCGACGACGACGTCGCCCACGACTACGCGGTCACCTCGCGCGTCACGCTGGCCGCGCTCGACGCCACCGCGGGACGCCGGATCAACCTGCACGCGGGAGCAGTGGCCGACGAGGAGGGCCGAACGCTCGCCGTGATCGGGCCGTCCGGAGCCGGGAAGACCACCGCCGTCCGGCTGCTCGCCCAGCGCCTGGGCTACCTCTCCGACGAGACCACCTCCGTCGACGAGACGCTCACCGTCCACCCCCACCCCAAGCCGCTGTCCGTCATCACCGACCGCGACGTGCCGCTGGCCAAGCACTCCCTCTCGCCCGACGACCTCGACCTGCTGCGCCCACCGGTCGCGTCGTACCTCCACCGCATCGTGCTGCTGCACCGCGGCGACGACGACGCCGGGCTCGTGCCGCTCTCGCCCGCCCACGCGATCGCCGAGATCGTCGCGCAGACCTCCTCGCTGACCCTCCTCGACCACCCCGTCCTGCGGCTCGCCGACACCATCGACGCGTGCGGCGGGGTGTGGGGGCTGCACTACCGCGAGCTCGCCGACTGGCTCGACGACCTCGTCGACCTCCTCGACGCCGAGGGCCAGCCGCCGCCGCCGCGCCTGCACCACCCGGGGACCCCGGACGCAGGTCCCGCCGACGGCGCCTGGTCGCGCGTCCCGTGGCGTGACGCCGTGGAGTACGACGACGAGCTGGTGCTGATGGTCGAGGACCGGGTCCACGTGCTGGCCGGCCTCGGCGTCGTGGCGTGGCTCTCGCTCGAGACGCCGCGCACGCTCGACGAGCTCGTGCAGGAGGCGGAGGCGCTGTGGGGCCCCCACCCCGAGGCCGCCGGGCTGGTTGCCGGCGCGCTCGAGGTGCTGGCGGGCGAGGGCCTGCTCCGGCCGCCTGGGTGATCGCAGTAACGTGCGAGCCATGACCGCTCGCCGCCAGCTGCCCACCGACGAGGCCCGCGACCTGCTCGCCCTGACCCGCGAGATCGCGACCAAGGAGCTGGCGTCGCGCTCGACGGAGGCCGAGGCGACCGAGACCTTCCCCCGCGACGTCTTCCGGATGCTCGGCCGGGCCGGGCTGCTCTCGCTGCCCTACCCCGAGGAGCACGGCGGCGGTGACCAGCCCTACGAGGTCTACCTGCAGGTGCTGGAGGAGATCAGCGCGGTCTGGGCGTCCGTCGGCGTCGGCGTGTCGGTCCACGCGCTGTCCTGCTTCGGCCTGGAGTCCTTCGGCACCGACGAGCAGCGCGCCGAGTGGCTCCCCGACATGCTCGGCGGCGAGCTGCTGGGGGCGTACTGCCTCTCCGAGCCGCACGCGGGCTCCGACCCCGCCGCGATGCGGACGACCGCGCGCCGCGACGGCGACACCTACATCATCAACGGCGCGAAGGCGTGGACCACCCACGGCGGGCACGCCGACTTCTACAAGGTGATGGCACGCACCTCCGACGACGCTGGTGCTTCTCGGGGGGCAGGCATCTCCTGCTTCCTGGTGCCGGCCTCGGCCGAGGGCCTCACCGCCGACCCGCCGGAGCGCAAGATGGGACTGACCGGCTCCGCCACGGCGACGATGCGGTTCGACGACGTCCGGGTCGACGCCTCGCGCCGGCTCGGCGCGGAGGGCGAGGGGCTGCGCATCGCCCTCGCGGGCCTCGACTCAGGCCGGCTCGGCATCGCGGCGGTCGCGACCGGTCTCGCCCAGGGCGCCCTCGACGCGGCCGTGGCCTACGCACGTGAGCGGGAGACCTTCGGCACCCGGATCATCGACCACCAGGGCCTCGCCTTCGTCCTCGCCGACATGGAGGCGGCCGTCGTGTCGGCCCGCGCGACGATGCTGCACGCCGCCCGCCTCAAGGACGCCGGCCTGCCGTTCTCCCGCGAAGCGTCGATCGCCAAGCTGGTCGCCACCGACAACGCCATGAAGGTCACCACGGACGCCGTCCAGGTCCTCGGCGGCTACGGCTACACCCGCGACTTCCCGGTCGAGCGCTACATGCGCGAGGCCAAGGTGATGCAGATCTTCGAGGGCACCAACCAGATCCAGCGGATGGTGATCTCCCGCTCGCTCGCGAAGGACAACGCGGGCGGGATCGGCTGAGGCTCGGGGCGGTCGCCGGTCCTGGCTGCGTCGCCGGGTCTGGAGTCCCCGGATATCCGGTGACCACCGTGCTTACAGGTGGAGATCTCGACCGACAAGCACGCAACTCGGGTGCACAGTCCGGCGTCAGACGTCGGTGACCCGCACCCCGGCGTGCGCCTTGTAGCGCCGGTTGATCGAGATCAGGTTGGCGGTCAGCGCCTCGACCTGGTGCGCGTTGCGCAACCGGCCGCCGTACATCCCCCGCATGCCGGGTACGACGTCCGCCAGCGCCTGCACCAGGTCGGTGGCCTCGCGGTCGTCGCCGAGCACGAGCACGTCGGTGTCGACCCGCTCGACCGTCGGGTCCTCGAGCAGCACGGCGCTGACGTTGTGGAAGGCACCCACGACGGTCGAGCCGGTGAGGATCGCCGCGGCCTGCTGGGTCGCCGAGCCCTCCTCGACCGGGAGCGCGTACGCGCCCTGCTTGTCGAAGCCGAGCGGGTTGACGCAGTCGACGACGATCTTGCCCGCGAGCTCCTCGGTGAGTGACCGCAGCAGCTCCTCGTGACCGTCCCAGGGCACCACGACCAGCACGACGTCCCCGGCCGCGGCGGCCTCGGCGTTGCTGGCCCCGCGGACGCGACCCACCTCGGCCAGCGCCGTGGCGGCGTCTGCGGCCCGCGACGCGTCCCGCGAGCCGAGCACGACCTCGAGGCCGGCCGCGGCGAAGCGCCGCGCGAGCCCGCGACCCTGCGGTCCCGTGCCGCCGAGCACGGCGATGGTCAGCGAGGTGACGTCGTGGTCGCTCATCCCCCGGACGCTAGCGAACGCCGCACCGCGTCCCGCAGCCGCCCGTCGGGCGGACGGCGCCCGGCTCACCCTTCTGTGTGTTGCCCCGACCCTGTGGGCGAGCGACGGTGGAGGACATGTCCAAGCGCATCGCATTCCTGACCGCTCCCGAGGGTGTCGAGGAGGTCGAGCTCACCAAGCCGTGGCAGGCCGTCGTCGACGCCGGCCACACCGCCGAGCTGCTCTCGCTCGACGAGGGCGAGGTGCAGCTCTTCCAGCACCTCGACAAGTCGAGCACGCAGCGCGTCGACCGCCGCGTCAGCGACGTCGCGGTGGCCGACTACGACGCCCTCGTCCTGCCCGGCGGCGTCGCCAACCCCGACGCCCTGCGGATGGACGAGGAGGCCGTCGCCTTCATCCGCGACTTCGTCGACTCCGGCAAGACCGTCGCCGCGATCTGCCACGCACCGTGGACCCTCATCGAGGCCGACCGCGTGCAGGGCAAGCGGCTCGCGAGCTGGCCGAGCCTGCAGACCGACATCCGCAACAGCGGCGGCGAGTGGGTCGACGAGGAGGTCGTCGTCGACGGCAACCTCATCACCAGCCGCAACCCCGACGACATCCCCGCGTTCTCCAAGACGCTCCTCGACGCCCTGGGCTGAGGTCCGCCTAGGCGTCCCGCTCCACCAGCCAGCGTCCCAGCAGCGTCCCGTCCTGCTCGAGCAGCAGGACGGGACGCAGCGCTGTGTCCACCTCGGCACCCGTGGCCATCCGTACGGCGTCGCCGCCGGTGAGCCGCGGCACGACGGTCCAGCACAGCTCGTCGACGACGTCGGCGGCCAGCAGGTCGGCGAACAGCGACGGCCCGCCCTCGCACAGCTGCTCGGACCAGCCCCGCGCCGCCAGTCCGGCCTTGAGCGCGGCGAGGTCGATCTGGTCCTCGCCGAGCACCATGACGTTGTCCTCCCCCAGCGCCTCGCGCGCCGCCGCCAGGCCGTCGGAGCTCGCCACGGTCGCCATCAGCACCCGGCCGGGCGGTGCGTCGGCGAGCGTCGGCGGCACGTCCGCGGAGCGGCTCACGACGACCAGCGGGATCCGCGGGACGTCGTACCCCTCGGCGCGCAGCGTGCCGGCGCCCACGACCAGGCAGTCGGCTCGGCTGCGGAGGGCGTCGAAGACCCGCTTGTCGGCGTCGTCGTTGATGCTCTTGCTGACCCCGTCCGACCCCTGGGCGGCGCCGTCGACCGTGCTGACGAAGTTCACCCGCAGCCACGGTCCGCCCGGCGGGGCGTACGCCTCCGCCAGCTGGTCGTCGGACAGGTCGGAGAGGCGCTCGAGCTCGAGGTGTTCGGTCACGTGCCTACTGTTGCACCGTGATCACACTGGCCGACCTCGCCGACCTGCACCACGCGCACGGCGACGCGTGGGACGCCGCGGTGGCACCGGTGATCCTGGACGGCCCGCGCGGCCCCGTCACGATCGGCGACGGGGCGGTGACGCTGATGGGTTGCGTCAACCTCTCCCGCGACTCGACCTACCGCGAGAGCGTCGCCACGAGCCCCGCCGACGCCGTGCGGATGGGCCGCGTCCAGGCCGCCCAGGGCGCCGAGGTGATCGACCTCGGGGCCGAGTCGAGCAACGCGCGCGCCGCTCGCGTGTCCGCGGCCGACCAGGTCGCCACCCTCGTGCCTGCGGTGAAGGAGCTCGCGCAGGAGGTCGTCGTCTCGGTGGAGACCTACGAGCCCGACGTGGTCCGGGCCTGCCTCGACGCGGGGGCCCGGGTGCTCAACATGACCGGCCGCCAGCACGAGGAGGCGATGCTCGCCCTGGCCGCGGAGTACGACGCCGCGGTCGTGATGTGCTTCGGCGAGACGGCCAACGTGCGCGAGATCGCCGACGTCCCTCCCGACGCCGACCCGATGCCCGTGCTGCTCGACCACTTCGCGCCGCGGGTCGAGCGCGCCCGGGCCGCGGGCGTCGACAAGGTCGTCGTCGACCCCGGCATGGGCTTCTACTACGGCAACCTCGTCGACCCCATGACGCGCGCGCGCCACCAGGCCCGGGTGCTCGCGCAGACCTTCCGCCTGCGCCCGCTCGGCGTACCGGTGTGCAACGCGGTGCCACACACCTACGACATCTTCGGCGACGAGTTCCGCAAGGCCGAGGGGTTCTACGGCACGTTCGCCGGCATCGGCGGCACGCACCTGCTGCGCACCCACGAGGTGGCCCACCTGCGCGTGGTCCTCAAGGCCCTCGCGGAGCTCGAGGTCCGCTGACGGGCCGAGCGGGTCAGCCGGCGAAGCCCTGCGGGTTCTGCGACTGCCAGCGCCAGACGTCCTCGCACATGTCCTCGATCGTCTTCTTCGTGCTCCACCCCAGCTCGGCGTTGGCCTTGGAGGGGTCGGCGTAGGACGTGGCGATGTCGCCGGCCCGGCGCGGCACGATCTCGTAGGGGATCGGCCGGCCGACGGCCTTCTCGAAGGCGCGCAGCATCTCCAGCACGCTGGTGCCCCGGCCGGAGCCGAGGTTCCAGGTGTGCACCGCGACGTCGGAGCGCTCGAGCGCCTCCAGCGCCGCGATGTGCCCGGCAGCGAGGTCCTCGACGTGGATGTAGTCGCGCACGCCGGTGCCGTCGACGGTGTCGTAGTCGTCGCCGAAGACCAGCAGCCGGTCGCGCTTGCCGACGGCGACCTGCGCGATGAACGGCACGAGGTTGTTGGGGATGCCCGAGGGGTCCTCGCCGATGGTGCCGGAGGGATGGGCGCCGACCGGGTTGAAGTAGCGCAGCAGCGCGAAGCGCATCTGCGGCGCCGCCACCGCCACGTCGCGCAGGATCTGCTCCTGCATCACCTTGGTCCAGCCGTAGGGGTTGGTGGCGTAGGTGCGCCGGTCCTCGGTCGCGCCCGCCTGCTCCTCGCCGTAGACGGTGGCGCTGCTCGAGAACACCATCTTGTCGACGTCGTAGCGCTGCATCGCGCGGACGAGGGAGAAGGTCGAGCCGAGGTTGTTCTCGTAGTAGTCGAGCGGCTTCTCCACGCTCTCGCCGACGGCCTTGTGCCCGGCGAAGTGGATGACGCCGTCGAAGTCCTCGGTGGCGAAGAGGTGCTCGGTCTTGTCGAGGTCGGTGAGGTCGAAGGAGTGCGCCGCGATGCTCGTCCCGGTCAACGCCTCGAGGCGGCCGAGCACGGTCGGGTTGGCGTTGCTGAAGTTGTCGACGATCACGACGTCGTGGCCGGCAGCGATGAGCTGGATGACGGTGTGCGAGCCGATGTAGCCGGCACCGCCGCTGACGAGGATCTTCATGACCCCACCCTAACGACCGACGCGGCTGACAGAATGCCCGTCATGCCCAGTGCTCTCATCACCGGAATCACCGGCCAGGACGGCCTCTACCTCGCCGAGCTGCTGCTCGAGAAGGGGTACGACGTCCACGGCCTGATCCGCGGCCAGAACAACCCGCGGCGCGAGCTGGTGTCCAAGGTGGTTCCCGACGTCGAGCTGCACAACGGCGACCTGACCGACCTGTCCAGCCTGATGCGGGCGATGCGCGACTCGCAGCCCGACGAGGTCTACAACCTCGGCGCGATCTCGTTCGTCGCCTACTCCTGGGAGAACGCGTTCGTCACCAGCGACGTGACCGGCATGGGCGTGCTCAACATGCTCGAGGCCGTCCGGCTCCACGCCGGCGACGAGCCCGGCAGCATCCGGTTCTACCAGGCGTCGAGCTCGGAGATGTTCGGCAAGGTGCAGGAGGTCCCGCAGAAGGAGACCACCCTGCTGTGGCCGCGCTCGCCCTACGGCGTGAGCAAGGTCTACGGCCACTACATGACCATCAACTACCGCGAGTCCTACGGCATGCACGCCTCCTCGGGGATCCTGTTCAACCACGAGTCGCCGCGCCGCGGCCCTGAGTTCGTGACCCGCAAGATCAGCCAGGCGGTGGCCCGCATCCACCTCGGCCAGCAGAAGACGATGGCGCTCGGCAACCTCGACGCGCAGCGCGACTGGGGCTACGCCGGCGACTACGTCGAGGCGATGTGGCGGATGCTGCAGCAGGACGAGGCCGACGACTACGTCATCGCCACCGGCGAGACCCACTCCATCCGCGACTTCCTCGACCTGGCCTTCGCGCACGTCGGCGTCGACGACTGGTCCGAGCACGTCACCCAGGACCCGCGCTTCATGCGCCCGGCCGAGGTCGAGCTCCTCATCGGCGACGCCTCGAAGGCCAGGGAGCAGCTCGGCTGGACGCCGACCGTGTCCTTCCCCGAGCTCGTGGCGATGATGGTCGACAGCGACATCGCGGCGGTCAAGGCGGGCTGGTGACCGCTCGCGCGTTCGTCACGGGGATCGGCGGCCAGGACGGCACCTACCTCGCTGAGCGCCTGGTGGGCGAGGGCGTGGAGGTCCACGCCCTCGTCTACTCCGCCGACGGGCACCCCCCGCACTGCCCCGACGAGGTGGTGCTGCACACCGGCGACCTCGGCGACCTCGCCGGGACCCGCCGGCTCGTCCTCGACGTCGCGCCGCAGGAGGTCTACAACCTCGCCGCGATCAGCTCCGTGGCGCAGTCGTGGGACGAGCCCGACCGCACGGCCCACGTCAACGGGCAGGCCGCCGTCGCCCTCATGGAGTCGGTCCGCCACCTCGACGGCGTACGACTCGTGCAGGCCTCGAGCGCCGAGATCTTCGGCGAGCCCGCCGCCAGCCCGCAGACCGAGTCGACCGCGATCCGGCCGGTGAACCCGTACGGCGCCGCGAAGGCGTTCGCGCACCTGTCGGCCCACGTCTTCCGCCAGCGCGACCTCCACGTCTCGAGCGCGATCCTCTACAACCACGAGTCGCCGCGTCGCGCCGAGCGGTTCGTGACCCGCAAGATCACCTCGACGGTCGCCGCGATCGCCCGCGGCGAGGCCGACGAGCTGGTGCTCGGCAACCTCGACGCCCGCCGCGACTGGGGGTGGGCGCCGGACTACGTCGACGCGATGGTGCGGGCCGCCCGCGCCGACGAGCCGGCCGACTACGTCGTGGCCACCGGCCGCGCGCACTCGGTGCGCGACTTCGTCGCCGCCGCCTTCGCGGCCGCGGGGATCAGCGACTGGGAGCGCCTCGTCCGCCAGGACGCGGCCTTCTTCCGGCCCGCCGACCCGACCGAGCTCGTGGGCGACGCCTCGAAGCTGCGCGACGAGCTCGGCTGGGAGCCCACGGTGGCCTTCGAGGAGCTGGTGGCCCGGATGGTGGCCGCCGACCTCCGCTGAGGTGTGCACCCGAGTTCCGTACTTGTCGGTCGAGATCTCTACCTGCAACCACGGCGGTCACCGGATATCCGGGGACTCCAGAGCGAGCGCGGCCCAGAGCCAGCGCGGCCCAGAGCCAGCGCGGGCCAGCCCTCACCCGTGCTGCAGCAACCCCCGGAGGTACTCCCCGTAGCCGCTCTTGCGCAGCGGCTCGGCGCGCTCGAGCAGCTCGTCGTCGGACAGGAACCCCATCCGCCAGGCGACCTCCTCCGGCGCGCCGACCTTGAAGCCCTGTCGGCCCTCGATGGTCCGCACGAAGTTGGAGGCGTCGTTGAGCGAGTCGAAGGTGCCGGTGTCGAGCCAGGCGGTGCCGCGGGGCAGCACCTCCACGTGCAGGCGCCCCTCCTCGAGGTAGCGACGGTTGAGGTCGGTGATCTCCAGCTCGCCGCGCGCCGACGGCTCCAGCTCGGCGGCGTACTCCACCACGTCGTTGTCGTAGAAGTAGAGCCCCGGGACGGCGTAGTCGCTCTTCGGGTGCTCCGGCTTCTCCTCCAGCGACAGCGCACGGCCCTGGTCGTCGAACTCGACGACGCCGTAGGCGCGGGGGTCGGCGACGTGGTAGCCGAAGACGGCCGCGCCGTCGAGGTCCTTGAAGCGCAGCAGCTGCGAGCCGAGTCCCGAGCCGTAGAAGATGTTGTCACCGAGCACGAGCGCGGACCGCTCGCCGCCGATGTGGTCGGCCCCGATGATGAAGGCCTGCGCGAGCCCGTCGGGGCTCGGCTGGACGGCGAACGTGAGGTCGATCCCGAACTGCGACCCGTCGCCGAGCAGCCGGTGGAAGCCCTCGGCCTCGTGGGGCGTGGTGATGATGAGGATGTCCCGGATGCCCGCGAGCATCAGCGTGGAGAGCGGGTAGTAGATCATCGGCTTGTCGTAGACCGGCACCAGCTGCTTGCTGATGCCCTGCGTGATCGGGTGCAGTCGGGAGCCGGTGCCACCGGCCAGGATGATTCCGCGCATGCAACCACCCTAGGGGTCCGCGGACCTCCCGTTGCGCCACGGGGTTCGCAGCGGTTTGGCACCATGGGCGCATGCCGTCCAGCCGCCGTACGTCGACGCGCCGGCGGGTCCGGCCCTCGACGGTCGTCGGTGGCCTCCTGCTCCTCCTCGTCGGGCTGGCCCTGCTCGCCATCCCCTTCCTCAAGGCACCGGGCCACGCCGAGGGCGCCCGCACGGACCTCGAGGCGGCGCGCACGTCCCTCGCGGCGGGCGACGTGGCGGCGGCGGAGGCCAGCGTGCAGAGCGCGCGGCGCCACGCCGACCAGGTCCAGGACGCGATGCAGGGTGTGGGCGGCGACATCTGGAGCCTCGTCCCCGTCGTGGGCCGGCCGGTGGGCGACGTACGCCACCTCGGCAACGCCCTCGACCACCTGACCACGGCGGCCGAGGTCGCCGTCGCGACGTGGCCGGCGGTCAACGGCAAGGACGCCACCCTCTTCGGCGAACGCTCCGTCGACGTGCCGACGCTGGAGAAGGTGGTGGGCGCGGTCGACGAGGCGAGCGTCCACCTCGACGCCGCCCAGCTCGAGCTCGGCGAGGTCGGGGACTCCGCCCTCGGCGTGGGCACCCGGCTGGCCGAGGCCCGCGACGAGGCGGCCACGACCGTCGCCCCCCTCGCGTCCGGCGCGAGGCGCGCCAAGCCGCTGGCCGACGTGCTGCCCCGGCTCTTCGGCGCCGAGGGCGACCAGACCTTCCTGCTCGCCCTGCTCAACCCGAGCGAGCAGCGCTTCTCCGGCGGTGCCGCGCTGACGCTCGCGCCGATGAACGTCTCGGACGGCCGGCTCGAGATGGGCAAGGCCCGCGACACCTCCGACCCCGACCTCTACCGCGTCGGCCGGTGGGAGAAGGTCGAGGGCAACCCGTTCCACGACGGCAAGCTGCGCCTGTCCACCTCGACCTTCGCCCCCGACTGGTCGGTCTCGGGCGAGACGCTCCTGCGCGGCTGGGAGCGGCGCACCGGCCAGGAGGTCGACGGGCTCGTCGCGGTCGACGTCGTCGCGCTGGCCGACATGCTGCGGATCACCGGACCGGTCGAGGCGCCGACCTACGGCCGGCTCGACGCCTCCAACTTCACCCAGAAGATGGTCGGCGACTACGACGCCTTCCCCGACAACGAGGCGCGCCACGACCTCAACCGGGCCATCGTGCCGGTGTTCGCCGAGCGGCTCTTCGAGCCCGGCAACGGCATCGAGAAGATCGAGTCCCTGCGCGACTCGGCCCGCGGACGTCACTTCGCGATGTGGATGCGCGACCCCGACCTCCAGGCCGCCGTGGCCGAGGTCGGGCTGTCCGGCGACCTCTCCGACACCAGCCACGACTACCTCGCCGTCTTCAACCAGAACACCAACGCCAGCAAGGCCGACTACTGGCAGCGTCGCAGCGTGAGCAGCCGGGTCGTCCTGCGCGAGGACGGCTCGGCCAGGGTCCGGCTCACCATCTCGGTCCACAACGACTCCCCGCCCTATGCGCAGGCGTTCGCCGACCCGCGCCGCGGCACCTACGCCACGCGCTGGAACGGGATGACGCTCGGCGTCTTCCTGCCCCAGGGCGCCGAGGTCACCAGCGCCACGGCCGCCGGCAAGCCCCAGGGCACCGACGTCTTCGACTACTTCGGGCGCCCCTACAAGCTGCTGCGCCTGGTCCTGCCGCCGGGCGAGACGCGCGAGGCGGTCCTGGAGTACGACGTCCCTGCCGCCGCGGACGCCCCCGGTGACGGCACGCTGACCTACCGGCTCGACGCGACCCCGCAGGGCATGGTCGTCCCGCAGTCGCTCGCGGTCTCGGTGCAGTGGCCCGAGGGCTACCGCGTGGACGACCTGCCCGAGGGCTGGACGCGGGCCGGGCGGGGCCGGGCGTCGTACGAGGTGCCGGCGCTGGTGGAGCAGCCCCGCTTCAGCATCACCGGCTCGGCCTCCTCCTCCTGAACCGGTCGGCTCCCCCTAGACTCCCGCGCATGGATCGCCTTCTTGTGACCGGCGGCGCGGGGTTCATCGGCTCGAACTTCGTGCACCACGTCATCGCCCACACCGACCTGCGCGTGACCGTGCTGGACAAGCTCACCTACGCCGCCAGCCGCGAGGCGCTCGCCGGGCTGCCGGAGGACCGGGTCGAGCTCGTCGTCGGTGACATCGCCGAGGCCGAGGTCGTCGACCCCCTCGTCGCCGAGCACGACGCGGTCGTGCACTTCGCGGCGGAGTCGCACAACGACAACTCGCTCCACGACCCGAGCCCGTTCATCCGGACCAACATCCTCGGGACCTACACGATCCTCGAGGCGGTCCGCCGGCACGACCGGCGCCTGCACCACGTGTCGACGGACGAGGTCTACGGCGACCTCGAGCTCGACGACCCCAAGCGCTTCACCGAGGACACCCCCTACAACCCGTCCTCCCCCTACTCCGCCTCGAAGGCCGGCTCGGACCACCTCGTCCGCGCCTGGGTCCGCAGCTTCGGCGTCCGGGCCACCGTCTCGAACTGCTCCAACAACTACGGTCCCTGGCAGCACATCGAGAAGTTCATCCCGCGCCAGATCACCAACGTCATCGACGGCGTCCGCCCCAAGCTCTACGGCTCGGGCGAGAACGTCCGCGACTGGATCCACGCCGACGACCACTCCTCCGCGGTGCTGCGGATCCTCGAGCAGGGCCGCGTCGGCGAGACCTACCTCATCGGCGCCGACGGCGAGAAGAACAACCTCGAGGTGGTGCGCCTGATCCTCAAGCTGATGGGCCGTCCCGAGGACGACTTCGACCACGTCAACGACCGCGCCGGCCACGACCTGCGCTACGCGATCGAGTCGGGCAAGCTCCGCCAAGAGCTCGGCTGGGCACCGAAGTTCCAGGACTTCGAGTCCGGCCTCGCCGACACCATCGCGTGGTACCAGGAGCACGAGGACTGGTGGCGCCCCCACAAGGACGCGACCGAGGCCAAGTACGCGGAGAAGGGCCAGTGAGCCTCCCCTCCCCCGAGACACTGCCCCGTCTGGAGAAGACGGCGATCCCGGGCCTCGTCGTCGTCCGGCTCGACCGACGCGACGACGACCGCGGGTTCTTCAAGGAGAACTGGCAGCGCGAGAAGATGCTCGCCGTCGGGCTGCCCGACTTCGGTCCGGTGCAGAACAACGTGTCGTTCAACAGCGACCGTGGCGTCACCCGGGGCATCCACACCGAGCCGTGGGACAAGTTCATCTCGCTGGCGACCGGACGCATCTTCGGCGCGTGGGTCGACATGCGGCAGGGCGAGACCTTCGGCGCGACCTTCACGCTGGAGATGGACACCTCCGTCGCCGTGTTCGTTCCGCGCGGCGTCGGCAACAGCTACCAGACGCTCGAGGACGCCACGGCCTACACCTACCTCGTCAACGAGCACTGGCGCCCCGGCATCGCCTACCCCGCGCTCGCCCTGGACGACCCGACGGTGGCCATCGACTGGCCGATCCCGCTGGCCGAGGCGATCATCAGCGAGAAGGACCAGAACAACCCCCGCCTCGACCCGGCCACGGCCATCGCGCCCAAGAAGGTGCTGATCGTCGGGGCCCTCGGCCAGCTCGGTCGCGCGCTGCACGCCGCGCACCCCGACGCCGACCGGGTCGACCTGTTCCCCGGCGAGGGCGTCTCCCAGCTCGACCTCGCCGACGCAGCGGCCGTCTCGGCGTGGCCGTGGCACGAGTACGCCGTCGTGCTCAACGCCGCGGCGTACACCGCCGTCGACGCGGCCGAGACCTCCGAGGGCCGGGTCGCCTCCTGGTCGGCGAACGCCACCGGTCCCGCGACGCTGGCCGGCCTGGCCCGCGAGCACGGCTTCACGCTCGTGCACTACTCCTCCGACTACGTCTTCGACGGCACCGCACCGCTCGACCCGGGCCACAGGGAGGACGAGCCGCTCTCGCCGCTCGGGGTCTACGCCCAGTCCAAGGCGGCCGGCGACCTCGCGGTCGGCCTGGCCCCGCGCCACTACCTCCTGCGCACCTCATGGGTGATCGGGGAGGGCAAGAACTTCGTCCGCACGATGCGGGCGCTGGCCGAGAAGGGCGTCTCCCCCAGCGTGGTCGACGACCAGGTCGGGCGGCTGACGTTCACCGAGGAGCTGGTGCGGGGCACCCGCCACCTCCTCGAGACCGGTGCGCCGTTCGGGACCTACAACCTCTCCAACGGCGGGGCACCCATGTCGTGGCGCGAGATCGCGCAGGCGGTCTTCGAGCGCTCGGGTCGCAGCGCCGACGACGTGTCGGGGACGACCACGGAGGCGTACGCCGAGGGCGTGCTCGCCCAGGGCAACCCGTTCGCCCCCCGGCCCCTCAACTCGGCGCTCTCGCTGGAGAAGATCCGCGCGACCGGCTTCGAGCCCGAGGACGCACTGGCAGCGCTGGACCGCTACCTGGGGTGACCGCCACTCACCTGCGGTGGGACGTCACCTCTCGCAGGGCGGGACGGACGTCGGCGAGGTAGACCAGCGCGGCGATGGTGAACGCCAGGCTGATGATGTTGAGCGGCGAGCCCAGCAGGATCAGCTGCGCGGCGAAGCCGAGGCCCGTGATCGCGCACCACGCGGTCTTGGTCAGCTTGCCGGCCGCGTCGTAGGCCTCGGCGGAGTAGGTCAGCGAGTTGATGAACGCGAAGCCCTTGATCGCGAGCAGCACCACGAGCACGACGAGGAACAGCGTGCCCTGGAGCTCGTAGATGTTCACAGGACACAGCGTAGGCGACGAGACGAAGGGCCCCGTCCGACGTGGACGGGGCCCTTCTCCTAGAACAGCGCGAGCTGACCGGGGTCAGCCTCGACGTCTCTTCAGTCGCCGACCTTCTCGGCGGCGTCCGCGGCGGCCTTGACGGCGCTGGCGGCGGTCTTCGTGGCGGCGGTGCCGGTGGCCTTGGCGCTGCTCTGGGCCGCGGTCGTCTTCCTCGCGGCGCTCTTGCGCGCGGTCGTGGCCGACGCCTTCGTGGCAGCCGACTTCTGGGCGGCCTTCTTCGCGGCGGGCTTCGCGGGGGGCTTGGGGGCAGCCTTGGTGGCGGCGACCTTGTCGGCGGCGGTGACGGTGGCGTCGGCGGCCTTGCGGGCCTGGGTCGCGGTGGTCTTCGCCTTCGAGACGGTGGTCCGGGCCGACGCCACGGTGGTGGTGGTCGACTCCTGGCGGCGGATGCGGCCCACGAGGGACTCGCCGCGCTTGACCAGCTCGGCGTACGTCGCGTTGGCCACGGCCACGTTGTCGTCGACGAGGGTCGACACCTTGGCGGGGTAGGCCTTGGCCTCGGCCTGCAGCTCGGCGACGCGCGCCTCGACGGCGGCGCGGACGGACGTGACGTCACGCTTCTGCACCTCTGCGACGAGCTCGGTGACGTCCTTCTGCACGGCGGTGAGGACCTTCTGGACGTCGGCGACAGCGTCACGGACGGCCTCGACGGCGAGGTCGGTGACACCGACGCCCGCGAGCACGGGCTTGAGGGCTTCGGTCTTGATGTCGAACTTGGCGGTCGCCATGTCCTTCTCCTTCTCCTGGGTGGGTGCTGCTGGGTGGGTGCTACTGAGCTGGTGGCTGGTCGGGGCCCGGTGGGCGGTCGTTGAGGGCCAGGAACGAGGCGTAGACGTCGAGCAGCGAGTGCTTCTGACGCTCGGTGAGTCCGGTGTCGGCGAGGATCGCCAGCTCCACCGAGCCGGCCTGGCCGGGATCGGGGTGGACGATGCCGGCGCGGACGTAGAGCTGCTCGGCGGAGACGCGGAGCGCCCGGGCCAGCTGCTGCAAGACCTCCGCCGACGGCTTCCGCAGGCCGCGCTCGATCTGGCTGAGGTAGGGGTTGCTCACGCCGACCTGGTCGGCGAGCTGGCGCAGCGAGAGCTGGGCGGCGAGCCGCTGCTCACGGAGGTAGTCGCCGAGCGACCCGATGGAGTCGACGACGGCGCTCGTCTTCGCGCTCGTCTTCGCGCTCTTGTCCTTGGCCATGCCTGCAGTGTGCTAACACCTGTTAGCGAAATGCAAACCAAACGGCGGTGAGGACCGTCACAAAGCCGGATACCCCGCGGTTCCGGGCGCTAGCTAGAAGGCAGCACGGATCTCGCCGACGGGGACGCCGCCACCGAGCAGCTCGAGCCGGCCGGTCCGCGCGACGGCGTCCGCGTCGACCCCGTCCTCCTCCAGCACGCCCGAACGACGCAGCGCCTCGGCCATCAGCACGGGGCGTACGCGTGCGGCGCCGTCGTCGGTCTTGAGCGCCCACGCCCGACCGTCGGGGAGAGCGACGGCGTAGCAGGACTCCGCGCCGGCCTTGCCGATCAGGCCGGGGACGGCCCGGTGCAGCGCGAGCTCGTCTCGCGTGGTGCCGCTGACGTTCTCCGGGTGCCGGCGGATCGCCTCGGCCACCCGGTGGGCCGGGCCCTCGGACGCGGTGGCCAGGGTGGCGAAGGCGCGGGCGAGCCCGGTCAGCGAGGCCGACAGCAGCGGGGCACCGCACCCGTCGACCGCGACCGTCGCGACCGGCTCGCCCGTCAGGCGCTCGAAGGTCTCGCGGATGGCGACCTGCAGGGGGTGCGCGGGATCGAGGTAGGTGGCGGTGTCCCAGCCGCGCAGGACGCAGGTCGCCAGCATCGCGGCGTGCTTGCCCGAGCAGTTCATGAGGATCGACGTCTTCTCGCCGCCCGCCCGGATCACGGCGTCGCGCGCGGCGTCGTCGAGCGGGTGGTCGGGCGGGGTCTGCAGGGCCGACTCGTCCAGGCCCGCCGAGGCGAGGACGCGGCGTACGCCCTCGACGTGGAAGGGCTCACCGGAGTGGGAGGCGCAGGCGAGGGCGAGCAGGTCCGGCGGGAGGTCGAGCCCGAGCTCCACCATCGCGAGCGCCTGGACCGGCTTGTTGCTCGAGCGGGGCAGCACCGGTGCGGCCACCTCGCCCACGGACCAGTCGACCGAGCCGTCGGCGGCCAGCGCTACGACGGAGCCGTAGTGGTGCCCCTCCACGAATCCGGAGCGGACGATCTCGGCCACGACGGGCAGACCAGCGGCAGGCATGCGCGAAGGCTACCGACCGCCGGTCTGAGAGGATGCGCGGGTGATCCAGCACTGCCCGACGCCGACCGAGCTCGACGACCTGGAGCTCCTGGTCTCCGGTGCCTACGCCCCCCTGACGCGGTTCAACGAGCCCGGCAGCCCGGTCACCCTCGCCCTGCCGGAGGGCCACACGGAGGCCGAGCTGGTGGACCCCGAGGGCCTACCGCTCGCCCGCGTCTCGAGCGACGGCACGCTGGAGCAGCTGACCCACGCGCAGCACGGCCCCTTCCGCCGGCTGCACCTCACCCCCGCGCAGGTCCGGGAGGCGTACGCCGGCGCGACGTTCGTCCCGGTCGCCGACGCGCTCACCGAGGGCGACGTCGACGAGCTGCGCGGCCTCGGCCGTGTCGTCCTGGTGGCGCTCATGGGCACCGGCACGCCGTCGCTGTCCCCGGTCGCGCTCGTCCGCGCCACGCTGGCCGCCGCCGAGCTCCTCGACGACGCCGGCGTGGTCGCCGTACCCCTGCCCTCCCACGGCGACGCCGAGGCCGACCACGCCCTCGGCGCCCAGGTGGTCGGCACCTACGCGGGCCCCGATCCGGTGCACGCCCTGGGCGACTCCTCCGGCCCCTACCCCGCCGCCGTCGCAGCGATCGTCGACGAGGACCGCCCCGCGCCGGACGAGCAGGGACTCGTCCTCTTCTTCACCGGCCTGTCCGGCAGCGGGAAGTCGACGCTCGCGCAGGCCCTCATCGACCGGCTGCTCGAACGCGGCGGCCGCTCCGTGACCAGCCTCGACGGCGACGTCGTGCGCCGGCACCTGTCGGCCGGGCTGACCTTCTCCAAGGCCGACCGCGAGACCAACATCCGCCGGATCGGCTGGGTGGCCGCCGAGGTGGCCCGGCACGGCGGGGTCGCGGTCTGCTCGCCCATCGCCCCGTTCGCCGAGACCCGCGAGCAGGTGCGGCAGATGGTCGAGGCGGCCGGCGGCGCGTTCTTCCTGGTCCACGTCGCGACCCCCCTCGAGGAGTGCGAGCGCCGCGACCGCAAGGGTCTGTACGCCAAGGCGCGAGCCGGCGAGATCCCGGAGTTCACCGGCATCTCCTCGCCCTACGAGGAGCCCGAGGACCCGGCCGTGCGCGTGGACACCACGGACCGCACGATCGAGGACGCGCTCGAGGACGTGCTGGTCGCACTGGACGAGGCGGGCTACCTCCACCTCGCCGGAGCGGTCCCGGCGGGCGCATGAGCGAACCGCTCAGGGTGCTCTTCGTGTGCACCGCCAACATCTGCCGCTCGCCCGCCATGGAGGTCATCGCACGCGACCTCGCGGGCGACGCGGACGTCGTCTTCAGCAGCTCCGGCACCCACGCCCGCGACGGCCACCCGATGAACCCCGAGATGACCGCCAGCCTGCCCACGGGCACGTCCGGCTCCGTCGACGCGTTCCGCAGCCGGCACCTCTCCACTGCGGTGCTCGACGAGGCCGACCTGGTCCTCACGGCGGAGGCCGTCCACCGCCGACACATCCTCGACGACCACCCGCAGCTGCACCGCCGGGTGTTCACCCTGGGGCAGTTCCAGGCGGCCGTCGCCGACCTCCCGGGGCTCAGCGGACGCGAGCTCGTGGCCGCCGCGGGACAGCGGAGCACGCCCGCCCTGCCGGAGCACGACGTCGCCGACCCCTACCGGCGCGGGAAGGCAGCCGCCGAGAGGGCGACCGGCACAATCACTGACATGCTGAGCGTCGTCGTTCCCAGACTCGTCGGAGACCGCTGATGCTCGAGTTCCTCACCGTGACCTTCTTCTCGATCCTCGCGGCCGGCTTCGTCGTCGGCATCGTGGTCGGGCTGACCGGCATGGGCGGCGGTGCGCTGATGACACCGGCGCTGATCTTCCTCGGCGTCGGCGAGGCGGCCACGGTCGTGACGGCGGACCTCACCGCGGCCGCGGTCTACAAGACCGGCGGCGCGATCGTGCACAAGCGCGAGGGCTCGCCCAACATGCAGCTGGCCAAGTGGCTGATGATCGGCTCCATCCCGATGGCGCTGCTCGGCCCGCACCTCGTCTCGTGGGTGGTCTCCCCCGAGGACATCGACGACGCCCTCAAGCTCTGCATCGGCTTCGCGCTCCTGCTCGCCGCGGCGACGTACGCCATGCGGCTCTACCTCAACCTCCGGCGGGTCCGCGGCGGCGAGCACCCCGACGACAACCCGGCCATCCGGCCGGTGCCGACACTCCTGGTGGGAGCCCTCGGCGGCCTGCTCGTCGGCATCACCAGCGTCGGCTCGGGATCGGTCATCATGATCGCGCTCCTGATGCTCTACCCCGGCCTGTCGGCGGTGAGGCTCGTCGGCACCGACTTGGTCCAGGCCGTCCCGCTGGTGCTGGCCGCGGCGATCTCCAACATCGCGCTGCACGGCCTCGACTGGGGCATCCTCATCCCGCTCGTCCTGGGATCCGTGCCGGGAACGCTCATCGGCTCCGCCATCGCCCCGCGCGTGCCGCAGTCCTTCATCCGCCGCGGCATCGTCGTCGTCCTGACCATGAGCGGCGTCGCCCTGCTCGACAAGGCCGGCTGGGCGCCGCTCGGCAAGGAGGAGACCCACCCGATCCTCATCGCCGGGGTCGGGGTGGCGGTGCTCGTGGTCCTGCCCGTCGTCTGGGGCTTCCTGCGCAAGCAGCAGGGCCTCCCGATGTTCGGCTCCCCCACCATCGCCCAGCTCGAGGATCCCGCCTACCGACCCGGACTGGTCGGCATGAAGCGCGTCGACGACTCCTGACCCACTGGGAGTTCTCGGGCAGAAGCGCCACGGGCCCTCGGGCCCACCCATCCGAGACGGAACCGGGCGGGTAGGTCTGACGGCGGGCTGCGACCAGCCTCAGCACCAAGCGCTTCTCGTCGCTGCGCGAGTCACTAGTGCATGGCACCACTCCACCCGCGACTGACGCCCGCGGGAAACGTTCCTCCACAGGCCCTGGTGCGGCCCTCAGGACAGCCCGAGCAGCTCCCGGCACTGGGCGGGGCTCATGGGCGTGCGCTGCGCGATCCGACCGAGGTCGATGGCGCGGGAGACGAGCTGGGCGTTGGACTCCACCGGCACCCCGCGGCTGATCGTGAGCACGTCCTCCATGCCGACGCGGAGGTGGCCGCCCATGGACAGCGAGGCCATCGCGACGGCGAGCGTCGAGCGGCCGATGCCGGTGGCCGACCACGACGTCACCTCGGGGGGCAGGGCGGCGACCCCGGCGACGAGGGCGGGGGCGGTGCCGGGCATCCCGCCCGGCACGCCCATCACGAAGTCCACGTGCACCCGACCGCCGACAGGGGTGCCGTGCTCCCGGATGAGGCGCCCGAGGGCGTGCACCTGGCCGAGGTCGAACAGCTCGAACTCCGGGGCCACCCCGCGCTCGAGGGCGAGCTGGTAGAGGTCCTTCACGAAGGGCCACGGGTTGAGGAAGACGTCGTCGCCGAAGTTGGTGGTGCCCATCGTCAGCGAGCAGGAGTCGGGCATGGCGTCCAGCACCTCGAGCCGCTCGTCGAGCGGGTCGTGCACCGAGCCGCCCGTGGAGAGCTGCACCACCAGCGACGACGACTCGCGCACGGCGGCCACCCACTCGCGCAGGAGGGACCGGTCCAGCGTCGGCTGGTGGTCGCCGTCGCGGACGTGGAGGTGGATCATCGCCGCGCCGGCCTCCTCGCACTCGGCCGCGGTGCGGGCGATCTCCTCGGGAGTGGTGGGCAGCTGTGGCCAGTCGGCCTTCGCCGTCTCGGCGCCGGTCGGGGCCACGGTGATCAGCAGAGCGTCAGACATGAGTTCCTCGGTGGTCGAGTAGCGAGCGAAGCGAGCGTATCGAGACCATGTCCTCATGCGTGCGGTCATCCAGCGAGTGCTCTCCGCCAGCGTCCGGGTCGAGGGTGAGGTGGTCGGGGAGCTCGACGCCCCGGGTCTCCTCGTCTACCTCGGCGTCACCCACGACGACGGGCCGACCGAGGTGACGTGGACCGCCCGCAAGATCTGGGACCTCCGGCTGCTGCGCGAGGAGCGGAGCGCGAGCGACGTCGGGGCGCCCGTGCTGGTGGTCAGCCAGTTCACGCTCTACGGCGACGCGCGCAGGGGTCGCCGCCCGACCTGGCAGGCGGCAGCGCCCGGCCCGGTGAGCGAGCCCGTCTACGACGCGGTGTGCGCGGAGCTGGAGCGCCTCGGCGCCCGGGTGGAGCGGGGCCGCTTCGGCGCCGACATGCGGGTGGAGAGCGTGAACGACGGGCCGATCACCCTCGTGCTCGACAGCCCCTGAGGCGGCGCTGCTCGGGCTGGGTCACCTCGGTCCGGTCTCCCACACCCGCGCCCAGTCGACGTCCATGTGCTGGGGCAGCTCACCGTCGAAGCGGGGCAGCTCGTAGTCCGAGGACAGCAGGCTGAGGATGAGGAACTCGGGCTGCCCGGACGTCTCCCCCTCGAGCCGCTGCGTGACCTGGCCGTCGATGCGGAAGACGTACTCGTCGGGCGTCCACTCGACGGAGAACACGTGGTACTCCTCCGCCCAGTCGTCGCCGTACTGCTCGACGTCGGGGAGCCAGCCGCCCACCGTCTGCTTCTTGCCGCTCTTGTCGAGGAAGTAGGTGAAGCTGGTCAGGCCGCCCTCGGGGTGGTCGTCGCCGAAGTACTCGATGACGTCGATCTCGGCGCCGCCCTTCTTCGCCCCGCCGGACTTCTGCCCGCCGACCGTCTGCATCCAGAAGGCGGCGTGCTGTCCGCGGGCGGACTGGGTCCTGATGCGGGCGGCGGCGTAGCCGTAGGTGAACGACATGACGCCCTCGGTGCCCACGTGGCCGTTGAGGCGGTAGGCGTACTTCTTGCGCCGGCCGGGCAGCTGGCACTCGTCGTCGGTGCGCTCGGGGTCCTCGAGCACGCTCAGCCGCAGGACGCCGTCGGTCACCTCCGCGGCGCTGCCGTCGGCACGCGAGCACGTCCGGATGTCGATGTAGCCCTGGTCGCGGGTGTGCCAGCTGGCGCCGACACCGTCCACGGTGTCCTCGTCGAAGTCGTCGGTGAACGTCGGCTCGGGCGCCTCGTCGGTGGAGACCTCGGCCCCCACGGCGTCGTCACCGTCACCGACCACGACGTGGAGGTCGCCCGACACCCGGCTCGTCAGCGAGACGTGTCCCTCGGCGTCGGTCTCCTGCTCGTCGACGTCGCTCCAGCCGTCCTCCTCCTTCGCGACGAGACGGACGGTCGTGCCCTCCTCCGCGTCCGCGACCGTGGCGTCCACGACCCACCCCGCGTCGTCGGCCGCCTCGACGTCCTCGCCGGTCGCGGCCAGCTGCGGGAGGACACGGGCCTTCACACCGTCACCGGTCTCGTACGTCGGCGGCTCGGCGTCCCCGGAGGACGACGCGGAGCAGCCGGCCGTGACGAAGGCCACCGCGAGCAGCCCGCAGAGCAGGCGCTGACGCAGCGGGGTGCGGGGCACGAGTCGGGAGGTTCGGCTCATTCGGCCGAGTCTGGCCGACCACGTCCGGCGACGCGAATTCACCGGGGCTTGCGACGTCGCTACGATGAGCGCTGCTGTCCCTAGAGAGGTCCTTGCCACGCCATGACCAACACCCACGTCGACTACCGGCTGAGTCAGCTCGACCAGCTCGAAGCCGAGTCGATCCACATCTTCCGTGAGGTCGCCGCCGAGTTCGAGAAGCCGGTCCTCATGTTCTCCGGGGGCAAGGACTCCATCGTCATGCTCCGCCTCGCGGAGAAGGCCTTCTTCCCGGCCAAGCTGCCCTTCCCCCTGCTGCAGGTCGACACCGGACTCGACTTCGCCGAGGTGCTCGAGACCCGCGACTCGTGGGTCGAGCGGCTCGGCGCGCGCATCATCGTCGCCTCCGTCGAGGACGCGATCGCGGCCGGCCACGTCGTCGACGACGGCAAGACCAGCCGCAACCGCCAGCAGATCGGCGCCCTGCTCAACGCCATCGAGGAGAACGGCTTCACCGCCGCCTTCGGCGGTGGCCGTCGCGACGAGGAGAAGGCCCGCGCCAAGGAGCGCGTCTACTCCCACCGCGACGACTTCGGCCAGTGGGACCCCAAGATGCAGCGCCCCGAGCTGTGGAGCCTCTACAACGGCCGCATCCACGCCGGCGAGCACATGCGGATCTTCCCGCTCTCCAACTGGACCGAGCTCGACATCTGGCACTACATCCACCGCGAGCAGATCGAGATCCCGTCGATCTACTTCGCCCACGAGCGCGAGGTCGTCGAGCGCGACGGCATGCTGCTCTCGATCGGTCCCGAGATCCAGCCCAAGGGCGGCGAGACGGCCGAGACCAAGATGGTGCGGTTCCGCACGGTGGGTGACCGCACCCAGACCGGGTGCGTGGAGTCCGTGGCCACCGACACGGCCGCCATCATCGACGAGATCGCCATCGCCCGAGTGACCGAGCGCGGCGCCACCCGTGGCGACGACCGGTTCTCCGAGGCAGCCATGGAAGACCGCAAGAAGGAAGGCTACTTCTGATGGCCAGCACCCCGCAGACCACTGACTCCCACACGACCGCCCAGGGCGAGATGGACCTGCTCCGCTTCGCGACCGCCGGCTCCGTGGACGACGGCAAGTCGACCCTCATCGGGCGTCTGCTCCTGGACTCCAAGTCCATCTTCGAGGACCAGCTCGAGGCGGTCGAGTCGACGAGCCAGTCCAAGGGCTACGACTACACCGACCTCGCGCTGCTGACCGACGGGCTGCGCTCCGAGCGCGAGCAGGGCATCACCATCGACGTGGCCTACCGCTACTTCGCGACGCCCACCCGCAAGTTCATCATCGCCGACACCCCGGGCCACATCCAGTACACCCGCAACATGGTGACCGGCGCCTCGACCGCCGACCTCGGGCTCGTCCTGGTCGACGCCCGGCAGGGCCTCACCGAGCAGTCCCGCCGTCACGCCGTGCTGCTCTCGCTGCTGCGGGTGCCGCACCTCGTGCTGGCGATCAACAAGATGGACCTCGTCGACTGGTCGGAGGAGGTCTACGAGAAGATCCACAAGGAGTTCACGCAGTTCGCGACGAAGCTCAACATCCCCGACCTCGAGGTCATCCCGATCTCGGCCCTGCAGGGTGACAACGTGGTGAACCGCTCCGAGAACACCCCGTGGTACTCCGGCCCGACGCTGATGCACCACCTCGAGCACGTGCACGTGGCCTCCGACCGCGACCTCGTCGACACCCGCTTCCCGGTGCAGTACGTCATCCGCCCCAAGTCCGACCAGTACCACGACTTCCGCGGCTACGCCGGCCAGGTGGCCGGCGGCGTGCTGAAGAAGGGCGACGACGTCGTCGTGCTCCCCAGCGGCATGCCCTCGAAGATCGCGAAGGTCGAGCTCTTCGACACCGAGGTCGCCGAGGCGTTCCCGCCCATGTCGGTGACCGTCCACCTCGAGGACGACGTCGACGTCTCGCGCGGCGACATGATCGCCCGTCCCAAGAACGCGCCGAAGCCCAGCCAGGACATCGACGCCATGATCTGCTGGATGACCAACGAGCCGCTCCGGCCCCGCCAGAAGCTCGCGATCAAGCACACCACCCGCACCGGTCGGGCGATGGTCAAGGACATCCAGTACCGCCTCGACGTCAACACGCTCCACCGCGACCAGGACACCAAGGAGCTCGGTCTCAACGAGATCGGCCGCGTCCAGCTGCGCACCACCGTGCCGCTGCTGTGCGACCCGTACTCGAAGAACCGGACCACCGGCTCGTTCATCCTGATCGACGAGGCCACCGGCGTGACCGTCGGCGCCGGGATGATCAACAGCGGCAGCTGAGCGCACGTGTCCGGGGCCGCTCGAGGCGGCTCCGGACATGCCGTCAGGACAAAGTTGACTGAAATCAACTCCTCGTTGGCAAACGTGCACCACAATGGCCCGATGGACTCGCGTCAAGCCGAGCTGCTCGCGCAGACCGACCGTGAGGCACTGGGCCGTCGCCTGCGGTCCGAGCGCCAGGCCCGTGGACTCACCCAGGGTGAGGTGGCCGGCGACCTCATGTCGGTCGCCTACCTCTCGCGCATCGAGGCAGGGCACCGCGGGCCGACGTTCCCGCTCCTCGTCGCGCTGGCCGAGCGCCTCGACGTCACCGTCGAGTCACTCCTCGGCGAGCCGGAGCGCCAGGTGGTCGACGAGATCCGCCTGGCGCTCGACTACGCGGAGCTGTCGCTGGAGTCGGGCCAGCCCCGCGACGCCGAGACGCACCTCGCCCGGGCGATCGAGCAGCTGCAGGGCTCTGCCGTCGCGGGGATGCGTGATCGGGCGAGGCTGCTCCGCGCCCGCGCGCTCGAGGCCACCGACCGCGAGGACGACGCCATCCTCGAGCTCGAGGCACTGGTCGACGACGACACCGACGGCCTGACCAGGATCAAGGCCGGCATCGCGCTCAGCCGGATCTACCGCGAGTCCGGCGACCTCGGTCGCGCGATCGAGTGCGGCGAGCGGATCCTCACCTACGTCGAGGACGCGGGCCTCGATGCCTGCGACGAGGCCGTGCAGCTCGCGGTCACCCTGGCCGCCGCCCACTTCGAGCGCGGCGACACCGGTCACGCCGTCCGCATGTGCAGCAAGGCCATCGCCCGAGCGGAGTCGCTGGGCACGTCGAAGGCGCGCGCCTCGGCCTACTGGAACGCGAGTGCCATGCAGGCACGGCGCGGTGACGTCGCCACCGCCGTCCCGCTCGCCGAGCGCGCCCTCGCGCTGCTGGGCGAGGGACAGGACGCCCGCAACCTCGCCCTGCTGCGTGGCGAGGTGGGCCGGCTCCAGCTCGAGCTCGACCCCCCGGCCCTCGACGACGCGCGGCACAACCTCGAGCAGGCAGCCGCCGAGATGGAGTGGAGCCCGTCCACGTCCTCCGACCGGGCCCAGGTGCTGCTCGGACTGGCCCGAGCCGCCTTCCTGTCCGGCGACGTGTCGGCGAGTCGCGACCTCGTCGCCCAGGTGCACGTCGTCGCCAACGGACACCTGCCGCTCGCCGAGGCCGAGGCATGGGCGCTGCTCGGCAGCACGTACGCATCGGAGGGCGACTCGGCCGAGGCGAGCTCGTGCTTCCAGCGAGCGGTCCTCACCCTGTCGGCGATCGGTGCCGACCGGGTCGCCGCGCAGCTCTGGTTCGAGCTGGCCGACCTCCTCCAGGGCGTGGGTCTGACCGAGGCCGCGTCGGACGCCTACCGGCGTGCGGCGGCCTCGACCGGGCTGCGGGCGCGCGTGGCTTCACCCACGCTCGCCCGCAGCTGACCGATCGCCGCCGGATCCAGCCCGTGAGGGCCGTGTTCGCTCAGCAGCACCAGCCCGTCCGCGCGGTCTGACGGACCTGCGCCTCGGCGGGCGCGGCGAATCCGGCCAGGCTGACGAGGGCGACGGCGGCGACGAGGATGCGGGTGGCCTTGCGGTTCATGGTGTCTCCAGGGGCTAGGTGCTGAATGGGTGCGTCAACCGTCCCGAGCGGCCTGCACGAGAAATATTGTCAAAAGCAGTGCCGAGTCTGTTCCGGTTTGGCAAACTTGGGCAAGTCCCGTTGGCAAATACCTCGTATCGGCCATGGCGACGCCCCCGCGATCCCCCATCGCGGGACACGCACCGGTCCCCACCCGGTCGCGACCCGGACCCCTCGCACTCGATGCGGGGGGTCCTCGCGCGTGACGGGAGCGTCGAGCGGTCAGCGCGGCAGCACGACGGACACCGAGGTGCCCGCGACGGGGCTGCTCTCGATGGTCACCCGGCCGCCGTGCGCCTCGACGATGGTCCGCACGATGTCGAGCCCCAGGCCGCTGCCGGGCACTCCCAGGCGCCGGGCGTTGTCGCCGCGGTGGAAGCGCTCGAAGACGTGCTCGAGGTCCGCGGCATCGATGCCCTCGCCCTCGTCGGCGACGGTGAGCACGAGCTGGGCGTCGTCGGTGTCGGCGCCCTCGACGAGGGTCGTCGTGACGCAGCCGCCGGGCGGGCTGAAGGAGACGGCGTTGGCCAGCAGGTTGTCCACGACCTGGCGCAGCCGCATGCCGTCCGCAACGGCGACGACGCTCCGCGGGCAGTGGAGGACCAGCCCGACCCCGGCGCGCTCGGCGTCCAGCGAGGCCGCCTCGACGGCCTCGGCGAGGATCGTGGCGACGTCGACCCGGTAGGGGTCGACGAGCTGGGAGCCGGACGCCGCGCGGGTGACGAAGAGCAGGTCGGCGACGAGGTGCGACAGGCGCAGCATGCTGCGGCGGGCGGCGGCCACCTGCTGGTGGCCCTCGACGCTCACGTCGTCGGACTCGTCGAGCAGCTCGAGGTAGGCGAGCGCGGTCGTCAGCGGCGTACGCAGCTCGTGCGACACCGTGGAGACGAAGTCGTCCTTGGCCTTGGTGGCGCGCACCGAGTCCGTGACGTCGTGGTAGGCCAGGACGGCGCCGGTCAGTGCCCCGACGCGGTCGTGGAGCGGTCGCGAGGACACCGAGAGCGCGCGGCGGGAGCCGGCGTCCTCGCCGATCCAGAGGAGGACGTCGTCGAAGGACTCGCCGGTCACGGCCCGCACCGACGGCAGCTCCTCGACCGTCAGGAGCCGTTGCTGGTCGGCGTCGTAGGTGAAGCCGACGAGTCCGGTGCCACCGGGGTGGCCCTCGGGGAACGCGAGCCCGATGAAGTCGCGCAGCCGGGCGTTGTGGGCGAGGAAGCTGCCGTCGGCGCCGAGCTGGAGGATGCCGACCGTGAGGCTCTCGAACACCGCGTGGGCCGTGCGGCGCTCGGCGTCGGCCGCCGCCTCCGCCGCGTCGAGGCGCTCGACGAACGCCTGCCGTTCGGTGATGTCGGCGACCTGCGAGATGAAGTGGACCGGCTCACCGCCCGGCGTGCGCAGCAGCGCCACCGACAGGTCGCCGATCACCACGCCACCGTCGGCGCACAGGTAGCGCTTGGTGACCCGGTAGCTGCTGATGTCGCCGGCGAGGGCCTGGTCGACCAGGCGGAGGTCGGCGGCGAGGTCGTCGGGGTGGGTGAGGTCCTGGAAGCTCATCGTGGCCAGCGCGTCCGGCTCGTAGCCGAGCATGTCGCACAGCGCGGCGTTGGTCGTGAGGATGTCGCCGGCGGGCGACACGATGGCCATGCCGACCGGGGAGTGCTCCATGGTCAGGCGCCACAGGTCGTCGGTCGAGGGCACGTCGACGCGCGAAGCGACCACGACGACACCTCCCTGCACACGCGACCGGTGATCCACGGTACGAGGCCGGTGCCGCGGGCGGTGCGACCTTGCGGGAAACGGAGGGGAAAATGAGGGAATCGCCCTGCGCACGCGGCGCAGGGCGATCCTCGGACTGGACCAGTCGACGCGTCAGGCGCTGACGAGCACCTGCACCTCGGCGACGGAACCGGTCGCCGCGACGACGCGGGTGTCCACCGGCTGGGCCTTCGGCGCGAGGGTGCGCAGCGTCCACTCACCGTCGCCCGCGAAGAACCGGAAGTGGCCGGTGGCCGAGGTCGGGACCTCCGCGGTGAACTCGCCCGAGCGGTCGAGCAGCCGCACGTAGGCGTTGGAGACGGGCTCGCCGTCCGCCGCACCACCGCGCAGCACCTGGCCCTGGATCACGGCCTCCTTGGCGACGTTCACGCCGTCGAGCGAGAGTCCACCCTCCTTGGCTCCGCACATGTCAGGCCTCCCCGGGCTCGTCGCCGAGGGCCACCGGGACGCCGACGAGGGAGCCGTACTCGGTCCACGAGCCGTCGTAGTTCTTCACGTTCTGGTGGCCGAGCAGCTCGTGCAGCACGAACCACGTGTGCGAGGAGCGCTCGCCGATCCGGCACAGCGCGATGGTGTCCCGGCTGTCGTCGAGGCCCGCGGAGGCGTACAGCTCGCGCAGCTCGTCGTCGGACTTGAAGGTGCCGTCGTCGTTGGCGGCCTTGGACCACGGGACGTTGATGGACGTCGGGACGTGGCCGGCGCGCTGGGCCTGCTCCTGCGGGAGGTGGGCGGGGGCGAGGAGGCGTCCGGCGTACTCGTCGGGGCTGCGCACGTCGACGAGGTTCTTCACGCCGATCGCGGCGACCGTCTCGTCGCGGAAGGCGCGGATCGAGGAGTCCTGCTCGCTCGCGGTGTAGGAGGTCGCGGCGCGCTGGACCGGCTCGTCGGTCAGCTCACGGGAGTCGAGCTCCCACTTCTTGCGGCCGCCGTCGAGCAGCTTGACGTCCTGGTGGCCGTAGAGCTTGAAGTACCAGTAGGCGTAGGCGGCGAACCAGTTGTTGTTGCCGCCGTAGAGGACGACGGTGTCGTCGTTGGACACCCCACGCTCGGACAGCAGGGCCTCGAACTGCTCCTTGCTGACGAAGTCGCGGCGGACCTGGTCCTGGAGGTCCGTGGTCCAGTCGAGCTTGATAGCTCCCCGGATGTGGCCCTTGTCGTAGGCGGTGGTGTCCTCGTCGACCTCGATGAGGACGACGCCGTCGGTGTCGAGGTTGTCCTCGACCCACTGGGCGGTGACGAGAGAGTTCTCGCGGCTCATGGTGGTGTGCTCCTTGCTGGTGGTGAACAGTCGTGGATGGGTGCGCCGCCCGGTCGGGCGGCTCGGTCAGGCGGCGATGCGTCGGGCGGTGGCGCGGCGCAGCAGGAGGTAGACCTCGCACCCCAGGCAGAGGGCGAAGACGGCGTTGAGCAGGGCCGCGACGAGCGCTGCGCCCACGGCGACCTGGCCCACGACCGTCGCGCCGGCCAGCAGGGCGACGAGCCCCACGACCGCGAAACCGAGGCCCACGGCCTGCGCGAATCGCGGCGGCTCGGGCGCCTCCCACTCGCGCGGCGGGCCCAGGCGGGGACGCACCAGGGTGCGGAACGCCCAGGCGTGGGGCGTCGCCTGGACGCCGCGGACGGCGCCGAGCGCGAACAGCGCCGCCTGGACGGCGAGCAGCGCCACGGAGTACGGGGCCGGCAGCAGCAGGACGGCGACGAGCACCACGGCGGTCAGGCCGGCGGCGAGCTGCGGGCCCCGCGGGTCGATGGCGCCGTGCGGCGGCCCCGCGGTCGCCGCGGGGCGCGGCGTGGCAGTGGTGGACATGTCTCTCCTGGGTGGTCGTCGCGGCACCTGGCCGGGCGCGCCGGGGCATGGCCCGGCGCCGGGTCCCACCGTGAGCAGGGTCCGGCAGGTGCCGGACAGCGGTGCTCAGTCGTGCGGTGGGGCCACTACGACATTCGACACAGCGCCGAGCGCACGCGGCAGTGGTCCACTGCGCGGCGCTTGGTGAGCATGGTCGAGGACATGACGATGACAGTAGGCCGTCCGGACACGCGCCCTGTCGCCAGTCTCATGATGTGGTCGTCCCATCCGGATGGTGAGACACGGCGGCAGCCAGGGCGGTGAGGACCTGGTCCTTAGTAGGCGCGCCGGTCGCGCGGGTCACCTCGGCGCCCGTGCGGTCGAGGACGATCGTGGTGGGCGTGCGCAGGATGCCGAGGGCCCGCGTCGCGTCGAGGTGCTGCTCGGCGTCCACCTCCACGTGCACGACGCCGTCCACGAGCCCGCTCACGTCGTCGAGGACGCGACGGGTGGCCCGGCAGGGGGCGCAGAAGGCGCTGGAGAACTGCAGCAGGGTGGCCCGCTGACCGAGGGAGCCCCCGACGGCCGTGACGAGGGCCGCGCCGGGCGGGACCACGTCGGACTCCCCGGTCGAGGCCTCGCGCGGCGCCTCACGGGAGGCGGAGTCCGGGGCGCCTGCCCCGCGGCGTACGACGTGCGTGCCGCGGAAGCGACCGTCGGTCGCGAGCCGCCACCCGCCGACGGCCAGCGCCACGACGACGGCCGCGACGGCGATCCAGGCTCCGGTGCTCACCCCGGGGCAACGGGTCGGGCGGGTGGTTTTGTTCCGGCCGGACGGGCGACAGGGCCCCGGGAAGGATCCCGGGGCCCTGTCGGTGGCGCAGCGAAGGGTCAGCCCTTCTTGACCTTGACGGTCTTGGCGATCTCGGCGTCGCCGAGCTTGCCCTGCTTGAAGGTGACCACGAAGACGAGCTTGTTCTTGCCCTTGGCCAGCTTCTTGAGCTTCACGGAGGCCTTGCCCTTGCGGAGCTTGCCCTTGCCGATCGACGTGTAGACCGGGGCGCCGTACTCGTCCTCGCGGACGAGCTTCTTGACGACGACGGTGCCCTTGATCTTCTTGGCCTGCTTCTTCTTGGCCTTGACCACGATCGAGGCCGTCTTGCCCGTGACCGAGACCTTGATCTTCGGCTTCTTCTTGATCACCTGGGAGCTGGTCAGCGCGATGCCGGACAGCCCGTCGTTCTCGGCGACCGTGCGCAGCACCAGGCGCTCGTTCTTGTCGGCGCTGGTGACCTGGTAGGTCGGACCGGTGCCCACGACAGCCCCGTCACGGAGCCACTGGTGGCTGTAGGTGGTGCCGCTCTCGATCGCCCACACGCCGGCGTACGCCGTCAGCTTGCCGCCGAGGTACTGCTTGCCCCGGATCTCCGGTGCGCGCAGCGCCTTGAGGTCCTTGCCCAGCGCCGCGTTGATCCCGGTGGCGGTCTGCCCGCTGGTGACGGTGACCGTCTTGGCCTTGGCGAACGTCGCGTCGTCGTACCACTCGGGCGCGTGCCGTACGACGACGCCCGAGCCGAAGTAGTTGCCGTAGTCGACGAACTGGACCTTGTAGGTGCCCGGGACGAGGTCGGTGGTGGTGTAGGTGCCGTTCTTCTCGGTGCCGACGCCCGAGGAGGCGTTGACCGGGTTGCCCTTCTCGTCGAAGAAGCTGACGACCACGCCGTCAACGGGGAGAGCGGACTCGGAGGTGACCGTGCCGCTGATCCCGCCGGTCAGGGGCAACGTGATGTTGGCACCGGGCGTCGAGGTGGCGAGGACCTTGGCGACGTCGTAGGACTGGGCGCCACCGAACCAGCGGTCGAGGCGGTCGTACTGACCCTCCTCCCGCTCCAGCACGTCGGAGGCCAGCAGCTTCCACGCGTCCTCGGTGGAGTCGTCGAGCTCGTCGAAGAAGTACTGCCCGGCACGGTTGGTGCGGACGAAGCTCCACGCCTCGGGACGGTCCGCGTCGGCGGGCGTGTCGTAGGCGACCACCTGGGCGCCGATCACGGGCGCGCCGGCCGAGTCGACCACCTGGCCGTAGATGTCGACCGTGGCGGGGTCCACGACCCGGCGGTTCGGGTCCAGAGCGAGCTCGGCGTCGAGGGAGACGGCCTGCTCGATGCCGACCGCGACGGGGTCGGCGGTGGCCCGGTCGGCCTTGTCCGCGTACCACTCGCCGAGGTACTCGCCGACCGGGTCGCTGAACTGGACCTTGTAGCTGCCGGCGCGCACACCGTCGACCCGGTAGACGCCGTTGGCGTCGGTCAGGTCGCTGTAGCTGTTGCCGTTGCCCTCGGGGAAGACGTCCACGCGGGCGCGCTCGAGCGGCACCCCACCGGGGCCGGTCACCCGACCTGCCACGACGCTGCCCTCGGTCAGGACGACCTGACCCACACCGGCGCCACCGGCGCCCACGGCGACGAGGTCGGCGCTGGCGAGGTCGGGCTTGTTGTTGAAGAACTCCGGTGCATAGCCGGAGGCGGCGAAGGACAGCTTGTAGCTGCCCGCGGGGACACCGAACGCGAACCCGCCCTGCGAGTTCGTGGAGAAGGAGCGGAAGGGGAACGTGTCACCCTCGCGGTAGAGCGAGACCGAGGCGTCCTCGATCGGCTTGCCGTCGGGGGCGACCACCTGGCCCGACAGGGTGGGCGCGGCGACCAGTGACACGGGCGCCAGGACGGTGGCGCCGCTGACGACGACCGCGTCGGCCGTGTCGAACGTGGCCTTGTCGTTGTAGTACTCCGGGACGAAGAGCCCGTCGTCGTCACCGAACTGAAGCTTGTAGGTGCCCGGCTCGAGGGCCAGCGACACGACGCCGTCGGCGACGTACTTGAAGCCGCCGTTGGTGTAGCTGCCGTCCGCCTGCAGCTGGTCGTACCTCACGTAGCCGTCGATCGCGTTGCCGGCGGCATCGGTGAGCGTGGTGGTCACGGCCACCGGCGCCGCGTGGGCGGGCGCGGCGAGGCCGACCGTCATCCCGGCGAGGGCGACCGCTCCGGCGACGCCCCCTGCCACGAGGCGCGCGAGCGCTCCCCCTGGAACTGAATTCATCCTGTGTCCCCCTTGGACCTAGTGCGCGACCCTCCGTGGGTCGCAGGTGAGGAATCCCCCACCGGGGCGACATCAAACCCTCAACGCCCCAGGAGTTGTCAGCCGCCCGCGAACGGGGGCAGCAGCTCGACGACCGCGCCGGGGGCCAGGACGACCGTCGCGGGGTCCTGCGAGCGGACCGGCCGGTCACCGACGAGCACGGAGCAGACCGCCACCGTGCGCTCCATCCGCTCGTCCGGGTGCCGCTCCAGCACACGCCGGACCAGCACGTCGAGGGTCGTCTCGCCGGTGACCGGGAAGACGTCCTCGGCCGTCCCGGCGGCCGCGCGGGCACCGGCCCAGTAGCGCACGGTGACCGTCTCACTCCCCTGATCGGGCCCGGCTGCGGCGTCCATGCGGGATATCCTTCCTCATCCCCGGTGGGTAGCCCAGCACGAGAGGAGGGCCCGGTCATGAGCGCACTGCTGCTGATCACCAGCGCCCTGCAGCCCTCCGCCGAGGTGCTGCCGGGGCTCGCGCTGCTGGCCCACACGGTCAAGATCGTCCCGGCCCAGGGCAGCGCCCTGCTCGACGCGCCGGAGTCGGACCTCGTCCTCGTCGACGGGCGCCAGGACCTCGCGGCCGCGCGCGACCTGTGCCGCCTGATCCGCACCACCGGCGCCGACGCCCCGGTCCTGCTGGTCGTCACCGAGGGCGGTCTCGCCGTGGTCGCCCACGACTGGGGCATGGACGACGTCGTGCTGCACACGTGCGGCCCGGCCGAGCTCGACGCCCGGATCCGGCTCGCCATCGGCCGCGCGGGGGCCGCCACCCCCGAGGACCCCTCGGCCCACGTCATCCGCCGGGGCGAGGTCGTCGTCGACGACGCCACCTACACCGCGCGCATCGGCGGGCGGGCGCTGGACCTCACCTACAAGGAGTTCGAGCTCCTCAAGTACCTCGCCCAGCACCCCGGTCGCGTCTTCAGCCGCGAGCAGCTGCTCCAGGAGGTGTGGGGCTACGACTACTTCGGCGGCACCCGCACGGTCGACGTGCACGTACGACGCCTGCGGGCCAAGCTCGGCACCGAGCACGAGCACCACATCGGCACCGTCCGCAACGTCGGCTACCGCTTCGTGGTGCCGTCGCGCGACAAGGACGAGGACGCTGCCGTCGGCTCGTCGGGTCAGCCGAGCGAGATGCGTCCGTAGACGAACGTCCCGAACGCCTGGACCACGTCGCCGGCGACACCGACGGCGCTGTAGGACGTGGTGCGGCCGCTCCTGCGCACAGTGAGGCGCGGGCGTGCCCCGTCGACGTACGTCACGTGCTCGACCTCGTCCCAGGGCACGAGCTCCGTGGTCGGATCCACCAGCAGCCGCAGGCCGTCGACGCGGGTCGAGTGCTCGAGCAGCTGCGCCGGCGTCTTCTGCGGGCTGATCGGCGGGATCGAGTGGTACTCGCGGTAGCCCAGCGTCCTGATCGCGAGGCCGGCGTCCGTCACGTAGAGGACCGGGTGGGCGTAGCGCCAGTTCTGCTTCGTCACGAGCACGGCCAGCACCTCGGGGCCGGCCGGGCCCTGCACCCGGCTGCTGACGGCGGGGTTCCAGGTGCGGGAGATCCCCTCGGCGCGCAGCACCTCGAGGAGCCACTCCCCGCCCGCCGGGTTGCCCGGCACCGCCTCGACCAGGCCGGCGACGTCGACCTCGGTGCCCGCCTCGTCGACGACCACGTCGGGGCGGTCCCAGCGGTGGACGTACGTCGCGTGCCCGGCGCCGACGAGGGCGCAGCGCACGAGCAGCTCCAGCACCGACCGCAACACGTCGAGGGCCTGGGGATCGTCCAGCTCGTGACCGGCCAGCCGCTCGGCGAGCTCGCGCCGCCGGCCGTGGGTGGCGAGGTGGACGACGAGGCTCAGGTCGGCGACCTCCGGCGTGAGGGAGTCGACCAGCGACATCACCCGGACGGCGCGCTCCTCGTTGCGCCGCCGCCCGCCGACCTCGACGGCGCCCTCCCACGCCACGGGGGTGAGCGAGCTCTCGCGGGCGATGTGCGCCTCCACCTCGGCGATCGCCCCGACCGGGTCGGTCAGCACGCGCAGGGCCGGCTCGTCGCCGTCCGGCACCACGGCTGCGGTCCCCAGCTCGGGCGCCTGCTTCTCGATGCGCTGCACGCGGCGCGCGGTGGGCGGGTGCGTGTCGAGCGGGGACCGACGCTCCTCGGCCATCATCCGGTCCACGTCGACGTCGCGGTGGGCAGGCACCGAGAGGAACTGCGCGTAGCCGGCGAAGACGCCGTGGGGCACCATGCCGACGCTGTTGCCCACGGTCGCGTGGTCCTGCACGAACCGGTCCCACGACGCC
The DNA here is from genome assembly GCF_013155375.1 of Nocardioides sp. zg-1308. Lineage (GTDB taxonomy): Bacteria > Actinomycetota > Actinomycetes > Propionibacteriales > Nocardioidaceae > Nocardioides > Nocardioides renjunii. Next base: position 592,928 of record NZ_JABJQY010000002.1, read on the forward strand.
GCCGTGCCGACGATGGCACGCAACGCGGAGACGCTCGCCTCGGGACCGGCCAGGGCGGCCGCCCAGCGGTCGGCGTCGAGCTCCTGGCCGCGCGCGACCGCGCGCACGACCCGGGCGTAGAGCGCGAGGTAGGCGCCGAACAGGCGGCCGAGCGGGCGCCGCGGGCCGAAGCCGTCGACGACCTCCACCAGCGCGACGAGACCACGCCGCGTCACCCCGGAGAGCGCCGTGTGGCGCTCGCTGTAGTGGCCCATCTCGTGTCCGAGGACGAACACCAGCTGCGAGCGCGTCAGGGTCTGGAGGAGCGGGACGCCGACGTAGAGGATGCGGGTGCCGGGGACCAGTCCCAGCCAGCGGGAGTCCTCGGACACGGCGGCGTTGGCGTCCGCCACCAGGCGGATCTCGTCCGGCGGGTGGGTCGCCACGGCCTCGGCGGCCTGACGCACCAGCGACCACAGGGCGGGTTCCCGCTCCGGGGAGAGCGCCACGCCGCCGGGCGCGTCCGGCGTCGCCTGCCGGAAGACCCGCAGCAGCGCCACCACGAGCACGAAGCCGACGGACGACAGGAGGAAGCCGAGTCCCGCCGCGCCGGCCGGCGCGTTGCGGAGGACCCACACGAGGGCGACGACCAGGCCACCGAGCACGCCGGCTGCGAGCACGAAGATCCCGACCAGCATCGCGACGGCGACCGCCGTGCGCAGTCGCGCCAGCATCCGAGCCTCCCCTGTGTTCCCTGTTGTTCCCCGTGCGTCCCGTGGCTCGCCGGGCGTTCCCGGGTCCCGAGCAGGCCTCATGCTGCCCGATCACCCCGGTCCCCGCAGGCAAGTCGGCGGAATCGCCGGTCGTCCGGCACCCGGCCGGTCCGCCGGCCGGACCGCCCGTCGCTAGGGTCGGCACGTGGACGAGCACGTCGAGGTCATCCGGATCGCAGCAGCCGCCGAGGAGGTCGACGGCGCCTCGCCCGTCGACGAGGCGGCCCGCATCGCCCTCGCCGACGGGGCGGCCGCCGTCACGGTGCGACCCGGTGGCTTCGCGCTGCTGCACGACGGCGACCTCAGCCTCGCGGTGCACCCGGACGACCGCGGCCGGGGCCTCGGCGCCGACCTGCTGCGCAGCACGACGGCGTACGACGGCGAGCTGACCGCCTGGTCGCACGGCAACCACCCCGCCGCCGCCCGGCTCGCGGCGCGGCACGGGTGGAGCCGGGTGCGCGACCTGTGGGTGATGCGGCGCGCCGCGGCGCTCCCGCTGCCGCCGGTCGTGCCCCCCGACGGCGTCACGATCCGGGGCTACCGCGACAGCGACGCCGCCGACGTGGTCGCCGTCAACGCCGCTGCCTTCGCGCACCACCCGGAGCAGGGCGCCATGGACCTCGACAACCTCGCCCGGCGGATGGCGGAGCCGTGGTTCGACCCGGCCGGCCTGCTCGTCGCGGAGGACGACTCCGGGATGCTCGGCTTCCACTGGACCAAGCAGCACGACGCCCGGCTCGGCGAGGTCTACGTCGTGGGTGTGGCACCGACCGCGCAGGGGCGCGGGCTCGGCCGGCTGCTCACCCTGGCCGGGCTGCACCACCTCTCGCGCCTCGGTGTCGAGGAGGTCCTGCTCTACGTCGAGTCCGACAACGCTCCCGCGGTCGCGGTCTACTCACGCCTCGGCTTCGAGCACGCCGCCGCCGACACGCACGTGCAGTACCGGCGCGGCTGACGCCCTAGCGCAGGGGTCGGACGTGCAGGCCGACCTCGGGGTCGACGAGGACCTCCTGGGTCGCCGGCATCGAGTCGACCTCCACGGTGGCGTCCACCGCGACGTTGCGCTTGACCAGGGCCAGGGCGATCGGCCCCAGCTCGTGGTGGCGGGCGCTGGAGCCGACGAACCCGACGTCGCGTCCGTCGAGGGAGACCGGTGACCCCGCGGGAGGCAGCCGGTTCTCGGAGCCGTCGAGGTGCAGCAGCACCAGTCGGCGCGGCGGACGGCCCAGCGTGTGCACGCGCGCGACCGTCTCCTGGCCGCGGTAGCAGCCCTTGTCGAGGTGCACGGCGGGGCCGATCCAGCCCACCTCGTTGGGGATGGTGCGGTGGTCGGTGTCGATGCCGAAGCGTGGCTCGCCGCGCTCGATCCGCAGCGCCTCGAACGCCCACAGCCCCGCCGCGGGGCCGGCGGCGTCGGCGTAGGCCTCCATCCGGTCGCGCGGCACGAGGTCGTAGCGCCCGGCGTCGTCGCTCGGGCGCCACATGACCGCGAGGTCGTCGACCAGCGATACCTCGACGCGCGTCATGAACTTCATCCGCTCGAGCCACTCCACGAGCGCGGCACCGGCGCCGGGCTCGGTGTGCGCCGTGAACGCCTCACCGTCGTCGACGCCGGCGAAGGCGTGCTCGACGTGCCCCTGCGGGCTGAGCACCAGCGCCTGCGTCCACACCCCGGGGGCCAGTCCGTCGAAGTACTGCGTCGTGAGGTTGTGGAGCCAGGACAGCCGCTCGGGTCCGCTGATCCGCAGGACGTCGCGGTGCGAAAGGTCCACGAACCCGTCGCCGGAGGCGAGGCTGCGCTGCTCGGTGTTGAAGGAGCCGTAGTGCGCGGCCACCGGGGCGTCGATGCCGTCGCCGGCGACGGCCCCGGGAAGGGCGAGGAGGGGGCTGGCCATGACCCGAGTCTAGGCCGCCCCCACACCCGGCCCCAGCGGCGACGACGGGTCGAGCGGCGCCGGGGCGTCGAGGGGCGGTTCCTCCTCGGCCCGGGGGTCCGGCTCCGTCGTACGCCCGCGCAGCTCGTCGCGCAGCCAGAAGGCGACGTGACCCGCGCCGGCCAGCGTCGCGACCCCGATGACCAGGAAGATCCACCGCCAGTCCACCAGCGTCACCAGAGCGGCGCCGCCGGCGAGCGACACGGCGCTCGGCACCGTCATGACCACCTCGGCGGCCGTCGAGACCCGGCCCATGAGCCGCTGCGGCGTGCGCCGCTGGAGGATGGTCATGTAGGCCACCACCAGCAGTGGCAGGGACGCCCCGAACAGCACGATGCTCACCAGCACGCCCGCCATGGCCGGCGAGGCGGCGATGCCCAGGGCGCTGAGCCCGAGGAGCACCAGCCCGAGCGTGCTCGTCGCGACCTCGCCGAAGCGGCGTACGAGCCGGGCGGAGGTGACGCCTCCGACGATCGCCCCGATGCCCTGGACCGAGACGATGACGCTGACGTAGGTCGCCGGCTCGCCGAAGTGGTCGGTGAGGGCGAAGATGGCCGACTCGGTGAAGCCGAGCACCAGCATGGAGAGCCCGAAGCCGATGAGCAGGTGGCCGAGCACCCGGTCACGGACGAGGTGCCGCAGGCCGTCGGTGAGCTGGTCCCAGTAGGCGCCCTCCTCCGGCTCGGGCGCCTCCTCCTCGACCCTGATCGTGGCGATCACGGCCGCGGCGACGAGGAACGACGCCGCGTCCACGAGCGCGACCGCCCAGCCGCCGAGCCAGGCGAAGAGCGCGGCGCCGAGGAGCGGCCCGAACAGCCGGTAGGACTCCTTGACGGTCTGGATGCTGGAGTTGGCGTCGACGAGCATCTGCTCGGGCATCAGCTCCTTGAGCAGTCCGTTGAGGCCGGCGGGCAGGACCACGAAGCTGACGCCGTAGAGCCCGGCGACCGTCCAGATGATCCACACGTCGCCGGCGTCTCGCACGAGCAGGAGCGGCAGCACCGCGACGGCCGAGAGGAGGTTGCCCCACACCAGCATCGGCTTGCGCCTGATGCGGTCGATCCACACGCCGACGAGCGGGGCGAAGATCGCGGGGATGCACATGAAGAAGAACGTGAACCCGGCCATCGCGCTCGAGCCGGTGAGCGTCTTCACCCAGATGCTGAGGACCAGCAGCATGATGGAGTCGCCGAGCATCGAGGTCGACAGCCCGGCGAACAGTCGCGTGAAGCCCGGTTGGGCGAAGGCGGCCCTCACCGGGACACCTCGATCGCTGCGCCCCACGCGACCATCTCCACAAGCCGCGACCCCTCGGGTCGCTTGGCCGGGTCGGCGAGCCGGTCCTCGTAGGACCGGATGATCCCGGCCACCTGCTCGTTGACCTCGCGCAGCTCCTCCAGCGTCAGCCACCCCATCGTCTGCGTGAGCTCCCCCGCGGCGCGCCACGGTGGGTCGGACTCCGCGAGCCGCGCGGACGCGTCGAGGTAGCGGTCCACCCAGCGCTCGAGCATCGCCCGCGCCAGTGCCTCGCCGGCCCGGCGCTCTTCCGGGCCGGTGTCGTCCTCGTCGCCCCAGCTGAGCCCGATCCGGCTCATCCGCCACGGACGCTGCCGCCCGGTGCCGCCGTCGGCCTCCTCGATGAAGTCGTGCTCGGCGAGCTTGCGCAGGTGCCACGAGCAGTTCGCCGGCGTCTCACCGAGTCCGTCGGCGAGCTGGGTCGCGGTCAGCGGTCCCTCGATCGTGAGCAGCTCGAGGATCCCCATCCGGACCGGGTGCGCCACGGCGGTGAGGGCGCGCGGGTCACGCAGGCGTCGGTACTCCGTCATGCATGGAAAGTACCCTTTCGAAAGACGTCTTGCAATAGGTCTCGTCAGGGATCCTCGGCCTGAGCGGCGCAGGACGCGCACTCGCCGAAGATGGCCAGGTGGCCCACGTCGACGGTGAAGCCGTCCTCCGCCAGCGCGGCCACGAGCGGGCCCACGAGCTCGGTGTCGTAGGAGCGCACCGAGTCGCAGCGCCGGCACACGACGTGGACGTGCTCATGCTCCAGGGTCGAGTGGTAGGTCGGCGCCCGGTCGCTCAGGTGGGCGTGGCGCACCAGCCCGAGCTCCTCGAGCACCTCCAGGGTGCGGTAGACAGTGGAGGCGTTCACGGAGCTGACCTGGCCGCGGACGTGGGCGAGCACCTCGTCCGGGGTGGCGTGCCGCAGCTCCTCGACCGCCCGCAGGATCAGCTGGCGCTGCGGGGTGAGCCGCAGGCCCTGCTCGCGGAGCCGGGTGGCCAGGCTCTCCTCGGACCCTGTCGCCGCGTCGTCGCTCATCGGTGGCTCATGTGCTCAGGCCCGTTGCAGGCGCGCCCACGTGTGCGGCTGGAGCTCCTGGCCGACCGCGGCGAGGTCGTTGGCGTAGAGCAGGTCGCCCTCGACGTTGCCGTACATGCGCGACCCCGCCGTGACCTCCTTGGCGGTCTCGGTGAAGGAGACGCCGGCCGTGTGGATCTCCAGCTTGCCGCCCTCGGCCTCGCCGTACCAGATCTCGGAGATGCCGGTGTTGTGCGCGAGGAGCAGCTCGACCTTGCCCGGCTCGGGGCAGCGCAGGAAGCCGGTCTCCATCGCGCCGTCGCGGACGAACTCGCCGGCCCCGTCGACGATCCAGGCGCGCGACATGTAGTGGAAGAACGGCCGGCCGTCGTGGGTGAAGATGAGCTCCTGGCCGAACTGGAAGGACTCGATCGTCGGGTACGCCCCGTGGCCGTTGCCGCGCCACGTGCCGAGCAGCCACGCGACGGGGCCGCAGTTGGGGTGCAGGTTGTCCGGCAGCTCGAAGGGCATGGCCTCACTCTAGTGTGGCTCCATGGCTCGCTCACTCGTCGTCAAGGTCACCTGCGGAGCCGAGGACGCCGAGCGGTGCAACCAGGGATTCACGGTGGCGGCGGCCGCCGCCGCTGCCGGCGCCGAGGTCTCGCTCTGGCTCACGGGGCAGGCCGCCTGGTTCGGGGTCCCCGGACGCGCCGAGGAGTTCCGGCTCGACCTCGCCACGCCGCTCGACCAGCTCGTGGCGGCGGTCCTGATGAGCGGGTCGATCACCGTCTGCTCGCAGTGCGCCGCCCGCCGCGGCATCGTCGAGGCCGACCTGCGCGAGGGCGTCCGCATCGCCGGCGCGGCGGTGTTCGCCGAGCAGGTGCTGGGCGACGGCGTGCAGGCGCTCGTCTACTGATCCGGCTGCTCGCGACGTCACCGCGCGTTCACCTTCCGGTGCCACACTGGGCGGCATGTCCGACCCGGCCACCCTGACCAGCGCAGCCTCCCCGTCGGTCGAGGAAGGGCCGGTGGCCGAGCCGTTCGGCCACCCCACCGACACCTTCGACGTCGAGCCGCCCTACCTGCCCGACGCCGCCGCCATCGAGGCGGTGGAGAAGTTCGAGGACCGCTTCATCGACCGCGAGACCTCGTGGGTCCGGTTCAACCAGCGCGTGCTGGAGCTGGCCGAGGACCCGCGACTCCCGCTGCTGGAGCGGGCCCGCTTCCTGGCGATCTTCGCCAGCAACCTCGACGAGTTCTTCATGGTGCGCGTGGCCGGCCTCAAGCGGCGCATCGACGCGGGCGTCGCGGTCCGCGCGGCGAGCGGCCTCATGCCGCGCGAGCAGCTCGAGCAGCTCTGGACCGGCAGCCGCGCGCTGATGGAGCGGCACGCCCGCGCCCTCGCCGACCTGCTCCCCGAGCTCGGCGCGCAGGGGATCGAGATCGTGCGCTGGTCCGAGCTCGACCGCGAGGAGCAGAAGGTCTGCAAGAAGCTCTTCAAGGACCGGATCTTCCCCGTCCTCACGCCGCTGGCCGTCGACCCGGCGCACCCCTTCCCCTACATCTCCGGGCTCTCGCTCAACCTCGCCGTCGTGGTCCGCCACCCCAAGACCGGCACGGAGCACTTCGCGCGGGTCAAGGTGCCGCCCACCTTCGGCCGGTTCGTCGGGCTGGGCAACCAGCGCTTCGTGCCGATCGAGGACGTCATCGGCGAGCACCTCAAGAAGCTCTTCCCCGGTATGGAGGTGCTCGGCGCCCACACGTTCCGGGTCACCCGCAACGAGGACCTCGAGGTCGAGGAGGACGACGCCGAGAACCTGCTCAAGGCCCTCGAGAAGGAGCTGCTGCGCCGGCGCTTCGGCGCGCCCGTGCGGCTGGAGGTCGAGGAGTCGATCGACCCCAAGGTGCTCGACCTGCTGGTGTCCGAGCTCGGTGTCGGCCGGGGCGAGGTGGTCTCCCTGCCGGGTCCGCTCGACCTGACCGGTCTGCACTCCATCGCCGACCTGCCCCGTGACGACCTCAAGTACGCCGCGTTCCTGCCCACGACGCACCTGCAGCTGGCCGAGGTCGAGTCGTCGTCGCCCGTCGACGTGTTCGACTCGGTGGCCCGTCACGACGTGCTGCTGCACCACCCCTACGACTCCTTCGCCACGTCGGTGCAGCGCTTCCTCGAGCAGGCGGCCGCCGACCCGCACGTGCTGGCGATCAAGCAGACCCTCTACCGCACCTCCGGCGACAGCCCGATCATCGAGGCGCTCATCGACGCGGCGCAGGCCGGCAAGCAGGTCCTGGTGATCGTGGAGATCAAGGCCCGGTTCGACGAGCAGGCCAACATCCGCTGGGCGCGCAAGCTCGAGCACGCCGGCTGCCACGTGGTCTACGGGCTCGTCGGGCTCAAGACCCACTGCAAGCTGTCCATGGTCGTCCGCGACGAGCCGGACGGCATCAAGCGCTACGTCCACCTCGGGACTGGCAACTACAACCCCAAGACGGCCCGCGTCTACGAGGACCTCGGCCTGCTCACCGCGGACCCCGAGATCGGCGAGGACGTGGCGCTGCTCTTCAACAACCTCTCGGGGATCAGCCGCAACCGCACCTACGACCACCTCATGGTCGCGCCCCACAGCGTGCGCGAGGGCCTGGTCGCCCAGATCCACCAGGAGATCGCCCACCACGAGGCCGGGCGCCGGTCCGGCGTACGCATCAAGGCCAACTCGATCGTCGACGAGGCCGTCATCGACGCGCTCTACCTCGCCTCGCAGGCCGGCGTGCCGGTCGAGCTGGTCGTGCGCGGCATCTGTGCGCTGCGCCCGGGCGTGCCCGGGCTGTCCGAGAGCATCCGGGTGCGGTCGGTCCTGGGCCGGTTCCTCGAGCACAGCCGGGTCTTCTGGTTCGAGAACGCCGGCGACCCGGCCGCGTGGATCGGCTCGGCCGACATGATGCACCGCAACCTCGACCGTCGTGTCGAGGTGCTCGTACGCCTGCGTGACACGCACGTCGTCGAGCAGGTCCGCGAGCTGCTGGACCTGTCCCTCGACCCCGCCACGACGGCGTGGGACCTGGGCCCCGACGGCGAGTGGACGCTGCGCACCGGTGAGCGGCACCTGCAGGACGAGCTCATCGCCCGGCAGCGCAGCAGGCGTCGCTGAGGCAGCGCCCGGACGGCGGCGCCCCCGCGCGTGCGGCACGGGTCACACCCGGGGCCGCACCGGGGCTCACGGTTGCGTCCCGAGGCGCCTGACCCCCTAGCATGAGCCCGGTTCATCCGCCCCCCGTTCGGAGTTCACCGTGCGTTTGAAGTTCCGCCCTGTCGACAGCTCGTTCTACGACTTGTTCAGCGAAGCCGCAGCCCACCTGGTCGTCGGGTCCCAGCTCCTCAGCGAGATGCTGTCCGCGGGCAACTCCAAGGCCGAGATCGCCCAGCGCATGCGCGAGGCCGAGCACGCCGCGGACGAGACCACCCACTCGATCATCCGCCGGGTCAACAGCACGTTCGTGACCCCGTTCGACCGCGAGGACATCTACTCCCTCGCCTCGGCGCTCGACGACGTGATGGACATGATGGACGAGGCCGTCGACCTGGTCCTCCTCTACGAGGTCACCTCGCTGCCGCCCGAGACGACCCAGCAGGTCGAGGTGCTGCAGCGCTGTGCCGAGCTCACCGCCGCCGCCATGCCGATGCTGGAGTCGATGGGCTCGCTCGACGAGTACTGGATCGAGATCAACCGCCTCGAGAACACCGGTGACAAGTCCTACCGCCGGATCCTCGCCAACCTCTTCAGCGGCGAGTACGAGGCCCTCGAGGTGATGAAGCTCAAGGACATCGTCGAGTCGCTCGAGGGGGCGATCGACGCCTTCGAGAAGGTCGCCAACATCGTGGAGCAGATCGCCGTCAAGGAGTCGTAAGACTGATGGAGATCGGCATCATCATCGCCGTCGTCGTCGTCGCCCTGGTGTTCGACTACACCAACGGGTTCCACGATGCGGCCAACGCGATCGCGACGTCCGTGTCCACCGGCGCGCTCAAGCCCCGGGTGGCCCTGGCCATGGCGGCGGTCATGAACTTCGTGGGCGCCTTCCTCGGGCAGAAGGTCGCCCAGACCGTGTCGGAGACGATCGACCCCGGAGACGGGGTCCACGGCCTCGTCATCGTGATGTGCGGCCTGCTGGGCGCGATCACCTGGAACCTCATCACCTGGTACTACGGCCTGCCGTCCTCGTCCTCGCACGCCCTCATCGGCGGCCTGGTCGGCGCAGCCGTGGCCGCCGGCGCCACCGCCAACTGGTCCGTGGTGCTGGAGAAGGTCGTGCTGCCCATGTTCATCTCGCCGCTGGTGGCCTTCAGCCTCGGGTTCGCGGTGATGCTCGGGATCATGTGGGCCTTCCGCAACGCCAACCCCGGCCGCGCCAACCGAGGCTTCAAGGTCGCCCAGACGGTGTCCGCCGCGGCGATGGCGCTCGGCCACGGCCTCCAGGACGCCCAGAAGACGATGGGCGTGATCTTCCTGGCGCTGCTCACCGGCGGCTACGTCGCCGCCGACGACCCCCTCCCCCTGTGGGTCATCGTCGCCGCCGCGACCGCGATCTCGCTCGGCACCTGGTCGGGCGGCTGGCGCATCATGCGCACCCTGGGCCGCCGCATCATCCACCTCGACCCGGCCCGCGGGTTCGCGGCGGAGTCGGTGGCGGCCTCGGTCCTCTACTCGACGGCCTACGTCTTCGAGGCGCCGATCTCGACCACCCACACCATCACCTCCGCGGTCATGGGCGTGGGCGCCACCAAGCGGCTCTCGGCCGTGCGCTGGGGCGTGGCGAAGTCGATCCTGACCGCGTGGGTCCTCACCTTCCCGGCCGCCGCCTTCGTCGCGGCGGTCTGCTACTGGATCGCGCGCATCTTCCTCCCCTGACCCGCCCGCCCTCCTCCCCCGCTGCGTCATACGGAGCCGCACCCATGCGCGCGGTTCGCACGTCGGCCCGGACCTCGGCGCGGCTGAGGCCCGCGGCGTAGAGCTGCGTGCGCGAGATCGCTCCCGCCTGTGGATCCCCAGGGCGGGAGCCGACCTGTGGACGGCGGGTGGCCCACCACCCCCAGCCGGACGCAGAACTGCGTCATCCGGATCCGCACCCATCGGGTCGGATCCGTATGACGCAGGGAGGGATGAGCAGACCCGGGGTGGCGAGGGACGTCCTGGTGGGTTGACCCCCCGATCGAGCCACCAGGACGCGCCTCACCACCCCGGACCGGCGGTGCCGGCGCGCGCGTGCCGGGGCACGGTGGGCGCCGACCCGCCGCAGAGGCGATCAGCCGAAGCGGCCGGAGATGTAGTCCTCGGTGCGCTTGTCGTTGGGGTTGGAGAAGATCGTCGAGGTGAGGTCGTACTCGACGAGCAGGCCGGTCCGGTTGCCCGTGGTCTCGTCGGGGCGGGCGGTGAAGAACGCCGTCCGGTCCGAGACGCGTGCCGCCTGCTGCATGTTGTGGGTCACGACGATGATCGTGTACTCGTTGCGCAGCTCGAGCATGAGGTCCTCGACGCGGGCCGTGGCGATCGGGTCGAGCGCGGAGCACGGCTCGTCCATGAGGATGACGTCGGGCTTCGTGGCGATGGTGCGGGCGATGCACAGCCGCTGCTGCTGACCGCCGGAGAGACCGTACGCCGACTGCTTGAGCTTGTCCTTGACCTCGTCCCAGAGCGCGGCGCCGCGCAGCGCCCCCTCGACCAGGTCGTCCATGTCGTCGACCTTCATGCCGGTGACCCGCGGGCCGTAGGCGATGTTGTCGTAGATCGACTTGGGGAACGGGTTGGGCTTCTGGAAGACCATCCCGATCTGGGTGCGGACGGCGATGGGGTCCACGTTCTTCTCGTAGATGTCCTGGCCGTGGTAGAGCACCTCTCCCTCGACGCGCGCGCCGGTGACGAGGTCGTTCATCCTGTTCAGGCACCGCAGGACCGTGGACTTGCCACAGCCTGACGGCCCGATCATCGCGGTGATCTCGTGCCGGCCGTAGGAGAGGTTCACGTCGTGCACGGCGTGGAAGTCGCCGTAGAACACGTTGAGGTCGCGCGTCTCCATCACCGGGTTGACCGGGGACTCGGGGAGCCGCCGCTCGGCGTTGACGTGGACGTCGCCGAGCGTGCCCATCTGGGGGAACGTGTCGGAGGAAGTGGCTGAAGCCATGTCGAGTGTCTCTCTCACCAGGATCGCTGGAACTTGTTGCGGATGAAGATGGCCAGGGCGTTCAGCCCGAGGACCATCGCAAGCAGGACGATGATGGCGGCCGAGGCGGCCTGCCTCAGCTCCTCGCGGGACTGGGAGGTCAGCGAGTAGATCTGCATCGGGAGGGCGGTGATCGGGCTCATGACCCCGGTGGGGTCGAAGAGCACGGAGCCGGCCAGCCCGACGATCACCAGGGGGGCTGCTTCTCCGATGGCACGGGAGAGACCCAGGATGGTCCCGGTCGCGATCCCGGGGATCGCGGAGGGCAGCGTCTGCCGCCACGTCGTCTGCCACACGGTGGCGCCCAGGGCCAGGGAACCCTGGCGGATGTCCCGCGGGACCGCCCGCACCGCTTCGCGGGTCGTGATGATGATGACCGGCAGGATGAGCAGCGCGAGCGCCAGCGCGCCACCGAGCACGGTGCCGGCGTTGCTGAAGCCCATGAGCGCCATGATCGCGACGGCCAGGAGCCCGTAGACGATGGCCGGTACGGCCGCGAGGTTCTGGAGGTTGACCTCGACGAAGCGGTTCCACCTCGTGGTCGAGTCGGCGAACTCCTCCAGGTAGAGGGCGGCCGCGATGCCGAGCGGCACGGCCATCAGTGCGGTGAAGACCATCAGCCACAGGCTGCCGAGGATGCCTGCCCGGAACCCGGCCGTCTCGGGCCGGACGATGGAGGTGTAGTTGGTGAGGAGCTCCATGTCGAACCGCGGGGCACCCGCGATGGCGGTGTCGACGATCAGTGCCACCAGCACGAGAACGCCGAAGAAGAGCGAGAACCACAGGCCGATGAGGAAGATCAGCGACACGGGAGTGCGGTCCTTGTTGCGGCCCGTCGCCAGGCTCCGCGTGACCTCGCGAGCAGTGGTCGAGGCGATGCTGCTCATCAGTAGACCTGCCTGAAGCGTCGTACGAAGCTGATGCTGAAGAGGTTCAGCACCAGGGTGATGACGAAGAGCAGCATGCCCACGGCGAAGAGGTTGTTGTACTCGATCGAGCCGACCGGGTTCTCGCCGCCTGCTGTCTGGGCCATGAAGCCCGTCATCGTCTGCATCCCCTCGCGCGGGTCGAGGCTGAAGTTCTTGAGCGCCCCGGCCGCGAGCGCCACGATCATCGTCTCGCCGACTGCCCGGGACATCCCCAGGACGACCGCGGCAGCAACACCGGAGAGCGCAGCCGGGAAGACCACCCGCAGGCTCGTCTGCATCCGGTTGGCGCCCATGGCGTACGAGCCCTGCCGCATCGAGTGCGGCACTGCCGAGAACGCGTCCTCGGCCAGGGAGGCGATCGTCGGGATGATCATCACCCCCAGCACCAGCCCGGCTGCCAACGCGTTGGTGAAGCCGACGCCGATGTCGAGGATCTCCTGCAGCAGCGTGGGGGTCACGAAGGTGAGCGCGAAGAATCCGTAGACCACCGACGGGACGCCCGCGAGCAGCTCGACGGTCGGCTTGAGGATCTTGCGGGCCCGCTTCGAGGCGTACTCGGAGAGGTAGAGCGCGGCACCGAGGCCCAGCGGCACGGCGACCAGCAGCGCGATCACGGTGACCATGAGGGTCGCCGTCACCAGCGGCAGGACGGCGAACTTGCCCTCCATCGCGAAGAAGTCACCGACCGGGACGTCGCCGAAGAACTCGATCACCGGTTGGATGAGTGCCGCGACGATGCCGAACGTGATGGCTATCGACGCGTAGGCGGAGAGCCGCAGGACGACCGTGATCACACGCTCGCCCGGGCGCGACTTCGCCCGGAGGTCGACACCGGCCGGCAGGCCCGTCCCGGAGGACGGGCCTGCGGCGCCAGTGGTGGCGTTGTTGCTCATGTCAGGGATCAGGCCTGGCTTCAGGAACCGAGGGACTCGAGAGCGGACTGCGTCTCCGAGTAGAGCTCGTCGCTCAGCGGGATGAACTGACCGATCTCGGCGATGTCCGCGAGGTTCTCGATGTAGAAGTCGACATAGGCCTTCGTCGCCTCGTTGTCGGTGTACTTCGCGTTGTTGACGTAGATGAAGAGGGGGCGGGCCAGAGGCGTGTACTCGCCGGCCTGAGCGGTCTCGGCGGAGGGCTCGACGCAGCCGTTGCCGTCGTCGATCGACAGTGCCTTCAGCGTGTCCTGGTTCTCCTCGTAGTAGGTGTAGCCGAAGAAGCCGACCGCACCCTCGGTGCCCCCGACGCCCTGGACCAGCACGTTGTCGTCCTCGGAGGACTCGACGTCGTCGCGCAGCGTCTCCGACTCGTCACCGACGACGTCGGCGGCCATGTAGTCGTAGGTGCCGGAGTCGGTGCCCGGGAAGAAGAAGGAGATCTCCTGGTCGGGGAAGCTCGGGTCGATCTCGTTCCAGTTGGTGGCCTTCGACTGCGGGCCGACGAGGTCGATGAGCTGGTCCGTGGTGAGGCAGTCGACCTCGAGGTCGGGGTGGACCGCAACCGTCAGGGCGTCGGTGGCGACCTGGAGCTCGGTGTACTCGATCCCGTTCTCCTCGCACACCGCGACCTCGTCCTCCTCGATGGGACGCGAGGCGTCGGAGATGTCGGTGTCGCCCGTGCAGAAGACCTCGAACCCGCCACCGGTGCCGGCCTCGCCGACGGTGACCTGGATCTCCGGGTTCTCCTCGTTGAGCAGCTCCTGGGCCGCCACGCTCATCGGGTAGACGGTCGACGAGCCGTCGACGGCGACGCTGCCGCTGACGCCGCTGGACGAGCCACCCGACTCGCCACCGTCGGATGCGCCGGCGTCGCCGCCGCCGCAGGCGGCCAGGGTGATGGCCAGGACGGCCGCACCGGACGCGGTGGCCCAGCGGTGAGAAGTGCGCTTCACTTCGTTACTCCTGAAGATCTCGGTGTGTTGACAGCGAGGACGCTAAGCAGGGCAGGAGAACGACCGCGGCGCCGTCGGTGAACGCGCGGTGAACTCGGCTGGACCGGTTGGCGTCACCCATTCGGGCGTGAGACGACGATCACATGAACTCGCCCGGCCGGGCTTGACGAACACGGACGAGCGGGTCTAGAGGTGCCGCCCGAGCAGCCCTGCGTCAGGGATCGACGACCTCGGTGGCCACGACCTTGCCCTTGCGGTGGTGGACCACCAGCATCGAGCCCGGCTCCAGGCTGACGTCGGGCACCTGCAGGGCGTCCAGCACGGTCGGCAGCACCGGGCGGTGGGTGCAGAGCACCGCGGCCTCGTCGCCGTCGAGCAGGTCGTCGACCAGCTCGACGACGGCGTCGACCGAGGAGTCCTCCTCGCTGAGCTCGTCGTAGAGCTTCACCGGCCAGCCGGTGGTGTCGACGTACGGCGCCACCGTCTGCGTGCAGCGGGTGCTCGAGGAGGAGTGCACGGCTGTCACGTCGAAGGCGGCGAGCAGCGGCACCAGCCGCTGGGCCTGGACCTCACCGACGCGGAGCAGCGGCCGCAGCCGGTCGTCCCCGCGCCACGCGGCGCGGGACCTGGCCTTGCCGTGCCGCAGCACGACGAGGGCGCGCGTACGACGCCGCAGCGGCCGGGCCTCGGCGAGCGTCTCGCGGTCGTGGGGATAGGTGAGCCGCACGACCGCCTCCGACCAGTCGACCCACTCGACCCGGTCGATCTCGTCGTTGGGGCAGTAGCGGCTGACGTCGTCGCTGCCGACCGCGCGGGCGGTCCAGTAGGCGACGGACTTCCACCGGCCGTTGGTGAGCCGGTAGCGCTGCGGCGACAGGGCCGGGCCCAGCCGGACGTGCAGCCCGGTCTCCTCGGCCACCTCGCGCACGGCCGCGGTCACGGCGTGCTCGCCGGGGTCGAGCTTGCCCTTGGGGAAGGACCAGTCGTCGTACTTGGGACGGTGCACCAGCAGCACGTCACCGCCCCTGCGCGTCACCACGGCACCGGCAGCGCGCACGTCGCGGGGCTCCATGGACGTAGTCTCACACCTCGCCGCCGGCCTGAGGAGACCCCGTCCCGAGGCAGGGCGCGCGCAGGCGGATCAGGAGCCGGAGGAGTCCTGGCGGGGCTTGGGGATGACCCCGAGCAGCTGGTCGATCTGCTCCTGCGAGAGGTGCTCGTCGGACTCGCTCGCGGCGATGATGAGCGTCGTGGTGAGCTCGACCTCGCCGAGGAGGTCGCCGTCCTCGAGGGTCACGTCGAACTGGTCGTGCACGTCACCCTCCCCTTTGTCGCGTTCGGTGCTCCGATCACCCAAGTCTAGGCGTCCCAGCCAAGTCTGGCGGAGAGCCACGACCGGCGGAATGACCCGAACGTGCTACTCGTGTGCGTAGTCTGCCCCGAAATGGAATCCGGCCCCACCCCTAAAGAGGGGATGGGGCCGAACTCGCGATCAGGTCTGGAACAGGTCCAGCCTTCTGCCGATCAGAGCGGGCGGACGTTCTCCGCCTGCGGGCCCTTCGGGCCCTGGGTGACGTCGAACTCGACCTTCTGGTTCTCGTCCAGCGACTTGTAGCCGTTGGTCTGGATGGCCGAGTAGTGCACGAAGACGTCGTCGCCGCCGTCCTCCTGCGCAATGAAGCCGAAACCCTTCTCGGCGTTGAACCACTTCACGGTGCCTTGAGCCATGTGCTCGGTACTCCTGTTATCGGAACGAGAAGCCGTCACTTCGACGACTCCGCACCAAGTGCGGTGACACGTCGCTCCGACTCACAAGCTGGAGGGCCCGAAGATGGAAACGCCGTTGGATCACAAACTCCGCGGGCGTCAACCTGCTGGAACTTGCACCTGTTGCGCCACGAACACTACCAACAAATCGCCGCACGTCACCGTCTGAGAACCACCTGTTCGTGAACGTTGGGCCAACGGGGCCGCCGCGCCGGGGCCAGCGCCCACCTGTCACGATCGGCCGGTGACCACGCCGACCCGTCCGCCGGCCCTCCCGCGGGTCGCGGTCTGCGGGATCAGCCTCGAGGCCTCCACGTTCTCGCCGGCCCTCACCACGGCGGCGATGCTCGCGCCCCGTCGCGGACGCGAGGTGCTGGACGCGTGGGACTTCTGGCGCCCCGGCGGCTCGCTGGCCGACCGCGCCGAGTGGATCGGCATCCTGCAGGCACGGAACATCGCGGGCGGCGCGATCCCGGCCGACGACCACGCCCTCCTGAAGGCCGAGATCCTCGCCGGCCTCGTCGCCGCGATCGCCGAGGCACCGCTCGACGGCGTGGTCCTCGACATCCACGGCGCGGCGAGCGTGGTCGGCCTCGACGACATGGAGGGTGACCTCGCCGTGGCGGTGCGGGCGGTCGTCGGTCCGGACTGCCTGATCAGCAGCGGGATGGACCTGCACGGCAACGTGTCCCGCACCCTGGCCGGGACGGTGGACCTGCTGACGACGTACCGCACCGCCCCCCACGTGGACTGGCAGGAGACCAAGGAGCGCGCGGCCCGCAACCTGCTCGACCGGCTCGCCCTGCCGCCCGGTCGGCGGCGTCCGGCCAAGGCCTGGGTGCCGGTGCCGATCCTGCTGCCGGGCGAGATGACCAGCACCCGCCAGGAGCCGGCGACGAGCCTCTACGCCCGGGTCCCCGAGATCGAGGCGCTGGACGGGATCCTCGACGCCGGGATCTGGATCGGCTACCCGTGGGCGGACGAGCCGCGCAACTGCGCGGTCGTCATGGTGATCGGCGACGACGCCGGCCGCGCGACGAGGGAGGCCGCCGCGCTGGCCCGCGAGCTCTGGGCCCGGCGCGAGGAGTTCGGCTTCGTCGCGCCCACCGGCACGCTGGCGGAGGTGCTCGCGCGGGCCGTCGCCGCCCCGACGGGGCCCTTCGTCATCTCCGACTCCGGCGACAACCCGACCGCCGGCGGCGCGGGTGACGTCACCTGGACCCTCGCGGCGCTGCTCGCCAGCGAGGAGCTGGCAGCCAGCGGCAAGCGCGCGATCTACGCCTCCATCCCCGACGCGCCGGCGGCGCTCGCGGCCGCCGAGGTGGGCGTCGGGGCGGACGTACGCCTCACGCTGGGCGCCCGGATCGACCCGCGGCCGGCCCCACCCGTCCAGGTGTCGGGCCGGGTCGTGGCGGTCGTGCCCTCGGAGGACAACGTCGAGGTCGTCGTGCGCACGCCCGCGGTGGACGTGGTCGTGACCCGGCGCCGGCGGCCCTACCACCTCGAGTCGGACTTCACCCGGCTCGGGCTGGACCCGCGCACCGCCGACATCGTCGTGGTGAAGATCGGCTACCTCGAGCCGGAGCTGTTCGACCTGGCGGCGGACTGGATGCTGGCGCTGACCCCGGGCGGTGTCGACCAGCACCTGTCCCGGCTCGGCCACCGCCGCGTCCGACGACCGATGTTCCCCCTCGACGACGTGTCGTCGGTCGACCCGGTGGCGGACGCCGTGCTGTTCCCCGGTGACACCGGGGGCTGAGGATCAGCGGCCGAGCGCCGCCATCACGTCGGCCAGCACCGCCGCGCTCGTCACGCTGCGACTCCCCTCGTCGTAGCCCGCCGACACCCCGGTGGACACCACCGTCCCCGGCGCCCGCAGGTGCACCTCGCGCGCCCCGGTCTCCGTGACGACCTGCGCGACGTTGCCCGGGCGCACGCCGCCACCGACCGCGATCCTCACGTCGTCGCCACCTCGCCGCACGAGGTCGGCGAGGAGCGGCAGGTGGTCCACCGCGGGACCGGCGCCGCCGGACGTCAGCACCCTCGTCACGCCGAGGTCGCCGAGCAGGCGCAGCGCCGAGGGCTTGTCCGGCACGGAGTCGAAGGCCTTGTGGAAGGTGACCGGTGCGTCCGCGCTGGCGGCGACGAGGCGTCGTACGGCGTCGGCGTCGACGGTGCCGTCGGGGGTCAGCGTGCCGACCACGAAGCCGAGCCGCACCGAGCCGTCCGCGGACGCGCGGACCGCCTCGATGTCGGCCACCATCACGTCGACCTCCTGCTCGGAGTGCACGAAGTCCCCGGCGCGGACCCGCACGAGCACGCGGATCTCGAGTCCGGGTGCGTGCGCGGCGCAGTGGTGGACGAACCCGAGCGTGGGCGTCGTGCCGCCGTCGACGAGGCCGGCGCACACCTCCAGCGCGTCGGCACCCGCCTCGGCGGCGAGCCGCGCTCCCCCGACGTCCTCGAGGCAGATCTCCACCAGGGTCTCGGCCAGGGGTGCGGCAAGGCGTGCGGCGGTCATGGACCCACGCTATGCCCGGGTGCTCGGTCCACTACGTTCGTGCCCGACCCCGACCCCGTCCCGAGCAGGAGAGCCCGTGAGCGTCCTCGTCTTCTACAAGCCCACCCCCGAGGGCGCCGAGGCCATCCGGGCCGGCGCGACCCAGGCGGCCTTCCACCGCACGGACCTCGTCGTGCACAACGTGCCCCTGGACGCGGCCGAGGAGGAGAAGGTCGTGGCCCTGGCCTCGGGCGCCGCCACCGGTGCCGGGGTGCCGCTCCGGACCGTCCCCGAGCCTGCCGACGGCTCTCCCGTCGACGCGTTCCTCGCCGCCGCCGACACGGCGGGCGTGGAGCTGCTCGTGCTCGGGATCCGCCACCGCACGCAGGTCGGCAAGCTGATCATGGGCAGCACCGAGCAGCAGATCCTGCTGGACGCCCCGCGGCCGGTGCTCGCGGTCAAGGCCTGACCGGGAGCCCGGGTCCCGTGCGGCACCACGTGGAGGTGAGCCTGCCGGCGACCCTCGAGCTCTCCGACCGGTCGGTCACCCTGCGCCGGGCGACTGCCGGCGACCTGCCGGCCGTCGTCGCGCTGCTGAGCGACGACCCGCTCGGCGCGACCCGGGACGGACCCACCGTCGACGGTGGGCTGACGCCGTACGTCACCGCGTTCGAGGCGATCGACGCCGATCCCGCCCAGCTCCTCGTCGTCGCGGCGGCCGAGGGCCGGGTGGTCGCCACGATGCAGCTGTCGTTCATCCCCGGCCTGTCCCGCCGCGGTGCGCTGCGGGCGCAGGTGGAGGGCGTACGCGTGCACGCGGACCTGCGCGGCAGCGGCCTCGGACGGGCCATGCTGACCTGGGCGGTCGACGAGGCGCGCACCCGCGGGTGCGCGCTGGTGCAGCTGACGAGCGACAAGCAGCGCACGCGGGCGCACGGGTTCTACGAGGAGCTCGGCTTCGTGGCCTCGCCGACGGCTTCAAGCTGTCCCTCTGACCGGGCCGGCCAGCCTCCTCTGAGAGGATGCGCCTCAAGGTGTGAGGTCGCGCCGGGCGCTCGTCGCGCGGACGCACCCCTCCCCCGGGCCTCTAGCTCAATGGGTAGAGCAGCGGACTTTTAATCCGTTGGTTCAGGGTTCGAGCCCCTGGAGGCCTACCGCGCAGCACTCGCTCGCCGCGGGCAGGCCCGGACCGCCGGGCCTCAACCCGGCGGCTCCGGGTCGAGCGGCTGCCGGTCAGGCGCCGCCGACGCGGTCGGCCGGCACGCCGCGGGCGCCGGAGTCGGTGAGCTGCGACTCGCGCTCGGCGGCCTGCTCGAGCTCCTGGCGGCGGGTCTCCACCATCATCGCCCGCGTGGCGTCGTAGATGCCGGGGTCGCTCACCAGGTCGGCGGCACCGCGACGCAGCCGGGCCAGCGCGGCGCGCGCGAAGATCTGCTGCTCGGTGGTGGTGCGCTCGGACCGGTTGTTGCTGATGAACGTGATCGCCCACCGCATCAGCGCGGAGACCTGGTTCTTGAAGCCGGTGAGGTAGACGAGGTGGACCCCGAGCCACATCAGCCAGGCGACGATGCCGGTGAGCCGGAGCTTGCCGACCATCGCGACCGCGCGGAACCGGCTGATGATGGCCATCGAGCCCTTGTCGAAGTACTTGAACGGCGGCTGCGGCTGCCTGCCCTCGACGCGGTTGCGGATCTCCTTGGCGGCGTACTTCGCGCCCTGGATCGCGACCTGCGCGACGCCGGGGAGGTTGTCGAGGGCGATCATGTCGCCGACGACGAACACCTCGGGGTGCCCGGGGAGGGTGAGGTCGGGGTTGACCGAGATCCGGCCCGCGCGGTCCAGCGGCGCGCCGCTCTGCTCCGACAGCGTCCTGCCCAGCGCGTTGGCCTGCACGCCGGCGGCCCAGATCTTGGCGACCGAGTTGATCCGCTCGACCCGGCCGTCCTTGAACTTGACCTCGAGGCCGCGCTCGTCCACGTCGGTGACCATCGCGCCGAGCATCACCTCGACACCGAGCTTCTCGAGCTCGCGCTGGGCCTTGGCGCCGAGCTTGGCGCCGAAGGGCGGCAGCACCTGGCCGGCCGCGTCGATGAGCACGACGCGGGCGTGGCGGGTGTTGATCGCCCGGAAGTCCTTGTTGAGGGTGCGGTGCGCGAGCTCGGCGATCTGGCCGGCCATCTCCACACCGGTCGGTCCGGCACCCACCACGACGAAGGTCAGCAGGTGGTCGACGTCGTCGCCGCGCGTGGCGCCGAGCTCGGCCATCTCGAAGGCGCCGAAGATGCGCCCGCGCAGCTCCAGGGCGTCGTCGATGCTCTTCATGCCGGGGGCGAACTCGGCGAAGTGGTCGTTGCCGAAGTAGGACTGGCCGGCGCCGGCGGCGACCAGCAGCGAGTCGTACGACGTCACGGTGTCGCGGCCGAGCACCTGCGAGGTGACGGTGCGGGCCGTCAGGTCGATGCCGGTGACCTCGCCGAGGATGACCCGCGCGTTGTCCTGGCCGCTGAGGACCTCGCGGGTGGGCGGTGCGATCTCGCCCTCGGAGAGGATGCCCGTCGCCACCTGGTAGAGCAGCGGCTGGAAGAGGTGGTGGGTGGTCTTCGCGATGACCGTCACGTCCACGTCGGCCCGTCGCAGCGCCTTGGTGCCGAAGAGCCCGCCGAAGCCGGATCCGATCACCACCACCTTGTGGCGGTGGGAGTCCTGCGTCGAGGTCATGGATGCTCCTGGTGTCGTAGGTGCGCTCACTGGTTCCGCTGTACCCATTCTCCTCCGCGCAGCACCGACCGCGAAACGCCGGGCGCGTCTTCTTGCTCACACCCCACTACCCAGCGCCCCGAGAAACTATGGTGTGGTCGAGGTTTGAAGCACCCGACACCGGGTAGAGACCGCCCCACTGGACTGTCGACACCCCCCTGAAAAGAGTCCCAGTGCCGCTGAGCTCCGAGTTGACGCTGGCGTCGTCGCCGCGCGCTGCGGCCGACGCGCGTCGCTGGGTCGGTCAGGTCTGCCACCGGCTCGAGCGTCCCGACCTCGTCGAGTGCGCCGAGCTGGGCGTCTCCGAGCTCGTCGCCAACGCCCTGCTCCACGCCACCGCCCCCTACAAGGTCCGCGTGCGGGGCACGGCCACGCACCCGCGCATCGAGGTCGTCGACGGGTCCCCGGTCCCGCCCGTGCCGCCGGCCCCTGTCGAGGTCGACGACCTCGACCTGCTGCTCACCTTCGGCCGCGGGCTGTCGATGGTCGCGCAGTGCGCCGTGGCATGGGGCGCCACGATCGAGTCCGACGGCAAGATCGTGTGGTTCGAGCCCGCGCCCGAGGTCAGCGAGGACGCGGCCGCCGAGTGGGTGATCGACCAGCACGACCAGGTGCCGCCGGAGCCGACCAGCGAGGCCACGGTCGAGGTGCGCCTCGTCGGCGTGGACGTGCCGCTGCACGCGAGCCTGCGCCGGCAGTACCACGAGCTGCGGCGCGAGCTGCGCCTGCTCTCGCTCTCGCACCAGTCCGACTACCCCCTCGCCGGCGACCTGACCGCGATGTTCACCAACTTCGAGCGGCAGTTCCCCGACTCCTACCGCGACCAGCTCCGCGCCGCCGAGTCGC
The DNA here is from genome assembly GCF_013155375.1 of Nocardioides sp. zg-1308. GTDB lineage: Bacteria > Actinomycetota > Actinomycetes > Propionibacteriales > Nocardioidaceae > Nocardioides > Nocardioides renjunii. The sequence continues at coordinate 614,816 of NZ_JABJQY010000002.1, forward strand.
AGGGGCTGCACCAGGTCGACGTCAGCTTCCCGATGATGCGTGAGGCCGGGCCGATCTTCGTCACGATGACGGAGATGTTCGACGTCGCCGACGCCTTCTGCAAGGCCGAGCGGCTGCTCTCGATGGCCCGCACCTCGGCACAGCGGTCCCTGCACAACTGGCTCCTCGGCGAGCTCGTCCACCAGCTGGACGGCGCCGGCGCGCAGCCGTGGCCCGGCCATCCCGACACCGACACCGGCCCGCCCATCGCCAGCCAGGTCGGGTGACCACCCGCCGCTCGTCCGACCTGGCCCTCGTCGCGGCGGGTGGTGGTGCGGGCGCGCTGCTGCGCCTCGCGGTCGACACGGTGGCACCCGACACGCTCGTCCCGTGGCCGACGCTGGCGATCAACGTGGTGGGAGCGTTCGTGCTCGGCGTGCTGCCCGCGCTGGCCGTCGTACGCCGCTCGCCCCGCGTCGCGGTGACGCTGGGGCCGGGATTCCTGGGCGGCTTCACCACGGTGTCGGCGTGGGCCGGACAGGTCCGCGAGCTCGCCGCCTCGGGGCACGTCCCCACGGCCGGCGCCTACCTCGTCGGCACGCTCGCAGCCGGTCTGCTCGCTGCCGCGCTGGGACGGCGGCTCGCCCGGCCGCGCGAGCCCGAGGAGGTCCTGCGGTGACGGCGCTCCTGGTCGCGCTGGGCGCCGCTGTCGGCGCCCCGCTGCGCTTCGCGCTGTCGAGGCTCGACGGCACCTTCCCCACCGGGATGCTGCTGGTCAACACGGTGGGGTCCGGGCTGTTCGGCGTCTTCGCCGCGCTGTCCCTGGGCGACGCCGCCTGGGCGCTGCTCGGCACGGGATTCTGCGGCGCCTTCACGTCGTTCTCGTCCTTCGCCGTGCAGGCGGTCGAGCGTCCGTCGGCCGTCGGAGGGACCTATGTCGTCGCCACCACCGTGCTGTCCATCGCCGCATGCGCGGTCGGATGGACCGGGGTCACCCTTCTGGGCTAGGCCACTTGGTTAAATCTTGACGATCGTCAAGGTGCGAGGCTTAGCCCCAGCCGAGCTCGTGGAGCCGCGCGTCGTCGAGACCGAAGTGGTGGGCGACCTCGTGCACGACGGTGATCCGCACCTCCTCCTCGAGGTCGTCGACCGTGTCGGCCATGTCCAGGAGCGGTCCTCGGAAGAGCAGGATCCGGTCCGGGAGCATGCCGGCGTGGTTGGCCGGCCGCTCCGTCAGCGCCAGCCCGTCGTAGAGCCCCAGGAGGTCCGGGTCGTCGGCCGGCGCCTCCGGCTCGACCAGCACCACGACGTTGTCGACGAGGCGGGCGAGGTCGTCGGGGAGGCCGTCGAGAGCCCGCCCCACCATGGCGTCGAACGCGGCGGGATCCAGGTCGATCGGCATGGCCTCAGCGTAGATAATCCCCGCAACACGGGCTCAGCGGCCCGAAATGCCGAACAGGGTGAGCCTGAGGCTCACCCTGCTCGGTCATGCGTTGGCGACCCCGACGGGACTCGAACCCGCGGCCTCCGCCGTGACAGGGCGGCGCGCTAACCAACTGCGCTACGGGGCCAGGTGGAACTTCGGTGGAACTGGTGAAGCGGGTGGAACTCTAACCCATGGTCTCCGGCGCCACACAATCGGCGGCACCCTCGCCCCGGGTCGCACCCCCAACCGGATTCGAACCGGCGCTACCGCCGTGAAAGGGCGGGGTCCTGGGCCGCTAGACGATGGGGGCCAGCTCACCGGGCGGGCCCGATCGAGCGTCGACCAGCATAGGGCCACCGCGCTCCGGCCTCCCAACCAACGGGTCCGACCGGGTGATTGGGGACACGACTTCGCAAGACTGCCAGCGATTTGCCACTCGACTTTACTAAACTTGCCGCGTGAGCCAGGAGTCACGGGAGCTGCGCTTCCTCGTCGTCGATGACAACGAGGACATCCGTGACGTCTTCTGCCGGCTCATCGAGCGTGCCGGGCACGTCGCGTCCACCGCCGTCGACGGCATGGACGCGGTCGAGAAGCTGGAGGTCGAGTCCTTCGACGTGATGCTTCTCGACCTCACCATGCCGCGCATGAACGGCGTCGACGTGGTGCGGTGGCTCCGGGCTCGTCCGGAGGTCGCTCCGACGATGAAGATCGTGGTGATCAGCGCCTGGGCCGGCGAGCACCGAGCCGTCCTCCAGGAGCTGGGAATCGTCACCGTGATGCAGAAACCGCTGCGCATCCAGCAGCTGAGCGACCTGATCGAGCAAACCCTGCGCGACTCGGAGGCCTGAACCCGGCCCTGTCCCGTTTCCGGGTGCTGGTCCCCGAGTGGTCCAGAGTCCGTGACCCATCCCTGAACGCACCACCGGGTCCCGATCTCTGGAGTGTCACCCCGCGAGCCGTCCGGTTCGCACCAACCCCAACACAACCCTGGAGAAGCCCATGATGAAGCGCATCCGCACCCACCTCGACTCCAAGCGTGCCGCCACCCAGCTGCAGGCCGCCTACGCGTGGCGCCCCGCGCCGCCGCGTGGCTGACGCTCGGGGGACTCACCACCCGTGAGGCACCCCTAGTGGTGCACGTGGGCAGCGCCGAGTCGGCCGGTGGCCGGCTCGGCGCTGTCCTCTCCGCTCCGCGGACCGGGGCCGTCGCGCTCGGTCCCCACGGCCCCTGGCTGGCCACGACCCCCGGCCTGGCCAAGCGGGTCCTGACCGACCCCGCCTCCTTCGACTTCCCCGGCGACGTCAGCCGCAGCGGCGACCTGTCCGGGAGCACCGGCGACACGCGGTCCGGGCACACGGTCTTCGCGCCCCTGGCCGCCGAGGACGTCGCGCGCGGCCGGGCGGTCTTCGGCGACGAGTGGCGCGCAGCCCTCCTCGCGCACGACCGCTCCGAGCCCGCGACGCCGTACGACGCCATGGCGCTGCTGCGTCGCCCCGTGGCCCGGTCGACCGCCGCCGCCGTGCTCCCGGGCCTCGCCACGCCGGAGCGTGACCTCGTGGCGGACCTCGTCCTCGCCTGGGTCGACGCCCTCGGTCCCGTCATCGCGGCGCGGCGACCGCCGCACCGGTGGAGCCGCGCCCGGCGGGCCGAGCGCGTCACGCGCGTCGCCCTCGAGGACGCGCTCGACCCGGTCGCCGACCGCGACCGGTCCGCCACCCAGCTCGCGACCATGCTGGCGGCCGGGACGCAGGTCCCGGTCGCGGCCGGCGCGTGGCTCATCGCCTGGCTGGCCCAGCACCCGTCGGAGGCGCCGGGAGAGACCGTCGACCCCGTCCACGCGGTGTGGGAGACCCTGCGGCTGACGCCGCCCACCTGGGTCACCGCACGCATCACGACTGCGGAGGTCGACCTCGACGGACAGCTCGTCCCGCAGGGCCGCGTCGTCCTGGTGAGCCCCCTCCTCCTGGGCCGCTCGGAGGAGCTGGTGCCCGGCGACGGCGAGCGCCTGGCGGACTTCGACCCCGCCCGCTGGACCGACCCGGACCGGCGCCCGGGCGCGTGGCTCCCGTTCGGCGCGGGACCACACGCGTGCCCGGGCCGTACCCTCGGTCTGGCGCAGCTGGTCCACGTGGCACAGTGGGCCAGCGCCCAGGAAATCGCCCTGGTGGAGGACGTCTCGGTCGACCAGAGTCGGGGCATCCTTCCCTCGCCGTGCCGCTTCACCCTTGCCCCGAGGAGGGGGCCGTCACCGTGACCGAGCATCCCGCCCTGCAGGACACGACTGTCTGCGGGCCGGTCTCCCCGGAGGCCGCCGCCCTCGCCGGCACCATCCTCTCGGGTGCGATCAGCGTGGACGACGGCATCGGCCGGATCGCCACCCACTTCCTCACCGAGCCACGGGTCGAGGCGGTGGTGGCCGCGCTGACCATCTTCGCGCCGGAGGACGCCACGGGCTGGGTGAAGCTCGGCGGGCGGGCGTGGGTGCGCGAGTGGCTGCGAGCGGAGGACGACCGCTCGGTCCTCCCGCCCAGCGGCGCCGGTCCGGACGCGGCGCTGAGCATGCCGTGGGTCTCGCGGCACGCGCGCGCCCACGGGCTGGCCGCCGTCGTGGACAGGTCCGCCATCCCGGAGGAGCGCGACCGCGTCGAGCTCGAGCGGATGCGGGTGCGCAGCCTGGTGGCGACGACCTTCCTCTCGCGAGGCGAGATGTTCGGCAGCATGTCGGTCGTCAGCGGCGACACCGGCTCGTGGCCGCAGACCCTCATCGACGACCTGCGCCTGCTCAACGCCGCCCTGACCTCGCGGATCATGCTGGAGCAGTCCCGGCGGGCGCTGGCCGAGGCCATCGACGCGGGCGCCGAGGCCCAGCTCGGCTACCAGCACTTCTTCGGCTCGGTCGGCCACGAGCTGCGTACGCCCCTCGCGTCGGTCATGGGCTACACCGAGGTGCTCCTCGACGACGCCGAGCACGGGCCCGCGGAGTCGGTGGCGGCGGGCATGCGTCGCGACGGGCCGGTGATGCTCCGCGCCTGCGAGCAGCTGCTCACCATCGTCGACGGACTGCTCGGAGCCGGCCGCGCGCTCGGCAGCGACGACCAGCGCCAGGACGTCTCGGTCGCCGACGCGGTGGCCGACGTCGTCCACTGGCACCGCAACCCGGCCCAGGCCGCCGGCGTCTCGGTCGACGCCGACATCGACCCGGCGGCGACGGCCTGGGCCCACCCGTCCGGCGTGCGCCAGGTGCTCAGCAACCTGCTCGGCAACGCGATCGCCCACCACCGCCCGACGGGCGGGTCGGTCCACCTGTCCACGTCTTCCCTGCTCGGCGAGAGCGGCCGGCCGATGGTGCGCATCATCGTCCGCGACGACGGCCCGGGGCTCACCCCGGAGCAGCTCCAGCACGCCTTCGAGCCGTTCGTGCGCTTCGCCGCGCCCGGCACGACGGGGAGCGGGCTCGGGCTCTCGATGTCCCGCACGATCGCCGAGCGTGACGGCGGAGCGGTGCGCGGGGAGTCGACCGCGGACACCGGCTCGTCGTTCTGGGTCGAGCTGCCGGTGCGCAGGTCCTGAGCCGCGCCGAGCCGATTCCGCACCGCCCCCGTCGCTGTTGTATTCTCGTCCCGCTTGGGCAGGTAGCTCAGTTGGTACGAGCGATCGCCTGAAAAGTGATAGGTCGGCGGTTCGACCCCGCCCCTGCCCACAAGCACAGAAGGGCCCCGACCACGTCCCGGTCGGGGCCTTTCTGCGTCTCGGCGGTGCGTGTCGTCAGCCGAACCGTCCGTTGACGTAGTCGGAGGTGCGCTGGTCGCGCGGGCTGGAGAACATCGCCTCGGTGTCGCCGTGCTCGACGATGACCCCCGGCGTGCCCTGCGAGGCCAGGAAGAAGGCGCAGGTGTCCGAGACGCGGGCCGCCTGCTGCATGTTGTGCGTGACGATGACGACCGTGACCTGTCGCGCCAGGTCCTTCATCGTCTCCTCGATGACCCGTGTGGACGTCGGGTCGAGGGCCGAGCACGGCTCGTCCATGAGCAGCACGCGGGGCTTGATGGCCAGCGAGCGCGCGATGCAGAGGCGTTGCTGCTGGCCGCCGGAGAGGCCGCCGCCGGGGCTGTCGAGACGGTCCTTCACCTCGTTCCACAGACCCCCGCGGACCAGGCACTCCTCGACGAGCTCCTCCTTGGCCGACCTCCCCAGCCTCGTCCCGGTCAGCCGCAGCCCGGCCACCACGTTCTCCCGGATGGACATCGCCGGGAACGGGTTCGGCTTCTGGAAGACCATGCCGATGGCACGGCGCGCGTCGGTCAGCTTGCGCTGGGGGTCGTAGATGTCATCGCCGTCGAGCAGCACCTCACCGGCCAGCGCCGCAGACGGGACCAGCTCGTGCATCCGGTTGAGGATGCGGAGGAAGGTGGACTTCCCGCAGCCCGACGGGCCGATGAGGGCGGTGATGCCCGAGGCGGGCATGGTGAGCGACACCCGGTCGAGGACCTGGTGGCTGCCGAACCACGCGGTGATGTCGCGGGCCTCGAGGGTCGCAGGGCCGGCCGGTGGAGCTCCGCCGCTCGGCGCGGCAGGGGCGGCGGGGACGGCGGAGGCGGGCAGCGTGGACTGGGGCATGGCGGGATCTTCTTCGCGTCGGGGAGCTGGGGCGGGGCCCGGGCGGGGTCACCTCCGTGACCGGTCCGGGATGGAGGCGGGCGGCTGTCAGCGGACCGCCCGCCTCCGACTCGGGAGGGTCGGGCGTCACTTGATGGTGATGACGAACCTGACCTTCGACGCGGCGAACGACGCGTTGCCGGCGTACTCCGCAACGAGCTTGTTCTTGCCCTTCGCGAGCGCCTTCAGGGTGACCGTGGCGACGCCACCGGTGACCTTGCCCTTGCCGACGGTCTTCTTGCCGAGCTTGATGACGACCTTGCCGGCGGCCTTGCCGGCAGCGGACTCCTTGACCTTGACCTTGCCCTTGACGGCGGCGCCCTTGGCGTAGCTCTTCTTGAACGACACCGCCAGCTTGGTCGCGGCCTTGGTGGTGGGGGTGGTGACCGGGACCGGGGCGGCAGCCCTCACCGTGACGTCGACCGGGGCGGAGGTGGAGCCGTTGAAGGCCGCGCCGGTGGGCGTGAAGGTGGCGGTGACCTGGTGCACGCCGGGGGTGAGCCCGGTGGCGGTGTAGGTCGCGCGACCGCCGGTGACGACGCCCTGGCCCTTGACGGCGCCGTCGACGGAGAACGCCACGACGCCCTGGGGCTTGAGCTGCCCGCCGCCGCCGACGGTGGCGGTGAGGGTCGCCGCACCAGCGGCGTTGGAGGTGCCGGCGACGGTCGTGGTGGTGGTGACCTTGGCGGTCAGCAGGTCACTGGCCGCGGTGGCCGTCGTGGTGGCCACGCCGCACTTGCCGCCCTGGGCGGAGGAGAGCAGCTGCTCGAAGCCCGCGTCGAGGATCAGCGAGGCGGCGGCCGGCGAGCAGACGTAGCCGTTGGGGCCGAACAGGCCCTGCGCCCAGGCGCTGCCGGCGTCGGCCTGCCGGACCACGTTGTAGAGCGCGCGACCCACCTGCCAGCCCTGCTCGATGCGCAGGGTGCCGAGCAGGCCCGCACGGCCCACGGAGAACGGCGCGATCGCGTTGGGGTCGGACTTGATCGGGGCGTCGTCGTGCTCCTGCACGAAGGTGACGGCGGGCCCGTAGGTGACGGTCGAGCCCTTGATCTTGTCGAGCTCCTTCTTGAAGAAGTCACCCGTGCCGGAGCTCGTCTGCGGGGCGAGCGGCTTGATGACGCCCGCGGCGCCGCCGACCTGGCTCCAGTTGGTGACGGTGCCCTCGAAGATCTGCACGATCTGGGCCGGCGTCAGCGCGGCCGGCGCGTTGGACGACTGCGCGGTGGCGACCGCGAGGGTGTCCTTGGCGAACGGGAACGCCTGGAGGTTGGCGGCGGTCTCGTTGGCGTTGTTGCCCGAGGAGGACCGCGCGAAGCTCACGTCCGGGTTGTTGCCCGCCCCGTAGAGCAGGCCCTTGCCGCCGCCCGAGCCGTTGGGACGGACGATCGGGGCGGCGCCGGCGCGCAGGGTGACGTTGGCCGAGTTGGTCTGGGCGCCGGCGGAGTCGAACGTACGGGCGTCGAAGGACACCAGTCGCTGCGCGGGCGCGCCGGCGTTGTAGCCGGCCACGCCGCTGTGGCCGTCGGCCAGGTAGCCCAGGGCGTACATCGTGGTGTCGGAGCCGACGCCGACGATGTCGTCGGCGTCCGGGACGAACGCCGGGTCGGCCTGGGCCGGAGCGGCGAGGGCGAGGGCCGCCGCCAGGACGGACGTGGTGGCCACGCCCGCGAGGAGCCTGCGAACAGACATGTGGGTCTTCCTTCTCTGGTGGTCGTGCACTGGGTGGAGCTGACGTCGATCACATGCGGGTGTCACATCAGGTTGGGCAGCAGGCGCATGACCACGTCGGTCGTGAGCCAGGCGACGGCGAGCACGACCGGGGTCGCGACCACCCACACCAGGGCGGCTCCGAACCGCTGCCGGGCGGCGATGACCCCGAAGGCCAGCGCCAGGAGCAGGGCCAGGCACAGCGTCAGGAGCGGCATGACCGCGCCCGACTCGGTGCCCATCGCCTGCTCCGGATCAGGGACCACGCGGGGCAGGCCCGCGGGGGTGTCGAAGGCCTCGTCGGCCTCGGCGTCGACGTAGACGACCTCGCCCGGCGACAGCGACGGGAGCCGGGAGCCGCTGGCCTCGCCGCTGACGAGGACCAGCCGGGCGGCGTCGTCCGGGCGCGGCTGCGGCAGCGGGTCGCCCGCACGACGTACGCCGATGACGCGGAAGCGGGTGGCGCCCTGGGCGGTCGTGACGTTGACCTGGTCGCCGGGCACGAGCTCGCCGATGCGCGCGAAGGGCGCCCCGTAGGTGCTCGCCCGGCCGAGGACGGCCGACGTGCCGCGCTGGCCGGGCAGCACCGTGTTGCGGAGGTGTCCCGGGCCGACCAGCAGGTCGCCGGAGGCCGTCCCCTCGACGACCACCTGCTCCACGCCGATGTGCGGGATGGAGAGGGTGGCGACGGGCTGCCCCACCTCCGTGACGGGACCGATGGGGGCCGTGCCGGCGGCGAGCTCCGCGCGGAACTGCGAGTACAGCGTGTCCTGGGCGCGGTCCTGCGACAGCCCACCGAGGTAGACCATCTGCGCGACCATCCAGCCGGCGACCAGGCAGCACATCACCGAGGTCGTCGTGATGACCGACCAGACGTCGTCGCCGGCCGGCGCCGTCGGGCGCACGGGCGTCGTACGAGGCGCGGGGGGACGGACCGCCGGCTCGGCGCCGGCTCGGGGCCTGCTGCTCGTCATCGTCACGACCGCCTCCTGCGGAGGTGTCGCAGCCGCAGCAGGTTGGCGCCGAGGGCGCTCACCATCGTGACGAGGAGGAGCAGCGGCAGGGTGCGTGCGGCCACCGGGGAGGAGACCGCGGTGGTCGGCGGCATGACGAGGAGCTCCTCCTCGTCGTCCTTGTCCGCGTCCGCGTCCCTGCGATCCCCCTTGGTGCCCCGCTCCTTGTCGCGGCCCCCTCCGTTGCCGGCCCCGCCGTCGTCGTCGGTCGTCTCCTCGAGCGTGGTGACGCTGCCCGGGCCCGGGGTGACGCCGCCGCCTCCGGCGCCGACACCGCCGCCGTCCTCGCCGTCCGTGCCGTCCCCGTCCGCCTCGTCCGTGCCGTCCTCGTCGGTCTCCGTCGCACCCGCCTGCTCGCCGATCGCGGTGGCGACCGCCTGGGCCTGCTTCCAGAGCGGACCGGTGACACCGGTCTTGCGCAGCGGGACGTAGCCCGGCGGCAGCTCGCCGTTGCCGAAGCCCTCCTGCTGGCCCTCCGTCGTGGCGACCTGGATGAACTGCGCGACCTTGTCCGCGTCCTCCTGCGGCAGGTTGGCCGTCCGGGCCGCGGTGTAGACGATCACCGTCCCGGGGTAGGCGTCCGCCTTGACGAGGTCGGCCATGTCCATGCGGAACGGCTCCTGCCCGCTCGTGCTGGGCTCGGCCAGCCGGAGGGCACGGCCGATCCCCGTGGCGGTGGGGGCGACGAAGTCGTCGCGGGTGGCGAGGAGCGCCTCGTCGAGGCCGAGCCGCTGGGCGTCACCCATGCTCACCACGCCGAGCATGAACCGGGAGCCGACGCCCTGGCGGTCGACCCGGCCGATCTTCCACGGGTCGGTGACCGTGGCGCGCTCGCACTTGGTCTGCACGTTGGGCCAGGCGTCGAGGATGGCCTCGGCGATCTTGCGCATCGACGGGACCGGCGCGGCGAGCTGGGTGAAGTACGGGGTGGGGTTCTGCTGGCGGCACTCGTCGTTGGTCACCGGCACGAAGTCGTCGAGCAGCGGCCACTCGGCCGTCGGCAGCTCGATCTTCTCGTAGCTCGGGTTGACCCGCATGCCCCACTCGTCCGGCTTGCCGTCGACCCACCTCATCGCCGCCTCGTCCTGGGCGATGTAGGACGTCAGCGCCTCGATCACGTCGCTGGACTCCGACAGCGACAGCAGGGTCGCGGCCGCCTCCCGGGTGACGGTGTCGAGGCCCGGGTTGAGTGCCTGGAACTCCGGGTCGAGGTTGATGCCCACCGGGTTCTGGGCCATGCCCGGGTGGCCGCGGCCGAGCTCGCTGCCCAGGTAGGACTGCGTCATCAGCTTGGCGATGAGCCGCGGGTTGAGCTTGAGACCGGTGTACTCGCCGGCGTTGCCGGGCAGGTCGATGACGTAGCCGATCGAGAAGCCGGTGACGGCGGTCGGCGCGTACGCGATCGGGTCGGACCCCTTGGCCTCGTGCTTGCCGGACACGAACGCCGCCGCGCCGCCGCCGTTCTCGGCCAGGGCGAAGCCTGCGGCGTCCGCCATCCGGTTGTGCTGGAACTTGAAGCGCTCCTTGTCCAGGCAGAAGCTGGGCGACCACTGCAGGGATGCCTGCGCCATCAGCTCGGAGCCGTAGAAGCCCGTGGGCGCCCGCGAGTCGAGGACCGTGCAGGCGTCCGGGGGCAGCCCGAAGGTGATCGGCACCGAGAAGCGGTTGCGCCAGTTGGACGCCGACCACCACAGCATCGGCGACGCCGTCAGGTCGACACCTTGGTTGGAGTAGTTGCTGGCGCCGGCCTCGAACTGTCCGCCGCGGTTGCAGGCGGCGTGGTCGTCGAGGCAGCTGATGCCCTGGATCGGGATCACCACGATCGAGCAGGCGACGGTGTCGGAGCAGCCGAGCGACTCGTTCTCCACGGCCGAGCGCACCTCGAACTTGGCGTGGCCGTTGCCCTCGAGGTCGGTGAACGCCGCCTGCTCGGCGGGTGGGAACGCGGCGCCGATCGCGGCTTCGGGGGGCATCGTCTCCGAGGTGCAGCTGGCGTGGACGGTGCCGTTGGCGGCCCGGAACGGGGTCACGTGGGTGGAGAAGGTGGAGACGTCGTTGCACTCGGGCGGGATCGGCGCGAGGCCGAACTTCTGCCCGCGCTGCTCCTCGGTGGCGTGTTTGTCGTGGCGCCAGGCCGCCTCGGACTCGTCCGCGACCTGCGTGCGCTGGGTCCGCGAGGACGTCCAGCAGGTCTCCGGGGAGAGCTGCTGCTCCGGCGGCAGCGACGGGTCGTCGAGGCCGCGGCACTGCAGGATCACGACGGGGTACTCCTGGAGCTGCCCCTGCTCGCCGAACGGGCTGGACGAGCGGCCTCCGGTGGGGTGCGCCCCGGTCCAGGAGATGTTCACCCGCTCCCGACCACGCAGCTCGGTCGTGCGGTCGACGGTGACGGTCACGTCCCGGGAGTCGATCTCGAGCTCCTGGCCCTGCACCGTGATCGTGCGGTCGAGGTGCTTCGTCTGGGTGAACGCCGGCTCGGTCGCGTCGGGCGCGGCCTGCGCCGCCTCCCCGGTCCCGGCGACCGCCGCCGGGAGCACGACGGCGACCGCGAGCAGCGCCGTGGCCACCAGGCGCAGGCGGCGGCTCATCGGCCCGCTCCCCGACGTCGTACGCCGCGGGCGAGCAGCAGGCCGGGGACGAGGATGAGGGCCAACAGCTCGAGGGCGGCCAGGGCACCGAAGGCCCGGCCGTCGTCGGGCCGGCTGGCGGAGAGCTCGGTCGGCGTGGCGTAGATCGGGTCGGTCGTGGTGGCCGTGCCCGCCGCGGCTGCGGCACTGCCCTCGGCCGCCACGGCCTCGCCGGTGATCGGGTCGACCTCGGTGGCGGGAGGCTCCTCGCCACCTCCCCCACCGGCGCCGCCGCCCGTCCCCTGGTTCGCGTCGCCGCCGCCCGGACCGCCCGCGCCGCCCTGCTTGTCCGTCGTGGGCGTCCCGGCCTCCTCCCCACTCTCGGCGGGCTCCTCCGGCTGCTCCTCGTCGGTCGACGGCTCACCGGTGCCCGTGGAGGTGCCGCACGGGCCCTCGCCCTGCTCGTCACAGGCAGCCGGCTGCGGCGCGATCTGGGCGAGCTTGTTCTGCTCGAGGTTGCCGGCCACGAACGTCGGGTTGTTGCAGCGCGTGGCGTCGCGGTTCTCGATGTCCACCGCCGGGTCGGCGGTCTTGAGCTTCGCGAGCTGGGTGAAGCCGGCCTGCACGAGGTTGAGCGGCAGCGGCGAGTAGCCGTAGGGACCGGCCTTGGCCTGGCCCTCGCACAGCGAGTAGTACATGAAGTCGCCGAGCGTCTGGCGCTTCGCCGTCGACATGCGCTGGTCCTGCGCACCGGTCGGGACGATCATGTAGCTGTAGGACGACAGCGGGTAGGCGCGGGGGTCCGTGGCGTTGTAGACACCGTCCAGGATCTGGGTGAGGTAGAGCGGCGAGCTCGTGTCCTCGTTGATCCGCGCCTTCGTCAGCGCGACGGCGACGTTGTACTGCGTCGGCTCGACGTAGTAGCCGCCCTCGTTGAGGACCTTGACGACCGGGTAGTCCTTGTTGAGCGGGTAGGCGTACTCGACGTAGCCGATCGTGCCGTTGCCGGCGAACCCGGAGATCGTGTTCATCACCTGGTCCGAGCCCGACTGGGCCAGCATCCGGCCCTTGCGCGGGTAGTAGGACGTGTAGCCGCTCTTGCCGAAGTAGGGCCGCCAGATGTCGGGGTGCTCCGCGTCCATCCAGGTGGTCAGCTGGGCCGTGGTGCCGGAGCCGTCGGAACGCACCACCGGGGTGATGGCGACCTTGGGGAACGCCCGTCCGTTGTTGTCGTCGGTGATCGCCGGATCCGACCAGTCGGTGATCTCGCCGGTGAAGATCTTCGTCAGCGTCTCGCCGGAGAGCCGCAGGTTGCGGACCAGCTCGTCGCCGATCTTGAGCTGGTAGGTGAAGGCCGTGCCGCCGGCCACGATGGGCAGGTAGGCGAACTCGCGGCCGTTGCTGTTGTCGGCGTTGCCGAACTCGTCGACGCCCGGGTAGGGGATCTCCGAGATGCCGAAGTCGGTCACGTTCTGCGCGAAGTTCTTGCGCCCCTGCGACGAGCCGCCGCCGTTGTAGGTGACCTTCATGCCGAGCGCGTCGACGTCGGAGATCCACTGCTGGACGATCACCTCGGACCAGGTGGAGCCGGAGCCCTCGATCTGGGCGTACGCCGCGCGCGCCGAGGTGCTGCCGAGGCGACCGTCGTCGGGCTCGCCGGGCACGTCGGCCTGGGCGGCCGCGGAGAGCCCCGGCGCGGAGAGCAGCGCGACGGCCGCGAGCGCGGCCACGAGGCGGAGGGAACGGGTGGTCATGAGGACTCCTCGGGGGCGACGCGCTGCGCGCGGGTCGTACGACGGGGGCGGGGACGGGCGCTCGCGCGCGCGGGGCGGGCGAGGAGCCGGGCGATGACGAACAGGACCAGCACCAGCACCAGCAGCGCGGTCGCGGCGGCGAAGGCCCGCTCGATGTCCATCGGCTCGGGGCTGCGGGCTCCCTTGAAGATGAAGAGCGGGAGCGAGTTCATGACGCCGTCGGTCGGGTCGGTGACGAGGAACGACGCGACGCCCGACGTCAGGAGGACCGGCGACGTCTCGCCGACACCCCGGGCGACCCCGAGGATCAGCGCGGTCGCGAGTCCTGGCCGAGCCGTGGGGAGCACGACGTGCCACACCGTGCGCCACCGACTGGCGCCCAGCGCCAGGCTCGCCTCGCGCAGGCCTCCGGGCACGACCCGCAGCACGACGTCGGCGGCGCGGGCGATGATCGGCAGCATCATCACCGACAGGGCCATCGCCGCGGCGAAGCCGGACCGCGGGAAGCCCAGCGCGACGATGAGCACCGTGTAGACGAAGAGCCCGGCCACGATCGAGGGCAGCGCGGTCATCGCCTCGACGATCGTGCGCACGACTGCCGCGAAGCGGCCGCCGACCTCGGTCATGAAGACCGCGGTGCCGATGCCCAGCGGCAGGGTCACTGCGACGGCGATGCCGAGCTGGATCGCGGAGCCGACGATGGCGTGCCCGATGCCGCCCTTGTCGAACGGGTCCCGAGGGCCGACACCGGCCATGTCGTCGGTGAAGAAGTTGAGGTGCAGCAGGGGCTCCCAGCCGCGGTAGACCACGAACACCACGGCACTGACCAGCGCAGCGCCGACGAGCAGCGCGCCCGAGGTCACGACACCGCTCACGACCCGGTCCACGACGTCGACGCGCCGGCCCGTCATCGAGGTGGTCACCGCGCTGACGACCAGACCGAGGGCGAACCAGGTGACCAGCAGCCACGCGGCGCCGCCGAGCGGCAGGAGTCGCTGGGTGATCAACCAGGCCAGGGCCAGCGCGCTGACCCAGGCGCCGACGACGGTGAACCGCTCCTCGGCCGTCGGCCTGCCCAGGCCGGGGCGGGCGACCGGAGGCGGCGCGTCCAGGTCGCGCTGCGGGAGGTGGGTGGTCGCCGTCGGCGCACCGCTCAGCGTCGTCGTCGCAGTCGTGGACGGGGCGCTCATGCGTCGGTCCCCGCCCCGGAGCGGCTGCGGGCGACGATCATCGCGGCGAGCGTGTTGACGACGAGCGTGATGAGGAACAGCACGAAGCCGGCGGTCAGGAGCGCGGAGAGCTGGGCAGCGCTCGCGTCGCCGAAGCGGCCGGCGATCAGCGCGCTGACCGAGCTGGTGCCCACCTCGAGGACACGCGGCTTGATGACGAAGTCCGGCGAGATGATGAGGAGCACGGCGATGGTCTCGCCGAGGGCCCGGCCGAGGCCGAGCATCGTCCCGCCGATGATGCCGCCGCGACCGAAGGGCAGCACGACGGCGCGGACCATGCCCCAGCGGGTCGCGCCGAGCGCGAGGGCCGCCTCCTTCTCGCCGGGCGGCGTCTGCGAGAACACCTGGCGCATCACCGCGCAGGACATCGGCAGCACCATCATCGCCACGGCGATGCCGGCGCAGAACGCGCTGCCGATGTAGCGCGACTGGTCCCAGACGGCCGCGTCGGGGTCCGCTCCCACCGCGAAGACCGGGATCCAGCCGAGGTGCTGGTGCAGCCAGAGGCTGAACGCCGCCGCGTGGGGCATGACGAGGAAGTAGCCCCACATCCCGTAGATGATCGAGGGGACGGCGGCCATCAGGTCGACGAGCGAGACGAGGGTCGGCTTGACGCCGGCGGGGGCGTACTCGCTGATGTAGAGGGCCGTCAGCAGTGCCAGCGGGAAGGCGAGGACCATCGCCACGCCGGCGATCGACACCGTGCCGACCAGGACGGCGGCGATGCCGAGCACGTCGGACTCGGGCTGCCAGGCGCTCTCGGTGAAGAAGCTCCAGCCGTAGCGCTGCAGCGTCGGCACGGACTGCCAGGCGAGGAAGACGCCGATCCCGCCCGTGACGACGAGCACCGTCGCACCGACGGTGCGGGCGCCGACCTCGAAGACGCGATCGGCACCGGTGGCCTTGCGAGCCAGCCGGCGCGGGACCGGCGGCCCGGTGGGCACGATGCGGTCCTGGGCAGGGAGAGTTGTCACGTTGCACTTTCGACACGGGCCCGAGAGAACTTGCTGACGGTTGCCACGCGCCGACGGAGGTCGCCCTGCCGGCTGGTGAGCGAGAGCAAGTGTTGGGGAGCGCGGTCGAACGGCGCCGCCGTCCCAGGTGAACGCCCGGACAACGGTTGCGTCCCACTGACGGAACACGCCCGGCCGCCTGGCCCGATCGGGCCAGGAGGGGTGGTCACTGTGGGTGATTGGGGGCCGGTGGTCTGGTCCGGTGGTCGTTCTGATGGTCGGTGCGACGGCGGGTTCCGGCGGTCGGGGAGGATGACCCGGTGCTCCCCCGCTTCGAGGTCGTCCGCCGGTTGCGTCCGGTGGACCTCGTGGCTCCGGGCGCCGTGCAGGTCGGGGAGGATGACCCGGTGCTCCCCCGCTTCGAGGTCGTCCGCCGGTTGCGTCCGGTGGACCTCGTGGCTCCGGGCGCCGTGCAGGTCGAGGTGGCGACTGCGGGCACGGTGCCGATGCCGGTCGTGGGGCCGGACGTCGGCGCCACGACGTCCTCACCGGCCGGGCCTGCGCTCCACCTGGCCGGGCACCGCTTCGCGGCGTCCGTGCGGGACGGCTCGGTGGTCCTCGACGTCGCGGACGGACGGACGTCGCGCGAGCTGCGGAGCCGACGCTTCCACCGCACGGTCGGCCCGTCCGCGACGGGGCTGACCCTCACCGGGACGCACGTGACGGCGTGGGTCCGCGAGGGATCGAGCTGGGTGGCCCGCGCGCGCCACGACCTGCGCGAGGTCCTCGACACCCGCGACGAGGCGGCGCTGGCCGACCTCCGGGTCGAGCTGCCCAAGGGCGGCGGGGTCGCCGGCCGCTTCGGCCAGCTCGGGCTGCGCGACGTCCGCTTCGTCACGACGGAGGACGGCCGCCCGCTGCGGGACGGCAGCGCGCTGTGGCTCACGGCCACGTCCGCCGGGCCCGGGTTCTTCGACACGGCGCACACCAGCGTGTGGCGGCTCGAGGGCCTCGAGGCGACCCACACCGCTGACCTCTTCTTCCGCAGGCCCGACCGGCCCGGGGTGTTCGGCGACCACGCGACCCACCTCGTCCGCAGCGGCGGGAGTTGGCTGGTGGCGACCAGCACGTGGGGCGACTTCGAGAAGCCGGCCTCGCGCGCGGGGCGTCGTACGCCGGCGGGGTTGCGGGTGACGCTCGCGGAGTCGGACGCCGACCTGCTGCACGGCGCGCACGTGCTTGACACGCGCGAGCTGCCCCTCCCCACCGACGGGCTGCGCTCCATCGCGACGTGGGACCCCCACCTGGTGCGGCGCGACGGCGAGTGGCTGGTGGGGTTCGTCAGCGCGCGGCGGTTCTTCGACTTCCACCCGGCCCTCGCGTCGGGGCCGTCCCTCGACGACCTCCGGCTGCGGGGTGCGGCCACGGACCGCCGCTCGACCGAGGGCACGACCCTCGTCGAGGTCGACGGCCGGACGGTGGTCCTCGCGAGCGACGGGCGTGACTCGCGCCGGGCCCAGCGGGGACGCTTCCCCGTCCTCGACCTGGCGATGGCCGACGTCGACCTTCTCGACGCGCCGTACCCCACGAACCTGCCCTGGCCGTCCATCGCGCAGGTGGACGGCGGGTGGCTGATGGCGACCTTCGACGGCACGCCGAGGGGCGGCCGGATCCTCGGCTACGGCACCCACGGCGACCTGGTGCTGATGCGTGCCAAGGGATCGGCCGGGTCTACGCTGAGGTGACGGCGGTCACCACCCCTCGACCGCGCTGACCAGGTCCGCACACCCCGCGGCCGCACCCACCAGAAAAGGACCCAAGAGCATGTCTGGAGTACCCAGTTCCGGCGTCGACGTCTTCGAGCTCGGCAGCGAGCACGAGCAGGTCGTCTTCTGCAACGACCGCGCGACGGGCCTGCGGGCCATCGTCGCGATCCACTCCACGGCACTCGGCCCGGCCCTCGGCGGGACGCGGTTCTACCCCTACGCCAGCACCGACGACGCCATCGTCGACGTCCTCAACCTCGCCCGCGGGATGTCCTACAAGAACGCGCTCGCCGGCCTCGACCTCGGCGGCGGCAAGGCCGTCATCATCGGTGACCCGGCCGAGCTGAAGACCGAGGCGCTGCTCCGCGCCTACGGCCGGTTCGTGCAGTCGCTCGACGGGCGCTACTTCACCGCCTGCGACGTGGGCACCTTCAGCGAGGACATGGACCACATCGCCCGCGAGTGCGACTTCGTCACCGGCCGCACGGTGGCCCACGGCGGCGCCGGCGACAGCTCGGTGCTCACCGCCTTCGGCACCTTCCAGGGGATGCGGGCCGCCGCCGAGCAGGCCTGGGGCGAGCCCACCCTCGCCGGTCGCACCGTCGGCGTCGCCGGCGTCGGCAAGGTCGGGCGCCACCTCGTGCGCCACCTGATCGAGGACGGCGCCACCGTGGTCGTCACCGACGTGCACGCCCCGTCGGTCGAGGCGATCCGCGAGCAGTTCCCGCAGGTCCAGGCCGTCGCGACCACCGACGAGCTGGTCGCGAGCGAGCTCGACGTCTACGCCCCGTGCGCCATGGGCGGCGCGATCAGCGACGAGGTGCTCGAGGTCCTGCGCGCCAGGATCATCTGCGGCGCGGCCAACAACCAGCTCGCGCACCCGGGCATCGAGAAGCAGATCGAGGAGCGCGGCATCCTCTACGCCCCCGACTACTGCGTGAACTCCGGCGGCGTCATCCAGGTCGCCGACGAGCTCGAGGGCTTCTCGTTCGAGCGCGCGCAGCAGCGTGCCGCCGGGATCCTCGACACCACCCGCAAGGTCTTCGAGCTCGCCAAGGCCGACGGGGTCACCTCGGCCGAGGCCGCCGACCGCCTCGCCGAGCGCCGGATGCGCGAGGTCGGCCGCCTGCGCGGCGTCTACCTCCGCTGACCGGGCACTTCCTGCCCGTCCCGCACGCCGACCGGGCACTTCCTGCCCGTCCTGGACACTGACCGGGCACTTCGTTGCGCAACGACGTGCCCGGTCGGTGCGTCACACCGGCACGACGTGCCCGGTCGGTGCGTCAGACCGGCACGACGTGCCCGGTGACCTCCGTCGGGGCGCGGTCGTACGCCCGGTCACCGGCCCGAGGGCGGTGACGGTGGAGGTGATCAGTCAGTCAGTCTGCGCGACGACGGGGATCGGCATAGTCCGACCACTCGTCCTCGTCAGGTGGGACCTCACTCGTCGTGGAGTGATGGTCCTCGCCGTGCAGCTCCTTCGCCAGCGCGCCGAAGTCCGTCTCGTGAGTCCGGTACTTCAGGTCGCGGGCAACCTTGGTCTGCTTCGCCTTCGCTCGGCCGCGCCCCATAGGGTCGACCCCCTCGCACACTTGGCCGGGGCTGCCGGGGGAATCCCCCGACGCGCCCGGTCTGATCGGTTACATATCGTGGGCACAACGCTACCTGAGCGGTGGCTGTTCCCGCACACCCTGTCCGGGAGATTCGTCCTCGAAGTGACGAATCTCCTCACCAGCCGGGGTGCTGGCCCTCGAGCAGCACGCGGCCGCCGTTGTCGGCGTCCGCCCGCGCCTCGCCCGCGACCCACGCGCGCACGCCGTGGCCGGCCAGCACGGAGATCGCGGTGTCGACCGACTCGGGCGCGGTGAGGGACACCATGCCCACCCCGCAGTTGAGGGTCGCCTCGAGGTCGCGCTGCGACACCTCGCCCATCCGGCGTACGACGTCGAAGACCGGCTGCGGAGTCCACGTCGAGCGGTCGATGCGCACCGACAGCTCCTCGGGGAGCACCCGCTCGAGGTTGGCGGCGAGCCCCCCGCCGGTCACGTGCGACATGGCGTGAGTCTCGGTGCGGTCGGCGAGGTCGAGGCAGGCCTTGGCGTAGATGCGGGTCGGCTCGAGGAGCTCCTCGCCGAGGGTGCGGCCGAAGTCGTCGACCTGGCGGTCCACCGTCCAGCCGGCCCTCTCCAGCAGGACGTGGCGGACGAGGGAGTAGCCGTTGGAGTGCAGGCCGCTGGCCTCCATGGCGATCACCACGTCGCCGGGGCGGACCCGGCCGGGGCCGAGGAGCTTGCTGGCCTCCACCACACCGGTGGTGGCGCCGGCGACGTCGTAGTCGTCCGGGTCGAGCAGGCCGGGGTGCTCGGCGGTCTCGCCACCGATGAGCGCGCAGCCGGCGACCACGCAGGCCTCGGCGATGCCCTTGACGATGGCGGCGATCCGCTCGGGGACGACGCGGCCGCAGGCGATGTAGTCGGTCATGAACAGCGGCTCCGCGCCGCACACCACCAGGTCGTCGACGACCATGCCCACCAGGTCGAAGCCGATGGTGTCGTGGACGTCCATGAGCTGGGCGATGGCGACCTTGGTGCCGACGCCGTCGGTCGAGGTGGCCAGCAGCGGACGCTCGTAGCGGGTGAGCGCGGAGGCGTCGAAGAGCCCCGCGAAGCCACCCAGGCCGCCGATCATCTCCGGCCGGCGCGCCTTGTCGACCCAGCCCTTCATCAGGTCGATCGCGCGGTCGGCGGCCTCGATGGAGACTCCGGCCGCGGCGTAGGCGTTGTCGGGCTGCTGGGTCACGAGGCTCCTCGGGTGGCGGCAGGCGGGGCGCGGGTCAGGGGTTGTTGAGGACCGGCAGCGCGCGGCCCATCGTCGGCGACTGGAGCGTCGCCTCGAGCAGGTGCTTGCCGAGCAGGCTCTCGTCGGGCAGCTCGATCGGGTACTGACCCGTGAAGCAGGCCTGGCACAGCGAGTCGGCCGGCTGGTCGGTCGCCTCGATCATGCCCTCGAGGGAGATGTAGCCGAGGGTGTCGGCGCCGACGCTGGCCGCGATCTCCTCCGGCGTGAGGCCGTTGGCGATCAGCTCGGCGCGGGTGGCGAAGTCGATGCCGTAGAAGCACGGCCACTTCACCGGCGGGCTGGAGATCCGCACGTGGACCTCGAGCGCACCGGCCTCGCGCAGCATCCGGACCTGGGCGCGCTGGGTGTTGCCGCGCACGATCGAGTCGTCGACGACGACGATGCGCTTGCCGCGGATCATGTGCTCGAGGGCGTTGAGCTTGAGCCGGATCCCGAGCTGGCGCAGGGTCTGGCTGGGCTGGATGAAGGTGCGGCCGACGTAGGCGTTCTTGACGAAGCCCTGGCCGAACGGGATCCCCGACTCGGCGGCGTAGCCGGACGCGGCGGGGGTGCCGGACTCCGGCACGGGCATGACCAGGTCGGCATCGACGGGGAACTCCCGGGCGAGTCGGCGACCCATCTCGACGCGGGCCTCGTGGACGTTGCGGCCGCTGATCGTGGCGTCGGGGCGGGCGAGGTAGACGTACTCGAAGACGCAGCCCTTGCGCGCGGGCTCGGCGAACTTGTGCGAGCGGAGCCCGTTCTCGTCGATGACGATCATCTCGCCGGGCTCGACCTCGCGGACCACGCTGGCGCCGATCGTGGCGAGGGCGGCGTCCTCGCTGGCGACGACCCAGCCGCGGTCGAGGCGGCCGAGGACGAGCGGGCGGATGCCCTGCGGGTCGCGGGCGGCGTAGAGGGTGTGCTCGTTCATCCACACGAAGCAGTAGGCGCCGCGCAGCTGGGGCAGCACCTCGAGGGCCCGCTGCTCGAGCGAGGTGTCGGGGTGGTGGGCGAGCAGGGCGGTGACGAGGCTGGTGTCGTTGGTCGCGCCCTCGACGCCCCTGATCTCCAGCTCGCCCGCCGGGCCGGGCAGCGCCTGGACCATCTCGCGCAGCTCGTGGGTGTTGATCAGGTTGCCGTTGTGGCCGAGCGCGATCGAGCCGTCGGCGGTGGGCCGGAAGGTCGGCTGGGCGTTGTGCCACGTGGAGGCGCCGGTGGTGGAGTAGCGCGAGTGGCCGATCGCGAGGTGGCCCTTGAGCGAGTCGAGCGTCGACTCGTCGAAGACCTGCGAGACCAGGCCCATGTCCTTGTAGACGAGGATCTGGCGTCCGTTGCTGACCGCGATGCCCGCGGACTCCTGCCCGCGGTGCTGCAGGGCGTAGAGGCCGAAGTAGGTCAGCTTGGCGACGTCCTCGCCGGGGGCCCAGACACCGAAGACGCCGCAGGCGTCCTGCGGGCCCTGGTCGTGGGGGTCGATCGCCGTGGTGAGACGGCCGTCGCCGCCCTTCCGCTTGCTCGTCGCATCGGGCACGACCCCAGTCTACGGGCGCGGCGCCCCAGCGCCGCACCGGCGACGCGTGGCCGTCTCAGGTGCCGGGCAGGACCGAGCGCAGGGTGTGCAGCGCCAGGCGGGCCACGGCCCGGCCCGAGGCCGGCAGGGGTACGAGGTCGAGCGCCGGCAGCGGGCGCGTCCAGCCCGGGTCGGAGGACAGCGCACCCTCCGGGCCGGCGTACATCGGCGTGAGCGCCCGGTCCACTGCCTCCTCCACGCCGAGGAGCGGACCGCCGCCGTCCGGCGTCCACGTCCGGCCGGGGCGGCAGACCATGTCGTGGCGCAGCGACTCGATCAGCGACGTCACCGTCCGGAACGGCGCGGTCGTCACGAGGGCCGTCGCCAGGCCGACCAGCGCCGACGGCGCGACGGGCGCCGGCACCCGGACCCTCGACAGGCCGGCGCCGCGCCCGCAGGCGCGCATCAGGTCGGGGTAGGACAGGACGTCGGGGCCACCGAGGTCGACGGCGCCCCGCGGGCCGTCGTCGCCGAGGGCGGCGTCGAAGGCGCGGAGCACGTCGGACACCGCGACCGGCTGCACCGAGCTGTGCATCCACGTCGGGACCGGCTGCACGAGGAACAGCGTCGCGATCTGCCGGATGATCTCGAACGACGTCGACCCGGCACCGATGACCACGCCGGCGCGCAGGGCGACCGAGCCGTCGATGGCGCCCAGCAGGATCCGCTCGACCTCGAGCCGGGAGGCGATGTGGGCCGACAGGTCGGCCTCGGGCACCTGCGGCACCAGGCCGGAGAGGTAGACGAGCCGGCGTACGTCGCTGTCGGCGACGGCAGCCGCCACGATCTCGGCCGCCAGCCGGTCCCGCTCGGTGAAGTCGGCGCGGTCGAGGGAGTGGACGAGGTAGACCACGGCGTCGACGTCCGTGACGGCCCGCGCGACCGCGTCCGCGTCGGTGACGTCGCACCGGATCGCGTGGACCCGGTCGTCCCAGCCGAAGCGGCCCGGGTTCGGCACGGAGGACGAGGCGGCGACCACCTCGTGGCCGCGCTCGACCAGGTGCGGGACCAGCCGGGAGCCGACGTAGCCGGTGGCGCCGAGGACGAGGACGCGCATCAGGCGGCCTCGGCTTCGCCGAGGTGCTCGAGGAGGTTGCGGGAGAACACCGTGCCCATGTGCTTGACGACCCCGGCCATCACCCGCTCGACCGCGGGACGGGCAAGCCCCGGCAGCGGGAGGGCGCACGAGATCTGCAGGTCGATGCTGACCTCGGTGCCGCCGCCGGGGTGGTCGGCCAGGTCGTAGGTTCCCATCACCGAGGTCATCTCCTCGGGCCGCTCGGGGTCGTGGGTGAACACGATCCGGTCCCGGGGGTGCAGCTCCATCACCTCGGTGAAGGTCGGCGCCACCGAGATCCCCAGCACCGGGATGGTGCCCATCCGCCACGTCCAGCGGTCACCGGCGACGTCGATGGCGGTGACGAAGGGCGTGATGCGGGCGACCAGGTCGGCGTCGGTCAGCGCGGCCCAGACCTCGCCGCGCGAGGAGCGCAGCACGGCCGAGGAGCGGTTGCGGGCACGGAAGGTCGCCATGCCGTCACGCTACCGACGGCCCCCACAGCGCGGGCTCACCCCTCCGTGAGAGCACCGAGGTTGCGCAGGAGCAGCGCCTCGGCCTTGACGACCCGCTCGAACTCCGCGAGGTGCAGGCCCTCGTTGGCGCCGTGCGCGCGGGTGTCGGGGTCCTCGACCCCGGTGACGAGCACGCTGGCGCGCGGGAACGCCTCGAGGAACTCGGCGATGAAGGGGATCGACCCGCCGACGCCCATGTCGACCGGCTCGGTGCCGTCCCATGCCTCCGCGAAGGCGGCGCGGGCGGCGTCGTACGCCGGACCGGTGGCGTCGATCTGCGTCGCCTCGCCGGTGTCGACCACCGTGGTGGTGAGCGTGGCTCCCCACGGCGTGTGCTTCTCGAGGTGTGCCTGGAGGCACTGGACGGCGTTGGCGGTGGTGTCGCCCGGGGCGATGCGCATGCTGATCCGGCAGCGGGCGGCCGGGATCAGGGTGTTGGAGGCGCCCTCCACCTTGGGGGCGTCGAAGCCGGTGATGCTGATCGACGGCTTGGTCCACAGCCGCTCGACGACCGAGCCGCTCCCGATCCACTCGATGCCCTCGGCCGCACCGGACTCGGCGCGGAGACGTGCCTCGGGGTACTCCACGTCGGCGGCCGGGCCCGCGTGCAGGCCCTCGACGACCACGTCGCCGGCGTCGTCGTTGAGGCTGGCGATCAGCCGGCTGAGGGTCATGATCGAGTCGGGCACCAGGCCGCCCCACATGCCGCTGTGGACGGCGTGGGTGAGGGTGCGGACCTCCACGTCCATCCGCACCAGGCCACGCAGGCTCGTGGTGAGCGCGGGCTCGCCGATGTCCCAGTTGCCGGAGTCGGCGATGACGATGACGTCGGCCTCGAGGCGGTCCTTGTGGGCCTCGAGCAGCTCGACGAGCGTGTCGGACCCGACCTCCTCCTCGCCCTCGATGAACATCACCAGGTTGACCGGCAGGTCGTCGCCGAAGATCCGTACGGCGCCGAGGTGCGCGGCGATGCCGGCCTTGTCGTCGGCGGCGCCGCGGCCGTAGAGCCGGTCGCCGCGCTCGGTGGGCTCCCACGGCGGGGAGTCCCAGTCGGCATGGTCGTTCTCCGGCTGGACGTCGTGGTGGGCGTAGAGCAGGACGGTCGGTGCGCCCTCGGGTCCGGCCTTGCGCGCGATCACGGCCGGCGGGGCGCCGTCGTGCGCGCGGACGATCTCGGTCTCGAAGCCCTCGGCGGCGAACAGGTCGCGGGTGGCCTCGGCGCTGCGCTCGACCTCACCGGCGCGCGCCGGGTCGGCGGAGACGGACTGGATGCGGACCAGGTCCTCGAGGTCACGGCGGATGCCGGGCATGACCTCGGCGAGGCGGGCGGCGATGTCGACAGTCATGGCCGCAACACTAGGACCAGCCTCAGCGGTCCTCCATGTGGGCCCAGGCCCCGCTGCGCTTCTCCATCATGAGCTGCTGCTCGGTCTCGGCGAACCCCAGCGAGCGGTAGACCCGGATGGCGTCCCCGTCGGCGTCCGCGACGATCACCAGCGTGCGTGCGCCGAGCTGCTCGCGGGCGTGGGCGCCGGCGGCGTGCACCGTGGCGGCGGCCAGCCCTCGGCGCCGGTGGTCGGGGTGGGTCTCGACGCTCTGGAACCGGGCGACGCCCTCCTCCGTGCGGAACACGGCGGCGGTGGCGACGACCACGCCGTCGACGAAGGCGCCGAACCTGGTCCCGCGGGCGGCGGCCACGAGGGCCTTCTCCTGGACGTTGCGACCCCGGGCGAACTCCATGAACGTGTCGTCGTCCATCCCGCCGTAGAGCGCGTGGCTGAGCCGGGCGCGCCCCTCCCAGTCCTCGTCGGAGACCAGCGGCCGGACCTCCGCCTCGACCTCGCGGGGAGGGGTGAGGTGCTCGGCGGTGAGCACCGACGCGACGTCCACGGTCATGCCGGCCGCCTCGAAGGCCGCGCGGCACTCGGGTGCCAGGTCGGCCGAGTCGATGCCGATGCTGACGTGGTCGGCCTGCGGGAACTCGGTGCGGAAGGCGGCGACGACCTCGCGCTCGCCGCCAGGGAACGGGGGCCGCGCGAGCAGGAGGAAGTTGCCCCAGAAGAACGACGGATTGGCCGGCGTGCGGACGACGAGGTGCGTGCCGCGGTCCTCGACGATGCTGCCGGAGGCGGTCAGCAGGGCCAGGTCGGTGCGGAAGCCGAGGGAGCTCACGTGCATGGGCGGAGGCTAGCCGCTGGCGGCGCCGCCCGTGGCCTCGCCGTCCAGCGGCAGGTAGGGCGAGAGGTCGGTGCGCTCGCCGCTGGCCAGCACGGCACCCGACGCGAGCGCCTCGGCCCACGTCGTACGCCCGGTCGCGACGGCGAGCCACGTCTCGGCGTCGGTCTCCACGACGGCCGGCGGCGTGCCGCGCGTGTGGCGCACGCCGGGCACCACCTGGACCGCCGCGTAGGGCGGCACCCGCACCTCGACCGAGCGGCCGGGTGCGCGCTCCTCGAGCACCGCGAGGTAGTGCTTGACCAGCGCCCGGGTGTCCGCCGTCGCGAGGGCTGCGGGGGCGAGCTTCCTGAGTCGGGCGGGCACCGTCCGAGCCTAGCTGCGGGCCCGTCGGTCGGACGCGACGGAGTCGAGGACCGCCACGCAGGCCGCCCACGCGTCGCTCGTCGGGTCGATGACGTCGAAGTGGCCGCCGGTCACCTCGACGAGGACCGCGTCGGCGCCGGCCGCGGTGGCGGCGTCGACGTAGGTCGTCGCCTGGTCGAAGGGCACGACGTCGTCGTCGCGGGCGTGCACCGCCCACACCGGGGCCTCGAGCGGCACCTGCGACAGCGGGTCCGCCTGCTCGTACGTCGTGGCATCGGCGTCACCGAGGAAGGCGAGCGCCGCGTCCTCGCCGAGGCCGAGCTCGACGGCCGCCCGCAGGTCGAGGACGCCGGCCTGGCTCACGACGTGGGTGACCGCCGGACCGCCGGCCCAGCGGTCGGAGCGTCCACACGCGCCGGCCCACGTGGCGAGGTGGCCGCCGGCCGAGTGGCCGAGGGTGACGAGCGGCCCGGTGGCAGCGGCGGCGCCGGCCGCACCGGCCGCTGCGCCGATGGCGGCGTGGACGTCGTCGAGGGTGGCCGGGAAGCCGCCGCCGTTGCCGACCCGGCGGTACTCCACGTTGGCCGCGGTCCACCCGCGAGCTGCGAGGTCCTCGGCCAGCGGGGCGCCGTAGTCGGCGCCGTACTGCGCCTTCCAGAACCCGCCGTGGATCACCACCACGAGGCCGAGACTGGGGCCCTCGGGGCGGTGCAGGTCGACCCACTGGCTGGGGTCGTCCCCGTAGGTGATCCGCTCGGTGCCGGCGCCTGGTCCGTTCTCCACCTCCCCCACCCTGCCGGACGGCTCGCCCGTGCAGGCGGCGAGGGCCGGCGCCACGCCGACGACGCCGGTCAGCACGAGGGCCGATCGTCGCGACAGGCTCACTCCGGTGCGCCGCCCTCGGGGTAGGGCTGGACGATGTGGACCAGGTGGTAGGTCCGTCGCCCGGGCGCGCGGCCGCGCGTGCGGTCGACCCACGACTGCACGACGTCGTCTAGGTCCTGGCGCAGCTGGTGGGCCTCCTCGTCGGTGAGCTTGATCGCGTGGTCGGAGGTGGAGAACACCCCGCTGCCCTCGGGGCGGTCGAGGACGAAGGTCCGCTCGACCAGCTCGTGGAGCTGGGCCAGCTTGCTGGCCCGGAAGACGTCCACCGCGGCCGCGCCGCCGGGCGCGTCGGTGAGCTGCTTGAGGTTGACGGTGAAGCCCTCGGCCGAGGTCGCCCGCCACACCCGGTCGCGCTTGTCGCGGGCCTCCTCGGGCGCCTCCTCGACCAGGCCGTACTTGGCCAGCTGGCGCAGGTGGAAGCTCGCCTGGTTGGCCGGGATGCCGAGCTCCCGGGCGACGTCCGCGGCCCGCACCGGCCCGGTGGCCGAGAGCTCCTCGAGGATCCGGGTGCGCACCGGGTGGGCGATGGCGCGCAGGACGCGAGGGTCGCTGAGGGGCTGCGGCTCTGGCATGCGGGAATGGTAGCCGAGTTGCGCACATACTGTTGCGCAACAACACGTGCGCATCATATGGTGCGGATATGCCCGGATACCGCCAGCTCGCCCGCAACCGGGACTTCACCGTCCTCTGGATCGGCGACACCGTCAGCGAGCTCGGCACCGCGCTGTCGACGTTCGTCTTCCCGCTCATCGCCTACGCGCTGAGCGGCTCGGCGCTGACCGCCGCGCTCGTGGAGGCGGCCTACCTCGGCGGACTGTGCGCGACCCTGCTGCCCGCGGGGGTGCTCGCCGACCGCGTCGACCGCAGGCGGATCATGCTCGTGTCCAGCGCGACCGGCTGCGTGGCGTACACCTCGCTCGCGGTCGCCGGCGCTGCCGGCCGCCTCACCCTCCCCCACCTCGTCGGGGTCGCGCTGGTCGCCGGCGTCGCGGCGGGCGCGTTCAACCCCGCGCAGACCTCCGCGATCCGGTCGGTCGTCACCACCGAGGACCTGCCGACCGCCCTGAGCCAGAACCAGGCCCGCCAGCACGTCGCCTCCCTGCTCGGCGGCCCGCTCGGCGGTGCGTTGTACGCGGTCACGCGGTGGCTGCCGTTCGCGGTCGACGCGGTCACGTTCGCCGTCGCGTGCGTGACCGTCAGCCGGGTGCGGACCGACCTGTCCGCGCCGCACCGCCGTCAGGAGCCGCTGCGCCGCCAGCTGTCGGAGGGGTTCACGTTCATGTGGTCGCGGCCGTTCTTCCGGGTGCTGCTGGCCTGGTCGTCGCTCACCAACCTGGTCACCAACGCGATCTTCTTCGTGGTCGTGCTCCGGATGGTGCAGGACGGGGTCCCGGCCGCGCAGGTCGGACTGGTCTCGACCGCCGCCGGCGTGGGCGGCATCATCGGGGCCGTCATCGCGCCGAGCATCATCCACCGCATGCCGACCGGTCGGCTGACCGTCCTCATCGGCTGGATGTGCTGCCTGCCGCTGGTGCCGCTGACGATGTCGGCCAGCGTGTGGACCGCCTGCCTCAGCGTGTTCCTCCTGCTCCTGCTCAACCCGGTCGGCAACGCCGGCATCGGCTCCTACCGGATGGCCGTCACGCCCGCCCGGCTCCAGGGCCGGGTCGGCTCGACGAGCCAGTTCGTGTCGATGTCGGTGATGCCGCTCGCGCCCCTGCTCGGCGGCTTCCTCCTCGAGCGGGAAGGTGGCGCGACCACCATCGGGGTGCTCGTCGCCGCCTCGGCCCTGCTGGCCGTGCTGCTCACCTCGAGCCGGTCGATCCGGTCCGTCCCGCGGCCCTCGGAGTGGGTGGTGGACGCGGAGCCGGAGCCCGTCTCGACGAGTGGGGCGGCCTGAGGCTCACCCCGCGCGGGAGAAGCGCGCACCCACCTCGGCGACCTTGGCCACCAGCTCGGGAGGCGACTCCACGACGAAGGCGGCGCCGGATCCCGCCAGCACCATCACCGGCCAGTCGAGGTCGTCGACGTTCATCTCCAGCACGCAGCCCGCGCCGGTCCCGTCCGGCGTCACCGTCCCCCAGCGGCCGACCTGGGCGGCCAGGTCCTCGGCCGCCATCGACACCCGCACGCGCACGGCCCAGCGCTGGGGCATCCGGCGGATGCCCTGCTGGACGAAGGCGAGCGCGTCCTCGGCCGGCAGCTCGCGCGCGCGGAAGCGCTGCCCGGTCGGCTCGGGGCCGGAGATCCGGTCGAGCCGGAAGCTGCGCCAGTCCATCCGGTCGCGGTCCCAGGCCACGAGGTACCACCGGCGGCCCAGCGACACCAGCCGCAGCGGCTCGACCCGGCGGTGGGTCACCTCGGACCCGCGCGCGGCGTAGTCGAAGCGCAGCAGCTCGCTGTCGCGGCACGCCTGCGCGAGCGTGGTGAGGACCGCCGCGTCGAAGACGGGGGCGCCCTCCCACGGCCCGGGCGACTCCGTCTGCGAGGCGACCGCGTCCATCTGGCGGCGCAGCCGCGGGGGCATCAGGGACAGGACCTTGGAGAGCGCCTGCACCGACCAGTCGTCCATCCCGGCCACCGCGCCGGCCGCCGCCGTACGCAGCCCGACGGCGACCGCGACGGCCTCCTCGTCCTCCAGGAGCAACGGCGGCAGGGAGCCACCGGCCCGCAGCTGGTAGCCGCCGGCCGCGCCCCGCACCGCGTCGACGGTGTAGCCCAGGTCGCGCAGCCGCTCGACGTCGCGCCGCAGCGTCCGGGGGCTCACCTCCAGCCGGTCGGAGAGCTCCGGGCCCGGCCAGTAGCGGTGGGTCTGGAGCAGGGACAGCAACCGCAGCATCCGCTCGCTCGTGCTCATGCCTCCCAGAATATTCGCAATGCGGTCACAATGTGACCGCATGCGTTCCTAGCGTGGTGGTCATGACCCACCACCACCACACAGGACCGGCGATCGTGACGCGTGGCCTGACCCGCCACTTCACCTCGCGCAAGCAGACCGTCGAGGCCGTCCAGGGCCTCGACCTCGAGATCGAGCAGGGCGAGCTCGTCGCCTTCCTCGGCCCCAACGGGGCCGGGAAGTCGACCACCCTCCGCATGCTCACCACCCTCATCCCGCCCACCTCCGGCTCGGCGAGCGTCGCCGGGCACGACGTGGTGACCGGCCAGCGCGCCGTGCGCCAGGAGATCGGCTTCGTCGGCCAGGGCAACGGCGCCGGGCACCGCCAGCTCGGCCGCGACGAGCTGATCAGCCAGGGCCGTGCCCACGGCCTCTCGCGCGTCGACGCCCGCCGCCGGGCGGCCGAGCTCGTCGAGGACCTCGACCTCGGCGCGGTCGCCGACCGCAAGGTCTCCTCGCTGTCGGGGGGTCAGCGCCGCCGCCTCGACATCGCGATGGGGCTGGTGCACCTCCCGCGCGTGCTCTTCCTCGACGAGCCCTCGACGGGGCTCGACCCGCAGAACCGCGCGAACCTCCAGGAGCTCATCCGCCGCCTGCACGCCGAGAGCGGCAGCACGGTGGTGCTCACCACCCACTACCTCGAGGAGGCCGACGCGCTGGCCGGTCGCGTCATCGTGGTCGACCACGGGCGGGTGATCGCCGACGACTCGGCCGTCAGCCTCAAGAGCGGGCTGGGCGACCTCGTCCGGCTCGGGTACGCCGACCCGGCGCAGGCGGCCCGTGCCGCGGCCCGCCTCGAACGGATCCCCGACTCCCGCGTCGAGGTGACCGACGACGCCGTCGACCTGAGGGTCAAGGACGGCTCGGCGATGGTCGGCGAGCTGCTCGCCGACCTGGCCGCGGACGGCGTACCCCCCGCCCGGGTGGAGGTCGCGCGCCCGACGCTGGACGACGTCTTCCTCGACCTCACCGGCCGCAGCCTGCGCGAGACGCAGCAGACCACCGACCCCTCCGACGAGCCCATCCACTCCACCGAGATCGACAGCGAGGTTGCCGCATGAGCACGTTCGTGTCCGACACCGTCAACGTGATGAACCGCGAGCTCAAGCCCGTCTGGCGCGAGCCGATGGCCGTCGTGTTCGCGATGATCCAGCCGCTGGTCTTCCTCGGCCTCTTCGCACCGCTGCTGCCGCAGGTGGCGGAGGGCTCGGCGCTGCAGTGGTTCGTGCCCGGCATCGTCGCGATGACCGCCCTGATGGGCGCGTCCTTCACCGGCTCCAACCTGATGGAGGAGATGCAGTCGGGCTCGCACGAGCGCCAGCTCGTCTCGCCGCTGGGCCGCCCGGCGCTGCTCGTCGGCCGCGCGCTCAAGGAGGTCGTCCCGATGCTGATGCAGGTCGCGATCATCGTCGCGGTCGTCACGCCGTTCAGCTTCGACCTGCACCTCGGCGGCGTCCTGGCCGCGGCTCTCATCCTGTCGCTGTTCAGCATCGGCGTGGGCGCGCTGTCGTTCGCGCTCGCGCTGGCCTCCAAGGGGCAGGACTGGATGTTCTGGACGGTCCAGCAGACCCTCCTCTTCCCGGCGCTGCTGACGGCCGGGGTGCTGCTGCCGATGGAGGGCGCGCCCCGCTGGCTCGAGGTGGTCTCGATGCTCAACCCGATGACGTACGTCGTCGACGCGACGCGCGCGCTCTTCGCCGGGACCTACCCCGCCGACGTGGTCGCGCAGGGGGTCGCCGGCGCCGCCGTCGTGGCGGCGCTGGGGCTGTGGGTCGGCGTACGGGCGATGCGGCGGTCGAGCTGAGGGGTCGGCCTCACTCGTTCAGTGCCGTCTGACGTGGCGGGAGTCCCCGGATATCCGGGGACTCCCGTACCTACAGGTAGAGATCTCTACCTCGAAGCACGTAACTCGGGTGCTAAGTACGGCGCCGGCCCAAGGTGGCGGCAGACCGCACCCCCGAGGCCCCCTCAGCCGCAAGGTGCCGCCACCCACCACCGTCGCCGGCCCAAGGTGGCGGCAGACCGCACCCCCGAGGCCCCGTCAGCCGCAAGGTGCCGCCACCCACCACCGGCGGACCGGCGTCAGGACCCCAGAGCGGCGGGCAGCGTCGCCCGCCAGGCCGCCTTGGCCTCGGCGACGGGGAGGTCGAGGACGCCCTCGACCGAGAGGGTGTCGCCGCCGGTGCGCCCGATCGGGGTGAGGGGTACGTCGTGCCGCTCGGCGAGCGCGACGAGCGCGTCGGCCTGCTCGTCGGTCACCGTGACGATCGCGCGGGCGGTCGACTCGGCGAAGAGGGCGAGGAAGGTGTCGCCGCCGGCCACCGAGGCGAGCGAGACGGAGACGCCGACGTCGGCGCGGAAGGTCGACTCGACCAGCGCCTGGGCGAGCCCGCCGTCGGACAGGTCGTGGGCGCTGGTGACGACGCCGTCGCCAGCGGCGTCCTGGAGCAGGGCGGCGAGCGCCTGCTCGGCCGCGAGGTCCAGGCGCGGCGGGAGGCCGCCGACGTGGCCGTGCACGACGTGGGCCCACTCGGAGCCGGACAGCTCCTCGCGGGTCTCGCCGAGCAGGAAGACCCGCTCGCCGGCGGCGCCGAAGCCGGTCGGCGTACGCCGGGTGACGTCGTCGATGACGCCGAGCACGGCGACGACCGGGGTGGGCAGGATCGCGGTCTCGCCGGTCTGGTTGTAGAGGCTGACGTTGCCGCCGGTGACCGGGATGCCGAGCTCGAGGCAGGCGTCCTTGAGGCCGCGGCAGGCCTCGGCGAACTGCCACATCACGGCCGGGTCCTCCGGCGAGCCGAAGTTGAGGCAGTCGGAGACGGCGAGCGGGCGGGCGCCGCCGGTGGCGACGTTGCGGAACGACTCGGCCAGCGCGAGCTGTGCCCCGGTGTAGGGGTCGAGCAGCGCGAAGCGGCCGTTGCAGTCGGTCGAGACCGAGACGCCGAGGTTGGTCTCCGCGTCGACCCGCACCATGCCGGAGTCGGCGGGCTGGGACAGCACGGTGTTTCCCTGGACGTAGCGGTCGTACTGGTCGGTGATCCACGACTTGTCGCACAAGTTGGGGCTGGCGACGAGGCGCAGCAGCGTCTCGCGCAGCTCGGCGCCGCTCGAGGGCCGCGCCAGCGCCTCGGCGCGGTCGGCCTGGAGGGCGTCCTGCCAGTCCGGGCGGGCGTAGGGCCGCTGGTAGGTCGGGCCGTCGTGCGCCACCGACCGGGGAGGTACGTCGACCACGCGCTCGCCGTGCCAGTCGATGTGCAGGCGGCCGGTGTCGGTCACCTCGCCGATGACGACGGCCTCGACGTCCCACTTCTCGCAGATCGTCATGAACGCCTCGACGTCGGCGGGCTCGACGACCGCCATCATCCGCTCCTGCGACTCGCTCATGAGGATCTCCTCCGGCGCGAGCGTGGAGTCGCGCAGCGGGACCCGGTCGAGCTCGACGTGCATCCCGCCGTCACCGGCCGAGGCCAGCTCGGAGGTGGCGCACGACAGGCCCGCGCCGCCGAGGTCCTGGATGCCGGCGATGACGCCCGCGGCGAAGAGCTCCAGCGTGCACTCGATGAGCAGCTTCTCCATGAACGGGTCGCCGACCTGGACGCTCGGCCGCTTGGCCGGGCCGCCCTCGTCGAAGGTCTCCGAGGCCAGGACGGACACGCCACCGATGCCGTCGCCGCCTGTGCGGGCGCCGTAGAGCACGACCTGGTTGCCCACGCCCGACGCCTTGGCGAGGTGGAGGTCCTCGTGGCGCAGGACGCCGACGCAGAGCGCGTTGACGAGGGGGTTGCCGGCGTAGGTCTCGTCGAAGACGGCCTCGCCGCCGATGTTGGGAAGCCCGAGGCAGTTGCCGTAGCCGCCGACGCCGGCCACGATCCCCGGCAGCACGCGCGCGGTGTCCGGGGCGTCGAGCGGGCCGAAGCGCAGCGGGTCCATCACGGCGACCGGGCGGGCACCCATGGCGAGGATGTCGCGGACGATGCCGCCAACGCCGGTGGCGGCGCCCTGGTAGGGCTCGACGAACGACGGGTGGTTGTGGCTCTCGACCTTGAAGGTGACCGCGTAGCCCTGGCCGATGTCGAGGACGCCGGCGTTCTCACCGATGCCGGCGAGCATCTCGCCGACGGGCGTCGTCTGCGGGATCTCGCCGAACTGCTTGAGGTGCACCTTGGTCGACTTGTAGGAGCAGTGCTCGCTCCACATGACCGAGTACATCGCCAGCTCCGAGCTGGTCGGTCGACGGCCGAGGATCTCGCGGATCCGGGCGTACTCGTCGACCTTGAGGCCGAGCTCGGCCCACGGCTGGTCGCGCTCGGCGTCGGTGGAGGCCACGTCGACGGTGTCGAGGGTGCCGGTCGCACCGGACGTCGTCAGGCGGGAGCCCGTGAGGGCAGGGGACTGCGGGGCGGCGCTCGTGTCGGGCACGGCGCCAATCTACCGGCGGCCCTCCGTGTCGGCCGCGTCGGTGTCGGCCGCGAGATCCTCGACCGACACCTCCACCACCCGGAGGTCGGCCGGTCCACCCCCCTCGGCGCTGGCCGGAGCCTGCGCGCCCTCGTCGACCGCGTCGTCCCGCCCGTCCTCGTGCTGGTCCTCGCGCTCGTCCTCGTGCTCGTCGACCGGCTCCTGCTCGCCGTCGCGCCGCTCGCGCTCGGACTCCCGCTCGGCCCGCCGCTCGGCCCGCCGGGCGGCCCGCTCCGCGCGCTTCTCCTCGAGCGCAGCGCGCTTGGCCTCCCGGACGGCCTCCTTCTCGCGGGCGGCGCGCGCGGCGGCGTCCTCGGCCGGCGTGCGCTCCAGCTGGGGCGTCGCGAGCCGGTGCGGACCCGAGCGACCGCTGGCCATCCCGCGCGACATCGTGCCGGCCCGCGCGGCCATCGCTCCCGCGCCCATGGCACCGACGGGTGGCGTGCCGCTCGGCGCGCGGCTCGCCCCGCGCCGCCCCGCGACCGCTCCGGCTGCCGTCGCCGCGACGGTGCCGAGGGCGGCCGCGGAGAGGCCGGTGAGGTCGGGCACGGACACCGAGATGGGAGCGACCGGGGGAAGGCCGGCCACGCCGGCCCCGCCCGCGACGCCACCCTGGGCTGTGCCGACCACCGACGTGGACGGCGGCGCCACCATCCCGACGCCGGACTCCTCCTGGCCGGGGCCCGGCATCCCGGGGAACGCGCTCCCGCCCAGCGTCTCGAGCACGATGCGTACGTCGACGAGCTCGGCACGGGCGGCGCGCAGCCGGGCGCTCTCTTGGTCGAGGGCCAGCGCCATCCGGCCGCGGATCTCCTCGGTCTCCTGCTGGCCCAGGGTGACCGTGCCGCGCTCGTCGTCCGCCGACGGGTGGAAGACGAGGTGCCGGGACTCCCCGACCACCTCGTGCGGCACCATCGCGACCTTCACCCAGGCCTGGTCGAGCTCCTTCTGGAAGGAGGTCAGGATGGTGCTGACCGCCCGGAGGGCACCGGACACCTGGTCGGCCAGCGCGGTGAACCGGTCGAGGTTGGCCAGCACCTGGCGCCGGTGCAGCTCGTAGCTCTCGGCGGCCGAGGCGTCCCACCCCTCGGTGGCGCGACGCGCAGCGTCGACGATCTCGTCGCCGCGCCGGGTCATCAGCGTGCTGAGCTCGTCCCACCGCGTCGCGGCCACCTCGAGCGGGCGGACGTCCGCCCGCAGCTCCCAGGGGTTGGCGGGCATGTCAGCGACCACCCGGCTGGGCCGTCGAACCGGGCTCGATCTCCACCAGGTGAGTGGTCCGGTCGAGCTCGGCGGCCACCGTGTCGTCGGCGCGCACGGCGTCGTGCGCCGCGTCGAGCAGCCCGGCGACGCCCATGCCGAGCGTCTGGGCGAGGGCCTTGACGACCTCGCCGGCATCGGTGAGCGAGTCGGCGTAGGACGACGTGACGTTGAGCGTCCCCTGGGCGTCGCCCAGGGCGGTGCAGGCCGCGGACAGGTCGCCGAGCGCGGCGTTCCAGTCCTCGACCATCGCGGCCAGGGTGCCCTCGGACTCTGCGGCGAGCTCGACCAGCCGGGTCGGCTCGACCTGCAACAGCGATCGCTTCGCGGTTCCGCTCACCTCTGCGGGATACCCGCGGATCGAGGACCCAAACACGGCGTCGCGAAACCTGTGGGCGAGGAAATTCGGGCGCGCGCTGGTTTCGAGTGGCGCCCCGCGGGGAAGTCACCACACCAGCCCGACTCCCCCCGGACGCTCCAGGAGCTGCGATGAACGCCGTGATGACCGTCGACCTCTCCGAGCTCGACGCCTGGTCCGCCCAGGTGCAGCGCGCCAGCGACGACCTCAGCGGCATCGCCCGCAACGGCGGCCACGGCCTCGTCCAGACCGACTTCGGCCCGATCCTCGAGACGATGATGGGCGCCTACCACGCCCTGCTCCCGTCGGTGACCCAATCGCTGGAGGACAACGGCACCGGGATGCGCGACCACGCCGAGGCGCTGAGGGCGACCGCCCGCGACTTCACGCTGACCGAGGACGGAGTCGTGCGGCGCCACAACGCCCAGGGCGTCGACGGCCGCGACGGGTCGAGCAGCTTCTGGGACGTCGCCGACACCACCATCCGCCGCGCCGCCCCCACCGAGTCCAGCCTCCCGCAGATCAGCTTCGGGTTCCCCTACGACACCGTGTGCGACCTCGTCCGCATGCTCACCGGCTTCGACATCCGCGCCGAGCTCGCCGAGAAGATCGGCGGCGACGTCGTGACCGCCTCGACGCAGGGCTCGTGCTTCGGCAGCCTCGGCACGTCGATGAAGGGCGTCGCCGCCAACCTCGAGAGCGGCGGCCGGACGATCTCGCAGACCTGGCAGGGCGGCGCGTCCGACGCCGCCATCAAGCAGATCGGCACGTGGGTGGGCTCCCTCGACACCCAGGCCGGCCAGCTCGTGCAGATGGGGCAGAACGTCGTGCAGATCTGCCGCGACGCGTGGCAGACCGCGCTCGCCGTCGTGCAGTGCGTGAAGGCGGCCGTGCAGACCGTGTCGTCCGCGCTCGCGACGATGAGCATCCCCGGCGTCGGCTGGGCCCGCGTCGTCCAGGCCGTCTACCAGGCCTTCCAGGCCGTGATGAAGGCCTACAAGGCGATCATGAAGCTCATCAGCATCCTCAAGCAGGTCGCGTCCTTCATCGAGACGGTGAAGAACTTCTTCGACGGCGACAAGGCACCGGTGTCCACGCCCACCGCGCCGACCGCGAGCGGCGCACCCCGCAGCGTGACGCGCGACCCGGGCTCGGTGACCACGCCGACCATCGGCCAGCGGCCCGCTCCGGTCGCCCCGGCAGCCCCGGTCGCCCCCGTACGATCCGCCTCATGAACGACCCCCGCAGCCAGGCCGAGATCCTGGCGGCCATCAGCGCGGCCCGCGAGGACCTGACCGCCGGCCTGGCCGACCTCCGGGCCACGGTCGACCAGCTCAACGCCCGGCCGCTGCTCACCGACGAGGAGAAGAAGGCCCTCGAGGAGCAGGCGGAGGCCGGCGACCTCGGCGAGGACATGAAGACCCTCGTCGAGAAGATCCGCGGCGGCGAGGACACCTGGGAGCGGGTCTTCTCCGGCGAGTCCCCGCACGGCGCCCTCCTGCAGGGTCACCTGACCCGGATGTTCGAGGAGCACAAGGAGGACATCGCGCTGGCGTTCGAGGAGCTCATCGAGGAGGAGGAGGCCAAGGGCAACTTCATCTTCGACGAGGTGCCGACCAGCGACGCCTGAGGAGACGCGTCCGAACTACAGCCCAGTAGTTCTGGCGAACCACTGTTACGGGTGTGACTGCTGTGGTTCGCTGGCGTTCGCTCGCCACTTCCCCGCAGCTGGAGTCACCATGCCCCGCCCCGCCCGCAGTCGTCCTCGCGCCCTCCTCGCCGCCCTCGCCCTGCTCCTGGCAGCACCCCTGGTCGGGCCGGCACCGGCGACGGCCGGGGACTCGTCGGCACCGAGCCCGCGGCTCGCCAGCCAGCGGCAGATCGCCCAGGCGACGCCCGGCGACTTCACCGGCCACGGCTTCGACCAGTGCCTGGCCCCGACCCAGTCGGCGATGGACACCTGGTGGCGAAAGTCGCCCTTCTCGGCGGTGGGCATCTACATCTCCGGGGACTCGCGCGCCTGCCGCTCGCAGCCCAACCTCAGCCCGACGTGGGTCGCGACGCAGGTCGCGCGTGGCTGGCGGCTGCTGCCGATCGCCCTCGGTCCCCAGGCCTCCTGCCAGCCGCGGTTCCCGCGCTACTCCGACGACGTCACCATCAGCCCCCGGCCGACCGGCGGCTACTCCGCCGCGGCCGGCCAGGGCGCGGCGGAGGCCGAGAAGAACGCGGCGGACGCGACGGCGTACGGCATCGGTCCGGGCAGCACGATCTGGTACGACCTCGAGGGGTTCGACCTCGGCGACACCCACTGCCGCGAGTCCGCGCTGGTGTTCACCAGCGCCTGGGTCACGCGGATCAAGGAGCTCGGCTACGTCGCCGGCTTCTACTCCAGCGCCAGCTCCGGCATCAAGATGCTCGACGACGCGCGGCGGCTGCGCCCGGGCCAGTTCGCGCTGCCGGACCGCATCTGGATCGCCCGCTGGGACGGCGCCGCCAACACCTCGACGACCTACATCACCGAGGACGGGTGGCGCCCGGGTGGTCGCATGAAGCAGTACCGCGGCGGCCACAACGAGACGTGGGGCGGCGTCACCATCAACATCGACAGCAACTTCATCGACCTCGGCACCGGCTCCGTCGCCGTGCCCGAGGGCCGCTGCCCCGGCACCAGGCTCGGCTACTGGAAGTACCCGTCGCTCTCGCCGGGCTCCGCGAAGCCGACGCGGGTCAAGGTCCTCCAGTGCCTGCTCACCGAGCAGGGCACCTACTCGGGCCCGCTCGACGGGTCGTACGACGCCGCCACCGTCGCCGCTGCTCGCGCCTGGCAGGCGTCGCGCAAGTTCACCGCGACGGACACCTTCGAGAAGCGGCACTGGACCGCCCTGCTCGCCGCCGGAGCGCGTACGACGGTCAAGCGGGGCTCGACGGGCGAGGCGGTCCACCGCCTGCAGCGGGCCCTCAACGCCGCGGGGGCCGGCCGGTTCCGGGCGACGGGCGTCGTCGACGCGAAGACCGAGGCGGCGCTGCGTGCCTACCAGTCGCGTCTGCGGATCCCGGTGTCGGGCGTGGCCACGCCGCAGACGTGGACCAAGCTGCAGCAGGGCAGGTAGATCGGGCGGACGGTCAGGCCGGCGGGCCCACGACCAGCGCGATGCCGGTCAGGCCCGCGACCGCCAGCACGCCGACGAGCGCACCCTGTGCGGGTCGCCGCAGCAGCCACGACGTCAGCCGCTCGACCGCACCGCGGGGTGCCTCGGAGCGCAGCCGCCAAGTGTCACCGAGCAGCCCCGCACGCTCGGCGTACCGCTCGAACGGCACGGTCGCGAAGGGCGGGATCGCCGCAGCCAGGCCGAGCACCAGCCGGCTGAGCGGCCACTTCTGGTCGACCCACAGCAGCACGGTGGTCAGGCAGTAGGCGATGAAGACGACGCCGTGCACCATCCCGAAGACCTGGACGCCGAGCTCGGTGGTCTCGGTGACGTACTTGAGGAACATCCCGGTCAGCAGCAGCGCCCACGTGACCGCCTCGGCGACGGCGACGACCCGGTAGAGGCGTCGCGGGGTGCCCAGCGCGCTCACGCGAAGGCCCGCTCCGCGAGCGAGGTGAAGAAGCCCAGCCCGTCGGTGCCGGGACCGGTGAGGTCCTCGACCGCGTGCTCGGGGTGCGGCATGAGGCCCACGACGTTGCCCTGCTCGTTGGAGATGCCGGCGATGTCGCGCAACGAGCCGTTGGGGTTGCCGCCGAGGTAGCGGGCCACCACGAGGCCCTCCCCCTCGAGCCGGTCGAGGGTCGCCTCGTCGGCGACGAAGCCACCCTCGCCGTTCTTCAGCACGATCGTGACCTCGGCACCCTCGGCGTACGCCGACGTCCAGGGCGTGTCGACACGCTCCATGCGCAGCCGCTGGTCGACGCAGTTGAACTTGCGGTGGTCGTTGCGGATGAGGGCACCCGGCAGGAGGTGCGCCTCGCAGAGGATCTGGAAGCCGTTGCAGATGCCCAGGACGGGCATGCCCCTGCCGGCCGCGTCGACGACC
This sequence comes from Nocardioides sp. zg-1308, assembly GCF_013155375.1. GTDB lineage: Bacteria > Actinomycetota > Actinomycetes > Propionibacteriales > Nocardioidaceae > Nocardioides > Nocardioides renjunii. The sequence goes on from NZ_JABJQY010000002.1 coordinate 654,286, forward strand.
GCGGCCATGACCGGCGAGAAGCTCGAGATCGCGCCCGCGCGGAGGTAGTCGCCGTAGGAGAAGCCGCCCGGCAGCACGACCGCGTCGACGCCGCGCAGGTCCTCGTCGCCGTGCCAGAGCGCAACGGCCTCGTTGCCGCCGATGCGCACCGCGCGGCGCGCGTCGACGTCGTCGAGCGAGCCGGGGAAGGTGACGACGCCGACCTTCATGCGCGTCCCGCCTCGTGGGCGACCTCGGAGACGGAGTGGTCCTCGACGTGGACCTCGTAGTCCTCGATCACCGGGTTGGACAGCAGCGTCTCGGCCACCCGGTCGATGTCGGCGAGCACCTCGGCGGTGATCTCGCCGTCGACCTGGAGCTCGAACCGCTTGCCCTGCCGGACGTCGGTGACGAGGTCGAACCCGAGGCGGGGCAGTGCACCGAGCACCGCCTTGCCCTGCGGGTCGAGGATCTCGGGCTTGGGCATGACGTCGACGACGACTCGGGCCACGGAGTGCTCCTGGGGACGGGCGGAGGTGGGCGGCACCGATTCTAGTGAGCCTGGGCGCCATCTCGGGCATCGGGCATGCCCGCGGACGAGCCGGGTACCCGGTACGGCGAGCAGAGGACGCAGGACGCAGGACGGGCGACGGGAGTCGGCATGGCGCGGGTCGGCATCTCGGGGTGGCGCTACGCCGGCTGGCGCGGCCGCTTCTACCCGCCCGGGCTGCCGCAGCGCGCCGAGCTCTCCTACGTCGGCCAGCGCATGTCCACCGTCGAGGTGAACGGGTCGTTCTACTCCCTGCAGCGACCGTCGAGCTGGGCCTCCTGGGCCGAGCAGGTGCCCGACTACTTCGTGCTGTCCGTGAAGGGCCCCCGCTTCATCACGCACATGAAGAAGCTGGTCGACGTCGAGGCGCCGCTGGGGACGTTCCTCGCCTCCGGCGTCCTCTCCCTCGGACAGCGCCTCGGTCCGATGCTGTGGCAGCTGCCGCCCAACCTCGGCTTCCACCCGGACCGGCTCGCGGGCTTCTTCGACCTCCTCCCCCGCACCACCGGCGAGGCCGCCGCGTACGCCGCCGCGCACCACGACGCCACCAAGCTCAAGGAGCCGGCCGCCACGACCACCCCGGTCGACCGGCCGCTCCGGCACGTCCTCGAGGTGCGGCACCGGTCGTTCCGCACGCCGGAGTTCTGCGAGCTGCTGCGCGCCCACGACATCGGCATGGTGGTCGCCGACTCCGCGGGCACGTGGCCGATGTTCGACGAGGTCACCAGCACGGTGGCGTACGTCCGGCTGCACGGCGACACCGAGCTCTACGCCAGCGGCTACTCGGAGGCCGCGCTCGACCAGTGGGCCGCCAAGGTCCGGGCGTGGGAGGCCGACGGGCTCGACGTCTACGTCTACTTCGACAACGACGCCAAGGTCCATGCGCCCTTCGACGCCATCGCGCTGCAGGAGCGGCTGGGGATCACCCCGTCCGGCTGAGCCTCACCCGCGGCGACGCGCCGCGACGATGACCAGGCCGACACCGAGCCCGGCCAGCAGCGGGCCGAGGACCGCCCAGATGCTCTGGTCGGTCATCGGGCTGCCCTCGAGGTAGCCGAGGCCCTGGAACGTCCAGACGGCACCGACCAGCACCATCGCGACGCCGAGCGCGACGAGCAGCGCGCGCATCAGCTCAGCTCGCGCTTGAGGATCTTGCCGGTCGCGGTCATCGGGAGGGCGTCGACGAACTGGACGACGCGGGGGTACTTGTAGCCCGCCATCTGCTCCTTGCCCCACTCCACCAGCTCGTCCTCGGTCACCGTGGCGCCGTCGTTGCGGATGACGACGGCCTTGATCTCCTCGCCGTGGCTCTCGTGGGGCACGCCGATGACGGCCGCGAGCGAGACGTCCGGGTGGGTCAGCAGGACCTCCTCGATCTCGCGCGGGTAGACGTTGTAGCCGCCGCGGATGATCATGTCCTTGGACCGGTCGACGATGTAGTACCAGCCGTCGGCGTCCTTGCGGGCGAGGTCGCCCGAGCGGAACCAGCCGTCGACGATCGCCTCGGCGGTGGCGTCGGGGCGGCCGTGGTAGCCCTTCATGATGTTGGGGCCCTTGATCGCGATCTCGCCGACGACCTTCTCGGGGTCCTCGCCGTCCTCCGCGTCCCGCAGGTCCTCGCGCACCCCGGGCTCGGGACTGATCAGCTTCATCTCCACGCCCGGGATCGGCTTGCCGATCGAGCCGACGCGCGCGGGCTCGCCCCAGACCGAGAAGCTCGAGACGGGCGAGGTCTCGGACAGGCCGTAGCCCTCGAGGATGGTCACGCCGAAGCGGCGCTCGAACTCCTTGTGCACCTCCACGGGCAGCGCGGAGCCGCCGGCCGCCGCGACCCGCAGCGTGTCGGCGAGCTTCTTCACGTCGACGCCGGAGTCGTCGAGGGCGCCCAGCAGGCCCCAGTACATCGTCGGCACCCCCGCGAAGAAGGTGACGTCCTCCTTGTCCATGAGCGCCAGCGCCGGACCCGCTTCGAACCGCGGCAGCAGCACGACCGTGCCGCCGAACGCGAAGCCGGCGTTCATGATCACGGTCTGGCCGAAGGAGTGGAACAGCGGCAGCACGCAGAGCAGCGTGTCGGGGTCGTCCGCGTCGGCGCCGAACAGCGCGTCGCTGACGAGGGCGTTGGAGATCATGTTGCGGTGCATGAGCTCGGCGCCCTTGGGCTGGCCGGTGGTGCCGGACGTGTAGAGGATGACGGCCGTGTCGTCGGCGCCGACCTCGCGCGTCTCGAAGACCGGCGACTGGCCCTTCAGGGCCTGGCCCAGCGTCTGCGCCCCCTCGATGGGCGACTCGGCGGCCGGGTCGGCGGTGATCACGAAGAAGTGCTCGCACCCGTCGGTCTGCTCGAAGCCGGCGTGACCCTCGGCCCCGATGGGGAGCTCGGGGGTGCCCTGGAAGCAGAAGTAGGCCTTCGCGTCGGAGTCGTCGAGGTGGTAGGCCACCTCGCGGCCCTTGAGCAGGACGTTGAGCGGCACGACGGTCGCCCCGGCCTTGAGGATGCCGTAGTAGACGATCGGGAAGTAGGGCAGGTTCGGGCAGCTCAGCGCCACCTTGTCGCCCGCCTCGATGCCGCGCGAGACCAGCAGGTTGGCCACCTGGTTGGCTGCGGCGTCCACCTGCGCGTAGGTGAGCCGGGTGTCGCCCAGCACCACCGCCGTACGGTCGGGGTGCGCCTGCGCGGAGCCTTCGAGGAGCGAGGAGAGGTTGGCCATGGCGCCAACCTACTCAGGCCGCGTGACGCCCGTCACGCACCGCCGCGCGCCTCGAGGATCCGCCCCGCCTTGCGGAGGTCGGCGGCGATCGCGGCCGAGGCCATCAGTCCCGCCGCGCCGGCCGGCAGCGACCACAGGCCGCGGCCGGCGACCTCGCCGGTGGCGCGCACCCGGCAGCCGCCGGGCCGCTCGGTGAAGTGCAGCTCGAGGGTCGCGCTGACCCCGCGCCAGTGGCCGCGCTCGGCCCACACCCGGAAGGGCGTCAGCACGGTCGTCTCCATGTGGGGTCGTACGCCGACGGCCGTGCGCTCGCGCCACGTTTGGCCGAGGTGCGGCTCCTCGTCGGCCGGCACCTCGACGGACAGCAGGGAGGACTGCCACTCCGGGCGGTTGCGCGGGTCGCAGAGGTAGCGGAACGCCTCCGCGGCGGGGACCGACATCTCGACCGTGGCCGAGATCGTGCGTGCGCTCACCAGGTCTCCCCGGTCAGCAGCTCGTAGGCCTCGACGTAGCGCGAGCGCGTGCGCTCGACGACGGCGTCGGGGAGCGGCGGCGGCGCCTCGCCGGAGGACCGGTCCCACCCGGACTCGCCGGTCAGCCAGTCGCGCACCACCTGCTTGTCGTACGACGCCTGGGCGCGGCCCGGCTGCCACGCGTCCGCCGGCCAGAAGCGGCTCGAGTCGGGCGTGAGCACCTCGTCGGCGAGGATCGTCGTGCCGTCGGCCCGCCTGCCGAACTCCAGCTTGGTGTCGGCGAGGAGGATCCCGCGGTCCCTCGCGATGTCGTGGGCCCGGTCGTAGACCTCCATGGTCAGCATCCGCAGCTCGGCTGCGGCGTCGTCGCCGACCGCCTCCACGACGGCCTCGTAGTCGACGTTCTCGTCGTGGTCGCCGAGGTCGGCCTTCGTGGCGGGGGTGAAGATCGGCTCGGGCAGGCGGCTGCCGTCCTGGAGGCCGGCCGGCAGCGGGATGCCGCACACCTCGCCGGATCGCTGGTAGTCGAGCAGCCCCGACCCGGTCAGGTAGCCGCGCGCCACGCACTCGACCGGGAACATCTCCAGCCGCTCGCAGACCACGGCCCGTCCGGCCACGGCGGCGGGCACGTCGGTCGAGACGACGTGGTTGCCGACCAGCCCGTCGAGCTGCGCGAACCACCACAGCGACATGCGGGTGAGGATCTCGCCCTTGTCGGGGATCGTCGTGTCGAGGACGAAGTCGTAGGCCGAGATCCGGTCGCTCGCGACCATGAGCAGGCGACCCTCGTGCTCGCCTGCGTCGATGCGGTAGAGGTCGCGCACCTTGCCCGAGTGGACGTGGGTGGCGCCCTCGATCACCGAGGCGGCGGGGATGTTGAGGTCGGCCACGCGAGGAGCCTAGCCCTCACGCGCGGTGCAGCCACCAGCTCATCCGGCGCGTCATCCACGGGAGGAAGACGTACGTCATGAGCGGGGTCATCACCGAGGTCACCAGCACCACGCGCGGCACGAGCGGCCAGCCCGAGATGGTGCGCGAGGCGACGAAGTTGGCGAGCAGGCTCAGCGGCAGGAAGACCATGGAGATGACGACCATCTGCTTCCAGCGGGGCGGCGGCACGGGGGCGGCGCTGAGCGACTCGACCGACGCCGGCTCGTCGAACCAGCCCTCGATGCCCGTCCGCCGCTCGCGGCGCCTCTCCTCCACGCTCCCCTGCGCGGCCTCGAGCCACCACGCCCGCTGCGGGGAGGCCTCCCACGCGGCGAGCGAGTCGGTGTCGGCGAAGCGGTAGAGCATGTGCCAGTCGGCCGAGTCCTCGCTCGGCCGCACCCACCCCGAGCCGAGGAAGCCGTCGAACCGCTCCGCCAGCGACGTCCCGGCCTGCACCCACGCCAGCATCTCGCTGGAGCGCGACGGGTCGACGTGGCGGGTCACGGACACGGTGACGGGGGCGGTCATGCGCCCAGTGTCGGGCGATCGACGGCGCGCGGCGAAGCCGACGACGACGAGATCCCGGCCACGTGGCCCGTGGCGCACGATTGTGCAGTGACCTAGTCTACAAACACACCCTTGCCACCCCCGGAGCCACCATGACCCGAGCCCCGCGTCCCGACTTCCTCGTCATCGGCGCCCCCAAGGCCGGCACCACCGCGCTGCACGCGGCGCTCGCCCAGCACCCGGACGTCTTCGTCACCGACCCCAAGGAGCCGAAGTACTGGCTCTGCGACGGCGCACCTCCGCCGGCGTGGTGCGGGCCCGGCGACAAGCACTCGCAGCAGGAGTGGATCTGGCGCGCCGATCGCTACTTCCGGCTGTTCGAGCCCGCTGCCGACCACCAGGTGCGCGGCGAGAGCACGCCCTTCTACCTCTGGAGCCGCGGAGCCCACCGGCGCATCGCCGAGGACCTCCCCGAGGTGAGGCTCGTCGCCGTGGTCCGCGATCCCATCGACCGCGCCTACAGCAACTGGATGCACCTCTGGTCCGACGGCCTCGAGCCCGTCTCGGACTTCGCCACCGCGCTCGAGCGCGAGGACGAGCGGGTCCGCGCGGGCTGGGCGCCGTTCTGGCGCTACCGCGAGCTCGGCCGCTATGGCGAGCAGCTCCAGCACCTCCACCGCTACGTCGACCCGCAGCGGATCCTGGTGGTCCGCTACCGCGACCTCGTCGACGAGCCGCGAGCGACGGTCGACCGGGTGAGCCGGTTCCTCGGCATCCGCGAGGGGCTCGTGGAGTCGATCCCGCGCGACAACTCGCGCGGGTTCGTCCCGCCGGGGTGGCGCCCCAAGGTCTTCGGGCCGGTCGTGCGGAGCGGCGCGCGCCTCGGCCAGTTCGCGCCGCCCCAGGTGTGGCGACGCCTCCACCCGCTGTCGATCGGCCTGCTGAGCGACCACGCCGAGGCCGCCCGGCCGAGGCTCGACGCCGTGCACCGCCAGCGGCTGGTGGACACGTACGCCGACGACATCGGCCTGCTGAGCGAGCTCACCGGTCAGGACTTCGAGGACTGGCTCTCACCCGAGAGCCGCGGCTCCTACGCGGAGCGGGCCGGCAGCGCGACGGTGACGTCGATCAGCGCACGCAGGTGACGAGGTCGTGCGCGCCGTCGTCGCGCGCGGCCTCGACGTAGTAGCGGACCCGACCGTCCGGCAGCGGCACGGCGGTGGCGTAGCGGAAGGCCCCGTCGGAGTGCGGCGAGGCGATCGGCGGGTGGTCGAGGCGGGTCACGGTGGTCCCGTCCCAGGTCGCCACCCCGGTGGTCTCGAACCAGTTGGACTCCGCGTCCGGGCGACCGTCGTAGAGCACCGTCCCGTCGGGCAGGACCGCGCTGACCCGTGCCCCGCGCGCGTCCCACTCACCGTCGCGGCCGGCCAGCACCTCGCCGTGGTCCTCCCACGCGAGACCGTCGGGGCTGGTGAGCCGCCGGGTCGTCATGCGGTCCTCGTGGCCGGGCTCGTCGAGCGGGTGGCAGCACAGCCACATCTCGTAGCCGTCGTCGCCCACGGTGATGACCGGGTCCTTCACGCCGGTGTGCGCGTCACCCTCGTGCACCCGTCGGCGTACGCCGTCGGCGAGCGCCTCCACGGTGTCGGCCGTGAGGCTGTCGACCCACCAGTGCTTGGAGCCCGGCGTCGCGCACGAGAGGTAGAGCCTCCACCCGCCCTCGCGGAGCGGCACGAGCACGGGGCGCTCGAACGACTCGGCACCGAACGCCTCCCGCGCCACCTCGGCGACGGGCTCGAAGGCGACGCCGTCGGTCGAGCGGGCCACCACGACGGCGACGCCGCGGCCGTCGGTGAGCGGACGTCGCACGCGCCAGGTGAGCCAGAAGACTCCGTCGACCAGGACGGCGCTCGCCGCGCCAGCCCAGTTGCCGGCGCCGGGGCCCGGCGCGGGCACCACGACCTCGACGTCGTCGTAGGAGGGCAGGGTCGCGGTGGCCGTGGTCATGTGGCCACGATAGTCGACAAACCCAGTCGAGTTTGGCGACCCGCGAGGAGATCAACCGGTGACGTCGAACGAGGCAGCACCGGTGGGGGTGGCCGGGCGCACGGCGACGTCTGCGACCCGGGCGGTCGAGGGGCCCGTCGCGCACCAGGCCGCCAGCGCGTCCACGGCGTCGTCCTCGCCCTCCGCGTGCAGGAGCACCGAGCCGTCGGGCTCGTTGCGCACCCATCCGGTGACGCCGAGCGAGCGGGCCCGCTCCTGCGTGTACCACCGGAACGAGACGCCCTGGACCCGTCCGGTCACCCGCGCCTGTATCGCCTTCATGCCCCCATCATGCGACCTTCGACGAACGTTTCCCGGACCAAAGTCCGAGCGCCGTGGGGCCCGGTGGCAGGCTGGCGACGATGACCCAGCGCGAGCAGGCGGACGGCGCCGCCACCGACGAGCCGGCGTACGAGCCGGACCCACGCCGCTGGCGGGTGCTCGCGGTGTCCCTCGTGGTGGGCTTCATGTCGCTGCTCGACGTCACCATCGTCAACGTCGCGGTCCCCTCCATCCGCGCGAGCCTCGAGACGTCCGCGGCCACCATCCAGTGGGTCGTCTCCGGCTACGCCCTGGCGTTCGGCATGACCCTCGTCGCGGGCGGGCGGCTCGGTGACGCGCACGGGCGACGCCGGATGATGACGATCGGCCTGGTCGGCTTCATCGTCTCGAGCGCCGCCGTCGGGCTCGCGCCCAACGCGGCGGCCATCGTCGTGGCCCGGCTGGCGCAGGGCGCCAGCGCCGGCCTCCTGACGCCGCAGAACTCGGGCCTCATCCAGCAGCTGTTCCGCGGCGAGGAGCGCGGCCGCGCCTTCGGCATGTTCGGCTTCACCGTGGCGGTCGCCTCGGCGACGGGTCCGTTGATCGGCGGGGCGCTGATCGGCCTGCTCGGCGAGGAGAACGGCTGGCGGTCGCTCTTCCTCATCAACGTCCCGATCGGTCTGGTGGCGCTGGTGCTGATCCGGCGGCTCGTGCCGGACAACGACGCCGGGACCGCGGGCGCCGACGCGACCGAGCGCGACACCCGTGTCGACCTTCCGGGCGCCCTGCTGCTCGGCCTCACCGTCCTGTCGGTGCTCTACCCGCTGATCAGCCTGGAGGCCGGGGCCGGCCTGCCGCTGCTGCTCTTGCTCGCCTTCCCGCCCCTGGCCTGGGCCTTCGTGCGCTGGGAGGTGCGCACCGTGCGCCTCGAACGGCCGCCGCTGCTCGACGTGTCGCTGCTGCGCGGCCTGCCCGGCTACGCCAACGGCCTGCTCGTCGGGACGCTCTACTTCACCGGGTTCACCGGCATCTTCCTCGTGCTCTCGGTGCACCTCCAGGACGGCGAGGGCTTCTCGCCGCTGCAGGCCGCGCTGCTGATGACGCCGTTCGCGGTCGGCGCGGCGACCACCTCGCCGCTCGCGGGCCGGCTCGTCGGGCGCATCGGGCGCCGGATCACGCTGCTGGCGCTGTCGGTGATGATGACCGGCACGGCCCTCGCGGCCTGGCTGGTCACGTCACCGTCCGACTCGCTGTGGTGGACCCTCGCCCCCGCGATGTTCCTCGCCGGCGTGGGCGGTGGCGGGGTGATCTCGCCCAACTTCACGCTCACCCTCGCCGAGGTGCCGCCCCGGATGGGCGGCGCCGCGGGCGGGGCGCTGCAGACCGGCCAGCGCATCGGGTCCGCGCTGGGGGCGGCCCTGCTGATGACCGTCTACCAGGCCGTCAGCTCGGTCGCGTCGGCGCCGGTCGCCGCGCGCTCGGCCCTGCTCGCCGCGCTCGCCGTGCTCGCGGTCGCCCTCGCTGCCGCCGTACGGTCCTGGCGGCTCGGGGACTGACCGCAGCCGGGCCGGAGAGCCTGGGTCAGAGGATCGCGCCCGGGACGTACGCCGCCGCGTCGGGGTGGCGGGCCGCGAGCGCCTCGACCCGGGCGACGACCGCACGGGTCTGGGCCACCGCGGCGCCGGTGAACTCGATCGGGTCGGCGACGAGCGCCTCGATCTGGTCGCGGGTCAGGCCCAGCCGCTCGTCGGCGGCGAGCTTGGCGAAGACGTCGTTGTCGGCCTGGCCGCCGCGCATCGCGAGTGCGGTGCCGACGGCCGCCTCCTTGATCGCCTCGTGGGCGGCCTCGCGGCCGACCCCGTTGCGGACCGCGGCCATCAGCACCTTGGTGGTGGTGAGGAAGGGCAGGTAGCGGTCGAGCTCGCGCTGGATGACGGCCGGGAAGGCGCCGAACTCGTCGAGCACGGTGAGGAAGGTCTGGAAGAGCCCATCGGTGGCGAAGAACGCGTCGGGCAGGGCGACCCGGCGCACGACGGAGTCGGAGACGTCGCCCTCGTTCCACTGGTCGCCGGCGAGCTCGCTGACCATGGAGAGGTGGCCGCGCAGGACGACCGCGAGGCCGTTGACCCGCTCGCACGAGCGGCTGTTCATCTTGTGCGGCATCGCCGAGGAGCCGACCTGGCCCTCCTTGAACCCCTCCGTCACCAGCTCGTTGCCGGCCATCAGCCGGACGGTGGTGGCGAGGTTGGAGGGGGCGCTGACCAGCTGGACCAGCGCGGACACGACGTCGAGGTCGAGGGAGCGGGGGTAGACCTGGCCGACGCTGGTGAGGACCTCGTCGAAGCCGAGGTGGGCGGCCACGCGCTGCTCGAGGTCGTCGAGCTTGTCGGCGTCGCCATCGAGCAGGTCGAGCATGTCCTGCGCGGTGCCCATCGGCCCCTTGATCCCGCGCAGCGGGTAGCGGGCGAGCAGCTCCTCGACCCGCTGCACCGCGATGAGCATCTCGTCGGCGACCGTGGCGAAGCGCTTGCCGAGGGTGGTCGCCTGGGCGGCGACGTTGTGCGAGCGACCGGCCATCACGGTGGTCTCGTGCTCGGCGGCGAGCCGGCCGAGGCGGACCAGCGCGGCGACCGCGCGGTCGCGGACCACCTCGAGCGAGCGGCGTACCTGCAGCTGCTCGACGTTCTCGGTGAGGTCGCGCGAGGTCATGCCCTTGTGGACGTGCTCGTGGCCGGCGAGCGCGGAGAACTCCTCGATCCGTGCCTTCACGTCGTGGCGGGTGACCCGCTCGCGCGCGGCGATGGAGTCGAGGTCGACCTGCTCGAGGACCGCCTCGTAGGCCTCGACGACCCCGTCGGGCACGTCGATGCCGAGGTCGCGCTGCGCCTTGAGCACCGCGACCCAGAGCTGCCGCTCGAGGACGATCTTGTGCTCGGGCGACCAGATCCGGGCGAGGTCGGCGCCGGCGTAGCGGGTGGCCAGCACGTTGGGGACGGTGGGGACGCTCACGGCGCGATCCTCCCATCCGCGGGGGACCAGTCGTCCCACGGCGCCCACCACCGGTCGTCGCGGTCGAGCAGGTCGGCGACCTCGGCCGCCGCGGTGAGCACCGCGAGCAGCTCGTCGTGGGTGATCCGGCCGTTGGCGAGCGTGGGCGCGAGGTCCTGCACGTCCTTCCACCGCCACGCGCCCTCGCGCGGGACGACGATGTCGAGCTGGAGGTCGTTGACGTCGATCCCGTCGGCGCCCCGGACGTAGGGCGTCTCGAAGTTGACGTAGGCCGACCGGAAGCCGGTGTCGTCGAAGAACCGCCACACGGAGTACCAGTCACCGGCGCGGCGCAGCTTGAGCACCGTGGTGCCCTCCCAGGCGTCGAGGTGGCCCCACGGGTGCGGGAACGGGTGCTCGGGGAACGTCAGGGCCGTGCCGTCGCGCTGCAGGGTGGCCAGCACCCCGCCCTCGGCCGGGTCGTCGGAGACGGCCGTCTCGGACCACGACGCCCACTCCGCGCCGTGCAGCACCTCGCGCACGCGCACGTCGGCGCCCGGGTCGAACCGTGGCTGCTCAGCCACGGGACAGGGCGCCCTCGACGACGCCGAGCGGCTCGGCGGCGATGTCGCGCCGCCACTGGGCGCCGGGGAAGCTGATGGTCCTGATGCCCTCGTACGCCTTCGCGCGGGCGTCGGCGACGTCCGCCCCGGTCGCGCGGACGGCCAGCACCCGGCCGCCCGCGGTCACCAGCCCGGCGTCGGTGCGCGCGGTGCCGGCGTGGATCACGTCGACGTCGGTCTCGACCGTGAGGGTCTCGGTGCCGACGACGACGTCGCCGGTGCTGGTGCCCTCGGGATAGCCGGCGCTGGCCATCACCACGGAGACGGCGGCACCGGCCGCGAAGGTCGGCTGGGGGGCGGTCGACAGGTCTCCGTCGGCGGCCGCCCTGAGCAGCGCGCCGAGCGGCGAGGTGAGCAGCGCCAGGACCGGCTGCACGTCGGGGTCGCCGAAGCGGCAGTTGAACTCGATGACCTGGGGGCCGCTCGAGGTCAGCGCTAGCCCGACGTAGAGGCAGCCCACGAAGGGCGAGCCGAGGCGGCGCATCTCGGCGAGGGTCGGCGCGACCACGTCGGCCATGACCGTCTCGACGGTGCCCGCGGGGAGCCACGGGAGCGGCGAGTAGGAGCCCATCCCGCCCGTGTTGGGGCCCCGGCCACCGTCGAAGACGCGCTTGAAGTCCTGGGCCGGGAGCAGCGGGCGCCCCTGCGTGCCGTCGCAGACCACGAACAGCGAGAACTCGGGCCCGTCGAGGAACTCCTCGACGACGACCCGCGCGCAGCCCGCGGCGTGGGCCAGCGCCTCGTCGCGGTCGCTCGTCACGACCACGCCCTTGCCGGCCGCGAGGGCGTCGTCCTTGACGACGTACGGCGCGCCGAAGGCGTCGAGCGCCGCGGCCACCTCCTCCGGCGACGTGCAGGTGCGTGAGCCGGCCGTGGGCACGCCCGCGGCGGCCATCACCCGCTTGGAGAAGTCCTTCGAGCCCTCGAGGCGGGCGGCGTCGCCCGACGGGCCGAAGACCGCGATCCCGGCGGCGCGTACGGCGTCCGCGACGCCGGCGACGAGCGGAGCCTCGGGCCCGACGACCACGAGGTCCGCGCCGATCGAGGTGGCCAGCGCCGCGACGGCCGGCCCGTCCATCGGGTCCACCGCGTGGAGGGTGGCGACCTCACTGATCCCCGGGTTGCCGGGGGCGGCGTGCACCTCGGTCACCGCCGGGTCGCGCGACAACGCGAGGGCGAGGGCGTGCTCGCGTCCGCCGGTGCCGACGACGAGCGTCCTCACCCGCGCACCACCACGGTCTGCTCGCGTCCGGGGCCGACGCCGACGCCCCAGATCGGGGCACCCGACATCTCCTCGAGCGCCTGGACGTAGGCCTGGGCGTTCTTGGGCAGCTCGTCGAACGAGCGGCACCCGGAGATGTCGCTCTGCCAGCCCTCGAAGTACTCGTAGACGGGGGTGGCGTGGTGGAACTCGGTCTGCGTCATCGGCATCTCCTCGACGCGCTGGCCGTCGATCTCGTAGGCCACGCAGACCGGGATCTGCTCCCACGCGCCGAGGATGTCGAGCTTGGTGAGGAACAGCTCGGTGAGGCCGTTGACCCGGCTGGCGTAGCGCGCCACGACGGCGTCGTACCAGCCGCAGCGGCGGGTGCGGCCGGTGGAGACGCCGATCTCGCCGCCGAGCTGCTGGAGCTGGACGCCGTCGTCGTCGAAGAGCTCGGTCGGGAACGGTCCCGACCCGACGCGGGTGGTGTAGGCCTTGATGACGCCGACGACCCGGTCGATGCGGGTCGGGCCGATGCCGGCGCCCACGCACACGCCGCCGGCGACCGGGTTGGAGGACGTGACGAACGGATAGGTGCCGTGGTCGACGTCGAGCATCGTCGCCTGGGCGCCCTCGAAGAGGACGGTCTGGTCGGCGTCGAGGGCCTTGTTGAGCAGCAGCGAGGTGTCGCACACCATCGGGCGCAGCCGGTCGGCGTAGGACAGCAGCTCCTCGACCACCGCGTCGACCTCGATGGCGCGACGGTTGTAGACCTTGGTCAGCAGGTGGTTGCGGACGTCGAGCGCCGCCTCGACCTTCTGGGTCAGGATCTTCTCGTCGAAGAGGTCGGCGATGCGTACGCCGACGCGGTTGATCTTGTCGGCGTAGGCCGGGCCGATGCCGCGGCCCGTGGTGCCGATCTGGTTCTTGCCGAGGAAGCGCTCGGTGACCTTGTCGATCGTGGCGTGGTAGCTCGCGATCACGTGCGCGTTGGCGCTGACCTTGAGGTCGGCCACCTCGACGCCGCGGGCGATGAGCCCGTCGAGCTCGCGGAAGAGCGCCTCCGGCGAGACCACCACGCCACCGGCGATGACCGAGGTGGCTCCCGGCGTCAGGATGCCGCTGGGCAGCAGGTGGGTGGCGTACTTCTCGCCGTTGACGACGATGGTGTGGCCGGCGTTGTGGCCGCCGCTGGTGCGGACCACGTAGTCGATCGGGTCCGTGGTGGCCAGCAGGTCGGTGGCCTTCCCCTTGCCCTCGTCGCCCCACTGGGCGCCGAGCACGACGATCGCGGGCATCTCAGCCCTCCTCAAGTCACGTCAGCAGTTTGGTGAGCAGTCGGTCAGCATGGTGCGGGTGTGAAATGGCAAGTGCCCCGGGCACAAGGCGCCGGGGCTCTTGCGACGCCACGCTACCGCACCTCGGGGACCGCGCCGTGCGGGTGGACTGCGGCCCGCCGACGGTGGGCTAGTGTCCGGCCGTGCGTTCGCTTCTCGTGATCACCAATGCCGAGGCCGGTACCTCCGACGAGGAGCGCCTGGCCTCGGCCCTCGACGTGCTCCGCGAGAAGGCGTCGGTGGAGGTCGCGAGGACGACCAACCCGGGTGAGCTCGACGGCGTGCTGCACCGGGCCGGCGGACGTACGGTCGTGGTGGCGGGCGGCGACGGCAGCATGCACGCCGTCGTGACCGCCCTGCACCGGCGCCACGAGCTCGCCGAGGCGACGCTCGCGCTGCTGCCGATGGGCACCGGCAACGACTTCGCCCGCGGCAACGACATCCCGCTCGACATCGAGGAGGCCGCCCGGCTGGTGCTGTCCGGTCGCCCGCGACCGGTCGACCTCATCATCGACGAGACCGGCAGCGTGGTGGTCAACAACGTCCACGTGGGCGTCGGGGCGCAGGCCAGCCGCAAGGGCGCCAAGTGGAAGGGCCGGCTCGGCGCGGTCGGCGTCGGCAAGGTCAACCTCGGCAAGCTCGGCTACCCCATCGGCACGCTCCTGTCGGCCTTCCACCCGCCGAGCTGGCGGCTGCGCGTCGAGCTCGACGGCACGGTCGTCAACGACGTCGACCGCCCGGTGCTGATGGTCGCGATCGGCAACGGGAGCAACGTCGGCGGCGGCACGGAGCTCAACCCGGACGCCGACACCGAGGACGGCCTGCTCGACGTGATGATCAGCCGCTCCGTCGAGCCGCTCGCCAAGCTCGGCTACGTCGCCCGGCTGCGCAAGGGCGAGCACGACGAGCGCGACGACGTCGTCACGCTGCGCGGGAGGTCGGTCAAGGTCAGCGGCGACGAGTTCTGGCTGTCCGCGGACGGCGAGATCTCCGGACCGGAGCGCAGCCGGAGCTGGCGCCTGGAGTCGGCGGCGTACTCCATGATCCTGCCCTGACGCGCTCCGCGAGCCGTCAGAGCCAGCCGCGGCGCACGGCCTCCACACCGGCCTGGAAGCGGGTCTCGACGCCGAGCTCGGTCATCAGCCCGGCGACCCGGCGACGGACCGTGCGCAGTCCGATGCCGAGCTTGCGCGCGATGACCTCGTCGGTGGCACCGGCCATGAGCTGCTCGAGGAGGAACTGCCGCTCGTCGGGACGGCCCCGGCCCGCCTCGAGCTCCGGCACGGGGGCGGCTCGCGACCAGAGCAGCTCGAACCACAGGGTGAGCGCGGCGACGATCGAGCGCTGCCGCACGTGCACGCGCGGCTCGTCGGAGAAGCCCAGCGGCTCGGGCAGCACCGCGTGGGCGTCGCCGAAGATGAACATGCGCGTCGAGACCTCCGACATCACCCGCACCTGCTCGCCGAGGCGAGCGCGCGTGCGCAGCGCCTCGGGCGCCTCGTCGAGGGCGCGGACGGGGTAGATCGCCCGGGACCGCCGCCCGGTCGCCATCGCCTCGGCCAGCACCTCGCTGACCCGCGACTCCCGCGGCATGGCCCACGCGTCGGGGCGCAGCCACAGCATGTCGCCGCGGCTCGTCCGGATCATCAGCTGCAGCAGCTCGAGCGGGTTGCCGCCCGAGCTGAGCTCGCCGTCGAGCGGGTGCACGTCGGTGAGGTCGCCCTCGTCGGGGCGGGTGGCCGCCGCGACCAGGTGCGGCATCGCCGCAGCGAGCTCGCCGAGACGGGCGGCCGACAGCGCGGCCTGCCGCGACTCCTGCTGCACCAGCGCGGAGAGGGCCTCGGCGAGGGGCGGCACCACGATGCGGTCGCCGGTGAAGGTGACCAGCCCGAGCTGCTGCAGCGGTGCCAGGGCGCGCAGCAGCTGGGCGGGCGGCTGCTGCACCAGGCGGGCGGCGCCGGCGACGGTGTGGCCCGACACGGGGACCAGGCGGAAGTAGAGCTGCTCGGCCCGCCGGTCGAGGCCGAGGGCCGCCAGCACCGAGGACGGGTCGCGAGCCATGCTGGCAGTTTAGTGCCGTCGGCACTCGCGACCTAGGTGGCAGGGACCGGCCACTCCATACTGGGGCCGCCGAGTCGCGTACGGGGGTGTGCGGCAAGGCCTGCTCCGACGGAGCACAGCGTCGGAGTCGCCACGGGGGACGACTCCGGCGCTCCCCTGTCGGCGTCCCACCGATAGCCTTGCGGCCATGGCGCGAGGCAGGCAGCAGGGCGATCCGGTCGACTGGGTGACGCGGGCGGCGGACGACGCCGTACGCCACGCCGGCGAGGGCAAGCCCGTGACCGTCTCGTCCGGCGCCTCGCCGTCCGGACCGGTGCACCTGGGCAACCTGCGCGAGTTCCTCACCACCCACTTCGTCGCCGACGAGCTGCGCCGCAGGGGCATCGAGGTGCGCCACCTCCACGTGTGGGACGACTACGACCGGTTCCGCAAGGTGCCCGCCGGCGTGCCGGCCGAGTGGTCCGAGCACATTGGACGACCGCTGACCGCCGTGCCGGACCCGTGGGACTGCCACGACTCGTGGGCCACCCACTTCAAGGCACCGCTGCAGCAGGCGCTGTCCGACCTCGGGGTGGAGATGGAGGAGATCTCCCAGACCGAGCTCTACGGCACCGGCACCTACCGCGACGACGTCCTCCGCGCCGTGCGCGCACGCCACGAGATCGACGCCGTGCTCGCCCGCTACCGCACCAAGAAGCCCGCCGCGGCCACCGACGCCGAGCCGGGCAGCGAGCTGGAGTCGCAGGAGGCCGCGGCCCTGGCGGACTCGGTGGCCGCCGACGAGGAGACTGGCACGACCGAGCTGGCCCGCTTCCCCTTCAAGCCCTACTGCCGCGACTGCGGCCGCGACACCGTCACCATCACCTCCTACGACGACGAGACGGCCGACCTCGCCTACACGTGCGAGTGCGGCGGCTCCTTCGTCACCAACCTCGCGACGCAGGACGAGGGCAAGCTCGTGTGGAAGGTCGACTGGCCGATGCGCTGGGCGCACTACCACGTCGACTTCGAGGCCGCCGGCGCCGACCACGCGACCCCCGGCTCCTCGTTCACGGTCGGGCACGAGCTCGTCGAGCGCTTCTTCGACATGCCGCGGCCCGCGTGGTTCGGCTACGGCTTCGTCGGCTTCGCCGGCGTGCAGAAGATGTCGTCGTCGGCGGGCGGTGTCCCGACCGCGATCGACGCGCTGGAGGTGCTGGAGGCGCCGATCCTGCGCTGGCTCTACGTCCGGCGCGCGCCCAAGCAGACCTTCACCGTCGACTTCGGTCCCGAGGTGGTCCGGCTCTACGACGAGTGGGACGCACTGGCCCGCAAGGCCGCCGACCCGGCGAAGCGCGACGGCGCCGTGCTCGCCCGGGAGCGGGCCGCGCGCGTGGCGTCAGGACCGCTGCCGACCTCGAAGGTCGCCGTGCCGTTCCGCACGCTGTCGTCGGTCGCCGACGTGACCGCCGGCTCGAGCGAGCTGATCAGCCGGGTCATCGACGACCTCGGGTTCGAGCACGACAGCGTCGAGGACCTCCAGCCGCGCCTGGGGCGTGCGATGTCGTGGACCGCGTCGCTGCCGGAGGACCAGCGCACCACGGTCCGCGAGAGCCCGGACACGGAGCGCCTCGCCTCGCTCGGCGAGGACGAGGAGCTGTGGCTGCGGATCTTCCTCGACCGCCTGCCGGAGGAGGCCGACCTCGACGCGGTCACGAGCGTCGTCTACGGCGTGCCCAAGGTCGCCCGCGGCCTCGGCTTCGAGGACGCCCCCACCGACCAGGTGAAGGCCGACCAGAAGGACTTCTTCCGGCTGCTCTACAACCTGCTCGTCTCCGCCGACCGCGGCCCGCGGCTGCCCACGCTGATCGTGGCGCTCGGGCCGGCGAAGGTGCGAAGGCTGCTCGGCGCCTGACGGCCCGGCCCGCACGGCCCTGCGCGTCAGCGCGGTCAGCGCGGTCAGCGCGGTCAGCGCGGTCAGCGCGGTCAGCGCGGTCAGCGCGGTCAGCGCGGTCAGCGCGGTCAGCGCGGTCAGCGCGGTCAGCGGCGGAACGTCGGCGGCTCGCCGAGGTAGCGCTCGAGGTCGGCGCGCACGGCGTCGCTGATGGGCCACGCGGCCTGTGCCGCGTGGTCCCAGAGGACGTTCACGCACTCCCAGACCGCGGCCGGCGCGCCGCCCGACTCGACGCGCAGCTCTGCGGCGACGGTGAAGGAGGACCGGCCGACCCGCGTCACCCAGAGCGAGGCCAGGAACGGCTGGTAGGGCACGAAGCGCATCTCGCCGTGGTACTCGATCGACTGGGACGCCACCAGCTCGGACACCCCCGGGCCGGCGGCGTGCAGCAGGCCGGTCGCCTCCGGCGGGAGGCCGGGCAGGCGGGCGAAGCGCAGGAACTCGTAGCGCGCCTCGTCGAGCACCCGCACCGCCTCGACGTTGTCGACGTGGCCGGCGAGGTTGATGTCGCGGTAGCGCGCCTGGATCTCGGTCGTGAACGTCTCGCCCATGGCGGAAGTCTGTCCGACCGGGTCCGGGCCTAGGCTGGCGGGCATGACCTCCGGACCCTTCGGCGGCGACCTGATGGCCGGTCCCCCGCCCACCCACCTGCCCGCCGACCCCGCCGACGCCGAGCTCGCCGGAGGCGACGCCCCGGCCGCGGTCGTACGCCGTCACCCGGCGTCGCCGGCCGCCTGGGCCGCGCTGGCGCTGCAGGCCAAGGACGCCGGCGCCGACGACGTGACCGTCTACGCCTACGCGCGGGTCGGCTACCACCGCTCCCTCGACATGCTGCGGCGCAACGGGTGGAAGGGCCACGGGCCGGTGCCGTGGGAGCACGAGGCCAACCGCGGCTTCCTGCGCTCGCTCGCGCTCCTCGCCCTGGCCGCCCGTGCCATCGGCGAGACCGAGGAGTGGGAGCGCTGCTCCAGCTTCCTGCGCGACTCCAGCGCCACGGCGGCGGACGAGCTGCTCGGCTGACCTGACCGTTCGTCGCGTCAGACGGACCGCTGGCCGCGACACGGCACCTGCGGGCGGAGTGACGACCGTCACCGCGGGCGTAGGGTCGCGCGCATGAGTCTCGGCAACAACTCCCCTCAGTCGCGCCCGGATCCCGAGGTGCCGCCCACCGACATGCGCAAGATGGCGCTGGCCGGCGTCCTGCTCGCCATCCCGATCGTCGTGCTCCTGTGGGTGCCGCACTACGCGAAGGTGGAGCCGACGCTCTTCGGCTTCCCCTTCTTCTTCTGGTACCAGTTCCTCTGGGTCTTCCTGTGCTCCGCGATGACCTACGCGGCCTTCCGCCTGACGCTCTCGGCCCGCGGCAAGACCTCGCACAAGGCCGGTGAGGACCGATGACCCCCGAGCTCACCGTGCTGGCCGCCGACACCGACGGCGTCAACGGCGTCGCCCTGGCCGTGCTGGTCGTGCTGTTCCTGATCGTCACCGTGGCCGGGTTCATGGCCAGCCGGTTCAAGCGCGCCGACTCGATGGAGTCGCTCGACGAGTGGGGCCTGGGCGGGCGCTCGTTCGGCACGTGGATCACGTGGTTCCTGCTCGGCGGCGACCTCTACACGGCCTACACCTTCGTCGCGGTGCCGGCGGCGATGTTCGCCACCGGGGCGGTGGCCGGCTTCTTCGCGGTCCCCTACACGATCATCCTCTACCCGATCATCTTCATCTTCATGGCGCGGCTGTGGTCGGTGAGCCACCGCCACGGCTACGTCACGCCGGCCGACTTCGTCCGCGGCAGGTACGACGACCGCGGGCTGTCGCTCGCCGTCGCGGTCACCGGCTTCGTGGCGACCATGCCCTACATCGCGCTGCAGCTCGTCGGCATCCAGGCGGTGCTCGAGGTCGTCGGGCTCGGTGGCGGCGACAACATCATCGCCAAGGACGCGCCGCTCTTCATCGCCTTCGCGGTGCTGGCGGCCTACACCTACTCCAGCGGCCTGCGCGCGCCGGCGGTGATCGCGTTCGTCAAGGACATCCTCATCTACCTCGTCATCATCGTCGCGGTCATCTACCTGCCCGGGCAGGTCGGCGGCTGGGAGGCGATCTTCGGGGCGGCCGAGGACAAGATGGACGCCAACAACGCGGCGGCGGTCGAGGCCGGGCTGAACCCGACCTCCTCGTTCGTGCCCGGCTCCGGTGCCTTCTGGGCGTACGCCACCCTGGCGCTCGGCTCGGCCATGGCGCTGTTCATGTACCCGCACTCGGTGACCGCGTCGCTGTCGTCGAACTCGCGGAACACGATCCGCCGCAACGCCTCGATCCTGCCGGCGTACTCCTTCGTGCTCGGCCTGCTGGCCCTGCTCGGCTGGGTCGCCATCGCGGCCGGCACGCAGCCGATCGGGCTCGACGGCGAGCCCAACGCCCAGCTGGTGATCCCGCAGCTGTTCGAGGACATGTTCCCGTCGTGGTTCGCGGGCGTGGCCTTCGCCGCCATCGCGATCGGCGCGCTCGTGCCGGCCGCGATCATGTCGATCGCCGCGGCCAACACGTTCAGCCGCAACATCTACAAGGAGTGGATCAACAAGGGCGCCACCCCGGCCCAGGAGGCGAAGGTCTCAAAGCTGATGTCGCTGCTGGTCAAGGCCTTCGCCCTCGTGTTCGTCCTGACGCTCGACAAGCAGAACGCGATCAACTTCCAGCTCCTCGGCGGCATCTGGATCATGCAGACGTTCCCGGCCATCGTGTTCAGCCTCTTCACCCGGTGGTTCCACCGCTACGGCCTGCTGCTCGGCTGGGCGGTCGGCCTCGTCTACGGGACCGTCGAGGCCTACCAGGTCGTCAACCCGGTCACCGGCAAGCACTTCGGCGGCTCGACGGCCCTCATCCCGGGCATCGGCGAGCTCGGCTACATCGCCGTGACGGCGTTCGTGCTCAACGTGGTCGTCGCCGTCGTGGTGACCGCAGTCATGCGCGCGATGAAGGTCTCCAACGGCCACGACGAGACCATCCCGTTCGACTACTTCGCCGACGCGGACGACCCGCGCGTGCAGAAGGACCTCGTCGAGCACGACGCGGACGTCGCCACCGACGCCCGGGCGCCGCACCACGAGGCCGACGGCGACGACGTACCGGGCAGCACACCGGCCCGCTGACGCCGTACGACTCCACCGGGCGGTGGGTGAGGCAGGTTCTCGACGCGGGGAACCTGCCTCACGCCCCGCGCCCCCCGACCCCCCCCCGGGGGGGGGGGGGGTGCCCGTTACCCCCCGGGGGACCCCGCCCCCCCCCACCGCTGCCTGTCGGACGCCGGCGGAATCGATGTCCGCGGCCCGGTGTTCACTGGGACCGTGACTGCGACCGACGCCCGAGGGACGACCGACCGGACCGACCAGACCAGCCCGTGGCCCGCCCTGGTGGCGCTGTGCATCGGGTTCTTCATGATCCTGGTCGACACCACGATCGTGACGGTCGCGACGCCGGCGATCATCGAGGACCTCCAGGCCGGGGTCAACGAGGTCGTGTGGGTGACCAGCGCCTACCTGCTCGCCTACGCCGTGCCCGTGCTGATCACCGGCCGGCTGGGCGACCGCTACGGCCCCAAGAACCTCTACCTCGTCGGCCTCGTCGTCTTCACCGTCGCCTCGCTGGCGTGCGGGCTCACCTCGACCATCGAGGGCCTGATCGTCGCGCGCGTCGCGCAGGGGCTCGGCGCGTCGATGATGACGCCGCAGACGATGTCGGTGATCACCCGCATCTTCCCGATCGAGCGCCGCGGCTCCGCCATGGCGCTGTGGGGGGCCACCGCCGGTGTCGCGACCCTGGTCGGCCCGATCGCGGGCGGCGTCCTGGTCGACACGCTGGGCTGGGAGTGGATCTTCTTCGTCAACGTGCCGGTCGGCGTGGTCGCGTTCGCGCTCGCCTGGCGGCTGGTCCCGCGGCTGGAGACCAGCGACCACCGCTTCGACTGGCTCGGGGTCGCGCTCAGCGGCGCCGGCATGTTCCTGCTGGTCTTCGGCATCCAGGAGGGCGAGCAGTACGACTGGTCGACGATCGTCGGGCCCATCACGGTGTGGTCGCTGATCGTCGCGGGCCTCGTGGTGCTGGCGCTCTTCGTGCTGTGGCAGGCGCGCAACCGTGCCGAGCCGCTGGTGCCGCTGAGCCTGTTCGCCGACCGCAACTTCTCGGTGTCCAACCTCGCGATCACGACCGTGTCGTTCGCCTTCACCGCGATGGGGTTCCCGCTGATGCTGTGGGCCCAGCTGGTGCGCGGCTACTCCCCCACCCAGGCGGGCCTGCTGCTCGCGCCGATGGCGATCACCTCCATCCTGGCCGCACCCGTGGCCGGGCGGCTCACCGACCGGGTGCACCCGCGGGTGCTGACGCTCGGCGGGTTCGCCGGCCTCGGGGTGGCGCTGCTGGTCCTGCAGGCCGTCCTCACGCCCGACACCCCGCTGTGGCAGCTGGTCGCGGCGTTCGCGCTGATGGGCGTGGGCAGCTCGTTCCTCTGGGGCCCGCTGGCCACCACGGCCAACCGCAACCTGCCCCCGCAGCGTGCCGGCGCCGGCTCCGGGGTCTACAACGCGACGCGCCAGGTCGGGGCCGTCCTCGGCTCCGCCGCGATCGCGGTGCTCATCGACGCCCGCCTCGCGGCCAACGGGCTGACGTTCTCGCCCTCCGAGGGCTCGGCCGGTGGCGGCACGCTGCCGGCGCAGGTCGCCGAGCCGTTCACCGAGGCGATGGCGCAGTCACTGCTGCTCCTGCCGGCGGTGCTGCTGCTGGGCCTGCTGGCAGTGGTCTTCTTCGAGCGGCCCCGCCACTTCGCCGCGCGTCCGGGCACCAAGGAGACCTCCGCGGCCTGAACGCGATCGAGCGGTGGCCCAGCCACGTTCCGCGCGAGTGGAACGTGGCCCGGCCACCGCTCGGTCCGGGGTCCGGGCGGGACTCAGCCCGCGAGCGAGGTCCCGGCGGAGCGCAGGTGCTGGCACGCCTCGACGATGCGCTCGGCCATGCCGGCCTCGGCGGCCTTGCCCCAGGCGCGCGGGTCGTAGGCCTTCTTGTTGCCGACCTCGCCGTCGACCTTCAGCACGCCGTCGTAGTTGGCGAACATGTGGGCCGCGACGGGGCGGGTGAAGGCGTACTGCGTGTCGGTGTCGACGTTCATCTTCACCACGCCGAAGTCGACGGCGTCGCTGATCTCCTGAGCGGTCGAGCCGGACCCGCCGTGGAAGACCAGGTCGAAGGGCCGGTCGTCGGCGCCGCGGCCGAGCTCGGAGGCGGCGGCCTCCTGGGCGATCTTGAGGATCTCGGGGCGCAGCTTGACGTTGCCCGGCTTGTAGACCCCGTGCACGTTGCCGAAGGTGAGCGCGGTCAGGTAGCGGCCGTTCTCGCCGGCGCCGAGAGCCTTGATCGTGGCGACCGCGTCCTCGGGGGTGGTGTAGAGCTGGTCGTTGATCTCGTTGGCGACGCCGTCCTCCTCGCCACCGACCACGCCGACCTCGATCTCGAGGATGATCCGCGCGGCCGCGCACTTGGCCAGCAGCTCCTCGGCGATCTGGAGGTTCTCCTCCAGCGGCACCGCGGAGCCGTCCCACATGTGCGACTGGAAGAGCGGCGCCTCGCCGCGGGCGACCCGCTCGGCGGAGATGTCGAGCAGCGGGCGCACAAAGCCGTCGAGCTTGCCCTGCGGGCAGTGGTCGGTGTGCAGCGCGATGTTGACGGGGTAGTTCTTGGCGACCTCGGCGGCGTAGGCGGCGAAGGCGACCGAGCCGCTGACCATGTCCTTGACCGACGGCCCGGAGAGGTACTCCGCACCACCGGTGCTGACCTGGATGATCCCGTCGGAGTCGGCGTCGGCGAAGCCCTTCAGCGCGGCGTTGAGGGTCTGGGAGGACGACACGTTGATGGCCGGGTAGGCGAAGGACTTCGACTTCGCGGCGTCCAGCATCTGCGCGTACACCTCGGGGGTGGCGATGGGCATCGGGAGATCTCCTCGTGAGCGGCTCGTACGGTCCGGCAGGCGCTGACAACCCTAGTGGCTACCGGCCAGTCGCGATCCTCGCCCGACGGCGTCTCACCACGTGACGACCGGCCGGTCGCGGCCTACCCCCGCCAGGCGTCATCGCCACCGAGGTCGGCGTGGGCGCGCACCCAGCCGTGCATCGCGATGGCCGCGGCCGCGCTGGCGTTGATCGAGCGGGTGGAGCCGAACTGCGCGATCGAGAAGGTGGCGTCGCAGACCTCCCGCGCGGTGGTGGAGAGCCCCGGCCCCTCCTGCCCGAACAGGAAGCACACCCGCCGCGGCAGCTCCATCGTCTCGAGGTGCAGCGACCCGGGCAGGTTGTCGATGCCGAGCAGCCGCATGGGCTCGCCGTCGGGCGTCGGCAGGTCGTGGAGGTACGCCGCCAGGCCGGCGGCGTCGGCGTGGTGGCGGACGTGCTGGTAGCGGTCGGTGACCATCGCCCCGCGCCGGTTCCACCGCCGGTTGCCGACGATGTGGACCTCGGCGGCGAGGAAGGCGTTGGCGGTGCGGACGATCGTGCCGATGTTGAAGTCGTGCTGCCAGTTCTCGATCGCGACGTGGAAGTCGTGCCGCCGGGTGTCGAGGTCGGCGACGATCGCCTCGAGCGTCCAGTAGCGGTAGCGGTCGACGACGTTGCGCCGGTCCCCGTCGCGCAGCAGCTCGGGGTCCCAGTGCGCGCCTTCCGGCCACGGGCCCTCCCACGGCCCCAGCCCGACCTCGGGCGGGCCGTGCGGCATCGGGTCGTACGGCGCCCGCTCCTCGTCGCCGGATCCTGGCTGCATGGGAGCACCCTAGGCAGGCCCGGACGGGGCGCCGCTGGCTAGGGTGGCGCCCGTGAGCGCACTGGGGGACCTGCCTGCCGTCGTACTGCCGATGCTCCTCGGCATCGACTGGATGGACCCCAACTGGCTCCTGGACCGCTTCGGCGCCGAGCTCTTCTGGATCAGCCTGGCCATCGTCTTCATCGAGTGCGGGCTGTTCTTCCCGGTCCTGCCCGGCGACACGCTCCTGTTCGCGCTCGGCCTCTTCATCGCGACCGAACAGCTCGACCTCGTCCCGGGACCGGCCTTCGCCGAGCTCCTGGTCGTGATGGCCGCGCTCGTCGCGGCCGGCTTCCTCGGCAACGTCGTCGGCTACGAGATCGGCCGCAAGCTCGGACCACCGCTCTACGAGCGCGACGGCAGGATCATCAAGCGCAAGTACTTCGACCAGACGACGGCGTTCTTCGACCGCCACGGCAACAAGGCGCTGGTCATCGGCCGCTTCGTCCCGTTCGTGCGCACCTACATCACCGTCGTGGCCGGGGTGACCCGGATGGACCGGCGCCGCTTCTTCCTGTGGAGCCTGGTCGGCGCGCTGCTGTGGGTGGCGTCCATCTGCCTGCTCGGCTTCTTCCTCGGCGACGCGTTCCCGGCCCTCGGCGAGAGCATCGACAAGCTGATCATCGCGATCCTGGCGTTCTCCGTCGTGCCGATCGCCATCGAGTGGGTACGCCACCGGCGCACCCACGCACCGGGCGCCGAGATCGGCCCCCACGACGGCGGGCCGGACCGCGACATCACGGGCCGCGACCTGGACTGACCGGCCAGCCCTGCCCGCGTGCGGGGCGGCCCCGTCAGCGGTGGACGGAGTCCAGGTCCGCGCGGGTGAGGACGGAGCGGACCTCCAGGCCGACGTCGGCCAGGGGGTCCTCGCCGGCCGGTGAGCGGTCGATGGCGCAGACGACCACCTCGACCGTCGCGCCGGCGTCGCGCAGCGCGCGGGTCGCGTCGCGCACGGCACCGCCCGTGGTGATGACGTCCTCGATGACGGTGATGCGGCGGCCCGCCACGTCCGGGCCCTCGGCGAGCTTGCAGGTGCCGTACTCCTTGGCCTGCTTGCGCACGAAGAGCGCCGGCAGCCCGGACTTGGCCGACACCATGGTGGCGATCGGGATGCCGCCCAGCTCGAGTCCGCCGAGCAGCTCGGTGTCCGGCGGCAGCAGGTCGAGCATCCGTGTGGCGACGCGGTCGAGCAGCGCCGGCTGGGCCTCGAAGAGGTACTTGTCGAAGTAGGTGTCGGCGACCTGTCCCGACCTGAGGGTGAACTCCCCGGTCAGGCGGCAGGCCGCGTCGATGTCGCGTGCGAGCGTCTCGTCAACCACGCCCGCAGCCTAGCGACGCGGCCCGTCGCCGGCGTCACCGTCCGGTCGGCTCCCGCGACGCCAGGTGGCCGAACGCCACCAGCCGGTCGTCGGTGTGGAACAGCTCCGAGCAGGTGGTGACGGTGATGAGCCGCTGGCCCGGACGCTGCTCGGGCTGCACACCGCCCTCGGGGTTCGCAGGGAGGTCGTCGAGCACCCAGCCCGCGGTGAACGGCACCGTCAGGTCGTCGCCGCCCGTGTCGAGGACGTAGCGGTAGGTCCACCGCGGGGTCTCGACCAGCACCTCGTCGCCGGGCTCGAGCTCGGGCATGTCGCGCAGCGGCTCGCCGTGCGTGACCCGATGGGCGGCGATCGCGAAGTTGCCGAGGCCCCCGGCGGCCGCCGCGTCCGTGAAGCGGCCGAAGCCCGCCGCGAGCACCTCGTCGTCCGTCCCCTCGAGCAGCGGCACGGCGTAGTCCTCGCCGAAGCGCGGGATCCGCACGATCGCCGTCATCGCGCCGTGCTCGGTGAAGGTGACCTCCTGCGCCGGTGCGGTCCCGTCGACCTCGGCGGCCCGGTCCCACTCACGCCGGGCACCCTCGACCAGGTCGCGGTGGGTGCGCTGCGCGACGACGTTGGTCCCCCACACCTGCCACGCCACCCAGCCCCCGAGCACCAGCCCGGCCACGACCAGCACCGCACCCAGCACCCCCGTCCAGCGGGCTCGGGCGGAGGCTGCGGACATGCCCCGAGTCTGCCCCACGGGGACGGCACGGCGCCGGGCTAGCCTCGGGTGCATGTCCGTCGTCGCCCGCCGCCTCGCCCACGTCCCGCCGACCGTCTTCAGCGAGATGTCCGCGCTCGCGGTGCGCACCGGCGCCCTCAACCTCGGCCAGGGCTTCCCCGACGTGGACGGTCCGGCGTCCGTGGTCGCCGCCGCCGAGGCGGCGCTGGAGGCGGGCGCCAACCAGTACGCACCGGGCATCGGCATCCCGTCCCTGCGCGGCGCCATCGCGCGCCACCAGCAGCGCCACTACGGTCTCGACGTCGACCCCGACCGCGAGGTGGTCGTGACGACGGGGTGCACCGAGGCCGTCGCGGCGGCGCTGCTCGGCCTCGTCGACCCCGGCGACGAGGTGGTCGTGCTCGAGCCCTACTACGACTCGTACGTCGCCATGCTCGACGTGTGCGGCGCCGTCCGCCGCCCGGTCACGCTGCGCGCCCCGGACTTCCGACCGGACCTCGACGAGCTGCGGGCGGTGGTGGGCGACCGGACGAAGGCGATCCTCCTCAACACCCCGCACAACCCCACCGGCACCGTCCTCACCCGCGAGGAGCTGCAGGTCGTGGCCGACCTCGCGATCGAGCACGACGTCCTCGTGCTGACCGACGAGGTCTACGAGCACCTCGTCTTCGACGACGCCCGCTCCCCGGAGGGACACGTCCCGATCGCCACGCTGCCGGGGATGTGGCACCGCACGCTGACGCTGTCCAGCGCGGGCAAGTCGTACTCGTTCACCGGCTGGAAGGTCGGCTGGGCCACCGGACCCGCGCCCCTGGTGCAGGCGCTGCTCGCGGCCAAGCAGTGGCTCACCTTCACCTCCGGTGCGCCGCTGCAGCCCGCGGTCGCGCACGCCCTCGACCACGAGCCCGACTGGCCGCGGACGCTCGCCCGCGACCTCCAGGCCCGGCGCGACCTGCTGTGCGACGGGCTCGCCGCTGCCGGGCTCACGCCGCGGGTGCCCGAGGGCACCTACTTCGCGACCACCGACATCTCCCACCTCGGGTGGGCCGACGGGCGCGAGTTCTGCCTGGCCCTGCCCGAGCGCGCCGGTGTCGTCGCGATCCCCACGCAGGGGTTCTACGACGACACCGAGGCCGGGCGCCAGCTGGTGCGCTGGGCGTTCTGCAAGGAGCCCGACGTGATCCGGGAGGGCGTACGCCGGCTGGGCGAGGCCGAGCTGGCCCGCTGAGCGGACCGGCGGACCGGGCGCGTCAGCGGCCCGGGTACTCCCTCGGCGGGTGGTCGGAGCCGCCCTCGGCCGGCGGCTGCTGGCCGTAGGGGTTGTCCCCGGACGAGGGGTACTGCGGGCCGGCGTCCGGGCCGGGCTCGATGCCCGGCTGGGCACCCGTCTGGGACCCGGGCTGGCCGTAGCCGCCGCCGTACTGGTCGGGCTGGCCGGGCTGGCCGTAGGACCCACCGCCGTAGCCGCCCGCGTAGCCGCCGTACTGGCCGCCGGGGTAGTCGCCGCCGGAGGAGCCGGTGCGCTTGAACCAGTCACCGGCACCGCCCACGAAGAGCAGCACGATCACCGCGACCGCCGCGACCAGCGTGACGAGCGAGATGCCGCTGGAGACGGAGAGGAGGGAGAACAGCGCGGTCACGACGGCGGAGATGACGAGGAGGATGCGGGCCACGTTGGACCGCCGCAGCACCAGCACGGCCAGCACGATCGCGATGATCGCCCAGATGACGAGCCCACCGACGACGGCCACGACGGCACCGATGGCGGTGTCCGCGTCGATGTTGGCGTCCTGGAACTCCGGGACCCGCTCCATCTCGTCGATGACCTCGTCGCGCGCGACGAACAGCGCCAGGGCCGCGAAGCCGAACAGGGCCGCGGTGAGCGCGGAGAACACGATCGTGATCCAGGCCGCGGCGGTCACCGTGCCGGGACGCTTGTCCGACACGGGCTGGCCGTAGGCCGGCTGCCCGTAGGAGGGCTGGCCGTAGGACGGCTGCTGGCCGTAGGGACTGTTCTGGCCGTAGGGGTCGCTCATGGTCCTATCTCACCATGTCCGCGGTCCTCCACGGCAGTGCCGCAGGCTCAGCGCGGGTCGGGCGAGAACCAGCGCCGGACCTCGACCCGCCGCAGGCATACGACCGTCGCGACGGCGGCCACCGCCGGCACCAGCACGAAGGGTGCGGTCAGCATTAGGGCGAAGCACGCGCCGGCGCTGAAGGCGGCGCTGACCATCAGGCCACGCCGGGCCCAGTCGCGCCGCGCCATCGCGAAGCCGGCGAGGACGAGCGCCGCCGAGCCCCACACGAAGGCACCGCTGGCGAGGGCGAACACCGTCGTGCGCACCTCCCCACGCGTCAGGCCGTCCTCCATCATCTGCGGCTGCTGCTCCTCGAGCACGCTCATCAAGAAGTCGGGCGAGAAGCCGGCGATCGCGAACCAGAGCAGGGACAGCGCGAGCAGCCCACCGGCCGTGACCACCGTGATGACGAACGCCGCGACCATCGCCCCGGGACGCGTGTCGAGGGGACGGTGCTGCTGCCACGGCGGCGGCACCTGCGGGAGCCGGTCCTGCGCCCAGGGCTGCGGCGGCCGGCTCGGGTCCTGCGTCGGGGCCTCGGCGTACGCCCCCGGCGGGACCGGCTGGCCGTAGGCGTTGTGCGGCACGGGCTGGTGCTGGCCGAACGGCCGGTCCGCCGGCGGCGGGCCCGGCGGCTGGGCCGCGCCCGCACCCGGCTGGTCCTGGGGCGCCTGCGGACCGGCACCCCAGGACCCGCGGTAGTCCTGCGTGGCGCCGGCCGCACCCCTGTCGGCCTTGCCGGAACGGCCCGGCTTCTCGACGTCGCGGGCGGGGGCGGGCGGCGTCCACCGGCCGGTGGCGAACCACTCGCGGGCCGGGTTCACCCAGAGCATCGCAGCTCCTGCGGCGACGAAGGAGCCCGCGAGCCCGCCGGCGGTGAGGCCGGTGACGAAGACCGGGACGGCCAGCAGGCTGAGGCCGAGGCGGGCCGAGCGGTCCGGCTTGCGGACGTACCAGCCGAGGATCGCGGTGCCGCAGGCGGCGGCCGCGGCGACCATCCCGCTGATGCGGAGGAGACCGGTCGCGCCCTCGACGTCGAGGCCCAGGGAGGAGAAGGGCGGCTCCGCGAGGAGGTCGCGGATCGACTGTTGGGTCTCGAGCGACCCCAGCGAGGCGACGCGCTCCCAGGCGGTGAGCAGCACCATCACGGAGGCGAACATGACGATGCCCGAGGCCAGGGTGACCTGGGGCGGACGCTGCTCGGTGGGCTGGCTCACGGAGCCATTGTCCCAAGGACGCCCCAACGCCGCTGCATCGCGGCGCCACCGGGGCCGTAGGCGCGGCCGCTGGGGGGTTTCTCAGGGTCGCTCTCAGGGGTCGACCCGGCACTGTCCCCGATGCGGTGGCGCCCTCCGCGCCGCCAGGGTTGACCCATGATCAGCGTCGAGTCCCTCAGCAAGCAGTACGGCCGGTTCACGGCCGTCGACAACGTGTCGTTCACGGCCGCCACCGGTCGCGTGACCGGGTTCCTCGGTCCCAACGGAGCCGGCAAGTCCACCACCATGCGCATCATGGTCGGCCTGACCCGGCCCAGCACCGGCCGGGTCACGATCACCGGTCGCGACTACCGCGACCTCGTCAACCCGGGCCTCGAGGTCGGCGTCCTGCTGGACGCCTCGGCCCAGCACGCCGGCCGCACCGGCCGCGAGATCCTCACGATCGCGCAGCAGACCATGGGACTGCCCAAGGCCACCGTGCCCGAGACCCTCGCCCGGGTCGGGCTCACCGAGGACGAGGCGCAGCGCCGGGTGCGCAACTACTCCCTCGGCATGCGCCAGCGCCTCGGCCTGGCCACCGCCCTCATCGGCGACCCGGAGGTGCTCATCCTCGACGAGCCCGCCAACGGCCTGGACCCCGCCGGCATCCGCTGGATGCGCGACCTGCTCCGCGGCTTCGCCGACGACGGCGGCACCGTGCTGCTGTCCTCGCACCTGCTGCACGAGATCGAGGTCATCGCCGACGACCTCGTCGTCATCGGCCAGGGCCGCATCGTGGCCCAGGGCAGCAAGTCCGAGCTGCTCGCCGCGGCCGGCACGCTCGTCCGCACCGCCGACCCCGACCGGCTGGCCCGCGCCCTGCACGAGGCGGCCGTCGTGACCACCCCGATCGACGGCGGCCTCCGGGTCGACGCCGACCCCGAGCTCGTCGGCGAGACGGCACACCGTGCCGGCGTCGTCCTGCGGGAGCTGCGCGCCGCCGACGGCGCCGGCCTCGAGGAGATGTTCCTCGAGCTCACCGCCCTGACCGCCCGCGAAGAGACCGCTCTCGAAGGAGCAGCAGCATGAGCACCACGATCCCCGTCCAGACCCCGGCCGAGCCTGCGGCGCCGGCCCACGCCGTACCCGCGCACCGGTCGACGGCACCCGCGCGGACGATCCGGCCCATCCCGATGACCCGGCTCGCCAAGGTCGAGCTGCGCAAGATGTTCGACACCCGTGCCGGCTTCTGGCTGATGGCCAGCGTCGGGATCGTCGCGGTCCTCGCGACCGCCGCGGTCATCCTGTGGGCACCCGACTCCGCGATCGACCAGGAGACCTTCTCCAGCGCGATCGGGTTCCCGCTGTCGGTGATCCTGCCGATCATCGGCCTGCTGTCCGTCACCAGTGAGTACAGCCAGCGCACCGGACTGACGACCTACACGCTCGTGCCCTGGCGCGGCCGGGTGATCACCGCCAAGATGCTCGTCACCCTCGCCATCGGCGTCGCCTCGATGTTCCTCGCGCTGGCCGTCGGCGCCGTCGGCAACCTGGTCGGCTCCGCCATCACCGGGCTCGACCCGGTGTGGAACGTCTCGGTCGGGGAGTTCGGCCAGATCGTGCTCGCCAACGTCCTCGGCATGCTCATCGGCTTCACCCTCGGTGTCCTGATGCGGAGCTCCGCCGCCGCGATCGTCGGCTACTTCATCTACTCCCTGGTCCTGCCGGCCGCCCTCGGGGCGCTCGCCGCCTTCCAGGAGTGGTTCCGCGACCTGCAGCCGTGGGTGGACATCAACTTCGCCACCACCCGGCTCTTCGAGGACACCATGACGGCCGAGAACTGGCAGCAGCTGGGCGTCACGACGCTCGTGTGGCTCTGGATCCCGCTCGCCCTCGGGCTGCGCGCGGTCCTGCGGGCCGAGGTGAAGTAACGCACCTCAGGCGGGTCAGCGGCTGCCGGTCGGGGGACCGGTGGCCGCTGGCTGCATGTGTGGGGGGCGGGGTCTGGAGTCCCCGGATATCCGGGGACCACCGTCCTTGCAGGTAGAGATCTCCACCTCGAAGCACGGAACTCGGGTGCAAAGCTCCCGCCGGACGATGACCGGCGACGGACCACCGCCCGCCTCTGACAGGCTGGGCGCATGCATCCTGACGCCTGGCTGGTCGTCATCGACCCGCAGCGGATCTTCGCCGACCCGGCGAGCCAGTGGGGCTCGCCGATGTTCCCCGACATCGTGGAGCCCGTACGCCGACTCGCCGCCGCGGCCGGTCGGCGCACCGTCGTCACGCGCTGGGTGCCCGCGACCGACCCGCAGGGCAGCTGGCGCTCGTACCTCCAGGCGTGGCCGTTCGCCGACGTGCCGGAGGGGCACCCGCTGCTCGAGCTGGTCGACGACATGGGTGACCTCGCCACCGAGGTCGTGTCCGTGCCGACCTTCGGCAAGTGGGGCCCCGAGCTCGAGGCCGTCACCGGTCCGGTCCCCCACCTCGTGCTCGCCGGCGTCTCCACCGACTGCTGCGTCGTGTCGACCGCCCTGGCCGCCGCCGACGCGGGCGCGACCATCACCGTCGTCACCGACGCCTGCGCGGGGTCGTCGCCCGCCAACCACCGCTCGGCGATGGAGGTGATGGCGCTCTACCCGCCGCAGATCACGCTCGCCACCACCGACGAGGTCCTCGCGGGCAGGTCGAGGTGAGCCGGGTCATCCACACCGGCCAGGCCCTGGTCGACGTCGTCGTCGAGGTGCCCGACCTCCCGGTCCGCGGGCAGAACGTGATGGCGTCCTCGGCCACCGACTACGCCGGCGGCTCCGTGACGGTGCTCGTGGCCGCGGCCCGCTTCGGCGCGGACTGCGTGCACGCCGGGGCGCACGGCACCGGCCCGC
This sequence comes from Nocardioides sp. zg-1308, assembly GCF_013155375.1. Lineage (GTDB taxonomy): Bacteria > Actinomycetota > Actinomycetes > Propionibacteriales > Nocardioidaceae > Nocardioides > Nocardioides renjunii. Next base: position 686,928 of record NZ_JABJQY010000002.1, read on the forward strand.
TCGGTGACCTGGTCCGGGCCGCCCTCGCCGCCGAGGGCATCGCGGCGTCGGCGCCGCCGGTCGCCGACCTCGACACCGGCATCTGCGTCGTGATGGTCGAGCCCAGCGCCGAGCGGACGTTCGTCACCACCCTCGGCGCCGAGCGCCGGATCTCGGTCGACTCGCTCGCCACCTCCGAGCCCCGGCCCGGCGACCTGGTGTGCGTCACCGGCTTCTCGCTCGCCCTGGCCAGCACCCGCGACCCGCTGCTGGCCTGGCTGCCCACGCTGCACCCCGACGTCGTCGTCGTGCTCGACCCGGGCGCCGCGTTCGCCGGCCTGCCGGAGGACGTACGAGCGGCGATGCTCGAGGTCACCGACGTCTGGTCGAGCAACTCCGAGGAGGCCGAGGACGTCCTGCGGGCCGTCGGCGAGGAGCCGCCGACGGACCTCGCGGACCTCACCACCGCCGTCGCTCCCCTCCTCCGCGGCGACGCCGTCGCGATCGTCCGCGACGGCCCGGCCGGCTGCGCCGTGCGCGTCGGCGGCACCACGACGTACGTCGCCGGCTTCCCGCAGACGCCGGTCGACACCAACGGCGCGGGCGACACCCACACCGGCGCCCTGCTGGCCGAGGTCGCCGCCGGTACGCCGTGGGTCGAGGGCTGCCGACGGGCCAACGCCGCGGCGGCGATCAAGGTGACGCGGCGCGGGCCGGAGTCCGCGCCCACCGCGGCGGAGGTCGACGACTTCCTCGCGCGCACCTGATCGACACGGCGGCCCACCGACCCGGCGACCGATCGCCCCGGCGGCCGACCGACCCCGGTCAGCGCACGAGGCAGGGACGCTTGGGGTCGAAGCTCCAGTCCGGCAAGAGGTACTGCATCGCGACGGCGTCGTCGCGCGCCCCCAGCCCGTGCTCGAGGTAGAGCTCGTGCGCCGCGGCCAGCCGGTCGCGGTCGAGCGTGACGCCGAGGCCGGGGGTCGTCGGGACCGCGACGGCACCGTCGCGGATCTCGAGCGGCTCGGTCGTCAGGCCCTGGCCGTCCTGCCAGATCCAGTGCGTGTCGAGCGCGGTGATCTGCCCCGGCGCGGCGGCACCGACCTGGGTGAACATCGCGAGCGAGACGTCGAAGTGGTTGTTGGAGTGCGAGCCCCAGGTGAGGCCGAAGTCGTGGCAGAGCTGCGCGACCCGCACGGACCCCGCCATCGTCCAGAAGTGCGGGTCGGCCAGCGGGATGTCGACGGCGTTCGTGCGCACCGCGTCGGCCATCTGCCGCCAGTCGGTGGCGACCATGTTGGTGGCCGTGCGCAGGCCGGTGCGGCGCTTGAACTGCGCCATCACCTCGCGTCCGGAGTAGCCGCCCTCGGCCCCGCACGGGTCCTCGGCGTAGGCCAGGACGTCGTCCGTGCCCTGCAGCAGCCGGACCGCGTCCTCGAGGAGCCACCCGCCGTTGGGGTCGAGCGTGATGCGGGCGTCGGGGAACCGCTCGTGCAGCGCCGTGACGGCCGCGACCTCCTGATCACCGGCCAGCACGCCGCCCTTGAGCTTGAAGTCGCTGAACCCGTAGCGGGCCTGCGCGGCCTCGGCGAGGCGTACGACGGCCGCGGGGGTCATCGCCTCCTCGCGCCGCACCTTCTCCCAGTCGTCGGGGCCGCCCGGCTCGTCGGTCGGACGCAGGTAGGGCAGGTCGGTGCGGTCGGGGTCGCCGACGTAGAAGAGGTAACCCAGCATCGGCACGCTGTCGCGCTGCTGGCCGTCGCCGAGCAGCTCGGCCACGGGGACGCCGAGCGCCTGGCCCGACAGGTCGAGCAGCGCCGACTCCAGCGCGGTCACGGCGTGGATCGTCGTGCGGAGGTCGAAGGTCTGCAGGCCGCGACCGCCGGCGTCGCGGTCCGCGAAGCGGGCGGCGACCTCGCGCAGCAGCGAGCGGAACCGCGCCACCGGCTGGCCGACGAGGAGGTCGGCGGCGTCCTCGATCGTCGTCCTGATCGCCTCGCCGCCCGGCACCTCGCCGAGCCCCGTGCGGCCCTCGGAGTCGGTGAGGATGGCGATGTTGCGGGTGAAGAACGGACCGTGCGCACCGCTGAGGTTGAGCAGCATCGAGTCGTGGCCGGCGACCGGCACCGCCTCGACGCTCGCGATGCTGGCGTTCACTCGAGGTCTCCGTCGATGCGGCGGCGCAGCCCCCACGGGTTGTCGTCGCGCACGGCCTCGGGCTGGAGCGCGGCCGGGACGTCCTGGTAGGCGACCGGGCGCTGGAAGCGCTCGATGGCGAGGCTGCCGACGCTCGTGGTGCGGCTGTCGGAGGTGGCGGGGTAGGGCCCGCCGTGGACCATCGCGTGCCCGACCTCCACACCGGTCGGCCAGCCGTTGAAGAGGATCCGGCCCGCCCTGAGCTCGAGCACGGGCAGCAGCGCGGCGGCTGCGTCGGCGTCGGCGGAGCTGGCCGGGTCGGCGTGGACGGTCGCGGTCAGCTGGCCCTCGAGCTGCTCGAGGCGCGGCAGCAGGTCGGCCACGTCGTCGTAGCGCACGACGACGCCGGAGGCACCGAACACCTCGTCGGTCACGCTGCTGTCGTCGAGCGCCAGCAGCTCGGCCGGCGCCTCGTAGATCACAGGCGCGGGCGCGTGGTCGCCGGCGGCGGAGCCCTCGCCGACGACGCGGATGCCCTCGGTGCCGCGGAGGCTGGCGGTGCCGCTGGCGTACGCCTCGGCGATGCCGGGCGTGAGCATGGGCTGGCCGGCGGCGTCCGTGACGGCCCGGCCGGCGGCCCGGAGGAAGGCGTCACCCTGCTCGCCGCTCGGCAGGAAGAGCAGGCCGGGGTTGGTGCAGAACTGGCCGGCGCCCAGCGTCAGGCTGCCGACGTAGGCCGTCGCGAGCGCGTCGACGTCGCCGTCGAGCGCCCCGGGCAGCACCACCACGGGGTTGATCGAGGACATCTCGGCGTAGACCGGGATCGGCACCTCCCGGCCGGCGGCGGCCCGGACGAGGGCGAGGCCGCCACCGCGGGACCCGGTGAACCCGACCGCGGTGATCCGCGGGTCGACGACGAGCTCCTGGCCCGTCTCGATGCCGCCGAGGACGAAGGAGAAGACCCCGGCCGGCAGCCCGGACGCCTGCACCGCGCGAGTGATGGCGCGGGCGACGAGCGTGCCGGTGACGGGGTGGGCCGGGTGGCCCTTGACGACGACCGGGCAGCCGGCCGCCAACGCCGAGGCGGTGTCGCCGCCGGCGGTGGAGAACGCGAGCGGGAAGTTGCTGGCGCCGAAGACGGCGACCGGCCCGAGCGGCACCATCCGCTGGCGGATGTCGGCCCGCGGCAGCGGCGCACGGTCCGGCAGCGCCGGGTCGATGCGGACGCCCAGGTGGTCACCGGACCGGACGACGCCGGCGAACATCCGCAGCTGTCCCGTCGTACGCCCCACCTCCCCGGTGATGCGGCCCTCGGGCAGTCCGCTCTCCCGCACGGCCTCGACGATGATCGCGTCCTTGTCGGCCTCGATCTCGGCGGCCACCGCCTCGAGGAAGGCGCCGCGCTCGGCGGGCGAGGTGGCGCGGTAGGCGGCGAACGCCTCGACGGCTGCCGCGGTGGCGGCGGGGACGTCGGGCTGCTCGGAGTCGGCGCCGGCGATGACGGAGGTCGCGGCGATCGTCTGGCTGTCGGACATGGGGTCCTCTCGGTAGCTGTGCTGCTCGTGCTGCTCGTGCTCGTGGTGCGGCGGGTCAGGCGTTCGAGCCTGCCACCTTGTCGACGAGCGTCTGGAGCTCGTCGCGCTCGGCCTCGAGCAGGTCCGACAGTGGCGGGCGCACCGGACCGGCCGGACGTCCCACGGCGGCCAGGCCGGCCTTGACGATGGACACCGCGTAGCCGGACTCGCGGTCGCGGATCTTGGTGTAGGGGATGACGAAGTCGTTGAGCATCGCGTAGACCGTCGCCTGGTCCTGGCGACGGACGGCGGAGTAGAAGTCGAGCGCGAACTGCGGCACGAAGTTGAAGATCGCAGAGCTGTAGGTGGTCACCCCGAGCTGCAGCAGCGGCAGCGCGAAGACCTCCGCGGTGGGCAGGCCGCCGACGTAGACGAGCCGGTCGCCGAGCTGGGCGTAGGTGCGGGTCATCTGCTCGATCGAGCCGACGCCGTCCTTGAAGCCGACGAGGTTGTCGTTGCGCTGGCACGCCTGCTCGAGGGCGTCGGTGCCGAGCACCGCGTTGGCGCGCGAGTAGTAGATGACGCCGAGGCCGGTCGCGGCGCACACGGCGCTGACGTGCTCGACCAGCCCGCGCTGGCCCGCCTCGGTGAGGTAGGGCGGCATGAGCAGGATGCCGTCCGCGCCGGCCTCCTCGGCCGCCCGGACCTGGGCCACGGCGTTGACCGTCGAGCCGGTGGCGGGTGCCAGCACGGGCACCTTGCCGCCGGCGCCGGCGATGGCGCTCCGGACGACCCGGTCGGTCTCCTCGGGGGTGAGCGAGAAGCCCTCGCCGGTGCCGCCGGCGGCGAACAGCCCGGCCACCGGGTAGCCGCTGAGCCACTCGAGGTGCTCGCGGTAGGCGGGCTCGTCGAACTGCAGGTCGGCGTCGAAGTGGGTCACCGGGAACGACAGCAGGCCGCTCCCCAGGGTCTCGACGAGCTCGGTGGGGCTGTACTTCGTCACGCTGCGTCCTTCAGTCCGAGGCCGGTGGTCCCGCCACTGATGTGGCGGTGCTCACCAACCTAGGAACGAGCGACGATGCCTGTCCAAGCCCGTTTCTGAATCCCGTGATGCGTCGACGGCATCATGCCTCGGGCCGCTCGATAGGTTGCGCCCCATGACCTCCGACGTCCTCCTCGTCGGCGCCGGCGACCTCGGTGCCGCCGTGGGCCTCCGGCTCGCCGACCTCGGCCACGACGTGCTCGCACTGCGCCGCGACGCCGCCAAGGTGCCGGCGCCGCTCGTCGGCCGGTCGGTCGACCTGACAGCCGGTGCGCCGGACCTGACCGACGTACGCCCCCGCTTCGTGGTCGTGGCGCTGACCGCGCGGCCGCGCACCGAGGAGTCCTACCGCGCGACGTACGTCGACGGGATGGCGCGGGCGCTCGACGCGCTGCCGGTCGCCCCCGAGCGGGCGGTGCTGGTGTCCTCGACCGCCGTCCACGGCAGCCGTGACCAGCCGCCGCTGGAGGACGAGACGGCGCCGACCACGCCGGCGGACGGACCCGGCCGGATGCTGGTGGCGGCCGAGGAGGCGTTCCACGAGCGGGTCCCGGGCGGGACGGTCCTGCGGCTCTCCGGCCTCTACGGCGGCAGCAGCACCCGGCTCGTCGACCGGGTGCGCGAGGGTCGCGTCGAGGACCCGCACCGCTGGACCAACCGCATCCACCGCGGCGACGCGGCGGCCGCGGTCGTCCACCTCCTGACGATGGTGGGGCAGCCGGACCGGCTCTACCTCGGCACCGACGACGAGCCGGCGCAGCTGGGCGACGTCGCGGCCTTCCTCGCACAGCGGCTCGGCGCGCCCACTCCCCCGCGCGCCGACCCGGCCCGCGGTCACGGCAAGCGGCTGTCCAACGCCCGGCTCCGGGCGACGGGCTGGGCGCCGGCACTGCCGACCTACCGCGAGGGGTACGCCGCGGTCGGGGACTAGCCGGCGGGCGAGGACGGCCCAGCCAGCCCGGACAGGCCGGACAGCCCGGACAGGCCGGACAGCTCCGCGAGCCTCGCCAGGCCCGGCCCGGTGCTGGCCGCGATCCGCTCCCGGACGTGGTCGAGAGCGGCCGTCGCCGGGTGGTCCGGCGGGACCCGGGCCGGGTTGAGCGCGACCCGACTGGCCCACGCGGCGATGTCCGGCTCCGCGGAGAATGACGTCGAGGCGCGCGTGCCGAGGACGTTCATCGCCGCCCACTGGGCGAGCGTGTTGCCGTAGTGCGACGGCGGGCAGAGCCGGTTCTTCTCGTCGTCGTCGGTGCGCGTCGCCTCGACGTAGCCGGTCACGGCCGCGCCGAAGCACGGGAACCCCGCACGGACCGGCTGCAGCGTGATGTCCTCGGGTCGCCACACCGGCACCAGCGGCGGGTTCTTCAGCCCGTCCGCCGCGCAGTGCACGACGACCGCGTCGTCGGCGACCCGCACGGTCGAGCCGTCGGTGAAGGTGAGGCGACCGCGGTCCACCGCGCGCAGGTGCCCGCGTCGTACGACGTCCTCGATGCTGCGCAGCAGCTCGAGCTCCCACGTGCCCAGCGTCGGCGCCTTGGCCATGGTCGGCGTGGCCGAGCGGTCGATCCGCATCATCACGCCGGCCTCCTCGAGCCGGAGGAACACCTCGTCCAGGCTCGACGAGGCCGCCGCCGCCTCGAGGATCGCCGCCGGCACGCCGAGGAAGATCTCCGGGTCGGGCTGGATGAGGGCCCGGTCGAGCATCCACGGGTCGCGCGGTCGCACCCAGCAGATCGCGTCGGGGTCGACGCCGTGCTGCAGCAGCCAGACGCAGGTGTCGGTGGCAGTCTTGCCGGAGCCCACGACGACGTACTGGCTCGGCGCGGCCTCGAGGCGTACGACGTCGTTGGCCGGCACCACGTGCGCGCCCGCGGACACGGCGAAGGGCGGCGGCACCTCGGCGGGGATGCCGGGCGCCAGGTGGTGGGCGTTGACGACGCGGCACCGCTCCGGCACCACGAACCGCTGCCCGGACACCCGCGAGACGACGGTCCGGTCACCGACGTGGTCCGCGCCCGTGAGCAGCTCCACCCGTCCGGTCTGCCGCAGCCGCTCGACCACCCGGTCGTAGTAGGCCACGATCTCGGGCTGCGAGGCGCGCTCCTGCAGGCCCGCCTCGGGGCCCTGCTGCTGCAGCCGACCGCCGCCGAGGACCGTCGAGGCCACGCCGTAGAAGGCCGAGGCCTGGTGCAGCCGGACGAAGGGGTAGGCCTCGAGCCAGTGGCCGCCGGCACCGTGGCGCCGGTCGACGACCGCGACGCGGACGTCGGCGTGGTCGACCAGCGCGTCGGTGAAGGCCATGCCCATGGCACCGGCCCCCACGACGAGGTAGTCGACGTCGAGCAGGGTCTCCATGGGGTCACCGTCGCACCGGCGGGGCGCCGGGTCCAAGCCCGCCGCGCCCAGCCGGCGCACGACGCGTCACATGGTGACGGGCTGTCCCCCGGTCACCGCGATGACCTCGCCGGTGATGTAGCTGGACTCGGGCGAGGCGAGGTAGACGAACGCCGTCGCCACCTCGGCGGGCTGCCCGGCCCGGCCCATCGGGGTCTGCTGGCCGAACGTCTCGACCTTCTCCGGCGGCATGGTCGCCGGGATGAGCGGCGTCCAGATCGGGCCCGGCGCCACCGCGTTGACGCGGATCCCCTGCTCGGCGACGAACTGCGCGAGCCCGCGGGTGAAGTTCACGATCCCGGCCTTCGTGGTGGCGTAGTCGAGCAGCTCCGGCGACGGCGAGCTCGACTGCACCGAGGAGGTGTTGATGATGCTGGCCCCGGCCTTCATGTGCGGCAGCGCCATCTTGCACAGCCAGAACATGGCGTAGATGTTGGTGCGCATCACCCGGTCGAGCTGCTCGGTCGTGATGTCGGCGATGCCGCCGGGCTGCGCCATCTGGTAGGCCGCGTTGTTGACTAGGACGTCGATGCGGCCGAACTCCTCGATCGCGCGGTCCACGAGCGCCCGGCAGGCCTCCTCCTCCACGAGGTCGGTCGGGACCAGCACGACCCGACGCCCGGCGTCCTCGACGAGGCGCGCGGTCTCCTCGGCGTCCTCGTCCTCGCCGTCGAGGTAGGCGATGACCACGTCGGCGCCCTCGCGGGCGAAGGCCAGGGCGACGGCGCGGCCGATGCCGGAGTCCCCTCCGGTGATGACCGCGACCTGGTCGAGCAGGCGGTCGTGGCCGCGGTAGGTCTCCTCGCCGTGGTCGGGCTTCTCGTCCATCTCACTCGTGACCGAGGCCTCGTCACCCGGCTCCGGCAGCTGCTCGCCCTCGGTGTCCGGCTGCTCGTGCACCTGGGTCGGGTCCTGTCGGGTCTGCTCGGACTGTCCCTCGTCGCTCATGGCAGGTCCTTCCTCGTGGTTCGTCGCATCGTCGGGCCGGTCTGGAGACGCCTCCGTACCCGGCATACGACGGTCGATGCGAGGGCACCGGAGGGCATGGCACCGAAGGACGCAGCCGTGGCCGCGACCGACCGCTGGACCGACCCCGACGGCTTCCGCGCGCCCGCCGGCCTGGTCCACGCCTGGCTGCGCGGCACCAACCAGACGCTCTGCGGGGTGCCGCTCAGCAAGGCCCGGCTGCACCGGTTCCCGCACGTGCAGTGGGTGGACGCCCAGCCCGCCACCGGCCGCGACGCCGACGAGGTGCGCGAGGCGTGCCGCCGCTGCGCGGCCGGGATGGGCGAGAAGCGCGACAGCAGGCCGTGGACCCGGACCAACCCGCGCCCCTGAGGCACGACCCACGACGCGTCCCGCACCACCGACCGGCCACACTTCCCCCGTGGACGTGACCATCACCCGCGCCGACTTCGCCGACCCCCGGCTCGCCGCCTTCCTCCAGGCCCACCTCGACGACATGGAGCCCACGGCACCGCCGGAGAGCCGGCACGCGCTCGACCTGCACGCGCTGCAGGCGGAGCACGTACGCCTCTGGGTGGCCGCCGTCCCCGACGTCGAGGGCGTCGCCGGCACGGCGGCACTGGCGGGGCTCGACGAGCGGCACGAGGAGCTCAAGAGCATGCGTACGGACCCCCGCCTCCGCGGCCGCGGGATCGCCTCGGCGCTGCTCGCCCACGTCCTGGACGACGCTCGGTCGCGCGGGGTCGAGCGGGTCTCGCTCGAGACGGGCAGCATGGCGTTCTTCGAGGCGGCGCGGACCTTCTACGCGCGGGCGGGCTTCGAGCCCTGCCCGCCGTTCGGGCCCTACGTCGAGGACCCGATGAGCACCTTCATGACGCTCGCGCTCACTGCGCGCTGACGCTCGCGCTCAGTCCGCGCTGACGACGTCCTCGACGAGGACGCCGGTGTACGCCGGCAGCGTGACCGTGGCCGTCGTCCCGCGGCCTCGCTCGGAGTCGAGCCCGACGGTGCCGCCGTGCCGGTTGACGATCCGGGCCACGATCGCCAGGCCGAGCCCGGTGCCGGGCCGGGTCAGGGCGGCCGGGTTGGTGGAGCGGAAGAACTCGCGGAAGAGCTGCTCCTGGTCGGAGGCGGAGATCCCGATGCCGGTGTCGGTGACGGTGGTGACGACGTCCGCGCCGTCGCTCGCGATGCGGACGACGACCCGGCCGCCGGGGTCGGTGTACTTGATGGCGTTGCTCATCAGGTTGGTCAGCAGCCGGTGCAGCTCGTCGGGCTGGCCGGCCACCATGGCCGGCGCCTCGGGCAGGTCGGCCTCGACCGTGACCGACCCCGCGTCGGCGCCGGCGCGGCACTCGTCGATCACGTCGTGCACCACCCGGCGCAGGTCGACCGCCACCGGGTCGAACTCGCGCCGCGGGTCGGAGACCTGGGCCATGGTGAGCATGTCCTCGATGACGGCGCGCATCCGCACCGCACCGCGGGTGGCGGCCTCCACCGACCGCCGGGCGTCGGGGTCCAGGCTCGCCATGTCGAGCAGCTCGAGGTTGGCGCTCATCGAGAAGAGGGGGTTGCGCAGCTCGTGGCCGAGGGTGTTGACCACCTCGACGCGATAGCTGTCGAGGCGGCGCAGCCGGTCGATGACCGCGCGCTCGAGCTCCAGCTGCCGGGCGTTGGCGACGGCGAGCCCGAGGTCGCGGCCGATGTCGAGCGCGGCGTCGCGCTCGAGGTCCGTCCACGGCCGGGCGTCCGGGGCCCGGGTGAGCACGAGGAAGCCGAGGCACGCGGGACCGACGCCGAGGGGGACGAAGAGGACCGAGCCGAGGCCGATCCGGTCGAGGAACTGCACGAGCCGCTCGGCGTCCTCGGGCGGCAGTCCCGGCTGGTCGCGGTTGGCGGACGAGAACGGCGCGACGTACTGGTCGGCCCAGTAGCGGTGCGCCAGCCCCACCACGACGTCGTCGATCTCGGAGAAGGGCGGCGCGATGTCGCTGTCGCGGGAGTAGAACGTCGTCGAGGTGCCGCTGCCGTGCTCGTCGAAGGCGGTCAGCCACATGCCGATGGCGTCGAAGCACGACACCAGCGTCGCGCGGCAGGCCTCGAGGACGAGGTCGAGCGTCGGCTCGGTCAGCGCCTGCCGGACGATCGCGCGGGCCTCTGTGGCCATGCGCACCCGCTCGTGCAGGTCCTCGCGCTCGAGGGCGAGCAGGATCAGGGTGCGGGCGACGCCGGCGTAGCGGGTGAGGACCTCGAGCTTCTCCGGCCCCGGCAGGCGGCCGTCGCCCGGGCTGTCCACGCCCAGCACGCCGCGCAGCTCGCCCTGGTCGTCGTGGAGGGGGGCGAAGAGCCAGTCCAGCGGGTGCCACGCGTCCTCACCCTCGAGCGGTGTGATGTCGGGGATGTGGCTGTAGTCGAGCACCTCGTCGCCGACGCGGTCGTGCGGCACGAAGCGCCAGGCGCCCCAGTCGTCGGAGCGGGCGAGCTCGCGCTCGATGGCCCAGGTCGGCGTCGTGGAGCCGATGAAGCCGTCGGCGACGCTGGCCGCGGCGACCACCTGGAAGACCCCGTCGCGGCGCAGCAGGACCGCCGACTGCTCGAAGCCGGCCAGCGTCGCCACGCCCTCGACGAGCACCTGCAGGTGCTGCCGGGTCTGGTCGTCGGCCCACGGGGCGAGCGCCGCGGGACCGTCCGCGCTGGGCTCGCCGGTGCGGCCGGCGTCTGGTTCGTCGTGCATCGCACCCCTCTCCGGGGTCGATTCCACCACGTCGGCGGTCACCGCAGGGGCGGTTCGGCGCAGGACGCGCAAGGAAGCCTTGACACCGCGCCGCGCGCGCCTACGGTTCGACGCGCGCCGTCACGACGTCCAGCACCCGTCGTACGACGGGGGTGATCGCCTCCCGCGACCAGATCGCGTGCAGCTCGACCGGCCGGTCGGGGTCGGCGTCCACGCGGGTGTCGCCGCCGTGGTGGGCCAGCTCCTTGAAGACCACCCCGTCGACGTGCAGCGACGCCGCCGAGGCGGGGGCCAGGGTCACCCCCCGCTCCGCGGAGACGAGGAGCATCGCGGTCAGCACCTGGTGCACCCGCTGGTCGACGCGGGGGTGGGCATTGGCGAAGAACCGCACCGACAGCTCGTGGAAGTAGCGCGACTGGTCGGGGTTGTAGCCGATCACCGCCTCGCCGTCGAAGTCGCCGGCGGCCAGCGGCCGCGCGACCGAGGCGAGCGGGTGCGAGGCCGGCACGACCGCCATCAACGGCTCGCGCAGCACCACCCGCGAGCGCAGCAGCGAGGTGTCGAAGGGCGGCCGGGCCAGCCCGACGTCGAGCTCGCCGCGACGGATGCCGTCGACCTGGGCGTTGGTCACGCGCTCCGACAGCACCACCTCGACGTCCGGCAGCTCGGCGGTGAGGCGGCGCAGCAGCGGCCCGAGGATCGAGATCGCGGAGACGGCGGTGAAGCCGAGGCGTACGACGCCCGCGGCCCCGGCGTCGACGCGCCGGGCCAGGTCGCCGGCGCCCTCGACGAGGTTGAGCAGCCGGTAGGCCTCGTCGAGGAAGGCGACGCCCGCGCCCGTCAGCTCGACGCGACGGTTGTCGCGCTCGAGCAACCGCGCACCCACCGACTTCTCGAGCTTCTGGATCTGGCGCGACAGCGGCGGCTGCGTCATCCGGAGGCGCTCGGCGGCCCGCCCGAAGTGCAGCTCCTCGGCCACCGCGACGAAGGAGCGGACCTGGTCGAGGGTGATCACGAGCCGAGGCTACGATGCACGAGTTGGATCAGTCCATGCCGAATCGGGCTTGGACCGGCATCGTCGTGCAAACCTAGTGTCGGTGGTCACACCCCTGACAAGGAGCACCACCATGCGCAAGCAGACCCTCAGCCTGGCGGCCGTCGCCACCGGCACGGCCCTCGCCCTCTCGGCCTGCGGCGGCGTCTCCACCACCACCGGTGGCGACGACGGCGGCGAGTACCCCTCGGGCTCCGTCGAGATGTACGTCGGCGCCGACCCGGGCGGCTCATCCGACCTGATCTCGCGCCAGATCGCCACCGGGCTCTCCGACGAGCTCGGCGAGACGTTCTCGGTGCTCAACCGCTCCGGCTCCAACGGCGCGCTCGCCGCTGCCGAGGTGCAGCAGGCCGAGCCCGACGGCAACATCATCTCCGTGCAGAACGCCTCGCTCTTCGCCATCACGCCCCTCGCGGTGGCCGAGGACGAGGTCACCAGCATCGACGACTTCGACGTCGTCGGGGGCGTCTCGCGCGACGACTACGTGCTCGTCACCAACTCTGAGAACCCCTGGAAGACGATCGACGATCTCAAGGGCGCCGGCAAGAAGGTCACCTACGGCACCACCGGCGTCGGCACGGGGGCCCAGCTCGCCTGCGCGCTGACCTACGAGAGCGGCGACATCGACTCCGAGGCCGTGCCGTTCGACGGCGGCGCCCCCGCCCTCACCGCACTGCTCGGCAACCAGGTCGACACCGCCTGCCTGCAGACCGGCGAGGCGATCGAGAACATCGAGAACGGCAAGCTCACCGCCCTGTCGGTCTTCGCCCCCGAGCGCATCGAGTTCCTCCCCGACGTGCCCACCGCCACCGAGCAGGGCCTCGACGTCGAGGTCTACCAGTACCGCTTCATGACGACCCCGAAGGGCACGCCCCAGGACGTCAAGGACACCATCTGGGAGGCGATGCAGACGACGTTCGAGTCCGAGGACTACCAGGCCTTCAACGAGCAGAACAGCCTCACGCCGATGGAGGTCCCCGGCGACGAGGTGGCCGAGGCCCTCGAGACCGACAAGCAGCGCTACGCCGACCTGGTCGAGGAGTACGACATCGACCTGGGCGACGCCAGCTGACCACGCCCCCGGGCGGCCACGGCCGCCCGGCTCGCACCCGCACCACCACGACACCAGCGCAGAAGGACCGACGATGAGCGACGAGCGCACGACACCCCGGGCCGGCGAGGGCGACATCCTCGCCGAGCTCGAGGCCGAGGTCGCCCACGAGCTCGAGGAGCACCGACCACCCGCGGGAGGACCGGCCTACCAGGTCGTCGCCGCGCTGGTCACCCTCGCCATCGGCCTCGTCGGCGCGGTGCTCGCCCAGGGCTACGGGCTCGGGTCGCTGGAACGACCCGGCCCGGGCCTGTGGCCGATGGTGGTGTCGGTGGTCATCGTCGTGCTGTCGCTCACGCTGCTGCTCGTCGGCCGCGGGCTGAGGGACAGCGAGCGGTTCAGCCGCGCGAGCGTGCTGCCGCTGGTGGGGGTCGCGACGTTCATCGCGCTCGCCTTCCTCATCCCCACCCTCGGCTTCGAGATCCCGGCCTTCCTGCTGTGCGTGGTGTGGCTGCGGTTCCTGGGCGGGGAGTCGTGGCGCTCCACGCTCGCCGTCTCCCTCGGCACCGTCGCCGCCTTCTACGCCCTGTTCCTCTACGGCCTGCGGATCCCGCTGCCGCACCTGTTCTGAGAGGCGGACCGACATGGACGCGTTCCTCGACGGCTTCGCCGTCGTCACCCAGCCCGGCAACCTGCTCTACTGCCTGATCGGCGTGCTGATCGGCATGCTCATCGGCGTGCTCCCCGGCCTCGGCCCGGCCGCCACGATGGCGATCCTGCTGCCGATCGTCGTCACGGTCGACCCGGTCGCCGCGGTGATCATGCTCGCCGGGATCTACTACGGCGCCCAGTACGGCGGGACGATCACCTCGGTGCTCCTCCGGCTGCCGGGCGAGGCGTCGTCGGTGGTCACGGTCTTCGACGGGTTCGCCCTCGCCAAGCAGGGCAAGGCGGGCACCGCGCTCGGCATCGCCGCGATCGGCTCGTTCGTCGGCGCCACCGTCTCCATCGTGGCCCTGAGCCTGGCCGCGCCCGTCGTGGCCGGCTGGGCGCTTGACTTCGGCCCCGCCGAGTACGCCGCCCTCGCGCTGCTCGGCGTGCTGCTGATCGCCACCATCGGCAGCGGCCACCCGGTCAAGGCGCTGATCGCCGCCTCGATCGGCCTGCTCCTCGCCACGGTCGGGCGCGACAGCTTCAACAACTCGCAGCGCTTCACCTTCGACAGCCTGCAGCTCGCCGACGGCCTCGACTTCGTCGTCGTCGCGATGGGCCTCTTCGGCGTCGGCGAGATCCTCTACAACCTCGAGGAGCGGCACGGGAAGGTCCACGTGCCGGCGGCGGTCGCCAACATCTGGCCGTCGCGCAAGGAGCTCCGCGTGGCGGCGCCCGCCATCGGCCGTGGCTCGGTCATCGGGTTCTTCCTCGGCGTGCTGCCCGGCGGTGGCGCCGTGATGGCCTCGCTCGCGGCGTACGCCACCGAGAAGCGCGTCTCGAAGACGCCCGAGCGGTTCGGCCGCGGCGCCATCGAGGGCGTCGCCGCGCCGGAGACCGCCAACAACGCCGCCGCGACGTCGTCCTTCATCCCGCTGCTGACGCTCGGCATCCCGGCCAACGCCTCGATGGGCATGCTGTTCGCCGCCCTGCTCGTCCTCGGCATCACGCCCGGACCGCAGCTGCTCGAGGAGCGCCCCGACCTGTTCTGGGGCGTGGTGAACTCGATGTACATCGGCAACCTGCTGCTGCTCCTGCTGAGCCTGCCGCTGGTGGGCGTCTTCGTGCGGATCCTGCGGGTGCGACCCGCGATCCTGGCGCCGATCACCGCCCTCATCACGGTCCTGGGCGTCTACACGATCAACAACTCGGTCTTCGACATCTTCGTGATGATCGCGTTCGGCATCCTCGGCTACCTGATGAAGAAGGTCGGCTTCGAGCCCGGCCCGATGGTGCTGGCGTTCGTGCTCGGCGCACTGCTGGAGAACAACGTCCGCCGCGCGCTGCTCATCTTCGAGGGCGACCCGACCGGCTTCGTCACCCGCCCGATCTCCGGCACGATCCTCGCGCTGTTCCTGGTCGCCGCCGTGTTCCCCGTCGTCCAGGCCGTGCGCCACCGGCGTGCCGCCACCGTCCCGGACGAGACCACCCACCGAGAGGACGCCCTGCGATGACCATCGTGATCGGCTACGTTCCCAGCGCCGTCGGGGAGGCGGCCCTCGAGGCCGGCCTGGCCGAGGCGGCGGCCCACGGCGAGGACGTCGTCATCCTCAACAGCCCGCGCCGGCGCAGCACCGTCGACGTCGAGCTCATCGACGAGACGGCCGCGGACGAGCTCGTCGCGCGTGCCGAGCAGGCCGGCGTGACGGCGCGCGTCGACCACGCCGACCACGGCGACGACCTGGTCGAGACGTTCCGCGCCCTGGTCGCCGCCACGTCCGCCCGGCTCGTGGTCATCGGCCTGCGCCGCCGCTCCCCGGTCGGCAAGCTCGTCACCGGCAGCGACGCGCAGCGCCTCCTGCTCGACCTCGACGTGCCGATCCTGGCCGTCAAGCCCGCGAGCTGAGCGCGCCGGTGAGCCGCAGCCGCATCTCCCGGGTCGTCGTCACCCCCGTCGCGTTCGGCGACCCGCCCCTGCTCAACGTCGTCGGCGTGCACCAGCCCTACGCGCTGCGCGCGATCGTCGAGCTGCACACCGACTCCGGCCTGCTCGGCCTCGGCGAGACCTACGCCGACGAGGCGCACCTCGCCCGGCTGGACGCCGTCGCGACCGCGCTGCCCGGCCATGACCCGTACGACCTGCACGGCCTGCGCCGGCTGGTCACCGACGTGCTCGGCCGCGAGGTGGGCGGCGGCGGTGCGTCGTTCGGCGGGATGCTCGACGTCGACTCCGCCGTCGACACGGTCTACTCCCCCTTCGAGGTCGCGAGCCTCGACCTGCAGGGCCGCGAGGCCGGCGTGCCGGTGAGCGACCTGCTCGGCGGCGCCGTGCGCGAGCGGGTGCCGT
Source organism: Nocardioides sp. zg-1308 (assembly GCF_013155375.1). Lineage (GTDB taxonomy): Bacteria > Actinomycetota > Actinomycetes > Propionibacteriales > Nocardioidaceae > Nocardioides > Nocardioides renjunii. Next base: position 702,796 of record NZ_JABJQY010000002.1, read on the forward strand.
TCAGCGGCTACCTCTTCTACAAGTGGGCCGGGCACCCCGGTCACGCCGACGACGCGTGGGGCGAGGCGCTGACGCCCGAGCAGGTCGTCGCCCAGGCCCACCGGATGGTCGACGGCTGGGGCTTCGGCTCGCTCAAGCTCAAGGGCGGCGTGTTCCCCCCGGAGGAGGAGTGCGCCGCGATCGAGGCGCTGCGCGACGCCTTCCCGGAGATGCCGCTGCGGCTCGACCCCAACGGCGCGTGGACCGTCGAGACGTCGCTGGAGGTGGCCTCGCGCCTCGCCGGTGTCGTGGAGTACCTCGAGGACCCGACGCCGGGCATCGAGGGGATGGCCGCGGTCGCCGCCGGCACCGACGTGCCGCTGGCCACCAACATGTGCGTCATCGCGATGGAGCACCTGCCGCCCGCGATCGCGCAGGACGCGGTCCAGGTGGTCCTGTCCGACCACCACCTGTGGGGCGGGCTGCGCAAGTCCGCGCTGCTCGGCGGGATCACCGACGTCTGGGGCCTCGGGCTGTCGATGCACAGCAACTCCCACCTCGGCGTCTCGCTCGCCGCCATGGTCCACCTCGCGTCGGCGACGCCGAACCTCACCTACGCCTGCGACACCCACTACCCGTGGAAGACCCAAGACGTGGTGGCGGACGGGGTGCTGTCGTTCTCGGGCGGGTCGGTCGCGGTGCCGACGGGGCCCGGACTCGGCGTGGAGCTCGACCGCGACGCCCTCGGCGAGCTGCACGAGCTCTACCTCTCCTGCGGCGTCCGCCGGCGCGAGGACACCGTCTACATGCGCTCGATCGAGCCGGGCTTCACCCCGAACACCTCGCGCTGGTAGTCCGGCCCCACTACACGTGACCGGGCACTTCGTGCCCGTCCTGGCCGCCGACGGGCGGTTCGTGCCCGTCCTGCACGCCGACCGGGCACTTCGCGCCCGTCCTGGCACGGATACGTTATTCGTTCTTGCCTTATATAAGGCCGACATGAAACAGTGGGCGCATGTTCGATGTAGCCAAGCACCTGGGCGCCACCACCCGCGCCGTCGAGGACAGCACCCACGAGGGCACGCCCGTCAAGGTCGTGGTCGCCTCCCGCACCTACCCCACGGACGTCGACGACCTCTGGCAGGCCGTGACCGACCCCGAACGGATCCCCCGCTGGTTCGCCCCCGTCTCGGGCGACCTGCGGCTCGGCGGCCGCTTCCAGGTCGAGGGCAACGCCGGCGGCGAAGTGATCGCCTGCGACCAGCCGCGGCACCTCGCCATCACCTGGGAGTTCGGCGGTGACACGACGTGGGTCGACGTCCACCTCGAGGAGAGCCCGGACGGCGCCACGCTGACGCTGCGCCACGCGGCCGACGTGTCCGGCAACGAGCACTGGTCGACGTACGGCCCGGGCGCGGTCGGTGTCGGCTGGGAGCTCGGCCTGATGGGTCTCGCCGAGCACCTCGCCACCGGCAGCTCGATCCCGCACGAGGAGGTCGAGGGCTGGGGCGCGTCCCCCGACGGCCAGGCCTTCATGAGCGGCGCGGCGACGCAGTGGGGCGAGGCCGACGCCGCCGTCTCCGACGACCCGGACGCCTCCCGCGCGGCGGCCGCGCGCACCGCGGCGTTCTACACCGGCGCCGAGGCGCCGGCCTGAACCGTGCACGCCTTCGACGTCCTCGGCGATCCCGTACGCCGCCGCATCCTCGAGCTGCTCGCGGCCGGCGAGGCGAGCGCCGGGGACGTGGCCGCGCAGGTGCGCGATGAGTTCGGCATCAGCCAGCCGGCGGTGAGCCAGCACCTCAAGGTGCTGCGTGAGCACGGGTTCGCGAGCGTACGAGCCGAGGGCGCCCGCCGGCTCTACTCGGTCGACCCCACGGGGATGCAGGAGGTCGACGCCTGGGTCGAGCAGTTCCGGGTCTTCTGGGACACCAGGCTCGACGCTCTCGGGACCGAGATCGCCCGCGGCAAGAAGTCCCGCCGCCGCTGACGGGCACGAAGTGCCCGGTCGGCGTGCAGGACGGGCACGAAGTGCCCGCTCAGGTGACGCGGCGGCGGGTGTTGCCCAGGTGCAGCCGCATCGCGGCGCGGGCGGTCTCCACGTCGCCGGCCAGCACCGCGGCGGCGACGTTGTCGTGCTCGCGCTGGACGCGCTCGACGTGGGAGGCGTCGGTCATGGAGTACGCCTCCCGCAGGCGCGTGCGGGGCAGCATGATCATCATCGGCCCGAGCGAGCCGAGCAGGTCGACGTAGAACCGGTTGTGGGTCGCCCCCGCGACGGCGAGGTGGAAGGCGAAGTCGGCCTCCACCGCCCCCTCGTGGCCCGCCCGCACGAAGCCGTCCATGGCCGCCGAGATGGCCTCGGCGTCCGCCGCGGTGTGGTGGCGCGCAGCCAGGCCCGCGGCCTCGCTCTCCACCCCGATGCGGAAGTCGAGCATCGCCATCACGTCGGCGTGCGTGCGGATCGCGGACGACTCGACGCTGAACGTCGACGGCTCGGGCACGGCGAGCACGAACGACCCCCGACCCTGCTGGGTCTCGACGAGGCCCTCCGCCCGGAGCCGGGTCACCGCCTCGCGCACGACGGTGCGCGAGACGGCGTACTCCTCGATGAGCTCGGCCTCCGACGGCAGCTTCGCGCCGGGGGCCAGGTCGCCGGCCAGGATCTTGTCCTTGAGCCCGGCGACCACGCGCTGCGCGAGGGTCGTGTTCACGCGCCGAAGGTAGCGGTGTCCACGGTGAGGGAGCGCATCTCGTCGGTCAGCGTGAAGCCGAGGCCCGGCCGGTCCGGCACGAAGATGCGGCCGTCGCGGATCTCGATGCGCTCCTCGAACAGCGGGTCCAGCCACTCGAAGTGCTCGACCCACGGCTCGGTCGGGTACGTCGCCGCGAGGTGCAGGTGGATCTCCATCGCGTAGTGCGGGGCGAGGTCGAGGCGGTGGTGCGCGGCGAGGGTGGCGAAGCGGAGGAACGGCGTGATGCCGCCGATGCGCGGGGCGTCGGGCTGCACGATGCCGCGGTAGCCGGCGTCGACCAGGCCCATGTGCTCGTCGACCGACGTCAGCATCTCGCCGGTGGCGATGGGGGTGTCGAAGGTCCGCGACAGGTCGGCGTGGCCGACGTGGTCCCACGCGTCGAGCGGCTCCTCGATCCACACCAGGTCGAACCGCTCGAGCTCGCGGCACATCCGGCGGGCACGGGCGCGGTCCCACTGCTGGTTGGCGTCGACCATGAACGGTCCGTCGCCGAGGTGCTCACGCAGGGCAGTGACGCGGCGCAGGTCCTCGCGCCAGTCGGGCTGGCCCACCTTGACCTTGATGCCCCCGATGCCCGACTCGAGCGAGGCCGTCGCCCTCTCCTTGATCTCCTCGACCGAGGCCTGGAGGAATCCGCCGGAGGTGTTGTAGACCCGGCAGGAGTCGCGGTGCGCCCCGAGGAGCTTGGCCAGCGGCAGGCCGGCGCGCCGGGCCTTGAGGTCGTAGAGAGCGACGTCGAGGGCGGCGACCGCCTGGGTGGCGACACCCGAGCGACCGACCGAGGCGCCGGCCCACATCAGCGACTCGTAGATCTTGGCGATGTCGCTCGGGTCCTGGCCGATCGCGACGTCCAGGACCTCCTTGAGGTGGGCGTACTGCGCCTTGCCGCCGGCGCGCTTGGAGTAGCTGAACCCCATGCCCTCGAGCCCCTGCTCGGTGGTGAGCTCGACGAAGAGCATGACCGTCTCGGTGAGCGGCTTCTGCCGGCCGGTGAGCACCTTGGCGTCGCTGACGGGGTTGGGCAGCGGCAGCACGACGTGCGACAGCGTGATGCTGCGGATGCGGTCGCCGGTGCTCGCCGGGGCGGTCGGGGCGGCGGTGGGGGCGGCGGCGGCGGGCGGGGTGGCGGTCTGCGACATGGGGCTTCCTCGGGTCGTCACGAACTTGTATGATGAGTGTGCAACTCGTCCTACAACTTCGTCAACCCGTCCCAGGAGGTCGCTGTGTCACTCGGGGACCGGCGTGACGAGCTCGCCCCGGCCGAGGAAGGCGTCGACGTTGTCGAGCACGAGCCGGCCCATCGCCTCGCGGGTCTGGACCGTCGCGCTGCCGACGTGGGGCAGCAGCACCACGTCGTCGCGGCCCAGCAGCGCCTCCGGCACGTGCGGCTCGTCGGCGAAGACGTCGAGGCCGGCGCCGGCGATCCGGCCCGCCTCGAGCGCGGCGACCAGCGCGTCCTCGTCCACCACCGACCCGCGGGCGACGTTGACCAGGTAGCCGTCCGGGCCGAGCGCGTCGAGGACCGCGGCGTCCACCAGCCCCTCGGTGCCGGCACCGCCGGGCGTCAGCACGACCAGCACGTCGCTCGCCGCCGCCAGCTCGACCGGGCTCGAGTGGTGGGTCCACGCCACGTCCTTGGGGCTGCGCGAGTGGTAGTGGACCTCGGCGCCGAAGGCCTCCAGCCGCTCGGCCGCGGCGGTGCCGATGCGCCCGAGGCCGAGCACCCCGACCACGGCGCCCCGCACGTCCCGGGTGAGCGGCAGCCGCTCCCCGCGGGCCCACGCCCCGCTGCGCACGAAGCGGTCCGCGGCCGTGAGGCCGCGCAGCACGTCGACGACCAGGAACGCCGCGAGGTCGGCCACCGCGTCGGTCAGCACGTCCGGCGTGTTGGACACCGCGATCCCGCGACGACGCGCCTCGTCGACGTCGACGTTGTCGTAGCCCACGCCGAAGTTGGCGACCGCCCGGAGGTCGGGCAGGGCGTCCATCTCGGCGGCGCCGACCGGGGCACCGCCGCCGGCGACGGCGACCACGACGCCCGCGGGGTCGCCGAGGTCGGCGAGCTCCGGGGCGGCGTACCGCTCGTCGAGCCACTTGCGCAGGAAGGGCATCAGCCCCCCGAGCTGGACGACACGGACCTGGTGCTCGCTGTGGGACGTCACCCCGCCATCCTTGTCGGACGGGGGTCGGCCCGTCCAAGACGACCTCGCTATCGCGCGATGCCCGGTGAGACGACGTGGACGACCGACCCGCAGGAGACGGACACCCGATGGACCTGCTGATCGGCTTCACCACGATCCTCGTCGTGATCGCCGCCGGCGCCGGCCTCGCCCACGCCGGGGTGCTCGACCGCCGCTCGCAGCGCACCCTCGGCGAGATCGCCTTCTTCGTGGCCTCGCCGGCGCTGATGGTCGTCACCATCAGCCAGGTCCACCTCGAGGCGGCGGCCGCCAACCTCGTCGCCTCGTCGGTGTCGCTGGCCGCGTGCTTCGCGGCGTACGTCGTCCTCGCGCGGCTGCGCTGGGGGCTGTCGACCGGACCGCTGCTGATCGGCGCGCTCACCTCGTCCTACGTCAACGCCGGCAACCTCGGCATCGCGATGGCGGCCTACGTCGTCGGCGACATCACCGTCGTCGTGCCGACGCTGCTGGTGCAGATGATGGTCGTCCAGCCGGTCGCCCTGATCGTGCTCGACCGCATCACCGGCCGCGGCGAGGGCGTCGGCGCAGCGCTGCGCCGGCTGGTCACCAACCCGCTGACCATCTCCGCCGTCGTCGGCGTGGTCCTGGCCCTCACCGGCTGGTCGCTCCCGCAGGCCGTCGAGGACCCGCTGGAGCTGATGGCCGGCGCCGCCATCCCGCTCATGCTGATGTCGTACGGCGCCGCGCTGAGGCTGAGCCCGCCGCTCGGCCGCGCCGGCCACAACGGCGAGGTGCTGCTGGCGAGCGCGCTCAAGCTCGCCGTCATGCCCGTCGTCGCGTGGGCAGTCGGCGTCGCGCTCGGCCTCGACGGGCGGGTGCTGCTCGGTGTCGTCATCACCGCCGCCCTGCCCACCGCGCAGAACATCTTCCTGCACGCCACCCGCTACCGCGTGGGTGAGGATGTGGCGCGGGAGACCATCCTGGTCACCACCCTGGCCTCGCTCCCGGTGGCGCTGCTCGTCGCCGTCGTGCTCGGCTGAGCCGGCGCCCCACCACGACGACACCCGCCGCCCGACCCACGAGGAGAACCCGTGACCGACCTGCTCGACCGCCTCCGCGACGTCGTCGGCGACGACCACGTCCTCACTGCGGCCGACGACGTGGCGGCGTACGTCGTGGACTGGACGGGCGTGCACGCCGGCGCCGCCCTCGCCGTGGTGCGGCCCGGTTCGACCGACGAGGTGGCGGCCGTGGTGGCCGCCTGCCACGAGGCGGGTGCGCCGGTCGTGCCGCAGGGCGGCAACACCGGGCTCGTCGCGGGCGGCGTGCCCGACGCATCGGGCAGCCAGGTGGTCCTCTCGCTGGGCCGGATGCGCACGGTGCGCGACGTCGACCCGGTCGCCGGCACCATCACCGTCGACGCCGGCGTCGTCCTCGCCGACGTGCAGGCCGCCGCCGAGCGGGCCGGCCGCCTCTTCCCCATGTCGCTGGGCTCCGAGGGCAGCTGCACCATCGGCGGCAACCTCGCCACCAACGCCGGCGGCACCGCGGTGCTGCGCTACGGCATGACGCGCGAGCTGGTGCTCGGGCTCGAGGTCGTGCTGCCCGACGGCCAGGTGTGGGACGGCCTGCGCGGGCTGCGCAAGGACAACACCGGCTACGACCTCACCCAGCTGTTCGTCGGGTCCGAGGGCACCCTCGGCGTCATCACCGGCGCTGTGCTGCGGCTCTTCCCGGCCACGCCGCGCCACGCGACCGCCTGGGTCGCGGTCCCCGGCGTGACCGCCGCGGTGGCGCTGCTCGGCCTCGCGCAGGAGCGCGCCGGGGCGCACCTCTCCACCTTCGAGATCGCCAACCGCCAGGCCCTCGAGCTGGTGCTCGCCCACCTGCCGGGCGCCTCGGACCCGCTGACCGAGCCGAGCGACTGGTACGTCCTCGTCGAGCTCGCCGGGACGGCGACCGACGACGGGCTCGACGACTCCCTCGAGGCGATCCTCGGCGACGCGGTCGAGGCGGACCTCGCCACGGACGCGGCCGTGGCGAGCAGCCCCGTCCGGCGCTCGGCGCTCTGGGCGCTGCGCGAGGGCATCTCCGAGGCGCAGAAGGTGGAGGGCGCCACCCTCAAGCAGGACGTCACCCTGCCGATCGCGCGGCTCGCGGAGTGGGTCGCCGAGATCGGCCCGCGGGTGGCGGGCGTGCTCCCCGGCGTCCGGCCGGTGACCTACGGCCACGTCGGCGACGGCAACCTGCACTACAACCTGAGCGCCCCCGCCTCCTCCCCCGCATCCACCAAGGGCCGGGACGGCGACGCGGACCTCCGAGCCGCCGCGGCGGACCTGTCCACGGCGATCTACGACTCCGTGGCGGTCGCCAACGGCTCCATCAGCGCCGAGCACGGCCTCGGGCGGACGAAGGCGGCGGCCGCGGCGTCGTACAAGTCCGAGGTCGAGGTCGACCTGATGCGGGCGGTCAAGCGGGCGCTGGACCCCGACGGCCTGATGAACCCGGGCGCCCTGCTGCCGCCGCCCTAGGCTGGTGGGCATGAAGGCGCAGACCGTCGGACGTGTCCTGCTCGGCTCGGCGATGGTCGGCGCGGGGGTGCTCCACCTGACCACCCAGCGCGAGGAGTTCCGCGCGCAGGTGCCGGGCTGGTTCCCGGTCGACGAAGACCTCACCGTCCTCGCGTCGGGAGTCGTGGAGATCGCGCTCGGCAGCGCCTTCGTCGCCCTGCCGCGACACCGCCGCACCGTGGGCGCGCTGCTGGCGGCGTTCTTCGTCGCGATATTCCCCGGCAACGTCGCGCAGTACGTCGAGGGAACCGACGCGTTCGGCCTCGACACCGACCGCGCTCGGCTCGTGCGGCTGTTCTTCCAGCCGTTGCTCGTGCTGTGGGCCTTGTGGGCGGGCGGACTGCTCGAGAGGTTTGCGCGGCGCCGCTGAGGGCAGGTAGGGGTCGAGAGAAGGGGGACCTCACCCATGCCCAGGACCCACACCATGGTCGGAATAGCCGGCCTCTGCACCATCGCGCTGGCGGCCACCGCCGCACCGCTGCCCACGGCCGTCGCCTCGCCCGCCGAGCGCGACCGTCCCGTCGAGCTGCTCGAGGCGGCGTCGGCGACCACGAAGGCCGGAGGCTCCGGTGAGCGCTCACGCGCCGTCGAGCTCGACCCCGCCGCGCTCGCCGGCACCCGCGCCGGCGACCGCCTGACCCTCGACCTCTTCGACGACACCAGCGTCACCGCGGAGATCGGGGAGCGGACCACCGTCGACGGCATCACGTCGTGGACCGGGACGCTCGTCGGCACGACCGGCACGTTCAGCGCCGTCGAGGCCGGAGGCGTCTTCCACGTCAGCCTCGCGTCCGCCGAGGACGGCTCGTTCGAGGTGAGCAGCACGCGCGACGGCGGCTACGAGGCCGTCGAGATCGCCCCCACCACCGCAGCCGGCGACGACGCGGTGCGTCCCGAGGACCAGCACGGGCACGAGCACGCAGGGTCCGAGCGGCGCGGCAGGGTGCAGCCGGCCGCGGCCGACGACCCCTCGGTCATCGACGTCGCCATCGTCTATCCCGCCTCCCTGCCCGCCACGGTGGGCGCCCCCGCCATGCAGGCGCAGTTCGCCCTCGGCATCACGCAGACCAACCAGGCGCTGGCCGCGTCGGGAGTCAGCACCACGGTGCGACTGGTGGGGACGCGCCAGGTCGCCGCGGCGCAGCTCTCCACGCTGACCGCGAACTACTACGCCCTCGGCACCGCCGGCGACGGCGTCTTCGACGAGGCGCAGGCGCTGCGCGAGGAGACGCACGCCGACCTCGTGAGCCTGTGGCTCGGCGGCACCTACCCCTCGGGCACCACCTGCGGCCTCGGCTCGCTCGGCGGCACCAACCCGCAGTACGACCCGGACCGCGCGGCATGGACGGTGGTGTGGGCCGACAGGTGCGCGACGGGCAACCTCACCTTCGCGCACGAGCTCGGCCACAACCTCAGTGCCGACCACGACGCCGCGGCGTCAGCACCGCCCAACGGCAGCAAGCCCTACGCCCGCGGCTACGTCGACGCGGCCGGGGCGTTCACGACGGTGATGGCCTACGCCAACAGCTGCCCCACCTGCACGCGCATCGGCTACTTCTCCAACCCCGCCGTGCTCTACAACGCCCGCCCCACGGGTACGCCCGCCGCCAACAACGCCCAGGCGATCGCCGAGCAGATCAGCGCCGTCGCCAACTACCGGCAGTCGCAGATCTACCCCGGCGCCGTGTCGATCGCGGGCCAGGCCCGCTGGAAGGGCAAGGCGGCCGCCAGCACCACCCCCTGGGCCCCGGCCGTCACCCTCGGCTACCAGTGGTTCCTCGACGGCTCGCCCGTCGCGGGCGCCACGGAGGGCACGTTCAGGCTCAAGCGCAAGGACATCGGCAGCACGCTGACCCTGCGGGTCACCGGGTCGGCTCCCTACTACCCGGCCGTGATCGCGGACACCGGTCCGGTGGTGGTCGGCAAGGCGCTCTTCAAGACCAAGCGTCCCAAGCTGCGCGGCCTGCCGCGGGCCGGGCGGGTGCTCTCGGCGTCGGTGAAGGGCTGGAAGCCCAAGCCGTCGAAGAAGAGCGTCAAGGTCCGCTACCAGTGGCTCAAGAACGGCAAGAAGATCAAGGGCGCCAAGAAGTCGACCTACCGCGTCCGCGCCAAGGACCGCGGCAAGAAGATCTCCGTCAAGGTCACGGTCAAGGCCAAGGGCTACGAGAAGGCCAAGCGGTCGTCGAAGAAGGTCAAGATCCGCCGCTAGGCGTGCTGGTCGCGCACCCCGCCGGGCGGGTCACAGGGTCGGCAGCCAGTCGACCCGCCCGGCGAGGGCGGCGTACCCTACGAACGCACCCACGTCGAGCAGGGTGTGCGCCACCACGAACGGCAGCACCCGGCCCCACCGGCGGAACAGCCAGCCGAAGAGCAGCCCCATCGCGAGGTTGCCGACGAAGCCGCCGAGGCCCTGGTAGAGGTGGTAGCTGCCGCGCAGCAGCGCCGCGAGGCCGATGGCCGCGGAGTCGCCGAGGCCGAGCTGGCGCAGCCGGACCTGCACGAAGCCGAGGACGAGGAACTCCTCGAGCACCGCGTTCTCGGCGGCCGCGAGGACGAGCACCGGGACCTGCCACCACTCCCCCGGCAGCGACTGCGCCACCACGGTGAGGTTGGTGCCGAGCGCGAAGGTCGCGAGGTAGAACACGACGCCGACCGAGCCCACGCCCAGCGCGAGCCAGGCGCCGCGACCGAGGTCGCGCCACGTGGCCCAGCCCCCGTCGCGTGCCCACACCTCGCGCAGCCGTGTGCCCGAGCGCACCAGCAGGTAGGCCGCCAGCGCGACGGGCACGAGCGCGAAGCCGATCCGCAGCAGCTGGTAGGTCAGGTCGAGCCACGGCCGGTCGGGGGCCAGCGAGTTGTTGAGGTTGGCCGCCTGCGAGGACAGCGGGCCGGGCGCGGTGAGCGCGGAGACGATGCTGACGATCGAGTAGACCGCCGAGCGCCCCAGCGAGACGAGCAGCACGATCGCGAGCTCGGTCCACAGCAGCGCGCGGGCGAGGTCGGGCACCCCGCCGGGCACGGGGGTGTCGGGCAGCCGCCACCACGGGCGCTTGTCGACGGTCGACGTGCTCACGGGGGACAGCATCCCGCAGCCGGCTGAGCGACGGCTGAGCGACGGCTGAGGGACGGGGTCCGAGCGTCTACGACGGTCAGCGCCGGCGACGCGGGCCCGCGGAGCGGGGCGGCGCCGCCCGCATGTGGTCGCGCACCGGCACCAGCAGGTCGCGCAGGCGCCGCGTGTCGGCGCCCGACAGCGGCGAGAAGAGCTGCTGGCGCAGCACCTCGACGTGGCCGGGGATGACGCGCGCGATCACCTCGCGGCCGGCGTCGGTCACCGTGACGGTCACGCTCCGCTCGTCGTCGGCCGAGGGCGCACGGCTGACGAGGCCCGCCTTCTCGAGGAGTCCTGCCTGGTAGGTCAGGCCGCTGCGGCTGTAGACCACGCCGTCGGCGAGGTCGGTCATCCGCTCACTGCCGGTGGGCGAGTTCAGCGCCAGCCGGGCCAGCAGCTGGAACTGCACGTAGCTCAGGTCGCCCTCCTCGCGCAGCTGCTGCTCGACGGCGTGCTTGAGCAACCCGGCCACGTCCATCAGGGCGAAGTAGGCGCTGAGCTGCTCGGAGTCGAGGGACGAGGAGGAGTCGGGCATGCACCCATCCTAGCGATGCTTCATCTTCGAAGCACTTGCTTTGAGTTCAAAGCATTTCTACCGTCGACCATGTGCTTCGAACTCGAAGCACACCCACTCCAGACAAGGACACGACCATGAAGGCCATCCGCTTCCACCAGTACGGCGACGCCGAAGTCCTGCGCCTCGAGGAGGTCCAGCTCCCGGAGCCCGGCCCCGGCCAGGTGCGGGTCCGCGTCGCTGGCACGTCGTTCAACGGCGTCGACGCCAACATCCGCGCGGGCAACATGCAGGGCCCGATGCCGCTGACCCTCCCGCACACCCCCGGCCTCGACGTCGCGGGCACCGTCGACCAGCTCGGCGACGGCGTCACCGACCTCCGGGTCGGCGACCGCGTGATCGGCTTCCTGCCCTTCGTCGTCGACGGCGCCTCGGCCGAGCACGTCGTGGTCGACGCCGAGAGCCTGACCGCGGCGCCGACCACGATCCCGCTCGCCGACGCCGCCGCGCTGCCCGTGGTCGGCCTGACCGCGTGGCAGGCCGTGCACGAGCACGCCGCCCTCCAGGCCGGGCAGCGCATCCTGGTCAACGGCGCCGGCGGTGCAGTCGGGCGCTATGCCGTCCAGCTCGCCGCGGCCGCGTCGGCCCACGTCGTCGCCACCGGGGGCAGCGACGTCCGCGACCACCTCCTCGCCCTCGGCGCGGAGCAGGTCGTCGACCACACCAGCACGGACGTACGCTCCGCGGTGACCGAGTCCGTCGACGTCCTGCTCAACCTCGCGCCGGTCACGCCGGAGCAGCTCGCCGACCTCGCCACCCTCGTCGCCGACGGCGGGGTCGTGGTCAACACGACCGTCTGGATGCCCGCGCCGAGCGACGAGTCGCGTGGCGTGCGCGGCATCGACCTCTACGTCCGCAGCGACGCCGAGCAGCTCGCCGGTCTCGTGGCCCGGGTGGACCGCGGCGAGCTGCTGGTCGACGTCGACGAGAGGGTGGCCCTCGAGGACCTCCCCGCGGTACACGCCCGGGCGGCCGCCGGACGGCTGCGCGGCAAGGTCGTCGTCACCCCCGCCTAGGCGAGCACGAGCCCGTCGGGTCCGGCGTCGACCGTGACCGAGCCGCCATCGGTGATCTCGCCGCCGATCAGCTTCCGGGCGAGCGGGTCGCCGATGGCGGACTGGATCAGCCGCCGCAGGGGCCGGGCGCCGTACGCCGGGTCGTAGCCGGTCTCGGCCAGCCAGGCGCGTGCCGCGTCGGTCACCGAGATGTTGATCCGCCGGACGGCGAGCCGCTTCTCGAGCAGCGTGAGCTGGAGGTCGACGATGTGGGCCAGGTCGTCCTTGGTGAGCGCGTCGAACATGACGACCTCGTCGAGCCGGTTGAGGAACTCGGGCTTGAAGTGCGCCCGGACCACGCCCATCACCGACTCCTTCTTGACCTCCGGCTCCATGAGCGGGTCGACCAGGAAGTTCGAGCCGAGGTTGGAGGTCAGGATCAGCAGCGTGTTGCGGAAGTCGACCGTGCGGCCCTGGCCGTCGGTGAGCCGGCCGTCGTCGAGCACCTGCAGCAGGATGTCGAAGACCTCCGGGTGCGCCTTCTCGACCTCGTCGAGCAGCACCACGCTGTAGGGCCGGCGGCGCACCGCCTCGGTGAGCTGGCCGCCCTCGTCGTAGCCGACGTAGCCGGGGGGCGCACCGACGAGCCGCGAGACCGAGTGCTTCTCGCTGTACTCGCTCATGTCGATGCGGACGATCGCCCGCTCGTCGTCGAAGAGGAAGTCGGCCAGCGACTTGGCCAGCTCGGTCTTGCCGGTGCCGGTCGGGCCGAGGAAGAGGAACGACCCGGTCGGCCGGTTGGGGTCGGAGATCCCGGCCCGCGAGCGGCGTACGGCGTCGCTGACCGCGGTCACGGCCTCGCGCTGGCCGATGAGGCGCTCACCGATCACCTGCTCCATCTCGAGCAGCTTGGCCGTCTCGCCCTGCAGCATCCTGCCGGTCGGGATGCCGGTCCACGCCTCGACGACGTCGGCGATCTGCTCGGCCCCGACCTCCTCGCCGACCAGCGGCTCGAGGTCGAGCTGCTCGGCCTTCTCCACCTCGGCGATCTGCTTCTCGAGCTCGGGGATCCGGCCGTACTGGATCTCGCTGGCGCCGGCGAGGTCGCCCTCGCGCAGCTTTTTCTCGGCCTCGATCTTGAGCTGGTCGAGCTGGCGGCGCAGCTCGCCCTCGCCCTGGAGCTGGTCCTTCTCGCGCTCCCAGCGGGCCTCGAGCCCGCGCAGCTCCTCCTCGCGGTCGGCGAGGTCCTTCTGCAGCACCTCGAGCCGCTCGACCGACGCGGGGTCGGTCTCCTTCTCGAGCGCGAACTGCTCCATCTTGAGCCGGTCGACCTGGCGGCGCAGCACGTCGATCTCCTCCGGGGAGGACTCGTGCTCCATCCGCAGCCGCGAGGCGGCCTCGTCGATGAGGTCGATCGCCTTGTCGGGCAGCTGGCGGCCGGTGATGTAGCGGTCGGACAGCGTCGCGGCGGCGACGAGCGCGGCGTCGGTGATGCGCACGCCGTGGTGCGCCTCGTACTTCTCCTGGATGCCGCGCAGGATCTGGATGGTGTCCTCGACGGTGGGCTCGCCGACGAAGACCTGCTGGAAGCGGCGCTCGAGGGCGGGGTCCTTCTCGATCCGCTCGCGGTACTCGTCGAGCGTGGTCGCGCCGATCATGTGCAGCTCGCCGCGCGCGAGCATCGGCTTGAGCATGTTGCCGGCGTCCATCGCGGAGTCGCCGCCGGCGCCCGCGCCGACGACCGTGTGCAGCTCGTCGATGAACGTGATGACCTGCCCGCCGGCGTCCTTGATCTCCTCGAGCACGGCCTTGAGCCGCTCCTCGAACTCGCCGCGGTACTTCGCGCCGGCCACCATCGCGGCCAGGTCGAGCGACAGCACGCGACGACCCTTGAGGGAGTCGGGGACGTCACCGGCGACGACGCGCTGGGCGAGGCCCTCGACGACGGCGGTCTTGCCGACGCCCGGCTCGCCGATGAGCACGGGGTTGTTCTTGGTGCGCCGCGAGAGGACCTGGACCACCCGTCGGATCTCGGCGTCGCGGCCGATCACGGGGTCGAGGCGCCCGTCCTCCGCTGCCCGGGTGAGGTCGACGCTGTACTTCTCCAGCGACTCGTACGACGCCTCGGCGCTCTCGCTGGTCACCCGACGGTTGCCGCGGACGGCCGTGATCGCCTCGCGCAGGCCGGCCGCGTCGAGACCGGCGTCGGTCAGGACCTTCTGGGCCGAGGACTCGACGGTGGCGAGGGCCACGAGCAGGTGGTCGGTGGCGACGTAGTCGTCGCGCATCGAGCCGGCCAGGTCGAGCGACGAGGCGAGGACGCGGGTCAGCGCCGCCGAGGCGCTCGGTTGCTGGACGGTCGAGCCGGTGGCGCTGGGCAGGGCGCGCTGCATCCGGACTGCCTTCGCCAGCAGGTCGGCGGCGTCGACGCCGGCCTTCTGGACGAGGCTGCGGGTGGCGCCGTCCTCCTGCTGGAGCAGGGCGACGAGCAGGTGGATCGGCTCGGTGTTGGTGTTGCCGCCGGTGGTGGCGGCGAGCTGGGCAGCCTCGATGACTTCACGGCTGCGGGTGGTGAACTTCTCGGCACCGAACTGGCTCAACTCATCTCCTCTGTGTGCGTGGTGGGGACCACTGTGGTCCCACCTCGTCCAACGCGCCAGAAGTTGAGTCGATTCCCCTCAACTCTGGGAACGTCGCACGGTGTCCGCGCGCCGCAGGAGGTAGGTGTCCATCACCCAGCCGTCGGCGTCCTTGGCCCGCGCGCGGGCGGCCCTGACCTCCTCGGCGACCTCGCCGAGCCGGCCGGCGACGAGCTCCTCGTGGGGGCTGCCGAGGTTGGCGCCCCACCAGATGTCCCACTCGCCCTCCTCCGCTGGAAGCAACGTTGCCTGCAGCCGGCCGTCCAGCATCACGACGAGGTTGTCGTGGCCGGCGGCGACCTCGTCGGCGAGCCGGCGCCCGGTCGTCACCAGCACCGGCCGGCCGACCTCGTGGAGCACGACCCGGTGCCGGGCGGCGAGGAGGGAGAGCGCGGAGATGCCGGGCACGACGTCGTAGGCCACGCCGAGGCGGTCGACCAGGCGGTCGACCACGCGGATCGTCGAGTCGTAGAACGCCGGGTCGCCCCACACCAGGAACCCCACCGCGCCGGGCCGCTGCGCGATCACCGATCCGTACGCCGCCGCGCGGGCGTCGTGCCAGTCGAGGACCGCGCCGTCGTAGCCGGCGCCGTCGAGGCCCGCGTCGCGGTCTCGTGGCGGGTCGGGGACGGCGACCAGCTCGACGCCGACGTCCTCGCAGACCGCGCGGCGCAGCGCGAGCAGGGGATCACCCGGGCCCTTGTCGGCGGCGATGACGTAGTCGCACCCCGCGATGGCTTCGCGGGCCTCGGCCGTCAGCTGCCCGGGGTGGCAGCCGATGCCGACGATCCTGACCCGCACGGCCGGTCCCGCCTCGATCACCGGTCCTCCAGCTCGCCCTCGACGTCGAGGTAGACCTGCTGCAGCGCCGCCACCAGGTCGGCGTCAGGCGACTCCCACAGCCCGCGCTCGGCGGCCTCGTGGAGCCGCTCGACGATGCCACGCAGCGCCCACGGGTTGGAGGTGCGCAGGAACTGCTGGTTGGTCTCGTCGAGGACGTACTCCTTGGCCAGCGTCTCGTACATCCAGTCGTGCACGACCCCCGTCGTGGCGTCGAAGCCGAAGAGGTAGTCGACGGTCGCGGCGAGCTCGAAGGCCCCCTTGTAGCCGTGGCGCTGCATCGCGGCGATCCAGCGCGGGTTGACCACGCGCGCCCGGAAGACGCGGTTGGTCTCCTCTTGCAGCGTGCGGGTGCGCACCGCGTCCGGCGTCGTCGAGTCGCCGACGTAGGCCTTGGGGTCGCTGCCGGTCAGCGCGCGGACCGTGGCGACCATGCCGCCGTGGTACTGGAAGTAGTCATCGCTGTCGGCGATGTCGTGCTCGCGGGTGTCGATGTTCTTCGCCGCCACCTTGATCCGCCGGTAGTTGGCGCGCATGTCGTCGGCGGCCGGCGCCCCGTCGAGGTCGCGGCCGTAGGCGAAGCCGCCCCAGGTCGTGTAGACCTCGGCGAGGTCCTGGTCGCTGCGCCAGTTGCCCGACTCGACGACCTGCAGGATCCCGGCGCCGTACGACCCCGGCTTGGACCCGAAGATCCGGGTGGTCGAGCGCCGCTCGTCGCCGTGCTCGGCCAGGTCGGCGCGCGCGTGGGCGCGGACGTAGTTGTGCTCGTCCGGCTCCTCGAGGCCCGCCACGAGTCGGACGGCGTCGTCGAGCATCGCGACCACGTGCGGGAAGGCGTCGCGGAAGAAGCCGGAGATCCGGACCGTGACGTCGATGCGCGGCCGCCCGAGCTCGTCGAGCGGGACCACCTGGAGGTCGTTGACGCGGCGCGACGCCTCGTCCCACACCGGCCGGACGCCGAGCAGGGCGAGCACCTCGGCGATGTCGTCGCCGCTGGTGCGCATCGCGCTCGTGCCCCACACCGACAGGCCGACGGACTGCGGGTAGGTGCCGGTCTCGTCGAGGTACTTCGCGACGAGCGACTCGGCCATCGCGTGCCCGGTCTGCCAGGCCAGCCGTGAGGGCACCGCACGCGGGTCGACGGTGTAGAAGTTGCGGCCCGTCGGCAGCACGTTGACCAGCCCGCGCAGCGGCGAGCCGGACGGACCGGCCGCGACGAAGCCGCCGTCGAGCGCGTGCACCACCGCGTCGAGCTCGTCGGTCGTGCGCGCCAGCCGCGGCACGACCTGGGTCGCCGCGAACTCCAGCACCCGCTGGACCTCCGGGTCGTCGTGGAGGCGCGCGGCGGCCGCGACGTCCCACCCGGCGTCGTCCATGCCTTGCACGAGCTCGCGGGCCCTGGCCTCGATCGTGTCGACCGCGGAGGTCGCCTCGGCGCCCTCCTTGAGGCCGAGCGCCGCCCGCAGCCCCGGCACCGCCTGGGCCTGCCCGCCGAACACCTGCGCCGCCCGCATGATCGCGAGCACGAGGTTGACCCGCGCCTCGCCGGCGGGCGCCTCGCCGAGCACGTGCAGCCCGTCGCGGATCTGCGCGTCCTTGATCTCGCAGAGCCACCCGTCCACGTGCATGATGAAGTCGTCGAACTCCTCGGCGTCCGGCTGCTCCTCCAGCCCCAGGTCGCGGTGCATCTCGGCGGCGTGCATGAGCTGCCAGATCTCGCCGCGGATCGCCGGCAGCTTGGCCGGGTCCATCGCGGCGATGTTGGCGTGCTCGTCGAGGAGCTGCTCGAGGCGGGCGATGTCGCCGTACGACTCCGCGCGGGCCATCGGCGGCACGAGGTGGTCGACGATCGTGGCGTGCGCGCGGCGCTTGGCCTGCGCGCCCTCGCCCGGGTCGTTGACCAGGAACGGGTAGACCAGCGGCAGGTCGCCGAGCGCCGCGTCGGTGCCGCAGCTCGCCGACAGCGCGGCGTTCTTGCCGGGCAGCCACTCCAGCGAGCCGTGCTTGCCGAGGTGGACCACCGCGTCCGCCTGAAAGCCCCCCTCCTCGACAGCACAGTCCAACCAGCGGTAGGCGGCGAGGTAGTGGTGCGTCGGCGCGAGATCCGGGTCGTGGTAGATCGCGATCGGGTTCTCCCCGAAGCCGCGCGGCGGCTGGATGAGCAGGACGACGTTGCCGGCCCGCACCGTGGCGAGGACGAGCTCGCCCGCGTCGTTGACGAAGAGCGACCCGACGCCCGGCCCCCACGCCTCCACCATCGCGTCGCGGATGTCCTGCGGGAGGTCGCGGGTCCAGGCGGCGTACTGCTCCGGCGTGATCCGCACGTGCGCGTCCGTCAGCTGCGCGTGGGTCAGCCACTCCTCGTCCTGGCCGCCGGCGGCGATGAGGGCGTGGATCAGCGCGTCCCCCTTCTCGGTGTCGCTCGCGTCCCGGCCCAGGATGTCCGTCACCACGTTCTCCGACCCCAGGTCGTACCCCTCCGCCCGCAGCCGCTGGAGCAGCCGGATGGTCGAGACCGGGGTGTCGAGGCCGACGGCGTTGCCGATGCGGGCGTGCTTGGTGGGGTAGGCCGAGAGCACGAGGGCGAGCCTCTTCTCGGCGTTCGGGGTCGTCCGCAGGCGCGCGTGCCGCACCGCGATGCCGGCGACGCGGGCGCAGCGCTCGGGGTCGGCGACGTAGTGCGGCAGCCCGTCGGCGTCGACCTCCTTGAAGGAGAACGGCGCGGTGATGATGCGGCCGTCGAACTCCGGGATGGCGATCTGCGTCGCCGAGTCGAGCGGGCTGACACCGTCGTCGGAGGCCTCCCACTCGGCGCGGCTCGAGGTCAGGCACAGGCCCTGGATGATCGGGATGTCGAGCGCCGACATCCGCGCCACGTCCCACGACTCGTCGTCCCCGCCGGCGCTCGCGCTCGACGGCACGCTGCCGCCGGCCGCGAGGACGGTCACGATCAGCGCGTCCAGCGTGCCGAACGCCTCGTAGAGCTCGTCGGGCGCGGAGCGGAGCGAGCCGGCGAAGATGGGTACGCCGACCGCGTGGCCGGTCGCGTCCACCGCGTCGGCAAGGGCGTGGGCGAAGGCGGTGTTGCCGCTCGCCTCGTGCGCCCGGTAGTAGAGGACCCCGATCCGCGGCAGGTCCTCGTCGACCGCCGGCCGCTCCGCGAACCCCCACTGCGGCAGCACCGCCGGCGGCGCGAACCCCTCGCCGGTCAGCAGCACGGTGTCGGAGAGGAAGGCGTGCAGCTGGGCGAGGTTGTCCGGGCCGCCCTCGGCGAGGTAGCGGTGCGCCTCGGCGGCGACGCCGATCGGCACCGACGACAGCTCCATCAGCTCGGCGCTCGGGGTCTGCTCGCCTCCGAGGACGACGACGGGCATGCCGGTCGCGGCGACGCGCGTGAAGCCGGAGCAGAGGTCCTGCGGCGACCCGAGGAGCCGGCCGACGACGAGGTCGCAGCCCTCGATCACCTCGGCCATCGACTGGTGGCCGGGCCGCGCCGGGTTGGCGAGGACGTAGTCCGCACCCGACGCCCGCGCGCTGAGCAGGTCGGTGTCGGACGTGGACAGGAGCGCGATCCGGGTCATGACGGGTCCTCCGGGGTGACGGGCGGTGCGGTGGTCGGGGTGGTGGTCGGGGTGGTGGCCGCTGCGCGGGTGCGGGCGAGCCGGTGGCCGTCGACGGGCGTCCCGCCGACGAGGTGCTGGGAGACGAGGTCCTCGGCGACGGCGGCGTCCACGCCGCCGTACCAGACGTCGTCGGGCTGGATGCTGACGACGGGTGCGTGGTTGCAGGGGAACTGGCAGCCGGTCTGGGTGACGAGCACGTCGTCGTCACCGAGCCCGTGCTCGGCGAGGAGCCGGCCGAGCGCAGTAGCGGTCCGGTCGGAGCCGGCGGCGGTGCAGCGGGGCCCGCGGCACACCAGCACCTGGTGCCGGTGGCCGGGGACGGCGTCCCACGCGGACGACGCCAGCGCCGCCTCGTTCCCGGTGATCGGTCGAGCGAGGTCGAGGAGGCCGCGCAGCGTGGCCGGGTCGTGGCCGTCGAGGTCGTTGCGCAGCACCGCGGTGGCGACCCGCACGTCGGGGCGTACGCCGTCGCGCTCGCGCCACCAGTGACCGGCCACGCGCCGCAGCCAGGACTGCGCCGGGGCGTGCGTGCCGAGGCTGACGCCGGCGAGCGAGATCGTCGTCGCGCCGGCGTCGGCGAGCCGGGTGAGCTCGGCGGAGAGGGACGGGTCGCCGAGCTGGAGGTAGCCGACGCTGCCGCCGAGGCGGCTCGCCGCGTCGGCGAGGCGCGCGTGCTCGGCGACCTCGAGGGCCGACATCCCGACGAGGAGGTCGTGGGCGCTCACATGCGCACCTCCCGCCGGGGTCCGTTCCAGCGCACGTGCGGCCGGTCGTGGACCGGGTGCGGCTCGACAGTGGCGTCGACGCCGTAGACGTCGGCGATCAGCGCCGAGGTGAGCACCTCGTGCACCGGGCCGGCGGCGACCAGCCGGCCGGCGTCGAGGACCGCGAGCCGGTCGCAGTAGGCGGCGGCCAACTCGAGGTCGTGCAGGGCCGCGACGGTGGTGAGGCCGAGCCCGCGGACGCGGTCGAGGAAGTCGAGCTGGTGGCCGAGGTCGAGGTGGTTGGTGGGCTCGTCGAGGAGCAGCACGGCCGGTCGCTGGGCCACCGCGCGGGCCAGCTGGGTGCGCTGGCGCTCACCGCCCGACAGTGTCTGCCAGCTGCGGTCGGCCAGCTCGGCGACGTCGGCGAAGCGCAGCGCCTCGTCGACCGCCTCGCGCTCGCCCGGCGGGGTGTCGAAGACAGCGAGACGCCCGGTGCGGTGCGGGATCCGGCCGAGCTCGACGACCTGCCGGACGGTGAGGTCGAGCGTGGTCGACGCCTGCTGCTCGACCAGCCCCACCAGCCGGGCGCGCTCGCGCGGTGGCAGGGCGTGGAGGTCGCGGCCGTCGAGCAGGACGTCGCCCGCGGCCGGCCGGGTCTGGCCCGCGACGAGGTTGATCAGCGTGGTCTTGCCCGACCCGTTGGGCCCGAGGAGCCCGGTGACCGTGCCGGGCTCGCAGATGAGGTCGATGTCACGGACGATGTCGCGGCCGCCGGCCCGCCAGGCCGCGCCGCGCACCTCGAGGCGTACGCCGTGCGCGTCAGGCATGGTGCCTCCCGCGGCGCAGGAGCCAGGCGAAGAACGGCGCCCCGACGACGCCGGTGACGACGCCGAGCGGCACCTCCTGCCCCTCGACGACCGACCGCGCGACGGTGTCGGCGAGCACGAGCGTGATCGCGCCGACGACGGCGCACATCGGCAGCAGCAGCCGGTGGCCGGGACCGGTGACGAGCCGCACCATGTGGGGCACGACCAGCCCGACGAAGCCGATCAGGCCGGCGTACGCCACGAGGCATGCGGTGACCAGGGCCGTGCCGACGAGCAGCAGCCAGCGCAGCCGGGTCACGTCGACGCCGAGCGAGCGGGCGGACACCTCCCCGAACGCGAAGGCGTCGAGCTGGTCGGCCAGGGCGACGATGCCGACCGTGGCGACGAGCGCGACGACGGCGAGGAACACCGACGACTCCCACCGCAGCCCCGCGACGGAGCCGAGGGTCCACGACAGCACCCGGCGTGCGGCCTGGCTGTCGCCGCTGACGATGACGAGGAAGGCGGTGTAGGCCGCGCAGACCTGGCCGACGGCGACGCCGGCGAGGATCGTGCGGGTCGGGGGCAGGCTGCCCGACCGGCCGGCGGCGAGCAGCAGCACGGCGAGCAGCGCCGCCAGCGCTCCCGCGAAGCCGGCCCCCGCGACCGCAGCCGAGCCGACGAGGCCGGCGAAGGGCACGCCGAGCACGATGACCGTCACCGCGCCGACGGCCGCACCCCCGGAGATGCCGAGGAGGTAGGGGTCGGCGAGGTCGTTGCGGGTCAGCGACTGCAGCACCGCTCCGCAGAGCGCGAGCGCGGCGCCGACCGCGGCCGC
Source organism: Nocardioides sp. zg-1308 (assembly GCF_013155375.1). Taxonomy (GTDB): domain Bacteria; phylum Actinomycetota; class Actinomycetes; order Propionibacteriales; family Nocardioidaceae; genus Nocardioides; species Nocardioides renjunii. Next base: position 724,373 of record NZ_JABJQY010000002.1, read on the forward strand.
ACCCAGCACGCGCGGCATCCGCAGCTGCCACACGATCTGGTCGTGGAAGAGCGCGACGTCGAAGTCGCCGAGGTGCATCCGTCGGCCGACGACCTCCAGCACCTGCGGAACAGGGACGGGGACCGCTCCCACCCCGAGCGACACCGCCATGGCGACCCCGAGCACCACCAGCCCGAGGGCGAGGGTGCCGAGGCGACCCAGGGTCCGGGTCACCGTGCGGCGGCGAGCTCGAGGAGCTGGTCGGAGACCGAGGCGGCGCCGTCGGCGAGACGCACCCCCGGTGTGGTCTCCGAGAAGGGGACGACGACGTACACCTCGGCGGCGACGGCGTCGAGCTGCCGGAGCACCGGGTCGGCCTCCAGGTAGTCGATCTTGTCCTCGGCACTGGACCAGGAGGCGTCGGCGAGCACGATCACGTCGGGGTTCGCGGCGACGACCTTCTCCCACGTGCCGTCGGCCCAGCCGTCGTCGAGGCCACCGAAGACGTTGCTCGCGCCGACCGCGTCGAGCACGAGCTGCGGCCCGCCGCCACCCGCGCCGACGTACGGCGTGCGGTCGCCGGAGTCGAACCAGAGGACGTCGAGCCCCGTGCCCGCCGCGCTCTCCTCGATCCCGTCGAGCAGCGCCTGCTGCTCGGCGACGAGCTCCTCGGCCCGCTCGGGGACGCCGAAGGCGGTGGCGACCGACTCGACCTCGTCCCAGACCGCGTCGAATGAGGGCTCGGGACGGTCGGCGGCCTCCTCGCAGCCGAAGGGCGAGAGGTACGACGGCGTGCCCGCCGCGTCGAGCTCGTCGCGGGTACCGGCCACCTTGGCGTCGAAGGCGCTGCCGTAGGACGCGTAGACGAAGTCCGGCTGGGCCGCGAGGAGGTCCTCGCGGGAGGGATACTCCTTCGCAAGCACGTCGACCGACTCGTAGGCCGCCTGCCACTTCGCCGGCACGGCGTCGTCGAGGTAGGCGGTGCCGGCCAGCTGGTCCTCGACGCCCAGGGCGAGGGCGACCTCGGTCGCGCCCTGGTTGAGGGTGACGGCCCGTCGCGGTCGCGCGGCCAGCGTCGTGGTGCGGGCGCAGCTGGTGACCTCGACGGGGAAGATCGACGCGCCGCCGCTCGTGTCGGCCGGGCCCGTATCGGACGCGCTGTCCGCTTCCGGAGCCCCGGCGCAACCGCTCAGGACGAGCAGAGCGGTGACGGACAGGACGGTCTTCGGCAACAGCGCGATCCGCACGGATCCTCCTCGGGGTTCTCGCCCCTCGTGATGGGATCCGCGTGGGCCAGTGTCTGGCTACGGCCTGCGCTCGGCAGGCCTCACAGTGGCGGAACCGCCCCGGGCTTGCACCGGGTTCCTGGGTCCCACGCGGAGTGGTGCCGCGAGCCTAGCCGGTCTCTCGTCTGACCCTCCACCGCTGGTTGAGCAGCGAGGAACGAGGAACGAGGAAGTCGAAACCAGGGCCGTGCCAAGATCTCGCCCCATGACCGACCGGACCCGAGGCGACCTCTGCCCGGGCGTCTTGCGCCCCTGGCCGGCCGACGACGGCGCGCTCGTGCGGCTGCGGCTGCCGGGCGGTCACCTCGGCCGTACGACGCTCACCTCGCTGCTCGACGTCGCCGAGACGTACGGCGACGGGCGGGTGCACCTGACCAAGCGGGCCAACCTCCAGCTGCGCGCGCTGCCGTCGATCGACGGCGCCCTGCCGGACGAGGTGGTCGAGGCGATCCGCGCGACCGGCCTGCTCCCGCACCCGGCGCACGAGCTGGTCCGCAACGTCCTCGTCTCGCCGCTGACCGGGCTGGTGGGCGGCCGCGCCGACCTGCGGCCGATCACCCGCGAGCTGGACGAGCGGATGTGCGCGACGCCGTCGCTCGCCGACCTGTCGGGGCGGTTCCTGCTCGTCCTCGACGACGGCCGCGGCGACCTCACCTCCCGCTCGACCGATCTGGGACTGGTCGCGCTGTCCGAGGACACCGCTCAGCTGCGGGTCGGCAGCGACCGCTGGGGACCGGTGGTCCCGCTGTCCGAGGCGGCCGCTGCCTTGACCGAGCTGGCGCAGGACTTCCAGGAGGTCCGCGGAGCGGCGTGGCACGTCGACGAGGTGCCGGGCTTCAGGCCGTCGCAGGAGCCGGACCCGCGGGCGCTCGTGTCGTCGGGCCCGCCGGCGTACGGCGAGGTGGTGCCAGGAGTCGCGCACGTGCCGATCGAGGGCGGTGTCGTCGAGAGGAACGTTGCCTGCACGCTCGGGGAGCAGCTGGTCGTCACCCCGTGGAAGTCCCTCCTGTCGCTCGGTCCCTCGCTGATCGAGACCCCAGCTCACTCGCTGGTCGAGTAGCCCGCGAGGAACGAGCGGGCGTATCGAGACCCCTCAGCCGGCCGCCGCCACGTCCACGCAGATCACGCCCCGGTTCCCGTCCTGGTCGGCAATGACCGTCATCCCGGGCGCATCGCTGTCGTCCACGACGGTCCCGCCCGCGGCGACCGCAGCAGCGATCCGCTGCTCGCGCGCCTCGGCCGCGACATAGACCTCGAGGTGGAACCGCTGACCCTCGGACGAGTCGGACGCGCCGTCGTCGAACCACAGGTTCGGCACCCGCACCGTCGCGTCGCGGACCTCGTCGCCGGGCGACCCGCGACCCACGGAGTCACCGTCCCCGGTCAGCAGCGCCGCCCAGACCGGCGCGATCGTCGCCGACTGCGCGGTGTCGAGCCCCAGCTCGATCTCGCTCACGGCGGCCGGGTCGGCGAGGAGGCCATGCTCGGCGGCGACCTCGGAGATCCGGCGCGCGAGGTCGACGTCCTGCTGCGTCGGCCACTCGACGACGTACTCCGTGCCGTCGTCGTCGCGGTAGATCGCGTCGGGCGTGACCAGCTCGAGGTCGACGTGCCCGCGGCCGATCACGACGCGCGGGTGGTGGCCGACCGCGTCGCCGGCCTCGCCGACGGCGGCGACGAAACGCACGGCCCCGGCGAAGTCGTCCACGACGTAGCGGGCGTGCAGGCCCTGGGCCAGCTTGCGCCAGTCGGTCAGCCCGGCCTCGGCGATCTGCGCGCTCCTGATCATGTCCATGTCCGGACCCTAGTCACCAGCGGCGACACCGGACAGGGACTGCCCTAGGCTGCCCCCGTCACGCGACGCAGGAACCCGGTGCGAGTCCGGGGCGGTTCCGCCACTGTCACTCCCTCCAGCCCTATCGGGGGGACCAGCCAGACACTGCCCGCGCGACGTACCCGCCGACCAGGGGCGAGAACCCCGAGGAGCAGTGATGAGCCTTCCCGCGCGCCCGCCGCGCCGCTACGACTACGTCGATGACGGCGCCGCGATCTACGACGAGTCGTTCGCGACGATCCGCCGGGAGGCGTCGTTCGACCACCTGCCCGCCGACGCCGAGCGCATCGCCGTCCGCATGGTCCACGGCACCGGCCAGACCGACCTCACCCGCGACCTCGTCGTCCACTCGGGGCTCGTTGCGGCAGCGCGTACGGCGCTCAAGGCCGGCGCGCCGATCATCACCGACGCCCACATGGTCGCGAGCGGCGTCACCCGCGCCCGCCTCCCGCGCGACAACGACGTCCTCTGCGCGCTGCGCGACCCGGAGGTCCCGGCGCTGGCGCGGACGATGAGCACCACCCGCTCCGCCGCCGCGCTGTCCCTCCTCGCCGACCGCCTCGACGGTGCGGTCGTCGCGATCGGCAACGCCCCCACCGCGCTCTTCCACCTCCTCGAGATGCTGCTCGACGGGGCGCCGCGACCGGCCGCCATCGTCGGCGTACCCGTCGGCTTCATCGGCGCCGCCGAGTCCAAGCAGGCGCTCGAGGAGGCTCCGATCGACGTCCCCTTCCTCACCGTCCGCGGCCGCCGCGGCGGCTCGGCGATGGCCGCCTCCGCCCTCAACGCGCTGGCCCAGGAGCGGGAGTGATCGGGCGGCTGCCCGGGCGGCTCTACGGCGTCGGCCTCGGCCCCGGTGACCCCGAGCTGATCACCCTCAAGGCAGCGCGGCTCATCGGGTCCGCCGACGTGATCGCCTTCCACGCCGGCGTCGGCAAGACCTCCAACGCGCGCACGATCGCCGTCGACCTCATCCCGGCCGGCGCGATCGAGGAGGAGCTCCGCTACCCCGTCACGACCGGCCCGACCGCGCACCCGGGCGGGTACGCCGGGGCGATGGCCGAGTTCTACGAGCAGTGTTCCGCGCGGCTGAGCGCCCACCTCGAGGCCGGGCGGACGGTCGTCGTGCTGGCCGAGGGCGACCCGCTGTTCTACGGCTCCTTCATGTACCTCCACGACCGCCTCTCCCCGCGCTTCGAGACCGAGGTCGTCCCCGGCGTGCCTGCCTTCGCCGCCGCGACCGCCGTCCTCGCCTCGCCGCTGGTGCGCCAGACCGACGTCCTCACCGTGCTGCCCGGCACCCTCCCGGTCCCCGAGCTGGCCCGCCGCCTCGCCGACACCGACGGCGCGATCATCATGAAGCTCGGCCGCACCTTCCCCGGCGTCGTCGACGCGCTGCGCCAGGCCGGGCGCCTCGAGCATGCGCTGTACGTCGAGCGCGCCTCGATGCCCGCCGAGCGCTGGATGCCCGTGGTCGACGTCGACCCCGCATCGGTGCCGTACTTCTCGCTGATCGTCGTCCCGGGCGACAGCGTCGCGGAGGACCCCCACGGCCGAAGGACCTCGTCGGACTCCTCCCTCGCCGGTCGAGCAGCCCGTGAGGAACGAGCGGGCGTATCGAGACCCGCCACCCTTCGCGTGATCGGCCTCGGCCCCGGCCCGGACACGTGGCTCACCCCCGAGGCCGCCGAGGCGCTCAGCAACGTCGACCACGTCGTCGGCTACGCCCCCTACGTCCACCGCGTCCCCCAGCGCGAGGGCCTCACCCGCCACGCCTCCGGCAACACGGTCGAGGTCGACCGCGCCCGCCTCGCCTTCGACCTCGCCCAGCGCGGCGAGCGCGTGGCCGTCGTGTCCGGTGGCGACGCGGGAGTCTTCGGGATGGCGAGTGCCGTGTTCGAGGCAGCCGCCGACTACCCCGACGTACCCGTCGAGGTCCTCCCCGGCGTCAGCGCCGTCCAGGCCGTCGCGGCCAAGGCCGGGGCCCCGATCGGCGCGGACTTCGCGGTCGTGTCGCTGAGCGACCGGCTCAAGCCGTGGCCGGTGATCGAGAGACGTCTGCGCGCGATCGCCGAGGCGGACATGGTGCTCGCGGTCTACAACCCCGCCTCGCGCAGCCGCACCACCCAGGTCGCCGACCTGCAGAAGCTGTTCCTCGAGCACCGCAGCCCCGACACGGTGGTGGTGGTCGGCCGCGACGTCGGCCGCGACGAGGAGTCGCTGACCGTGACCACCCTCGCCGAGCTCGAGGCCGACACGGTCGACATGAAGTGCCTGCTCATCGTCGGCGCCTCGTCGACCACCGTGACCGCGGCCGGCCAAGTCTGGACGCCGAGGTTCGTGGAGTGACCGTCCACTTCGTCGGCGCCGGCCCGGGTGCGGCCGACCTCATCACCCTGCGCGCGGCGTCGTTGCTGGCGGCCGCCGACGTCGTGCTCTACCCGGGCACCTACCTCGACTCCGACGTTCTCTCCCACTGCCCCGACGCCCGCCAGGTCGACACCCAGCGCCTCGACCTCGACCAGATCACCGCCGTCATGGTCGATGCCGCTGCCGAGGGGCTCGAGGTCGTCCGCCTCACGTCCGGCGACCCGTCCCTCTACTCCGCCCTCGCGGAGCAGACCGCCCGCCTCGACGCGGCGGGCGTCGCATGGGACGTGTGTCCGGGAGTCCCGGCGTACGCCGCCGCTGCCGCCGCCGTCGGCCGCGAGCTCACCGTCCCGCTCGTCGCGCAGTCGGTGGTCCTGACCCGGACGCAAGCCCGCTCGACGGCCATGCCGGCGACCGAGTCACTCGCCGCCTTCGCGGCGACGCGCGCGACGCTCGTCCTCCACCTCGCCATCACCCGCACCCGCGAGCTCGCGGCGTCGCTGGTCGACGAGTATGGCGCCGACTGCCCCGCCGTCGTCGTCCACCGCGCTTCACAGCCGGAGGAGCTGGTCCTCCGCGCCACGCTCGCCGACATCGCCGACCAGGTCGAGGAGGCGGGGCTCAAGCAAGCCGCGGTCATCCTCGTCGGCTGGGCCCTCGCCCGCGACGGCGCGGAGTCCTGGCTCTACACGGCCGACCGCGTCCGGGCATGAGCGGAGTACGCCTTCGTCGACAGCCTCGACGAGATCCCGGCCGAGGTGCGCGACCTCGCTGCCCTCGCGTGGGACGACCTCGAGGGTCGCATGGTGGAGACGGCCGACTGGTCCGCAGTCGCCCAGGCGATGAGCGAGAAGGTCACCGGCGTCCGCGCGACGCCAGCCGTCCAGGACGTCGAGGAGTGGTACGTCGTGCCGCTGCCGTGGGGGGTGATGGAGAACTACCGAGCCTCACCCCGACGGCCCCAGCGGGATCGCCGCCTCCACCAGCCCACCGTCGCGCGTGGCGTACGCCGTCAGCGTCCCGCCGACCTGCAGCGACCGCTCGCGCATCGACGTGATCCCGACGCCCGGGGTCCAGCCGTTCGCAGACCCGCCGTCGTCGCGCACCGCCAGGACGAGCGAATGGTCCTCGACGTGGAGCGACACGTCGGCGTGCGACGCGGCCGAGTGGCGTACGACGTTCGTCAGCGCCTCGACGAGGATGCGGTACGCCGCCACCTCGGTGGCCGCGCTCAGTGCGGGCAGCGGCTCGGGCACCCGGACCGTCACCGGCAGCGGCGTGCCAGCGGCCGAGTGCAGGGTCGCCGCGTGCTGCCGGATCGCCCCTTCGAGCCCGAGCTCGTCGAGCGCCGGCGGCCGCAGGCCGTCGACGAGTCGGCGGATCTCGGTGATCGCCTCGGCAGTGTCGGCGCGGAGCTGCACGAGCAGCGCGTCGGCCTTGTCGGGGTCGGACCGCACCTGGTTGCGCGCGGCGTCGGTCGCGAACGCGACGCCGCTGAGCGTCGGCCCGAGGCCGTCGTGCAGGTCGCGCCGCAGCCGGCGTCGTTCCTCCTCGACGGCGGCCACGACGGCCTCGCGCGACCTCTGCAGGTCCCGGCTCATCTGCCGCGCACGCAGGGTCTGCGCCAGCAGGGGCGCGACGATCCGCAGCACGTCCTCGTCCGCGGCCGACAGCCCGAAGTCCCCGGCCCGCAGGCCGACGACGACCTCGCCCACCTCGTCGTCGCCCAGCCGCAACGGAAGCACCCGCGTGTGCGTGACCGCTGTCCCCGACGACGCCAGCACCTCCCCGCCGGCACGGATGCTCGCGTATGGCAGCACCAGCGCCTCGCGCACGGCGTCCAGCGCGAGCGCCGGGTCGTCACCGATCCGGTCCGCCAGCGACGTCGCGGCCGCCAGCGGGTCGGGTCGGTCGCCGAAGAGCAGCTGGTCGACGACGCCGCGCAGCATCACCTGCAGCGGCCGCACCCCGAAGGCGAGCACCGCGCACAGCACGATCGTCGGGGTGGCCTCCAGGGAACGGCCGCGGGCCGCCTCGACCGCCGAGGTGAGCCCGACCGCGACGGCGACGTACGCCACCACGACGGTCGCCGCCACGACGGCGCGCGTCACGAGACCGCGTACGTCGACCACCTCGGGGCGCACCACGCCGACGACCATCGCGGCCGGGCCGAGCGCCATGACGGCGACGAAGGCGGCGTCGAGGTCGGGAAACTCCACAACGCCCGCCGACTCGCTGAGGAAGGCGACGAACGCCGCCGCGAGCCCGGCGCCGATCCAGGCCAGCGAGCTCCACGTCAGCGCGCGGCGGTCCTCGACGTCGCCCTGCTCGAGCGCCCACCACACGTGGACCAGCAGTGCGCCGACGAGGACGAACCCCATCAGCCCGAACGCGTCCTCCCAGGCGACGCTCAGCACTCCCGCGCCGATGACGACCACGAGGAGCACGAAGGAGACCGGCTCGCGCCAGGAGAGGCGCGGGTACGCCAGCACGGCGAGCGGGAGCAGCAGGCAGCCGGCCAGCCGGAGGACCGGCGAGGGGACCCCGTCCAGGTCGAGCACGACGGCCGCGCACCCGAGGAGCAGCGTGATGCCACCGAGCACCAGGCAGGCGGCAGACCACAGAGACCGGCCACTCTGCCGGATGAACCAGCCCGACGCCGTCGTCACCACGCCGAGGAAGGCCGTGGCCGCGAGGACGGGCGTCATGACCCGCCGAGCCCCTCGCGCCGCGCACGCACGATGGCGGCGGACCGGTCGGCGACGGCGAGCTTCACGAAGATCGAGGAGATGTGGTTGGCGACGGTCTTCGGTGAGAGGAAGAGCCGGTCCGCAATGGCCTGGTTGCGCTCGCCGGCGGCCATCAGGTCGAGGACCTCGCGCTCGCGAGCGGTGAGCTCGGGGAACGGCTCGGCCACCGGCGGTGGTACGGCGAAGTAGCCGAGCACCCGCTGGGCGACGCCCGGGCTGAAGATCGCCTCCCCTGCGACGACGGCCCGGATCGCCCGATCGATCTCCGCCTGGTCAGCCCCCTTGAGCAGGTAGCCCTGGGCGCCCGCGCGCATCGCCCCGAACACCGTGTCGTCGTCGTCGAACATGGTGAGCACGAGGACCGGTACGCCGCTCGTGCTCTCCCGGATCCGGCGCGTGGCCTCCAGGCCGTCGATCCCCGGCATCCGGATGTCCATCAGCACGACGTCCGGCTTGGTCAGCACGACCTCGCGCACGCCCGCCTCGCCGTCGGTCGCCGTCCCGACCACCTCGAAGTCCGGCAGCGACTCGAGCAGCGCGCGCAATCCGCCGAGGACGACCGGGTGGTCGTCGACCAGGACGACGCGGATCGGGCTCATGTGCTCATCGTCCCGCCTCGGGGCGCCTTTGGCCCGGGATCCTGCACCTACCCGAGCCGGGAGTCGTCCTCGATGATGGGGAATGTACGCCGATGCCCGCCGGCGGGCGCGCCACGACTCTGGAAGCACCACCACCCGACCAAGGAGCTTCTGATGACCACCACCGCACCCGCCGCCACCTCCCCGACCGCGACCTGGAGCACCAAGAACAAGGTCGGCCTCGGCATCGCGATCTTCTACGCGCTGACGAACCTGCCCAGCGCCTTCATGCCGACTCCCAACGGGGAGGACGGTCCGCCGATGGCGATCCTCTGGGTCTGCACGGTCCTCGCCGCCGTCGCCCTCGTCGGTGGCGTCATGGCCTGGCGCACCGGCAGCCGCCCCGCCGCCCGCCTGACCGCCGCCAGCCTGATCATCGTCACCCTGACCTCACTGCCCGCGTTCTTCGTCGACGTTCCGGCCGCGCTCAAGGTCCTCGTCGCTGCCGGAGTCGTGGTGACGGTGGTGTTCACGGTGCTGATCTTCTCGCCGGCGAAGCGCGGGTGAGGTCTGCTGCAGTACGCCGCCGGGCCGTGGGGGGTCCGGCGGCGCTGTTCACGACGATGCAGCGCTTCGGCTCTTGGTCGAGGCGCGGCGCGCTTCCAGCTGTCGAAGGACGTCGTCGGCCGCAGCCTCGTCGACATGCTCGCCGTCGAGGCGTCGTAGCCAGTGCACGAGCTTCCTGCCGGCAATGAACTCGATTCCGTCGATGCTCGCGCCGTCTGGAATGCCATGCTGAGCGGGGCCCCACAGGACGACGACCGAGGTGACACTGAGCGGATTGACCTTCGCGCGTCGGCTGCCTCGCGAATCGCCCTTGAGGAAATCGCGGGTCAACGCCTCGGCCCGCAGTCGTACCTTCTGCGCCGCCCGCGCCATCTCGGTCGCGTCATCAACCCGGCTCCGCCACTTCGAGTCGACAGCCACCAGGCCGCCCCTGCGGGTCACGACGAGATGGTCGATGTCGCCGGCCTGCAGGCCGAAGCTGTCGATCCAACCCCACACGAGCTTCTTCCGCTTGGCCCGCCGCAACTCGTCACGAGTGTTGTCCTCGCCCCGCACCTCGAACGTGCCAGATGGCTTCGGAGTCATGCGCCAGGAACGCCGTGTGGAGAAGGTGCAGATATCCGGCCGCCAGGGCAGTGGGCACCGCGCCGAGCAGCCACCACGACAGGCGAGAATCCGGAGCGGTGAGCAGCAGTAACCCAGCGAGAAAACCGACTGACAGGACAAGGGCGCCGGTCAGGCCGGCGACAAGCTTGAGGTTGCGCAGAAGCCAGGCCCTCAGCCGCCGCCTGAACTCGAGACGGGAGTAGGGGTGGTGCTTCGGCATTGAGACTCCAGAGACGACGTGGGTGTCAATTTAATCCGAGCGAGGGCCGCGCCGTTGTCGGTTTGAGGCGAATCCCCCCAAAGGACTGGCGGCGACGGCGGCGGCGGGGCAAGACCTCACGGCGGCCGGGGCAACGCCCCATTTTAGGACCGCCGACACGGTGGAAGGACGCGCCTGCTCGGTGGCTCTCAGGGTCAACAACCTGAGAACTACCGCAGGTGGCTGCGGCGGGGCGCGCTCGCCGGACTGTGCACTGCAAGCGTGGAGCGGATGAACGAAATCTGAGATCGCCGCCTGCGCCCGCTGGACGGATCTACTCAACCGTGCGGTCGCTCCGGAGTAGCGTGCAGCCGTGTCTCGGGAACTCAGCCGCGTGGAGACGTGGGAGAAGACGAGCGAGGTTCCGTTGCTCCTGCTCGCGGGGGCCTTCCTCGTCGCGTACGCATGGCCGATTCTCAATCCCGACCTCCACCCAGACCTCGCAACGTTCTTCTTCTACGCCTCCTGGACCGTCTGGCTGGCGTTCACAATCGACTTCGTTATCCGGCTCGCGCTATCGGACCGGCGTCGCTCCTATGCACTGCGCCATTGGTACGACGTAGTGCTCATCGCCGCGCCAATGTTTCGGCCCCTCCGCCTACTGAGGCTCTTGGCCTTTGCTCGGATCATCAACCGATCAGCGGTCGGTGGACTCGCGGGGAAGGTCGCGGTCTACGTCGCGGGCTCGGCTCTCTTCGCGGTCTCGCTCGGAGCACTCGCCGTGCTTGACGCAGAACGGGACGCCCCCGATGCCAACATCACGACTGCGGGAGACGCGCTGTGGTGGGCCTGCACCACCGTCACCACGGTCGGCTACGGCGACCACTTCCCCGTGACGACTCAAGGCCGGTTCATCGCGGTTGGGCTCATGCTCGTCGGCATCGCGCTCGTGGGATCGCTCACCGCGGTGATCGCAACATGGTTGATCGAAAACGTTCAGCACGCCAACCAACAGAACGACTGAACGCCCACTCGGATTCCGGCACGCCCGATGGCCAGCCGCGCCGCCAGGCGGCGGAATGGGCTATCCCTAACCGTCACTGACTCCTCAGGAGTCCGGAGGTCGCGGGCACACGCTCGGCCGACCGGAGAAGTCGACATGACAATAGCGACGCGCTCGCGGGCCGAATGGACCAGAGTAGTCGCATGGACCTGCTCGAGTGGTGGCTTCGCGGTTATGACTGGTTCCTCGGCGGCGGTCTCATACTGCCAGCGTTTCGCCAGATGGACAGGGGCATGTGCGCTCTCGTCGCCCAAGTACTTCCGGTCTTCTGGCTAGTCGCGGTCATTCCCGGCCGTGAGGTGACCACGCGTTCGGGGGTTCGGATCTGGGATCCCTTCTACAACGTCGCGTTGGCGCCGTACCTGGCGCTCATGGAGGCGGTCGTGCTGTACGGCGCCGCCAACGGCGGCCTTGAATCTTGGTTGGCGTATTGGACGTGGTTGGGAGTCATTGCCGCGATCGCAGTCGTGGCAGTAAACCAGGTGCTTGAACACCTTCCAAAGTTGGCTAGTCCGACTGATTCTTCGCAGAGCGAGAGCTGGGGAACCGCTCGACCGACATGGACCGCGAATGCGACATCGAAAGTCGAATGACTTCGCCGGTGGATGGGCGGTTCCGATGCCACCAACTTCAACGCAAGCCCCGGTTCGGTGCGGTTGCCGGAGGCCGTAATCATACTTGGCGTTCAAGAATCGACGGTTCCCCTGCGGGCCGGGGTGCTCCGAACCCATCGTCGATTGGTCGACGAGCGGGCCGGCACACTTCGTCCGCCGCTTCCGGAACCAGGCCGTAGTCGACAAGCGGCGAAACGACGCAGGCTGACGGACGCTGCGTGAAGCGCACGGCGTCTCCTCGGCCGCGGACGATCGTAGAGCCAGCCGCGCCCTCACAGCAACCACGCCCTCGTGTTGCAAAAGAACGCCCGGTCGGCGTCGACTAACCGGCGGATAGCACTAGTTTATTGCTGTGTTCAATTCAAGACAGCCGCTCCGCCTGGGCTTGAAGGCGTGCCTTTACCCGCGCCTCTACGGCCTTAACGCCACCGCGAGCCTCCGGCCCTTCTTTCCAGCGCATCTCGTTGAGCGCGTCCCGAACCCGGCGGCGCACAACACGCTCCGATTGGCCCTCGTAGCGACGTCGGGTTTCGTCCGCAAGCTCGATCAGCTCCTTCGGGATGGAGTCGTACCGGCTAAGAGCGGTGACGAATGGCAGCGCCACCCGCTGTTCTCGCTCAACTGCCGTTCTGAGTGGTCCTAGCCGCAGCAACTGCACTAAGAAATCGGGGCTAAGCGCGGGAGACTGAGGAGCCTGGCCGGAGAGGCGGTCCTTCAGTGCTTCGCGAAGCGAGAAGGCGATTCGGTCTAGCGTCAGCCACCATTGCTGGTATCCCGTGCCTGATCGAGCGGCGCGCGAGCGCAGCATGATGACTCCAACGCTGTTCTCAACGTCGTGAGCAACCAAGCGATTCGCGATCTCAACGCCCATGTCGGCACGATCGCTTCGCTGTCGTCGGCGCTCGTGCGCTTCCATCCAGACTTCCTGGATGGCCCCTCGAAGCTCCTGAGGGGCTGCGTCGGCCTCCGCGGTCAGGTTTCGAGTTCGGATGTTGAACTCTTCTTCGAGATACTCCGAGATGTCTTCCTCCGGGCTCACTCTGCCGCGGAACTCAGAGAGCCAATCGAAGAGCTCGCCGCGCGATCGCCCCGACAGTGCAAATCCGGCGTAGACGAATGGAACACCCGACCGCCATTCTGACGATTCGGTGCGAGCAAAGGTAAGTGAGCGGTTTAGGTGACGCTCAATCTCCTCGATGATCCCTTCTGTAACGTACAGACGGAATCCTGCATCGACCGCGGCGCGCAAAAGCACGGTGTAATGTCTCTCAGCCTCGTCTTCCAGAAGGGTCTCGACCAGAAGCGGCAAGACGATGGTCGAGTCGAGCCATATCTCGCCGTCAGAAAAGATGCTGAGGACCACCTTTTGAACGTCGGGGGTTTGGCGCAGGAAGGCAAACAATGTGTACGCGTCGGCGAGGCGGTTCAGGTGCGCCTGAGTCGACCGCGAGGGGTCCTCCAGAACTGAGAACATCACCTCCGCGGCTGCAGCCTTACTCAGAGGTTCGACGCTGATCCCCTGCGCCGTCAACACATAGAGCACTTCGTCTACGTCCAGCTGCGACATCACAGAGGTTCGGACCGCCCGCGCAAAGGCCTCACCTCGGTTGAAAAGCACTCTCTCGACGCCCTCACGAAGATTTGCCGCCAGCGCGACGCAGGCATCATCCGGGACGGCCAAGCCAAGCTTTATGATAGCGTCGGTCAACTCGTCTTGGAGTTGCAGTTCGTTTGCGACGAAGTCCGCTTGTGCCTCTCGGTGACGTACTTGCTCAACGAAGGCGAGGTGATACTCGTCAGTCTTCGCCAGAAACTTCACCCGCCCATTCTTTGCGGACAATCTTCTCAGGGCCCCGTCGATATGAGCTTCCACTTGGGACGCGTTATCGCTTGGCACGAACTGTTTCACGGCCGAGACGATATTCTCCCGACTAACCGCCTTCTCGGCACTAGAGCCGTGAAGCGCGGCCAGCGCTAACGCCTCGAACGAACTTTTCGTGAGATTGCGGTCGGTCTCGGCGTCGTAACCCTCAAGTCCAAGATGGAGCAGCGCTAGCCGCGAATCGTCCTCGGATAGGGCTGTCGCAGTTCGGCTCGTGATGCCTTTACGACTGAGAAAAGGATCTACCACACGTTTGGCCAACTCTTCGGCGGCGATTTGGCGCTGTTCGTGCGAATTTTCACGCTCGACGAACCAGGATCGGTCACGGATGTCGAGCGCGATCTTTCGGTTCTTCCGGAACCGCTCCACGAGCGCGTCACCGGCAGGCCCAATCACCTGGTTCGTGCAGTAAACCAGCTCGGTGGTTTCCGGCATTGTTTCTGCTAGTCGAGCGGCCGTCCTGTTGATCTTGGCTTCCCAGTCCTCCGCCACGGAGTACTGGAAGGCGGTCTTAACGGCCTCAGTTGGCACGAACAACTGTGCGTCGCGGCCCTTGTCGCCCATCGGTGCAGCCATCGTCCGCAGACTTGGGAATTCGACGGACAAGAACTCCGAGCACAGCCTCTCGAATAGGCGCCAGTCGGATGGATCCAGTTCACGAAGGGCGAGAGTGAAACGCTGAGACGACATGGAGCAAAGGTAGAGGGCCCTGCTCGGCTTGGCACCGACACTCCGGAGTTGGCGAGGGGGCGAACTCGGCATCAGGCTGGTTGAGGAGGCTCGCGCTCAGCAAACCCGACGGACGCGAAGCCGACGGGCCGAACCGGCTTCGGGCAGACGTAAGAACGGGCGGGGCGCTAGGAACCTGTCACGAAGCGGATCAGCGTCGCACCTCGGTCCGATGTGTCGGGCCACTCTTCCTGGCTGCGTCTTGGGAGGCGTCCATTCTGGGCGAAGGGTCGTAGGTCGAGTGCCTCAACTAGAAGGGGTGCTGATTAACGCCCATTGGGTGACGGCTCGCGCTGGCGTCCAGCCGGTGAAGGCGCCGACCGGCGCAGCCGTCTCGACGCTGATGCGCGTGAGCTCGCCACCGTGGTCGGCAAACGCCTTGGCGAGGAGCGTGTCCGTCTCGAGGGTCACGCCGTGGACGACGAGGTGGCCGCCGGTCTTCAACGCCGCGAGGCAGGCGTCGAAGACGCCTTCGCGGGTGGCGCCGCCGCCGATGAAGATCGCATCCGGCGCCAGTAGCCCGGACAGGGCGTCAGGTGCCCGGCCCGCGACGACCTGCAGGTCGGGAACGCCCAAGGTGTGAGCGTTCCGACCGATACGCGCGGCTCGTTCGGGGTCGGACTCGATCGCGATCGTGCGACAGGTCGAGTGTGCGCGCATCCACTCGATACCAACCGAACCGGCCCCCGCGCCGACGTCCCAAAGCAGCTGGCCGGGGGCGGGCATGAGCCGGGCGAGGGCGGAGGCGCGGAGGTCGCGCTTGGTGAGCTGACCGTCGTTCTCGTACGCGTCGTCGGGCAGGCCAGGCGCCCAAGACGCCAGGCCGTTTCCAGAGACCTCGATCGCGATGACGTTCAACGCTGGTGACTCCGCCGACCACGACGACGCGACCCCGGAAGTCGATGACTCGGACCGCGAGCCCAGTTCGCCAAGGACGGTCAGCCGCGACGAGCCCCAGCCGGACGAGGTCAGCAGAGATGCGACGGCAGCGGGCGTCGAAGCGTCCGACGACAGCACCAGGATCCGACGGCCCGGTGCTAGCTCTAGCACCAGACGCTCAAGAGGCCGGCCCACCAGCGACACCACGACGCACGACTCCGCCGACCAGCCCATCCGAGCCCGCGCCAGCGCGACGGACGACACGGCCGGCAGCACCCGTACCGGAGCCCCGAGGTCGAGGAGCGTCGTGGCGATCCCCGACACCAGCGGGTCCCCCGACGCCAGCGCGACGACCGCGCGGCCGGCGTACTCCGACAGGAGCCCAGGCAGAGAGGCAGCCAGGGGCGAGGGCCACGGCACCCGCTCCTGACCCGGGACGGAAGGCACCAGCGACAGGTGCCGCGCGCCACCCCACAGCACCGACGCCCCGAGCACGAGATCACGGGAGGACGGAGGCAGCGAGGCCCAGCCGTCGGCCCCGATCCCGACGACCACGACCTCCGTGGGCACCCCAGTGGCAGACACGACCGCAGACGCTATCGTGACGCGCACAAGGCGAGAGGTGCCCCGAAGTCTGGGGAGAATCTGGGAAGCCGGTGAGAATCCGGCACAGGGCCCGCTGCGGTGACTCGAGACGTCGAAGATGGCGATCCGAGAAGTCCGAAGACCGGCCTCCCGCCACCCATTGAGCTGGCAACGAGAGCGGGAGCCCCCATGCCACTGCAGTACCCCCTGTCTGCCGTCGTCGCCCCCCGGGCCGACCGGGCCGACGACATGACGCTCGCCCTGGTCCTCACGACCATCTCCCCCGAGGTCGGCGGTGTCCTCGTGCGCGGCGAGAAGGGCACGGCGAAGTCCACGACCGTCCGCGCCCTCGCCTCCGTGCTGCCGCCGATCGAGGTGGTCACCGGCGACCGGTTCTCCAGCGCGCCCGGCGACACCTCCCCAGACGGCACCTGGCCGCTCGACGCGGAGACCGAGACCCGGCCCGTACGCCTCGTCGAGCTGCCCGTCGGCGCCACCGAGGACCGCGTGCTCGGCTCGCTGCACCTCTCGAAGGTGCTGGCCGACGGTGTCGCCGAGTACGAGCCCGGCCTGCTCGCCCGCGCGCACCGCGGCATCCTCTACGTCGACGAGGTCAACCTCCTCCACGACCACCTCGTGGACCTGCTGCTCGACGCCGCCGCGATGGGCCGCTCGACCGTCGAGCGCGACGGCGTCTCGGTCGCGCACGCCGCCCGCTTCGTGCTCGTCGGCACCATGAACCCCGAGGAGGGTGAGCTCCGCCCCCAGCTCCTCGACCGCTTCGGCCTCACCGTCGAGATCGCCGCACCGCGTGACCCCCGCCTGCGCGCCGAGGTCGTCCGCAGACGGCTCGCCTTCGACGCCGACCCCGAGGCCTTCGTCGCGTCGTACGCCGACGCCGAGCGCGCGCTGACGGACCGGATCGTCGCCGCCCGCAAGCTGCTCCCCGAGGTCGAGCTCACCGACGCGGTGCTCACGAAGGTCGCCGAGGTGTGCGCCGCCTTCGAGGTCGACGGGATGCGCGCCGACATCGTCACCACGCGTACGGCGGTCGCGCACGCCGCGTGGCACGGCCGGACCACCGTCACGAGGGCCGACATCCGCCAGGCCGCGCTCCTCGCGCTGCCGCACCGGCGGCGGCGGAACCCCTTCGACGCGCCGGGGCTGGACGAGGAGCTGCTCGACGCTGTCCTCGGGGACGAGGAGCCGGAGCCCGAGCCGCCGCTTCCGCCGGAGCCGGAGGGGGAGGGTGACGGTGAGGGCCCGGACTCGGATGGGGAGGGTCTCGATACGCCCCCTCGTTCCTCGGGGGCTACTCGACCACCGAGTGAGAGCAACGGCGCCGATCAACCGAGTGAGACCGAGGATCAGGGTCTCGATACGCCCCCTCGTTCCTCGGGGGCTACTCGACCACCGAGTGAGGGTGAGGGGGCTACTCGACCAGCGATGGAGAGTGTCATCGGCGCCACCGACCCCTACAAGGTCCGCCGGTTCGAGGTGACCGGCACGGGCGCCGGGGAGTCGGGCAAGCGGTCCCGCGCACTGACGACCAACGGCCGCCGGGCCGGGGTCGACCCCACCGGTCAGGGCGGGCTCCACCTCGTCGAGACGATCCGCGCGGCCGCGCCGCACCAGCGGAACCGGGGCAGGACTGACGGGCGGATCAGGTTCGAGCAGGCGGACCTCCGCACTGCGCGACGCGAGGGCCGCGAGGCCAACCTGGTCCTCTTCTGCGTCGATGCCTCCGGCTCGATGGCGGCGCGCAAGCGGATGGAGCAGGTCAAGACCGCGATCCTCAGCCTGCTGCTCGACGCCTACCAGCGCCGCGACAAGGTCGGTCTCGTCACCTTCCGCGCCGACTCGGCCGAGGTCGCGCTGCCGCCGACCCACTCGGTCGACATCGCGGCGAAGCGGCTCGCGGACCTGCCCGCGGGAGGGCGTACGCCCCTCGCCGAGGGCCTGCTGGCCGCGGCCGAGGTGCTGCGGATCGAGCGGGTGCGCGACCCGCGGCGCCGCCCGCTGCTCATCGTCATCACCGACGGCCGCGCGACGCACGGCACGGACGCCGTGACGAGGAGCCGACAGGCAGCAGGGTGGATCGCCGAGCAGGGCACCAGCGCGGTCGTCGTCGACTGCGAGCAGGGCCCGATGCGGCTCGGCCTCGCCGGCCAGCTCGCGACGCACATGCGGGCCACCCACCTCCCGATCGCGGAGGTCAGCGCCCAGGCGCTGGCGGGCGTGGCGAGGGTGGCATGAAACTCACCCCACGACGTTCTTCTCCTCCGCTCCGCTCCCCCGAACAACGCCGCGGGGACCCCGAGACCTCCGAGGAGCTCACCGTTTCCAGCCGGGACCTCTACGACGTCATCGCCCGCCGGCGCGACGTACGGGCCGAGTTCTGCGGCGAGGCCGTCGACTGCGACGTCCTGCGCCGGGTCCTGCAGGCGGCGCACGAGGCGCCGAGCGTCGGACACAGCCAGCCGTGGGACTTCGTCCTCGTCGCCGACGAGGCCACGCGAGACACGTTCGCCGAGCACGTCGAGGCCGAGCGCCGGGTCTTCGCCGAGCAGCTGGAGGGCGAGCGCCGCGAGGCCTTCGACGGGATCAAGGTCGAGGGCATCCGCGAGTCGGGCCTCGGCGTCGTCGTCACCTACGACCGGGCACGCGGCGGGCAGCACGTGCTCGGCCGCCACGCGATCGCCGACACCGGCCTCTACTCCACCTGCCTCGCCATCCAGAACCTCTGGCTCGCCGCGACCGCCGAGGGCCTCGGCGTCGGGTGGGTGTCGTTCTACCGCGAGGAGTTCCTCGCCGACCTCGTCGGCCTGCCCGACGGCGTACGACCAGTGGCGTGGCTCTGCCTCGGACCGGTCAGCAAGCTGCAGGAGGTGCCCGACCTGGTCCGGCACGGCTGGCGGAAGGGGCGCTCGCTCGACGACGCCGTCCACCTCGAGAGCTGGAGGGGCTGAGATGCCGCAGGGAGTCCCGACCACCGTCCCCGACGACGGCCTGACCACGCGCGAGCGCCGCAACCGCCCGCTCATCGTCGTCCACACCGGCCCCGGCAAGGGCAAGTCGACGGCCGCCTTCGGCCTGGCGATGCGCGGGTGGAACCAAGGCTTCAGCATCGGGGTCTTCCAGTTCGTGAAGTCCGCCAAGTGGCGCATCGGCGAGCAGACCGTCCTCGAGCGCCTCGGTGAGCTGCACGAGGAGACCGGCGAGGGCGGGCCCGTCGCCTGGCACAAGATGGGCTCGGGCTGGTCATGGTCGCGCAAGGCCGGCACCGAGGAGGACCACGCCGCCGACGCCGCCGAGGGCTGGCAGGAGATCAAGCGGGCGCTGGCCGAGGAGCGGCACGACCTCTACGTGCTCGACGAGTTCACCTATCCCATGAAGTGGGGCTGGGTCGACGTCGACGACGTGGTCTCCACCCTGGTCGAGAGGCCCGGCCGCCAGCACGTCGTCATCACCGGCCGCCACGCCGACCCGCGGCTCGTCGAGGCCGCCAACCTCGTCACCGAGATGGGCCAGGTCAAGCACCCGATGGAGGTCGGGCAGAAGGGCCAGCGAGGCATCGAGTGGTGACGCTGCCCCGCCTCATGGTCGCGGCGCCCGCCTCCGGCCACGGCAAGACCACCGTCGCCACCGGCCTGATGGCCGCGCTCGCCCGCGCCGGGCACACCGTCAGCGGCCACAAGGTCGGCCCCGACTACATCGACCCCGGCTACCACGCGCTCGCCACCGGCCGCCCCGGCCGCAACCTCGACCCGCACCTCGTCGGCGAGGAGCGCCTCGTACCCCTCCTCCTCCACGGCGCCGCCGGCGCGGACCTCGCGGTGGTCGAGGGCGTGATGGGGCTGTACGACGGCCAGATCGGCGGTGACGGCTTCGCGTCGACGGCCCATGTGGCCGCCGTGACGCGCACCCCCGTCGTGCTGGTCGTCGACATCTCGTCGGCCTCGCGCACCGTCGCGGCGACGATCCACGGACTCCGCACCTGGGCGCAGCCGCCGGTCGACGTGGTCGGCGTGATCCTCAACAAGGCCGGCTCTGCCCGTCACGCCGACGAGGTCGTCCGGTCGATCGGCGACCAGGTGCCGGTGCTCGGCATCCTCCAGCGCGACGACGGGATCGAGGCGCCGTCGCGGCACCTCGGGCTCGTGCCGGCCGCCGAGCGCGGCGACGCGGCGGCTGCGCTCGACCGGCTGGCGGGGCAGATCGCCGAGCGGGTGGACCTCGAGGCGGTCGTACGGCTGGCGTCGGCGGCGCCGGACCTGCACGAGCGGCCGTGGAACGCCGCCGCCGGGGTAGTCCAGTGGCAAACGGCTGCGGATGGGCCGTCCGGACGACCGCGGGTCACTGGACTACCCGGGCGGGGGGCGCGGATCGCCGTCGCAGCCGGCCGGGCCTTCACCTTCCGCTACGCCGAGACCGTCGAGCTCCTCGAGGCCGCCGGGGCGGAGGTCGTCGACCTCGACCCGCTGACCGACAGGCGGCTGACGGAGGGCACCACCGGGCTCTACCTCGGCGGCGGGTTCCCCGAGATGCACGCGCTCGACCTCGCCGCCAACGCGGAGCTCCTCGACGACATCCGCGGCGCCGTCCAGCGCGGCCTGCCGACCGTGGCCGAGTGCGCCGGGCTGCTCTACCTCTGCCGCACCGTCGCCGGCCCGTCCGGCCAGCCGGCGCACATGGTCGGCGCGATCGGTGCCGACGCCGCGATGGCGCCGCGCCTGACGCTGTCCTACCGCACCGCGAGGGCCGTCGGCCACGACCTCCTGTCGCGGCCGGGCGAGCGGGCCACCGGCCACGAGTTCCACCGGACCGGGCTCCTCGGCGACCCCGGCGGTCGGCCCGCATGGTGGCTCGACGGCCCGGACGGCCCGCTCCCGGCCGGCGTCGCGACGCGGACGTTGCACGCGTCGTACCTCCACGTGCACTGGGCCGGCCACCCGCACCTGGCCGCGCGGTTCGCGGAGGCGGCCGCGGCCGCGGTGCCGGTGACCGCAGCGCTGCGGTGAGCGCGGTGAGCGACCTGCGCCACCACGGCGACCGCGAGGCCACCGCCGGTCTCGTCGACTTCGCCGTCAACGTCCACCCCGCGCCGATGCCCCCGTGGCTGCACACCGCGATCGCCGCGTCGATGACCGACCTCGCCCGCTACCCGGACGCCGCGCCGGCCGAGGCGGCGCTCGCCGATTGCCACCGCCGCGACCCCGCCGACGTGCTCGCGACCTCAGGCGCCGCGGAGGCCTTCACCCTCGTGGCCCGGCTCCGGCGCTGGCGCAGGCCGGTCGTCGTGCACCCCCAGTTCACCGAGCCCGACGTGGCCCTGCAGGCGGCCGGGACCACTCCCGTGCACGTGTCGCTGAACATCGACTGCCTCTTCACCCTCGATCCCACCCACGTCCCCGACGACGCCGACCTCGTGGTCGTCGGCAACCCGACCAACCCGACCGGCGTACGTCACCCGGCCGCCGCCCTGCGCAGCCTGACCCGGCCCGGCCGGCTCGTCGTCGTCGACGAGGCCTTCAACGACGACGGCGCCGAGACCCTCGCGGACGCGCCCGTCCCCGGGCTGCTCGTCGTCCGCAGCCTCACCAAGCTGTGGGCCATCGCCGGGCTCCGGGCGGGCTACGTGCTCGGCGAGCCCGACACCGTCGCCGCCCTCCGGGAGCTGCAGCCGCCCTGGTCCGTCTCCACCCCGGCCGCCGCGGCAATGGTCGCCTGCACGAGCGACGCCGCGCGGATCGAGGCGCAGGTGCGCGACGCCCGGGTCGCCGCGTGGCGCGACCACCTCCAGCACGGCCTCACGGAGGCGGGCATCCCGCACGTCCCGAGCACCGCGCCGTTCGTCCTCGCCCGGCCCGGCGCCGGCGTGCACGCGGCCCTGCGTGCCCGGGGTTTCGCCCTACGCCGCTGCGACACGTTCCCGGGCCTCGACGACTCCTGGGTCCGAATCGCTGTGCGCCCGCCCGAGGTGTCCGCCCCCCTCCTGGACGCGATGGAGGCGCTGGCGGATGTCACCTGACCGGCGGCACAGCCGCGCGCTCGGCCTGGTGCTCGGCCACCTCGCGGACCGGGCGTTCGGCGACCCGCGCCGAGGCCACCCCGTCGCGCTCTTCGGCACCGCGGCCGCAGCGCTCGAGCGGCGGCTGTACGCCGACTCGCGCGCCCGCGGCGTGGTCCACCTCGCCGTGCTCGTCGGCGCGGTGACGGCGACCGGCGCGATCGCGGAGCGGCGGGCGGGCAACCGTTTCGTCGTGCACACCCTCCTCACCGCCGCCGCCACCTGGACCGTCCTCGGCGGCACCTCGCTCGGCCGGGAAGCCCGCGCCGTACACGACCTCCTCGCCAGCGGCGACCTGCCCGGCGCCCGGCAGCGGCTGACCCACCTCGTCGGCCGCGACCCGACCCACCTCGACGCAGCCGAGGTCAGCCGGGCGACCGTCGAGTCGGTCGCGGAGAACACCTCCGACGCCGTGGTCGCGCCCCTCGTCTGGGGTGCGGTGCTCGGCGCGCCGGGGCTGCTCGGCTACCGCGCCGCCAACACGCTGGACGCGATGGTCGGCCACCGCGGCGAGCGCTACGGCCGGTTCGGGTGGGCGTCCGCGCGGTTCGACGACCTGCTCAACCTCCCCGGCGCGCGGCTCAGCGGCCTGCTCGCCGCGGCCCTCGCCCCGGTCGTCGGCGGCTCGCCAACGGCCGCGATCGGCGCCTGGGCCCGCGACGCGCGCCACCACCCGAGCCCCAACGCCGGCGTGGTCGAGGCGGCCTTCGCCGGCGCGCTCGGCGTACGGCTGGGTGGGCGCAACCACTACCCGCACGGCGTCGAGGACCGGGTCCTGCTCGGCGACGGCCCGCCTCCCACCACGGACGACATCGACCGCTCCGTCCACCTGGCTGACCAGGTCGGGACCGGAGCGGTCGTCGTCGCGGTGCTGCTGGCCCTCAGGAAGGGCCGCTGACCCTCCGCAGGAGCCGGGTGAGCGCCGGGACCATCACGGCCGCCGCCACCAGGTGCAGCACGACCAGCCCGACAACGGTGTCCGTGCCCGATCCCCACAGGACCGGCGGCACCAGCGACAGCGCCGTCAGCACGACCGCGGTCCGGAGGAAGCGGTCCGCCGGACGCCCGCTCCAGCGCAGCAGCGCGGCGGCGATGACGACGCCGACCAGCGACCAGACACCCGCCTGGAAGCCGATGCCCGAGACCGGGATCACCTCCCCGCCCTCGACCCGGAAGTCGACGCCGAGCGCCTCCATCGCGGCCGCTGCGACGGTCGTGACCACCACCGTCCCGACCGTCGCGACGAGGCCGCCCACGACCAGCCTGCCCACCCGCGCGCCGAAGCCGGCGCGCGTGGCGAGCGCGGTGTCGTCGATCGAGGTGTCACTCATCGCCGTCCACCTCCAGCCGCTCCGGGAGGCCGAGCAGCGCGAACTGCTCCTCGCCGAAGATGGTGACCTCGGTGACCGCACCGCCGCTGATCCGCAGCACGTCGATCGTGATCGGCAGGAAGGCACCGGCCGTCTCGCGCCACAGGTAGTAGCCCACCGCGGGCTGCCGGTTGACCGACGTGACGACGGACCGCAGGCCGGTCATCTCCGGGTAGCCGTTGGCCGTCCAGTCCGCGACCACCGCGTCCCGCCCTACGATGAGCCCCTCGTAGGGCGGCATGGAGTAGCGCACGTCGTCGCGCAGCATCGTGGCGAGCGCGCCGAGGTCCGGGCCCACGCTGGCCTCGGTGAACCGGCGCACGAGCTCGCGGTTGTCGGCGTCGTCCTCGGCGCCGGTCCACTCCTGCCGCTCGGCCGGCAGGTGCTCGCGCATCCCGGCCCGGGCCCGCTGCAGGGCGCTGTTGACCGAGTTGACCGAGTCGCCCAGCAGCTCGGCGACCTCCTTGGCGGGCCAGCCCAGCACGTCGCGCAGGATCAGCACGGCGCGCGGTCGCGGGGCGAGGTGCTGCACCGCGACGACGTACGCCAGCTCGATCGTCTCGCGCGCCACGGCGACCACCTCCGGCTCGTCCGCGTCCGCCGCGGGCAGCTCGTCGAGCAGCCGGTCGGGGTAGGGCTGCAGCCACATCACCTCGCCGCCGGTCGCCGGCTCGGGCCGGCGCTTGTCGAGCAGGTCGAGGCAGGCGTTGGTGGCGATCTTGTAGAGCCAGGCCCGCAGCGTCGACCTCCCCTCGAAGGTCTCGCGCCGACGCCAGGCGCGCAGGAACGTCTCCTGCACGGCGTCCTCAGCGTCCTGGAACGACCCCAGCATCCGGTAGCAGTGCACGTGCAGCTCGCGCCGGTGCCGCTCCGCCTGCGCCGAGAACGCCTGCTCGTCGAGCTCGCCCACGGTCCGCTCCTCCAGTTGCGTGTCCACACTCATCGCTTCGTCCTTCCCTCGACATCCTGTCGTGGTTGTGACGGCGACGGGCGCCAGAACTCATCACTCGCCCCGGAGCCACCTCAGCGCGCCGGCGGCGTCGGGGACGCTCTCGACGGGATCGCTGCCGTCGGGACGGGCACCGCGACGGCGTACGACGACCACCGGCACGCCGAGCTGGCCGGCGGCCTGCATCTTCGGCCAGGTGTAGGTGCCGCCCGAGTCCTTGGTCACCAGCACGTCGACGGCGTGGTCCCCAAACAGCTCCAGCTCGCCGGCCAGCGTGTAGGGGCCGCGGTCGAGCAGCACGGTCCACGGGTCGGGCACCTCGATCGTCGGCGGGTCCACCACCCGGGCGACGGCGCGGTGCCCGGCCAGCGGGCCGACGAAGCGGTCGAGCGGCTGGCGACCCACGGTGAGGAGGGGGCGCCCACCCAGCCGGGCGGCGAGCCCGGCGGCCTCGTCGTGGTCGTCGACCCAGTGCCAGTCGTCCGAGCCGGGCTCCCCCGCCCAGCCGGGCCGGGCCAGCCGCAGCAGCGGCAGGCCCTCGGCCGCGCAGGCCGCCACGGCGTTGGCGGTCATGCCGCCCGCGAAGGGGTGGGTGGCGTCGACGACCGCCTCGACGGCCTCCTCGCGCAGCCACGACCGCAGCCCGTCGACGCCGCCGAAGCCGCCGATCCGGACCTCCCCGGCGGGCAACCGCGGGCGCTCGACCCGGCCGGCGAGCGACGACACCGCGTCGATCTCGGTGTCGACGAGCAGCGCCGCGAGCTCGCGCGCCTCGCTGGTGCCGCCGAGCAGCAGGACCTTCATCGCGACGCTCCTGGGGCGAGGGCGGGCAGCCCGGCGGGCGCGCCCGAGGTGGCGAGGTCGAGCAGCGCGTCGACGTCGAGGTGCTCCTCGGCCAGGTCGCCGAGGAGGTCGAGCCGGCGTCCGCGCTGCTCGGCGAAGCTCACGGTCGCGGGCTCGTACGCCGCCCCTGCCGCCGCGGCCGCCTCGCGGAGGACGGCCCGCCGGAGCTCGTCGCCCTCGAGGCTGCCGTGCCACATGGTGCCGAGCACGGCCCCCGAGCGGGCGCCGCCGAGGAACTCCTCCCCGCCGTGGCGGGTGGTGCGGCCGTGGTGGATCTCGTAGCCGTGGGCGGGCGCCCCGAGCGCGGTCCCGCTCGGGAGCCGCAGCACCTTCTCGGTGCCGAAGGTGGTGGTCACGTCGAGCAGCCCGAGCCCCGGCACGTCGGCGCCGGCCTCGCCCTCGATCCCGTCGGGGTCGCAGATCCGGGTGCCGAGCATCTGGAAGCCGCCGCAGATCCCGAGCACGGGCCGGCCGGCCGCGGCGTGCGCGAGCACGGCCCGGTCGAGCCCGCGGGCCCGCAGCCACGCCAGGTCCTCCAGGGTCGCCCGGGTGCCGGGCAGCACGACGAGGTCGGCGCCGGCGAGCGCGCGCGCCTCGGACGCGAAGGTGACGTCGACGCCCGGCTCGATGCCCAGCGCGTCGACGTCGGTGAAGTTGGAGATCCGCGGCAGCCGGACGACCGCGACCCGCAGCCGGGCCTCCGCCTCCTCGGCGCGGCGACCCTCGAGGTCGAGCGCGTCCTCGGAGTCGAGCCACAGGCCCGGGTGCCAGGGCAGCACGCCGTACACCGCCCGCCCGGTCAGCGACCGGAGCTCGTCGAGCCCGGGCCGGAGCAGGTCGAGGTCGCCGCGGAACTTGTTGACCACGAAGCCCGCGACCAGCGCCTGGTCGGCCGCGGAGAGCAGCGCGACCGTGCCGAACATCGCGGCGAAGACGCCGCCACGGTCGATGTCGCCGACGACGACCGTCGGCACGTCCCCGTGTCGGGCCAGGCCCATGTTGACGTAGTCGCCGGCGCGCAGGTTGATCTCCGCCGGGCTGCCCGCACCCTCGACGACGACGACGTCGTGCCGCGAGCGCAGCTCGTCGAAGGCGGCGTACGCCGCGTCGCGCAGGTGGGTGCGCCCGCCGACGAAGT
The DNA here is from genome assembly GCF_013155375.1 of Nocardioides sp. zg-1308. Lineage (GTDB taxonomy): Bacteria > Actinomycetota > Actinomycetes > Propionibacteriales > Nocardioidaceae > Nocardioides > Nocardioides renjunii. Next base: position 750,664 of record NZ_JABJQY010000002.1, read on the forward strand.
CGCGGGAGTCCAGCGTCCCCGCCGGCCGGCCCATCACCACGACGTGGCTGCGCCGGTCGCCGCCCGGCTTGAGCAGCACCGGGTTCATCGCGGCCTCCGGCTCGACGCCGGCCGCGACCGCCTGGACCCACTGGGCGCGGCCGATCTCGGCGCCGTCGGCGCACACCATCGAGTTGTTGGACATGTTCTGCGCCTTGAACGGCGCGACCGCGACGCCCCGGCGGGCGAAGGCGCGGCAGAGGGCGGTGGTGACGATGGTCTTGCCGGCATCGGACGTCGTACCGGCGACCAGCAGCGCACTCACGGTCGCCAGCCTAGAGAGCCGAACCCCCGAGGCGGACCGGCGGGCGGCGTCGCGCGGGCGGCGTACCCACAGTCGGGGAAGATTTTGCCTGCGACTTGTTTCGTTCTCGGGACGACGGGAGAGAATCGTTGTATGACCAAGCTCCTCCTCGACAACCGAGTGGTCGCGGTGCTCTTCTTCGTGCTGACCGTTCTGAACGCGTTCGCGATCCAGAACAACTGGTACCACTGAGGCGCACCGGCTCCCCACTCGCGTGAAATGATGCCCAGGTGGCGACACCTGGGTTGGTCTCGGACTGCGCGCAGTGCTTCGGGCTGTGCTGCGTCCTCCTCCCCTTCTCGGCCGCGGCGGGCTTCGGCGTCGACAAGCCCGGCGGCCGCCCGTGCCTCAACCTCCTCGACGAGGACCGCTGTGGCATCCACGCCACGCTCCGCGAGGACGGCTGGCCGGGCTGCACGGTGTTCGAGTGCTTCGGCGCCGGCCAGCAGGTCTCGCAGGTCACCTACGCCGGCGTCTCGTGGCGGGAACCGGGCCCGCCCCACCGCCGGGCCGAGATGGGCGCCGTCCTGTCGGTGATGCGACAGCTCCACGAGATGCTCGTCCACCTCACCGAGGTCGACCGGCGCTCGCCCGACCCGGCGACGGCCGCGGTGCGGGCGGAGATCGAGGCGCTGACCGGCGCCGACCCCGAGACCCTCCTCACCTCCGACGTCGACGGGCTCCAGGGGCGGGTGGGCCGCCTCCTCGCCGACGCCAGCACCCGCGTACGCCAGTCGTGGCCGGCCGCGGGCGACCGCTCGCACCGGGACCTGGCCGGGCGTCGCCTGGGCGGCGACCACCGGGGCTGGACGTTCCGCGGCGCCCTGATGATCCGCGCCGACCTGCGCGGCGCCCGGCTGGCCGACGCCGACCTGCTGGGCGCGGACCTGCGCGACGCCGACGTACGCGGCTGCGACCTCTCGACCACGCTCTTCCTCACCCAGCCGCAGGTCAACGGGGCGATCGGCGACGCCGCCACCGCCCTGCCGCCGGGCCTCTCCCGCCCCGGCCACTGGGGAGGCGCTCCCTCGGTGGTCGAGTAGTCGAGCGCCGGCGAGCGGGCGTGTCGGGACCTCACCACAAGGGGTGAGCGCCGGAATACCCCCGCGAGCCGCCGTGCTGTGCCTCACATGACCGTTCCCAGCATCACGCTCCATGACGGCACGACCATCCCGCAGCTCGGCTTCGGCGTGTTCCAGATCGAACCCGCCGGCACCGTCGAGGCGGTGACGCGGGCCCTCGAGGTCGGCTACCGCCACATCGACACCGCCGAGATGTACGGCAACGAGAAGGAGGTCGGCGAGGCGCTGCGCACCGCCGGGGTCTCGCGCGAGCAGGTCTACGTCACGTCCAAGCTCAACAACGGCTTCCACGAGCCCGACGCCGCCGAGCGCGCGTTCGAGCAGACGCTGACCGACCTCGGCCTGGACCGCATCGACCTCTTCCTCATCCACTGGCCGCTGCCCACCCGCTACGACGGCGACTTCGTCTCGACCTGGCGCACGTTGACCTCGTTCGTCGAGGACGGCCGGGCCACGTCCGTCGGTGTGTCCAACTTCCAGCCCGCGCACCTGCAGCGCATCGTCGACGAGACCGGCGTCGCCCCCGTGATCAACCAGGTGGAGGTGCACCCCTACTTCACCAACGAGGACGTGCGCGCCGCCAACGCCTCCCACCGGGTGGCCACCGAGGCGTGGTCGCCGATCGCCCAGGGCCAGGTCCTCGACGACCAGGTCCTCACCGAGATCGCGTCGGCCAAGGGCAAGTCCGCCGCCCAGGTCACGCTGCGCTGGCACATCGAGCGGGGCGACATCGTGTTCCCCAAGTCGGTGACGCCGAGCCGGATGCAGGAGAACTTCGAGATCTTCGACTTCTCCCTCACCGACGACGAGGTCGAGCGCATCTCCGCGCTCGACAAGGGCGAGAAGGGCCGGACCGGCCCCAACCCCGACTCGTTCGACTACATCCCCGACTGACCCGCAGCACGCACAGGAGGCCGGGCGGCACGATGGCCGCCCGGCCTCCTGGCTCGTTCACGTCCCCGCTGGTGCGGGGCCGCTGAGGATCAGCGCGTCACGCGCAGCTGCAGCGACCGGTTGCCGGCCGAGGTGACGACCTGCAGCTTGGTGGACCGCTCCGGTCGCACCGAGGCCACCCAGTGGGTGATGTCGCCGCGCCGGCCGACCATCCTGAAGCGGGACGCCTTGACCGCGCCGGAGTGGCGCAGCTTCGGGGCCTTGGTCGACATCACGTGGAGGCTGCTCCACGTGCCCTTGCGCACGGTCCACGAGGACCCGTCCTGCTTCGACCGCGCCACCCACACGTCGAGCACCTCGTACGTCGCGCTCGACGTGGCGGTGTTGCCCGCCAGGTCGGTGACCGTCGCGGTCGACGTCATCGACCCGAAGGGGCCACCCGTCGTCGTCACCGTGCACGACGCGACACCGGACAGCGCGTCGGAGCCGCTGCACTGGGCGATACGGGCACGACCCTTGTAGGTGCGGCCGTCGCCGACCCGCGTCAGCGAGGCGGTGGGAGCGGTCAGGTCGAGGTTGAACGGACCGGCCGCGACCACGGCCACGCCGCCGTCGGTGCCGATGACGGTCCGGCTGACGTACTGGCCGACGCCCTCCTTGGCGAGGACCACGGGCGCCGGGCAGTCGGTGACGTCGTCACCGCACACGAAGCTCACCGTCACCGGGCCGGAGAACCAGCCCGAGCCGCCGTTGCCGCTCACGCGGGTGGTGACGACCGGCGCGCTGCGCGCGGTCGAGGAGCCGGACGCCTGGTGGTCGGCGTCACCGCTGTAGGCCGCCGCGACGACCGAGCCGCCGTCGTTGGCGGTGCCCTCGAGGACGGCCGCGCCGTCGACGAGCGGCGCGGTGCCGACCTCGACGCCGTCGACGTAGAAGCGCACCGAGCCGGTCGGCTCACCGACGCCGGTCACCGCCGCGGCGATGCGGCCGGGGGTGGCGGTCACCGTGGTGGTGGTCTCCGCCTTCTCGATGACGAACGCCGTGACGTCGTCGCCGCGCTCGAAGGAGCCGTCGGCCGAGGAGTACGACGCGCGAATCGTGTGCAGGCCGGCGTGGAGGCCGGAGACGGCCGGCAGGGTGGCCGCACCGGAGACGAGCGTGACCGGGGCACCGAGGTCGGTGCCGTCGAGGGCGAACTGCACGGTCCCGGTCACCGGGCCCGACGGCGAGGTCACGGTCGCGGAGACCGGGACGTCCTCGCCGAACACGACGCCAGAGACGGGCTGCACGGCGACGGAGGTGGACTGTGCCTGCACGACCAGGGTCGCGGTGTCGGTGAGGCCACCGAGGGTCGCGGTCACCACGTAGGTGCCCGCGGCGGTCGGGGCGCACGCGGCCGCGGCGCACGGCGTCGAGGCGCCGCCGCCGACCGGGGCGAAGGCGAACGTGGCGTCCGCCGTCACGTCGCCGAGGTCGTTGCCGAAGCGGTCGGCGCCGGTGACGGCGTACGTCCGGGAGCCGCCCGCGGCGACGGTCGCCGAGCCGGGCGAGAGCTGGATCGAGGCCAGGTCGTCGGCCTCGACGTGCAGGACCGCGGTGTCGGTCACCGCGACGCCGCCGGCACCGGGGGTGCTGGCGGTGACGACGTGGTCACCGGTGGCGGTGGGCTTGCAGACGCCCTGCGGGCAGGCGACGTTCGAGCCGCTGGGGCCGGTGGTGGTCACCAGGGAGTCGAGGGTGAGGTCGCCGAGGTCGTTGCCGTACTGGTCGGTGCCGGTGACGGTGTACGCCGCCTGGCCGCCGGCCGCGACCGTGGTGTCGGCGGGCGACAGCTCGATCGAGGCGGCCGGGCCCGCGACGACGGCGAAGGTGACCTTGCGGGTCTGGTTGCCGAAGGTCGCGGTGACCGTGTAGGTCCCGATGTCCGTGGCCGAGCACGCCGTGGCGGTGCAGGACGCGCCGGTGCCGGTGCCGTTGGGCGAGATGGTGAGCGAGGTCGGGGTGACCGACTTCGTGACCACGCCGTCGGTGACCGTCATCGCGACGGGGTTGGCCACGCCGGCCGCGACGGACGGGGCGCCGATGGTGAGGTCCGCGGCCGTGAGCTGCGAGGTGTAGGTGATGCGGAGCTGCGGGGCCTGGCCGGTCGTGTTGACGACCACGCTGCCACCGGCGGGGACGAGGGACGAGCCGCCGCCACCGCCGTTGCCGGTGCCGGTGCTGGAGCCGCCACCACCGCCACCGCCGTAGAAGCCGCCGCCGCCGCCGGCGCCGAAGCTGCTGCCGCCGTTGCCGCCGACGCCGAGGGAACCAGCGGTGGCTCCGCTGCCGCCGGCACCGCCGGCGGTCTGCGTGCCGCCCTGGCCGGGGCCACCGGTTGCTCCGGATCCCGCGGTGCCGGCTGCGCCGTTGAGCCCGGCGTCGCCTCCGTTGGAGCCGTTGACGTCCGTGCCGCCACCGCCGCCGGCCACCACGAGGCGCGACTCGAGCGAGCCGGCAGCCGTCCGGGAGACGGTGCGCAGGTCGGTGGCCCCGCCACCGCCGTGGGTGCTCGAGTCGCCGACGCGGTTTCCGCCACCGTTGAAGGCGTTGCCCGCGGCAGAGCCGGTGCCACCGACCTCCACGTAATAGGTGGCGCCGGCCGTGACGGGCACCTCGCCCGTCACGACCGCTCCGCGACCGGGGGTGGAGTTGCTGCTCGCACCGCCGGCGGCACCGACTGCCACGACGGTGACGCTGTCGACGTCGTCGGGGACCTCGAAGGTCTGCTGGGCGCCCGTGTAGGCGTAGGTCAGGGTGCAGGCGAAGGCATCGCCGGAGATGACGCAGTCCTCGGCAGGGTTGGCCGCGGAGGCCGGGGCAGCGGTGCCCACGAGGGCCAGCGCGGTGGCGGGAAGGACGAGCGCCGTCGCGGAGCGCAGCCAGTGGCGGCGCGGCGGGGACGCGGTCGAGTGGGTTCGCATGCGGCCATCCCAGACGGTTCTGGTTGAACCTTCAGTCGAATGCCGACCGCGTGGCACTCCCGTGGCCCAGTTGTGGCAGTCCCGTGCTCGCGGTCCCACGCCGCGGACGAGCCACCCGGAGCCGAGGTCGCGTACTCAGGCCACGGGCGCCGACGATCCCCCACACTCGGCGCATGGATCCCAGCACCTGGCAGCGCCCCGGTCTCCGCGCCGCCCTCCTCTACGCGTTCGCCGCCGGTCTCCTCGGCACCGTCGTCTCGGCCGTCAGCCGGCTCGAGCTCACCCGCCGCGCGGTCCCCGACGCCGCGCTCCCCGACGGGCCCGTCATCGTCGTCGCCAACCACACGAGCTTCGCCGACGGCATCCTGCTCGCCCTCGTCGGCCGCCGCCTGGGTCGCTCGCTGCGACTCATGGCCACGGGCGGCGTCTTCCGCTCCGGCCTCGTCGGGCCGGTCGTCCGCCGGCTCGGCTTCATCCCGGTGCTGCGCGGCACCGGCTCGGCCGCGGGCTCGCTCGACGCGGCGGCCACGGCGCTCTCAGTCGGCGAGGCGGTCGGCCTCTTCCCCGAGGGCCGCATCACCCGCGACGCCGACCACTGGCCGGAGCGCTCCAAGACGGGCGCCGTCCGGCTCGCGATCCGCACCGGCGCGCCGGTCGTGCCGGTGGCCCTCGTCGGCGCGCAGCAGGTGGTCGGCCGCACGGGGATCGTCGGCCGGTTGCTGCGCAACACCGTGCTGCGGCCCCGCGTCGCGGTCGCGGTGGGGGCGCCGATCGACGTACGCCGCCTGGCGGGCGTCGCGGACGGCCAGATGCCCGACGACGCCACCGTGCGCCGCGTCGCCGACGAGGTGATGGCCGTGCTCGTCAGTCAGGTGGCCGAGCTCCGCGGGGAGGCCGCGCCCCACCCGATGGGCGTCCCGGAGGAGGCGCTGTCCGGCAAGCCGGTGTCGGACAAGAGGCTGTCGGACAAGAGGCTGTCGGCGTGAGGCCGGTCGGTCAGGAGTAGCGGTGGCTCTTGGCGGCGTGGCCGCGCTCGCGGGTGCAGGTGCGACCGGACATGTTGCGGTGACCGCACAGCTCGTCGGTGTCTGCCGGGGCGGTCTCGGTCGTCGGAGCCGCCGGGCTGGGCGACCGCTGCGCCTTCGGGGCCGGAGGCGCGACCGGAGCCCGGGTCGCCGCCTTCGCAGGGGTCTCGGCCGTGCGCTTCTGCGCGGCGGCGTACTTCGCCTCGCGCATCGCGCGCAGGTTGTCCATCTTGCTCATCGCTGGCTCACCGCTCGCTTCACCCCCTGAACCTACGCGCTCGCACCGACAGCGCGGGCGGCGACACCGGCGCGGGGGCTCATCGGCTCCAGTCGACGGCGTCGTGGACGGCCTGCAGCCGGGCGCCGCGCACCGGGTCGTGCTGCGCCACCCAGGCGATCCGGCCGCGCAGGTGGTCCTCGAAGGCCGGGACGTCGTCGCGGTTCTGGCTGCTGGGGCCGAACCTGCGGCAGTTGTGCAGGATCGCCCGCAGCAGGTCGACCTGGTGACGGGCGACGCGGGGGTGCTCGTTGACGACGAGCCCGCCGAGGACCTGCCGGCCGGCGCGCGGCATGACGCCCGTCTTGCGCTGGTTGAGCCGGAACCCCTCGTCGCGCACGATCGCCTCGACCGCGTCGAGCAGGCGTGAGGTGCCGGTGCCCCAGCCGGCATCGCCGGAGAAGGCCAGGTCGTCGGCGTAGCGCGTGTAGCCCCCGCCCCACGAACGGGCCAGCGCGGAGAGGCGTACGTCGAGCCGGAACGCGGCGAGGTTGGCCATCGCCGGCGACGTGGGTGCGCCCTGCGGGAGGTGCGGCGCGGCCAGCCGGCGGCCCAGCCGCCAGTGGGCGTCGAGCAGCCGCTCGTCGGCGGGTCGCGGGACGGCGCGCCAGGCGCTGCGGGGCAGGACGCAGGTGACCAGGCCGGCGAGGCAGTGCGCCACCGGCTCGGGGTAGCCGGCGGTGCGCCAGATGCCGTAGACGCGGGAGACGCTCACGGTGGCGAAGAACGCCTCGAGGTCGAGGCGCAGGACGATGCTCCGGCCGGCGTGCGGTGCGGTGTAGCGCCGGATCGAGCCGCCGGGCCGGAAGCCGGTGGCCGCGTCGTGCGGCGGGATGAGCGAGGCGACCTCGGTGAGGACCCGACGCTGCAGCGCCTTGAGCCGCGGCTTGGGCGCCTCGAGGACGCGGATCGCGCCGCTGGGCGTGACGCGGTGGCTGACCCGGTAGTGCTGCAGGGGCACGTCGGAGGCGCTGCGCGCCAGGCGCCGGGGATCGGCGAACCAGTCGAGCTCCGACGGCTCCAGGCGGAGGAAGGCGGCGACGTCGTCGAGCCCGTCGAGGACCGGCAGCCGCCACCGGTTGGTCAGCATCCGCGTCTCGGCGACGGGGTGGACCACTGGCGCGGCGTTCCTCGCCCGGGCGGCGGCCGGGAGGGCGGCGATGACGGCGGCGAGCTCCCGTGGGCGGTCGGCCGGGGGACGCGGGTAGGCCGTGAGCACCCGTCGCACGAGCGGCGGCAGCCAGGGGTGACGGCGGCCGAGGACGACGGTCCCGCTCGCCACCAGCGCGTCCTGCGTCCACTCGCCGGCGAGGAAGCCCGAGGCGAGCGCCCGCGCGAGGTCGTCCCTCATGCGGGGCGCGGGCTGACGTGCGGCAGCGCTGCTCGACCTGTCCCGTCGTGCGCGCGGTGGCCTGCAGCGGAGCGCAGCGAGCCGCGCGCGGTGCCGTGCCCGGACGTACCGGTGGTCCCCGGGGTATCCCCGGGGAGGCCGACCGGTGACGCGCACCGGTCCGCCGTCTCGAGATAGCGCTGCCGCACGCGGGGCACGATAGCGGCCGGGACCGACCTCGGCGCGCGGGCCGTCAGCTCGGCCGGCGCCAGACCACCATCGACTGCCCCGCCGCCTGGTGCAGCACGGGCAGCTTGTTGGACGGGGCGTGCGGCTGCACGGCCGCGCGGGCGGCCAGCACCCGGCGTACGGCGTCGAGCTCGGCGACGAGCTCCTCGTTGCGGGCCCGCAGGGCGTCGACCTGGTGCTCGAGCGCCATGATCCGACGCACGCCCTCGATGCCGATGCCGGCACTGGTGAGGTCGGCGATCTCGCGCAGCCGCTCGATGTCGCGGTGGGAGTAGCGCCGGCCCCCGCCCCCGGTGCGACCGGGGGCGATCAGGCCCATCCGCTCGTAGGCGCGCAGGGTCTGCGGGTGCAGGCCCGTCAGCTCGGCGGCGACGCTGATGACGTAGACCGCCGCGTCGGGAGAGGGGGTGAAGCCGCTCATGCGGGGTCCCCGCGGCGTTGTCCGACGGAGGAGCGGAGCGGGGGAGACGGAGAACGCCGTGGGGTGTTCATGCCTCGAAGAGCCCCTCACGCAGCGGCTTGCCGGCGGTCGCCGCGCGGTAGGCCTCGAGGGCCTCGCGCGCGGTGGGGTCGAGCGTGGCCGGGACCTGCACCACGACGGTGGCGAGCAGGTCGCCCTTGGAGCCGTCGCGCCGGGTGGCACCCTTGCCGCGCACCCGGAAGGTGCGCCCGTTGGGCGTGCCGGGCGGCAGCTTGAGCGTCACGGGGGCGCCGCCGAGCGTCGGGATCTTCACCTCGGCACCGAGCGCGGCCTCGTCGAAGGAGACGGGGACGTCGATGGTGAGGTTGTCGCCCTTGCGCCCGAAGACCCGGTGCGGGGTGACCTTGACCGTGACGAAGAGGTCACCGGCCGGGCCGCCGTTGGCGCCGGGGCTGCCCTTGCCCTTGAGCCGGATCCGGGCGCCGTCCTTGACGCCGGCCGGGATGCGGGCCTGGATCGTGCGGGCCGAGGTGCCGCGCCCGCTGCCGTGGCAGGTCGGGCACGCCTCGTCGTAGACGAGCTGGCGGCCGCCGCACCGCGGGCACGTCTCGTTGATGGAGAACGCGCCGCCGGTGCCGGACACGACGAAGCCGGCGCCTTCGCACTCGGGGCAGATGTGCGGGCGGGTGCCCGGCTTGCCGCCGGTGCCCTGGCAGGTGGGGCACGCCGAGTCCGACGTCAGGCGCAGCGACACCGTCACGCCGTCGAGCGCGTCGGTGAATGCGATCGTCGCCGTGCTCTCGACGTCGGCGCCCCGCTGGACGCGCGGCTGCTGGGTGCGGGTGCGCTGGCCACCGCCGAAGAGGTCGCCGAACATGTCGCCGAGCCCCCCGCCGGCGCCGGCGCGGTCACGCAGCAGGTCGTCGAGGTTGAAGCCGCCGCCGCTGCCGCCGAACCCGCCGCCCATGCCGGGGCCGAAGCCGCCACGTGCCTGCAGCGAGCGGAACTCGTCGTACTTGGCGCGCTTGGCCTCGTCACCGACGACGTCGTAGGCCTCGGCGACGGACTTGAACACCTCGTGCTTGGCGTCGTCGCCGGGGTTGGAGTCGGGGTGGTTCTCCCGCGCGAGCTTGCGGTAGGCCTTCTTGACGTCGGCCGCGCTCGCGTCCTGGGCGACGCCGAGGACCTGGTAGAAGTCCTTGGTCGCCCAGTCGTTGCGGAAACCCTCGTTGTCAGCCATGGATCGACCTCCTCTCCCTCAACGGCTGGACCGGCTGGTCGTGGTCAGGCGTCGGCCGGGTCGACCACGAGCACCTGGGCGGCGCGTACGACGCGCTCGCCGAGGCGGTAGCCGCCCTTGGCGACGTGCTTGACGGTGGTCACCTGGACGTCCGGGTCGGCGCCGAGGTGGCTCAGCGCCTCGTGGAACGTCGGGTCGAAGGCGTCGCCGGGCTCGCCGAAGCGGACGAGTCCCGCGGCCGCGACGACCCGCTCCAGCTGGTCGGCGACGGCCTTGAAGCCGCCCTCGAGCTCGCCGTGCTCCTTGGCGCGGTCGATGGTGTCGAGCACCTCGACCACGGGCGTGAGCGCCTTGTAGGCGGCGGTCTCCGCCACCAGCTGGCGGTCGCGCTCGACGCGCTTGCGGTAGTTGGCGTACTCGGCCTGCAGGCGCTGGAGGTCGTTGGTCAGGTCGGCGATGGCGGCGCGCATCGACGACTGCTCGTCGCCGTCCACGCCGTCAACACCCTCCCGGCCGCGGTCCTCGGCGGTGCCGGCGTCGTCGCCCGCGACGACGTCACCGGCCACCTGCTCCTCGACCTCGGTCTGCTCCGGCGCCTCGCCGGCCGCGTCGCCGAAGCCGGACCCGCCCTCCGGAGAGGGAGCCGCGGTGGGCTCCCCCTCCGTCGGGTCGTACGCCTCGGTGCCCGTCGTGGGCTCGTCGGGGCGATCGGTCACTTGTTCTCACCCTCGCTGTCGCTCGAGCCGGCCGTGTCGTCGGCGGGCTCGTCGACGATCTCGGCGTCCACGACGTCGTCGTCGGACTCACCGGTGGCGCCGGTGGCACCACCCGCGGCGGCCTGGTCGGCCTCGGCAGCGGCGTAGAGGGCCGCGCCCATCTTCTGGCTCGACTCGTTGAGCTTGGCGGCCGCGGCGGTGATCTCCTCGGAGGTGGCGTCCTCCTTGGCGAGCGCCTCCTTGAGCGCGTCGACGTCGGCCTGGACCTCGGTCTTCACGTCCTCGGGGAGCTTCTCGGAGTTGTCGGCGAGGAACTTCTCGGTCGTGTAGACCAGCTGGTCACCCTGGTTGCGGGCCTCGACGGCCTCGCGACGACGGGCGTCCTCCTCGGCGTACTGCTCGGCCTCCTTGACCATGCGGTCGATCTCGTCCTTGCCGAGCGCGGAGCCACCGGAGATGGTCATCGACTGCTCGCGGCCGGACGCCTGGTCCTTGGCCGAGACGTGCACGATGCCGTTGGCGTCGATGTCGAAGGTGACCTCGATCTTCGGCACGCCACGGGGAGCCGGCGGGAGGCCGGTCAGCTCGAAGTTGCCGAGCGGCTGGTTCTGCGACCACATCTGGCGCTCGCCCTGCGCGACCTTGATCTCCACCGACGGCTGGTTGTCGTCGGCGGTGGTGAAGATCTCCGAGCGCTTGGTCGGGATGGTGGTGTTGCGCTCGATCAGCGTGGTCATCACGCCGCCCTTGGTCTCGATGCCGAGGGACAGCGGGGTGACGTCGAGGAGCAGCACGTCCTTGACCTCGCCCTTGAGGACACCGGCCTGAAGCGCGGCACCGACGGCCACGACCTCGTCCGGGTTGACGCCCTTGTTGGGCTGCTTGCCGCCGAGGAGCTCGGTGACGACCTCGGTCACGGCCGGCATGCGGGTCGAGCCGCCGACGAGGACCACGTGGTCGATCTTGTCGATCGCGACGCCGCCGTCCTTGAGGACGTTCTGGAAGGGCGCCTTGGTGCGCTCGAGCAGGTCGGCCGTGAGCTTCTGGAACTCGCTGCGGGTCAGCTTCTCCTCGAAGTGCAGCGGGCCGGACTCGCCGTGGGTGATGTAGGGCAGGTGGACCGTGGTCTCGCTGGACGAGGACAGCTCGATCTTCGCCTTCTCCGCGGCCTCCTGGAGGCGCTGCTTGGCGATCTTGTCGGCTGCGAGGTCGACGCCGTTGGAGTCCTTGAACTTCTTGACCATCCACTCGACGACGCGGTTGTCCCAGTCGTCGCCACCGAGGTGGTTGTCGCCGGAGGTCGCCTTGACCTCGACGACGCCCTCGCCGATCTCGAGGAGGGACACGTCGAACGTGCCGCCACCGAGGTCGAAGACGAGGATGGTCTGGTCCTCGCCCTTGTCGAGGCCGTAGGCCAGGGCGGCCGCGGTGGGCTCGTTGACGATGCGGCTGACGTTGAGGCCCGCGATCTCGCCGGCCTCCTTGGTGGCCTGGCGCTGCGCGTCGGAGAAGTAGGCCGGGACGGTGATGACCGCGTCGGTCACCGTCTCGCCGAGGTAGGCCTCGGCGTCGCGCTTGAGCTTCTGGAGCACGAACGCGCTGATCTGCTGGGGGGTGAAGGTCTTGTCGTCGACGTCGACCTTCCAGTCCTCGCCCATGTGGCGCTTGACGGACCGGATGGTGCGGTCGACGTTGGTGACCGCCTGTCGCTTGGCGACCTCGCCGACGAGGACCTCGCCGGACTTGGTGAAGGCGACGACGGACGGGGTGGTCCGGGCGCCCTCGGCGTTGGCGATGACGGTGGGTTCGCCACCCTCAAGGACGGCGACGACGGAGTTCGTCGTGCCGAGGTCGATGCCGACCGCTCGAGCCATGGTGTGTTACCTCCTGCGTTGGATGCTTGGGTATGTCAGCCATCCTGCCGCGCTGCGGACGGAGTGGCAAAACACTTGAGCCGATGTCACTCAACTCTGTTCATGGGTTCCAACGCATGGCGGGCCGAGATGTTCCCGGATCCGGCGAGAACTTCGGCGCGCGGTGGTCCGGCGCGGGGCCACTCCGTGGGTGAGTCCTCCACCGCTCGGCCCCCGTGCCTACACCCCGGACGTGCGGAGTCCCCCCGGGCGGGGGCGTCGAACGTACGACCGCACCCGGCCGACGGCGGACCCCTCGAGGGATGTTCGAACTTCTGGGAGTGTGTACGCCCCCAGAAGTTCGGGTTTCCCCGCATAGGCGGGGAAACCGCACGAGGACGACGACGGAGGAGACCCGCTCAGCGCTCCCAGACGTACGGCGTCGTGGTCGTCACCGCACGGAGCCCGGAGCGCTCGAGGATCGGGCGCGACATGTCGGTGCAGTCGGAGTGGATGAGCCGGATGCCACGGGCGACCGCGGAGCGGGCGCGGGCGGCGACGAGGGCGCGGTAGATCCCACGACCGCGGAACTCCGGCAAGGTCGAGCCGCCCCAGACACCGGCGAAGTCGGTGCCGGGCACCGGCGCGAGCCGCCCGCCCGAGACGATCCGGCCGCCCACCTCGGCGACCCAGAACTCCGAGTCGCCGCCCTCCAGCTCGGCCAGCGAGGAGGCCAGGGAGGGCCCGCGCCCGGTGCCGAACACCGACTCCTGCGCGGCGAGCATGCGGGTGAGTTCGTCGACGGCGCTCGGGCCCGGCTCGATCCGGCGTACGACGACCGGGCCCTCGGGCGTGTCGGCGAGGGGCACGTCGACAGCGAGCAGCGACGCCTCCCCGATCATCACCGTCTCGGCCGGCTCGGCGGCCAGGCCGTGGGCGACGAGGCGCTCGCCGAGGTCGGCGGGCAGGTCGTGCCCGCGCGACTTCCACTCGAACGAGTCGACGTCGGTGTCGTCGCGGTAGTGGGCGACGGTGCGCTCGACCAGGGCGTCGAGGTCCGCACCGTCGAGGCCGCCGAGGTCGCGGTAGGTGACGAAGCCGCCGTGGTCGAAGACCCCCCAGTGGAGCGGGCCCTCCCGCTGGACGTCGATCGCGCGGTTCATCTCGGCGTCGGTGCGGAGCTGTTCGTCGTAGGCCGCGAGGAGGTCGGTGGTCGTCATGGGCCGAACCCTAGGCGTGCGGACTCCGGGAAATCTCAGGGATATTTCCCTGCACAGGACGGCCGGGAGGCCGCACACTTCTCGTGTGCTCCATCGGGGGAACCTGCGCCGGGTCGTCGGCGCCTCGGCCGTCGTCGTGCTGCTCGCTGCCCTGCTGGCGTTCTGGGTCGCCGACCGCGCGGGCGCCGGCCCGGCCCGCTGCCAGCAGCACCGGATCGACTCGCGCGAGCGCGCGACCCTGGTCACCGGCGAGGGCACGCGCACGCTGGTGATCGGCGACTCCTGGTCCGTCGGGCTCGGCCAGGCCGACCTCGGCCGCTCCTGGGCCGCCCAGCTGCCCGGCGAGGTCCACGTCGCCGGCTTCTCCGGCTCCGGCTACAGCGCCGGCGCCAGCGGGTGCGGCCGCGTCTCGTTCCACGACCGCGCGACGACCGCGCTCGCCACCCGGCCACAGCTGGTCGTCGTCCAGGGCGGGCTCAACGACCACGACCAGCCGTCGGCCGCGATCACGCGCGGCTTCGCCGACCTCATGGCCGACCTCGCCGGTCACCACGTCGTGGTCGTGGGTCCCGCCGACGCTCCCTCGCGCTCGCACGCCGTCGGCCGCGTCGACGCCCTGCTCGCCTCGCTGGCCGACGACCACGAGGTGCCGTACGTCGCCACGACCGACCTCGACCTGGCCTACCTCGGCGACCGGCTGCACCTCACCGAGGGCGGGCACCGCGAGTACGGCCTCGCCGTGGCGGAGCGGATCGCGGCCCTCGAGCCGGCCCGGCCGGCGCTGGACCTCCGCTGACGCGGCGTCACTCCGCCAGCCAGGCAGCCCAGCTGTCGAAGGAGTAGGGCCGGCCCAGGAAGTCGGCGACCAGGTCGGCGGCGTCCTTGCGCCCGCCCATCGCCAGCACCCTGTCGCGGTAGGCGGTGGCCACGTCGACGGCGAACAGGTCGTCGGCGTCGAAGGCGGAGAACAGGTCCTTGGCGATGACCAGCGACCACATGTAGGTGTAGTAGCCCGAGGAGTAGCCGTCGAGGTGGCCGAAGGCGCAGTGCATGTGCGCGCCCTCGAGCGGCGGGAAGGCGGAGTAGCGGCGCTGCAGCTCGTCGCCGTAGGCCGTGAGGTCGTCGTGCTGACGGGCGTGGAACCAGTAGGACCGGGCGGCGTAGGCCATCTGCTGGGCGGCGTAGAGGCCCTTGCCGAAGTGGTCCGCCCGGCGCATCGCGGCGACGAGGTCGGCGGGGATCGTCTCGCCGTCGGCGTTGCGGGCGAAGGTGGCGAGCACGTCGGTGTCCCAGGCCCACTCCTCGAGCATCTGGCTCGGCGCCTCGACGAAGTCCCACTCGGTGGCGACACCGGAGAAGCGGATCCACTCCCCCTGGCCGCCGAGCACGTGGTGGACGAGGTGCCCGAACTCGTGGAAGAGGGTCACCACCTCGTCGTGCTCCATCAGCCCGCGGGCGAAGTTGCAGACCAGCACGCCCTCGGGGAGCTGGCGTCCCGCGACGCCCCTCACCAGGTCGAACTGGGCGGCGTGCTTGAACTTGCCCTCGCGCGGGTGGAGGTCGAGGTGGATGCGGCCGATCCTCCGGCCGTCGAGCCCGACGTCGTAGGTCGCGACGTCGTCGTGCCACGTGCCGGCCTCGGCCCGGTCGACCGGCGTCCACTCGAGGCCGAACAGCCGGCCGGTGACGTCGAGGAGGCCCTGGCGGACCTGCTCGAAGGGGAAGTAGGTGCGCACGACCTGGCCGTCGACGTCGTACTGCTCGCGGCGGACGAGCTCGGAGTAGTAGCGCGAGTCGTAGGTCGTCACGGTGTCGGCGGTCGGGTCGTCGAGTCGCTTGCGCTCGAGGAGCACCGCGACCTCCTGGCCGGCGCGCTCGGCCGCTGCGTCACCGATGCGGTCGATGAAGTCGGCGACGGCCCGGCCGCTGCCGATCATCTTGACCTCGGTGTCGTAGTCGGGCCAGGAGTCGTAGCCGAGCAGGGCGGCGGTCTCGCGGCGGACGGCGAAGATGTCCTGGAGGACCTGGTCGTTGGCCGGCCAGGCGACGTTGTTCTGGGCCAGCGCGAGCTCGCGGCGGGCCTCGCCGTCGGCGCCGAAGGTCATGAACGGCACCAGGTCCGGATAGTCGGTGGTGATCGTGACGAGGCCGTCCTCATCCGCCGGGTGGGCCGCGCGGTAGTCGTCGGGCAGACCGGCCAGCCGCTCGGGCGCGATCCGGACGGAGCGCACGTCGTCGCGGATGTGGCGCCCGAAGTCCTGCGAGAGCCGCACGCCCTGCTCGCTGAGCTCGCGCAGCCGCCCGCGCGTCGCCTCGTCGCGGTCGACGCCGGTGCGGCGGAAGTCGCGGAGCGTCTGCTCCAGCACGCGGCGGGCGTCGGCGTCGAGCTCCGCGAGGTCGGAGGAGGCGGAGAGGCCGTCGAGGACGGCGAACAGGTCGCGGTCCTGGCCGAGCTCGGTGACGTACTTCTGGACGTCCTGACTCAGCTCGTCGGCCCGGTCGCGCACCGCCGCGTCGGGGTGCACCTCCGACCAGAGCGACACCGCCTCGGCGTTGGCGAGGGCGGTCTCGGCCCGGTTCCACGCCGCGAGCACCTCGGCGGCGCGGACGGGGCCGGTCTTCACCAGGTCGACCAGGCGCCTGGCCTCGGCGAGCTGCTCCTCGCAGCGCCCGGCGACCCACCCGAGCCAGTCGCCGGTGCCGGGGAGCGCGATCGGCTCGGTCGCCGGCGCGGGGCCGGGGCTGGCGGAGGTGGGCTGCGTGTCGGTGTCGTGGGCCACGCCCACGGAGCCTACGGGCGCGGCGCGGGACGTACCACCGGGTGGGGCGGAGCCTGGGGACGGCGCCCCGTAGCGTGTCCGGGTGAGCAGCCCGGGGGACGCAGCGTTCCGCTTCCGCGACATCTGGGTGGTCGCGTACGGCCCCTCGATCGTCTCCGCGATCGGGCACGGCGCCATGCTGCCCGTGCTCGCGGTCCGGGCCCGCGACCTCGGCGCTGACGTCAGCACGGCGGCCGCGATCGTGGCCATGACCGGCGTCGGGATGCTCCTGGCCAGCCTGCCGGCCGGGGCGCTCGTGGCCCGGATCGGCGAGCGGCGCGCGCTGGTCGGGGCCGGGCTCGTGGACGCGGTCGCGATGGCGGGGATCGCGCTCACCGACTCGGTCCTCGGCCTCGCGGTCGGCGTCCTGCTGAGCGGCGTGTGCTGGACGCTGTTCCTCATCGCGCGCCAGGGCTTCATGATCGACGTCGTCCCGACCACCCACCGGGCCCGCGCGATGTCGCTGCTGGGCGGGTCCTACCGCGTCGGCGTGCTGATCGGGCCGCTGATCGGCGCCGGCCTGATCCGGGTCAGCGACCTCACCAGCGTCTTCTGGCTCGGTGCCGCCATGTCCGTGACGGCGTCCTGCCTCGCCGCCACGATGCCCGACCTCGGGGAGGAGAAGCGCGCCGCGGCCCGCGCGAGCGGCCACCTCGGCGTGTGGACGGTCATCGCCGCGCACCGCCGCGTCTTGGCGACCGTCGGCACCGCGGTGGTCATCCTCGGCATGAGCCGCTCGCTCCGGCTCAGCCTCCTCCCCCTGTGGGCCGACCACCTCGGACTGTCCGCCTCCACGATCTCCCTGATCTTCGCCGGGGCCGCCGCGATCGACGTCGCCTTCATCTGGCCCGGCGGGTGGCTGATGGACACCCGCGGGCGGATGGTCGTGGCCGTGCCGGTCGTGCTGTCCATGGGCATCGCGTGCCTGCTGCTGCCGCTCGCGACCGACGCGGTCTCCGTGGCGCTGGTGATGGCGCTGATCGCGTGCGGCAACGGACTGGGCTCCGGCATCGTGATGACGCTCGGCGCGGACTCCGCGCCGGACGCGGGCCGCTCCCAGTTCCTCGGCGCGTGGCGCCTGTGCGGCGACATCGGCAACACCGGCGGGCCGCTGCTCGTCAGCGCGGTGGCCGCGGTGGCGCCCCTGGCGACCGCCTGCCTCGTGGTCGGCGTGCTCGGGATCGCCGGTGCCGGCTGGGTCGGCTACTGGACCCGTCGCGTGGACCTGGCCAGGACCGCCGAGCTCACCCGACGGTGACGGTGACCTCGTTGGACACCACGTCGGAGTCGGTGTCGACCACCCGGAACTTGTTGGGCCCGACCCGGCTCGTCTGGACGTACGTCGCGAAGGTGCCGCCGCTGACCGACATCGTCACCGGGAAGTCCGACCACGTGCCGCTCTCCATGCGCTGCACCTGCAGGATCGCGCCCTCACCGGCCTGGTAGGTGCCGGTCAGGTCGATCTGCTGCATCGGGCTGACCGACTGCTGCGCCGCGGTGAGGGAGATGGCCTCGGCCGGCGCCTCCGACGTCGTCTCGGTGCTCGGGCTGGGCTCGGTGCCCTCGGGGGCGGGCTCGCTGCTGGTGGTGTCGCTGGGCTGCGGGAGGTTGAACGTCGACGGCGTCGACGTGTCGTCGCTCGCGCTGGAGGTCTCGCCGATGCCGGTGGCCTTGACGCCGACCATGACGGCGAGCCCTCCGAGCAGCCCGATCGCCACGGCGACCGCGACCAGGGCGACCAGCCCGGTCAGGACGGGGCGGTTCTCGGTGTCCATGGAGACCTCTCGGCAGGGTGGGGCAGTGACGCCATTGTCCGGGACGGCCGGTTGCATGGCCAACCGGCGCGCGTCCGGGCACCGCTCCGCCGGGCTCCCGTCACGGCGGAGTTGGCAGGATGGGGCCATGCAGTCACCGTTGCGGCACGGCAAGGCAGCCATCGGCACCACGATCGCCGGGGGTGCCCTCGCCGCACTCTCCCAGGCGCCCGAGCGCGCCACCCGGCTGCTGCGGCACCGCTACCCGACGGTCGCGGTCACCGGGATGACCGGCGTGGGCAAGACCCGGCTGGCCGACCGCCTCTCGCGACGCGCGAGCGCCCAGTCCGCGGACCAGGGCCCGGACGTCGGCTCCGCGGTGATGGAGCGGCGTACGCGGCGCAACGCCAGGCTGCGCGGCTACCGCTTCCGCGTGGTGCCGGGCGAGAACGCCGCCACCCGCCTCGGCGCCCTCGACGAGGTGTTCCACGACGAGCCGGTCGACGGCGTGCTGCACGTCGTCGCCAACGGCTATGCGACCCCGCGACGCCCCGCGGGCACGAGCGGCGCGGCGCTCGCCTCACGGGAGGACCAGCTCGCCGCCGAGCTCGAGGACTGGGCGATCACCGCCCACCGCATCGCCAGCATGGCCGTACGCCGCGACCGCCCCACGTGGCTGGTCATCGCGGTGACGAAGGCCGACCTCTTCGCCGACGACGTCGACGCCGCCGTCGACTACTACTCCCCCGGCAGCGGCTCGCCGTTCGGCGACCGCCTCGACGAGCTGCGCGCCCTGGCCGGCGGCGCCAAGCTCTCGATCGACGTGCTCCCGGTGTGCGCCCAGGGTGCCGGCAAGAAGCTCGTCGAGCCGACGTCGCTGTCGGACAAGGCGTGCACCGACCTGCTGGGCCGGCTCGAGCTGCGGATGGCGCAGCTGTCCGGCCACGTCTGAGGCCGCCCCACCCCCGGTCGGCGCGGCGCGGTCCAGACCGGGTGCACGCGGGTCGTTCACAGTTTCACGACTTCGGGTTTCGACGCCGTTCATCGGGGCAGAAGGTCGCCATGAGGCCGATTGCTGTCAACCAGCGGGCGCTGCGGGGCGCCAAGGAGGAGCTCGACTCCGCTCGTGAGGAGCTGCGGGCCGCGCTCGGCGAGATCGACCACCCCGCCGACGACTTCCCCTGGCGCGACCTCATGGTCGAGGGGGTGCGCAGCCTGGTCCAGGACGCCGAGCAGGTCGCCACGAGGTGCCGCAACATCGCGAGTGCCATCGACGAGTCGATCATCGACTTCGACGAGCTCGACATCATGGTCGGCGAGGCCGCCGCGGTGGCCATCAAGCTGGACCAGGTGAAGCCATGACCAAGGTCGTCGCCGACAGGGCCGAGGCCCAGCAGGACGGGCTGACGTTCGGCAACCCCATCGGCTGCCACTACCACTGGCTCGAGCCCGACAGGATCGACGGCTACGGCGACTCCGTGCGTCGCCTGGCCGGCAAGGTCGAGCTCGCCGTCGACGGCTTCGAGCGCACCGCCCACCTCTCCGAGGAGGTGTTCGCGGGCGAGGCCGCCGACACCCTGCGCGACCGTGCCGCTCGCCGCCACGAGGAGTCGGCGGCGGTCCGTGACAACCTGCGCGGCCTCGGCCGCGCCATCAACGCCTACTCCGACGCCCTGCGCCGCTACCGCGAGGGGCTCGAGCAGCTCCGCGCCTACGCCGTCTCCGCGGGCCTCGAGATCCGCGACCAGCGCATCTGGCCACCCGTCGAGACCATCGCCGGCGACGCTCCCCAGAAGGAGGTCGACGCCTGGGAGCGGGACTGGAAGGCCTACCAGACGTGCTTCGAGGCCAAGGTCGAGCTCCGCGACGCCCGCCGCGCCGCCACCCGCGACCTGGCCCGGGCGCTCGCCGAGCACGCCGGCGTCCACCCCGACAAGGACAAGGCCAAGCTGGTCGCACGCAACGTCCACCAGGTGCGGTTCGGCGAGCTCCGGCGCGAGGCCGCCGAGGAGGCGATGGAGGCCGTCCAGGCCAACGACGCGGCGGACGCCGCCCGGCACACGGTCGAGGCGCTCAAGCGTCGCGAGCAGGCGGCGTTGGGTGACCTCGAGGAGATGGTGCTCGCCGAGCGGCCGCCCGAGGAGATCCAGGCGCAGGCCGCGAAGGTCCAGGCGCTCCACCGCGAGCTCACCGAGGCACGGGTCGAGGCCCGCGACGCGGAGGCTGTCGCCGAGCGCGAGGTGGCCCAGGCGGACCGGGCCGCCCGCAACCTCGAGGCGGCCGAGGAGGGCCGCACGCGCGTCGTCGGGGAGCGCGCCGACCTGCCGCAGGGGCCGCGGACCGCAGCCCAGCCCGCCGACCTCAAGGACCGCCTGGGCTGAGCCGGGCACTCCTCCGCGTCAGGCGGTCTCGCGGACCTCGACGACCTCGTGCCGCGGGATCGCGTTCTCGCCCCGGGCCGAGCAGGTGAGCAGGTGCCACTCCTCGCCGAGCACCCGGCGTACGACGACCTCCCGCACCCCGTGCCCGACGGCATCGAGCCTGGTCGTCGTCAGGTCGCCGTCGGCGCGGGCGCCGAGGACGCGGACGTCGTCGAGGCCGACCAGCCCGAGCGAGCGGCGCAGCGCGACGTCGGCGGCCTGCACGGCCATCGGCAGGTCGGAGCGCCCGCGGAGGTGGTCGAGCAGGAGCTCGCCGGACGCGGTCGCGGCCGCGACGGCGGGCCCGGTGTCGGCGTCGAGCCCGCCGTAGTAGAGACCCCGCGGCAGCACGACGACGTTGCCGGCGAACCGGTCGCCTCCCACGTGCGAGGACTCCCAGACCTGGTCGGCGTGCGGGCCGTCGGCCAGTGCCCGCGCGAGGGGGCGGCCGAGCTCGGCGCAGCAGGCGTCGTGGCGGCCGTGGGTGCACACCGCGAGCACCGGCGCAGCCTGGGGCTCGAGACCCGGCGAGCGGCCGGCACCGAGCGCGGCCAGGTCGAGGTCGGCGACGTCGGCGACCCGGTCGAGCGCCGCCGTCTCCAGCCAGGAGCCCGCTCCGGCTGAGCGGGCGGCGAAGACGCGGGTGGTCCCGCCGTCCTGCTGCCGGCCGGGGCGACGGACGAGCAGGACCCGCACCCGGTGGCGGCGCGCCTGGTCCCGCAGGTGGGCTCCGACACCCTCGGGCAGGCGGGCGTCGCGGAGGGCGTCGCTGCCCCACGGGCCGCCGCGCTCCACCAGGAGCCAGCTCCGCACCGTCGAGGCGGTGCCGGCCAGCTCGTCGCCGCGGGCGCGACTGGCGACCGCACAGCGGAACGCGGTCACCGGACGACCTCGAGCAGCCCTTCCCGCACCAGGCGCCGGCAGAGGACCAGGGCGCTCCCGGCGTCGAGCATGGTGAGCGCACCGGGGGTGAGCTCGGCGTGCGCGGCGACGTGCTCCAGCGCGGGACGCACGCGGGCCGGGACGCGCAGGACCCGGTCGCCGAGCAGGACCCGGACGCTGTCGCCGTCGTCGATCAGCTCGCAGGGGTGCCCCCGGCGCCGTCGCAGCCGGGTGTCGGCGTCGATCGTGCCCAGGGCGGCGCGGTCCAGCAGGGCCCCCGCCACGCGGGGCGGGCGGCTGCCGAGGAACTCGGTCGCCTGGTCGGTGGCCAGCACCGCGGGATCGAGGCGTCGTACGGCGTCGGTGAGGGAGGCGAGCCGGTCGGTCAGGCCGTCGGCCAACCGGGACGGGTCGTCGAGGTAGCCGGCCGGCAGGTGCTCGTCGGGGACCTGGGCGAGCAGGCGGCCGACCTCGCGGGTCAGCAGGCTGCGCCACGTGAGCTGGTTGATCCCGATGGTCAGGTGGAGGGAGACCTCCTCCTGCGCGCGGGCGGCGTGCGGCGTGCCGGTGGGGAGGTAGGCCACCACGCCGGGCTCGAGCAGCAGCTCGCCCGGACCACCGTCGCCGTGGATCTCCCAGAGCTTGGTGCCGTGGGTCTGCAGGACGAAGACGTCGTGGGAGTCGGAGTGGACCGCGAAGCCCTGCGCACCGGGCGGGGTCAGGTAGGCGTTGGCCTGGCACGGGTGGCCCAGCTCGAGCTCGAGCTCGGCGACGAGGTCGCCCACGGGCGTCCAGTAGCGCTGCAGCCCCTGCAGCACGATCGTCGCGCCCTCGTCGTGCAGCCCCATCAGCTTCACGGGGTCGACGAGGCCGGTCAGCGGCTTGCCCGCCAGGCTGCCGCCGCGCGTGAAGGCCGACTCGGGCAGCACCGAGCCGTTGCGGGCCACGCGCACCGCCGGCGCGCGGATGGCGGTCTCGGTGAGCAGGTGGTCGACGTGCGCCAGCGAGAGCACCTCGGCGCCGTGGCCGGGGTCGGTGCGGTGGACGTGGACACGCGACGCCCAGACCTTGTCGATGAAGGTCTGGGCGTCGCCCGTCAGGCGGTCGAGAGCGCTCAGAGCGCGGTCCCGTCCGTGCCGTCGGCGTCCGTGGAGTCGCTGTCGGTCCCGTCGGCGTCCGTGCCGCCGGCGTCCGTGCCGTCGGCGTCGGTCGAGTCGGCGTCGGTCGAGTCGCCGTCGGTCGCGTCGGTGGAGTCACCGTCCGTCGCGTCGGCGTCCGTGCCGTCCGCGTCGGTGCTCGGGCCTGCCGCCACACCGGTGGGGTCGACGCCCTCGGTGCTCATCTCGTCGTCGCCGAGCGGGTTGTCAGGAGTCGTCGTCATGGATCCTCCTCGTCTGCCCGGGCGGACCGTCCGTCCCGGGATACGCGTCGAGTCTGGTGCTCGCCGCTTCCACCGTCCCACACCCCGCGGGGCGGGGTCACCGGGCCGTCCAGCGGTCCGCCAGGGGCAGGCGGATCAGGCGGTGCGGACCTCGTAGCGGGTGGTGCCCTTGACCTTGTCGTCGCCGCACGACTGGCGGCGCGCGGGGCCCGGCGCCGGCACCACCTCGTCGTCGGGGTGACCGCCACCGATGAGGTGCAGCTCGCGCACCTGCTCCGTCCCGGACCGGCCCGCGCGGCCACGCATCCACGGCACCGGCACCTCGCCCCGCTCGACCGCCTCGCACACGGCCAGCGCGGTGTCCGGGTCCAACCGGCCCAGGGTCAGCCCGCTCGGGAGCGCCAGGAGCGTGCCGGAGAACCGGTGCCCGCCCAGGTGCGTCGTCTCCCAGGTCCCCTCGGGCCACCGCGCGCTGAGCCGCCCGGCGATCGGCCGGCCGATCTCGGCGCAGCACCGGTCGCGCTTGCCGTTGGTGCAGACCAGCCAGAGCGGGCCGTCGTACGCCGTGAGGGCCGCGGGGTCGCGCAGGAGGGACGGCTCGAGGAGGTCCTCGGGCCGGTCGAGCACCGCGGTGCGGACGTCGTAGCCGCCCTCGGTCGCCCGCGCCCGGTAGACGCGCGTGCCGGGGCCGGCGCTGCCGTCGCAGCGGCGCACCAGCAGGACCTTGGCCTCGAGCGAGGCCAGGTGGTCGCGCACCAGTCCGGGGAGCCGGTTGTCGGTGACGGCGTCGCGTCCCCACGGCCCGGGCGCCTCGACCAACAGGATGTCGGTGTCGGTGGGCGCCGTGCCGGCGATGGGCTCGGCGTCCTCCACGCTGGCCGAGGAGCACCGGAAGTCAGGCATGGGAGAAGTCTGGCCGACGCCTGGTCGGCCAGACCCTCCGTGGGTGTGGGCCCGCGTCAGTAGCGCTGGTTCTGCCAGAGCAGCCCGGCGGCGGCCGACTCCGTCGGGTTGCAGTAGCCGCCGTAGGTCCGGTAGCGCTCGGGGGAGATGAGCTCCTTGGCGCAGTCGGCGGCGTGCTCGAGCGGGGCCCAGTCGGGCGCCATCGGGATGGTCGGGACCGCCGGGTCGGGGTTGACGTCCGGCACGAACACCTCGGCCGAGCGCGCGACGAGCTGGTCCCAGGTCTGCCGGGTGCCGCCCCAGTTGTAGAACTGCTTCATGTGCGCGCACTCGTGGATCGCGATCCCGAGCTTCGACACCTCGGGCTCGGCGGTGAGGGTGGCCAGGGTGGCGGCGTCGATGACGATGCCGTGCTGCCAGTTGAACACGCCCGTCCGGTCGCCGGTCAGGCCCGTGGTGTCGATGGTGACGCTCGCGTTGGGGCACAGGCCCGCGATCGGGGCGTAGAAGCGTGCGGCGTCGCCGGTGTAGGCCGCCGGGTTCTCGAAGCGGACCGAGACCGGCTTCGACGACACGCTGCGCCGGGCGCGCCGGGGGCCCTTCGTCGGCTTCTTGGTCGTGAGCCGGTAGTCGACGGTCTGGGCCGCCACGCCCGTCGGCACCACGTGGGCCGGCACCCGGGCGGCGACGTACTGCTTGCCGATGCTGCCCTTGGTGCCCGCGACCTTGGTCCACTTCCCGCCGTCGACGCGCGCCTGCACGAACACTTTCGGCAGGATCGGCCGGACGCCGCGGTAGGTCTTCCAGGCTGCCTCGACCTGGATGCCGGTGCCCGAGCCGCGGGTCGCGGTGGTGAAGGCGAAGCCGTCGATCCGGTTGTACTTCGCGCCCCAGAAGGCGAAGAGAGGACGACGGTAGGCGCGGGCGGACGGTGCCCGGTCGCCCCGGTCGCCCGTGGCGCTCGCGGAGCGCTCCGGCGCGGTCAGCACCGGCGGCACCACCTCCGGCACGTCCCGGGTGGACAGGAGGGCATCGGGAGCGGCGCCGCGACCGTCGGCGGGCCCCGCCACGGCGGGTGCGGCGAGGAGGGACAGGGCTGTCGCGGCGAGTGCTGCGGTCAGGCGTCGGCCTGAGGTCATGGGCTGCTCCGTGGTCCGGGGGACGGTCGAGTGCTGCCTACCCGTGGTGGTCCACCGGCAAACGGTCGTGCCCGCACTGTGTCAGAGCAGTCCGCGACGCCTCGCCACCGCGGCCGCCTCGGTGCGCGAGGCGGCGTCGAGCTTGGCGAGGATGTTGGAGACGTGCACCGAGACGGTCTTGGTGCTGATGAAGAGCTGCTTGCCGATCTCGCCGTTGCTCCGGCCCTCCGCGACGAGCGCGAGGATCTCGCGCTCACGCGGGGTGAGCACCGTGTCGTCGCCGGCACCCGTGGCCGGCGCGGGCGCGGACCCCAGCGCGGTGAGCTCGGCGAGCAGCGCGGTGGCGCGCATGGCGTGGGCGGACGCGCGGGCGAGGTCGGCCACCTCCCGGGCACCCGGGGCGTCGCCCGCCGCGCGGAGCACGCCAGCGAGGCGGACGCGGGCCTGCGCGACCTCGGGCACGCTGCCGTAGGCGACCGCCGTCTCCTCGGCCGAGCGCCACGCGGCGACCAGCTCGTCGCTGCTGGGCGGGTCGACCTGCGCGAGCCAGCGCCAGCGGAGGTGCTCGGCGCTGCGGCGGGCCACCCACATCCGGTATTCGGGGCCGTGGCTGCCGTCGTAGGGGGCGTAGAAGTCGATGACCCGCCCGCCGTCGGACATCATCCGCTCGACGTCGGCGCGGGCCGCGTCGCGCTCGTCGGCGGACTGGTGCGGCGCCGCGTTGGCGAGGGCGCCGACCACGAGGGTGGCGAGGCGCAGCCGGGCCTGGAACCAGTCGTGCCACAGGGGCACGACGGTGGCGACCACCTCGTCGTAGACCGCGACCGCGCCCGCCGCGTCGCCGCGCGCGGCCGCCCGCATCAGCTCGGCGCTGCCGGCCGAGATCGCGGTCAGGCCGTCGGTGCCCCAGTAGTCGCGGAGCCGGTCGAGGGCCTTGCCGTGGTCGTCGCCGCGGATGCCGATGCAGATGAGCATCTGGTGGGCGAAGTAGAGCCACTCGAAGACCATCGGCGGGTTCTGCCCGCTCACGTCGAGCAGGTCCCACGCCTCGTCGAGCCGGCCCTGGTGGGTGAGCGCGACGGCGAGGAGGAGCCGCGACTCGGCGGGGTAGGGGGACCACGTCAGGCCGCCGACCTCGCTGCGCTCGATCACCTCGCGGTAGACCTCGACCGCCCGGTCGAGGTCGCCCTCGTCCTGGTGCAGGCGGCCGAGCAGGTAGAGCGCGCGGAGCTCGGGCTCGATGAGGCCGGCCCGGCGGGCCCGCTCGGCCGCCGCCCGCCAGCCGGCGCTGGGGCTGGCGCTGCCGTCGGGGTCGAGGCCCGCGACGGTGGTGTGCAGCTCGACGGCCAGGCTGGTGAGGTCGTTGCGCTCGGCGATCTCGAGCGCCTGCACGGCGATGGCCCGCGCCTCGTCGGCGTGCCAGCCGCCGAGGCTCTGGGCGTGCACGAGCAGCGCGCGGGCCAGGAGCTTGGGCGGCGCGCCGCGCAGCAGCTCGACCGCCTCGGCCGCAGTCTCGTGCGGTGAGTCGGTGGTGTCGGTGAGCAGCAGCGCCGAGGCGAGCGCCGTGAGCAGCTGCCCACGCTGGATCTCGGCGCCCTCGGTGGGCAGCGTCGCCAGGCGGGCCCGCAGCACCTTGACCGCCTTGGGCACCCGGCCGGAGGCGACGAGCGCCTCCGCGCAGCGCCGGGCCAGGGCCAGGACGTCCACGTCGGTCACCGGCACGCGGGCGGTGTCGACGAGCTCGAGCGCGTCGAGGAAGTGGGTGGCGGCCTCGGAGGGGCCACCCACGGCCAGCGCCTCCTCGCCCGCCTCGATCGAGGCGCGGATGGCGACGGGACGGTCGTCGGCGCGACGCGCGTGCTGCGCGAGCTCGGCGGCGGTGCCGACGGCGCGGCCCTCCCCCAGCGCGGCGACGAAGTCGGCGTGGAGCCGCATCCGCTCGCCGGGCAGCAGGTCGTCGTAGACCGCCTCGCCGAGCAGCGCGTGGCGGAAGGCGTAGGTGCCGCCGCGGGAGGCGACCAGGACGTGCGACTCGACGGCGTTGCGGAGGGCGGTCTCGAGCTCGGCGGCGCCGAGGTCGGAGACCGCGGCGAGGAGGCCGTGGCTGACCTGCCGGCCCGCCACGGAGACGATGCGGACGACCTTGCGCGTCGTCTCGTCGAGCCGGTCGAGGTGGACGAGCAGGACGTCGGCGAGCTCGCCGGGCACCTGGCCTGACCACGACGCGCCGACGAGCTCCTCGATGAAGAACGGGTTGCCCTCGGCGCGGTCGACGATGGAGGCGTACTCCGCCTCGGACATCGTCGAGGGGTGCAGCGCCTTCACGAGGATGCGTACGTCGTCGTCGGCGAGCGGCTCGACCTGGAGCCGGTCGATGCCACGCATCCGCATCCACTCCGCGACCTGGCGGCGGAGCGGGTGGCGGCGGTGCAGGTCGTCGGCGCGGTAGGAGACGACCAGCGAGACGCCCGGGACCGGGCGGGAGAACAGGAAGCTGAGCATGTCGCGCGTGGACTCGTCGGCCCAGTGGGCGTCCTCGACGATCACGAGGAGCGGCGCCTGCGCGGCGACGGCGGAGAGGAGGTCGCCGAACGCGTCGTAGACGTTGCCGCGGTCGAGGGCCTGGTCGCCCGACGCGGTCTCGCTGCTGCGGATGCGCCGGCCCGGCTGGAGGCGGGCGAGCGTGGGGTGCTGCTCGAGGACGCGAGCGGCGACGTCGGGCTCGTCGGCCATCATCCGGCCGAGCACCTCGGAGAAGGGGAGGTAGGGCAGGGAGCTGTCGGCGAGGTCGAGGCAGTGGCCGGCGACGACCTGCCAGCCGGCCTCGAGGGCGACGTCGCGCAGCGCCATCAGCACCCGGGTCTTGCCGACACCGGCGTCGCCGGCGACCAGCATCGCGCGCACCGTCCGGTCGGCTCCGGACGTGCGAATGCCGAGCTGGGCGGTGAGTTGCTCCAGCTCGGCATCGCGTCCGATGAGATCGGTGGTCCGCAGGGCCGGCACGGACGACATTGTGTCGTGCCGCTCCGACATCGGCGGGTCGATCGCGGTGCGGGTCACTTCTGGGTGTCGTCGGTGCGGACCCGGGTCCAGCGACGGTGCCCGTAGTCCTTCCTGATCCGGTCCTGCCGGTAGGTGATCTCGGCGCCCAGGAAGCTGTCGGTGCTGAACATGTGCTTCTCCTCTTCTCGTCCGGCCCGTTGTGGGCCGTGAGGAGAGATTCCGTCCGTGAGGTAGGCGCGGACATCGGGCGCGTGCCCTATTCGCGGTGGTCCGGCTACCTCAGATGCGGCGCGCGGTGGCGTACGGGGGTCCCTGAGGTAGCCCACCGGCCGGTAGTCCCCATCGATCGGGTCGTGCGCGAGGTCTCCGCGCAGCCCGTTCGATGGGGACTATCCGGGGGTGGGGGCGGCGACGACCGGGCGGCCGGCCTGCCACACCCCGGCCACGAGCGGGACGCCGGGGCGGTAGGCGAGGTGGACGTACGACGGCGCGTCGAGGAGGACGAGGTCGGCCGCCTTCCCGGGCACGAGCACCCCGACGTCGTCGCGGTCGAGCGCGGCGGCGCCCGTCGCGGTGGCGGCGTGCAGCGCCTCGGCCGGGCTCATCCGCATCTCGCGGACCGCGAGGGCGATGCAGAGGGCCATCGAGGAGGTGAAGGACGAGCCGGGGTTGCAGTCGCTGGCGAGCGCGACGCGTACGCCGGCGTCGATCAGCCCGCGGGCGTCGGGGTAGGGCTGCCGGGTGGAGAACTCCACGCCCGGCAGCAGGGTCGCGATGGTGCCGGAATCGCTCAGCGCCGCGACGTCGTCGTCGGAGACGAAGGTGCAGTGGTCGACCGCGACGAGGCCGAGCTCGCAGGCCAGCCGCACGCCGGCGCCGTACGTCAGCTGGTTGGCGTGGAGCCGTCCGCGCAGGCCGCTGTCGGACCCCGCCGCCAGGATGGTGCGCGCCTGGTCGACGTCGAAGGCGCCGTCCTCGCAGAACACGTCGATCCACCGGGCGTGCGGCGCCGCCGCCGCGAGCATGGGGCCGGTGACCAGGTCGACGTAGTCCGCGGGAGTGGTGCCGGCCGGCACGACGTGGGCACCGAGGAAGGTGGTCTCGTCGGTGAACTGGCGGGCCACCGCGAGACTGCGTGCCTCGTCGTGGACCGACAACCCGTAGCCGCTCTTGATCTCCAGCGAGGTGGTGCCCTGGGCCCGCATCTCGGCGACGAGCCGGGCGACGTGAGAGGTGAGCTGCTCGTCGGTGGCGGCACGGGTCCGCTCGACCGTGGTGCGGATGCCGCCTGCGGTGTAGGGCTGCCCGGTCATCCGCGCCTCGAACTCCGCCGACCGGTCCCCCGCGAAGACGAGGTGGCTGTGGGAGTCCACGAAGCCGGGGATGACGGCGCGACCGCCGGCGTCGACCTGCACGTCGGCCGCGGGGGCGTCGGCGGCCGGGCCGACCCAGGCGACCCGGCTGCCCTCGAGCACGACGGCCGCGTCCCGCACGAGGCCCAGCAGTCCGCCCTGCTCGGCGCGGGCCGGGTCGTTGGTGACCAGCTCGCCGATCCCGGTGATCACGGTGGTCATGGAGGCGGTGGTCGGGGTGGTCATCGGAGGTCCTCCCAGATGCGGCTGACGACGTCGTCGAGCTCCCGGCCGATGGCGGCACGGTCGCCGTCCTCGACGACCCACCTACCGTCGGCCATGACCCGCCGCACGTCCTCGGCGGTCGCCGCGAACACGACGGTGTTCTCGTCGCGGCCGGTGCCGGCGGTGCGCGGCGAGGTCGGGTCGAGCACCACGAGGTCGGCGCGCCGGCCGACCGCGATGGCGCCCGCGTCGTCCCAGCCGAGCGACGCGTGCCCGGTGGTGGTCACGGCCGTCAGCAGCTCCGCCGCGGACCAGTGCCCGCGCTGCTGCGTGGCCAGCCGCTCGTCGAGCTCGACGGCGCGCATCTCCTCGAACAGGTCGATGACCGCGTGGCTGTCGGACCCCAGGGTCAGCCGGGCACCGGCGTCGTGGAGGCGCCGGCTCGGGCCGGTGCCGTCCCCGAGGTCGCGCTCGGTCGTGGGGCAGAAGGAGACGTGGGCACCGGCGTCGCCGACGAGCGCGACGTCGGCGTCGGTCAGGTGGGTGGCGTGCACCAGCGTCGTACGCCCGTCGAGGAGGCCGCGGTCGGCCAGGAGGCGCGCGGGCGTGACGCCGTACGCCTCGAGGCAGGCCTCGTTCTCGGCGACCTGCTCGGAGAGGTGGACGTGGAACGGTCGGTCACCGAGACGGCCGGCCACGGCGCCGAGGTCGTCGGCGGGCACGGCCCTGACGGAGTGGGCCGCCGCCCCGACCACGGCATGCGGGCCGACGGCCAGGGCGTCGACGCGGTCGGCCCAGGCGTCCACCGAGCCGTCGCTGTAGCGCACCTGCGCTCCCTCGGGCGGAGCACCGAACCCCGAAGACAGATAGAGCGTGTCAAGCAGCGTGACCCGGATCCCGGCCTGCCGCGCGGCCTCGACGAGGGCCAGGCCCATCTCGTCGGGGTGGTCGTAGCGCCGCCCGTCGGGCTGGTGGTGGAGGTAGTGGAACTCGCCGACGCAGGTGATCCCGGCGGCCGCCATCTCGCGGTACGTCGCCCGCGCGAGGGCGAGGTGGGTGTCGGGGTCGAGCCGCGCGGCGACGTCGTACATCCGCTCGCGCCAGGTCCAGAACGTGCCGCGCCCGCGCTGGGTGCGGCCGCGCAGCGCCCGGTGGAAGGCGTGGCTGTGGGTGTTCGCCAGCCCGGGGACCACCAGGCCGCGCACCGGGACCGCGCGGGGCGGGTCCGAGTCGGGCGTCACCGACGTGAACCGGCCGTCCTCGACCTCGACCAGCACGTCGTCGTGGAAGCGGTCGCCGAGCCAGGCGTGCTCGAGGAGGTACGCCGTCACGCGGGCGCACCCGCCAGCTCGGCGAGCACGTCGGCCAGCGCGTCGACGCCGGCCAGGCAGTCAGCCGTCTCGGCGTGCTCGTCGGGCGAGTGCGAGACGCCGGTGGGGTTGCGCACGAAGAGCATCGCGGTGGGGATGCCGGCGTCCGACAGGATCCCGGCGTCGTGCCCCGCCTGGGTGGGGACGACCGGCCAGTCGCCGAGGCGGGCGAGCCGGGCGGCGAGGTCAGGGTCGAAGCCGACGGAGCCGGACACCGACTCGGGCGTCACGACCAGCGAGGTGCCGTCGCGGCCCGCGCGGTCGTCGGCCTGCCGGCTGATCTCGGCGACCATGGTCGCCAGGCCGTCGTCGGAGGAGGCGCGGGCGTCGAGCCACGCGGTGACCCGCGACGGCACGGCGTTGGTGCCGTTGGGCTCGACGGCGAGGCGTCCGAAGGTGGCGCGCTGACCGGCCAGCCGGGCCTGCTTGTTGGCGGCCAGCACCGTCATCGCACAGGTCAGCATCGGGTCGCGCCGGTCCTCCATGCGCGTCGTGCCGGCGTGGTTGGCCTGGCCGGCGAAGTCGAAGCGCCAGCGGCCGTGCGGCCAGATCTCGCTGGCCAGCCCGACGGCGACCTCGCGGTCGACGAGGTCGCGGCCCTGCTCGACGTGCAGCTCGACGAATGTCCCGACCCGGTCAACGGAGAGCAGACCGGCGGACGGGTCCAGCCCGGCGTCGGCGACGGCGTCGGCGAGGAACACCCCGTCGCGGTCCCGCAGCTCGCGCGCCTCGTCCCACGTCGTCGCGCCGGTGACCAGCCGGGATCCCAGGCAGGCGCGTCCGAAGCGGGAGCCCTCCTCCTCGACGAAGACGCCCAGCCCGAGGGGCCGCGACGGCTCGAAGCCGCGATCGCGCAGGACGTCGACCGCAGCCAGCGCCGAGACCACCCCGAGCGGGCCGTCGTACGCCCCGCCGTCGAGCACCGAGTCGAGGTGCGACCCGGTGAGCACGCCCGGCGCGCCGCTCGGGGTGCTCGGCTCCCACCACGCCACCTGATTGCCGATGCCGTCGGTCCCGACCGTGAGGCCACGCGACGCGCACG
This sequence comes from Nocardioides sp. zg-1308, assembly GCF_013155375.1. Lineage (GTDB taxonomy): Bacteria > Actinomycetota > Actinomycetes > Propionibacteriales > Nocardioidaceae > Nocardioides > Nocardioides renjunii. Next base: position 782,567 of record NZ_JABJQY010000002.1, read on the forward strand.
ACTCGGCGAACCACGCGCGCAGCTCGGTCTCGGCCGAGGCCCACGGCTGCCGGAAGTAGCCTCCCGACGAGGCCGACCGCCCCACCGGCGCCAGGTCGCGCCACATGTCCTCGAACGCTCGGCTGCTGGGCATGGCGCCAGTCCACCGGGATCGCCGATCCCGGTCAACGCAGGACGTCGGCATGTAGTCTCGGATGCCAGACAGGGTGTGCCCTCAGGCTCGCTGACACACAGCGGACACGTGTCCGAGAAGCTGCCCTCGGCGGTCCGGTGGCGGGGCGGCATCTAGGAACGTGTACGTACGACGCCTCGGGCACGCGCCGAGGGCGAAGCGGAGGCGCAGGACAGTATGGCCTCCATGGAGTTCCGCGAGGTCGTACGCCGCCGCCGGATGGTCCGCCGCTACGCACCCGACCCGGTGGACCCGGCGGTCGTCGACCGGATGGTGGCCCACGCGCAGCGCGCGCCCAATGCCGGCTTCACGCAGGGCTGGGCGTTCCTCGTCCTCGACACGCCCGCGGACGTCGCGCTGTTCTGGGAGTCGACCGGCGCCGACCCCGACACCCACAACGCGTGGCTCGACGGGATGCGCACCGCGCCGGTGGTGATCGTGCCGCTGGCCAGCAGGCGGGCCTACCTCGAGCGCTACGCCGAGGACGACAAGGGCTGGACCGACCGGAGCGAGGACCGGTGGCCGGTGCCGTACTGGTGGGTCGACACCGGGATGGCGTCGCTGCTGATCCTCCAGACGGCCGTCGACGAGGGCCTCGGAGCGTGCTTCTTCGGCATCCCCGGCGAGCACGTCGCGACGTTCCGGGCGGCGTTCGGGGTCCCGGACGACCACGCGCCCGTCGGGGCGATCACGGTCGGGCACCGGCTGACGGACACCGGCTCGTCGGGCTCACCCGCGCGTCGGGAGCGGCGCGACGACGTCGTCCACCGCGGCCGCTGGTGAGCGCAGCGGGTCGAGCGCCTCGCGCACCTGGGCCAGCAGCGGTCGCGCCGCCGGGTCGAGGTCGACGCAGGCGCGCAGGAGGTCGCGCACCGGCGCCGGCACCTCGTCGAGACCGCTCGGCGTGACCGGCATCCGCCGGTGCACCAGCGGCCAGCGGCGCCGGCTGTCCCACGTCGCCTCGTCGCCGTACGGCGCGGTGCGGGCGAGCGCGTCGATGAGCGTCATGCCGAGGCCCCAGACGTCGGTGGCGGCCGACAGCCCGCGACCGGTGGCCTGCTCCGGCGCCAGCCAGCCGCGCGTCCCCGCACCGGGCCGACCGGTCCCGGGACGACCGGCGAGGCTGAGGTCGATGAGGACCGCCTTGCCGTGGTCGACCACGACGTTGTCGGGCTTGAGGTCGAGGTGCAGCCAGCCGTGGCGGTGGAGGTAGCCGAGGACCGAGGCGAGCTGGCAGCCGAGCTCGGCGGCATCGGCAAGGCCGAGCGGCTCCTCCTCGACGAGCGCCGAGAGGGTCGCCCCGCGCAGCGTCTCCAGCACGACCGTGGGCGGGTCGTCCAGCACGTCGTAGCCCCGTACGAGGTGGGGGTGGGCGAGCGTCGTGGCGAGGTGCCCCTCGAGCAGCACCGCCTGGCGCACGCGCGGGTCGTCACGCCGGTCCGCGCGCAGGAGCTTGACCACGCAGCGGGTGCCGCGGTCCTCGTCCCAGGCGTCCCAGGTCTCCAGCCGCCGACCGTCCGCCAGCAGGGCGATCGGTCGGTAGCCGGCGGGCAGGTCTCCGGTGGGCGAGTGCCGGCGCGTCACCGCGCAGCCTCCGACAGCACCCGGTCCACCGCGTCGAGCGACACCACACGGTCGACGTGCTCGAGCACGACGGGGTCGTGGGTCAGCACGATCACCGTGCGATCGCGTGGACCCTCGGTCAGCGCAGCCATCAGCCGGTGGGCGGCGTCCGCGTCGAGGCCGGTCGTCGGCTCGTCCAGCACCAGCACGCGGCTCGGACGCAGAAGGGCTCGCGCCACCGACAGCCGCTGACGCTGCCCGCCGGAGAGCGTACGGCCGCGCTGGCCGATGCGGGTCTGGTAGCCGTGGGGCAGACGTTCGACGAACTCGTGCGCACCGGCGGTCCGGGCAGCGTCGCGCACCTCCGCGCGGGTGGCGTCGGGCCGCCCGAGGACGAGGTTGTCGTGGACGGTCGCGTCGAGCATCAGCTGCTCCTGGTGGACCACGGTGACGGCGTCGCGCACCGACGCGGCGGTGTGCGCGGCCACGTCGTGCCCGTCGATCGTCACCCGACCCGCGTCCGCGACGAGCTGGCGCGCCACGAGCCGGCCGAGCGTCGACTTGCCCGACCCGCTCGGCCCGACCAGCGCGACGACCTCGCCGGCACCGACCTCGAGGGAGAAGTCGGAGAGCACCGGGCGCGGGGCGCCGGGGTAGGTGAACGACACCGCGTGCATCGCGAGGGCACCGCGACCGGGCGGCAGGGCGGTCGCGCTCGGACGGTCGCCGCCGGCGGGCTCGTCGAGCAGCTCGACCACCCGCTCGACGCCGGCACTGGCGGAGTAGAGGGCGGGGACCAGGTCGGCCAGCGTGCGCACCGGGCCGAAGCACTGCATGAGCAGCGTGAGGAAGGCCAGCAGCCCGCCGAGGGTGAGCCGGTCAGTGGCGAGCGCCCAGACGCCCAGCCCGACGACCAGCAGCACCCCGACGAGCTCGGCGAGGTCGACGAGCGGGAGGAACAGCGCGCGGATCCGGCTCGCGGCGAGCTCGGCGCCGGCGATGGCGCGGTTGTGGCCGTCGTACGACGCGACCGCGCGGTCCTCGCGACCGTAGGACTGCACGAGCGCGGCGTTGCCCAGGGCCTCCTCGGTCACGCTGCCCAGCGACCCGCCGCGGCGGCGGCGCTCGCGCGAGACGTCGCGGGTGAGGCGGGCGAAGCGGGTGGAGACCCACCAGAAGAGGGGCGCGACGACGAGCGAGGCCAGCGCGAGCTGCCACTGCATCCAGACCAGGGCGCCGACCAGGACGAGCAGCCGCACCAGCGCGCCGACGCCCTCGCTCACCTGGGTCACCATGAACCGCTCGACGGCGGCGACGTCGGAGGTCAGGCGGGTGAGGGTGTCGCCGAGGCGGCGGCGGTCGTGCGTGGCGGCCGGGAGCGACAGCACGTGCGAGAACACGTCGCGGCGCAGGTCGACGAGGAACCGCTGGGAGACGTACGTCGACAGGTAGTCGTCGGCCCCCGAGACGACCCCGCTGGTCAGGTTGAGCGCGACGTAGAGCAGCGCGAGCAGGAGGAGCGGCTCCAACGCCGCAGGGACCAGAACGTCGTCGACGAGGCGCTGGTAGAGCAGCGCCTCCGCGACCGAGACCAGGGGCGCGGCGGTGAGCAGGACGAGCCCGAGGAGGAGCCACCAGCGCAGGGGCCGCAGCCGCGGCCAGAAGCGGCGGGCGATGTCGACGAGCCGCATCGAGGCGGCGACGTCGACGAGCGCCTCCTGCTCGGGGGCGGCTCGGAGGGCACCGCGCAGGCGGCTGCCGAGGCGACGGCGTACGGACATCGGGCGCTCCTGCTCGGTCGGGGGAAGGGGGGTGGGACGAGCACGACGGGTGGGCGGCCGGGAGCGGCCGCCCACCCGTCGCGGTGGGGCTCGGTTCAGCTCGAGCGCGAGCGCGACCGGCTGCGGTTGCGGCGACGCCGGCGGCGCCGGCGGCGGCGCCCGTCGTCGCTGGAGGAGTCGCCCCGACGGGCCTGGACGGCCGGCGCGAGGGCGGTGAGGATTCCGGAGCGGGCCATGGTGGCCTCCTTCGGTTTCGGTACCCGGGACTTCCCGGCTGACGAGGAAGACTCTGGAGCCGGTGCATGACGCGGTCATGAGGCGACGATGAGAGGGTCCTCATCACCGTCGTCCGGCAACCCGGACCGCCGGGGGCCGCCCGGCGCTACGGTCTGCGCATGACCGAACGCGTGGTGGGCGCCCTGCAGGCCCTCGTCCGCATCCCGACCGTCTCCGACCGCGACCCGTCGCGGGTTGACGCCGCGGCCTTCGACCGCCTCCTGGCCGAGCTGGCCACCTGGTTCCCGCTGCTCCACGAGCGGCTCGAGCTGACGCGGGTCGGCTCGCACGGCCTGCTGTTCCGGTGGGCCGGCGCCAGCGCCGAGCGGCCGGTGGTGCTGATGGCCCACCTCGACGTCGTACCGGTCGACGGCGAGGCACCCTGGCAGCACGACCCCTTCGGCGGCGAGGTCCACGACTCCGCGGTGGGTCCTGCGATCTGGGGGCGTGGCACGCTCGACGACAAGGGCTGCGTGGCCGGCATCTGCGAGGCCGTGGAGTCGCTGCTCGAGGCCGGGCACGTCCCGGCGCAGGACGTGTGGCTGTCCTTCGGCTGCGACGAGGAGGTGAGCGGCCCCTCGGCCGTCGACGCGGTCGAGGTGCTCCGCGAGCGGGGCGTGACCCCGTGGCTGGTGCTCGACGAGGGCGGGGCCATCGCGGGTGGCGCCTTCCCCGGCGTGCGGGCCCCTCTCGGCGTCATCGGGGTGACGGAGAAGGGCACGACGTCGCTCGAGCTGGTCGCCGAGGGACGCGGCGGGCACGCCTCGACCCCCGCCAGGAACGGCCCGACCGCCCGGATCGCCCGCGCGATCCTGCGGATCGAGAAGGCGCCGTTCCCCGCGTCCGCACCTCCACCGACGCTCGAGCTCATGCGCCGCCTGGCCCCGCACGTCCCGATGCCGCTGCGCCCGGTCCTCGCGCCGCTGCTGGGCCGCGCCGACCGGCTGGCACCGGTGGTCACCCGGGCGCTGCTCGCGGCGGGTCCGGAGGCCGCCGCCATGACGCGCACCACGGTCGCCACCACGACGCTGAGCGGCTCCCCCGCCCTCAACGTGATCGCCTCGACCGCCAGGGCCGGTCTCAACGTCCGCGTGATGGTCGGGGACACCGTGGAGGGAGTCGTCGAGCACGTGCGCAAGGCGGTGGCCGACGACTCCATCCGCATCGACGTGGTGGACGCCGGTGAACCGTCGCCGGTCTCTCCGATGGACGCGCCGTTCGAGCTCGTCGAGGAGTGCATCGCGGAGGTGTTCCCCGAGGCGGTGGCGACGCCCTACGTGATGATGGCGGCCACCGACTCGCGCCACTTCTGCGCGATCAGCGAGCACGTCTACCGCTTCGCCCCCTTCCGGATGACCAAGGCGCAGCGGCAGGCGATCCACTCCTACGACGAGCACATCGGCGTCGCCGACCTCGTCGACGGCGCCCGGTGGTACCAGCTGCTCATCGAGAGGCTTCCCGCATGACGGAGATCCCGCCGGCACCGATCCAGGTGCCACCGGCGCACACGGCCGTCAAGGGGCTGGCGGCGGTCGTCGGCTTCCTCGTGCTGGTCGAGGTCGCGAGCGGCATCCTGCAGGGCTACTACACGCCGATCTACCCGCAGATCGCCGAGCACCTCTCGATCAGCGAGGGCGACGTCAACTGGTTCGAGGCCGCGCAGCTGATCGTCAGCGCCCTCTGCATCCCGCTGCTCGCGCGGCTCGGCGACCTCGTCGGCCACAAGCGCGTCCTGCTGCTCTCGACCGCCGTCACCGCCCTGGGCTCGTGGTGGCTGGCGTTCGCGCCGGGCTTCACGACCTTCCTCATCGGCTGGGCGATCCAGGGCGCGTACGTCGTCTGGCTGCCGCTGGAGATCGCGATCGTCCACCGCCGCACGCGGGCGTCAGGGCGCCAGGAGCTGCTCACCCGGCGCGGTGCCGCGATCCTCGTGGGCTCGCTCGAGCTCGCGGTCATCATCGGCGCGGTCACCAGCGGGCTGCTCGTCGAGACCCTCGACATGAACCTCCTGCTCGCCCTGCCGGCCGTCGTCGTGACGGCGGTCTTCTTCGTCATCCTCGCCGGGGTGGAGCAGGCGCCCGGTGACGACGCCGGCGGCAGCATCGACTGGACCGGCCTCGGCCTGGTCACGGTCGCCCTCGGGGTGCTCATGGGCGGACTGGTGCTGCTGCGCCTCGACGGCCCCGGCTCGGCGCGCGGCTGGCTCACCATCGTGCTCGCCGTGGCCGCGTTCGTCGCCTTCTGGCGCTTCGAGCAGCGTCACGCCCAGCCGATCGTCGACGTGCGACTGCTCGCCAGCCCGGCGCAGTGGCCGATCCAGCTCACGGCGTTCCTCTTCGGCATCCCCGTGCTGGGCGGCCAGATCCCGCTGTCGACGTACGCCCAGGCGGACCCGGCCGAGCGCGGCTACGGGCTCGGCGCCGACCCGGCGTTCATCTCCACGCTGATCGGTCTCTACGTCGTGACGCTGGCGATCGGCGCCTTCACCCTGCCTCTCACCACGCGGCTGCTGGGCGGCGTACGCCGTGCGCTGGTGGTCGCGTGCTGCCTCGTCGGCGTCGGCTACCTGCTCTGGCTGCCGTTCCACGACGAGACCTGGCAGGCCCTCATCAACATGGGCGTCGCGGGCCTGGGCTCGGGGGCCCTGGTCGCCGCGCTGCCCGCCGCGGCCGCGGCCGCTGCCCCGCCGGAGCGCACGGGCATCGCCACCGGCATGACCAACGGCACCAAGACGGTCGGCGGCGCCATCGCCTCGGCGATCTTCGCGATCGCCCTCACCGCGACCGGCTCGCTCGACGCGGCGGCGGAGAAGGTCGCCCCGCTCAGCGGCTACCTCACGGTCTGGGCGGTCTGCGCCGGTGCGTCGTTCCTCGCCGCCCTCGCGCTGATGGCCGCGCCCAGGCACGCCTTCGGCGACCGGCCCGAGGTGACGGAGATCGTCTAGGTCCTGAGGCCCGAGCTCAGCCGACCGCGGCGGCGAGCTGCGCCACCCCCGGTCCATCAAGGTCGGTGAGCGCCTGCCCCCGCCCGGAGACCACCATCAGCAGGGACAGCGCAGGTCCTGCCACCTCGGGCCCGTCCCCGTGCACGAGGTCCCTGTCGGTGGCCCGCAGCCGCACCCCGGCCGCGCGCTGCCTGCCGCCGCCCAGACCGACGGACGTCCGCAGCTGGTGGGACAGCGCGCGCTCGACAGGCTCCGAGGGGTGGGCGCGGGCCAGGCCGAGCGGTCGCCGCGCGTCCTCCCCGTGGACGACCTCCTCGACCAGGCGGCTGTCGAGCGGCGCCGGCGGAGTGGTCCTGCGGTCCGCCACCACGCGCAGCCGGTCCAGGGTCTCCTGCGGCGTCGCGCCCTTCGCCCGGGCGACGCCGCGTGCGTTCTGCCTGTCGAAGTCGAAGCGCGCCCGCGCCATGTCGCGCACGATGCTGAGCCGGGTGGTGCGCGCGTTGTCGACCAGGTGCGCCGCGACGTCGTGCACCGTCCAGCCGGGGCACAGGCTCGGCGTCTCCCACTGGTCGTCGTCCAGCCCGGTCAGGTCGTCGATGAGCGCCCAGCGCTCCTGGGCCACCAGCTGCCACACGTCGGTCATGCGGATGACCCTGCCAGCCCGCCCTGACAACCGAGCCGGTCAGGCGCCGGCCCAACCCCCGAACCACGCCGCCAGCGTGACGTCGGGAGTCCAGGGCCGCAGCCGCGTCTCGAGGGGACCGCCCTGCGGTGCGAGGTCGGGACGACCCCACCGCGCCGCGCGGCGGAGCAGGCGGAGGTCCTGCAGCTCGGCGCAGCCGTCGGCCACCGCCCGGCAGCCCGTGCGGCCGTCGAGGCCCGCCGCCAGGGCGGCCCACGCCGCGGCGTCCCCGGTCACCCCACGGCGTACGTCGAGGTGGCGCAGCGCCGTCGCCGGCACCGGCTCCGCCGAGGAGACCACGCGCGGGTCCGGGCCGACGAGTGCGAGGTGCGCGTCGCCGAGGCGTACGACGGCACGTGGCAGCGCCGCCAGCAGCGAGTCGACCGTGACCAGCAGCTCCGTGTCCTCCAGGCCCGGGGCGCAGGTCACGACGAGGTCGGCGGGACCACGCGCCAGGCCGCGCCACGTGGTGCCGGTGGCCGAGGTGCGGTCGGCCACGCCCACGGTCTCGGCGAGGCGCGAGCCGGGGTCGCGGTCGCGCGCGCCGGCATCCGGGCCGTCGTGCCAGGCGACGGCGTCGGGACGGTGCGCCACCAGGCCACCGGCGGCCCAGGACCGGTGCGCGAGCTCCCAGTCCTCGCCGCCGTAGGCGCGGAAGTCCTCGTCGAAGCCGCCGACCTCGTCGTACCACCACCGGCTGCACGCGAGGACGGCGCTGATCACGAAGCGGTGGCTGGTGGCGTCGGCGTCGAGGAGGTCACGGGAGTCGACGTAGGCGGATCGCAGCCAGTCCGGCTCGGGCAGCTCGAGCGGCGGGGCGACGCGCTCGACGGGATCGGAGGGGTCGCTGCCGGCCAGGTCGGCGTGCCGGCGGCGCCCGACGACCAGCGCCTCGGGGAGGGCCTCCGGCAGGGCCACCATGCGCTCGACGAACTCCGGCTCGGGCGCGGTGTCTGCGTCGAGGAGCACCAGCACCTCGCCCGAGGTCGCGCCCACGCCGAGGTTGCGGGCGGCGGCGGCGCGGAACCCGCGGTCGTCCTGCCGCACCAGCCACACCCCGGGCGGGACGACCGGCGCCTGCCGCGACCCGTCGTCGGCGACCACCACCTCGTCGGGCACCCGCGTCTGCCGAGACAGCGCGGCGAGGGTCCGGTCGAGCTCGTCCTGCTGCTCGTAGTGCGCGACGACCACCGAGACCGTACGTCGCGCTGCTGCGGACGGTGCGAGGTCCCAGCGGTTGCCCGGGACGCTCGTGCCCCAGGGCGGGGCCGTCACCCCGTCACCGACGCCCACCACGCCCGGTAGGCCGCGGCGGTGTGCTCGAGCTGCGGCCCCAGGTCGGCGCCCGGCGGCGTCCAGGTCGCAGCAGGCCCCAGCAGCGCGGACTCCAGGCGCGGGACCAGCGTCGCGTCGTCGAAGATCGTGGTCGTCCCGGGGCGCAGCGCGGACATCTCACGGGCGTAGGCGCCGTCGCGGACGAGCGGCCGGCGTCCCGCGGCGATCCACGAGTTCAGGCTGCCCGACGCGGACACGTTGCGGTGCGCCGCCACGGGCACGGTCACCCCGCGCAGCGCGCGGACGAGGTCCGCCTCGGGCACCCGGCCGGTGACCTCCACCGGCACCCCGCGCGCGCGGCTCGACCGGATGAGCTCCTCGACCTCGTCGGCGTGACCGGGGGCGGCGCCGCCGAGGACGCGCACCCGCGCCGGCGTCCCGGCCCGCCGCAGGGCGGCCGCGGCCCTGACCACCTGACGGTGGCCCTTGCCGGGATAGACGAAGCCGAACACCCCGAGGACCGGCTCCGCCGGGGCCCGGTGCACGGCCGGCTCGTCGCCCGTCCCACCGTGGTCACCGGGGCGCGAGACCGGCAGCGGGATCACCGTCCCCTGAGCGTCCGCGTCGCTCCAGCGGTTGACGAGCGCATGCTCGTGCCACGAGTTCGTGGCCCAGGCGCGGCTGGCGCGCACGATGCGGCCGTAGGCCGCGGCGCGGGCCCGGAAGACCGGTCCGTCGGTGGGTTGGGGGACGTCGTGGAGCGTCACGGTCAGGTGCACCAGTCGCGTCAGCGACTCCACCGTCGCCGCGGCCTCCGCGGGATCGCGTCCGAACAGCCGGTCGGTGAGGTGCAGGTGGACCGCGGCCCCCGCGGCCAGGTCGCCGATGTCGCGGACGACAGGTGCGCCGGTCGCGGCGGCGACCTCGCCGGCGTAGCGGGTCACGCCGTGCGTGTCCGCCCCCACCAGCAGGTGGTGCGGAGCCGACGGCGTGCCGCTCCGTCGGGTCGGGGGGCTCGGCACGCGGTCATCCTCCCGCGTGTCGCCGGCGCCGTCCTCCCCCGAAAGCGTGGGACAGACCCTCCCACCCAGTTGCGGCCGTTAGTGAACAGACATACACTAACTGCCATGGCCCGCCCCCGCACCGTGTCCGACGACGACTTCGTCGCGGCCGCGGCGACGGCCGCCGCCCGTCGGGGCGACGGCTCCTGGTCGCTGTCCGAGGTGGCGGCGGAGGTCGGCGTGACGCCCGCTGCCGTCGTCAAGCGGTTCGGCTCGAAGCGCGGGTTGCTGCTGGCCGTGGTGACGGCGTGGGTCCGCGACCTGCCCGTATACGACCCGGCGTCGGTCGACGACCCGCTCGGACACGTCCGGGACTGGGTGACCGGGTGGCTGGCCACCACGGCCGACCCGGGTCAGGTGGTGGGTCACCTGACGCTGCTGCTCGACGAGATCGTCGACGACGAGACGCGCCCGCTGCTCGCCCGTGGCCGGGAGGGCCAGGCCGCCTACCTGCGGTCCGCGCTGCGCGACGCGTACGACCGCGGGCAGCTGCGCCGCGAGCCCCCGGCGGACACGGCAGCGCTGTGGCTGGACCTGCTCGCCGGCGTCGCCGTCGCGAGCGCCATCGACAGGACAGGACAGGCGGCGACCCGTGCGCTCGCCGTCATCGACAACGACATGGAGAGGTGGAGAGAGCCGTGACGAAGACGTGGGAAGGACTCGTCTTCATCGGGACGAGCGTCGACGGCCAGGTGGCTCGGGCCGACGGGTCGCTCGACTGGCTGGTGACCCGGGGCGAGGCCGCGGGGGACGCCGGCTACGCGGCGTTCATGGAGCGCGTCGACGTCATCCTCATGGGTCGGGCGACCTACGAGGTGGCTCGCGGCTTCGACCCCTGGCCCTATGCGGAGACGCCCGTCGTGGTCCTCAGCACGACGCTCGCAGCCGGACAGGACGACCGGGTGCGCGTGGTCCGCAGCCTCGATGAGGCATCGGACCTGTTCGACGGCATGCGGGCCGGCGGCGTCTACGTCGACGGCGCCTCGACCGTCCGGTCCTGCCTGGCGGCGGGCCTGGTCGACGAGCTCACCATCTCGCAGGTCCCGGTCCTCATCGGCGCCGGCATCCCGCTCTTCGGCTCGCTTCCGCACGACATCGACCTCAGCGTCGAGAGGAGCGCCGTGCTCGGCGGCGGCATGGTCCAGACGACCTACCGCGTGCACCACGGCTAGCGCCGCTGCTGCGTCGCGCCGCGGCTCAGCCCTGGTAGGGCGGCGCGACGCCCCAGCCCCACCGCGGGGTCGGGGCGTGCTCGACGGCGCCGGGGCCGGGCTGGGAGTTCTCCATGGCGAGCCGGGTCCCCCACTCGAGGTAGCCGATGATCGCCGCCCGGAACTCCGGGTCGGCGGGCAGTTCGGCGTCGTCGGCGGCCAGGCTCATCGTCGTGGCGAACCGGTGCCGCTGTGCCGGCGTGATGGCCAGGCCGAGGTGGTGGCGCAGCATCGACTCGTAGCCGCCGTGGCGCTGCGTGTAGGTGTCCGGCCCCCCGAGGACCTCGGCCCACCAGTCGGTGACGTGGCCGCGGTGGTGCTCGGTGACCCCTCCGGGGAAGAAGCCCGACAGGGCGTCGTCGGCCTCCACCCGGTCGTAGAAGCAGTCGATCATCCGCCGCAGCGCGACCAGGCCGCCGGCCCAGTCGTAGAGGCTCGGCAGCCCCGGCTCGTCGACGCCCATGGGGACAGTCCACCGCATGCGGCGCGCGGGCGCATCCCCATTCGGGGGCGGTGCGCCCGGCCTTCAGCGGGTCCGGTGCTGCGCGGTCGTCGCGACGAGGCTGTCCTCGGCGGGCATGAGGAACCACAGCAGCGGGTAGATCAGCAGCTGGCTGCCCGGCACCGCGAACAGCGTCACGATGAACAGCAGACGGGTGACCCACGGCGTGAGTCCCAGCCGGCGCCCGACGCCGGCGCAGACACCGCCGATGATCCCTCGGTCCTGCGAGCGGACGAGGCCCTGGCGGGCGAGTGCGGCGCGGATGTTGTCCATGGTTCCTCCGGTGGGTCGACTGATGGGTCCAGCCTCCTCCGCGCGGCGGCCGTGCGCCATCGGGATCTGCCCCTGCTCGACCCCGAGGCCGCCCCCGGGACGCTGCTAGGCGGGCCCGACCAGCCCGTGCTCGTGGGCGAACACGACGACCTGCACCCGGTCGCGCAGCGCCAGCTTGCGCAGCACCGACCCGACGTGGGTCTTGACCGTCGACTCCGAGGCGAACACCAGTCCCGCGATCTCGGTGTTGGACATGCCGCGGGCGACGGCGGCGAACACCTCGCGCTCCTTCTCGGTCAGGGTGAGGTACGCCGCCGGCGCGGGCGCGCGCGCCACGAACTGGTCTGCGAGCAGCAGGGACAGGTCGGCGGGCGCGAGCACGGCGTTCCCGGCGTGCACCGTGCGGATCGCGTCGCGCAGCATCACCGGCGTGGTGTCCTTGAGCAGGAACCCGCTGGCACCGTGGCGGATGGCGGTGGCCGCGCGGTCGTCGAGGTTGAAGGTGGTGAGCACGACCACGCGCAGCGGGTGCTCGCGCCGGGACACCCGGTCGGGCAGGAACAGCTGCCGGGTGGCCTCCACGCCGTCCATCTCCGGCATCCGGATGTCCATGAGCACCACGTCGGGCTCGAGGTCGTCGACGACCTGGACCGCCTCGAGGCCGTCACCGGCGACCCCGACGACCTCCATCCCGTCCTGGGCGTCGACGATCACGCGGACGCCCTCGCGGAAGAGCTCCTGGTCGTCGACCAGCACGACGCGGATCACGCGCCACCTCGCACCGGCACCCAGGCGGTGGCCGTGAACGTCTGGACGCCGGCCTCGTCGCGACGCCGTACGTCGAGCCGCCCGCCGACCGCCGCGAGCCGGCGGCGCATCCCGTCGAGCCCCTGGCCGGGCACCTCGCGGACCGGCTGCTCCTCGGCACGCGCAGCACCGGCAGGGACCGGACGGATCGGCTGCGTGACGTCGTCGGCGACGGCCGCCTGCACCACGTTGCGGACCTCGATGCGCAGCTCGCCCTCCCAGTGGCGCTCGACGGAGACCGGGGTGTCGCGCCGGCCGTGCTTGATGGCGTTGGTCAGCATCTCCTGGAGCACGCGGTAGGCCACCGTCTCCAGCTCCGGCGGGAGCGGTCGCGGCTGGCCCACGACGGTGGAGACCACCTCGTGGCCGCTGGCGCGGACGCCGTCCACGAGGCTGTCGAGGCCACCGCTGCGGACCGCGGCGTCCGGGGCCTGCGTCGTCGTGAGGACCTGGCGCACGTCCTGCAGGGAGGTCCGCGCCGACGTGGCGATGGTCGCCATCGTCTGCTTGAGCCGCTCGGGGTCGGCGTCGTCGATGTACTGCGCCGACTCAGCCTGGGCCAGGATCACCGCGAGCGAGTGGCCGACGACGTCGTGCACGTCGCGCGCCATCCTGGCCTGCTCCTCGCGGAGCCGCGCGATCTCGCGGGCCTGCTCGGACATCCGTACGGCGCGGGCCGCGTCCTCCTCCGCCGCCACCTGCGAGACGCGCGACTGCTCGGCGCGGGACACGAACCGGAGCGCGAGGCCCGCCAACCACGGCGAGCCCAGGACGAACATCCCCAGGACCGCCGCCGCCACCTGCCAGGTCGAGCCGAGGCGGTAGGCCGAGTCGATCACGCTGTTGTAGTCGACGACGTCGTCGATGACGTCGTAGACCTCCGAGGCCGCGAACAGCACCACGACGACCGCCCCGAGCGGGATCGAGAGGCCGCTGAGCCACACCACGGCCGTGCTGCCCCACCGGGCGCCGCCGAACGCGACGGCCGCGATGGCGAGCTGCGCCAGCAGGACGGGGGTGCCGGTGAGGAGCTGGAGCAGGCAGACGACCCACACGAGACCAAGGGCCAGTCCTGGGGCGCGCCGGCTGAGCGCGACGGCCACCGCGATGCCGAGGACCACGAGCGCGAGGTCCCACCAGTCCTCCCAGAACGGCTTCGTCCGCGAGGCCTCGATCATCCCGAGCACGAGCACGCCGCCGCCGAGCGCGACGTCGGGGGCCCACTCCCGGAGCTGGTCGGGCCCGGGCCGGCCGGTCGCCGCGGTGCTCATCGCGCGACCGCCTCGGGCGTACGCGCGGTGCGCGGCGCCCGCGACTCGACGAGGCGCCAGCTCAGGGCCGCCATCACGAGGGTGAGGACCGCGGCGACGGGACCGGCCAGGCCGTCGAGGCCCGGGCGCAGCCACAGGGTGAGCGGGTAGTTCCAGAGGTAGGCCCCGTAGGACACCGTGCCGAGCAGGACCAGCGCCCGCGCCGGCCCGGTCACCTCGGTCCAGCCCCGCCACGACAGCAGCAGCACCGCGGTCAGCGCAGCGATGGCGGGACCTCCTGCCAGGTAGGTGAGGGCGTGACCCCGCAATGGAACCACGCTGAGGACGAGCAACCCGGTGAGCGCCACGGGTGCCGCCCAGCGAGCGGCCCTTCGCGCGGCCCGGCAAGCGGTTGCGTCATTCGGTGCCGCACCGATGCGTGCCGGTCGGGATGACGGATCGGCCAGCACCCGGGCGGCGGCACCGACGACGAAGCAGACCGCCCACGACGTCGGCAGGGAGTAGGCGAGGTCCGGCTCCCCCCGCAGCCACAGCACCGTCGCGAGGCAGGCCAGCAGGCACCCGGCGCCCGCCAGCAGCACCGTCGCACGCACGCGCCCGCGCGCCCAGGCCAGCGCGAGGACGGCGGGCCAGAGCAGGTAGAACTGCTCCTCGGTCGCGAGGGTCCAGAGGTGGAAGGTGGCGTCGCTCGCGTGCCCGAAGGGCAGGTTGCCCGTCCACGTCAGCGCGACGAGCACGGTCCGGCCGAGCTCGTCCCGGTCGCCCAGCGGGTCCAGCAGCAGCGTCACGACGACCACCCCCGCCACGAGGAACAGCAGCGCGGGCACCAGCCGGCGCGCCCGTCGTACGTAGAACCGGCGGAGGTCCACCCGGCCGGTCCGGTGCAGCTCGTCGACCAGGAGGCCGGTGATGAGGTAGCCGCTGAGGGCGAAGAACATCACGACACCGACCACGCCGGCGCCCGGGAAGAGATCGGGCCAGGCGTGCCGCAGCACCACCAGGCCGACCGCGATACCGCGCAGGAGGTCGATGCCCTCGACGCGCCGGCTCACGCGGGCAGGACGTCGCGGACGAGCCGGTCGAGCAGCGCGGCGTACGACGTCCCGGCCGCCGCGAACATCCTCGGCACCTGCGACTGCTCGGTGAAGCCGGGCATCGTGTTGACCTCGTTGAGCACCGGGCCCGCGTCGGTGAGGAAGAAGTCGACGCGGGCCACGCCGGCGCAGCCGAGCGCGTCGTAGACCGCCACCGCGGCCTCCTCGAGCGCCTTGCGCTCGACGTCGTCGAGCGCGGCCGGCACGCGGAAGTCGGCGCCGCCGCCGTACTTCGCCTCGTAGTCGAACGGGCCGTCGACGACGACCTCGAGCGCCGGCGCGACGACGCGGCCCTCGTCGGCGGTGCCGAGCACGGCCACGTCGATCTCGCGGCCGACGAGGAGGTCCTCGACGAGGATGCGGTCGTCGAGGGCGAGCGCGGTGTCCAGAGCCGCGGCCAGGTCCCCGGCCTCGCGCACCAGCGTGACGCCGTGGCTGGAGCCGGCGGCGACCGGCTTCACGACGACCGGGTGGGTCCAGGCGTACGTCGCCGCGCCGGCCGCGGACAGCAGGACGCCGGGAGCGGTGGCGACGCCGACGGCCCCGGCCACCAGCTTGGTCGCCCACTTGTCCATGGCCAGGGCGCCGGCCCGGACGCCCGACCCGACGTAGGGCACGCCGGCGAGCTCGCAGAGCGCGGCGAGCGAGCCGTCCTCCCCGCGCGGGCCGTGGACGACCGGGAGGACCGCGGCGCAGGACTGGAGGACCGTGACGGCAGCGGCGAGCCCGAGCGGGCGGTCGTCGCCGTCGCGCCAGGTGCCGTCGCGGCCGATGGTCAGCCGGACGACGTCGTAGGCCGACGGGTCGAGCGCGCCGGCGACCGCGGCGGCGGAGGCGAGGGACACCTCGTGCTCGCAGCTCTGCCCGCCGCCGACGACGGCGACGCGGGTGCGGCTGGGGGTCGGGTCGGTGGCCGGAGCCGGGATCGGGCGGGTCACGGGATGCTCCTGAGGTGGGTGGGCGTGGCCTGTGCGGCCTGCCCGAACGGCACGGCGGGACGGTGGACGCGCCGGATGCGGGGCCCGAGGCCGGTGACGACCTCGTTCGGGATGGTGTCGGCCCAGGCCGCCCAGTCGGCGACCGTCGGCTCGCCGGCGGCGCCGGGGCCGAGGACGGTGGCGGTCTCCCCGGGCTGCACCGGGTCGTCGCCGAGGTCGACGACGACCTGGTCCATCGAGATCCGGCCGACGACGGGTCGACGGCGGCCGCGCAGCAGCACCTCGGCGCGGCCGGCGGCCACCCGGGGCAGCCCGTCGGCGTAGCCGAGCGGCAGGAGGGCGAGGTGCGTGGCGACCGGCGCCGTCCAGGCGTGGCCATAGCCGACGCCCGCCCCCGCCCGGACCCGGCGCACGCTGACGACCGGCGCGGTGAGGGTCAGCCCCGAGCGCAGCGGCGTGGTGCCGGTCGGGTCGATGCCGACCAGGCCGGCGCCGACCCGCACCGTGGTGTGGTGGCTGCGGACGTCGAGGACCGTGGCGGCCGTGGCCGCGAGGTGTCGCAGCGGCGGTCGGAGGCCGGCCGCGCGGGCGACGTCGAGGCCCCAGGCGAACCGCCGCCGGCCGAGCGCGTTGCACCCGTCGGAAGGGTCGTCGGCGCAGCCGAGGTGGCCCATCACGCCGACGACCCGGACCAGCCCGGCGCGCTCCGCCCTCCGCGCGGCCCGGCACAGGGCCGGCCAGGCGGACGGCTCGGCGCCGTCGCGGGACATCCCCGTGTCGAGGTGCAGGTGGATCCCTGCCGGCCGCGCGGGCGCCGAGGTGGCGGCGCGGACGACGACGTCGAGGTGCTCGCGGGACGGGACGGCCAGGTCGACGTCGGCGGCGAGCGCGTCGTCGTACGCCGCGTCGAGGGGGTTGAGCCAGCTCAGCACGGGTGCGCGGAGCCCGTCGGACCGCAGGGCGAGCGCCTCGTCGATGCTGGTGACCCCGAGCGACGTGGCGCCGTGCGCGAGCGCCGTACGCGCCACGTCCGCGGCGCCGTGCCCGAAGCCGTCGGCCTTGACCACCGCCATCACCTCGGCGTCCGTGCGGTCGGCGAGGAGGCGGGTGTTGGCGGCGACGGCCGACAGGTCCACCTCGAGCCGGGGTCCGTGCGTCCGGGCCGGCCCGGGCATCGCGGCGAGGACGCTCACGCCGCCGTCCCGGCGTGCTCGGCTGCGGCAGCCGCGACCGGGCCGTGGAGGGCGGCGTCCGCGCCGGTGAGCAGGGCCCAGTAGCGGTCACCGTGGCTCCAGTGCCACCACTCGGTGGGGTAGTTGACCAGGCCGGCCTCGCCGAGCACCCGCGCGAGGAGGTCGCGGTGGGCGCGAGCGTCCGCGCTGATCCTGTCGGCCGCGAACCAGCAGGCGCCATCGGACTGCTCCGGCGTCGCGTCGATGGCCGTGCCCATGTCGAGCTCGTCGCCGCGGGCGTCGACCAGCGTGAGGTCGACGGCCGCGCCCGCGACGTGCGGCGCGACGGCGACCGGCGCGACGAAGCGGCTCGTGAGGACCGCGAGCTGCTCGGGCGAGATGCCGGGGTGGGCGGCACAGACCTCGGCGGAGTACGCCGAGATGATCGCCTGCTGGTCGGCCACGGTGCGGTGCCCCTCGACGACGCGCAGGGAGATGCCGCGCGGGAGGTCCGCCTGAGCGAGTGCGAGGCGGTCGGCCAGGCCGCGGCGCACGAGCGCGCGCGCCGGCCCGAACGAGGCGTCGAGGCGGACCAGGGGGTGGCCGGAGTCGCGCACCGGCACGGCCGCGACCCGCGGGTCGGAGAGCAGGATCGTCATGGCAGCAACGCTCGCGGTCGGCGGGTGGTCCGCGCCTCCGCCTGAGGTGCCGATGCGCTGTCCTCGAGGACCGGGTCTTCGGCCCCCTCGTAGCATGGAGGCCATGTCGAAGGACGACGACTGGGAGACCGCGGCGCCCGAATCGGTCCGCCGCGAGCAGGAGCGCGACAGCCGCACGGGGCGCTCCGCCGCCGCCGCGCGCATCGCGCACCAGTCGAGCTGGGTCGACCAGCAGGTCCGGCTGGCGATGGAGCGCGGCGAGTTCGACAACCTGCCCGGCCAGGGCAAGCCCATCGAGGACCTCGGCGTCGAGCACGACCCGGACTGGTGGGTGAAGAAGCTCGTCGAGCGGGAGAACATCGCCCTGCTGCCGCCCGCCCTCGCGATCCGCAAGGACGATGCCGAGCTCGACGGCCGGCTCGACCGGATCAACGTCGAGTCGGAGGTGCGCCGCGAGGTCGAGGAGTTCAACGCGCGCGTCCGCAAGGCGATCTACACCCCTCCCGTCGGCCCGTCCGGGCCGCCGGTGATCACCCAGCAGCGCGACGTCGACGCCGAGGTGGTCGCGTGGCGCGAGCGGCGTACGGCGCGCATCGAGGCCCAGCGCGCCGCTCGGGCCGAGCGCGAGGCGGCCGAGGCCGCGGCCCGGCCGCAGCGGGGCTGGCGGCGGCTCTTCGGCCGGTCCTGACCGGAGCTTCGCACCCGAGTTCCGTAGTTATCGGTCGAGATCTCCACCTGTAGGCACGACGGTCCCCGGATATCCGGGGACTCCAGACACCGCAGCACCCACCGCAGCACCCCACCCGCGAGACATCCGTCATATCGACCCGTCCCCCGGCGGCGGTAGTTTGCGCGCATGTCGCGAACCGCCAAGGACTTCTTCGCCCCGCTCGCCGTCGGGGCCCCCGCCCCGCCGCGCGAGATCCCGGCCCGGCCGAGCCGGGCGATCCACTTCTTCGACCCGGGCAACGAGAAGATGGCCGCCAAGGTGCCCGCCATGGTCGGCACCGTCGACGTCCTCCTCGGCAACCTCGAGGACGCGGTCAAGGCGGAGAACAAGGAGCGGTCGCGGCAGGGCCTCGTCGACATCGCGAAGGCCACCGACTTCGGGCCGACCCAGCTCTGGACCCGGATCAACTCCCTCGACAGCCCGTGGGTGCTCGACGACCTGACCACCCTGGTGCCGGAGATCGGCGACAAGCTCGACGTCGTCATGGTGCCGAAGGTGCAGGGCGCCGAGGACATCCACTACGTCGACCGGCTGCTCGCCCAGCTCGAGGCGAAGGCCGGCCTGAGCCGGCCGATCCTGGTCCACGCGATCCTCGAGACGGCCCGCGGCGTGGCCAACATCGAGGAGATCTGCGCAGCCAGCCCGCGCATGCAGGGCCTCTCGCTCGGCCCGGCCGACCTGGCCGCTGACCGCCGGATGAAGACCACCCGGGTCGGCGGCGGCCACCCCGGCTACCTCGTGCGCCAGGACGCGCCCCGGGTCGACGGCGAGACGCAGTACGACGCCGAGCGGGCGTCGTACCAGCAGGACCTGTGGCACTACACGATCGCCCGGATGGTCGACGCGTGCGCGATGCACGGGATCTACCCCTACTACGGGCCGTTCGGGGACATCCTGGACACCGTCGCGTGCGAGGACCAGTTCCGCAACGCGTTCCTGCTCGGCTGCGTCGGCGCCTGGAGCCTGCACCCGGTGCAGATCCAGATCGCGAACCGCGTCTTCTCTCCCAGCGTCGGGGACGTGGCCCACGCCCGCCGGGTGATCGCCGCGATGGGCGACGGGACCGGAGCGGTGATGATCGACGGCAAGATGGAGGACGACGCCTCGGTCAAGCAGTGCCAGGTGATGGTCGCCCTCGCCGACGAGCTGGCCGCCATCGACCCCGAGCTCAGGCAGCAGTACGCCGCGATCCGGATCGAGGACTGACATGGCCGCCCACGAGACGGCACCGTTCACGCCGTTGCGCTCCGTGCTCTACATGCCCGGCTCCAACGAGCGGGCGCTGGAGAAGGCGAAGGGCATCGCCTGCGACGCGCTCATCCTCGACCTCGAGGACTCCGTCGCCCCCGACGCCAAGCCCGCCGCACGCGAGGCGGTCGCGGCGGCCGCGGGGAGCGACGACTACGGCCGGCGCGCGGTCACCATCCGCGTCAACGCCATCGGCACCGAGTGGCACGACGCCGACCTCGTGGCCGCCAGCCAGGCCGGGCCCGCCGCCATCGTGGTGCCGAAGGTGGGCAGCGCCGACGACGTCGCCGCGCTGGTGTCGGCCATGGAGAAGGCCGGCGCACCCGCCCACACCGCGCTGTGGGCGATGGTCGAGACCCCCGTCGCCATCCTCGACGCCCTGTCCATCGCCCGCGCCTCCGACCGGCTCGGCGCCTTCGTGCTCGGCACCAACGACCTCGTCAAGGAGCTGTACGCCGAGCACGTCCCCGGTCGCGGCCCGATCCTGCCCAGCCTCCACACCGCCCTGCTCGCCGGCCGAGCCGCCGGGATCGCGGTCATCGACGGCGTCTACAACGACGTCAAGGACACCGAGGGCTTCCTCGCCGAGTGCGAGCAGGGCCGCCAGATGGGCTTCGACGGCAAGACGCTGATCCACCCCGGCCAGGTCGAGGGCGCCAACGCCGCCTTCGCCCCCAGCGAGCAGGCCGTCGAGGACGCACGGGGGCTGATCGGCGCCTGGGAGGACGGCGCCGGCGCCGGCGTCGTCACCTGGAACGGACGGATGGTCGAGAACCTGCACGTCGAGTCGGCCCGGCGCACGCTGGCCATCCACGAGGCGGTCTCTGCGCTCGGAGCGTGAGGGCGTCCGATTTCCGGACATCGACCGCAGGCTGGTAGCCCACCGGCACCGGCACAGCAGCCGACGCGCGCCGCCCCGTCCCTCGCGGACCGGGCGGCGCTGCCGTGTCCGCACCCGGCTCGACGGCAGGGTCCGAAACCCGCGTGCGGACCGTCGGTGGCGGCCGCGACAATGCTGGGGTGAGCTCCTCGGCGACCCTTCGCACCTTCTGGTCCCAGCTGTCCACCGAGGGGCGGTGGCTGCTCTCCACCGTCGCGATCCAGACCCTCGGCCGCGGCCTGACCCTGCCCTTCACCGTCATCTACCTCCACGAGGTCCGCGGCTTCTCCCTCGACCTCGCGGGCACGCTGATGTCGTTCATCGCCGTCGTCGCCCTCCTGGTCACCGGCCCCGGCGGAGCGCTCACCGACCGCATCGGCGCGCGGCGGATGATCCTGTTCGCCACCACGGCCCAGATGATCGGGTGCACCGTCCTGGCGTTCGCCACCACGCCGTGGATGGCCGCCCTCGCCTTCGTATTCCTCGGGCTCAACTTCGGCGTCTCGTGGCCCGCCTTCAACTCGCTGATCGCCGCCGTCACCACCGGGGAGACCCGCCAGCAGTACTTCGGCATCAACTTCGCCCTCGTCAACCTCGGCATCGGCCTCGGTGGTGTCGTCGGCGGGCTCTACGCCGACGTCGGCGAGCCGCGCACGTTCACGGTGATCTTCCTCGCCGACGCGGCCAGCATGCTCGTCCCGATCGCGTTGATGCTCGGCCCGCTGCGCCACGTGACCGGGCTGCACGAGGCCCCGGACGACGCCGACCCGGCGGCCGGCTCCTACCTCGCCATCCTCCGCCAGCCCGCCGTGCTGTGGATGACGGCCCTCACCTTCACCGGCGTCTTCGTCGGCTACGGCCAGCTCGAGGCCGGGTTCCCCGCCTTCGCCCGGGAGGTCGGCGAGGTCTCCACGCGCGTGATCGGCTTCTCGTTCGCGGTCAACACCGCGGTCATCGTGCTGCTGCAGTTCCTCGTGCTGCGGCGCATCGCCGGCCACCGCCGTACGCGCGTCATGCTGGTGATGGCCGCGCTCTGGGCCGCGTCGTGGGTGCTGCTCGGCGTCACCGCTGCCGTGCCCGGCACCGTGGCCGCGGTCGGCGTGCTGGCCTTCGCCGCGGTCTTCGCGCTCGGCGAGACGATGCTGCAGCCGACCGTGCCGGCGATCACCAACGACATGGCGCCCGACCACCTCCGCGGGCGCTACAACGCGGTCAACGCCGGCGCGTTCCAGGGCGGCGCGATCGCCGGCCCGGCCTTCGCCGGCTTCCTGCTCCACCACGGGTGGTCCACGGCGTACGTCGCGGTGCTGGTGGCGGGCTGCGGCCTCATCGCGGTGCTCGCCCTGGTCGTGGAGCGTCTGATCTCCCCGCGCGTCAACGGCATCGAGGAGCCGCCGGTCGTCTCGGCGGACCCGGCGACCGGCGAGCCGACGCCCGCCGGGTGAGCCTCAGGCGCTCTCGCTGCCCCGGCGGAACCGGTCGTTGAGCCACGTGCTCGCCGAGCCCATCCAGCCGGCGAGGTCGTGGACCAGCCTGCCGAGGGTGTCCTGGGTCCGCTCGAACGACACGGCGTAGCTGGCCGCGGCCTCCTGCGCCGCCTCGCTGACCGAGGCCGTGTCGTCGTCAGCGCGACGGGGGTAGTCGCCGCCGAGGATGGCGGTGTAGGTGCCGCTGTCGATCCAGCGGCGCAGCTCGGTGGCCCGGACGACCGCGAACGGGTGGGACTGCTGCTGGAGCAGCGACAGCTTGATGAGGGACTCGCGCACGTCGCCGCCCTCGTCGTACTCCGCGCCCTGCGACAGGAACGAGGTGACGTCGAGCTCCTCGAGCGTGCCGCCGCTCGCGATCTTCATGTGCGTGCGCAGCGCGGCCGTGGGGTCCTGGCTGGCCAGCAGGCCGGCGCGGTCGGCCGACAGCTCGGCCTTGCGGGACCACTCGAGCAGCGCCACGGTGACCATCCGGATGCCGATCGCGCCGCCGGGGACGGCGTAGAGCAGGCCGCCCAGGCCGAGCAGGCGGATCAGGAGCGTGCGGTAGATCGCGTGGCCGCTGATGGCGTGGCCGAGCTCGTGGCCGATGACGAAGCGCAGCTCGTCGTCGTCGAGGTGGTGCACGATGCCGGAGGACAGCACGATGATCGGCCGGTCCATGCCGACGGTCATGGCGCTCAGCCGCGGGTCGGCCTGGACGTACATCTCCGGGAGGTACGCCGCGTCGAGGCTGCGGCCGACCTCCGCGAGGAGCCGGTGCAGCCGGGCGAACTGGCGCTCGTCGACCCGCACCGCGGAGCCGAGCAGCGTGAGGCGCCACGCCCGCTCGCGGAAGACCCCCGACATCGTCTTGAGCAGGACGTCGAAGCCCTTGAGCTTGCGCAGCGCGACCAGCGCGCCCCTGTCGGCGGGGTGCTCCCACGCCCGCGAGCTGATGTCCGTGAGCACGACGCGCGCACGCGCCGGCTTCTTGTCCCCCGATGCCATGGAGGGATCCTGACGTACGCGGCCGCGAAAGTCAGCCGTTTGCGCCCTCCCGCATCGGAACCCGGACGCCGCGCTCCTCGGCGACCTCCACCGCGCGGTCGTATCCCGCGTCGACGTGGCGGATGACGCCCATGCCCGGATCGTTGGTGAGCACCCGCTCGATCTTCTCGGCGGCCAGGGCGGTGCCGTCGGCGACGGTCACCTGGCCGGCGTGCAGGGAGCGGCCGATGCCGACGCCGCCGCCGTGGTGGAACGACACCCAGGTGGCGCCCGACGCGGTGTTGACCAGCGCGTTGAGGATCGCCCAGTCGGCGATCGCGTCCGAGCCGTCGAGCATCGCCTCGGTCTCGCGGTAGGGCGAGGCGACCGAGCCGCAGTCGAGGTGGTCGCGGCCGATGACGACCGGCGCCTTGAGCTCGCCGCTGGCGACCATCTCGTTGAACCTCGCGCCCGCCTTCGCGCGGTCGCCGTGGCCGAGCCAGCAGATCCGCGCGGGCAGGCCCTGGAACTGGACCCGCTCGGCGGCCATGTCGAGCCAGGCGTGGAGCCGGGCGTACTCCGGCTTCTCGTCGGCGGGGAACAGCTCCTTGATGGCGCGGTCGGTGGCGTGGATGTCCTCGGGGTCGCCGGACAGGGCCGCCCACCTGAACGGGCCCTTGCCCTCGCAGAACAGCGGCCGGATGTAGGCGGGCACGAAGCCGGGGAACTCGAAGGCGCGGTCGTAGCCACCCTTGCGGGCCTCGTCGCGGATCGAGTTGCCGTAGTCGAAGACCTCCGCGCCGGCGTCCTGCAGCTCCACCATCGCCCGGACGTGGCGGGCCATCGACTCCTGGCTGCGCTTGGTGAACCCGCGCGGGTCCTCGGTGCGCTCGCGCTCCCAGTCGTCGTACGACGTCCCGGCGGGCAGGTAGAAGAGCGGGTCGTGGGCCGAGGTCTGGTCGGTGACGATGTCGACCAGCGGGCCGTCGCCCTGCTCGGCGCGCGCGAGGTGGCGCTCGAGCAGCTCGGGCAGCACCTCCGCGGCGTTGCCGAGCAGGCCGATGGACAGGGCGCGGCGCTCGTCGCGGGCCTGCAGGGCGAGCTCGAGCGCGTGGTCGAGGTCGCGCGCCTGCACGTCGAGGTAGCGCGTCTCGAGGCGCCGGACGATGCGGTGCTGATCGCACTCGACGCAGATGGCGACGCCGTCGTTCATCGTGACGGCGAGCGGCTGGGCGCCACCCATGCCGCCCAGTCCGGCGGTGACGGTGATCGTGCCGGCGAGCGTCCCGCCGAACGTCTTGTCGGCGATCGCGGCGAACGTCTCGAAGGTGCCCTGGAGGATGCCCTGCGTGCCGATGTAGATCCACGAGCCCGCGGTCATCTGGCCGTACATCGTCAGCCCGAGGTCCTCGAGCCTGCGGAACTCCTCCCAGTCGGCCCAGTCGCCGACGAGGTTGGAGTTGGCGATCAGCACGCGGGGCGCCCACTCGTGGGTCCGCATGACGCCGACCGGCTTGCCGGACTGCACGAGCAGTGTCTCGTCGGCCTCGAGGTCGCGCAGCGTGCGGACGAGGGCGTCGTACGACGGCCAGTCCCGCGCCGCCTTTCCGGTCCCGCCGTAGACCACGAGGTCCTCGGGGCGCTCCGCGTTGTCGGGGTCGAGATTGTTCATCAGCATCCGCAGCGGCGCCTCGGTCTGCCACGACTTCGCGGTCAGCTCGGTGCCGTGGGCGGCGTGGATGGGCAGGCGCGGGTTGGTCGGGTCGGTCACTGGAGCTCTCCGATCACGGATGCGGCGGCGGCGAGGACCGCGCCGGACTGGACGAGGCCGACGACGGCCTCGATCTCGGGCGAGAGGTGGCGGTCCGGGCCGGGGCCGGCGACGCCGGAGCTGCGGAGCAGGTCGACCACGGCGCCGGTCGCGGGCGACGGGGTCAGCGGGGCGCGCAGGTCGAGGGCGCGGGCGGCGGTCATCACCTCGACGGCGACGACCCGGGCGAGCCCGTCGACCGAGCGGCGCAGCTTGCGGGCGGCGTTCCAGCCCATCGACACGTGGTCCTCCTGCATGGCGCTGGAGGGGATGGAGTCGACCGAGGCGGGGACGGCGAGCCGCTTGAGCTCGGAGACGATCGAGGCCTGGGTGTACTGCGCGATCATCAGGCCGCTGTCGACGCCGGGGTCGTCGGCGAGGAACGGCGGCAGGCCGTGGTTGCGCGACGTGTCGAGGAACCGGTCGGTGCGCCGCTCGCTCATCGAGGCGACGTCGGCGGCGACGATCGCCAGGAAGTCGAGGACGTAGCCCACCGGCGCCCCGTGGAAGTTGCCGTTGGACTCGACCGCGTCACCCAGGACCACCGGGTTGTCGACGGCGCTGGCGAGCTCGCGGCCGGCCACGAGCGCCGCGTGCTCCACGGTGTCGCGGGCCGCTCCGTGCACCTGCGGCGAGCAGCGCAGCGAGTACGCGTCCTGGACCCGGTTGCAGTCGCCGGTGCGGTGCGAGGCGACGACGGCCGAGTCGGCCATGAGCGCGGTGAGGTTGGCGGCCGACAGCGCCTGCCCGGGGTGCGGGCGGATCGCCTGCAGCTCGGGGGCGAAGACCCGGTCGGTGCCGAGCTGGCCCTCGACGCTCATCGCGGCGGCGACGTCGGCGGTGCGCAGCAGCATCCGCAGGTCGGTGATCGCCAGGACCAGCATGCCGAGCATGCCGTCGGTGCCGTTGATGAGGGCGAGGCCCTCCTTGGCGACGAGCTCCACCGGCTCGAGCCCGGCGGCGGCCAGCGCCTCGGCGGCCGGCAGGAGCGTGCCGGAGGCGTCGCGCACCTCGCCCTCCCCCATCAGCGCGAGCGCGCAGTGGGACAGCGGCGCCAGGTCGCCGGAGCACCCGAGCGAGCCGTGCTCGCGCACCACCGGCGTGATGCCGTGGGTGAGCAGGCCGGCCATCAGCTGCGCCGTCTCCCGCCGTACGCCGGTGCGTCCCGTCGCGAGCGTCGAGAGGCGCAGCAGCATCAGGGCCCGGACCACCTCCCGCTCGACCTCGGGGCCGGAGCCGGCGGCGTGGGAGCGGACGAGGGAGCGCTGCAGCTGGGCGCGCATCTTGGTCGGGATGTGCCGGGTGGCGAGCGCGCCGAAGCCGGTGCTGACGCCGTAGGTCGGGGTCTTCGCCGCCGCCAGCGCCTCCACGACCTCGCGCGCGCGGTCGATGGCCTCGAGCGCCTCGCCGGTCAGCTCGACGGGCGCTCCGTCCCGGGCGACGCGGACGAGGTCCTCGAACGAGACGGGGCCGACCCCGACGTGAATGCTCCCGACCTGGCTGCTGTGCATGCGGCCCATCAAACCCCTGGCCGGATGCTTCGAACCACCCGTGCCCGGCGTCGCCTGTCTCGGATCCGAGATCCGGCGACCGGCTCCTCCGGATAAGGGGATGCCCCGTCACGCGGTCCGGCGTAGCGTGCGGGGCGGGAGCACAGCGATGCCGGATCTTGTCCTCAACGACGTCCAGCAGCAGGCCCTCCGCGACCTGCTGGGGAGCGACCCCTGCCCGGGGTCCCCGCTCCCTCCCCGCAAGGTGCTCGAGAGCATCGCGGTCCTGCTGCCCGCGGACGAGATCGGCGTCGCCTACCAGGACCGACCCCACCGCGCGATCGAAGGCATCCTGCGGCCCGGCGACGGTCTGGTGGTCAGCTTCCGCAACGGCGTCGACGGCATGGTGCAGTTCACCTTGAGGCGTCGGGACCGCTCGCCGTTCGCCGAGCGCGACGTGGCCGTCCTCCGGATGATCACCCCGGTCCTGGCGCGCCTCGTGCGCGAGCGGCCGACCCCGACCCTCCCTTCGGCGCTCACCACCCAGGAGCGCCGGGTGCTGAGCCGGGTGGCCGCCGGACAGTCCAACGCCCAGATCGCCGCAGGGCTGTTCATTGCGCCCTCGACGGTCCGCAAGCACCTCGAGCACGTCTACCGCAAGCTCGGCGTCACGAGCCGGGTGGCCGCGGTCGCGCGGCTGCAGGGCCGGGACGCACCGGGCATCGACCTGCGCGAGCGCCTCGCCCGCCTGGGCTAGACCTCCGGGCGAAGTACGCCTCGACGCGAATACCGCCCCGTCCGCGGCGTCGGGACACTGCCAGGACGGGCACTCCGGCCTGCTCCGACGAAAGGGACCTCGCCATGAACCTGCACCGCCCACGCCTCGCCGTGGTCTCGACCGTCGTGCTGGCCGGGTCGCTCCTCGCCGCCCCCGCCGCCACGTCGGGCACCCCCACGCGGGACCGCCACCCTGCGAGCACGGAGAGCGCCCAGGTGGTGCTGGACTGGCAGCGGACCGCCTTCGCCACCGTCTACCCGGCCAACCCCGTGCCCGTCGGCGTCCCGCTGCTCGGCTACACGTCCACCGCCATGTACGACGCCGTGCGCTGGTCGACGTGGCGCCACGACAGCTCGGAGACCGCCGCGGTGGCCGCCGCGGCCCATGCCGTGCTGGTCCACTACGTGCCCGCTGCCGCCGGCGCCCTCGACGCGCGGCTGACCGCCACGCTCACCGATGTCCCCGACGGCGCGGCGGAGGACCGAGGTGTGCGGATCGGCGAGAAGGTCGCCGCGCGACTCATCGAGGACCGCGCCGACGACGGCTACGGCGACCCGACCGTCCACTACACCCTGCCTCCGGGGATCGGCACGTGGCAGCCCGTGGCTCCGGCGACCGACATGCTCGGCGCCTGGCTCGGCTCGATGGACCCGCTCGTGGTCCGCAGGCTCGCCCGCGTCGACGGGCCCGACAAGCTCACCAGTGACGACTACGCCACCGACTACGACGAGGTCAGGCTGCTCGGGTCGGCCACGTCCACGATCCGCACCTCGGCCCAGACCGAGACCGCCCGGTTCTTCAGCGCCAACTCGGCCACGATGGTCGGCGACGCGCTCGTCCGCTACCTCGAGGGGCACCCCGTCAGTCTCGAGGAGACCGCCTGGACCTTCGCCGCCATGCACGGCGCGATGACGGACTCGATCATCAGGTGCTGGCAGCTCAAGCGCGACGTCGGCTTCTGGCGGCCGATCGAGGCCGTGGCCGCCGCCGCCGCCGACGGCAACCCCGACACCCGGCCCGAGGCCGGCTGGACACCGCTGCTGTCCCCCACCCCGCCCTACTCCGACTACGTCAGCGGCCACGGCTGCGTCACCTCGCCCCAGGTCGAGGTGATCCGGGCCAGGTTCGGCGAGACCGTCCCGCTGGAGCTGCGCTCGAGCGTCGCGCCCACCGCTCCCCGGACCTACGCCACCCTGGGCGCGCTCGAGCACGACGCACTCGGCTCGCGGATCTGGGGAGGCCTGCACTTCCGCGACGCGATGACCGACGCGTACGCCGTCGGGCGCCGCACAGCCAGGGCCGTCATGCAGGCCCTCGAGTGACCTGACGACCGGCCCGGCGCGGCCCACCCGTACGGATGGAGCCCACGGGCGGGCCGTCACGGCTTGTGGCACCGTGAGCCGGAGGGCGACCCGTCCGGGGTCGCCGGAGCAGGAGGAACGCCATGGGAACCACCGAGTGGATCATCGTCCTGGTCGTCGTCCTGGTCGTGGCGGCACTCGTCGCCTGGCTGGTGGCGCAGCAGCGCAAGAAGAAGCAGCACGAGCACGCCGAGCACCTGCGGCACGAGGCACAGCAGCACGCCACCGAGATTCCGGAGCAGCAGGTGCGCGCCAAGGAGGCCGAGGCACAGGCCGAGCGGGCCAGGCTCGAGGCCGAGCGCGCGGAGCAGCAGGCACGTGAGGCGCAGGTCGCCGCCACGCAGCAGCAGGCCGTGCACGAGGACCGGCTCCGCACCGCGGACGAGATCGACCCCCATGTCGACACGCGCTCCGACGACTACCGCAGCACCGACGACCCCGGGGGCACGCACCGCGCGTGAGTCCTGCCTGCGGCGCGCCGCTGGACAAGACGGCGGCCACTGACAGACTGAGGGCTCCCGTGTCGTAGGAGAGGTGCCTCGTGACCACGCTCATCGTCATCATCGCCGTCATCGTCGTCGTGCTCGCCGTGGCGGCCTTCGTGGTCCGTCGCAAGAGCCGGCAGGCCAACATGGAGCGCGCCGACGAGCTGCGCAACCGGGCCGCGGCCGAGGCGCGCACCACGATCGCGCCGGCGCAGGAGCGCGCCGCCGCAGCGGAGGCGGAGGCCGCGGAGGTCCGCGCCCGCGCGGAGCGGGCGGAGGAGGAGGCCCGCGCCGCCCGCGCCGAGGCCGCCCAGGTCGAGGCGACCCACGAGGCGCAGGTGCGTGACGCCGACCGGCTCGACCCGCGCGTCGACCACAAGGCCGCCGACTACACCCCCCAGGTCGCCGGCACCACCGACCAGCAGCCGACGCCGCCCTCCGAGGTCGACGCTCCGGCCGCGACCGAGACCCGGACCGTCGCCGTCGAGGAGCCCGCCGCCGTCACCACCACCGAGACCACCACCGAGACCCGCACCGACACCCCCGCCGAGACAGCATCCGGTGGCGCCACCGACGCCGCCGTCGCCGACGGCCGCACGCCGCTGCTGCCCCGTCGTACGCCGGGCGCGCAGGAGATGCCGGGCAAGCCGATCGAGCAGACCGACGGCGGTGGCGGCTGGTTCACGCGCAAGGACGCCGACGCAAACTCCACGACGGACACCACCCCGGACTCCGCCACGGACCCCACCCCGGGCTCGACCGCCGACAAGCCCTGACCTCGGGCACCGGCCGACGCCGGCGCGAGCGAGCGGAGGGCCACCGGTGAGCCAGGTCCCGGCCGCCACCCGCGCCCTGCGCGTGCTGCGGTTCCTCGCGACCCAGGCCGACCCCGTCCCGCTCGAGCGGATCCTGCGCGCGTGCGACCTGCCGCGCAGCACGGCCTACCACCTGCTCAACACCATGATCGACGAGGGCTTCGTCGTGCACCTGCCCGACGAGCACCGCTACGGCCTCGGCGTCGCGGCCTTCGAGGTGGGCAGCGGCTTCACCCGCCAGGAGCCGCTGGCGCGCCTGGCCCGGCGCCCGCTCGCGGAGCTCGTCGACCGCACCGGCCACGGCGCCCACCTCGCGGTGCTGCACGGACGTGACGTCCTCTACGTCATCGAGGAGCGCGCTCCCGGGCGCCCGCCGCTGGTCACCGACGTCGGGGTGCGCCTTCCGGCGCACCTCACCGCATCGGGCCGCACCATCCTCGCCGCGCTCCCGCCCAGCCAGGTCCGCGCGCTCTATCCCGACCGCACCGCGTTCGTCGACCGCCACGGGAAGGGGCCGGCCTCGCTGAGCGCGCTGCGCACCGTGCTGGCCGCCACGCGCCAGCGCGGCCACGCCACCGAGGACGGCGAGGTCACGCCGGGGCTGCAGAGCGTGGCGGCGCCGGTGCTCGACCACAACGCGCACCCGGTCGCCGGTGTCGCGGTGACGTTCCCGAGCGACGGCGGCGCCGACGTGGCGGCGATCGCCGCCGCGGTGACGGCGACGGCGGCCCGCCTCACCCGACGGGTGAGCGGCCCGGTCGCGACCTGACGCGCGCGGGTCAGGAGAGCCCGGCCACCCGCCGGGCGAGGTCGCGCAGGTCGGCGGACCGCAGGCCCGGCCAGCCGTGCACGGCCGCCACCCACTCCTCCGGCAGCGACGACGCCCCCCACCGCGCACCGAGCAGTGCGCCGGCGATGGCCGCGACCGTGTCGGTGTCGTCGCCGGCGTGCACCGCCGCGGTCAGCGACGCGACCGGGGGTGCGCCTTCACCTCGCGGGTGCAGCACCGCCGACCAGGCCGCCTGGAGGGCGGTCACGACGTAGCCGTTGGGGGCGAAGTCCGCGGGAGGACGTCGCCCGGCGTCCGCGATCCAGCCCGCCCACGCGTCCCGGCGCGGGGTCGGCACCTCGCCGACCAGGTCCTCCAGGGCGGGCATCGTCGCCTCGACCACCGCGACGCGGATCGCGTGGCACCACAGCACGCACGCGTCACCGGCGAGGGGGTCCGGGTGGGTGAGGTCGGAGACCGCTCGTGCGTGCACCGTCAGCGCGTCGCGGTCGTCGAGGAAGGCGAGCGCGACCGGCGCCGTACGCATCAGCGACCCGTTGCCGGCCGTGCGGCCGGTGCTGCGGTGCAGCTCCCGGGCCGCCGCCCGGGCGCGCTCGGCGGGTCGCGGGGCGCCGGTCCGTGCGGCGACGGCTCCGAGGACGTGGCGAGTCTGGGTGCCGACGTCGGAGGCGCCGTCGCGCAGCCAGCCGACCCAGCCCTCGACGACCGCGTCGAGCGCCGTCTCGTCCGCGAGCCCGCGGTCGGCCGCCACCCGGGCGATGACGGCGGCCATCTGGGTGTCGTCGCTCCACTCGCCGGGCTCGTAGGGGCCGAGGCCGCCGCCGATCATCCGTGGCGCCTCGGACGCGGCCAGCGGCGCCGCGCCGAACTCGTACGGCACGCCGAGGGCGTCGCCGCAGGCCAGGCCGAGGAGTGCCCCCTCGACCCGGTCCGGCGACGGTGTCACGCGATGTCGCCCGCGAACTTGCCCTCGATCGGGGCCGGGACCGGCTCGCGCAGCTCGGCCTCGAGGATCGCGCGACCGATCTCGACCTGGAGCGCACCGAGGTCGACCGGCTCCGGGTCCGGCCCGGCGGCCGGGTCGAACTCCTCGACGACGATCACGCCGAGGTCCTTGACCCGCACCCGGGTGACCAGGGTGAGGACCGTGCCCGGGAGCAGGACGACCTCGCGCTCGTGGCGGGCCGCCGAGAAGGGCTCGATCGACCGGCCGGTGCGGCAGAGGATCGCGTAGACGGCGTCGGTGGTGAAGTTCTCCGTCGCGACGCGCGGGTCGCGCGAGGTCGACAGCAGCGTCTCGGTGACGCGGGCGCGACCGGGCCACCGCTCGTGGCTGCGGGCCTCGCAGCCGCGGAAGACGATGCCTTGGTGGGGTGGGAGCTGCTCCAGCGTCGAGAGCAGCGCCCCGAGGTCGGGCGTCTGCGTCACGGCTGCCCCTCCATGTTGGTCTGCAGGGTCCACTCCTGCGCGTCGGCCGGGTCGTCCTCACGGCGCGCCCGCACCGCAACGGTCAGGGTCGCCACGCGCACGCGCCCGTTGGGCTTGGGCGACCAGCTGCTGCCGTCGGCCCGGGTGCAGGCCCACACGGTGCCGTCCAGCTCGACGAGCAGCTCGTCCTGGCCCCGGGCGGGGCGTACGCCGCCCAGGGTGGCCTCCACCCGCTCCCCGCCGCGGTCCACCAGGACCCGCTCGCCGGCCCGGGTGTGGAACTCGTAGGAGGTGACGTTCCAGTGCGGGTGGTCGTCGCGCTTGACCCGGCTGAACTCGGGCAGCGGGTCGTCGGCGTGGGCCGCCTTGGCCTCGGCCCAGTCCCGGGCCGCCCAGGCGGCGATCTCCTCGGGACTCATGTTGTCGAGGTCCTCGCGACCACTCATGGGATCTCCCTGACCACCAGCTGGCGGACGCCGTCCGGGCCCACCGTGTTGCTGAGCACCTCGAACTCGGTGCCTCCACGGAACAGGATCTCAGCCTCCTTCTGCGCCGCGGAGAAGGGGCCCACGTTGCTGCCGGAGTGGCCCTCGATCGTGATCCGGGTGGGGTTGTCCTTGCTGGGGTTGAGGAAGCCCTCGGCGACGTTGGGGTTGGTCGAGCTGCTGGTGAACGCGCCGTCGGAGAGGTTGCCGCCGTTGTTGATCCGCTCCACCACGTCGTCGGGCAGGTTGGTGCCGCGATAGGTCGTGCCCTCGTAGTCGGGCAGCTGGTCGAGCCCGCGGTTGGTCGCGTCGATCCTCGCCTGCACGTGCGCCTCGTTGGGCCCGATCTGGCGCATCGCGTTGTTCATCGTGTCGTAGCCGTCGTTGGTGGTGTAGTCCCAGATGCCGCGCACGCCCTCGCGGTCGAGCTCGGGGTGTGCCCGGGAGACCTCGTCGAGCCACGGGTCCAGCTCGGAGTCGCCGAGGGTGCGCCCGACCCCCTGCGGCGCCGCGGGCACGTCGTCGTACCTGTGGAGGCCGCCGAGGTCGTCGAGCCGGTTGAGGCCACCCAGGTCGTCGAGGTTGTCGAGCTTGTTGAGGTCGGCCAGCTCGTCGAGCCGGGACAGGTCGGAGAGCCCGTCGAGGAGGTCCATGCCGCCCTTGGCGCCACGGGTCGCGAGGGCACCGGTGCCGGCGGTCGCGACGGCCGCGACGGCGTCCGGGACGAGGTGGCCGATGGCGCGGGCCGGGTCGTCGGCCCACGTGTCCCAGTCGAGCAGGCTCTTGCCGAGCTCCTTGCCGAAGCCCACCGGGTCGGTGGTGAGCCCGGTGTAGATGCCCTGCGCCATGGTCCACGCGTTCTCGGCGGAGAGCTCGTACTTCGTCATCAGCTCCTCGGGCGTCAGGTCGCCCGTGGCCAGCTTGTAGGCGTCGATGACCATGTTGACCGGGCTGAACGGCACCATCGTGAGCAGGTCCCAGACGGCCTCGCCCGCGCCCTCGAGGATGCCGCCGACGAACTTGAGGCCGGACTCGAGCCAGTTGGGCTCCTCCGGGGCGTCGGCGCAGCCCGCCCGCACCTCGCCCGCGCAGACGGCGGCAGCGTTGTCGAGGTCGGCCCTCGCCGCCTGCAGCGCGCGGAGCGCGTCCTGCTGGATCGGGTCGCCCCAGTCGACGAACGGCTCCGCCTGGTCGGTGCCGCCGCTGCTCCAGTAGGTGCGCATCCGTCCCATGTAGGAGTCGTACTGGGTGCGGGCGCTCTCCGACTCGCGCTGGCCGCGCTCGTACTCGGCCTTCGCCTCGGCGGCGCGGCGCTGCGCGTCCTCGAGCACCCCGGCGTACGTCGTCAGCCCGGCGGCGGCCTTCTTGAAGCCGTTGCCGGACTTGTACCAGCGCTCGGGCTCGAGGTCGTGGGCCTCGCGGAACTCGTCGGCGGCCCGGCCGGTCCACCCGGAGACGTCGATCTTGGCGAGCGCGTCGCCGGTGTCGTAGAAGAGCTGGCCCTTCTGCTCCATGGTGACGGCCCGGGACCGGATGTTGCCGGGGTTGCCCTCGACCTCGAAGTCCGGCATGTCACATCACCTTGATCGCGGCGATCGTGCCCTTGAGGCCGGACAGCGCGTCGTAGCCGGCCTTGTCGGTCTCGAAGTAGTTCATGGCGATCTTGCCCAGGCGGCCGGCCATCTCCTCCACGTCCTGGCAGAGGTTGTTGACGCCCTCCTCCCAGCGGCCCTTGAACTCGTCGAGCGCGTCCCACACCACGTCGCTGCCCACGTCGCCCTTGGACGGGACCAGGTCCTCGACGTCCTTGTCCTTGAACAGCTGCAGCGTCTCGTTGAGCCCCTGGGCGGCCTTGCCCATGCTCTCGAGGTCGACTTCGTAGTCGTAGGACGGCATGGCTCCTGACTTCCCCGCGGTGCGGCCTCCCAAACCGGCAGCGCCCTCGTGATCCTGCCGGGTGTGAGACTGCGTCCACCGGGGTAGGAGCCGGGGGACCCAACCGACGAAAGGGGGCGGCCGTGGCCGTCGGACTTGTCTACGCGGAGATGCAGGCTGCCGCCCAGGCCGCCGCCGACGCCGTGGAGCCGCTGCAGGAGACGTTGCGCGAGCTCGGCGCGACGATCGAGACCGAGGCGGGCAAGGGCTTCAAGGGCCAGGCCGCGGCCGGCTTCGGCGAGGCCGTCAACGAGTGGTTCACCATCGCGGTGACGCTCGGCCCGATCCTCGAGGGCTACTCCCAGAGCCTGATGTACGTCGCCCAGGAGCACGCCACCAACGACGTCGAGCAGGCCACGCGCGCCGGCCAGCTCGCCGACCGCCTCGGCGGAGGTCCCCGATGAGCGACCGCGGGCTCGTCGTGCACCAGGGCTCGCTGTCCGCGATGGAGACCGCGCTGTCCACCGCGACCACCGCCATCACGACCCAGGTCGACGAGCTCCTCGAGCAGGTCGAGACGCTCACGCCCGGCTGGGACGAGACGAGCGAGTCGCACATGTCCCACCTCGAGCACCAGCAGAAGCTGCGCGACGGCGTGCAGAAGCTCACCGAGGCGCTCGACCAGGTGCGGTCCAAGCTCGCGACCTACCGCGAGGACGCCCGGGAGATCGAGGTCGAGAACGTGGCGATCGTCAACTGACCCGGCGGTCGTTACCGGTTGAAGTTACCCCCGGGTAGGATTCTTCTCACGCGTGAGGGCCCTGCCGTCGGCACGACCGGCGGTCATATGCTCCGGCTCTGTACGCCCGACCGAGGAGCCCTCCCCCATGCAGATCTTCGCGATCGTCGTCTCGTTCGCCATGACCGTCGCCGCGATGGCCATCCTGGTCCCGGCGACACGGCGGATGCTGGGCGTGATCCGCGCGGGCCAGCCCGCCCCCGGCCGCACGGGCAACCCCGTCGGGCGCTCCACGACGATGCTGAAGGAGACCTTCCTCCACACGCGGATGCTGCAGCGCCCGTGGATCGGCGTCATGCACTGGTTCGTCTACGCCGCGTTCCTCTTCCTCAGCACGGCCGTCGGAGCGGCGTACTTCCAGCTCTTCGAACCGTCGTTCGCCTGGCCGCTGATCGGCCACTGGTACCCGTACGAGTGGTTCAGCGAGCTCATCGGCCTGCTGAGCACCGTCGGCATCGTCTTCCTCATCCTCGTCCGCCAGCGGCACCACCCCCGCTCCGAGGGTCGCGGCAGCCGGTTCTTCGGCTCGAACTTCTGGCAGGCCTACTTCGTCGAGGCGCTGGCGCTCCTCGAGGGCGCGGCGATCCTCTTCGTGCGTGCCGCCGAGTGGAAGCTCGACGAGGACGCCGGGCGCAGCCACTACCCGATCTCCTCGTGGATCGGCGACGCGTTCTACCCCAACTCGGTCGGCGCCCTCGAGAACACGATCTACGCCATCGCCGCCTTCAAGATCGTGCTGGCGATGATCTGGCTGATGGTGATCGCCCGCAACCTCACGATGGGCATCGCCTGGCACCGCTTCACCGCCTGGCCCAACATCTGGTTCAAGCGCGAGGACGACGGCAGCACCGCCATCGGTGCGATGAAGCCGCTGACGTCCGAGGGCAAGCCGGTCACCCTCGACGACATCGACGACCTCGACGAGGAGTCGGTGCTCGGCGCGGGGAAGCTGGAGGACTTCTCCTGGAAGGGCATCCTCGACTTCACCACCTGCACCGAGTGCGGCCGCTGCCAGTCGCAGTGCCCCGCCTGGAACACCGAGAAGCCCCTCTCGCCCAAGCTCCTCATCACGGCCCTGCGCGACCACGCGTACGCCAAGGCCGACGGCGACCCGGCCCACACCGAGCGGCAGCTCGTCGGCGTCGGCTCCAAGGGCGAGACCGCGGGCGCCGGGACCGACGTCATCGACTACTTCTACAACCCCGACGACGCGCCGTTCGTGATCGACGAGGACGTGCTGTGGAACTGCACCTCGTGCGGTGCGTGCGTCCAGCAGTGCCCCGTCGACATCGAGCACGTCGACCACATCATGGACATGCGGCGCTACCAGCTGCTCGTGGAGTCCAACTTCCCGGCCGAGCTCAACCAGCTCTTCAAGGGCCTGGAGAACAAGGGCAACCCGTGGAACATGTCGGCCACCGCGCGGATGGACTGGGCCAAGGGCCTCGAGTTCGACGTGCCGGTCGTCGGCGAGGACCTCGAGTCCCTCGAGTCGGTCGACTGGCTGTTCTGGGTCGGCTGCGCGGGGGCCTACGAGGACCGCGCGAAGAAGACCACGCGTGCGGTCGCCGAGCTGCTGGACATCGCCGGCATCTCCTTCGGCGTCCTCGGCAACGGCGAGACCTGCACCGGTGACCCGGCCCGCCGCGCCGGCAACGAGTTCGTCTTCCAGGGCCTGGCCCAGCAGAACGTGGAGACCTTCAAGGAGTACAAGGTCAAGAAGGTCGTCTCGACCTGCGCCCACTGTTTCAACACGCTCAAGAACGAGTACAAGGACTTCGGCATCGAGCTCGAGGTCGTGCACCACACCCAGCTCCTCAACCGCCTCGTGCGCGAGGGAAAGCTGACGCCGGTCAAGGACGGCGCGGGTGCCGCGAAGCGCTCGATCACCTACCACGACCCCTGCTACGTCGGCCGCCACAACCAGGTCTACTCCCCGCCGCGCGAGCTGCTGCAGGTGCTGCCCGGCGCCGAGTACGTCGAGATGGAGCGCAGCGCGGAGCGGTCGTTCTGCTGCGGCGCCGGCGGCGCGCGCATGTGGATGGAGGAGAACCTCGGCGAGCGGATCAACGTCAACCGCACCCGCGAGGCCGTCGGCACCGGCGCCGACCAGATCGCCGTGGGCTGCCCCTTCTGCCGCGTGATGCTGTCGGACGGGCTGACCGCCCAGCAGGCGGCCGGCGAGGCCCGCGAGGAGGTCGAGGTCCTCGACGTCGCGCAGATGCTGCTCGCCTCGGTGAAGGGCGAGTCGGCCACGAAGGCCGCCCCGGCGTCGTCTCCTGCCGCAGCCGCTCCGACCGCGAAGGCCAGCGGCGTCGCGACCGACGTGGCGACCAAGGACGAGCCGGAGGCCGGCGACGTCACCGTCACCGAGAACACCGTCACCGAGACCGCCGACGCCGGTCCGCTGGCCAAGGCCTCGGGCGGCTCGTCGCTCTTCGACACTCCGGCTCCCGAGGCACCCGCCACCCCGGCCGCTCCGGCCGAGAAGGCGCCCGCGTCCGGCGGGTCGCTCTTCGACACCCCCGCCGCCGAGGCACCCGCGGCCCCGGCCGAGAAGGCGCCCGCGTCCGGCGGGTCGCTCTTCGACACCCCCGCCCCCGAGGCACCCGCGGCCCCGGCCGAGAAGGCGCCCGAGGCGAAGGCCGCGGGCGGCCCCGGTGGGTCGTCGCTCTTCGACCTCGGCCCGGCCGAGCCGGAGGCCCCCGCGCCAGCGCCCGCACCCGCACCCGCACCCGCACC
Source organism: Nocardioides sp. zg-1308 (assembly GCF_013155375.1). GTDB lineage: Bacteria > Actinomycetota > Actinomycetes > Propionibacteriales > Nocardioidaceae > Nocardioides > Nocardioides renjunii. The sequence continues at coordinate 820,420 of NZ_JABJQY010000002.1, forward strand.
AGCGAGCCAGGCCGCGTCGACCGAGCTCGGCGGCGGCGGCTCGCTTTTCGATCTCGGTACGCCGGATAAGCCGGCGCCCGCAGCGGCGCCCGCACCCGAGGCCGCACCGGCCGCACCGCCCGCACCGGCCGCACCGGCCGCGCCGGCCGCCCCGGCCGCGAACCTGGGCAGCGGTGGGTCGCTCTTCGACATCGCCGCCCCGGCACCGGTCGAGCCCGCCACGAAGGCGGAGCCCGCCGCGAAGGCGGAGCCCGTCGAGCCCGTCGAGCCCGTCGAGCAGGAGGTCGAGGCCAAGCCCGAGGAGCCCGCGGCGCAGGCCGGCGCGACCGGCCTGTCCGGGGTCGGGTCGCTGTTCGACCTCGAGGCGCCCGCCTCGCCGGAGCCGACGGCCGTGACGAGTGACGATGCGGCTGCCCCGGCGACCGGATCGTCACACGTCCCGGCCGAGCCCGAGACGATCCTCGACGAGCCGGACGAGGAGCCCGAGGAGGAGGCCGAGAAGGCCCCCGCCAAGCCGGCTCCGAGCCAGGGCGGCCCCGCCCCGCGCACGGACGTCGACATCAGCGGATCGGGCTCCCTCTTCGACCTCTGACGACACGCGACGTCATCGCCGCACCATCGTGACATCACGATCCATTGACATGACGTCATGGTGATGTCACGATGGTGCACATGGACATCACCCCCTACGTCGACACCCTGCGCCGCGACCTGGTCGCCGCGGCCGAGGCGGGCAGCGACGAGCTGAAGCAGGCCGCCGAGCGGCTGGCCTACGCGCTGGACCCCAGCGCCCGGCTCGCGCTGATGGAGGCCATCTCCCACGCCGCGGCGGAGATCACCGCCGAGCTGCCCGAGGGCAGCGTCGACGTCCGCCTCGTCGGGCGCGAGCTCGACTTCGTCGTCGAGATGGCCCCGCCGAGCGAGCTCCCCGCGCCGCCCCCGCCGCCCGCACCCCCGGCACCTGCCGAGGAGGAGGACGGCGACCTCGCCCGGATCACCCTCCGCATCCCCGAGGCCGTCAAGGCCCGCGCCGAGGAGAAGGCGGCCGCCGCCGGCCAGAGCCTCAACACCTGGATGGTCGGGCTGGTCCGCAACGCCACCAACGAGCACGCCATCAACGTCGACATCGACCTGAGCAGCGTCCCCTTCGTCGGCTACGACCCCTTCGCCGCCAACCGCAAGCACGGCAACCGACGAATGACCGGCTGGCTCTGACGCCGCCGCGGTCCTGACCGGACCGACCCCCCACCCGCCCACGCAGCGGACCGGCACCCGGCCGGCCCGTCGGACGACGACACCCCGAACCGGAGACCCCGATGAGCAACCGCCTGGACGCCACCTTCGACACGCCCGAGCCGATCGACCTCTACGTCGAGAACGGCCGCGGCAGCATCGACGTGACCGCCACCGACACCACCGAGACCATCGTCCGCATCGTCGGCGAGCGCGCCGAGGAGTACGACGTCCGCGACCTCGCCGACGGCGTGGGGACGCGCCGGATCGCCATCATCGCCCCGCCCCGCCACGGCGGCTTCCTCGGCAAGGACCCGCGGGCCGAGATCCACGTCGAGGTGCCGGTGGCCAGCGGCCTCAACGTCAAGGCGGGCAGCAGCGACGTCGCCGCGCACGGCCGGTTCGCCGACACCCGCGTCGACACCGGCTCGGGCGACGTGACCCTCGACGTCGTCGACGGCGACACGGTCGTCCAGTCCGGCTCCGGCGACCTCGTCGCCGCGCACCTCGCCGGCGACGCCCGGGTCAAGACCGGCTCCGGCGACGTGCTGGTCCGCCGCGTGGACTCCGCGCTGGTCGTCACCACGGGCAGCGGCGACGTACGCGTCGAGAGGGCCGGCGACGAGCTGGCCATCAAGACCGGCTCGGGCGACGCCCACGTGCGCAGCATGCAGGGCGAGGCCGTCTTCACCACCGGCTCGGGCGACCTCGTGATCGACGAGACCGCCGCCGGTCGGGTCACCGCCAAGACCGCGAGCGGCGACGTGCGGATCGGGGTGCGCGCCGGGGTCCCGGTGTGGACCGACGTCCGCACCGCGAGCGGCCGCCTGTCCTCGAGCCTGCCGAGCACCGGCGAGCCGGCGCCCGACCAGCCCTACCTCGAGGTGCGCGCCACCACCGCCTCCGGCGACGTGTCGCTGCACCAGAGCTGACACCCACCCGGGACACCACCCACCCACGAGCCACCCGACACCGGAAGGAGGACGGCCATGTACGAGTCACTCACCGACATCGAGCTCATCGCCCGGCACCGCATCGCCGAGCGTGTGCGCTACTCCCCGCGCGCCCCCAAGCGCCGCTGACCCCTCAGGACCGCATGGAGACGCCGCGGCGCCAGTAGCCCATGAAGGCCACCTGGCGGCGGTCGAAGCCGAGCTCGTTGACGAGGTGCCGGCGCAGGCCGGTCACGACCTTCGACTCCCCGGCGATCCAGGCGTAGGTCACCCCGGCGACGTCGCCGGGGACGTCCTCGCCGGAGGACGAGTAGTAGGGCGTCTCCCACAGGTCCGGGTCGACCTCCTCGGCCGCCACGTCGACGTGGGCGTCCGGGATGCCGAGGTGCGCGACGACCGCGTCGTGCAGCGGGACGCCCAGCTCGGCGTCCTCCCGGGCCAGCCAGACCACGTCGACGCCGGCCGGGCCGCGTACGTCCTGGACGTCACCGGCCACCGGCACCTCGAGGAAGGCCTTGCCACGGGCGTCGGCCGGCAGCTGCTCGAGCACCGTGCAGATCGCCGGCACCGCCGTCTCGTCGCCCACCAGCAGCAGGTCGGCACCGGGGGCGGGGGTGAACTCGATGCCGCCGTAGGGGTAGCCCTTCCGCGGCGCCAGCAGCACGATCCGGTCGCCGACGGTGGCCGTCGAAGCCCACGTCGAGCCCGGACCCACGAGGTCGCCCTCGAGGTGGAGCACGATGTCGACCACGAACGTGGTCTGCTCGCCGGAGCCCCGGACGTCGCGGATCGTGTAGGTGCGCATGTGGCCGCGCTCGCTGGCCGGCTGGTCCAGCCAGGTCGCCAGCCACGACTCGTCGGCGGCCTCGGTCGAGGTGATGCCGCCGGTCTCCGGGTCGGGGAAGATCAGCTTGATCCGCTGGTCGAAGCGGTCGCCGTCGACGCCGAAGTGCGCGAGCTCGGGGCTGCCGAGCTCGACGCGCGCGAAGCTCGGGCTCAGCCGCTCGACCGAGACCACCTCCACCTCGGTGAAAAGCATGGGCAGCACGGTCGCGCTCGGGGTGGACGTCACGGTCATCAGATCTCCTCGGGAGCGAGTCGTTGGCGGCGGCCCACCGGGACCACCAACGGGGTGTGCGAGACGGGGTCGTCGATGACGCGGTTGTCGAGGCCGAACACGGTGCGCACGACCTCCTCGGTGACGACCTCGCGGGGCGTGCCCTCGGCCACGATCCGGCCGGTCCGCAGGGCGACGAGGTGGTCGGCGTAGCGCGCCGAGAGGTTGAGGTCGTGCAGCACCATCACGATCGTCGTGCCGCGCCGCGCGTTGAGCTCGGCGAGCAGGTCGAGCATCTCGACCTGGTGCGCGACGTCGAGGTACGTCGTCGGCTCGTCGAGCAGGAGCAGGTCGGTGCCCTGCGCGAGCGCCATCGCGATCCACACCCGCTGGCGCTGGCCGCCGGACAGCTCGTCGACCACGCGGTCGGCCAGGCCGAGGGTGTCGGTGAGCACGAGCGCCTCGGCGACGGCCTCCTCGTCCTCGGTGGTCCAGCGGCCGAAGGCGCCGTGGTGGGGGTGTCGGCCGCGACCAACGAGGTCGGCGACGGTGACGCCCTCGGGCGCGATGGGGTTCTGCGGGAGCAGGCCGAGGGCCTTGGCGACCTGCTTGGTCGGCAGGCGGTGGATCGCGTCGCCGTCGAGCAGCACCGCGCCCGACCGCGGCCGCAGGAGCCGGGCCAGGCCGCGCAGGAGCGTCGACTTGCCGCACGCGTTGGCGCCGACGATGACGGTGACCTTGCCGTGCGGGACCTGCAGGTCGAGGTCGCTCACGACGGCGGTCTCGGTGTAGCCCAGCGTCAGCCGGCTGGCCTCGAGCCTGGCGGTGGTGGCGGTCATCCCGCCCTCCTTCCGGTGCGGCCGCGGGCGAGCAGCCAGAGCAGGAACGGCGCGCCGAAGGCGCCGGTGACGATGCCCACGGGCAGGTTGAGGCCGGCGAAGGCGTAGGCCCCGGCGTGGTCGCCGACCAGGACGATGGCCGCGCCGACGAGGCCGGCGCCGAGCAGCGTCGTACGCCCCTGGTTGAGCGCCCGGGCGATCGGGCCGGACAGGAACGCGACGAACGCGATGGGCCCGGCGGCGGCGACGGCCACCGCGATGAGCAGCACGGCCAGGAACATCAGCACGTCGGTGCGCCGGCGCCCGACGCCGAGGCCGGCGGCGGCGTCCTCGCCGAGCTCGGTGACGGCGAGCGAGCGTGCCGCCCACGCCGTGGCGGGCAGCAGCACGGCGAGGGCCGCGGCGAAGAGGCCGATGCTCGACCAGGCGACGCCGTTGACGCTGCCGGTCAGCCAGCGCAGCACCAGCTGGACGTCGTACTCGTCGACGCGGGTGAAGACGTACTGGATGACCGACTGCATGGCGGCGGCCAGCCCGATGCCGGCCAGCACGAGGCGGAAGCCACCGTGGTCGCCGGCGACGAGCCGGACGGCCAGCGCGACACCCAGCGCCCCGGCGACGGCGGCGGCCGAGACCGGCCAGCCCGTCCAGCCGGCGAGCGCGATGGCGGACACGGCCGCGGCGCTGGCGCCGAGGCTGACGCCGACGATGTCGGGGCTGGCGAGGGGGTTGCGCAGCGTGGTCTGGAAGATGGCGCCGCCGATGCCGAACGCGAGCCCGGAGAGGACCGCGAGGACCGCGCGCGGGAGCTTGGACTCCATCACTATGTAGGTGGCGCCGGGGATCTGCTCGCCGGCGAGGATGCGCAGGAAGTCGGGGATGGTGACCGTGTAGTCGCCGAGCAGCACGCGCACCGCGAAGGCGCCGACCACGACGAGCACCAGCCCGCCGACGAGGCGACGGTGGTGGCGTGCGGGTCCGCGGCGCGCACGGCGTACGACATCGGCGGCCTCGCGGGCGGAGGGCCCCGTCGTCACGGGTCCGGGGTCGACGGTCACGGTCACAACGCCCTCCCCGTGCGGCGGATCAGGGCGATGAAGACGGGTACGCCGACGACGGCGGCCATGATGCCGACCTGGACCTCCGACGGCGGGAGCACGATGCGGCCGACCGTGTCGGCCACGACCACGAGCACCGCGCCGGCCACCATCGAGAACGGCAGCACCCGCGCGTAGTCGGGACCGACGAGGCCGCGCACGACGTGAGGGACGACGAGCCCGACGAAGGCGATGGGCCCGGCCAGCGCGGTCGCCGTGCCGGCGAGCAGGACGATGGCGACCCCGATGACGACGCGGTCGCGGGTGGTGTGGCGACCCAGGCCACGGGCGAGGTCCTCGCCCAGCGCGAGGGTGTTGAGCAGGCGGGCGCCGGCCAGGGCGAGCAGCGCGCCGACGACGAGGAACGGCAGGCCGGTGAGCAGCACCTCGAAGCCGCGCCCGCCGATGGTGCCGACCTGCCAGAAGCGGAAGGTCTCCATGGTCTTGCGGTCGGCCAGCAGGAGCCCGGTGGTCCAGCTGGCGAGCCCGGCGCTGAGCGCGGCGCCGGTGATGGCGAGCTTCATCGGGGTCGCACCGTCCCGGCCGAACGCGGCGATGCCGTGCACCAGCAGCGCCGCGAGGGCTGCGCCGAGGAACGCCATCGGCAGGAACTGGCCCATCGCGGTGAGCCCGAACGACGTCATCCCGACGACCATCGCGAAGGTGGCACCGGCGTTGACGCCGAGGATGCCGGGGTCGGCCAGCGGGTTGCGGGTCAGGCCCTGCATGAGCGCGCCGGCGAGCCCGAGGGCCGCGCCGACGGCGAACCCGAGGACCGTGCGCTCGAGGCGGGCCTCGACGACCGGGTGGAGCGGGTGGCCGGAGTCCCAGATCGCCTCGACCGGCACCCAGGTGGCTCCGACGACCAGCGAGAGCACGCCGGCACCGGCCAGCGCCGCAATGGTGATCGCGGCACTGGCCGGCAGTGCGAGCTGACGTCGGCGGCCTCCCCCCGGGGACCGGCTGACGTCCTCCCGCGTCGGTACGAGGGCCGTCATGGGCTCAGGCGCCCTCGATGGCCTTCGCCACGTGGGGGAGGAAGTCCTCGACGATGACGGGGATCGACAGCGGCGTGGGGTTGGTCGCCGCCATCGTCCGCTCCATGTCGGTCTCGGCGTAGAAGTGGCCCTCGGCGATCGCGGGGATCTGGCTGAGCAGCTTGTCGCCCTCGATGGTCTCGAGGCTCTTCTCGGAGTCGACCCAGGTGAGGAAGACGTCGGACTCCAGCTCGGTGGCCTTCTCGGCCGAGACCATGCCGTAGAACTCGCCCGGCTTGATCGCGTCGGCCACGACGGGCGCGTCGACCATGCCGAAGTCACGCATCAGGGACACGCGCGGGTCCTCGGGGGCGTACATGCCGATCGAGGACAGGTCGGTCGCGGCGAGGTAGCCGTAGATGAGCTCGGCACCCTCGAGCTGGGGGTGGGCCTGCTTGCCCTCCTCGATGGTGGCCTCGGTGTCAGCGGCGACGTCCTCGGCGAGGTCGGCGCGGCCGAGCGCCTTGCCGACCGTCTCGAGCGAGGTGCGCCAGTCAGTGGTCCACGGGAACTCGGGGTAGGCGACGACCGGTGCGATCTTGGAGAGCTTGGCGTACTCCGCCTCGGTGACACCGGAGTTGGTGGCCAGGATCAGGTCGGGCGCCAGCTCGGCGATCTCGTCGATCGGGGCGCCGTCGGCGTCGTCGTAGCGCACGGGCGCCTCGGCACCGGCCTCCTCGACGGCCGCGTCGAACCAGTCGGTCGAGCCGCCCTCGTTGCCGCCCCAGGTGATCTTGGTGGCGCCGACCGGGACGACGCCCAGCGCGACGGCGTGGTCGTGGTCGGTCCAGCCGAGGGTCGCCACGCGGGTGGGCTCGGACTCGATCGTCGTCTCGCCGAAGGCGTGCTCGATGGTGACCGGAAAGGCGTCGGCCTCGGCGGTCGTCGTGGCGGTCGGCTCGGCGGCGGAGTCGCTGCCGCTGGTCGACCCCGTGCTGCAGCCGGTGAGGGCGGCGACGAGGAGGGTGGCCGCGGCGAGCGGGGTGGCGAGGGAACGCTTCATCGGGACTCCGTTGTGCGGGTGACGGTCAGGCTGACTTAGGAGAGCCTAACCACACATGGCCCGAATTAGGCAACGGAGCAGTGACCTAATCCGTCGCACCGCCGACGGGTCCTCAGATCGGCGTACGGTGGAACCCCTGGAAGGAGCGGCTCGGCGTGGGCCCGCGCTGGCCCTGGTAGCGCGAGCCGTACTTCTCCGAGCCGTAGGGGTGCTCGCTCGGCGAGGACAGCCGGAAGAAGCAGAACTGCCCGATCTTCATCCCGGGGTAGAGCTTGATCGGCAGGGTCGCGACGTTGGCGAGCTCGAGCGTCACGTGCCCCGAGAACCCGGGGTCGACGAAGCCGGCCGTCGCGTGGGTCAGCAGACCGAGCCGGCCGAGGGACGACTTGCCCTCCACCCGGGCGGCGACGTCGTCGGGCAGCGACACCACCTCGTACGTCGAGCCGAGCACGAACTCGCCCGGGTGCAGGATGAACGGCTCGTCGCCCTCCGGCTCGACCTCGCGGGTCAGCTCGGACTGGTCGGCCGCGGGGTCGATGTGCGGGTAGCGGTGGTTCTCGAAGACCCGGAAGAAGCGGTCGAGCCGCACGTCCACGCTGGACGGCTGCATCATCTGCGGATCCCACGGCTCCAGCGCGATGCGGCCGGCGTCGATCTCTGCGGTGATGTCGCGGTCGGAGAGCAGCACCCGGCCGACCCTAGCCTCAGTTTCCGCCGCCGCGGAGGGGTGGCCACAATGGATCGGTGACCTTCCACCGCTACGTCGCCCTGGGCGACTCGTTCACCGAGGGCGTCGGCGACCCCGACCCCTCGCGCCCCAACGGCCTGCGCGGCTGGGCCGACCGCGTCGCCGAGGTGCTGGCCCGGCAGACCGACGACTTCGGCTACGCCAACCTCGCGATCCGCGGGCGCAAGCTCGCCCCCATCGTGGCCGAGCAGGTCGACGCCGCCATCGCGCTCGAGCCCGACCTGATCACCATCCACGGCGGTGGCAACGACGTGCTGCGCCCCCGCGTCGACCTCGACGCGCTCGCCCGGACGTACGACGACGCGATCGCGCGGCTGACCACCACGGGCGCGCGGGTCGTGATGTTCACGCTCTTCGACCCGGGCGCCGGCGGCATCTACGGCCCCGTACGCGGGCGGATGGCGATCTTCAACGAGTGGGTCCGCGAGATCGCCGACCGCCACGACGCCACCATCGTCGACATGTGGCGGATGCGCGACATCGAGATCGCCGGCGTCATGGACACCGACCGGATGCACCTCAACGGCTCCGGCCACACCCACATCGCCCATGCCGTCCTCGAGGCGATCGGCGTCGAGCACGGCCTCGAGCCCGTCACCGTCGGACCGCTGCCGGTGCTCGGGCGCCGCGAGGCGTGGGCCGCCAACGCCCAGTGGACGCGCGAGTTCCTCGTGCCGTGGGTGCACCGCCGCATCACCGGCCGGTCCTCCGGCGACACGGTCTCCCCCAAGCACCCCCACCTCGCGGAGGTCCGCCGCTCCGAGGTCGGGTAGCATTCCCCCGCCGTCCACGGACGGCACTGCGGATGTAGCTCAGCTGGTAGAGCGCGACCTTCCCAAGGTCGATGTCGCGAGTTCGAATCTCGTCATCCGCTCCAGTTCTTCGAAAGCCCGCCGTCCCCGCTGCGGGTTGTCGTCGCGTGTCGTCGTACGAGCGGTGAGTGAGGCGGCTTTCCGCGCCGCAGAACCCGCCTCACGCACCGCCGGTCGGACCAGCGTGTGACCGCAGGGAGACTTGCGCCTGCTGGGGCCAGAGGGGACAGTGAGGCGATCATCTAGCACCAGAGGTCCCTTCCCCATGCCTGCACTTCCCCGCCGTACGACCCGCCGTACGACCCGCCGTACGACCCGCCGCACGACCCGCCAGCTCGCCCACCTCATCGCCCACCGCATCGCCACGGAGGACGCCTCGCGCCCCCTCTGGCGGCACCCGGTCACCGTCGCCGCCGCTGCCCTGGCACTGACCCTGGGCGCCGTCCCGCTGCTGCCGGACGGCGACGCGGAGCAGGGCTCGATCGCCCCCACCGCCGAGACGACGGAGACGACGGAGCGCCCCGGAGCGGTGGGCACCAGCGCGATCACGCCGGCGATGCGGGCCGAGATCGACCGCGTGGTCGCGGAGGGCGCGGCGCTCGACCGCGCCCGAGGACGTACGGCGACCGCGCGCGCGGCGGTGCGGTGCGCGGTCTTCGAGGGCCAGCGCTACTGCCTCGGCTTCGGCTGGACCACCCGGTCGCGCGACGACCTGGTCGCCCGGACGGCCGCCCCCACCCCGGCCGGCCGCGAGCGCACCGGCGGCCTCGACGCCGAGGGCCTGCTGTCGCGGGCGAGCGCGCGCACCGCGGCCGCCCGCGGCGAGGCCGAGCGCGAGGAGCTCACCATGGCGGCCCGCTCGGTCGGGAAGGTGTGGCTGCTCCGCCACGAGATCCAGGGCGTGCCCCTCCCCGACGACTTCGCCGAGAGGCACCCCGACCTCGCCGGCGTCCCGTCCGCCAGCGCGCGGGGCGGGTTCGGCGGGAAGTACCCCGAGTCGTTCGCGATCCTCGACGAGTCGCGCGCCCTGGCCCAGAACCAGACCTACTGGTGCGGCCCGGCCGCCATGCAGTCCATCGGCTGGAGCTCCCAGAAGCGGCGCAAGAACCAGTCCTACTGGGCGCGACGCCTCGGCACCACCACCGCCGGCACGGCGATCACCGACATGGTGCGCGTGGTCAACAACAAGACCCACTACGACGACGCGGACCACGCCGGGCCCTACATCGTGCTCGACATCAGCGACTTCACGTTCAAGCAGTGGTACCGCCTGATGATGCGGCACGTGCACGACTACCGCGCCCCGGTCGTCCTCCACCCGGTGCTGCTCAAGCAGTTCTACCCCTACCTCGACGACGACGCGAGCGGGCACTTCCAGGTCGGCCGCGGCTTCGACCAGGACCCGGACGGCAACCGCAGGATCGGCTACTTCGAGCCGTGGGACCAGTCGCGCTTCGACCCCAGCGAGCCGGCCATCGGGCGCGTCCAGTGGCGCAACGCCTACAAGTCCTACCGTGCCAACCTCGACCACTTCCAGCACAACGTCGGCGTCTGACGTGCGGGCCCGTACGACGCTCGCGCTGGCGCTGGTCGTCGCGCTGGCCGGCTGCAGCGGCGACGACCCGGCACCCCGCAGCGCCCCGTCCGGCGGCCCGCTCGAGGACCCGGTGGCGGTCGAGCCGACACCGGCGCTGCTGGACTGGCAGGACACCGGCGTCGCAGCCGGCACGCCGTACGCCAAGGGTCCCGAGTGGGACGCGTCCACCGCCGACGGCCGTAGCCGGGTCGACCTCCGGTCCGGTGACCGGACCCTCTCCGTCGCCGCCGGGCGCGGACGCACCATCTCCGAGGTCCTCATGGACGCGGGCCGGGTGGTGGTCGTGCGCCAGGACACGGCGGAGCGGGCGTCCAGCCGGGTGACCGTGGTCGACCTCGCGAGCGGCGACCGGCGCGAGATCACCCAGCCGCCCGCGGCGAGCGGCGGCTCGTGGGCGCTCACGGGTGGCGACCTCCACTACCCGACGTACGGCGACGCGCGGGCGTACTGCCTCGCCACCTACGCGCTGGACGACGACAACGGCGAGGACGGCTGGTGCGCGCCCGCCCGCACCGGCTTCTCCGGCCTGACCGCCAGCGAGCACGGCATCGGCGTGATGACGTTCGACGACGCGCGCCCGGTCGCGTGCCGCACCGCGAACCTCATCGACGACGCCGGCACGCCGCAGCCGGTCGAGGGGCCGGTCGACTGCGTGGCCTGGGACGTGGCGGGCACCGCCGACGGCGCCGTGTGGTCCGAGGTGACCGACCCGAGCCGGCAGGAGGAGGCGCACTTCCGGGCCTCGGCTGACGGCGCCTTCTTCGACCTCGGCCCCGGCACGACCGGCTCGCTGGTCCCGTGCGGCGACTCCGTGTTCTTCGTCCGCGACCCGCAGGACAGCGACGAGCCGGCCCGCCTGGTGCGGTGGACGCCGGACCGCACGCTCGAGGTGGCCTACGAGTCCGCGTCCGTCGGCAACGCCTTCCTCGGCGAGCCCGCCTGCGCCGAGGGCGTGCTCACCCTGTCCGCGTTCGGCGAGGAGGGCGACGAGAGCGTGTGGGCTAGCGTCGCGGAGTGAGCTTCACCGGATTCCCCGTCGCCGCGCTCGACTTCTACGACGACCTCGAGATGGACAACTCCAAGTCCTTCTGGGAGGCCCACCGGGCCGTCTACAAGGACGCCGTCGAGGCGCCGATGAAGGCCCTCGTCGGCGCGCTCGAGCCGGAGTTCGGCGCCGCCAAGGTGTTCCGCCCCTACCGCGACGTCCGCTTCGCGAAGGACAAGACGCCCTTCAAGACGCACCAGGGCGCCTTCGTCGCCGCCGGGCCGCGCACGGGCTGGTACGTCGAGATCTCCGCGCGTGGCACCCGGGTCGGGGCCGGCTTCTACGAGGCGGACGGGCCCCAGCTCGCCGCGATCCGGGCGGCGATGGCCGACGAGAAGACCGGCAGGGCCATCGACCGGCTGCTCCGGAGGCTGGAGAAGGACGGGTTCGAGGTGGGTGGCGACCAGCTCAAGACCTCACCGCGCGGCTACGACGCCGACCACCCGCGCATCCACCTGCTGCGCCGCAAGCAGCTCTTCGTCGGCCGCTCCTACGGCTTCGAGCAGGACGCCATCGACGCCGGGCTCGTCGACCGGGTCCGCGAGGACTGGCGCGCCCTGCGCCCGCTCGTCAGCTGGCTGCGGGCCGTCGACTGATCACTGGAGCCACACGCGGGCGTCGGTCCGCGTTCACGTCCGTGACGCCTGTCCTCGCGAGGCTGGCGCCATGGCCAAGAGACTGTTCCTGCTCCACGTCGGCCCCGGCAGCGTCGACGTCGCGACGATGACCGACGCGCTGGGCCTCGGCGGCGTCGTCGTGCCGGACGCGACAGCCGAGGACCTGGAGCACGCCGGCATCGAGATCCGCCGCTCGCACAAGGCGGCCGGGCTCAAGCGCAAGCAGGTCGAGGGCGCGTGGGCCCGGGTCTGCCGCCGGGCCCGCAAGGCCAAGCACGACTGCTTCGTCAGCGTGCCGGCGTTCTTCGACGCCACCCCGGAGCAGGCGGCGCTCGCGCTCGACGGGCTCGACGGGTTCAAGGTCGTCCTCGTGCTCACCAGCGGCTTCACCGTCGAGCCGCCGGCCGCGTGGACGTCGCTCGTGAAGGGCGGCCGTACGCACCTGCTCCCGTCGCGGCTCACCGACGCGCAGCTCGCCGCGCAGGTGGCGCGCATCGCGCTCATCGAGGAGGAGGCCCGCCTCGACAGGCGCCTGGCCAAGGTGTCGCGGCGGCGCAAGCAGGTGAACCGGAAGCTGGCTGCCTGAGGTCACTCCCTCAGTGCGGCTGCCAGGCGTCGTCGTCCTCGGTCAGCGCCGCGACGCCCTGGGGCAGCTTGCCGTCGGCGAGGTCCTGGATGGTGACCTGCTCGAAGACCATCCGCAGGGACCGGCGCGCGGCGATCCACACGTGCTGCAGGACCTCGGCCGAGTCGTCGTACTCCACCGCCTCGGGCCGCAGGCCGTAGACCGACACCAGCGGGCCGTCGACGGCCCGGATCACGTCGGCGACGGTGACCGTCTCGGGCTTGCGTGCGAAGCGCCACCCGCCGGACTGCCCCCGCTGCGACACCACGACGTCGGCACGACGCAGGTCGGCGAGGATGGCCTGGAGGAAGCCGTGCGGGATGCCCTGCGCCTTGCCGAGCTGCTCGGCGCTGACGGCCGCCCCGTCGGTGCGCACCGCGATCTCGATCAGTGCCCGCAGGGCGTAGTCGGCTTTGGCGGAGACGCGCATATGGCCAGTTTGTCAGATATGTCGCCCAAGACAGTCCTCTCGGGCGACAGCACCCGCCCCGACCCGTCCCGAGAGGCGTGGTTCGACGCCGATCAGCGGCTGTGATCGGTGACATCGGGCGTTCGTGTTGCGTGACGGCCGTCGGCGAGGCATGATTTTGTTACCGGCGAGTAGCCACTCGCTCGCCCCCGAGCCCGCACACGGAACAGGTGGAAGCTGTGAGCCACTACAAGAGCAACCTCCGCGACATCGAGTTCAACCTCTTCGAGGTCCTCGGCCGCGACGACGTCCTCGGCACCGGCCCCTTCGGCGAGGTCGACGGCGAGAGCGCCCGCGAGATCCTGCGCGAGGTCGAGCGCCTCTCCCGCGAGGACCTCGCGGCGTCCTACGAGGACAGTGACCGCAACCCGCCCGTCTTCGACCCGGCCACGCACACCGCTCCCGTGCCGGAGTCGTTCAGGGCCAGCTACCAGGCCTGGATGGACTCGGAGTTCTGGCGCCTGCAGGTGTTCGAGGAGATGGGCGGCACGCCCGCCCCCTCGTCGCTGATCTGGGCGATCGGCGAGATGGTGCTCGGCGCCAACGCCCCCGTGTGGATGTACGCCGCCGGTCCCGCGTTCGCCAACGTCGTGCACCGCAACGGCAACGAGCGCGACAGGCACGTCGCGCAGCTGATGGTCGACCGCCAGTGGGGCTGCACCATGGTGCTCACCGAGCCCGACGCCGGCTCCGACGTCGGCGCCGGCCGCGCCAAGGCCGTGCCCAACGAGGACGGCTCGTGGAACATCACGGGCGTCAAGCGCTTCATCACCAGCGCGACGCACGACATGAGCGAGAACATCATGCACCTCGTCCTCGCGCGCCCCGAGGGCGTCGAGGGCGTCGGCGGCCCCGGCACCAAGGGCCTGTCCCTCTTCTGGATGCCCGAGCACCACTTCGACCCCGAGACCGGCGAGCTGACCGGCGAGCGCAACGGCGTCTACGTCACCAACGTCGAGCACAAGATGGGCATCAAGGTGTCCAACACCTGCGAGGTCACCTTCGGCGACCCGCAGGTCGGCGGCGGCGAGCCGGCCAGGGGCTGGCTGCTCGGCGAGGTCCACGACGGCATCGCGCAGATGTTCCAGGTCATCGAGAACGCCCGGATGATGGTCGGCACCAAGGCCATCGCCACCCTGTCGACCGGCTACCTCAACGCCCTCGACTACGCCAAGGAGCGCGTCCAGGGCGCCGACCTCACCCAGGCCGCCGACAAGACGGCCCCGCGCGTGACGATCACCCACCACCCCGACGTACGCCGGTCGCTGATGACGCAGAAGTCGTTCGCCGAGGCCATGCGCGCGCTGGTGCTCTACACCGCCACCTGGCAGGACCAGGTGATGATGGCCGAGCACGCCGGCACCGCCGACTCCGACGAGGCCCGCCTCGCCGCCGCCGTCAACGACCTGCTGCTCCCGATCGTCAAGGGCTACGGCTCCGAGCGCTCGTGGGTGCTCCTGGGCACCGAGTCGCTGCAGACCTTCGGCGGTTCGGGCTTCCTGCAGGAGTACCCCGTCGAGCAGTATGTCCGCGACGCCAAGATCGACACCCTCTACGAGGGCACGACCGCCATCCAGGGCCAGGACTTCTTCTTCCGCAAGATCGTCAAGGACCAAGGCCGCGCCCTGGGCCACCTGGCCAAGGAGATCGAGGGCTTCATCACCTCCGAGGCGGGCAACGGCCGGCTCAAGAACGAGCGCGCGCTGCTCGCCACCGCCCTCGAGGACGCCAACGCGATCGTCGGGCACATGATCAACGACCTGATGTCCTCGCAGGACGAGGTGCGCAACATCTACAAGGTCGGCCTCAACACCTCGCGCCTGCTGATGGCGCTCGGTGACGTGGTCTGCGGCTGGCTGCTGCTCCGCCAGGCCGACGTGGCGCTCGGCAGGCTCGCCGGCGAGGTCTCGGCCAAGGACAAGGCGTTCTACGAGGGCAAGGTCGCGGCGGCGCAGTTCTTCGCGCAGACCAACCTGCCCCGCATCGCCGCCGAGCGGGCCATCGCCGAGGGCATCACCCTCGAGCTGATGGACCTCGACGAGGCGTCGTTCTGACCGTCGCGGGATGACACCTGTCACGGCCAGGTCGTGACACTTCCCGGGGGCCGCGGGGACCGGACGGCGTGAGGCTGGGGGGCATGAGCACCCCAGCCATCCACGCCTCCGGGCTCCGCAAGGCCTTCCGCTCCACCGACGGCACCCCCGTGGTGGCCGTCGACGACATCGACCTGACGGTGCGGCCGGGCGAGATCGTGGCGTTCCTCGGCCCCAACGGCGCCGGCAAGACCACCACCGTCGACATGCTGCTCGGCCTCACCCGGCCCGACGCCGGGACCCTCGAGGTCTACGGCATGGCGCCGGCGCAGGCGGTCCGGCGGGGCCTCGTGTCGGCCGTCATGCAGACCGGCGGACTGCTCAACGACTTCACCGTCGAGGAGACCGTGCGGGCCATCGCCGCGCTGCACGGCCGCTCCGACCGGGTGGCGGTCGTGCTCGAGCGGGCCCGGCTCACCGACCTGGCCGCGCGCCGCGTGGAGGCCTGCTCCGGCGGCGAGCAGCAGCGGCTCAAGTTCGCGCTCGCGCTGGTGCCGGACCCGGACCTGGTGATCCTCGACGAGCCCACCACGGGCATGGACGTCGGCGCCCGCCAGGAGTTCTGGGGCGCGATGCGAGCAGACGCCGCCCGCGGCCGCACGATCGTCTTCGCCACCCACTACCTCGCCGAGGCCGACGAGTTCGCCCAGCGGACGGTACTGATGAACCACGGCCGGGTCGTCCACGACGCCGCGACCGCCGACGTGCGGGCGGCGTACGGCGGGCGCACCCTCACCTTCCGACCACCCGCCCACGCGGTCGGGGGCGACGGCATCGACCCCGCCTGGCTCGCCGACGTACGACGCGCGCTGGCGCCGCTCGGCGTCACCGACCTCGAGGTCTCGGCCGCCAGCCTGGAGGCCGCGTTCCTCGCGCTGACCGCCGAGGACGACGCGACGACCGCCGCGCTGGTCGGAGCGGCCCGATGACCGCCACCGTCCTCGCGGGGGACCACACCCGCGACCGCGCCACGCGACCGCTGCCCCGGCCGGCCATGGCCGTCTACGCCCGCCTCGACCTGCGCCGGCAGCTGCGCGACCGGATCGGGATGTTCTTCATCGTGGTGCTGCCCGCCTTCATGTACCTCGTCTTCGGCCTCGGCTCCGACGACCCGGTCGGCACCGGCAACGTCGCGATGTACGTCATGGTGTCGATGGCGGCGTACGGCGCCGTCACAGCGACCACCAACGTGGCCGGCAGCGCCGCGACCGAGCAGCTGATGGGCTGGGGGCGCCAGCTCGGGCTGACCCCCATGCGGCCACTGGCCTTCCTCGCGACCAA
This sequence comes from Nocardioides sp. zg-1308, assembly GCF_013155375.1. Classification (GTDB taxonomy): domain Bacteria; phylum Actinomycetota; class Actinomycetes; order Propionibacteriales; family Nocardioidaceae; genus Nocardioides; species Nocardioides renjunii. Next base: position 836,926 of record NZ_JABJQY010000002.1, read on the forward strand.
GGCCGCCATCGCGATGGTGGTGGCCCTCGTGCCGATCACCGCGATCTACGCCATCGGCGCCGCGACCGGCGCGCGCGGCGACTGGTCGGACTGGCTGCTGTCCGGTGCGCTCGTGTGGCTCGGGTCGGCGCTCTTCGCGGTCTACGGCCTCGCCATCTGCCTGGTCTTCCGCGGGCCGAACGCCCCGGGCATCGCGTCGGGGATGATCGTGGTGATGGCCTTCCTCGGCAACGTCTTCGCCCCGATGAGCGGCCTGCTGCTCGAGGTCGGGCGGCTCACCCCGCTCTACGGCTACGCCGCCCTGGCCCGCTACCCGCTGTCCGAGGGGACGCTGCCGCTCGGTGGGAGCGACCCCCTGTGGCTGCCGGTCGCTAACGTGCTCGCGTGGACCGTCATCTTCTCCCTGCTCGCCCTGTGGGGCGTACGACGGAGCCGGGCGCGCACGTGACGACGGAGGCGCTGCCGGTCAACCCCTGGGAGAAGTGGGGGTGGGCGTTCGCGTCCATCTGGCTGGTCTTCCTCGTCTTCCCCATCACCGCCGCCGTCGAGTCCGACGTCCCCCTCGCCGGCAAGGTGGCCGCCCTGCTCTGCATCGCGGGCTTCGCGGTGGCCAACGTGCTGGGCTACTCCCAGCGCTGCAGCACCTGGCTGGCGCTGGGCGTCATGCTCGCCCTCGCCCTCGCCACGCTGCCGGTCATCGGGATCGGCGTCATCTCCTTCACGCCCTACCTCGCCATCCTCTCGGCCCTCGAGCTGCCGAGCCCGGCGTGGAAGTGGGCGGTCGCGCTGTGGGCGGCGTTCCCCGTGCTGTCGCTGATGGACATCGACGGGTTCCCGACGTTCTTCTTCCTCATGCTCTGGCCGATCATGGTCGGCGGCGTGATGCTCCGCATCTTCGGCGAGCGCGAGGAGCTCGCCCACGAGGCACGCGGCGAGCACGCCCTCGTCGCCGAGCGGGAGCGCGTCGCCCGCGACGTCCACGACGTCCTCGGGCACTCCCTCACCGCGCTGTCGGTCAAGGCCGAGCTCGCCGCCCGCCTGATCGACCTCGACCCCGACCGGGCCAAGCAGGAGCTCGAGTCGATCCAGACCACGGCGCGGCAGGCGCTCGCCGAGGTCCGCGCGACCGTCGGCGGGCTGCGGGCCGGCAACCTCGAGGCCGAGCTCGCCGCGGCGCCGCGCGTCCTGGCCGACGCGGGGGTGACGACCCAGGTCGTCGGCGCTGTCGCCGACACCGACCCGCGGCATCGCGCGCTGCTCGCCTGGGTGCTGCGCGAGTCGGTCACCAACGTCGTGCGCCACGCGCGGGCCGGGTCGGTCGTCATCGAGCTCGGCGCCCGCGGCATGAGCGTCACCGACGACGGCGCGGGGTGCGCCGGCGCGGAGGGCAACGGCCTGCGCGGCATGCGGGAGCGCGTCGCCGGCGTGGGCGGCACCCTCAGCGTCACCGCGACCACCCCCGGGACCCGGGTCGAGGTGGGTCTGCCGTGATCAGGCTGCTGCTCGCCGACGACCAGGCCCTCGTGCGCGGCGCCCTGGCCGCGCTGCTCGACCTCGAGACCGACCTGGAGGTCGTGGCGCAGGTCGGACGCGGCGACGAGGTCGTCGAGGCCGCGCGGACCTCCGCGGCCGACGTCTGCCTGCTCGACATCGAGATGCCGGGCCTCAACGGCATCGACGCCGCGGCCGCCGTACGCCGTGACCTGCCCGGCGTGCGGTCCCTCATCGTCACCACCTTCGGGCGGCCGGGCTACGTCCGCCGCGCCATCGAGGCCGGGGCCTCCGGCTTCGTCGTCAAGGACACGCCCGCCCGGCAGCTCGCCGACGCCGTGCGCCGGGTGCACTCCGGGCTCCGGGTCGTCGACCCGGACCTCGCGGCCGAGTCGCTGATCGACGGGCCGAGCCCGCTCACCGGGCGCGAGCGCGAGCTGCTCACGCACGCCCTCGACGGCTCACCCGTGGCGGCGATCGCCGCGCGGGTGCACCTCTCGGAGGGCACGGTGCGCAACCATCTCTCCGCCGCGATCGGCAAGACCGGCGCCACCACGCGCAGCGAGGCTGCCCGGATCGCCCAGGACCGCGGCTGGCTGTGAGCGACCGGCTCCGAACCGGCCCCTGGCCCGCAGGCACGGTCGCTCCACGTAGCGGAACGAGAGCGCGGGGACCAGGAAGGTGAGCAGGAGCTTGACCGGCATCTGCGCGGGACCCGGGACCGGGGTCGCGGCGATGATCGCGACGACGGGCAGGTTCCAGAGGTAGATGCCGTAGGACCGCTCGCCCACCCACGTCAGCGGGCGCAGCGACGCCAGCCGGTGCAGCGGCGTCGATCGGCCGTCCACCAGTCCCGCGACGAGGACCGCGGCAGCGAGGGCCACCGCGGTGGACCCCCCGAAGCGGAAGTAGAACGGCTCGCCGAGGTGCGCCGGGAGGACGGCGAAGACCGGGAACACCAGCGCGGCCACGACGAGGAGCCCTGTGGGGACGCGCAGCGACCGCCGGGCGAGGAGGAAGGCGACGAGGGCGCCGATGAGCAGCTGCTCGGCGCGGGTGTCGGGCGCGTAGGCGATGCGCTGCGCGCTCCAGTCGGTGCCGGCCCCGACCGCGAGCCGGTAGCCGACGGCGACGAGGACGACCGCGCCCATGATCGCCACCCGGTGCCGGCGCAGCGCGAACGTGGTGAGCGCCAGCGGCCAGACGAGGTAGAAGTACTCCTCGACCGAGAGCGACCAGGTGTGGAGCATCCAGCCGAGGTCGGTGCCGGCCGCGGCGAGGGCCGACGACGTGTAGGTGACGGCCGCGAGGGCACCCAGCAGGGACGCCGACCTGTCCGTGACGGGGAGCAGCGCGAACAGGGGCGCCGCCACCGCGCAGCACAGCAGCAGGGCGGGCAGGAGCCGCAGCGCGCGGCGTACGAAGAAGGCGCGCAGGTCGACCCGCCCGCTCGCCCCGAGCTCCGCGAGGAGCAGCCGGGTGATCAGGAAGCCGCTCAGGACGAAGAACAGGTCGACCCCGACGTAGCCCCCGGGAAGCCGGTCCGACATCGCGTGGAACGCCACGATCGTCAGGACGGCCACGCCGCGGACCCCGTCGAGCGGAGCCTGCCGTGCGGTCATGGGCCAGTCTTGTCAGCCCGGGGGGACGTCGGCGTCGTTCGTTACCAGACGTACCCAAATCACGGGCAGGCCCGGTCAGAGGTCGCGGCGCTCCTCGACGTGCGTGGTGCGCGAGCGCTGGTTGTTCATGACGAGCGCCAGCACGAGCGCGAGGACGCCCGCGACCACCAGGATCCAGCCGACGGTGGTGGGGTCGACGACCTCCTGCACCGAGTCGGGGAACTCCTTGATGGCGAAGAGGAGGATCAGGCCGATGACGAGCAGCAAGATGCCGATTCCGATACCCATGACGACTCCTTCGTGGGGTGCGCGACCGTCACCGCAGCGTAGGGCAGGGGCCCCCGCCGCCGCGGGACCGTGCCCGCCACGTCCTAGTCTCTGCAGCATGACCGATCAGGAGCGCCTGGCCTCGCTCGTCGCCGTGTGGTGGGAGGCTGTCGACTCCTTCACCCGGCTGCTCGAGCACGTCGGCCAGGACCAGTGGGCCACGCCGACCGACCTGCCCGGCTGGGACGTGCACGCCGTCGCGGCGCACACCGCCCACCTCGAGGCGCTCCTCGCGGGGCGCGACCACGACGAGGTCGAGATCGGCGAGGCGCCGCACGCGCACGGCTCCATGGGCCGCTTCACCGAGCAGGGGGTGGCCGCGCGCCGCTCCCACGACCCGGACGCGTTGATCACCGAGATCCGCGAGTCGACGACCGCCCGCCACACGCAGCTCCTCGCGGACCCGCCGACCGACGCCTCGGCGCCGGCGCCCGGTGCCTTCGGCGCGATCGGCTGGACCACGGGCCTGCTGCTGCGCAACCGCCCGCTCGACGTGTGGATGCACGAGCAGGACGTCCGCCGCGCCCTGGACCTGCCCGGCAACCTCGACTCGGCGCCGGCGCGGCACGCGACCGACTACCTCATGGAGAGCCTCCCCTACGTCGTCGCCAAGCGCGCCGGGGCGCCGGCGGGCAGCGTCGTACGGCTCCTGGTCGTCGGGCACGACCCGGTGACCGTGGTGGTGGGTGACGACGGCCGGGGGCGTGCGGCCGGCGCGGACGAGGCGCACGCGGCGCCGACCGCGACGCTGGCGATGGACCGGGAGACCTTCGTCGTCCTGGCCGGCGGTCGCCGGCCGGCCGCGCCCGGCCGTGTGGAGGTCACGGGGGACCGCGCGCTCGGCGAGCGGGTGCTCGCCTCGATGCGGGTGACGCCGTGAGCGCGGGCTGGACCCCGGCCGACGTGGGCGACCAGACCGGTCGCAGCGCCCTGGTCACCGGGCCGACGCTGGGCGGGCTGGGCTTCCACACCGCGCTCGAGCTGGCGCGCCACGGTGCCCGCGTGACGCTCGCGGGACGTACGCCGGCCAAGCTCGACGCCGCGGCCGAGGCGATCACCGCCGAGGTGCCGGGCGCCGCCCTCGACACCCTCCTGGTCGACCTGTCCGACCTCGAGTCGGTCCGTGCCGCCGGTCGCGACGCCGCCCGGCTGGGACCGATCCACATCCTCGTCAACAATGCCGGCATCATGGCCAGCCCCTACCGCCGCACCCCGGACGGGCTGGAGTCGCAGATGGCGACCAACCACTTCGGCCCCTTCCTCCTCACCGGCCTGCTCCTCGACCAGCTCACCGCCTCCGGCGACGGCCGCGTCGTCACCCTCTCCTCGCAGATGCACCGCCTCGCCCGGTCGGCTCCCCTGGCTGACCCCCACGCGCGCCGGCGCCACAGCCGGTGGCGCGTCTACGCCCAGACCAAGCTCGCCAACCTGCTCTTCACCTTCGAGCTCGACCGGCGCCTGCGTCGGGCTGCGCTGCCGGTCACCGCACTGGCCGCGCATCCCGGTCTCGCCGGCACCCACCTCGCCGTCAACGGCCAGCTCGGCACGACGCAGGGGCGACGCGCCGCCATCCTCGACGCCGCGGTCAAGGCGGTCTCGCAGTCGGCCGAGGCCGGCGCGTGGCCGACCCTCATGGCCGCCACGGCCGACCTGCCGGGAGGGACCTACGTCGGCCCCGGCGGTCCCGGGCAGGCCAGCGGCCCGCCGCAGGTCGTCGACACCACGGCGCTGGCGCGCGACGAGATGGCCCAGCGCCGGCTGTGGGAGACGAGCGAGGAGACCGTCGGCCTGGCCTGGCCGGCGCGCGGCTAGCGGCGGTCGCGCACGCGGACCAGGCCGGCCATGGTGCCGAGCCAGGCCGACCCCTCGGGTCCGACCAGGACCTCGGAGCCGTTGCTGCCGGCGAGCAGCCCGGTGCCGGTGCGCACGCTCCACATGCTGCGGCCCGACTCGGCGTCGACGGCGGTGAGGTACCACGCGCTCACCCCGGCGAGGGAGGGCCGCTTGGTCCAGGCGTAGAGCAGCCCGGTGGGCCAGCTGGCCGTCGCGCCCGAGCTCGGCGAGACGGCGTCGCTCGTCCACCGCAGCGCGCAGCCGTCGGCCGCCAGGTCGACGCGGGCGAGGCCGGGGCTGCCGGTGAACCCGAGCAGGGTGCTGCGGGGCGAGGACCAGCCGTGGTTGTTGGCGACGACGACGCCGCTCGCCAGCGGGGCCAGCGTGCTGTCGGTGGCGCCGTCCCCCTCCTCGAAGACCGGCTGGCGGCACAGCGTCCGGCCGTCGTCGCGAGCGAGGAACAGCACGCCGAGCCGGTCATCGGAGGTGTCGGTGATCGCGACCGCGCCGCCCGGTCCGGCGGCGCCGACCGGGACCGGCGCGGAGCCGCTCGAGCCGTCGTACGCCGTGCGCCACACGGGCTGCGGCGTGCCGTCCGGGCCGGCGGCCAACCGGTGCAGCGCGGCGTCGGTGACGACGTAGACGCCGCCCGCCTCGTCGACGGCGATGTCGCGGCGCACCTCCTCGCCGAGGTCGGTCACAGCGACCTGTCCGGTGTCGGCGGCGATGGTGCCGACGAGACCACGCCGGGAGACCCACCACAGCCGGCCCGACCAGTCCGGGGCCAGCGCGACCAGGCAGTCGCGGTCGGGCACGTAGGGCCGGAGGTCCCAGGTGGTGGGCTCCCCGAGCCCCGGCTCGCCCTCCTCCGTCCGGGTCGGGACCGCCAGCACCCGGCGGTCGGCGGTCGCGACGACGGCCCGGTCGGCGGCGTCGAGGTAGAAGGCGTCCTCCCCGCACGCCGACCCGTCGCTCCGCGCGGGCAGCTCGCGCGTCCCGGTCGGCCGCAGCGTCTCGGGGTCCACCAGCCGCAGGTTGCTGCCCGACCGGGTCGAGCACAGCGCCACGAGGGCGTCGGTGGAGGCGACCTCGAGGCGCCCGCAGCGCTCGAGCCCCAGCCACGCGGTCTCGACCTCCGGCTGGAGGCCGAGCGGCCCGGGGCGCTGGAGCGGGCTGCCGGCGGCGCGGTGCGGGTGGGACGGGGTCTCGGCGACGACCGGGCGCGGCATGGCCGGACGACCGACGTACGACGGTCCCGCCCAGGCGCCCGGTGCCGGCGGGACGGGCAGCCGGCCGTCGGGCACGGCGACGACGACGCCCACGAGGACGACCACCGCACCCGTCACCCAGGCGGTGGTCCGGCGGTCGAGGAAGGTCCGGTCCTGCACCCACCAGCGGACCCGCGGCACGCAGAGCGCCGCGGCCGCGGCGACCAGCACGACCGGCCCCCAGGCCATCCAGAGCAGGAGCAGCACACCGACCAGCCAGACCACCGGGCGACTCTAGGTGAGCGCGCGGCCCGGCCCGGGGAGGCGCCCCGGCGGCTCTCAGTCGCTGGCGGCGCGAGGCCTCGGGGCCGTGATGGTGACGTCGGCGAACGTCCCGTGCCCCTCGCCGTGGCGCAGGAAGATGCGCGCCCGACGCGGTGCCGGGACGCGGTGCGTCGGGGCGTCGTGGAGCGGGATCACCTGCGCGTCGGTGCCCGAGCGGGGTTCCCGCGCGACCAGCGACCCGGTGAACTGCTCGAGGTACCTGATCCGTCCGGCGAGGTCCCCCAGGTCCCCGACCCGGTCGTCGTCCTTGTCCTTCATGGCGGACTCCTCCTCGGCACCCGGCGATCCCCCACGGACCGCCTGACGACGAGGCTAGGAGCACGCGCCGCGGGTTTCCTTTACTCGTGAGACCCTGCGGGAAGTCTTCGAGAGACGGTCCAGACCGGGCCGCCGCTCGAAGCTCCCTGCGTCAGGCGCCCCGTCAGGCGCCCGCCTGGCGGGCCCCTGTGCCCGAGTCGGCGGACGGCCGCGGACGCGGCAGCGACGGCTGGAGGCCGCCGGGCCGCACGTCGGCGCGCACGTCGTACGCGCCCTGCTCCACCGAACCGATGCGGATCATCGTCCGGCCCCTGTCACCCTGGTCGTGCTGGTGGTCGTGCTGGTGGTCATGCTCGTGCTCATCTCTCCCCCATGTGCTCCCTGTCACGATCAAGGATGCTCCCGTACCCGTCCTGATACATCCGTACATCTACGGAGGTCCAGACCAGCGGTTCCACGGCGTCACGGGTGTGGCACGACGAGATCAGTGGTTCAGGAGAGCGGTCTGCACTCAGCTCGGCGGGACGACCGGCTCCTCGGCCTTCACCTCGGACACCGAGCCGCCGAAGTACATCTGGGCCAGCTCGGGGTCGTTCAGCACGGCGGCGGCGGGACGCTGGGTGATCACCCGGCCGCTCTCCATCACGATGCCGTCGGTGGCCATCCGCATGCCGAACCGGACGTTCTGCTCGACGAGCAGGATCGTCTTGCCGCTGTCGGACAGCAGCATCACCGAGTCGTAGAGGACCTGCAACGACTTGGGGTCGAGTCCGAGCGACGGCTCGTCGAGGAGCAGCAGGACGGGGTCGAGCATGAGCGACCGGGCGAACTCCACCATCCGCCGCTGGCCGCCCGACAGGTTGCCGGCGTTGTCGGCGGACCGGTCGGCCACGATCGGGAACATGGAGGCGACCATGTCGTAGCGCTGCCGGACGAGCGCCTTGTCGCGGCGGATGATGTAGGCACCGAGAAGCACGTTCTCGCGCACCGACATCGACGGGAAGAGGGCGTTGGACTGCGGCACCTGGGAGACGCCGAGCTCGAGGATCTGGGCCGCGGAACGTGCGTGGATGGGCTCGCCGTCGAGGTGGACCTCCCCGAGCCGCGGGGTGAGCAGACCGCTGACGGTCTTGAGGACCGTCGACTTGCCGGCGCCGTTGGGCCCGACGATGCACGCCACCGAGCCCTTGGCGACCGAGATGTCGACGCCCTGCAGCACATCGCCGCCTCCGTAGCCGGCGACGATGCCCTGCATGCGGAGCATCGGGTGTGCCGTGCCGGTGCCGGTCATCGCCGGGCCTCCTCGATGTGGAAGTCCTCGCCGAGGTAGGCATCGATCACGGCGGGGTCGTTCTTGATCTGGTCGGCGGTGCCCGAGGCCATGGTCCGGCCGCGGCCCAGGACGTGCACCGGGTCGCACAGACCGAGCACGAAGGGCATGTTGTGCTCCACGATGAGGAACGTCTTGCCGTAGGAGTTGAGCTCGCGGATCATCTCGCCCATCCGGTCGATGAGGACCGGGTTGATGCCGCCGGCGGGCTCGTCGAGCAGGATCAGCTTGGGGTCGAGCATGAGGACCTGCGCGAGCTCGACGAGCTTCTGCTGGCCGTAGGACAGGGCCTGTGCCCGCTGGTCGCGGAAGTCGCGCATCCCCACGAACTCCAGCAGCTCCTCCGCCGCGCGGGCCTCGCTGCCGCTGACGGCGATCCTGCCGAGGCCGCGGAACGAGAACTCGGCCTGCGCGGCGACGACGTTCTCCAGGACCGTCATCTCGCGGAACAGCCGGGTGATCTGGAACGTGCGGCCCAGGCCGCGGTGGGCCCGCTGCCACGAGCGCATCCCGTCGATCCGCTCGCCGTCGAGCACGATCTGGCCGCCGTCGGCGCGGATGGTGTCGTCGATGAGGTTGAACAGCGTGGTCTTGCCCGAGCCGTTGGGCCCGATGAGGCCCGTGATGGAGCCCTCGGGCACGACGAGGCTCGCGCCGTCGACGGCCTTCACCCCGCCGAAGTGCTTGACCAGCCCGGTGACCTCGAGGAGGGGCCGGTCGGGGATCTCGCTGCGGTCGACGACCTGGACCCGGTCGGTGAGCGAGGCGAGGCTGCCGCCGGTGCCGATCCGGGCGCCGACCAGTCCGGCCTTGTTGCGGGTCCGCCGCCAGCTCAGCGCCGACTCGATCGCCGGGAGGATGCCGCGCGGCAGGAAGATCACGACCAGCACCAGCAGTCCGCCGAAGAGGAACAGGCGCGCGTTGCCGCCACCGAAGCTGTTGTTGGCGATCTCGTTGAGCGGCTCGATGAGGAACGCACCGAGGACCGGGCCCCAGAGGGTGGCCTTCCCGCCGATGAGCATCGAGAGCACCAGCTGCACGCTGATGAGGATGCTGAACATGCCGCGGGGGTCGATGAAGGTCAGGTAGTAGCCGTAGATCGCGCCCGCCATGCCGACGAACACGGCGCTCGCCATGAAGGCGATGATCTTCTCGACGGGCAGGTTGATGCCGATGGTGGCGGCCTTGGTCTCGTCCTCGCGGATCGCGATGAGGCCCATGCCGAGCTTGGTGCGGCGGATCCACCACGTCATGAGGAGCTGGAGGCCGAGCACGGCCGCGAGGGCGTAGTAGAACGGCAGGTTGATGATGTCGCGGTCCCAGTCGGGCAGCGGCATGGTGAGGCCGGCGGTGCCGTTGGTGACCGAGACCCAGTTGACCGCGAACACCTGCACCAGGAAGAGGAACGCGACGGTGATGATCACGAACGCCGGTCCCGACGAGCGCAGGGAGACCAGGCCGAGCACCAGCGCGATCAGCGCCGCCACCACGCCGGCCACCGGGACCCAGAGCCAGACCGAGGTGTCGGGGTTGCGGGCGGCGAGCACCCCGATCGTGTAGCCACCGAGGCCGAGGAACGCCCCCTGGCCCAGGGAGATGTAGCCGGCGAAGCCGGAGATGATGTTGAGCCCGCTGGCGCCGATGGCGAAGACCAGCGAGAGGATGATCATGTTCTGGTAGTAGAGGTCCTCGGTCACGAGCGGGTAGACGAGGAGCGCGATCGCGGCGAGGAGCGCCACGGCGCGTCCCCACCACAGGGTCTGGGCCCACACCGGGGCGGGGGCAGGACTGCTGCTCATGCGGCGACGGCGTCCTCTCTCAGTCGGGTCCCGAGCAGGCCCTGCGGGCGGATGAGCAGGACGGCGAAGACGATGGCGTAGGGCACGGCGGTGGCCCAGGACGGCGAGACGTAGGTCGAGGTGAAGACCTCGGCGAGGCCGAAGAGGATCGCCCCGAGCACGGCGCCGTTGAGGCTGCCGAGCCCTCCGAGGACGACGATGGCCAGCAGGCGGGCGATCCACTGGTAGTGCGAGCCCGGGACGAACGGGTAGAGCACGCCGGTGATGGCCCCGCCCGCGCCCGCGGCGGCGATGCCGATGGCGAAGACGAGGGCCGCGACCGACGCCGTGCGGATGCCGACGAGCTGGGCCGAGGACGGGTTGCTCGCCGCCGCCCGGATCGCGCGGCCCAGCCAGGTGCGGGTGAGCACGATCCAGAGCACGACCAGCACGGCGACGGCGATGAGGCCGCCGAAGACCTGCGCCTTGGGCAGGAAGATCCCGCCGATGGTGAACGACTCGTCGGCGTACGACGGCCGGATGGCGGTCGAGTTGTTCCCCCAGATCTCGCCCATCGCCCCCTCCAGCACCAGCGCCAGCCCGAAGGTCAGCAGCACGGTGGAGGCCATGGGCGCCGACCGGATCGGCGAGACGACGACCTTGTAGGTCGCCCAGCCGATCGCGAACACCAGCGGGGTGGTGATCACGATGGCCAGGAGCGGGTCGATGCCCACCACGTCCCACAGCGTGTAGGTGATGAAGGAGGCGAGGACCAGGAACGCCCCGTGGGCGATGTTGATCACCTTCATCACCCCGAAGATCAGGGTCAGCCCGCTGGCCGCCAGGGCGTAGACGCCGCCCAGCAGCAGCCCGAGGACCAGGCTCTGGAGGAAGACGGTCATCAGCCGGCGCCGCCCGGCGTCCAGTTCCGGGTGATCTCCGCGGTCGCGGCGTCCTCGGGGAGCACGATCTGCGGGGCGCCGTCCTGCCACTGGCCGATGAGGAAGTCGCCCTGCGGTGCGCCGGTCTCGTCCCACGACAGCGGGCCGAGGATCGTCTCCACCTCGTTCTCGTGCAGCCAGTCGGCGAGCGCCTGCTGGTCGTCGATGCTGCCGACCGCCTCGACGGCTGCCTGGAGCACCTCGGCGGCGGCGTAGGCGTCGGCGGCGTCCTCGGGGACCTCGCCTCCGCCGTACATCTCCTCGTACTTCGCGACGAACTCGGCGTTGCCGGGGGTGTCCGCGTCGGGCGAGTGGCTCACGGCGTAGAAGACGCCCTCGGTGTTGTCCTCCCCGATGCCCTCGGTGAACTGGCTGCCGAAGGACGGCGCGTTGGTCTGGAAGAACATGTCGGGCGTGAAGTCGGCCTTGAGCATGGCGCGCGTCATGCCGATGCCGTCCTCGAACTGGGCGCCGTGGACGACCAGGTCCGGGTCGGCGTTCTTCATGGCGCTGACGATCGTGTCGAAGTTCTTGGTGTCGATCGCGTAGGTCTCCTCGTAGACCGTCTCGACCCCCGCCTCCTCGAGCATGGCCTGGATGCCGGCCACGTTGGGGGCGGCGAAGGGGTCGTCGAGGGTCGGGTAGGCGGCGGTCTCGGGGATCTCGCCCTCGGGGAGCTGCGCGACCCACTCGGCGAACACCTTGCCCTGCTTGTCAGCCGTGGACTGCTGGGCGAAGAAGAGGTACTCGAAGCCGCGGTTGAACATGTCGGGCGAGCCGCCGGCCGGCTCGACGTAGAGCATCTGGTTGCGCTCGGCCACTGCGGAGGCGGGGAGGTTGAGCAGCGAGGAGAAGGTCCCGAGGAGGAGGTCCACGCGGTCCTGGCTGATGAGCGCGTTGTAGTCGGTGACGATCGTGTTCTGGTTGGACGCGTCGTCCTTGATGACGAGCTCGACCTGGCGTCCGAGCAGGCCGCCGTCGGCGTTGACCATCTCCTGCCAGACCTTGTAGCCCTGCTCGGCGGCCTGGCCCGGCTGGGAGAACTCGCCGGTCAGCGGCAGGGAGGTGCCGATGACGATCGGGTCGTCGCTGCCGCCACCTCCGCCGTCGTCGCCGCCGCAGGCGGCCAGGCTGGTGACCAGGACACCGGTCACCGCCGCGGCCATGAGGCTCCGACGTCCGCCTCGGGAAGTGTGGACCATGTTTCCTCCTCGGTCGATCCGCAATCGATTGCGGCATCGCCAGTGTTGTGAACTACGCCACACGTGTCAAGGGATCCCCCGTCAAAAGTCCCGCAAGGCGGGCCGAGCGGCGGCAACGACCGTGCCGCTGCGTCTTTCGGTACGCCGCCCCGCACCCGCGTCGTGGGGCCCGACGGCTCGGCAAGCGGCACCGCCACCCTTGCAATCGGTTGTGGCCCCTGTCAGCCTGAGCCGACCGAGAGGAGAGCGACATGGTGCTGGAGCCCGTCCCGGACGACCTGCCCGCGCGCGCCGAGGTGGTGGTGGTCGGTGCCGGTCACAACTCGCTGGTCGCGGCGGCCTATCTCGCCCGCGCCGGTCTCGAGGTGCTGGTGCTGGAGGCCTCGCCCGGCATCGGCGGCAACACCCGCACCGAGGAGCTGACGCTGCCCGGATTCGCCCACGACTCGTGCAGCAGCGCCCACGTGCTGATCCAGAACAACCCCCTCGTCCGCGACGACGAGCTGGGGCTCGTCGCCGACCAGGGACTGCGCTACCTGACGACGGACCCGGCCGTCGTGATGCCGCAGCCGGACGGCGACGTGCTGGTGATGCGACCGGACCTGGAGGCGACGTGCGACGAGCTGGCCCGGTTCTCCTCGCGGGACGCGCGCGCGTTCGCGGAGATGGTGGCGACGTGGCGCGGCGGCCTGGGCGCGGCGCACGGCAGGTGGAGCTCCGCGCTGGCGCAGCCCGACGACGCCACCACCGCGGCGTACGTCGCGCTCCGCGCCCGCAGCGCCTGGGACGTCGTCCACGAGACCTACGTGCACCCGGTCGTGCGCTCGTTCGTGCTGTGGCTGGCGATGGCCACGATCCAGGACCCCCGTCGGCGGGGCACGGGCTTCCTGCCGTCCTCGCTGGCCGTCGGCCGGCTCGACCACGGCTGGTCCACGCCCGTCGGCGGCAGCCAGGCGCTGCCCGACGCGCTGGCCCGCGTGGTCGTCGCCCACGGCGGTCGGGTGCTCTGCTCCTCCCCCGTGGACGGCTACGTCAGCGACGGGCGCCGCATCACCGGCGTCCGCGTCGGCGGGCGGACGGTGGCCGCGGACCGCGCCGTCGTCGCCGGTGGCCACCTCGCCCGGGTGGCCGACCAGGTGGTCGGCGCGGCACCGACGCCCGACCTCGTCGAGGCGCGCGACACCTGGCGGCCGGGACTCAGCGTGCTGGCCGTCCACGCCGCCCTCCGCGGCGACCTCTCGTACGGCGACGCCGGGATCGCCAGCGCCGCAGCGGGCCTCGGCACCACCGACGGCATGGCGCGCCACCTCGACCGGTGCGCCGCGGGCGAGGTCGACGCCGACGACCCGTGGCTGCTGGTCGTGAACCAGACCGTGGTCGACCCCGGGCGGGTGGCCGGCACCGGGGGCACGTTCAAGATCCTCACGATGGCGCCGTGGCAGCGCGCCGACGGTCGCTCGTGGGCGGACACCCGTGACGAGCACGGCGCAGCCCTCGTCGACCTCGTCCGCCGGCGGACCGGCGGCCTGGCCGACGCGGACGTCCTGTCCGTGCGGACCGAGTCACCTCCCGACGTCGCCGCGCACAACCCGCAGAACCTCGGCGGCTCGTGCCACGGCGGCGAGTTCCTCCTCGGTGACGCGGTGCTGCCGGGGTGGCCCCGCTACGACACGGGCATCGAGGGCCTCTTCCTCACCGGCTCGACCACGCACCCCGGCGGGTCGGTGTCAGGACGGCCCGGCCGCAACGCGGCACGGACCGTCCTGACCGCCCTGGGGCGGGACCCCCTCGACGTGATGGGCCCCGCCTGAGCCGACTCCCCGCGGGGGATGGTCAGCGGGCCAGCAGCGCCGCGATCGCCTGCTCGGTGCTGCGCACCACCCGCTCGGTGTCGACGTCGAGCAGCCGGCCACCGCGCTTGCGGAACCGTCCGTCGACGATGACGGTGTCGACGTTCTCCGCTCCCGCCGCGAGCGCGAGGGTGTTGGCGACGTCGATGACCGGCGCCGTGGCGACGTCGTGGCGCCGGACCATGACGACGTCGGCCCGCTTGCCCGGGGTCAGCGAGCCGGTGACGTCGCCGAGGCCGAGGCTGCGGGCGCCGTCGATGGTCGCCATCTGGAGCACCCGGCGCGTGTTGATGGACAGCTCCTGCTCGGCGACGCCGCGGTGCAGGCCCGTCGTCAGGCGCATCACCGCCCACATGTCGGCCGACCCCACCAGCGACAGGGTGTCGACCGAGAGCGTCAGCAGCACGCCGCTGTCGACCATGTCCTTCACGGGCGAGATGCCGTAGCCGATGAGGAGCTCCGACATCGGCGAGATGCTCACGCTGGCACCCGAGTCGCGGATCGCCGCCCGCTCCTCCGGGGTGGTGTAGAGCGCGTGGATCAGCTGCGTGTCCGGGCCGAGCATGTCCTGCTCGGCCAGCTGCCGCACCATCTGCAGCGCGCCCTGGGCGCGCGTGGAGTTCGCGTGGTAGCTCACCGGGAGTCCCAGGCCGCGCGCCGCGTCGTACTCGGGGCGGAAGACGGCCTCACCGACGAGCCCCGGCGGCCGCCCGGCCAGGCCGAGGTGCATGAGCGGCACGCGTCCGCTGTCGAACCACTCGCGCTGCACGCGGGCGATGTCGGCCAGGTCGATCACCGACGTGCCGGGGTAGCCCTGCGGGGTCCCGTAGGAGAACCGGCCGCGCAGGCCGACCTCGCGGTGGGCCTGCAGGTTGGCGTCCGCGTGGTCGGGCGTGCGGATGTTGTGCGACCAGTCGTTGACGGTCGTGACCCCGGTGTTGAGGGCGTCGACCAGCGCGAGGCGCGCTCCCTGGTAGAGGTCCGAGGGCAGCGCACGCACGCCGTTGGCGACGTTGAGGGCGAAGTAGGCCGTCGCGGGCGACGAGCTGGCCATGGACCTGAACAGCGTGGTCCACAGGTGCCAGTGGGTGTCGACGAGGCCGGGCATGACGACCATGCCGCGCGCGTCGATGCGGCTGCCCCGGGCACGGAGGCCGCGTCCGACCGCGACGATGCGGCCGTCCTTGACGTGCACGTCCCCGCCGTCGAGGTCGCCGACCGTCGGGTCCATCGACACGACGTAGCCACCGGTGAGGACGTACTCGCGCGGACCCCGGCCGTGGTCGTGCCCGTGGTCGGGGTGCGACCCGCGCCCGCGCCCGGCCGCGGCGGGCGAGGCCACCGCGGCGGCCCCGAGCGCCCCGGCGGCCGCCGCAGCGCCGCCCAGCATCGAGCGCCGGTTGATGCCGGTCCTCTGGTTCTCGTCCTGCTTGTCGTCCTGCATGTCGTCCATCTGGTGTCCTCCTGGGGACCCCGGGCGCCGGTCGGCGCCGTCGTCAGGCGAGGAGCCGCACGGGGCGCTCCAGCAACGCGGTCAGCTCCGCCAGCCAGCGCGCGGCGACGACGCCGTCGACGGGCCGGTGGTCGACCGAGAGGGTCAGGCTCATCACCGAGCCGGGGACGACGCGGCCGTCCTCGACGACCGGCTCGTCCCGCACGGCGCCCACCGCGAGGATCGCGGCGTGGGGCGGGTTGATGATCGCGGCGAACTCCTCCACGCCGAACATGCCGAGGTTGGTCACGGTGATCGACCCGCCCTCGAGCTCGTCCTGCCGCAGCCGCCCTCGTCGCGCGCGGTCGGCGAGCTCGCGCACGCCGGACGCCAGCGCGGAGACCGACAGGGAGCCGACGTCACGCACCACCGGCGTGAGGAGGCCGCGGTCGGTGGCGACGGCGACGGCGACATCGGCGCGCTGCCACCGGCGTACGGCGTCGTCGCGCCAGGTGACGTTAAGGTCGGGCACCCGCTGGTGGGCGATGGCCACCGCCTTGACGACCAGGTCGTTGACCGACACCTTCACCTCGCCGTCGAGGGCCTCGTTGAGCTCGGCCCGCAGCGCGAGCAGCCGCTCGGCGCGGATGGTGGTGCGGACGTAGAAGTGCGGGGCGTCCTGCTTGCTCGAGGCGAGGCGCTCGGCGACGGCACGACGCAGCCGGGTGTGCGGGACGTCCTCGTAGCCGGCGTCGGTCGGCGCCGGCACGGGCGCCGGCGCAGCAGGAGCGACGGGTGCAGCGACGGGTGCCGCTACGGGAGCGGCACTGCGCGCGGCCAGGGCGGCCTCGACGTCGCGGCGCAGGATCCGCTGCTTGGGGCCGGTGCCGGGGATGTCGTCGATGCCCAGGCCCGCGTCGCGGGCGATCTTGCGCGCGAGCGGGCTGGCGAAGACCCGACCGCCGCGACGGGACGGAGCCGGGGTGCTCGGCGGCACGGGCGGGGCGGCCGGCACGGGCGGCTCGACCGGGGCCTCCTCGGTGATCGGGCTGCCGGACCCGGGGTCGACGTCGGGCTCCGCCCGCTCGACCTGCTCGGCCTGGTCGACCGGCTCGGGCTGCGCGGCCTGGTCGGCCGGGTCGCCGACCCCCAGCTCACGCAGCAGCGCGGGCAGGTCGTCGACCCGCTCGCCGGGTGTGCCGAGGACGGCGATCGGGGCGCCCACCTCGACCTGCGCCCCGGCCGCCACCAGCGTCGTGAGGACCACGCCCGGGGCGTCGGCCTCGATGTCGACGAGTGCCTTGTCGGTCTCGACGGTCGCCAGCGCGTCGGCGGCGTCGAAGTCGACGGCCTCGGCCACCAGCCACTCGGCCAGGACGGCCTCGGTGGCGTTGGCGGAGACGCTCGGCATCCGCAGCACCCGGGGCACCTCAGTACCTCGCGATCTCGGTGAGCTCGGCGATGACCTCGTCCTTCTGGGCGATCGCCGCGCGCTCGAGCACCTTGCTGATGCTCGGCGAGGCCTCGGCGCCGGTGACGCGGCGCACGGGGGCGTCGAGCAGGTCGAAGAAGCGCCGGTGGATCTCGTCGGCCAGCCACCCGCCGTACGACGTGCCGACCGCGCCCTGCTCGGCGATCATCACCTGGTTGGTCTTGGTGATGCTCGCCTCGATCGTGTCCCAGTCGATGCTGGCGCGGTCGAGCCACCGCAGGTCGATGACCTCGGCGTCGACCTCGGCGAACTCCTCGACGGCCTCGAGCACGAAGGGCACCATCCCGAGGTAGGTGAGAATCGTGGCGTCCTTGCCCTCGCGGCGGATCGCCGCCTTGCCGACGGGCAGGCAGTAGTCGAGGTCGTCCACCGGGCCGGGACCGACGGCGTTGTAGAGGTCGACGTGCTCGAGCACGACGACCGGGTCCTGGCAGCGGAGCGCGGTGTTCATCAGCCCGACGTAGTCGTAGGGCGTGGTCGGCGCCACGATGCGCCAGCCGGCGGACGTGGCGAGGATCCCGGCGGGGTCCATCGAGTGCTGGGAGCCGTAGCCCGTGCCCATCGCCACCTTGCTGCGCAGGACGAGGGGGACGGGGCCGTCTCCGCCGTACATGTGCCGGGCCCGCGCCACCTGGTTGAACAGCTGGTCGGCGGCCACCCACATGAAGTCGGCGTACATGAACTCCACGACCGGCGTGAACCGCCCGTCGAGGGCGACGCCGCAGGCCAGCCCGGTGAAGGCGTTCTCGCTGATGGGCGTGCCGAGGATGCGGTCGGGGAAGCGCTCCGCGAGGCCGCGGGTGGCGCCGTTGGTGCCGCCGTTGAGCCGGTGCACGTCCTCACCCATGACGACCACGCCCTCGTCGGTCTCCATCCGGCGCCCGAGCACGGCGGCGATGGACTCGACGAGCTTCATCTCCTGCACGGGGACCGCGTGGCCCTCGGCCGGGACGACGCGGGCGTCGTCCATCTCGCTGAGGTCGCCGCGGACACCGACGTCGACCCAGGCGGGGTCCGGCCACTCCTCCGCACGGATCCGGCGCTGGCCGGGCTTGCCGCCCGGCACGGGCTCGAGCAGGACCTCACTGATCTCCTCCATCACGGCCCGCGCCTGGGCGAGCGCGCGGTCGGCGTCGCCCTCGCCGAGCAGGCCGAGCCGCTCGAGGTGGGCGGACGTGATCGTCAGCGGGTCGCGCCGGCGCCACTCCTTCTCCTCCTCCTTGTCGCGGTAGCCGAAGGCGCTGCCCGCGAAGCCGCCGTTCTGGTGGAAGAAGCGGTAGGTGTCGACCTCGACCACTGTCGAGCCGCGGCCGGCCCGCATGTGCTCGACGGCCTCGGACATGGCGAGGTGGACCGCGAGGGGGTCCTGCCCGTCGACCTTCCAGGACGCCAGGTTGAAGCCGAGGCCGCGCGCCGACAGCCGCGGCTCGGCGGTCGCCTCCTCCACGGAGGTCGACACGGCATAGCGGTTGTTCTCGATGAAGAAGCACACCGGCAGCGCCCAGGCGCCGGCGAGGTTCATGGTCTCGAGCGTGGACCCGATGTTGACCGCGCCGTCGCCGAAGTAGGTGACCGAGACCGCGTCGGTGCCGGCACGCTGGTGGGCGAAGGCGAACCCGGCCGCCTGCGGGACGCCGCCGCCGACGATGGCGTTGGTGCCCATGGCGCCGGCGGCCTTCCACTGCAGGTGCATCGAGCCGCCGCGGCCGTGGCTCCAGCCGCGGTCGAGGCCGGCGATCTCGGCGAGGGTGCGCAGCAGCACGTCGCGGACCGCGTCCGACGGCCCCGCGAGCGGGTCCATGCCGTCGGGCTCGACGTGGTGCAGCGCCTTGGCGAGGAACTGGTGGTGTCCGCGGTGGGAGCCGTTGACCGAGTCCCGGCTGGTGAGGGCGAGCACGGAGCCGACGGCGCCGCCCTCCTGCCCGATGCTCGAGTGGGCGGGGCCGTGGATCAGCCCCGCGCCCGAGAGGTCGAGGACGTGCTGCTCGAAGGCGCGGATCCAGACCAGCTGGGCGAGGAACGTCCGCAGCAGCGCCGGGTCGGCACCGTCCCAGTCCTCGTCGGAGACGACGACCTCGACCCACGGGGCCGCGGGCGTGAGCTGACGGTGCTGGGGCATGACACTCCTTCGTGACGGGCGCCGTCACTGTGGCACAAGTTTGGATCCAAAATCTAGAGGTGTGAGTGATGGACACCACACCGGCCTGCGTGCTTTGCTGGCGCAGAAGCCGTTTGGGATCCAAGGAGGCCGTGCGTGCCGTTGCCAGGACTGCGTCGGATCGACCACCTGGGCTTCACCGTGCCCGACCTCGAGCAGGCCCACCGGTTCCTCGTGGACGTCCTCGGCTGCGAGTTCCTCTACTCCCTCGGGCCCTTCTCGCACCCCGACGAGGGGGACGACTGGATGACGCGCCACCTGGCCGTCCACCCGGACGCGGTGATGGTCGAGAACCGATGGTTCCGGCTCGGCGGCGAGACGCTGCTCGAGGTCTTCCACTACTCCTCCCCCGACCAGCGCACGCACGTGCCGCGCAACAGCGACGTGGGCGGGCACCACGTCGCCCTGTACGTCGACGACCTCGACGCCGCAGTCGACCACCTCCGCGGGGCGGGCATCGAGGTCCTCGACGGGCCGACCGCGAGCCGCGGCCCGGCCGAGGGCAACCGCTGGATCTACTTCCTCGCCCCGTGGGGGATGCAGATGGAGCTGGTGTCGGCGCCGCAGGGCAAGCGCTTCGACCGGGAGAATCCGCGTCCATGAGCGAGACGAGCGGGACCCCCAGCACCGACATCGGCAGCACCCGCGTCGCGGCCTACCTCCGCGAGGCGATCCTGAGCGGCGAGCTGAAGCCGGGCGACCGGATCCGCCAGGAGGACATCGCCGAGCGCCTCGGCGCGAGCCGGCTGCCGGTGCGGGAGGCGCTGCGGATGCTCGAGGCCGAGGGCCTCACCGAGCACGAGGCCCGCAAGGGCGCCCGCGTGCCGCGCCTGTCGCAGCACGAGGTCGACGTGGTCTACCGGATGCGCGAGCGGCTCGAGCCGCTGGCCCTTGCCGAGAGCATGCCCCGGCTGGGCCCGGACGACCACGCCCAGCTCGAGGAGCTGCAGCGTCGGATCGAGGACAACGAGGACCTCGAGAAGTTCCTCGACCTCGACCGCGAGTTCCACATGCTCACCTACTCCGGCTGCCACCTCGACCCGCTGATGACCAGCGTGACGCGGCTGTGGAACTCCACCCAGCACCACCGACGCGCCTACGTCGCGCTCGGCGGTCGCAGCCGGATGTGGGTGGTCAACTCCGAGCACCGGCTGATCCTCGACGCCGTCGTGCGCCGCGACCCCGACGACGGCGAGCGCTTCCTCGGCGGGCACATCCGGCGTACGCGCATCGAGCTCTCGCACCACCCGGAGGTCTTCGGGTGACGGCGTTCGCGGTCAACGGCTCCCCCGTCGAGGTCGGCGGCGACCCGGACACCCCGCTCCTGACGGTGCTGCGCGACGACCTCGGGCTCGTCGGCACCCGGTTCGGGTGCGGCCAGGGCCTGTGCGGGGCGTGCCACGTGCGGCTCGACGACGTCGTCGTGCCCTCGTGCCAGACCCCGGTGTGGCAGGCCGAGGGCAGGTCGGTCACCACCGTCGAGGGCCTCACGGGCGACGACGGCGGACCCCACCCGGTCCAGCGCGAGATCCTCGCCCGCCAGGCCGCCCAGTGCGGCTTCTGCATCTCCGGCATCGTCGTGCGGGCCGCCGCCCTCCTCGACGAGGAGCCACACCCCGACGCCGCGCGCGTCGCGGAGGCGCTCGACGGCAACCTGTGCCGCTGCGGCGCCCACCGCCGGATCGTCGACGCGGTCCTCGCAGCCCGGGGGCCGTCAGCGTGACCGACCTGCCTCCCCACGTCGTCACGAACCCCCGGCTGGGGAGCTGGGTGGCGGTGCGCGACGGGGTGGTGGAGGTGCGGACCGGCAAGGCCGAGCTCGGCCAGGGGATCGCCACCGCGCTCGCCCAGCTCGCCGCGGACGCCCTCGCGCTCCCCCTCGAGGCGGTGCGGGTGATCGCCCCGCACACCGCCCTCGGGCCCGACCAGGGGCTCACGGCCGGCAGCCTGTCGGTGCTGCAGACGGGCCCCGCGCTGGCCCACGTCGGTGGGGCGGTGCGCGCGCTCGCCGGCCCGCCGTCGCCGACCGAGGCGTACGTCGCACGCATCGCGGCCCTCGACCCGGAGCTCGACCTCACCACCGTCGAGCCGCTCGCGCCCGGTCGCGCCCTGGAGGTCGGGAGGAGCGCGCCCCGCACCGACCTGCCCGACAAGGTGCTCGGCCGGCCGCGCTTCCTCACCGACCTGCGGCCCGCGGGCCTGCTCCACGGCCGCGTCCTCCGCCCGCCGTCGGTGGGCGCCGTGCTGCGGTCCCTCCCGGACGACTGGACTGCGCCCGGGGCGAGCCTGGTGCGGGACGGCTCGTTCGTGGGCGTGGTCGGCGAGCGCGAGGCCGACGTCGACCGGGCGCTGGAGCTGCTGCGGCGCGAGGCCACGTGGGACGAGCGCGACCTGCTGCCCGCCACCGACGACCTGCCCGCCTGGCTCCGGTCCGGCACGCACGAGGAGGTGCCGGTGCTCGACGAGCCGGGCGCTCCCGGCACCGGCGCCGAGGGGGCGGCTGCGGTCGTCGAGGCGTCGTACTCCCGGCCGTTCCTGGTGCACGCCTCGATCGCCCCGAGCGCCGGGATGGCCGTGTGGGGCGAGGACGGCGTCCACGTCTGGTCGCACAGCCAGGGGATCCACGGCCTGCGGGACGCGATCGCCGCCACCCTCGACCTCGTCCCGGCGACGGTGGTGGTCGAGCACGTCGAGAACGCCGGGTGCTACGGCCACAACGCCGCGGACGACGCGGCCCTTGACGCGGTGCTGCTGGCCCGGGCCGTGCCCGGGCGCCCGGTGCTGCTGCGCTGGACGCGGCCCGACGAGCTCACCTGGGGACCGCTGGCGCCGGCGATGACGGCGACGGTGCGGGCCCGCCTCGACGGCCGGCGCATCACCGGCTGGTCCTACGACGTGTGGAGCCAGGGCCACACCGCGCGGCCCGGCTACGCCGGCAACCCGGGCCTGCTCGCTGGCGGCGACCTCGCCCGGCCGGTGCCGCTGCCGCCGGCGACCGACCCGCCGTCGGCCGCGGGCGGCGGGACGACCCGCAACGCGGTGCCGGGCTACGACGTCGGACCTCGCCGGGTGGTCGGCCACCGCAAGACCGACTCGGCGCTGCGCACCTCGGCGATGCGCGCGCTCGGCGCCCACCTCAACGTCTTCGCCATCGAGTCCTTCATGGACGAGCTCGCCGACGCGGCCGGCGTCGACCCGGTCTCGTTCAGGCTCGACCACCTCACCGACCCGCGCGCCCGGCACGTGGTGGCCGAGGCGGCGCGGCTCGCGGGATGGGACGAGGCGCTGCCCGAGGACACCGGTCGCGGCCTGGGCTGGGCCCGCTACAAGGACCGCGGTGCCTACTGCGCCGTCGTCGCCGACGTCGAGGTCACCGGCGAGGTCGTCGTGACCCGCCTGCTGGTCGTCGCCGACGTCGGTCGCGTGGTCAGCCCCGACGGTGCGCGCAACCAGCTCGAGGGCGGCGCGACCCAGGCGACGTCGTGGACGCTCAAGGAGCGGATGCCCTTCGACCGCCGCCGCCTGCTCGGCACCGACTGGGAGGCGTACCCGGTCCTGCGGTTCTCCGAGGCGCCCGAGGTCTCGGTCCACCTCGTCGACAGCGACGCGCCCTCGACGGGCGCCGGCGAGGCGGCCCAGGGACCCACGTCCGCCGCCATCGCGAACGCTGTCCACCGCGCGCTCGGCGTCCGCGTGCGCGACCTCCCCCTCGACGCGGCCGCCATCGTCCGCGCCATCGACCAGTCCGACTGACCCGAGGAGCCACCATGAGCACGCCCCGCATCTCCTACGTCGCCTACGACGACATGGACCCACGCATGCAGGCCGAGATGGACCGCAGCGCCCGCGAGGGGACGCCGCGCCCGGAGACCAACGCCATCCGCGCCCACGTGCCCGCGGCGTTCTGGGCCTTCGCCGAGCCCTGGGAGACGATGTTCCGCAACGGCGTCGTCGACCACGCAGTCAAGGAGCTGTGCCGGGTCTACATCTCCCGCACGGTCACCTGCGAGTTCTGCGGCAACCAGCGCTCGGTCAAGGGCAGCCAGCAGGGCCTGCAGGAGGGGCAGTACGACGACCTGCTCAACTTCGAGTCCTCCGACCGGTTCGACGACCGGCAGAAGGCCGCGCTCGCCTACGCGCAGGCGATCGCCTGGAACGAGGACGACCGTGACGGGCTGTGGGACCGGCTGCACGCCCACTTCAGCGAGGACGAGCTGGTGGAGCTCGGCTGCGTGATCGCGCTGACCTTCGGCCAGCAGAGCTGGATCCGGCTGCTCGACGTCGACCACCACCAGTACATGGCCGGCACGTCGGCCTCGATGGCTCCCGGCTTCGAGGACGCCGAGGCCCTGGCGGCCTCCAAGGCCAAGGAGGACTACTGGGCGGCCGGCGCCCCGGGCGCGACCCGGTGAGCGCCGCCAGCTGGGACCCGCTCGCGCCCGTCCTGGTCGAACCGCTCGCCGGGTCGGACAGCCCGGCGCACTACCTGCTCGCCGAGACGCTCGACGGGCTCTACGCGCCGTACGCGCTCCGGCTGCCCGACGGCCCCGGGCCCCACCCGTTCGTGCTGGTGGCCTACGGCAACGGCGGCGGCGGGATGGGGTGGCTCCGCGACCGCGTGCACCGCTTCCGCCACGTGACGGACGTGTTGCTCGAGGCGGGCTACGCCTGCGCGTGGGTCCGCTACCGGACCGAGGTCGAGCTCGGCTACCAGACCGGCGGACCGCTGCGCAGCACCGTGCGGCAGGGGATGGGGCTGCTGAACCGTGCGCCGCTGGAGTACGAGGACGAGGTGGCGATCCTGCGTCACGTCGCCATCCACCCGGCGATCGACGCCGACCGGCTGTTCCACCTCGGCGTGAGCCACGCCGGCGAGATGCTCCTCAAGCTGCTGTCGCAGCACCCCGGACTGCTGCGCGCCGGAGTCGCGGCCGAGCCCGCCTCGCACGAGCTGCTCACCCTGCGCCTCGACGACGTGCCGACGGTGACGAGCGACGGCGGCCTGCGCGACATCGAGCGCATGGAGATCCGCAGCACCGACCGGGCCCGCGACCGCATCGCCGACCCCGACGCGGTGTCGGCGCGGCTGGACGCGGTGGACATCCCGGTGCTGGTGCTCGGCCGCGACGAGGACGAGCTGCAGGGCGTCTTCCGGCTGACCTACGAGCTGCTCGCCGAGAAGCGCGACGACGTCGAGTGGCGGTCGTGGTCGCACGACGTGCACGGCTACATCTACCCCGAGTCGGATGCCGACGGGGTGGCACGGGTCGACGATGTGCAGCGCGAGGCGCTCGCCGTGGTCGTCGACTTCCTGGACAGGCACAGCAGGTGACCGGCCGGCCGGCACGAGAGGAGCGAGGCATGTACGACGACATCGGACGCGTGGGGTTCGTGGGGCTCGGCGCCATGGGCTCGGGCATCGCCCGGCGGATCATGGGCGCCGGCCACACCGTGGTCGGCTGGAACCGCACGCGGAGCAAGGCGCAGGACCTGCTGGACGCCGGCATGGGCTGGGCCGACACGCCCCGCGAGGTCGCGGCGCAGTGCGACGTCGTGTTCACCATGCTCACCAACACCGCGGCCGTCGAGGGCGCCGCGCACGGCGACGACGGCCTGCTCGCCGGCCTCGCCGCCGGCAAGGTGTGGGCCGACCTGAGCACGATCGCGCCGGAGCGCAGCGTCGCGCTGGCCGAGGAGGTCGCCGCGACCGGCGCCCGCTACCTCGACACCCCGGTCTCGGGCTCGCCGGCCACGCTGGCGGCGGGGCAGATGTCGGTCATGGTCGGCGGCGAGCGGTCGGCGTACGACCACGTCGAGGCGCTGCTGCACGCGATCGGGCCGAAGGTCACCTACATCGGCCCCAACGGCCACGCGATCCTCACCAAGGTCGCGATCAACCTCTCGCTCGTGGTCTCGGTGACGGCCTTCGCGGAGGCGGTGACGCTGGTCGAGAAGGCCGGCGTCGACCGGGCCGCGGTGGTCGACGCCGCGCTCAAGAGCGTGATCGCCTCACCTGTCATCGGCTACCGCGCTCCCCTGCTGGTCGACGACGACACCGTCTACGCCGACGTCGAGCTGCAGCAGAAGGACCTCGTCCTGGCCCAGGAGCTCGGCCGCAAGCTCGGCGTGATGCTGCCGACCTGCTCGGCCACCAGCGAGATGCTCAGCGCGGCGCGCAGCAGCGACCTCGCCGACCGTGACTTCCTCGTCAGCGTCGCTGACGTCTACCGCCGAGCCGCAGGAGTGGAGATCCCGTGACCGACCCGAAGCCCCCGTTCCGCACCACCGTCGACGACGTCCCCCTCGAGCAGGGCCTGCGCGAGGAGGAGGGGTGGGTCGACATGCAGGTGCAGTACCTCATCAACTCCGAGCGCGGTGGCTCCGACGGCCTCACCGTCGGTCGGACGGTGCTGCCGCCCGGCGCCCGCCACGACCGCCACCTGCACACCGACGCCGACGAGTTCCTGGTGGTGATGTCGGGGCGCGGCGAGATCCACACCAACTCCGGGCGCGAGCCGTCGCAGGCGGGCGACGTCATCTTCACCCCGCGCGGCAACTACCACGGGTTCGTCAACACCGGCGACGAGGACGTGCTGCTCATCTGGGGCTGGAGCGGCGCCGGCTCGCTGGCCGCCGCGGGCTACGGGATGCCGGGTCCGGACGACGAGTTCGACGACCCCTCGTGAGCCTCGACCCGCGGATCGCGGCCGGTACGACGCGGATGCTGGCGCGGCGTGCTGCCGCGCTGGCCGCGGGGGCGGAGTCGCTCGGGTGGAAGCTCGGCTTCGGGGCGCCGGCGGCGTTGTCCACGCTCGGCACCGACCGGCCGCTGGTCGGGTGCCTGACGAGCGACCGGCTGCTCGCCTCCGACTCCTCTGTCCCGGTGTCCGGGTGGACGAAGCCGTTGCTGGAGGCGGAGGTGGCCGCGCACCTCGGCTCCCCCGTGGCGTCGACCGCCTCGGCGTCGGAGGCGCTCGCCGCCGTGTCCGCGTGGTCGGTCGCGATCGAGCTGGCCGACCTGTCGTTCGCGCCCGCGGACATCGAGGAGGTGCTGGGCGGCAACATCTACCACCGGCACGTCCTGCTCGGTCCTGTCGTCCCTCTGCTCCCTGAGGACCTGTCCTTCTCCGTCCTGCGAGACGGGGTCGCGGTCGCGTCGACGTCCACTCCCTTCGAGCTCACCGGCTCGCTGGGGTCGATCCTGGCGTCCGCCGCCTCGACGCTGGCTGCGTGCGGTGCCGGCCTGGGTGCCGGGGACGTGGTGATCACCGGGTCGGTGGTGCCTCCGATCGACGTCAGCGGTGGCGGCTCGTGGTCGGTCGTCGCGCCCGGGCTCGGGGAGGTCGGGGTGGAGCTCGTCGGCGGTGGCTCGTCGGCGGTTGCTGAGGCACTACCGCCAGGCCGCTGACCTGCGCAAAGATCGCGAGCCACCCGGCGTCCACAGGCATTCCGGGTGTCGGTGGCGAGCGGTAGAATCGAACACATGATCGACACGCTGCCCGACCTCGATGTCACGGGCCTGCTCGCCCTGGCGACCGAGGCCGTGCACGCTCGCCGGCAGGCGGAGGTGCGTGACCTCGAGGTGCTCGCCCAGTGGGCCGCCGTCCACTCGAGCGACCCGACCGAGGGACCGGACGGCGCGACGGCCCGTCGGCTGGGCAACGTGCTGGTCCAGGTCGGCGGAGACGGCACCCCCGGGGTGCAGGACTTCTGCCTCGGCGAGATCGCCCTCGCCCGCGGCACCGGCGTGATGGCGTCGCGCCACGCGCTCGCCGACGTGCTCGACCTGCAGCACCGCCTGCCGCTCACCTGGGCGGTGTGCCGTCGCGGGGAGTGCGAGCCATGGGTGGCGCGTCGGATCGCCAAGCTGTCGCGCCACCTGGGCGCCGACCGCGTCGGCCTCGTCGACTCCGCCATGTCG
Organism: Nocardioides sp. zg-1308; assembly: GCF_013155375.1. GTDB lineage: Bacteria > Actinomycetota > Actinomycetes > Propionibacteriales > Nocardioidaceae > Nocardioides > Nocardioides renjunii. Next base: position 864,114 of record NZ_JABJQY010000002.1, read on the forward strand.
CGGATGATCGCCACGGAGTCCGCAGGGCGCGTGCTCGAGGTCGCGGAGGCCAACGTCATCGAGGCCGACCCCGACCTGCACGACGAGCGGTCGGAGGCCGAGCGACGCCGCCGCTTCGTCCACCTCGGCCGCACGGACGAGCTCGGCCTGAGGATGCTGATCGCCCGCCTCGACGCCGGCGACGCGGCTGCCGTCGAGGCCACGGTCCGCCGGGTCGCGGAGGTCATCGAGCCGCTCCACCCCGAGGCGCACCCCGATGAGCTCCGCGCCCTCGCCGTCGCGTGGCTGGCCCGTCCGGCCGAGCTGATGACGCTCCTCCTCGAGCACACCGCTGCGCCGGACGGTGAGCTCGACCCGGAGCTCGACCCGGAGCCCGTCCTGCCGCGTGCCCTGGCGTTCCCCGCCGACCTCCTCGACGCACTGCGCGAGATCGACCTGACTCCCCTGGCGCCGAAGGGCGTGCTCCACGTCCACCTCCACGAAGCCGCCCTCCACGGTCGCGACGGGGTGGCTCGAGTCGAGGGACTCGGTCCGGTCACCTTCGGTCGGCTCGCCGAGCTCCTCGCGCGGGTGGACCTGAGGATCCAGCCGGTCAAGGACCTCTCCGACCGGGTCCGCCACACCGCCTACGAGCACCCCGAGTCGCTCCGCGACCAGGTCCACCTCGTCGCGGGCGGCGACTACTGGCCCTACGCCACGTCGACCAGCCGCAACGTCGACCTCGACCATCCCACGCCGTTCGACCACGGCGACGGCCGAGAACCCCCGCCGGACCAGACCGGCTCCCACAACTCCGGCCCGCTCGGCCGACGGCACCACCGCTGCAAGACCCACGCGGGCTACCGGTCGCGCCAGTGCGGCGAGGGACGCTACGTCTGGCTGACCCCGCACGGGCTCGGCTTCCTCGTCGACCACACGGGCACCCACCGGATCCACCCCGAGAAGGCCCGGATGATCCTCGAGGCTCCGGCCGGGGTGGACATCTATCCGGGCTAGGCCCGCTCACGCCACTGGGACCGCGTCACCTCAAAGGTGAGCACGCCCGGGGATGGTTCGTCGACCTGCTCCAGTCCCACAGCCTCCAGCGTTCTCCTCGAGGCGATGTTCGCGGTGACGGTCCCCGCCCACACACGAGTCACGGCCAGGTCGGTGAATGCGTGGGCCAGCAGCATGCGAGCGCCTTCCGCGCCGAATCCCTTGCGCCAGTGCTCACGTCGGAGACGGAACCCGAGCTCAGCCGCACGAGGATCGGACTCGGTGCGGCCCAGTCCCCACCGGCCGATCGCTCGGCCATCGGCCGAACCGACCCAGTAGCCGAGACCGGCGGCGCGATCCGAGCGCTCACCCACCCGTCGTGTCCATTCCTCGACCGTGTCCGACCGGGAGGCAGCGCGACCCGAGACGTGCGCCATCACCTCCGCGTCGCTGTTCAGGTCGGCGAAGAACTCGAGGTCGTCGACCCTGGCAGGGCGCAACGTCAGGCGCGGGCCATCGAGTCGTGGCAACAACACCCGAAGACCTTCGCACGCACCCGTCGGCCGGAGCGGACCACCCGCTCACCACCCTTGACGCCCCCCGCCGCCTCGCTAGGTTGGATGGAGCCAGCGAGGGCGAGCCCACTGGCGTCGGGGAGGGCGAACCCATGCGACGTACTGCTGTCCTGGCCGTGCTGCTGCCCCTGCTGGTGCTGGTCCGGGTCGGACCGGCGACGGCCGCGGTGTCGTGCCACCAGATCACCGCGACCGGCGCGGGCCAGGGTGCGGCTCCGCAGGCAGGCGATCCCCCGGGCCTGATCCGGACCGTGGCGCAGATCCGCGGCGGGGGCCTGCTGCAGGGCACGACGGAGGCTGCGTTCCAGGTCGTCGGGGCCACACCGACCGGGATCGTCTTCGCCGGTGACATCACCTTCACCACCAACCGAGCGACACTGTCGGTCGACCTCGACGGCACGCTCGACCTGACGACCGGCGAGTTCCGTGCGTCGGGCGATGTGAGCGGGGCCAGCGGCAAGCTCGAGGGAGCCACCGGCACGCTCACCCTCGCCGGCGTGCAGGACCTGCTGGACCCGGCAGGGCGCTTCACGGAGACCGTGTCCGGCGAGATCTGCGTCGACCTCGGCGCGAACGGCAGGACCTAGCCGCCGTCAGGCGCCGTCCTCGGTCAGGGTCGTGACGGGGAGCCAGTCGGCTCCGAGGAGCTCGGCGACGTCCACGAGGCCGCTGGTGTCGCCGCCCACGGTGTCGGAGGCCGCGGCGATCCGCTCCACCATGACCTTGCCGACCTGCTCCTCCACGGTGCCCTCGGCGTAGGCGATGTGCCACGGCGAGACCTGGTGGTCGCGGTGCGTACGACCCGTCACCTGCCGTCCGGCGATGCCCGAGAAGCGGGCCTGGTGGAAGACCCCGACCCGCGGCTCCGTGCTGGCGCGGCGGCCGTCGGCGAGCGTCTCGCCGGCGTGCAGGCTGATCGAGGCGACCGTGGTGAAGACGCAGACCTTCGCCTGCCCGGTCTGGAACCGCAGTCGCTCGGCCTCCGGGTCGAACCGGCCGCGGCCGTAGATGGTGGCGACCTGGATCCCCGAGTCGCGCAGCCTGTCGGCGATCGGGTCGGCAGCGGTCGCGACGAACTCGACCGAGCACGCGACCTGCCGCTCGCTCTCGACCTGCTGGGTGATCCAGGCGACCGTCGAGTCGACGCGGATCAGTCCGGCCTTCTGGCGGAACCGCAGGAGGGCGGCCCGCCCCCGGGCGACGTTGCGGCCACGCCGGGCGAGGTCCATCTCCCGGCAGAACTCGCCCCACTCCGCCTCGTACGCCTCCCGCTCGGCCGGCGTCAGCGCGACGGGCATGCCCGAGATCGGCACCGGCCCCCACGGCGCTGCCCGGTGCAGCATCGCCGGGGGCCGCTCGTCCTCGAGCCAGCCGCGCACGAGCCCGAGGTCGGCGGCGCGTCGCGCCGGGTCAGTGGTCCACGAGGCGCCGTGGCGTCCCTGCTCCACGCCGACGCCGTGCCGCTCGAGCGCGTCGGCGAAGGCCTGCCCGGGTCGGGTCGTCGAGGTCCAGGCCTTCATCGGCTCGCCCAGCGCCTGTGCGTAGGCCGGGGCCAGGTAGGGCAGCTCGAACGGCGTGTGCCCGGGCGTCGCGGTGGTGGCGATGACGAACGGGGCCTCGTCGTGCGGCCGGCCGTGTCCGGAGACCCGCACCCACAGCTTCCACCGCTTGGTCGTCGTACGCCGCAGGGCGTGCGCCTCGTCCGCGATGATCACGTCCCACGTGTGGTCCTTGACCTTCTCCAGCCGGTCCCACGTGATCACCACCCACTCCAGGCCGCCGTCCCCCAGCGCCGCGATCGTGCGGCACCAGTGGCCGATCGTGATCGCGGCGGGCCGGTCGGCCACGACGAGCACGCGTCGCGCGCCGCGGAGGTCGCCGACCGCCACCGCCCCGAGGACCGCGGCGATCGTCTTGCCCACGCCCGGCTCGTCGGCGAGCAGGAACTGCCGTCCGCCCGCCAGGGCGCGTGCCGCGATCGCGTCGGCCGCCTCGAACTGGATCCGCCGGGGCTCGAGCTCCTCGGCCGGCTCGGGGACGGGCGCGGGGTGGTCGGGGTTGAGGTGGTTCTCGATGAACCGCCCGAGGGTGTGCGGCCCCGGGGCATATGGCGCCAGGTGCTCGGGCAGGGTGCGGCCGACGTGGAGGTGGGTCCTGACGGCCGGGTGCCAGGTGGCGCCGTCGACCTGTGTCCCGTAGGGGACGTCGAGCACCCAGATGCGCTCACCCGGCCCGGCGGTCGGCGGCGGGGCCGGCGCGGAGGCGGTGCGTCGACGTGCACCGGAACGTCGACGACTGGCCACGCCCGGACGCTACCGGGCCCGTCGCCCTCACCAGCTCACGGCGACGTACTTGCTCTCCATGTAGTCGAGCATCCCCTCGTGCCCGCCCTCCCGACCGATCCCGGACTGCTTCGTGCCGCCGAACGGCGCGGCGGGGTCGGAGACGAGGCCGCGGTTGAGCCCGACCATGCCGGCGTCGAGGCGCTCGCTGACGCGGAGGCCGCGGGCCAGGTCACGGGTGTAGACGTAGGAGACCAGGCCGTACTCCGTGTCGTTGGCCATCGCGATCGCGTCGTCCTCGTCGGTGAAGGTCAGCACCGGGGCGACCGGGCCGAAGATCTCCTCGCCCAGGATGTCCGCGCCGCGGGGGACGTCGAGCAGGACGGTCGGTGAGTAGTAGAAGCCCTCGCGGTCGGGGCGCTCGCCCCCGAGCACGACGCGCGCTCCCGCCGACACGGCGCCCCTGACGAGCTCGTCGACCTTGGCGGCCGACTCCTCGTTGACCAGCGGTCCGACCTGGGTGTCGTCGGCTGTGCCCGGACCGACGGTGAGGGCCCTCATCCGCTCGGCGAGGCGGCTGCTGAACTCCTCGGCGACGTCGGCGTGGATGTAGAACCGGTTGGCCGCGGTGCAGGCCTCGCCGGCGTTGCGCATCTTGGCGATCATCGCGCCGTCGATCGCGGCGTCCAGGTCGGCGTCCTCGAAGACCAGGAACGGCGCGTTGCCGCCGAGCTCCATCGAGCAGTTCACGACCTGGTCGGCCGCCTCCTTGAGCAGCACCCGGCCCACCTCGGTCGAGCCGGTGAAGGACAGCTTGCGCACCCGCGGGTCGTGCACCATCGCCGAGACGACGGCGCCCGAGCGCCGCGCCGGCAGCACCGACACCACGCCCTCCGGCACCCCGGCGTCGGCGAGGACCTTCGCCATCAGCAGGGCCGTGAGGGGCGTGTCCGAGGCGGGCTTGAGGATCACCGTGCACCCGGCGGCCAGTGCCGGCCCGATCTTGCGCGTCGCCATCGCGGCCGGGAAGTTCCACGGGGTCACCAGCACGGCGATGCCGACGGGCTGCTGCAGCACCAGGATCCGGTTGGCGCCCGACGGGGCGGTCATCACGGTGCCCGAGGCGCGCACCGCCTCCTCGGCGTACCAGCGGAAGAACTCGGCCGCGTACGCCGTCTCGCCGCGCGCGTCGGGCAGCGCCTTGCCGTTCTCCAGCGAGATCAGGTGGGCGATCTCGTCGGCGCGCTCGGTCATCAGCTCGAACGCCCTGCGGAGGATCTCGGCTCGCTCGCGCGGCGCGGTCGCGGCCCACGACGCGGCAGCCGCGTCGGCCGCCTCCACGCACGCCATCGCGTCGTCGACCGTGCCGTTGGCCACCGACGCGACGACCTTCCCCGTCGCGGGGTCGAGGACGTCGAAGCGCCCGCCGTCGGAGGCGGCGCGCTCGACGCCGCCCACCCAGAGGTCGAGCGGCAGGTCGGGGACGGAGGAGAGCGAGAAGTCAGCCACGAGGAGGCCTTTCGGAGGATCGGCAGGGCAGGATCGGCCGGAGAGGATCAGTAGGGGTTGGTGACGAAGAGCTCCTGCGCCGGGAACAGCGTGAGGATGCGGGGGCCGTCCTCGGTGATGACGACCTCCTCCTCGATCCGGGCCGCTGAGAAGCCGTCGGAGGCGGGGCAGTAGGTCTCGAGCGCGAAGACCATGCCGACCCGGAGCTCGACCGGCTCCTTCATCGAGTTGAGCCGCGAGATGATCGGGCGCTCGTGGAGGCCGAGCCCGAGGCCGTGGGCGAACTGCAGGCCGAAGGCCTCCATCTCGCTGCCGAAGCCGAACTCCTCCGCCTTCGGCAGCAGCGCGGCGACCTCGTCCGTGCCGACGCCGGCCGCGATGCCGTCGATGCCGCGGTCCATCCACTCCCGCGCGCGGGCGTACGCGTCGCGCTGGGCCGGCGTCGAGCTGCCCACGGCGAAGGTGCGGTAGTAGCAGGTGCGGTAGCCGTTGAAGGAGTGGATGATGTCGAAGAACGCCTGGTCGCCTGGCCGGACCAGCCGGTCGGTGAAGTTGTGGGGGTGCGGGTTGCACCGCTCGCCGGAGATGGCGTTCACGGCCTCGACCTGGTCGGAGCCCATCTCGTAGAGCCGCTTGTTGGCGAGCGCGACGATCTCGTTCTCACGCACGCCGGGCTTCAGCGCCTCGGTGATGTCCTGGTAGACGCCGTCAACCATCGCGGCCGCCTGGTTGAGCAGCATGATCTCGTCGCCGCTCTTGATGCAGCGGGCGTCGAGCATCAGCTGCTGCGCGTCGACGACCGTGAGGCCCTGCCGCTGCATCTCGAAGAGGAACGGCGGCTCGACGATGTCCATGCCGACCGGCATGTCGGCCACGCCGGCCTCGACCAGCAGCGACTTGATCTCGGCGACCGCGTCGACCATCAGCCCGACGGACGGCGCGACGGCCCCCCGGAACCCGAGGAAGCCGGCGCGGTAGTTCTCCTCCGGCACCCACTGCGAGTAGATCTTGTGGTGCTTGACCGCGGACCCGAAGTCCCACAGGACCGGGTCCTTGCCGCGGGCCAGCAGTGCGTAGCGGATCATCTTGTCGCCGAGCGCACCACCGATCCACGTCTGCGTGGTGTAGCGGATGTTGTAGAAGTCGAAGAGCAGGAACGCCCCGCACTCGCTCGTGTCGAGGGCCTCGCGCGCCCGCGCGATGCGATACCTCCGGAGCCGGTCGAAGTCGACGCGCTCCTCGTAGTCGACGCCCATGTGCCCCGGCGCCGACAGCGGGCGCGCCCCCGTGCTCATCCTCAGGCCTCGTCCGCTGCGGAGAGGCCGTCGTCGACGAAGGCGTCCTCAGGCTTCAACGTCAACCCGGAGAGCATCGCCTGCTGGTCGAGCAGGATGGCGAAGTCCTCCTCGACCCTCCCGCTGCTGACGGTGCCCTGCACGGCGGCGGCCGCGGCGGCGGCGACCGGCATCGGCACGTCGAGCTCGTGGGCGGCGGCGAAGCCGAGGTCGAAGTCCTTGCGCAGCAGGATCGGCGTGAAGGTCGGCGTGTAGTCGAGGTGGACGAACGCCGGGCTCTTGTAGGTCGTGAAGACCGAGCCCATCACCGACTTGTTGAGGAACTCGAGGAACGCGGACCGCGACATGCCGCCCTTCTCGGCGAGCACGGTGATCTCGGCGAGGTTCTGGGTGACGACGCCGAGCATCACGTTGTGGCAGATCTTCGCCAGCCGCGCCAGCTCGCCCTCGCCGACGTACGTCGCGCCCTTGCCGAGGTGGTCGAGCAGCGGGGCGACGCGCTCGTAGGTCTCCTCGGGGCCGGACACCACCAGGCTCAGTCCGCCGGCGCGCACCACCTTGCCGTTGCCGCTCACCGGCGAGGCGAGGAAGGCGACGCCGCGCTCGTCGCAGGCGGCGCGCATCGCGGCCGACGACTCGGTCGAGACCGTGGAGCAGTCGACGACGCACCCCGGCACCCGGTCCGGGTCGGCCAGCAGGCCGTCCGGGCCGGTGAGCACCTGCACGAGGTCGGCCGGCGTCGAGACCATGGTGAAGACCACGTCGAGGCCGCGGAGGTCCGCGATCGTGTCGGCGACCGCGCAGCCGTGCTCGGTGAGCGCCTCGGCCTTGGCACGGGTGCGGTTCCAGACGGTGACGTCCTCGCCGGCCCGTGCCAGGCGGGAGGCCATGGCGGCACCCATGCGGCCCGCGCCGATCCAGCCGACCCGCAGGGATCCGGGCGTGTGGGCGTCGGTGGTGTTCATCAGTCAGCCTGCCTTCGTTGCAGCGGTGAGGTCGGTGGTGAGGTCGGCGTTGGGATCGGTGGTGGCACCAGCGGTGTACGACGCGATGTGGGGCTCGGGTGCGCCGAGCAGGCGGGCGGCCAGCCAGTCGGCGGTCGTGGGTCGGTGCTGCGGCGCGACGTTGGCGCAGCCGTGGTTGCCGTCCTCGAGCAGGAGGAGGGTGACCGGCCCGGCGACGGCGTCGCGCATCCGGACGGCGTCCTCCCAGGGGATCAGCCGGTCCTGCCGGCCGAAGACGATCAGCAGCGGCGCGACGAGGTGAGCGGCCGCCTCCGACAGGTCGAGCTCGAGCGCGCGCCGCCGTGCCTCCTCGTCGTTGACGGACCCGGAGCGGACCCGCAACGTGTCGCGGGTGAGCTGGGGCAGGGACGACCAGTGCTCGCCGAAGTTGAAGGGGCCGGCGAGGGAGACGCAGGCGCTGACCCGGTCGCCCAGCGCCGCGGCGACCCGGGGAGCGTAGTAGCCGCCCAGGCTGACGCCCCACACCGCGAGGCGGTCGCGGTCGAGGTCGGGCTGGGTGCCGATCGCCTCCCAGGCCACCTCGGCCACCGGGGCCCAGTCGCCACGCAACGGCAGCGCGTACTCCGCCTCGCCCTGGCCGGGGCCGTCAAGCGTGACCGTCGCCATCCCGCGGTCGAGGAACGTCTGCTCGGTCGAGCCGAGCTCCTCCTTGGCCGAGTCCAGGCCCGGCAGCATCAGCACGACGGGGTGCGGGCCCTCGCCGCGCGGGACCCGTACGACGGCCACCAGGTGCGAGCCCTCGAACGCGATCTCCAGGCGCCGTCCGGGTGGGTCGAGGTGGGGCAGGGCGTCGGTGAGGCACGAGACCGCCCGGGCGTGCGCGGCCCGCATCTGCTCGGGGTCGGCGACGAAGACGAACTTCGCGAAGTGGTGGTGGACCGCGGCGCGGGCGAGGTGCTCACCGGCCGAGCGGGACCTTCCCTCGGCCAGCGCCTCGCGCCCGAGGGACTCGTGCGCGGCGCCCTCGGCCGACCACACGCGACACCAGTCGTCCCACCGCTCGATGCCCGCGGTGATCCGGGCGAAGTCGGCAGCCGTGACGCCGTTGGTGGTGAAGCGCGGGCCCCAGTGGGCGATGGCGGAGCGCACCAGCTCGTCCATGTCTCTCCGGTCCTCGTGCGACGTCACTGCAATCGACTGCAGCATTGTCGGTCCGCGTCGGTGTGTCAAGCCGCCGACCACAGTGCGCCGGGCCGGTGCAATCGACTGCACGGACCCCGCGACCTACCCGCCGTTCTCCTGCTGCCACTCCTCGACCGCGGCGTCGACCTCGGCGCGGTCGAAGTCGTTGATCTCCTCGATCAACGAGTCGTCGAGGATGTCCGCGATGTCGGCCTTCTCCTCGATGATGCCGACGCTGGCGAGCAGGTCCTGCGCGGTCGTCCAGACCTCCGGGCGGACGTCCCCGATGCGCTCGGGGTCGTCGGGCTGCATGAGCTCGATCGAGCCCTCGAGCGCCGCCTCTGCGACCGCCTCGTTGCGCCACTCGGCCGGGACCTGGTCGCGCACGATCTGCTCGACGACGTCCGGGTGCTCCAGCCCGACGTACTGCCCCATCGCCCAGGCGCGGAAGAAGCCCACGAGCGCGTCGCGCTTGGACTCGAGCGTCTCGGGCATGACGGCGACGGGGTTGCCGTCGATCGCCTGGACGTCCTCCGGGGTGATGTTGCGCAGCGGCGTGCCGGTCGCCTCGATCGCGGTGAAGTCCGACCGCGCTCCGACGTAGGCGTCGATCTCCCCCTCGTCGAAGGTCTGCTTGATGAGGCCACCGCTCGTCCCGACGACGATCGTCTCGATGTCGTCCCCGGACAGTCCGGCCGCCAGCAGCTGCGCCTCGACCTGTGCGGTGTCCTCCTCCGAGGCGAGTCCCACCGTCTGGCCCGCCAGCTCGGAGAAGTCCTGGATCGGGCTGTCCTCGGGCACGACCGTGCCGGCGGTGTTGCTGTGCTGGGGGCTGAAGGGCACCTGCTGCGTGCCGCCCTGGGCGTGCGAGATCACCAGCTCGTCGATGTCGGCCATGGCGATGTCGACGTCGCCGTTCTCGACCAGCGCGGTGCTCGGGATCTCCTCGCCCGCGGTCACGAACTCCGCCTTGACGCCCTCCTGCTCGAAGAAGCCCAGCTCCTCGGCCACGATCGGTGGGTAGAAGAGCAGGCTCTCGGGCGTCGGCAGCGAGTAGGTGATCTTCATGGCGTCGTCGCCGCCCGAGTCGTCGTCGCCGCCGCAGCCCGCGGCGAGGAGGAGGGCACCGGTCACCACGAGGGGCACCCACGCCCGTCTGTTGGAAGTGCGCATGGAGGTTCCTCCTCTATCGGACGAGACCGGCTGTCTCGGCAGGCGTGGCCGTCGGGTCGGACGGGGCGGACGGGGAGGGCCGGCGCTTCTGCGCCCTGGCCTGGAGCCGTCGGGTGCGCGCCACCAGCCGCGCGTCGTGCAGCCAGAAGACCGTCACCCGCTCCAGCCACTCCATGACCGCGAAGAGCAGCAGGCCCATCAGCATCAGGATGAGGATGACGGCGAACGCGTCGTCCACGGCGAGCTGGTAGCTGAACTGCTGGACGAGCACGCCGAGGCCGCGCTGCGCGGAGATGAACTCCCCGACGACGGCGCCGACGAGCGCCAGGCCGGCGGCGGTCTTGAGCCCCGCGAACATGATGGGGAGCGAGCTGGGCACGACGAGGCGGCTGAACGACTGCCAGCGGGTGGCGCCGAGGGACCGGAACATCTCCCGCGACTCCTCGTCGACGGTGAGGATGCCGGTCAGGGCGTTCACGTAGATCGGGAAGAACGCGATGATGGCCGCGATCCAGATCTTGGAGCTGTAGCCGAAGCCGGCCCAGGCGATGATGATCGGCGCGACCGCGATGCGCGGGGTGACCTGGAGACCGATCGCGTAGGGGTGCAGCATCCGGCGCATCGTCGGCCAGAGGCCGGAGGGCACCGCGAGCGACAGCGCGATCAGGGCGCCGAGGAGGAACCCGGCCACGGTCTCCCACAGCGTGGCCAGGGTGTCGTCCCAGATGATGTCGCTGAAGACGAGCTCGAAGAACGACACGACGACGTCCTCCGGGTGCGGGATCACGGTGTCCGACACCCACTCGTTCCACAGCGCCAGCTTCCAGAGCAGGACGAGGAAGACGAGGAAGATGAGCGGGGGCGTGACCTCTTGGCGGATGCGCCGCACGCTGGGCACGAACCTAGACGCCACGAGCGTCCTCCTTGGTGGCGACGTCGCTGCTCCCCGGCCCGTGCAGGCCCGCGTGGGCACGCAGCACGAGCTCCTGGAACTCCGACTCCATCGCCATCTCGGCGACCCGGGGCCGTGCGAACGGGACGTCGATGACGTCCGAGATCCGACCCGGGCGCGGGCTCATCACGACCACCCGGTCGGCGAGGAGGAGCGCCTCGGTGAGGTTGTGGGTGACCAGCACGGACGTGGCCGCGGTGCGCTCGTGGATCTTGAGCAGCTCCAGGTTGAGTCGTTCGCGCGTGATCTGGTCGACCGCCGCGAACGGCTCGTCGAGCAGGAGCACCTCCGCACCGACCATCAGCAGCCGGGCGAGGGCGACGCGCTGCTGCATGCCTCCCGAGAGGTGGCGCGGGTAGGTGTGCTCGAAGCCGGCGAGCCCGACGAGGTCCAGCAGCTGCATCGCCCGGTCCTCGGCGGCCCGGTCCGCCTTCCCCTGCAGGGCCGCCGGCAGCATCGCGTTCTGCAGCGTCGTGCGCCACGGCAGGAGGGTGGGCTTCTGGAACATCAGGGCGACGTCCTGGCGCGCATCGGTCACCTCGGTGCCGTTGATCTCGATCCGCCCCTCGGTCAGCGGCAGCAGCCCGGCCATCAGGCGGAGCAGCGTGGACTTGCCGCAGCCGCTGGGGCCGATGAGCGAGACGAACTCGCCCGGGCGGACGTCGAGGCTCACGCGGTCGACCGCGAGGACGCCGCCGTCGAAGCGCTTGACCACGTCGTGCACCGCGATCGTGCCGCGGCGGGTCACCAGCTCCTGACTCATGGGACCTCCGCGCAGCAATCGATTGCGCGCTTTGTATCCCGAGGTCCACCACTGTGTCAAGCGTCACATGCCGCATGGGCGCCAGCCACGCTGAGAAGGTCTCGTCGCGCGTCCACGACGCGCCGCAAACGACTGCGTCATCGGCTATGGTGCGCCGGTGCCACGCATCGTCATCGGTTCCTTCACCCCGTCGGTCCTGCTCGACGTGGCCGACCGCGCCGGCCGGCTCCGGGAGCGCGGCCTCGAGGTCGAGGAGGTCCCGGTGACCTCGTCGCCGGCACAGTTCCGCTCGCTGATCGACGAGGAGCTCGACGTCGCCCTGACCAGCCCGGACAACGTCCTGGCCTACCGGTTCAACCCCCTCAACCCGCTGGGCGAGGTCGCGGACGTCCGGATCGTCGCGGCCGTCGACCGCGGGATGGGGCTGGGTCTCTACGGCCGGCCGGGCACGACGGCGGCGGACCTGGTCGGCGCCCGCGTCGGCGTCGACGTCGCCACCTCCGGGTTCGCGCTCGCCCTCTACGCGCTGGCCGACTCGCTCGGCGTCGCGCGCGACCAGTACGAGCTCGTCCAGCTCGGCTCCACCCCGCGACGCCTGGAGGCGCTGCTGGCCGGCAGCTGCACGGCGACGATGCTCAACGCCGGCAACGAGCTGGTCGCCGAGCAGCACGGGTGCGTGCGGCTGGCCTCCGGTGCGGAGCAGCTCTCGCCCTACCTCGGGACGGTCGTCGCCGTGGCCGGCACGGCTCGCACCGAGGAGGCGCGCCTGCTCGCCGACGCGCTCCTGGAGACGGCTCGCGAGATCGTCTCGGGCGGGCTCGACGACGAGGTGACGGAGTCGGCGGCGCGACGGCTCGACCTCGACGACGACCTCGCCCGGCGCTACCTCGCCCGGCTGCGCGATCCCCGTGACGGCCTGGTCCCCGACGGGGACGTCGACCGCGGGAGCCTCGTGACGCTCGTCCGGTTGCGCACGACGTACCTGCCCACCCCCTCGGACGACGGCGGCGACGTGCTGGACGCCGCCCTCGAGGCTGACTCCGGCCTGGTGAGCCGGCACGGGTGAGGGCACAGCTGCGCCTGCTGCAGGCCACCACGCTGGTCAGCACGCTGGACCGGTTCGCGATGCCGCCGATGCTGGTCGCGATCGCGGCGAGCCTCGACGTCCCGCTCACGCAGGTCGTCACCGCCGCGGGGGCGTACTTCCTCGTCTACGGGCTCGGGCAGCCGCTGTGGGGCTTCGCCTCCGACCGCTACGGCCGCGTCCGGGTGCTGCGCACGAGCCTCGTCGTCGCCGGCGCGCTGAGCCTCGTCTCCGCGCTGAGCCCGACGGTGCTGGTGCTGGGCATCCTCCGCGGGCTGGCCGGCGGGTTCTTCGGTGCGGCGTACCCGTCCGCGCTGATCTACCTGGGTGACACGGTGGCGCCCGCACGACGCCAGCAGGCCATCACCGGTCTCATGGTCGGCGTCGCCGTCGGCACGGCAGCGGCCTCCGCCGGTGCCGGGCTCCTCGCGGACATCGCCACCTGGCGGCTCCCCTTCGTCATCACCGGCGGCGCGGCGCTGGTGCTGTCGGTGCTCCTGGCCCGGCTGCCCGAGCCGGCCGGTGCCGCCGCCCGCACCACCGCGCGAGCCTCCGTGGCCACGATCGCGCGCTCGCGGGTGACGCTGCTGGTGCTGCTCTTCGCCTTCGTCGAGGGCGTCGTGCTGCTCGGCGCGCTGACCCTGCTGCCCACGGCCGTCGAGAGCTCCGGCGCCTCCACCACCGTGGCCGGGGCGGTGACGGGGGTCTACGGGCTCGCCGTCCTCCTCGGCTCGTCGTCGGTGGGGCGGCTCTCGCTGGCGTGGCACCCGGCCCGGCTGATCCTGCTCGGCGCGGCGTGTGCCGCCCTCGCCACCGGCCTCCTCGCGGTCTCCCAGCGACCCGCGGTGGCGGTCGTCGTGGCGGTGCTGCTCGGCATCGCCTGGCCGGCGATGCACTCCTCGCTGCAGACCTGGGCCACCGAGGTGCTGCCGCAGTCGCGCGCGGTGGTGGTGTCGTTCTTCGCCGCAGCGCTCTTCGTCGGCAGCGCCATCGGGGCGATCGTCGTGGCGGGCCTCGCGGACGAGGGCCGCTTCGCGGTCGTCTACGGCGCTTACGCGGCCCTCGCCGTGCCCCTCGGGATCGGCGCCTGGGCGGCCCGCAGGAGATGGCACCGGCCCGTCGAGCAGCAGGAACCCTAGGATGCCTGCTGTGCAGACCCCCACGCTCCGGGACGTGGCCGATGCCGCCGGGGTCCACCCGGCCACCGCCTCCCGCGCCCTGAACCCCGCCACGCGTGGGCTGGTCAACGCCGAGACGGCGCGGCGGGTGATGAAGGTGGCCGAGGGCCTGGGCTACCGGCCCAACCCCATCGCCCGCGGCCTGAAGACGTCGAAGTCCGGCACCGTCGGGCTGGTCATCCCCGACCTGACCAACCCGCTCTTCCCGCCGATCGTGCGGGGCATCGAGGACGTCCTCGAGCCGGCCGGCTACAGCGGGCTGATCGTCAACACCGACAACGACCCCCAGCGGGAGAGCGCCCAGATCGAGCTGCTGCGCTCGCGCCAGGTCGAGGGCCTCATCGTCGCGACGGCGCTGATCGACCACCCGCTGCTGGCCAGGCTGCGCCGCGAGGGCGTGCCCATGGTGATGGTCAACCGTCGTCCCGACGGGGTCGACCTGCCCTCGATCACCCCGGACGACGCGGCCGGCATCGAGCTCGCCGTCGCCCACCTCGTCGCGCTCGGCCACACCCGGATCGGCCACCTCGCGGGGCCGCTGACCACGTCGACCGGCGTCGCGCGGCGCCGTGCGTTCCGCAACGCGGTGCGCGACCGGGACCTCGACGGCGACCCGGCCCTCGTCGTGACCTGCGAGCACTGGACCGAGGAGTCGGGGGCCGACGCCCTGCGCGAGCTCCTCGACCGCCGACCCGACGTCACCGCCGTCGTCGCCGGCAACGACCTGATCGCCCTCGGCTGCTACGACGTCTTCGCGGAGCGGGGCATCGCCTGCCCGGACCGGATCAGCGTCGTCGGCTTCAACGACATGCCGTTCCTCGACAAGCTGGCGCCGCCGCTGACCACCATCTCGGTCCCGCACCAGCAGATCGGTGCGGAGGCCGCGCGGATGCTGCTCGACGCGATCGCCGAGCCGGACCGCGCGGCCCGCTCCGTGCTGCTGCCGCTGTCCCTGGTGCTGCGGGGCTCGACGGCGCCGCCGCAGCGCGCCGGCTGATCAGGCAGCCGCGCGCGCCTCGCTCTCGAGCTTGCGCCCGAGCAGGCGACGCGTACGACGGTCGCCGGTGGCCATCTTGTAGAGGATGGCGAGCTGCTGCGGGGCGTTCTTCCTGGTGGTCGTGGCGAGCCAGCCGTTGGGCAGCGAGAGCCGGATGACCTTGTGCCAGGCCGAGGCGACCTGCGGGACCATCGGGCGCGCGCAGTAGGTGAGGTCGTACTTCTCGAAGAGGGCCTGCACCTTGGGCGCGATCTCGGCGTAGCGGTTGGACGGCAGGTCGGGGAAGAGGTGGTGCTCGATCTGGTGCGAGAGGTTGCCGGTCATGAGGTGCAAGGCCTTCGAGCCGGAGATGTTGGCGCTGCCGAGCATCTGGCGGACGTACCACTCGCCCTTGGTCTCGCCCTCGATGGAGCGCTTCTCGAAGGTCTCGACACCCTCGGGGAAGTGCCCGCAGAGGATGACGGAATTGGACCAGAGGTTGCGCACGATGTTGGCGGTGACGTTGGCCGCCAGCGTGGGCAGGAACGAGCCGGTCGGGATCGACAGGGCGGGGTGGACGACGTAGTCCTTGGTCGCCTGCTTGCGGATCTTGGTGAGCACCTGCTTGGCGCGACGGCGGAACTCGGGGTCCTTGGTCTGCTTCTTGGCGATGACCGCGCCGAGCTCGAGGTCGTAGGCGGCGATGCCGTACTCGAAGAAGACGGCGTTGATGAAGCAGAAGACCGGCTGCGCCAGCGACGCGGGCGTCCACGGCTGGTCCTCGTCGACGCGCATGATGCCGTAGCCGAGGTCGTTGTCCTTGCCGATGACGTTGGTGTAGGTGTGGTGGAGCTCGTTGTGGCTGTGCTTCCACTGCTCGGCGGGCGAGGCCATGTCCCACTCCCAGGTGCTGGAGTGGATCTTGGGGTCGCGCATCCAGTCCCACTGGCCGTGCAGGATGTTGTGGCCGATCTCCATGTTGTCCAGGATCTTGGAGATGCTCAGGCCGAGGGTGCCGAGCACCCAGGCCGGCGGGAAGGCGCTGAACAGGAGCACCGCGCGCGAGCCGAGCTCGATCTTGCGCTGGGTGTCGATGACGCGCCGGATGTAGGCCGCGTCGCTGGCACCGCGCTCGTCGATGACGTCCTGGCGGATCGCGTCGAGCTCGATGCCGATCTGCTCGATGTCGGCCTCGGTGAGGTGCGCGATGGGGTTGGCCTGGCCGAGGACGGCCTTCTTCTGGACGGTGGTCATGTCGATCTCCTGGGGGTGTCGGGGAGGTCTGCGGTCAGTGGTCGATGTGGCAGGGGCCGGCGGCGGCGTTGATGCAGGTCTGCACCTTGAGGTCGCCGGTCTCGCCGGGTACGGCGGTGGTGATGGCGCCGTTGCGGAGGTCGCGGACGCTGCCCTCGCGCAGCGGGATGACGCAGCCCATGCAGATGCCCATCCGGCAGCCGCTCGGCATCAGCACCCCGGCGGCCTCGGCCGCGTCGAGGATGGGCGTCGCGCCGTCGAGGTCGAGGGTGGTGCCGGAGGCGAAGGTCACGGTGCCGCCGTCGCCGGGCTCGACGCGGGCGGTGCGGAACTGCTCGGTGGTGAGGGTGATGCCGGCGGCGTCGTGGTGCGCGGCGAGGGCGTCGAGCAGGCCGGCCGGGCCGCACGCCAGGGTCTGGCGCTCGGCGAGGTCGGGCACGAGGTCGCCGAGGTCGGCGACGTCGAGGACGCCGTGCTCGTCGTCGTAGCGCGCGACGAGGCGGATCGCGCCCGCGGCGTCGAGCGCCTCGAGGTCGCGGATGAAGATCGAGTGGGGGTGGCTGGGCGCCACGTGCACGACCACGATGTCGTGCTCGGCGCTGCGGGCGGGCCGCAGGACGCCGTCGTCGGTGCTCGGGAAGAGGTTGCGCAGCATGCCGATGACCGGCGTGATGCCCGATCCGGCGGTCACCATGAGGAACTTGCCGCCCTCCGGCGGGAGGACGAACTCGCCCGCGGCCTGCTCGAGGTGCACCAGCGTGCCGGGGCGGGCCTCGTGGACGAGGTGGTTGCTGACCAGGCCGTCGGGGACGGCCTTGACGGTGATCGAGATGCGGCCGTCGCGGCGCGGACCGTGGGTGAGCGAGTACGCACGCCACTGGCGTACGCCGTCGACGTCGATGCCGATCCGGAGGTACTGGCCGGGCACGTGGCCGGCCCAGTCGGCGCCGGGACGGATCACGATGGTGGCCGCGTCGGCGGTCTCGGGGTGCACGGACTCGATGCGGCCGCGGAGGTCGGCGCCCGAGCGCAGCGGGGCGAAGAGGTCCATGAAGTCGGCCGGCAGGTAGGGCGTCGTCGCCGCCTCGGCGACCCGCACCAGCTGGTCGCCCAGGCGTCGGCTGCGCGACGTGCCGGGCGCCTGAGGTTCGAGAGTCGTGCTCATGACACCCAATGTGCCCGATGAGCGGCCACGGTTCCTGCCCTGCGCACGTGAATCGAGGCGTACAGTCTTGTTCGTCGCGAACAAGACCGACCCCAGGAGCCTCGATGAGCAACCGCCCTGTGCGCCCGGCCACACAATTACAGACCGTGGTCGGCCTCGACCCCGAGGTCGCCGACGCGCTGCGCGAGCGGCTGGCCGAGGTGGCCGACAGCGCGGTGCTGCGGATCGTCGAGGAGGTGCCCAGCTATGCCGGGGCCTGGAGCGGGCGGATGGGAGCGGTGATCCGCAACGCGGTCCAGCTCGCGCTCGGCGGCTTCCTCACGCTGGCGACCCGGCAGGACGCCGACGCCCCCAAGGCGCCGGCGATCGAGGGTGCCTACCAGCTCGGCCGCGGGGAGGCGCGCAGCGGTCGCACCGTCGAGGCGCTGCTCTCCGCCTACCGGATCGGCGCCCGCGCCTCGTGGCGCGACATGGCCGACGTGGCGGTCGAGGCCGGGGTGGACGCCGGCCAGCTGGCGCGGTTCGCCGAGCTGGTCTTCGCCTACATCGACGAGCTCTCGGCCGCCTCGGTCGCCGGTCACACCGACGAGCTCGAGAGCAGCGGCCGGGTGCGCCAGCGCAACCTCGAGCGCCTGGCCCGGGCCCTCCTCACCGGCGCGCCGGCCGACGCCGTGAACGCCGCGGCGGAGCGGGCCGACTGGGAGCCGCCGGGGGCGCTGACCGCCGTCGTCCTGGCCGAGTCGCAGATGTCCGCCGCGCTCACCGCCCTCGACCCCCGCACGCTCCAGCCGACCGACGACGTGCCGGGCCTGCCGGAGGGACACGCCTCGCTGCTGGTGCCCGGCACCGGGTCGGCCGCCGCGCGGCCGGCGCTGCTGCGGGCGCTGCAGGGCACCGACGCCGTCGTCGGCCCGAGCGTCCCGTGGCTCGAGGCGTCGGCGTCCTACCGCCGGGCGCTGCGGTGCGCCGCCCTCGGCCTCGAGGGGCTGGTCGACTCCGACGAGCACCTCGCCGCGCTCCTGCTGGCCGCCGACCCCGACGCCCGCGCCGACCTGCGCGCCCGGGTGCTCGCGCCACTGGCGGAGCTGCGGCCCTCGACCGCGGAGAAGCTCACCGACACCCTCCGCAGCTGGCTGCTCCACCACGGCCGGCGCGAGGCGGTGGCCGAGGAGCTCTTCGTCCACGCCCAGACCGTGCGCTACCGGGTCGGGCAGCTGCGCGAGGTCTACGGCGACCGGCTGGAGGACCCGGCGTTCGTCCTCGACGCGACGCTCGCGCTGGCCTGACCCGGCCGGCGGCCGCCGCATGCCCGCCGGGCGGTCAGGACCGGGCGTGGGCCACCTGCCCCGCCACCCAGGTGACGGCGACACGGTCGGCGAAGCCGCGGAGCGCCGTGGCGTGCTCGCGGTCGGAGCCGCCGTCCAACGGGTCGGCGTCGAGCAGCACCAGGTCTGCCGGGTGGCCGGGGGCGACCGTCCCCCAGCCGTCGGTCGAGGCGGCCAGCGCCTCGCGGGCGGTGATCGCCTGCTCCGGGTGCCACGGCTCCCGCTCGTCGCCGGAGCGGTGCACGGCCGCGGCGATCGCCAGCCACGGGTCGAGCGGCGAGACGGGCGCGTCGGAGCCGAGCACCACCTCGACGCCGTCGTCGAGCATCCACCGCAGCGGGAAGCAGCGCTCGGCTCGGCCGGGCCACAGCCGCTCGGTGACGTCGCGGTCGTCGAGGAGGTGGGCCGGCTGCACGCTGGCGCGGACGCCGAGCGCGGCCATCCGGCGAACGTCGTCGCGCGTGGTGAGCTGCACGTGCTCGACGCTGCCGCGCGCGCCGGTCTCCTCGAAGGCGGCGAGCGCCTCGGTGACGGCACGGTCGCCGATGGCGTGCACGGCGACCTCGAGGCCACCGGCCACGGCTCGGCCGAGGAGAGCCCGGAGCTCCTCCGGCGTCTGGTTGGGCTGGCCCTCCTCGTGACCGGGGACGGCCTTGTCGGCGTAGGGCTCGCAGCACCAGGCGGTGCGCGTGTTGAGGGAGCCGTCGCTGATGATCTTGAGCGGCCCCATGGTCAGGCGCGGGTCGCCGTCGAGCGGGTCGCCGGACCGGAGGCCGCGGGCGAGCACGTCGTCGAGGCCGTCGGCGTAGCAGGCGTGGCGGATCCGGAGCAGGTCGGCGCCGCCGGCCCAGCGCGCGGCCCAGTCGGCCACGCCGCCGCTGAACTCGAGGTCGACCAGCCCGACGACGCCCTGCGCCGCGGCGGCCTCCATCGAGCGGCGGTAGGCCTCGGGGCCCGTGCCGTCGGTGCCGAGCACGCTGGCCAGCCGGCCGTAGGCCAGGAACCACTCGGTCTCGCTCACCACGGTGTCGCGGCTCGAGAGGGCGAGCATGTGGAGGGCGGTGGTGTTGAGCCACCCGTGGTGGCCGTCCCCGGCGATCAGGACGATCGGCTGGTCGGTCCCGATGGCGTCCAGGTCGGACACGGTGGGGTTGGCGGGCCACGCGGTCGGCCGGTGCCCCCAGCCGATGACCGGCAGGTCGGGCCACTGCTCGAGCCGCTCGCGGACGAGGTCGACCGCCTCGGCGCTCGACCGGGCCGGCGCCAGGTCGAGCCGGGCCGAGCTCAGGGTCCACTGGCCGAGGTGCACGTGCTGGTCCCACAGCCCCGGCGCCAGCCACCGCCCGCCCCCGTCGTACGACGCCTCGCCGGGGGCGGCGGCCAGCCCGGGGCCGACCTCCACGACCCGGTCGCCGTCGACGCGGACGTCGAGCAGCCCCGCGACAGGGGCCGGGAGCGGTCCCGAGACCGCCACCAGGTGGACGTTGCTGATCAGCACGGGCCCACCGTATGAGGTGTGGCTCACGTCCCGACGGCGACCCCGCCGAGCCAGACGGCGACCGGCCGGCCGAGGGCCGCCACGTCGGTCGCCACGTCGCCGTCCACGACGAGGAGGTCGGCGAGGCGCCCGGTGGCGAGGCGCCCGGCGTCCACGCCGCAGTCGTCGGCCGCCGCGGAGGTCGCCGTCGCGAGCGCCTCGTCGACGGGCCAGCCGCCCTCGACGAGCGCGGCGACCGAGCGCCACAGGTGTCCGTGCGGCTTGGCGGGCATCGCCCCGGCGTCCAGCCCCGACACCACGCGCACGCCGTGCTCACGCAGCCGGAGCGAGCCGCGCGCGACCTGCGCGAAGTGGGCGTCGCGGTCGGTGATCCCGATGCGGGTGAGCATCTCCAGGACGTGCGGCGGCATCTGGGAGACGGGTGGGAACCGGGCGGCGTCGTGGCCGAGCGTCGGGTCGACCGTCACGCCTGCCGACGCCACCCGGTCGAGGAGCTCGGCCGGGGCGTGCACGCCGCCGGGCGCCAGGCAGGTGAAGTGCTCGAGGCCGTCGACGCCGGCGTCGAGCGCGACCTCGGCGCCCGTGACCGAGTGCGTGTGGGCCACCACCCGCAGTCCCGCGGTGTGGGCGGCGTCGACCAGGTGCCGCAGCGGCGCCACCTCGAACTGGGCGCCGAGCTGGTCGCTGCCCGGCGTCAGGAAGCCGCCGCTCGCCATCACCTTGACCAGGTCGACACCGCGCTCGACGCGGTCCGCGACGGCGCGGTCCAGCGCGACCGGGTCGTCCGGGTCGACCGCGCCGCCCAGGAAGTGGCAGTGCCCGGCGGGGGTGGTGAGGGGCGGGCCGGCGGCCACCACCCGGGGCAGCCTCTCGGGATGGCGGCCCCGGTGCGCCAGCACCCGGAAGCCGGCGTCACCCAGGTCGCGCACGGTCGTCACGCCGGCAGCGACGTGGTCCTCCAGCGCGGCGGTGACGACGAGGTCCACCGAGGCGGGGTCCGCGGTCCCCGCCCACTCCAGGCTCCCCTGCGCGCCGGGGAACGCGCCCGCGGCGACCAGGTGGACGTGGCAGTCGACCAGCCCCGGCAGGAGGGTGCCGTCGAGGTCGGTGACGGGCACGTCGCCGGGCGGCGAGAACGCGGCCGGCTCGACGCCCGCGATGCGGTCGCCGTCCACGACGACGGTCGCGCCGTCCCGGCGGAAGCGCTCGCCGTCGTACGCCCTCGCGACCCGGAGCGCCCACCGCTGGCCCATCCTCCCGATGGTCCGCCTGACGGGCGCGGACCGCACCTGTCGAGGCCGGTGGACCAGACCGGCTCCGGCCCGGGATACTGCACCCGTGAACTGGCGGGGGCCTGCAGTGCTGGTCGCGCTCCTGGCGATCGGCGCCGGGAGCGGCTTCGCCGCGTCCGCCCAGACCCGCGACGCCACGCTCGGCGAGGGGGTGCCCTCGCCCGTCCCGGCCTCGCGCCCGGACATGCCGGTCGAGGCACCGAGGCCCTACGAGACGGACCCCGACGATCCCGCGCTCCTGCCGGGCATCGCGATGAAGCCCGCCACACTCGGCTCCGGCAAGTTCGAGATCACCTTCCCCGCCCCCGTCGGCTGGACCACCAACGCCAACGCGAGCAACGAGTGGAAGTGGAAGAAGCCGGGCACGTCCAACAACACCTACGTGATGCGCATCGAGCAGATCAACAGCCAGGACATCACCATCGAGGACGCGATCGACATCCGGATCGAGCGGCTGCGCGACGAGCAGGAGGACGTCGTGATCATCGAGCGCGGGGCCGACACCCTCGAGTACACCTACCGCAGCAACGAGGGCAACGCGCGGCACAGCTTCATGCGGTGGCTCGACCTCGACATGAGCGGCCAGGCCGACGTCGAGATCGTGGTGCACGGTCGCGAGGTCGACGTCGAGGGCGCCGAGGACCTGATCCGCCGGGTCGGCGACGGCATGGGCGGGGCGGGCGCCACAGAGATCCCGCTGCCCTGAGCGCTGCCCTGAGCGGTGCCCTGAGCGGTGCCCTAGGGTCGCGTCGTGAGGTCGCGGGGGGTCGCTGTGCTCGCGCTGCTGGTGCTGGTCGGCGCCGTCGGCGGGTTCGGCGCGTCCTGGGGGCTCCGCCGGGACCTCGGCGGGGACCGGCCCGCGCAGCCGGTGGCCGCCGCGTCGCCCAGCCTGCCCGTCGACCCGGTGCCCGAGCTGCTGCCGGACCCGGCCTACCCGCCCCTCGAGCCGGGCGTCCCGCTCGTGCGCCAGCAGGTCGGCAGCGGCAGCTTCCGGATGACGGTGCCCGTGCCCGAGGGCTGGGACTTCACCGAGAACTCACTCAACGAGTGGCAGTGGCGCCCGCCGGGCCAGCCGTCCTTCGGCTACCTGCTGCGGGTGGAGCAGGTGCTGAGCAACCGGCGCTCGATCGACTGGACCCTCGACCGGCGCATCGACGAGCTCGACGAGGACGAGGAGAACTTCGAGGTGCTGGACCAGGGCACCGCCGGGCTCCACTTCCGCTTCGTCGCCAGCAACCACCTGCGCAGCGGCTACCTCAGGTGGCTCGACCTGACCGGGTCGGACAACGCGCAGGTCGAGGTCGCGGTGACCGGCCGCATCGTCGACTCACCGGGGATGGCCGACCTGGTCGACCGCGTCGCCGCGGGGATCGAGCTGGGCTGACCGCGGCGGTCAGAGGCCCATCCCCTGGGTGTCCACCGAGGCCAGCACCCGGTTGGCGGTCGGCCGGTCCGTGCTGCGCACCTGCACCCAGAGCAACCGGTTGGACGTCAGCTGCACGACGCGCTCGATGATGACGTCGACGCCCGGGCAGCCGGTGAAGGTGACCTGCATGGAGTCGCGGCCGTCGCGCTGGTCCTCGATGAGCGACCCGGTCTCCTCGCAAGTCGGGTGCTGGGGCACCCGGGACGGCAGCTTGTCACCCGCGAGGATCCCGATGAAGACGCCGGGCGCCGGGTCCTCGTCGGTGTTCCAGCCGTCCTTGCTACCGCTGGCGAGCGCCGGGTGCTCGCGCTGACCCTCGAGCGGGACCCACTGCTGGGGGTCGACCTGCGCCGTCCAGTCGTCCGGGACGGTGACGAAGATCGTGCCGGTGCTGTCGGTGAGCCTGCGCTCGGAGGTCATCGCCTGCTCGAGACCCCAGCCGGCGCCGGCGCCCAGGGAGAGCGCCACCACCGCGGCGACCAGCCACGGCCAGCGCCGCCGCGACGGGGCCGGGTCGGCCGGCGCGTCCTCGTCGCGGTCGGTCACGTCGGTTCGCGGGGCTGCCTGCGTGAGGTCGGGGTCGGTCGGGACCCAGGCCTGCGGCAGCTCGTCGACACGTCCCCCCATCGTGGCGGCCAGGGCGGCCGTGAACGCCTCGACGTCCTCGAACCGGTCGCGGCGGTCCTTGGCCAGTCCCCTGCGCACGACGGCCTCGGCGTCGGGGTTGTCGATCTCCATCGGCGGCGGGGGCGGGGGGTCCTCCGCGGCGGCCAGGCTGGTGTGGTGGTAGGGCTGCCGGCCGGCGAGGAGGTAGTAGCTCAGAGCGGCCAGGGAGAACTGGTCGGCCCGCGGGTCCAGGCCCTCCCCCAGCGCCTGCTCGGGGGCGACGTAGGTCGGGGTGCCGCCGACCATGGTGAGCCGTGACGACATGTCCATCGCCTTGCCGAGCCCGAGGTCGCCGAGCATCGCCAGCACGCGCGAGCCGCGGCCGTTGTCGACGGTGCGGAACAGCACGTTGGCCGGCTTGACGTCGCGGTGGAGCACCCCGCGGTCGTGCAGCGCGGTCAGGCCGCGTCCGACCTGCTCGATGACGGTCAGCGCCTGCGAGGGCTCGAGGGCCGAGAGCTCGAGGCGGTCGGCCAGCGTGCCCTGGTCGGCGTACGCCATCACGAGGTAGGGACGGTCGTCGGCCAGCTCCCCCGCGTCGTAGACGGGCACGACGTGGGGCGACTCGACCTTGCGCAGGAAGCGCCCCTCCTCGAGGAACCGCTGGCGGATGTGCAGGTCGCCGCTCCAGTTGTCGGCCAGCACCTTGATCGCCACCGGGCAGTCGAGGTGCTCGTCGTAGGCGAGCCACACGGTCGCGAACGCCCCTGACCCGATGCGGCGCCGCACCGGGTACCGACCGAGACGAGAGGGAGCGGACACCCGGGCATTATCGTGCAGGGGTGAGCTATTCCGGGGACGAGGGCGGCGCGCTGTCGCCGGACGACATCGACGACCTGGCGCGACACGCGCGCGACGGGGACCGTGATGCGCTCGAGCGGCTGCTCTCGGCGGTCCGTCCACGCGTGCTGAACATCTGCCGCGGGGTGCTGCCCTACTCCGGTGACGCCGAGGACGCGTGCCAGGAGGCGATGCTCAACGTCGCCACCAAGATCGACTCCTGGGGCGGTCGCGGACGCTTCACGACCTGGCTGCACATCGTGGCCGTCAACAGCGCGCGGACGACGTACCGCCGGATGAAGAACCTCGCCACCCCCACCGACTTCGAGGACGGCGCCCACGACCGTCCCGACCCGCGCACCACGAGCGTGATCGCCGGCACCCGGCTCGACCTGCTCGACGCGATGGAGACCATCGAGCGCGACCACCCGCAGTTCGTCGAGCCGCTGCTGCTGCGCGACGTCTACGGCCTGCCCTACGACGAGATCGCCACGCTGGTCGACGCCCCGCTGGGCACGGTCAAGGCGCAGATCCACCACGGCCGCAAGCTGGCCCGGCCCCTGCTCCGGGGCGATCGGTGACACGTCCGGGCGCCCTGTCGACCGTGCTGTCGACCGCCCTGTCGACCGTGCTGCTCGCCGGTTGCTCGTCGGGAACCGAGGTCTCCGACGAGCTCGTGACGCCGAGCCCGTCGCGGGCGGCCGCCGGCGAGGACGGTTCGGTGGCGCCGGCGTCGGCGCCCACGGTCGTCGACCGGGTCGAGCCGGACCTCGACCTCGCGCTCTCCGAGCCGGTCGAGGACAGCGTCTACCCCCAGGCCGGCGACCCCAGCGTCGACGCGCTGCACTACGGCCTCGACCTCGCCTGGGACCCCGACGGGTCCCGGCTGACGGGCGAGGCGACGATCACCTTCCGCGCGACGCGAGCAGCCCCGCGCTTCCAGCTCGACCTCGGCGCGCCGCTCGAGGTCGGCGAGGTGACCCTCGACGGTGAGGTGGTGCGCACGGCGCACCGCGGCAAGGACCTCGTCGTCCGCGCGCCGCTCGAGGCCGACGGCCGCCACGAGCTCGTCGTGTCCTACGCCGGCACGCCGCGGCCGGCACCCGCCCCGACGACGCGCAGCGACTTCTCGACCACCGGGTTCACCGTCACCGACACCGGCGAGGTGTGGACGATGCAGGAGCCGTTCGGCGCCTACACCTGGTATCCGGTCAACGACCAGCCGGCCGACAAGGCGCTCTACGACATCACCGTCCACGCGCCGTCCCCGTGGACCGGCGTCGCCAACGGCCGGCTCACCGAGCACACGGTCGAGGAGGACCGCACGACGACGTCGTGGCAGCTCGTCGAGCCGGCCTCGTCCTACCTCGTCACCCTCGCGATCGGCGACTACGCCCACAGCAGCAACTCCACCGACGACGGCATGGAGGTCGCCTACTGGACGCCGCGCGGGATGGTGCAGCGCGTCGACCAGGTGCAGACGGCGGCTGCCACCGTCGACTGGGTCGAGTCCCGGCTGGGCGACTACCCCTTCGACTCGCTCGGCCTGGTGGTGACCGCGTCGCAGAGCGCGATGGAGACCCAGACCATGGTCACGCTCGGCAACAACGAGTACGTCCTGTCGCCCGAGGTCGTCGCCCACGAGATCGTGCACCAGTGGTACGGCGACCAGGTCTCGCCGTCGGACTGGCGCGACGTGTGGCTCAACGAGGGCATGACGATGCTGATGCAGTGGATCTACCAGGACGAGCACGAGGGCCAGCCGCTCGACGCCAGCCTGCGCAGCGCCCGCGCGTCCGACCAGCAGCTGCGCGACGCGTACGGACCGCCCGGCGACTACGACCCGCGGCAGTTCGGCAGCTCCAACATCTACTACACGCCCGCCCTGATGTGGAACGAGCTGCGCCGGGCGCTCGGCGACGACGAGTTCTACCGGGTCGCCCGCTCGTGGCTGAGCGAGAACGACAACACCTCCGCGTCCCGCGAGCAGATCTACGCCCACTGGGAGGACGAGACCGGCCTCGAGCTGTCGGCCTTCTTCGACCGCTGGATCACCGGCCGCACGACGCCGCGGCCGGGCGTGCCGGGCGCCTAGCGCTCAGTGCTACTTGGCCTGCTGCTCGGGCTGCTCCTCGGCCTGCTCCTCCGGCGCCTCGGCGGCCTCCGGCTCCGAGACCGCCGGCTCCGCGGCCGGCTCGGGCAGCGCCACGCCGGGGACAGTGCCGGTGAGCGTGGCGAGCATCTGGCGGACGTTGGACAGCTGGGCGTTGATGCTGTCGCGCCGCTGGGCGGCCGCGGCGAGCTCGCGCTCGGACTCCGAGCGCACCCGGTCGGCGGTGGCGCGGGCCTCGGCGACCATCGTCGTCGAGCGCTCCTCGGCGTCGGAGAGCATCCGGGCGATGCGGGCCTCGGCCTCGGCGCGGCTGCGCTCCATCGCGGCCTCGGTGTCGCGGTTGCGCGCGGCCATCGCGTCGAGCTCGGCCTGAGTGGCGGCCTGCTGGGCCTGGAACTCCGAGGTGGCCTTCTGCCGGCGCTCGGCCAGCGTGGTCTCGAAGTCGGCGGCGGACTGGGCAGCCTTCGCGCGCGCGTCCTCGTGGAGCGCCTCGGCCTCCGCGCGGCGGGCGGACGCGTCGCGCTCGGCGGCGTCGCGCTCGGACTCGGCTGCCGTACGCGCGTCCGAGAGCACGCGGGCGGCCTCGGCGTCGGCGTCGCGACGGGTCTCGTCGGCGTAGCGGTCGGCGTCCGCGCGCACGGCGCCGGCCTCGGCCTCGGCCTCCTTGCGGAGCGCCTCGACCTCGCCCACCACGCGGTCACGGATGTCGGCGGCCTCCGCCTCGGCGAGGGACAGGATCTGCCCGACCCGCTCGCCGAGGTGCTCGAACCCCGGCGCCTCCGGCTCCTGCTGCTGCTGGGCGACCAGGGCGTCCCGGGAGGTGACGGCCTCCTGGCGGGCGGCCTCCGCGGCCGCCTCGGCGGCCTCGAGCCGGCGGCGCAGGTCGGCGACCTCGCCCTGCGCCTGGGTCACGGCGCGTTCGACCTCGGCCGGGTCGTAGCCGCGGCGCACCGTCGTGAACATCTCTTCAGGCATCGGGGGTCTCCTGGTGGGTGGGGGCGTGGGGGTCCGGGGACGGGTCGGGCGAGACGGCCACGGGGCCGTCGGGCGGCTGCTGGCGCTCGGGGACGGAGAGCGCCTCGATCACGCCGGAGAGCTGGCCGAGCTCGGCCGCGATGCGGTCGCGCCGGCCCTGCAGCTCGGTGATCTCGGCGCGGGCGCGCTCGACGGCGCGACGGGCACCGTCGCGCAGCCGGTCGGCCTCGGCCCGGCCCTCGGCGACGAGGGCGACCGACTCCTCGCGCGCGCTGCGCCGCTGCTCGGCGGCCTCGGCCCGGGTGCGGGTGACCTCCTGGGCCACGAGGGCACGCAGGCTGGCGGCACCGGACTCGGCCTCGGCCCGGCGGCGCTCGAGGCGCTCGACCGCGCGCTCGGACTCGTCGGTCGCGTCGGCGATGATCCGCGCGGCCTCCGCCTCGGCCCGCTGGAGGGTGGCGCGGGCGTCGCTCTCGAGCTCGCCCGCGGCGAGGGCGGCCACCTGCGTGATGTCATCGGCGCGCTGCTGGATCTCCGCGATCGCGAGGGCCATCCGGCCGGCGACGGCGGAGATCACGCCCTGCAGGCGACGGCGTACGAGCCGGGCGTGGGCGCCGACCTCGGCGTGCCCGGCGCGCCGGATGGCGTCGGCCTCGGTGGCCGCGCCGGCCAGCACCGACTCGACCGTGCGCGTCGCCCACTCGGTCTGCTCGGCGGCCTGGCGCAGCTTCTCCTCGCTCTCGGCCCGGGCCGCGGCGAGGGTCTGCTCGGCGACCTGGCGCATTCGGTCGACCTCGGCGCCGGTCGTGCGCCGCAGCTCCTCGACGTGCAGCGCCGCCTCGTCGCGCATCCGGGCGGACTCCGTGGACGCGCTGGCACGCAGCGACTCGGCCTCGGCGGTCGCGGAGGTGAGGTGCTGCTGGCCGGCGGACCGTGCCTCCTCCACCAGGCGGACGGCGGTCCGCTGGGCGGCGTCGACGGTGTCGTGGGCCTCGGCGCGGGCGGCCACGAGGAGCATGGACTTCTCGGTGGCCGCGGTGTCGCGCAGCTCCTGCGACTCGGCGCGGAGCGCGACCGCGTCGTCGCGGGCCTGGGCGCGCAGCTTGTCGCCCTCGATGCGGGCCGCCTCCACCTGCTGGTCGCGGGCGTCGGAGGCGGAGCTCATCAGCAGGGCTGCCTGCTCGTTGGCGTCGACGACGATCGTCGCCGCCTCCTCCGAGGCGCCGGCCAGCACCTCCTCGGCCTGCCGGCGCGCCCGGCCCGCCTCGGCGCGGTCGCGCTCGGCCTCCGCACGGAGCTGGCGGGCCTCCTCGCGCAGCCGGGCGAGGTCGGCGGTCAGCCGCTCCGCCTCCTGCCTGGCCTCGCTCTGCAGCTGGTCGGCGACCTGCTGCGCCCGCGCGAGCAGGGCTGCGGTGGTGGGCTCGCCGGAGGACGCCGTCGCGGCATCGAGGGACATGCCCGCTCCTCTCACACACGATCCGAGGCGGTCATTGTCGCAGCGCGACCACCTCGCTGACAAAGCGCTCGTCCGTTCCGCTCACAGCGAAAGCCCCTTGCCGCCCGACCCGCGGCCCGCTGGAGTGTGGGCCATGAAGCTCCTCGTCCTCGGCGGCACCCGGTTCCTGTCCCGCGAGGTGGCCGTCCAGGCCGTGACGAGGGAGTGGGACGTCACCTGCGCGTGCCGCGGCGAGTCCGGGCCGGTGCCCGACGGCGCCACGCACCTGCCGTGGGACCGTGCGGACGAGCCGCCCGCCGCCCTGGCCGAAGGCGGGTGGGACGCCGTCGTCGACGTCGCCCGGCTGCCGTCCCAGGTGCGCAGCGCCGTCGCGGCCACGCGCGACGCGCACTGGGTCTTCGTCTCGACGATCAGCGTCTACGCCGACAGCTCCTCCGCTGCCATGGAGCCGCTGCTCGAGCCGATCACCGACGACGTCGACCTGGCCGTCGACCCGGAGGCCTACGGCGGCATGAAGGTGGCCTGTGAGCAGCTCGTGCAGTCACGGGCCGCCTCGTCGGTCGTCGTACGCCCGGGGCTCATCGTCGGCCCCGGAGACCCGACCGGACGCTTCGCCTACTGGCCCCAGCGCCTGGCCCGCGGCGGCGAGGTGCTCGCCCCCGGCGCGCCCGCCGACGTGGTGCAGGTCATCGACGTGCGCGACCTCGCGGCGTGGGTGCTCGACCTCGCCGAGGCCCGCACCACCGGCACCTACGACGCCGTCGGGACGCCGATGCCCCTGGAGCGGATGCTCACCGAGGCGGCCTCGGGCGTGGCTGACGCCTCCCCCGGGCTGACGTGGGTCGACACCGCGTTCCTCGAGGCGCAGGGGGTCGCGCCCTGGGCGGGCGAGGGGTCGCTGCCGCTGTGGCTGCCGCGTCCTGAGTACGACGGGATGCTGGCGCACGACCCCGCCCCGGCCGTCGCCGCCGGGCTGCGGCTGCGACCGGTCGCCGAGACCGCCCCCGGCTGCCTCGACTCGCCCGTCACGGCCTTGTCGGCCGAGCGGGAGGCGGAGGTCCTGGTGGCCTGGCACGCCCGCTGACCCGCGACCGGGCACTTCGTGCCCGTCCTCGGCGCCGACCGGGCACTTCGTGCCCGTGGTGCGGCAGGAAGTGCCCGGTCGGGGGGCCGGACGGGCACGAAGTGCCCGGTCACGTGTAGTGGTCGGTCAGAAGAGCAGCGCCGTGCCGGGGTCCCGGAGGATGCCAGCGACGTCGGCGAGGAAGCGCGAGCCCTTCTCGCCGTCGATGTGGCGGTGGTCGAAGGACAGCGCCAGCGTGGTGACGTCGCGGACCACGATCTCGCCGGTCTCCTCGTCGACCCACGGGCGCTTGTTGATCGCGCCGAAGCACAGGATCGCGGACTCGCCGGGGTTGATGATCGGGGTCCCGGCGTCGACGCCGAAGACGCCGACGTTGGTGATGGTGAACGTGCCGCCCGCCATCTCCGCCGGCTGCGTCCGGCCCTCGCGGGCCGTGGCGGTGAGCTCGCCGAGCGCGGCCGCCAGCTCGGTCATCGACAGGGAGTCGGCGTCCTTGACGTTGGGCACCACCAGGCCGCGCGGCGTGGCGGCCGCGATGCCGAGGTTGACGTAGTGCTTGTAGACGACCTCCTGCGCCGCCTCGTCCCAGACCGAGTTGATCTCCGGCGTGCGCTGCATCGCCAGGATGACCGCCCGAGCCAGGACCAGCAGCGGGCTGACCCGGACGTCCCGGAGCTCCGGGCGCTTCTTGAGCCGGGCCACCAGCTGCATCGCCGCCGTCACGTCGACGGTGATCCACTCGGTGACGTGCGGGCTGGTGAAGGCCGACTGGCTCATCGCCGCCGCCATCATCTTGCGCACGCCCTTGATGGGCTCGCGGGTCTCCCGCTCGCCCGACGCCGCGCCGGACAGCCCACGCTGGGTCGAGCCGCCGTAGGACGCACCGGGGGCGTCCGCGCCACTGAACGCGGCCGCCGCGGACTCAGCACCCCCACTCGCACCGCCGGCAGAGCCGCCGCGCGAGCCGGCGCCCTGGACGTCGTCGCGCGTGATCGAGCCCGACGGGCCGGAGCCGGTCAGGGTGGTGAGGTCGACGCCGAGGTCCTTGGCCAGCTTGCGGACCGGCGGCTTCGCCAGCGCGCGTACGACGCTGGGCTCGACCTGCGCGGCCGCCGGGACCAGCGCCTCGGCGGGCGCCGGCGGTGCCGCACGTCGCTGGTCGACGGCGGGCACCGGGGACTCGTCGGCGGGCATGACCTCGTCGGACTGGGCGCCGCCGGGCGCGAAGGCGCCCTGCACCTGCATCTGCGTCTGCGCGCCGGCGTCGGTGCTGGGCGACGCGGAGCCGCGGCGGGCCCGGCGCATCGGGCCGCGGTCGGCCTTGATCCGGCCGACCAGCGAGGCGCCCTCCATCGAGCCGGACGCCGCCGGGTTGGACAGGTCGATGTCGGCCGCGTCGACCTGGGCCGGGGCAGCCGTGGCCGCACCGTCCGCCGCGCCGGCCTTCTGGGCCATGCCGAGGTAGGGGTCGGACTCGGTCTGCGGGGCCGCGGGCGCCGGCTCCTCGCCGGGAGCACCGATCGAAATGATCGGCGTGCCGACGGGCACGGTCTCGCCCTCGGGGACGAGCAGCGCCAGGACGGTGCCCTCGAACGGCGAGGGCAGCTCGACGAGCGACTTCGCGGTCTCGATCTCGACGACCACGTCGTTGATCTCGATAGTGTCGCCGACCTTGACCTTCCAGGCGACGATCTCGGCCTCGGTGAGGCCCTCACCGACGTCGGGGAGGAGGAACTCAGACATCACATGACCTTTCGGGCAGGAACACGGCCCAGTGAGCCGTCCGCGTCGCGACGGCGCCTGCAGGAGGAGGGCTGCGCCCGGAGGAGCGCAGCGGGGGAGGTCGCCGCAACGACGACGACGGCGCCGTCTCCCAGCGACGCGGACACGGCGAAGCGGAACGAGCCCATCAGTACGAGAAGCTGCGGTCGACGGCGTCGAGCACCCGGTCGAGGTCGGGGAGGTACTCCTCCTCGATCCGCGACGGCGGGTAGGGCGTGTCGAACGCGCCGACGCGGAGCACCGGCGCCTCGAGGGAGTAGAAGCACTGCTCGGTGACCCGGGCCGCGAGCTCGGCGCCCATGCCGAGGTTGACGTGGGCCTCGTGGGTGACCACGCAGCGACCGGTGCGGCGTACGGACTCGTAGACCGGCGCCATGTCGAGCGGCGAGAGGGTGCGCAGGTCGATGACCTCGAGGCTGCGGCCCTCGGACTCGGCGGCCTCGGCGCACTTGAGCGCCGTCTTCACCGTCGGGCCGTAGGCGAGCACCGTGGCATCGGTGCCGGGCCGGACGACGCGCGAGGTGAACAGCGGCTCGGGGGTGGCCGACTCGTCGAGCTCGGCCTTGTCGGCGTGGTACTGCCGCTTGGGCTCGAGGAAGATCACCGGGTCGTCGTGGGCGATGGCCTGCTGGATCATCCAGTAGCCGTCGACCGGGTTGGAGCAGGCGACGACCTTGAGGCCGGGCGTGTGCGCGAACTGCGCCTCGGGGCTCTCGGAGTGGTGCTCGACCGCGCCGATGCCGCCGCCGAAGGGGATGCGGATGACGATCGGCATCTTCACCTTGCCCTGCGAGCGGTAGGTGTACTTCGCGACCTGGCACACGATCTGGTCGTAGGCGGGGTAGACGAAGCCGTCGAACTGGATCTCCACGACGGGGCGGTAGCCGCGCAGCGCCATGCCGACCGCGGTGCCGACGATGCCGGACTCCGCGAGGGGGCTGTCGATGACGCGGTCCTCGCCGAAGTCCTTCTGCAGGCCGTCGGTGATGCGGAAGACGCCGCCGAGCTTGCCGACGTCCTCGCCCATCAGCAGGACCTTGTCGTCGTCCTCCATCGCCTTGCGCAGGCCCATGTTGAGGCCCTTGGCGAGGGTGATCTTCTGCGTGGTGGCGGTGCTCATGCGTGGGACTCCTCAAACGACTCGAGGTAGGCCGCGAAGCCGTCGCGCTGGGCGGCGATCTCCTCGGTCATCTCGCTGAAGACGTAGCCGAACTGGTCCAGCGGCTTGGGGTCGGGCAGCGCCTTGCAGCCCTCGCGGAGGTGGTGGCCCAGCTCCTTGGCCTCGGCGTCGAGGCTGTCGAAGAACTCCTGGTCGACCAAGCCGTTGCGGCGCAGGTAGACCTTGAGCCGCTCGATCGGGTCCTTGAGCTTCCAGTGCTCGAGCTCGTCGTTGAGGCGGTAGCGCGTCGGGTCGTCCGTCGTGGTGTGCGCCCCCATCCGGTAGGTGTAGGCCTCGACGAACGACGGACCGTTGCCCTCGCGCGCCCGCTGCAGCGCGGCCTTGGTGACCGCGTACGTCGCCAGCACGTCGTTGCCGTCGACGCGGATGCCCGGGAAGCCGAAGCCCAGCGCTCGCTGGTAGAGCGGGATCCGGGTCTGGCGCTCGATCGGCTCCGAGATGGCCCACTGGTTGTTCTGGCAGAAGAACACGACGGGGGCGTTGTAGGACGCGGCGAAGATGAACGCCTCGTTGACGTCGCCCTGCGAGGACGCGCCGTCGCCGAAGTGGGCGATCACGGCAGCGTCGCGCTCCGGGTCGCCGGTGCCGACGACGCCGTCGCGCTGCATGCCCATGGCGTAGCCCGTTGCGTGGAGCGTCTGGGCGCCGATGACGATCGTGTAGAGGCCGAAGTTGTTCTCGTTGGGGTCCCAGCCGCCCTGGTCGACCCCGCGGAAGAGTCCGAGCAGCCGCAGCGGGTCGACGCCCTTGCAGTAGGCGACGCCGTGCTCGCGGTAGGTCGGGAAGACGTAGTCCTGCGGGCGCAGCGCGCGGCCGGCGCCGATCTGGGCGGCTTCCTGGCCGAGCAGCTGGGCCCAGATGCCGAGCTCGCCGTGGCGCTGGAGCGCGGTGGCCTCGACGTCGATGCGCCGGGTCAGGACCATGTCGCGGTAGAGCCCGCGCAGCTCCTCGGCGGAGAAGTCGTGGTCGAACTCGGGGTGGTGGACGCGCTCGCCCTCGGGCGTCAGCAGCTGGACGAGGTCGGGGCCACCGTCGGACTGGGAGGGTCCGAAGACCTCCGCAAGGTCGGGGCCGAAGGTGTCACTCCGGGGGGAGGCAGGGTCGGACAACGCACTCTCCTTCAACAGCTAGCGGCAGTCGCGGGATCGCCGGACGCCGACGGCTTGCAGCGTGGTCGTCGGCGTGTGTGACCCCGACCACATGATGGGGCTCAACGTATCGGCCGCAGCCTGCCAGCACCAATCTGGGTGGGGCTGCGGCGACCCCTTGCAGGCCTCGCTCAGGCCTCGGTCAGCCGCGTCCGTGGGGGGTGCGCCAGACCTCCGGGTCGGGTCCCGCGGGGACGATCTGCGTCGGGTTGATGTCGGTGTGCACGACGTAGTAGTGCTGCTTGATCTGGTCGAAGTCGACCTCGTCGCCGAAGCCGGGCGTCTGGAACAGGTCGCGGGCGTAGCCCCACAGGTTCGGCATCTCGGTGAGCTTGTTGCGGTTGCACTTGAAGTGGCCGTGGTAGACCGCGTCGAAGCGGGCCAGCGTCGTGAACAGCCGCACGTCGGCCTCGGTGATCGCGTCACCCATCAGGTAGCGGCGGTCGGCGAGCCGCTCCTCGAGCCAGTCCATCGCCGTCCACAGCCGCGCGTACGCGTCCTCGTACGCCTCCTGCGAGCCGGCGAACCCGCAGCGGTAGACGCCGTTGTTGACCTCGGTGAAGACCCGCTTCATGACCTCCTCCATCTCCTCGCGGAGCTCGGCGGGCCACAGGTCCGGGGCGTCGGGGCGGTGGTGCTCGCGCCACTCGAAGAACAGGTCGTGGGTGATCTGCGGGAAGTCGTTGGTGACGACCGCGCCCGACTCGACGTCGACGACGGCCGGGACGGTGATCCCGCGCGGGTAGTCGGGCTGGCGCGCGAAGTAGGCCTCCTGCAGCCGCTCGATCTCGAGCACCGGGTCGCGGCCGTCGGGGTCGAGGTCGAAGGTCCAGCTGCGCTCGTCGTGCGTCGGACCGGGCGCGCCCCACGAGATGACGTCCTCGAGGCCGAGGAGCTGGCGGACGATGATCGAGCGGTGCGCCCAGGGGCAGGCGCGCGCGGCGACGAGGCGGTAGCGCCCGGGCGCGACGTCCCACACCTGCACGTCGCGCGGGCTGTCCTTGGAGCCGCTCGGGAAGCGGTCGTCGAGCGGGTCCGCGGACCGCTCCCCGGCCAGGACCCGGTCGGGGATGTAGGACATGTCGCGCTCGAAGGGCTGGCCCTTGGTCGTGTAGCTCGCCTTGTCGTTCACTCTTCAACCGTACTCGCGTCTACGCCGGCGCGAAGCGGGCGGCCACCTCGACGACCCGGTCGAACGCCTCGGTCTCGCCGATGCTGACGCGGACGCCGTCGCCGGCGAAGGGCCGCACGGAGATCCCGACCTCGCCGCACGCGGCCGCGAAGTCGAGGGACCGGTCGCCGAGCGGGAACCACACGAAGTTGCCCTGGGCGTCGGGCAGGTCCCAGCCGACGTCCCGGAGACGGGTGACCAGGTCGGCGCGACGCGCCACGAGGTCCTCGACCCGCTCGAAGAGCTCGTCGCGGGCCTCGAGGGAGGCGATCGCCGCCGCCTGCGCGACGTGGCTGACCCCGAACGGCAGCGAGACCGCGCGAAGCGCGGCGGCCAGCGGCGCCGGCCCGACGGCATAGCCGACGCGGAAGCCGGCGAGGCCGTAGGCCTTGGAGAACGTGCGGGTCAGGACCACGTTGTCGTGGCGCTGGTAGGTCGCGATCCCGTCGATGGCGTCGTCCATCCGCACGAACTCGAGGTAGGCCTCGTCCACGACGACCAGCACGTGGGAGGGGATGCGTGCGATGAACGCGTCGAGCTCGGACTGCGTCACCGCCGGTCCGGTCGGGTTGTTGGGGGTGCAGACGATGACGACCTTCGTGCGGTCGGTGACCGCGGCCGCCATCGCGTCGAGGTCGTGGCGGCCGTCGGCGGTGACGGGCACCCGCACGCTCGTCGCGCCGCCGGCCGTGACGGCGATGGGGTAGGCCTCGAAGGAGCGCCAGGCGTAGACGACCTCGTCGCCGGGATCGCAGAAGGCGTTGACCACCTGGTAGATCAGCCCGACGGACCCCGTGGCCGCGGCGAGGTGCTCGACCGGGACGCCCATCGCCTCGCCGAGGGCGGCGTAGAGCGCGGTGCTGCCCATGTCGGGATAGCGGTTCATCTCCGCCGCGGCCGCCGTGGCGGCCTCGAGCACACCGGGCAGCGGCGGGTAGGGGTTCTCGTTCGAGGACAGCTTGTAGGACGTCAGCCCGGGTCGGGCGACAGGCGGCTTGCCGGCGACGTACGCAGGGATGGCGAGCACGTTGGGCCGGGGCTGGGGCGCGTCGGTGGACATGCCCGCACCCTAGTGATCGGCCCGACGGCCACGCCACGGCGTCAGGACCGGCAGCAGCACGAGCCCGACGACGAACCCGATGCCCGCGCCGAGGACGTTGTCGACCAGGTCGGTGACGTCGCAGGCGCGGTCGATCCGGGCGAGCTGGAGCTGGGTGAGCTCGATGGCGAGGCTGTAGGCCGCGAGCAGCCCGAGGCCGACCGGCGCGAGCACCAGCCCCGACCACCAGCGACCGAGGGCCAGCACGAGGAACGCGCCGGCGGGGACGAACAGCAGCACGTTGAGGGTGCGCTGGTCGAAGCCGAGGACCTCGAAGGCCGCCCCGGTCGGGCCGCCGTAGTCCCACGAGCAGGACTCGCTGCGGCTCTCCGCGGGGACGATGCCGACGTCGGGACGGGTCGGCACGAGCGTCACGAGCGCGATGGCGACCAGCGACCAGAGGAGCCCGGACACGGACACCGCGGTCACCGTGCCGAGCCGCGCACGCAGCGCGAGCGCGAGCAGCACCGCGGCGGTCCCGGCCACGAGGGCGCCGAGCACCATCACACCCACGCCGCCGATGGAGACCATCGGGCGAGGTTAGCCGCGAGCGCCCCCGCTACTGTCGTGGCATGCGTTTCGTGACCTGGCTGCTGACGTACGCCGCCGGCCTGGCTGTGGCCGCGCAGCTGCTCGACGGCATCCGGTTCGACGGGCCCGCCACCGGGCAGGCCGAGCTGCAGGACAAGATCCTGCCGCTGCTGCTGGTCGCGCTGATCCTCGGCCTGGTGTCGACCTTCATCGAGCCGGTGATCAAGCTGCTGTCGCTGCCGTTCATCATCCTGACGCTCGGCTTCCTGCTGCTCGTGATCAACGCGCTCATGCTGCTGCTGACCGCGCGGCTCGCCGACGCCTTCGACCTCGGCTTCCACGTCGACGGCTTCTGGAGCGCGCTCGTCGGCGCCCTGATCATCACCGTCGTCGGCTGGGGCGTCCGGACGGCGCTGCCGGCGCGGGACTGACCCGTGACCCAGCACCCACCGCAGCTCCCTCCCCCGCGCACGCCGGGGCGCTACCGCATCGCCCTGGTCTGCCTGGGCAACATCTGCCGCTCGCCCACGGCCCACGTCGTGCTCGAGCGCCGGCTGGTCGAGGCTGGGCTCGCCGACCGCGTCGAGGTCGCCTCGTCCGGCACCGGCGGCTGGCACGTCGGCAACCCGATGGACGACCGCGCCGCCGCGACCCTCACCGCCGCGGGCTACGACCCCAGCCGGCACCGCGCCCGGCAGTACGACGCCAGCTGGCCCGAGGCGTACGACCTCGTCCTGGTGATGGACGAGGCCAACCTGGCCGACGTGCGGGGACGCACCGACCGGGTGGGCCTGTTCCGTGACTTCGATCCGATCGATCCCGGGGCCGAGGTACCCGACCCGTACTACGGTGGGGCCGACGGCTTCGAGGAGGTGCTGGCGATGGTCGAGCGCACGAACGACGCGATCGTGACGGCACTGCACGGCGCGGTGGCGGACCCCGGCTGATGGCCCGTCAGCCACTGGCCGCCCGGCGTGCGGAGGAGCTCCTCGGCACGCCCGTGGTCGCGACGGCTCCCGTGGCCGGCGGCGACATCGCCACCGCGACCCGGCTGCGGCTCTCGAGCGGCCAGACGGCGCTGATGAAGACGCTGCCGCACGCGCCGGAGGGGTTCTTCGAGGCCGAGGCCGCCGGCTTGCGGTGGCTCTCCGAGGTCGAGGGTGGCGTCCCGCTGCCCGAGGTGCTCGCGGCCGCCAGCGACTGCGTGGTCCTGGCCTGGGTCGAGCAGAGCTCCAAGACGCCCCCCGAGGCGGCCGTCGCGTTCGGCCAGCAGCTCGCCACCACCCACGCCGCCGGCGCGGAGGAGTGGGGGCTCGCGCACGACGGCTTCATCGGCCGCCTCCCGATGCCCAACCGGACGGCCGGGTCGTGGCCGGAGTTCTACGCCGTGCGCCGGGTGCTGCCCTACCTCAAGCTGGCGCGCGACCGCGGTGCGATCACCGACCCCGACGCGGCCGCCGTCGAGGCGGTCGTGGGCCGGCTGGCCGACCTGATCCCCGAGGAGACGCCGGCCCGCCTGCACGGCGACCTCTGGAACGGCAACTGCCTGTGGGGCCAGGACCTCGCCATCCACGTCATCGACCCGGCGGCCTACGGCGGCCACCGCGAGGTCGACCTGGCGATGCTCCACCTCTTCGGGCTCACGCACCTGCCGCGGGTGATGGCGGCCTACGACGAGGCGCACCCGCTCGCCGACGGCTGGGAGGACCGGATGGGCCTCCACCAGCTCTTCCCGCTCCTCGTGCACGCGTGCATGTTCGGCGGCGGCTACGGCGCCCGGGCCGGGGCGATCGCAGCGCGGTACGCCTGATGGCCGGCGCCGGCGGCTGACCTCGGACCCGAGCCCTAGGCGGGTGCGCCGCGCAGGCGCACGGAGAGGCACGTGACGCACCCCTCGAGCTTCTCGAACTCGGTGATGTCGACCGTCACCACGTCCAGGCCGCGCGCCGCGAGCAGGGCGGCGGACTCGGGCGCCGCGGCCGACATGAGCACGCGGTCGTCGCCGAGGAGCACGACGTGGGCACCCTGCTCCTCCGGCACGGCGAGGAAGCGCGGCCAGGCGCCCGGGTCGTCCACCAGCGGCTCGTGGCCGATGACGGTGCCGTCGGGCAGGGCCGTGACCGCGGACTTGAGGTGCAGCACCTTGGTGACGGGTACGCCGGTGACGGTGGCGCCGAGCTCGCTGAGCAGCGCGGCCAGCTGGTCGACGCCCGCCTGGTTGGTGCGACCGCCGAGGCCCACCCACACCTGGTCGCCGTGGGTCAGCGCGTCGCCGCCGTCGATGGTCCCCGGCGCCTCGATCGCGGCGATCCGGTAGCCGCGGGCGGCGAGCAGGTCCGCCAGCCCCTCCGTCTCGCCGCGCCGCTCCTCGGCGCCGGGGCGCATCAGCACGGCGAGGTCCCCGTGCACGAACACCGGGTCCTCGATGAAGACGCCGTCGGGGTGCGCGTCGGAGGCCGGCGCCTCGACGACCTCCCAGCCGTGCTCGGTGAACGCGTCGACGTACGCCCGCCACTGGCGCAGCGCCAGGTCGAGGTCGACCGGGGCCCGCTCGATGTGGGTGACCAGCCCGTCTGCCAGGGACGGCGACGGACGACGGACGAGCGCGAGTCGGCGATCCATGCCGCCGAGCGTAGTCAACCGGCCGGCCGCCGCGACGCTCAGCGTGCGCTCAGGCGCGGCTGGCATCCTTGCGCTGTGAACGAGTCCCGGTCCCGCGTGCTGGTCGTCGACGACGACCGCGCCGTCCGCGACTCGCTGCGCCGCTCGCTGGAGTTCAACGGCTACGACGTCGTGCTCGCCGCGGACGGCGCCGAGGGCCTCGTCGCCATCGGTGCGCACCAGCCCGACGTGGTGGTGATCGACGTGATGATGCCGCGCCTCGACGGGATCGAGACCACGCGGGCGCTGCGCGCGGCGGGCAACGACGTACCCGTGCTGGTCCTCACCGCCCGCGACGCCGTGGGCGACCGGGTGGAGGGCCTCGACGCCGGCGCCGACGACTACCTCACCAAGCCGTTCGCGCTCGAGGAGCTGCTGGCCCGGCTGCGGGCGCTGCTGCGCCGCGTCGTGCCGGACCCCGACGCCGACGGCGAGGTGCTGACCTTCGCCGACCTCACCATGGACGTGTCCAGCCGCGACGTGTCGCGCGGCGGCCGGCCGATCGAGCTCACCCGCACGGAGTTCACGCTGCTGGAGATGTTCCTGCGGCGCCCGCGCCGGGTGCTCGACCGCTCGTTCATCCTGGAGGAGGTCTGGGGCTACGACTTCCCGACCAGCGCCAACTCCCTCGAGGTCTACGTCGGCTACCTGCGCCGCAAGACCGAGGCGGACGGCGAGCCGCGGCTCATCCAGACCGTGCGCGGCGTCGGCTACGTGCTGAAGGAATCATGAGCTCCTCGGGCACCTGGCCCCCGACACGCTGGCACTACCGCAGGTCGCTCGCGTCGCGCGTCGCGGTGCTGACCACCGTCACGCTGGGCATCACGATCGCCATCCTCGCGCTCACGGCGTACCTCGTGATGCGGCAGCAGCTGATGAGCTCGCTCGACCAGTCGCTGCTCAACCGCGCCCACAAGGCCGCCGCGTTCAGCGACCTCCGCGACGCCACCGCCCAGGGGACGCCGGCATGGGTGCTGGGTGCGGCCGACGTGCGCATCATCTTCCTCAACGCCGAGGGTCGCGGCATGGCCGGCGACCACATCCCGAACTTCACGGTCGGTCGCCCGGAGCTCGAGGTGGCGGCCGGGGACCGGGACTGGTCGGTGCGCACCCTCGTGACCGCCGAGGGTGAGCGTTTCCGGGTCGCGACCGTGCCGTCCCCGGGCGGCCCCGCGCTGATGCTCGCGCAGCCGCTCGCCCCCAACGACCGCACGCTGGAGAAGCTCGGCGGCGTCCTCTTCACCTTCGGCGCCCTCGGGGTGCTGACCGCCCTCATGGTCGGGTGGCTGGTGGCACGCAACGGGCTCAGGCCCGTCCGACGACTCACCTCCGCCGTCGAGCACATCGCGGTCACCGAGGACCTGACGCCGCTGCGCGTCGAGGGCGACGACGAGGTCGCCCGCCTCGCCACGGCGTTCAACCAGATGCTCCTGGCGCTCGCCGCCTCCCGCGACCGGCAGCGCCGCCTCGTGGCCGACGCCAGCCACGAGCTGCGGACGCCGCTGACCTCCCTGCGCACCAACCTCGACCTGCTGCGCCAGGCCGAGGGCAACTCCGCCCTGCCGCCGGAGACGCGGCTCGAGCTGCTCGACGACGTGCGCGGCCAGATCGAGGAGCTCAGCGCGCTCGTCGGCGACCTGGTCGAGCTGGCGCGCGACGAGCCCACGACCCGCGTGGTCGCCGAGGTGGACCTCGCCGACGTCGTCGAGCGGGCGGTGACGCGCGTACGCCGTCGCGCCCACGGCGTGTCGTTCGACGTCGACCTGGCGGCGTGGCGGGTCGTCGGCGACTCCAACGGCCTCGAGCGCGCCTTGACCAACCTCCTCGACAACGCCGCGAAGTGGAGCCCTCCGGACGGCACGGTCACCGTCCGCCTGGCCGACGGGGTGCTGACCGTGGATGACGAGGGCTCGGGCGTCGCCGAGACCGACCGGCCGCACGTCTTCGAGCGGTTCTACCGCGCGGAGGAGTCGCGGGCCATGCCCGGCTCGGGCCTCGGCCTCGCCATCGTGCGGCAGGTCATCGACCGCCACGGCGGGCAGGTCGAGGTGTCGGACGCGCCGGGCGGCGGCGCCCGGTTCGTGGTGTCGCTGCCGGGGGTGGCGGGGGTGGAGTCGGTGGGGGCTGCGGGCTCTCTGGAGTCCCCGGATATCCGGTGACCACCGTCCTTACAGGTAGAGATCTCCACCCATAAGCACGGAACTCGGGTGCACAGCTCACTCGAACACGCGCAGCAGCCGCTCGGCCTTCCACTCCGACTCGGCCCACTCCTCGGCCACGTCGGACTTCACCGTGATGCCCCCGCCGGTGCCGAGCGTCCACGTCCCGCCGCCGTCGGTCGTGAGCGACCGGATGACGACCCCGAGGTCCGCCGGGCCGTCGCCGCTGATCCAGCCGAACGCGCCGGCGTACACCCCGCGTGGTGACGACTCGACCTCCTCGATGACCTGCATCGTGCGCAGCTTGGGTGCGCCGGTCATGGACCCGGCCGGGAACAGCGCCCGCAGCGCGCCCACCGTCGTCACGCCCTCGCGCAGGTGCCCGCGCACGGTGGAGACCAGCTGGTGCACCGACTCGTAGGACTCGACCTCCATCAGCGCCGGCACCTCGACCGACCCGACGTCGCACACGAGCGAGAGGTCGTTGCGCAGCAGGTCGACGATCATCAGGTTCTCCGCGCGCGTCTTGGGGTCGGCGGCCAGGCGGGTGCGGTGCGCCTCGTCCTCCTCGGCCGTGTCGCCGCGCGGGGTGGTCCCCTTGATCGGCTTGGTCTCCAGGTGCCGGTCGGGCGTCACGAGGGCGTACCTCTCCGGCGAGCTCGACAGCAGCCACCCGCGCGCGTCCGCGACGTCGTGCTGGAGGAACCCGGAGTACGGCGCGGGGTTGAGCTCGCGCAGCC
Organism: Nocardioides sp. zg-1308; assembly: GCF_013155375.1. GTDB lineage: Bacteria > Actinomycetota > Actinomycetes > Propionibacteriales > Nocardioidaceae > Nocardioides > Nocardioides renjunii. The sequence continues at coordinate 906,528 of NZ_JABJQY010000002.1, forward strand.
GGAGGTACGCCGTCACCGGGTCGAGGTCGGCGACGCGGGTCAGGCGGTGGGTCAGGTTGACCTCGTAGGAGTTGCCCGCGCGCAGGTGCTCCTGGACGCGCGCGAAGGCGGCGGCGTACGACTCGGGCGGGGGCGTCGGGCCCCGACTGCCCGAGGCACTTTCGAGCTTCTGGGGGTGTGCACGCCTCGAGATGTTCGGGTTTCCCCGCATATGCGGGGAAACCACAGACATAGAAGGACCGACCCCGTGCTCGAACACCCGCACCTCCCGCGGCCGCATCCACATCGCGTCGGGGAGGAGGGCGTCGGGCTCGGCGGGGAGGTCGGGGCGCGAGGCGTAGCCGAGGTAGCCGAACCACTGCTCGCCGGGGCGCATCCGCTCCTCGAGGACCGCGAAGACGTCGTCGCCGACGACCCTCGACGTCCCGCCGGAGTGCTCGCGGACCTCCCGCCGAGCCGCCGACCAGGTCAGCGACACGTCGTCGTCCTCGAGCCAGCCGATGATCGAGCGCCGACCCGACCACTCGCGGGCACCGCCGCCGTCGAGCCAGAAGCACCGGGCGTGCCGGGCCGCGACATCGCGGAAGAAGGGGACCGGGTCGCTCACGAGAGGAAGTTCCGCACGATCGCCTCGCCGTGCTCCGAGAGCACCGACTCGGGGTGGAACTGCACGCCCTCGAGCGGCAGGTCGACGTGCCGTACGCCCATCACCACGCCGTCCTCGCTCCACGCCGTCGCGACCAGCCCCGGCGGCAGCGCGACCGCGCCGAGCGAGTGGTAGCGCACGGCCGCGAAGTCCTGCGGCACGCCGTCGAAGACGCCGGCGCCGTCGTGCCGGATGGTGGCGACCTCGCCGTGTGCCGGCTCCAGCCGCGTGACGGTGCCGCCGTACGCCGTCACCAGGCCCTGCATCCCGAGGCAGACCCCCAGCACCGGGCGGCTCCCGGCGCGCAGCACCGCGGCGCCGACGGAGAAGTCGGCGGGGTCCGCGGGGTGGCCGGGCCCGGGCGAGAGCACCACGTGGGAGTGCGCGAGCACGTGGTCGGCCGTCACCTCGTCGTGCTGCACGACGCGGGGCAGCACGCCGGTGACCCGGGCGACGAGGTGCACCAGGTTCCACGTGTAGGAGTCGTGGTGGTCCACCACGATCACGTCCGGCGTCACCCGCCGAGGCTAGGGCATCCCGCGGGAGGCCGGCGGGAGGACGGCGCCTACTGCCGAAGCGTGCGGCACTCGGCCGGCACCGGCTGGTCCCCGGCCACGCCGCACGCGTCGAAGGCGGCCAGCTTGGCCATCAGCACGGCGACCTCGTCACGGTGCTTCCTCCTCGTCACCTCGTTGGCGACCTCGTACTCCTTGCCGGTGTAGCGGTAGAACTCGTAGCCCCAGGTCGTCCGCTTCGCCCGCGGGTCGAGGTCGAAGCGCGCCAGCAGCGCGGTCCGGCTGCGCACCGCGGTGAAGGACGGGATCCGGTCGAGCTCGGAGCCGGTGAAGGCGGCGTCGGGATCTCCTCCGGTGAGCGTCTGCTGGGTGTGCTCGAGGAACGCGTAGCCCTGTCGCACCAGCTTCGGCTGCGCGAACGTCGGCACCAGCGACTGGCCGCTGCGGAACGGCGCGGGCACCAGGCCGGCGAGCTCCTCGAAGGTCGAGGCGAGGTCGATGTTGCTCGTGACCTCGCGCCGCTTGCCCGGCACGACGCCCGGGCCGGTGACCAGCAGCGGCACCCGGACGTCGGTGTCGTACGGCGTGCCCTTGCCGCGACCCATGCCGTTCTGGCCGAGGTGGAACCCGTTGTCGGAGGTGAGCACGACGTAGGTGTCGGGGCCGACGGAGTCGAGGATCCGCGTGATGAGCCGGTCGGCGGACCGGGCCATCCGCGCGCGGTCGCGCAGGTCCCGCACGGCGACGGCTGCGGACAGCGTGCCGGCGGTGTTCCACGCCCGGCCGACCTTGCCGTTGGCCAACCGCGGCCGGTTGTCGCTGCGGTCGTCGCCGTGGCCGGGCAGGTCGTCGACGGTCAGCTTGCGGCACGCGACCCGCCCGCAGCTGCGCTCGCCGGTGCGGTCGCGGAACATCGGCGGGAAGAGCGGGTCGCCGGGATAGTGGCCCTTCGGGTTGGTGCGGTTGTGCGGGGCGTACAGCGCCACCTCGAGGAAGTACGGCGCGTCCGCCGCCTCGCCGCGGGTGAGGAAGTCCATGGCCAGGTCGCCGATGACGGTGCCGGCGTAGGCCCGGTCCTTGTCGGCGTTGCTGGCGCTCGCGGGCGGGGCGAGGTGCTGGGTCAGCTGGAGGCGCTGGTCGACGAGCGACGTGCTGGCGAAGTCCCAGCCGTCGTAGGCGGAGCCGAAGACGGTGTTGAAGGTGCTCCAGCCCGGCACCACCGGCGGCAGCGCCCGACCCGGCGACCACTCGTACTCGTTGAGGAACTTGCCGACGAAGCCGGTGTTGTAGCCGGCCTCCTGCAGCCGCACGTTGAAGGCGCGCTCGGGGTTGCCGTGCACGTCGTAGGCCGGCCAGCCGCCGAGCGTCGAGGTGCCCTGGTGCGAGGTGTTGGTCAGGACGCCGGTCTGGTGGGGGTACTGCCCGGTGAAGAAGCTCGACCGGGACACACAGCACAGCGAGTCGGTGACGAAGGACCAGGGATAGCTGGCGCCGGTCCTGCGCATCCGCTGCATGGAGCGCATCGTCTGGACGAGGTCCATCGAGAAGTCGTCGAGGACGACCACGACCATGTTGGGGCGCCCGGCCCTGCTCGACGCCGGCGCCACCTCGGCGACGGACGAGACGTTGCTCGTCGTGGCCGGCGGGCGGACGCCGTCGGGCGGGACGGACCCGTCACCCGACCCGCACGCCGCGGTGCCGGTGATGAGTGCGAGCAGGCACAGGCCCGCCCAGGCTCGCTTCAAGTGCTGCACGTCTCCCCCGTCGTGTCCCGAGCTGGCTGTACAGAGTGACGCGTCACGACCGCGATCGGTTGCCTGCCACGCCGAGCATCATTGTCCAGTAGATCAGTGCACTTTAGCCGACCGCGCCGGCCAGGAGGTCGCGCACCGCCGTGTGCAGCAGGTCGTAGCCGTTCTCGGTGAGGATCGACTCGGCGTGGAACTGGATGCCGCGGTAGTGCGGACCGACGACGGCGTGGATGTCACCCGTGGCCTCGTCTGCCTCCACGCGTACGCCCTCGGGCAGCGCGCCGCCGGCCGGGACGCGGCCGACGAAGGTGTTGTAGAACCCCACCCGCTCGGTGCGGCCGTCGAGGCGCACCGGCGACTGCGTGCCTTGGAACACCACGTCCTTGTAGCCGAGGTCGAGGCCGAGCCGCTCGCACAGCGTCTGATGGCCGAGGCAGACCGCGAGGAACGGCTGCTCCGAGGCCAGCAGGTCGTCGACGGCCCGGCGGAACGACGCGATCTTGGGGTGCTCGCCCTCGCGCGGGTCGCCCGGGCCGGGGCCGACGATCACCAGGTCGGCCCCGTCGAAGGCACCGGCCACGTAGTCCTCGTGCCGCACGACGCGCGCGGTCATCCCGAAGACCCCGAGCACGTGGACCAGCATGTTCACGAAGTCGTCCTCGCCGTGCAGGATCACCACGCTGCGACCGGCCAGCCCCGGGTCGGCCGGCTCGCCGGCCTGGTCGGTCAGCCAGAAGCGCGAGAGCCGCTGGTTGCGAGAGCCCAGCGCCAGTACGACGTCCTCGTCCCGCGCGAGCTCGGCGATGTCCGCGCCGTCGGAGGTCGCCGCCGGCGCCAGTCCGAAGGCGCTGAGGATGCCGCCGGCCTTGGCCCGCGTCTCGGCGACCTCGTAGGCGGCGTCGGAGTCGCGCACCAGCGTCGCACCGGCGGTGACCTTGAGCTCGCCCTCCGGCGAGACGTCGGCGGTGCGGATGAGGATCGGGCTGTCCATCGTCGGCGTTCCGTCGGGCGAGCGGCCGAAGAGGGCCAGCGCGGCGCCGTAGTAGCCCCGACCCTCAGGCTCGTAGTCGGCGATCAGCCGGCAGGCGTTCTCGACCGGCGCGCCCGTCACCGTGGCGGCGTACATCGTGTCGCGCAGGATCTCGCGGTGGTCGCGGTCGGAGCGGCCGGCGAGGAGGTACTCGGTGTGGATGAGGTGGGTCATCGGCTTGAGGAACGGCCCGAGCACCTGGCCGCCCTCCTGGCAGATGTCGCACATCATCTTCAGCTCCTCGTCGACGACCATGAAGAGCTCGAAGACCTCCTTCTCGTCGGCGAGGAACTCCAGCAGCCGGTCCTTGACGTAGCGGGTCTCGTCGTCGGCGGCGCGCACCCGGAAGGTCCCGGAGATCGGGTTCATCCGGACGTCGCCGGAGCGCACGGACACGTGCCGCTCGGGGCTGGCGCCGATGAGGAAGCGCTCGCCGGTGAAGAAGCAGAACGTCCAGTAGGCACCGCGCTCGCGCTCCATCAGCCGGCGCAGCACGGTGAGCGCCCGGGTGGCGTCCCAGTCGGCGAGCACGGCGCGGTAGTGCCGCCCGATCACCAGGTTGGCGCCCTCGCCCTGGCCGATCTCGTCGCGGATGATCGCCTCGACGACCGTGCCGTAGTCCTCGTCGGAGGTCGTGAAGCCACCGCGGTCGGCGAACTCGACGGGCACGTCCGGCAGTGCGGCGAGCAGGTCGTCGACCGACACCTCGTGCTCGGCCTCGATGTCCACGACCGTCAGCGGCGTCCCGTCGTCGATGGCCGCGAAGCCGCGCTCGCGCACCTGGCGGAACGGCACCGCGACCAGCCGGTCGGCGCTGCGCCCGGGCTCCGGCGCCCCGCTCTCCAGCGGGATGTCGAGCAGGCTCGCGACCTCGTGCGGGGTGCCGCCGACCAGGCCCACGGTGGGGGCGGCCTTGCGGCGGATGACCGCCCACGCGCCGTACCCCTGCACCTGCTTGAGGAGGTCGGCGACGGACGGGGTCTCGGTCATGGCGGAAACCCTACGGCGGGTGCTGCGGCGGGTTGGCGGGCGTCTCAGGGGCCACCGGCGATGGCCTAGAGTCGGCGCTCGACCCAGCGTCGCCGCGCACCCAGGAGGGACCGAGTGACTGACCCGACCGTGGCCCTCCACCTGTCGGGGCGCGGCTCGCCCGACCGCCTCCGAGCCTGGGTCGAGGCCCTGGGCCGCGTCGTCGCATCGAGCCGCTCGCTGCACCTCGTCGACCGGACCGCCGCGCCTGCCGAGCTCGCCGAGTGGTGCCGGCTCGCCGCGGTCGACCTCACCGACGACCCCCGGGCGGCGGACGTGCGCGTCCTCGCCTCCGCGGCGGACCTCGCGGCGCCGCGCTCGCTCCAGCGCCTGGTGGCGGCGGCGGCACGGAGCGGGACGGCCCACGAGACCCGGGTCCTCCCGTTCGCCGCGACCGCGGCCGGCCCGGACGCAGAACCCTCCGCGGCTCCGGTGCTGTGCGTGGCGCTCCCGGCGGGCGCCGGGCCGGATGGCGGGCGCTCCGCCGCCGAAGCGGTCACCGCGCTGCGCAGCGCCGGATCCGACGTACGACGACTCGTCTCCGCTGCGGTGTTCGCCGACCGTCGCCCCGATGGCAGCGCCGCCCCGGTCGAGCCCGGCCACGCCGGACCGCCGCCCTACGGTCACCCCGCGTCCCTGCCCGCCACGCCGCTGCACCAGCTGCTGCTCCGCACCGGGCTCACGCCGCCCGAGCTGCCGCCGGACCTGGAGCAGCGGCCGCTCCTGACGGTGCTCACCCGGACCCAGGGCACCCGGCTGCAGTGCCTCGAGGAGACGCTCACCTGCCTGGCCGGGCAGTCGTCGCGCGACTTCGAGCTCGTCCTCGCCTGCCACCGGTTGGCCCCCGAGGCACTCGACGCGGTGCGCGTGCTGGTCGGGGAGATGCCCGCGTGGCTCCGGGAGAGGACCCGGGTGCTGGAGGTCGAGCGCCCCGGCCGGTCGGCCCCGCTCAACGACGCCCTCGAGGCCGCCCGCGGTCGGTATGCCGTGATGCTCGACGACGACGACGCGGTGACGGCTGACTGGGTCGCCGCCTTCGCGGAGGCCGAGGCACAGGGCCCTGGCACCGTCCTCCGCTCCGTCGCGCTGGCGCAGGAGGTGCGGCCCGAGACCGTCGACGCTGCTGCCGGGCCGGCGCCGGTCGAGGTCGGACCCGCGCACCCGGTCTGGCCCGCCCTCTTCAGCCTCGTGGACCACCTGCACGACAACGAGTCGCCCCCCATGACGTTCGCCGTCCCGCGGGGTGTCTTCGCCGACCTCGGGCACCGCTTCGACGAGGCGCTCGACACCACCGAGGACTGGGAGTTCCTCGTCCGCGCCGCTGCCGTGGCCGGGGTGACGAGCACCCCGGCGGTGACGGCGGTCTACCGCGTGTGGACCGACGGCGAGGGTTCGCGCCACCTGCACGACGCGGACCACTGGGCCGCCGGCCGCGCGGCGGTCCTGGCGACCATCGACCGGGAGGTCGCCCTGCTGCCGCCCGGGGCCGCGCAGGACGTACGCGACCTGCGCCAGGCGCTGCTCGACGAGCGGGCCGAGAAGTTCCGGTTCGCCGGGCTCAACGAGCAGGCGGCCCGCGACCTCGTGACCGTCAACGAGGCGGTGGTGGCGCTGCGCGAGCGGATCGCCGAGCTCGAGGAGCGATTGAGGAAGCAGCGGCAGCGCAACCGGCAGCGGGAGTGAGCCCGAGGATCACCGACGCGACGCTGGCTGCCCTTACGCTGGGGCGCCGGTCTCCAGGGCCGCGACGAGCCAGCACGGACCGACCGGAGTTTCGAAACCATGCCGCAGCACGCTGTTGCCGGTGACGTGAGTCGCCCCCGGCAGCTGTTCTCTGCGCTCGTGGACTGGCACGCCCGACGGCCCCGGGCGTCGTACGACACCGCGCAGGGATGGTGGTGGACGGCGCTCATCGGCGCGACGTTCGTCTGGATGTCCAACCCGGTCGTGTTCATCCCGAGCTTCTACTTGTCACTGGGCGAGGCCATGATCTGGACGAAGATCGTGGTGGTCATCAGCCTGCTGTGGCTGCGCCTGCCGCGTGTGCCGTGGCCCTGGCTGCTGTTCCTGGGACTGTGCCTCTTGTCCCAGCTCTGGACGATCAACGACTTCCACACCGACGTCTCCAACACGGTCTATCTCCAGATGACCGCCCTCGCGGTCATCGTTGCGGCCAACTGCGAGCCGGTGGTGGTGTGCTGGGGACTCGCGCTCGGCGGCGTCTCGGTGGCGTTCCTGTCGCTGTACGCGTACGCCCTCGAGGTCCCAGGCGCCTCGAACACGCCGATCGGCGGGGCCGAGATCGCCGGCATCGGGACCAACGAGAACATTCTCGCCTACACCCTGGCCGTGTCGCTGGCGGCGACGCTCGCGCTCGGCGTTCCCCGAGGTGCCGGCGCACTCGCCCTGTGGATCGGGGCGCTGTGCATGCAGGGTGCTGGAGTCGTCGCGGCGGCGTCGGGCACCGGCTACGTGTCGGTCCTCAGCATCGTGGTTGCAGCGGTGCTGGTCAGCGCGTGGCCGCGCCTGCGGAACGCCCGCCGGCGGGTGGTCCTCCTGTGGACGGCCGCGATCGGGCTCGTGCTCGTCGTCGGCCTCCTGGTCACCACCGTGCTCCTCGGCAAGGAGCTGTCCACCTTCTCCGGCCGCGCGGCCTTCTGGAGGGCGGCGATCGAGTCGACGTTCGACCGGGCTCCCCTGATCGGTTCCGGGTGGGGCGCGGTCTGGGAGCACCCGTGGGACCCGACGCCACCCAACGACGTGGCCAACGACATCTACGTCCGAGCCGACTACGCCCTGCCGCACGGTCACAACTTCTTCGTCGACGTCCTGCCCGAGCTGGGGGTCCTCGGCGTCACCATCGCCCTCGTCATGGTGGCGTACGCCGTGCGCGAGGTCCGCAGGCGCGGCCTGCGGACCGACGAGTCCGGCCGGCTGGTGCTCCTCGTGCTCGTGGCGCTCCTGGTCTCGGGCATCACCGAACCGATGCTCACCGTGCCGCTCGGGTGGTGGTCGTTGACGCTCGTGGTCGCGACCGCTCGACAGCGGGTGGTGGTCGAGGCCGCCGACCTCGAGCCGACGTCAGGCGTCGGTCGACGTCGCTCCAGCCGGGGTCGCCGGGCGGCGATCGCCGTACGCTGACGGGTCCACCTCCTGTGCGTGCTCCTCGTCGAGGCGTGTGCTCTCGGTCCTGCCGGCGAATCCCAGCGTGACGAGGAAGATCCACAGGAGCGTGCTCTCCCGGTTGCCAGTGAGCGCCGGCATCCCCATCGAGCCGGCGAGCGTCAGGACCAGCACGGCGGCGAGGAGGAGCGCGTGCACCCGATCGAGGGCGCGCATGCGCAGCAGTGACGACCCCACGACCAGCAGGTGCGCGATCACCACCAGCGCGAGCCCCGCCAGCCCGCCGACGACCAGCGCCTCGGACCAGGCCGAGTCGTAGGCGACCTGCAGCCCGCGAGCCCCGACACCGAAGACGGGGTGCTCGTCGTAGATCACCCGCGCCAGCTCACCGACGCCGGTCGGCAGGGCCGCGGCCGGTTCAGCGCCGGCGTCGACGCCACCCGTCGCGCCCTCGGTCGGCGCGACCGGGACGGCGATGCTCGGCGGTCCGGTCGTGCCCGCCGCTCCGAAGCGACCCGCGGTCAGCGTGTAGAGAGGCGAGTCGCCGGCCTCGATGCTCGAGCGGTACCAGCCGACCATCGTGCTCGCACCCCACGAGGCGAACCACCCGGCTGCACTCAGCGCGACCATGGCGGCGACCGTGCCGACGGCCACCACGCCCGTGCGCACGACGCGCGTCCGGTAGGCCAGGACCAGGACGAGGGCGATGACGAGTCCGCCGACGAAGACCTTCGAGAGCGTCAGCATCCCGCCCACGACGACGAGGACCCAGCCCACCGTCGCCCACGTCGGGGACGTCAGACCGCGCTTCTGGAGATAGGCGAGCGAGAAGGCCGCGAGCGTGTAGGCGATGCCTGCCTCCGCCGGCTGGTTGAAGACCCCGCTGAAGCGACCCATCTGCTGGGCGAGCTCGGCGACGTAGGTCGACGACCCGTCCGCCGCCCAGAACCGCCGCAGCCACGGCAGCGACCCCAGACCGAGGACGCACCCGACCAGGGCCACGACCGCGTTGAGCGACATCACCACGACGAGGGTCCTGGCGACAGCGGCCATGATCCGAGGAAGGGGGTGCACCGAGCACCAGTACGCCACCGTCACGATCGTCGCGAGCGGCAGGAGGGCGTTGTCGAGCCCCGCCAGGAGCGAGCCGGACTCCCACGGAGTGGCGTTGTCGACGGGCAGGAGCCCACCGACCACGGCGATGACGGCATAGGCGCCCCAGACGGCGAGCAACCACCGCACCGGGGCGAGCACGCGGAGCAGCGAGCGGGCTTGGGTGAGCACCACGAAGGCCGCGGACCCGTAGAAGGCGAGCTGCTCCGTCCTCAGTCCGGAGACGAGGTAGGGCCCCATCACCGCAGCGACGCACGCCGTCACCCACACGGGCGCAAGGCGCGACGCAGCGAACTCCCCCAATTTTCCGAGCATCAGCCGATCATACGGCGGCCGGACGTGGCCCCCGAACCGGCGAGGCGCGGGGAATCTCTCCGCCCGCCCGCCTCCTTGTAAGGTCTCAGGCGCATGAGCGCACCCGTTCGAACAGTGAGGTTGACGTGAGCGAGTTCTCCCAGCGATCGGTGCTGGTGACCGGCGGCACCGGGTCCTTCGGATCCACGATGGTCCGCCACCTTCTCGAGCGGGACGCGCGAGAGGTGCGCATCCTCAGCCGCGACGAGCTGAAGCAGGACGACATGCGACGCCTGGTGAACGACAGCCGGGTCTCCTTCTACCTCGGCGACGTGCGTGACCGGGACAGCGTCGAGCGCGCGACGCGTGGCATCGACTACGTCTTCCACGCCGCCGCGCTGAAGCAGGTGCCGTCCTGCGAGTTCTTCCCCCTCGAGGCCGTACGCACGAACGTCCTGGGCTCGGCCAACGTCATCGAGGCGAGCAACGCGAACGGTGTCGAGCGCGTGGTCTGCCTCGGCACGGACAAGGCCGTCTACCCCGTCAACGCGATGGGACACAGCAAGGCCCTCATGGAGAAGACCGCCCAGGCCTTCGCCCGCAACAACCCGACGTCCACGACGGTCGTCTCGACGGTGCGCTACGGCAACGTGCTCCTGTCCCGCGGCTCCGTCGTCCCCCTCTTCGTCGAGCAGCTGCGCGCCGGCAAGCCCATGACGGTCACCGACCCGGGCATGACCCGCTTCCTCATGTCGCTGGACGAGGCGGTCGACCTGGTCGACCACGCCTTCCGTGCCTCGAAGCCCGGCGACCTCTTCATCCGCAAGGCGCCGGCCTCCACCATCGAGACGCTGGCCAAGGCGGTCGCGCGACTCTTGGGAGCCGAGGACCGCATCGAGGTCATCGGCACCCGGCACGGCGAGAAGCTCTATGAGACCCTTGCCACCGAGGAGGAGCTGCACCGTGGGTCCGACCAAGGTGACTACTTCCGCGTGCCCGTGGACTCCCGCGACCTGAACTACAGCCAGTACTTCGAGGAGGGCGACGTCGTCGAGCACACCGGCGACTACCACTCGCACAACACCCAGCGCCTCGACATCGACGAGGTGTGCGGCGTGCTCGAAGGCCTCCCCGCCTTCACCCGACTGCTGTCCTGATGGACGCGACCACCGTCGCGGCCGCCGCCCTCGCATCGGTCGTCGTCACGGGAGTCGTCGCCGCGCTGCTGCCGCGGCTGGGTGTGGTCGACGTGCCGAACCACCGGTCCTCTCACGCCCGCCCGGTTCCGCGTGGCGGGGGGATCGGCGTCGTGGCCGGTCTGCTCACCGGGTTGCTGGTGAGCGCCCCGGACCAGCAGCTGGCCATCGGCCTGGCGGCGGCTGTCGCGCTGGCCGTCCTCGGGTTCGTCGACGACGTGCGCTCGCTGCCGGCCCTGCTCCGGCTGGTGGCCCAGGTGGTGGTCGCGGCGCTCGCCGCGGCCGTGCTCGTCCGTGCGCTCGACATGGACCTCGCGGTGGGGATCACCGTCACCGCAGCGGCGACGCTCTGGCTCACCGGATACGTCAACGTCTTCAACTTCATGGACGGCTCCAACGGTCTCGCCGGACTCAGCGCGCTCATCGCCGGCGCGACCTTCGCCTGGGTTGGCTGGGCGGAGTCCGAGCCGACGTTGCTCGTCGGCGGCTCGGTGCTGCTGGGAGCAGCCGCGGGGTTCCTGCCGTGGAACTTCCCCGTGGCTCGGATCTTCCTGGGGGACGTCGGCAGCTACTCCACGGGCTTCCTCGTCGCCTGGCTTGGGCTGGTCGGCGTGCTGACGACCGACCGCTACGCCTGGTGCCTGGCGCCGACGGTGCTCGTCCTGCTCGACACGAGCCTGACCCTCGTGCGGCGTGCCCGGCGGGGCGAGTCCCTCATGGAGGCACATCGAGAGCACGTCTACCAGCGCCTCACCACGGTGCCGGGATCACCACTCCCGGCGATCGTCACGGCGTTGTTCGGCGCCGCCTTCGTCGCGAGCGCCGCACTGCCCCCGATCGCACTCGCGGTCACGTGGATGATCCTGGGCGGCGCGTATGTCGCCATGCCACACCTCGTCGGGCGCACGAGCAGCGTCAACGCCTGATCCGGCGATCGGTGCCCGCTCAGGGACCGACGATGTCCGCCAGCATGTGCTCGACCGCCGTGAGTCCGCGGGCGAGGGAGAACTCCTCCTCGTAGCGTCGCCGACCGGCGCTCCCCCACTCGGCGAGCTGCGTGTCCGTCGCACCGGCGAGGGTGTCGAAGGAGTCGATCAGCCCGTCGAGGTCGGTGGCGCACAGACCGCCTCCGGAGTCGCGCACGACGTCGGCAGCGTCGCCGGACCCGAACATGACCACCGGGCGCTCCATGGCGAGGACGGCGGGGAGCTTGCTCGGCATGGTGATGCGGAGCAACGGCGTGTCGGCCAGCGAGACGAGGTGGGCGTCGGCGGCGGCGCCCAGCCGGCCCATCTCCTCCGGTGCCCACCTGCCGAGGAAGTGCACGTTGGTGCCACCGAGCTCGTCGACGAGGTCGCGGAGGCCCTGCTCGGCGATGCCCGACCCGACGAGGACGAGCTGCAGTCCGGTCCCCGCCACCGCCACGGCCGCTCGCACCGCGACGTCGAGCTGCTGCACGTGACCGATCGCGCCGGCGTACATCACGATGCGGCCCGAGTCGCGCAGGCCCTCGGGCAGCACGCTCCGGTCGTGGGGTCGCGGACGGAAGACGTCCTCGTCGACCCACACCGGGCAGTACTCCACCTTGGCGGGGGGCACCCCGCGGGAGACCAGCAGGTCTGCCTGGCCCCGCGAGGTCACGGCGATGCGCGACGCCTCGGCGTACCCGCGTCCCACGACCCGGTCGAGCGCCGAGCCGACCATCCGTCCCACGCGTCCCCCGACCATGCCGCTGTCCAGCACCGAGTCGGGCCACACGTCCATGATGTGCAGCAGGTAGGGCAGGCCCCTGCGTCGGCGCTCGCGCGCGGCCACCAGAGGGACCGTCCCCGGCGAGTTGAACACCCAGAGGGCCTCGCGCGACTCCAGTGCCGACCGTGCCGCCGTGGCGGCCGACGCGGCGAAGGAGAGGTAGTTGAGGCCACGGGGGACGGCTCGGCCGTCATGGCTGGGGAACAGCGGGACCCGGTGCACCACCACGCCGTCCGGGAGCCGCTCGTGGCCCCGCCAGGCCTGGGTGTATCCCGGGTAGATCGCGCCGGTGGGGTAGTTGGGGAAGCCCGTCAGGACGCTGACGTCGTGCCCGCGCGATCGGAGACCGGACGCCAGCACCGTGGGGACGAGTGCGCCGCCGGGCTCCGGAGCGAACCACTGCGTCAGAAGACCGATGTCGATGCTCGTTCCCCCTCGGACGTCCCACTGCGGTGACCGCTGCTGCGAGGCAGCAGCTCGACTGCGGATAGCATCGCACGACGCCGAACCCACTCCGAAGGTGACCAACAGTCGTGCCTGACGCCCACCCCGCCATGTCCGTCCTCGTGCTCGGTGCCACCGGCATGCTCGGACACGCGCTGATGCACGAGCTGGGCTCACGGCCCGACCTCGACGTGCACGGAACCGTTCGTTCGCTCGAGGGGGTCCCCGCCACGTTCGCCGAGACGTTCGGAGACAGGTTGACCTCCGGCGTCGACGTTCGCGACCGCAGCTCGGTGCACGAGATCCTGTCGTCTCGTCGCCCGGACGTCGTCGTCAACGCGATCGGCGTGATCAAGCAGGTGCCGACGGTTGCCGACACGGCACTCACCGCAGAGATCAACGGCCTGCTGCCCCACGTCCTCGCGCAGGCCTGCACGGAGAGCTCGTCCCGGCTGATCCACCTGAGCACCGACTGCGTCTTCTCCGGCCGCCGCGGCGCCTACGACGAGTCCGACGTGCCCGACCCCATCGACTTCTACGGTCGCAGCAAACTGCTCGGCGAGGTCGTCGCCGAGCCGCACCTCACGCTGCGCACCTCGATCATCGGCCCCGAGCTCACCGGCAAGGCCTCGCTCGTCGAGTGGTTCCTCGCGCAGCGCGGCACGACCGTCCGCGGCTTCCGGAAGGCGATCTACAGCGGGCTACCGACCGTCGAGATGGCCACCCTCATCGGCGACCTGATCGTCTCGCACCCCGACCTCACCGGGCTGTGGCACGTGGCCTCCGACCCGATCGACAAGGACGCCCTGCTGCGACTGGTGGCCGAGGCGTACGACTGGGCGGGAGACATCGTCGCCGACGACGCCTTCGTCATCGACCGCTCGTTGCGCGCCGACCGGCTGCGCGAGGAGATCGGCTACGCCCCGCCGGACTGGCCGCGGCTGGTGCGTGACATGCACGCGGCACACGTCCGCTGGAACGAGCTGGAGCCGGTCCGGTGAAGGTCATGACCGTGCTCGGCACGCGCCCGGAGATCATCCGACTCTCGCGCGTCATCCCACTGCTCGACGAGCTCTGCGACCACGTCCTGGTCCACACCGGCCAGAACTGGGACGCGAAGCTGAGCGACGTCTTCTTCGCCGACCTCGGCGTGCGCAGGCCCGACCACCTGCTCGGCATCTCCCGCGGCTCGCTGGGCGACGCGCTCGGCGACGTGCTGAGCAAGTCCTTCGCGGTGATCACCGAGGAGCGACCCGACGCCTTCCTCGTGCTGGGCGACACCAACAGCGCCCTGTCGGCGGTGATCGCGAAGCGGCTGCACGTCCCCGTCTACCACATGGAGGCCGGCAACCGGTCGTTCGACGAGAACGTCCCGGAGGAGACCAACCGCCGCCTGGTCGACCACATCGCCGACTTCAACATCGCCTACACCGAGCACGCCCGACGCAACCTGCTCGCCGAGGGCCTGCACCCCCGCAAGGTCGCCGTCACCGGCTCCCCCATGCGAGAGGTCCTCGACCACTACGCCCCACGGATCGCGCAGTCGACGATCGTCGGCGACCTCGGGCTCGAGCCCGGGGCGTACTTCATGGCGAGCGCGCACCGCGAGGAGAACGTCGACACCGCCGAGCGGCTGACCGCGCTCGTCGCCTGCCTCCAGGGGCTGGCGGAGACGTTCGACCGGCCCGTCGTGATGTCGACCCACCCGCGCACCCGCAAGCGGCTCGAGCAGCTCGGCCTCGATCCCGCCGACCAGCGCGTCCGGTTCCTCGAGCCGTTCGGGTTCTTCGACTACATCGCTCTGCAGCAGTCCGCCGCGTGCGTGATCTCCGACAGCGGCACGATCTCGGAGGAGTCGGCGATGCTCGACTTCCCCTCCGTCACCCTGCGCGACTCGATGGAGCGGCCGGAGGCCCTCGAGGCCGGCACGGTCCTGATGTCGGGGCTCGATGCCGACGAGCTGGTCCGCAACGTGCGGGCCGCGATCAGCGCTCCCTCCCGCGCGGTCCCGTCGGGTTACGACGTGCCGGACACGGCCCGCCGGACCGTCAACTTCATCCTCTCGACCGCCGCCCGGCAGCACGAGTGGTTCGGCGTCCGACCGCGATGACCGAGCCGTCGACGACCCGGCGGTCCTCGCCGGGCGGCTACGCCGTGAGCGACTCGCTGGCCGCCGCCGGCTTCGTGGCCGACCCACGCATCGCGCTCGTCGAGACGGCCCGGCCCGGCCGGACGCCGTACGACGCCGTCGTGTGCCAGAACGCCTGGAACTTCCTGCCGCGCGACCACTACGCGCGCCTGGTGACCGAGTACGCCCCCCGCCGCCGGGCGCTCTACCTCGCGCGGCGGCGCGTGGCGGCGCACAACACCCGACGTGCCCGCACCAACGTCGTCCTCTCCACCTACATGCGCGACCTGCTCGCCGCCCGCGGACGGCGTACGACGCTCGCGGAGGTGACCCTGCCCTGGGATCTCTGCACCGCGGACGACGTGGCCTCGGCCGGCGCTGGCTCCCTCCGCGCGGCCGCCTCGTCGGCCACCGGACTGCCGCCCGTCCACCGGCCGTTTGTCCTGGTGCCGGGGACGCTCACCTGGTACAAGTCGCCCGGCTACGCGCTCGACCTCCTCGCCCGGATCCCTGCCGCGGAGCGGCCGCTGCTGGTCCTGGCGGGCACCGACGACGGGTCCGGCTGCGCGCAGGACACCCGCTCCCGGGCAGCCGCCGCGGGCATCGAGGCGTGGATCGGGCCTGCCGAGCGACCGACGATGAAGTGGCTGCTCGCCCACGCGCAGCTGACGCTCGTCCCGAGCCGGCTCGAGAGCCTCAGCTTCAGCATGGCCGAGGCGCTGCTGCTCTCGCCGCGCGTGGCGGCCCTGCCCATCCCGGTGCACGGCGAGATGGTCGAGCGCCTCGGTCGCCGACCGGTCTGGCTGACCGACGACCCTGCCGCCGTCGACCTCGACGAGCTGCTGGCGCCCCTGGAGCCGGTCGACCCCGTCGACGTCGCACCGTTCCGCGCGCAGTGGTTCGAGCTGGCGGGGGTCCTGAACGAGGCGGGCCGCGCATGACCGGCGTCGCAGTGCTGGGCGGCAGCAGCCCGCTCGTCCCCTACCTGCTCGAGCACCTGCCGCAGGACGGGTCGGTCACCCTGGTCTCGCGCAGGCTCGCCGCCGCCCCGCCGACCGCCGCCACCACGACCTACGCCGACGCGCCGGCCGACCTCGACGTCGCTCGCGCGGTCAGCCTGATGCCGGTCTGGGAGCTGCCCGCCTACTTCGACTGGCTCGCGGAGCGGGGTTGCCGCCGGCTCGTCGTCCTCTCGTCGACCAGCAGGTTCACCAAGACCGCGTCTGCGCGTGCGCACGACCGCGACCTCGCGGCGCGACTCGCCGGGGGTGAGGACGCCGTCGAGGCCTGGGCCGCCGACGCCGGCGTGGCCCTGACGATCCTGCGGCCGACGATGGTCTACGGAGGCCCCGCCGACGGCAACGTCTCCGAGCTGACGCGGGTGCTGCGCAGGTTCCGGGTGGTGCCGCTCGTCGGGTCGGGCTCGGGCCTGCGCCAGCCTGTGCACATGGGCGACGTGGCCGCGACCGCTGCGCGAGCACTCCTGGCGGACCGCACCCCACGCACGGCCTACGACATCTCCGGCGGAGAGGTGCTCGCCTATCGCCGCCTCGTCGACCGGATCCGCGGCACGGTGCCGGGCCCGACCCTGGTCGTCCGCGTCCCCGGGTGGCCGTTCCGGCTGCTCGAGCGGACGCTCCCCCGCTCCCGCAAGGCGTCGCTGGCGGCCGGCATGGTCGACCGGATGGGCACCGACATGGTCTTCGACCACAGCGCGGCCGCGGCTGACCTCGGCCACCAGCCGAGGGCCTTCACGCCCGGGGTGTGAGCAAGTCAGTGCGGCGGGCCGATGACCGGCAGGTCCGAGTGCGACCCGGAGAGGTGCTGCTGGAGGGCCACCCCCGCTGCCGCGATGTCGGGCAGGTCCGACTGGGTGTGGTCGTGCTGGTAGTAGCCGCGCTTGGTGACCCGGTAGAAGAGCCCTCGCGCGCGGACCAGCACCTCGCGGCCCACCGCGACGCCGAAGGTCGCCCACGTCGTGACGCGACGCGCCACGGACATTCGCGCGACGTTGCTGCGGAGGCTTCGCATGATCGTCCCCCGGTGGTGGTGGTTGTGCACCAGCGCCTGCGCGTGGAGCCGGGCCATCCCGAAGTGCGACTTCGTGGCGGTCTCGCCGAGCGCGTCGAGCGTGGCGAGCGCGGCCTGCGCCCACACGGTCTGCACCGCGTAGAACGGAGGCACCTCGTCCGGCCAGGTGGCTGCGAACGCCGCGGTCTGCGGCGTGTCCTCGAGGGTGCCGACGTGCTTCTTCATGCCGCTGCGGCCGGCCCCGCTGTTGGCCGAGCTGCCCGGCAGGAAGACCGGGTAGTCGAGACGTACCAGCCTGCTCACGACCGTCGCGAGGCCGACGGCACCCGAGATGTCCGGGCTGGTGCCCACGAAGTGGGCGCCTGCGCGCTCGCGCAGCAGCTCGAGCCTGTCCCGGCGCACGACGCCGTAGTAGATCCGCGGCAGCCGGCCGAACTCCTGGAAGCCGCCGCGAGCGGTCCTGTCCAGCTCGCGGGCGACGACGACCTGCTCCCACTCCCCGGTGAAGGGCCGCACCGACAACCGGCCGGCGTCGGCGTCGCCGTAGTAGAGGTGTCGGAAGTCGGGCCAGTTGTACGCCGCGGGCGTCGACGGGGTGAGCGCCTCCCAGCCGAGCCGGTCGATCATCCGGGTGCAGTCGAGCAGCTGGGGCAGCACGCCGTCGTCGTCGCCGATGATCGTGACGTAGCGCCCTCGGGCCAGCGAGACGGCCTTGTCGAAGGTCTCGGCGAACGACTGCGGCGGAGACGTGTAGGCGTAGCGCAGGCGCGGTTCGCCCCTGAAGCGCAGGGCCACGTCGTCCCAGGCGTGGGGGTCGTCGCTCGTGTCATGCACCACCACCTCGAGGTCGTCCCCCGACTCGAGCACGTTGGCGATCGAGTGCACGAGGGTCGCCATCCGGTTGCGGGTGGGGATGACGACGGACAGGAGCGGCCCGTCAGGATCGGGGGTCATCAGGCTTCCCTTCGGGTCAGGACCGGCCACACCGGGCCGTGACGGAGGTGGACGAGGCCGGCCGCACCGAGGGCTACCAGGGCCGAGGCCGCGACGAGGAGGCCGGCGGCGCCGAGGCGCGGCATCGCGACGAGTGTCACGGCGACCAGGACAGTGGCGACGAGACCGAAGGCGGCGTCCCGGCCGGACAGGAGCGTGGACCAGCCGAGGTCGCGGTGGGCGAGGAACGCCTGGTTCATCACCACGCCCGCGACCACGAGGCCGAGGGCGACCGCGGCGGCGACACCGATGCCGCCGAGCAGCCACCCGAGCAGCGTGCCGAGGACCGCAGGGACGGCGATCATGAGGTAGTTGGCGACGACGTTGGCCGCGAACCTGTTGGTGGTCACGCTGATGAAGTACGCCGGCCCGCTGAGGGCGTTGGCCAGCCAGCCCAGGCAGAGCACGACGCCGAAGCCGACCAGGGCCGGGTCGGTCTCGCCGAAGACGAAGGCCCCGAGCGGGACGAGGACGATGAGCGCGGCGGCGAAGGCGGTCACACACAGGGTCCACGCCGCCCGGAAGAGCTGACGGAACACCGACGCATCCTGCAGCCCGCCGGACGCCGAGCGGAACGCGACCAGAGGGACGACAGCCTGGTTGGCGGCCAGGACCACGGCGTTGACCTGCTGCATGAGCCGGTTCACCACCTCGTAGGTCGCGACCGCCGAGAAGCCCGCGAACGCCCCGAGCAGCAGCTTGGCCAGCGGCTCGAGGCCGAGGGCGGGCAGTGTCATGACCTGGAGCTTGAGGTTGAACGTCCGCACCTCGCGCCACAGCGACGGCGCCCAGCGCCATGTCGCACGCGACGGGCGGCACTCACGCACGACGAGCGCCACGAGGACGAGCACGACGAACGACTGCTGCACGAGCGCGGCCAGGGCGAGGGACACCGCCCCCTGACCGGACAGGGTCACGGCGACCACGACGTAGAACACGAGGGAGGCCGCGATCACGACGGCGCTGCGGACGTGGGCTTGGCCTAGCCCGTCGACCAGCCCCTGGACGGCGGTGGACACGGGAGTGACGACCGCCGCGGCCACGACCACCGGCACCAGGCGGGAGGCGACCTCGGCGAGCTCTGGGTCGAGGCTCGCCCCGTAGACCTCCAGCCCGACGAGCAGGCCCACGGCGACCACGAGGCTGCCGCCGAGCGAGACGCCGACCGAGGTCACGGCGACCTGCAGCCGGGCGGCCGCGTCGCCCTCGCCGGCCGCGCGTGCCATGTGGCGCGCGGCGCCGCCGGCGAAGCCGAGCGTCCCGACCTGCGTCAGCGTGCCGAGGGCGAACAGGGTGGCGTAGAGGCCGAACTCCTCGCGCGTGACCTCGGTCAGGGCCAGTCGGTAGGCCAGGAGGAGCGTGGCCCCGACGACCACCACCTGCGCGGCCGACAGTGCTCCGTTGCGGAGGGTCCGTCGGCTGGAGTAGCGCGCGGCCGTCGTCACCGACTGCTCAGTGCTCGTCGACGAAGGCGGGCGTGACCAGGGTGTCCGGCGCGACGGCCGCGACGGGGACGCGACGGATGAGGGCGTGCTCGGTCGGCTCGGCGGCCTCCTGCTCGCCGAAGAGGGTCTCGTGCAGCTTCTCGCCCTGCCGCAGACCGGAGAACACGATCTCGATGCCCGAGGCGCCGGAGAGCTCGATCATCCGCTTGGCGACGGCCAGGATCTCGACGGGCTCGCCCATGTCGAGCACCATCGCCTCGCCACCCTTGCCGAGCGCACCGGCCTGGATGACCAGCTCGCACGCCTCCGGGATGGTCATGAAGAAGCGCGTCACGTCGGGGTGCGTGACGGTGACGGGACCGCCCTGGGCGATCTGGGTGGTGAAGGTGTGCAACATCGAGCCGCGGGACCCGAGGACGTTGCCGAACCGCACGGAGATGTAGGGCAGGCCGGTCTCGTGGGCGTACCAGGCCGTGAGCTGCTCGGCGAGCCGCTTGGTGGAGCCCAGCACGCTCGAGGCGTCGGCGGCCTTGTCGGTGGAGATGTTCACGAAGCGCTGCACGCCCATCTCGCGGGACAGCTCGAGCAGGTTGAGCGTCCCGAGCACGTTGGTCTTCCAGCCCTCGGCCGGGAAGCGCTCGAGCATCGGCAGGTGCTTGAGCGCGGCGGCGTGGAAGACGATCTCGGGGCGCACGTCGGCGAAGATCGCGCGCAGGCCCTCGGTGTCGCGGATGTCGACGAGGACCGTCTCAGGCGTGTCGAGCATCCCGTGGCCGTAGATCGAGAGCTGGACGGCATGGAGGGCCGACTCGTCGCGGTCGAGCATGACCATCGTCGCGGGTCCGAAGCGGCGCAGCTGGCGTGCGAGCTCGGAACCGATCGAGCCGCCCGCCCCGGTGATCAGCACCCGCTTGCCGGCGATGTAGTCGGCGATGGAGCTGACGTCGGTCTTGATCTGGTGGCGGCCGAGCACGTCGCTGATCTCGACTGGACGGATGTCGCCCGCCTTCACCTGACCGCCGATCAGGTCGCCGAGCCGGGGCAGGACGAAGACCTCGAGCCCGGCCGCTGCGGCGTCCTTCTGCACGCGGTCGACGAGGTCGCCGGAGGCGCCCGGTACGGCCAGGATGACGGCCTCGGCACCCGACGACTCCGCGACGTGCGCGAGGTCGGCGCCGGGGCCGAGCACCGGCACGCCGTGGATGCGCAGGTGCCGCTTGCCCGGGTTGTCGTCGAGGAAGCCGACCGGGGTGAGGGCCGGCGTGCGGTCGGAGCGGACGAGGCGCAGGACCTGGCGGCCGGCGTCGCCGGCGCCATAGATGAGGACGGGGCGCCGCTCGTCCGTGCTGTGCCCGGCGCCGCGCGAGCGCACCGCGCGGTAGCACCAGCGGCCGGCGGCAGCGCCGACCAACGCGATCGGCGGCGCCAGCACCGGGAGGCTGCGAGGGAGGTCAGGGTTGAGGAACGGTGCGGTGACGACCATGACGGCCGCGACCCCGAAGAAGTGCAGGGCCAGCCCGAGGGCCTCCTCGAAGGAGCCCACGAGGAAGCGGCCGCGGTAGAACTTGGTGGCCGCACCGACGACCAGGAGCAGCAGCCACGACAGCACCAGGTAGCGGAGGACCGCCTCCCACTGGACCTCGGTGATCCGGAACGAGTAGCGCAGCCCGATCACGAAGAACGCACCCAGGGTCCAGCACAGGACGTCCCAGAGGGCGAGGGTGCTCCTGCGTATCAACCCGTTGCTCAACATTCCGTGGTCCCCGTCGGTCGGTGCGTGGCTCGCGGGACCCACCAGCTCCGATCCCGTGCAGACAATCCGGACCTGATGCTATCCCGGCGCGCCGGGATCGCTGGGATCGCGACGGAGCCGTCGTACGCCCGCAGATCCGGCCGGCGGTCGCCCTCAGTCCAGCTGCGTCGCGATCCACTCCTGCAGCGACGCCACGCCGTCACGCAGGCTGACCCGCGGCTGCCAGTCGAGCTGGCGGAGCGTCGTCTCGACCGTGCAGGAGGCGTGCCGGACGTCGCCGTCGCGGTACTGGCCGGTGACGTGGGGCTCGGGCGCGGAGTGGTAGCGAGCGATCTCGCGGGCGAGGTCGCCGATGGTCGTCTTGACGCCGCTGCCGATGTCGACCGTGCGCATGTGGTCGGCCGGCTTGTGGGCGATCGCGGCGACGAGGGCGCTGACGACGTCGTCGATGTAGACGAAGTCGCGGGTGATCTCGCCGTCCTCGTAGAGCGGGATCGACCGGCCCTCGCGAGCCAGGCGCGAGAAGAGGGACACGATGCCGGTGTAGGGGTTCGACAGCGACTGGCGGGGGCCGTAGACGTTCTGGAGCCGCAGCACCGACAGCCGGGTGTCGTGCGAGCCTGTCCACGCCGCGAGGATCTGCTCCTGCGCGAGCTTGGTGGCGCCGTAGACGTTGATCGGGTTCGGGTGGGTGCCGGCCACGGAGTTGGGCACGTGCGCCGCCCCGTCGCCGTGGTCCCACGTGCCCGCCTCGAGCTGGGCGTGGGTGCGCAGGCCGGGCTGGAAGGTCGAGCCGTCGCGGTTGCGCCACACGCCCTCGCCGTAGACCGCGCGCGAGCTGGTCAGCACGAAGTGCGACGGCACGTGGCCGGCACGGGTGAGCGCGTCGAGGAGCTGGGTGGTGCCGACGACATTGACCATGCCGTGGCGGGTGCTCTCCGAGAGCGACTGCGCGGTGCCGGTCTCGGCGGCCAGGTGGACCACCGTGTCCGGGCGGAGGTCGGCGACGACGGCGTCCAGGTCCTCGGCGCTGGTGACGTCGCCGACCCGCAGGTCCACCGACGCGGGCAGGTCGGCCGGCGGCTCCGACCCGGGGTGCACCTGGGGGTGCAGGTTGTCGAGCACGGCCCACTGCTCGGTGGAGTCCGCGAGCTCGCGCGCCAGGGTCGTACCGATGAAGCCGGCGCCGCCCGTGACGAGCACCCGGCCGCCGGCCTGAGGAGAGGAAGCCATGGCCCGACCCTATGAGACGGACGACGAAACCCGGGTGTCACGCCCCGCGCCGGGTGGCAGACTCGCCCGCATGACGCTGCAGCCCCGCCTGCTCCCGCCTCCGGTCGCCTGACCGGAGCGGTCCGCCGCTCCGCACCGAGCCTTTCGTCCCGACTCGCCCGACGGAGCGTCCCAGCATGCCCACCCTGTCCAGCACGTCCCCCTCGCAGCACCGCACCACCCACCTGCGCGGCCTCGTCGAGGTCGCCGCCGCCAGCGTCCTGTGGGGCACCGGCGGCCTCGCGGTCCAGCTCATCCGCGAGCAGGACCGCCTGTCCCCCGTCACCATCAGCGCGTGGCGGATGGCGATCGCCGCCGCCGTGCTCCTCGGGGCGCTCCTCGCGCTCCGGCGGGGCGGCGAGCTGCTCGAGCTGGCCCGCGCCCGCCCCCGCCAGCTGGTGGTCGTGGGCGTCGGCACCGCCGCCTACCAGGGCTTCTACTTCGTCTCCGTCACCCAGGTCGGGGTCGCCGTCTCGACGGTCGTCAGCCTCGGCCTCGCGCCGGTGCTGCTGACCGTCGCCGAGTCCGTACGCCACCGGCGGGCGCCCGCGCGCGGGCGGCTGACCGTCCTCGTGGCGGCGCTGGCCGGGCTGCTGCTGGTGAGCGTCGCGGGCCACGAGTCCGCGACCGGCCCGGCCCCCGTCGCCGGCGTGCTGCTCGCGGTCGCGTCCGGGACGACGTACGCCCTCACGACGGCGGCGGGCGGCTCCATCAGCCGTACGACGTCCCCGCTGGCGCTGACCTCCGGGATGACCCTGGTGGGAGCGGCCGTGCTGCTGCCGTGCCTGGCCCTCGTCGACGGGCCGCGGGTGACGACCAACGCGGCCGCGCTGGCGTGGCTGGCCTACCTCGGGGTGATGACGATGGCGCTGGCCTACGTGCTGCTCTACTCCGGGCTGCGCGTCGTCGCGCCGAGCACCGCCGTCACGGCCAGCCTCGTGGAGCCGGTGACCGCCGCCGTGGTGGCGGCCGTGGTGCTCGGGGAGTCGCTCGGTCCGGCCGCGGTCGTCGGCATCCTGCTCGTCCTCGGAGCGGTGGCCGGGCTCGGCCGGCCGGCCGCCGCGGCGGGGCCGGTGCTGCCCGACCCGGACCCGGGCCGCGGCTGAGCGGTGCTCAGCTGGCGGCGGTCGGGTAGAGCACCTGCACGGTCACCCAGTCCACGAACATGCTGTGCCGCGAGCCGCCGGGCAGCATGTGCTCCGGCTCGACGTCCTTGTTGGACAGCCGCAGGTGGAACGGCACGGCGTTGCCGGGCACGCGGCGGGCGTCGGGCGTGGAGTCCACGGTGTAGGCCTGGTTGCCCGAGCCGTCCTTGGCCTCGTAGTGCACCTGCTCCCCACCGACCGTGAACTCCGCGTGGTACTCCCAGAACGTCTCCCACGGCTTCGCGCCGTCGGCGAAGGCCTGCCCGACCGGCCACAGCTCGGGCGAGAGGCCGGCGGCGCCGCACTCGTCGACGTCGTTCTCGACGCTCTCGTCGTAGCAGATGTGCGAGCCCAGCTGGGCGCCCGCGACCTTGCGCGGGCCGTAGCTCTCGATGACGTCGATCTCGCGGGGGTCGACCGGGTTGGGGTGCTGGACCCACAGCGCGGCGTAGTTCCTGCTCGTGTCGGGCATCACCAGGCTCGCCGACACCCGGACGCGCGTCCCGGCCGGGAGCATCCACCCGGGTGTCGAGCGGATCTGGGCGACGTGCCCCACCTCGAGCTGGCCGAGGCCGTTGAGCGCGGCCGCGTTCCAGTTGGTCATGTGGTGCCACTGGTCGGGCCAGGTGCCGGCGGGGCCGTCGAAGTGGTCGGCGAAGAGGGTCTCCCACGCGGGCGGCGCCGGGGTGGGTGGCGCTGCCGTGGGCGGCGCGGTGGTCGGCGGCGCCTCGGTGGGGGCCGTCGTGGGCGCCGTCGTGGCGGGCGGTGCCGCGCGCCGGGGGCCGGACACCTTGGTGGGCCACGTGCCCGGGCCCAGGCACGCCGTGGCCAGGAGCAGCAGCGCGCCGACCAGCACCGCTGCGCGCCAGGCCGTCCTGCCACCCACCTGATGGCGCGCGAGCCGGGACATCAGCCTCCCCCAGGATGGTCAGTGGTGTCGGTCGGGTGACGGGACGGGTGTCGCGATCCTCGTCCGGCGATGCTACGCATCCGCGACAAGGGATGGTCGGAGGCTCAGCCGACCGTCGTCAGCAGCTGCGTGGCGCGGGTGAGCACGACGTAGAGCGTGGCGCGGCCGGTGGCGGACTCGTCCTCGATCTCCTGCGGGGAGACCACGACGATGCCGTCGAACTCGAGGCCCTTGGTGTCGAGGCCGGTGAGCACGACGATGCGGTCCTCGCCGCTCGGCGTGACGCTCGAGTCCACGGCCGCCCGGGCGCCGGCGGCGTCGTCGGCGACCTCGGACCACGACGCCAGCCAGGCGTTGACCTCGGAGCGCCGGGCGACCGGCACGACGATGCCCACGGTGCCCTCGACCCGGCGGCTGGTCGACACCACGGCCTCGCGCACGGCAGCCTCGAGGTCGTCGACCGGACCCACGACCCGCGGCTCCTCGCCCGTGCGGCGTACGGCGTCGGGCAGGTCGGCGTCGAGGCCCACGCGGCGGGCGTAGTCGGCGGCGAACGCGTAGATCTCGGCCGAGTTGCGGTAGTTGGTGGACAGGTGGAACTCGTGCAGCTCCTTGCCCTCGAGGGCCTCGGCGCGCGCGGCGGCGGCCTCGGGGGCATCGGGCCACGAGGACTGCGCCGGGTCGCCGACGATCGTCCAGCTCGCGGTGCGACCGCGCCGCCCGACCATCCGCCACTGCATCGGCGTGAGGTCCTGCGCCTCGTCGATGAGGACGTGGGCATAGCCGTCGTCCTCGATCCGGTGGGTCGGCGCCGACCACGCGAGGCCGCCGGGGGCGTACTCGCGCTCGGAGATCGTGGTGAGCTCCTGGAGGTCGACCCCGCCCTCGAGCAGGCCGGTCTCGTCGAGGTCGCGCTCGTCGTCGGTGCGCTGCGGGACGTCGCCGATGGCGTAGCGCAGCTCGTCGAGCAGCGGCACGTCCTCGATGGAGAGCTCGCCCGCGGCCCACGACTTGGTGAGCAGCATCTGCTCCTCACGCGTCACCACGCCCTCGCCGACACGGGCCAGGAACTCGGGGTCGCGCAGCCAGCCGAACACCGTGCGGGCGTCGAGCGGCGGCCACCACGCGCTGGCGAACTCGACGAACCCGGCGTGGCCGAGCATGTCGTCGTCGAAGGCCTCGCGGCCGCGCTCCTTGCCGCGCTCGCCCGTGACCTGGCGCCACATGGCGTCGAGCAGCGTGCGCGCGACGCGGGGCAGCTGGCGGTTGCGGCGCCCCTGCGACATCAGCTGGCGGCGCAGCCGACCGAGCAGGCCGGGGTCGAGCACGATGGTCTCGTCGCGCCAGTAGATGCGGAAGCTGGTCGGCGCCCCCGGCGCGTGCTGACGGGCGGTGCGCCGCATCAGCTCGGCCATCTTGGTGGCGCCCTTGACGTCGGCGACGGCCGGCTCGTCGTGGCGGCTGGCCCGGATGCCGCCGACGACCTCGCCGAGCGAGCGCAGGGCCACGGCCGTCTCGCCGAGGCTCGGCAGCACGCGCTCGATGTAGCGCATGAACACGCCGCTGGGGCCGACGACGAGCACGCCGCCACCCTCGTAGCGGCGGCGGTCGGAGTAGAGCAGGAAGGCCGCGCGGTGCAGCGCGACGACGGTCTTGCCGGTGCCGGGGCCGCCGGAGATCGACACGACGCCCTTGCCCGGTGCGCGGATCGCCTTGTCCTGCTCGGCCTGGATGGTCGCGACGATGGAGTGCATCGAGCGGTCGCGGGCGCGCGAGAGCTGGGCCATCAGGGCGCCCTCGCCGACGATCGGCAGGTCCGTCTCGGCCTGGTCGTCGAGCAGCTCGTCCTCGACACCGATCACGGTGCGGTGCAGCGAGCGCAGCACCCGGCGGCGTACGACGCCCTGCGGGGTCGCGGCCGTGGCCTGGTAGAACACGCCGGCGGCCGGCGCACGCCAGTCGATGAGCAGCACGTCGCGGTCGGCGTTGCGCACGCCGATGCGGCCGATGTAGCGCGGCAGCGAGTCGATCGACGGGTCGAGGTCGAGGCGGCCGAAGACCAGCCCCTCGTGGGCGGCGTCGAGCTGGGCGATCCGCTTGGCGGCCTGGAAGACCATCGCGTCGCGCTCCACGAGGCCGCCCTCGTGCTCCAACCTGCCGCGCTGGTGGCCCTCCGCCGCCAGCGCCCTGGCGCTGCGCGTCGACGCCTCGAGCTGGACGTAGACCTCGTCCACGTAGGCCTGCTCAGCCGCGATCTCCCGCGCTTCGAGCTGCTCGCTCACTCCCGCTCCTCATCCCCCACGAATCGCCCCGCGGATCCCCCGCGCACCACTGCCCCTGCTCCCCGGGCAGACCGACAAGCGTACCGGCGAGCACCGACCATCGCCGACTTACCGACGAACGGCGGCACCACCGTCGGCGCGGGGCCGGCGGTGTTGGATGGCCTCGAGGACGGCACGAGCGACGGCACGGAGGACGGGCGGACCACGACGTGGAGCACGAGCAGGCGCGGGGACGCACCCGGTGGTCGCCCGCTGTCGCCGGCGCGCTCGTCGCGGCGCTCGTCGTGGCGCTGCCCCGGCTGCTGGCCGAGGACGAGCCGGCACCGACCGGCGTGCGGCCCGTGTGCGTGGACTCCCCCGACGCCCCCGCGGGCGCGATCGGCGAGCAGGAGGCGACCTGGGTGCGCTTCTGCCCGCTCGCCGACGAGGGGGCCGCGCAGCGCGTGCGCCACCCGCAGGGCGTCATCACCGGCGGGCTCGCCGCCTCGGTCGCGGCCACCCTGGCGCAGACGGAGGCCGGACGCCCGGTGTGCACGGCGGGCGCGGCGACTCCCGGGCCCACGGGCCTGTTCCGCATCGAGGTCGGCCTCGCCGACGGCCGCGTCGCCGAGCTGGACGGCGACACCGGCTGCAGCACCCGCGACGAGCTGCTGTTCAGCCAGCTCGAGACCACCCTGCTGATGGAGGCGGCCGCGGGCAGCGGCCCGCCGTCGGCCGCGCCGGCGCCCGTCACCTGCCCCGAGCGCTTCACGACCACCGCCACCAACCGCGACGGCGCCTCCGCCCCCCGGCTGGCCGGCGACCCCGCCACCGTCCCGCTCCTGCCGCTGCCGGCCGTCGCGGTCGACGTCTGCGCCTACTCCGGGAGCGGCGAGGTGCGCCGGCTGGCGGACCAGTGGCAGGTCGGCCCGCCGACGTCGGAGCAGGTCCGCGCGGCCGCCACCCTGCAGCACGTCCCGGGCGCGATGGCCGACTGCGAGCCCGCGCCCGGGCTGACGTCGTACGTCGTCGTCCTGACCGACGCCACCGGCACCGCCCGGACGCTCACCCTCGACCCGACCGCGTGCTCGCCGCTGCGCGCCGCGGTCGGCACCCCACCGGTCGACACGCACCTCGGCCTGGCGACCCGGCGACTGGTCCGCCTCGTCGCGCGCAGCGGTCCCTGACCTCACCACGTCGGCGTCACCACACCAGCACGACCGCTCCCACCGCGCAGACCACCGCCCCGGCGGTGCGGACCTGGTCGGCGAGGCGGAGGCCGCGCAGCAGCTCGGGTCGCTCGGCCGCCGGGGCGGTGGCCAGGCGACCGTGGGTCGGCGCCGCCACCGCGGCTGTGGTGAGGACCGCCACGGCGCCGCCGGCGAGCGCGAGCCAGGTGCCCTCCGCCCCCGGCTCGACGACCGCGGTCCAGGCGAGCAGCGCCACGAAGGGCAGGTAGATCACCGCGACCAGCGGGGTGATCCGTCGCGAGTGCCGCTCGTGGGCCGTCGCCCAGCCCGCGTCCGGGACGTCGGCGAGCGCCGGGTAGACCACGAGGGCGACGGTGAGCTGGAAGCCGAGGTGCGCCCCTGCGACGAGGAGCAACCACGGGGCGGGGCCGGACAGGGTCATCCGAAGGCGTCCGCGCCCAGGTCGTGCTCGCCCGCGGCGAGCGCGTCGACGATGCGGCGGGCCACCTCGGCGGGGTCCTTGCCGGCCGGCAGCCGCGGCGCGGCGCCGGAGATCGGCCGACCCGCGAGGCCGGTCTCGGTGTGCGGCGGGCGTACGTCGACCACGTCCACCCGGCTGCGTCGCAGCTCGGTGCGCAGGGCGGTCGTGGCCGCGCTCAGGGCGGCCTTGCTCGCCGAGTAGGCGGCCATCCGCGGGAGCGGCTGCTCGGCGACCACGGCGCTCAGCTGCACGACCCAGCCCTGCGACTCCTCGAGCAGCGGGAGCACCCGGCGCAGCAGGAAGAGCGGGCCCACCACGTTGGTGAGGAACAGCTCCTCGACGACCTCGTCGGGGGTCTCGACGAGGGATCCGAAGGCCACGACGCCGGCGGCGTTGACCAGCCCGTCGAGGCCACCGAGGTGCTCGCGGGCCGCGGCGGCGACGGCGTCGCCCGCCCGCGCGTCGCCGAGGTCGGCCACCACGGGCGTGCCGGTGCCGAGGGCCGCCAGCCGGTCGGCGTCGCGACCGACCACGAGGAGGCGGGCGCCACGTCCGGCGAGCTCCGCGACGAGGAGCGACCCGAGGGCGCCGCTCGCGCCGACCACGGCGATGCGGGCACCCGACAGCTCACGTGCGGCACCCGTGCGTTGCTCGGCCATGACGTCCTCCTCGGCAGGTCTCACCTGCTTCTCCGCCGGAGGAGGCCGATCGGATGCACCCGGGGCCGGTTGCGCCGCTACTTCTTCCGCGACAGGAACGCGGTCATCGCCTCGCGCGCCTCGTCGCTGGCGAACAGCCGCGCGCTGGTGGTGGCCATCTCGTCGCCGAGCGCGTCGATGCGGGCCACGAGGTCGCGGTTGAGGATGCGCTTGGACTCGCGCAGCCCCTGGGCGGCCCCGGTGGCGAGGCTCGCGCAGATCGCGGCGACCTCGTCATCGAGGCGGTCGGCGGGCACCGTGCGGGTCACGAGGCCGTACGCCGCCGCCTCGGCGCCGCTGAACACCTCGCCGCCGAGCGTGGTGAGGGCGGCCGCGCGGGGGCTCATCCGGTGGTGGACGGTGAGGCTGATGATGGCGGCCGCCAGCCCCAGCTTGACCTCGGTGAGCGCGAAGGTCGCGTCCTCGGCGCTGACCGCGACGTCGGCGGCGGCGACGATGCCGATGCCGCCCGCCCGCACCGCGCCGAGGTTCTTGGTGACCACCGGCTTGTCGAGGGTGGCGATGAGCCGCTGGAGGTCGACGATGCGCCGGGCACCCACCTCCATGCCCTCGGTGGTCGCCTCGGCCAGGTCGGCGCCGGAGCAGAACACCCGGCCGGAGCTCTCGACGAGCACCACGCGGACGTCCCCGTCCTCCCCCGCCCGCTCGAGGTGGGCGACCAGCTCGGTGACCAGCCGGCGACTCAGCGCGTTGCGGTTGGCGGGGCTGTCGAGGGTGATCCTGGCGACGGAGTCCGCGACGGCGTAGTGGACCAGCTCGTCGTGGACCGCCTCGTCCCGGACCAGTGGGGTGGGCGCATCGGTCATGGCCGTCATCCTGCCGCACCCCCCACCCCCACCCCGCACCCCATCCGTCGGGGCTCCGGCTCCGAACACCGACCATGCAGACCCCTGAGCGGCAGTCCCGCTGGCACCTCCTGCGCCACGCGGCGTACGGCGTGCTCGCCACGGTCGTCGGCCTGGCCGCCGCGCACCTCGTCGCGGCGCTGACCGTGCCGGCCGCGTCGCCCGTCCTCGCCGTCGGGTCGACCGTCATCGACCTCACGCCGACCCCGCTGAAGGAGTGGGCGATCCGGCAGTTCGGCACCGCCGACAAGCTGATCCTCGTCGGCTCGGTCATCGTGGTCGTGCTGGTCCTCGCCGCCGTCGCGGGCGTCGTCGCCGCACGTCGCGAGACACCGGGTCTGCTCATCGTCGTGGGGCTGGCCGGCATCGCCGGCCTGCTCGCCGTCCTGCGCCCGGGTTCCGGGCCGCTGGACGTGGTCCCTGCCCTGGTCGCCGCGGTCGTGGCCGCCACGTCGTTGTGGTGGCTGCACCGCGTCGACGACCGGGGCAGCGTCGAACCGTCGCCACAGGGGGGCGACGGACCGACCCGGCGCGGGGTCGTGCTGGCGAGCGGCGGCCTCGCCGCAGCCGCAGTGACCATGGGGGCCCTCGGCCGCTGGGTGACGTCGTACCGCCTCGGCGGCACCGACGTCGCGCTGCCGGTCGCCACCGACCCCGCGTCGTCCTTCCCCGCCGGCCTGGAGGAGATGTACGACGGCATCACGCCGCTGCGCACCCCCACGGCCGACTTCTACCGGGTCGACACGCGGCTCAGCGTCCCGGCCGTCGACGTCGACTCCTGGACCCTCACCATCGACGGCGACGTCGAGCGCGAGGTCACCCTGACCTTCGACGACCTGACGAAGATGCGCACGGTCGAGCGCGACATCACGCTCACCTGCGTCTCCAACGAGGTCGGCGGGCCCTACGTCGGCGGCGCCCGCTGGCTGGGCGTGCCGCTGCGCGACATCCTCGACCGCGCCGGGATCGACGCCACGAAGGCCGACCAGATCCTGTCCACCGACGTCGACGGCATGACCATCTCGACGCCGCTCGACGTGGCCCTGGACGGTCGCGACGCCCTCATCGCCATCGGCATGAACGGCGGCCCGCTGCCGCGCACCAACGGCTTCCCGGCGCGCATGGTCGTGCCCGGCCTCTACGGCTTCGTCTCCGCCTGCAAGTGGATCACCCGGATGACGCTGACCACCTACGAGGCCGAGCAGGCCTACTGGACCGAGCGCGAGTGGGCGATCGACGCGCCGATCAAGATCTCGAGCCGGATCGACACCCCCAAGCCGCTCTCGAGCACCGCCGGCGGCAAGGTCATCGTGGGCGGCATCGCCTGGGCGCAGGGCGTCGGCATCGACAAGGTCGAGGTGCGCATCGACGGCGAGGCCTGGCGCCCGGCCCAGCTCGGCCCCCAGGTGACCGACGACTACTGGCGCCAGTGGTACCTCGAGTGGGACGCCGAGCCCGGCCGCTACCTCATCGCCTGCCGCGCCACCAACAAGGACGGCGACGTCCAGTCCGACGTGCGGATGACGCCGTTCCCGGAGGGCTCGAGCGGGGTCCAGGAGATCTCGGTGCGCATCCCCTGAGCGGGGGTCCGATCCCTGATCCGATCCCTGTGCCGCACTGCCGTCGGGCGGTGGGTGACGCAGGTCCTGAGCCTCCAGGACCTGCGCCACCCACCGCCCGACGTCGTTCCTCCGAGATTGGACAAACATTTCCCAGATCCGACCCATCCGGTCGTCCCACGGCCCCGAACACCTCCTGAAAGCGGGCCACGACGGCCCACCCCAGTGGCTTCCAATGAAAGGCAACGCCATGAACACCAAGCTCCGCACCCGCACCATGGGCATCGCCGCCCTCGCGCTGACCGCGTCCATGAGCCTGGCTGCCTGTGGCAGCGAGAGCGACTCCGACACCGCAGCCGACGAGCCCACCACCTCCGAGTCGACCTCCGAGGCCCCCGCCGAGGAGTCGATGGAGTCCGAGTCGGCCGAGCCCGCCGCCTCCGGCCCGTTCGGTCCCGGCTGCGCCGGCGTCCCCACCGAGGGTGAGGGTTCCGTCGAGGGCATGGCCGACGACCCGGTCGCGACCGCCGCCTCCAACAACCCGCTCCTCAAGACCCTGGTCGCCGCGGTGACCGAGGCCGACCTCGTCGACACGCTCAACTCGGCCGAGGCGCTCACCGTCTTCGCCCCGACCGACGACGCCTTCGCCAAGATCCCGAAGAAGGACCTCAACGCGCTCCTCGCCGACAAGGAGGCGCTGACCACGGTGCTCACCCACCACGTCGTCGCCGGCCAGCTGTCCCCCGAGGACGTCGCGGGCGAGCACGAGACCCTCGCGGGCGACATGATCACCGTCGAGGGCGAGGGTGAGGAGTTCACCGCCGAGGGCGCAGCCGTCGTCTGCGGCAACGTCTCCACCGCCAACGCCACCGTGTACGTCATCGACTCGGTGATGATGCCGCAGATGTGATTCGTCCCCGGACGAACACTGCAAGGATGCTGACGTGGACCACGTGAGGCCCGTACCGGACGGGGCGCCCCAGGGCGTCCCGTCCGGGGGCGAACCAGCCCGGCTGTCCGACCTGCTCCAGCGGTCGGCGCTCGGGGACGAGGCGGCCTTCGCCGCCTTCTACGACGCGACGTCCGCACGGGCGTACGGCCTGGCCCTGCGCGTGGTGCGCAACCCGGCCCACGCCGAGGAGGTCGCCCAGGAGGCCTACCTCGACGCCTGGCGCTCCAGCACCCGGTTCGACCCCGCCCGCGGCAGCGCCGCCGGCTGGCTCCTGACCATCGTCCACCGCAAGGCCGTCGACCGGGTCCGCTCGGTCGAGTCGGCCACCACCCGCGACGAGACCTGGAACCGTGAGACCGAGCCGGTCGACCACGACCAGACCGCCGAGTCGGCGCACGCCTCCCTGGAGGCCGCGCGCGTACGCAGCGCCGTCGCCACCCTGACCGACGTGCAACGCCAGGCGGTCGAGCTCACCTACTTCGGCGGCTACACGCACACTGAGGTCGCCACCCTGCTCGACGTCCCGTTGGGCACAGCGAAGACACGAATACGCGACGGACTCATCCGCCTGCGAGACCTGATGGGAGTTGGCTCATGAGCGACATGCACAAGCTCACGGGCGCCTACGCCGTCGACGCCGTCGACGACCTCGAGCGTGCCCGCTTCGAGCAGCACCTGTCGGAGTGCGAGGACTGCCGCGCCGAGGTCAGGGAGCTCCGCGAGACCGCCGCGCTGCTGGCCGAGACCACGGCCGTCGCCGCCCCCGTCTCCCTGCGCGAGTCCGTGCTCTCCGGCATCTCGCAGGTCCGCCCGCTCCCGCCGGTCGTCCCGGCCACCGCCACGACGTCCGTGCGGCGCCGCCTCCCTCTTCTCGTGGCTGCCGCCCTGGTCCTGATCGCCGGACTCGGCGCTGTGGTGTGGCAGCCGTGGTCCGACGAGGTCCCGCAGCTGACCGCTGCCGAGCAGGTGCTGCAGGCCGAGGACGCCGAGAAGGTGTTCCTCGACCTCGGTGAGGCCGGCCGCGCGACGGTCGTCCGGTCCAAGGCCGAGGACCGCGCCGTCATCACGACCGAGGACATGGTGCCCGCGCCGGACGGCAAGGACTACGAGCTGTGGTTCATGTCGCCGGACGAGGAGTTCGTCCCGGCGGGGCTCATGCCCGACGACCCGGACCAGACCGTGGTGCTCGAGGGCTCGGCGGCCGACGCCGTCGCCGTCGGCATCACCGTCGAGCCCGACGGCGGGTCCGACGAGCCCAGCTCGGCGCCCATCGCCCTCTTCGAGCTCGCCTGACACGCACCGCTCACGCACCATCCCAGCGTCCGGTCCAGCCGCCGGTCACCCGCCCGGCGGGTGACCCGCGGCTGAACTTTCGACGTGTCGGAGGCGCGAAGACGTGCCCCGCACCCCCGTCCCGGGTAACAATCTCGGGTGCCCGGTCCCGATCCGCTCGACGACGCCGTGGAGCGGATGCTCTCCGGCGACGAGGCGGCGTTCCGGTTGGTCTACCGCGACGTGCAGCCGCGGCTGCTGCGCTACCTCACCGTCCTGGTGGGCGTGGGCGACGCGGAGGACGTCGCCAGCGAGGCCTGGGCCCAGGCGTTCCGCGACCTCGACCGCTTCAGCGGCGACGCCGACGGCTTCCGCGGCTGGGTCACCACGATCGGGCGCAACCGGGCCATGGACCACGTCCGTCACCGCAACCGGCGCCCGGTCAGCCACCAGCCGGCCGACGAGCTCGTCGACCTCCCCGACCCGGTCGACGTCGAGGTCGACAGCCTCGGCCGCGTGCAGTCTGAGGCGGCGATCCGGCTGATCGGCAGCCTCCCGCGTGACCAGGCGGAGGCCATCATGCTGCGTACGGTCCTGGGGTTCGACGCCCCGACCGCGGCCCGCATCCTCGGCAAGCGCCCCGGCGCGGTCCGGGCGGCGGCGCACCGTGGTCTCAAGCAGCTGGCCAAGAGACTGTCCGAGGAGCCGTAACACCTGTGACCGCCACGACGCTGAGAGGAGTGAGATGACCGAACCGGCCCCCCGTCTGTCGCGACGCGACGCCGAGCGCCTGCTCGACGAGCCGGCGTCGCACGACAGCGCCCTGGGCACGACGCTCTCCTCGGCCGCCGCGCCCGCGCAGGCCGCCGAGCTGCGGGGCGAGGACGCCACGGTGGCGCAGTTCCACTCCGCCCGGCTGTCCCCGCCACCGGCGTCCCGCTCCGGGTTCGTGTCGCCGAAGCGACTCGGCAGCCGCGCGGCCGCTCAGGCGCTCGTCGCCACGGCGGCCGTGGTCGCGCTCGCCTCGGGCGGCTTCGCGCTCTCCGGCTCGATCGACCTGCCCTCGCTGCCCAGCCAGATCGGCGGCGACAGCTCGCAGTCCACGTCCGAGTCCGCCTCCGAGCCGGGCTCCGGCAGCGACGCGCCGACCTCTGGCGACGGATCGGGTGACGGGTCCGGTGACGACACCGGAACGACCGACGGGACGGATGGCACCGACGGCACCGGCGGCACCGATCCCGGTGACGGCACGACCACCGACGGCGGCACGGGCGGCTCCTCGGAGTCCCCGACCGAGGGCGGGAGCACCCCGGGTGGGTCCAGCCCTACCCAGACGCCCGGCCAGTCCCCCAGCCAGAGCCCGTCACAGTCGCCGTCGCAGACGCCCAGCCAGAGCCCGTCGCAGTCCCCGTCCCAGTCGCAGTCCCAGTCGCCCAGCCAGTCGCCGTCCCAGTCGCCGTCCCAGACGCCCAGCCAGACGCCGTCGCAGAGCCCGACGCAGACCCCGAACCCCAACCTCCGTGCCCTGTGCCGGGCCTACCAGGCCTCGCAGGGAGGCAGCGGTGCCTCCCTCGACAGCGCGTCCTTCCAGGTGCTGGTGCAGGCGGCCGGCGGGCGCGAGCAGGTCGCGGCGTTCTGCGTCGCGCTGATCGGCGCGCCGACCATCACCCCCTCGACCACCAGCCCGACCACGGGCCCCGCCACCCCCCTCGCGACGCCCACCGCCAGTCCGACGCTCACCCCGACCGCCAGCCCCACCCAGCCCGGCAACGGGAACGGGAACGGCCAGGGCAACGGCAACGGCAACGGCAACGGCAACGGCAACGGCAACGGCAACGGCAACGGCAACGGCAACGGCAACGGCAACGGCAACGGAGGAGACCTTGCACCCATGACGTCCGGTTCCTGAACCGGAGCGGCCGCGTTCCGCGGACCTGCATCCGTCGTACCCGTGCCTCGAGCTCCCGCCGCTGCACGGATCCCCGCACGACGAGGTCCCCAACGCACTGCAGCGGCACGGCCCAACCCCCGGGTCGTGCCGCTGCTCTTGTCAGCGCCACCGACTAGGTTCGTGCCCATGGCCCCGCGGCAGCCCTCCCCCCAGGAGGACACCAACCGGCGGATGCTCCGCGCCCGCGACGAGATGGACCGCCGCTACGCCGAGCCGCTCGACGTGCCGACGCTGGCCGCCATCGCCCACCTCTCCGCCTCGCAGTTCGGGCGGGTGTTCAAGGAGGTCTACGGCGAGACGCCGCACCGCTACCTGCAGCGGCGTCGCGTCGAGCGCGCGATGACCCTGCTGCGGCAGACCGACCGGCCCGTCACCGACGTCGCCTGGGACGTCGGCTTCGCGAGCCTCGGCACGTTCAGCCGCACGTTCAGCAACATCGTGGGCTGCTCACCGACCGAGTTCCGCGCCCGTCACGCCCCGGTCGCGGTGCCGTCCTGCTTCATCGCGGCGTGGACGCGGCCCCGCGCGGGGTCGAGCAGCGCCTCGGTCACACCGCCGACGACAGCGGTTTCGGAGAAGCACGACCACCTCGTGGCTGACTAGCGTCCTCGTCATGACCACCAACCACATCACCAGCCTCCACATCCGCAGCGTGCCCGTGCTCGACCAGGACGAGGCGCTCGACTTCTACACGACCCACCTCGGCTTCGAGGTGCGCGACGACATCGACCTCGGCTTCATGCGCTGGCTCACCGTCGGCGTCCCCGGGCAGGACACGTCCCTGCTCCTCGAGCTCGTCGGCGGACCCCAGCACGACGAGTCCACCGCCACGCAGGTGCGCGAGCTCGTCACCAAGGGCGCGCTCGGCGGGCTCTTCCTGCACAGCAGCGACGTGCACGCGACGTACGCCTCGCTCCGCGACGCCGGCGTGGAGGTCACCCAGGAGCCGGTCGAGCAGCCCTACGGCACCGACTTCGGGATCCGCGACCCCTTCGGCAACCACGTCCGCATCAGCCAGCCCAACGGCGCCGGCACCACCGAGGTCCAAGAGACCTACGACGCGGCGGGCACGCAGTGAGCTATCCGCCGCCGATCTACCACGGCGACTCCGGCAAGGTCTCCGCCCACGTGGTGCGGGCGGCGGTCGAGCCGGCCGTCGTCTACCCCAACGGCAACAAGGTGTTCTACCTCGCCAGGGGCACCGAGACCACGGGGACGTTCGGCCTCTACCGCTGGGAGTTCGCCGGGCCCGAGAGCGGTCCCGGCGCCCACTTCCACCGCACGATCACCGAGTCGTTCTACGTCCTCGAGGGGACCGTCTCGATCTACGACGGCACGGACTGGGTGAAGACCCACGCGGGCGACTTCGCCCACGTGCCCGCCGGGGGCATCCACGGCTTCCGCAACGAGGACGGCGCGGCGAAGATGCTGCTCCACTTCGCGCCGGGCGCCCCGCGGGAGGCCTACTTCGAGGGACTGGCCGCGGGGATCGGCGACTTCGACGAGGACGCCTACGATCGGTTCATGCGCGAGCACGACAACACCTGGCTCTGACGAGCCGCTGGTGAGCCGCTGATGGACGCCGTCACCGCCGCCTTCGCCGCGACCCCGCGGCGGGACTTCCTCCCGCCCGGGGCGCGGGCGCAGGAGGCGTACGACGGTCCGCTGCGGATCGCGGCCGGTCAGACCAACTCCCAGCCGGCCACCGTCGAGGCGATGCTGCGGCTGCTCGACGTCCGCGCCGGGCAGCGGGTCCTCGACGTCGGGTCGGGGTCGGGCTGGACCACCGCCCTGCTGGCCCACCTGGTCGGACCCGCGGGATCCGTGCTCGGCGTCGAGCTCGAGCCCGAGCTGGTCGCCTTCGGCGCCACCAACCTCGCGCGGTCCGACCGCCCGTGGGCCTCGATCCGGGCGGCTGCCCCGGGGGTGCTCGGCGATCCCGGCGGGGCGCCGTACGACCGGGTGCTGGTCTCCGCCGAGCCGGACGAGCTGCCCGGCGAGCTGGTCGCCCAGCTCGGTGACGACGGCGTGCTCGTCATCCCCGTCGCGGGCACGATGCTGCGGGTCGCCAACCCCGGGCGGGTCGTGACCGAGCACGGGCGCTACCGCTTCGTGCCGCTGCGCTGAGGAACGCTGCCCTCCTCCCGGGCGGCTCGCCTGCTGAGGCGGACGGGCAGGCTCGCGACCACCTCGAGCGGACCGCGGCGCCGCAGCAGCCGGAAGGCGGCCCCGAAGGCAAGCAGGACGACGACGTGGGAGAGGTAGGCCGACGGCTCCTCGGGCGGCCACACGCCCGGCGTACGCATGACGACGTGCAGCGAGTAGAGCGTGAGCGTCATCGCGCCCGCGCCGAAGACGACCGCGAGCACCACGGTCGCGACGCGCGGCAGCAGCTGTTCGAGGAGCAGGCAGCAGGAGATGACGAGGAGCGCGCTGCCGATGGTCTGGGCGAGGTCGAACGGCGTCGCCGAGTGCGGCGCGACGACGAGCAGCCAGCTCCAGTCGCCGTCGGCGGGCGTGGTGCCGAACATCCCGGTGGCCTTCTCCGACGCCACTGCCGGGTCGACGAGCGATCGCGACACCTGGGTGGCGAGCACCGCGGTCCCGAGGCCGCCGAGGGCCAGCCCGCCGAGCAGCGACGTGTCGCGCAGGTCGGCCCGGCCCAGCGCCAGCCCGACGAGCAGGTAGGCGAGCCACGGCACGACCGGGTAGTAGCCCGTGAGGAGCAGCTCCGAGGCCAGCTGACCCGGGTCGGCCAGCTGGTCGAACGTCGGGCTCTCGAAGCCGCGGGGAGGGAGGTGCGGGCGGACGAGGTGCGAGAGCACGGGCGCGAGCGCCACCCACCCGGCGGCGAGCACCACGAGCGCCCGGGCGCCGAGCAGCGTGAACGGCAGGCCCAGCACGAAGAGCACGCCGTAGTAGGTCAGGATCACCGCGATGCCGCTGTCGAGACCGCCGAGGAACAGCCCGAGCAGTGCGATGAGCAGCGCCCTGCCGGCGATGCCCGCGGACCGCAGCGCGAGCGGGCCACCGCGCAGCGGCTCGCGGGTCATCAGGGCCAGGCTCACCCCGGCCAGCACCGCGAAGAGCGCCGAGGCCCGGCCACCGGCCAGCCACTGGCCGGTGGTGAGCCCGCCGGCGGGGGTGCGCGCATCCATGACGTGGGTGGCGACCATGCCGAGCAGCGCCACGCACCGGGCGACGTCCAGCCCGACGAGGCGGGCTCGCGGCGTCCCGGTCATGGCCCCATCCTGCCGGGCTGCGCCTCAGCCGCCGGTCCTCAGCCGCCGGGGCGGGCGACCTGCTCGGCGAGCGTGGCGGGCGCCTGGATGCAGTAGGAGTCGGTGAGCAGCTCGGCCAGCTCGGCCCAGTCGGTGTCGTCGTCGAGCAGCATGCCGATCGAGTTGCCACCCCAGCCGGAGCGGAAGTAGGGCTCACCCATGTGCTCGAAGGCGGCCACCTCGTCGGGCTCGCCGCGGAAGGTGATCCGGAAGAGCTGGTCCTCGCCACCGAAGACGTGGGCGACCGTCGCGCTCCCGACGCGCCACCGGGTGCCGGTCCATGCCGGCTCCTGGCGGCACCGGGGCAGCGCGCCCAGGACCGCGTCGATCCGCAGCACCCACTCCTCGGGCACGAGGGGACGGTCGGCGAGGGCCACGGCACCCAGCCTGCCACCGGGGACCGACACCGCGCGCCTGGAACCCTCAGTAGGACTTCGGCAGCCCCAGGCTGTGCATCGCGACGAAGTTGAGGATCATCTCCCGGCTCACTGGCGCGATCCGGCCGGCACGGGCGGCGACGAGCATGCCGGCCATGCCGTACTCCTGCGTGATCCCGTTGCCACCGTGGGTCTGGACGGCCGCGTCGACCGCGTGGACGGCGGC
This sequence comes from Nocardioides sp. zg-1308, assembly GCF_013155375.1. GTDB lineage: Bacteria > Actinomycetota > Actinomycetes > Propionibacteriales > Nocardioidaceae > Nocardioides > Nocardioides renjunii. Next base: position 946,212 of record NZ_JABJQY010000002.1, read on the forward strand.
CTCCGCGGCGGCGTACTTCGCCATGTTGGCGGCCTCTCCGGCCGCGAGGTCGTCGCCGGCGTCGACGAGCGCAGACGCCTTCTGCGTCATCAGGCGGGCGAGCTCGTTCTCCACGTGGGCCATGGCGAGCGGGTGGGCGATGGCCTGGTGGGCGCCGATGGGCACCTGGAAGACGATGCGCTCGCGGGCGTACGCCGACGCCTTCTCCAACGCGTGCCGGGCGAGGCCGGTCGAGAACGAGGCCGCCATGATCCGCTCGGGGTTGAGGCCGGCGAAGAGCTGGACCAGCCCGCCGTCCTCGTCGCCGACGAGCGCGTCGGCCGGCAGCCGGACGTCGTCGATGAACACCTGGAACTGCTTCTCCGGGCTGACGATCTCCATCGCGATGGCGGTGAAGTCGAAGCCCGCCGCGTCGGTCGGCACCACGAACAGGCACGGCTTGAGCTTGCCGGTCCGCGCGTCCTCGGCGCGGGCGACCACGAGGACGTGGGCGGCCTCGTCGACGCCGGAGATGTAGACCTTCTGCCCGCGGAGCACCCAGCCGTCGCCGTCGCGGCGCGCGGTGGTGGTGATGTTGTGGGAGTTGGTCCCGGCGTCGGGCTCGGTGATCGCGAACGCCATCGTCGCGGTGCCGTCGCAGATGCCGGGCAGCCACCGCTGCTTCTGCTCCTCGGTGCCGTAGCGGGCGATGACCGTCCCGCAGATCGCCGGGCTGACAACCATCATCAGCAGCGGGCAGCCCTGCGCGGCGAGCTCCTCGCAGACCGCGGCCACGTCGCCGATGCCGCCGCCCCCGCCGCCGTACTCCTCGGGGAGGTTGACGCCGAGGTAGCCCGCGCGGGCGATGTCGAGCCACAGCTCGGTGGTCTTCTCGCCCGAGCGGGCGCGCTCGACGAACCACTCGCGGCCGTAGCCGGCCGCCATCTTGGCGACCTGGCGGCGCAGCTCCTGGCGCTCCTCGGACTCGGTGAACGTGCTCATGGGCTCTCCTCGGGTTCCTCGCTGGCCACGACTGCCAGGACCTCCCCGGACGCGACCTGCGCCCCGGGCTCGACGTTGACCTCGGCGACCGTGCCGTCGTGCGGCGCGGTCACGGTGTGCTGCATCTTCATCGCCTCGAGGACCAGGACGACGTCGCCGGCGGCGACCGCGTCCCCGGGCTCGACGGCCACCGTGACGACGGTGCCGGGCATCGGCGCGAGCAGCGAGCCGCTCGCCACCGCGTCGGCCGGGTCGGTGAAACGGGGCAGCAGGCGCAGGCTCTGCCGAACCATCGAGTCGTCGTCGAGGTGCACCTCGCCCGTCACCGGGTCTATGTGCACGTCGATGGACTGACGGAAGCCGCCCCGCTCGACCACCACACGTCGCGGGGTCGCCTCGATCACGTGGAGGTCCTCCTCGCCCGCACTCCGGAAGCCGTCCCGATCGCCGTACCACTCGGCCACGACCGGCTCGTCGCGCCCGCTGACCAGGAAGGTGGTGCGGTGCGGCTGCGAGACGACGTTGCGCCAGCCGGTCGGCACGCCACGCTGCACGGTGCGCTGCTCGGTGTCCCGGGCGGCGAGCGCGATCGCGGCCACGAACGGAGCGAAGTCCGGGTCGCCAGCCGGGGCGAGGTCCGCGAACTCCTTGGCCAGCCGGTGTTCGAGCGTCGAGGTCGTCATCGTGCCCGCGAGGGTGTCGCGGTCGCCGAGAGCGGCGATGAGGAGGTCCCGGTTGGTGGCGATGCCGTGCAGCCGGGCACGCCTCAACGCGCCCCTGAGCGAGCGCAGGGCCGACCCGCGGTCGGGACCCCAGCTGATCACCTTCGCGAGCATCGCGTCGTAGTGCGTACCCACGACGTCGCCCGAGGCGTAGCCCGCGTCGACCCGGATGCCGTGGCGGGCCAGGAGGCCGAAGGACGTGTCGGCAGGGACGTCGAAGCGCGCGAGCCGCCCCGCCGTCGGCTGCCAGTCGGCTGCGGGGTCCTCGGCGTAGAGGCGTACCTCGACGGCGTGGCCGCTGGGCGCGGGTACGCCGTCGGGGAGCAGCTCGGCCAGGGTCCGACCCTCCGCCACGCCGATCTGGAGGGCCACCAGGTCCAGACCGATGACGCACTCGGTCACCGGGTGCTCGACCTGGAGCCGGGTGTTCATCTCCAGGAACCAGAAGCGCCCGGTGGCAGGGTCGTACAGGAACTCGACGGTCCCGGCGCCAGCGTAGCCGACGGCCCGGCCCGCCTCCACCGCGGCCTGGTGCATCCCCTCGCGGACCTCGTCGGTCAATCCTGGGGCCGGCGCCTCCTCCATCACCTTCTGGTGGCGGCGCTGGAGCGAGCAGTCGCGGTCACCGAGCGCGACGCCGGAGCCGTAGGTGTCGAACAGCACCTGCACCTCGACGTGGCGTCCGGACTCGACGTAGGGCTCGACGAAGACGGTGCCGTCGCCGAAGGCGCTGCGTGCCTCCGCCTCCGCCGCAGCCACCTCGGACCCCAGGTCGTCGAGCCGCCGGACGACCCGCATCCCGCGCCCCCCGCCGCCGGCGCTGGCCTTGACCAGGAGCGGGAGGTCGGACTCGGTGGGCTCGGCGGGCGCCTCGAGGGTCGGCACACCGGCGGCGCGCATGAGCTCCTTGGAGCGGACCTTGGATCCCATCGCCTCGATGGCCTCAGGGGGCGGACCGATCCAGACGAGCTGACCGTCGAGCACGGCGCGTGCGAAGTCGGCACTCTCCGACAGGAAGCCGTAGCCGGGGTGCACCGCCTGGCCTCCGCTGGCGCGCACGAGCCGGACGATGCGCTCGCCCTGCAGGTACGTCTCGCTCGGGATGCTGCCCGGGAGGCGGGCGGCGTAGTCGGCGTCCGCCACGAACGGGAGGTCGGCGTCGGCGTCAGAGAAGACCGCCATCGTCTCGATGCCCAGGCGGCGGCACGTGGCGAAGACGCGGCTGGCGATCTCACCGCGGTTGGCGACGGCGACCAGCTGGATGGGAGTCGTCACGGCCTGAACACCCCGTATCCGCCGGCACCGGTCCACGTCGTGTTGCTGATGACTGACAGGCAGATGGCCAGCACCGTACGGGTGTCACGGGGGTCGATGACGCCGTCGTCGTAGAGCATCCCCGACAGCGCGTAGGGCAGCGACTGCTCCTCGACCATCTGCTCGACCATCGCGCGCATGCCGGCGTCGCCGTCCTCGTCGTACGCCTGTCCCTTGGCCTCGGCGGCGGCGCGGGCGACGATCGACAGCACCCCCGCGAGCTGCGCGGGGCCCATCACGGCGGACTTCGCGCTCGGCCAGGTGAACAGGAAGCGCGGGTCGAAGGCGCGGCCGTTCATGCCGTAGTTGCCGGCGCCGTAGGACGCCCCCATGACCACGCTGAGGTGGGGGACGGTGCTGTTGGAGACGGCGTTGAGCATCTGGGCGCCGTGCTTGATGATCCCGCCCTGCTCGTAGTCCTTGCCGACCATGTAGCCGGTGGTGTTGTGCAGGAACAGCAGCGGCGTGTCCGACTGGTTGGCGAGCTGGATGAACTGCGTCGCCTTCTGCGCCTCCTCGGAGAACAGCACGCCCTGGGCGTTGGCCAGGATGCCGATCGGGTGGCCGTGGAGCTGCGCCCAGCCGGTGACCAGCGAGGTGCCGTAGAGCGGCTTGAACTCGTCGAAGGGCCGGCCGTTGTGCTCACTCGCGCCGTCGACGACGCGCACGATCACCTCGCGCGGGTCGAACGGCTCCCTGAGGTCGGCGGGGATGAGGTCGAGGAGGCCCTCGGGGTCGGCGTCGGGGTCGGCGAAGGCTCTGGAGTCCCCGGATATCCGGGGACCGCCGTGCTTCGAGGTGGAGATCTCGGCCTCGAAGTACGGAACTCGGGTGCGAAGCTCCGGCCTGCGCCGGTTGAGCCGCGCCACGATCCGCCGCCCGATGCGGAGCGCGTCGTGCTCGTCCTCGGCGAGGTAGTCGGCCAGGCCGGACACCCGGGCGTGCATCTCGGCGCCGCCGAGCGACTCGTCGTCCGACTCCTCGCCGGTGGCCATCTTCACCAGCGGCGGGCCGCCGAGGAACACCTTGGCGGCGCCGCGCACGAACACCGTGTAGTCGCTCATCCCGGGGACGTACGCCCCGCCGGCGGTCGAGTTGCCGAACACCAGGGCGATCGTGGGCTGCTTGCGCGCCGAGGACCGGGTCAGGTCGCGGAACAGCCGGCCGCCGGGGATGAAGATCTCCTTCTGCGTCGGCAGGTCGGCGCCGCCGGACTCGACGAGGGAGATCGTCGGGAGGTTGTTCTCCTCGGCGATCTGCGAGGCGCGGAAGATCTTCTTCACCGTCCACGGGTTGCTCGCGCCGCCCTTGACGGTCGGGTCGTTGGCGCTGATCAGGCACTCCACGCCCTCGACCACGCCGATGCCGGTGACGACCGACGCCCCGACGGTGAAGTCGGAGCCCCAGCCGGCCAGCGGGGAGAGCTCGAGGAACGCCGAGCCCGGGTCGACGAGCAGCTCGATCCGCTCGCGGGCGGTCAGCTTGCCGCGCGCGTGGTGGCGCTCGACGTACTTCTGCCCGCCGCCGGCCACCGCGACCGCGTGCTGCGCCTCGAGGTCGGCGAGCTTGTCGAGCATCGCAACCGCGTTCGGTGATCGAGTAGCCGCCGAGGAACGAGGTGGCGTATCGAGATTCACTCCACCACCGCCTTCATCCGCTCCAGCGTGGTGCGCATCCCGCGCCGGTTCGTACGCCGCCGCAGCGGTCCCAGGACGAGCCAGTAGAGCCGCGTGGGCAGGTTGGGGTCGAGGCGGAAGTACTCCGTGACGAGGGTGCCGCCGTCCTGGGGCTCGAGCCGGTAGCCCCAGTTGTTGACGGTGATCGCGTCGGTGCCGACGGAGAACTCGAAGACCCGCTCCGGCTCGCAGGCGGTGACCCGGCAGCCGGACCAGTAGGTCGGACCGACGCCGTTGCGCTTCACGTGGCCCTTGAAGTACGCCCCCACCTCGGGGCCGGTGGAGCCGCGGGTCCACCGCGCCTCGAACGTCTCCGGACTGAACTCGCCGATCCGGGTCACGTCACTGACGAGGTCCCAGACCTCGGCGGGCGGGGCGTCCATCCACACCGAGACCTCGTCCCCCAGGGACGGCAGCTTGACCATCGAGCTTCCTCTCATGACGCGTAGCCCATCAGCTTGGCCGTCAGGTCGCGCAGCACCTCGTCGGCGCCGCCCCCGATCGGCAGGATCCGGGCGTCGCGGTAGTGCCGCTCCACCTCGGTGCCGTGCATGTAGCCGGTGCCGCCGAAGAGCTGCACGGCCCGGTCGCAGACGAAGGCCGCGCAGTCCACGGCGGTCTGCTTGGCCAGGCAGGCCTCGGCGACCACGAAGTCGCCGGCCACGTGCCGGGCGGCGACGTCGCGCGTGTAGGTCCGGGCCACCTCGACGTGGCGGCGCATCTCGACGAGCGTGTGCTGCACCGACTGGTTCGCGAGCAGGGGCCGGCCGAACGTCGTGCGCTCGCGGCAGTACGCCGCCGCGAGGTCGAGCGAGCGCGCCGCGATGCCGTAGCCGTGCACGGCGAGGGCGATCCGCTCCACGACGAACTGGTCGGCGACCTGCGCGAAGCCCGAGCCCTCCGCCCCGACGAGGTTGGCCACCGGCACCCGGCAGCCGACGAAGGACAGCTCGGCGGTGTCGGAGCAGTGCCAGCCCATCTTGCGCAGCGACCGGTCGACGCTGAAGCCGGGCGTGCCCTTCTCCACCACCAGCAGGGAGATGCCGCCGTGGCCGGGTGCGCCCGTGCGGACGGCCGTCGTCACGAAGTCGGCCCGGACGCCGGAGGTGATGAACGTCTTGGCGCCGGTGACGACGTAGTGGTCGCCGTCGCGCACGGCCGTCGTCCGGAGACGCGCGACGTCCGAGCCGCCGCCGGGCTCGGTGATCGCGAGCGAGCCGATCGCCTCGCCGGCCAGCGTGGGGCGCACGAAGCGGTCGACGAGGTCGGCGTCGCCGCTGGCGGCGAGGTGCGGCAGGGCGATGCCGGCGGTGAAGAGGGCGGCCATCAGGCCGCTGGAGGCGCCGACGTCGAACATCGCCTCCTGCATCGCGACGGAGTCGAGGAGGTCGCCGCCGCTGCCGCCGACCCCCTCGGCGAAGCCCACCCCGATCAGTCCGAGGTCGCCCGCGGTGCGGTGCAGCGAGCGCGGGACCTCGCCGGCGTCCTCCCAGTCCTGCAGGTGCGGCACGACCTCGCGGCGGACGAAGCCGGCCGCGGTGGCGCGCAGCGCGTCTCGCTCGGTGGTCACAGCAGCGAGTCCTCGATCGAGACGACCCGCGAGCGCAGCCACTCGCCGAGGCCCTTGGCCTGGGGGTCGAAGCGCGTGGAGGCGGCGACGCCCTCGCCGAGCAGGCCGTGGACCACGACGTTGACCGCGCCGAGGTGGGGCAGCAGCCACACGTCGACGTCGAGGTCGGCCGCCTCGGGCAGCAGCATCGGGATCCCGCGCGGCGACATCATCTTGAAGAGCCACTGCACGCGGGCGTCGTACGTCGCGGGGTCGACGCCGTCGTGCGCGACCCACAGCCCGATGTTGGCGTCGCCGCCCTTGTCGCCGGAGCGGGCGTGGACGAAGGTGCCCAGCGGCAGGCGGCGGGTGAGCACGTCGGGGCGGGCCGGGTACGGCGACGGGCGGGCTCCGGGTGCCTCCGCCGGCGCGACCACGTGGTCCGGGTCGGCGACGACCTCGCGTCGGCCGTCGGCGTGGACGACCGTGTGGGTGACGTGGGCGCGGTCGACGAAGGCGGCGCGGTAGACGCCGTAGGGGGTCGCAGGTGCGGGCGGTCCGGTCATGGTGAACCCGGGGTAGGACCCGAGCGCGAGCTCGACGACCGCTGAGGTGAACGCGCGGCCGACGGGGTCGGGCGTGACGTCCTTGACCGTGCAGCGCAGTAGCGCGGAGGCGGCCTCCTCGGTGTCGGCGTCGGGCGGCGGTGGGGTGACGTCCGACCACACCACCTCGGCCGCGGTGATCCGCGGCCCCAGCTGCTCGCGCACCCACTGCGCCTTCGCCTCGACGTCGAGCCCGGTGAGCACCAGCTCGACGCTGTTGCGCCACCCGCCGAGCTCGTTGACGCAGACCTTGAGCTGCTCGGGGGGCGCCTCGCCGACCGCGCCGGAGATCCGCACCCGGTCCTCGCCCGCCTGCTCGAGGCGCACGGCGTCGAGCTGCACGGTCACGTCGGGGCCGAGGTAGCGCGTCGACTGGATCTCGTAGACGAGCTGGGCGGTGACGGTGCCGAGGGTGACCGCGCCGCCGGTGCCCGGGTGCTTGGTGATGGTGCTCGAGCCGTCGGCGGCGACCTCGGCGACCGGGAACCCCAGGGGGCGGTCGCGGCGGGGCAGGTCGAGGAAGCCGCTGAAGTTGCCGCCCGTCGCCTGCGTGCCGCACTCGATGACGTGGCCGGCCACGACGGCACCGGCCAGCTCGTCGTACGACGTCGCGCTCCAGCCGTGGTGGGCGACGGCCGGGCCGACGACGAGCGAGGCGTCGCTGACACGTCCGGTGACGACGACGTCGGCGCCCGCCGACAGCGCGGCGGCGATCCCGAAGCCGCCGAGGTAGGCGTTGGCGGTGAGCGCGTGGTCGAGGCCCAGGCCGCCGGCCAGGTGACGGACGTCGTCGCCCTCGACGTGGGCGACCTGCGGGTCGAGCCCGAGGCCGGCCGCGGCCTCGCGGACCTTGTCGGCGAGACCGGCCGGGTTGAGGCCACCGGCGTTGGCGACGATCCGCACGCCTCGCTCGAGCGCGAGCCCCAGGCAGTCCTCGAGCTGGCGGACGAAGGTGCGGGCATAGCCGAGCGCGGGGTCCTTGAGCTGGTCCTTGCCGAGGATCAGCATGGTGAGCTCGGCGAGGTAGTCGCCGGTGAGGACGTCGAGCTCGCCTCCCTCGAGCATCTCGCGCATCGCGCTGAGCCGGTCGCCGTAGAAGCCGGAGCAGTTGCCGATCCGGATCGGTGCGGTCATCGCGGCGGCCTGCCCGTGCCCGGCCGGCCCGCGAAGGCCTGCGCGATGTCGAGCCAGCGGTCGACGTCGGGTCCCGTGGCGACGAGGTCGGTGTCGGCGCGGTGCACGCGCTGGGTGACCAGCCGGCAGAAGTCGCCGGCGCTGCCGGTCAGGGTCTGGGCGGCGTCCTCCGGGCCCCACGACCAGACGTCCTCGGAGGGCGCGACCAGGTCGATGCGGAACTCCTCCGCGGGCGCGTCCGTGCCGTGCACCGCGAAGGCGAAGTCGCGCGTGCGGACGCCGAGGTGCGCGACGTGGCGGATCCGGTCGGTGTCGCGGACGGGCGCGCCGAGGGCCTCGTGGACGTCGAGGCTGTGCGCCCAGGTCTCCATCAGCCGCGCGGTCGCCATCGAGGTCGCCGACATGGGCGGGCCGAACCACGGCATCCGCTCGCCCGCGGGGTACGCCGTCAGCGCGGCGCGCAGGTCGGCCCGGGAGCGGCGCCAGCGGGCGAGCAGGTCGGGCTCGGACGCGGCGATGGCCAGCGCCTCCCGGTCGACGAAGCCCTCGGGGTCGGCCATGGCGGCGAGGACCGCTCCGTCCCACGCCTCCTTGTCGGTGGCCGCCTTCAGCGCGACCTCGTCGGTCCAGGCGAGGTGCGCCACCTGCGCGGCGACGTCCCAGCCCGGCGCCGGGGTCGGGGTGCGCCAGCCGTCGTCGTCCAGCCCGGCGACGAGCTGCTCGAGCCGGTCGCCCTCCTCGGCGAGGTCGGCGAGCACCTGGGCGAGGACCTTCGGGGGCGTCACGGCGCCAGCTCCTTGTCGAGCACGTCGGCCCACTCGCGCAGGATCCGGCGGCGCCGCGCCGAGTCGTCGGAGATGGTGGAGGCCAGGCCGAGGCCGCGGACCAGGTCGAGGGTCGCCTGGACGAGCTCGCGCACGCCGGGCCGGGACTCGTCAGCGCCGAGCGCGGCGACGGTCATCCGGTGCGCCTCCCGGCCGACGCGCTGCTCGAGCGGCCGCAGCGCGGCGAGCAGGGCCTCGTCGGTGCGGGCGGCGACCCAGAGCTCGAGCGCCGCGGCGAAGACCGGGGACGAGAAGTGGTCGCCGAGCACCTCGACCACGGCGCGCGTGCGCCGCCCGCCGGCCGGGAGCTGGGCCACCGCCTCCGCGAGCTCGGCCCCGCGGCGCTCGGTGAGGTGCTCGACGGCGGCGACGACGAGGTCGTTCTTGGTCGGGAAGTGGTGCAGCTGCGCTCCCCGGCTGACGCCGGCCCGCTCGGAGACGAGGGTGGTCGTGGTCCCGGCGAAGCCGCGCTCCACCAGCAGCTCGACGGTCGCCTCGAGCAGCCGGGCCCGCATGGCCCGGGTGCGATCAGCCTGCGGCACCCGCGACGGAGCCTGGGGAATGGCATGCACGGAGGACACGGCGCCAGCCTGCCGTCGTACAAACAAACAGTCAAGCCTGACTTTTTCTGCTGGCGGTCACACGGCGGCGACGGTGAGCACGATCCGCGCCCGCTCCTCGCCGACCAGCCAGCGACGGCGTGCCCGGGCCAGGCGTACGCCCGACCAGGCGAGGAACGGCACGGCGAGCACGAGGGGGAGCCACACCCACGGGCTGGCCGCGGCGGTGGTGAAGACGATGCCGGTCAGCGTCGTCACCAGCGACAGCTTGCCGGCGTAGCCGGCCATCGCGGCGTGCGGCGCGGGCGTCGCGCGGGGCGAGGCCAGGTCGACGGAGTAGGGCGAGCGGACCGACCAGGTCATCACGATCGCCAGCACCTGGAGCAGCACGACCAGCCAGCACGCGGCGACGGAGACGCCGACGACGAGCGGCGGCAGCCCGTTGCGCAGGAGGGCCAGCACGATCGTCACGCCCGACACCATGGCCATGCACTCGGCGACCACGAGGGTGCGGACGTCGAACACGTCGGCGGCGCCGACCGGGAGGGTCTCGCGCCACACCATGCCCTTGCCATCGAGGCACCAGGCGTTGACGCCGAAGAGCAGCGCCGCGCCGCTCGCGGTGAGGCCGGGGAGCAGCATCACCGAGCTCCACTCGAGCCCGGCGACGAGGGCAACCAGCCCCGGTCCGAGACCGAGCACCAGCAGGCCCCGGCGCATGCCGACCGAGCGCCACACCGAGTCACGGTCGAGCCGGTGCAGCAGCGCGCGGTCGGGCGAGCCCCAGCGGGGCTCGGGCGCGGGGCGTGCCTCGTGGACGCCGGACTGCACCCGCAGCTCCTCGCGCGGCGGGAGGCCGAGCGCCCAGGCCGCCGGGCGGGCGCCGAGCACGACGGCGGCGACCGCGAGGACCAGGAGGGCCAGGACGGCGACGGGCCAGTCGGGGGTCTGGCCGGTCTCGGCGACCCACGTCGTCGGCAGCGACCGGACGAGCGGGCCGAGCGCACCGGCCAGGTGCAGGCCCGCGAGGAGGAGGACGACGCCGCCGGCGACCACCCGGACCACGACCACCCCGTGGGCCGTACGACGCACGCCCTCGGCGGCCCAGCCGACCGCCTGGCCGAGCGCAGTGGCGGCGAGGACCCAGGCCAGCACCACGAGCTGGGCGCCGAGGAGGCGTCCGGGGGCGCTGACGAGCGCGGTGACCGCGAGCAGCGCCCACGTCTGGACGAGCCAGGCGAGGTTGAGCGGCGCGAGGAGGAGGGCCCCGAGGTGCTCGGTGACCGGGCTGACGGGGTGGATCGCCGCCTCGCCGCGCGACAGGAGCTCGCGGCCACCGCCGCTGCCCATCGAGGCGCTGATCGCCAGCAGGAGGACGCCGACGTAGGTGGCGCCGAGGTTGCCCTCCAGCGTGGCGAGCGCCCGGGTGAGACGCGTCGACTCCACCGAGGCGGGGTCGAAGCCCGCCGGCCCGACGCCGAAGGCGGCAGTGAGGGCGAGGACCACGACCAGGCCGGCGACGGCGGCACCCGGACGTCGTACGCCCGCGGTGCGGAAGGCCAGCAGGTGACGGGTGTCGCGGGCGGCCTCGAACCAGGTGTCAGTCGAGGAGCGCACGGTAGGCCTCGCCGGTGAGGTCCGCTGCGTCCATGGCGGCGACCCGGTTGCCGCCGCGCAGGACGACCGCGTCACCGCAGGCCTCGAGGGCCAGGTCACGCAGGTGGGTGGAGAGCAGCACGCAGGCGCCGCGGGCGCGGGCGTCGGCGACGACCTCCAGGGTGGCCTCGACGCCGAGGGGGTCGACGCCGTCGAACGGCTCGTCGAGGAGCAGCACGGCCGGCTCGTGCAGGGCGGCGAGGACGACGCTGAGGCGGCGGCTCATACCGTGGCTGAACCCGCCGACGACCCTGTGCGCGACGTCGCCGAGCTCGAAGCGCTCGAGCAGGTCGCGCCCGCGCTCCTCCCACTCGTCCATCCGGCGCAGGCGGGCGCTGAGCTGGAGGTGCTCCCACGGGGTCGCGCGCGGGACCAGGCCGCCGACGTCGGGGCAGTAGCCCACCGACCGCTTGACGGCGAGCGCCTCGGTGGCGGCGTCGTGGCCGGCGACGGTGACCACGCCGGCGGTGGGCGGGACCACGCCGGCGAGCACCTTCATGGTGGTCGACTTGCCGGCTCCGTTGCGGCCGAGGAGCGCCGTGGCCTGGCCGCTGTCGGCGCTCAGGTCGACGCCGGAGACGGCCTCGACGTCACCGAAGCGCACGTGCAGGTCGCGCACCACGACGGCCGGCTGGGAGAGGGGCTGGTCCACCGCTCGATTCTGCCGCCTGGCCACCACGCCCTGCAGCCGAATGGGCACTTCGTGCCCGTCTTGACCCCCGACCGGGCACTTCCTGCCCGTCCTGACCCCCGACCGGGCACTTTGTGCCCGTCCTCAGCGCCGACCGGGCACTTCCTGCCCGTGGTGCGGCACGAAGTGCCCGGTCGGTGCGCGTGACGGGCACGAAGTGCCCGGTCACGTGTAGTTCGGGAGGTCAGGCGGGGAAGGACCGGCCGCTCGCCGCCAGCTCGCGGAGGTGGGCCGTGGGGCGGAAGCGCTCGCCGTAGGCCTCGGCGAGCTCGTCGGCGCGGGCCAGGAAGGCGTCCAAGCCGATCGGGCCGACGCCGTGGCCGGTCTCGTCGAGCGCCTGCCAGCCGGTCATGAACTGGGCCGCGCCGCCGGTGAGCGCCGGGAAGCCGATGCCCATGATCGAGCCGATGTTGGCCGCGGCGGCGGAGGTGATGACGCCCTCCTCGAAGCACTTCGCGGTCTCGAGCGCCTCGATGAACAGCATCCGGTCGCGCACGTCGCGGATCGGCGGCTGCTGCTCGGCGACGGGGAACGTCTCGGCGAGCCCGGGCCACAGCGTCGTACGCCGGCCGTCCTCGTCGTAGTCGTAGAACCCGGCGCCCTTGAGGCGTGAGGGACGGCCGAGGCCGATCATCGTGGCGATGACCTCGCCGGCGGGGTGGTCGCCGAGCTCGATGCCCTCGCGCTCGGCGGCGTCCTCGGTGGCCTTGCGGATCTTGGCCATCAGCTCCATGTTGAGCTCGTCGCTGATCTGCAGCGGCCCGACCGGGAAGCCGGCCGACGTCGCGGCCCGCTCCAGGGAGACCGGGTGCACGCCCTCGGCGAGCATCGTCAGGCCCTCGTTGATCTGGGTGCCGATGACGCGGGAGGTGTAGAAGCCGCGCGCGTCGTTGACCACGATCGGCGTCTTGCGGATCTGCTGCACGACGTCGTAGGCCCTGGCGAGCGCCGCGTCCGAGGTCTCCGCGCCGCGGATGATCTCGACCAGCGGCATCTTGTCGACGGGGCTGAAGAAGTGCAGCCCGATGAAGTCGGCCGGGCGGTCGACGCCGGTGGCCAGCTCGGTGATCGGCAGGGTGGAGGTGTTGGAGCACAGCAGCGCGTCGGCGTCGACGTACGGCGCCACCTCGGCGAAGACCTTGGCCTTGAGCGAGGGGTCCTCGAAGACGGCCTCGATCACCAGGTCGCAGCCGGCGAGGTCCTCGGGCGAGGCGGTGGCGGTGATCCGGCCGAGCAGCTCGTCGGCCTTCTCGGCCCTGATCTTCCCGCGCTCGACACCCTTGGCGTTGAGCTTGGCGGTGTAGGCCCTGCCCTTCTCGGCGGCCTCGACCGAGACGTCCTTGAGGACGACCTCCATGCCGGCGCGGGCGCAGGAGTAGGCGATCCCGGCGCCCATCATCCCGGCGCCGAGCACGCCCACCTTGGTGGCCTGCCAGCGCTCGATGCCCTGCGGGCGCAGCGAGCCCGAGTTGATGGCCTGGAGGTCGAAGAAGAAGGCCTGGATCATGTTCTTGGCCTGCTGGCTCACCACGAGGTTGGTGAAGTAGCGGCTCTCGATGCGCGAGGCGGTGTCGAAGTCCACCTGCGCGCCCTCGACCGCGGCGCTCATGATGGCGCGCGGGGCGGGGTAGACGGCGCCCTTGGTCTGCTTGCGCAGAAGCGCCGGGAAGGCCGGCAGGAACTGCGCGAGCGCCGGGGTCCTGGGAGTGCCGCCGGGCATCTTGTAGCCCGCGCGGTCCCACGGGTTGCGCGCCGCGTCCTCGTCGTCGCGGTGCTCGAGGACCCACGCCCGCGCGGCCGGCAACAGCTCCTCGCGGGTCGGCACGAGCTCGTCGACGAGGCCCTTGGCGAGCGCGCCCTGCGGGTCGAACTGCGTGCCGGGCATGAGGACGTCCATCAGGGCCGACTGGAGCCCCAGCATGCGTACGACGCGGGTGACCCCGCCGCCGCCGGGCAGCAGGCCGAGCGTCGACTCCGGCAGGCCGATCTTCACCGAGCGGTCGTCGACGGCGATGCGGTGGTTCGCGGCCAGTGCGATCTCCAGGCCGCCGCCGAGCGCGGCGCCGTTGATCGCTGCGACCACCGGGCGGGGGAAGGTCTCGAGCCGTCGCAGGCTGGCCTTGACGGCCTCGCCCATCGCGAAGATCTCCTCGGCGTCGTCCGGGGTGGCGCTCATCATGTTCTTGAGGTTGCCGCCGGCGAAGAAGGTCTTCTTGGCGCTCGCGAGCACCACGCCGGTGACGTCGTCCTGCTCCTCGTGCAGGCGGGCGACCGCCGCCTCCATGGACGACTGGTAGAGCTCGTTCATGGTGTTGGCGCTGGCCGTGGGGTCGTCGAGGGTCAGGGTGACGATGCCGTCGGCGTCGCGGTCGTAGCGGACGGCGGTCTGGGTGTCGGTGGAAGTCATGGGTGTTCCTGTTCTGCCGGGGTAGTCCAGTGGCGAGTGGTCGTCCGAGCGGCCCTGGGACAGCCAGTTCTCACTGGACTACCCGGGGGGCCGGCGTGTCAGACGAGCTCGACGATGGTCGCGATGCCCATCCCGCCGCCTACGCAGAGCGTGGCGAGGCCGCGCCTGAGGTCGCGGCGGGCGAGCTCGTCGACGAGGGTGCCGAGGATCATCGCGCCGGTGGCGCCGAGCGGGTGGCCCATGGCGATGGCGCCGCCGTTGACGTTGGTGACGTCGTGGCTGATGCCCATGTCGCGCATGAACCGCATCGCGACCGCGGCGAAGGCCTCGTTGATCTCCCACAGGTCGATGTCCTCGACCTCGAGGCCGGCGCGGGCGAGCGCCTTGCGGGCGGCGGGCGCCGGGCCGGTGAGCATGATCGTCGGGTCGGCGCCCGAGACGGCGGTCGAGACGATGCGCGCCCGCGGGGTCAGCCCGAGCGACGTACCGACCTCCTCGGTGCCGATCGCCATCACGGCGGCGCCGTCGACGATGCCCGAGGAGTTGCCGGCGTGGTGGACGTGGTCGATCGCGGGGACCCAGTGGTACTTCTCCAGCGCGACGTCGTCGAAGCCGGCGTCGCGGCCGATCTGCGCGAACGACGGCTTCAGGCCGGCGAGGCCCTCGACCGAGGTGTCGGGGCGCACGGTCTCGTCGCGGTCCAGCACGGTGACGCCGCTGAGGTCCTTGACCGGGACGACGGCGTCGTCGAAGTAGCCGTTGGCCCAGGCCTTCGCGGCGCGGTGGTGGGACTCGGCGGCGTAGGCGTCGACGTCCGCCCGGCTCCAGCCCTCGATCGTGGCGATGAGGTCGGCGCCGATGCCCTGCGGCACGAAGCCGGTCTGGAGCGCGGTGGCCGGGTCCATCGCCCAGGCGCCGCCGTCGCTGCCCATCGGCACGCGGCTCATGGACTCCACGCCGCCGGCGATGATGAGGTCCTCGAAGCCCGAGCGCACCCGGCCCGCGGCCTGGTTGACGGCCTCGAGGCCGGAGGCGCAGAAGCGGTTGAGCTGCACGCCCGCGACGGTCTCGGGGTAGCCGGCCTTGAGGGCGGCGGTCTTGGCGATGTCGCCGCCCTGGTCGCCGATGGGGGTCACGACGCCCAGCACGACGTCGTCGACGCGCGCGGTGTCCAGGGTGGGGTTGCGGGTCTTGAGCTCGTCGAGGAGTCCGACGACCAGGTCCACCGGCTTCACCTCGTGCAGCGAACCGACGGCCTTGCCGCGGCCGCGAGGTGTGCGGATGTGGTCGTAGACGAATGCTTCTGCCATACCGGCGATTGTGACAGCATTACTGTCACAGTCAAAGGGGTGTGGCGCGGGTCACCGGAAGTGGGTCGTTGGGCCCGCAGAGGGGAGGATGGCGAGGTGGAGACCGACGTGGGCACCGACAGGACGACCGGCGGGGAGACCGACGAGCTGCTCACCCTCGACGAGCTCACCGAGCGCACCGGCGTCAGCGCCCGCAACGTCCGGTTCTACGCCTCCCGCGGCCTGGTGCCGCCGCCCGTGCGCCGCGGCCGCTCCGGCTACTACGGGCCCGACCACGTCGCGCGCCTCGAGCTCGTGCGCGAGCTGCAGGGCCACGGCTTCACCCTCGCCGCGATCGAGAAGTACGTCGAGCAGATCCCGGCGACGGCCACGCCCTCCGACATCGCTCGTCACCTCTCGCTCCTCGCCCCGGTCACCGGCGACCGCGACGTCGACGTGCCGGGCGGCCTCTCCGGGATGGGCATCTCGCCCGAGGCGGCCGCGGCCGTCGCCGAGGTGTACGCCGAGCACGGACGGCAGGTCGCCCACGAGCTCTCGGAGATCGTCCGCACCATGGTGTGGCCGCAGTTCCGCGAGCACGGCTACACCGCCGAGCAGCTGCGCGAGTTCATCCACCGGCTCAAGCCGTTGACGATCGCCGGGCTGGTGACCGCCTACGAGCAGGCGATCGACGAGAGCCAGGCCTCCTACGACGGCAAGCGGTCGGCGCCCCGATGACCGGCGCCGTCGTCTACCTCGTCCTCGGCCTGTCGCTGCTGCTGGCCACGCTCCTGCCGCACATCACCCGCCGGGTCGCGCTCTCGCCGCCCATGGTGCTCGTCGGGGTCGGCCTCGCGATCGGCCTGCTGCCCATGGCCGACGACGTGAACCTGCGCCCGGAGGACAACCACGCGCTCATCACCCACGTCACGGAGTTCACCGTGCTGGTCTCCCTGATGGGCGTCGGCCTGGCGATCGACCGGATCCTCGACGTGCGGTCGTGGCGCTCGTGGCGCACCTGGTCGCCGGTGTGGCGGCTGCTGCTGGTGGCCATGCCCCTCACCATCCTCGGCACGATGCTGCTCGGCTGGTGGGTGGCCGGTCTCGCGCCCGCCGTCGCCCTCCTGCTCGGCGCCGTCCTCGCGCCGACCGACCCGGTGCTGGCCTCCGACGTCCAGGTCGGCGAGCCCCTCACCGAGGACGTCGCCGAGGCCGAGGCGGAGACCGAGGACGAGGAGGAGGTCGAGGAGGACGACGACATCCGGTTCTCCCTCACCGCGGAGGCCGGGCTCAACGACGGCCTCGCCTTCCCCTTCGTGCACCTCGCGCTCCTGCTGCTCGCCGGTGGCTTCGGGCTGGCCGACGTCGGCACCTGGCTGGGCTGGTACGTCGTCGGCAAGATCGCCGTCGGCCTCGTCGTCGGCGTGGGCGCCGGCTGGCTGTTCGGACGCCAGGCGTTCCACGCCCGCAACGAGAAGCTGCGCCTGGCCGACGCCGGGGAGCCGCTCCTCGCCCTCGCGGCGCTGCTGACGTCGTACGGCGCGGCGGAGCTGGTCGGCGGCTACGGCTTCCTCGCCGTCTTCGCCTGCGCGGTGCGGCTGCGCTCGTCCTCGCGCGGCCACTCCTACCAGCGCGCCATGCACGGTGTGGTCGAGCGCCTCGAGCGCCTGATGACGCTGCTGGTGCTGCTCGTCCTCGGCATGGCGATGACCCAGGGCCTGCTCGAGCACCTGGACTGGCGTGGGGTCGTCGTGGCGCTCGCGCTCGTGCTGGTGGTGCGCCCCCTCGCCGGCTACCTCTCCCTCGCGGTGCTCGCGCGCGACGAGGACGAGGAGGGCGGGCTGGACCGCGGCGAGCTCGCCGCGGTGGCCTTCTTCGGCGTGCGCGGCATCGGCTCCCTGTTCTACCTGGGCTACGCCGCCAGCCACGAGCACCTGCCCGACGAGCCGTGGCTCTGGTCGACGGTCGCCTTCACGATCATCGTCTCGGTGCTGCTCCACGGGGTCACCGCGACCCCGGCGATGGCACGCCTCGACGCGCGCCGCGAGCGCGAGGCCGGCACCGGCTGAGGCCCGCGCGAGGGTCCGGCTGAGAGGGTGGTCCCATGACCACCGTTCTCGTCACCGGCGCCACCGGCTTCATCGGACGCCGCCTGGTCCCGGCCCTCGTCGAGGAGGGCCACGACGTCCGCGCGATGACCCGGCGTCCCGACTCCTACGACGGTCCCGGGACGGCGGTCGGGGCCGACGTGTCCGACCGCGCGTCGCTGGACCGGGCCCTCGAGGGCGCCGACGTCGCGATCTACCTCGTCCATTCCCTCGACGACCCCGACTTCGAGCGCAAGGACGCCCAGGCCGCCCGCAACTTCAGCGCGGCCGCGGCGGCCGCGGGCGTCGGCCAGATCATCTACATGGGCGGGCTCGGCGACGACGACGACGACCTGTCCGCGCACCTGCGCTCGCGACGCGAGGTGGAGGGCCTGCTCGGCGCGGACGGCGTACCGGTCACGGTGCTGCGCGCCGCCATCGTGGTGGGCCACGGCGGCATCTCGTGGGAGATCACCCGCCAGCTGGTCAAGAACCTGCCGGCGATGGTCGTGCCCAGGTGGGTCGGCACCCGCACGCAGCCCATCGCGCTCGACGACGTGGTCCGCTACATCGTCGGCGTGGTCGGCAACGAGCAGGCGATGGACCGGGTGTTCGAGATCGGCGGCACCGAGCAGCTCACCTACCTCGACATGATGAAGGTCGCCGCGCAGGCCATGAACGGCCGCACCATCCCGATCATCACCGTGCCCGTGCTGACGCCGCGCCTGTCGTCGCGCTGGCTGGCGCTGGTCACCGACGTCGACGCCACGACCGGGCGCAACCTCATCGACTCGATGACGCACGAGGTCGTCGTCACCGACACCTCGATCCGCGACGTCGTGCCCGGCGAGCCGCTGTCCTACCGCGAGTCCGTACGCCGGGCGCTGGCCGAGCGGCAGGCCTCAGAAGAGCAGCGGTAGCAGGAACAGCATCGACAGCGACCACGTGATGTGGGTCAGGATCGGCGCCAGGATGCCGCCGCTGGCCCGCCGCTCCAGGCCGCACACCGCTCCCAGCAGGATGGCCGCGAAGGCGAGCATGACGTTGCCGGTCGCGAGGGTCGCGACGACGTAGGCGAGGGTGGTCCACAGCACGGGGTGCCGCGGGATGGCGGCGTACATCGCGCCGCGGAAGAACAGCTCCTCGGCGATGCCGTTGAAGAACGTGATGATCGCCAGCACCGTCAGCGAGCCCTCGTCGGCGTACTCGAGCACGGAGCTGACGTAGCGCGCGAGCGGGTCGATCTCGCGCACCACCAGCGAGCCGAGGACGAAGATGCCGACCATGAGCAGCCCGAGCAGGATCGGCGCGAGGATCGGGCGGATGAAGACCTCGCCCTCGCCGGCGATCCGGCCGAGGTGGAGGCGGCCGGAGAGGAAGGCGCCCGCGGCCCACACCCCCGCCAGCACGATGGCGGCGACGTAGAAGGTGTTGCCGCCCGGCTCGAGGCGCAGCGAGTACCCCAGCACCGCCGCTCCGACCAGGACGACGACGGCCGCGACCAGCTGCCGGCGGCGGAACGCCTCGGCGCTGTCGCGCTGGTCGCGCGGGACCACGTCCCACAGGGACCGCTGGATGAAGGTGCGCATGCCACCCACCCTAGGAAACGGTCAAGAGCTCGCGGACGCGAGGGATGACTTCCTCGCCGTAGAGGCGGATCGACTCGAGCCGCTGCTCGTGCGGCAGGGAGCCGACGGAGTACTTGAGCTGGAAGCGGGACAGGCCCAGGGTGCGGACCGCCCAGGCGATCTTCTGGGCCACCGTCTCCGGCGAGCCGACGAAGAGGGCGCCCTGCGGGCTGGCGGCCTGCTCGAAGGCGATCCGGCTGTAGGGACCCCAGCCGCGCTCGCGGCCGATGCGGGTCACGACCTCGGCCTGGTGGGGGTAGAGCTGGGCGCGGGCCTCGTCGTCGGTGGCGGCGACGTGGCCCGGGGAGTGCATGCCGATGGGCAGCTCCGGGAGACCCAGCTGGCCGAGCGCGTCGCGGTAGAGGTCGGCCAGCGGGACGAACGCCGCGGGCGAGCCGCCGATGACGGCGAGCATCAACGGCATGCCGTAGCGCGCCGGGCGCACCACGGACTCCGGCGTGCCACCGACCCCGATCCACGCGGGCACCCGACCGGCCGCCGTGGTGGGATAGACCCGCTGGTCGACCAGCGGCGGGCGGAAGCTGCCCTCCCACGACACCGGCTGCTCGGACTGGAGCGCGGCGAAGAGGTCGAGCTTCTCGGAGAACAGCCGGTCGTAGTCAGCGAGGTCGAGGCCGAACAGGCCGAACGACTCGATGAACGAGCCGCGGCCCAGCTGCACCTCGGCGCGCCCACCGGAGACGGCGTCCAGCGTCGCGAACCGCTCGTAGACGCGGATCGGGTCGTCGGAGGAGAGCACCGTGACGCCCGTGCCGAGGCGGATCCGCTCGGTGCGGCCGGCGATCGCGGCCAGCACCACGTCGGGTGCGGTGATGGCGTAGTCGGGGCGGTGGTGCTCACCGAGGCCGACGTAGTCGATGCCCACCCGGTCGGCGAGCACCGCCTCGGCCACGACCTCGCGGAGCGTCTCGGCGTGGTTGCCCGGCGCACCGTCGAGCGGGGCGTCGCCGAAGGTGTCGAGCCCGAGCGAGGGGTGCTCCCTCGTGCCGAGCACGCTGTGGTCGAAGGGGGCGGTCGAGCCGGACATCGGACTCCTCAAGGTTGGTTGAAGAGTGAACCATGGCCGCGAGGCGGCCATTCCCGACAGCCGGCGGGCCTCACTCCCCGGCCGTGATGCGGGCCAGCGCCACCACCGCCTGCGCGCGGGACTCGTCGTCCTGCGCCGCCTCCAGCAGCTCGCGCTGCCGGCGGGCACCCGTGCCGTCGGCGAGGAGCCGCGCCAGCCCCGCCGACACGAGGTCGTGGTCGCCGGCGTCGCGCAACGCGTCCCCGACGTGCTCGAGGAGGTCGGCCACGACGTCGGCGGCGGGCCGCGAGGTGCCCGTGGGCGGGTGCACGAGCTCGCCGGTCAGCCCGTAGCGACCGGCCTTCCACCCCGCGAGGCGGATCAACGGCGCCGGTACGTCCGGAGCCGCCACTCCCTCGGACCAGTGGCGTGCGGCGGTCTCGACCAGCGCCCGGGCGAGGGCGGCGACCACGACGGTGTCGCGGACGTCGAGGCAGACGTCGGCCGTGCGGATCTCCACGGTCGGGTGCCGTGCGGACAGCCGCGCGTCGGTGTAGACCATCGCCTCGTCCACCAGGACGTCGGTGGCCAGCATCGCCTCGACGTAGCGGCGGTAGGCGTCGGCCGAGCCGAGCAGCGGCGTGGGCCCGGAGCTCGCCCAGCGCATCATCATCTGCGACCGGTAGCTCTCGTAGGCGGTGTCGAGCGACTGCGACCACGGGGAGTTGGCGCTGATCGCGAGCAGCAGCGGCAGCCACGTGCGGATCCGGTCGAGGACCCCCACCCCCTCGTCGGCACCCGAGACCTCGACGTGGACGTGGCACCCGCACACGAGCTGCTCGGCGATGGTGAGGCCGTAGCGCTGCGCCATCACGTCGTAGCGCGGACTGCGCATGACGCGGGTGTCGCCGGCGAGCGGCGAGGTCCCGGACGCGAGGACCCGGGCGCCGACCTCGAGCGCGCCGGCGCGGGCACGCTCGCGCCACGCGCGCAGGGCGTCCTCGAGCGCTGCCAGGCTGCGGACGGGCGGGGTGTCGGTCTCGACCTGGGTCTTGTGGAGCTCGTGCCCGATCGAGCCACCGTGGTCGTCGCTGGGTGCCGGGTCCTGCCGCTCCCTCGCCTCCGCGGCCCGGATCACCTCCGAGGCGACGTTGCGCGGCTCTCCCGAGCGCGCGTCGACGAGGACCAGCTCCTCCTCCACCCCCAGTGACCGCATGCGTCGATCCAAGCACCGCCCGGCGTGGCCGCGGCCCATCTCTTCGGGCAGGGATGTGAGCGGCCCTCGAAATGGGGTTCGCCCGTGAGTCCCTCGGGGACTCACGGGCGAACCGCTGAGCTGGTGTGTCAGCCGGTGCGGGTCAGCGACCGCGGCTGAACGACGACGCGCTGTGGCCGCCGGAGCGCGGGGCCGAGGCGCCGGACTGCCCACCCTGGCCGCCGCGACGACGGCGGTTGCCGCCACCGCCCTGGCCGCCGCCGGAGGCCTGACCGCCCTGGCCGCCGGCCGAGCCCTGGCCGCCGCCGGAGCGACGACGCTGGCCGCCACCGGCGGGGGCGCTGCCGCTCTCGCTGGTGTAGGTGGTCGGGTTGCCGCGGCGCGACTGGCCGTTGGTCTGGCCGGTGCGGCGGGCGCGCTTGCGCTGCGCGTTGCCACCGGTGGAGCGACCGCCCCCGGTGGAGACCGGGACGTCGACGACCAGGCCGCCGGGCACCAGCGTCCGCTCGCCGGGCGCGAGCTGCTCGAGCACCGGGTGGCCGGGACCGTTGACCTTGGTGGTGGTCGGCTTGATGCCGGCCAGGCGGGTCAGGTCGCGCACGTCGCGCTGCTGCTCGTCGGTCATGAGGGTGATGACGGTGCCCTCGGCGCCGGCGCGCGCCGTACGACCCGAGCGGTGCAGGTAGGCCTTGTGCTCGACCGGCGGGTCGGCGTGCACAACCAGCGCGACGTCGTCGACGTGGATGCCGCGGGCAGCGATGTCGGTGGCGACCAGCGTCGTGGCGGTGCCGGCGTGGAACGCCTCCATGTTGCGGGTGCGCGCGTTCTGCGACAGGTTGCCGTGCAGCTCGACGCTCGGCACGCCCGACTTGTTGAGCTGGCGGGCGAGGGCCTTGGCGCCGTACTTGGTGCGGGTGAAGACGACGGTGCGACCGGGGGCGCTCGTCAGGTCGACCAGCACCGGCACGCGCTGCTCGCGGCTCAGGTGCAGCACGTGGTGGTGCATGGTGCCGACGGGCGACTGCGCCGAGTCGGCCTCATGCGTGGCCGGGTCGGTGAGGAAGCGCTTGACGAGGACGTCGATCGCCTTGTCGAGCGTGGCCGAGAACAGCATCCGCTGGCCGTTGCGAGGGGTCTTGTCCATGATGCGCCGCACGCCGGGCAGGAAGCCGAGGTCGGCCATGTGGTCGGCCTCGTCCAGGATGGTGACCTCGATCGCCGAGAGGTCGGCGTAGCCCTGGCCCATGAGGTCCTCGAGGCGGCCGGGGCAGGCGATGACGACGTCGACGCCCTTCTTGAGCGCGGTGGTCTGCGGGCCCTGGCCGACGCCGCCGTAGATCACGACGGTCGAGAGGCCGGCGGCCTTGGCGAGCGGGGCGAGCGAGGCGTGGATCTGGCCCACGAGCTCGCGGGTCGGGGCGAGGATCAGCGCGCGCGGCTTGCGCGGCATGGCCGGCAGCTTGCTCTTGTCGAGGCGAGCCACCAGGGGGAGGAGGAAGGCGTACGTCTTGCCGGAGCCGGTGCGGCCACGGCCGAGGACGTCGCGGCCGGCGAGGCTGTCGGGCAGCGTCGCGGCCTGGATCGGGGTGGGAGTGGTGATGCCCTGCTGCTCCAGGATCTGGGCGAGCGAGGACGGGACGCCGAGGGCGGCGAAGGTCATGTGAGTTGCTTTCGGTTGGCGTCTCGCCACCGTGAGCCGCTGCGCTGGACGTGTGCGGCGTACGTGCCTCAGAAGTGAGGGAAGGAGCCGCGGTCAAGCGGCGACCTGCGCCCGGGGCAAGACCGGCCGGGCGTCTGTGGACCCAACGCTAGCGTGACGGGTGGTGTTCCCGTGAATCGTTTGCGGTGTGAGTCCCGCCTCGGACGCAGGTCGACCCCTCAGGCGCAGCAGGGCGCGGCGTCCCCGACCAGCTGCTCGCGGGACTCCTCGACCGTCACCTCGGTGAGGTCGTCGGTGATCGTGTAGACCTCCCAGCGCTCGCCGTCGGGCGTGCCCTGCACCCAGAACTTGTCCTGCTTGGCGTAGCAGCACGTGGTGTCGCGCTCCTCGGTCGTGGCGAGGCCGGCCGCGGCCAGGCGGGTGAGCTCGGCGTCGACCGTGTCGACGTCCGACACCTCTACGCCGAGGTGGTTCACGCTGCCGCCGTGCCCGGCGTTCTCGATGAGGACGAGCTTGAGGGGCGGCTCGGCGACCGCGAAGTTCGCGTAGCCGGGACGGACCTTGTGCGGCGCCGTGCCGAAGAGGGTGGAGTAGAAGGCGATCGACGTCTCGAGGTCGTCGACGTTGAGGGCGAGCTGCAGGCGGGACATGGTGGCGCTCCGTTCACGTGGGTTCATATAGATGGATGTCGATGTCCCGAGGTTGCACCACGCATCGACGTCTGTCAATATCGACGGGTGTCGAAGTCTGTACTCACCCTGACCCCCGTCGAGACCGCGGCGTGCTGCTCCCCCCTGCTGCGCGAGCCCCTCTCCACCGTCCAGGCCGAGCGCGTCGCCCCGCTCCTCAAGGCGCTGGCCGATCCCGTCCGGCTGCGGCTCGTGTCGATCGTCGCGGCCAGCGAGGGCGGCGAGGCCTGCGTGTGCGACCTCAACGACGCCTTCGACCTCTCCCAGCCGACCATCAGCCACCACCTCAAGGTGCTGCACGACGCAGGCCTGCTCGACCGCACCAAGCGGGGCGTGTGGGTCTACTACGCCGTACGCCGCGAGGTGCTCGCCGACGTGGCCGCCCTCATCGGCGGGAGCGCGTGAGCGCTGACGGCGAGGTCGTCGACCGGCTCTCGACCCTCGACCGCTTCCTGCCACTGTGGATCGGTCTGGCCATGGCGGGCGGGCTGCTCCTCGGCCGCACGGTGCCCGGAATCGACGACGCACTCTCGGCGGTCGAGGTCGGCGGGGTCTCGCTGCCCATCGCCGTCGGACTGCTGGTGATGAGGTACCCGGTGCTCGCCAAGGTCCGCTACGACCGCCTCGACACCGTCACCGCTGACAGGCGCCTGCTCGTGGCGTCGCTCGCGCTCAACTGGCTCGTCGGCCCGGCGCTGATGTTCGCGCTGGCCTGGACGATGCTGCCGGACCTCCCCGCCTACCGCACGGGGCTCATCATCGTCGGCCTCGCGCGCTGCATCGCCATGGTCATCATCTGGAACGACCTCGCCTGCGGCGACCGGGAGGCCGCGGCGGTGCTCGTGGCCCTCAACTCGGTGTTCCAGGTCGTCGCCTTCGCCGGTCTCGGCTGGTTCTACCTCGAGGCCCTGCCGCGCCTGCTGGGTCTCGACGGTGCGGCGCTCGACATCTCGGCGTGGGAGATCGCCGCGTCCGTGCTGGTCTTCCTGGGGGTGCCACTGCTGCTGGGCTGGCTGTCACGGACCTACGGTGAGCGGGTCCGGGGCCGGGAGTGGTACGAGTCGGCGTTCCTGCCGCGGGTCGGGCCGTGGGCGCTCATCGGCCTGCTCTTCACGATCGTCGTGCTGTTCGCGCTCCAGGGCGAGCAGGTGACCGACCGGCCGCTCGACGTGGCACGCATCGCGCTCCCGCTGCTGGTCTACTTCGCGCTCATGTGGGGAGGCGGCTTCGTGCTCGGCCGCCTCCTCGGCATGTCGTACGCCCGTACCACCACGCTGGCCTTCACCGCCGCCGGCAACAACTTCGAGCTGGCCATCGCCGTCGCCATCGCGACCTTCGGGGTCACGTCGGGTCAGGCCCTCGCGGGCGTCGTGGGTCCGCTCATCGAGGTCCCCGTGCTCGTCGCCCTCGTCTACGTCAGCCTTGCCCTGCGCGACCGCTTCCCCGACCCCGACACCGACCCCGTCCCGTCCGTCCAGGAGAGCGCCCGATGACCACGCCCACCGTCCTGTTCGTCTGCGTCCACAACGCCGGCCGCTCCCAGATGGCCGCCGGCTGGTTGCGCCACCTCGCCGGGGACCGGGTGGAGGTCCTCTCGGCGGGCTCGGCCCCGGCGGGGTCGATCAACCCCGTGGCGGTCGAGGCGATGGCCGAGGTCGGCATCGACATCTCCGGCCAGCAGCCCAAGGTGCTCACCCCCGAGGCGGTGCAGACCTCCGACGTGGTGGTCACGATGGGGTGCGGCGACGCCTGCCCCTTCTACCCCGGCACGCGCTACGAGGACTGGGCTCTCGACGACCCGGCCGGACAGGGCATCGAGGCCGTCCGACCGATCCGTGACGAGGTGCGGCGGCGTGTCGAGGAGCTCGTGGCGTCCCTCGCCTGAAGCTCAGGCGCTGGCGCGGCGCACGAGGGTCGGCGGGATGATCAGCCGCATCGGGTGGCTGGTGCCGACGTGGTCGACCCGCTCGAGCAGCAGCCGCGTCGCGCGCTCGGCCATCTCGACGACCGGTTGCCGCACCGTCGTCAGCGACGGGGACGTGCGCTCGGCGACCCCGAGGTCGTCGTAGCCGACGACCGCGATGTCGTCCGGCACCCGGCGGCCCAGCTCGGCCAGCACCCGCAGCGCGCCCGCGGCCATCAGGTCCGAGGCGACCACGAGGCCGTCGAGGTCGGGGAAGCGCTCCATCAGCTCCCGGGCGGCGAACACGCCGCTCTCCTCGGTGAAGTCGCCGTGGGCGACCGCGTCGACCGGCAGGCCGGCGGCCGTCATGGCCTGGCGCCACCCGGCGAGGCGGTCGGCGGCGGCGGTCATGTCGGACGGACCCGCGATGGTGCCGATCCGCGTGCACCCGCGGCCGATCAGCACCTCGGTCGCCTCGCGCTCGCCGGCGGTGTTGTCGACGTCGACGTAGGCCACCTGGTCGCCGCCCGTCCACGGCCGGCCGCCGAAGACGCAGGGCAGGCCGATGTCGGCGAGGTGCTCGGCGAGCCGGTCCTCGCGGTGGTGGGACACGACGAGCGCGCCGTCGACGTGGCGGTTGGTGAGGTAGCGCAGCGTCCTGGCCGTCGAGGCGCCCGGACGGGCGAGCAGCAGCACCAGCTGGATGTCACGCTCGCCGAGCACCCGGGTGACCCCGCGCAGGGTGCCGGCGAAGAACGGGTCGCTGAAGACGCGGTCGTCGGGCTCGGGCACCATCACCGCGATCGAGTCCGTGCGCCGGGTGACCAGGCTGCGGGCCGCCGGGTTGGGGACGTAGCCGAGCGTGCGCACCGCCGTGTCGACCGCGGACTGCGCCCGGGCACTGACCCGCTCGCCTCCGTTGATCGCCCGCGAGGCCGTGGCGCGCGAGACGCCGGCGACGCGCGCCACCTCGTCGAGCGTGGGCGAACCCTGGCCCGACGAGGTGCGCGGCGTGGTCACCCGCGCCACGCTAGCCGCCCAGCGACTCGGTCGCGGGCAGCATGCCGGTCCGCGAGAGCTCGGCGTACCAGTGGGCGCTCGACTTGGGGGTGCGCAGCTGCGTGTCGTAGTCGACGTGGACCAGGCCGAACCGCTTGGCGTAGCCGAAGGCCCACTCGAAGTTGTCGCAGAACGACCACTGGAAGAAGCCGCGGACGTCGACGCCCTCGTCCACGGCCAGGTGCACCGCGCGGAGGTAGGAGTCGAGGAACGCGATCCGGTCGGGGTCGTGGACCACGCCGTGCTCGTCGGGGACGTCCGCGAAGGCGGCGCCGGTCTCGGTGAGGTAGATCGGCAGGCGCGGGTAGTCGTCGTGGAGGCGGCGCAGCAGGCGGTGGAGGCCCTCGGGCTGGATCTCCCAGCCCATGTCGGTGACCGGAAGCCCCCGGCTCGGGAAGGTCACGTGCTCGGAGCCGACGAACGGCGACACCGCGACGCGGTCGGGTCCGTCCGCGCCGACGCCGACGACGTCGGTGCGCAGGTGCCCCGAGACCTCGTTGCCGTGGTAGTAGTTCACGCCCAGCACGTCGATCGGCGCGGAGGTGATGGCCAGGTCGCCGTCGCGCACGACGTCGTACCAGGGCTTGCGCTGCCACGTCAGGTGGGAGGTGTCCTCGAGCAGGTCGGCGGGGTAGGAGCCGCGGAAGACCGGGTCGAGGAACAGCCGGTTGTGCAGCGCGTCGATGCGGCGGGCCGCGTCGACGTCCACCAGGTCGTCGGGGTCGCTCGGGTCCGGCACGGTGAGGTTGAGGCTGAGGCCGAGGCGGTCGGCGCCGCGGCTGCGCAGCTCGGTGGTGACCAGGCCGTGGCCCAGCAGCAGGTGGTGCGCCGCGACCAGCCCGGCCGCCCCCTCCTGCCGGCCCGGGGCGTGGTGGCCCGCGGTGTAGCCCAGCAGCGAGGAGCAGAACGGCTCGTTGAGCGTCGTCCACGTCGGCACGCGGTCGCCGAGCACGTCGTGCACGGCCAGCGCGTAGTCGACGAAGCGGTGGGCGGTGTCGCGGTTGGTCCACCCGCCCGCGTCCTCGAGTGCCTGCGGCAGGTCCCAGTGGTAGAGCGTCAGCCAGGGGGCGATGCCGTGGCCCAGGAGCTCGTCGACGAGCCGGTCGTAGAAGGCCAGTCCGGCCGGGTTGACCGGGCCCGCGTCCGGTCGCACGCGCGGCCAGCTCACGGAGAACCGGTAGGACGTGGCGCCGAGGTCGGCGAGCAGGGCAACGTCGGAGGGCATGCGGTGGTAGTGCTCGCACGCGACGTCGCCGGTGTCCCCTCCCATCACGGCGCCGGGGACGCGGGAGAAGGTGTCCCAGATGGAGGGCGTGCGTCCGTCCTCGGCGACGGCCCCCTCGATCTGGTAGGACGCGGTGGCCATGCCCCAGGTGAAGTCCGCCGGGAAGCGGACCTCCCCGGTGCCCACCGCGTCGTCGAGGGGCTTGCTCTGGACGGTCATCCCTTGACTGCTCCTTGCATGATGCCGGCGACCAGCTGGCGGCCGGTGAGGACGAACAGGATCAGCAGCGGCACGGTGGCCAACGTGGCTCCGGTGAGGACCAGGCTGTAGTCCTTGAAGAAGCCGCTCTGCAGCTGGTTGAGCGCGACCTGGACGGTGGGGTTGTCCGCCGGCAGGGCGATGAAGGGCCAGAAGAAGTCGGTCCAGGTGGCCATGAACGTGAAGAGCCACAGGATGGCCGCGGCCGGCCGGGCCGCCGGGCCCACGACGTGCCACACGACCCGGATCTGCGAGCACCCGTCCATCCGCGCGGCCTCGATGAGCTCGTCGGGCACGGCGTCGACGAGGTACTGGCGCATGAAGAACACCCCGAACGCCGTCACGAGCGTGGGCACGATGATCGACCACGTCGTGCCGGTCCAGCCGAGCTCGGACATCAGGATGAAGAGGGGTACGACGCCGAGCTGGGTGGGGACGGCCATGGTGGCCACCACCCCGGCCAGCAGCAGGGACCGGCCGCGGAACCGCAGCTTGGCGAAGGCGTAGCCGGCCAGGGTGCCGAAGATGACGGTCGAGGTGGCGCAGACCGAGGCGACCAGCACGCTGTTGCCGACGGCCTTCCAGAACGGGACGGTGTCGATGACCCGGCTCGCGTTGTCGAGGAAGTGGCCGCCGGGCAGCAGCGGGGGCACGCCCTGGGCAGCCACCTGCGCGGTGTGGGAGCCGAGCAGGAAGGACCAGTAGAACGGGGCTGCGGAGCCGATGACGAAGGCCGCGAGCAGGCCGTAGACGAGGAAGCCGGGACGTCTGGTCACTTGTCCGCCCCCAGGCTCCCGATGCGCTTGATGAGGACGAGGTTGACCAGGGCGATCAGGAGGATGAGCACGAAGAGCATCCAGGCGGTCGCCGAGGCGCGGCCGAGGTCGCGCAGCTGCCAGCCGAAGTCGTAGACCAGCATCGTGATCGTGCCGAACTGGCGGTCGCTGCCGCCGTTGCGCGCGGTCGTCTCGTCGAAGAGCCGCGGCTCGGCGAAGATCTGCAGGCCGCCGATCGTGGAGGTGATGATGACGAAGATCATCGTGGGCCGGATCATCGGCAGCGTGATGGAGAGGAACTGCCGCACGCGGCTGGCGCCGTCGAGCGAGGCCGACTCGTAGAGGTCGCGCGGCACCGCCTGCATCGCGGCGAGGAAGATCAGGGCGTTGAAGCCGGTCCAGCGCCAGTTGACCATCGTGGCGATGGCCACGTGGCTGGCGAACCGGTCGGTGTGCCAGGAGATGGGGCCGATCCCCACGGTGCCGAGCAGCTCGTTGAGCAGGCCGTAGCGGTCACCGAAGACGCTGCCGAAGATGATCGCCACCGCGACCGGGGAGACCACGAACGGGAGCAGGATGCTCATCCGCCACCAGGTCCGACCGCGCAGCTGGTTGTCGAGCAGGCCGGCGAGGACCACCGCGATGATGACCTGCGGCACGGACGAGAGCACGAAGATGCTCAGGGTGTTGACGACCTGCTTGGAGAAGTAGGGGTTGGCCCAGACGTCGCGGTAGTTCTGGAGTCCGACGAAGTCGCCCTGGCCACCCAGCAGGCTCCAGTCGTGGACGGACACGTAGGCGGTGTAGGCCAGCGGGAACGCCCCCACGATCGCGAACACGATGAAGAACGGGGAGATGTAGAGGTAGGGCGCGGAGCGCACGTCCCACGCCGCGCGGCGCTCGCGCCACGAGCGCCGGACGACCGGCTCCGTCCCGCCGGGCCGACCCGCCCGGGGCGGGGAGGTGGTGGCCTCCCCGCCCCGCGACCCGGTGGGGTCGAGTGTCTGCTGGGACAAGGGACTCAGCCCAGCGCTGCCACGTCGGCCTGGAACTGCTCCCACGACTCGTCGGGCTCCTGGGCGCCCTCGTCGACGCGGAGGACCGCCGCCTGGAACGCCGTCAGGATGTCGGAGTACTTCGGACCCTTGTAGGGCTGGACGGTGATGGCCTCCGCCCGGTTGGCGTAGATCTTGCCGATCTCGGCGTCGTTGAAGTACGGGTTGACCGCGTCGGTGATCTCAGGCGCGTCCTGGGCCTCGAGCTGGCTCGGGAAGGGGCCCTTGGCGGCGAACGCCTTGGCCTGCTGCTCCGGCGCGGAGAGCCAGGCGGCGATCTCCTTGGCCTTCTCGATGTTGTCGCCCTGCGCCGGGACGGTCAGGTAGGACCCGCCCCAGTTGCCGCCGCCGCCGGGGAAGACGTCGGCGATGTCCCAGCCCTCGACGCCCTCGGCGTTGCCCTCGATGATGCCGAGCATCCAGCCGGGGCAGAAGGTCGTGGCGAAGCCGTCGTTCTGGAACGAGGCGGTCCAGTCGTCGCCCCACTGCGCGAGCTGCGTCGACAGGGTGTCGGAGTGGCCCGTGACGTCGTCCCAGACCTTCTTGAGGTCGGGGTTGTCGGTCTGGATGGTGTTGTCGTCGGCCTCGAACGGGTTCTCGACCTGGTTGAGCATCGCCTGGCCGAGGGCCCCGGAGGAGTCGTACCACGCGGTGTCGGGCACCTTCTCAACGAACTCCTCGCCCAGGGCGAAGTAGTCCTCCCAGGTGCCCATCAGCTTGGCCACCTCCTCGCGGTCGGTGGGCAGGCCGGCCTTCTCGAAGAGGTCGGCGCGGTAGCACACGCCCTCGGGGCCGACGTCGGTGCCGTAGCCGATCATCTGGCCCTCGGAGTTGGTGCCCTTCTCGGCGACGAAGTCGAGCCAGCGGCCCTCCAGCTCCGGGTCGGTGAGGTCGGCGAAGGCGTCGCTCTCGGCCAGCACGGCGGCGATCGCGTCGCCCTCGATGGCCTCGATGTCGGAGAGTCCCGAGCCCGCGGCGAGCTTGGTGTAGAGGTTGGCCTTGGCGTCGTCCCAGGTGCCGACCTTCACCTGCTCCAGGACGACCTCGTCCTGCATCTCGTTGTACTCCTCGATGAGGCCCTCGTAGCCGAACTCGTTGAACGTCGCGACGGTGATCTTGGTCTTGCCGTCCGACGTGGTCGCGTCGTCGTCGCTGCCGCCGCACGCGGCCAACGTCGACGCGAGGGTCAGCGCCAACAGCGCGCTGGTGGCGAGCCGAGCTCGCCGGTTCCTGGATGTCTGCACCACTGCACTCCTGCCGTCCTGCGGATCGCCGGGGCGAGGTGCCCGGCCGGGAAGGTGGACGGGAGCGGGGTGTGAGAGCGCTTCCACTTTCGTCCGAGCGCCACTATGGCGTGCGTCACACGGCAGTGTCAACGGGGCGCTGGCAAGTCGTGACCCAATCGTGAGAGCGCTTCCATAATCGTGCGCGTCCTCGTCCTCGTTGCGCGTGCATCCACGGCGCCCCGATCGGTCGTCGCGACCGCCCGGAAGACCGGTCAGGACCAGCGCAGCACGCCGTCGTCGAGCCGCGCGCTGCGCAGGGCGACGGCGTCGCGGACGTAGCTCTGCTTGAGCGTCCACGGCGCGACCGTGCCCTGGCGGGGCAGCGTGTGCACCACCCGCTGGACGTAGCCGGCGTCGAAGTCCATCAGCGGCACCTCACCGACCGACTCGTCGCGCACCGGGACCACTGAGCGCGTGCCGGTGGTCCGCATCCGCCGCAGCACCCGGACGACGTACTCGGCGACGAGGTCCGCCTTGAGCGTCCACGACGCGTTGGTGTAGCCGATGGTGAAGGCGAAGTTGGGCACGTCCGAGAGCATCATGGCGCGGTAGGCCATGGTCTCGTGCGGCTCGACGGTCTCCCCGTCCACGCTGAGCTCGGCGCCGCCGAAGACCTGCAGGTTGAGCCCGGTGGCGGTGACCACGACGTCGGCCTCGAGGTGCTCGCCCGAGACCAGCCGGATCCCGGTCTCGGTGAACGCCTCGATGCGGTCGGTCACCACCGACGCGGTGCCCTCGGAGATCGCGGTGAACAGGTCGCCGTCCGGCACCAGGCACATGCGCTGGTCCCAGGGGTCGTACGTCGGGCGGAAGTGGGTGTCCACGGCGTAGCCCGGCGGGAGCAGGGCGACGTTGGCCTTGCGGACCACGCTCCGCACGAGGTCGGGGCGCTGCCGGCTGAGCCGGTAGAGCGCCGACTGCACCACGATGTTCTTCCAGCGCGTGACGGAGTAGGACGCCCGCTCACCGACCAGCGAGGTGAGGCGCCGCTTCACGGCGTCCCTGGCGGGGACGGAGAGGACGTAGGTCGGTGAGCGCTGCAGCATGGTGACGTGGGCGGCGCCGCTCGCGGCGAGCGCCGGGACGAGGGTGACGGCCGTCGCTCCGGAGCCGATCACCACGACCCGCTTACCGGTGTGGTCGAGGTCGTCGGGCCAGTGCTGGGGGTGCACCAGCCGGCCACGGAAGCGCTCCTGCCCCTCGAAGCGCGGCGAGTAGCCCTGGTCGTAGTCGTAGTAGCCGCTGCACGCCCAGAGGAAGTCGGCCGTGAGTGTGCGGGTGGTGCCGTCGACCTCCACGGTGACGGTCCAGCGGGCCGTGCCCGAGTCCCACGCGGCGCGCGTGACGCGGTGCCCGTAGCGGATGTGGCGGTCGACGCCGAACTCGCGGGCGGTGTCGCGGACGTAGTCGAGGATGGACGCCCCGTCGGCGAGCGCGGTGTCGCCGCGCCACGGGCGGAACCGGTAGCCGAGCGTGTGCATGTCGGAGTCCGACCGCACGCCGGGGTAGCGGAACAGGTCCCAGGTGCCGCCGCTGGTCCCGCGGCGCTCCAGCACGGCGTACGACGTCCCCGGCAGGTCCTTGGCGAGGTGGGCCGCGGCGCCGATGCCCGACAGGCCCGCCCCGATGATCAGCACGTCCACGTGCTCAGCGGTGCTCACACCTCCGAGCGTAGGCGATCGGACCCGCGAATCGTAACTGGGAGTTACACGCTGGCGTGGAGCTCGACGAAGCGGGCCAGCAGCCGCACCGGCTCGGTCACCAGCGCCTCCCGCGCCGCGGACTTGAGGAGCTCCTGCTCGTGCGGCTCGTAGTAGCCGTGGGCGCTGTAGGCGTCGATGCGGTCGCAGATGGCGACGGCGTCGAGCTCGGGGTGGAAC
Organism: Nocardioides sp. zg-1308; assembly: GCF_013155375.1. Lineage (GTDB taxonomy): Bacteria > Actinomycetota > Actinomycetes > Propionibacteriales > Nocardioidaceae > Nocardioides > Nocardioides renjunii. The sequence goes on from NZ_JABJQY010000002.1 coordinate 979,369, forward strand.
TGGGTCGCGTAGACGTTGCGGCCGATCCGGAAGGCGTGCACGGGACACGTGGCGGTGCCGGCCAGGAGCACCGCCCCCTCCGGCAGGCGCGCGACCGCCTCCTTGTGGCCGAGGTAGGCGGTGAACTCCGCGGGCAGCCCGCCGAAGAGGTCGTCCTGCCGGCCGGCCTCGGTCAGCCGCACCGGCAGCGCCCCGATCGGCTCGCCCCACCTCCGGTCGACGAGACCGCCGCGCAGCCCGCCGAGCACCCCGATCCCGTAGCAGGCGCCGAGGAAGGGGAAGTCCGCCGCGACCACCCGCTCGGCGAGGTCGCGCAGGTCGGCCTCGGCCTGCCGCTGCGCCGGCGTCTTGAGGTCGTCGGGGTCGGACACGTTGAACGGCCCGCCGCCGAGGACGATGCCGGACCAGTCGTCGAGGTCGACCTCCCCGAGCGGCCCCTGCTCGAGCCGGACCCGCACGAGCTCGTCGGCGCGCAGGCCGCACCCGGCCAGCACGGCGTCGTACTCCTGCTGGGCGACGTCGTCCTCGGCGCGGGTGCCGAGGAAGAGGAAGGGCTTCATGACGTGTCCGTGCCCCTCACGCCTGGACGGCGGCGCCGCCGGCGATCAGCGCGTCGACGTCTCGGACGCCCCACGCGGCGAGCGCCTCGCGGGTGTGCTCGCCGGGCCGCGGCGGGGGTGCGCCGAGGCTCGCGGGGGTGCGGGAGAAGCGCGGCGCGGGAGCCGGCTGGGTGACGCCTCCCGGGGCGACGAAGGTGCCGCGCGCGGCGAGGTGCGGGTGGTCGGGCGCCTCGGCGAGAGGTACGACGGGTGCGACGCACGCGTCCGTGCCGTCGAAGACCTCGGCCCACTCGGCCTGCGTCCGCTCCCGGAAGCGCCGGGTCAGGGCGCCGCGGATCGTGGCGTGGTTGGCCGGGTCGTCGCGGTCCGGCAGCTCCACGCCGATGCGGGCGACCAGGTCCGCCCAGAACTGCGGCTCGAGCGCCCCGACGCTGACGTGGCGGCCGTCTGCGGTCTCGTAGACGTCGTACCAGGGCGTGCCGCCGTCGAGCAGCCCCGAGCGCCGCCGGCCGGTGTCGAGGCCGATCGCGGCGAAGGTGGAGGCGATGGCGTTGAGGTGCGCGGTGCCGTCGACGATCGCCGCGTCGACGACCTGGCCGCGGCCGCTGGTGCGCGCCTCGAGGAGCGCGGCGAGGACGCCGACGACGAGGTAGGTCGACCCGCCGCCGAAGTCGCCGAGCAGGTTGCCGGGGAAGTGCGGGCGGTCCCGGTCCTGGCCCAGCCCGTGGAGGGCGCCGGTGACGGCGACGTAGTTGAGGTCGTGGCCAGCGGCCCGGCTCCACGGCCCGTCCTGGCCCCAGCCGGTCATCCGGCCGTAGACCAGTCGTGGGTTGCGCGCGTGGCACTCGGCGGGCCCGAGGCCGATGCGCTCGATCGCGCCGGGGCGCAGGCCCTCGACCAGCACGTCGGCGTGCTCGACCAGGTCGAGGACGGCCGCGACCGCCTTGGGGCGCTTGAGGTCCAGCGCGACGCTGGGCCTGCCGCGGTTGAGGAGGTCCTGGTCCCCCATCGCGAACATGCCGCCGCCGGGGCGGTCGACGCGGACCACGTCGGCGCCGAGGTCGGCCAGGAGCATGCACGCGTGCGGGCCGGGGCCGATCCCGGCGATCTCGACCACCCGCACGCCCCGTAGCGGACCGGTGCCCTGACCCAGCTCGTACGTCATGCGGCTGATCATGGCACCGGGACTGTCGTCGGAGGACCGGGGTTTCACGGGGCGGTGGGCGGGAAGAACGCATCCATGGACCAGGTCAACCTGACGCACGCGGCGTTCTCGGAAGCCATCCGCGACGTCCAGGACGCTGCGGCGCGGCTGCACCGTGACCGCGACCGGATCGACGACCGCGTGTCGGGATATCTCGGCAGCGGTTGGACCGGGATCGCTGCCGACTCCTTCGTCGAGGCGTGGGCGGAGTGGAAGTCCGGCGCGACCGACGTGCTCGAGGGCCTCGTCGCGATGGGCGAGCTGCTCGACGCCACCCAGAAGGACTTCATCCAGCAGGACGACGCCTCCGAGCAGGCCATGAACCAGGTTGCGGCCCGCATCGTCGATCGGCTGGGCTGAGCGATGACCGATGCCTTCGCCGTCGACCCCGACGAGCTCGACGCCGTGGTGGCCGACATCGCTCGCACCGAGCAGGCGCTGGAGACGTTGACCAACGACATCGAGCGGCAGATCGCCAGGCTGCACGAGACCTGGGAGGGGCTCGCGGCCGTCGCGCAGCGCGAGGCCCAGCAGGAGTGGGAGCAGGGGCTGCTGACCATGCGGCAGGCTCTCGCGGACCTGCGGGTCGCAGCGGCGCAGGCGAGCCGCAACTACGCCGAGGCTGCCGACACCAACCGCTCGATGTGGGAGGAGCTCGGATGAGGATCGACGTCGACTCGGGCGGCTACGACTCCGCGGCCGACGCGCTCGTGGGCGGCAACACCGTCCTGGCGAGCGGCTACACCTCGCTCACCGGCAAGCTCGGCGGCTACTCCGCGATGGCCGGCGACGACACCACGTCGGAGGACTTCGTCCGCACCTACGACTCCGCGGCCGCCGACACTGTCGCCGCGTTCGCCGAGCTGACCACCGCCTACGGCAACCTCGCCGTGCTCAGCAGCGCCAGCGGCGCCAACCACCGCGACGCCAACCGGAGCTCGGTCTACGCCCGCAACGCCCCCGCCGGCGACGAGCCCCCGGAGCCGCAGCCCGAGACCGTGTCGACGTACACCCCGCCCAGCTCGCTCGGCGGGGACAACGCCGACATGCCGGAGTTCTGGAACCTCATCGTCGACCACCTCCAGGGCTACGCCTGGCCCAGCGCCGACACCGGAAAGCTGCGCGAGGCGGCGTCGGCCTGGCGCGACGCCGCCGGCGTCATCGACCGGGCGCCGTCCTACGCCACCGTGGCCTCGACGCAGCTGGGCGCACAGCGCTCCCCCGAGGTCCCCTACGCCAAGGCGGCGCTGCGCGACGTCAGCACCCAGGCCGGCGACCTGGCCGACCAGTGCCGCGAGCTCGCGACCGCCTGCGACGACTATGCCGAGCAGGTCGACCAGACGCGCCAGACGATCAAGGACCTCGTCCGCGACCTCGCCATCGAGATCGGCGCGACCGCTGTCGTGAGCGGCGTGCTCAGCGTCGTGACGTTCGGCGGCGCCGCAGCCGTGGGCGCCGGTGTCGCGACGGCGCGGGCCATCTCGTGCGCGCGAAAGATCATCAGTGTCCTCGCCGCGTTGAAGGCATTCCGGGTCGTGGCCGTGATGGCCCGCACGCTGCCGAAGATCCGCGGGATCCGCACCGCGCTGAAGAAGTTCCAGAACATCCGGGCCGTGCGGCGTGCCGCGAAGAAGATCGACAAGCAGCTGTGGTCGCCGGGCAAGTGGAAGTCCAACCCCAAGAACGCCTACAAGCACTTCCAGAAGCACAAGGACGAGTTCCCCGGCGTCAACAACGCCAAGGAGTACGTCGATGCGGCGAAGAAGTTCATGACCGACCCTCCTGCGGGCACCTACACGCGGGTCCGCGAGCCAGGCGGCGACATCCTGCGCTACGACCCGAGGTCGGGGACGCTCGGCATCATGACCAAGGACGGCGTCATGAAGACGATGTTCAAGCCTGACCCTGCAAAGCTGCCGAAGAAGTTCTCGGACGTCTGGGACTATTTCCTCCATGGGTAGCGAGAACAACTGCCGGGTCTGCGGCTACGACTGGGGCGAGCCCCCGTGGGGCGCTTCCGGGCAGGAACCGACGTTCTGGATCTGCCCCTGCTGCGAGGTCGAGGCGGGATACGAGGACGGAGACGTGGAGTCGTCGAAGGCCTACCGTGCCGCGTGGCTGGCCAAGGGTGCGCCGTGGTCCGACCCCGACGAACCGCACGACGGGCTGACCACCGAGGAGCGGCTCGCCCACGTGCCGCCTGGCTTCGAGTGACATGAGCGTCACTCCTGACGATCCGTTCGTCGCTCACACCGGCAGCCCCGAGGCGGCGTCGCTGCTGCGCCGCAACCTCACGGCCATCGCGGACGAGAACCGTGGCACGGCCACGGGGCGCCTGGTGCGTGACGTGCTGGCCGGCCAGCGGGATCTCGGCGACCTCGAGCACGACGCCGACTTCATGGCGCTGGTGCGCGGCGGGGTCCGCCAGTACGAGGACCACCTCGCCTCCCTCTCGCCCGAGGAGAAGGAGCGGCTCTACGCCGACGCACGCGAGCTCGCCGAGGTGGACACGTCCGACGGCGGCCCGGCACCCACGCGTTGATGACAACCGGGCCCTCCTCCGCGAGACCTGAGACGTTGTACGCGCCTTCGCGGACGGTGAGGCCGATCTCGACGCGCTGCAGGCAAGACTCCAGTCCGTGATGGCCCTTCTCCAACGCACCGATGACGCCGTGGGCGTGGCTGCGGTGCTGCACGACGTCGAGGGCGACCTCGAGCTCATCCGGTTCACTGTGTTCGGAGACGACGTCCGGCCGGCCGCGCTCCGCGCGCTCCAGCCGCTCATCCCGCACATCACCGGGCCGGTGCTTCCATCCCCGACGGCGACGTCGTCGCGTCGGTCGACACCGAGCACGGCGTCCTCATCGACACCCCCGGCGGGTGGTCGATCCGGATTGAGGGCGATGGCACCTTGCACCGGCGTGAGTGTGGTGGGGGTAGTCCAGTGAGTTCCCGTTGCCTGTCGGGGTAGTCCAGTGGGTTCCTGCTGCCTGTCGTGGTAGTCCAGTGGGTTCCTGCTGCGCGGAGACGAGTTCCGGGACAGAAGCTCACTGGACTACCCCGCCCCGGCGGCGACGACAACAACCACCACCACGACAACCGCCACCGCCACCACCGGCTTGCAACTCGTTGCATAGGTCGGCCACACTCCTCCCATGGCCCTCGAGCACGCCCTCCTCGTCGCGCTCAGCGAGCGCCCCGCGAGCGGGCTCGAGCTGACCCGGCGGTTCGAGCGGTCGCTGGGGTTCTTCTGGCACGCCACCCACCAGCAGGTCTACCGCGTGCTGGCGCGGATGGAGTCCGACGGCTGGGTGACGGTGGAGGTGGTCGAGCAGGATGGCCGCCCCGACAAGCGCGTGCACACGCCGTCGGCCGAGGGCCGGCGCGCCCTCGCCGAGTGGCTGGCGACCCCGATGCCCATGGAGACCTTCCGGAGCGAGCTCGCCGTCAAGCTCCGCGGGGCGTCGTACGGCGACCGCGCGACGCTGACCCGCCACCTGGTCGAGACCCGCGCGGACCACGCCGCCCGGCTCGCGCACTACGAGCAGATGGAGCGCGACCAGTTCCCCGACCCGACCACGCTCGACGAGCCGGCGCTCGACCAGTGGCTGGTGCTGCGCGGCGGCATCCGGCTGGAGCGGTTCTGGATCGACTGGATCACCGAGTACCTGCAGGCCCACCACACCTCCCCGACCCGTGAGGCATCCGCATGACGCACCCCCGCTACCCCCACCTCCTCGAGCCGCTGACCCTCGGCACGGGACCCGACGCGCTCGTGCTGCGCAACCGCGTCGTGATGGGCTCCATGCACACCGGCCTCGAGGACCACCCGTGGGACATCGACAAGCTCAGCGCCTTCTTCGTCGAGCGGGCGCGCGGCGGCGTCGGGCTCATCATCACGGGCGGGTACGCCCCCACCAAGCGCGGCTGGCTCAAGCCGTTCGCCTCGGAGATGACCAACCGCCTCCACGCGATGCGGCACGAGCGGATCACCGGCGCGGTGCACGACGCGGGCGGCGCGATCGCGCTGCAGGTCCTGCACGCCGGCCGCTACGGCTACCACCCGCTCTCGCAGAGCGCATCGGACAAGAAGTCGCCGATCACGCCGTTCAAGCCGAGCGCCATGTCGAGCAAGGAGGTCGACCACACCGCGACCGCCTTCGCGAAGAGCGTCGCGCTGGCCCGCAAGGCCGGCTACGACGCGGTCGAGATCATGGGCTCCGAGGGCTACCTCATCAACCAGTTCCTCGCCGCGCGCACCAACGACCGCGACGACCAGTGGGGCGGCTCCGCGGCCCGGCGCATGCACTTCGCCGTCGAGGTCGTCCGTCGCTCGCGCGAGCTGGTGGACGACGACTTCCCCATCGTCTACCGGATCTCGCTGCTCGACCTGGTCGAGGGCGGCCAGACCTGGGAGGAGACCGCCGAGCTCGCCCTGCACCTGCAGGCGGCCGGCGTCACCGTGCTCAACACCGGCATCGGCTGGCACGAGGCCCGCGTGCCGACGATCATCACGCAGGTCCCCCGCGGCGCCTGGCGCTCGCACACCGCGCGGCTGAAGCAGCTCGTCGACGTCCCGGTCTGTGCCTCCAACCGGATCAACACCCCCGAGCTGGCCGAGGACATCCTCGCCTCGGGGGACGCCGACCTCGTCTCCATGGCCCGCCCGCTGCTCGCCGACCCGGCGTTCGTGGCCAAGGCGATGGACGAGCGCGCGGACGAGATCAACACCTGCATCGCCTGCAACCAGGCCTGCCTCGACCACGTGTTCTCCAACGACCGGGCGTCCTGCCTGGTCAACCCGCGCGCCTGCCACGAGACCGAGCTGGTCCTGGTGCCGACGCTGCGCAGGCGCACGGTGGCCGTCGTCGGGGCGGGCCCCGCCGGCCTCGCCGCCGCGACCAGCGCCGCCGAGCGCGGCTTCGCCGTGACCCTGTTCGAGCGGTCGTCCGAGCTGGGCGGCCAGTTCCGGCTGGCGATGGCCGTGCCCGGCAAGGAGGACTTCGCCGACACGCTGCGCTACTTCACCCGCCGGCTCGAGGTCCTCGGGGTCGACGTACGCCTCGGCGCGGAGGCCACGTCCGAGGACCTGGCCGGGTTCGACGAGGTGGTCGTCGCCACCGGCGTCCAGCCGCGGATGCCGGCCATCCCGGGCATCGACCACCCCAGTGTGGCGTCGTACGCCGACGTGCTGAGCGGCGCGGTCGTCCCGGGCCGCCGGGTCGCAGTGATCGGGGCCGGCGGCATCGGCGTCGACGTCAGCGTCTTCCTCACCCACACCGAGGAGGACCTCGACGACTGGATGGCCCACTGGGGCGTCGGCGACCCGACCCTGCACGAGGGCGGGCTGACCGAGCGCAAGCCCCGCACGCCGGCTCGCGAGGTGACGCTGGTGCAGCGCAAGACCACCCCGATCGGCATCGGCCTGGGCAGGACGTCCGGCTGGGCGCACCGCGCCGTCCTCAAGCAGTCGCAGGTCACCCAGGTCAGCGGGGCGACCTACGACCGCATCGACGACGCGGGCCTCCACGTGACCGTGGACGGCGTCGCCCGGGTCATCGAGGTGGACACGGTCGTGGTGTGCGCGGGCCAGGACTCGGTGCGCGGGCTCTACGACGGCCTCGACCGCGAGGCCCACCTCATCGGCGGCGCCGACGTCTCGGCCGAGCTCGACGCCAAGCGGGCGATCAAGCAGGGCACGGAGGTCGTCGCCGCCCTCTGAGCCCGGGGGCCGGTCAGGACCCCAGCGCGGCGACCTTCGCCACCAGCCTCCGCAGCCGGGTGTCGCGGTGGACGGTCAGGGTCCCGCCGTCGCTGTCCAGGCCGAACAGCGGCAGCAGGTCGGGCCGGCCCTCGTGCTCGGCCATGAGCAGCAGGGCGTCGCGGTCGTAGTCGCCGGCGAGCTCGGCGGCCAGCACCGGGTCGTCGGAGGAGATGGCGGTGTTGATGGCGTCGACGTAGTGCGCGTACAGGGCGTCGAGGTCGTCGGTGAGACGCGGCATGGCGGGTCCTTTCGCGGGTCGTGCCCCAGTGTGCCCTGTCAGAGCAGGCGGCCGCAGTGCGGCCACGGGGAGCGCCCGCGGGACTTGTAGAGCAGCTTGGCGCGGTAGGTCTGCTCACCGGGCGACGCGTGGTGGGGCATGCCGGAGCCGCCGACGCTGCGCCAGGTCGCCACGTTGAACTGGTAGAGGCCGTAGTAGCCGGCCGGGTTCACCGCGCGCGGGTTGCCGCCGGACTCACAGCCGGCGAGGGCGCCCCAGTTGAGGCCGTCGGCGCCGTCGACCGAGAAGGGCTGGCGTCCGACGAGCACGCGGCGCGGCTGCGGCTTGCGGACCCACGTGCGCGACGCGACGCGATAGCGCTCCGGCTCGCCGTTGTGCAGCGTGCGCACGACCTCGACCCGCTGGACGCCGGCGCGGCCGTCCCGGACCACCTTGCGGCGACCGGGGGCGAGCTTGGTCGTCGGGACCTCGACGACACCGGGGCGGACGCGGGTGCGCTTCGTCGTACGCCGCTTCTCCACGTCGACCAGGCGCACGGTGTCACCGTGGCGGACGCGCTTGGCGCTCCCGCGGACCTCGCGGCCGTCGCGCACGACCTCGACGAGGTCGTTGCCGTCCACGGGGACGCCCTGGGCCTGCACCAGGCGGCTGGGCCAGGTGCGCCGCGGGACGGCGACCCGGACGACCGGCTCGGTGGCGACCTTGAGCCGGACGGCGACCTGGGCGCGCTCGGGGGTGTCGGCAGCCTCGCTGCTCGCGACCTGGGCGGTGGCGCCGGGCGCCAGGCCGAGGGCCAGGGCGGCGACCGCGGTGCCGGCGACGAGGCCGCGCAGGCGGCTGGTCACCGGGGTCGAGGAGAAGGTGGAGGCGGTTCGGGGGGTGGGACGCACGTGGAGGTACCTCGCGGGGTGGGGGTGCACCGTCGGGGGCGCTCGGACGCGACGCCGTCGGGTCCGGCGTCGAGGCCACGGCGCGCGACACCTCACGAAGGGAGGCCCCCACTCACGGGTGGGACGCACAGCCGGCAGCCCCACCACGACAACACGAGGGCCCGCCGATGTCGAATCCGCGGGCCGCTGTCCCGCGCGTCCCCGCCCGGGTCGTGAGGCGGCTCACCCGCGCGGCTTGCACGCCCCGCCGCGTCGTACGGTCGTGACATGTTGCACGCCCTGCTCGCCACCGCCGGGGTGCGCTCGCGCGCCCGGGCCGCGACCGACGCCGACGACCTCGAACGACCGTCGGGACCACCCGCCACGTGGACGGCCCTCGGCGAGCTGGGCTCCGCGCTCGACGCGGTCCGCCTCGTCGGCGCGCTCCCCCGCCTCTCCGCGGCACCCCGCGGCGACGGCCACCTGGTGGTCGACATCCCGGGCTGGCAGGCACCCGAGCTGACTGGAGCGCCGCTGCGCCGCTTCCTGCGCCGGCTGGGGTACGACGCCCGCGGCTGGGGCTTCGGCACCAACACCGGCGACCCGCGGCGCGACGTGGAGCGGCTGGCCGAGCGCGTCCTCGAGCTCGTCGAGGAGACGGGCTCGCCGGCGTCGCTGGTCGGCTGGAGCCTCGGCGGCGTGATCGCCCGCGAGGTCGCGCGCCGGCACCCGGCTGCCGTGCGCCGGGTCATCACCTACGGCACGCCCGTCACCGGAGGCGCCGGCCACACCACGATCGCCCGCATCTACGGCCGCGGCTCGGACGTCGACGCGGACCGCGTGGCACAGCGCCTAGACGCCGAGTCGCCCATCCGGGTTCCGCTGACCGTGGTGTTCTCGCGCCGCGACGGCGTCGTGGCGTGGCAGGCGTGCATCGACCGCGCGTCCGCCGCGGTGGAGCACGTCGAGGTCTCGTCCACCCACCTCGGCATGGGCGTGGACCCCGACGTGTGGGCCGTGGTCGCCGACCGGCTCGCGGCGCCGGCGCCTGCCATGAGGCCGACCGGCCCGGCCTGACGGTCGCGGCCCGGATGTCGAGGACGCAGAGGTTGCTCCGTCCCCGGTGCAGGAACCACGACACCCACGGAGGATGGCAGTCATGACCCACATCAAGCGTTTCGACCACGTCGGCGTCACCGTCAGGGACCTCGACCGAGCGACCGACTTCTTCGTCAGCCTCGGGCTGGAGGTGCAGGGTCGGCAGCCGGTCGAGGGCGAGTTCATCGACACGGTGATCGCCATCCCCGACTCGCGCACGGAGATCGTGATGCTCGACTCCCCCGGCGGCGGGAGCTCGGTCGAGCTCTCCAGCTTCGTCCGGCCCGACACCGTCGACGGGTCACCCGACGCGATGGCCAACGTGGTGGGCCTGCGCAGCCTGGGCTTCGAGGTCCACGACCTCCGGGCCGCGGTGGACGCCGTCGTGGCGGACGGCTACTCGCTGGTCGGCGGCATCGGCGAGTACGAGGACGTGTGGCGGATGGCGTACGTCCGCGGGCCCGAGGGCATCCTCGTCTCCCTGGCCGAGCGAATCGGCTAGGGCCGGAGCACCGCGACCGGCACGAGGACGCTCAGCCGAGCGGGGGCAGGGTGACGACCTGCCCGGCATAGCTGAGCCCCGCGCCGAAGGCGATGAGGAGCGCGGTGTCGCCGGCGGACGCCTCGTCCTGGCGCAGCATCGCCTCCATGGCGAGCGGGACGGAGGCGGCCGAGGTGTTGCCGGCGTCCACGACGTCGGTGGCGATCGCCACGGACTCGGGCAGCTTGATGTTCTTGGCCAGGGTCTGCGTGATGCGCAGGTTGGCCTGGTGCGGGATGAAGGCGTCGAGGTCGTCGGGGGCGACGCCCGCCAGGCGCATCGCCTCGTGGGCGACCTCGGCCATCGCGAAGGGCGCCCAGCGGAAGACCGCCGTGCCCTCCATCTGGACCACCGGGTGGTCCTGGCCCGTCCCGTGACCACCGATGCAGCTGGGGGTCTGGGTGATCACGTGGGCCTGCGAGCCGTCGGAGCCCCAGGCGGCGGGCCCGATGCCGGGCTCGTCCGACGGTCCTACGACCACGGCCCCGGCTCCGTCGGCGAAGATGAAGGCGGTGCCGCGGTCGGTCGGGTCCATGAAGCGGCTCAGCTGCTCGACGCCGACCACGACGACGTGGGACTCCGCGCCCGAGCGCACCATCGACGACGCGAGGTTGAGGGCGTGGCAGAAGCCGGCGCAGCCTGCGGAGATGTCGAAGGCCGCGGTGCCGGTCATGCCGAGCGCGGTGGCGACCTGCGGAGCGGACGCCGGGGTGTGCTCGGGGTGGGTGGAGGTGGCGACGATGAGGCACCCGACCTGCTCGGCGGTGACGCCGGCGGCCGCCATCGCGCGCTCCGCGGCGGCCGTGGACATGCCGATCAGCGTCTCGTCCTCACCGGCGAAGCGGCGGGTCTTGATGCCGGAGCGGGTCTGGATCCACTCGTCCGACGAGTCGAGGACCTCGCAGACCTCGTCGTTGGTGACGACCCGCTCGGGACGGTGCACGCCCAGGCCCAGCATGGCGGCGTGCGTCAGTTCGGTCGGCTGCTGGATCGTCATGTCGCGAGCATAGAGAGGGCGGGGCAGCGGTCAGCGGTCGCCGTCGGGACGGGTCTCGGGGATCGGCGAGTCGGGCACCTCGCCGGGGTCGATCGGGTTCACGTCCGGGTCGCCGGACGGCACGATGGTCGGCTCGGTCGCGGGCTCGTTCGGTGTGGTGGTCATCCCCCAGTCGTACGCCGGTGACCTGAGGGACGCAACGGTCCCCCACCCCTTGTGATGGGCGGAACAGGAGTCAGAGGACGTGCTGACCGACCAGCTGGCTGATCTGTCGAATGTTCACGTTGCCCTTGAACTCCAGGCGCACCCGCCCGAGGCCGCTGAACCACAGGTCCAGCTCGGAATCCAGGTCGAATGTGCCTGCCGTCTCCACGCTCCACGCCTGCACCCGATTCAACGGCAGCGAGGTGTAGTCGCGCTTCTTGCCAGTGAGCCCTTGCACGTTGATCGAGATCAGGCGCTTGTCGGTGAACACCACCGAGTCCCGCATCCCTTTGAAGGCGAGCAGGACCTGCTCACCCGCCACCAGCAGCGGCTCGAGCTCATGCGCCAGGCCCTGCGGGTCGATGGGGCCGAGCTTGACGAAGGTTCCGTTCTGGAAGTCGATCACCGCCACACCCTAGGCATCGCGAAAGCTGCGATGGACGAGAACGGAAAAGCTCAGTCGACCGAGCTGACGTCGCTGCCGAAGTCAGGGGCGCCTCATCACGTCAACAGCTCGATGGTCCGCTCGTCGGGCTCACCGTCGTGGAAGCGGTCCAGCACGTCGGTGAACAGCGGCTCCTCGGGCGCCGCCCGGGCGAAGAGCGTCATCGACGAGCGCAGCTTCATCGCGTCGACCGACCCGAGCACCCGCTCCGCCGACGTGTCCTCGAGGTCGAGGAGCGCGTGGCAGCACTCCCGCAGCCGGGCGCCCAGCACGTCGTGGGCGAGGTAGGCCTGGGCCTCGGCGAGGCCGCTGATGGCGTACGCCTGCGCGGTCCCGCTCCGGCCGAGCCCCGCGACCTGCGGGAAGACGAACCACATCCAGTGGCTCGTCTTGCGGCCGGCGCGCAGCTCGGCCAGCGCGCGGTCGTACGTGCCACGGTCGTCCTGCGCCCTCACGAAGCGGTCGAGGTCCATGACCGCACGCTAGCCGTCCGCGGCCGCCGGGCGGGGGGTGGGCGGACGCCGTCGCTACGGTGGCCGCGTGCCCGACGCCCCGTCCCGCGCTGCCCGGTTCGGCGCGCTGCTCCTCCTGCTGCGACCGACCTACATCGCGACCGAGGTGGTCACCGCGGCGGCCACCACGGGCGGCTACGGCTTCGTGTCCGACTCGGTGAGCCGGCTCGGGGAGGTCGGCTGCACGGCCGCCTACTGCTCGCCGCGGCACGCGGTGATGAACGGGTCGTTCATGGTCTACGGCGTGCTGCTGGCGGGCGGCGCACTGCTGCTGGCCGGCCGGCTCGGACCCTGGGTGACCGGGTTGCTCGTCGTCTCGGGGGTGAGCTCCGTCGCCACCGGGCTGGCGCCGCTCGACCAGGACGCGACGCTGCACGCGCTCGCGGCCGCACCGCTGTTCGTCGCGCAACCCGCGGCCCTGCTGCTGCTCGGGGCGCGGCTGCGTGGGACGGAGCCCCGTCTCGCGACGGGGCTGCTGGCGGCGGGCGTCGTCACGGCGGCGGCAGCGGTCGGGTTCGTCTTCGCAGGAGAGGGTCGCACCGCCGGCGCACTCGAGCGGCTGGCGCTGTGGCCGGTGCTGTTCGGGCTGGCCGCCGTGGGGTGGTCGTGGCGACCCCGCCGAGGGTCGGCCACGATGTCGGCGGCCGGTGGTTGACTGCCCGCATGAGCCTGGTGACCTGGCAGGACCTGTGCCTCGACGCCCTCGACGTCGAGCGGATGTCGCGCTTCTGGGCCGCGGTCGGCGGCCTCGAGGTCGGCGACCCGGAGCCGCCGGCCAGCCTGCGCGGGCCCACGAGCGGGCACACCGTGTGGGTCAACCCCGTCGACCGGCCGCGGCGGGCCAAGAACCGCGTCCACCTCGACGTGGACTGCGGTGCGGTGGAGGACCTCGTGGAGCTCGGCGCCACGGTCACGGCGCGCGCCGAGGACACCGGGCTGGGCTGGACCCGGATGGCCGACCCGGAGGGCAACGACTTCTGCGCGTTCGTGCGACCCGCCGACCGACTGCCCGACTACCGCCTCCACGGCGTCGGCGTCGACTGCCACGACCCGGAGGCCCAGGCGCGCTGGTGGGGCGAGCTCTTCGGGGCCGACCCGACCCGCGACGACGAGCTCGGCACCTGGACGGTGACCGGGGTCGCCGTCGACGAGCGGATGACCCTCGACTTCAACGGCGTGCCGGAGCCGCGCACCGAGCCCAACCGCGTCCACTGGGACGTGCGGGGCGACGTGGGCGCGCTGCTGGCACGCGGGGCGACCCACCTCTGGGACATGCCGCGGTGGACGGTGCTCGCCGACCCCGAGGGCAACGAGTTCTGTGTCTTCCCGCCCGGCTGACCCGGTGGCCGGCGCGGCTCAGTAGCGCTTGCCGCCGCTGCGGCGCTCCTGCACCTTGCGGACCGCCTCCTTGATCTTCGCCTGGTTGTGGGGCTTGCGCGCCTCGTCGTAGACCTTCTTCGCGATCCCGAGGGTCGCCAGCTTCTTCACCATTCCCATGGGTCCCACAGTGCCAGTGGAATCCAACTCCGACTTCACCCATCCGTGTGCTGCGTCACTCCGAACCCCTCCCGAGCCGCCGGACGGCGGCCTTGTCGACGAAGGGTCTTGTCCCATGCGCCTCCCCTCCATCCGCCGCCCGTCCCCGTCCATGGCCGTCGCCGTCATGGCCCTGGTCGTGGCCTCCACCGGTACGTCGTACGCCGCGGGCCTGATCGGCTCCGCGGACATCAAGAACAACTCCGTCTCGTCCACGGACATCAAGAACAACTCCGTCTCGTCCACGGACATCAAGAACAAGACCATCAAGGCCGCGGACGTGAAGTCGGGCACGATCGGTGCCAAGCAGGTCAAGGACGGGTCGCTGCGCTCGCGCGACTTCAAGGCCGGACAGCTGCCGACCGGCGCGCAGGGCCCCGCCGGTCCCGCCGGTGTCGGTCGGTGGGCGCTGGTCGACGCGACCGGCGCGATCGTGGCACAGTCCGGCGGCTTCGCCGTGACCGCCGCCTACCCGACCCTCGCCCCCGCGGGCGCCGACGTCACCGGCCTGCGAGCCAACGGCAACGTCTACATCAACGCGGGCGAGAACCTGGCCAACAACGGCGTCCTCGCCGTCGTGGCGCTGCAGAACACCGTCGACCAGAACGGCGACGCGATCACCAACGGCCGCGCGCCCGGCGCGGACGCCAACCCGGAGTTCTCCGGCGAGATCAGCGCGGCGATGTGCCAGCCCGGCGTCGTGAACTGCGCGCCTCCCGGCACCGGCAACACCAACCACCTCGTGGTGAGCCCGCGCAACAGCGACGGCACCGTCACGACCGACGCCGACCGCAAGCGGTTCTACGTCGTGGTGACCGGCGACTCCAGCGACCGCGGCTGAGCCGAGCACCGTCCGGCGGCGGACCCTTGTGCGGGGTCCGTCGCCGGGGCACCCTTCCAGCGGACAGGGAGGGCTCCGATGGGGAACATCGACGAGGCGGTCGCGCGACTGAGGGACGCCCTGGCGTCCGTCGAGGACCTCGTCCTCCGGTCGCGGCGGGACGCCCGGCGCACCAGCGTCGGCTCCGTCGAGGCCCTGGCCCGTGGGCAGCATCAGGTCCCCGACCGGCCGACCGACGGCTCGTACGTCCAGCCCGACCGGACCACCTGCGGCTCCTCGAGCCTGGTGATGTCACGGATGCTGCACGACCCGGCGTACGCCTCCTGGATCGCCACCGGCCACGACGCAGGGACCGGCCGCACCGACCCGCGCAGCCCTGGGCAGCGCTTCGCCGACGAGTCGCTGGCGATGCACGACCGCACCAACGGCGCGACGGGCCGCGACGGCCGCCTCCAGCTCCCGTGGCCCAAGGCCGTCGGCACGCAGCCGTGGGCCGTGGCGGCCGAGATGTCGGCCGCGAGCGGCAGCGGCGTCCCGGGCCGGGCCTACGAGGTGCGCACCGTCGCGCCCCGCGACCGTGGGACGACCTGGGACCACATCGCCGCCGCGGTGGACGGCGGCCACCACGTCCCGCTCTACGTCGGCAACGCCAGGAGGCCGGGACACGTCGTCCTGGTCATCGGCGGGACCGGCGACGACCTCACCCTCTACGACCCCGCCTCCGGCCGCGCCCGGACGGTGTCGCGTCAGGACTTCAGCCGTGGACACCTCGGCGTCTCCGGGTGGGACGAGCCGTGGTTCGCCGTCACGCCGGTCGCCGGCTGACGCGTCCCGGCTACCCATGACGGGGGACGGTCACCTCGGCGACGCCCCGCCGCCAGCGACGTGCGGCAGACTGCTCGCGTGACCACGAAGATCTCCGTCGCCGGGCTCGGCTACGTCGGGCTGTCCATGGCGGTGCTCCTGGCCCGGCACAACACCGTCGTCGGGCTCGACCTCGACGCCGAGCGCATCGAGAGGCTGCGCCGCGGCGAGAGCCCGATCCACGACGAGGACATCTCGCGCTTCCTCGCCGAGGAGGACCTCGACCTCACCTTCACCACGGACGCCGAGGAGTCGCACGCCGGCGCTGACGTGGTGATCATCGCGACGCCGACCAACTACGACCCGGTCACCAACTACTTCGACACCGGCTCGATCGAGGCCGTCATGCGCGACGTGCTGCGGATCAACCCGCACGCCCTGATGGTGGTGAAGTCGACGGTGCCGGTGGGCTACATCGAGGACGTACGCGCCCGCTTGGGCACCGCGGACGTCATCTTCTCCCCGGAGTTCCTGCGCGAGGGGCGGGCGCTGCACGACAACCTCCACCCCGCCCGCATCGTCGTCGGCGAGGACTCCGAGCGGGCCCGCGGCTTCGCTGAGCTGCTGGTCAAGGGCGCCGACGCGGACGACGTACCCGTGCTCTTCACCGCGCCGACCGAGGCCGAGGCGATCAAGCTCTTCGCCAACACCTACCTCGCGATGCGGGTCGCCTACTTCAACGAGCTCGACTCCTTCGCGCTGTCCCGCGGCCTCGACTCGCGCTCGATCATCGACGGCGTCGGGCTCGACCCGCGGATCGGCACCCACTACAACAACCCGTCGTTCGGCTACGGCGGCTACTGCCTGCCCAAGGACACCAAGCAGCTGCTGGCCAACTACTCCGACGTCCCGCAGACGCTGATCTCGGCGATCGTCGATGCCAACACGACGCGCAAGGACTTCATCGCCTTCGACATCCTCGACCGCAGGCCCGCGGTCGTCGGCATCCACCGGCTCATCATGAAGTCGGGCTCGGACAACTTCCGCGAGTCCTCGGTGCAGGGGATCATGAAGCGGCTCAAGGCCAAGGGCGTGAAGGTCGTCATCTACGAGCCCGAGCTCGAGGACAAGCACTTCTTCGGCTCGAAGGTCTACCGCAAGCTCGAGAAGTTCAAGGAGAGGTCCGACCTCATCGTGGCCAACCGGATGGTCGACGAGCTGCGCGACGTGGCGGACAAGGTCTACACGCGGGACCTCTTCGGCGGAGATTGAACTCTCTGCGCCTCCGCTTCGCGCAGGAACACACGTCAGCGGCGGCGGAACAACCCCCGCCGGGAGTCCTCCTGGCCGTTCGACCGCCCGGCGTCGGGGGCGGCAGGCGCCTCGGGCTCCCGCACCGCCGCCGGGGCCGTCTCGAGGGCCCGCTCGAGGGCCTTGCGCAGCCGGTGCTCCGACTTGTCCGGGTCGACGGGGGGCCGCGCGCCGAGGGTGAAGCGCTCGACGACGCGCTGGTCGACGGGCACCCAGCCGACGTCCGTCGCGGGGTAGGTCTTCACGCCGAACGACTCGTCGAGGAGGGCGTCGCGGTCGTCGCCGTCACCGGCGAGGCGGGCGACGCGGGCCAGCGCGGACGTCCGCTCCAGCCGCGCGACCGCGGCGGTGCCGTACGCCAGCAGGCGGGCGCCGTGGTGGGTGCGCTCGAGGTCGTCGAGGAGGGCCGACAGCGTCGCGGGCAGCGGCGCGAGGGAGGCGTCGGGCAGCGTCAGGACGAACTCGGCGGCGCTGCCGGCCGGGACCGACTCCACCAGCCGCACCCGCGGCTCGTGCAGGTAGGACCGGTGCACCAGGCGGGTCTCCAGCACCGGGTCCTCGACCGGCTGGACGCGGTCCTCGTGCACCTCGGACCACGGTCCGACGACCGTGACCCGCAGGTCCGGGACGTCGCCGTCGAGCAGCGAGTCGACGACCCGGATCGTGTCGGCGGCGGGGCCGGCCGGGAGCACGACCTCGAGGTAGGGGACCTGGTAGGCGCGGCCGCGGCGGTTGCGCTTGGGCCGCATCGTCGGGACCAGGTCGGCCAGGTAGGGATCGTTGTAGCGGTTGACCTGCTCGGCGCGGCGCAGCACCTGCGAGCGCCCGAGGTGCCAGCTCCTGGCCTCGCGGTCCACGACGAAGACGCCGCCCGCCTGGGCGAGCGAGTGGCCCAGGTGCATGTCCTCGCCGAGCCGCAGCGTGCGGTCGAAGCCCGCGGAGTCGTCGTAGAGGGCTCGGGAGACCGAGCCGGTCATGCCGATGTGGAAGCGCTGTGCGCGGGGGCCGGCGAGGCGCAGGTCGTCGGTCTTGGCCCAGTAGTCCTCGACCCACTGGTGCGCCTCGTGCTCCTGGCCGGGGAACAGGTCACCGGCAGCGCCCGCCGCCACCCGGTCGCGTACCTCTGCGGGGTCGAGCCCGAGGAGGGGCTCGGGGTCGACGAAGAGCTTGTGCCCGCCCGGGACGGCGTAGTCGACGAGGTGGTGCCAGCGGGCGTGCGCCTCCACCTCCTCGCGGTAGGCGAGCATGTCGGCGTCGTACCAGTGCAGCACGTCGCCCTCTGCCGCGAGCGCCCCGAGGTGACACGCGTTGGCGCGGCCCCAGCCCTCCTCGACACGGACCAGCCGGGTGTTGTCCGGGCGGACCTCCGGGAGCTCCTGCGCCGGCGAGCTCTGGTCGTCGACCACCACGACCTCGAGGAGGTGGGCGGGGTAGGACTGCGCGGCCAGGCCGGCGAGGACGTAGGGCAGCGTGTGCTGGTAGTTGAACGTCGGCACCACGACGCTCACCGAGAGCGTCGGCTCCCAGTCACCGAGGGTCGCCGGGGTGAGGCTCCCCCAGTCGTTGTGGCGCACCACCGGCTGCCGGGACATCCCTCACCCTCCCCCGTGCGTCGCGACGGCCCCGCGAGCGCCGGGCCGGTCGAGCGGGTCGACCTCCAGCGCCAGGCTCGGCTGGAAACCCTCCCACTCGGAGGCCACGATGTCAGGTCGGCGGAACTCCTCGTCGTCGCGCACCCACGTGTGTCCCTCGCCGGTCCGGCGCAGGACGTAGCCGAGGCCGTGCGTGCGGTAGATCCGGCCGCCGGCCGCCTCGACGCCGGACAGCAGCTGGGCGTCGACGAACCTGCGCACCCGCCGGAAGTCGCCGAGCGAACGGAGCAGGCCGCGGTCGAGGAGCAGGGTGCCGCCGGCGACGAAGCGGGCGAAGAGCTCCGAGGGGTGGTTGCGGCGCACCGTGAGGTCGCCGCGGTGCTCGTTGGCGTGGAGGAAGACGAACTCCGACGGCATCCCGACCACGTCGGCGCCGGAGAACCGGCGCGCCATCAGCAGGTCGTGCACGGCGTCGGGGGCATACCAGTCGTCGTCGTCGATCTTCAGCAGCACCTCGCTCGACGCGGCCCGCGCCGCGGCGGTGAGGACGTCGCCGAAGAACGCCGTCTCGTCGAAGGACAGGACCTGGTGCGGGCGGTCGCCGAGGGCACGGCGTACGGCGTCGCGGTCGGGCTCGAAGCCGTGGGCGGCCAGCACCAGCTCGACCTCCGCGCCCCGCTGGCGCGCGACCTGCCGCAGCGCGAAGTCGAGCATCTCCGGTCGCTTCGTCGACAGCAGCGCGCTGACCGGCGGCAGCGCGACGTGGCGCACCCCCGACCGCGCGGCCAGGGCCGAGCGCCAGGCCAGCGTGGAGTGGTGGTCGAAGGCGGCACGGCGCACGGCGAGGCTGTGCTCCTCGCGACGCAGCGGGTCGTCGAGGTCGACCTCCGCGTCCAGGGCGGCCGCGAGCGGCGGCGCGACGTCGAGGACGCCCTGGCTGACGACCGGCACGCCGGACATCGCCAGAGCAAGCAGGTCGGCGGTCGGGGTGTCGGCCGGGAGCCGGACACCCTGGAACGCCCGGGCCGCGGCGACCACGCCCTCGGTGACCGGGCCGCTGCCGATCCGCGCGAGGTCGACGACGGGGTGGTCCCAGTCCTTGCGGAAACCGACGGGGTTGAAGATCCGCTCGTCGACCGGCTCGGGACCCGGGTCGGTGACCACGGTCGGGGCGCGGTCGATGACGTGGTGCGCGGCCGCCTCGACCTGGGCGGAGCCGGCGCGACGGGCGACGACGACGTCCGGCGGCACGTCCCGGTCGGGGTCGCCGGCGCCGGTCACGTCGGGCAGCAGCGGGGCCCGGGCATCGAGGCCCGGCGCGGCGGGGCGTCCGGCGTACGCCACGACGAGACCGCCGTGCGTGGTGTCGCCGGGGCCGGCGGCCTGGCGGGCCATCTCCATCACGACGAGCTGGGCGCGGGCGCCGGAGGCGAAGCGGGCCACGGTGAGCACGCCGCGGTCGCCGGCCTCGCGGGCGACCAGGTGCAGCAGCCGCGGCCACTCGGGGCGCGGCACCAGCACCCACGGCGTGGGGGCGTCGGTCAGCCAGCAGGCAACGGCCTTGCACTGCCCGAGGAGGGGTACGGCGCTCGCCATCCGCCGCAGCCGCGCCCGGTCGGCGGCGACCACGAGCACCGAGCCCCAGCCCTTGAGCGGGCCGTCGAGGGTGGAGACGGTGACGATGCGCGGCTCGATGCCGGGGACGTCCTCGATGCCGTGGAGGGCCTCGAGGGCCAGGGCGTCGGAGTCGTCGACGAGGACCAGGGTGGGGCCGGGGAGCCGGAGGTCGTGGAGGGGATGCATCACGGTCGCACGCGCTCCTTGGGCGCTCGGGGCTTGAGGGAGGCCGGCAGCGAGTGCTGCACGAGGGGGCGCGGCTGGCGCCAGAGCCAGTCGCGGCTGACGTGGTCGATGACGTGGACGCCCTCGGGGGCCGTCACCCGGACCAGGCCGCCGAGCGCCTCGGGGTCTCCGTGCCGGATCGCCTCGTCGACCTCGAACTCGCGCAGCTTGCGGTAGAGCCGGGTGTTGGTGAAGTCGACGCCGTCGCGTCGCCAGTGGGCGTACTCGTCGGCGTCGAGCCACTTCACCTCGACGCACAGGCCCTGCTGGAGCACGATGCGCTCGATGCCGGGCGGGAACTCGCGCAGCTCCCAGTCGAAGGCCTTGACGAAGGTGAACTCCGGGCCCATCGGGTAGACCCACGGCTCGAGGAAGCGCAGGGACAGGTCGAGCCACCCGGTCGAGTCGTCGACCACGGTGAGCGGGTGCCGCGGCATGGCGACGATCGCCCGCGTCGACTGCAGCTGCCACGAGAGGTCGCGCAGGATGCCGGTGCCCTCGGGGGTGAGGACCATGTCGCCGTCCCACTTCATCGAGTAGGTCGTGCGGACGTGCGAGAAGCACCAGTTGTAGAAGTGGGTGAGCGAGTGGACGCTCGTCGCGGGAGTGGCGAGGTGCTCGCCACCGGCGCGCGCGACGCGGTGGGGGTAGTCCAGGACGGTCAGCCGGTCGGCGGCGCCGCACTCCTCGGCCACGCGACGCGCGACGTCGGCGGTGCCGTCGTCCGAGCCGTTGTCGACCAGCAGCACCTGCTGCACGGCGGCGAAGATCGGCGGCAGCACCCACGGCAGGTTGCGCGCCTCGTTGCGGACCCGGAAGACGCAGGTCAGACCGGGGGTGAGCGGCTCACCGGAGGTCCACGGCCAGGTGACGTCGAAGCCGGGCTCGCGCTCGAGGGAGGCGATGTCGGGCATCAGGCAGGCCCCTGGCCCGGACCTCGGGGGCGCTCGCGCCCGATCGCGCGCCGGAGCGTCCGGCGCGCCGCGGGCGGCACCATCGCGCGTACGGCGTGGGGCACCCGGTCGGCGCCGCTGCGGCTTGCCGGCTCCGGCGCCTGGCCCGCCGCCTCGCGCCGGGCCTGCGCGGCGGCGGTGCGCCGCTGGGCCACGACGGTCGAGTGCGCGAACGCCTCGGCCTCGGCGTACTGGGTGGCGTAGGCGGTGCGCAGCTGGTCGCACCACTCCTGGTGGGCGGTGGTGTCGTCGGCGGCGACCGCCTCGAGCGCCCGCCACGTCTCGTCGGCGAGCTCGCGCAGCCGGTCGGGGACGCCGATGTCGTCCCACGTCATCGTCACGCGGCGCAGGGACGGGTCGATGAAGCGGTGCACCTCGGCGATGTCGACGGCCATCGCCGTCCTCACCGCCGTCAGATCGAAGGCCTCGCCGAGCGCGAAGACCGGCCGGGTCCAGTCGTCGAGCAGGTCGCCGTAGTGGACGAAGGCCCGCTGCTGGCCACGGGTGGCGCGCTCGGTGTGGAGCATCATGTTGACCCACGCGGCGGTGCGGGTGATCGCGCCCTGGTCGGAGCCGGCGCCCATCTGGCCGTAGTAGGTCTGCTTGGAGCCGACGACCTCGGTCACGGGTCGGAGCATGGTGACGTACGACGACGTGGCGCCGCAGCGGTCGGCCGCGGCCCGCCACAGGCCGAGGAACCACGACGCGCGGGGGTCCTTGACGACCAGCTCGTCGCCGGCCTCGAACTGTCCCTCGAGCCAGGTCGCCACCCGCTCGCGGGTGGCGTGGTCGCCGCTGGTGGTGCCGGTGTCGAGCCACGCCCGCGGGCGGGCGTCGGAGACCTGGACGTTGCTGCGGGCGAGGAGCTCGGTGTGGAGGTCGACGACCCACCGAGGCTCGCCGAACCCCTTGGGGTTCGTGGCGTCGGCGACGACCTCCGGCTGGGGCACGTGGAGGCCGAGCGTGCGCAGCGTTCCCGCCATCGTGCTCGTGCCGCTGCGGCCCGAGCCGACGACGTACACGACGCGACGGGTGCTCATGGCGGGGAGCCTATAGGTGGGGTCGTGCCTGTCGTGCCGGCGCCGCTCACAGGTGCTGCGGCTGGGCCCGGATCAGGTCGGCGTACCACTGGAACGACTTCTTGGGGGTGCGCTCGAGCGACTCGTAGTCGACGTGCACCAGGCCGAAGCGCTGGGTGTAGCCCTCGGCCCACTCGAAGTTGTCCATCAGCGACCAGCAGTAGTAGCCGCGGACGTCGACGCCGCGGACGATCGCCTCGGACACCGCGTTGAGGTGCGCGCGGAGGTAGTCGATGCGGGGCTGGTCGTCGACGACGCCGTCCTCGTCGGGACCCATGTTGTAGCTGCACCCGGACTCGGTGATGACGATCGGCGGGAGGGCGGCGCGGAACCGGGCACGGAACATCACCAGCCACTCCCGCAGCGCGTCGGGCACGATCGGCCAGCCGACGTCGGTCGTGGGGTAGCCGACCACCTGACGGAGGTCGAAGGGGATCTCGCTGTCCTCGTCGGCGGCCGCGACCTTCAGCGGGTTGTAGTAGTTGACGCCGTAGAAGTCGAGCGGCTGACGGATCGTGGCGAGGTCGCCGTCCTGCATGACGTCCTCGAACAGCGGCATCAGGTCGGCGGGGTAGCGCCCGAGCAGCATCGGCTCGAGGAACGTGCCGTTCCACAGGGCGTCGAAGATCTTGCTCATCCCGACGTCCGCGTCGTCGTCGCTCGCGGGCCAGATGGGGGCGTGGTTGTTGGCGCAGCCGATGGACGTGGCACCGGCGCGGCGCAGCTCGATCGCGGCGCGGCCGTGGGCGAGGAGCAGGTGGTGGGCGGCGGGGAGGCAGTCGAAGAGCATCGCCTTGCCGGGGGCATGGGTGCCCAGGCCGTAGCCGAGGATGGAGGCGACGTTGGGCTCGTTGACGGGGATCCAGTGCTCGACCCGGTCGGCGTACCTCTCCCCCACGATGGCGGCGTAGTCGGCGAAGCGGTCCACCGTGTCGCGGTTGAGCCAGCCGCCGTCGTCCTCGAGCGCCTGCGGCAGGTCCCAGTGGTAGAGCGTGACCATCGGCTGCTGGCCGTGGGCGAGGAGGGTGTCGATGAGCCGGTCGTAGAACTCCAGGCCCTTCGCGTTGGCGGGGCCGCGCCCGGTGGGCTGGATGCGTGGCCAGGCGATCGAGAACCGGTAGCCGCCCGTGCCGAGCTGCTGCATCAGCGCCACGTCCTCGTCGACGCGGTGGTAGTGGTCGCACGCGACCGCGCCGCTGCTGCCGTCGCTCACCCGTCCCGGCTCGGCGGAGAAGGTGTCCCAGATGCTCGGTCCGCGTCCGTCCTCCGCCGCGGCCCCCTCGATCTGGTAGCTCGCGGTGCTCGTGCCGAACCGGAACCCGGGCGGGAGCAGGGGGAAGTCATGCGGGGGAGCCACATCCGCGAAGATATCGGCATGAGCATGGCCCTGTACGCCGCTTCGCAGAGGTCGTCCTCGACCGACGCGGGGCGGGTCACGCGCCACTCCTTCTCCTTCGGCCCGTACTACGACCCGGCCAACCTCGGCTTCGGGCCGCTCGTGTGCCACAACGACGACCTGCTCGACCCCAGCGGGGCTCGGCCGGCGGGCTATCCCGAGCACCCGCACTCGGAGCTGGAGATCGTCACGTGGGTGCTCGAGGGGGCGCTCGTCCACACCGACTCCGCCGGGGCGCGGCACGTCGTGGCGGCCGGCCACGCGCAGGTGCTGTCGGCCGGCGCCGGCGTCCGGCACAGCGAGGTCGCCGACCCGGCGTCGGGACGCTGCCGGTTCGTCCAGGCGTGGCTCGCCCCGTCCGAGCCGGGCGGCGCGCCGTCGTACGTCCTGGGCGACGCGCCGGCACCAGCCACCGACCTGGTCGAGGTCGTCGGGGACGCCGGGCTGCCGATCGGCACCCGCGGCGCCCGGCTCCTCGTGGCGCGGCTGCGCCCCGGCCAGGCCGTCGCCCTGCCCGACGACCCGCGCCAGCACGTCTTCGCGGCCACCGGCGCCGCCGACCTCGAGGGCGTGTCGCTGCGCGCCGGGGACGCCGTACGCCTCGACGGCGAGGGGGGTCGGGTGGTCACGGCCTCCGAGGAGACCGAGCTGCTGGTCTGGTCGTTCGGCGACCGACGGCCGGGCCTGGGGTAGTCCAGTGGCCACCCGTCGTCCCGCGGGGTAGTCCAGTGGCCACCCGTCGTCCCGCGGGGTAGTCCAGTGGCCACCCGTCGTCCCGCGGGGTGCCTCACGACCGCTCGCCACTGGACTACCCCGACGACCCGCCCCTGGGTTCTACGGAATGAGGACTCCCGGGTTCAGCACCCCCACCGGGTCCAGCTCGGCCTTGACGGCGCGGAGGAGGCGGACGCCGACCTCCCCGATCTCGTGGGCCAGCCACGGCTTGTGGTCGGTGCCGACCGCGTGGTGGTGGGTGATGGTGGCGCCCGCGGCGACGATCGCGTCGCTCGCGGCGGCCTTGGCCGCCTGCCACTGTGCGAGGGGGTCGTCGCCCTGGCGGGCCGCGACGGTGAAGTAGAGCGAGCACCCGGTCTCGTAGACGTGCGAGACGTGGCACAGGACCAGCGCGCCGTCGCCGAGCGAGGCCCGCAGGGCGGCCCTCACGTCGGCGTGCAGGCGCGAGCGGTCCGACCAGAAGGTGGCGGTCTCCAGCGTCTCGACGAGGACGCCGTGGTCGAGCAGCGCGTCGCGCAGGTAGGGCGCCCCGTAGCGCCCGTGCACCCACCCCTCGCCCGGCCCGGTGCCGCGCGGCGTGCCGCCGAGGCGTTCGAGCACCGTGGTGACCGCCGCGCGCCGCGCGTGCACCTGCTCGGCGGTGCCCTCGTAGCCGGTGATCATCAGGCACCCCGGGTCGTCGGTCCCGCCGATCGAGGAGGGGTCGGCGAGGTTGATGGCCGTCTCGTTCTCGTCGGAGAGCCGCAGCACCGTCGGCAGCAGGCCGGACTGGGCGAGGGCGCGCATCGCGTCGGCGCCTGAGTCGAAGGACGGCCACCGCCAGCCCTCGTACGTCGCCACGGCGGGCGCGCGGCGTACGCGCACGGTCACCGACGTGATGACGCCGAAGGCCCCCTCCGAGCCGAGCAGCAGCTGGCGCAGGTCGGGGCCGGCGGCGTTGGCGGGCGACGAGCCGAGGTCGAGCGAGCCGGTCGGCGTGGCCGCGGTGAGGCCGACGACCATCGCGTCGAAGCGGCCGTAGCCGGCACTGGACTGCCCGCTCGAGCGGGTGGCCGCGAAGCCGCCGATCGAGGCGTGCTCGAAGGACTGCGGGTGGTGGCCGAGCGTCAGCCCGTGCGCGGCCAGCAGCGCCTCCGCCTCCGGTCCGCGCAGACCCGGCTGCAGGGTGGCGGTCATCGAGACGTCGTCGACGGCGAGCAGCCGCTTCATCCGCACGAGGTCGAGCGAGACCACGCCGGCGAAGCCGTCGCGGCGGGCCACGAGCCCGCCCGTCACGCACGTGCCGCCCCCGAAGGGGACGACCGCCACGCGGTGCTCGGCCGCCCAGGCCAGCACGGCCGCGACCTCGCCGTGCCCGTCGGGTCGCACGATCGCGTCCGGGGCGTCGCCGAGGTCGCCGGCGCGGGCGCGCAGCAGGTCGGGCGTCGACTTGCCCCGCGTGCGCACCGCGCGCGTCGCGTCGTCGACCAGCACGTGGTCGGCACCGACGACCGCCCGGAGGCCGTCGAGGAGACCGTCGTCCAGTCCGACCGGGGGCGGCGTCGCGCCGGTGACGGCCGGGCGCTCCTGCAGGCCGAAGGCGAGGTCGACCAGCCCGAGGGCGGAGTCGGGGAGGACGGTGGCCGCGGCCGGGTCGCCCCACCGCTGCGGGTGCATCTCGGCGGCGTGCGTGTCCGGAGTCATGCGTTACAGTGTGACACATGTCGTCACTTCGTCACATCACCGAGCCGCGGCTCGACGGCTACCTGGACGCCGCCCGGGACTGCATCCTGGACGTCGGCTGGCGGCGGACGACCCTCACCGAGGTGGCGAGGCGGGCCGGGGTGTCCCGGATGACGATCTACCGCGCCTGGGCCGACATGGGCTCCCTGCTCGGCGACCTGATGACCCGCGAGTGGGTCGGCATCGCGGCCGCGACCCGTGTCGCCGCGGCGGACACCACGACACCCACCGGCATCGCGGCGGCCGCGCTGAGCACCGTCCGCGCGCTGCGCGACAACGAGCTCTTCGTCCGCATCGTCGAGCTCGACCCCGACCTGATGCTGCCCTACCTCCTCTCCCGCCGGGGCCGCTCGCAGGAGGCCCTCATCGAGATCCTCGCCGCCGAGATCGCGAGCGGCCAGGCTCCCGGCGCCATCCGCAGCGGCGACCCGGTCCTGATGGCGCGCTCGCTCACCCTGGCCGGCCACGGCTTCGTGTTCTCCGCACTGACCATGACCGACGAGGGGATCGGCCTCGCCGACCTCGACGCCGAGTACGCCCGGTTGGTCACCGCCTCGCTCTCCGCCGAGTCCTGATGCCGGCCGCCCGACCGGTGACGCCGGGCCTGGCCGGCATCCCCGACGAGGTCGACGTCGTGGTGGTCGGGCTGGGCATCACCGGCGCCGGCGTCGCGCTCGACGCGGTGACCCGCGGCCTCAGCGTGCTGGCGGTCGACGCCCACGACCTCGCCTTCGGCACCTCGCGCTGGTCCTCCAAGCTGGTGCACGGCGGGCTGCGCTACCTCGCGCAGGGCCGGCTCGCCATCGCCCGCGAGAGCGCCGTCGAGCGCGGCATCCTCATGGACGTCACCGCGCCACACCTCGTCCACCCGCTGCCGATGCTCACCCCGGTCGACGACGCGATGTCCCGCAGCCGCGCGGCCCTGACGTGGAGCGGGCTCCACGCCGGCGACCTGCTGCGCCGCACCGCCCACACCAGCGCGCGGACGCTGCCCCGGCCCCGGCGCCTCAACGCCACCGAGACCCTCAGCCTGGCGCCCGCCCTGCGCGCCGACACCCTGCGCGGTGGCCTGCTCGGGTGGGACGGGCAGCTCGAGGACGACGCCCGGCTGGTGGTCACCGTCGCCCGCACCGCGGCGTCGTACGGCGCCGACGTCCGCACCCGCGCCCCGGTCACGAGCGCCACCGGGACCGGCGTCGAGCTGCGCGACGAGCTGACCGGGGCGACGTACGCCGTCCGCGCCCGGGCCGTGGTCAACGCGACCGGCGTGTGGGCCGGCGACCTCGACGACCGGGTGCGGCTGCGCCCCAGCCGCGGCACCCACCTCGTGCTCCGGGGCTCGGCGCTCCCGCACACCCGGGTCGCTGTCGTCGTGCCCCTCCCGGGCTCCGCCTCGCGCTTCGCGATGGTGCTGCCCCAGCCGGACGGCACCCTCCACCTCGGCCTCACCGACGTGCCCGCCGCGGGACCGGTCCCCGACGTGCCCACGCCGAGCGAGCAGGAGGTCGACTTCCTGCTCGACGCGGTGTCCTCAGCCTTCACGACGCCGCCGGTGCGGGCGGACGTCGTCGGTGCGTACGCCGGGCTGCGGCCGCTGCTCGAGGTGGCCGGCACCGACGCGACGGCCGACCTCTCGCGCCGCCACGCCGTCCTCACCTCGCGGACCGGCGTGACGACCGTGGTGGGGGGCAAGCTGACGACCTACCGCCGGATGGCCGAGGACACGCTCGACGCGGTCGTGGCGTCGGCCCGGCTGGCGGCCGGTCCCTGCCGCACCGCCTCGCTCCCGCTGCTCGGCGCGGGCACGCCCGAGCAGCTGCGCGCGTGCGCCGCACCCGCCCGGCTCGTACGCCGCTTCGGCACCGACGGCGACCTCGTGCTGGCCACGGCGCGCGGGGCCACCGGGCTGGACGACGCCGAGCTCCTGGCGCCCCCCTCCGAGGAGGTCCCGGTCACCCTGGCCGAGCTGGTCTTCGCCCTCACCCACGAGGGCGCGCACGACGTCGACGACCTGCTCGAGCGGCGTACGCGGGTGGGCCTGGTCGCCGCGGACCGCGCTGTCGCCGAGCCCCTCGCGCGCCGCGCCCTCGCCCTGCTCTCGCGGGCGACGCCAGCCGGCTGAGAGGGCCGCCCCGGCCGGGTCACAACCAACCGGCCGCCGCTGGCGTCTCCCCCGCGAGCGCACCGTGCGCCCACCTGATCGGGGGATCACATGCTTCATCGACTGGCAGTCACCGCTCTCGGGCTCGCCCTGCTCGTGCCCACCCAGGCCGCATCGTCGTCCGCGGCACCGGCTCCGCGCGACGCGGCAGCCTCGTCGGCCACGGCGAAGAACCGCGACGTCGCGCTCGGCCACCGCTCGGTCGGGGCCTCGAGCCGCGCGCGGGTGCGCCTGACATTCGACGGCCGCGACGGCCAGCTCGTCAATCTCGCGCGCTGGGGCGAGGCACGGACGTGCGGCGCCAGGGTCCTCAGGACCCGCAGCGGCAGGGTCGTGCAGCCGTGGGCGCGGGGCTACTGGCGGCTGCCCCGCACCGCGACGTACACCGCACTGGCCAAGCCGTGCCGGCGGCTGCCCGAGCAGAAGGTGAGGGTCCAGGTCCGCCGGGTCGTCGAGCACCCGGCCGCCGTCCCGGGCGTCGCCGGCGTCGTCGGCCGCAGGACGCGGGTGACCCACCTGGTCCCCGTCCCGGTGGGCCAGGCGCAGAGCGTCGAGGCGACGACGAGCGCGCCGGTCACCGAGGTCGTCGGCCCGGACCGGAAGGTGACGCACCCGCCCGCGACCGGACCCCTCGTGCTGACGACCCCCGGTGAGCACTGGGTCGCCCTCCCGCCGGAGACCGCCTTCGAGACCGTGCTGACCGTCCGGCACGCGGCGCAGGTCGATGGCCCGCGGATCCCGGTCCCGGCACTGGGCACGGCCGCCACGACCCACGAGGTCGGCTTCACCGGCCAGGCGGGGCAGTGGGTCTACGCCGAGCTGCTCGACCCGGCCACCGGTGCCGTCGCCTCCGACACCACGCGCGCCATCCGGGTCGTCCGCCCCGACGGCCGTGAGCTGCAGGACGCGATCCTCCACGACTGCGGCCAGATGAACGCCAACGACGGGTGCACCGTCCGCGGCCCCTGGCGCCTCCCGGCGACCGGGGACTACACGATGACGATCGCCGCCGACGGGCCGGCAGCCGAACGACCCACCACCCTGCGGATCCGGGCCGCCGCGGTCGCCGACGACCTGGCCGTCAACGGCCCGTCGGTGACGTACGCCGCCACGTCCCCCGGCCAGTGGGTGGTGGGGCGCTACCCGGTGACGCCGCCCGTCCTGGTGCCTGCGCCGGGCGGGGGCCAGACCTCCCCGGGCACGCTGACCTATCTCGAGGCGTCCAACGTGTCACCCGCGCTCGGGGCGTGGGGCATCACCGTGGCCACCAGCTTCCCCTTCTACGCGCTGAACTGCTCGGACAAGGCCTGCGAGTACGTCTCCGACCACCTCGACCCGGGCCGGCTGCGGATCATGACCCCGCCGAGCTGGTGGGTCGGCACCCAGTCGTTCGCCCTCCTCGTGGTCCCCCCCGACGCCCAGGGATCGATGGACCTCACCCTCACGAAGCCGGCACAGGAATCCTAGGAAACCCGCATCCCGACAGGCTTCCCGGAGCTGTGATCAAGCGGACAGCAAAATTCCCCCGGAGTTCGAGGGAACCCCGGACACGGGCCGCGCCGCTTTGGGAAGGTTCTCCACGGCGCGCCCCTTGCCGACCCCATGCGGCAAGGGGCGCCCAGTCCATGTCATGGGCTCGCGGTGTCCGCGGCGCCTGAGGCCCGGGACCTTTCCCCCACCTGTCACTCCACCGTGACGGACTTCGCCAGGTTGCGGGGCTTGTCGATGTCGTGGCCGAGGTGCTGCGCCGCGTGGTAGGCGAGCAGCTGGAGCGGGATGGTCAGCAGGATCGGGTCGAGCTCCGGCTCGTTGCGGGGCACGACCACCCTCCGGGCCCCGATCTCGCCGAGGTCCACCTCGTCGTGGGTGATGACGACCAGGGGCCCCTGCCGGGCATCGATCTCGTGCAGCGCCCCGACGTTGCGGTCGGTCAGCTCGTCGAGCGGCACCACCGCGACGGTAGGCACCTCGGGGTCGATGAGCGCGAGCGGACCGTGCTTGAGCTCGGAGGTCTGGTAGGCCTCGGCGTGGCGGTAGCTGATCTCCTTGAACTTCTGCGCGCCCTCGCGCGCGACCGGGAAGCCGCGCACCCGCCCGACGAAGAACAGGCTGCGCGCCTGCGCGAGCTCCTTGGCCACCTCCACGAGGTCCGCCTCGCCGGCCAGCACCTCCTCGATCTGCGCCGGCAGCCGCTCGAGGCCCGCGACGAGGCGCTTGCCGTCGGCGATGGACAGGTCGCGCACCCGGCCGAGCTGCAGGGCGAGCAGCGCGAAGCCGAGGAACATGTTGGTCAGCGCCTTCGTGCTCGCGACGGCGACCTCGGGGCCGGCGTGCAGGTAGATGCCGCCGTCGCACTCGCGGGCGATGGCCGAGCCGACCACGTTGACGAGCCCGACGCACCGGCCGCCCTTGCGGCGTACCTCCTGCACGGCGAGCAGGGTGTCGATCGTCTCCCCGGACTGGCTGACCGCGACGTAGAGGGTGTCCGGCTCGATGACCGGGTCGCGGTAGCGGAACTCGCTGGCGGCCTCGGCGTCCGCCGGTATCCGGGCCAGCTCCTCGATGAGCGCGGCGCCCATCTGGCCGACGTAGTAGGCCGAGCCGCACCCGAGGATCTTCACCCGCCGCACGGCGCGCAGGTCGCGTGCGTCCATGTCGAGCCCGCCGAGGTGCGCGGTGCCGAAGCGCTCGTCGAGGCGACCCCGCAGGACCGCCTGGGCGGTGGTGGGCTGCTCGAGGATCTCCTTGCGCATGAAGGACTCGTGCTCGCCCGCCTCGTACGCCGCC
The DNA here is from genome assembly GCF_013155375.1 of Nocardioides sp. zg-1308. GTDB lineage: Bacteria > Actinomycetota > Actinomycetes > Propionibacteriales > Nocardioidaceae > Nocardioides > Nocardioides renjunii. Next base: position 1,010,560 of record NZ_JABJQY010000002.1, read on the forward strand.
GCGTCGATGTCGACGACCGTGGCGGTCTTCCCGGTGGAGGCCAGGTCGCTGTGCCGCATGGTGGTGAAGCCGTCGGCGGTCACGGTGGCCATCTCGCCGTCGTCGAGCATCGCCACCGTCGTGGTGTGCCGCACGATCGCGGCGAGGTCGGAGGCGACGTACATCTCCTTGTCCCCCACCCCCACCACCAGGGGGCTGCCGTTGCGGGCGGCGACGATGCGGTCGGGGAAGTCGGCGTGCAGCACCGCGAGGCCGTACGTCCCCACCACCGCCCCGAGCGCGTCGCGGACCTTGCCCTCGAGGGTGTCGGCCTCGCTGCGGGCCACGAGGTGGGCGAGCACCTCGGTGTCGGTGTCGCTGGCCAGGGTGATGCCGGCGTCGGTGAGCTCGGCGCGCAGGGCCGCGGAGTTGTCGATGATGCCGTTGTGGACGACGGCCACCCGCCCCGACTCGTCGGCGTGCGGGTGCGCGTTGGCGTCGGTGGCCGGGCCGTGGGTCGCCCATCGCGTGTGCCCGATGCCGGTGCTGCCGGTGAAGCGCTTCGGCAGGGCGTCGCCGAGCTCGCGCACCCGGCCGGCCTGCTTGGCGATCCTGATCCCGCGTCCGCCGAGCACCGCGACGCCCGCCGAGTCGTAGCCGCGGTGCTCGAGGCGGGTGAGTCCCTCGAGGACGACGGGGGCCGCGTCCTGGCGTCCGATGTAGCCGACGATTCCGCACATGCTGTGTTCCTCCTGGGTTCAGCCGTAGACGATCCGGCGCAGCTGCCGCTCGGAGAGCCGTGGCGCCGCGACCACGCGGTGCTGCAGCTCCTCGGCGATGCGCGCGAAGATCTCGGGATTCCTGGCGCCGTACGTCTTCAGGCGCGCGTGCCGCTCGCGGACGTAGTCCTCCACCGGCTGGGAGTGGAAGGCGATCACGTCCTCGACCACGCGGGCCGCCTCGCCGGGGGTCAGCGAGGTGGTCGCCACCACGTGGGCGACGAGGTCGGGGTCGGGCACACCCGAAGACTGCGGGTTCTCGAGGTCGAAGTGCAACTTCCTGCCCGATATCGGGCAGACATACCTCCAACGCATCGGGGACTACCTCGCGGCGTGGATCACACGAGCCCCAAGTGGTGTGAAAGCGGCGTCCTCACCCACCCAGAGGGGTACAGGTGGGGGGAAGCACCCATTCGCCAGCGAACACTGTGCGCGCCAGTGGGGATGTGCTACCCTGGGTGAACAGAAGGTGAACGGGAGGTGTCACATGAGCGAGCACACGATGACTGACGTACCGGTCTGCACCTGGGTTGCCGTCAGGGATGCGACGGGTCGCACCCACATGGAGGCACGCTGGTCGATCGCCACGACGGTCGCCACGAAGGCCGCCTGAGCGCAGGCCCCCCACACGCGAGCCACGCCCCACCGGGGGCGTGGCTCGCTGTCGTGTGCGGGTCCGGAGAACTCGCCACAGTCATCGGGAATGAACGCGGACACCCCGCCGTTCCTGTGGTTGAATCTTCTACCAACCACCACCTTCGAGGAGCCCCTGCCATGACCACCGGATTCGACGCCCCCACCACCGCCATCGACGACCTCACCGGCGACTACACCATCGACGTCAGCCACAGCCGCCTCGGCTTCGTCGCCCGCCACGCGATGGTCACCAAGGTCCGCGGCCAGTTCGGCGCCTTCACCGGCACCGCCCGCATCGACGAGACCGACCCCGCCGCCTCCCAGGTCGACCTCTCCATCGACGTCACCTCGGTCGAGACCGGCAGCCCGGACCGCGACGGCCACCTCAAGTCCGGCGACTTCTTCGACACCGAGCAGTACCCCAGCATCACCTTCACCTCCACCGACGTGAAGCGCTCCGGCAGCGACTGGACCGTCACCGGTGACCTGACCATCAAGGACGTCACGAAGCCCGTCACGATCGAGTTCGAGCAGACCGGCTCGGCCCGTGACCCCTTCGGCAACCTCCGCGTCGGCTTCGAGGGCGAGACCACCATCAACCGCAAGGACTGGGGCCTCACCTGGAACGCCGCGCTCGAGACCGGCGGCGTCCTCGTCTCCGACAAGATCAAGCTCGAGTTCGACGTCTCCGCCATCCAGAACGCGTGACCTTCGCACCCGAGTTCCGTGCTTCCAGGTAGGGATCTCTACCTGTAGGCCCGGTGGTCACCGGATATCCGGTGACCGCCCCGGGACCGGCCCGGCACCGCCCGGGGCCGCCCGGGGCCGGCATGGACGAGCAAGGAGCCCCGCCCGCGACCATCGCGGCGGGGCTCCTGTGCGTCAGGACCCGTACGTCAGGACCGGGGGTTCTTGCCCTTGTAGCCGCCGCCCTTGGCGTGCCCGCCGCCGGTGCGACCGCGGAACGGCCCGTTGTCCGGCTTGATCTCGATGAGCTTGCCGGAGATCCGCGTGGCGGCGAGCCGGTCGAGGGTGCCCGGCGGCAGCTCGGCGGGGAGCTCGACGACGGAGAAGTCCGGCTTGATGGAGATGTAGCCGAAGTCGCCGCGCGACAGCCCGCCCTCGTTGGCCAGGGCGCCGACGATCTGGCGCGGCTCGACCTTGTGGCGCTTGCCGACCTCGATGCGGTACGCCGCCATCGGCTGGCCGCTGCGCGACTCCCGCGGGGGGCGGTCGGCCTTGCCGGCGTGGCTGGAGCGCTCCTCGAACGAGCGGGTGCGCTGCTCGGGCTCCGGCTCGAGCAGCAGCGGCTGCTCGCCGTGCATCACCGCCGCGAGGGCGGCGGCCACGTCGACCTCGGCCACGTCGTGCTCGCTGACGTAGTGCGAGACGACGTCGCGGAAGAAGTCGATGCGCTCGGGCTCGGACAGCGCCTGGGTGATCTGGTCGTCGAAGCGCGAGAGGCGGGTGGCGTTGACGTCGTCGACCGTCGGCAGCTGCATCTGGGTCAGCGGCTGGCGGGTGGCCTTCTCGATGGCCCGCAGCAGGTGGCGCTCGCGCGGGGTGACGAAGGCGATCGAGTCGCCGGTGCGGCCGGCGCGGCCGGTGCGACCGATGCGGTGGACGTAGGACTCGGTGTCGGTCGGGATGTCGTAGTTGACGACGTGGCTGATCCGCTCGACGTCGAGGCCGCGGGCCGCGACGTCGGTGGCCACGAGGATGTCGAGCTTGCCGGCCTTGAGCTGGTTGATGGTGCGCTCGCGCTGCACCTGCGCCACGTCGCCGTTGATCGCCATCGCGGAGTAGCCCCGGGCACGGAGCTTCTCGGCCAGCGTCTCGGTCTCGTTCTTGGTGCGGACGAAGACGATCATCCCCTCGAAGTTCTCCACCTCGAGGATGCGCGTGAGGGCGTCGACCTTCTGCGGGTAGGACACGATGAGGTAGCGCTGGGTGATCGAGGAGACCGTCGAGGTCTTGTTCTTGACGGTGATCTCGACGGGGTTTTCCAGGTACTTCTTGGAGATCCGGCGGATCTGCGCCGGCATGGTGGCCGAGAACAGCGCCACGTGCTTGTCGGCGGGGGTGTCGGCGAGGATCGTCTCGACGTCCTCGGCGAAGCCCATCTTGAGCATCTCGTCGGCCTCGTCGAGGACGAGGAAGCGCAGCTCCGAGAGGTCGAGCGTGCCCTTCTCTAGGTGGTCCATGATGCGACCGGGGGTGCCGACGACGACGTGCACGCCGCGGCGCAGCGCGGACAGCTGGACGCCGTAGCCCTGGCCGCCGTAGATCGGCAGCACGCGGACGCCCTTCATGTGGGCGGCGTACTTCTCGAAGGCCTCGGAGACCTGCAGCGCGAGCTCGCGCGTCGGGGCCAGCACGAGCGCCTGCGGGGTCTTCTGCGACAGGTCGAGCTGCGACAGGATCGGCAGCGCGAAGGCCGCCGTCTTGCCGGTGCCGGTCTGCGCGAGGCCGACGACGTGGCGTCCCTCGAGCAGCGGCGGGATGGTCTGGGCCTGGATCTGGGAGGGCGTCTCGTAGCCGACGTCGGCCAGCGCCTTCAGGACCTCGGGCGAGAGGCCGAGGTCGGAGAAGTTCTGCTCGGGCGCTGCGGGCTGGTCGTCACTCACGCTCAATACGGTAGGGCCTCACGGGGGATTAGGGGATTCCGCGGGACGCCGGATCCGCCCCGATAAGCGCGCGACAGCGCGGCGCGTGAGGCAGCACACTTCCTGCCATGCCAGAGCAGTCCTCCTCCACCGACACGTCCACCCCGACCTCCACCCCGACGTCCACCCCGACGTCCACCCCGGCGTCCACCGCTCCGACCCCGTCCACCCCCGGCCTGCCCGCGGGCCTCACCACCCGCCCGCTCCGGACGTCCGACGCCCACGCCGTCTTCGTGCTGATGGCCGCGCAGGAGGCGGAGGACATCGGCCAGGTCGCCGTCGAGGAGGCCGACATCGTCAGCGACTGGGCCAAGCCCAGCCACGACCTGGGTGCGCGCTCGGTCGGCGTCTTCGAGGGCGAGGCGCTCGTCGCGTACGCCGAGCTGATGGGCGCCGACCGCGCCGACACCGCCGTGCTCCCCTCCCACCGCGGTCGCGGCATCGGGACCTGGCTGGCCCACTGGCTCCAGGACCTCGGGCGAGCCGTCGGCTCGAGCGTCATCGGGATGCCGGTGCCGCAGGGGTCCCCGGGCGACCGGCTGCTGGAGTCGCTGGGCTACCACGTCCGCTGGACCAGCTGGGTGCTGAAGCTGCCGGAGGGGGCGACGATCCCCGAGCGCGACCTGCCGCCCGGCCACGTCGTACGCACGGCCGAGCCGGCCGAGCTGCGCGCGGCGCACGACGTGCTGGAGGACGCCTTCCTCGAGTGGTCGGTGCGCGAGCGCGAGAGCTTCGAGGACTTCGAGGCGGCCACCACCGGACGCCCCGGCTTCGAGCCGTGGAACCTCCGGGTCGTCGTCGACGCGGACGGCGCGGTCGTCGGGGTGTCGCTGGTGCTCGTCTCCGACAACGGCACGACCGGGTTCGTCGACCGCCTCGCCGTACGGCGCGACCAGCGCAACCGCGGGCTCGCCCAGGCGCTGCTCGTGGACTCCTTCGCGCGGGCCCGCGAGCACGGCACGTCGACCTCCGAGCTCAGCACCGACTCGCGCACCGGCGCGCTCGGGCTGTACGAGCGTGTCGGGATGGTGGCGACCAGCACCTGGGTCAACCGGGGGATCCAGCTGGGCCCGTCCGGGGACGGCGCACTTTGATCGATCGGCGACAGAAGATTCCCGTGAAAAGCTCTGGTCTAGACACGGCTCACCCCTAGGGATCGCTTGCTGTCGCGGGCCCTTTCCAGCCCTTACCATTCGACCAACGCCGTTCGGGCGGCGACACGGCAGGGGCGTGGGGCTCCTGTCTTGACTGTTCTGTGGGGGTACTCGTGCAAGATCTGCATGCATTGGTCGTCGAAGACGATCCAGACATTTCCTCGGCGCTGGTGGAGACCCTCGAGGGGGCCGGCTTCCGCGTCACGACGGCGCGCGACGGACGCGCAGCGGTCGAGGTGGCCGCCGCGGACCCGCCCGACCTCGTGACGCTAGACCTGACGCTGCCGCACATGGACGGCATCGAGGTGTGCCGCCGCATCCGCGAGAGCAGCGACTGCTACATCGTGATCGTGTCCGCGCGCTCCGACGAGGTCGACAAGCTGATCGGGCTCGAGGTCGGCGCCGACGACTTCGTGCTCAAGCCGTTCTCGCCCCGCGAGCTGCGGGCCCGCGTGGCGGCGCTGTTCCGGCGCCCCCGCTCGGCCGCCGCGGCCGAGGAGGCCCCGGTCGCCCGGTCGCCGCACGTGCCGGCTCCGGCTCAGCCCACCGACGAGCCGGCCACCATCGCGGCCGGCGCGGGCCTGGTCATCAACTCCGCGCGGCGCGAGGTGCAGGTCAACGGAGCGATCGTCGACCTCACCCGCATCGAGTACGACGTCCTGGAGTACCTCGCCACCCACCTCTCCCGGGTCTGCACCCGCGAGGAGATGGTGCTCGCGATCTGGAGCAGCGCGCTCACCCACGACCACCACCTGGTGGACGTGCACGTGGCCAACCTGCGCGGCAAGCTGCGCCGTCACTCCGACGCCACCTGGATCCACACGATCCGCGGCATCGGCTACCGGATGGACCGCGAGGGCAGCCCGCAGGAGCGGCGCGCCGGTGGCGGGCCCTACCTGGTGGCCCGCATCGACTCCGAGGACTGGGCCCGCGGCCTGGACTTCTGACGTCCGTGTGCCGGGCGCTCCTCGCCCGGATGATCCACTCAGGTTTACGACGCGTGCACCCGGGTAGATGATTCATCAACTTGGGAGCAATCAGATGATGAACGAACGCACCGCCGTGGTCGTCGAGGACGACCACGATGTCGGCGACGCCATTTCCGCACTGCTCGACCAGGCCGGCTTCGACGTCGTGGTCGCCCGCACGGGCGCCGAGGCGCTGACGATCATCAGCGAGGGTCGACCCGACCTCGTCACGCTGGACCTGTCGCTGCCCGACATCGACGGGGTGGAGGTCTGCCGCCAGATCCGGACGGTGAGCGACTGCTACGTCATCGTCATCAGCGCCCGGACGGCCGAGGTCGACCGGCTCATCGGCCTCGAGGTCGGCGCCGACGACTACCTCGTCAAGCCGTTCTCGATGCGCGAGCTCCAGGCCCGGGTGGCCGCGCTCTTCCGCCGGCCGCGCTCGTCGGAGGCGCTCGTGCCGGCCGGGGTCGACGCGGCGCACGCGGTCGTGGCCCACCGCCAGCAGGCGGCCCGGCCCACCACGACCCGCTCGACCACCGGCTGGCCCGCGCCCGCGCCGGACCCGTCGTCCCCCCACGAGCCCGCCCCGGGCTCCGTGGGCTGCGACGACCTGAGCCTCAACCAGGACGCCCGCGAGGTGCTCGTCCTGGGCGAGGAGGTCGACCTGACCCGCACCGAGTTCGACCTGCTCGCCCACCTCGTCACCAACCCCGGCGTCGTGGTCCCGCGTGAGGAGCTCATGCGCGCGGTCTGGGCCACCGACTTCGTCCCGGACAGCACCCACGTCGTCGACGTGCACCTGGCCAACCTGCGCCGCAAGCTGCGCGCGGCCGCTGCCGACAACCAGTGGATCCGCACCATCCGCGGCGTGGGCTTCCGCTTCGACCCCTGCTGCTCCTGAGCGGGGCCCGGCCTCAGCGGGCCGACTCGCGCAGCGTGGCGCCGCGGGCCCCGCGCACGGTCATCGAGGCGCTCGCCAGGGCGACGGCGCCGAGGACGGCCGCCGCCAGGATGGCGAGCACCACCAGCCGGAGCGGCGAGATGGCGGCCACGAGCGCGGGCGTCGTCGGGTCGTCGGCGTAGCCGAGCGTGATGGTGCGCAGCACCACCCACTGCGCGAGCGACCCGGCCAGGATCCCGGCCAGCGCGGCGCTGCCGAGCACGATGCCGAGCTCGCGGACCACCGCCGCCATCACCGCCCCGCGCGGCACCCCGACCACCCGCAAGGCCGCGGCGTCACGGCGGCGGGCGGGCAGCTGCACCGCCGCGCTGACGAAGAGGCCGGCCAGGGCCATGAGCAGCACCATCGCCGCGACCACGCCGTAGAGCCGCAGCGCGAGGGCGTACGCGCTCTGGTCGAGCACCTGCCGCTCCTGCGCGAGGGAGGTGCCGACGCTGAGGCCCGCACGGGACAGCGCGTCGGTGATCGACGCGGGGGTGCCCTCGCGGGCGAGCACGTGCGTCGTGACGAGGTTGTCGAAGACGGGGCGGTCGGTGACGAAGGAGGAGTAGTCGACCAGCAGCCCGGACGGGCCGGTGAACGGCATGCCCTCGACGGCGCCGATGCCGCCGACCGGGTCGACGCGGATCAGGCCGTAGCCCTCGTCGAGCTTGTCGATCGCGCGCTGCTGCACGCCGGGGCCGGCCAGCGCCGGGCGCTCCTCGGTGATGCCGCCGGCGGTGAGGCGGGCCATGCCCACCGAGCCGCCGGTGTCCACGGTCATGTCGAGCCCGCCGCCGGACTCCTCCAGCTCGACGATGGAGCTGCGCACGGCCGGGTCCGGGGTCGGCGTCCACGCGGCGCCCTCGATCGCGCCGTCGAGCGGAGCACCGTCGACCTCGATCGCGTCCAGCCGCAGCGTGCCGGTCATCCGGGTGTTGGTGCCGGCGCCGCCGCCGAGCGTCATCCCCTCGAGGGGACAGCCCTCCCGGCAGAACGGGACCCGCGCCGACCGCGTGTGCTCCCCGCGGGGGAACGGGCCGACGTACGCCTTGAGCGGGACGCCCGCGCGAGAGCCGAACCGGACCTCGACGGCGAGGTCGCGGTCCATGTCGGCCCGGTTGTCGATGGTGAGGGACAGGCGGGTGCCGGTCACCGTCGGGACCACGCCGCCCGGCGCGATCGCCTCCACGACCTGCTCCACGTCGCGGCCCGGGCTCCACGTCGGGGGCCAGGTGGCGACCCGAGCCAGCCGGCTGCTGTCGACGACGGAGAAGTTGGCGCCGGGGTTGGTGACGCTGGCGGCCGCCATGACCCACTCGCCCTCGGGGTCCACGCGGCGGGTGAGGTCGATCGCCTCGGAGAGGGTGAGGTTGGTCGACCACGTGGTGTGGGCCGGCGACTCCGTCGCGGCCACGCTGGTGCGCCAGGTGGCGGCGGAGTCGTAGACGCCGGCGCCGAACACGGCGACGGCGATCGCCGCGGTGATCGGCAGGATCACCAGCGTGCCCTCCTGCCGCCGCGAGATCGCCCGTGACGAGACGAAGCCGCTCAGCGAACGACCGCGCGATCGACCGGTCCACCAGGTCGCCAGCGCCGCGGTGAGCCGGGTCGCGGCCAGGCCGGCGACGACCGCCAGCAGGACCGGCAGGACGAGGTCGGTGGCGTCCGGCTCGCCGGGGCCGCTGGCGGACAGCTTGCTGGCGAGCGTGGCGACGGCGAGCGCCACGAGGACGAGCTGGGCGACGACCGACCAGCGGCGGGCGGCGACGGGGCGGCGTACGCCGGAGAGCTGGGAGGCCAGCGACTCGCGCACCACCAGCCCGACGGCGATGCAGGCCACGGCCACCGCCGCGAGCAGGACGAGCGCGGCCGCGACCCAGCTGGCGGGCGGCACCGGCAGCGGGAGCCCGGGCACCAGCCAGCTCCGCACCAGCACGACCGCGAGGCCCAGGCCGAAGGCGATGCCGAGCGGCGTGGCGAGCAGGAGCAGGGTCAGCGGCTCGGCGAGCCCGAGGCCCCACAGCTTGCGGGCCGTTACGCCGCGCAGCGACGCCAGGGCGAGCTCGGGGACGCGCAGCTCGCTCGCGGCGTTGAGCAGGCGCATGAGCAGGGCGAGCGCGACGAGCACCAGCGACAGCACGGCGGGGGCGATCGAGCTGCGCGCGGTGGACTGCTGGAACCGGACCTCCTCGACCACGGACGCGAGGGAGTTGGTGTCGTCGGCGACGAGCGTGCCGCCCTCGACCTCGACCGCGGTGTCCGTGGGCACCGCCGACGCGGAGTCGGCCGCCTCGTCGAGATCGCGGGGCGTCAGATCGGGCGGCACGTCGAGCCGGGTGTCGACCCGGACCGTCCAGCCGCCGGCGGCGGTGACCGTGTCGTCGGTGGTGATGAGCGGCGCCGGGGCGTAGGGCTGGTAGCCGCCGCTGATGCTCTCCTGCTCGTTGGTGCTGGTGAGCCGGCCGGGGATCAGCCAGTCGTCCCCGGAGCGCGGGGTGTCGTAGGACCCGACCACGACCACCTCGGCGAGGCCGGGGCGGGGCAGGCCGAGGGCCTCCACCCCGCCCGTCTCGAAGATCGCGAGGGGCAGCGGCTCGCCGATCTCGGCGCCGGTCTTCTCGACGTCGGCGGCGAGCATCAGCACCTCGCCCAGCCGCTCGGGGCACCGACCCTCGACCTCGAGGGCCTCGCAGCCGCCGTCGCGCGACCAGAACGTCACGACCCCGCGCAGGGCGCTGAACCGTTCGGACTGCGCGATCACCACCGGGTCCTGCCAGGGTCCGTCGGTCAGCTCCTCGGAGGCCGCCACGGCGTCGCGCTCGGCCTGCTCGAGGGTGGCTCCGGACTCGGGCGTGAAGACCCGACTCAGGCCGGTGAGCCCGGGCGGGGTCTCCTGGAGGCGGGTCACGACGTAGGAGTTGGTGACGGCCTCCGAGAACACGGGGCCGAGCACCGCCGACCCGATCGCCAGCGTGGTGAGCAACACGGAGCCGGCGGAGAGCAGGGCGCGCGAGCGGAGCCCGCGCAGGATCGCGCCGAAGAGCTGGATCACCGGCCCTCCTCCTCACGGAGCAGGCTCGGTCGGGTGGTGGTCGCGCGCACCGCGCGGGCCCGACCGCCCACCAGCACCATCGCGGCGGCGGCCACGACCGCCGGCACGGCCAGGGGCCAGAGGTGGGGCGCGGTGTCCAGCGCGAGGCCGGCCACGGGGACGGCGAGCAGGGGGAGGCCGTCGAGCAGCAGGGTGACCGCCAGCCAGCCGCCGGCGACGACGGCGACGAGCACGAGGACGGTCAGGCTGGCCAGCTCCGCGCGGCCCGCCCGGCGGGCCGTGCCGGTCGAGATGCCGAGCACCCGCAGCGAGGCGACGTCGCGACGGTAGTCACGCAGGTGCCGGGCCACGCCGGCGCCCAGCGCGAGCAGCGCGACGAGGGCGCAGGCCAGAGCGGTGAGGGCGTACGCCACCGACTGGTCGCCGCCGAACCGGTCCCCGAGCGACTGCTGCACCGACTCGCGGGTGCGCCAGGTGGCGCCGGTGGCCTCCGCGACCTGGTCGAGCACCGCCTGCGGGGTCGAGTCCCCTGCGACGACCTGGACCTCCGCCGACGGCACGGTCGGCCCGGACCCGGCCGCCGCCGTGCGGATGTCGGCGAGCGACCCGGCCGTGCCGAGCAGCGGCAGCGAGCGGGCGACGCCGACGACCTCGGTGGCGCGGTCGTCCCCGGCGAGGTCGAGCGCCTGCGGCCCGCCCTCGCCGGCGTCGCCGGCGGTCAGCAGCGGGACCGCGTCGCCGGCCATGTCGAGGCGCAGCTCGATCGCGGCATCGGGGAGCATCGCCACCTGGAGACCGTCGGTGCGGTTCACCACGAGCGGGTCGGGTGCCTCGTAGCCAGGGATGAAGCGGTTGTCGAGCGATCCGGCGACCGAGGCGAGGTCGGGCACCCAGGCCCGGTCGAGGACGTCGGTGTCGCCGACCGCCACGCCCTCGAGCAGGACCACGAAGTCACGACGGTCGAAGAAGGACTGGTCGTCGCGGCCGACCTGCAGGCTGGTCACGGTGCACACCTCGGCGCAGTCCGGCACCCGTACGCGGCGGCTGACAGCGGTCCCGTCCGCGGCGACCCGGAGCTGGACGGACGCCGACCCGGAGGTGTTCTGCTCGGTGACGAAGTTGAGCACCACCTCGGCGCGCCCGCCGCCCGAGCGGACCTCCTGCCCGCCCGGGCCGATGAACGCCTTGGCGGGCGGCACCTCGACGCCCGAGGCGGTGACGGTCAGCCGGTCGCCGGCGACCTGGAACGGCGCGGCCCCGCCGCCGAGGCGCCCCACGGCGTCGGAGGCGGCGCGGGCGGGGCTGCCGTCGTAGAAGTCGCCCACGACGGCGTCCCACCGGCCGGCATCGACGTAGGCGCGGCGCTCGCCGAGCCGGGTCTCGTTGCGGACGATGGCGGTCGCGAGGAGGTGCGTCCCCTCCGGGTCGGCCTGTTCCGTGAGGTCGACGGCGCCCATCGCGCCCAGCTCGGTGGCGTCGATCGTGCGCTGTCCGGGCACCTCGACGGCCGCCTGGTCGCGGGTCCAGCCGGAGACGGCCACGGCGCCGCTCAGGGCTAGGGTGCCGACGACCGCGGCGGCGACGACGAGGCGTACGGGCGTCACGAGGTCGTCGGCGCGGGCCAGCCGCCGGGCGGCGAGGAAGGCGCCGAGGCCACGCCTCTCGGTGGCCGGGGTGAGGACGCGGGCGGCGATCCGGACCACCCAGATGGCGACCTGCCCGAGGGCGAGGCCGACGAGCGCGGGGCCGAGCAGGACGACCAGGTCGGGGTCGCCGTCGGCGGCGCGGCTGCGGTAGGCGGCGACGGCGGCGCCGACGATGACGAGGACGCTGAGGAACACCGCGAGGGTCGTCGCGCGCCGCGGCCGGCGGCGGGTCGACACCTGGACGGCCAGCGGCTCACGCAGCGCGGCCGCGGCGGAGAGGCCGACGATCGCCAGGCCGGCACCGGCGATGCCGACGGCGGCCAGCAGGGCCGGCCGCTCGAGCGCGGGAGCGGTCTCGGCGAGCCAGGTCCGGGTGGCCACGACGGTGCCGGCGGCGCCCACGGCGAGCCCGAGGAGGGTGCCGAGGACGATCGCCAGCAGGGGCTCGACGAGGAGGAACCGCCACAGGCGCGCACCGTGGATGCCGCGCAGCCGGGCCAGGCCGATCTCCTCGCGCCGGGCGACGGCCAGCTCGGCCCCGATGCTCGGCACGGCGACCGCGCCGAGGAGGAGCAGCGGCGCGGTGAGCCAGCGCGAGGTCCCGGCCGCGTCGGCGAGCTGCAGCACGGTCACCGACCCGCCAACGACCACCAGCGTCATCAGCACCAGCGTCGTCAGGGCACCCCGACGGCTCCAGGCGCCCCGGAGGACTCGGCTCACCCGACGACCCGTCCCTCGTCGAGGGCGATGTGCAGGTCACACGCCTCGACGACGGCGGGGTCGTGCGTGGCGACGACGACGACGGCCCCGCGGGCGGCCTCCTCCCGCAGCTCGGCGAGCACGACGCCGCGGTTGCCCTCGTCGAGCTCGGAGGTCGGCTCGTCGGCCAGCAGCACCTCGGCGCCGACGACGAAGCCGCGGGCGCAGGCGACGCGCTGCATCTGCCCGCCGGACAGCTCCTCGACCTGGCGCTCGCCGAGGTCGGCGATGCCGAACCGGGCCAGCGCGGCCTCGGCCGCCTCGTCGGCGTCGGCGGGCGCGACGCCGCGGGCGCGCAGCGCGATCGAGACGTTCTCGCGGGCGGAGAGGATCGGCACCAGGCCGTAGACCTGGAGGACGAAGGCGACCTGGGGCAGCGGGTCGCCGGCACCGGTCCACATCTCCTGGCCGTCGAGCTCGGCGGTGCCCGACGTCGGCTGGAGCAGCCCGCCGGCGATGGACAGCAGCGTGGTCTTGCCGGAGCCGCTGGGGCCGGAGAGGGCGGTGACCTTGCCCGCCGGGAAGCTCACGCTGACGTCGTCGAGCAGCGTGCGGCCGTTGACGTACGTGATCGAGTCGAGGCGCAGCGCGGTCCCGGCCGACGCCTGCGGCTCGAGGTGGTGCGCCGGCTGGGGGAAGCCCGTGCCGGAGAAGCTCATGCTGCGGGTCCTTCGGCGCTCGCGCGGGTCACCACGATGCGGCCCTGCTCGTCGTCCTCGAAGCGCACGAGCGTCCCGGGAGGCCACTCGGCGGCGATGTGGCCGGGCAGGTGGAGCACGCCGTCCTCGCCGACGACGGCGTACTCGGACCCGCCGTGGCCCTCCGCGCCGACCCGGCCGCCCTTCATCGTCACGGTGCGCGGGAACGTCGCGGCGACCTCGGGCTGGTGGGTGACGACCACGATGGTGGTGCCGAAGTCGTCGCCGAGGGAGTGGACCAGGTGCAGGACGTGGTCGCGGTCGGCGTGGCTCAGCTGGCTGGTGGGCTCATCGGCGAGCAGCAGCCGCGGCGCGGTCGACACGGCGCAGGCGAGGGCCAGTCGCTGGCGCTGGCCGCCGGACATCGTGCTGACGACCTGGTCGGCCTGGTCGACGAGCCCGACGCGGTCGAGCAGCTCGGTGTCGGCGAGGGCGTCCTCGCGCTCGCCGCCGGACAGGGACAGCCGGGCGAAGGCGATGTTCTGGCGGGCGGTGGCGTAGGGCAGCAGGTTGCGGGTCGCGCCCTGGAGCATCGTCGAGACCTGGCGCGAGCGGATCCGCGCGAGGTAGCGCTCCCCCATCCGGGAGATCTCCTCGTCGCCGAGGAAGATGCGGCCTGCGCTGGGCCGCTGGATGCCGCCCAGCAGCGCCAGGAGGGTGGACTTGCCGGACCCGCTGGGCCCGAGGAAGGCGACCCGCTCACCGGGGCGGATGGTGAGGTCGACGCCCCGCAGGGCCACGACGTCGTGACCGCCGAACGTCTTGTAGAGGTGGACCACCCCTTCGCACCGGACGCCGAGCCCTCCCGTGCGGGTCTCCTCGACCGCAGTCGCGCTCTCCCGCACGCCGCCCCCTTCTGTGAACAAGGGCTTCAACATACATAAATGCCAGTACCTTGAGCCCATGGTCATCCGAGTGGCGCTGGTCAACGACGACGAGGTCGTCGTGCGGGGCCTCGATGCCATGATGCGCAGCTATCCCCATCGCGTTGAGATCGTCGAGCTGGTGGCCGGCAGGCAGGTCAGCAGGCCGGTCGACGTCGCCCTCTACGACACCTTCGGCATGGGGCAGGGCAACGGTCCCGCGGTGGCCCGGCTCATCGCGAGCCCGCAGGTCCGCCAGGTCGCGGTCTACACATGGAACTTCCAGCCGTGGCTGACCCGCGACACCCTCGACCAGGGCGTGCGCGGCTACCTCTCCAAGAGCCTGCCGGCCGCCCGGCTGGTCGACGCGCTCGGTGCGATCGCCTCGGGCCAGGTCGTCGTGTCCCCCGCCCGCAACCGGTCCTCGATCGTCGGCGGCGACTGGCCCGGTCGCGAGGAGGGCCTGACCGCCCGCGAGGCCGAGGTGCTCTCGCTCATCACGATGGGCCTGAGCAACCAGGACATCGCTGAGCGCACCCTGCTCTCGATCAACTCGATCAAGTCCTACATCCGCTCGGCCTACCGCAAGATCGACGTCGACTCGCGCTCCAAGGCCGTGCTCTGGGGCGTCGAGCACGGCATGCGCGCCGACCGGGTGCGCATCCACGGCTCCCCCGCCCGCGAGGGCTGAGCCGCGGCGGCCGCGGCGTTTCCGTCCAGCCCGGCGCCACGCCGTACCCTTCGCCGGTGACTGAGCAGAACGTCGTCGGTGCGCCCGGCATCGATCCCGACGACCTCGCGGCGACGCTGCGGGTGCTGGAGAGCCTCCACCACCTGCCGGGCGACCACCCCGACCACGTCACGGTCAAGCGCGCCGCCTCGCACATGTACAAGTCGATCAAGCTCGAGCGCAAGCAGCAGAAGCGGGCCGCCGAGCTCGCCCACGACCGGGCCGTCACCGCACTCACGGCGACCGGCTCACCGGTCCGGATCGACGACGAGACCGCCGGCATC
The DNA here is from genome assembly GCF_013155375.1 of Nocardioides sp. zg-1308. Taxonomy (GTDB): domain Bacteria; phylum Actinomycetota; class Actinomycetes; order Propionibacteriales; family Nocardioidaceae; genus Nocardioides; species Nocardioides renjunii. The sequence continues at coordinate 1,025,720 of NZ_JABJQY010000002.1, forward strand.
CCGCTCGTCTCCACCGCTCCCGGCGCCTTCGCCGGCGAGCTCCTCAACCCGCGCGGCTGCTACATCTGCAAGCAGGACTTCACGCTGGTCGACGCGTTCTACCACTGGCTGTGCCCCTCGTGCGCCGCGACGAGCCACGCCAAGCGCGACCAGCGCACCGACCTGACCGGGCGGCGCGCGCTGCTCACCGGCGGCCGCGCCAAGATCGGGATGTACATCGCGCTGCGCCTGCTGCGCGACGGCGCGCACACCACCATCACGACGCGCTTCCCCAGGGACGCGGTGCGCCGGTTCTCCTCGCTGCCGGACGCCGCGGACTGGATCCACCGGCTCAAGGTGGTCGGCATCGACCTGCGCGACCCCACCCAGGTGATCTCGCTGGCCGACGACGTCGCGGCCGCGGGTCCGCTCGACATCCTGGTCAACAACGCCTGTCAGACGGTGCGCCGCACGCCGGGCGCGTACGCCCCCCTCGTGGAGGCCGAGCAGCTCCCGCTGCCGCAGGACTCCGTGCCGGAGCTGGTGACCTTCGACCACGTCTCCGAGGCCCACCCGGCCGCCATCGCCGGGGCGCTGGCGCCCACCCCGGTCGCCCACCACGAGGGCGAGTCGGTCGAGCACGCGACCCAGGTGCACACGGCCGCGACGCTGGCCGCCCTCGCCCTGCGGGCCGGGCACGCCTCGCTCGACGCCCACCTGGCCGGCACGGCCGTGGACGCCGGCGGCCTGCTGCCGGACGTGCAGACCACGAACTCGTGGACCCGGACCGTCGGCGAGGTCGACCCGCTGGAGCTCCTCGAGGTGCAGCTGTGCAACTCGATCGCGCCGTTCCTGCTCGTCTCGCGGCTGCGCCCGGCCCTGGCCGCGGCGGCCGCGACCGCCACGTCGGGCCGCGCGTACGTCGTCAACGTCTCGGCGATGGAGGGGCAGTTCTCCCGCCGCTACAAGGGCGCCGGGCACCCGCACACCAACATGGCCAAGGCCGCGCTCAACATGCTGACCCGCACCTCGTCGGGCGAGATGTTCGAGACCGACCGCATCCTCATGACCGCCGTCGACACCGGCTGGATCACCGACGAGCGCCCGCACCACGAGAAGCTGCGGATCGCCGCCGAGGGCTGGCACGCACCCCTCGACCTGGTCGACGGCGCGGCCCGGGTCTACGACCCGATCGTGCTGGGCGAGGCCGGCACGGACCTCTTCGGCTGCTTCGTGAAGGACTACCAGCCCTCGCCCTGGTGACCTGCCAGACTCGGCGCATGACGTCGCTGGAGACTGCCGAGGAGTTCCACGCCCGGGTGGCCGCCGCCACCGACGACGAGGGCCGCCTGCCCGTGGCCATCGAGCTGATGCCGGGGTGGGACATCTTCCCGTTCGAGCTCGGCGGGCTGCGGATCAAGCCGCTCGAGCCGATGGTGGACGCGGAGCCGCCGCGCGTCGGCGACGACCCCGAGCAGTGCCCGTGCCGCGGCCCGCTCGGTCCGGAGCACGCGGCGAGGGTGGCGTGGAGCAACGAGCGCTGGATGCTCGAGCTGCTCGACATGCGCCTCCCGGTCGCCTTCATCCTCAAGCCCCGCGACCACCACGACCTCGCGGACCTGCCCGACGACCTCGCCTCGGAGATGGGCCGGCTCATGGTCGCGGTCACCGCCGCCGTCGAGGAGCTGCCCAGCGTGGGGCGGTGCCACGTGGGCCGCTACGGCGACGGTGGGGCCCACCTGCACCCGTTCTTCTTCGGGCGGCCCGCCCGGATGCCGCAGCTGCGCGGGTCGACGCTGCTGGACTGGGAGGAGAACCTGCCGACCGTGCCCGAGGACGTACGCCGCGCCAACGCCGCGCACGTCGGCCACCGCCTGGTGGAGAGGCTCGGGGGCGACGGACCGGGCTGGTGAGTCAGGCCGGGCCGCTCCCGGTGGTCTCGTGCGTGGTGACGATGTCGTTGCTCGCGGCCCACTCGCCGATGTCGCGCCGCTCGATCGCCGCGGCCATCAGCTCGGGGAAGAGGTCCGGCGTGCACGCGAACGACGGCACGCCGACCTCCGCGAGGGCGGCCGCGTGGTCGGCGTCGAAGGACGGCTGGCCGGAGTCGCTCAGCGCCAGCAGCGCGATCATCGTCGCGCCGGAGGCCACCACGGACCGCGCCCGGCCCACCATCTCCTCGGCGATGCCACCCTCGTAGAGGTCGCTGATGAGGACGAGCACCGTGTCGGCCGGCTGGGTGATCGCACCCTGGCAGTAGGCCAGCGCCCGGTTGATGTCGGTGCCGCCACCGAGCTGCACCCCGAAGAGCACGTCGACCGGGTCGTCGATCTCGTCGGTGAGGTCGACCACCTCGGTGTCGAAGACCACCAGCCGCGTCTCGAGCGAGCGGATGGAGGCCAGCACCGCCCCGAAGACCGAGCTGTAGACGATCGACTCGGCCATCGACCCGGACTGGTCGATGCAGAGGATCACCTGGCGCTCCACCTGCGTCGAGCGGCGGGCGTAGCCCACCAGCCGCTCGGGCACGACGGTGCGGTGCTCGGGGAGGTAGTGCTTGAGGTTGGCCGCGACCGTGCGCCGCCAGTCGACGTCGCGCATGCGCGGGCGGCGGGTGCGCGCGGAGCGGTCGAGGGCACCGGAGACGGCCTGGACGGTCCGCTGCCGCAGCCGCTCCTCGAGCTCGTCGGTCACCTGCCGTACGACGGCGCGCGCCGTCTCGCGGGAGTGCTCGGGGATGACGCGGCCCAGCCCGATCAGCGTGCTGACCAGCCCCACGTCAGGCTGGACCGCCCGCATCATCTCCGGCTCGAGCAGCATCTGCCGCAGCCCGAGGCGCTGCATCGCGTCGCCCTGCATCACCTGCACGACCGACGACGGGAAGTAGGTCCGGATGTCGCCGAGCCAGCGCGAGACCCGGGGCGCCGAGCCGCCGAGCCCGCCGCGGCGCTCGCCGTCGTAGAGGGCCTCGAGCGCCTCGTCGCGGCGCTGGTCGTCGGCGGTGAGGCCCACGCCGGCGCCGGCGCCGTCGGCGCCGGTCAGGCCGTCGGCCTCGCCGCCGCCGAGGACCAGGCGCCAGCGGGTGAGCCGGTCGCGCGGCTGTCCCTCAGCGGTCGTCGGGTCAGGCTGCTCCGTCATGGTCGACCTCCTTCCACCCGACCAGCCGGGCCACGGTGCGCAGCGCCGGCATCGCCCGCGCCAGGTCGAGGACGTGGTCGTCGGGCCGGCGCTCCGGGCCGCCTATGCCGGCCACCTGCTCGCCGATCGTGCGGCGCTCGGCGCGGCTGAACTGCGAGAAGGTGCGGCGCACCAGCGGCAGCAGGTCCTCGAACGCCGTCTCGTCGAGGCCGCGCACCCATTCGTCGACCAGCCCGAGCAGGACCGGGTCGTGGACGAGCAGCACCGCGTCGCCGGCGAGGAACCCGGCCAGCCAGGAGGCCGCCTGGGGTGCGGAGGCGGTCAGGGAGAGGCGTCGTCCCATCCGGTGGGCCGCCGCACCGGTGTCGAGGTGGCCGGCGTCGAGGAGGATGCGGGTCGCGCGCCCGGCGACGGCCCCGGCGACGTGGTCGGGCGCGGACACGGACTCGAGGGCGCTGACCCAGGCCGCGTCGAGCTCGGCGTCGGCGAGCAGCGAGAGCCCGCGGTGGGCCGCGGCGATGGCGGTGACCATCTCGTCGGCGGCGTCCTCGTCGAGGCTGGCGCAGGCCATCGGCAGCCCGACGCAGGCGCGCACCGCCGTCGCCGCGAGCACCGCGCGGACGCGGTCGGTGTCGACGCCGCGCACGTCTCCGTAGCGGCACGTCCGCGCCAGCGGCTCGACCGTCGAGAGCAGCGCGGGCACGTCGTGCTGCACGGCGGCCCGCGCGTCGAGCGCGTCGAGGACCGCGTCGACACCGTCGGGCAGGTCCGCGGTCAGGCAGGCGCTGACCAGCGTCGCGAGCTCGGTCAGGTCGGCGGACCGCGCGGCGCGGTCGGCGGCGCGAGCCGCGGCGGCGACCGCCACGGTCGTGCCCCACACGCTGGCCTCGACGAGGTCCACGGCCAGCTCGGGGCGCCACTCGAGGGTCCAGGTCTCCTTGAACGTGCCGGTGGTGCGCCCGCCCTCGGTCGGCTCGCCCCAGCCGATGCCGAGCAGGCTGAGGCGGTGCAGCAGCACCGAGCGGGCCAGCGGCCGCTCCAGCCGGAGGTCGAGCTCGAGCTGCTGGGCCGACGCCGACGGCTTGAGCCGCAGGGACCGCTGCTGCCGGGCGAGGTCGGCGGCGAGCGGCACGACGGGCGCGGACTCGGGCACCGACCCGAGCTCCTGGCCGACCACGAGCCGCTCGTGGACGAGGTCGAGCGGCAGCCGGGACCCCTCGCAGAGCACGGTCTGCGCGGCGTCGTCGAGCTCGCTGAGCCCGACCGAGGGACGCCCGCGCACGGTGGCCAGGGTCTCGGCGAGCCGGGCGGCCTCGACGATCGAGGCCGTCGAGGCGTCCAGCCGCTCCTCGCGCAGCGTGCGGGCGACCCGCACCAGCCATGACGTCGCCAGGTCGCGGGGGTCGGGGTCCGGCTGCATCATGTGGTCGAAGAGGTGCTGGTACCACCCCGGGGCGCCGACCCCGGCGCCGTAGCCGGAGGCGTAGCTGAGCCGTCCCGCGGTCCAGGGTGTCCACGCCGCCGCCACCTTGGTGCGCGGCAGCCTGGTCACGAGCTCGCGGTCGCGGGACACCGGCGGGAAGTCGTCCGGCACCAGCGCCGGTGCGTGCCAGGCGCCGCACACCACCGCGATCCGCGCCTCGGGCGCGGACTTGATCTCGGCGCGCAGCACCTTGCGCATCCAGGCCTCGCGGCGGGCGTTGGCGTGCACGTCCGGGTCGTCCGCGGGCCGCCGGTCGGCCTCGCGGACCGCCGCCATCGCGTCGCGGATCGCCGCGAAGCGCTCCGCGGGAGAGTCGTGGCGCTGCTCGACCGCGTCCTCCCACCAGCGTTCGGCGTCGTCGTAGCCGGCCGTCGCGGCCAGCGTGCCGATGGGGTCGAGCCGCTCGGGCGGGAGGGAGGCGGTCGACTCCTCCGGGGACTCCTCCGGACCGTCCGCCTCCGAAACGTCCGCCGCTGCGTCGGGAAGGTGGTCCGGCTCCGCAGCGGCGCCGGTCCCGGCTCGCGCCTCCCGCTCCTGCGCGGCGAGGGCGAACGCGTGGGTCGCGGGCAGGTCGAGGAAGCGCACCGGCACGCCGCGCGACAGCGCCCACCGGGCGGCGACCCACTCGGGCGAGAAGCGGGCCAGGGGGTAGAACGTCGCCTGCCGCGGCTCGTCGACGGCGTACACGAGGCCGGCGACCGGCGGCACCATGTCGGCCTCCCCGAGGAGGTCGACGATCGCGTCGAGCTCGGGACAGCCCTCGATCAGCACCAGGTCGGGTGGGTGCTGGGTGAGTGCCTCCAGCACGGCGCGGGCCGAGCCCGGGCCGTGGTGGCGTACGCCGTAGACGTCGACGGTCATGCGAGCCGGCTCAGCCCAGGTCCCGGCAGGCGCGGTAGAGGTCGCTCCACTCGCGGCGGTTGCGGACGACCGTCTCGAGGTACTCCTGCCAGACCAGCTGGTCCTGCACGGGGTCCTTGACGACCGCACCGAGGAGGCTGCCCGCGACGTCCTCGGCCCGCACGGTGCCGTCCCCGAAGTGGGCGGCGAGGGCGAGGCCGTTGGTCATCACCGAGATCGCCTCGGCGGTCGACAGCGTGGAGCTCGGCGACTTGATCGTCGTGCGCTGGTCGGTGGTCACGCCGCTGCGGAGCTCGCGCATCACGGTGACGACGCGCTGGATCTCCGAGAGCGAGGCGAGGTCGGCGGGCAGCTCGAGCGAGGCGCCGAGCGCGGTGACCCGCGTGCGGACGATCTCGACCTCCTGCTCGAGGGTGTCGGGCAGGGGCAGGACGACGGTGTTGAAGCGCCGGCGCAGCGCGGACGACAGGTCGTTGACGCCCTTGTCGCGGTTGTTGGCGGTGGCGATGACGTTGAAGCCGGGCCGCGCCTGCACCTCCTCGTCGAGGTCCGGGATCGGCAGTGTCTTCTCCGACAGGATGCTGATGAGGGAGTCCTGGACGTCGGAGGGGATCCGGGTGAGCTCCTCGATGCGGGCGATGGCGCCCGTCTCCATGGCGCGCATGACCGGCCCCGGCACGAGCGCCTCGCGCGAGGGTCCCTCGGCCAGCAGCCGGGCGTAGTTCCAGCCGTAGCGCAGCGCCTCCTCCTGGGTCCCGGCGGTGCCCTGGACCACCAGCGTCGAGCGGCCGCTGATGGCGGCGGCGAGGTGCTCCCCGAGCCAGGACTTGGCGGTGCCCGGGACCCCGAGCAGGAGCAGGGCGCGGTCGGTGGCGAGGGACGAGATGGCGACCTCGACCAGGCGCCGCTGGCCGAGGTACTTCGGCGTCACCACGGTGCCGTCGGGCAGCGCGCCGCCCAGGACGTACGTCGCCACCGCCCACGGCGACAGGTGCCACGAGGGCGGCCGGGGCCGGTCGTCGACCGCGGCCAGCGCGGCGAGCTCGTCGGCGTACGCGTCCTCGGCGTGCTGGCGCAGCACTCCTGCGGCGGGTGGCTGGCTGGTGGTCATCTGAAGGCCTCCGTGAGGGATGTGCGGAACGCGTGGAGCTGCAGGGTCTCGGTGAGGGCGCGGCGCAGGAACATGGCGTCGGCCGGGGCGCGCTCGAGGGCGACGCGGGTCTCGGGCGTCAGCGACGGGGGGAGCGCCGCGGCCAGCAGCGGGGCCGCGGCCTGCACGAGCAGCGGGTTGCCGCCCTCCCTGCGGAGGCCGGCGAGCACGGCGCGGCCCAGCTCGTCGGGCCAGGGCCGCGGCGCGCCCGTCAGGAGGGTGCGCAGGTCGCGCCCCTTGGGGGGCCGGGTCACCCAGGCGACGAGGAGGTCGGTGCGCTCCTGCTCGGGCAGCAGCCAGACCAGGCGCGGGTCGCTGACGCCGAGTCCGACGCAGGCGACGGCCCACTCACGGTCGCGGTGCTCGACGACGGCATCGACGAGCCAGCCCCGCACGTCGTCGTCGCGCAGCATCTTGAGGGTCCCGGCCGCGGACCTGCCGGTGATGTCGGTCCACGTGCGGAGCGGCGCGGCCCGGACGACCTGCGCGAGCCAGGTGGTGGGGGCCACGGTCCCGGTCCTCGTCGGGGCGGTCAGGCCGTCGCGGACCCCGACGGCGTCGGGCGCGTCGGGGACGTCGACCTCGAGGTGGCGCACGATGGTGCCCCGGACCCGCACCAGGGAGCGGAGGCGCGCGGCCATCCGTGCGCTCCGGGCGCTGTCGGGCAGCAGCCCCAGCACGGAAGCAGCGACCTCGCGCACGCTGACGGCCCTGTCGTCGAGGCCTCGCTCGAGGAGCGGCTCGTCGGCGGGCGAGATCCCGTGGCGGAAGGAGCGCAGCGCCTCGGCGCGCACCTTGGCCGAGACGCTGTCCCACTGGGCGTCGAGGAGCAGACGTGCCGCGTCGGGGTCGGCGCGGCGGCCGGCGGCGAAGGCGGGGATCGCCTCGGCGGTCGGCAGCGTGGGCCACGCCGCCGTCCAGTCGTCGGCAGGGCCGTCCGCCACCGGTGCGTCCCCGGCCGGGGCGACCAGCGACGCCCAGGCCGGGTTGAGGCCGGCCAGCCAGGTGCCGCGGGCGCCGAGCGCCGTGGCGAGGGCGAGGGCGACGGGCCGCCGGCCGGCCGCGAGGTCCATGAGACCGGGCAGCAACCACCACGGCGCCCGCTGCTGCGCCTCGGCGGCCAGCCGCAGCCACTCGAGCACCAGGTCGTCGCGCGCGCTGCCTGACACCGGCGGCTGGGTGAGGAGGAGGTGGAGCAGCTGGGCCGCGGTGTCGCCGCACGCAGGCAGGACCTCGGTCGGCGCGGTGTCGCCGTCGGCCCGGGGCTCGGCCAGAAGGGCGCCGGCCCGGGTGGTCACGTCAACCAGGGCGGCGCTCGCCAGCAGGCGCTCCTCGGCGGGTGAGCGGTCGTCCGGTTCGAGGCCGAGGACGGACGGAGCGACCGGTGGCTCGCGCCGCGCCGTACCGACCAGCGCTGCGGTGCCGACCTCTGTCAGCCACGTCCCGAGGCCGCTCACAGGCCCACCACCCGGTCCTCGAGCCACACCGACAGCGGGCGCAGGACGCCCGACTCGAGCTCGCCGAAGACGTCGACCGGCTCGCCGCCGCTGAGCGCCAGCAGCATCCACACGGGCGCGCCCGCCGCGAGCGGCACCGATCCCGACGCGTCGCTCGCGTGCCACTCGCCGCCCTCGCCGCCCTCGCCGCCCTCGCCGCCTCCTCCGACGATGCGCACGCCGGCCAGCGGCGCGGGGTGACGGTCGCGCCACGGCGCCCGCGCCAGCGCAGCCGCGGCTGCGGCGTGCACCTCGGCGAGCGACGTACGCCCGGGCAGCGCCGTCACGGGCTCGGCGCCCGCGGGCGGGTCGCGGAACATCGCACGACGGGGGTCGGACCCGGGGTAGCGCGACACCACGACGTCGAGGCGGGCGCCGCTGAGCTGCGGCACCGCCAGCGCCTGGCCGTAGCCCGCGAAGTCCAGCACGACGACGACCTCGCCGTCGTCGTGCGCCAGCCAGGTGCGCTGCTGCTGGAGGCGGCCGTCGTCGGAGCGGTGGGCGCCGAGCACGGTCCACGGTCCCGGCCGGGCGTCGCCGTCGCGGACCTCCTCGCTCGACTGCGCCCAGCCGACGGCGACCCGGACGTCGGCCAGCTCGTCGGCGTCGAGCCGGTCCCGGCCCTGCCACGCGCAGCTGATCGTCCACCACCGACCCACCTCGGCGAGCAGGTGGTGCGCCCAGTCGGGTCGCGCGTGGACGAGCGAACCGGCCTCCCGGACGCGCTCCGCCAGGGCCGGCACCTGGGCGTCGACCAGGCGCGCGGCCGCGTCGTCCCAGAACGAGTACGGCTGCGCCCGCGCCGCGGCGAGCCCGCTGCGGACCAGGTCGGTGAGCCACAGCCGGAAGTCCTCGATGCCGGCGTCCATCCGGACCAGCCGCTGCTCGAGCCGCTTCGCCCGGGCGGCTGGGTCCGCCGGCTTGTCCGCCGCAGGCGCGGGTGCGCCTGCCCGCGCGGCGCGCTGCCCGGCCCACTCCTCGGCGAAGGCGGCGACCTGCCCGGAGTCGTCCATCCGCCCCTCGGACCACAGCATCAGCAGGGCGAGGGCGTGCTTGCAGGGGAACTTCCGGCTCGGGCAGGAGCAGCGGTAGGCAGGCCCGGTGAGGTCGACGCTCACCTGGTAGGGCGTCTTGCCGCCGCCCTGGCACTGGCCCCACACGAGCACGTCGTTGCAGCCAGTCTCGCGCCACGGTCCCGGCACCGCCAGCTTGCGCCCGGCCGCCAGCGAGGCGGCGTCAGGCGCGACCTCGGTCACCTGGCTGGCGGTCCATCGGCTCATGGCGCTGCCATCCAACCACCCGGTGCCGACAGGCGAGGGGCGTTTGGGTGCTGCGGCTCTCCGCCGGCTGTGGACCTATCTGCGGGGGTGGAAGCGGAGGTCTCCGTTGGGGAGGCGGTCGGGGCGGTGTGCGGTGTGGTGGGCTCGGTGGTGGTGGTGTGAGCAGAGGAGTACGCCGTTGGTGAGGTCGGTGGGTCCGCCGGTGTGCCAGGGGTGGAGGTGGTGGGCCCCGCACCAGGTGCCGGGGATGTCGCAGCCCTCGGCGCGACACGTGCGGTCGCGGACCAGGAGCGCCTTGCGTTGGGCGGGGGTGAACAGGCGGCGGGTGCGGCCGAGGTCGAGGGGAAGGCTGTCGCCGCCGAGGACCGCTGGGAGGATCCGCGCGGTGCAGGCCAGTCTCCTGGCTTCGGCGGCGGTGATGCGGTCGCCGGTGAACATGTCGCCGGGCACCAGACCGGCGCCTGTGAGGTCCGCGGTCCCCAGGTCATTGCGCAGGCCGGCGAAGGGGATGGTGACGACCACGGTGGTGGCGTCGCCGCCGTGGACCGGGAGGCGGGTGGGGTCAATCGCCTCGAGGAGCTGGCACAGCGCGTGGCCGAGCCTCTTCGGGTAGGCGGTGCGGGTGAGCGGGTCACCGCTGGGCTCGTCCCCAGCGGCTTGGTGGAGGCGGGGGTTGGTGAACGCCTCGAGGTAGGTGGCGAGCCGGGTGCCGACGGTGTCGGGGACACGTCCGGTGATGCGGGTGGTGCCGTCCCCGACCCGGCGCAGGGTGAGGCGGGTCTGGTCGGCGGCGTGGGCCTCGAGAGCGGCGAGGCGGGCGGCTTCGGCGGCGTCGGCGATGTCGGGGGCGACGACGTCGAGGATGCGGCGTCCGATCCGCCCCAGCTCCTTGGGTCCGAACGTGGTGGCCTGCTGCACGAGGTGTTGCTCAGCACGGTCCACGGTCTCGGCGTCGACCCTGGCGGGTAGGGCGTCCAGGGTCTGCAAGGCGCGGTGGATCACGTGCGCCTGAGCGAGCGTCGCGGCGCCGTCGCGCATCGCCGATGCGAGGACCGGACGCTCCCGCTCCAGCGCGGTGGCGAGGGCCAGGTCGGCGCGGGCGTCGGCGTACCGCGTCCGCGTGACCTGCGCCAGCCACCCCGCAGCGTCCCTCGCAGCGGTGGCGTCAGCGAGGTCGCCGGCGTCGGCCAGGATCCGCAGCCGCAGCTCCGTCAGCTGCGCCTCCGCAGCCACGAGCTCGGTCAATGCCGTCGCCTCGGCGGCCGTGGTCATGAACGTCGGGTTCGTGTCCGCCACCGACTTCAGCACCGACCGGACGTCGGTAGCTGCTGCCACGATCGGGTGCGTGGTGCTGGGGTGAGTCACCGTGGGGCTCCTTCCGACGACGGTCCACGCCACGCGGCATGCGTGACGGACAACGGTCGTCGCTCCTGGAGGCCCGGCTTGGCGGACTATTACTCACCCTCGCAACTCGTCCACATCAGAACCGGGAAGGCGCACCCCTCACGAACTGGTGGCCCGGAGCCTCGCGGACGTACCACCCAGCATACGCCGCCTGAGTCTTATTCGCAAGTGTGTTCGAACGCCGGGAGTCGGCTGGCGCGCCTCACACCCGTGCGTCCACCGTCGCTCGGTCGGAGGACTCGCGACTGCGGTCGACGTACGAGCGGAGCCACAGCGCCGCCACGGCCAGGCCCGCCCCCAGAGCAGCGCCGAGCGTGTTGGAGAGCCAGTCGTTGGTCGAGCAGGACCGACCGAGGCCGGTCAGGAACGCCTGGGCGAGCTCGATCAACGCGGACACCGCGCTCGCCCCGACGAGCACGGCGATCGGGCGCCTCAGCGCCACCCCGAGGAAGAGGGCCGGCGGGACGAAGAGTACGAGGTTGGCCATCGGCTCCACCGCTCCGAGGCTCGGTGTGGCCCACTCCACGGCGCAGCCGACCGCGAGGTCACGACTCGTCGGCACCAGCGTCAGCGCAGCAACGGGCACCAGGCTCAGCAGCGCCGCCGCTCCTGCCAGACGCGGCCGGTCCGTCAGCCAGTAGCCCACCGCGGGACCCAGCACGACCAGCAGCACGAGCGCGGTCGTCGTCAGCCATCGGTGCTCGACGAGGACGGTGGCGATCACCCGGACATCATCTCGGCCGGCGTGGGTGCCGGCCTCGTCCGCGAGTACCGACATGCCGTCTTCTAGTGCCGAGCGGAGCGCCGAGCACGCATCTGCCGGGGGCAGTGCTCAGGCTGTCGCGACCAGCTGCAGCGCACGAAGCACGCCGATCACGTGGGACAGCTCGTGCCACGCCTCCCCGGACGATCGCCAGCGGACCTCGCGCATCGTCGCGAGGTCGTCGCTCACCTGCCCCGCCGTGAACTCGCGCGGTTGCTGATTCATGTCGAACGCCTCATCGACCGGAACGTGCCAGTAGTAGTCCACTGGCAGGGTCACCTCCGTTCCGAGGTGCGCCTCGACCAGGTCGAGGGTCCGCTCGACAGCAGATCGGAGCTCGGGGAGGCTGACGATCAAGGACTCGGCCATGGCGGAGAGCCTTGCAGATGTGTCGTCCGCACCGGCCCCGTTGCACCGCCACACGTTCACCGATCCGCCGGACGCACCGGCCCCCGGCTCCTAGGGTGGTCGCCGGTCACGTCAACGGGGGAGGTGCTCATGCGTTCGAAGATCGGTCCGCTCGGTGCGCTGCTGGGCGTGGTGGCGGGGTTGATCGCCTTCTCGGTCACGTCGCTCGTGGCGACCACTGTGGTGTCGACCGGCATCGCGTTCACGCTCGGCGCACTGGTGGGAGCCGTGGTGGGAGTGCTCGCCACGATGGCGAACTCGAGCCAGGAGGAGCGATGGATCCGTGCCTCGTGGGAACAGCAGGCGTTTGCGGTCCGTGAGCTGGTGCGGGTCACCGTGCCCGCCGCGGTCGAGCTCGCCACCGACCAGCACGGCCGGCTGGACCCCGACCGCTTCCAGAGCCTCGTCGTCGCGACCGTTGCCACGCACACCAACCCGCGCGCAGGGCTCGGTGACAAGGGCCCGGGGGTATGGCAGATCGACACCAGTGGCGCCCGAAACCCTGAGCAGGAGCAACGTCTCCAGCGCCTGCTGACCTATCCCGACCCGGACGAGGCGCCGGCGATGATCGCCGCCCTGGCCGGGCTGGGGCCGCAGACGATCCACCAGTTCTCGGCCTTCGCGACCACCACGCGAAGCCGCCTCACGGTGGGCCTGGAGGGCGTCCTCACAGGACCGGCCGGTGCCGCGCTCACCGGCCACCTGGTCGCCGCGGGGCTCGTCGAGACGGTCGACGGTCCCCCGCTGGGCATGGAGCACGCCAGTCCCGACGTGGCGTACTACGCCCTCACCCCGGTCGGCCTCGAGGTCGCCAGGCTCTTCGCACCCACGACCGTCAGGCCGCAGGAGCTGGCCGCGCTCGACCCGACGCCGGTCCGCTGACGCGCGCAGCCGAGCGGAGCACGGCCCCCTACCGCCAGCAGGTCCCCCACGACCCCCGGTGGTGGGTGCGGGCGCTGCGCTCGACCCGCTCGTAGCCGGCGGTGCGGCGGAACGGCGTGCGGTCGTAGACGTACACCTTCGCCTGTCCGAGGTTGACCTGCGCGCGACCGACGTCCTTGCCGCGTCGCTCGACGTAGCGCAGCAGGCGGCCGTAGCGGTCGCGGTCGTCCTGGCTCGGGTCGCTGATCAGCGTGACGGTGGAGCCGACCGGCGCGAGCTCGCGCATGCGCTGGCTGGCCCTCCGACCGCCGCACTGCGCGCCGCCGTACACCTCCGGGGTGTCGATGCCGATGATCCGGACGTCGCGGATGCCGATGCCGCGGACGCGCACCTCGAGGGTGTCGCCGTCGGTGACCTTGACGACGTTGCCGACGTTGCGGCGTACGACGTCGGCGCCGGACTGGGCGCCCGACTGGGAGCCCGACTGCGAGCCCGACTGGGAGCCCTGCGTGCTGCCCGGGCCGACCAGCGGCTGCGGTGCCGTGGTGCCGCAGGGGCACGGGTTGGACTCGCAGGCCCGCCCGTCGTCGTCGCTCCCGTCGAGGCCGTGCGGGTCACCCGGTCCCGAGGCCAGCATGAACGCCTGGGCCGCCGCCTGGGTGGCGAAGTCACCGCAGTCGCGGTCGACGATCGCGTGCGCGGGAGCGGCGAGGGTCGTGAGGCCGATCGCGGCCAGGACGAGCGCGAGGGCGCGGGCGACGTGCTGGATCATGGTGGAACCCCGTGGTGGTGATGACGCTGACCGGGCCACGATTTCACCGATCCGTGCAGCTCGTGGGCGATTCGTGGCTTTCCCTGCGCGGGCCGGCGGGCGCGACATACGGTCCCGGCATGACCAGGACCTTCCGCGGAGCGCTCGCCGCTCTCGCCCTCGCCGCTCCCCTGCTGACCATGACCCCCGCCGAGGCGGCCGCCCCCGTCTTCCGGTCCTGCGACGCCCTCACCGCCAAGTGGCCCAACGGCGTGGCCAAGGGTCCCGCGGCTGCCGCCAAGGCGGTCCGCGACGGCTACTCCCGCCCGGCGACCACCAAGCTCGCCGTCCAGGTCTACTGGCAGAACGACGGCATGCTCGACCGCGACAAGGACGGCACCGCCTGCGAGAACTGACCACGAGGCGTGGTCGACGCGCGACGGACCTAGCGCTGCAGCTCGGCGATCCGCGCCCTCAGGTCACCCTCGGCCTGGCGCCAGAGGGTGGCCGAGTGGGCGTGCAGGTGGTGCACGCCGGTGCCCGGGCGGGCACGGTCGCGACGGGCCTCCTGCGACTCGGCGCGAGCAGCGAAGTCGTCCGCGGCGCACACGAGCGCGCTGAGGACCGATCCCCGCTCGTCGACACGCACCGCCGTCATGTCCAGATGTTGCCTCCGCGACCGCGGCAGGTGCAGCCTGCGGCGGAGATGTGACCAATTTTCGGCGTACGACCGGCCGGGCCGAAAAAAGTTCGCGCGACGATGTCGAGGAACCCGGCAGCCGATCGACGTACGGGCGAGAACCAACCACGCCAACCAGCAGGAGTGATCGACATGCCGCGTTTCATGGGATTCGTCAGGATGGAAGAGGGCATCGGGATGCCCCCGCAGTCGCTGTTCGACGCGATGGACGTCTACATCGGCGAGCGTGCCGCCAACGGCACCTTCGTCGACGGTGGCGGCCTCTACGGCACCGAGGACGCCGTGAACTTCGTCGTCCGCCAGGGCGAGGTCACCCGCGTCGACGGACCGTACGCCGAGGGCAAGGAGGTCGTCGGCGGCTGGTCGCTCCTGCAGTACGACAGCCTCGAGGAGGCGGTCGCCGACCAGCGTGAGTTCGCCGAGCTGCACGCCAAGCACTGGCCGGAGGCGACCGTGGTGGCGACGATGCGCCAGATCTCCGAGGCCCCGGACATGGAGACGCCGAGCGCCTGAGCACGGCTCACTACGCTGGCCACGTGCCGGCAGATTCCCGTGCGGACGACCCGGTCGAGGCCGTCCACGCCGCGTGGCGGGCCGAGGGGGCCCGCCTCGTCGGCGCCCTCACGCGGATGACCCGCGACGTCGAGCTCGCGGCCGACCTGGCGCAGGACGCCCTGGTCGCCGCGCTCGAGCGGTGGCCCACGACCGGCGTCCCCGAGAACCCCGCCGCGTGGTTGATGACGACGGCGAAGCGTCGCGGCGTCGACCACTTCCGGCGCGCCGACAACCTCCGCCGCAAGGTGGCGGAGCTCGAGGGCTCGAGCCGCGGAGAGGAGGCGCAGGTGCCGGACCTCGACGGACAGGTCGACCACATCGAGGACGACGTCCTGCGCCTCGTCTTCCTGTCGTGCCACCCGAGCCTGACCCCCGAGTCGCGGGCCGCGCTGACCCTGCGGCTCGTCGGCGGTCTGACCACGGCCGAGATCGCCCGCGGCTTCCTCACCACCGAGTCCACCATGGGCCAGCGGATCTCGCGGGCCAAGAAGACGCTCACGGCGGCCCGCGCGGAGCTGGAGCTGCCCACCGGCGCGGAGCGGACCGCACGCCTGGACGACGTGATGGCCGTCATCTACCTCATCTTCAACGAGGGATACACCGCCACCGCCGGCGAGGACTGGATGCGTCCCGACCTGGCCGCCGAGGCGACGCGCCTGGCCCGCATGCTCGCCGTGCTCGCACCCGACGAGCCCGAGGTGCTCGGTCTCCAGGCCCTGCTCGAGCTGCAAGGATCCCGGACCGCGGCCCGGGTCGACGCGCACGGCGCACCCGTCCTCCTCGACGACCAGGACCGCTCCCGCTGGGACCGGCTGATGATCCGCCGCGGCCTCGCCGCCCTGCACCGCGCCGAGGTCCTCGCGGCGACCGGGGTCCCGGTGGGCAGGTACTTCCTCCAGGCCTCGATCGCCGCTGAGCACGCCCGCGCACCCCGCGCCGAGGACACGAGCTGGCCCCGCATCGCCGGTCTGTACGACGTCCTCGCCGGCGCCGCGCCCGGTCCGGTCGTCGAGGTGAACCGGGCGGTCGCCCACGGGCGGGCCTTCGGACCCGACGCCGGGCTCGCCGTGCTCGCCCGTGTCGACACCGCTGCTCTGGGCGACTCACCCCTCGTGGCGAGCGTGCTCGGCGACCTGCTCGAGCGCGACGGGCAGCACCACGCGGCGAGCGAGGCGTTCGCCGACGCCGCCGCCCGCACCCGCAACGAGGGCGAGCGGGGTCTCCTGCTCCGGCGGGCGGAGGAGAACCGGGCGGCCGCGACCGGGTGAGTGACCGCACGAGGCGGGCGCGCCAGCATGCCCCAAAGGGCCCGCGGACCCCGCCGCCATGGTGGCGGCACACCGCAGGTCATAGGCCTGCCGGGGGGCAATCTGCCGCCACCCCCACCGACCCCGCCCCACGTGGCGGCACATCGCAGTTCGTGGGCCTGCCGGTGGGCGATCTGCCGCCACCCCCACCGCTCGCGCCGGCACCAAGGACCGGGGCGCCCGCGGCTGAGCCTCAGCCCGCGGCGGCCCCCGCCACGTTGACCATCCAGCTGACCCCGAAGGGGTTCAGGGTGATCGTCATGGGTCGCTCCTCGGGCGCGGGGACGGGTCGGTCCCAACCTAGGAGCAGCGCGACGGGTCGCGGAAGGACCCGGATGGGGACGAGGGGCCCGGACGAGGGAGTCCGGGTCAGCGGCCCAGGTTGAGCAGCACGGTGAGCAGCACCGACAGCACCACCGAGACCAGGATCATCAGGAGGCAGCCGATCCCACCGCCGAGCGGGCGGATCCGCACGGGGCTCATCGCTCGCCCACGTTCCCGCCGGCTCCCTCGCCGGTCGACCAGGAGCCCCCGGGGAGGTCCTCACGGTTCTCGTGGCCGGTGCGCTGCGTGTAGTGCTCGGCATGGAGGCCGCGGGCCTGCTGGTCCCAGGTGTCCTCGTCGTAGTCGGGCGCTTCCTTGACCTGGTCCTTGCTGACGTTGACGATGATCCGCTGCCCCTCGTGGTCCATCCCGACGACGGTCCCGGCGGGGATCACCCGCTTCTTGCCGAAGATCCAGAAGCCGGTGTCGACGACCAGCCACGCCCCGTCGGTGTCGGCCGTGGCCTGGTCGACCTTGCCCAGCGAGCCGTCCTCGCCCTCGACGTCGTAGCCCACCAGGTCGCGGTCCTCGGCCCACTCGCTGTCGCGGTAGCTCCAGACGATGTCGCTCATGGTCTCCTCCAGGGTCGGCGGTGCGGGACCTGTCGACGCAACCACGCCGTCGCGCCCGCCCGCCACCCGCCTCGGGGTGGTGAGGGGCGGTCAGTCGGTGCCGGAGTGACCCCGCAGCAGGTCGCCGAAGGGCGTCACCTCGACCTCGACCTGCGTGCCGGACGTACGCCGCGGGCGCGCGGCCAGGTCGGGTGCGAACCCGCCCACCCCGTAGCCGCCCTGGCTCAGCACCGCGGCGGCCAGCTCGGCCGCGGCCCGGGTGATCCGGTCGGAGAGCCCGTGGCTGCCGAAGTCCTCGGTCGCCGCGAAGACCCCGGTGGGGACGACGACCGCGCGGAGGTAGGCGAAGAGCGGGCGCATCGCGTGGTCGAGGACCAGCTGGTGCCGCGCGGTGCCGGCGGTCGCCGCGATCAGCACCGGCGTACCGGTCAGCGAGTCCGGGTCGAGGGCGTCGAAGAACATCTTGAACAGCCCGCTGTAGCTGCTGTTGAACACCGGCGTCACGGCGATGAGGCCGTCGGCCGCGGCGACCTGCTCGCGCAGCTCGGTCAGCCGCGGCGTCGGGATGCCGCCGGTGACCATGAACGTGGCCAGCTCGCCGGCGACCTCCCGGAGCTCGACGAAGTCGACCTCGACCGACTCGCCGCGGGCGGTCACCTGGGTCGAGGTGGCCTCGGCCAGCTGGTCGGCGAGGAGCCGGGTCGACGACGGGACGGTCAGCCCCGCCGTCACGACCACGATGCGACGGGTCATGCCGAGACCTCGGCGGCCTGGGAGGAAGCCTGCGAGGCACCCTGGGCCGCCTGGGCCGCCTCGACCAGCGCGCGGGCCGGCTCGACGAGGTGGTGCGGGGCGTCCGGACCGGCGGCCACGAGCGAGGCGTGGGTCGGCGGGTCGCTCGGCACGTGGGCCGGGCGGCGGCGCTCGAACTCCGCGCGCAGGACCGGCACGACCTCGGTGCCGAGCATCTCGACCTGCTCAAGCACGAGCGAGGTGGGCAGGCCGGCGTGGTCGACGAGGAACATCTGGCGCTGGTAGTCACCGACGTAGTCGGCGAACCCGAGCGTGCGCTCGATGACCTGCTCCGGCGTGCCGACGGTCAGCGGCGTCATCTTCGTGAAGTCCTCCAGCGACGGGCCGTGGCCGTAGACCGGGGCGTTGTCGAAGTAGGGGCGGAAGACCCGCTTGGCCTCCGCCTCGCTGCCGGCCATGAACACCTGGCCCCCGAGCCCGACGTAGGCCTGGTCGGCGGCGCCGTGCCCGTAGTGCTCGAACCGGCGACGGTAGAGCTTCACCATCTGCTCGGTGTGCTCCTTGTTCCAGAAGATGTGGTTGTGGAAGAACCCGTCGCCGTAGTAGGCGGCCTGCTCGGCGATCTCGGTGCTGCGGATCGAGCCGTGCCACACGAAGGGCGGCGTGCCGTCGAGCGGCGCCGGCGTGGAGGTGTAGCCCTGCAGCGGCGTGCGGAACTGGCCCTGCCAGTTGACGACCGGCTCGCGCCACAGCGTGCGGAGGAGGTGGTAGTTCTCGACCGCGAGCTTGATCCCGTCGCGGATGTCCTTGCCGAACCAGGGGTAGACCGGGCCGGTGTTGCCGCGGCCCATCATCAGGTCCACGCGACCGCCGGAGAGGTGCTGGAGGAAGGCGTAGTCCTCCGCGATCTTCACCGGGTCGTTGGTGGTGATGAGCGTCGTGCTGGTCGAGAGCAGCAGCTTCTCGGTCTTCGCCGCGATGTAGCCGAGGTGGGTCGTGGGCGAGGACACCACGAACGGCGGGTTGTGGTGCTCGCCGGTGGCGAAGACGTCGAGGCCGACCTCCTCGGCCTTCAGCGCGAGCGCCGTCATCGAGGCGATCCGCTCGCCCTCGGAGGGGGTGCGTCCGTCGGTCGGGTCGGGGGTGACGTCGCCGACGCTGAAGATGCCGAACTGCATGGTTCCTCCGGTGCTAGTTGAAGTTTGTACCACCTTCAACGGGGCTGGTGCCCCCAGTATTCCGCGGAATTGCCGGGCGACGTACGGCGTTGGGCCGTCGTCCGGGCGCACGCTCGGGAGAACACCACCTTCGGCACAGCTTCCTGAGAGGAGCGACGATGACCGACTTCACCCCCTTCGAGGACCTGCTGCGCGGACACGCGGGCCTGCTCGAGGACTCCACCCACGACCGGTGGGTCCGGGCGCAGGCTCTGTTCGAGGAGCGCGCCTACCGCGAGGCCGCCGTCCTGCTCACCGAGCTGCTCGACGACCCCGGCGACGTAGTGCACGAGCTCACCGACGTACGCCTGCTGCTCGCGCGCTCGCTCTTCCACTCCGCCCAGCTCGACGGGACCATCCGGGTCGCCACCGAGCTGCTCGAGCACGACCCCAACGAGCCCTACGCCCACCTGCTGCTCGGCCGGTCCCTGCAGCGCAAGGGCCGCCGCGAGGAGGCCCAGCCGCACCTGCGCCTCGCCGAGCTGCTGGGCGGCTACCGCACCTGACGATGTACGACGTCCGCTGGCACGCCGCCGGCACCGGCGCGGCCCGGGCGCTCGAGGTGCACGCCGCCGACCACCTCGGGGTGCCCGCCCGGGCCGTGACCAGCGGGCGCCTGTGCCCGCGGTGCGGGTCGTCGGCCCACGGGCGTCCCTGGCTGCGCGCGGGTGGCGCGGCGCTCCACGTGTCGCTCTCCCGGTCGGGCCCGCATCTGGTCACCGCGGTCGCCGACGGCCCCGTCGGCGTCGACGTGGAGTCCGTGGCGGCCGTGGCGCGCGGGTGGGACGCCGCGCTGGTGCTGTCCGCCGGCGAGACCGCCGACGACGACCTCGCCCGGGCGCGCGCCTGGAGCCGCAAGGAGGCGGTGCTCAAGCGGCGCGGCACCGGCCTGGCCACGCCGATGACCGAGGTGTCGCTCGACCGGGAGCAGTGGCACGACCTCGCCGCGCCGGCGGGCCACGTCGCCGCCGTCAGCTGGGCAGGTCCGGCAGCGCCGGCTCCCTGAGCCACGCGTCGAAGAGGTCGGTGCGCTCCTCGCCGGTGACGGCCGCGACCACCGCCTCGAAGTCGGCCGTCGTCACGCTCGCACCGGTGTGGTCGGCCACCCAGGTGCGCAGGACCTCGAAGAAGTCGTCGTCGCCCACCACCGAGCGCAGCGCGTGCAGCGTGAGGGCTCCGCGCTTGTAGACGCGGTCGTCGAACATCAGCTCCGGTCCGGGGTCGGCCAGCAGGAGGTCCTGGTCGAGCCCGGCCAGCCGCTCGTGGTGGTGGTGCGCCCAGTCGTTGGCGGAGCGGTCCCCGGCCTCCTCCGACCACAGCCACTCGGCGTAGCAGGCGAAGCCCTCGTGGAGCCAGATGTCCTTCCACTCCGTCAGCGTCACGGCGTTGCCGAACCACTGGTGGGCCAGCTCGTGCGCGACCAGGCGCACGGCGTCCCAGTCCTCGGAGGCGAAGTTGCGGCCGAACGTCGACAGCGACTGCGACTCCAGCGGGATCTCGAGGTCGTCGTCGGTCACCACGCAGGTGTAGGTGCCGAACGGGTAGGCGCCGAACCGGTCCTCGAAGAACCTCATCATCGCCGGCTGCTGCGCGAAGGAGGCGTCGTACGCCGGGCCGGTGAGGTCGCCCGGCGCCACCACCACGACCCGCTCCGCCAGCTCGCGCACCGTGTAGCGGCCGATCTGGCACGTGGCGAGGTAGGGCGCCATCGGCATGGTCATCTCGTAGGTCCACTCGACGCCCGACCCGCGCCGGCGGCGTCCGGCGAGCTCGCCCGACATCGCGACGTGGTAGTCCTGCGGGGCCAGCACGGTGGCGCTCCAGGTCGCCTTGTCGCTCGGGCGGTCGTTGCAGGGGAACCAGGTGGGGGCGCCGTGCGGCTGGGCGGCGACGATGACGCCGTCGGCGAGCTCCTCCCACCCGGCGGTGCCGAGGTGGCGGGCCCGCAGCGGCCGCGGGCTGCCGCCGTAGGCGACGCGGACCTCGAACTCCTCGCCCGCCGCGGCGACGACCGGGACGGCGAGCCGGTCGCGCTTGTGGGTGAAGCGGACCTGGACGCCCCCGACCCACACCTTGGCGACCCGCAGGTGGGCCAGGTCGAGCTCGATCGAGCTGACGTCCTCGTGGGCGACGCAGGTGAGCCGGGCGTCACCGTCGAGGCGGTTGCCCACGACCTTGTAGGCCAGGCCCAGGGAGTAGTGGCGCACGCCGTAGGAGGCGTCGCCGTGGCCGGGCAGGTAGGGGTCCGTCGTGGGCTGCGGCATGGTCGCCGCAGGATAGTCGTCGCTCACCTCACACCTCCCACGGGCCGATGGGGTTGCCGATCCAGCACGTGCGCGCCGGGACCGCCTCGCCCCGCATGACCAGGGAGACCGGGCCGACCGTGGTGTGCTTGCCGATCGACGCCGCCGGCAGGATCACGCTGTTGGGACCGAGCGTCGCGCCGGCCCGCAGCACCACCTCGTCCATGCTCAGCACCCGGTCGTGGAAGAGGTGGGTCTGCACCACGCAGCCGCGGTTGACCGTCGCCCCGTCGTCGAGCCGGACGAGGTCGGTCTCGGGCAGCCAGTAGCTGTCGACCCACACGCCGCGACCGATCCGCGCCCCCATCGACCGGAGCCAGACGTTGAGCGCCACGGTCCCCTGCGCGGGGGCGGCGAACCACGGTGCCGCGACGACCTCGGTGAAGGTGTCGGCCAGCTCGTTGCGCCACACGAACGACGACCACAGCGGGTGGTCCCCCACCGCGTGACGCCCGACCAGCACCCACTTGGCGAGGGTCGCGACGGCGGCCGCCACGACGCCGGCGAGCAGGAGCACCGGCCCGGCGAGCAGGACGGCAGGCCACAGCCCCTGCTGCAGCAACCACCCGAGAGAGACCGCGACCCCGACGACGAGGAACGCCAGCACGAGCATCGGCACCACCCGCATCAGCTCGACCGCACCCCGCGCGACGCGCAGGCCCGTGGGCGGGTCATAGGTGCGGGAGTCGTCACCGCCTGCCGCGGCCCGGCGCAGGCGCGTCGGCGGGCTGCCGACCCACGACGACCGCGCCCTGGCCTCGCCGCGGGACGGGGCGGCGGAGAGCACCGCGACCAGCGACTCCTTGGGCACCTTGCGGCCGGGCGCCGCCATGCCGGAGTTGCCGACGAAGGCGCGCTTGCCGATCTTGACGTGCGCCACGCGCATCCAGCCGCCGCCGAGCTCGTAGGAGCCGACGAGGGTGTCGTCGGCGAGGAACGCGTGGTCGCCGATGGTGGTGAACCGCGGGATCAGCAGCACGGTCGAGGCCTCGACCCCGGTCCCGACGCGCGCGCCCAGCAGCCTCAGCCACGACGGGGTGAGGGCGCTGGAGTAGAGCGGGAACAGCCAGGTCCGCGCCTCGTCGAGCACCCGCAGCGTCCCCCAGATCCGCACGCCCGTGCCCGACCGGACCGGCACGTGGCCCTCCTGCATGCCGGCCCCGAGGGCCCTGACCAGCACGAGCACCAGCAGCGCGAGGACGGCGTAGCCGACCAGGGTCGCCGCGGGCAGCCAGGGCCAGCCGGAGGCGACCGCGTCGCCCAACGACCCGGCGTCGCGGACGGCCGGCAGCAGCACCAGGGCCCCGCAGGCGATCGCCACGGCGGGCAGCGCCGCGATGAGCCAGGCGAGGGCGCCGTACGCCCCGAGCCACACGCCGTCGCCGCTGGAGGCCTCGCCCGTCCACGGCCCGCGCGCGCGGTCGGACTGGCGCTCCGCGGGCGCGCCGGACCAGTACTCGCCGGCCGGCACGACCCCGTCGACATAGGACCCGGGCGCGACCTCGGCGTCCTTGCCGACCACCGCCCCCGGGGCGAGGGTGCACCGCGCGCCAACCCGGGCACGGGCCCGCACCGTGACGGGACCGACGTGCAGCACGTCCCCGTCGATCCAGTGCCCGGCGAGGTCGACCTCCGGCTCGATCGCGGCACCGTCGCCGACGGTGAGGAGGCCGGTGACGCTGGGCAGGGTGTGCAGGTCGACGCCCGCGCCGACCCGGTTGCCGAGCAGCCGCGCGTAGGCGGGGAACCACGGGGCGCCGGCCAGCGACGTGGCCGCGAGCTCGTCCTGGATCCGCTCGGCGAGCCAGATGCGGAGGTGCACCTTGCCGCCGCGGGGGTGCTCGCCCGCCGTCACGCCGCGCAGGACCCCGCGGGCCAGGAGAGCGGCCAGGGTCATCCGCCCCGGCGGGACCAGGAAGAACCACCCGAGGACGACCAGGGCCCACGCCGGGTACGTCGGCAGCCAGGCCAGGTCGAGCACGCCGTGCGCCAGGGTGCTGCCGAGCATCAGCCAGGTCAGCCACCGCATCCCCGCGAGGGCGCGCAGGGGCAGGAACGCCAGCAGCTGGCCGACCTGCGTCTTGCGCCGCAGCGGCACCACGTCGCGGTCGGTCTGCGTCGCACCCGTCGAGGTCCGCGGCAGGGCCGCGGCGAGCCCGCCGATCGTCGGGTGCTCGTAGACGTCGCCGACGACGACCTCGGGATACTGCTCCCGGATCCGGCTGACCACCTGCGCGGCCGTCAGGGAGCCGCCACCGTAGGCGAAGAAGTCGTCCTGCGGACCCGCCACCTCGGCGCCGAGCACGTCGGACCAGATCTGGGCGAGCCAGGCCTGCGTCGGGTCGAGCCCGCCGTCGGTCGAGCCGCCGGCGCCGCCACCTCCGGAGCCCCCGGAGCTCGCGGCCCCCGGCAGCGGCCACGGCAGGGCGTCGCGGTCGACCTTGCCGCTGGTACGGGTGGGCATGTCGTCCACGACCGCGAGCCGGGGGACCAGCGCCGCGGGCAGCCGCTCGCGGAGCAGGTCCGCGGCCGCGCCGGCGTCGTACGACTCGTCGACGGTGAGGTAGCCGATGAGGAGCTTGTTGCCGGACCGGGTCGCGCGCACGGCCGCAGCGGCGGACACGACGCCCGGCAGCCGCAGCAGCTGGTCGTCCAGCTCGCCGAGCTCGATGCGGCGGCCGCCGACCTTGACCTGGTCGTCGGCGCGGCCGCCGAAGACCAGCCCGTGCGGGTCGTTGCGGACCACGTCGCCGGAGCGGTAGGCGCGGTCCCAGCCGAGCGACGGCATCGGCGCGTAGGCCTGCGCGTCCTTCTCGGCGTCGAGGTAGCGCGCCAGCCCGACGCCGCCGATGATCAGCTCGCCGGACTCCCCCTCGGCGACGGGGTCCCCGTGGGCGTCGACGACGGCGAGGTCCCACCCGGCCAGCGGCAGCCCGATCCGGACGGGGTCCGAGCCGTCGAGCAGCGCGGCGCAGGCCACGACCGTGGCCTCGGTGGGTCCGTAGGTGTTCCACACCTCCCGGCCCGGCTCCTGCAGCCGCGCCGCGAGCTCGGGCGGGCACGCCTCCCCGCCCATGATGAGCAGCCGCACCCGGGCCAGGGAGGACGCCGGCCACAGGGAGACGAGCGTCGGCACCGTCGAGACGACGGTGATGTCGTTGGCGACCAGCCAGGGGCCCACGTCGACGCCGGAGCGCACCAGCGACCGCGGGGCCGGGACCAGGCAGGCGCCGTAGGCCCACGCCAGCCACATCTCCTCGCAGCTGGCGTCGAAGGCGACGCTGAGCCCGGCCATCACCCGGTCGCCCGGGCCGATCGGGGCGTCCTGCAGGAAGAGCCGCGCCTCGGCGTCGACGAACGCCGCCGCGCTGCGGTGGGTGACCGCCACGCCCTTCGGCGTGCCGGTGGAGCCGGAGGTGAAGATGACCCATGCGTCGTCCTGCGGCGTCGGGTCCCGGCGCTCCCGGGCAGGCCGCTCGCCGGTCGGGGTGAGCGCCAGGTCGTTGCCGACCACCGCGACCGCACCGGACTCGGCGATGACGACCCGCGCGCGCTCGTCGGGGTCGTCCGCGTCGATCGGGACGTAGGCCGCGCCCGACCACAGCACCCCGAGCACCGCGACGTAGAGGTCGGTCGTCCCCGACCGCACCCGCACCGCCACCTTCGCGCCCGGCCCGGCGCCGAGCCCGGCCAGCTCGTCGGCGAGCGCGTCGGCCGCCTCGACCAGCTCGGCGTACGTCAGCACGGCCACGCCGCTGTCGACCGCCGGCTCGTCGGGCCAGTGGGCCGCCACCTCCCGGACCACCTCGACGAGGGTGCGGGGCGCCGGCGCCCGGTCGCCGGCCAGGAGGGGAGGAAGGAGGGGGTGCGGCACGGCGGGAGTGTGGGGCACCCGAGCGACCAGCAGGTGAACGGGCGGTCGGCACCCGGACCGGGCGACGAAGGCTCGGTGAACACTCGCTCGGCCGGGCACTTCCCGCGCGACAGGGCGAAGGCGCCACCTCATGCTGAGGTCGTGACCAGCTACGGCGACCACACCGGCCCGCTCGCCATCGCGCACCGCGGTGGCATGGCGCTCGCCCCCGAGAACACCCTGGCCGCCTTCGCGCGCGCCACCGCGCTGGGCCTGACCTACCTCGAGACCGACGTGCACACCACGCGCGACGGCCACGTCGTCTGCTTCCACGACGCGAGCCTGCGCCGGGTCACCGGGCACCCCGGCCGAGTCGCCGACCTCGACCTCGCCGACCTGCGGCGGCTCCGCGTCGACGGCACCGACCAGATCCCGACGCTGACCGAGGCGATGGCGACGTTCCCGCGGGCGCGGTTCGCCATCGACCTCAAGGACGAGGCGTCGATCGGCGCGATGGCGCGGCTGCTCCACGCCCACCCGGGGTGGGCGGAGCGGATCCTCGTGGCCGGCGCCTGGAGCCGCTGGCTGCGCCGCCTCCAGGACGAGGCCCCCGGCGTGACGACGGCCCTCGGCTGGCGCTCGCTCACGACCCTCATCGCGTGCTCGCGCGGCGGCGTACGTCCTCCCGGCCTGCGTCCCGGCACGGGCGCCGCCTTCGCGCACGTGCCGCTGCGGCTGGGCCGGATGCCGATCCACTCCGAGCGGGTGATCGCCCGGGCCCACGAGCTCGGCATCCGCGTGGTCGTGTGGACCGTCGACGACCCGGCCACCATGCGGGGACTCCTCGACATGGGGGTCGACGGGATCATCACCGACCGGCCCGACGTGCTGCGCGAGGTGCTCATCGCCCGGGGCGAGTGGACGCCGCTGCCGCAGCTGCGCGCCGACGTCGTCCCCTGAGCGGTGGGGGGGGGGGGGCCCCCCCCCCCCCCCACCCCCCCACCAGCCGGGGCGGCGGGCCACCACCCCCCCCCCGGCGCCCCGCCGCCGCCCCCGCCGCGGTGGCCGCCGGGCCCCCGCCCGGACGACCACCGACCGCTCCGTGAGCGGCGCGGACCTCAGACCCGCTCGAGCACCTGCGCGTTGAGCCCGTGCGAGACGGCCCAGAGGACGGCCTGGCTGCGGCTCTGCACCCCGGTCTTGCGGTAGGCGCTGCGGATGTAGGACTTCACCGAGTTGAGCGAGATGCGCATCTCCTGCGCGATCTCGTCGTTGCTCCGACCCGTCGCGATGAGCGCGAGAGTCTCGCGCTCGCGGGTGGTGAGGTGGTCGACGTCGTTGAGCGAGGCGATGTCCTGCTCGCGCCGGCCGAGGTGCGCCGGCGCGACGACCAGCTCGCCGTCGTGGATGGCGCGGAGCGCGCGGCCCAGCTGCGGGGCGGTCAGGCTCTTCGCGAGGTAGCCGGAGACGCCGCTGCGGACGACCTCGTTGACCAGGCCGGGGTGGTGGTTCCAGGTGAAGACCGCGACGCGGCGGATGTAGGGGTCCGCGACCGCGCGGGCCACGGTGGATGCGTCGGTCGACGCGCCGTAGGTCTCGACCAGGGCCACGTCGATGGGACGCGCCTCACGGTCCTTGACGCTGCAGAGCTCGAAGCCCCCCAGCGTGCTGAGCATGCCCTCGAGGCCACGTCGTACGAGCTCGTCGGCCCCGAGAAGGGCTACACGGATGATCATGGAGGGTCCTCACAGTCACAGGGGACCGCATTCGCATGTCCCCAGACGCCCCCCCAGGACCGTCATCGTCACTGTAGGACTCCGCGGAGACGCCGGGGCGACCTCCACGCTCCCGTGAGCGCAAAACAGGGCCGAAATACCACCCCCCGGGGTGGGGGTGGCCTTGTCCTCGATACCCCCTGGGGGTATGGTTTCGAGCATGAGCGACATGCACGGACACCTCGAGGGCAACACCGACGCCGTCCAGGCCCACCTCAAGCGGCTGCGCCGCATCGAGGGCCAGGTCCGCGGCATCCAGCGGATGGTCGAGGACGAGAAGTACTGCATCGACATCCTCACCCAGGTCTCCGCGGCCACCAAGGCGCTGCAGGCGCTGGCCCTCTCGCTGCTCGACGACCACATGGCGCACTGCCTCGTGGACGCCGCCCGCCAGGGCGGGGAGGAGCAGGAGCTCAAGCTCAAGGAGGCCTCCGAGGCGATCGCCCGCCTCGTGAGGTCATGACCACCCACCCGGACCAGCCACCCCGACCAGCAGAGGAGCACCCCATGAGCGAGACCCAGACCTGGACCGTCACCGGCATGACCTGCGGCCACTGCGCCGCGTCGGTCACCGAGGAGATCTCCGAGATCGACGGCGTCGAGGACGTCGCCGTCGTCCTCGACACCGGAGCCGTCACCGTCACCAGCACCGCGCCCCTCGACGACTCGGCCGTCCGCGCCGCCGTCGAGGAGGCCGGCTACGCCGTGGCATGAGCACACCGACGCGCGTCGCCGCCTTCGTCACCGCCCTGGCAGCGGCCTTCGCGCTCGCCTGGGGCGGAGGCCGCCTGGTCGGCCCGATCGAGGCAGCGCCGGCGCCGGTCGCCCACGAGGGCGGGACCGGCGGACACGACGACAAGACCGGCGACGAGACCAGCGGCGAGGCCAGCGGCGAGGCGGGCGGCGAGGACGCGGGCCACGGTGCCCACGACGCGACCGAGGCGGTGGCCGACGCCACCGGCCTGACCGCCCGCGCCGACGGCTTCACGCTCGCCCTCGCCGACCGCGAGGTGCGCGCGGGTCGTACGCGCCTCGACTTCCGGGTGCTGACCAGCAGCAGGCGCCCGCTGCTGGACTACACGCGCGAGCACGAGAAGGACCTGCACCTCATCGTCGTACGCCGCGACCTGACCGGCTTCCAGCACGTGCACCCGCGGCTCGACCGGGCGACGGGCACGTGGTCGGTGGACGTGCGGCTGACGCCGGGGGTGTGGCGGGTGGTCGCCGACTTCACGCCCGCAGGCTGGGACGGCCTCACCCTGGCCGACGACGTGGCCGTCGCCGGCGACTTCGCGCCGACGCCGATGCCCACCGACGACCGCACCGCGCGGGTCCGCACCGAGGCGGGCACCTACGCGGTCACCCTCGAGGGCGACACCGCGCCGGGCTCCGCGACGACGCTCACCACGCGCGTCGAGCTCGACGGCGAGCCGGTGACCGACCTCCAGCCCTACCTCGGCGCCTTCGGGCACCTGGTGGCGCTGCGGGCCGGCGACCTGGGCTACCTCCACGTCCACCCCGAGGCGGGCGAGCCGGGGCCGGGCATCGAGTTCGCGACGGCGTTCCCGACGCACGGGACCTATCGCCTGTTCCTCGACTTCCGCCACCGCGGTGCCGTGCACACGGCCGCCTTCACGGTGGACGCGGGCGGGGTGCCGGGCGGCGACTCGACCGACGGGGCCGGCGACGACGCGCACGAGCAGGGCGAAGAGGGAGAGAGCCATGACCACTGACGCCGCCACCGGACCCGTCAGCGACGTCGAGCTGGCGATCACCGGGATGACCTGCGCCTCGTGCGCCAACCGCATCGAGCGCAAGCTCAACAAGCTCGACGGCGTCACGGCCTCGGTCAACTACGCCACCGAGAAGGCCAAGGTCACCTACCCCGTAACGGTGTCCACCGACGACCTGCTCGCCACCGTGGAGGCCGCCGGCTACGCCGCCGCCCTGCCGACGCCGCCGGGTGCCACCGACACCACCGAGGCGGGGCCGGAGCGCGACCCGCTCCTGCAGCGCCTGCTCGTCAGCACCGCACTCACCGTCCCCGTCGTCGCGATGGCGATGGTGCCCGACTGGCAGTTCACCTACTGGCAGTGGGCCTCGCTCGCGCTGGCCGCGCCGGTCGTGGTGTGGGGCGCGCTGCCGTTCCACCGCGCCGCGTGGACCAACCTGCGCCACGGCGCCACCACGATGGACACCCTGGTCTCGGTCGGCGTGCTGGCCGCGTTCGGCTGGTCGCTGTGGGCGCTCTTCCTCGGCACCGCCGGCGAGCCCGGCATGACCCACCCGTTCCGGATCTCCGTCGACCGCACCGACGGGGCGGGCAACATCTACCTCGAGGCCGCCGCCGGGGTGACGACGTTCCTGCTGGCGGGGCGCTGGCTGGAGCACCGCTCCAAGCGCCGGTCGGGGGCGGCGCTGCGCGCGCTCCTCGAGCTGGGCGCCCGCGACGTCGCCGTGCTGCGCGACGACGCCTCCGGCGCCCGCCGCGAGGTGCGGGTGCCGGTCGACCAGCTGGCCGTCGGTGACGTGTTCGTGGTCCGACCGGGCGAGAAGGTCGCCACCGACGGCGAGGTCGTCGAGGGCACCTCGGCGGTCGACGCCTCCATGCTCACCGGCGAGTCCGTGCCGGTCGAGGTGCGTCCCGGTGACGCGGTGGTCGGCGCGACGGTCAACGCCGGCGGCCGCCTGCTCGTGCGGGCGACCCGCGTGGGCGCCGACACCCAGCTCGCCCAGATGGCGCGGCTCGTCGAGGACGCGCAGAACGGCAAGGCCGAGGTCCAGCGCCTCGCCGACCGGGTCTCGGGCGTCTTCGTGCCGATCGTGATCGGCCTCGCCGTGGCGACGCTCGGCTTCTGGCTGGGCGCCGGCGGCGGCACGACCGCGGCCTTCACCGCGGCCGTCGCGGTGCTGATCATCGCCTGCCCGTGCGCGCTGGGCCTGGCCACGCCGACCGCGCTCATGGTCGGCACCGGCCGGGGCGCCCAGCTCGGCATCCTCATCAAGGGTCCGGAGGTCCTCGAGTCCACGCGCCGGGTCGACACCATCGTGCTCGACAAGACCGGCACGGTGACCACCGGCGAGATGACCGTCCACGAGGTCGTGGCCGCCGACGGCGGGTCCGTCGACGACGTACGCCGCCTCGCCGCCGCCCTCGAGTCGGCGTCCGAGCACCCCATCGGCCGGGCCATCGCCGCCGACTGGTCCTCGGACGGGCTGCCCGCGGTCGAGGACTTCGCCAACCGCGAGGGCCTCGGCGTGCAGGGCATGGTGGACGGCCACGCGGTGCTCGTGGGACGCCCGCGGCTCCTCGCGGAGTGGGCGCAGCACCTCGCGCCCGAGCTGCGTGCGGCCGTCGACCGCGCGCAGGGCGAGGGCCTCACGCCGGTCGCCGTCGGCTGGGACGGTGCGGCCCGCGGCGTCATCGTCGTCGGCGACACCGTCAAGCCGACCTCGGCCCGTGCGGTCGCCGAGCTCCGCGGCCTGGGACTCACCCCGGTCCTGCTGACCGGCGACAACGAGGCGGCCGCCCGCCACGTCGCCGACCAGGTCGGCATCGAGACGGTGGTCGCCGACGTGCTGCCGGCCGACAAGGTCGCCGAGGTGCAGCGGCTCCAGGCGGCCGGCAAGGTCGTGGCGATGGTCGGTGACGGCGTCAACGACGCCGCGGCGCTGGCCCAGGCCGACCTCGGCCTCGCGATGGGCACGGGCACCGACGTCGCCATCGAGGCCAGCGACCTCACGCTCGTGCGCGGCGACCTCCTCGTCGCCGTCGACGCCATCCGGCTCGCGCGGCGCACGCTCGGCACGATCAAGGGCAACCTGTTCTGGGCCTTCGCCTACAACGTCGCGGCCCTGCCCCTCGCCGCGGCCGGGCTGCTCAACCCGATGCTCGCCGGCGCGGCGATGGCGTTCTCGAGCGTCTTCGTCGTCACCAACAGCCTGCGGCTGCGGGGCTTCCGCTCGTCGGTCGGCTGAGCCGCGCGGGGCTCTGCGAGAATCCACCCTCGTGGACGGACCGCTCCCCCTCGCCCTGATCATCGCCTCGCTCGTCTTCGCGGCGGTGGTGCTCGGCTACGTCGCGCTCGACCGCACGCCCGACTGGGGACTGCTCGGCTTCGCCGGCCTGATCGAGGCGGGCACGCTCGTGCTGCTGGTGGTCGCGGCGTTCCAGGTCGGCGACGTCGACCTCGCGGGCGGGTCGGCCGTCACCTTCTTCGGCTACCTCGTCGCCGGGCTGGTGCTGCTGCCGATCGGCTTCGTCTGGTCGCTCGCCGAGCGGAGTCGTGGCGCGACCGCCGTCCTGCTGGTCGCCGGCCTGACGCAGGCCTTCGTGGTGCTGCGCGCGCTCCAGGTGTGGCCCTCGTGAGCGGGGACCGCCGCTCGGCCGGCACCGGGACCAGCACCGGGGCGGGTCGGGTGCTCGTCGCGGTCTACGGCGTGTTCGCGCTCGCCGCGACCGCCCGCTCGCTCGTCCAGCTGCTCACCAAGGCCGACCAGGCGCCTGTGGCCTACGGGCTCTCCGCCCTGGCGGCGCTGGTCTACGTCGCCGCGACCCTCGGCCTGGCCGAGGTCGGCCCCGACCCGCGCCGGCTGGCCTGGGCCGCGGTCGGCTTCGAGCTGGTCGGCGTGCTCACGGTGGGCACGCTCACCGTCCTCGACCCGGAGCTGTTCCCCGACGCGACCGTGTGGTCGTCGTACGGCGCCGGCTACGGCTGGCTGCCGCTGCTGCTTCCCTTCGCCGGCATCGCCTGGCTCTGGCACACCGGTCGAGCGCGCTCGACGTAGTCCCCGACGCGGGCCCGTCGCACCCGACCGCACCCGACCCGCTACTGGTTCTCCGGCGGCAGGTGCTTCTTCATCAGCCGCTTGACCCGCTTCTGCTTGCGGTCGGGGATCATCGAGCGCATCTCCTCCAGCTTGCCGAAGCACAGCAGCCGGTCCTCCGCCTCGAGCACGGTCTTGTTGCGCGGGTTGGGGATGACCTGGTGGCCGCGGTGCAGCGTCAGCACGGTGATGTCGCGCTCGTCGAGCCCGGAGTCGCCGAGCTTCTTGCCGACCATGTCGGAGCCGGCGTGCACCCCGATCTCGGCGACGCCGTAGCCGGTGGAGACGGTCAGCCGCTGGCGCACGTCGATGTCGGGGAACGCCACCTGGTTGTCGATGTAGTCGATGATCGCGCCGGCGACGTCGAGCTTGGTCGCCGACTCGATCCCCTCCAGGCCGGGGGAGGAGTTGACCTCCATCACCTGCGGCCCGTTCCGGCCCTCGAGCATGTCGACGCCGGCCACCCGCAGGCCCATGATCTGCGCCGACCGCACGGCCACGCGCTCGAACTCCTCGTCGAGCTCGACCGGCTCGACGCTGCCGCCGCGGTGCACGTTGGAGCGGAACTCGTCGCCCTGCGCCACCCGCCGCATCGCCGCCACCACGCGGTCGCCGACCACGAGGGCGCGGATGTCGCGGCCCTTGCTCTCCTTGACGAAGCGCTGGATCAGCACGTTCTGCCGGGTGCTCTGCAGCGTCTCGATGATCGCCTCGGCGACCTTGATCGTCGGCGCGAGGATGACGCCGATGCCCTGGGTGCCCTCGAGCAGCTTGATCACGACCGGCGCACCGCCGACCCGCTCGATCGCCGGGATCACGTCGGCGCGGTCGCGCACGAAGGTCGTGGCCGGCATCGGGATCTGGTGGCGCGAGAGGATCTGCGTCGCGCGCAGCTTGTCGCGGCTGTTGGCGATGCCGTAGCTGGTGTTGGGCGTGTAGACGTCCATCTGCTCGAACTGGCGCACGACGGCGGTGCCGAAGTAGGTGATCGAGTTGCCGATGCGCGGCAGCACGGCGTCGTACGTCGAGAGCTGCTTGCCGCGGAACAGCAGGTCGGGGTCCTCGCCCGAGAGGTCGATGCCGAAGCGCAGCGTGTTGAGCACCTTGACGTCGTGTCCGCGCTCGACGGCGGCCGTCCGGAGGCGCTGGGTGCTGTAGGAGCGCGGCGCGCGGGAGAGGATGGCGAGCTTCACGCGGCACATGAAAGCACGCCGCCGACGCGGCCGGACCACCTGACAAGATGGTGCTCGTGTCCTCCCCCGCCCCACCCGACCCGGACCGGGTCGTCGTCGGCTGGCGCGAGTGGGTGGGCCTGCCGCAGGCCGACCTCCCGTGGGTGAAGGCCAAGATCGACACCGGCGCCCGCTCCTCCTCGATCCACGCCTTCGACCTCGAGGCGTTCGAGGCCGACGGACGCGAGTGGGTCCGGTTCTCCATCCACCCCTGGCAGCGCTCCGACGAGGACCGCACCGAGCTCACCGTGCCGGTGCTCGACCGCCGCGAGGTCCGGTCCAGCAACGGCCAGGTCGAGCAGAGGTACGCCGTCGCCATGGACGTGGTCCTCGCCGGTCGTCCCCTCACCACCGTGATGACGCTCAGCAACCGCGACGAGATGGGCTTCCGGATGCTGATCGGTCGCGAGGCCCTCGAGCGGGGGTTCCTCGTCGACGCGTCGCTGTCCTACGCCGGCGGCAGGCCCAGGCGCGCCGTACGTCGCAAGAACTGGGGGAAGTAGTGGCGCGCGAGTCCTTCGCGATCGGCGGCGTCCGGATCCGGTCGGGCACCGCGCGGGCGCTGGAGCTGCCGATCACCCGGCTGGTCACCGGCGCCGACGTGACGCTGCCGGTGCGCGTGGTCCACGGCCGCGAGGACGGGCCGCGGATCTGGATCGACGCCGCCATCCACGGCGACGAGGTGGCCGGCATCGAGATCGTCCGGCAGGTGATGGCGGGCCTCGACCCCAAGACGTTCCGCGGCACGCTGGTCGCGGTGCCCATCGTCAACGTCCTCGGCTTCATGAACGGCGACCGCTACCTCCCCGACCGCCGCGACCTCAACCGCTCCTTCCCCGGCTCGGCGCGCGGCTCCCTCGCCGGGCGGATCGCGCACCTGTTCATGCGCGAGATCGTCGCCGGGTGCGAGGTCGGGATCGACCTGCACACCGGCTCGGACCGCCGCAGCAACCTGCCGCAGGTCCGCGCCGACCTCGACGACGCGCGCACCCGCGAGCTGGCCCAGGCCTTCGGCGCCCCGGTGATGCTGCACGCCCGGATCCGCGACGGGTCGCTGCGCCACGCCGCGGGCGAGCACGGAGCCAAGGTGCTGCTCTACGAGGCCGGCGAGCCGTTGCGCTTCGACGCCTATGCCGTCGACGCCGGCGTGGTCGGCGTACGACGCGTGCTGGCCGCGCTCGGCATGACCGAGCCCGTCGACGAGCCGGTGCCCGAGCCGAGCCTCGAGTGCCGCGCGAGCGGGTGGGTGCGGGCGCGCCGCACCGGCATCCTGCACCTCGACGTCGCGCTCGGGCAGAAGGTCAGCGACGGCGAGCGGCTCGGCACGCTGTTCGACTCGTTCGGCAAGACCCTGCGCGCGGTCTACGCCAACCGCGACGGCATCGTGATCGGCCGCACCGAGGCGCCGCTCGTGAACTCCGGCGACGCCGTGGTGCACATCGCCGGCTGAGCGTCTGGTTGAGTGCGGCCCATGTCCTTCGACGTGGCCGGCTTCCGCGCCGGCTTCCCCTCCCTGGCCTCCGGCATCGCGCACTTCGACAACCCGGGCGGCACCCAGACGCCCGCCGTGGTGGGCGAGGCGATCGCCCACACGCTGACCGGACCGCTGTCGCAGCGGGGCGCCGCGACCGTGAGCCAGCGCAACGCGGAGGCGACGGTCGCCGGGTTCCGCTCGGCCGTGGCCGACCTCGTCGGTGGCGTGCCCGAGGGAGTGGTGCACGGCCGCAGCGCCACCGCGCTGACGTACGACTTCTCCCGCACGCTCGCGAAGGGCTGGTCGCCCGGCGACGAGGTCGTCGTCTGCGAGCTCGACCACGACTCCAACGTGCGCCCGTGGATCCAGGCCGCCGAGCGGGCGGGCGTCGCCGTGCGCTGGCTCCGCCTCGACCCGGCCACCGCCGACCTGGACCTGTCCGACCTCGGCGAGGTCGTCACCGGGCGCACCCGCCTCGTCGCGCTCACCGCCGCGTCCAACCTGCTCGGCACGCGGCCGGCCGTCGCGACCGTCGCCCGCCGGGCGCACGAGGTAGGAGCGCTCGTCCACGTCGACGCGGTGCACCACGCCGCCCACGCCGCGCCGGACATCGCCGCGCTGGGCGCGGACCTGCTGGTGTGCTCGCCCTACAAGTTCTTCGGCCCCCACTGCGGCGCCCTCGTCGCCGACCCGGCCCTGCTCGAGACGCTCTGGCCCGACAAGCTGGTGCCCTCGACCGACGTGGTGCCGGAGCGCTTCGAGCTCGGCACGCTGCCCTACGAGCTCCTAGCCGGCACGACGGCGGCCGTCGACCTGATCGCCGGCCTGGCGCCCTCGGGCGGCACCCGCCGGGAGCGGCTGGTCGCCGCGTTCGCCGAGGTGCAGCGGCACGAGCTCGGCCTGCGGCTGCGCATCGAGGAGGGGCTCGCCCCGTTCGCCGACCAGCTGACGCTGCACTCCCGCGCGGCGGACCGCACCTCGACGCTGTTCCTCACCCTGCACGACCGCTCGCCCGCCGACGCGTACGCCTTCCTCGCCGAGCGCGACGTGCTGGTGCCGGCCGGCACCTTCTACGCCCACGAGACGTTCCGCGCGCTGCGGCTGCCCGTCGACTCCGGGCTGCGCATCGGGCTCTCGGCCTACAACGACGACACCGACGTCGACCGGCTGCTGGACGGGCTGGCGGCCTTCCTCCAGTCCTGACGCGAGTCCCTGGCCCGTCAGTCCCCGCGGACCTGCTCCGCGACCTCCTCGGCGCCGGGGCCCTGCTCGTGCGCGCGGGAGTCGACGCCGTCGGTGTCGACCATGTCGCCGACGGTGGCGTTGCCGGCGGGCTCGGCGTCGAGGGCCGCCTGCCGCTCCTCGTCGCTGACCCGCTCACCGGCGCCGGGGAAGGCCGACACCTCGGGGTGCGGCGCGTAGGGGTCGGGCTCGGTCCGGTCGTCGCTGCTCATGCCTCCGACCGTACGCCGCCGGCGTACCGCCCCGGCCCGCCCGCAGAGGTGTGGGCGCGCGGGCGCGGTGAGTGGGACAGGTTCCACGACGTCGGAACCTGCCTCACTCACCGCTCAGTCGGCGGACCGCGCGGCGGCGGTGAGTGGGACAGGTTCCACGACCTCGGAACCTGCCTCACTCACCGCTCAGTCGGCGGACCGGTCGGCGGCGCGGCCGGGCTGCACCAGCTCGACGCGCGAGCCGGGCGGCAGCGCCTGGACCAGCCGCAGCTGCGCGAGCGACGGGTGGTCGTCGAGCAGCTTGGCGCCGTTGGCCAGCGACCGCAGGGCCGCGGTCTCGGCGCGCGCCGCCTCGAGCTGGGCCTGGGCGCGGTGCCGGCCGACGACCAGCTCGGCATAGGCAGCCCGCAGGTCGGCCGGCAGCACGACGTCCTTGACGACGACGTCGACGAGCCGGATGCCGACCTCGGCGGCGGTGACGGTCGCCCGGTCGCGCACGCCGTCGGCCAGCCGGGTCCGCGGCGAGCGCACCAGCGACTCGGCGTCCTGGCCCGCGAGCACGTCGCGGAGGCCGAGCTGCACGGCGAGGTAGACCGCACCCACCGGGTCGCGGACGCGCTCGGTGTGGGCGATCGGGTCGGCCACCGTCCAGCGGAAGACGGCCGAGACCTTGGCCGACACGCCGTCGGCGGTCAGCACCTCCTGCACCGGCACGAGGTCGATGCGCTCACGGAGGTCGACGACCTGGAGCTCCGCCCGGCGGCGTACGACGTGCCGGCCGGGACGCAGCACCACGGTGGGCTCGCCGTCGCGGCGGACGAGGGCGACCTCCCACGGCTGGACCGTGTGGGTGGGCAGGAGCAGGTGCTCGAGGGATGTGGGGACGAGTGACATGGCGAACCTCCTTCGCGGAGCGCGGTCGGTGGACAGGACGGGTGGGGCGGTGGAGCAGCCCCGGGATGGTGGCCGGCGACCACAGCGGCGAGCGGGGACCGGACCCGTCGTGCTGACCGGGGCCGCCTCAGGGCTCGGCGCTGAGCGTCGTCACCGGCCACCACCTGCAGGAGGGTGAGAGTCGAACTCACAGGAGTGAACAGCTCCGATACCAGTGCCCGGGGGCAGGTGGCGAGGTACGACGCGCGGGACAGGGCCCGGAACTCCGGCCCTGCCGCTGATCTCGCCGTGAGCGACTCTAGGTGCCCGGTCACCGGCGGCGCACCCGATTTTCCGGGCGCTGCTCGGGTGGGCCCCGGTGTCGGTGGGCATGTCGGTGGGCATGTCGGTGGGCATGTCGGTGGGCCTGTCGGTGGGCTCGGCCACAATGGCCGGGTGAGTCAGCCCGCGCGCCGGCCCTGGGTGCTCCATGTCGACATGGACCAGTTCCTCGTCGCCGTCGAGCTGCTGCGCCGACCCGAGCTGGTGGGCCTGCCGGTGGTGGTCGGCGGGCGCGGCGACCCCACCGAGCGGGCCGTGGTGTCCACCGCGTCCTACGAGGCGCGCGCCCACGGCGTACGCAGCGGGCTGGCGCTCAAGCTGGCCCAGCGGCGCTGCCCCGAGGCGGTCTTCCTCCCCGTCGACTTCCCGGTCTACGAGGAGGCGTCCGCGCGCGTGATGCAGACGCTCAAGGACTGGCCCGGCGCCGTGGTGGAGGTGCTGGGGTGGGACGAGGCGTTCGTCGGCGTCGAGACCGACGACCCGGTCGCGACGGCGCGCGGCATCCAGGCGGCGGTCCTGGAGGCGACGAGCCTGCACTGCTCGGTCGGCATCGGCGACACCCTCGTGCGGGCCAAGATCGCGACCGACTTCGGCAAGCCCCAGGGCACCTTCCAGCTCACCCGCGACAACTGGATGGAGGTCATGGGCGAGCGCCCGACGACCGCGCTGTGGGGTGTCGGCACCAAGATCGGCGGACGGCTGGGGGTGCTCGGGATCCGCACCGTCGCCGACCTGGCGGGGGCCGACGAGGACGCGCTCGTGGCGGCGTTCGGACCCACCAACGGCCCCCACCTCGCCCGGCTCGGCCGCGGCGGTGGCCGCTCGCGTCCCGACGACACCCCGTGGGTGGCGCGCGCCCACGGCCGGGAGACGACCTACCAGTCCGACCTCACCACGTCGGAGGAGGTCCGTGCCGCGCTCACCGAGCTCGCCGTCCGCGTCGTCGACGACGTGCGCAGGGAGGACCGTCCGGTGCAGCGGGTGCACCTCAAGGTCCGGTTCGCGCCGTTCTTCACCTTCACCCGGATCCGCAAGCTCGCCGAGCCGACCTACGACGTCGAGGTGATCGCGGGCACCGCTCACGACCTCTACCTCGCGCTCGACGACAGCCGCCCGGTGCGGCTGCTCGGCGTGCGCGGGGAGATGGTGCCGCCCGAGGGTGGCTACTGAGCGACCGGTCCGAGCGCCGACCCCCGGGTGGAACCCCACCCGGGAGTCGGTGCCGTGGAGCCGTTCCCTGTCAGGCCACGGGCCCGGTGGTCACTCCGTGGCGATGGCGTCGAGCACCTTCATCCGTGACGCGCGGACCGCCGGGACGATGGCGGCGAGCACACCGAAGACGACGGCGATCACGAGGAACACCACCAGCGAGCCGAGCGGCAGGGACAGCACCGTCAGGTCCTCCTTGAGCGACTCGCGCAGCGCGACGCCCACCAGCAGGCCGACGACCAGCCCGAGCACGGCGCCGAGGACGGCGATGGCGATCGACTCGA
The DNA here is from genome assembly GCF_013155375.1 of Nocardioides sp. zg-1308. GTDB lineage: Bacteria > Actinomycetota > Actinomycetes > Propionibacteriales > Nocardioidaceae > Nocardioides > Nocardioides renjunii. The sequence goes on from NZ_JABJQY010000002.1 coordinate 1,064,369, forward strand.
GGGTGATCATCGTCCGCAGGCGTCGGCGGGACAGGCCGACCGCGCGCAGCAGCCCCACCTCGCGGGTGCGCTCGATGACGCTGAGGCCGAGCGTGTTGACGATGCCGATGACCGCGATGATCACCGCGAGGGCGAGCAGGCCGTAGATCATGAACAGCAGCTGGTTGACCTGCTGCTTGATGAGGTCGGCGAAGCCCTCCTTGTCCTGGACGGTGACGATCGGGGTGTCCTCGACCACCGCGTCCAGGGCGTCGTGGACCTCCTCGACGTCGGCGCCCTCGCTGACGTTGATGCTCAGCATGCTGTCGTTGCGGCGCAGCCCGGCGTCCTCCAGGACGCCGATCGGCAGCGTCACCCCGTTGGTGATCGGGGTGTCCTCGAAGATGCCGACCACCTCGAGCTCGACCTCCTCCCCGCCGGGGAAGGCGAGCGGCAGCGAGGTGCCGACCTCGGCGTCGAGGTCGCCGGCCGAGCTCTCGCTGAGGATCGTCTGGTCGCCGGTCATCTGCTGCGTGCCGTCGCGCATGTCGAGCTCGTAGATCTCCGCGAACGCCTCGTCCACGCCCATCACGAAGCTCTGGTCGTCCTTGACCAACGCGACCGAGCCCTGCATCCGGGAGACGACCTCGACGCCGTCGACCTCCGCCATGTCGTCGCCGATCCTGGTGGGGAAGCCCTGGAAGCTCGGCGACTGCACGAGGAAGTCGCTGCGGAACTCGCGGTCGACCAGCTCGTCGTTGGTGGCGCTCAGCGACGAGGCCAGCACGCCCACCGCCGACACCACGGCGAGGCCGATCATCAGGGCGGACGCGGTGGCACCCGTACGCCGCGGGTTGCGCAGCGCGTTCTCCCCGGCGAGCTTGCCCGCGGTGCCGAAGAGCCTGCCGAACACCGCGCGGCACGCCAGCAGCACGGGGTGGCCCAGCACCGGGGCCATCACCGCGACGGTGATCACCCAGATGACCGAGCCGGCGCCGATCCAGCCCGCGTCGGCACCCGGCGCACCGACGAGGCCGGCGCCGATCAGGGCGGCACCGACGAGCAGCGCCAGGCTGCCCAGGACGATGCGGCGGCGTCCGAGCGCCTTCTCCTGCACCACGAGGTCGTCGCGCAGCGCGGCCACGGGCGGCACCTTGGCGGCACGCCGGGCCGGCACGAAGGCCGCCACCATGGTCACCGCGATGCCCACGACGTAGGCCGCGATGACGGTCGAGGGCGTCAGCACCAGGACGTCGCTGGCGATGTCGAGGCCCTGGGAGCGGAAGATCGCCGCCAGCCCGCGGGCGAGCCCGAGGCCGAGCAGCAGCCCGAGCGTGGAGCCCAGCAGCGCCATGAGGAACGCCTCGATGAGCACCGACCGGGTGACCTGCTTGCGGCTGGCGCCGAGGGCGCGCAGGAGCGCCGACTCGCGCACCCGCTGCGAGACCAGGATCGAGAAGGTGTTGAAGATGATGAAGGCGCCGACCACGATCGCGATCACCGCGAACGCGATGAGGAAGTAGCCGATGACGTCGATGAACTGGCCGATCTGCTCGTCCGACTCGTCGATCACCTTCTGGCCGGTCACCGCGGTGAAGCCGTCGGGCAGCACCGCCTTCGCCGCGTCGGCGAGCTCGGTCTGGCTGACGCCCTCGGCCGCCGTGAGCGACACGGTCGTGTAGGCGTCCTCCCCGTCGAGGAACACCTCCTGCGCCTCGCTGGTCTCGAGCAGCGCGATGGTGGCACCGGCGGTGCCGCCGCCGTTGAAGTTGGAGGTGCCGACCAGCTCGAACTCCTGGCGCAGGTCACCGGTCGGGAGGAGGAGCGTGACCTGGTCGCCGATCGCGTAGCCGCCGCGCTCGGCCGAGGACGCGTCGAGGTTGATCTCGCCCGGTGACTCGGGCCACGCGCCGGACTCCAGGATGAGGATCGGGTCGCCGTTGACGTTGACCCCGTCGAAGTAGTTGAACGCCAGCGTGGGGGCACCGGTCCCGCCGACCAGCTTGCCGTCCTCGCCGAGCAGGTAGGCGCCGACGCCGTCGACGGAGCCGTCGGCGGCGGCGACCTCGGGGAGCTCCCCCAGCCGGTCGACGACGTCGGGCTGGACCAGCCGGGTGGTGCCGGCGCCGGAGGCCTGGAAGGACACCTCGCCCTCGGTGCGGACGACGGCGTCGGAGGTGGAGCCCTCGATGATGTTGTCGAAGGTCGCGCCGAGGCCGTGGCTGAAGGTGAGCACCCCGCCGAGGAAGCCGATGCCGAGCACGATGGCCAGGGTGCTCATGATGAGGCGGACCTTGCGGGCCACCAGGTTGCGCCAGGTGAGGCGGAACATCGTCAGCCCGCCTTCTCGTCGAGCCGGCGCTCGGCCGCCTTGGCGGCGTCGTGGAGCCGGCCCATGCGCTCGAGGATCGCGTCGCGGTCGGGGCGGCGCAGCTCGTCGACGATCTTGCCGTCGGCGAGGAAGAGGACGCGGTCGGTGTACGACGCCGCGACGGGGTCGTGCGTCACCATCACGACCGTCTGGCCGAACTCGTCGACGCTGCGGCGCAGGAAGCCCAGCACCTCGGCCGAGCTGGTCGAGTCGAGGTTGCCGGTGGGCTCGTCGGCGAAGACGATCGAGGGCCGGCTCACCAGCGCGCGGGCGCAGGCGACGCGCTGCTGCTGCCCGCCCGACATCTCGCTCGGGCGGTGGCCGAGCCGCGGGCGCAGGCCGATGGCGTCGATGACCGCGTCGAACCACGCGGGGTCGGCCTTCTTCCCCGCCAGGTCGAGCGGGAGCAGGATGTTCTCCTTGGCCGTGAGCGTCGGGACCAGGTTGAACGCCTGGAAGACGAACCCGATCCGGTCGCGGCGCAGATTGGTCAGCGCCTTGTCCTTGAGCCTGCTCAGCGGCGTGCCGTCGACGATCGCCTCCCCCGAGGTCGGGGTGTCCAGTGCTGCCAGGCAGTGCATGAGCGTGGACTTGCCGGACCCCGACGGCCCCATGATGGCGGTGAACTCCCCCGTCATCAGGTCGACGGTCACTCCGTCGAGGGCGCGGACCTGCGCCTCCTCCGACCCGTAGACCTTGATCAGGTCCTGCGCACTCGCCGCGACGCCCTGCGTCGCCTCCCCCGCGGAATTCTCAGTCATGGCTCGAAGTCTGGCAGGGGTCGCGACAGGCGGGCCATGGGATAAGACCCGCAGGCGACCCTGACATGTGTCAGGGGTGGCCAGGGGGTGGGAACGCGGGTGGGGCCGGGGGTGGGTGGGGCGTGCGCGCGTCGTCGGCACCCCTAGGTTGGGCGCGTGGGAGACCTCGTCGCCGGCCTGCTGACGGGCCTGTCCCTGATCGTGGCAATCGGCGCGCAGAACGCCTTCGTGCTTCGGCAGGGCCTGCGCCGCAGCCACCTGGGCCTCGTCGTCGCGGTGTGCGCGTTGTCCGACGTGGTGCTGATCGTCGCCGGGGTCGCCGGCATCGGCGTCGTGGTGGACCGCGCGCCGTGGGCCGTGGAGGCGATCCGCTGGCTCGGCGTGGCCTTCCTCGTCGTCTACGGCGTCGGGTCCCTGCTGCGTGCCCGGCGCCCGCAGTCGCTCGCCGCCGGCGACGCGGTCGTCGAGCGCCGCGCCGGCGTGCTGGCCCGGGCCGTCGCGCTGACCTGGCTCAACCCGCACGTCTACCTCGACACCGTCCTGCTGCTCGGCTCGATCGCGGGGACGCACGGCGAGCCGGGGCGGTGGTGGTTCGCCCTGGGCGCGTGCGTGGCGAGCGTCCTGTGGTTCGCCGGGCTCGGGTACGGCGCGCGGCTGGCCGCGCCGCGGCTCGCGGACCCGCGGGCCTGGCAGGTGCTCGACGTGGTCATCGGCCTGGTGATGTTCGGGATCGCGCTGCGCCTGGCCCTGGGCGCCTGAGCGGCGTACGGCCCGCCGGGGGCGGTCAGTCGCCGGGGCGGGTGTCCTCGGGCTCGCTGTCCCAGGCGCGGGAGACGGCCTCGTCGTGGCGGGCGTGCAGCCGCTCGCGGATCTCGTCGGCGTCGTAGTGGCGGCGTACGCGCTCGTCGCGGGCGACGGCCGCCCCGGTGGCGACACCGGCGAGGACGCCGGCGAGGCCGAGCCACTTCCACGCGCGCATGCCGCGAGCCTAGGGCACCACCGTCGGTGATCCGGCAGACTGCCGCGCATGGCACCGGCCCTGACCCTCGACCAGGCGGTCGACCTGACCCGCAGCGGCGACATCTGGTTGTTCCGCGGCCGCCGGGCCCCCGACCGGGCCATCCGCGCGGTGACGAACTCCCCGGTCAACCACGTCGGGATGGCGGTCGTCGTCGACGACCTCCCGCCCCTCATCTTCCACGCCGAGCTGGGCCGCAAGCAGGTCGACATGTGGACCGGTGCGCACCACCGCGGCGTCCAGCTGCACGACCTGCGCGAGGCGGTCGGGCGGTGGCAGGACGAGTACGGCCAGGACGCGTGGCTGCGCCAGCTCGCGCCGGAGATCGGCCGCGACGAGGAGGACGGGATGCTCCGGACCATCGCGCGCCTCGACGGCGTGTCCTTCCCGAGCCTGACCCGTCTCGGCGCGCGCTGGCTGCGGGGCCGCGACGCCTACGTCCCCCGGCGCCACCGCGTCCGGCGGGTCACGCCGGAGGCGGCGTTCTGCGCCGAGGTCGTGGCGTCCTGCTACATCGAGATGGGCGTCCTGCGCGACGACCGCCGGGCCACCTGGTACGACCCCGGCACGTTCTGGAGCGGCGACTACCTGCCCATCTCCCCCGGCTGGACCCTCGGCCAGGAGGTCGCCGTCACGCGCTAGGGCACCGACCGCGCCAGCCTCGCGGCGACGACCCCGACCGCGGCCCGCAGCTCCTCGCCGCCGACGACGGTGAGGTCGAACGGGATGCCGGCCAGCCACTCCCCGGCGTAGGCCTCGGGGTTGCTGGTGCTGCCGACGAGCTCGCACCGCCCGTCCGGGAGCGCCCGCAGGTCGCCGGTCGTGGGCCGGATCCACGGTCGCACCTCCTCGAAGGGCGCGTGGAACACCACGTGCGTCTCGTGCTCCCACCCCTTGCTGAGGTTGGCCTCGAGCTCGGCGGCGGGGTCGAGGTCGGCCGGCACCTCGAAGGTGCCCTCGAGCACCTCGACCTCGGTGATCCGGTCGATGCGGAACGTGCGCAGGGCCGCGGCGTGGTGGGAGTGGCACAGCAGGTACCACCGGCCGTAGCGCACCACCACCGACCACGGGTCGACCTCGAACGTGCGCGGGTTGCCCGCCGCCGTGCGGTAGCCCAGCCGCACCTGGCGCTGGGCGGCCACCGCGGCGACGAGCTCGGTGGTCACCCCGGGGTCGGGCTTGGCCGGCACCCTCTCGGGCACCGACCGGGCGGTCTCGCGGAGCATGACCGCCTGCCGGGCCACGTTGGTCGGCAGGACGCGGAGGATCTTGCCGAGAGCCGAGCCGACCGGGTCGTCGGGGTCGGCCGCCGCGTGCTGGGAGTCCAGCGCCGCCATCACCAGCCCGAGCGCCTCGGTGGCCGAGAAGACGAGCGGCGGCAGCCGCAGCCCGCGCCCGAGGGTGTAGCCACCGTAGGGCCCGCGGGTGGACTCCACCGGGATGTCGGCCTCGCGCAGGATCGCGACGTAGCGCCGAGCGGCGCGCTCGGTGACACCGAGCCGCTGGGCCAGCTCGGCGGCGGTGATCCCGGGGCGTCCCTGCAGCACGTCGAGGGCCCGCAGGGCCCGGGCGGTGGGGCTGATCTCGCTCATCCACCGATCTTGGCAGGAGTTCCGGACGTGGAGCGTCCGGAACCGGTCCTAGCGTGGACGACGAGGGTCGACACACCGATGAAGGAGAAGCTGATGGACATCGTGCTGATCGCCGGGCTCTGGCTCGACGGGACCGCCTGGGACGACGTGCTCCCCGAGCTCGAGGCGCTCGGCCACCGCGGCATCCCCGTGACGCTGCCCGGTCAGGGCGACGGCGCCACCTCGGCGTCGTACGACGACCAGGCGGCGGCCGTGGTCGCGGCAGTCGACGCGGCCGAGGGCGCCCCGCTCGTGGTCGGTCACTCGGCCGCGAGCACGCTGGCGTGGGTGGCGGCGGACCGCCGGCCCGACGCCGTGACGGGGGTCGTGCTGATCGGCGGGTTCCCGACCACCAACGGCCAGGCCTACGCCGACTTCTTCCAGACCGACGGCGACGCCGTCGCCTTCCCGGGCTGGGAGACCTTCGCCGGTCCGGACTCCGACGACATGTCGCCCGAGCTCAAGGCGGCGGTGGCCGCCGGGGCGCACCCGGTGCCGGTCGGCGTCACCACGGGCGTCGTGCGCTGGAGCGACGAGCGGCGCCACGACGTCCCGCTCACGCTCGTGTGCCCGGAGTTCGGGCCGGAGCAGGCCCGCGAGTGGATCGCGTCGGGCGACGTGCCGGAGCTCGCGGACGCCACGGCGCTCGAGCTGGTCGACCTCGACTCGGGGCACTGGCCGATGTGGACCCAGCCGGCGGCGCTCGCCGCGCTGCTCGACCAGGCGACCCGCCGGTCCGCCGACGCGTCGGCCCGGACCTCCGTGCGCTAGTCGAGCCGGGGGTCCAGCAGCTCCTCGACCGCAGCCGGCCCGGTCGGGGCAGGCTCCGCGAGGGGGCCGGTCGGCCCGTCCGACGCGACTCCCGGCGCCACACCTGACGCCAGACCCGACGCCACACCGGCCGCCCGGCCGACGTGGAGCCCGGCCAGCTCGCTGGTCTCGACGCCGAGCATCGCCGCGACGGCGTGGGCGTTGGCCGGACGCCGGGCGGGGTCCTTCTCGAGCAGCGTCGCGACGACCTCGCGCAGGTCTCCTGGCACCTCGGTGCCCAGCGGCGGTGGTGGCTCGTGCACGTGCGACATGGCCGTGGCGATCGGCGTGCCCCGGTCGAAGGGCCGGGTGCCGGTGAGCATCTCGTGGGCCACCACGCCCAGGGCGTAGAGGTCGCTGGCGCCCGTCGCGCGGCCGCCGACCGCCTGCTCGGGGCTGAGGTAGTTGGGCGTGCCCAGCATCTCGCCGACGCGGGTGTGGCCGATCGCGTCCACGGCACGGGCGATGCCGAAGTCGGTCAGCTTCACCACGCCGTCCTGGCGCACCAGGATGTTGGCCGGCTTGACGTCGCGGTGGACCACCCCGGCCTCGTGGGCGGTGCCGAGGGCGAGCGCTCCCTGCGCCAGCACGGAGCGCACCGTCGCGGGCCCGAGGGCGCCCTGGTCGCGGATGACCGCTGACAGGGGGAGCCCCACCGCCAGCTCCATCACGAGGTAGGACAGGTGGTCGTCCTCGCCGTAGTCGAACACCGTGGTGATGTTCGGGTGCAGCAGCGCGGCGGAGTGCCGCGCCTCGTCGCGGAATCGCTCGGCGAACACCTCCTCGTTGTCGGGGTCGGCGCGCATGACCTTGACCGCGACGACCCGCTGCAGCACGCCGTCGAGGGCGCTCCAGACGTCGGCCATGCCACCGGAGGCGATGCGCTCCCGCAGGACGTAGCGCCCGCCGAGACGGAGCCCTGCCACGAGTCTGTGCACCTGCCTGCCCCGCTCTCTCGCCGATGTCTGCGCCGGTGCGGCCCGGGTCCGGGACGCACGACACGCGGGCAGCCGTTCCCCGCGAGCCCGCTCTCCATGCGCCCGCCCCACCCCTGGGAACTTCCTCGCGCCGACCCCTTGACAACGTACAACCGTTCGGTTGTACGTTAGTCCCATGACCGAGAGGGAGCGCGACGAGCAGGAGGACCGGGCCGACGCCTGGTTCCACGCGCTCGCCGACCGCACCCGGCGCGACATCCTGCGCCGCGTGCTGGCCGGGGAGCACTCCGTCTCGGCGCTGGCGCAGGGCTACGACATGAGCTTTGCGGCCGTCCAGAAGCACGTCGCCGTGCTGGAGCGGGCCGGCCTGCTCACCAAGCGTCGGCAGGGTCGCGAGGCCCTGGCCAGCGGCGACCTGGAGGCGGTCCGGTCGGTGGGCGCCCTGCTCACCGAGCTGGAGTCCCTCTGGCGCGGCCGCATCTCCCGCATGGACGAGCTCCTCGCTGGCGCGCTCCAGCCCGACAACCAGTCGGACAACCAGCCAGACCCGCACAACCAGCCCACCCACCCCACCCACCGAACGGATTGAGCCATGCCTGTCACCGACGTCCAGCACGACCTCGACGCCCGCACCCTGACCATCACCGCCGACTTCGCAGCGCCCGTGGAGCGGGTCTGGGACGTCTACGCCGACGCGCGCCAGCTGGAGCGCGTCTGGGGTCCCCCCGGCTACCCCGCCACGTTCGTCGACCACGAGCTGGCCCCGGGCAGCCGCACGACCTACTACATGACCAGCCCCGAGGGCGAGAAGTACTACGCCTACTGGAACGTCGAGAGCGTCAGCGCCCCGACGGGCTTCACCTTCACCGACGGCTTCGCCCTCGACGAGACCTTCACCCCCAACGAGGAGATGCCCGAGTCGTCGCAGGTCTTCCGGTTCACCGGGACCGACGCCGGCACCCGGGCCACCTTCGTGGCCACCTACGCCGACGCGGAGTCCCTGCAGAAGGTGCTCGACATGGGCGCCGTCGAGGGCTCGACGCTCGCCATCAACCAGATCGACGACCTGCTCGCCTCCTGACGGCGATCCACCCCACCACGAGAGGACCACGCATGCGCCCCATCGTCGTCACCGAGTTCATCACCCTCGACGGCATCATCGACTCCCCCGGCGGCGGGGACCACCCGCACGCGGGCTGGACGTTCGAGGACGTCGAGTTCGACGAGGCGGCCTACGAGATCAAGGGCCGCGAGACCGAGGCCGCCACCGCCCTCCTCCTGGGCCGGCAGTCCTACGACGAGTTCGCCCCGGTCTGGCCGTCGATGGAGGAGTTCGCCACCTACAACGCGATGCCCAAGTACGTCGTCTCGAGCACGCTGCAGGACCCCGAGTGGAACAACACCTCGGTGCTGCGCTCGCTCGACGAGGTGGCCGAGCTCAAGCAGACCGACGGCGGCGAGATCCACGTGCACGCCAGCGCGCGCCTCGCCCAGGGCCTGGCCGCCGCCGGCCTGGTGGACCGCTACCACCTGCTCGTGTTCCCGGTCCTGCTCGGCAGCGGCAAGAGGCTCTTCGCCGAGGGCGACAAGACCCGGCTCGCCCTGGTCGAGCACGCGGCCTACGGCAACGGCGTGACCCTCCAGCGCTACGACGTGGTGCGCTGACCTGATGCACGCGGTCCCCGCCGGTCGAGACCGGCGGGGACCGCTGCGTTCCTCTGCCAGACTCGAGCTGTGGAACTCGCCCTGCTCCTCGTGTCGATGGCCGCTGTCGTCCTGGCCGGCGCCGCCGTCAGCGACCGCCTCCACGTCCCCGCGCCGCTGCTGCTGATCGTGGTCGGCGCCGCGGCGTCGTACGTGCCGATCGTGCCGACGATCCACCTCGAGTCCGAGGTGGTCCTGCTCGGACTCCTCCCGCCGCTGCTCTACTCGGCGGCCATCCAGACCTCGCTCGTCGACTTCAACGCCAACCGCGGGACCATCCTGAGGTTGTCGGTCCTGCTGATCGTGGTCACCACCGCGGCCGTCGGAGCGGTCGTGCAGTGGCTGGTGCCCGGCGTGGGCTGGGCCGCCGCGATCGCGATCGGCGCGGTCGTCGCCCCGCCGGACGCGGTGGCCGCCACGGCCGTCGCCCGCAGGATCGGGCTGCCGCGCCGGGTGGTGACGATCCTCGAGGGCGAGTCGCTGTTCAACGACGCCACTGCACTCGTCGCCCTCCGCACCGCCGTCGCCGCGCTCGCGGGCGGGGTCGCGCTGGCGGAGGTCGGCGTCGACTTCGTCCGGGCGGCCGGTGGCGGGCTGCTGATCGGCATCGGCGTCTTCCTCCTCGTGGCGTGGCTGCGCAAGCGGATCACCGACCCGCTGATGGACACCGCCATCTCGTTCCTCACGCCCTTCGCGGCCTTCGTCGCGGCCGAGGAGCTGCACGCGTCCGGCGTCATCTCCGTGGTGGTCGCCGGCCTGCTGCTGGGCCACAAGGCGCCGATCATCCAGACGGCGCAGTCACGGATCACCGAGCGGATCACTTGGCGCACCGTCGCCTTCGTCCTGGAGAACACCGTCTTCCTCCTCATCGGCCTCCAGCTCGACTGGATCCTCGAGGACGTGAGCGAGTCGACCCTGCCGACCGGGCGCATCGCGCTGGTCTGCGCGGCCACCCTCGTCACCGTCGTGGTCGTCCGCCTCGCCTACATGCACACGACCTGGCTGCTGCGCCGCCACGACCCCCTCCCGCCGAGCTGGACCTTCCTCATCGGGTGGGCCGGCATGCGCGGCGTCGTGACCCTGGCGGCCGCCTTCATCATCCCCGAGGACGCACCCCACCGTGAGGTGCTGCTCCTGATCGCGTTCACGGTCGTGGCGGGCACGCTGCTCATCCAGGGGCTGACCCTGCCCCTGCTCACCCGGCTCCTCGGCGTACCCGCACCCGACCCCGCCGAGGACGCGCTGGCCCGCGCCACCCTGCTGCAGCAGGCCGCCGACGCGGGGTTCGGGCGTCTCGAGGAGCTCGACTACGAGGACCACCACGGCGTGGCCGCGACGATCCGGTCGCGGCTCGACCAGCGCACCTTCGCGGCGTGGGAGCAGCTGGCCACGACCGTCGACGAGGAGACGCCGTCGGAGCTCTACGCCCGCATCCGCGGGGAGATGATCGAGGCCGAGCGGGCCAAGGTGCTCAAGGTCCGCAGCAACGGCAAGGTGCCGTCGGAGGTGGTGAGCCAGGTGCTCGGCATGCTCGACATCGAGGAGTCGATGCTCGACGCCGGCAGCGACGCCCGCGCCGGCGTACGCACCGGCAGCCTCGCCTTCACCGGCGGGCGGCAGTGCGACGACCTCGTCGAGCACCCGGTCGTGGAGACGGCGCCCGACCCGGGCTGCGAGGAGTGCCTGGCCGACGGCACCCGCTGGGTCTCGCTGCGCCAGTGCCTGGAGTGCGACCACGTCGGCTGCTGCGACTCCTCGGTGGGCAAGCACGCCACCGCGCACTTCCACGAGACGCTGCACCCGGTGGTCCAGTCGGCCCAGCCCGACGAGTCGTGGCGCTGGTGCTACGTCCACAACCTGACCGGCTGACCGGCTGCCGGACCCCCCTCCCGGGTTGGCACCGCCCCACTACGCTTCGCGCATGGGAACGCCCGCGATCGTCATCGCCTCGGCCCACCACGCGGACGTGCTGGCCGAGGCCTTCGGCCGCTACGACCGGGAGTACGACGTCCGCGTCGTCGGTGACGAGGTCGCGGCCACGGCGACCGCCAAGGAGCTGACCGGCTCCGGCAAGCAGGTGGCGCTGTTCGTCGTCGACACCGACCACGACCAGGACCGGCTCTACGCCCTCATCGGGGGCACCCGCAAGGTCGTCCCGACCGCGCGGCGGCTGATCGTGACCCACGTGAGCCGGTTCCGCGACGACAACCGCACCTTCCGCCACGCGGTCGCCGCCGGCAAGGTCGACGCGCTGCTGCTGATGCCGCAGGGCCCGCGCGACGAGGAGTTCCACGGCGCGGTCGGCGAGCTCCTCAACGAGTGGAACGCCACCGTCGCGGCGCCCGTCATCGAGAGCGTCCGCATCATCACCCCCGAGAAGGACGCGCTCACCCGCGAGCTGCTCGACTACCTCGGCCGGGTGGGGATGCCCGCCGGCGTGCACCACCCCGACAGCGAGATCGGCCGCGCGGTGCTGGAGCAGTGCCCCGAGGACGAGGGCCGCTGGCCCGTCGTCTCCTCGATGGTCGGCTGGTGCGGGCACTGCCCGAGCGTGCGGGCGCTGGCCAACCAGCTCTACGGCCGTCCCGACGACATCGAGGTCGACGAGGTGGTCGACCTGGTGGTGGTCGGCGCCGGTCCCGCCGGGCTCGCCGCGAGCGTGTACGCCTCCAGCGAGGGCCTCTCCACGATCTGCCTGGAGGCCGAGGCCATCGGCGGGCAGGCCGGCACCAGCTCCATGATCCGCAACTACCTCGGCTTCCCGCGCGGCATCTCCGGCATGCGGCTCGCCCAGCGGGCCCGCGGGCAGGCGCTGCGCTTCGGCACCCGGTTCTTCACCGGGTGGCCGGCCACCGGGCTCACCCCGGCGGTCGACGGCGGGCCCCACGTCGTCCACACCGACGGCGGCGACGTCCACGCCCGGGCGGTGCTCGTGGCCACCGGCGTGAACTACCGCCGGCTCGGCGTCGACTCCCTCGAGGAGCTCGTCGGTCGCGGCGTCTACTACGGCGCCGCGATGGCGGCTGCTCGCGAGCTCGCCGGTGACCACGTCGTGGTCGTCGGCGGCGGCAACTCCGCCGGGCAGGCCGCCATCCACGCCGCTCGCTTCGCCAGCAGCGTCACGATCGTGGTGCGCCGACCCGACCTGACGGCCACCATGTCGTCGTACCTCATCGACGAGATCGAGTGGAACCCGCGCATCACGGTGCGCGGGTCCTCACGCGTCGTCGACGGTGGTCCCGACGACGTCGGCCAGCTGGCGTGGCTCGACGTGGAGGACGTCACCACCGGCGAGCACGAGCGCGTCGAGGCGCGCGGGCTGTTCCTGCTGCTGGGGGCCGCCCCGGAGTGCGGCTGGCTGCCCGACGTCGTGCTGCGCGACGAGCGCGGGTTCGTGCTCACCGGGCGCGACATCCCCTCCGAGCAGTGGGTCGAGGACGTGCCACCGGAGGACCTCGCCACGACGGTGCCCGGCATCTACGCCGGCGGCGACATCCGCGCGGGCTCGATGAAGCGCGTCGCCTCGGCGACGGGCGAGGGCGCCTCGGTGGTGTCGTCGGTCCACGCCTGGCTGGGCCAGTAGGCCTCGCCCCGGCGCGGACGTCATGGCAGGCGGCTGTCCGCGCGACCGACGCCCATGACGTACGGAGGCGACGTCATGGCGGGCAGCTGCCCGAGCGGCCGACGCCCATGACGTACGACGGGTGCCGCCGGCCGACGTGCCTCAGAGCTGCAGCAGCAGGAACAGCACGGCCAGCGCCGGCAGCGTCCCCTGGGTGAGCGCGGCGCGGAGCATGGAGCGGTCGTGGGTGACGAGCACCAGTGCGGCGGCGAGCATCGACCCGGTGCCGGCGAGCGCGAGGGCGGTCCCCGTGCCGTGCTCCGACCCCATCAGCGCCAGGCCGACCAGCGTGATGACCGCCAGGAAGAGGTTGTAGAACCCCTGGTTGTAGGCCATCGGCGCCAGCACCGGTGCGTCGGCCTCGGAGACCCCGAAGGTGCGGCGCGTCGCCGGCTCGGTCCACCGGAACGACTCGAGCACCCAGATGTAGACGTGGAGCAGGGCGGCGCCTGCCGCGAGCACCACCGCGATGATCTGCATGGGCCGACCCTAGGGCCACCGGCACCCCTGGGTGGGTGGCACGGGCGGGCCCGGCGAGCGGATACTCCACCGACGGCCACCCGGCCGGCTGACCCGAGGAGGTCCCCGTGGGACGACTGATCGGCATCCTGATCGTGATCTGGCTCGTCATCGGCGCCTTCGCCGCCTACCAGCGCGGCTACTTCGATGACACGCGGACCAACTGCTCGGAGGCCAGCGACATCGCGCTCAACATCGTCGCGGGTCCGCTCAACTACACCGGGCTCAACCCCAAGGTGTCCTGCGCCGACGTCGACGTCGACGTCCCGGAGCCGTCGGAGTAGCGCTCAGCGGCCGCTGTTGCGGGGGTGGTCCTTCGCCGTCCGCTCGTTGCCCCGCCGGTAGTTGCCGGTGACGCGCGCCATCAGCTCCTGGTCCGTGTCGCCGTCGCCGTCCTCGACGTCGGCGAGGAAGCGCGCCGCCGCCCGGCCTCGCAGCACGGTCGCGCGCCGGCCGTGGTGGCTGATCACGACCTCGTCGCCGCGGACGTCGTAGGCGAAGCCCTCGGGTGCCGGCACGTCACTCCGCGGGCTCGAAGACGGTGGGCTCGCCGCCGTCCCCGTCCCAGGCCAGCACCCCGTCGCGCGGGCTGACGGCGTAGACGCGGTCGGCGGACGCCACAACGGCGCGCGGCGGGTCGGTGGCCCCGGCGAAGGTGCGTACGTCGTCGCCGGCCCAGTCCCACCGCACGACGTCGAGCTGGTCCTTGGCGCTCAGCACCAGCGCGTCGGAGCCGGGCGTGAAGGCGAGGTGGTGGCCGGCGCGGGGAAGCGTCGCCACCTCGTCGTAGGAGTCGGCGTCCCAGACGGTCGTCGCCGCCGCGTCGTCGAGCGCGAAGGAGGCGGTGGCGATCGACGCGCCGTCGTCGCTCCAGGCGACGTCGCCCTGGGCCGGTCCCGCGAGGGAGCCGACCGGCTCGCCGGTCGCGGCGTCGTGCACGGACACCGCCGCGTCGGAGGACGCCACCGCGACACGCTCGCCGTCGGGTGAGAAGGCCACCGCGACGCCGTCGCCGGTGCCGGTGACCTCGACGACGTCCGCGAGGTCAGCGGGCCACAGCCGGACGACACCGTCGCCGCCGACCCCGGCCAGGGTCGAGCCGTCGGGGGCGAACGCCAGGTCGCGCAGCCCGCCGCCGGTGCCGTCCTGCACGTCCTCGGCCCGGTGGGCCTCGGCGGCGGCGACCTCTCTGCCGGTCGTCGGGTCGAGGACGACGACGTCGACGGACCCGTCCTCGACGCGGTCCGTGGCCACCCGGTCCGCGGCACCCCAGGCGACGACCGCTCCGCCGTCCCACTGCTCCTGCAGCGAGCCGTCGGCGGTCGACCACACGCACAGCCGCCCGTCGCACGTGACCGCGAGCCGTGCCCCGTCGGGGCTGAGGGCGGCCGCGTCCCCGTCGAGGAGGACGCCGGGCACCTCCACCAGGTCGCCCTGCTCCGCGCCTTGCCCGCCGCCGCCGCCGGCGCTGCCCTCGTCGCGTCCGTCCTGGGAGGACGAGCAGCCGGCCAGCACCAGGAGCACGGCGGCGGACGCGAGGCGGGCGCGCCGGAGCCTCACGCGCGCACCAGCCGGCCGACCTCGAACCACGCCTCGCTGCCGTCGTCGCACAGGTGCCGGTCGAGGGACCTGCCGTCGACGGTCAGCAGCGCCTGCTCGCGCGAGGTGCGGCGCGCGGCGCGCAGGACGTCGTACTCGTCGCTGATGCGGATCACGGTCCACGGCCGCTCGCGGGTGCCGTCACCGGTGCTGCGGATCGACTCCAGCGCGAGCGCCTGCAGCCGGCGCTCCGTCGTCGCCCGCGCGGCATCGCCCATCCCGGCGTGGGCCGCGGCCAGCGCTGCGTGCGCCGACGGCGAGAAGAAGGCTCCCGGCATCAGTGCCGCGACGACCGAGGCGGCCTCGCCGTGGGCGCCCCGGGCTAGGGCGGGCGACACCGCTGCGACCACGTCGAGCCCGACGTCGAAGCCGGGCGAGGCGCGTACGGCGTCGCGCAGCGCCCTCAGGTCGGCGGGTGCCCGGGTCGCGGCCCAGGTGGCGGCGAGGTCGCCGAGGGACGGCTCGGTCGCGTGGGCGGTCATCGTGCCTCCTCCCGGATCCGCTCGAGGTCGTCGGCGTCTAGGTCGTCGAGGTAGTCCCCACCGGCCTCGCGCGCGTCGCGCTCGACGGGCTGGTCACGATACGCGTCGAAGCCGTCGTCGTCGGAGGTCTTGTAGTCGTCGAAGTTCTCCTCCCACGCCTCGACCTCCTCCTGGCTGACCCCCGGCGGGCCGTCGAAGTCCTCCCACGGCCACCACGGCAGGTCGTCGATCGCCTTGTGCTGCTCGGCATGGCGGACCTCGTGCGCCACCGTGGCGATGATGGTCGGGTCGTCGAGGTTGCCCTCGTCGATGCGCAGCACCCGGTCGTCCTCGCTCCAGCTGCCCCGGGAGTCGGTGCTGGGGTCGTCGTCCGTGCCGTCGCCGTCCTCGTCCTCGAGGTCCTCGACCCGCACCTCGAAGTCGTCGACGCCCGCCTCGCGGGCCTGCTCCTCGGCGATGTGCTCGATCACCCGGCGGCGCTCCTCGTTGGACATCGTGGCCCACTCGCGCTCGACCGCGGGGTCCACGACGTAGTCCGGGCCGTCGTCGCTGAACGAGCCCTGGGGCCGGGCGGCGACCAGCGCAGAGTCCACCGCGTAGGCCTGGTCGAGCACGGCGGTCATGCGGGCGACGAGGGCATCCCGCTGGCTGCGGCGGCCCTCCTGGTGCTCCCGGCGCTCGAACTGGTTGTCGAAGGTCTGCGGCGGCGAGGTGTCGCTCACCGTGCCGGAGGAGTCGATCGAGAACTGCTGCGCCGAGGCGTCGTTCTCGATGTCGACCACGGCGCGCTCGATGGTCGTGACGGGCCCGACCTGCGCGTAGACCTGCCGCTCGAAGTCAGCGAGCCCCTCGATGTGCGTGGTCATCCGCCCGACGAGGGTCGCCTGGCGGGCGACGGCGGCCGCCCGGGCCAGGCCGGTCCACGCGGCGGGGACCGCTTCGTCGGCCACCGCGTCGCGCGCCTTCTCGAGGGCGAGGACGTCGCGTCGCAGCTCGTCGCTCGCCGAGGTCACGCCCGCGGCCCGCCACGACCTGAGGTCGCCCCACGTGATGCTCACGACCCGTCCCCCAGCCACTTCTCGAGCCAGGCCTGGAACGCGGCGGCCCGCGCGTCGGCGGCCTCCGCATCGGCGGCCGCTGCGTCGAGGCCCTCGGCGAAGTCGTCGACGGCACCGGCCCAGTCGTCGATGCCGTCGTCCCAGGCCTGGGCGAACTGCGGCAGCACCGAGGCGGTGCTGCTCCCGGGGAGCGCACTCCCGAGTCCGGCCACGGCGTCGGAGGCGTCGGCCGCACGGGCGCTGGTCGCCGCCGACCGCAGCTCGGCGGCGCTGGACCGGAGCTCGTCGGGCTCCAGCTCGTAGGTCGACATGGTCACCGGATGCCCCGTCCGGCACCGGCCCAAACGCGCGCGACGGGGCGGTCGCCCGACGAGCGGCCGGTCAGCGACCGGCTGGGGGCTGCCAGTCGTCCGGCGGGTCCTCCCCGACCCGGCCGTCGACGGCCTCCCGCAGGAGGTCGGCGTGGCCGGTGTGCCGGGCGTACTCCTCGATCATGTCGAACAGCAACCGGCGCAGCCGCGGGTGGTTGCCGTTGCCGTCGTCGACGTGCGCGACCAGGTCGAGCCCGCCCTCGGCGAGGGCCTCCTCAATCCGGGCGTCGTTTCGGCGGACCGCCTGGTCGTACGCGTCGTACACCTCGGCGGCGCTCAACGACTCGGTGGTGAACTCCCACTCGTCGGTGCCGTCGTGGCCGAGCGAGCGCCACGGCTCGACGAGCCGCTCGCCGCGCAGCTTGGTGACGAGGTAGTAGTCCTCCCCCATCGCCAGGTGCAGCAGCAGCCCGCCCAGGGAGAGCTGCGAGGAGGGGAGGCGGTGGCGCAGCCCGGCCTCGTCGAGGCCGTCGGCCTTCCACCGCACCGTGGCGCGCTGCCGGCCCAGGGCACCGAGCAGGTGCTCGACCTCGGTGCCGTCGAGCGGGGGCTCCCAGGGCGGCGGCACCCAGACGTCCGTGGCGTCGGTTGCGTCCTCGGCGGTGCTGTCGTCGATGCTCATGTCGCCGAGGCTAGACCGGGATCCGGACACTCCGCTTCCGGTTGCCCCTCCCGACGGGTCTGGACAGGCTGGGAGCGCCGGAGCAGGGTGGCCGCATGCGACGACTCGGAGTCACCACCTTCATCCCTGCCCTCATCCCAGCGCTCGTCCCCGCCCTCCTGCTGCTCCCGTCCGCGGCGACCGCCGCGCCGGCCCCCGGACCTGACCCCTTCGACGACTGGCGCGAGACCGTCGTCGACGCCGACCAGAACTTCCGCGGCCTGGTCGCGGTGAGCAAGCGCGAGGCGTGGGTCACCGGCGAGAGCCTGAGCGACGGGGCCGCGCGGGTCTACCGCACCACGGACCGCGGCACGACGTGGCTCGACGTCAGCCCTCCGGCGAGCGAGGGGCTGTCCTTCCGCGACGTCGAGGTCACCGGCAGCGTCACCCACGTCCTGGCGATCGGCCCCGGCGAGGCGTCACGGATCTACCGGTCGGCCGACGGCGGCGCGTCGTGGACCGAGTCCTTCCGCAACACCGACGAGGACGCGTTCTACGACTGCATGGCGTTCTACCCCGGCGGTCGCAGGGGCCTGGTCCTCGGCGACCCGGTCGACGGCAAGCTGCAGGTCCTCTCCACCGAGGACCGCGGCCGGACCTGGTCGCTGCTGCCCGACAAGGGCATGCCGGCCTCGGCGAAGGAGTTCGGCTTCGCGGCCAGCGGCAACTGCCTCGTGACGGCGGGCCGGTCCGCGTTCATCATCTCCGGTGGCGCCCGGGCGCGGGTGCTGCGCTCCGACGACCGGGGACTCACCTGGTCCGCGACCACCTCCGGCATCCCGGCCGGTCCCGCGGCCGGCGGGTTCGCCGGCGACATGGCCTCGCCGCGGCGCGGCATCGCGGTCGGCGGGGACTTCGAGGACGCCGACGACACCACCGACAACGTGGCGACCACCCGCGACGGCCGCACCTGGTCCGCCGTCGCGAGCCTGCGCCACGTCGGCGAGGACGTCGCCTTCGTCCGCGGCTGGAGGTACGCCGTCGCCACCGGTGACTACGACGGCTCGGCCGGCTCGAGCATCACCCGCGACGGCGGCGCCACCTGGACCCGGGTCAGCAAGCTGGGCTACCACGCCGTCGACTGCGTCTCGAAGGTCTGCTGGGCCGCCGGGAGCGAGGGCCGCGTCGGTCGCGGGTGACCGACCGCGGGGAGGCGGCGGAGGTCCACTGGTTACGCTCGACGCGTGCCCGACCTCAGCCGCCTCCCCACCGCTCCCCTGCTCGCCGGCGGGCTCGTCGGCGGTTTCGCTCTCGCCCAGCGCACCGGCGTACGCCCCCTCGGCGGTGCCGCGATGCTCGGCGCCAACGCCCTCGCCGCCCGCCAGTGGTGGTCCGTGGGCGGAGCGCCCCTGACCCTCGGCCTGACCGCCGGCTACTGGACCGCGATGGGCGTCTCGCACCCCCTCGCGAAGAAGGTCGGCACCTGGCCGTCGGTCCTCGGCGTGACCGCGGCCGCGGCCTCCGCCGCCTGGGTGCTCGCCGACCGGCGCCGCCCCCGCTGAGTCCGGCCGCCCTCGAGGCGGTCAGTCCTCCGGCAGGGCGGCGAAGGCCTGCTTCATGTCGCGGTACCACCCGAGCGACTTCTTCGGGTGGCGCCAGCGGCCCTTCATCTCGTCGCGCGCCGGCTGGTGGGCGGTGTCGCCCTCCGTCTCGGCCCGCTTGAGGTGCTGGTCCTGGGCGTTGATCACGTCGTCGTGGGTCTCGCCGCGGTGCGCGAGGTCGCACGGGCCGCCGAGCTGGCGGCAGGTCATGGTCTTCATGGTTCCCTCCTGCTGGGTGTCGTGGGGTTGTCGTGTGATGTGTCGTGGTTCTCGTGGTGTCGACGACGGGCGTGGGCCGGGTGTGACCGGTGGCTACCGCGGGTCCGCGCCGTCGCGGCGTACGACGCGGGCGAGGACCTCCGGCTCGGCGCGGAAGGTGATCCCCCGGACCATGCCGTGCTCGACGGTGAAGTCGAAGACGACCGCCGCGGCGCCGCGGTGGAACCACGCCGACGCCGGCCGGTCGCCGACGAAGACGGGCATCGCGGCGTGGGCGCTGCCGTTGAAGAAGGCGGCGACCTCGCCGCGCCCCTCGATCGAGGCCGGCGTGCCGGCCTGCACCGCGGCCGCGTCGGCGCCGACGACGGCGTCGGGCGCCAGCAGCTGGAGCAGGCGCTCGAGGTCGCCGCCGCGGGCGGCGTCCATGAAGGCGTCGACGACCTCCCAGTCGGCGAGAGAGTCCTCCGCCGCGGGCTGGGCGACCTTCGCGCGGGCGCGTGAGGCGAGCTTGCGGGCCGCCGCCGGCGTGGTGTCGAGGACGGCGGCGATCGTGCCGAACTCGAACCCGAAGCTGTCGTGCAGCACGAAGGCCACCCGCTCGCGGGGGGAGAGCCGGTCGATCACGGCCTGGAGGGCGATGCCCACGGTGTCCGCGAGCGCCACGTCGTCGGCCGGGTCGGAGGCGGTCGCGCCGAACGTCTCGCCGAGGTCGACCTCCTCGACCGGCACCGGCGTCCGCGACCGCAGCCGGTCCAGGCACAGCCGGGTCGTCACGGTGGTCAGCCAGGCCGGCAGGTTCTCGATGTCGGTGCCGTCCCGGGCGACGGCGCGCTCGAGGCGCAGCCACGCCTGCTGGACGACGTCCTCGGCCTCGGCGTGGTCGGCCAGCACCCGGCTGGCGATGCCCAGCAGCCGCGGCCGCTCGGCCTCGAAGATCTCGGTCCGGTCCATGCCCTCATCCCTCTCTCGTCCGCATCATGCCCCGTCGACGTCCGGGCGGGCGCAGGTGTGACACGAGGCCGGCTGGGTGCGGTCCCGCACACTGGTCGGCATGGCTGCCCTCCGGCTCCGAGCCGCCCTCCCGGTCGTGACCGTCGCCGCTGCGCTGCTGCTCGTCGGGTGCTCCACCGAACCCGAGGCAGCACCCGCCCCGGCGACCAGCGAGTCGGAGGCCGAGTCGGAGGCCCCGTCCGAGACTCCGTCCGAGACACCGGGCGAGGAGCCGCCGGAGACCCCGAACGAGGAGGCCACCGGGACGCCGACCGAGGAGGCCCCCGAGGAGTCCCCCGAGGCCGAGGAGCCGGCGCACCCGATCTCCGTCGCCTCGCTCGCCCGGGCCGACCTCACCGGCGGCGGCCTGCGGCTCGGCGCGGTCCGCGAGCGCACGGCGTCCTGGACGTCGTACGACGTCACCTTCGCCTCCACGACCGCCGGTCGCGGGACCGAGCCGCTGCGGATCAGCGGCGTCCTCAACGTGCCGACCGGGCGCGGCCCGTTCCCCGCCGTCGTCCTCGCGCACGGCTACATCGACCCGTCCTACTACGTCCGTGGGCAGGGCATGACGCGCGAGCGGGGCTTCCTCGCCGACCGCGGCTTCGTCGCGCTGCACGTCGACTACCGCAACCACGCCGAGTCCACCGACGACCCGCGGGTCGAGACCGCCGTACGGCTCGGCTACAGCGCCGACGTCATCGCCGCCGCGCGGGCGCTGCGCAGTTCGCCCGGCGTCCGCGTCGACCCCGACCGGATCGCCCTCTTCGGCCGGTCCATGGGCGGCGGGGTGATGCTCAAGGCGCTCGCCGCCGAGCCCGGCGCCTTCGCCGCGGGCGTCGGCTGGGCCTCCGTGTCGAGCCTGGAGGCGGAGAACTTCGCCCAGTTCCAGCGACCCGACGCCCCCCTCGCCGAGCTCGAGGCCGGCTTCCGCGGCCGGCACGGCCTGCCGGCCGAGGACCCCGAGTTCTGGCGCGGCGTCTCCGCGCGGCCCGCCTTCGGCGACATCACCGAGCCGGTGCTGATGGTCCACGGACGCTTCGACGACACCTGTCCCCCGCCGTGGGCGCGCGCCACCCAGCAGGCGCTCACCCGGGCCGGCGTCGACGCGACCCTGGAGTGGTACGACGACGGCCACGCGTTCGGCCCGGCCTTCGTCGCCGCGATGGACCGCACCGTGCGGTTCCTCCGGGCGCGGATGCCCGCCTGACGGGAGCCGTCGGAGGCTGCCCCGCGTCCCATCCCCATGCAGCCCCCCATCCAGCCCCGCACGCGGGCAGGCCGGCGCGCCACCGCGGTCGCCTCGTCGGTCCTCCTCCTCGCCGTGGCGCTCGGCGCCTGCGGCGAGCAGGACGACGCCCCGACCGGGTCAGCGACCGAGCCGACGACGAGCGCTGAGCCCACGACTGAGCCCACGACCGAGCCCACGACCGAGCCCACGACCGAGCCCACCAAGCCGCCGCCCACCGAGCCGACCGCCGGCACCACCACCCCGCCGAGCGAGGGCCTCGAGAAGGTGCGCGTCGTGGGAGAGGTGGTCCAGGTCGGCGACTGCGTCGTCGTGCGCGACGACAACGCCATCACGTGGACGATCACCGGCCCGCCGGCGGCCGACCTGGTGGCCGGCGACCGGGTGGCCGTGACGGGGGCGCCCGACCTCGTCGCCACCGGCTGCGGCGGACCCGTGGTCGAGGCGAGCGTCGTACGGGTCGAGGGCTGACGCACGAAGGGCCGGGAGCCATCGGCTCCCGGCCCTTCGTGCGACCGTGTCGTCAGGACCGACGGAGTCGGTCCCTCGGGGTCAGTTCACGCGGATCCGCATGCTGGTGCCGCTCTGCGAGAGCACCTCGATCTGCACACCGGCTCCGGCCACCTTCACGCCGACCCGGGGCAGGCCCGCGGCGACGTAGGGCGCGAAGTAGCGGTTCGGGTCGGTGTCGTCGAAGACCGGGTTCGGTCCGCGACCACGGATCAGGCTGCGACGCCCGCCGGCCGTGAGGTAGAACGAGTCGGACCTCTCCAGACCGAACGGAGCGTCGTAGGTCTGGATGCGACCGCGCCACGCCTGGCCCTGGAGGTTGTAGTGCGGCTCCGGGTTGGCGTCGACGGGCAGCACCAGGCCGCTGCCGGGGTGCTGGCTGGTGTTGTTGTCGGAGTACGACGAGTCCCAGTAGTTGACCAGCAGGCCGTCCTGGTAGGGGAACTTCTCCACGAAGTCAGGCCGGTCCGGGAAGCTGAAGTTGTAGGGACCGGTCTGGAGGTACTTGTCGTAGGAGACGTACTGGCGGTTGCTGGCCAGGTAGAACTGGTCGTAGGCGGTGTTGAAGCTGGCTCCCACGGAGGAGAAGCCGGCCAGCGTCCACCCGTTGGGCGACGTCTCGGCGCCGTCGGCGAAGACGGTCGTCGTGCCGTTGGTGACCTTGATGTCGTCGACCAGCAGGCCGGACCACGCCAGGGCGGGGTTCTGGCCCTGGACGGCGCCGTCGGTGGCGTAGCGGGCACGGAACCCGATCGTCTGGCCGGCGTAGGCCGACAGGTCGAACGTGGCGGTGACGAACCCGTTGCTGACCCCGTCGATGCCCGGCTCCTTGGCCGGGTCGTTCGTCGGGTTGGTGTCGGTGTCGGTGTCGGGGTCGATCGAGGTGGTGTCGATCGCCGTCCAGGTGCCGCTGCCGACGGGGGACTCGACCTCGAACCAGCCGTAGTCGTAGTCCTCCTCGATGTTCCACGCGGCCTTCAGCGACAGCGTGGTGGTCCCGGCCGGGACGGCCAGGTCGGCGCGGGACATCGACGACTTGTAGTCGTTGCCACTGCCGCTGTACCACTGCTTGGCACCCTCGGGCGGGGCGGGCAGCGCGGTCGGGATCTGCTTGTCCGGGAGCACGACGGCCACGCCCTGGGCCTTGTCGGAGTTGTACTCGTGGGGGCCGAGGTCGATCGTGCGGTCCTGGCCCGCGACCACGGTCTCGTAGTCGAGCCAGCCCAGCTGGAGCTTGTCCCAGACACCGAGGTCAGCGGCACGCGTGCCGATGCCCTGGTCGCCGGCGGCGGAGACCCGGCTCTGCGCCATGAGCGTCCACCAGCTCACCGGGTTGTCGCCGGAGGCGGCGGTGTCGTAGTGGTCGGGCAGGCCGAGGTCGTGGCCGTACTCGTGCGCCACGACGGAGATGCCGCCGTTCTCGGGCTGCACGGTGTAGTCGGCGACCCAGATGCCGGTGTTGCCGATCTGGGTGCCGCCGTCGGCGTTGGGGACGCCGTCGACGGACGGGCCCTGGCCGGTGTTCTGGAACGCCTTCCAGCGGTGGCTCCAGATGGCGTCCTCGCCGTAGATCGGGTCACCGTCGGCCTGGTCGCCGCCGGCGTGGATGATCTGGAAGCGGTCGATGTAGCCGTCGGCCTCGTCGAAGTTGCCGTCGCCGTCGAAGTCGTAGCGGTCGCGGATGTCGTACTGCGACACCGTGCGCTTGATCTGGGCGTCGGTCTTGCCGGCGGCCTTCTGGTCGGCGACCCACTGGGTCATGCCGTCCTGGACGAGGTTCCAGGTGTTGTTGCAGACGTTGCCGGTGCAGGGGTAGCCGTTGCTGCGGCCGTAGCGCGCCTGGTTGTAGGGGACGGTGGTGAAGTCGGTGACCATGCCCTCGACGCTGTAGCGGCCCGAGGACTGGCGCTCGTAGTAGCTCTTGAGGGAGTCGGCGAGCTCACCGTCGCCGAAGTAGAGGTCGCGGTAGTAGCGCTTGGTGTACTTCTCGCGCCACTGCGTCGAGTTGTCGTTGGCCCCCGGCTTGGGGATCTCGTTGAACCCGGGGCCCTCGTAGGTGACGGGACCGGCGGTGGCCGGGTCGGTGTCGCGGTCGGGGAAGTTCGGGTGGCGCTGGGTGCCGAAGTCGACGAGGAACACGAACACCTTGTCGGTGCGCTCGTTGCTCAGCTCGACGTACTGGTCCTGCGTCGTGGCCTTGCCGGCGCGGGCGTTGGCACGACGTGCGGCGGGCTCCTTGCCGACCTTGAGCACGGAGTTGCCGCTGATGGTCTGCGGCGCGGCCTCGCCGCTCAGCACGTCGGCCCAGGCCTGCTGGCGGAGGGCGTCCTGCTTCTCGGCTTCCGGGTTGGGCAGGACGTGGTCGGAGGTGGCCGAACGTGCCTCCCCGCCGGTGCTGCGGTTGTCCGCCGCGGGGGCGGCGCTGGAGGGGGCGAGGGTCAGCGCGCCTGCTCCGGTGATGAGGGCCAAGGACAGCCCAAGGGTCGTGGATCTCACGAGATTGTTCCTTTCCGAGAGGCAGGTAGGCGGGCTCGATCGGCCACGACGACTTCCTGCTCGGCCGACACTAAGCCGAAGATGTCCTCGTTGGACAGACCCTTCGTGGGGTAAAGATCCGGCGGTGTCAGTCGGCCGGTCGGGCCTCGAGCTGCTGGGGCGGCGCCGCGGCGTAGGCCCGCGAGAGCCGCCGGTAGGGGGCCGAGGCCAGGGCGACCAGCACCGTCACGAGCATGATGGCGCCCGCCGCGAGGAACACCAGGGCGATGCCGCGCGCCTCACCGTCACCGAGCAGCCAGCCCCACGTGTCGCGCCCGGATCCGGAGTCCATGTAGGGGATCAGCCAGAACTCGGCGATCGGCCCGATGAGGAAGGCGGAGACGGGGCTCGCGGCGAGCTCCACGCTCTGCGCGAAGCCGAAGACCCGGCCCTGGGTGCGGAACGGCACGACGCGCTGCAGGATGGTCTGCTCGGCCGACTCGGCCGCGGGGATGATGCACATGAAGGCGAACAGGCCCAGGACGTAGAGCCAGGCCCACTCGCGCAGGGTGAACGTCATCCCGAGCACCGCCACGCCGAGGTTGACCAGCAGCAGCGTGCGCACCGGGTTGGCGCCGAGGCCCAGCTTGGCGACCAGGCCGCCACCGACGACGAACCCGATGCCGGTGACGCCGAGGACGATCCCCCACGCCTCGACGCTGAACAGCGTGAGGCCGTAGGGGTCCATCAGCGCGATGTAGACGCCGCTCACCAGGTTGTTGAACGTCGAGAACAGGATCAGCGCCACCAGCCCGGGCACCACCCGGATCGCCGCGACCGCTCCCCGGACGTCGAAGCGCGAGGCCCCCTCCTCGGGCTGGGGCTCGAGCTCGGGGATGGTGATGGGCAGCAGGTGGAGCAGCGAGGCGCCGGTCAGCGCGATCGCCACCGCGAGCGTCCAGCCCATGCCGATGAGGCCGACGCTCAGGCCGCTGAAGACGCTGGTGATCATGAAGGCCACGCCCTGCACCGTGCCGACGAGCCCGTTGGCCTTGTCGCGGTCGTCCTCGGGCACGAGCAGCGTGACCGTGGTGGACAGCGCGATGTTGCGCAGGCTCTCAACGACACCACCGACGAGGATCACCGCGGAGAACAGCCAGAACCAGGCGCTGCCCCAGTCGGCCAGCCGGTCCTCGCCGAGCAGCAGCCACAGGCCGCCCGACGCGGCGTAGGTGACCAGGGTGACGGTCGAGGAGATCACCATGACCTGCTTCTTGCGGTGGCGGTCCACCAGGGTGCCGAACCAGGTCCCGAGGACGGCCGTGAACAGCATGAAGCCGCCGCCGATGATGGCGGTGGCCATCACCGAGCGGGTCTCGAGGTAGGCCCAGAAGGTCAGGGCGAACCACAGGTAGCTCGAGGTGACGTTGGCGACGAGGGTGTTGCCCAGCACCGCGCGGAAGGCGCGCAGCGTCTCGGGACCGCGCGTCACGCCCGGGGGCAGGTGGGCCTCGAGCTGCGGCGCGGAGGGGTCTGCGGGGACCGGGTCCATCTCGTCCGTGGCCACCCCGGCAGCCTAGGTGTCGCCACCGACAGTGCGCCCGCCGTTTTCCCGGCCGGTGAGGGCCCCGGGCCTACGTCGCCGGGAACTCCTCGGCGACCGCCGTCAGCCTCGCGACGTACGACGGCCAGTCGACGTCGTCGGGCAGGTTGCTCGCGGCGACCTTCATGCCGGCACCGCCGTCGACGCCCTCGCGCAGTATGTCAGCGTGGCCGGCGTGCCGGGTGGTGTCGCTGATGACGTGCAGGACGATCCGGTGCAGCGAGACCTCGCGCCGGTCCGGGTGCCACCACGCCACCGAGCCTCGGGCGTCGAGCGGCAGGTCGGCGATGGTGGCGTCGCTGAACGCCCACACCGAGCGGTAGAACGCGACGACGTCGGCCGCGGGCACGTCCGCGGGGACCCACCAGTCGGCCTGCGGGTCCGCCTCGGCCTCCTCGTCGCTGACGAGCAGCGCCGCACCGGGGTCCGGCCAGTCCCGTCCGAAGGTGGGACCGAAGTAGCCGACCTCGACGTTGGCCGCGTGCCGCACGATGCCGAGCAGGTTCGTGCCCGTCGGGGTGCGGGGCAGCCGCAGGTCACGCTCGCCGAGCCCCTCGAGCTTCCAGAGCAGGGCGTCCCGCGCCTCCTGCAGGTAGTGGAGGAGGGCGGACTTCGGGTCCAGCAGGTCGGTCGGGGTCACGGAGGAGATCCTGCCGCGCCCGACGTACGGTCGCACCGTGGTTTCCCGTGTGCACTCACTCCACGTCGCGCCCGGCCGAAGGCTGCCGACGAAGTCGGTCGCCTCCGTCGAGGCGGAGGCCGGCGTCGGCCTGGTCGGCGACCGCTACCACGGCGCGAAGCACCGGCATGTCACCGTGCAGGCGCTCGACGACCTCGAGGCCGCGGCCGAGGCGCTCGGCCGACCGGTCGACCCCGGCCTGACCCGCCGCAACGTCACCCTGACCCACGGCCCGTTGCCGACCCGGCCGGGCGAGCGCCTCCGGATCGGCGAGGTCGAGCTGGAGGTCGTGCGGATCGCCGCGCCGTGCCGCCTCCTCGACGACTGGCTGGGCCCGGGGGAGATGACGGCGCTGCGCTCCCCGCGCGGTGGCACCGTCTTCCGGCTGCTGTCGTCGGGGACGATCCGCGTCGGCGACGCGGCGGTCGACGGCTAGGGGTTCTGCACCAGGCGCAGCAGGTTGCCGTCGGCGTCGACCAGCGCCCCGATGCGGATGCCGGACTCCTCGACCCGCGGCGGGTGCAGGCGCGGCCAGCCCACGTGGGTCTGCGGCAGGCCGGCGGCGACGCAGACGGCGTACATCGCGTCGACGTCGTCGAGCCGCAGGCAGCACCCGGCCGCCGTGCTCGCCGGGTCGAGGCCCGGGTCGCGGAAGAACTCGAGCACGACGGTGCCGCGCTCGACGATCAGCCAGCCGGGGTCGTGGAAGGTCGCGCGGAAGCCGAGCGCGGCGTAGAACCCGGCCGTCGCGTCGAGGTCGCGCGAGGGCAGGTTGGGCGTCGCGTGGTCGGCCATGCACCCACGCTAGAGCGGACCGAGGACCTGCGTCACGGGCGCTGTGAGCTCGAGCCGCTCCAGGAGGCCGAGCAGGGTCCGCTCCTCGTAGCGGAAGTGCGACTCCATGATCGCGCCGATGCCGTCGAGGTGACGCCCGAGCGTCGCGGGGTCCGCGGCCGCGTCGACCGCCGCCCGCAGCGCACCGACGAGGTGGCCGATTATCGCGTGGTCCTGCACCAGCGTGCGCAGCGGCTCCGCCAGGTCCGGGTGCTCGGCCGCCACTGCGGGGAAGAGGATGGTGTCCTCACCCCGGTGGTGCCCGTCGAGGGCGGTGCAGAAGCCGCGGCAGAACAGCAGGAGGTCGCGGCTCGCCGACGGCGCGCGTCCCTGGCCCACCTCGTCCTGCGCCACCCGGTGGGCCGCCCGCAGCCGGTCGTGGACCGACCGCATCTCGTGGGCCCAGGCCACCAGCCTGGTCGTGTCGCCCTCAGCCACGTGAGGGCGAAGGGGACGACGTCATGGTCGTGCTCCTTCGTGTCCGGCGCCTCCATGCCTGGCACGGTCTGCCACCGGCACGCGACGCTGGCGTGAGCCTAGCGGCACAGCCGGCCGGCGGCGGAGGGCGTCATCGCGTCAGGTCGGCGGGATCCAGCAGGCGGGCCAGCTTCTCGGGGTTGCGCACGGTGTAGAGCGCGGTCACGAGACCGTCCTCGACCTGCAGCGTCATCACGCTGTCCACCTCGCCGTCGAGGCGCAGCAGCAGCCCGGGCGACCCGTTGACCTCGGCCGGCTCGGCGCTCATCCGTCCCGCCATGGTCGTGATGCCCAGGCCCAGCAGCCGCACCACCCGGTCCTGGCCCAGCACCGGCCGCGGCATCGCCTGCTTGACGCCGCCTCCGTCGCCGAACGCCACCACGTCCGGCGCGAGCAGGTCGGCGAGTGCCTGCAGGTCGCCGGTCTCGATGGCCGCGAGGAACGCCCGGGTCGCCCGCTCGGTGGCGGCCCGGGACACCGCGCCCCGCGGTCGGCGCTCCGCCACGTGCGCCCGGGCCCGACGAGCGATCTGGCGCACGGCGGCCGGGGTGCGGCCGACCGCCTCGGCCAGCTCGTCGTAGGGGAGGTCGAAGACCTCGCGCAGGACGAAGACGGCCCGCTCGGTCGGCGCCAGGGTCTCGAGCACCAGCAGCATGGCGGTCGACAGCGAGTCGGCGAGCGCGACGTCGTCGGCCACGTCGGGGCCCGTGAGCAGCGGCTCCGGCAGCCACGGCCCGACGTAGTCCTCGCGACGCCGGGCCACGGTGCGCAGCCGGTCGAGCGCGGTCCGCGTCACGATGCGGACGACGTACGCGCGCGGGTCGCGCACCTCGTCCCGGTCGACGCGGTCCCACTTGAGCCACGACTCCTGCACGACGTCCTCGGCGTCGGCCGCCGAGCCGAGCAGCTCGTAGGCCACGGTGAAGAGCAGGTTGCGGTGCTCGAGGAACGGGTCGCCGCTCATGGCGCCGACGCCACGGCCACGGCCGGCGCCATCGGCGGCAGCCCGCAGGCCTCGGCGTAGTGCTCGGAGCGGATCCCGAGCGCCACGTTGCCCCGGGCGGTCATGTTCATCGCCCCGACGCGGGCGGTGAGCTCGAGCAACCCGTCGGGGCCCAGCTCGGCCAGCAGCGCGGCGGCCATCTCGTCGGTGACGGCGACGGGCGTGCGGCTCATGGCCGCGGCGTACTCCATCACGCCGCGCTCCAGCGGCGAGTACGCCTCCGACGTCCGCCACCGCCGGACCTCGGAGGCCTTCTCGAGCGAAAGCCCCTGGTCGCGGGAGCGGAAGTAGTGCAGGTCGAGGCAGAAGCCGCAGCCGACCTCGGCGGCCGCCGCCATGGTGGCGAGCGTCGCCAGCGTGTGGTCGAGCCGGTCCCACTTCTCGGCCCGTCGGCCGAACCTCATGGTGTCGCCCAGCACGCCGCGGTGGTGCCACATCACCCGCGCCCCCAACGGGACGCCGCCGAGCACCCGGCGCATCGCGACCTTCATCAGTCCTCCGTAGAGGCCGGTGATCTCGGTCGGCGGCACGCGCGGCTCGCTGGTCTCGCTGGTCTGGCCGGTGTGGCCGGGGTGGTGGGTCGGGCTCGTCATGGCGGTCTCCTGGGTCGAGGGGGTCTCGACATGGGACGCCGCCCGACGTCCCGGTGTGACAGTCAGCCGACGACGTGCTCGATGGAGTCGACCTCGAGCGTCGGCTCGTGGTCGGCCAGCGTGCCGTCGTCGCGGTCGGGGAAGTCGAAGACCCCGACGAAGAGCTGGAGCGGGTAGCGCGGGCACTGGTCGGAGGTCCGCACCGGCCTGCCGTCGACCGACCACCTGCAACCGGCCGGGCCCATCTCGACGGTGAAGTCGTGCCACTCCCGCAGGTCGAGGGCGAGCGGGGTGACCGAGAAGTCCTCGCGCAGCGCCGGGTCGCGGAAGGCGTGCACGCCTGCTCCGACGCCCGCCGACGGAGCGGCCGGGTCGGTGACCACGGTGTCGCCGAACACCTCGAACACGCACACCTCGCCGCACCGCTCGGGCTCGTCCTCGAAGCCCGTCAGCCACACCGAGACCATCGACCGGGCCGTCACGTCGGCGCGGGCGCGCACCGTGAGCCGACCGCCGGTGAGCAGCCAACCACGGAACGGGTCCTGATCCTCGGTGACCGTCAGGCCGTCGGCGAACGGCTGCTGGCCGACGGTGGACCCGAGCGCGCCGGCGAAGAGACCCGACGCGATGGTCGAGGTCCGCAGCGCCGGCGTGTGGCGCTCGGGGCACCACAGGCCCTGGCCGGTGGGGATGCGCAGACGGAGCACCGAGCCCGCGACGTCGTACGACGCCCGGGTGCCCTCGCGGGACGACCAGTGGGGCAGATAGTGCGGCACCCACGTGTCGGCCGCGAGGTCGTCACCCTCGAAGTGCTCCGTCCGCGATCCCATGATGGCCGGGAGTCCGGTCAGGCCCTCAGCGGTGGAGGTCGAACCGGTCGTTGTCCATGACCTTGACCCACGCGGTCACGAAGTCGCGCGCGAACTTCTCGCGGGCGTCCTCGCTGGCGTAGACCTCGGCCAGCGCCCGCAGCTGCGAGTGCGAGCCGAACGCGAGGTCGACCGCGGTGGCGGTCCACTTCACGTCGCCGGTGGCAAGGTCCTGGATCTCGTAGACGTTCTCCGTGTCCTGCGAGGCCTTCCACCGGGTGCCCGGGGAGAGCAGGTTGGCGAAGAAGTCGTTGCTCAGCACACCGACCCGGTCGGTCAGCACGCCGTGCGACGATCCGCCGTGGTTGGCGCCCAGCGCGCGGAGACCGCCGACCAGGACGGTCATCTGCGGCGCCGTGAGGTCGAGCATGTAGGCGCGGTCGACCAGCAGCTTCTCGGGCTGGAGCTTCTCGCCGGGACGGACGTAGTTGCGGAACCCGTCGGCGCGCGGCTCGAGGACCCGGAACGAGTCGACGTCGGTCTGCTCCTGGGTGGCGTCGGTGCGGCCCGGGTGGAAGGGCACGCCCACCTCGACGCCGGCGTCGCGGGCGGCCTTCTCGACCGCCGCCGACCCACCGAGCACGATGAGGTCGGCCAGGGACACCTGGGCACCGCCGCGGCCGTTGAAGTCCGAGCGGACCGACTCGAGCACCTGCAGGACGCGGTCGAGCTCCTCGGGCTGGTTGACCGTCCAGCCGCGCTGCGGCTCGAGGCGGATGCGGGCACCGTTGGCGCCGCCGCGCTTGTCGGTGTGGCGGTACGACGACGCGGAGGCCCACGCCGTGCTGACCAGGTCCGACACGCTCAGGCCGGAGTCGAGGACGGCGGCCTTGAGGGTCGCGACGTCGTCGTCGCCGACGAGGTCACCCTCGACCGGCGGCACCGGGTCCTGCCACAGCTGCGGCTCCGGCACCCAGGGGCCGAGGTAGCGGGTGACGGGGCCCATGTCACGGTGGAGCAGCTTGTACCAGGCCTTCGCGAAGGCCAGCGAGAACTCCTCGGGGTTCTCCAGGAAGCGGCGCGAGATCTTGTCGTACTCGGGGTCGACGCGCAGGGCGAGGTCCGAGGTGAGCATCGTCGGCTTGCGCTTCGGCGAGTCGGGCGTGGGGCCGGGGATGATCGCCTCGGCGTCCTTGGCCACCCACTGCTTGGCGCCCGCGGGGCTCTCGGTGAGCTCCCACTCGTAGCCGTAGAGGATCTCGAAGTAGCGGTTGCTCCACTGGGTCGGCACGTCGGTCCAGGTGACCTCGAGGCCGCTGGTGATGGTGTCCTCGCCCTTGCCGGACCCGTGCTCGCTGATCCAGCCGAGGCCCTGGTTCTCGATCGGGGCGCCCTCGGGCTCGGGACCGATCAGGTCGGGGTTGCCGTTGCCGTGGGTCTTGCCGAAGGTGTGGCCGCCGGCGATGAGGGCGACGGTCTCCTCGTCGTTCATCGCCATCCGGGCGAAGGTGGTGCGGATGTCGCGCGCCGAGGCGAGCGGGTCGGGGTTGCCGTTGGGGCCCTCGGGGTTGACGTAGATCAGGCCCATCTGGACCGCACCGAGCGACTCCTCGAGCTCGCGGTCGCCGGTGTAGCGCTCGTCGCCGAGCCAGGTGTCCTCGGGACCCCAGAAGATCTCCTCGGGCTCCCACACGTCCTGCCGGCCGAAGGCGAAGCCGAAGGTCTCGAAGCCCATGTCCTCCAGCGCGACGTTGCCGGCGAGGACGATGAGGTCGGCCCACGAGATCTTCTGGCCGTACTTCTGCTTGACCGGCCACAGGAGGCGCCGGGCCTTGTCGAGGTTGGCGTTGTCGGGCCAGCTGTTGAGCGGGGCGAAGCGCTGCCCGCCGTCGCCGGCGCCGCCGCGCCCGTCGTAGATGCGGTAGGTGCCGGCCGAGTGCCAGCTCATCCGGATCATCAGGCCGCCGTAGTGACCGAAGTCGGCGGGCCACCAGTCCTGGGAGGTGGTGAGCACCTCGGCGATGTCGCGCTTGAGGGCGTCGACGTCGAGGGAGGCAAAGGCCGAGGCGTAGTCGAAGTCCTCGCCCAGCGGGTCGACCTTGGAGGAGTGGGCGCGCAGCACCGACAGGTCGACCTGCTCGGGCCACCAGTCGCGGATGCTGTGCGGACGGCCGCCGGCCACGGGGGTCGGGGAGTCGATCGCCGGGTTCTCGCTCTCGCTGCCCTCGGCGGCGGCGGAGTCGTGCATGACCGGGCAGCCGGCCGCGGCCTTCCGGTCCACCCCCTGGGGGCTCTCGGTGACGTCGTTGTCCTGGCTGTCGGTCATGGCTTTCCTTCCGGGGGTACGGATGTGGCTCAGGTGCGGGTCAGGTGCG
Organism: Nocardioides sp. zg-1308; assembly: GCF_013155375.1. GTDB lineage: Bacteria > Actinomycetota > Actinomycetes > Propionibacteriales > Nocardioidaceae > Nocardioides > Nocardioides renjunii. The sequence goes on from NZ_JABJQY010000002.1 coordinate 1,097,250, forward strand.
GATCAGGCGGCGGTGCAGGCGGGGCAGGTGCCCCAGTAGGTGACCTCGGCCTCGTCGACGACGAAGCCGTGGGTGTCGGCGGCGTGCAGGCAGGGGCGTACGCCGACGGCGCAGTCGACGTCGGCGACCACGCCGCACGAGCGGCACACGACGTGGTGGTGGTTGTCGCCCACGCGCAGCTCGTAGCGGGCCGGCGAGCCCGCGGGCTGGATCCTGCGGACCAGGCCGGACTCGGACAGCACGCCGAGGACGTCGTAGACGGCCTGGTGCGACACGCCCGGCTCCTCGAGGCGGACGGCCGTGAGGACGGAGCCGGTGTCGGCGTGGGGGTGCTGGCGGAGTGCGCGCAGGACGGCGAGACGCGGCCGGGTGACCCGCAGGTCGGCGCCGCGGAGCAGGTGCTCGAACTCGCTGTCGTCCATCGCTCCCACCCTGCCGACTTTTCTTGAACGAGTCAAGTTTGTCGGGACGGCCGTGCGGGACGCCGTGGGGACCGTTCGTCGATCCCCCACGACGCCCGCGGGAGGCACGTGTCGGGCGGGTGTCAGCTGGCGTCGAGCCGGGACACCTCGTCGGCGCTGAGCTCGATGTCGGCCGCTGCGGCGGAGTCGGTGATGGAGGAGGGGCGCTTGGCGCCGGGGATCGGGATGACCACCGGCGACTGCGCGAGCTCCCAGGCGAGCGCCACCTGCTGGGCGCTCACCCCGCGCTCGCCCGCGATCTCGGCGAAGGCTGGGTGCTTGTCAGCAAGCTCCTTGGCGTCGGACAGGCCGCCGAGCGGGCTCCACGGCAGGAAGGCCAGGCCGAGCTCCTCGCAGACCTCGATCTCGGGCCGGCTGGAGCGGAACTTGGGGCTGAACTGGTTCTGCACGCTGACCAGGCGCTCGCCCAGCACGGCGTGGGCGGCGCGGATCTGGTCGGGGTCGGCGTTGGAGAGGCCGATGTGCGCGACCTTGCCGCTGTCGGCGATCTCCGCGAGCGTGCCGATGACCTCGTCGTAGGGGACCTCCGGGTCGGGGCGGTGGTGCTGCCACAGGGCGACCTGCTCGACGCCGAGGCGCTGCAGGCTCTCGTCGACGGCGCTGCGGAGGTGGTCGGCGGAGCTGTCGGTGTCCCAGCCACCCCCCTCGGTGCGGACGTGGCCGCCCTTGGTGGCGAGCAGGACGCGGTCGCGCACGCCCAGCTCGTCGAGGATGGAGGCGATGAGGCGCTCGTTCTCGCCCTGCGCGCCGGCCCCCTTCTCGTCGCCGGGGCCGTAGGCGTCGGCGGTGTCGAAGAGGGTGACGCCGGCGTCGAGCGCGGCGGAGACGGTGTCGACGAGCTGCTGTCGAGGCTGGGTGCCGGTCTGGTCGAAGGTCATCAGGCCCAGGCCGATGGCGCCGACCTGCTGGTTGCCGAGGGTGCGAGTCTGCATGGATCCGACCCTACGACGCGCGGCCCAAGCCGCCCCCGGGGGTCAGACGGCGTTGACGCGGAAGGTGTCGAGGAGGCCGAAGGCGGCGACGGCGTGCGAGCTGAGGTCGTCGCCGACCGACTGCCGGGCGAAGTCGCCGAAGTCCTGCAGGTCGGCGATCTCGCGGGCGGTGACGTTGCGGAAGCCCATCGACCAGGTCGCGAACGCCCGTTGGTCGACGTACCTGCGGTCCACCACGCGCACGTCGGTGTGGCGGGCGTCGGCGGTGATCACGCCGAACAGCCCGTCGATGACGTCCTCGGGCCCCTCGAGGGTCTGGATGACGGTGCCGCCGCTGTAGAGGAGCAGGCCGGTCACACCGAGCCGCTCGTTCTTCGGACGGATCTGCTCGATGAGGTCGACCAACTCGGCGACCGACATCAGCTGCATCGCGGAGCTGGTGTAGGTGATGGTGAGCAGGGTCGGGTCGTCACTGTCCATGGCTCGGTCGACGCTAGCCACCGTGAGGGGGGTGGACATCACCCCAGGGGAGACAGGTGTGCCCCTCACACCGTGACGACGATCTTGCCGCCGGGGCTCCCCTCCTCGGAGAGCCGGTGCGCGTCGGCGATCTCGTCCAGCGGGAACGTGCGCGCCACGGTCACGCGGAGCTGCCCCTGCTCCACGAGGGCGGCGAGCGCGTCGAGACCGTCACGATCGGGGCGCACGAAGAGGTAGCGGCCGCCGATCTCGGCCACCGCGCCCGGGTCGATGATGCTGACCACCCGGGCCGGGTCCTTCACCTGGGCCGCCGCGTCCGCGAGGGCGTCGCCGCCCACCAGGTCGAGCACCGCGTCGACGGGGCCGCCGTGGGCGGCGAGCTGCTCGCTGACGAGACCGGCGTGGTGGTCGAGCACGACGGTCGCGCCCAGCTCGCGCACGAGGTCGTGGTGGGCGGGTGAGGCCGTGCCGACGACCTCGGCACCGCGGGCCACGGCGATCTGCACGGCGAGCTGCCCCACCCCGCCGGAGGCGGCGTGCACCAGCACGCGATCGCCGGGACCGACCTCGAGCAGCTCGATGAGCGCCTGGTGGGCGGTGAGGCCCGCGAGCGGGACGGCGGCCGCCTCCTCGAAGGACATCGACGGCGGCTTGAGCGCGACGGTCCGCTCGGGAGCCGGGACCAGCTCGGCGGCGGTGCCCTGGGAGACGTCGTCGCGGCGGACGTAGCCCCAGACCTCGTCCCCGACCCGGACGCCGGTGCGCACCGCCGGCCCGACCGCCTCCACGACCCCGGCGACGTCCCAGCCGGGGATGATCGGCAGGTGGTGGGGGAAGGCGCCGCTCAGGTGGCCCTCGCGCACCTTCCAGTCGACGGGGTTCACGCTGGTGGCCCGGACCCGGACGAGCACGGAGTCCGGCCCGACGGGCGGGTCGGGCCGCTCTCCCACGGTCAGCACCTCGGGACCGCCGAAGGTGTCGTAGCTGGCTGCGCGCATGCTGGTCTCCTGATGTCGTCGGGGGCGCCGGTCGCCGGCGCCCGCACGGTCACAACCGTCGCAGGGACGGGTGGTGTTCCCGTCCCGACGCGTCAGTCGACGTCGATGCCCTTCACCCACCGCTCGCCGGGGTCGCCGCCCCAGGCGTCCCAGGCCACGCGACCGGGCGAGGGGAAGCCGTCGCCACCCTGCGTGAAGCCCTCGGCGTCCTTGTCCACGGTGTGCCGCGCGAAGTAGCCCTGCATCTTCTTCACGTCGGCGTCGCTGACGTCCTTGCCGTCGGCGAGCTGGTGGGCGCGGTGGCGCCCGACGTCGGTGAAGCCCTTGCCGGCCCTGCCCTCCTCGATCCACCGGACGGCGCGCTGCGCCGCCTCCTGCACGTCCTTCGGGGGCTGGTGTGCCACGTCTCCTCCAGGCTGGGTCTCGGCGTACGGGCCACCCACGCTAGGTCGCTCTCCACCGCCACCGCCCCACCCCGTGGGACGAGCGCATCCCGACGGCCCGGGGCGATCCCGGTCCCGGCAAGGGAAGCCTGTCCTGTCTGGACGGACGCCCGATCGAGGGGGATCGTCGGGACATGACCACCATGAACCTGCCGATCGTCAGCTCGTGCAGCGTCGACGGCTGCTCCTACAACCACGACCACGACTGCCACGCCGGTGCGATCACCGTCACCGGCTCCGCGGGCGCCGCCTGCGGCACCTTCGTCCACACCGCCGACAAGGGCGGCGTCGACGCCCACGGCCACGTGGGCGCCTGCCACCGCGCGGACTGCCGCCACAACGACCACCTCGAGTGCACCGCCTCCGGTGTCGACGTGGGTGCCGGCGCCGATCCCGCCGACTGCCTCACCTTCGCGCCGGCCTGAGCCGACCGGTTCCATCCGCCACGACGGCGGCGAACGGCCCCGCCGCGAGCGGTGGTGGTCCGACGGCCCGGGGCTCTGGGTACCCCGGACCGTCGGAGACTCAGGGGCGGGTCAGCGCCGGTGCACCCTCACCTTCACCGTGCGAACGGCCGCCAGCGTGCGGTCGTCACCGGCGTAGGCGATCCTCAGCCTCGTCGTGCCTGCCGCCTCGAGGACCGGCAGGGTGAAGGTCACCCGGCCGGCGCGGAGCCGGCCGGTGAGCTTCCTCGACCCGACCCGCAGCGTGACCTTGCCCGACGGGGTCGTCCCGGCGGCAGCCACGCGGACCACCACCTTCGCTCGCGTCCTCCCCGCCAGCACCGTGCCGGGCCTGACCTTCACGGTCATGGTCGGCTTCACCTGGGTGACCGGCGCCGGGGCGGGCGTCGGCGTGGGGGTCGGCGTGGGGGTCGGCGTGGGCGCGGGAGTGGGCGTGGGGGTCGGGACGAGCGGGGCGGCGGTCACGGCGACCGGCAGGGACACCGTGGTCCCGGTGGTGGTGCCGACGATCCGCACCGTGGTGGGACCGGTGGGCAGGTCGGCCGGGATCGTGGCCCGCACCGCGACGGTGCCGTCCCCGTCGAGGAGGTTGTCGGTGCGGGTGCCGTCCACCGGGAACGACCCGGCGGGCCGGCCCCCGATCGTCACGTCGACGGCGGTGTCGCGGGGGTCCGTCGGAGCGGAGTAGGACCACGAGCTGAGGTCGACGGCGTACGTCGTGCCGGCGGCGTACGACGCCTGCGCCCCGCCGGGGACGCTGACCCCGATCGCCCGCTGGGTCTGCGGCACGGCGAGCGGGCCGGCGGCGGAGGTGTCGGCGACGTAGGCCGCGAGGGCCGACACCGTGCTCGCCTGGCGGACCTGGGGGACGAGCCCGGCGGTGAACCCGCGGAAGTTGTCGGCTCCGGCCGCGAGCGACTGGCCGACCGTGACCGAGTAGTTGCCGGTCGGGTTGAGCGCGACTCCGTCGAGCCACATGCCGGTGATCCGGTCGCCCTGAGGGCGGGTGGGGTCGTGGGTCCAGGTGAATCCGGACGAGGCCCCGAGGCGCAGGAACGCCGGGCTCGGCACCGTGCCGCCGGCCGTGAGCTGCCACTGCTGCTCCAGCACGGTCTTGATCCGCTCGCCGGTGAGGCGCATGTTGACCAGCGGCTCGTCGGCGACGGCGGCGGCCGCCTGGGCGTACGTCGTGGTGGCCGGGTAGGTGCCGCCGGCGACGAGGTCGGCCTTCAGCGCCGTGGGACTGGTGAAGGAGATCCGCGCCGTGCCCCCGCTGCTGGCGCGGGTCGCCCACCGCTGGGCGTCCGCGACGAGGTTGCCGAGGGTCGACTCGCCGCCGGGGTTGGGGGTCGTGCCGTTGGCCCGGGTGGCCCTGCGGGCGGGCCCGGCGAGCGGTCCGAGGGCGACGCCCGGCTGCACCTGGACGTCACGGAAGTCGACCTGCGCGGACTCGCTGCGGTTCTCGAGGCCGATGAAGCCGCCTGCGGCGACGGTCCTGTCCACGGCGTTGACGGGGGTGCCGTTGAGGAGGACGCGGATCCGGGCGGGGGTGACCTGGATCGAGAACCGGTTCCACTGCGCGACGGGCCTGGTCGCCGCCGTGAGCGCGGCGGCGTCCGCGGCCCGGACCACGCTCCCGTCCGCGGACCGGATCGTGGCGGTGTCGGTGGCGCCGATCATCACGCGGTAGCCGCCGGTGGGCTGGGCGCCGGTGTTGGTGCTCGAGCCGACGAGCACGCTCGAGGCGTCGTCGGCGTCCTTCCGCCGCCAGTCCAGCCCGAGGGTGTAGGCGCCGGACTGCTGCTGGGTGGTCGTGGCTCTGGTCCAGGTGGTGCCCGGACCGCGGAACCCGCGGATGGTGCAGTCGGTCTGGTGCCCGAAGCCGCCGGCTCCGGCCTTGCGCCACTGGTCGAAGGAGGCGAAGGTGCCGTCGAAGAGCCGCGCCGCGCCGGTGGCGAGCGGGGTGGGGGCGCAGGTGTCGGGTGCCGTGCCGCCGACCTGGATCGCGTCGAAGTTGAGCCGGCACATCTCCTGCGTCCGGTCGCAGCTGACGGCGAGGGTGTTGGTCCCCTGCACGAGGGCGACGTCGGCGCGGGCGAACTCCCAGTCCTCCCAGCTCCCGGTCAGGGGGTAGGGCACGACCTGCCGGGTGCCGTTGGCGACCAGGCCCATGGAGCGGGTGACGTTCTCCTCCGCGCTCAGCGGGCCGGCGGCGTACCGGATCCACACCGGGTAGGTGCCGGCCTCCGGCACGGTGACCGTCATGGTGGAGGTCATCCCGGTCTCGCGCAACGTGTAGGACCCGGAGCCGGAGAAGTTGCCGTGGTCGCCGGAGTTGAGCGCCGGCCCGCCGCTGATCTGGCCGTCCTCCACCTCGAGCCAGGCGACCTGGGTGTCGCCGGGCGCAGCGGCGGCCGAACCCGCCGCGACGGCCAGTCCGGCGACCCCGAGCGACACGGACAGGAGTGCCGTGGACGCACGGCGCAGGCGGGCGGGACGGATGACGGAACGACGCACGACGGGCTCCTCTGCGGGCGCTGTGACGCACGCCACAGCCGACTCGCACGCTAGCGGCGTCGGTTCAGCATGTCGAACCACGTTCCACATCGTGGAACATTGCTGGTTGTGGTGCCGCGAGCCGATCAAGGGTTCACAACCCTGACCGCCCACACAGTGCGACACTCGAGTCGTGCCCGACCCGCCAGCCCTCCGCCGCCTGGAGACCTCGCGGCTGGTCCTGCGTCGCCGGCGCCCGGAGGAAGCCGCGACCTACCGACAGCTGTGGACCGAGCGCGATCCGCGCGTGCCTGCTCGGCGGAGGATCGACACCGAGGGGCGGCCCACGATCGACGACATCAGGGAGCAGGTCCGCGCGGAGTCCTCGAGGTCGGGCCTGGTCGTCCTGGCTGTCGTGCGCCGCGACACGTCCGAGGTGATCGGCTACTGCGGTCTGTTCACGGTCGACGGGCGGCCGTCCGACGAGCCGGAGCTCGCCTTCGAGCTGCTCCGATCGGTGCACGGCCACGGCCTGGCGACGGAGGCGGCCCGCGCAGTCGTCGAGTGGGCGGAGCAGGCCGGGTTGCCCCGCCTGTGGGCGGACGTCTGGGACTGGAACACCGCGTCGCGTCGGGTCCTCGACAAGCTGGGCTTCCGGGAGACGGGCGCGGCGACCGCGGGTGAGCACGGCGTCAGCCTCACGACCGTGCTGGAGCTCCAGCCGGCGCCTCGTCGGGCGGCTCGTCGGGCGGCTCGGTCCCCGGGACGGCCCGAGCACCCGCCATCATGAGTGCTCGGACCTGGCCGACGGGCACTCATGATTGCCGCGAGGACGTGGTGCCACCGTACCCACGCGGGCGGCGCTGATTCGTCGTCGCCCCACGTCGTGCGCCGCCGGGCCGTGACGGTGGGCCCGGCGGTGCGGGCCTCAGCCCTGGGCCATGTCGACGAAGCGCGAGTAGTGACCCTGGAAGGCCACCGTCAGGTCTCGGGTCGGGCCGTTGCGGTGCTTGGCCACGATCAGGTCGGCCTCGCCGGGGCGGGTCGACTCCTTCTCGTAGACGTCGTCGCGGTGGAGCAGGATCACCATGTCGGCGTCCTGCTCGAGCGACCCCGACTCACGCAGGTCGCTCATCATCGGGCGCTTGTCGCCGCGCTGCTCGGGACCACGGTTGAGCTGCGACAGCGCGATGATGGGCAGCTCGAGCTCCTTGGCGAGGAGCTTGATGTTGCGGGAGAACTCCGAGACCTCGAGCTGGCGGGACTCGACCTTCTTGCCCGAGCTCATCAGCTGCATGTAGTCGATGACGATGAGCTTGAGGTCGTGGCGCTGCTTGAGGCGCCGGGCCTTGGCGCGGATCTCCATCATGGTCATGTTGGGGCTGTCGTCGATGAACATCGGCGCCCCGGAGACCTGGCCCATCTTGCGGGCGAGCTTCTCCCAGTCGTCGTCGCGCATGGTGCCGTTGCGGATGTGGTTGAGCGGCACCTTCGCCTCGGCGGAGAGCAGCCGCATCATGATCTCCGAGCGCGTCATCTCCAGGCTGAAGAAGCAGCTCGTCAGGTTGTTGTGGATCGAGGCGGCGCGGCAGAAGTCGAGGGCGAGGGTCGACTTCCCCATCGCGGGGCGGGCCGCGACGATGATCATCTGGCCGGAGTGCAGGCCGTTGGTGAGGTCGTCGAGGTCGGCGAACCCGGTCGGCACGCCGTAGAGGCCGGCCTCGCGGTTGCCGATGGCCTCGATCTCGTCGAGGACGCCGCTCATGATGTCGCTGAGCGGTGCGTAGTCGACGCTCGCGCGACGGTCGGTGACCTTGTAGACCTCGGCCTGGGCGTGGTCGACCACGTCGTCGATCTGGCCCTCGCCGGCATAGCCGAGGGCGGCGATCCGCGTGCCGGCCTCGACCAGGCGGCGCAGGATCGCCTTGTCGCGCACGATCTCGGCGTAGTAGCCGGCGTTGGCGGCGATCGGCACGTTGGCGGACAGGGTGTGGAGGTAGGGCGCGCCGCCGATGCGCTGGAGCTCGCCGCGCTTCTGCAGCTCCGCCGCCACCGTGATCGGGTCGGCGGGCTCGCCGCGGCCGTAGAGGTCGATGATCGCGTCGTGGATGACCTCGTGGGCCGGGCGGTAGTAGTCCACGCCCTTGATGACGTCGACCACGTCGGCGATCGCGTCCTTGGACAGCAGCATCGAGCCGAGCACGCTCTGCTCGGCGGCGTTGTCCTGCGGAGGCGTCCGGTCCCCGGCGGAGCGCGGCGACTCCCCCGGCTCGTAGGCCGCCGGACCATCGCCCCATGCCTGGTCGGTGTCCCCCTCGAATGCGACGCTCACCGGTGCTCCTCCACTGTCACTGCCCACGACCCACCGCACTCCACGCTAGGGACGACCTCCGACATCACGTCGGACCCGTCGCGCGCGAGACCAGCTCCCGGATCACTGCCCGCGCGAGACCGTACGTGCTGCCGGGCGACGATGGGAAGCCAGCGGCACCGAGTTATCCACAGGTTCTGTGGAGAAGGTGCTCCCGCCCGTGGACGACACGCGGCACGACGTGCACTCGCCGTGGACCGACCTGTGGAGAGAGTGCCGGCGCCGCCTCGAGCACGCGCGCTGACCTGCGGAAACGATGCCCACAGGCTGTGGACGAAAATCCCCACCCCGATCGCGTCGTTCATCTGTCCGACATCTGGATGATGCCTGTTGCTTTGTCGACACGGCCTCGTGACGCCCACCACCCGCAGCATCATCCACACGGTGATTCACAGGTAGTCCGAAGGGACTATGTACACCCACGGCCCGGCTCGATAGCCCCGGTTCCTAGGCTGCGGGCGTGAAGGCCGTCGACCGCGAGATCCTCCGCCTGGCCGTGCCGGCCTTCCTCGCCCTGGTCGCCGAGCCGATGTTCCTGCTCTCGGACGCGGCGATCGTCGGCCACCTCGGCACGCCCGAGCTCGCCGGCCTGGGGGTCGCGGCCGTCGTCCTCCAGACGGTCGTCGGCCTGTGCGTCTTCCTCGCCTACGGCACCACCGCCAGCGTCGCGCGCCACCTCGGCGCCGGCGACCTGCGCGCCGCCCTCGCCCAGGGGGTGGACGGGGTGTGGCTGGCCGTGGTCATCGGCACCGTCGCGACGGTCGGTGGCATCGCGCTGACACCCGTCCTCGTCGGTGCCTTCGACACCGGCTCGGAGGTCGCCGGGCACGCCGAGACCTACCTGGCCATCGCCTTCCTCGGGACGACGCCGCTGCTCGTCATGCTGGCGACCACGGGCGTGCTGCGCGGCCTGCAGGACACGCGTACGCCGTTGCTCGTCGCCGTCGTCGGCAACGGCCTCAACATCGTGCTCAACGTCGTGCTCGTCTACGGCCTCGGGCTCGGCATCGCCGGCTCCGCGATCGGCTCGGTGGTCGCGCAGGTGCTGTCGGCCGCGTGGCTGGTCGTGGTCGTGGTGCGCGCGGCTCGCGCACACGACGCGCCGCTCTCGCCCGACCGGGCCGGGATCCTGGCCGCCGCGCACGCCGCCGTCGCGCTCGTCATCCGCACCCTCGCCCTGCGCGCGTGCCTGCTCGTGGGGACGTACGCCGTGACGCGGGTGGGCACGCAGGGCACCGACGTCAACGTCGCCACACACCAGATCGCGATCACGCTGTGGACCTTCCTGGCGTTCGCCCTCGACGCGATCGCCATCGCGGCGCAGGCCCTCACCGGACGCGCCCTCGGCAGCGGTGACGTCGAGGGCACGCGGCGGCTCACCCGGCGGATGGTCCGGTGGGGCTGGGGCAGCGGCATCGTGGCCGGCGTAGGCCTGGCGGTCGCGTCGCCGTTCCTCGGCGCGCTGTTCACAAGCGACCCGGAGGTGCGCGAGCTCCTCGTGCCGGTGCTCCTCGTCGCCGCCCTCGGCCAGCCGCTGGCCGGTGTGGTGTTCGTGCTCGACGGGGTCCTGATCGGCGCCGGCGACGGCGCCTTCCTCGCGTGGGCCGGGATGGTGGTGCTGGCTGCGTACGCGCCCGCCGCCCTGTGGGCTGCCACCCTGCCCCACGGGCTGGTCGCGGTGTGGGTGGCGATGACGTTCGTCTTCATGGGGGCCCGAGGCGTGCTGCTGTCCTGGCGGGCCCGCGGGGACGCCTGGATCGTCACCGGCGCGTCGGTCGGTCGCTAGCCCTGGAGATGCCGAACGGCCCGCCACCTCCGAGGAGGGGCGGGCCGCCGGGTGGTGCGGTGCGTCAGGTGGTGCGTGCGTCGAGTCAGGCAGGGACGACGTTGAGGGCCACCGTGGCGGACACCTCGTCGTGCAGCTTGACCGACACCTCGTGGGCGCCGAGCGACTTGATCGGATTGACCACCATGATGGTGCGGCGGTCGACCGGCTCGCCCGAGATCTCGGTGATCGCGTCGGCGATCTCCGAGGTGGTGACGGCGCCGAAGAGGCGGCCGCCCTCGCCGGCGCGGACCTTCACGTTGACCGCGTTGGCCTCGAGCTTGGTCTTGATCTCGCGGGCGTGGCTCTCGTCGCGGGCCGCACGCGAGGCGCGGGCCGTCTTGATCGACTCGATGGTCTTCTCGCCGCCGCGGGTCCAGCGGATGCCGAGGCCACGGGGAACGAGGTAGTTGCGGCCGTAGCCGTCCTTGACCTCGACCACGTCGCCGGGGGCGCCGAGGCCGTCGACCTCCTGGGTCAGGATGAGCTTCATGTTCCGTGCCCCTCTCAGCGACCGGTGGACGTGTAGGGCAGCAGAGCCAGCTCGCGCGCGTTCTTGACGGCGATGGCCACGTCGCGCTGGTGCTGGACGCAGTTGCCGGTCACGCGACGGGCGCGGATCTTGCCACGGTCGGAGATGAACTTGCGGAGGAGCGTGGTGTCCTTGTAGTCGACACCGGTCGCCTTCTCCTTGCAGAACTGGCAAACCTTCTTCTTGGGCTTGCGCAGAATTGCCTTGGCCATTGTGGTGCTCCCTTTCAGTGAGCCCGGCCCTGAAGGCAATCAGGGACGGAATGGTGGTGTGGTGCTGGAAAGTGTCCGGATCAGAAGGGGGGCTCGTCGTTGCCGCCGCTGACCCCGGGCGTGGCCCACGGGTCGTTGGCCGGCGCGGACTGGCCGCCACCCTGGGGCTGGGACTGGCCGCCCCAACCACCGCCGCCGCCGCCACCCTGCGCGGGCGCCGGGCTGGCCCACGGGTCGTCGGCCGGAGCGGACTGGCCGCCACCGCCCGAGTAGCCGCCGCCGCCACCGCCGCCGCCGGAGTAGCCGCCACCGCCGCCGGACCGGGTCGTCTTGGTGACCTTGGCCGATGCGGAACGCAGCGACGGGCCCACCTCCTCGACGTCGATCTCGAAGACGGTGCGCTTCTCGCCCTCGCGGGTCTCGTACTGACGCGACTTGAGGCGACCCTGGACGATCACGCGCATGCCCCGCTGGAGGGACTCGGCGACGTTCTCCGCGGCCTGCCGCCACACAGCGCAGGAGAGGAACAGCGTGTCGCCGTCCTTCCACTCGTTGCTCTGGCGGTCGAAGGTGCGCGGCGTCGACGCGATCCGGAAGTTGGCCACGGGCGCCCCCGAGGGGGTGAACCGCAGCTCCGGGTCGTCGACGAGGTTGCCGATCACGGTGATGGTGGTCTCGCCTGCCATGTCAGGTCTCCTCAGAATGTCCTGCTGGTCCGGGTTGCTCTCGGTGTGCTGCCCATCAAACAGGCAGCGACCGACAGCGGGAAGGGTCTATCCACAGACGCCCCTGCGGGCATCAGTGGGCGTCGGGACGCATGACCTTCGTGCGCAGGATCGACTCGTTCAGCGTGAGCTGGCGGTCGAACTCCTTGACCGTCGCGGGCTCGGCCGTCAGGTTGATGACGGCGTAGATGCCCTCGGCGTTCTTCTGGATCTCGTACGCCATCCGGCGACGACCCCACACGTCGAGCGACTCGATCGAGCCACCGTCCTTGCGGATCACGTTGAGGTACTTGTCGAGCGACGGCTCGATGGTGCGCTCGTCGAGACTCGGGTCGAGGATGACCATCACTTCATAGGCACGCATAGCGGTCTCCACCTCCTCTGGGCTAGAGCGGCCACGGGCTCTCCGTGGCAGGAGGACTGTGCGTTGCGGCCGCGACATCGGTCGCGGCCACGGTGGTGCAGGTCGCCCGAAGGCAACCGGGGAAGACTACCAGCGGCGCGGCGCCCCGCCGGAATCGTCGTACGCCGCCTCGGCTGGCCCCAGCGGTCCCGCTCCGGCGGAGCTTTGCACCCGAGTTGCGTACTTGCAGGTCGAGATCTCCACCTGTAACCCCGGCGGTCACCGGATATCCGGTGACCGCCGGGGATCTCACGAGGGTCAGTCCGCCGACCGACGCACCGCGGCGAGCGCGGTGCCGACGAGCGTGGCGAGGAGCGCGAGCCAGTAGCCGAAGCCGTGGCCCTGGTCGATCAGGTCGCAGACCGAGGCACCGAAGGCGTCCTCGTCGCAGGACCCGCCGGGGATGACGAAGAGCGCGAGGACGGTGCAGAGCGCGGCGACGGCGAACAGGCCCAGGACGAGCGTGCGCACCGGGACCGGCAGCGAGAGGCTGACACCGAGGAGGCGGGCGAGGAGCAGCCCGGCGCCGGCGAGGGCCAGCACCGCGCCGAACCAGCCGAAGAAGCCGTGCCAGGCGGTCGCCGACTCGCTCACGCTGCTGCCGAAGGCGTCGACGGAGACCGTGTAGTAGGGCAGCAGCGAGCCGAGGAACGCGAGCGCCCCGGCACCGATGGTGCCGAGGTCGAGCCGGTCGGCTCCCTTGAGCGTCTCGACGGCCGGGGTGGAGCCGGCCGGGGTGGAGCCGGCCGGGTGCGGCTCGTGCGGCTGGTGCGCGCCGCCGTACGACGGTGAGGCGGGCGCCGGCGTCGGGTCGGGCGTCGCGTCGGGCGTCGGGTCGGGCGTGGGGTCGGGCGTGGGCCCGGCCCCGGGCGTGGTGTCGGACATGGATGTGCTCCCCCGCTAGGGTCCCGTGGTCGGGACCGATCGCGCGAGGGTCCCGCACCCGGACGCACGGCGGCAACACGACCGTCGCGAGAGGTCCAGACCATCGTGGGCCACCGCCTGTGGAGGACGGGCCCGCCGGCCGCGGGCGAGGACTAGCGTCGAGCGGTGCCCGCAGTCGCGCCGGTCCGGACCTCCGCCGTGGTGGCGGGGCGCTACGTCCTGCTGGACCAGATCGGCACCGGCGGGATGGGCTCGGTGTGGCGGGCCCGCGACGCGCGCACGGGCTGCCTGGTCGCGGTCAAGGTGCTCGGCCGGCACAGCTCGGCGCTGCTCGCGCGGTTCGTGCGCGAGCAGGCCGTCCGGGTGCGCCACCCCCACGTCGTCGCGCCGCAGGGCTGGGCGGCCGAGGACGAGCTCGTCGTGCTGGCGATGGAGCTGGTGCCGGGCGGGTCGGTCGCCGACCTGCTCCGCGAGCACGGGCCGCTCGACGCCGGCACGGCCGGCCTGCTGCTCGAGCAGCTGCTGTCCGGGCTCGCCGCGGTGCACGCGGCCGGGCTGGTGCACCGCGACGTGAAGCCCGCCAACCTGCTGCTGGAGGCGACCGGCGAGGCGGGTCCGCACCTGCGCCTCGGTGACTTCGGTGTCGCCGCCCCGGTGGCGGACCGCCGCTTCACCACGGTGCCCGGCGCGATCGGCACCGACGGCTACATGGCTCCCGAGCAGGCGCGGGGGGCGCCGCCGGAGCCGACGCAGGACCTGTACGCCGTCGGGCGGGTGGCCCTCGAGCTGGTCACCGGCCTGCCGCCGGCCCGGCAGCACGAGATCCCGTCCCACCCGCTGCGGCCGCTCGTCGAGCGGCTGCTGGTCCGTGACCCCGAGCAGCGCATCGCCACCGCCGACGCGGCGCTGCGCCTCCTGCGGAGGCTCCCGCTGCCGCCGGCCGTCCCGCCACCGGTGCCCGACCGCCTCGGGCCGGCCCCGCGGCAACGGCGTACGGGCGGGTCGGGGGCTGGGGTCGAGTGGGCCGCCTGGCTGGGCGTCGCCGCGCTGTGCGGCGTGGTCGCCGGCTGTCTGTGCCTCCTCCTAGGCTGGGCGCCATGAGCACCCCACGACGTTCTTCTCCTCCGCTTCGCTCCCCCGAACAACGCCGCAGGGACCCCGCATGAGCACGCAGCCGTCAGCCCTCCCGATCGGCGCCCACGTCGAGCAGACCGACCCCGTCGCCGAGGCGCTCGCGCGCGACACCACGCTCGTGCAGTTCTTCCTGGGCGACCCGCAGGGCTTCAAGGGCCCGGAGGTGCGGTTCGAGGGCGGTCCCGCGGCGCTGCGCGCGGCCGCCGAGGACGCCGGCGTCGACCTCTACGTCCACGCGCCCTACATCGTCAACGTCGCCACGACCAACAACCGGATCCGCATCCCGAGCCGCAAGCTGCTCCAGCAGCACATGGACGCCGCGGCGGAGATCGGCGCCAAGGGCCTCATCGTCCACGGCGGCCACGTCAACAAGACCGACGACCCGGCGGTGGGCTTCGACAACTGGCGCAAGGCGATCGACGCGACCGACATCAAGGTCCCGCTGCTCATCGAGAACACCGCCGGCGGCGACAACGCCATGGCGCGCCACCTCGACCGGATCGCCGGCGTCTGGGACGCCGTCTCCGCCGCCGACGGGTCCGACCGCGTCGGGTTCTGCCTCGACACCTGCCACGCCTGGGCCGGCGGCATCGAGCTCGGCGACGCCGTCGAGAAGGTCCGGGCCATCACCGGGCGGATCGACCTGGTCCACGCCAACGACTCGCGCGACGCCTTCGACTCCGGTGCCGACCGGCACGCCAACTTCGGCAGCGGCCACCTCCCCGCCGACGAGTTCGCCGGCGTGGTGCGCGAGGCGGGTGCGCCGGTCATCTGCGAGACGCCCGGCGGCGCCGCCGAGCACCTGGCCGACTTCGCCTGGCTCCGCGACCACCTCTGACCACCTGTGACCGACGGGACAGACGAGACAGCCGTCTAGATGACGTGCCCGCCGTTCACCGTGATGCGCTGACCGGTGATGAACCCGCCGGCGTCCGAGGCCAGGTGGGCCACCATCGCGGCCACGTCGTCGGGCGTGCCCATCCGTCGCAGCGGCACCTCGGCCGCGTAGGCGTCCGTGCTGATGCCGGCGTGGCGCTCGACCGGGATCCACCCGGGCTGGACGAGGTTGACGGTGATGCCGTCCGGGCCCAGCTCCTTGGCCCACACCTTGACGAGCCCGACCTGGGCGTTCTTGGCCGCGACGTACGCCGACATGCGCGGCGCCGCCCGGTCCGCGAGGTCGGACCCGATGAGGATCACCCGCCCCTCGCCGGACGCCCGCATGCTCGCGAGCGCCGCCTGCACGAGCAGCGTGGGGCTCTTGACGAAGAACTCCAGCTGGTCGAGGTGGGAGCGCCAGGACAGGTCGTCCACGCCGACCTCGGGCTGGGGACCGGTGGCGTTGGCGACGACCGCGGTGACGGGGCCGAGGGTGCTGGCGACCCGGTCGAAGAGGCCGGACACCCCGTCCTCGTCGACGACGTCGGCCGCAAATGCCTCCGCGACGCCACCGGCGTCCCTGATCCGTGCGACGACGGAGTCGGCGCCCTCCCGGCCACGCAGGTAGTTGACCGCGACGGGCCGACCGGAGGCCGCGAGCCGCAGGGCGATCGCCGCGCCCAGCCCCCGTGACGCGCCCGTGACGACCGCGACTCCCGCGGAGCCGCCGCGCTCAGACGGTGTCACGACGCACGAGCTCGGGCACGAAGACGACGTGACGCGGGGCGCCGCGTCCACCCTGGTCGATGGTCTCGGTGAGGAGCCGGACCGCCTCGGTCACCATCTGGCCGATCGGGTTGCGCAGCGTGGTGAGGGGCGGCTGGGTGCGTTCGGCGACGCCGAGGTCGTCGTAGCCGACGATCGCGACGTCGTCCGGGACACGGAGGCCGCGGGCCTCCAGCTCGCGCATCGCACCGAGTGCCATGAGGTCGGAGGCCGCGAAGATCCCGTCGATGTCGCCGTCCGCGTCGAGGAGCTCGGCGCAGGCCGTGGTCCCGCTGTGCTCGGTGAAGTCGCCGTAGGCGACCCGGCTGCTGTCCAGGCCCGCGGCCTCCAGCTCCTGGCGCCAGCCCGCGAGCCGGTCGTGACCGGCGCGCATGTCGCGCGGTCCGGCGATCGCGGCGATCCTGCGCCGGCCGCTCTCCACCAGGACGCGTACGGCCTGGGCCGCCGCACCGGCGTTGTCGCTGTCGACGACGGAGACCCGGTCGGCGCCGAGCCAGGGCGTGCCGATGAACACGCACGGCAGCCCGAGGTCGGAGAGGTGCTCGGCGAGACGGTCGTCGCGGTGGTGGGACGCGACGATGGCACCGTCGACGTAGCGCCCGCGCAGGTAGAGCAGCATCCGGCTCTCGTCGCCGGGCTGGGCGAGCAGGAGCACGAGCTGCAGGTCGCGCTCGCGCAGCGCGCGCGCCACGGCGTGCAGCATCCGCGCGAAGAACGGGTCGGAGAAGACCCGCTCGTCCGACTCGGGCAGGATCACCGCGACGGAGCCGGTCCGCTGCATGACGAGGGAGCGGGCGGCACCGTTGGGCGTGTAGCCGAGCTCGCGGACGGCGTCGAGGACCGCCGCCTGCGCCTTCGCGCTCACCTTGGACCGGCCGTTGATCGCACGCGACGCCGTCGCCTTGCTGACCCCCGCCAGCCGGGCCACCTCGTCCAGCGTGGACGCGTGCGCCTTCACCACCACCTGGCTCACGCTACTGGCAGGCCGTTCGCCACGGCCACCTCCGCGAACCACCGCGCGCTGTCCTTCGGCGTGCGCACCTGGGTGTCGTAGTCGACGTGGACGATGCCGAAGCGGTGGGCGAAGCCGTAGCTCCACTCGAAGTTGTCCATCAACGACCACACGAAGTAGCCGCGCACGTCGACGCCCGCGTCCAGCGCGTCCAGCACCGCGTGCAGGTGCTGCTCGATGAACTGCTGCCGGCCGGTGTCGTGGATGGCACCGTCGACCACCACGTCGTCGGCCATCGCGCCGTTCTCGGTGATGTAGATGGGCGGGACGCCGTAGGTCTCCCCGAGCCGGACGAGGAGGCGGGTGAGTGCGTCCGGGTCGATCTCCCAGTCCCGGTCGGTGGTCGGCCGGCCCGTCCGCGGGAAGACGAAGCCACCACCGGGGTACGGCGACTCGCGGGGGCGCGAGGAGTGCTGGATCCGGCTCCCGAGGAGCTCGTCCGGCTCGACGTCGTACGGGAGCGCCGCCGGGAGGTCACCGTGGTAGAAGTTCACGCCGAGGAAGTCGGTCGGCGCACTGATCAGCTCGAGGTCGCCGTCGAGGACGAAGTCCTCCCAGCGCCTGCCCTCGAAGAGCATGCCCTCGGTGTCGCGGGAGAGGTCGTCGGCGTACTTGCCGAGGAACAGCGGGTCGAGGAAGACGCGGTTGTGGAAGCCGTCGAGGCGCCGGGCCGCGTCGACGTCGTCCTCGCGGGTCGGGTCGAAGGGGTCCGCCACCGTCGGGTTGAGGGTGATGCCCACGGCCTTGCCGTTGTCGGGGGTCCCGCCGCGGCTGCGGAACTCCTCGACGAACAGCCCGTGCCCGAGGAGCAGGTGGTGCGCCGCGACGACGCCGGCGACGCCCTCGCGGCGTCCGGGCGCGTGGCCACCGCTGGTGTAGCCCATGAAGGCGGAGCACCAGGGCTCGTTGTGGGTCGTCCAGCTGTCGACGCGGTCGCCGAGCGCGTCGTGCACGGCCATCGCGTAGTCGAGGAAGCGGTGCGCCGTGTCGCGGTTGGTCCAGCCGCCCCGGTCCTCCAGCGCCTGCGGGAGGTCCCAGTGGTAGAGCGTCAGCCAGGGCGTGATCCCGGCCGTCAGCAGCTCGTCGGTGAGCCTGCTGTAGAAGTCGAGCCCCGCCGTGTTGACCGGACCGCCGTCCGGGCACACCCGCGGCCAGGCGACCGAGAAGCGGTAGGACGCGAGGTTGAGCTCCTTCATCAGGGCGACGTCCTGCGGCATCCGGTCGTAGTGCTCGCACGCGACGTCGCCGGTGTCGCCGTGGAGGATCGCGCCGGGGACCCGGGTGAAGGTGTCCCAGATGGACGGCGTGCGTCCGTCGGCGGCCACGGCGCCCTCGATCTGGTAGGACGCCGCAGCGGCTCCCCAGAGGAAGTCGGTGGGGAACAGTCGTGTCGTCGTCATCCCTTGACGGCTCCTTGCATGATGCCGGCCACGAGCTGGCGGCCGGTCGCGATGAACAGAAGTAGCAGCGGGATCGTCGCGAGCAGGGTGCCTGCCTGGAGCAGCGCGATGTCGGCGATGCCACCCGCTGGCGCGATCTTGAGCTGGTCGAGCGCGGTCTGGAGGGTCTGCACGTCGGAGCCCTGCAGGATCAGCAGCGGCCACATGAACTCGGTCCAGGTGTGCATGAAGGTGAACAGGGCGAGGATGGCCATCGCCGGGCGGGCCGCGGGCACGGCCACGGTCCAGAAGGTGCGCAGCTGGGTGCAGCCGTCGATCCTCGCCGCCTCGATCAGCTCGTCCGGGATCGCGTCGACGAGGTACTGGCGCATGAAGAAGACGCCGAACGCGGTGACCAGGAAGGGCAGGACCACCGCGGTGCGGGTCCCTGCGAGCCCGAGGTTGCTGAACTCCTTGAGCAAGGGCACGAACGCGAGCTGGGTCGGCACCGCCAAGGTGGCGACGACGAAGGCCATGGCCAGGTTGGCTCCCCGGAACCGCAGCTTGGCGAGGGAGTAGCCGGCCAGGGTGGAGAAGAACACCACCGACGCCGCCGAGACGCTGGAGATGACGACCGAGTTGCCCAGCGCCGCCCAGAAGTCGATCTGGTCGAAGACGCGCCGCGCGTTGTCGAGGAAGTGGCCGCCCGGGTAGAGCGGCGGCGGGCTCTGGATCGCGCGCTCCTTGGTCACCGAGCCGATGACGAAGGACCAGTAGAGGGGGAAGGCCGAGCCCACCACGAAGGCGGAGAGCAGGCCGTAGACCAGGAACCCGGGACGCCGGCTCACCGCTCGGCCCTCCTCTGCAGGTGACGGGTGACGAGGAACTGGAGCAGCGCGATGCCGATGATGAGCAGCACGATCAGCCACGTGGCCGCGGCGGCCCGCGGGTAGGGGTCGGTGCCGCTGTTGGAGGTGTTGAACACGTACATCGTCAGCGTCTGGTACTGGTAGTTCGCGCCGCCCTGGAACTGCAGGTTCGTGTCGAAGAGCCGGGGCTCGGTGAAGATCTGCATCCCGCCGATGGTCGCGGTGACGATGACGAAGAACATCGTCGGCCGGATCGACGGCAGCGTGACGTGGAGGAACTGCCGCACGCGGCTGGCGCCGTCGAGTGCCGCCGCCTCGTAGAGCTGGCGCGGGACCGCCTGCATCGCGGCCAGGATGATGAGCGTGTTGTAGCCGGTCCAGCGGTAGTTGACCATCGTGGCGATCGCGGTCCAGCTCGCGAACCGGTCGGAGTGCCAGCTGACGCCGGGCAGGCCGACCGCGCGGATGATCTCGTTGACCAGGCCGGACTTGTCGGCGAAGAGGCTGCCGAAGATCAGCGCGGTCGCTGCCGGCGCGACGACGAACGGCAGCAGGACGCTCATCCGCCACCAGGTCCGTCCCCGCAGCGGCGTGTCCAGCATCCCGGCGATGACCGTGGCGATCAGGACCTGCGGCACCGAGGAGAGCAGGAAGATGCCGATGGTGTTCCAGAAGGCCTTGTGGAAGACCGGGTCCGTGAGCACGTGGGCGTAGTTGGCGAAGCCGACGCCCGGACCGTGGTCGGCCCCGTAGCGAGGCCAGGAGAAGAAGGAGAGGTAGCCCGAGTAGGCCATCGGGTAGACCCCGACGAGCAGGAACGCCAGGAAGAAGGGCAGGAAGTAGAGGTACGGCGAGAAGCGGAAGTCCCACTGGGAGAGCTTCTGGCGCCACGTCAGCCGCGGCGTCGGCGGACCGGTCTGCTGCGCCGGCTCGCCGGTCCTGAGGGCCTCGATGGTCGTCATCGGGCTGCCTTTCTCGGAGGTGGGGCACGGTGCCCCGGGCCGGGGAGGTCGTGGAGGACCTCCCCGGCGGGAGCGTCCGTGCTGGACGGGGTCATCGGTCAGGACAGGCTCTCGACGGCCTGCTCGAACGTCGCCCACGACTCGTCCGGCGAGATGCCCTCGTCGACACGCTGGATCGCGGTGAGGAAGAGGCCGAGGATGTCGGAGTACTTGTCGCCCTTGTAGGGGTGGCCGGGCTCGACCGCCGCGGCGCGGTTGGCGAGGATCTTGGCGGTGGGGGCGTCGTTGAAGTAGGGGTCGGTGATGTTCTCCTCGGCGAGCGCCTCCTGCGCCCCGATGTTGGCCGGGTAGTTGCCGGCCGCCTCGAAGGCGGCGAGCTGCTGCTCGGTGTCGGTCAGCCAGTTGGCGAGCTCCTTGGCCTCCTCCTGGTGCTCGGACTGCATCGGCACGGCGAGGTAGGACCCGCCCCAGTTGCCGCCGCCGCCGGGGAAGGCGTCGACGAAGTCCCAGCCCTCGACGTCCGGGGCGGCCGACTTCACGTTGGAGAACATCCAGCCCGGGCAGGGGATCGTGGCGAAGCCGTCGTTGGCGAACCCGGCCTCCCAGTCGTCCTCCCACTGCACGACGCGGGGGGAGAGCGTGTCGACCTTGCTGGTGACGGTCTCCCACACGTTCTGGAGCTCGGGGTTGTTCACCTCGACCGTGTTGTCCTCGGTCTGGAAGGGGAACTGCGTCTGGTTCAGCATGGCCTGGGCGATCGCCCCGCTGGAGTCGAACCACTTGGTCTCGGGCAGCTCCTCGGTGAGCTGCTCGCCGGCGGCGAAGTAGCTGTCCCAGCTCTCGAAGACCGCCTTGACCTCCTCGCGGTCGCTCGGGAGCCCGGCCTTCTCGAAGAGGTCGGCGCGGTAGCAGAAGCCCTCGGGGCCCGCGTCGGTCGGGTAGGCGACCTGCTTGCCGTCGGCGGTCTGGGCGTTCTCGTAGGCGTACTCCACCCAGCGGTCGTCGAGCGAGGGGTCGGTGAGGTCGGCGAACTGCTCGGACGCGCCGTCGGTGAGGAACTGCGGCATCGCGTCGCCCTCGATCGCGACCACGTCGGTCAGGCCGTCGCCGGCCTGCAGGGCCTGCGTCATCGTCTGTTTCCACGGGTCCCAGTCGGCGATCTTGGTCATCTTCACCGAGAACGGGCGGTCGGGGTCGGCGTTCCACTGCTCGATCAGCGCGTCGTAGCCGAAGTCGCTGAACGTCGTGATGGTGAGGACGTCGTCCTTGCCGAGAGAGGCCTGGCTCGCCTCGGAGTCGCCGCCGCAGGCGGCCATGGTGCCGGCGACGAGTGCCAGGGCGACACCGACAGCGGCCTTTCGTGGAGTGGTGGAGTGGCGCATGGTCTGGTGCTCCTCGCGGTCGAGCCGGTGGTGGAATCGATTCCACCGCTGTTGCCGGGAAACTATGACGGCCATCACACCGACCGTCAAGGGGCCCGCCCCGCACGGACCGCTCAGCTGCGTCCGCTCGGTGGAATCGCTTCCATTGGAGTGGTGTGCCGACTACGATCACCGCACCCCCAGACCACCGCTCGACCGTCCACGTTCCGGAGGAAGCCATCCGAGCCGAGCAGCTGACCGACGTCGTCACCCACCACGGGGAGGGCATGGGCTGGGATCCCGCCCTGTCGCGCCTCCGCCTGGTCGACGTCTTCGCGGGCGACCTCCTCACCATCGACGGCGGGCTCCTCGAGTCGCGCCTCCACGTGGGCGACGTCGTGGGCGCATGGCGTCCCCGCGCCGACGGCGGCGTCGTGGTCGCGGTGGACGACAGGTTCCTCCTGCTCGACCCCGCGGGCGGGGTCGAGTGGACCTCGCCCTCGCTGTTCGGGCCGGGCCTCCGCATGAACGACGGAGGGTGCGACCGGCAGGGGCGGTTCTACTGCGGCTCGATGGGCGTGGACGCGCTGCCCGGACAGGGCACCCTGTGGCGGCTCGACCAGGACCGCACGGTCACGCCGGCCCTGACCGACCTCACGATCCCCAACGGACTCGTCTGGTCCGTGGACGGGCGCCACGCGTACCACGTGGACACCCCACGGGGCTCGGTCGACGTGCTGCAGCACGACGGCAGCACCGGGGCCCTGGGGCGCAGGACACCGGTGGCGCGCGTGTCCGGGGGCGACCCCGACGGCATGGCGCAGGATGCGGACGGCGGTCTCTGGGTCGCCCTGTGGGGCGGCTCCGCCGTGCACCGCTACTCCCTCGACGGCACGCTCACCGCGGTCGTCGAGGTGGACGCGGCCCAGGTGTCCTCCTGCGCGTTCGGCGGCCCGGGCGACACCCACCTCTACATCACCACGTCCAGGCAGGGCCTCGGCGACGCCGAGGACCCCGCGGCGGGTGCGGTCTTCTGCGTCGACGTGGACGTCGAGGGAGCGCCGGTCGCGGCATTCGCCGCCTGAGGCACCCCGTCCGAGAAAGTTGCGGGGAGACGCAACCCTTCGTGGCCGTCCGGCGTCTGTACTGACGAGGGGACCAGACACGTACGGGGGTCGTGTCTGGTCCCTTGTAACGTGTCGGGGTGACGACCTCCCTGACGCTGCGCCCCGTCTCCGCGCAGGAGCACCGCGACTTCATCGCTCGCCGGTCGTCCGCCAGCTTCCTGCAGACGCCCGGCTGGGCGCGCGTGAAGGCCGAGTGGCGCGCCGAGTCCATCGGCTGGTTCCGCGACGGTGCGCTCGTCGGCGCCGGTCTCGTCCTCTACCGCCAGCTGCCGAAGGTGCGGCGCTACCTCGCCTACCTGCCCGAGGGCCCGGTGATCGACTGGGCCGGCGACGACCTCGAGGCGTGGCTGGCGCCGATGGTCGCCCACCTCAAGGCGCAGGGCGCCTTCGCCGTGCGGATGGGCCCCCCGGTCGTGACGCGCCGCTGGTCGGCCGAGCAGGTCAAGGCGGGGATCGCCGACGAGTCCGTGCGCCGCCTCGGCGACGTACCTCCCCTCGAGCGCTCGCAGGACGGTGCCCGCGTCATTGCCCAGCTGCACGAGCTCGGCTGGCAGCAGCAGTCCGCAGAGGGCGGCTTCTCCGCCGGGCAGCCCCAGTTCAACTTCCAGATCCCCCTGGTCGACGCCGACGGCCTGCCCCGCACGGAGGCCGACGTCCTGGCCGGGATGAACCAGCTGTGGCGCCGCAACATCAAGAAGGCCGACAAGAGCGGCGTCGAGGTGGCCCTCGGGGAGCGCGCCGACCTCAAGGCGTTCCACGACCTCTACGTCCACACCGCCGAGCGCGACCACTTCGCACCGCGACCGCTGTCCTACTTCGAGACGATGTACGACGCCCTCCTCGCCGAGGACCCGGACCGGATCCAGGTCTGGCTGGCCCGCCACGAGGGCGACCTGGTGGCGGCCACCATCGCCATCCGCGTCGGCACGCACGCGTGGTACTCCTACGGCGCCTCGTCCACCGAGAAGCGCGAGGTGCGCGGCTCCAACGCCGTGCAGTGGGCGATGATCCGCCACGCGCTGGCAGCCGGTGCGCACGTCTACGACCTGCGCGGCATCACCGAGACCCTCGACGCCGACGACCCGCACGTGGGCCTGATCCAGTTCAAGGTCGGCACCGGCGGCGAGGCGGTCGAGCACGCCGGCGAGTGGGACCTCCCGGTCAACCGCGCGATCTACAAGGCGTTCCAGGTCTACCTGGCGCGCAGGGGGTGACGCGCCGATGAGCCTGGTCCTCACGGTGGACGGCGCGCGCTGGCGCGCGCACCTCCTCTCGACGGTCACCCGCCACCCCGGCATCGTGCCGGTCGCCAAGGGCAACGGCTACGGCCTCTCGCTCGGGCGCCTGGCCCGCCGCGCGCAGTGGCTGGCCGAGCACGCCGAGGAGACCGGCGCGCCGCTCGACGTCGTCGCTGTCGGCACCTACGACGAGGTCGAGGAGGCCGCCAGCCGCTACGCCGGTGACCTCCTCGTGCTCACGCCGTGGCGTCCCTTCGGCGCAGCGCTCGACCTGCAGGACCGCACCGCCTCGCGCGTCGTGCACACCGTGAGCCGGCCCGCCGACCTCGCCGCCCTGCGCGAGCGCGACCCCGAGGCGCGCTTCGTGCTCGAGCAGCTCACCTCGATGCGCCGCCACGGCATGACCCGCCGCGACCTCGAGGCGGCGGCCGAGACCCTCGCCGCCCAGGGCGGCGGCGCGCGGCACCGGCTGCGCGGCGTGGCCATGCACCTGCCGCTCAACACCACCTCCCACCTCGGTGAGGTGACCCGGCTGATCAACGACGTCGTCGCCTCGGGCCTGCCGACGCGCACCGTCTTCGTCTCCCACCTCACGAGCGACGAGCTCGACCGGCTGGCGACGACCTACCCCGACTTCACCGTCCGGCCCCGCGTCGGCACGGGCCTCTGGCTCGGCGACCGCGGTGCGCTCTCGGTGACCTCCACCGTGCTCGACGTGCACGAGGTCGAGCGCGGCGACGTCTTCGGCTACCGCGGACGCAGCGTCCCCAAGCACGGCCACATCGTGGTGGTCAGCGGGGGCACCGCCCACGGCATCGGCCTCGAGGCGCCGACCGGCGACCAGTCCCTGCGGGCGCGCGCCGCGACCCTCGCCCGCGGCGGCATGGACGCCGTCGGCTTCGTCCGATCGCCGTTCTCGATCGACGGCAAGCAGCGCCTGTTCGCCGAGCCCCCCCACATGCAGGCCTCGATGCTGTTCGTGCCCTCAGGCGCGCGTGTCCCCGACATCGGCGAGCGGGTCGACGTGCGGGTCCGCTTCACCGCGACCGACTTCGACCGCGTCGTCATCTCCTGACCCGGCGTCGCGGAGCACCGCGACCACCAGCCAGACGAGTCCCGCGACCCGCAGCACGATCGCCAGCCAGTAGGCGCGGGCGTCGTCGGTGATGGTCGGGGCCAGCGCCTGGCCGAGCCACCAGCCGGTGATGACCCAGCTGAGCAGGTGGAGGCCCTGCCACACGAGCAGGTCGCGCCAGCGGCGTACGGCGATCGCCGCCAGCGGCAGGGCCAGCAGGGCGAGCTCCGGGGGCGCCGACGGCGTCACCACGAGCGCGGCGGCCAGCAGCACCAGCCCGGCCCGCGCGGACGTGATGGGGCTCGGCTGCCCGGACCGCCGCACCAGCCACCACACGGCGCCCGCGGCGAGGGCCAGGACGAGGCCCTGCACCACGGCGCGCGAGGTGGGTGAGCCACCCAGGCCGGCCTGCTGCAGCAGCAACCAGACGGATCCGGTGTCGGGGTCCTGGCTGGTGGCCCGGCCGGGCAGCGTGACCACGACGTACGCCGCCGCTGCCGCGAGCACCGCGTCGACGCGGTCGCGGGTCCGGCCGCCCACGGCGACCACCCCGAGGAACGCCACGGCCACCGGCAGGGCGAAGGCGGCGCCGATGCCGGCACCGAGGCCGGCCAGCCAGCCGCGCCCGGTCGTCCATCCCCACAGCAGCACGGCGACGCCGACCGCGGCCACCAGCGTCCACGACAGCCAGTGGACGAGGAGGACCGGGCCGAGCGCCCAGCCGGCGGCCGCCCACGGGCGGCGGGGGTCGACCCGCACCAGGAGGCCCGTGGCGAGGAGCGCGAGGGCGGCGAGCAGCACGGCGAGGGCGGCCGTGGTCGCGACCGTGCCGCTGCCGGGGAGCGTCCCGGCGAGCCGCTCGAGCCAGGTGGCCACCTGCGGCGGCGTGCGCGAGGCGGCGGACGTGCCGGCCAGGTCGGTCCAGCAGAGCTGAGCGAACGGCTGGTCCTGCCGGCCCCACCCCGACGGCACGCAGGCGCCCTTGCTGAGCATGCCCGCGGCCAGCACGAGGGACGTGGCGCCGAGCAGCGTCCGGGAGGCGTCCCACCAGCGGTGACCGCCGGCGTGGTCGCCGAGCGGCCCACCCACCACCTCGGACATCGCGGTCGCGACCGGGTCCGTGCGGGTCGGTGCCTCGTGGTCCACCAGTGCCCCCGACCGGATCAGGGCCGCGCGTCGAGTGCGGCGAGCCGTGCCTGCCAGCGGCCGGCCGGCGTGGTCGGCGCCGCCGTCGGGGTCGTCGGGACCGGGGTCGTGGGCGCCGGCGTCGTCGGGGCCGGGGTCGTCGGCGTCTCCGTCGGGATCGGCGTCTCGGTCGGGATCGGCGTCTCCGTCGGGATCGGCGTCTCGGTCGGCGTGGGCGTCTCGGTCGGCGTCTCCGACGGCTCCTCCGTCGGGATCTCGACCGTGGGCGTCTGGGTCGGGGTCGGGGTCCGCGTGGGCTGCGGCGTCGACGGGGGCGGCGGCGGCGGCGTGTACTCGTGGCCGTCCTCCGGGGCGTCGCCGTCGACGTAGACCGGCTCGGGGAAGTCCTCGACCTCCTTGCCCTCCATCACCCGCTGCATGATCGCGGTCCAGGTCTTGGCGGGGTAGTTGCCGCCGAAGTAGCCGGAGCGGCCGTCGGAGCTCGTCGGCAGCCACAGGTCGGCGCCGTCGGGCCGGGGGACGTCGAGGCCCTCGCGGCCGCGACCGCGGACGTACATCACCGCGGTGGAGACCTGGGGGGTGAAGCCGACGAACCACGACGACGACACCTCGTCGTCGTCGTTGGTGGCGGTGCCGGTCTTGGCGGCTGCGGGACGCGCCAGCGCCAGCGCCTCGGTGCCCGAGCCGGACTCGACCACCTGCTGGAGCGCGTACGTCACGTCGGCGGCGATGTCGGGGTCGACGGTCTCCTTGCTGCGGGCCTTCGCCTCGTAGAGGACCTCGCCGCTCTTGCTCACGACCTTCTCCACGACGTGGACCTCGTTGCGGGTGCCGCCGTTGGCGAGGGTGGCGTAGGCGTTGGCCATGTTGATCGGGCTGACCTGCGCCGTCCCGAGCGTGACGCCGACGTTGTCCTGGAAGTCGATGGACCTGCGCGGGATGCCCCAGCGCTCGGGCTCGTTGCCCGGGATGCCGAGGTCCTCGGCGGCCTGGATGACCTTCTGCGGCCCGTCGTCCATCGAGTCGACCATGTCGACGAACGCGGTGTTGACGGAGTTCTCCGTCGCGGTGACCATCGAGACGGCCGAGCCGTAGTCGGTGTCGCCCTGGTTGCCGAACTCCGTGCCGGCGACGTCGATCGGGCTGTTGCCCTCGAAGGTGTCGTTGAGCGAGAACCCGTCGCGGATGGCCGCCACGTCGGTCGCGGCCTTCATCGTCGAGCCGGCCATGCCACCGGACACGGCCCAGTTGATCTGCGAGTCGAGGTAGTCCTGCCCGCCGTAGAAGCCGAGCAGCTCACCGGTCTGGGTGTCCACCGTGGCGGCACCGACGTGGAGGTCCTTGTCACCGGCCGGCCCGGGCATGCCGGCGTCGGGACGCTGCTCGAGGACGGCGTCCTCGACGTCGGCCATCACCTGCGGGTCGAAGGTGGTGGTGATCCGCAGGCCGCCGCCGTCGATCTGCTCCTCGGTGGCGATGTCGCGGTCGAGGATCTCCTGCTTGACCAGGGCCAGCATGTGGCCCTTCTGCCCGCCGAACTGGCTCTGGGTGGCGACCTTGGGGAACTTCGGCAGCCGCTTGACGGCCTGGTCGCGCTCCTCGGTGGTGATGGTGCCCATCTCGGCCATGCTGTCGAGGACGTACTCGTAGCGACCCTTGAGGTCCTGCTTGGCCTCCTTGCCGTTGGCCGGGTCGTACTGCGTCGGGTTGTTGAGCACCGTGGCGAGCACCGCCGACTCGCGCAGGCTCAGCTGGCTCGCCGGGTGGTCGAAGTAGGCCTTGGACGCCGCCTGGATGCCGTAGGCGCCACGACCGAAGTAGATGGTGTTGAGGTAGCCCTCGAGGACCTCGGACTTGCTGAGCTGCTGCTGGATCTTGAGCGAGACGATCGCTTCCTTGATCTTGCGCTTGTAGCTCTGCTCGGAGGTCAGGTAGAGGATCTTCACGTACTGCTGGGTGATCGTCGAGGCACCCTGGCGGGCGTTGCCCTGGGCGTTGGAGAAGAGCGCGCGCAGGATGCCCTTGGGGTCGATGCCCTTGTCGGTCCAGAAGGACTGGTTCTCCGCGGCGACCACCGCGTCCTGCATCGTCTGCGGCATCTCCGCGAGCGGGATCGACTCGCGGTTCTGGTCCTCGTAGTAGGTGCCGAGCTGCTGCTTGCCGTCGCGGTAGTAGACGAACGTCGTCTGCGCCTTGAAGGCCGCGTTCTCCTCGGGGATGTCGATCGCCTGGTAGAGCACCACCACGATGCCGCCCAGCAGCAGGGCGCAGACCACGCCGACGACGGCGAAGACCTTGGCGAACCTGGCCGCTCGCTGTCGCGGCGTACGCCGGGTGCTGGGCCGTCGGGTCATGGCCTTTCCGTCGGCCCTGCGCTTCTTCGCACTCACCGGATCAGGGTACGGGGACCGGTCCGCCAACCCGGATTCGTCACCTGCGGATATATCAGTACGATAGGTCACATGGCACGCCGCGGGGACACCATCGAGCTCGCAGTCCTCGGACTGCTGCACGAGGGACCCATGCACGGCTACGAGCTGCGCAAGCGGCTCAACCTCATGCTCGGCTGGGGCCGGGTGCTGTCCTACGGCTCCCTGTACCCCGCCCTGAAGAAGATGCTGCGTGCCAACCTCATCACCGAGGTCGCCGCCACCACGACGCCGACCAGCCGGCGCCCCCGCATCACCTACGAGGTCACCGAGGCCGGCAACGAGCACTTCCAGCGGCTCATGTCGGAGGTCGGCCCCACCGCGTGGGAGGACGACAACTTCGACATCCGGTTCGCGTTCTTCTCCTCCACCGACATGGAGATCCGTCTCCGCGTCCTCGAGGGCCGCCGCTCGCGGCTGCAGGAGCGCCTCGCCCGCGTGCAGGGCGAGCTCGAGCGCACCCAGGCCGAGGTCAACCGCTACGCCGCCGAGCTCCAGCGCCACGGGGTCGAGTCCGTGGAGCGAGAGGTCCGCTGGCTGTCCGACCTGATCCGCGCCGAGCGCGGCGACGAGTCCCGGACACCCGCACCCGGAGCGCCGACCGGCTCCGACTGACACGCCAGACCAGCCAGACCAGCCAGACCAGCGACATCACGACCAGACGCACCACCAGCCAGGCACACGAGGACCACAACGAGGAGGAGAGCCCCATGGGTTCGGTACGAGTAGGGATCGTGGGGGTCGGCAACTGCGCCACCTCCCTCGTCCAGGGCGTTGAGTACTACAGGGACGCAGACCCGGCCGTGACCGTGCCGGGCCTCATGCACGTCGTCTTCGGCGACTACCACGTCAAGGACGTCGAGTTCGTCGTCGCCTTCGACGTCGACGACAAGAAGGTGGGCAAGGACCTCTCCGAGGCCATCAACGCCTCCGAGAACAACACCATCAAGATCGCCGACGTGCCGACCCTCGGCGTCGAGGTCAAGCGTGGCCCGACCCTCGACGGCCTCGGCAAGTACTACCGCCAGACCATCGAGGAGTCCGGCGCGGAGCCGGTCGACGTGGTCCAGGCGCTCAAGGACGCCGACGTCGACGTCCTCGTCTCCTACCTACCGGTGGGCTCGGAGGAGGCCGACAAGTTCTACGCCCAGTGCGCGATCGACGCCGGCGTGGCCTTCGTCAACGCGCTGCCCGTCTTCATCGCCTCCGACCCCGTGTGGGCGAAGAAGTTCGAGGACGCCGGCGTCCCGATCGTCGGCGACGACATCAAGAGCCAGGTCGGTGCCACCATCACCCACCGCGTGATGGCGAAGCTGTTCGAGGACCGCGGCGTGGCCCTCGACCGCACCTACCAGCTCAACGTCGGCGGCAACATGGACTTCAAGAACATGCTCGAGCGTGAGCGCCTGGAGTCCAAGAAGGTCTCCAAGACCCAGGCCGTGACGTCCAACCTCAAGGGCGAGCTCGCCGACAAGGTCAGCGACCGCAACGTGCACATCGGCCCGTCCGACTACGTCGCGTGGCTCGACGACCGCAAGTGGGCCTACGTCCGCCTCGAGGGTCGCGCGTTCGGTGACGTCCCCCTCAACCTCGAGTACAAGCTCGAGGTCTGGGACTCCCCGAACTCCGCCGGCATCATCATCGACGCCGTCCGCGCCGCGAAGATCGCCAAGGACCGCGGCATCGGCGGCCCGATCCTCCCGGCCTCGGCCTACCTGATGAAGTCCCCGCCGGTGCAGATGGCCGACGAGGTCGGTCGCTACGAGCTCGAGAAGTTCATCCGGGGCGAGTAGTCCCCGACCGCTCCACCCCAGCACGACCCAGCACCACCACAGCACGGCCCCGCAGGTCCACGTCCCGGACCCGCGGGGCCGTTGCCGTCCCGCCGCCCGGGGGAGGCCCGAGGATAGAAGCGCTTCTCCGGGGTACTCAGCGAGATGGACCCCGCTGGAGGTGCCGGCGCGGGCATGGGAGGAGATCGGTCATGCGACTTTCCGCGTTGACGGGCACGTTCGTGGCGGCGTGCCTGCTGGCAGGGTGCGCCCAGGGCACCGGCGACTCCGAGGAGACCTCGGACGCGTCCTTCGACAGCAGCGCCGACCTGTCCGGCGAGGTGCAGGTGATGGGCTTCGGCGCCGGCGACGAGATCGCGACCGAGCGCCTCGAGCTGGCGGAGGAGGAGCTCGGCGAGGCGAAGGTCGACCTGGTCGAGGGCGACCTCGACATCCAGCAGTTCCTCTCCTCGGTCGCCTCGGGCGAACCGCCCGCGCTGGTCTACGCCGAGCGCAGCCAGATCGGCACGTTCGCCTCCCGCGGTGCGGTCGTCCCCCTGACCGACTGCATCGAGGGAGAGGGCATCGACACCTCCGTCTTCCGCGAGTCCGCCCTCGGGGAGGTCACCTTCGACGACGAGGTCTACGGCATCCCGGAGTTCAACGTCGTCCAGCTGACCCAGGCCAACGCCGACCTGCTCGAGCAGTCCGGCCACACCGTCGAGGACGTCAACGGCTCCGACTGGGACGCGGTCCTCGAGGCCAACAAGGACCTCATGCAGATGCAGGGCGGGGACCTGGCGACGATCGGCTACGACAGCAAGCTCCCCGAGTTCCTGCCGCTGTGGGCCAAGGCCAAC
Source organism: Nocardioides sp. zg-1308 (assembly GCF_013155375.1). Lineage (GTDB taxonomy): Bacteria > Actinomycetota > Actinomycetes > Propionibacteriales > Nocardioidaceae > Nocardioides > Nocardioides renjunii. The sequence goes on from NZ_JABJQY010000002.1 coordinate 1,128,527, forward strand.
GGCGCCGACCTCATCTCCGAGGACGGTCGCACCGCCCAGCTCGACGACCCGGCGGTCGTCGAGGCGCTCGAGTTCGCCGTCTCGGTCTACGACGCCCAAGGTGGCTTCGGCGAGGTGAAGGCGCTGCGCGACTCGGCCGACTTCTTCGGCGACGGCAACCAGTTCGCCAGCGGCTCCCTCGGCGCCATGCCGATGGAGCAGTGGTACGTCAGCGTCCTCAACGACGTCTCCCCCGACGCCCCGATGGCCTTCGACACGGTGCGCGACCTCCAGGGCGAGCCGCTCGCGTGGGCGTCGGGCTCCGCGTGGGCGATCCCCAAGGGCAGCCCCAACCCCGAGGCCGCCTGCCGGATGGCCCGCGTGATGACCGAGACCGACTCCTGGATGGCCGCGGCCGAGGAGCGCGTCCGGCTGCGCGAGGAGAGCGGCGGGCTCTTCACCGGCATCCTCACCGCCAACGAGGAGGCCGACGAGGCGATCCGCGAGATGGCCCCGACCGACGGCGACTCCGTCTGGTCGCAGGCGGTCGCGGCGATGTACGAGGCCAACGACCACACCTTCGCCATGCCGGCCAACCCCGCCGGCGACGAGTTCGAGCAGGCCTGGCAGGACGAGGTCAACAAGGTGCTCAACGGCCAGAAGGAGCCGGCCGACGCCCTGGCGGACGCCCAGGAGGCGGCGCAGGACGCACTCGACGAGGCATGGGCGAGCTGGGACGAGAAGTGAGCACCGCGACGGCTCCCGGCCGGCGTACCCGACCCGCCACCCGGCGCCGCCGCGGCGACGGCGGACGCCACCAGGGCCGCGTGGCCCTGCTCTTCATCAGCCCCTGGCTGATCGGGTTCGTGGTGTTCATGGCCTACCCGGTCCTCTACACCGTCTACCTCTCGCTGACCGACTACGACGTCATCAACGACCCGTCCTTCGTGGGGCTCAACAACTACCGCGAGCTGATGGGTGACGAGAAGATCCGCCTGGCGCTGCGCAACACCTTCGTCTACACCCTGATGTCGGTGCCGGCGCAGCTCGCCGTCTCGCTCGGCCTCGCGCTGCTGCTGCAGCGCGCCGGGCGGGCGGCGGGATTCTTCCGCACCGCCTTCTTCCTGCCGAAGATGACGCCGCCGGTCGCGGTGGGCGTCCTGCTGCTCATGCTGCTCAACGGGCAGAACGGCCTGCTCAACGAGTTCCTCGGCTGGTTCGGGATCAACGGCCCCAACTGGACGACCGACCCCGCGTGGGTGAAGCCCGGCCTGGTGATCATGTCGCTGTGGACCGTTGGGGCATCGGTGATCATCCTGTTGGCCGCCCTGCAGGAGGTGCCCGAGGAGCTCCTCGACGCCGCCCGGGTGGACGGGGCCGGGTGGTGGCGCCGGCTGTGGCACGTCACCGTGCCAATCATCAGCCCGGCGATCTACTTCATCGTCGTGGTCGACACCATCGCCTCGCTCCAGTCCTTCACCGAGGCCTACACGGCGTTCTTCGGGGCGGGCAACACGACCTACAGCAACGACGCCGCGCTGTTCTACGCCATCTACCTGTTCCAGCAGGCCTTCGAGTTCCTCCACATGGGCTACGCCTCGGCGATGGCGATGCTGCTCTTCGTCATCGTGATGGTCGTGACCGCCGTGCAGGTGATGCTCAGCCGGCGCTACGTCCACTACACGGGCGGTGCGCGATGAGCACCCTCGACCGCGCCGGCGAGGCCGGACCCACCACGGGCGTGCCGCCCGTCGACCCGGACGAGGCGGTGACCGCTCCGGCCCGCGCCCCGCAGCCGCCGAACCGGCGACCCGGCCTCGGCGGCCGCATCTTCGTGGCCGTCGCGCTGGTCGTGACCACCATCGCGTTCGTCTACCCGTTCGTGTGGCTGGTCAGCGCCTCGCTCAAGCCGCGCAGCGACGTCTTCGACAACCGCCTGATCCCCGAGACGCTGACCTTCGACAACTACATCGAGGTGTGGAACGCCGCACCGATGGCGGCGTGGCTGCTCAACACGGCCTTCGTCACCATCATGGCGACCCTCACCGTCACCATCTCCAGCGCGCTCGTGGCGTGGGGGTTCGCGCGCTACCAGTTCCGCGGCCGCAACTTCCTCTTCGGCCTGGTGCTCGCCTCGATGATGATCCCGGGCGCGGCGACGATGATCCCGACCTACCTGATCTGGGACTCGCTGGGGATGGTCGGCACGCTGACGCCGCTGTGGGCAGGCAACGTGTTCGGCACGGCGTTCTACATCTTCCTGCTGCGCCAGTTCTTCCTCGGCCTGCCGACCGAGCTCTTCGACGCGGCCGAGATGGACGGCGCCGGGCACTGGAAGGTGTTCTGGCACGTCGCGCTGCCGCTGACCAAGCCGGCGCTCGTGGTCGTCGCCCTCTTCGAGTTCCAGGCGGCGTGGACCGACCTGATGCGCGGGCTGATCTACCTGCGCGACCGCGAGGACTTCACGGTGCCGCGTGGCCTCAAGTCGATGCTCGACCAGTTCGGCTTCGGCGGCGAGTGGCACTGGGAGCTCGTTGTGACCGCGAGCGTCATCACGACCGTGCCGATGATCCTGGTGTTCTTCCTCGGGCAGAAGCAGATCATCCAGGGCGTGGCGAGCACGGGCACCAAGGGCTGACGCCGACCCGGCGGCAGTCCTGCGGGTCCGCTAGGAGGTCCGCCCTGCCCACCAGGCGCGCAGGGCGGCCTCGGCCTCCACCGGCGACTTCGGTCCCTCCTCCATCCGCAGCTCGAGCAGGAACGCGTACGCCTGCCCGACGTCGCGGCCAGGGCCGATGCCGAGGAGCTCCATGATCTGGTTGCCGTCGAGGTCCGGACGGATCGACGCGAGCTCCTCCTCCTCCGAGAGCCGCGCGATGCGCTCCTCGAGCGAGTCGTACGCCCGGCGCAGGCGGTCGGCCTTGCGCTGGTTGCGGGTGGTGCAGTCGGCGCGGGTGAGGATGTGCAGCCGCGCGAGCTGCTCGCCCGCGTCGCGGACGTAGCGACGTACGGCACTGTCGGTCCACTCGCCCGACCCGTAGCCGTGGAATCGCAGGTGCAGCTCGACCAGCGTGGCGACCGCGTCGGTGTCGGCGTTGGAGAAGCGCAGCGCCTTCATCCGCTTGCGGGTCAGCTTGGCGCCGACCACGTCGTGGTGGTGGAAGGTGACGATGCCGCCGGCCTCGAAGCGGCGCGTGCGCGGCTTGCCGACGTCGTGCATGAGGGCCGCGAACCGGGCGACGAAGTCGGGACCGTCCCCGAGGCGGTGCTCGAGGTCGATCGACTGCTCGAGCACGGTGAGGGTGTGCTCGTAGACGTCCTTGTGCCGGTGGTGCTCGTCGCGCTCCAGCGCGAGGGCGGGCAGCTCGGGGAGGACGTGGGCCGCGAGGCCGGTGTCGACCAGCAGGGTGAGCCCGAGCCGCGGGTGCGGCGCGCAGACCAGCTTGACCAGCTCGTCGCGGACCCGCTCGGCCGAGATGATCTCGATCCGGCCCGCCATCGCGGTCATCGCCGCCACCACGTCGGGCGCGACCGAGAACCCGAGCTGGGCGGCGAACCGCGCCGCGCGCATCATCCGCAGCGGGTCGTCGGAGAAGGAGTCCTCCGGCGCGCCCGGCGTGCGCAGCACCCGCTCGGCCAGGTCGACGATGCCCCCGAACGGGTCGACGAACTCGCGGCTCGGCACGCGGACCGCCATCGAGTTCACCGTGAAGTCGCGCCGGCCCAGGTCGCCCTCGAGGGAGTCGCCGAAGTCCACGTCGGGCTTGCGCGACGACGGGTCGTAGCTCTCCGAGCGGTAGGTCGTGATCTCGACCTGCCACGGCCCCTTGCGGCAGCCGATCGTGCCGAAGTCGCGGCCCATGTCCCACACCGCGTCGGCCCAGCCCGACACGAGCCGCTCGGTCGCGTCCGGCACGGCCGAGGTGGTGAAGTCGAGGTCGTTCTGCAGCCGCCCGATCATGGCGTCGCGGACCGGCCCGCCGACCAGGGCGAGCTCCTCGCCGGCCGCGGCGAAGAGCGCCCCGAGCTCGTCGATGACCGAGCCGATGCGGTCGAGCTCGGCCCCGACCCGGCGCTGGATCTCGACGATCGTGAGCGGTTGCAGTGCGGCGTCGGACACGACGGGCCAGTCTACGTGCCGACCCGGTGGGTCCGAACAACTAGCATCGGTGCGTGCCCCGCCCGTCCGTGATCCGTGCTGCCCTGGCGGGGCTCCTGACCCTCGGGGTCGCGACCGGGCCGGCCCTCGGGGCGGCCGGAGCACCCGCGACGAGGGGTCCCGCCGAGGAGCCCGACCCCCTCGTCGTCCACCTCGACACCATCACGCCGGTGCTGCCGAGCACCGGGGACGTCGAGATCACCGGCACGGTCACCAACGTCAGCGACGAGACCTTCACCCGCGTCAACCTCCACGCCTTCTCCTCCCAGCAGCCGATCCTCGACTCCCCCAACCTCAACGAGTCGGCGGGCGTCGACCCGGGGGTCTACGTCGGTCCCCGGGTCACCGTCCCCGGCACCTTCGACACCGTGGACGAGCTCGCGCCCGGCGAGACGGCGTCCTTCTACGACTCCGTGCCCGTCGAGCTGCTCGGCACTTCCGGCCAGGCCGGTGTCTACTGGATCGGCGTCCACGCGCTCGGCGACGGCTCGGTCCCGCGCGACGACATCGCCGAGGGCCGGGCCCGCACGTTCATCCCGCAGGAGCCGACCGGCGACCGGACCCAGGAGGCCTCGGTCATCCTCCCGGTCCGCAGCCGGGTCTGGTACGACGCCGACGGACGCGTCGCGGGGCTGGACCGGTGGGCCCGCCGACTGGCCGACGGCGGCAGCCTCGACGGCGTGCTCGACATGGCCGAGTCCGCGGGCTCGACGCCCTACAGCTGGCTGGTCGACCCGGCCGTGCTGCACGCGGTGGCGAAGCTGACGGTGGGCAACCCGGCCCGGAGCATCGCGCCGGACCCCAGCGTCGAGGGCCAGCAGCCCTCCCCGACCGAGACGCCGACCGACGGCGTGGACGAGACCCCCACGCTGGAGACCATCACCCCCGCCGCCCCGGAGCCCACCGAGGACCTCAGCGAGGAGGACGCGAGGCTGATCGCGGCGGCGGACGCCTGGCTCACCCGCTTCCAGGCCATCGTCGGCTCCGACACGGTGCTGACGCTGCCCTACGGCGACCTCGACGTCGCCGCTGCCGCCCGCAACGACGCCACCCGGCTCGACCAGGCGGTGGACCGCAGCGCCGAGGTGATGCTCGACCTCGGTCTCACCTCGCAGCCCGCGGTGTCCCCGATCAGCGACCGGCTCAGCGAGGAGGCGATCGCCGCCACGCCGCCGGGCACCGTCATCCTGCTCGGTGACAGCGCCTTCGACCTCCCGCCGACCAGCCCCGACTCCGTGGTCCGACTGCTCGGGCACGAGGTCGTCGTCACCAGCACCGGGGCCGAGGCCGGTGGTCCCGGTCCCACCGCGGCCACCGACCCGCTCGCGCTGCGTCAGCGCCTGCTCAGCGAGGCGGCGCTCCGCCTCGAGAACCGCGACACGGCGCCGCTCGTCGTCACCCTGCCCACCGTGTGGAACGGGGAGGACGCGGCGTCGTTCTTCACCGGCCTCGACCAGCCGTGGCTCGACCTCGTCCCCGTCAGCGACGTCGCGGGACGCAGCGCCGTCGACGTGCCGGGCTCCAGCCTCAACTACACCGAGGACGACCAGGCCGCGGAGCTCGACCCGACCAACTTCTCCGCGGCCACCAGGGCGACGACCGCGGCCACCCTCCTCGAGCAGGTCCTCACCCTCCAGACCATGGTCGAGACCTCCGTCGAGGACCAGGCGCTCGTACTGCTCTCCGAGCAGCACCGCGCCCGCCCGGGTCTGGCCCGCGCCGCCACCGACCGGCTCGACGAGGTCCTGCGCGAGGACCTCGCGTCTGTGCGGATCGAGGGACCGCCCGCCGTGACGCTGTCCGGCGACTCCGGACCGCTCGGCGCGACCCTCGTCAACGAGCTCGACCAGCCGGTGACCGTCCGGGTCCGGGTGAGCACCGACGGCGAGATGAACCTGACCGGCGGCGACGGCGTGCGCGAGCTCGGCCCCCTGGCCCGCAGCGTCGTCCGCTTCGAGGCGAGCACGAGCGAGGTCGGCGTGCACAACGTCCGGCTGTCGGTGACCAGCGTGGACGGCGTGGCGCTCGGCTCGACGGCCCAGGTGCCGATCCGCGCGGCCCGGGTGAGCGCGTTGATCTGGGTCGTCATGGCAGTGGGCGCGCTCGTCCTGTTCGGCATGGTGGGCTACCGTCTGCCGGGCCAGATCCGCCAGCGCCGTGCCGAGCTCGCGGCCGCGGAGGCCGCCGACGAGCAGCCCGAGCCTGCCGAGGACGCGCCGCCCGGCGAGGACCACGCCGACCACCGGGACCCCGGTGACCCACCGGTCCCCGACGAGCCGGCCACCTCGCGCGTCGCGGACCTCGAAGACGCCGCCACGGACCGCGCATGAGCGGCGCATGAGCATGACCGACCAGCGCGTGATGGCCTCCTCGGCCGTGATGGCCGCGGGCACCGTGGTGTCGCGCGCGTCGGGCTACGTCCGCAGCGCCCTGCTCGTCGCAGCGCTGGGCGCCTCGATCCGCGGCGACCTCTTCACCATCGCCAACACGCTGCCCAACATGGTCTACATCCTGCTGGCCGGCGGCATCTTCAACGCCGTCCTCGTGCCGCAGCTCGTCCGCCGCATCAGCAGCGACCCCGACGGGGGCGACGCCTACGCCAGCCGCGTCATCACGCTCTCCGCGCTCTTCCTCGGCGCGGTCAGCGTGCTGCTCGTCGTGCTGGCTCCCCTGCTCCTCCAGGTCTACCTCGACAGCCGCTACCTCGAGCCCGACCGCGCGGCCCACCTCGAGTCGATCGTGAACCTCACCCGCTGGTGCCTGCCGCAGGTGTTCTTCTACGGCATGTACGTCCTCATCGGGCAGGTCCTCAACGCACGGGGCCGGTTCGGGCCGATGATGTGGGCGCCGATCGCCAACAACCTCATCTCGGTCGGGGTGCTGGTCCTCTTCCTCGTCGTCTGGGGGCCGGTCGGGGACAGCGCCGACCAGTACGCCCCGCTGAGCGGACCCCAGGAGGTGCTCCTCGGCCTCGGCTCGACCATCGGCATCGTCGCGCAGTGCCTGGTGCTCGTCCCCTACCTCCGGGCCTCGGGGTTCAGCTACCGCCCGCGCTTCGACTTCCGCGACCCCGAGCTCAAGCACACCCTGTCCCTGGGTGTGTGGACCGTGCTCTTCGTCATCGCCACCCAGGCGGCGTACCTCGTGGTGGTGCGGCTCGCGTCGGGCGGCACCGCCGGCGGCGGCGACGGCACGGGGCTGACGGTCTACTCCAACAGCCTGCTCATCATGATGGTGCCGCACGCGATCGTCACCGTCTCGCTCGCCACCGCGATCCTGCCGCGGCTCTCCGCCCTGGCCTCCGAGGACCGCCTGGCCGAGCTCGGGAGCACGGTCGGCTCCACGCTGCGCACCGCGCTGGCCCTTGTGCTGCCCTTCGCGGTCCTCCTGCCGCTCGTCGCCGGCGACGTCGCCGCGGCCGCCTTCGGCTGGGGCGGTGGCGAGGAGCGCGCGGCGGCCTTCGCCCCCACCCTCGCCCTCTTCGGGCCGGCGCTGGTGTTCTTCACCGTCCACTACTTCATGCTCCGCGGCTTCTACGCCATGGAGATGACCCGGCTCGTGTTCTTCATCCAGCTCGCCGTCTCCGCGACCAACGTCGCCGTCGCCGTCGCCCTCGTGCCGTCCCGGCCGCCCGAGGACACCGCCCCCATGCTGGTGGTGGCCTACCTGTCGTCGTACGCCGTCGGCGCCGCGATCAGCTCGGTGCTGCTGCGGCGCACCGCGGGCGACATCGAGGGCTCGCAGCTGCTCCGGTTCCTCGTCCGGATGGCGCTCGTGCTCGCCGTCGCCGCCGCGGCCACCTGGGCCGCCGAGCTCGCGATGTCCGGGCTCGGGGAGCGCCCCGGACCTCTCGTCGCGCTCCTACGGGGCGGGCTGAGCGGGCTCGCCGGCTGCGTCGTGCTGCTCCTCGGCGCCCGGCTCCTGCACGTGCGCGAGGTGACCAGCCTCGTCGACATGGTCGCGGCGCGCCTGCACAGGCGATGAGACTGCCTAGAGTGGCCGCAAGCACGGCGACGGCGCTCGTGCGACGGTCGTGCCGGGGCGGGCAACAGGTCAGTGGGAGCGAGGTGAGCGGTGCCGACGTCGATGCAGGCAGGTGACGTGCTCGCCGAGCGCTACCGGCTCGACGACCTGCTGGCCGAGAACGGGACCGGCCGCTTCTGGCGTGCCCACGACCTCGTGCTCCACCGGCCGGTGTCGGTCCACCTCCTCGACGCCGGCGACGAGCGCGCCGAGGCGATGCTCGAGGCGGCCCGGCGCACCGGCCCGGTCATCAACCGCCGGCTGCTGCGCGTGCTCGACGCGGAGATCGCCGACGGCCGCTGCTACGTCGTCAACGAGTGGGGGCAGGGCGAGTCGCTCGACATCCTGCTGACCCGCGAGGGTCCGCTGGCCCCGCGGCGCGCGGCCTGGCTGGTCGGGGAGGTGGCCGAGAGCATCGCCGAGGCGCACGCGTCCGGCCTCGCCCACGGGTGCCTGGCGCCCGAGAACGTCCTGGTCGACCAGCACGGGCAGATCCGGATCATCGGCTTCGGCGTCGAGGCCGCCCTCCGCGGCCTGCCGCCCGGTCGCCTCAACGTCGACGAGGTCGACCTCGCCGGCCTGCTCTACAGCGCGCTGACCGGCAAGTGGGCCGGCGTCTCGGAGTCCGCCGTGCCACCGGCGCCGGAGGTGCACGGCGAGGTGCTGCGGCCCCGGCGCGTGCGGGCCGGCATCCCCCGGATGCTCGACGCGCTGTGCGACCAGGTCCTCAACCCCCAGCACGCGCCCGGGACCGAGGGCTCCGACTTCACCGCCCACCGCATCTGCGAGATGCTCCACGACTACGTCGGGGACACCACCGGGACGCTGCCCCCGGTCGCCGCGCTCCGGCCCACCCCGCCGCCGGCCCAGGTCCAGCCGGCCATCCTGCCGACCACGACCGTCCCGGTGGCGGGTGACGAGGCCGGCGAGGCCGACGGCACCGACGACGCCACCGGGACCGACGCCGGGCCGGCCGAGCTGACCGCCACCCACGCCGTCCGCACCGACCCGACCGCCACCGTGGTGACCGCGCCGGTCCCGGCCGAGGAACGCGCGAGCGGTGACGGGACCGACGACGCGCCCGCCGACCCGCCCGACGAGCCGCCAGTCGACGCGCCCGCCGAGGCTGCGCCCACCCCGGTCGCCGACCTCCCGACGGAGGCCGGGATGCCGGTCTTCCACGACGACGACGAGGTCGACTGGCTGCGCGCTCGCGCCGACAAGCCGGCGCCACCCCCGCCCCTGGCCGACCCCCAGCCCAAGCCCCTCTTCGCGCCCGACCCGCCGGAGGGCGAGCCCGTACGCCGTCCGCGTCCCGGCAGCCGGGCGCCCGGCGGCGACTACTGGCCGTGGGACTCCAGCCAGGACTCGGGCCGGGACTCCGGCCGGGACTCCGGCGTACGTCCCGTCGGGCGGGACACCGGCTCGTGGGCGTCCGGCGCGTGGGCGGAGGACCGCTGGGGCACCGGCGAGGGACTCGAGGACACCGGCGACCAGGTGCCCGGCCGGACCTGGATCCGGCTGGCGATGATCGTCGCGATCTGCCTGCTCGTGGGCGTCGCGGCGGTGGCCGCCTACCAGCTGGGGCTGCGGCCGCCGACCCCCGACTCCAGCAGCGACGACCCGACGCCCAGCGCGAGCCCCGCGGCGGCCGAGCCGACGCCGTTCACCGACCTCGCGGCCGACGACTTCGACCCGCAGGGGACCGACGGCCAGCAGGAGAACCCGGACACCGTGCCGACCGTCCTCGACGGCGACCCCGCCACGTCGTGGACCACCTCGACCTACGAGCAGAACTTCGGCCCCGCCGGCCTCAAGACCGGGGTGGGCCTCGTCATCGACCTCGGCGGCACCCGTGCGGTGCGGCAGGTCCGGGTGACGACGGAGGGCGGCCAGACCTCGCTCGCCACCTACGTCACCTCCGAGGCGCCGACCGGCGTCGCCGAGCTGACGCCCGTCGGCACCGCGTCCGGGACCGGGGAGCTCACCGTCGACCTGGCCGAGCCCGTGTCCGGCCAGTACGTCACGGTGTGGCTCACGCTCCTCCCACCGGTCGACGGCGGCTTCCGGGGGACGATCTCCGAGGTGCAGGTGCTCGGATGACCACCGGCGCGAGCGACGCCCGCACCGATCCGCGGTCGGACCAGGAGCTGCTCCGGGCCCACGTCGACGGCGACGCGGACGCGTTCGGCGTCCTGTTCACCCGCCACCGCGACCGGCTCTGGGCGGTCGCGCTCCGCACGATGGGCAATCCCGAGGACGCCGCCGACGGCCTCCAGGACGGCATGATCGCCGCCTTCCGACGGGCCGGCTCCTTCCGCGGCGAGGCGGCGGTCACGACCTGGCTGCACCGCGTGGTGGTCAACGCCTGCCTCGACCGGATCCGCGCCGCCAAGATCCGGCGCCTCGACGCCCTGCCCGACGACGTCGAGGACCGCGGCACCCTGGTGGCGACCGCCGTCCACGACGACCAGCCGGACGCGGCGGCCGAGGACGCCGAGCGACGCCGGCGGGTGCTCGACGCGCTCGCCACGCTGCCGGCCGAGCAGCGCGCCGCGCTCGTGCTCGTCGACATGGAGGGCTACCCCGTCGCGGAGGTCGCCGAGATGCTCGGCTGCGCCGAGGGCACCGTGAAGTCGCGCTGCTCGCGCGGGCGCACCAAGCTCGCCACCCTGCTGGCCGACCTGCACCACCCGGCCGGTGACCCGCCTCACGGGAACCCGCCGCCCGACGGCCCCGTCCAACCCAGCGTCCGCCCGCGGGGACCGCCCGTGCCCTGAGCCCGACCCCGTGTGACCGACCCCTTCTGTCCGACCCCGCAGCACGACCCCGCAGCACCATCCCGCAGCACGACCCCTGACCTGCACCGAGGAGGTGACCCGATGTCCGATGCCGGACTGCCGCCCGACCAGGAGGCCGTACGCCGCCTCCTCGCCGAGGCGCGCCACGACGGGCCGCCGCCTCCCGAGGTCGTCGCCCGCCTCGACGAGACGCTCGCCGCCCTCGCCGCGGAGCGGGTGGACGGCCCTCCGCGTCGCTCGGGCGCGCACGAGGCACCGGACGCGCCGGTCGTCGACCTGGGTGCGCGTCGCCGGCGCCTGGCCGGCGTCGGCCTCCTCGCCGCGGCGGCCGTGGTCGTCGCCGGCGTCGCGATCGGCCAGGGCCTGCCCGGGGTCGGCGGCGGTGACGACGCCGGCTCGAGCGCCGGTGGGGCCGCCGACAGCAGCACCTCGAGCCAGCAGGACGACGGCCAGTCCGGGCAGGACCGATCTGCCCCGACCGACGACGGCTCCGCCGAGCTGGCGCCCGAGGCGTTGAAGAGCTCCGGGGCGGCGGCGCCCGGGGCCGACGTACCCGCGGTGTCCTCGGCCGACGCGGACCTCGACGACCAGCTGGTGGCCCTCCGCCGCGGCCTCCGCGCGGACCCGACGCGCGTGGAGCTGCTCGACGGGATGCGCGCACTGGCCGACTGCGGGCTGCCCGACCTCGGCCCGGGGCGACGCCTCGTCGCCGAGGTCGACGGCCGACCCGGCGTGGTCGTGTTCCGGCGCGCCGACGGCTACGCCCAGCAGGCGGAGGTCTACGTGTGCGGCACGCCCGAGCCGGTGCGCACGGTCTCGCTGCCCGCACGCTGAGCGCGCCGGCGACGACTCCCCCTCGGGAAGAACGCTGGCCTACGATCGGTTGAGGACGTCATACGCCCCACCTCCAGCCCCACCCAGCCGCACCTTCAGGAGTCACTGACCGCTCATGAGCACCAGCACCGAGACCCGCAACGTCATCATCATCGGTTCGGGGCCCTCGGGCTACACGGCCGCCGTCTACGCGGCCCGTGCAGCTCTCCAGCCGCTCGTGCTCGAGGGGTCGGTGACGGCCGGCGGCGCGCTGATGAACACCACCGAGGTGGAGAACTTCCCCGGCTTCCGCGACGGGATCATGGGCCCGGCGCTGATGGACGAGATGCGCGCCCAGGCCGAGCGCTTCGGCGCCGAGCTGATCGCCGACGACGTCGTCGAGGTCGACCTCACCGGTGACGTGAAGGTCGTGAAGACGGCCACCGACACCTACACCGCGCGCTCGGTGATCCTCGCGACGGGCTCGGGCTACCGCAAGCTCGGCCTGCCGCGCGAGGACGAGCTCTCGGGTCGCGGCGTCTCGTGGTGCGCCACCTGCGACGGGTTCTTCTTCCGCGAGCAGGCCATCGCCGTGGTGGGCGGCGGCGACTCCGCGATCGAGGAGGCCACCTTCCTGACCCGCTTCGGCTCGAAGGTCTACCTCATCCACCGCCGCGACGAGCTGCGCGCCTCGAAGATCATGCAGGAGCGCGCCTTCGCCGACCCCAAGCTCGAGATGGTGTGGAACTCGGAGGTCGCCGCGATCAACGGCGGTGACCGCCTCGAGTCGATCACACTGCGCGACACCATCACCGGCGAGGAGCGACAGCTCGACGTCACGGGCCTCTTCATCGCCATCGGGCACGACCCGCGCTCGGAGCTGCTGACCGGCCAGGTCGACCTCGACGACGACGGCTACGTCCTCGTCGGCCACCCGTCGACCGCGACCAACCTGCCCGGGGTGTTCGCCGCGGGCGACCTCGTCGACCACCACTACCGCCAGGCGATCACCGCCGCCGGCACCGGCTGCGCGGCCGCGCTCGACGCCGAGCGCTTCATCGCCGCCCTCGACCACGAGGCCTCCACGGCCGGCGAGGCCGCCGCGGTGGTCCAGGCGATCGAGGAAGAGGTCCAGACCGCCGGAGCCTGAGGCTCCCGTCCGGGGCGACCCGCCCACCGACGCCGGGAACAAGTGTCGGTGGGGTGGTGTTGACTCGGATGTCCCCCCACACGACCAACGAAAGGGCACTCCCGTGGCCAACATCGCCGCCGTGACCGACGCCGAGTTCGAGGCGCAGGTCCTCAAGTCCGACAAGCCCGTCCTGGTGGACTTCTGGGCGGAGTGGTGCGGTCCGTGCCGCCAGGTCGCCCCGATCCTCGACGAGCTCAACAAGGAGCACGGTGAGAAGCTGACGTTCCTCAAGATGAACGTCGACGAGAACCCCGTGACCCCCTCGTCCTACCGCGTCACCGGCATCCCGACCATCAACGTCTACCAGGGCGGCGAGGTCGTGAAGTCCATCGTGGGCGCCAAGCCCAAGGCCGCGCTCCTCAAGGAGCTCGAGGGCCTCATCTGAGACACCCAGTCGAGCGCGCTGGCGCGCTCGACGGGGGCGTGGTCTAGTCGCCTGAGGCGGCCCGCACCGATCCGATCGGGCGGGTCGCCTTCTGCGTGGGCCGCACGACGCCCCACATGCGCTCCAGCGCCAGCTCCACCTCGTCCTTCCACCGCAGGGTGGTGCGCAGGTCCATCCGCATCCTCGGGGTCGTGGGGTGGGCGCGCTGCGTCCGGAAGCCGACGCTGCCGAGGAACTCCGCCGGCAGCACGCACCCGTCCGGCCGGCCGCGCGTGTCGCCGTACGCCTCGATCGCGGTGTGCCCGCGCTCGACGAGGTCGGCGGCCATCGCCTGCACCAGCACCCGCCCCAGCCCGCCGCCGCGCAGCCCGGGGTCGATCCACGCGGTCGCCGCGACCACGACCTCGGGCGAGGTCGTCGCGGTCGGCAGCGCCGCCGCCCCGGGCAGGTAGGCGGCGGGGGCGTAGACGATGTGACCGACCGTCCGGCCGTCGACGCGCACCACGCGGCCGCACGAGCCCCAGTCGCGCAGGACCCCGGAGAGCCAGCGCTCCTTCTCCGCGACGCGCTGCTGCTCGTCGAGCCGGGCCCGGTCGACCGGGCCCAGCTCCCAGAACAGGCACGCCCGGACCGGGTCGGCCAGCTCCGCGAGGTGGTCGACCGTCAGGCGCGCGGTCTTGCGGGACACGTCCTCGATGCTAGGGCACGACGGCGCCTGAGAGGATGGCGCCGTGCGACCGATCCGACAGAGCAAGAAGCTGCAAGGCGTCCGCTACGACGTGCGCGGGCCGATCCTCGTCGAGGCGCAGCGGCTCGAGGCCGAGGGCCACCGGATCCTCAAGCTCAACATCGGCAACACCGCGCCGTTCGGCTTCGAGGCCCCCGAGCAGATCCTCGCCGACATGATGCACCACCTGCCGCAGTCGCAGGGGTACGCCGACTCGCAGGGGATCTGGTCGGCCCGGACCGCGGTCATGCACTACTACCAGTCCCACGGCCTGCGCGACGTCGGGGTGGAGGACATCTTCATCGGCAACGGCGTCTCCGAGCTGATCTCGATGGTGCTGCAGGCCTTCGTCGACGACGGCAACGAGATCCTCGTCCCGTCGCCGGACTACCCGCTGTGGACGGGCGCTGTCACGCTCGCCGGCGGCATCCCGGTGCACTACCGCTGCGACGAGGACGACAACTGGAACCCGGACCTCGCCGACATCGAGGCGAAGATCACCGAGAACACCCACGCCCTGGTGATCATCAACCCCAACAACCCGACGGGCGCCGTCTACAGCGAGGCGACGGTCAAGGCGTTGGTCGACATCGCGCGCCGGCACCAGCTGGTCGTGATGGCCGACGAGATCTACGAGAAGATCCTGTTCGAGGACGCGCAGCACCACCACGTCGCCACCCACGGCGGCAACGACGTGCTGTGCCTGACCTTCTCCGGGCTCTCGAAGGCCTACCGCGTCTGCGGCTTCCGCGCCGGCTGGGTGATGATCTCCGGCCCCAAGGAGCTGGCGACCGACTTCCTCGAGGGGCTCACCCTCATCGCCAACATGCGGATGTGCGCCAACGTCCCGGCGCAGCACGCGATCCAGACGGCGCTGGGCGGCTACCAGTCGGTCGAGGAGCTCATCGGGCCCGGTGGCCGCTTCTACGAGCAGTCGATGCTCGCCCACGACCTGCTCAACGCCATCCCGGGCGTCAGCAACGTCAGGCCGCGTGGCGCGCTCTACTGCTTCCCGCGCCTGGACCCCGAGGTCTACGCGATCGAGGATGACCAGGCCTTCGTCATCGACCTGCTGCGGGCCAAGAAGATCCTCGTGACGCACGGGACGGGCTTCAACTGGCCCACCCCCGACCACTTCCGGCTCGTCACGCTGCCGGAGGCGAGCGTCCTCGAGGAGGCCATCGGCCGGATCGCCGACTTCCTCGCCACCCGGCGCTGACGACGCGGTGAGTCGCCTGTCACGAAGGCTCGCCCGCCTCTGCGCGGGACCCTAGGCTCCCCCCATGCGCGACGTGACCTACCCGCCGATCATCCTGACCGCGAAGGCGGCGTTCCGGGCGCTCGGCCAGCGCTTCCAGATGACGGGCACCGAGCACGTGCCGCGCGAGGGCGGCGTGCTGCTGGCCTTCAACCACGTGAGCTACCTGGACTTCATCTACGGCGGGCTGGCCGCGAACCCGTCGGGACGCCTCGTGCGCTTCATGGCCAAGCGGGAGATCTTCGACCACGCCGTGGGCGGCCCGGTGATGCGCTCGATGCACCACATCGAGGTCGACCGCGGCGAGGGCATCGCCAGCTTCCACGCCGCCGTCGAGCGGCTCCGGGCCGGTGACGCGGTCGGCATCTTCCCGGAGGCGACGATCTCGCGCTCGATGGAGCTCAAGGAGCTCAAGACCGGAGCCGTACGCATCGCGGCGGCGGCCGGCGTACCGGTGCTGCCGGTCATCCTGTGGGGCACGCAGCGGATGATGACCAAGGACCACCCGCGCGACTTCTCCCGCGGCAAGACCATCGCCATCCGCGTCGGCGAGCCGCTGCACCCCACCGGTGACGACCCTGTCGCGGAGACCGCCGTGCTGCGGGCGCGGATGGTCGAGCTGCTGGCGGAGACGGTGCGCGCCTACCCGGCCGCCGAGCAGCCGCCGGGCGCCTGGTGGGTGCCGGCGTCGATGGGCGGCGGTGCCCCCACGCCCGAGGAGGCGGCGGCCATGGACCTCGCCGAGAAGCGAGACCGTGCCCGTCGGCGGTCCGAGAAGCGGGCAAAGCGCTAGGTCGACATGACGACCTGTCGACAGGTCGTCATGTGGATTTGTCGACATTCCGGGGCGTTCTGAGCGTGCCGCCCGTCCTTCTCGGGCTCGGGCCGGGGTAGTCCCCATCATTCGGGTCGCCCGTGGGCGCCTGGCACGACCCGTTTGATGGGGACTACCGCGCTGACGGACCGGAGGGTGATCTCGGTCGCCGGCCTCAGATCGGGCGGTCGTCCCGGTTGCGCGGGTCCATGACGTCGACGATGCGACGGAGGTCGTCGAGGCTGGCGAACTCGACGGTGATCTTGCCCTTGGCCTTGCCCAGGTCGACCTTGACGCGGGTCTCCAGCCGGTCCGAGAGCCGGTCGGCCAGCTCGGCGAGGCCGGGAGCGACGGGCTTGCGGCGTACGACGCGCGGAGCGCCGCTGTCCTCGACGCCCACCGAGACGATCTCCTCCAACCCGCGCACGGAGATGCCCTCGGCGGTCACCCGGGCGGCGAGCCGGTCCTGCAGGCCGGCGTCCTCGACGCTGAGCAGGGCGCGCGCGTGGCCGGCGGACAGCACGCCGGCCGCCACACGACGCTGGACGGCCGGCGACAGCTTGAGCAGGCGCAGCGTGTTGGAGATCTGGGGTCGCGAGCGACCGATGCGCTGCGCGAGCTCCTCGTGCGTGCAGCCGAAGTCCTCGAGCAGCTGGCCGTAGGCCGCGGCCTCCTCGAGCGGGTTGAGCTGCGAGCGGTGGAGGTTCTCCAGCAGCGCGTCGCGCAGCATGTCGTCGTCGTCGGTCTCCCGGACGATGGCGGGGATCGTCTCGCGACCGGCCTCCTGCGAGGCGCGCCATCGGCGCTCGCCCATGATCAGTTCGTACGAGTCCGTGCCGCTCCTGCGCACGACGACCGGCTGCAGCAGCCCCACCTCGCGGATGGAGTGGACCAGCTCGGCGAGGGCATCCTGGTCGAAGACCTGGCGTGGCTGCCGGGCGTTGGGTCGGACCTGGGTGATCGGGAGCTCGGCGAAGTACGCGCCCGCCACCGCGGTCAGGCCGGCACCGTCGGCGGTCGAGTCGACATCGGCGCCCGAGGTGGCCACGGCAGTGCCGTTCGAGGGGCCCGGGGAGTGGTCGGGCGACCCCGCGCTGCGGGCGTCGGACGTGGTCGGCTGGCTGGGGGAGGTCGGGATCAGCGATCCCAGGCCCCGGCCGAGACCACGACGGGGCGGCGTGGCGGCGTTCATGCGCGGTCCTCGCGGCGTTGTTCGGGGAAGGGGAGCGGCGGAGAGGAACGTCGTACGGTGCTCATGCGGGTGCTCCCTTGCTGGCGATCTCGCGGGCCGCCTCGAGGTAGGAGAGGGCGCCCGCCGACGCAGGATCGTAGGTCATCACGGTCTGCCCGTAGGACGGCGCCTCGGAGACGCGCACCGAGCGCGGGACCGCGGTCTTGAGGACCTGGTCGCCGAAGTGGCTCCGGACCTCCTCGGCCACCCCGGCGGCGAGCCGGGTGCGGGCGTCGTACATCGTCAGGAGGATCGTCGAGATGACGAGGTCCGGGTTGAGGTGCTGGCGCACCATCTCCACGGTCTCGAGGAGCATGCCGAGACCTTCGAGGGCGTAGTACTCCGCCTGGATCGGGATGAACATCTCCCGACCGGCGACCAGCGCATTGAGGGTCAGCAGGCCCAGCGAGGGTGGGCAGTCCACGAGCACGTAGTCGAACCGGTCGTCGCCGACCTCGGCGGCACTGCCGACCAGCGGGTGCGCAGCGATCGCCCGCGCGAGGCGCTGCTCGCGCGCCACGACGCTCACCAGCTCGATCTCGGCACCAGCGAGGTCGATCGTGGCCGGTACGGCCCACAGCCCCGGCAGGTCGGCGCACTCGGTCATCACCTCGACCAGTGGCCGGCCCTCGACCAGCATGTCGTACGTCGACGGCACGCCGCGGTGGTGCTCCACCCCGAGCGCGGTGGACGCGTTGCCCTGGGGGTCGAGATCGATGACGAGGACCCTCTGCCCGAGCTGCGCCAGTCCGGCCGCCACATTCACGGTGGAGGTGGTCTTCCCGACCCCACCCTTCTGGTTCGCGACGACGAGCACGCGGGTGGCCTCGGGACGCGGGACGCCCTGCTTCCGGAGGCCGCCCGTGCGGGCCAGGACGGAGTGCTGAGCCGCCTGGGCGAGCGGCGTGCCCGGATCCGCGAAGTGGGCGTCCTGCTCCGCCTTGTCGCCCGCCGTGTGAGGCGCCCAGATGGGGCGTGTTTCACGTGAAACAGACACGGCGGAGGTTTCACGT
Source organism: Nocardioides sp. zg-1308 (assembly GCF_013155375.1). GTDB lineage: Bacteria > Actinomycetota > Actinomycetes > Propionibacteriales > Nocardioidaceae > Nocardioides > Nocardioides renjunii. The sequence goes on from NZ_JABJQY010000002.1 coordinate 1,146,922, forward strand.
GAAACACCATCCGCACCCGCGTCCTGTGGAGGAACCGGGGCGGACTGTGGATAACTGCGCTCAGAACCGGCGTGAGGACCGGTGGATAACCCATCGGAGGCTCCGGCAGCTGTTCCGTGGTCCATGTCGGCGGCGGGACGTTCGCTCACGTCAGGACACCTCTCGCTTCACTGCACGATGGTTGCGACGGTCGCGCCGTCGCTCGGACGTTCGAGCAAGGGGCCAACCTATCCGGGACGGGTCGGCCCACGACACCCGGACGAGGGTGGTCGGTGGATCGACGACGTCGACTCCGGCCTCCAGCACCTCGGGAGGGGCACAGCGCCACCGGTCGAGAAAGGCCCGGGCCTCGTCGATCTCGTCGCGGACCGACGAGCCCTTCATCGCGACGAGCGCACCGGTGGGTGCCACGAGCGGCATCGACCATCCCAGCAGCCGCTCGAGGGGCGCGACCGCACGCGACGTGACCACGTCGAAGGTCGACGCGCCGTGCAGCTCCTCCGCACGAGCGCGCACCACGCGCACGTGGTCGAGACCGAGCTCGGCGACCACCTCGTCCAGGAACGTCGTACGCCGCAGGAGTGGCTCCACGAGCGTCAGCTGCAGGTCGGGCCGGGCGATCGCCAGGACGAGACCGGGCAGCCCCGCGCCCGTCCCGATGTCACAGACGGTCGAGCTCTCGGGGACCGCCTCGGCCAGCACCGCCGAGTTGAGCACGTGCCGCTCCCACAGGCGGGGGGCCTCGCGCGGACCGATCAGGCCGCGCACCACTCCCTCCGTGGCCAGCAGCTCCGTGTAGCGCTCGGCGAGCGGCAGGCGGTCGGACGCGAACACCCTCCGGGCCACCGCGGGCACGGAGGGTGGTCTCGATGCGGCCCCGGGGGGCCCACTCGACCCCTCGGTTTCACGTGAAACGTCGTCGCTCACGCCGGGAGGATCACCACGTGACGGTTCGGCTCGGCGCCCTCGGACTCGGAGGTCAGCCCGGCCGTGGCCACAGCGTCGTGCACGACCTTGCGCTCGAATGCGCTCATCGGCTCGAGCGAGAGCGACTCACCCGACGCGCGGACCTCGGCGATCGACGTCTCGGCCAGGGCGAGCAGGCGGGTCCGCTGCTGCGCGCGGTGTCCACCCACGTCGAGCATCAGCCGCGAGCGCTCGCCCGTCTCCCGGTAGACAGCCAGGCGGGTGAGCTCCTGGAGGGCCTCGAGCACCTCACCGTTGCGGCCCACGAGCAGGCTGAGGTCGGCGCCGCCGATCTGCACGCTGGCGCGGTCCCCCTCGACGTCCATGTCGAGGTCACCGTCGAGGTCGGCGATGTCGAGGAGCTCCTCGAGGTAGTCCGCGGCGATGTCGCCCTCGTGCTCGAGGCGCTGCAGCTTGGACGGGCGGGGGCTGTCGCCCGCCTTGCCGTCGTCCTGGGCGCCCGCGTCCAGCTCGTCCTGCGGCTCCGTGGCCTCGTTCTCGACGGCGTCGCCGTCGGTCAACTGCTCACTCACGTGTGTCTCCTGCTTCGATCGGGATGTGGTGCCGCCGGCGGCACGCAGAGAATCGTGGGGTCAGCGCTTCTTCTTGTTGCGCTGGGCGTTGTTGCGCTGGGAGCGCGTCTGCCGCTGCGGCTGCTGCCGCGCCTGCGCCTGCTCCTGGCGACGGGCCTCGGCCTCGGCCGCCAGCCGCTCCTCCTCGAGCATCGCGGGCGTCTTGATGCCCTTGCGCTCGGCCTTCGCCCGGTCCCGGTCCTCCTTGGCCTGGGCCGCGGGGGTGCCGGGGGCGGGGTTGTTGCGGATGACGTAGAACTGCTGGCCCATGGTCCACAGGTTGGAGGTGGTCCAGTAGAAGAGGACGCCCACCGGGAACGCGATGCCGCCGACGGCGAACACGACCGGGAGCACGTAGAGCAGCATCTTCTGCTGCTGCGCGTAGGGGCCCGACAGGGCGTCCGCCGGCATGTTCTTGCTCATCAGCTGGCGCTGGGTCAGGAACGTGGTCGCCGTCATGGCGAGGACGAGCACGGCAGCGAGGACTCGCACGCCGAGGTCGTCGGTGTTGAGGAAGGTGTCCGAGATCTTGGCGCCGAGGAACACCGCGTCGCCGAACTGCTCGTTGAGCTGCGTGGTCATCAGCCCGCGCTCGACCTCGGGGTTCTTCGCGGCCTGGTCGATCAGCCGGAACAGCGCGAGGAAGATCGGCATCTGCAGCAGGATCGGGAGGCACGAGGCGAACGGGTTGGTGCCCGAGTCCTTGTAGAGCTTCATCGTCTCCTGGGCGAGCTTCTCCCGGTCGTGCCCGTACTTCTTCTGCAGCTCGCGCACCTTCGGCTGGATCAGCTGCATGTTGCGGCTCGACTTGATCTGCTTCACGAACAGCGGGATCAGCGCGATCCGGATCACGAGGGTCAGCCCGATGATCGACAGCACCCAGGCGATGCCCGACGCCTCGCCGAAGATGCTGCCGAACAGCGTGTGGAAGCCCACCAGGACCGCGGAGATGACGTAGTAGAGCGGCGCCATGATGGCGCCGCCGATGTCACCGAAGAAGTCGAGCACTCAAGCTCCTCGTGTTGCAGGGGACTCCGCGACCGGTGCGGTGCGGGAGGGAACGGGGTCGTAGCCGCCGGCGGCCCAGGGGTGGCACCGGGTCAGGCGGCGTACGGACAGCCAGGTGCCACGGGTGGCGCCGTGCTCGGTGACGGCCTCGAGCGCGTACGCCGAGCAGCTCGGGTGGTAGCGGCAGACCTGCCCGTAGAGCGGGCTGATCGCGAACCGCCACGCGCGGATGACGGCGATGAGGAGGTGCTTCATGCCGTGCTCACGCGCTCGAGCGTACGGCCCAGGTCCGCACCGAGGGCGGTGTACGACGCCTCGGCCGACGCGGGGAGCGCACGGACCACGAGTGCAGCACGACCCGGGAGCTCCTCCAGTGACGGGAGGTGCTCCCGGGTCAGGTGCCGCAGTCGTCTCTTCACGCGGTTGCGCGTGGCGGCGTTGCCCACGGCCTTGCTCACCGTGAAACCCACCTGCGCAGGTCCCGGAGCCGCCTGGCCGTCCACCCACAGGTGGACGACGAGCGTGGAGCTGCCGGCACGCCGCCCGCTGCGGACGGTGCGCCGGAAGGCGGCGCTGTCTGTCAGCCGGTGGCCAGCGGAGAGCACGGCGCGGTGCCGCGAGCCCTGGCCGTCAGACGGCCAGGCTCTTGCGGCCCTTGCGGCGGCGGCTGGACAGGATCGAGCGGCCGGCACGGGTCCGCATGCGCAGGCGGAAGCCGTGCACCTTGTGGCGGCGACGGTTGTTCGGCTGGTAGGTACGCTTGCTCACGGCTTTTTCTCCGAAGGTTTCGAGGGATGTCCACTCCACAGCGAGATCGGTGCTGGCCCGGATGTCCATTCTTCGGCCGGCACCGCCCGCCCACGTGGCCACCAGGAGGCGGATCGTGGACATGCGGCACCCGTCGACACGGAGCGACCGGCCAACGGTACGCGGTGGGGAAACAGGGGGTCAAACCCACGGCGTCGGCCTGGGGGGCCGCCTGTGGATGACGTCTTGCCCAGGGCCGCGCCGCCTTGTTACGTTCCACCCCTCCGCGGTCCGCCGAAACCACGGTTCATCCAGGGTCAGCGCCGCACCGTGACCCAGGTCACACGGCACCGAGAACCGCCTCTGACCTGCACGAACGCTGGAAGGATCGCCGGCTGCAGCAGGCTTGGAGACCCGATCCCGATGGTCGGGCCAAGCAGTTCACAGCTTGTGGAGAACTCTGTGGACTGTTGCGGCTGCAAGAGCCCGTGCGAGACGCACCGGGTCAGGCATCAGGGCACGATGACGGTGGAAAGCAAGGCGATCCGGTGGATGAGCAGCAGGTAGACCTCCAGACGGCGTGGCAGCAGATCGTCGAGGACCTCCAGCCCAACCAGCGGGCCTGGCTGCGACCCAGCGTCCCGATGACCGTGCACGAGAACACGGCGATCATCGCGGTGCCCAACGACTTCACCCGCAACCAGCTCGAGGGCCGGCTCCGCAACCACATCGAGGACGCGCTCAGCGAGGCCTTCGGTCGTGAGATCCGGATGCTCGTCACGGTCAACCCCGCGCTCGAGGATGCCCAGCAGCTGGTCCCGGTCGATGAATCGCCAGATCGATCTGTCTCTTTGTCGATAAACGACCACCAAGCCTTCGACCCGACCCCGCCGGCCATGGTCGAGCACGAGCCGAGCCCCGGCCCGAGCGAGCGCCGCCCGTCGGCCCTCGAGACGCGGCTCAACCCCAAGTACACGTTCGAGACGTTCGTCATCGGGTCGTCCAACCGCTTCCCGCACGCGGCCGCGGTGGCCGTCGCTGAGGCGCCCGGCAAGGCCTACAACCCGCTCCTGGTCTACGGCGAGTCCGGCCTCGGCAAGACCCACCTGCTGCACGCGATCGGCCACTACGTCCGCAGCCTCTACAGCAACGCCAAGGTGCGCTACGTCTCGAGCGAGGAGTTCACCAACGAGTTCATCAACGCGATCCGTGACGACCGCCAGGACCGCTTCAAGCGGCGCTACCGCGACGTGGACGTGCTGCTGATCGACGACATCCAGTTCCTCGAGGGCAAGACGCAGACCCAGGAGGAGTTCTTCCACACGTTCAACACCCTCCACAACGCCAACAAGCAGATCGTGCTGACCTCCGACCGGGCGCCCAAGCGGCTCGAGGCGCTCGAGGACCGGCTGCGCAACCGGTTCGAGTGGGGGCTGATCACCGACGTCCAGCCGCCCGACCTCGAGACCCGCATCGCGATCCTGCGCAAGAAGGCGGCGATGGACCGGCTCACGGCGCCGCCGGACGTGCTCGAGTTCATCGCCTCCAAGATCCAGACCAACATCCGCGAGCTCGAGGGTGCCCTGATCCGGGTCACGGCGTTCGCCAACCTCAACCGCCAGGAGGTCGACATGACGCTGGCCGAGATCGTCCTCAAGGACCTGATCCCCGAGGGCGGCGAGCCGGAGATCACCCACGCGCTGATCATCGCCCAGACCGCCGCCTACTTCGGCGTCTCGCTCGAGGACCTCACCGGCCCCTCGCGCGGTCGGCACCTGGTGATGGCGCGCCAGATCGGGATGTACCTCTGCCGCGAGCTGACCTCGATGTCGCTGCCCCAGATCGGGCGCGAGTTCGGTGGGCGCGACCACACGACGGTCATGTACGCAGACCGCAAGATCCGCCAGCTGCTCGCCGAGCGCCGCGCTGTCTTCAACCAGGTCAGCGAGCTGACCAACCGGGTGAAGATGCAGGCCCGCCAGGCCTGAGGCCCGCCCCCACGAGGCGGCCGGTCCTGCGGACCGTGCCGCCAGCCACTGGCGTGTGGAGAACATGTGGTTCGGTCCGGCCCGTCGTCCCCACCCCCTGTGGATGCGCCGGGACGAACGACACGAACCGGCCCGGCGTCCACACCCACCGCCAGTGGGGCCGTGCTGCGTCCACACCCGTCATCCACATGGTTTCCGGGCCCTGACCTGCACGAACGCCGCTCATCCACAGTTTCCACGGACCCTATGACGACTATGGACCTGAAGACTGGTCCCCTCTCCCACCAACACCGAACGGCCCGTCCTCTGGGGAGAACCCTGCCGCGGCCACCGCGGCGCGTGGCAGGATGCACTTCCCACACGCACATGTGTGGTTCCTGCCTGCCTGCCACCCGAACGCTCCACCCCTCCTCGAGGAGACCCTTGTGAAGTTCCGCGTCGAACGCGACGTCTTCGCCGATGCCGTTGCCTGGGCGGCCCGCAGCCTCCCGGTCCGCCCGAGCTCGCCGGTCCTCGCCGGGCTGCTCATCGAGGCGAGCGACGCCGGCCTGGTGCTCTCCACCTTCGACTACGAGACCTCGGCCCGCGCCACGCTGACCGCCGAGGTCAACGACGAGGGCAAGGCCCTTGTCAGCGGCCGGCTCCTCGCCGACATCTGCCGCAGCCTGCCCGCCAAGCCGGTCGAGCTGACCCTCGAGGGACCCCGTGTCTCGCTGACCTGCGGCTCGGCCCGGTTCAGCCTCCAGACCATGCCGGTCGCTGACTACCCCACGCTCCCCGAGATGCCGTCCGCCACCGGCACCGTGTCCAGCGCCGACTTCGCCCACGCCGTCTCCCAGGCGGTCACGGCGGCCGGCCGCGACGACATGCTGCCCGTGCTCACCGGCGTACGCATCGAGATCGACGGCTCCACGATGGCGCTGCTGGCCACCGACCGCTTCCGCCTCTCGCACCGCGAGCTGACCTGGAACCCACAGTCGCCCGACGAGTCGGTCGCGGCGCTCGTGCCGGCCAAGGTCCTCGGCGACACGGCCAAGTCGCTCACCTCGGGCGCCGAGGTCACCATCGCGCTGAGCGCCAGCGGCGCCGGCGAAGGCCTCATCGGCTTCGAGGGCACCGGCCTGGGCGGCGTGCGTCGTACGACGACCCGCCTCCTCGACGGGGAGTTCCCCAAGGTCCGGTCGCTGTTCCCGGCCGAGCACCTCACCGTCGCCAAGGTCAACAAGGCCGAGCTCATCGAGACCGTCAAGCGCGTCGCGCTGGTGGCCGAGCGCAACACCGCGGTCCAGATGAAGTTCGGCGAGGACCAGATCGTGCTCGACGCCGGGTCTGGCGACGAGGCGATGGCCACCGAGGCCGTCGACGCCGACATCAACGGCGACGACCTGACCACCGGCTTCAACCCGCAGTTCCTGCTCGATGGCCTGACCGCCATCGACGGGGAGTTCGTCGACCTCGCCTTCACCCAGGCGACCAAGCCGGTCGTCATCTCCGGGACGGACGCCGCCGACGACGCGGGCACGTTCCGCTACCTGCTGATGCCGCGCCGCCTGCTCTCGTAACCTGGTCGAGCAGCCGCGAGGCACGAGCGGTGTTTCGAGACTTCCCGATCAGGGGGTCTCGACACAGCACGTCGCGACCTCGTCCCTGGGTCGCGGCGCCACTCGACCTCCCTCGACGCGCCGTGCACTCGCCCCTCGTGCCCGGCTAGTCTCGTGACATGGACATCGGACTCATCGGGCTGGGCAAGATGGGCGGCAACATGCGCGAGCGCATGCGCCGCGCGGGACTCACGGTCGTCGGCTACGACCGCAACCCCGACGTCAGCGACGTCGACTCGCTCGAGGCGCTGGTGGAGGCGTTGCCGAGCCCCAAGGTCGTGTGGGTCATGGTGCCGGCGGGCGACCCGACCCGCGCGACGGTCCGGGAGCTGTCCGGGCTGCTCGGCGAGGGCGACGTCGTGGTCGACGGCGGCAACTCCCGCTGGACCGACGACCTCGCCAACGCCGAGCTGCTCGCGGAGAAGAAGATCGGCTATGTCGACTGCGGCGTCTCCGGCGGCGTGTGGGGCCTGGAGAACGGCTACGCGCTGATGTACGGCGGCGACGAGGCCGACATCGCCAAGGTGCAGCCGGCCTTCGACGCCCTGGCGCCCGAGGGTGACTTCGGGTCGGTCCACGCCGGCAAGGTGGGCGCCGGCCACTTCTCCAAGATGGTCCACAACGGCATCGAGTACGCGATCATGCAGTCCTACGCCGAGGGCTGGGAGCTGCTCGAGGCGGTCGACATGGTCGACAACGTCACCGAGGTCTTCCGGTCCTGGCGCGAGGGCACCGTCATCCGCTCGTGGCTGCTCGACCTCATGGTCGCGGCCCTGGACGACGACCCCGGCCTGAGCAAGATCGCCGGCTACGCCGAGGACTCCGGCGAGGGCCGGTGGACCGTCGAGGCCGGCATCGAGCACGCCGTCGCCACCCCGGCGATCACCGCGGCGCTCTACGCCCGGTTCGTCTCCCGCCAGGACGACAGCCCGGCCATGAAGGCCGTCGCGGCGATGCGCAACCAGTTCGGCGGCCACGCGGTGCGGACCCCGGCCCCCAAGGGCGGCGACGCCGAGGGCGGCGGCCAGGCTCCCCAGACCGAGACGTCGCAGAAGGCCGGCGCCGGCACCACGGAGGAGCCCAGCGAGAGCTAGGGCCATGCCTTGCACGTAGCCCACCTCACCCTCCACGACTTCCGCTCCTACGCCGACATCGACGTCGCGCTCGAGCCGGGGGCGACGGCCTTCATCGGCCGCAACGGCCAGGGCAAGACCAACCTCGTCGAGGCGATCGACTACCTCTCGCGGCTGTCCTCCCACCGTGTCGCCACCGACGCGCCGCTCGTCCGCGCCGGCGCCGACCAGGCGATCGTGCGCGCCTCGGTGGTCAAGGAGGGTCGCACCGCGCTCCTCGAGGTCGAGCTCAACCCGGGTCGTGCCAACCGCGCCCGGATCAACCGCTCCCCGCTGCCGCGCCCCCGCGAGATCATCGGCCTGGTGCGGACGGTGGTCTTCGCGCCCGACGACCTCACCCTGGTCAAGGGCGACCCGTCCGACCGGCGCAAGCTCCTCGACGACCTGCTGATGCTGCGTACGCCCCGCCTGGCGGGGGTGCGCTCGGACTACGACCGGATCCTCAAGCAGCGCAACAGCCTGCTGAAGACGGCCGGGCTCGCCCGCGGCTCCTCGCGTGACGCGGCGCTGTCGACGCTCGAGATCTGGGACGACAACCTCGCGCGCGTCGGCGCCGAGGTCCTCGGCGCCCGCCTGGCGCTGGTGGAGGACCTGCGGCCCTACCTCGGCAAGGCCTACGAGGCCGTCGCACGCGGCGCGAGCCGCGACGACGCCGACCTCGAGTATCGCGCGAGCATCGACCTCACGTCGGTGGCCGCCACCACGGAGGCGCTGCAGGCCGCGCTGCTGGAGGCGGTCGCCGCGAAGCGCAAGGAGGAGCTCGACCGCGGCATCTCGCTCGTCGGCCCGCACCGCGACGAGCTGCTCCTCACCCTGGGCAACGCCGAGCTGCGGCTCCCGGTCAAGGGCTACGCCTCGCACGGGGAGTCCTGGTCCTTCGCGCTCGCGCTGCGGCTGGCGTCGTACGACCTGCTGCGCGCCGACGGCGACGACCCCATCCTCGTCCTCGACGACGTCTTCGCCGAGCTCGACACCGAGCGACGCAGCCAGCTCGCGCAGCTCGTCGCCGGCGCCGAGCAGGTGCTGGTCACCGCGGCGGTCGCGGCAGACGTACCTGCGTCCCTGCAGGGTGTGCGCTACCTGGTCGCCGACGGGACCGTGACGCGCGATGAGTGACGAGCGCCCCGATCCCCCACACGAGGCGGACGGGGACGACGTCGCCGAGCCAGGAGCCGCACCCGAGCCCGAGCACCAGCCGGACGGCCTCGACCTGGCGCGCGCCGCTGCCCGCGCCGCGGCTGCCAGCGCCGGTACGCCGCCCGCGCGGCGGCCGGCCTCCCGCACCCGGCGGCGGACGACCACGACGTCGTCCGGCGCGCGGCCCGACGACCGCGACCCCCAGCTGCTGGGGCAGGCGATGGGCCGGCTCGTCGCCAACCACGGCTGGGAGCTCGACCTCAAGGTGCAGGGCGTGTTCGGGCGGTGGGCCGAGCTGGTCGGCGACGAGGTCGCCGACCACTGCACCCCGGAGTCGTTCGACGACGGGCGGCTCGTGGTGCGGACCGACTCCACGGCCTGGGCCACCCAGCTCAAGCTGCTCGCGCCCACCGTCGTACGACGCCTTAACGAGGAGCTCGGGCACGGCACCGTCACCCTGATCGAGGTCCTCGGCCCGCACCTGCCGAGCTGGAAGAAGGGCCGGCTCTCCAGCCGGGACGGGCGCGGACCGCGCGACACCTACGGGTGATGCCGGGAGCCCCGATCTGCCGATCTGGGAGCCGCCGGACCGTATGGGGCCCCACCGACCCCCCTGTTCGGGCCTGTGAACGGGCACCATGGGGCCGCTGGGGGCATGTTTGCCGCCGAATCCATCCCCCGCCCGGGGCGGTTACTTCGGTGAAGCCCCGCTGAGGGGTAGCATGGGGCTTACGAGTCGCACGTCGTGTTGCCCCGCAACCGCAGCGACTCGACTCATGTCGAGCGCCCCCGGACCACGCGCCGGGGCGATGAGCAGAAGGCCGTGCCTTGAGCGAAGAGAATCCCGAGTCCACCGCAGCCCCGACCCCCGATTCCGCTCCTGACCCGCAGCCCTCCGAGGCCGAGCGCGCCGCTGCGCTCGCGGCAGCGGTCGAGGAGTCCGCCGACGAGCCGGCAGCCGAGAAGCGCTCGTCGACGGCCGTCGACAAGAGCGTCGAGTACGACGCCTCCGCGATCACGGTCCTCGAGGGCCTCGAGGCGGTCCGCAAGCGACCGGGCATGTACATCGGCTCGACCGGCGAGCGCGGCCTGCACCACCTGATCTGGGAGATCGTGGACAACGGCGTCGACGAGGCGCTGGCCGGCTACGCCACCCGCATCGTGCTCACGCTGCAGGCCGACGGCGGGGTGCGCGTCGAGGACAACGGTCGCGGCATCCCGACCGACACGGCGCCGGGCCAGGAGATGCCGGCGCTCACCATGGCCCTGACCATGCTCCACGCCGGCGGCAAGTTCGGCGGCGGCGGCTACAAGGTGTCCGGTGGACTCCACGGTGTCGGCGTCTCGGTCGTCAACGCGCTGTCCACCCGCCTGGTCGCCGAGGTGAAGAACCGGGGCCACCTGTGGCGCCAGACGTTCCGGCTCGGCGTCCCCGAGGCCGACCTCGAGCAGGTCCGCCCGATGGAGGCCGGCGAGCAGACCGGCACGACGGTCACCTGGTACGCCTCGGAGGACATCTTCGAGGAGACCACCTACAACCTCGAGACCATCACCTCGCGGCTGCGCGAGATGGCGTTCCTCAACAAGGGCGTGGAGTTCGTCGTGCGCGACGAGCGGCCCGAGGCCGAGTCGCGCGTCGACGCCGTCGAGGACGACACCGTCGACAGCGAGATCGACAACGCCGGTCACGACGCCATCAAGCGCGCGGAGACGGGCGGGCTCGAGCAGGTCTTCAAGTACGACCGCGGGCTCGTCGACTACGTCGAACACCTCAACCGCCGCAAGACCGCGGCCAACGCGAGCGTCATCTCCTTCGAGGCCGAGACCGCCGAGGGCGCCACGGGCCAGCACATGAGCCTCGAGGTCGCGATGCAGTGGAACACCTCCTACACCGAGTCGGTCCACACCTTCGCCAACAACATCAACACCCACGAGGGCGGGACCCACGAGGAGGGCTTCCGCGCCTCCCTGACCTCGCTGGTCAACAACTGGGGCGAGGAGTGGGGCCTGATCAAGAAGAAGGAGGACCGGGTCTCCGGCGACGACATCCGCGAGGGCCTGACCGCCATCATCTCGATCAAGCTCTCCGAGCCGCAGTTCGAGGGCCAGACCAAGACCAAGCTCGGCAACACCGAGGCCAAGGGCTTCGCCCAGCGGATCATGAACGACCAGCTCGGTGCCTGGTTCGAGCAGAACCCGGCCGAGGGCCGCGACATCGTCCGCAAGTCCCAGGCCGCCGCCAGCGCCCGCATCGCCGCCCGCAAGGCGCGCGAGCTCGCCCGCGGCCGCAAGGGCCTGCTCGGCGGCGGCGGCCTCCCCGGCAAGCTGAGCGACTGCCAGTCGACCAACCCGGAGGAGTGCGAGGTCTTCATCGTCGAGGGCGACTCGGCCGGTGGCTCCGCCCGTCAGGGCCGCGACCCGCGCATCCAGGCGATCCTCCCGATCCGCGGCAAGATCCTCAACGTCGAGAAGGCGCGCATCGACCGCGTGCTCGCCAACACCGAGGTCCAGGCGATCATCTCCGCCCTCGGCACCGGCATCCACGAGGAGTTCGACCTCGAGAAGCTGCGCTACCACAAGGTCGTGATGATGGCCGACGCCGACGTCGACGGCCACCACATCAACACGCTCCTGCTGACGCTGCTCTTCCGGTTCATGAAGCCGCTCATCGAGCACGGCTACGTCTACATGGCGCAGCCGCCGCTCTACCGCCTGCGGTGGAACAAGCCGGCGACCCACGAGTTCGTCTACTCCGACGCCGAGCGCGACGCGCTGCTCGCCGACGGCCTGGCGCAGGGCAAGAAGCTGCCCAAGGAGAACCCGGTCCAGCGCTACAAGGGGCTCGGCGAGATGAACGCCGACGAGCTGTGGGAGACCACGATGGACCCCGACGCCCGCCTGATGAAGCAGGTCGGCCTCGACGACGCCGCGCAGGCCGACGAGATCTTCTCGATCCTCATGGGCGAGGACGTCGAGCAGCGGCGCTCCTTCATCCAGCGCAACGCCAAGGACGTCCGATTCCTCGATATCTAGGTCGCTAGCCGTCTCTACGCCCAGCCCTAGACATCGTTAGAACGCAGGAGAGAACCCCACATGACTGAGACCCCCACCGGCACCGGAGCCGGCGGCTTCGGCTTCGGCGACGAGCGCATCCAGCCGATCGAGCTGCAGACGCTGATGCAGCAGTCCTACATCGACTACGCGATGACCGTCATCGTCGGGCGCGCGCTGCCCGACGTGCGCGACGGGCTCAAGCCCGTGCACCGGCGCATCCTCTACGCGATGTACGACGGCGGCTACCGCCCCGACCGCGGCTTCTCGAAGTGCTCGCGCGTCGTCGGTGACGTCATGGGTCAGTACCACCCCCACGGCGACTCGGCCATCTACGACACCATGGTCCGCCTCGCGCAGCCGTGGGTGCTGCGCGCGCCGCTGATCAACGGTCAGGGCAACTTCGGCTCGCCGGGCAACGACTCCGCCGCGGCCATGCGCTACACCGAGTGCCGGATGGCGCCGCTGGCCATGGAGATGGTGCGCGACATCGACGAGGACACCGTCGACTTCCGCCCCAACTACGACGGTCGCTCGCAGGAGCCGACCATCCTGCCCTCGCGCTTCCCCAACCTGCTGGTCAACGGCTCCGCCGGCATCGCGGTCGGCATGGCGACCAACATCCCGCCGCACAACCTCCGCGAGATCGCCGAGGGCGCCACCTGGGCGCTCGAGCACCCCGACGCCACCAAGCAGGAGCTCCAGGACGCCCTGCTCGAGCGGGTCAAGGGCCCCGACTTCCCCAACGGGGCGCTGATCGTCGGTCGCCAGGGGATCGAGCAGGCCTACCGCACCGGGCGGGGGTCGATCACCCAGCGCGCCGTCGTCGAGATCGACGAGGACGCCAAGGGCCGCACGATGCTGGTCATCAGCGAGCTCCCCTACATGGTCAACCCCGACAACCTCGCGCTCAAGATCGCCGAGCTCGCCGACTCGGGCCGGATCCAGGGCATCTCCGACGTGCGCGACGACACCTCCTCGCGCACCGGCCAGCGCCTGGTGATCATCCTCAAGCGCGACGCCGTCGCGCGCGTGGTGCTCAACAACCTGTTCAAGCACACCGAGCTGCAGTCGAACTTCTCGGCCAACATGCTCGCCCTGGTCGACGGCGTGCCCCGCACGCTGAGCATCGACGCCTTCATCTCCCACTGGGTCACCCACCAGATCGAGGTCATCCAGCGGCGTACGCGCTTCCGCCTCGCCGAGGCCGAGCGCCAGGCCCACGTCTACCGCGGTCTGGTCAAGGCGCTCGACGCCCTCGACGACGTCATCGCGCTCATCCGGCGCAGCCCCGACGTCGAGGAGGCCCGCACCGGCCTGATCGAGCTGCTCGACATCGACGAGGTGCAGGCCAACGCCATCCTCGAGATGCAGCTGCGCCGCCTCGCCGCCCTCGAGCGCCAGAAGATCATGGACCGCCTCGCCGAGCTCGAGCGCGTCATCGCCGACCTCGAGGACATCCTGGCCAACGAGCCCCGCCAGCGGCAGATCGTCTCTGACGAGCTCAAGGAGATCACCGACAAGTACGGCGACGACCGCCGTACGCAGATCATCGCGGCCGACGGCGACCTCTCGATGGAGGACCTGATCCCCGACGAGGACCTCGTCGTCTCGATCACCCGCGGCGGCTACGCCAAGCGCACCCGCGCCGACCAGTACCGCCTCCAGAAGCGTGGCGGCAAGGGCGTGCGCGGCGCGACCCTGCGCGGTGACGACGTGGTGCAGCACTTCATCGCGACCACCAACCACCACTGGCTGCTGTTCTTCACCACCGCCGGCCGGGTCTACCGCACCAAGGCCTACAACCTCCCCGAGGCGGCCCGCGACGCGAAGGGCGGCCACGTCGCCGGCCTGCTGAGCTTCCAGCCCGACGAGGACATCGCGCAGGTGCTGGCGATCCGTGACTACGAGCAGGCCCCCTACCTCGTGCTCGCCACCCGCACCGGGCTGGTCAAGAAGACCAAGCTCGGCGACTACAACAGCCCCCGCCAGGCCGGCGTCATCGCGATCAACTTCCGCGAGGAGGACGACGAGCTGATCGGCGCCGAGCTGGTCAACGGCGACGACGACATCCTGCTGGTCTCCCGCAAAGGCCAGTCGATCCGCTTCAAGGCCGACGACGAGCAGCTGCGGCCGATGGGTCGCGCCACCGGTGGTGTGCGCGGCATGAAGTTCCGCGACGGCGACTCGCTCCTGTCGATGTCGGTGATCCGGGCCGCCCAGGTGGCGGCCGAGGAGGCCGTCGAGGGTGACGCCGCCGACTCCGACGAGGTGAAGGAGCAGTACGTCTTCACGATCACCGACGGCGGCTTCGCCAAGCGCAGCCGGATCAGCGAGTACCGCCTCCAGACGCGCGGCGGCATCGGCATCAAGGCGATGTCCCTGGCCAACGAGGACCGCGGCGGCCTCGTCGGCGCCTTCATCGTGGAGGAGGACGACGAGGTCCTCTCGATCACGAGCGGCGGCCAGGTCGTGCGCAGCCCGATCGACGCCAACTTCCGGCCCACCGGCCGCTCGACGATGGGCGTCAAGTTCGTCGCCCCCAAGTCGGGCGACTCGGTCGCCGTCGTGGCCCGCTCGGTGGAGGCCAAGATCGCCGAGGAGGTCGAGCAGCTCACCGCCGAGACCGCCGAGGCGGTCGAGGCCGAGGCCCGCGAGGCCGCTGCCGAATCGCCCGACGTGGTCGACGATGCAACAATCGACGGTGAGGACGCTGTCGAGGCGCCCGCCGACGAGAGCACCGAGGAGTGAGTGATCCCGTGTCGGAACGCACCGCGACTCCCCGTCGTACGTCTGAGGACGAGCCTGCCAAGCGGTCCCTGACCGGCCGCCTGCAGGACACGCTGTCCAGCGCCGCCGAGGAGCACCGCGCCAACGCGGGGCCATCGGGCGCCAAGGGCAACCGCGCCCGTCGTGAGCCGGGACGCCAGCCCCGCCGTGCCCGGCTGCGGCTGACCCGCATCGACCCGTGGTCGGTGATGAAGACTGCCTTCCTGCTCTCGGTCGCCTTCGGCGTCGTGACGTTCGTGGCGATCTTCATGGTCTGGTCGGTGCTCGGCGCCGCCGGCGTGTGGGACTCGATCAACTCCGCCGTGGCGAGCATCGTCGAGGGCGACAGCGGCAACTCGACCTTCGACGTGACCGACTACGTCGGCATGTCGCGCGTGCTCGGCTTCACGCTCCTGGTGTCGGTGCTCGACGTGATCCTGCTGACCGCGATCGCCACCCTGACGGCCTTCCTCTACAACCTCGCCGCCGCCCTCCTCGGCGGCATCGAGGTGACGCTCGCCGAGGACGAAAAGTGATCCCGACCCTCGATTGGCACCGCCCGACCGGGGTCAGGTAATCTTCGGCGTCGCTGCTGCTGCAGCGTGCGGGCCTATAGCTCAGACGGTTAGAGCGCTTCCCTGATAAGGAAGAGGTCGGAGGTTCAAGTCCTCCTAGGCCCACTCCACCCGCATCACCTTCGTCCGATCGCCGCGATCCCGAGGAGAGTCCCGTGAAGAAGCTCCTGCTGGTCGTCCTCGCCGCCGCCGGCGCGGCCCTTGCGAAGAAGAAGATGGACGAGGGCAAGAACGAGCAGGCCCTCTGGGCCGAGGCCACCGACAACGTCGACCGGGCCTGACGCTCAGTCGTTGTTCGCCGCCGCTCCTCCGTGAGTGGTCGGCACACCAGGGGCCTTGGCGCAATTGGTAGCGCACCTGCTTTGCAAGCAGGGGGTTAGGGGTTCGAGTCCCCTAGGCTCCACCAGAGAAACCGCAGGTCATCCTGCGGTTTCTTGCATTTCTCTACCGTTCCGGTCGACTTCGAGATCGGCCGCTAGGGGGACTGGTGGGGGAAGCGGGCGGCTAGCTTCTCCGCGAACGAGCTGCGAAGCTCACGCCCGTGGACGGGTATCGGCGGCACGTGAAGGCCGCGATCCCGCGCGAGCACTCCCAAGAGGTTGATGAAGTCGACGCGTTGGCGGAGCGCCTGCGCGGACATATCCACGACACGAGCGCGGAGATCGCAGCGATTTACGTCCATGGAGCCAAGAGCCTGGCGGTGCAGGCCCACTTCGCCAAGCTCCTGCGGCTCGAACTGGGGTTCGGCGAGGAGGTGGTGCTTACGCCTCAAAGCGGCTTCGTGACGCAGGCCCGGCCGGACTTCTTCTTCCGCTTGGGGTTAGGGCGCGGGGTGATCGCCGAGGTGGAGCGCGGGGGAACCACCACGAACAACCACGATCTCAAGGACCTGTGGAAGGCGCACCTGTCGCCGGATTCGCATCATCTGTTCCTGATCGTCCCGTGGAACAACTGGAAGGCGGACGGGTCGGCCCGGGAGCGACCTTTCCAAGTCGTAGCGAGGCGTATCGGGGCGTTCTTCGGGGACCCACGCAGAGAGATCGACGTCCTGAGCGCCCACATCTTCGCGTATTAGCTGTGATGCCTGTGCGCATGCGCGTCGCCAGTCCCGTGAGACCCCACACCGGAGTAGTTGCACGAGTGCGGCGCTTCCCCTGACCTCAGAGAAGAGTGGCATTAATCTGCTTTCTGTCACGACGTGGGGAAGGGCCAATCGGGTGGAACTGAGTGCGCAGGAACGAGCCTTGCTCGAGCAACTGGAACTGCTGATCCGGCAGGGCCGATCGGAGACTGAGGCCGCCGCAACGCTCGCGGTGATCCTCCCTGGTCAGGACGAGTTGCTCGCTCGCGTCGTGGCCTTCCGTCATGAGATCGCCGAGCAGCGCCGAACCATGGCTTGGAACAATGCGATCTTCGACCCAGAGGACGATGGCGGACCTTGGTACGGAGGACCCACGTCGATGGACGTGTTCTGGCCACGGCTCAGGGCCAACCTCGAAGCGGACCCGTCATGGGCCGCCGCCGTCCCGAGTCTGGACGAGGCGTCGACCGACATCGTCGGTCTGCTGGCCGACCCACACAGCCCGACGATCCGGACCCGAGGACTGGTCCTCGGATTCGTGCAGTCCGGCAAGACCGCCAACTTCACCGCCACCATAGCGAAGGCCGCCGATTCCGGCTACCGGCTCTTCATCGTCCTATCCGGGGTGCACAACTCGCTCCGCAGGCAGACGCAGCTGAGGATCGATGAGCAACTGGTCGACGAGTTTCCCACCCGATGGGTGGGCCTAACCGATGAGCATCGTGACTTCGGCAAGCCTGTCAAGGCGCTCCCGCTGCTGGCTTCGCCCGACCTCCGCCTGATCGCCGTCGTTAAGAAGAACGTCTCCCGACTGACCAACCTGCGGGACTGGTTGAGGGAGGCCCAGAAGCACGGCGGCCTGGATTCCTGCCCCATCATGATCATCGACGACGAGGCCGATCAGGCGAGCCCCAATGCGGCCAAGGATCCGGAGCTGGACCGTACGCGGATCAACCAGCGGATCACCGAACTGCTCGAGCTGCCGAGGGTGGCCTACGTCGGTTACACAGCGACCCCGTTCGCGAACGTCCTGGTCAATCCCGCCGACGAAAGCGACATCTACCCCCGGTCGTTCATGTACTCGCTGCCGAAGCCGGCAACCTACTTCGGCTCTAGGGAGCTCTTCGGACAACAGGTCTCCGAGGATGAGGAGGCCGAGTCCGACGCGGCTCACGACATGATCCGCATCGTGCCGACGACGGAGGCCGAGCGGCATGCAACCAAGAGGCTGATCTCAGAGGGCGTCGAGGTCACCCACGAGCTCGGGCAAGCCATCACCTGGTTCGTCCTCGCCACCACGGCGCGTCGCGTCCGTTCCGGCGTCGCGAAGCACTCCAGCATGCTCATCCACACCACGATGCGAGTGGCGCCTCAACTCGCCTACATCGATCCGATCCGGACCTTCGTCAAGCAGCTCGGTGTCGATGTCGCTGCCGGCCGTACCGACCTCCTTCGCCGCAGGTGGGAGGAGGAGATCGCCAAGGAGCCAGCGCATCGGCACGGTGTCGAGCCGGTGACCTTCGACCAGCTCGAGAAGGAGCTGCTCGCCACGATCGACGACGTGAAGGTGTTGGCGGACAACGGTCTCTCCACGGATCGCCTCGTGTACAGCGACGAGCCCGCCACGGTGATCGCCGTGGGCGGTAACACACTTTCCCGGGGACTAACTCTCGAAGGACTGATCTCTTCCTACTTCCTGCGCAGCTCCAACACGTACGACACCCTCCTCCAAATGGGCCGGTGGTTCGGATACCGCCCCGGTTACGGAGACCTGCCTCGCATCTGGACCACCCAGGACCTCGCCGACGACTTCGAGTTCCTCGCCGACGTCGAGGACTCCCTCCGAGCCGAGATCACTCGCTACCGGACGATGGACGGCGCAACCCCAGCAAGTCTTCCCGTGCGAATCCGACTGCACCCGAAGATGCAGGCCACGGCCAAGGTCAAGATGAACTTCGCCGTCCAAGGTGAGGCCTCGTTTAGCGCACAGAGGCCGCAGACGACCTACTTCGCCCACCGTGACGAGAAGATCATCGCCGCCAACCAGAAGGCCGCGGCATCGCTACTCACCGCCGCCACAGCGGCGGACGCCGTTCCCGACCGGCAAGAGAGCCGGACGGTCCTCCGCGGTGTTCCGGTCAGTCTGATCCGAGACTTTATCGAGGGCTACAAGTTTCACGACGACAGTGAGATCACGTCCCAACTGGTCGTCAAGTACATCGACGGACAGCTGAAGCACGGGGCCCTCGATCGCTGGAACGTCGTCGTCATGGGCGTGAAGAACGCTAAGAGGACGATCCCCTTGGGTCTCGCCGACGACAGCCCTCTGATCAGTCGATCCAAGCTGTCGCTGTCGAGCACGCAGCGGCGCGCGGTGATCGGAACCCTGATGTCGAAGCCCGACCGTGTGGCCGACCTCGTACCAGCGGCCGACGTCCGGCGCGAGACCCCTGACACCGAGCTCCAGAAACTACGGGATGACGACGGGCGCGGGCTGCTGGTGCTTTACCCCATCGACAGGGACTCTCTGCCCAAGAAGGGTGCGGACAACCGTGAACCACTTGAGGCAGTCGACCACCTGATCGGAGTGGCCCTCTGCTTCCCCACCGCCGGGTCCGGCACAGAACCCGTCAACACCATCCAGGTCGCACTTACGGAGCAGTCCCAGCACGAAACGGACGAGATGGACGAGTACCAAGACACCGAGGGGTCGCAGGACGAGGTGAATCTCGGTGACCGGTAGAAGGGACCTCGACGGCATCTGGACGGTCCTGGCTTCCAGACCGCCCGCGGCCGGTGTCGTCACCGCGCCGACTGGCTACCGCGTCTCGGCGGGAGACCTGTTGGCCGGCATCGACAGCGAGGGCAGAAGACACCTGCTCATCCCACTGAGCGCCGGCGAAGCGGCACGGACGGATACCAAGGGACGCGCGGTGCACCTCGCGCGCATCGCCGAGGGAGGGTTGCAATACCTCACAGTCTTCTGCCGGCTCCCAGAACTGCACCGCGTGTTCACTCAGTTCTGTCGAGAACTGGTCGAATCGATCGAGGACGCCGCTTCCCCCGCCCGAGAGGCGTCCGCCGCGTTCGACCGGTGGCGTGCCCTCTTCTCCGAGGCAGAGCAGCACGATCAGTTGAGCGACGAAGCACTGATCGGGCTCATGGGCGAGCTCGTCGCTGTGGAACGCATTCTCGGCCACGGCGCGCCTCCGGATCTCCGGTTCTGGGTGGGACCCCACAGCGACCTGCACGATCTCCGCAGCGCGACCCACGCCATTGAAGTGAAGGCCACCCTCGCGCGTGAAGGCCGGATCGTGGCCATCTCCAGCATCGATCAGCTGCAGGAGCCGGAAGGATCGGACCTGGTTCTGCTCCACCTGCGTTTCGACCGCGACCCCGGGGGACTTAATCTGACGGAGCTCATCACCCGCGTCCTGGCCGCGGGCGCCCATCGACCAGAGCTCGAACGGCGCCTGCGCGAAGTCGGCGCCGACCCCCACGACCTCGCGACCTACGGCGCGCGCAGATTCCGGCTCACCGACATGCGCGCCTATGACGTCGGCGGACCGGCGTTCCCACGGCTCGTCCGGTCGGACTTCGCGATCGGCGATCTCCCTCCGGGCACTCTTCGTCTCAGCTACTCCATCGACCTCACGAACGAGCCCCCCATCCCGCTGAGCGACGCGCTCGTCGACGAAGTACTCGCCTCGCTAGCTGAGGAGGTCGCCCATGCGATGGATTCCTGAACCCAAGCCGCCCTCGGGAGGGCTCGCCGCGGAGGGCTTCTACAAGCTCCTCGGTCGACCACGGCTTGACCCACTGACCGTTCTCGTCAGGGAGACGGCGCAGAACAGTTGGGATGCCCGCCTCCGGAACGGACGTCCGGTCGTCTTCAGCCTGCAGGGCTGCCAGCTCGACGGACCCGAGCGCGCGGCCCTGGTGGACGAGGTGTTCGTACAGGCGGACCAGGCGAAGGGAACCAACCTCGCCCCAGCCCTGGCAGCCCCGGACCTGATCGGCCTCTATATCTCCGATCGCAACACGAAAGGCCTGGGCGGTCCCCTGCAGGCCGACCAGGTCAATCCGACCGGCACCTACGACTGGGTCGACTTCGTCCTCAACGTCGGCGAGGCCAACACCCAAGGTCACACGGGGGGGACGTACGGTTTCGGCAAGACCATCTCCTACGTGGTCTCCGGCGCCAATGCGATCGTCATCCACTCGCGCACCATGCACCAGGGTCGTCTTGAGACCCGCCTCATCGCCTGTGCCATCGGTGAGAGGTTCACGCGTGGCCAGAAGCTGTACACCGGCCGTCACTGGTGGGGGGAGAGCGGCGGCGAGGTTCCTATCCCGGTCACCGGCCGTGAAGCCGAGCGGATCGCAGACCTGGTGGGCATGCCGGCGTTCGAGGGGGACGAGACCGGCACCAACATTCTGGTGGTCGCCCCGGACCTGGGCGGACGCTCGCCGGAGCAGGCGATGACGTTCGTGGCCGAATCCGTTACCTGGCACCTGTGGCCGAAGCTGACGCCCCGCCGGGGCAAGCGGGCGATGGACATCTACGTCACCTGGAACGGCGAGGAGGTGACCATCCCCGCACCGCAGGACCGACCACCCCTTCACGGGTTCGCGCAGGCCTTCCAGGCCCTCCTGGACGAGGATGCGCCCGATGCCACACTCGGCCTCCGACTGGACGACATCCGCTGCGGCAGGCCCCGAGCGGACGTGGGTGTCCTAGCGACGGTCCCGCTCATCCACAGGGACCGGGTCACCGTCGACGACGGTTCGGACCCCGAGGACGGCGAGGCCCCGCAGCCGGCGGCCGCCATCACCGGCGTCTGTCACCACGTCGCACTCCTACGGACCCCGGAGCTCGTCGTTGACTACCTCGAGGGCCCACCGCCCCCCGAAGGCGGGACGGAGTGGGCCGGCGTGTTCCGGGCGAGCGACGAACAGGATGCCCACTTCGCTGCGGCAGAGCCACCGACGCACGACTCGTGGAACCCCGAGCTCCTCCCGAAGAGCTCCGGGCGGACCATCGTCAACGTCGGCCTCCGCGAGATCAAGGCGGCGCTCGAGAACCGTTGGGCACCCCGCAAGAAGCCGGCGCACGTGGACGTGGCCAGCACAGCCCTCGTCGCCGACGAGCTGGCCCACTTGGTGGGGGCTGTCGACGGTCGCGGTAGAGGCCGACGTCGCAAGGACCCCACGCCGTCTAAGCCCGGTCCTGCGCGTCCGAAGGTCGACTTCACTTACTCATCGCCGATCGAGCTGGCGGACGGCCTAGGCACGCTCGCGCGGGTGCGCGTAAGTCCCGCCACCGCCTCGAAAGGGACCACCCTCCGGTTCAGCGTGGCGGCTGCCCTCGACGGCTCCTCGGCCGACGCGAACCTCGACCCCGACCTGGCCTTCTTCGAGGTGCGGGTCGCAGGGCGGTCCGTCGAGGTCGAAGGCAGGTCGGGTCTGCTGACACTCGACAACAAGGGACCGTTCGAGGTCGAGCTCGTCGCCAGCCGCGGGGCGGAGACGACCGTCCTCTTCGACGTGGAAGCAGATTCCGTTCGATGAAGCGCCCGATCGTTCCGTTCCGCACGCCGCCCTCAGAGGCCATCAGTCACGGCGATTGGCTCCTCAGGTCCATCAACGGCGACGTGCCGCTTCCCAAGGAAGTGCCGCACTGGGACTACCAGACCGTCCTGGAACTCGCCGCGCCCGTCTCGGTCGACCGCAGAGCGGTGACCGATGCCTGTCGCATCGACTTCGACAGCGGACTAGCGGTGTTGGTGATGGCTAGGTCGAACCACACCAATCAGGAGACCGTGGCAGCACGACTGGATCTGCCCATGAGCGAACGGTTCGATCTAGCCGTGGACATTCGCCTCGCTGGGGCGACCCTGGGCGGGCGCCTCACTCTCGAGACGCTGCTCGTGGCCACCGCCCCCCGCCCTCAGGACCGACTCGCCCCACAACACCCCGGAAGCATCCTCTGGCGGAGCAGCTCGTGGACCGATCTCGAGGGCGTCGGGACCCAGTTCCCCACAGACACCCTCGATTTCAAGGCGGTCGGCCTGGATCCCGAAGCGGGATGGCAGTTCAAGATCGACCTGACGGACCCCGAGGCACGTTTCATGTCCACTGCCCGCCTGACGCTGAACGCCGGTCACCCAGCCATCCAGCGGCTGCTGAACGGATCCAAGGACGAAGGAACCGAACAGCTGCTCAGGAGTCTCCACTGGGACGTGACGCGTCAGATGGTGCAGAGCGCTCTGGAGTGCGAGGAAGTCATCGGGCTCGACGTCGACCCGGAGACCACGACGACCGCGGGGGTGCTGCGCAACCTCCTCGCGCGGATCTGGCCCCTCGAGAGCCCGTCGACCTTGCAGGGCTGGCGCCGGACGGACCCGGCCCGGATCGAAGTTCATCTCCAGCACCACTCGAGGCTCCTGAAATGACACGTTCGACCCTTCTCTATCCGCGCCTACCCCGCGCCGTGGCCAAGGGACTGATCCTTGAGAGGGCTGGGGCCAGCCTGTCCGAGTTGCGTGACCTCGCGACGGTGAGCCACCCAGACGCAGAGCCTTCGGCCACCGGAGGTCATCCGGTCGACAGCGAGAAGCTGCGGGAGATCCAAGGGACCGTCCGCCGCGTCGCTCAGCAGGCGGGCTACCCCGACCCCTTGGGCGGATCAGCCCAAGGCTTCGACCGCCCGTGCGGGACAGCCCTCCTGTCGCTCATGGACATCGTTCCGGCGGACGCGGCGGAAGAGGGAGTCTGGTCCTTCCTCACGCTCGTGCTGGTACCCGAGATTGGGCCGTGGCGATTCCCAGCAATGGCCGAGGAGCGACTCATCGGTCAGCCGCGCAACGTGTTGCGACGAACATGGTGGCGTGCTTGGGCCCTCGGACCGGACCTGAGCCGAGCACCCGAGGGATGCGAGCCACTCGGCGAGGACGAGTCCGTCCAGATCATGGAGCGTCCGTCACTCGGCGGGAACCGTCGAACGGCCGGCGCCCTCCAAGCCGCCATCTGGCGCGCAGAGCTGGGTGGCCTGGCGACGCCCCGGTCGGAACTGATGCGAGAGCTCGCCAGACGGCTGAGGGCCGTGAAGTCTCACATCGCCTTGGACAGCCTCGACGACGAGTCCCTCGCCCGGCTCCTCGACGGCCTCTGTGCGGAAGCGATGAAGAGCACGGGATGACGTGCGGCTCGCCGCGCGAACGATGTCGGTGACTCTTCGTAGAATCGCCACGATGACTGTCGAAGCTGACCCGGCCGCCCCACGTTCCGCGCGGGGTCAGGCGCTGCGTCTCCCCAAGCACCCGGACCACTGCAGTGACCCGGCCGAACTCGCCAGTCTCGTGCGTCGCCTTCGGTCCTCGTCCGAGCGGACCCTCCTCGCCGCCGACCTGTTCTCCGGGGCGGGAGGAATGAGCCTCGGTCTGGAACAGGCAGGGATGCGCGTCGTGTTCGGTGCCGACTTCGACTCGGATGCGCTCACGACCCACGCCCACCACTTCGCCGGCATGTCCGTCGGGTGGGACCTGGGTGACCCGAATCGGGTCGAAGAGGTGGGGAACATCCTCCGCTCGGCGAGGATCGACGTCTTGGCCGGCGGTCCGCCGTGCCAGCCGTTCTCCAAGGCCGGCCGCTCCAGGATGAGGTTCCTCGTCCAGAACGGCGTACGCGAGCGACATGACAAGCGCCGAGACCTCTGGCAGTCCTACCTCGAGATCGTTCGGTTGGCCCGCCCCCGTGCCGTGATCATGGAGAACGTGCCCGACATGGCACTCGACCGCGAGATGTTCATCCTTCGATCCATCGTGCGCCGACTGGAGGACTGGGGGTACTCGGTCCAGGAGCGGGTCGTCGATACCTACAGGTACGGCGTCCCGCAGTTCCGTCAACGACTCATCCTGGTCGCGGTGCTGGGGGGCCTCGAGTTCACGTGGCCCGCCGAATCCGCGAAGAAGGTCACGCTCGGCAACGCGATCCGTGACCTCCCCGCGGTCGACCCCAAGGACGGATGGGCGTCCGATGCGAACCGCGCAGGCTGGCGGAGGTACGCCGGGCCGAGGACCGAATTCCAGCGTGAGATGCGGAGTCTCGTGCCGGCGGGACAGGCTGACCGCGTGTACGACCACGTCACCCGGCGAGTGCGCGACGATGACGAGGCGGCCTTTGAACAACTCGACACCAAGACCCGCTACTCCGAACTCCCCGCCGAGCTCAAGCGCTACCGGGACGACATCTTCGACGACAAGTACAAGCGGTTGGACGCTGATGACCTGTCGCGGACCATCACGGCGCACATCGCGAAGGACGGCTACTGGTACATCCATCCGGAGCAGAATCGGACCCTGACGATCCGGGAAGCCGCACGCATCCAGACCTTTCCCGACCACTTCCGTTTCGCCGGCGCGCCCACTTCCGCGTTCCGTCAGATCGGCAACGCCGTTCCCCCCCGACTGGCGCGCGCCATCGGTGCCGCCGTCGTCGAGGTCGTGGAGCGAGGTGCCCCGGGCCTCGCCGTGACTACGTCGGACACCAAGTCGGCGCTGGCGGAGTGGTTCCGCATCTCTCCCGCGATCAGTCCGTGGCTCCGGTCCGGCTCCCGCTGGCTGGTCGTCCTGGGGGACACCGCGCTCGGCGCAGAGTCCGACACCGTGGTCAATGCCCTATGGCCCTCTATCTCAGGATGGGACGACCCGAGTCGTCTCCTCGACGAGAGCGAGCTGGTGCAGGAACTCGCCGGCTGGCTGGGCAAGCCGGACCTTGCCACCCGCCTCGTCGAGCTCGCGCGGTCGGTGACCGCCACCGACGGTGCCTTGGACGACGCCCACCTCACGGAGCTGGTTGCTCAAGGGATGCTCCGCAGAGGCACGGCGGAACTAGCGATGCTGGCGAACCCGGAGGGCGAGGAGCCGGTGATCGCGAGCACTGGTGCGTTGCGAGTGGCGGGGCGCTACTTCCAGGGGACGGAGCGGTGGCTCAAGAACCGGAGCTCGGACGGTCGCATCGCGGTGGGTCGACTCATCGGCTTCGACGAGGAGAGCACGAAGGCCCAGGTCGCGCTCATCGAGCTCGGCGCGCACATATGCACGCCGAAAGCGCCCGACTGTTCGGTATGCCCGCTCGCCGCGTGGTGCAAGTACCGCAACGAACGCTGAGGATCTGTGCCTCAGAGTCCCAACTGCTCAGCGAGACCGGGGTGACGAGTTCGGATCAGTTCCAGTGCCGACCGGAAGTCCTCCAACGACCGATCCTCGAGCAACGCCGCCTTGAGCGCGATGCCCACGTCGCGGAGTGCCGTGTCCGACGCCTTGGCCGTCTTGATCAGGGCATCAGTCCTTCCCGCCGCATTGGCTGATCGGCGGTACGCGTCATCGGCCAGGACGCACAGCTCATGGACAGGACGCTCCAGCATCTGCTTGACCACCGGGGGCAGTTCGACGTGCATCTTGGCGACGTTGATCTGGAACGCCTCATCCAGGTCGGTATCGAAATCGACGGCCGCCCGCGCGAGCTTCGTGTGCTCGTCGATCCCCCTCAGACCCGACCATCCCCCGTGCTGAACCAATCGGTCAGCTCGGTAGATGTAGAGCCCTTGCTGTCGGTTCCACTTCTGCGGACCTGATAGACGCTCGAACTGTTCAAGTGACGAGAAGCGATCCCGGGCAGGCAAGACGACGCCACGGAAGCGCACCTCAGAGCTACCCCCCTCGACCTCCACCTCGAAGACCTGCTCCGGAAGGACCGACCGCGCCCCTTCGTCGGGAGCGAAGGGGTCCCATGGAAGCAGCTTGGTTTCGTCCACGCAGATGACTACCTCGCTGCGGCCTGATGCTTCGCCGGCGATGAAGCGATGGAAGACCATGGCGAGATGGTCGGCGGTGCGGTTGGCGAGCGCACGCAGCCGCCGTCGCCCCCAACCGGTCTCCGCGTACCGCTCGGGTAGCACTCGATCGAGGTCCTCCCAGACCACGACCGTCCCAGGGGACTCGCGCAACAGGTCCTTCGCCCGTTCGATCGCCGGAGTGGACTCGTCTGCGGTGATGTCCCAGGTGTCCGTCCGGGCGATGCGATTCAGATCAAGGGTCATCACGTTGAACCGCGCCTGTGCAGGAGTCGTGCGGGTCACCACCGTGAGGCGCCGACACTGCGAGAACGATCCGGTCTTCAGCCCGAGCCCGAACCGGCCCAACTCGTTCTTGCCGTAGTCCCGTCGCGTACCGAACCGCAGCGCCTCGACCAGATCCTTCTGCGACATGCCCGACCCGTCGTCGCTGATAAGCACGTACGAGCCGTGCGGCACGAACTGGGTGTAGACATTGATGCGAGAAGCACCAGCGGCGATCGAGTTGTCGACGAGGTCGGCGACGGCGGTCGTGAAGTCGTAGCCGATGTCGCGCAGCGACCCGGTGAGACGCGCGGCAGACGGCGCAACCTCGAACGTCTTGGTTCCGGCCACCAGATCAACCTCCTAGTGTGGAAAGCATGCCAGGCGAAGAGCGATCGGTCCGGCGCGGCGGGGGCGTGTCGAGCACAGCGTATTTCAAGCCTCCGACAATTGCCTCACCGCCGGTGACCTCAGCGGCCCGCAACACCATGCTGGCCAACCGGAGGCGAGACACCGGACCGGAGCTGGCCATCCGCTCGCGTGTGCACCGCGCCGGCCTTCGCTATCGGGTCGACTGGGCTCTGCCCTTCGATCGTCGCCGAAGAGCAGACCTAGTTTTCACCCGGGTTGGGCTCTATGTGTTCATCGACGGATGCTTCTGGCACGGGTGCCCGCAGCACTTCGTCGTACCCAAGACTCGGACGGAATTCTGGGTAACGAAGATCGAGCGCAACCGCGCTCGCGACAACGAGACCGACCTTCGTCTGCGAGAGCTAGGCCTCACGGTGCTCCGCCTTTGGGAGCACGAGTCTGCGGCGGCGGCAGCTGCGGCTGTCTGTGCGGAGTACCAGCGCCTCGACGGGTAGGCGGGGCGACTCGAGCGGCTGTGAAGGTTGGACCCTGGCGCGACGTGGACATACCGTTCGAATCACTGGTCTGTTGTCTTAACCGCAGGCAAGACCTACGACCTGAACCACCACAGGTAGGGGGTCGTTGGACGGCCATCAACCGAAATTGTTGTTGGCCAAATCCGGCGAACCGACCCTGCCCAAGTATTGGCTCGACCGAACCAGCAGCTCTTCAGCGTAAGGCGTGTCTAGGGTAGCTACTCGCTCAACTGACCCGCGTTCAAGATCTGCAATCACCTGGGTCCGCAACGGCGTGCTCGCCTGTTGTAGGTCAACGATTAGGCGAGGAATCTCGATAAACGCCGGCAGGAACGAGTAGCGCGGCTTTCCGCCAGTGTGCACGCGCTTGAGCCATTCGGCCTCGGCAGTTCTGCCCATATCAACGCTTTCAGCCGTAAGGGCGCGCACCAGTCGCAGGTACTCGCCGTTGGGCGCTCCTCCGCTGCGCTCCACTAGATCGCAGGCCGGCGTCAGGAGCACCTCCCAATGGTCGCCACGTCGCAAGACGTCACCGCAAGTCAGAGTTTCGGTAACGGGAGGGTACAAGTACATGCGCGACGCGGGCACGCCAGCCGCCCTTTCCTGACCCTCAGTGCAATCAAGTTTGGAAGCAACGCGTCTAAAGAGCACCGGCTTCACTTGGTCGCCGATGGTTAACAGTCGCGCTAGGCTCTGTTGGGACCACAGGTACTCTCTTACTTCTCCCTCCACCTCTCGAGTGAGTTCACGAATAGTCATCAATATTCCACTGTCAAGAAGTTCGGCGACAACGATGTCGATGTTTGTGGGATCCACTTTCGAAACGACCCACACGAAAGGCAGCTCGCGGAGATCCGCGCCGACATCTTCACCGTATGCCGTATAGAAGATGACAGGGCAAAACATCATCGAACTAATATCCGCGAAAAGGTCAAGACCCGCGTCATTTTGAGGAGCGCCGCCGTCCTGGTCGTACCTCAGATCCACTACAGCGAAGTCATACCGTCCGTTCCGAAGAGCCAGGGTGGCGTCAGCGAAGTCGTCGAACGTGTCGATTGCGAACTGCGCTAGCCCGCGATCCTCCACCTCCCCAAGGCGGTCGCGGACAGTCGTCACGGCGGCTGGGTTGTCATCTACAACCAGGACTCGGAATGGAGGGATGGTCATACGCGTTTCCTTATGACTAGAGAAAAGGTGCCGCCGGACAGAGGTCCGGCGGGCGAGTAGGTCAACTCGCCGTCGTACTGTGCTGCGACACTTCCCACAATGGCGAGTCCCAACCCAGTTCCGTCCGGCTTCATAGAAAAATATGCCTCGAAGATCGAGGCCCTGAACGCTTCCGGCACGCCGGTCCCAGAGTCGCTCACTTCGATGATCACGACTCCTTCCTGCTGAGATCGAACTCGAACCGACACTCGTTTTTCCCCGACTGCGGTCCGCTCCACCCAGTACAGCGCATTATTGACAAGGTTTACGACCGCCATAATTATGTCGGACTCCGCCCACGTCACCTCAACGTCGTCCCCGCCAACGTCAATGACCGTCGCTGGACTGAGCGAGGTGTCAGCGCCAACTATCGACTTCTGCACTGTGGAGAGCGCAGAGACCTTTCGTGGCCGACCGCGCTTCCGGCCGCTGAGAGGATCGAGTCCGTCGAACAAGGCTCTGAGCACGTCTGTCTGCGTCTCGACCACCTCCAAGAGCTCGCTTCGTCTATTCGCGATTCGCGATTCCACGCCGGAGCCGACGGCGCTCTTCAAAAGGTCGGCCTTGTTTCGCAGTGGCCCAATCGCGTTTCGACCGTCATGTACGACCCTATCCACCAGTTGGCCCAAAGTGGCTTGCAGCTGAAACGCCGAGATTACCTCTTTTACTCTGTCGACGCCGCTCGACATCTCGCGCTGTCTTGCCTCGATTAGCTCGATCACGTGGCGACTGGCACCTCCGGCCCTGGCGCCGTCCACCACGTCACTCAACTCAAAAACGTCGAATAGTCTGTTCCCGACGTCGGGCTTTAACGAACCGTCCTTCCTTGCATCCCTTCGACGTCCTTCGACCTCCGTCAGGGCGGCGATGATCAAGGTACGGAAGTCATCGTAGGCAGGGCCTTCCTGCATTCCCTCTCGGTTCGATTGATCTTGGAGACCAGGATTTTCGTCGGCCGAGATGTAGACGCTTCCCATGATTTGGTTGTTGGACACGCGCAGGCTCGGGTTGTTCACCCGCCTCGCGTCCAGTCGTAACCAGTCGTCTCCCCGCTCACCGAACGGGAAGACTCGAAACCCGTCTCGGTAAACGCTCACGCCAGCCAGCGGATCTAAAAGACGGCGGAAGTCGCGGACGCCCATGTCTGGAGCGGCCATGGCGATACCGGCTCGGTCCCGATCCCAAATGCGAACAGCAATTTTGAACGGGCCACAGGACGGTGGGCGTTCCGGATTTGCCCATAAGTTGAGATCAATATCCTCAGACGATGGAGGATGGGCTTGGAAATATCTAAGTGTCGCGCGGCCAGTCGCGTCGACCTCTCCATTCAACTGGTAGAGAGGGTCGCGAAGGGCCTCCGGTGGACCGACCTCACCCGAGAGGTCCTCGAATGGTGAAGGAAGCTCCAAGAAGATGCGGAACTCGGGTGTGGCGGCGCCGGCCGCCTCAGATAGAGGTGCGGGAGGTGCTAGCCGCTCCAGCGCTCGGCGGAGTTCGCGCAAATCCTCCAGGTCCCAGTCGGTCGTTAAGCCATCCATCCTCAACGACGTCCCGTGTCCAGACGCGTAGCCCTCTATTCCTGCGTCCGCGAATATCCGCGCGGCCGCCCCGCCGTCAGCAAATTCGTCTGGGTCTCCGCTGGCCCACGCGATGTCAATCTCATCAAGGAACGCATCCAAACGGTCAAAGTCTCTCCACTCAACAAGCAACTCCAATTCGGAGTCGTCCTGACGACGCGTCGTGACCAAGAGGCTGTGAGCAATTCGCGCGGCTGCAAGTCGCCCCACGCCCTTCTCGCCCAGTACGCGGCGGCGGCCACTTTCACTTCGACGATCAGTGCGCTTCGTCGTGGTGGCGAGCTCGAGCCACGCGCGCGAGAGCGTTTGAGCATCCATGCCGTGACCGTCGTCAAGCACCGTGACGGAGCCGGAGTCTCGTGCCAAGGATCCTTCGAAGCGGATGAGGCAGATCGAGGCGTCGGCATCGAAGGCGTTCTTCACTAGTTCGATCAACGCAACCCGCTCGTTGCTGATTAGCTCAGCCCCCAAGGTCCGCATGATCCGAGCACGAGGACGAAAGGGAGCACTCCCTAGGTGTTCGACCATTGAGGCTCCTACTGATATGTCACGTGACGGGCGACGCATCGGCAGCATATGTTGACTAGGGCGAACCGTCCGACCGGTACACCCGTGTCGACGGAAAAGAGTCGCTGGGACCACCCCTCGGCTCCTTCGGGTCCGCTTGGCAACGTCCGATGAGGCGGAACGTCTGCATGCTCTGTTGCGCGCAGGAACGGTATTGCCCATGGCGAGGTCTCAATCGGGGCCACTTTCGGCGATGTGGATGGGTACGTAGACGTCGTCGAAGAATTGGCACTCGAGATCGACGGGCAGGTTGGTGAAGCAGTCCGACGCATCTGCGCCAGCGCCACGCTGCCGTGGTGACCTCGGGCGAAGCCTGCGGTGGTGCATGCACGGCCCTACCGTTTGGCATGTACGCGGATGGCGGGTCGTCCGCGTCCGGGAGAACGAGGTGCCCGAGAGTGGAAGGGAACGAGCCACGGAGCCGCTCCGTGAGAGCGCTTGGGCGGACCCGAACGGCTAGTTGGAGGCAGTAGCGACCGTCGTGCCTCGGCGATCTCGCAACTCCTCGGGGGTAAGCCAGGGTCGCGCGCGATGGATCATCCGGTGGCAGTTGCTGCACAGCAGAGCCAGGTCGCTCAGTCTTGTGGTCGTGGGGCCAGACGCATGCAGTGGCAGGACATGGTGGACCTCGATGTACCCGTCGCCGAGGTCTCCGTAGGCGCGGCCGAAGTCAAACTCGCAGACCTCGCAGGCGATCAGCAGGCCAGCAGCTTGGACAGCGGCGATCTTCCGCTTGCGGATCGTGCGGTTCCGCTCCCGGCGGTAGTGCTGCGCGAGCCACTGGCCGCCCTCTTGGGCCTCGAAGTCGTCGCTGAGGGAGTCGGCGTCCGAGTCCCAGTCGACATCAACCGCGGCGTCCTTCGGGGTCCGTCCGGCCTCGATCGCGGCGGCGAGGCTCGTGGCCAGCGTGTCCATCTTGTCTGGCCTGTCCAGAAACGCCTGGAGCACCTCGCGGGTGGGCCGCCCGCCCTTGGTGGGCTTGCCGCCGTATGTGGGCAGTAGCGTGCTGAGGTCGTACATCTTGCGCTGAACGCTGTTCGGGCTACGGAAGTCGTCGTCACGCTCGCTCAACGGGACGAAGTTGGCGTCTATGAGCAGCGCGGACAGCCTCTCTGCCTCAGGCGAGTTGGCCCGGTAGACCTTCCAGTCGTTCGCCTTGAGTTCGGCGCAGATGATCACGAGCTCCTCGCGGGTCCAGTCAGCCACCCGGCGACAATAGATCTGCTTCGGTCGAGGCGTCCTGGGATCCGGCGATCCGTGATGGTGATGAATCGACCGACTTATCCATGACGACTCACGGGCCCGGTGAGAGGGGATGAGAAGATTTCGGCCGTGAAGCCTGGAGAGTGCCCTTACGTCGAGGTCGAGGACTTGGGACGCGGTGGCCAGTGCGTCGTTTCCTTGGCCAAGCGTCGGGATGGCGAAGGACCTAGCGTCGCCATTAAGCGACCGCTGCCGTGGGACGGGAACAACAACGACCGGCTTCGTCGGGAGATCGACGTTATGTCGTCGCTCGCACATGACCACGTCATGCCGATTCTTGACTCGGGGATCGACGAGGAGGGCTTCTATTGGTACACGATGCCCCTCTCTACGGGCTCACTGAGGAAGCAGCGGGACACTCTCCTGCACTCGTATGACCTGGAAACACTGAGTCAGTGGGTCTTCCAGGAGGTGGCCGCGGGCGTCGGTTTCATGCATGAGCTCGGCTACACCCACAGAGACATCAAACCTGACAACGTGCTGGCCCTCGCGGATCCAAGCCGACCTCGGGGGCTGCGCTGGGTCATCGCAGACGGCGGGCTCATCCGCCGTCCCCTGGGCGAGACCACGAATGCCCTCACGGGCAGCGTCACCACGATGGGAACGACTGGCTACATCGCACCTGAGACCCATGGCGACCCGCACGCGGTGACGCAGGCAGCCGACGTCTATAGCGTCGGCCGGGTCCTCGCGTGGCTGCTCACCGGGCGTACACCCGTTTACACGGAGCGACTTCTCCCGAATGGAAAGTGGCGGCCGGTGGTCAGGCTGCTCACCATGGATGACCCCGGACGCCGCCCTCAGTCCATGATGGAGGCCGTTGAGCGCAGCGAGGAACTCCTGACCGAAATGCCGATATCGGAGAAGGGGAACTTCAGGACCTTGGTGGGTGAAAAGGGCGGGGCACTCAGGGTTGATAACCCCCTCTGGGACGTCGTGCGCGAGAATCTCGACGATCCCGACTTCATGCTGGATGACGTCGTTCGCATCGAGCCCTCAGCCGTGCACAAGTGGACTCGCTCCCACCCCTCCAACGGCGCCGAACTGGCCGAGAAGATGGCGGGTCACTTGGACGAGGGTTATCTGAGTTACAGCCGGACCGTCGCGCCTATGGACCTGATCCGCACGGTGCTGGCCGCCCTTCCCGAGGTCGAGGAGTACGGCTTGATGGAGGATGTCGCAGTTCCTTATTGCGAGGCCGTCCGGAGCTGGGACCAGTGGACGCCCAATGATCGCCTGCGGTCTTGGCTCGAGGGACTCTCTGGCCACGCAGCCGCGACCATGGCGCGGGCCATTCATCAGTCGGCCTCGACGGACTACTTCCGTCAGTCGATTGCCCGGGACCGGCGGTTCGCGAGTCCGGACCTGAGGTCTCTACTGCAGGACTGAGCGTCATCTAAGCGACCGCAAGGCCGAGATCCACTCGCGCTCGACTTGGCGCTTGCGCTGTTGGGCGCGGCTTGCGGCCACGCGCTTGCGGTCGCGCTGTCGCCGGTCGTGCCTCACGAGGAGAAGCGAGTGGCCCACGGCAAGCGGGGCCGGGGCGGCTGGCGCCATGATCGCTATGAGGGTCATGAACGTGTAGAGGACAGGTCGCATGACGGTCACCGCTCGCCGATGATCGAGTGCAGGTTCTTGCCGGTGTCGGCGACCTTCCAGAACTTCCGACCGTTGGTGTTGGGCGACTCGCGGACGTCGCCGGAGACGTGCTCGACGACCGCCACGGCGGCGGCGGTGGGCGACGAGAAGGTCTTGTTGACCCACGGCTCCGTGGACAGCCGGACCTCGTGGTTGCGCGGGTTGAACGTCCCGTCGATGCGGTGGGCCTTGTACACCTTGTAGACGGGGATCCACTCCACTGTCGGGTCGGTCGTCGCTCGAGCGGGCGGGGTGTAGGTGGAGGACTTGGAGACGGCGGTCGCTGCCTGGTTGGGCACTGGCACGCTCGGGGCCGCGTCGCTGGCGAGGCGGTCCACCAGTCGGGCCACGACCTCGCCGACCGTTCGGTCCATCAGCCGGGCCGCCACGACCAGGCGGTCGTACGTCGCGTCGTCGATCTCGACCTGTCTCATTGCTGCTCCTGAGTCCGGTGAGCCACGCTGCAGTGACTCGAAGACTCAAGAGTCGTTCAAGAAGACTCAAAAGTCAAGTGCTGAGTCGCAACGGGGACTCTTCGATGCTCAAGTGCTGCTCCCGGCGACTCGAGGGCGCCCCCCGGTCAGGAGTTCCGGTGGAAGGACTCAGCAGCTTCAGGTCACTAGCTTCGTGCGGAACCGACTACGGTCGACTCGCGCACCAAGCCGCGTAGGTCGCTCCGATCTTCTCGGCCAACGACCTGTCGCGGTCGAGGGTGGCATGTTGGTAGATCGCCATCGCGGCCTGAGAGGCGTGGCCGGCCCGCGCCTGCAGCTCGGCGGCAGTGGCCCCGTGCTGGCCGGCGAGGGTCAGAGCAGTGTGACGCAGGTGGTGAATTGTCAGGTCCGGCCGACCGGCCTTCTCCCGGGCGGGCCGGTAGCGGTCCATCAGGTAGCGGACGCTCATGTGGTCGGTGCGGTCACCGGGGAAGAGCAGCCCGGACGGGCAGGTAGCCGTGTGCTCCAGCAGGTGCTTCTGCAGCATCGGCAAGAACGGTGGAGGGACGTGGACCGTCCGCACTCCGCTCTTGGTCTTCGGCGAGCTGATGTGCCGTCCGCACTGAGGGCACGCACCCCGGACAGATGGGTTGACGTCTTTGTCGATCTTCCTGGTGACGGTGATCCGGCCAGTGAGGCCATCGATGTCGGACCGTCGCAGCTCCAGCAGCTCCCCCTCGCGCAAGCCGACGAAGGCGGCCAGCACGATGAGCAGCCTCAGCCGCTCGGGCATCTCGTTGATGATCACCGCGATCTCGTCGAAGGTCGCTGGGACCACGACCGCCTTGACGGGAGCACTGCCGGCTCCACGGATCTTCGGCGGAGCCCGATCGACCAGTTCCTCCTCCTCGGCTGCCTGGAGGATCGAACGCAACAGCCGGTACGCCGATGCGTTGGACGACGCCGTCTTTGGATCGAGCGAGCGTCGCCACGCCTTGATCTCGGAGAGGGTGACGTCGCGCAGCGGCATCGCGCCGAAGTACGGCAGGATCCGATGCTCGAGCAGGGCTTTGTAGCTGCGCACCGTTGTCGGCCGCAGGCCGCGCTCGGCCAAGTAACGCTCGGCGAACGCCTCCACGGTGCTCATCGCCTGCTCGCGTTCGCGGCGGGCCTCGGCGACCTTCCGGGCCTTGGGCGGCGTCCACTCGTCGCGGTCGATGAGGGATCGCTCGTTGGCGAGCCACGCTTCGGCATCCATCTTGGTCTGGAAGTTGCGCGAGTGGCGCGTGCCGTCCGGCATCGCGTATCGCGCGCGGTAGGACGGTCCCGTCGCGCCGGAGCGTCGCTCGAGCTCGCCGAAACCTCGTCGCCGTGTCATGTCAGCGCCTCCTGTTTGCCCGCAATCCACCGGCTACGATTTAACCCCATACTCTGGCAGTTGAGCAATGGGGCACCTAGGGGGAAGGACTGTCCAAACGAGTCCGACAAAGACCGCTCCTGACCTGCAATTTCACGCTCGAGTGGCGCTTCGAGCGATAGTCCGAGGGGTTTGCAAGCAGGGGGTTAGGGGTTCGAGTCCCCTAGGCTCCACCACCGATCCCCGTCCCGCCTCGCGCAGAGACAGCACCGCAACCCCGTTGCCCTAGGCTGGCCGCAGGACCGGATCGAGAGGACTGACGAGTGGGCCGCGCGTCTGGCAGGGCCGTCACCATCTCCGCGATCGCTGCGGAGGCGGGGGTCTCGGTGCCCACCGTGTCGCGCGTGCTGAACGGCCGCTCGGACGTCGCGCCCGGCACCCGTGAGCGGGTCGAGCAGCTGCTACGGCACCACGAGTACCGCCGGCCGTCGCGGCGCCAGGGCCAGGCGTGCCTGATCGACCTCGTCTTCGACGACCTGGACAGCCCGTGGGCGCTCGAGATCGTGCGCGGGGTCGAGGAGGTGGTGCACGCCGCGGGGGCGGGCACCGTGGTCTCCGCGATCCACAGCCGCGCCTCCGACCGACGGCAGTGGCTCGACAACCTCCGCGTCCGCGCCACCGACGCCGTGATCCTCGTGCTGACCGACCTCGACGGCGAGCTCGGAGCCGAGCTGGAGCGCCTCGACGTACCGGCCGTGGCGATCGACCCGGCCGGCGTGCCGGCGCTCGACCTGCCCACGATCGGGGTGACCAATTGGAGCGGGGCCGTGTCCGCCACCGAGCACCTGATCGGGCTCGGCCACCGCCGGATCGCGCACATCAGCGGTCGACCCGGTCTATGGTGCACCCGCAGCCGGCTCGACGGCTACCGCGCCGGGCTCAGCTCCGCCGGGCTGCAGCCGGCGGCGGAGCTGGTGGTGGAGGGAGACTTCGGCTACGAGTCGGGCTACCGCGCCGGGGTCCACCTCCTCGGCCTGGCGGAGCCTCCGACGGCCGTCTTCGCCGCCAACGATCAGATGGCCATGGGCGTCTACGAGGCCCTGCGCCGCAGCGGCCGTCGCGTCCCCGACGACGTGAGCGTCGTCGGCTTCGACGACCTGCCCAGCTCCCGCTGGGCCTCCCCGCCGATGACCACCGTGCGGCAGCCGCTCACGGAGCTCGGCCGGATGGCCAGCCAGATGGCGCTGCGCATGGTCGGCGGCGAGTCCATCGAGGGTCCGCGCGTCGAGCTGGCCACCGAGCTCGTGGTCCGCGAGAGCACCGCCGCGCGCTGAGCGACCGGCTCTCCCGCCCCGTCGACCCTTGACGGCGGTGGTGCCCCGTGCTGCACTGACGTTGTTTCCGAAATGTTTCCGAAACACTTTCGGAGCACGATCTCGGGGCGCCGGCTGGGCCTGCCGCCTCATCGACCGACCGGCTGTGGAGGACAGGACATGAGACGACGTGCGAGGCGTACGACGGCGCTGTGGGTGATGGCGGCAGCACTGGCCGTCACCGCTGCGGTGGCCCCGTCGACGGGGGCCACGGCGGCACCCGTCGTGAGCAGCGAGGACTTCGAGGACGGCAGCTTCGACCCGTGGACGGTCAGCGGCGGGCCGACCGTGTCCGTGGTCGACACCGGCGCCGGCCGGGTGCTGCAGGTGGCCGGTCGGGCCAACGACTACGACGGCATCCAGTCGCCGGGACTCCTGCGGCCAGGCGGGACGTACACCTTGTCGATGCGCGCCCGGCTCGCACCGGGGACCACCGGCTCCGCCGACATCCGGTTCGTCGTGAAGCCGAGCTACACCTGGGTGGGCAACACCACCGTCACCGGCGACGCGTGGAGCACCGTGAGCGGCACGTTCACCGTCCCGCGCGACGCTGACCCCGCCGGCCTCTCGGTCTACCTCGGCTCGGGGGCGCTGTCCGGCAGCTCCGCGCCGTACGCCTACCAGGTCGACGACCTCGTCATCGAGGGCGGCACCGGCGACACGTGGACCCCGACCCCGGACCCCGCGTTCGTCCCCGGAGGAGCGGTCGCACCGACCAGCGAGCCCCTCGCCGCGGCGCGCGGACTGGGCAACACGGCCGCCCTGACGTTCGATGACGGTCCCAACCCCGGTGAGACCGAGGACCTGCTCGACGTCCTGAAGGCGCAGGGCGTGAAGGCGACGTTCTGCGTCATCGGCCAGAACGTCCAGGCCCCGGGCGGTGCAGCGATCCTGCGCCGGATCGTGGCCGAGGGCCACACGCTCTGCAACCACTCCACGTCCTACGCCGACATGGGGCAGTGGACGCAGACGCAGGTCGAGGCCGACCTCAAGGCCAACCTCGCGATCATCCGCGAGGCCGTCAGCGACCCACGGTTCCCCGTGCCCTACTTCCGCGCGCCCAACGGCAGCTGGGGCCAGACCGGCGCCGTGGCGGCGGCGCTCGGCATGCAGCCCCTCGGGCTGGGCAACGTCATCTTCGACTGGGACGGCAACGACCAGTCGGTCGCGACCCTGACGGCGCGCCTGCGCGAGGCGGTCCAGCGCGGGGCGGTCGTCCTCGCGCACGACGGTGGGGGAGTGCGCGACAACACCGTCGCCGCCGTCCGGACCGTCCTGGCCGAGAAGGTCGCGCAGCGGTGGATCTTCACCCTGCCGCAGGGCGGGCAGCTCTCCCCGGTGCAGCAGGACATCCCGGGTCTCAAGGACGTGCTGGGGCGTCGCGGCATCGAGCACGTGGGCGTCGCGGTGGACCAGCGGGAGACGACCGGCCGGTCCGCCGAGCTGCTCCTGCGCCACTTCAACGCGATGACGCCAGAGAACGCCGGCAAGCCGGAGAGCGTCCAGCCCGTCGAGGGCCAGTTCACCTGGCAGGGCCTCGACCAGCTGCTCGACTTCGCTGACGCGAACGGCGTCGAGGTCTACGGGCACGTGCTGGTGTGGCACTCGCAGACGCCGGCCTGGTTCTTCAAGGACGGCACCCGCGACCTCACCAGCAGCCGGGCCGACCAGGCGCTGCTGCGCAGCCGGATGAGGGCCCACATCAAGGCCATCGCCGACCACATCGACGCCCGCTACCCCGACGGCGACAGCCCCATCTGGGCGATGGACGTGGTCAACGAGGTGATCGCGGACGGCGACAACGCCAACCCGCACGACATGCGGGACAGCCGCTGGTTCCAGGTCCTCGGCGAGGGCTTCGTGGACGAGGCCTTCCGGCTGGCCGACCGCTACTTCCCCGACACCAAGCTCTTCATCAACGACTACAACACCGAGATGCCGGAGAAGCGAGCGGACTACCTCTCGCTGATCAAGGCACTGCAGCGTCGGCACGTGCCCATCGACGGCGTCGGTCACCAGGCGCACGTCGACGTCGCGCGTCCCGTGCAGTGGCTCGAGGACTCCATCACGGCCGTACGCCGGCTGGACCCGCACCTGCTGCAGGCCATCACCGAGCTCGACGTCAACCTGTCGAAGCAGAACACCGGGGCGGACGTCAGCTCGGGGGAGACGCCGGAGTACGAGCGGGCCTTCGCCGATGACGACGACGCCGTCATCGAGCTGGGCTACTACTACCGCGACCTGTTCGCGATGCTCGGGCGGCAGTCGAGGTCCATCGACTCGGTGACGTTCTGGGGCATCAGCAACGCGCGCACGTGGCTGCGTACGTGGCCCCTGCCCCGGCCGTGGGAGAACCCGCTGCCCTTCGACGACGACCTGCAGGCCGCCCCGGCCTACTGGGGGATCGTCGACCCGTCCCGGCTGCCCGCGCGACCCGCCGACGTGCTGGCGCCCCGGATCGCGGACACGTCCACGGTGCGCGTCACGGTCCGCGGCCGCGACCGGGCGGTCAAGGTCCGCTACGCCGAGCCGTCGGCGATCGACACCGTCGACGGTCCCCGTCGGGTGACCTGCCGTCCGGCGTCGGGCTCGCGGTTCCCCGTGGGCACCACCACGGTGACCTGCACCGCCCGCGACTCCTCGGGCAACACCCGCACCAGCACCTTCGACGTGGTGGTCACCCGCCGCGGCCGCTGAGGCACTCACGACGACGGGGGCGGGCACCGGACGGGTGTCCGCCCCCGTCGTCGCTGTCGAGTCTGGTAGGACTTGTCCGCCTGATCGGCGACCCTCGGACGAGACGGAGCACCCCATGGACCCCGCGCGCGTGCTCGTCATGGGCGCCAGCGGCTCCGGCACCACGACGCTGGCCCGCGCGCTGGCCGGGCGGTGGGCTGTCCCGCACGCCGACGCGGACGACTACTTCTGGGTGCCCACCGACCCGCCGTACGTCGACAAGCGGCCGGAGGCCGAGCGCATCCGTCTCATGCAGGAGGTGTTCCTGCCCCGCCCGGCGTGGGTGCTGTCGGGGTCGATCATGGGCTGGGGCGAGCCGGTGGTGCCGCTCTTGGACGCGGTCGTCTTCTGCTCGCTGGCCCCCGACGTACGCCTCCAGCGGCTCCGGGACCGCGAGGCGGTGCGCTACGGCGACCGCATCGAGCCGGGCGGTGACCTGGTGGAGTCCCACGCTGAGTTCATCGCATGGGCGGCCGGCTACGAGGACCCGGCCTTCGACGGCCGCAGCCGGGCGGTGCACGAGGAGTGGCTGGCCGGGCTCGCCTGCCCGGTGCTGCGGGTCGACACCGCGCAACCGGTCGAGGGGCTCCTGCAGGAGATCGCGGAAGATCCGAGTCACCGGGTGGCTCGGAACTTCCGCGATGATCCCTGACGGCGAAAGATCCGCGGATCGGCCCGCCAAAGCTGTCGTACCCCGGTAGGTCCGTTCGTGGTAGTGGTGAGAGGCCGCCCAGCAGGGGTGGCCGCAACCGCTGGAGATGACTGACATGCACTACCTCCTTTCCGTGGTCGACGACACCGCCACCCCCGGCCCCGCCGACGAGCCGGGCGCCGTCGACCGTTTCAACGACCAGCTCAAGCAGGACGGCTACTGGGTCTTCGCCGGTGGCCTGCAGACCCTCGACACGGCCACCGTCGTCGACGCCCGCTCCGGCGACACCACCGTCACGGACGGCCCGTTCGCCGAGACCAAGGAGTACCTCGCGGGCTTCTGGGTGATCGAGGCGTCCGACCTCGACGTCGCCCTCACGCTCGCCGAGGGCGGGTCCCGGGCCTGCCGCCGCAAGATCGAGGTCCGTCCCTTCGACGGGATCGCCTGAGCCTGCGTCCGTGAGCGGTCTCGACGAGGTCGTGGCCCGGGTCCACCGCGACGAGTGGGCCCGGGTCGTGGCCACGATCGCCCGCCGCTTCGGTGACCTCGACGTCGCCGAGGACGCCACCGCCGAGGCCTTCGCCACCG
Source organism: Nocardioides sp. zg-1308 (assembly GCF_013155375.1). Taxonomy (GTDB): domain Bacteria; phylum Actinomycetota; class Actinomycetes; order Propionibacteriales; family Nocardioidaceae; genus Nocardioides; species Nocardioides renjunii. Next base: position 1,187,948 of record NZ_JABJQY010000002.1, read on the forward strand.
CACTCGAGCGGTGGCGCGTCGACGGCGTACCCCCCAACCCGGGCGCGTGGCTGACCACCACCGCCGGTCGCAAGGCGCTCGACCGCGTACGACGCGAGAGCCGGCGCGACGAGAAGCAGAGGCAGGCGCTCATGCTCGGCGACCAGCTCTCCGGACCTCCCGAGCCGACCGGCGCCGTCGCCGACGAGCGGCTGCGGCTGGTGTTCACCTGTGCCCATCCCGCGCTCGCCATGGAGTCGCGCGTCGCGCTCACGCTGCGGATGGTCGGCGGCCTGACCGTCGCCGAGATCGCCCGCGCGTTCCTGGTCCAGGAGACGGCGATGGCGCAGCGGATCACCCGCGCCAAGGCCAAGATCAAGGCCGCCGGCATCCCCTGGCGGGTGCCGGAGGCCGACGACCTGCCGACGCGCGTCGCCGGGGTGCTGGGCGTGCTCTACCTCGTCTTCAACGAGGGCTACCTCGCCACGAGCGCCGACGCCGACCCGGTGCGGGCCGACCTCACCGCCGAGGCCGTACGCCTGACCCGCCTGGTGCGTGAGCTCCTGCCCGACGACGGCGAGGTCGCCGGCCTGCTGGCGCTGATGCTGCTCATCGAGGCCAGGCGCGGGGCGCGCGTGTCCCCGCACGGCGAGCTCGTCACCCTCGACCAGCAGGACCGCGGCGCGTGGGACCGCGACCTCGTCGCCGAGGGGCACGCCCTCGTGCGCGAGCGGCTCGCGTCGGGCCGCCCGCCCGGTCGCTACCAGCTGCTGGCCGCCATCAACGCGGTGCACACCGACGCCCGCGACGCGCGCGACACCGACTGGTCGCAGGTCGTCGCGCTCTACGACCAGCTCGTCCGCCTCGACCCCTCGCCGGTCGTCGCGCTCAACCGGGCGGTCGCGGTCGGCGAGCTCGACGGTCCGCACGTCGCGCTCGCGCAGGTCGACGCGCTCGCCGGGTCGCTGGACGGCTACCACGCGTTCCACGCCGCCCGGGCCGACCTGCTGCGCCGGCTGGGCCGCAGCGCCGACGCGCGGGCGGCGTACGACCGCGCGATAGACCTCGCCGGCAACAGCGCCGAGTCGGCGTACCTGCGTCGCCGGCGCGACGAGCTCGCCGCCGCCGAGGGCGACGCCTGAGCCACATCCCGACCCGGGGCCGATCCGCTCCCACCGGCCGCCGGCCGTTGGGCGGCGTACGGGACAATCGAGGCCGTGACCGCCTCCCGCCGACCCGGCCTGCTGACCGACCTCGGCGCCGCGGTCCTCGCGCTGGTGCTGGTCGCGATCGCCACGATGCTGGGCAAGTGGCAGTACGACGCGTGGCAGGCGCACCGCGACGCCGAGGCCCGCGACCTGACCGGGATCACCCCCGTGCCGCTGACCGACGTGATGGGCAGCGACGACCGCTTCCCCGCGCCCGACCTCGGCCGGCCGGTCGAGGTCGCCGGTGAGTGGCTCGACGGGGGCTTCTGGGTCGACGACCGCGAGCTCGACGGCGAGGCGGGCTACTGGGCGGTGGCCCCGCTGCAGGTCGACGACTCCGCCGTGCTCGTCGTACGCGGCTGGGCGGCCGAGCCCGACCCGGCACTGCTGCAGGCGACCGGGGACGCCGACCTCACCGGCTGGCTGCAGGCGCCCGACGGCAGCCTGGTCACGGACGCGGACCCCTCCGACGACGTCTTCCCCGAGATCCGCGTGGCCGACGCGGTGCAGCGCGTGGACGTCGACCTCTACTCCGCCTACCTCGTGGCCCAGGAGCCGGCGGAGGGACTCCGTCCGGCCGAGCTCGAGGCCCTGCCCAGCCCGAGCCGCTTCACCGGGATCCGCAACCTGCTCTACGCGCTGGAGTGGTGGGTCTTCGGCGCGTTCGCGGCCTTCATCTGGTGGCGCTGGCGGCGCGACGCGACGGCTCCGGAGGTCGCCGAGGCGCTCGGCACCACCGAGGTCGGGCAACCGACCCCCCGATAGGTTGAGCGCCGTGTCCCGCACCCTCACCGCCTACCGCGTCATGGCCACGATCGTCGGGGTCCTGCTCGTGGTGCTCTGCCTGATCGGCGTCCCGCTGGCCAACTTCGACGGCTCCCCGATGTGGGGCGTCTTCGACAGCACGCCCATGTGGGTCACGCCCGGGTCGGACCTCAACGAGCTCGGTGACGCCATCACGACCTACCTCGGCGTCGCCCACGGCTGGCTCTACATGATCTTCCTGTTCTGCGCCTTCCTGCTCTCGCGCCGAGCCGGCTGGGACCTGCCGTTCACCCTGGTGACGCTGGTCTGCGGCACCATCCCGGTGCTGTCGTTCTGGGCGGAGCACCGCGCGACGCAGCGCGTGCGCGCCGAGCACCCGCAGACCGCGTAGCCGCCGCGGTCCCGCCCTCACTAGGGTCGGGCCATGACCACAGCGTTCGTGCTCGGTGGTGGCGGCGTGCTCGGCGCGGTCGAGGTCGGCATGCTGCGCGCGCTGCTCGAGCGCGACATCGTCCCGGACCTGGTGCTGGGCACGAGCGTGGGTGCGCTCAACGGCGCCCTGGTGGCGCGCCAGCCCGAGCTCGCGGTGGTCGACCGGCTCACCGAGCTGTGGGCCGAGACGGCGCAGGGCGGCGACGTGTACGGCGACCGGCCGCTGCGCACGGTGCGCCGGGCCGTCACGACCGGCACCCACATCTACTCCTCCGCGCCGCTCCGGCGTCGCCTCGAGGAGGAGCTCGGCGAGACCCGCTTCGAGGACCTGCCGGTGCGGTTCGAGGTGTGCGCGGCCAGCATCGAGCGCGCGGCCGAGCACTGGTTCACCAGCGGCCCGGTCGTGCCGGCGATCCTCGCCAGCGCCGCCGTACCCGGCCTGCTCCCGCCCGCCGAGGTGGACGGCGAGCACTTCCTCGACGGCGGCCTGGTCAACTCCATCCCCGTCGGTCGCGCGGTCGAGCTCGGCGCCACGCGCGTGTTCGTGCTGCAGGTGGGTCGCATCGACCGGCCGCTCAAGCCGCCGACGAAGCCGTGGGAGGTGGCGCGGGTGAGCTTCGAGGTGGCCCGCCGGCACCGCTTCACCCGCGACATGGCGACGATCCCCGACGGCGTGGAGGCGCACGTCCTGCCTGCCGCCGGTACGTCGTCGCGCGACGACTCGCTGTGGGCGCACCGCGACTTCGCCGGCGTGCAGGCCCGCATCGACGCGACGTACGCCGCCTCGCGCAGCCACCTCGACGAGGCCCTCGGTCCCCGCCCGGACCGCCGTCCGTGAGCCGCCGCGCGGTCTGGGCCGTCCGCCGGCTCCTCGTCGCCCCGGCCGTCATCGGGCTGACGGTGCTGCTGTGGGTGACCATGCCCGCGTGGCTGCTGGTCGCGGCCGCGTTGTCGCCGGTGCTGCCCGGGCGGTGGCGCGCGCTGCGGCTGCTGTGGCTGGTGCTGCTCTACGCCACGATGGAGACGCTGCTGCTCGTCGTGCTGCTGGGGCTCTGGCTCGCCAGCGGCTTCGGCTGGCGGATCCGGTCGCCGTACTTCGCCGGGATCCACTACGACCTGGTGCAGGGGACGCTGATCGTGTTCTTCCGGGAGGCCCGCCGGGTGCTCGCCCTCCGGATCCGCACGGACGGCCCCCACCCGCCGCGGGTGCCGGACGGGCCGGTGCTGGTGATGTGCCGCCACGCCGGGCCGGGCGACTCGTTCACGCTGATGTACGCGCTGCTGCACTGGTACCACCGCGAGCCGCGGGTCGTCCTCAAGAACACCCTCGCCTGGGACCCGGCGATCGACGTCATCCTCAACCGGATCCCGGCGCGCTTCATCTCGCCGAACCCGGTCGCCGGAGAGGACCTCGAGTCGCAGATCGCCACCCTCGCGTCGGGGCTCGACGACAACGACGCCTTCGTGATCTTCCCCGAGGGCGGCAACTTCACCCCGGCACGCCGAGACCGGGGGATCGCCCGGCTCCGCAAGCTCGGCCTCGAGCGGATGGCGGTCCGCGCCGAGGAGATGACCCACGTCCTGGCACCGCGGCCCGGCGGGGTGCTCGCGGCCCTCGAGGCGGCGCCGGAGGCCGACGTGCTGATGGTGGCGCACACGGGGCTCGACCACCTGCTCACGGTCGGCGACCTGTGGCGCGAGCTGCCGATGGACAAGCAGCTCACCATGCGCTGGTGGCAGGTGCCGCGCGCGGAGATCCCCGAGGACCGCGAGGCGCGGATCGAGTGGCTCTACGGCTGGTGGGAGCGGATCGACGACTGGGTCGAGGAGCACCGGCCGGTCGACCTCGCCCGCTGAGCGGTGCGACTCCTCCTGGAACGACCGCGGGCGGTGTCCCGGCCACGTCCGAGGATCAGGAGCGTGGGTGGCACACCGCCCGGGGCGGGACGAGCCGGACTACGTGTGGCGCGGCACGTCGTCGATGTCGATGATCTCCGCGGGGGCGTCGGGCGTGGTGGCGTCGTGCGCCTCCTCGGCCGAGTCGCTGATCGCCTCGCCGGGGGCGCCGCCGCCGACGTCCACCGACGCGGGGGGCTCCGCCGTGACGACGTCGTCCGCAGTGACCTCCCCGATCGGGTCGGTGAGCGGGTCGCCCACGGGGTCGGCCAGGGCGGTCGTCGCCGGGGTCACCGGCGCGGACGCCGCGGCGGCCGTCGAGGTCGTCGAGGTCGTCGAGGTCGAGGACGCGGGCGGTGCCGGGGGGACGTAGGTCGACTGCCAGTTGGCCTCCGCATCCTGCTTGCCGCGCAGCTTGCTGAAGATCACGCCGCCGATGGCCAGCAGGCCGCCGAGGAGCAGCAGCTTCTTGAGCTTGCCGCCGCCCTGCGGCTCGGGCTCGATGCCGCGCAGCTCGTTGACCTTGGCGGTCGCGAGGTCGCGGCCCTCGGCAGCACGGGCCGCGGCGACGGCGGCGGCCAGGGACGCGGTCTCGGCGGCACGGGCGCGCGCCTCCTCGAGCAGCGGCGCTGCCTTCTCGCGGGCCTCCGCGGCGCGCTCCGCGGCGATCGCGGCTCCGGCGGCCGCCTTCTCGGCGGCGACGGTGCGACCCTCGGCGAGCAACGGCTGGGCCTTGTCACGCGCGTCGGCGATGGCGGGCCCGGCCTTGTCGACGGCCTGCTCCCAGGCCTGCTCCAGCTGGGGGATGACGGACTCGGTGACGGTCTCCGAGAGCTGCTCGACGTAGTCGTGGGCGCGGTCCATGAGGGACTTCTTGCGGCCGAAAGGCATGCGTGACCTCCTCTGTCTGTGTCCGTCCATCTCACCATGCCCTCCCTGACGCGGCCAGCCCCGTCCGGATGTGCGAGACGCGCGGCACGCGGGTGGCCGGGCGGCAGGGCGCCGCGCGGGGGCCCAGGCGTGGGCTGCCGGTCTGGGCTGCGTGGGTCGGGCGTGGGACCCGCGTGGCAGGATCGGGTCGCACGCACGACAACGAGACGTCACACGTACCCACAGCTGAGAGGCACTCCCATGGCCGACCCCCAGGCGACCTTCACGACCAACCGGGGCGACATCGTCGTCAACCTGTTCCCGAACCACGCTCCCGAGACCGTCGACAACTTCGTCGGCCTCGCCGAGGGCACCAAGGACTACCGCGACGACGCCGGGCGCACCGGGGAGAAGTACTACGACGGCCTCGGCTTCCACCGGGTCATCGAGGGCTTCATGATCCAGGGCGGCTGCCCGCTCGGCACCGGCACCGGCGGCCCGGGCTACACGTTCAAGGACGAGATCCACCCCGAGCTCGTCTTCGACAAGCCCTACCTGCTCGCCATGGCCAACGCCGGCCCCGGCACCAACGGCTCGCAGTTCTTCATCACCCTCGGCGCCACCCCGTGGCTCAACGGCAAGCACACCATCTTCGGCGAGGTGGCTGACCAGGCCAGCCGCGACGTCGTCGACGCGATCGGCAGCACCAAGACCGGCGCGATGGACCGCCCGGTGGAGTCGGTCGTCATCGAGACGCTCGCGATCGAGCGCTGACGTCGACCTCACCACGTTCCTGATCACCCTGCCGAGCTCCACCTCCTGATGACCCAGCCGTCCGACGGCCCGGCCGCGACCGGGGTGCCCACCTGCTACCGGCACCCCGGTCGCGAGACCTGGATCCGCTGCCAGCGCTGCGACCGGCCGATCTGCCCCGACTGCATGCGCGACGCGGCCGTGGGCTTCCAGTGCCCCGACTGCGTCAAGGAGGCCGCCAAGGGCTCGCGCCAGAACCGCGCGCTCTACGGCGGCGAGCGCAGCGCCGACCCGCGCCTGACGTCGTACGTCCTCATCGCGATCAACGCACTGGTCTGGCTGGCGATCACGGCGACCGGCGGCAGCGGCTCGCGGCTGACCGCGCTGCTGGCGCTCAGCCCGCGCGGCCGGTGCGAGCTCACGGACGGGTCGGGTCGCTACTACCCCTCCGTCGGCGACGCCGAGCTGTGCTCCACCCTGCCGATCACCGGCTGGCAGTCCGGCGTCTCCGACGGCGCCTGGTGGCAGATGGTCACCAGCATGTTCACCCACGTGGACGTGTGGCACATCGCGCTCAACATGATGGCGCTCTACATCCTCGGCCCGGCGCTCGAGCGGATCATGGGACGGGCGCGCTTCCTGCTCGTCTACCTCGTCGGGGGACTGGCCGGCAGCGTCATGGTGCTCTGGCTCTCCGACCCGACCGGCTACACCCTCGGCGCCTCAGGAGCGATCTACGCCCTGCTGGGCGGCCTGCTCGTGACGTTCCGCAAGGCCCGCCTCGACACCTCGTGGCTCATGCAGAACCTCGCCCTCGGTGTCGTGATCACCGTCGTCGGCTGGCGCTACATCTCCTGGCAGGGCCACCTCGGCGGGCTGCTCGGCGGGATGGCCGTCGCGGCGATCATCGCGTACGCCCCGAAGGCCCACCGCTCGCTGTTCCAGTGGGGCGGCACCGCACTGCTGACGGTCGTGCTGCTCGCGCTTGCCGTCGTACGCGTCGGCGCGCTGGGCTGAGGCCGGCGGCCCGCCGCTCACCTCTGGCGGGCTGCGTCATACGGACCGGCACGCATGCGTACGCCTTCGTACGACGCTGAGGGAGCACCGGGGGACGGAGCCCCCCTGTTCCCACAGGTGTGCACACACCTGTGGACAACTACACCGGTGTAATTCCTCCACAGGAGTTCTCCACAGTGTGGATATCTCTGCGCCGAGGAGCGGTGAGCCACGCAGGTTCGCCGTACCCCGAACCTGCCTCACTCACCGCTCCACAGCCGATCATCCCGCGCGAGCCGACGAACGGCCCCCCGAAATGACTCGAGCGGTGAGAGAGACGCCTTCCCTTCCCCAGGAAGGCGCCTCACTCACCGCTCGAGGCGCTGGTGCAGTCGTGCCGGCCGGTCAGTGACGACCAGCCGAGGGAGAACCTACTCCCACTTGGTGGCAAAGCTGAAGCCCACCGCCATGAAGGCGATGCCGACGACGAGGTTCCACTGCCCGAGGTCGTTGAAGACCCACAGGTTGGAGAGGTCGTCGGAGAAGACGTAGAAGGTGCAGATCCAGATCAGGCCGATGAGGAAGCAGGCCAGCATGCCCACCACGACGCCGCGGCCGCGGCCCAGCGGGGTGGAGGGGTGGGCGGACACGATGAGGCCCAGCATGAGCAGGCCGAAGCCGATGGCGTAGTTCCAGTCGCCGAGGTCCGAGACGGCCTTCGGGCTGCCGGGGACCGGCGGGACCGCCAGCGGGTTGCCGCGGCCCTGGACGTAGTAGAAGACCAGCCAGGCGATGCCGGCCACCATGAGCAGCAGGGCGATCATGAACCTGACGGTGAAGAGCGTGCTCCTCGCGTCGGGGGTGACCGTCTGGGACTTCGACACTGCTGCTCCTGTGGCTCGGCGGGAGGTTCTCCGGCGCTCGGCGGCACCGGTCGCAAGGCGGCGCGGCGCCCGACGGGGGGTTAGCGTAGTCGTCATGCCCCCCGAGTCCCACGATCGCCCCGGACGCCGCAGCGTCTGGCGCGTGGCGACGCCGGTCATCGTGCTGGTCAGCGGGGTGCTCTTCGGCGTCAGCGCCCAGCAGAGCGACGGCCTCGACCTCCGGGCCGGGCGGCTGACCGACCTCGCGTCGGTGGTGCGTGCCGAGCGCGACGAGGCCGGTGACCTCACCGCGCAGGCCGCTGCGCTCAACGCGGAGGTCGAGGCGCTCAGCGCCCAGCTCGGGGACCGCTCCGTCGGCCGGGTGCAGGACGAGATCGCGACCATCGTCGACCCCGCGGGCCTCACCGACATGGCCGGCCCGGCCGTGCAGGTGACCCTCGACGACGCCCCGCTCGAGGCCCGCCTGGCCTACGAGGGGGAGCCCAACGACCTCGTCGTGCACCAGCAGGACATCCAGGCCGTCGCCAATGCCATGTGGAACGCCGGCGCGGCGGCCGTCACCATCCAGGGCCAGCGACTCATCTCGACGACCGGCATCAAGTGCGAGGGCAACCAGGTGACGCTCAACGGGCTGCCGTACTCCCCGCCCTACGTCATCGTCGGCATCGGCGACCCGGACGCCATCCAGGCCGAGCTCACCACCGACCCGATCCTCGCGACCTACCGCGACTACACGCTCGTGCCGGGCGGCGGCGTCTCGTGGGACATGACCCCGCTCGAGACGGCGACGGCCCCGTCCTACACCGGCCTGCTCGACCTCACCTACGCGACGCCGATCCCGGAGTAGTCCCGGGAGCGACCCGCGGTGGCGTCGGCGTGGTCGGCGTCTCCGTCGGGAGCGTCGGCGTCTCGGTCGGCGTGGTGGGGGTCTCGGTCGGCGTCTCGGTCGGCGTGGTCGGCGTCTCGGTCGGTGTCTCGGTGGGCTCCACGAAGGCGGAGACGAAGATCGTCACCGTGCTGCCCTGGTCGGCGGTGCCGCCCACCGGGATCTGGTCCACGACCGTGCCCCGCGGCTCGACCGACGCCGCGTCGACGCGTACGTCGGGCACGAAGCCGGCCTCGCGGATGGTCCGCTCCGCCTCGCCCTGGCGCAGCCCGCGCACGTCCGGCACCTGCGCGGGGCCGTCGGAGTAGACGATCGTGATCGTGGTGCCGTCGGCGACGGAGGTGCCGGCGGGCGGCGCGGTGCTGAGCACCTGGTTGCGCGGCTCGTCGGAGTCCTCCTCCTCGAAGCGCACCTTGAGGCCCTGCTCGATCATCGCGGCGCGCGCGTCCTTGCGGAGGGTGCCGACGACGTAGGGCACCTCGACCTCGGGCCTGCCGAGCGAGAGCACGAAGTCGACCGACGAGTCCGGGTCGGCGAAGACGTCGCGGTTGGGGTCCTGCGAGATCACCAGGTCGGCCTCGACCGTCTCCGACGGCTCGCGGTCGACCTCGCCGACCCGGAGACCGGCGTCGACGATCTTCAGCCGCGCCTCCTGCTCGGTCAGCCCGACCAGGTTGGGCACCGGCAGGCGCTCCGGCGAGTCCTCGAACAGCAGCCCGTTGAGCGCCCACGCGCCCGCGCCGAGCAGCAGCACGGCCAGCAGTCCGCCGAGGATCCACCAGGCCGTACGACCGCGCGACTCCTGCGGCTCGCGCGGCGGTGGGCCGGAGGTCATCGTCGTGGTCGCGTCGGCCGGCGGGACCGCGGCGACGTACGCCGTCTCCGCCGCCGGCACGACCGCCGGCGCCTGGATCGGGTGGCCGGAGAGGTAGCGCTCGATGTCTGCCTTCATGGCCGCCGAGCTCTGGTAGCGGTCCTCGACGCGCTTGGCGAGGGACTTCATCACGATCGCGTCGATCTCGGGGTCGAGCTGGTCGTCGAGGTCGGACGGCGGGGCGGCCTGCTCGCGCACGTGCTGGTAGGCCACGGCGACCGGGCTGTCGCCGACGAAGGGCGGCCGGCCGGTCAGCAGCTCGTAGAGCATGCAGCCGGTCGAGTAGACGTCGGAGCGGGAGTCGACGGTCTCGCCGCGGGCCTGCTCGGGGGAGAGGTACTGCGCGGTGCCGACGACGGCCGCGGTCTGCGTCATCGTGGAGGACGCGTCGGAGATGGCGCGCGCGATGCCGAAGTCCATCACCTTGACGTCGCCCGTCGGCGTGAGCATCACGTTGCCGGGCTTGATGTCGCGGTGGATGATCCCGGCGCGGTGGCTGTAGTCGAGGGCGGACAGGACGCCGGCGGTGATCTCCAGGGCCCGCTCGGGCAGGATCTTGCGGCCCTCGCGGAGGATGTCGCGCAGCGTGCGGCCCTCGACGCACTCCATGACGATGTAGGGCTGGGCGACGCCGGACCCGTCGGTGGCCATCTCCTCGCCGGTGTCGTAGGTCGACACGATGGCGGGGTGGTTGAGCGACGCCGAGGACTGGGCCTCGCGGCGGAACCGGGCCTGGAAGGTGGCGTCGCTTGCGAGGTCGGTGCGCAGCCGCTTGACCGCCACGGTGCGCCCGAGGCGCAGGTCCTTGCCCTTGCGGACCTCCGCCATCCCGCCCCGGCCGAGCAGCTCCCCGAGCTCGTAGCGGCCGCCGATCAGCGTCGGATCGGACTGCGTCATCCCTCGTCGCCCTCTTCCTCGTCCTTCTGCTGACCCGGTGGCACCTTGGCCCAGTAGCTCACCGTCACCGTGTCACCCTCCTGGAGCGCCCCACTGGGCTCGACCGACACGACGACGCCCTCCGGCTGGTCACCGGGATTCGCCACCTCCACGCGCTCGGGGGTCAGCCCGAGGTCGCGCAGATCCTTCTCGACGTCCTTGGCGTCCCGCCCGACGAACGCGGCCGGGTCGACCTCGACGGTGGCCGGCTCGGTCTCGGTCGGCGTCTCCGTGGGTGTCTCGGTCGGTGTCTCGGTCGGTGTCTCGGTGGGCGTCTCGGTGGGCGTCTCGCTCGGGGTGTCCGACGGCGTGTCGGTCGGTGTCCCGGTGGGCGTCCCGCTCGGGGTGTCCCCGGGAGTCTGGGACGGAGCCGGGTCCTGCGACGCCGGGTCCGTGGGCTCGTCGGAGTCGCGCGTGCCGAGCCAGAAGGCCAGCAGCACGGCGGCCAGGACGGCCACGAGGCCGAGGACGAGCGGCCACGGCGTCGTACGCCGCTCGCGCTCGGGTGGCGGCGCGGCGACCGCCGCGGGCTCGGTCGCACCAGTGGCAGCGGCGGGGGCAGCGGCGGGGGCAGCGGCGGGGGCAGCGGCGGGGATGACCTGTGTGGCGGGGGCGGCGGCGACGGTCGGGGTCGCGGCGACGGTGGCCGTGCCGTCCACCGAGGCGGGGTCGCGCAGGGCGGCGGCGAAGGCGGAGCCGTCGGCGAACCGGTCCTCCGGCGCCTTGGCGAGCGAGCGGCGTACGACGCGCGCGAGGTCGGCGGGCACCGTGTCGGGCAGCTCGGGCACCGGGTTGCGGAGGTGGGCGATCGCGGTGGCGACCGGGGTGTCGGCGACGAAGGGCTTGCGGCCGACGAGGCACTCGAAGGCGACGACGCCGAGGGAGTAGACGTCGGAGGCCGCGCTTGCGGTGCGGCCCTCGGCCTGCTCCGGCGAGATGTAGGCCGGGGTGCCGAGGACCTGGCCGGTCTCGGTGAGCGCCATCCCCTCGGCTGCCCGGGCGATGCCGAAGTCGGTCACCTTGACGCGCCGGTCGGGGGTGACGATGAGGTTGGCCGGCTTGACGTCGCGGTGCACGATGCCGGCGGCGTGGGCGACCCCGAGCGCGTCGGCGGCCTGGGCGAGGAGGTCCTGCGTGGCCGCGGCGTCGAGCGGCGCGCCCGGTCGCAGCAGCGCCGAGAGCGGCTGGCCCTCGACGAGCTCCATCACGAGGTAGGGCCGCGGGGTGCCGGACCCGTCGGGGGCGGCGCCGGCGCCGTAGTCGAAGACGGCCGCGATGCCGGGGTGGTGGAGCGCAGCGGCGTGGCGGGCCTCGGTCTCGAAGCGCGTGCGGAAGAGCGCGTCGTCGGCGTACTCCGGCTTGAGGACCTTGACCGCGACCGCGCGCCCGAGGACGGTGTCGCGCGCCGCCCAGACCTCGCCCATGCCGCCGGTGGCGATGCGGGACTCGAGGACGTAGCGGCCGGCGCCGTCGACGTGGCCGCCGGGGGAGAGGGTGCTCACTGGCTGATCACCGCCTCCATGATCGCCTTGGCGATCGGGCCGCCGAGCCGGCCGCCGGCGATCTCGCTGCGGGAGGTGTCGCTGGACTGCACGAGCACGGCGACGGCGACCTGCGGCTCGTCGGCCGGGGCGAAGGAGACGAACCAGGCGTACGGCGGGCGGTCCGGCGTGGACTGCGCGGTGCCGGTCTTGCCGGCGACCTCGACGCCCGGGATCTGCGCCGGCGTGGCGGTGCCGGAGCTGACGGTCTCCACCATCATCCGGGTCAGCTCGTCGGCGGTCGTGCTGGAGATGGCCTTGCTGATCGTCTCGGGGTCGGTGCGGTCGAGCACCGAGAGGTTCGGCGCGCGCACCTCGTCGACGACATAGGGGCGCATCACGTCGCCGTCGTTGGCGATGGCGGCGACGACCATCGCCATCTGCAGCGGGGTCGCCGTCACGTTGGACTGGCCGATGCCCGACAGCGCGGTCTGCGGCGGGTCCATGTCGCGGGGGTAGAGCGACGTGGCCTGGCCGCCGAGGTCCTCGAGCGAGGTGGAGTTGAAGCCGAACGCCTCGGCCTGGTCGGCCATCGCCTCGACGCCCAGCTCGTTGGCCAGGCTGAGGAAGGTCACGTTGCACGAGACCTGGAGGGCCTGGGTGAGGGTGATCCGGCGCCCGCCGCAGTCGCCGCCGTCGTAGTTGCCGACCGACGTGGTGGACTGCGGCAGCTGGAACCGGAAGCCGCCCGGCACCATCGAGTCGGCGTCGTAGTCGCCCGACTCGATCGCGGCCGCGGCGGTCACGAGCTTGAACGTCGACCCCGGCGGCAGCGTCGTGCCGATGCCGCGGTTGATGAGCGGCTGGCGCGGGTCGTTGTTGAGCTCCTTGCTCAGGTCGGCCACCGCCCCGAAGTCGTGCGAGGCGAGGTTGTTGGGGTCGAAGGTCGGCGTCGAGGCCATCGCCAGCACGCGTCCGGTCGTCGGCTCGAGCGCCACGACCGCGCCCTGGGCGTCGCCCGGCAGGTTCTCCAGGCCCTCCCACGCGGCGTCCTGTGCAGCGGCGTCGATCGTCAGCTGGACGTTGCCGCCCTGGGGGTCGCTGTTGCTGAGCATGTCGACCAGCCGCGTGACGAACAGCCGCGAGTCGTCGCCGGACAGCACGGCGTTCTGCGACCGCTCGATGCCGGTCTGGCCGTAGAAGGAGAAGTAGCCGGTGACGGGGGCGTACTTGAGCGGCTGGGAGTAGGTGCGCTGGAACTCGTACCTGTCGTCGGACGGCACGCTGCGCGCGATCGCGTCGTTGCCGACGAGGATCGCGCCGCGCTCGCGCGAGTAGGCGGCGGTGACGACCCGGCGGTTGCGCGGGTCGTCGGACAGGTCGTCGGCGCGGACGTACATCAGGTAGGTCGAGTTGACCAGGAGTGCGAGGAAGAGCACCAGGCAGAAGACCGATACGACGCGGATGGGCTTGTTCACCGCAGCTTCACCACCTGGGTGCTCTCGCTGTCGGCCACCGAGTCGTCGACCGGGTCCAGGCGCGGAGCGGGGCGTCGGGCCTGGTCGGAGATGCGCAGCAGCAGGGCGACGACCACCCAGTTGGCCACCAGCGAGGAGCCGCCGTAGGAGAGGAACGGGGTGGTCAGGCCGGTCAGCGGGATGAGCCCGGTGACGCCGCCGATGACGACGAACACCTGCAGCGCGATGATCGCGCCCAGCCCGAGGGCCATCAGCTTGCCGAAGCCGTCGCGCGAGATCAGCGCGATGCGCAGCGCCCGCTCCACGATGAGGCCGTAGCAGAGCACGATCGCCATGACCGCGGTCAGCCCGAGCTCCTCGCCGACGGTGGAGAGGATGAAGTCGGAGTAGGCGAACGGCACCCGCTCCGGGAAGCCGTTGCCCAGACCGCGGCCGATCAGCCCGCCCCAGCCCATGCCGAACATCGCCTCGACGAGCTGGCCGCTGCCGGGGGACGCCTCGTAGTAGTCCATCGGGTGCAGCCAGAAGTTGAAGCGGTTCTGCACGTTGCCGACGAAGGTGTACGCCGCCAGCGCGCCGGCGGCGAACAGCAGTCCGCCGACGACCAGCCAGCCGGGCCGCTCGGTGGCGACGTAGAGCATGGCGAGGAACAGCCCGAAGAACAGCAGCGACGACCCGAGGTCGTTCTGCAGGACCAGGATCATCATCGAGACGCCGAACATCGCCAGGATCGGGCCGAGGTCGCGACCCCGGGGCAGGTCGACGAAGACCACCCGCCGCCCCGCGAGCGCCAGGGCGTCGCGGTGCAGCACGAGGTAGCCGGAGAAGGCGATGACGAGCAGCACCTTGGCGACCTCGCCGGGCTGGAAGCTGAAGCCGGCGACGTTGATCCAGATCCGGGCGCCGTTGATCTCGCCGCCGATGACGGGCAGGAACGGCAGGATGAGCAGCAGGATGCCGGCCAGGCCGGAGGTGTAGGTGAGCCGCTGCAGGGAGCGGTGGTCGCGCAGCAGGACGAGGGTGGCGACGAAGAGGATCACGCCGAGCGTCATCCAGGTCAGCTGCTGGCGGGCGAACGTGTGCTGGTCGAGCCCGTTGGCCTCGTAGGTGAGGTCGAGGCGGCGCAGGATGGCGAGGCCGAGGCCGTTGAGCGCCGCGACGAGCGGCAGCAGCACGGGGTCGGCGTAGGGCGCGACGATGCGCACGGTCACGTGGGCGACCACGATGAGGGCGGTCAGCCACCCGCCGTAGCCGGCCAGGTCGGCCGGGACCACTCCCTCGACGCCGAGGCCGACGGCGGCGTACGCCCCGATCCCGACGGCCAGCGCCAGGACGAGCAGGAACAGCTCCGCGCCCCGGCGGCGCCGGTGCACGAAGCCCATGAGGGCACCGTTCTGGCTCATCGACTCACCCCCGTCACTCCGAGCTGACGTCCTGGCGCGCCGCGTAGTTGTCCACGGTCAGCCGGGCGTCGTCGAGGTCGTCGGACTCGATGCCGTCACGCACCGCTTCGGCGTCGATCTCGCTGAGCAGGTCGAGGTCGACGTCGGTGAGCTCGTAGGGGTGGGACAGCGAGAGGCCGGGCAGGTCGGCGTCGATGCCGCGGAAGATCGCGACCCGGCCGTCGTGCTCGGCGACGTAGAACTGCTGCTGGCTCCACGACCACCCCGCTGCGAGGACGACCCAGGCCAGGCCGAGCAGGATGGCGGCGACGAGCAGCCGGCGCAGCCACGCGTAGCGGCCCGGGGGCCGCGGCGCGTAGCGGGCGGCCTCGGGGTCGATCGGGTCGGCGGCGAAGGCTCCAGCCGGCACGTCGGCCGGCACGGGCGGGATCTCGCCGGTGTCGCCGGAGCGGTGCCCGCGGAACAGCCCGCCGACGGCGCCGCCGAGCGGCATCCGCCGCGGCAGGTCGGCCGCCGCCCCCACCAGCAGCGGCTGGAGGTCCGGGTCGGGTGCCTCCTCGGCGACGTCGGCCACGATGCAGGTCACGTTGTCGGTGCTGCCGGCCTCGAGGCTCGCGCGCACCATCTCGACGGCGGCGAAGTCGGGGGTGCCGGTGGAGAGGATGTCGGCCATCCGCTCGGGGCCCAGCGTGCCGCAGGCGCCGTCGCTGCAGATGAAGATGCGGTCGCCGGGCTCGGCCGGGACCTCGAACAGGTCGGGCTCCTCGTGGCGGATGCCGTCGAGCGCCTTGAGGATGAGGTTGCGGTGCGGGTGGCTCCGCGACTGCTCCTCGGTGATGCGGCCCTCGTCGATGAGGGACTGGACGAAGGTGTGGTCGTGGGTGAGCTGGCGCAGCTCGCCGCGGCGGTAGAGGTAGGCCCGGCTGTCGCCGATGTGGCCGATGCCGAAGCGGCGGCCGTCGAAGAGCGCGATCGTCGCGGTGGTCGAGGTGCCGTTGAGGGCTGGGTCCTCCTCCACCAGCTCCGCGATCCGGTCGTCGGCACGGTGCACGCCGCCGGCGACCTGGCCGAGGATGTCGTCGTCGGGCTCCTGGTCGAGCTTGCGCAGCGCCTGCACGGCGGTGCTCGAGGCGAGGTCACCGCGTACGGCGCCGCCGACGCCGTCGCAGACGGTGAGGAGCCAGGGCCCGGCGTAGCCGCTGTCCTGGTTCTCGCGGCGTACGCGCCCGACGTCCGAGATCGCCGAGTAGTGGAGGTACATCACTTGCGCAGCTCCAGGATCGTCTTGCCGACGCGGACCTGGGTGCCGATGCCGATGGTGGTCGGCTGCGTGATCCGGACGGGGCCGACGTAGGTGCCGTTGGTCGAGCCGAGGTCCTCCACGAACCACTCGTCGCCGCTGGCGACGACCCGGGCGTGGCGCGTGGAGACGTAGTCGTCGTCGAGCTTGATCGCGGCGTCGCTGCCCCGACCGATGAGGAGGGGCGCGTCGGCCAGCTCGGCGCGGATGCCGCTGTTCTCGCCGTCTACCACGAGGAGGTGGGTGGGGGCGCCGCGGCGGGGCTTGCGGGCCTTGGGGGCCTTGCCGGACTTGCGACCGGAGGGCGCGGGCGCGCCGCCGCGCGCTGTCTCCGGCACTCGGGCGCCGAACATGTCGGAGCGGATCACCGAGATCGCCGAGAGGACGAAGATCCAGAGGATGGCCAGGAAGGCCACGCGGACGAGGAACAGGGTCAGCTCAGACATTCCATCCCCCGGCCTCGTCGCGTCCGCCGTCGATGCGGACCGTCATCTCGGTGTGCCCGATCTTGATCGTCGAGCCGTCGCGCAGGCGGGCGCGGGCGACCTTGGTGCCGTCGACCAGGATGCCGTTGGTCGAGCCGAGGTCGACCGCCTCGACGCCGTCGATGCTGACCTCCAGCTCGAGGTGGCGCCGGCTGACGCCGGGGTCGTTGATGCGCAGGTCGGCCTCGGTGCCGCGGCCGATCACCAGGCCGGGCGGGCGCAGCGGGTGGCGGGTCCCGTTGACCTCGAGCGTGGCGTGGGAGGACCGGGTCCGCGTGCGGTGGTCGTTGTCGGTCACGCTCGCCTGCGCCTTGCTGCGGATCCGGAAGCGACCGGTGGTGAGGTCCTCGGCGGGCTCGAAGGCGATCGAGATCGGGCCGGTGAAGACGTAGCCCTGCGCGTCGGCGTGGTCCTGCAGCTGGTCGACGAGGTCCTGCTCGAGCGCCCGCCCCAGGCCGACGATGCGCTCGAGGTCGGTGGCCGACAGCTCGACGTGGAAGTCGTTGGGCACCAGGCGTCGCTGGCGGCTGAGCACCTGGGCGTTGTTGTCGCACTCGCGCTGCAGCGCGGCGGCGATCTCCACCGGCTGCACGGCGCTGCGGAAGGCGCGGGCGAAGACCCCGGAGATGGCGGACTCCAGCCGCTGCTCGAAGCGTTGCAGGGGGTTCATCCTCAGGCCTCCTCTCCTCGCGGTGACGTCTCGTCGTGGTGGGCAGGCATCAGCCACCGCCCGGTCGGTGCGGCCAACCGTACCGGCCGCGTACGGGCAGGTGCGGGCACCGCCCCGCCGTGGGGGTGGCCGTGTGGGCGGCCGTACGGGTGGCTCCGTCGACGCCCGCCAGCCGATTGGGAGCGTCCCGCGGGCTTGGGGTAGCCTGAGCCCCGCTTCACGCGCGAGTGGCGGAACGGCAGACGCGCTGCGTTCAGGTCGCAGTGTCCGAAAGGGCGTGGGGGTTCAAATCCCCCCTCGCGCACCACTGCGAAGGCCCCGGGTCACCCCGGGGCCTTCGTCGTTCTCCGAGCGGTGCGCCGACGCCGCCGATCAATGCTGATGCGCGTTTGTCCACGTTTCTGTACACTTCCGACCATGGAGCAGACAGACGCGAGGGGCCGGCCCGGGATCGACGTCCCCGACGCGCGTGGCCGCACCGGCCTCGACCGGGTCGGGCGCGGCCTCGGCGGCAACCCCGACGTGGTGGTCCGCGACGTCGAGCTGCTGGCCGCCGGGTGGCACGTGCTGCGGCGCACGACGTTCGACTACCGCGACTCCCACGGACGGTGGAGCACGCAGCAGCGGGAGACGTACGACCGGGGCAACGGCGCCACGATCCTCCTGCACGACCGCGACCGGCGCACGGTGCTGCTGACCCGGCAGTTCCGGTTCCCGGTCTACGTCAACGGGCACCCCGACGGCATGTTCGTCGAGACCGCGGCGGGCCTGCTCGACGACGACGACCCGCTGACGGCGATCCGCCGCGAGACCGCGGAGGAGCTCGGGGTCACGGTCGGGGAGGTGACACCCGTGTTCGACCTCTGGATGAGCCCCGGGTCGGTCACCGAGCGCCTGCACTTCTACGCCGCTCCCTACACGCCGGCCGACCGCACCGGCGCCGGCGGCGGGCTGGCCGACGAGGGGGAGGACATCGAGGTGCTCGAGCTCGACGTCGACGACGCGCTCGCCCGGGTGGGCGGCGACATCGCCGACGCCAAGACCGTCCTGCTGCTGCAATGGGCGGCTCTGTCGGGGCCCTTCGCTCGGCGCTGACCGCCCCTCAGGCGAAACCAGCCCCGGCGTCCACCACCGGCACGCCGAGGGCCACCAGCTCGCGGACGGTGCGGGAGTCCGCGGACGCGTCGGTGATGACGCCGGCGACCCGGTCCAGGGCGAGCACGCCGA
This sequence comes from Nocardioides sp. zg-1308, assembly GCF_013155375.1. Taxonomy (GTDB): domain Bacteria; phylum Actinomycetota; class Actinomycetes; order Propionibacteriales; family Nocardioidaceae; genus Nocardioides; species Nocardioides renjunii. The sequence continues at coordinate 1,206,471 of NZ_JABJQY010000002.1, forward strand.
ACGGGGAGGCGGCGCCCATCTTCTCCACGCTCGCCAGCACGTAGGTCTCGGCGGCTCGGTCGGCGAGCAGCCGCTTCATCGCGGCCTCGTCTGCGTCCCCCGTGGTGAGCCCGGCCTCGGGGTGCACGCCCGTGACGCCGAGGAAGAACAGGTCGGCGGAGACCGCCGCCGCGGCCTCGGCTGCCGCGGCCCCGGACGTGACGGCCGAGTGCTTGAAGAGCCGGCCACCCAGCACGACCACCTCGGCGGTGGGGTGCTCGACCAGGGCCGCCGCGACGGTGACGCTGTGGGTCACCACGGTCACGGCGAGGTCCGCGGGGAGCGCCCGGGCCACCTCCAGCGCGGTCGTGCCGCCGTCGAGGAGCACGGTCGACCCGGACGGCACCAGGGCCACGGCGGCGGCCGCGACGCGCCGCTTGCTGTCGGTCGCGACGCTGCCCCGGGCGGCGTAGTCGCCGACCGCCGGCGAGACGGGCAGCGCGCCGCCGTAGACCCGCTGGCACAGCCCGGCCGCGGCCAGCTCGCGCAGGTCGCGTCGTACGGCGTCCTCGGTGACGCCGAGCTCCGCCGCGACGTCCTTGGCCACGACCCGCCCCTCGTCCCGCAGGCGGGCGAGCAGGAAGTCCCGCCGTTGTGCGACCAGCATGCGTTGCCTCCCGTCGGTGCCCGGCGCCCTGCCTCGCGGGTCAGTCTCCCGCACGGGTGGCCGGCGGAGCGCGGTGGCGGGACGCGGGGGCTCCGGTGTCTGGAGTCACCGGATATCCGGGGACCGCCGGGACAACGCGGAAGATCCGAGCCACCGGGTGACTCGGATCTTCCGCGTTCCCGCGGACGGCCGTCAGCGCAGGTAGCGCCTCGCCACCACGTCCGGCTGGTCCACCGGTGTGCCGCGCTCCATGGTCCAGGCGAGCCGCACCAGCCCGGCGTGCGACCACGTGAGCGGGGTCGCGGCGCGGGTGCCCTCGCCGGCGGGGCAGCACGCCTCGCCGGTGGGCGCCCGACCGTCCCAGACCTGCTCGGAGATCATGTCGCTGCTGCCGGCGGCCGCGGCCATGGCGGCGAGGTGGACCGTCGCGTCCTGGCCAGCGGTGACGGCGTACTCGCCGCGCTCGCCGGTGAGCAGCGGCCACGCGCGACCCAGCGTGGTGCCGGTGTCGTCCTCGGTGATCTCCCACTGCCCGCCGTCGAGGGTCTCGCCGTAGCCGTCGAAGCTGAAGCGGTGCCAGTAGGGGCCGTTGGGCGTCTCGACGCGCAGGTCCGCGTCGACGACGGCGAGGGTGGAGACAACGTCGCGGTCCTCCGGTGGGAGCAGGCCCAGGCGCACCAGGTCGAGGAAGCTGGGGTCGACCACGCGGCGCTGGTCGACCTCGGACGGCCCGCCGTCGCCGATCGCGTACTCCGTGCCCCTGTCCGGGCGGCCGTCCTTGGTGATGCGCAGGAAGTACGGCGCCTCGCTCAGCGGGCCGGTCGTCGTGACCGTCCAGTCCTTGACCTTGGCGTGCCAGCGGTCGGCGAGCCGGAGCCAGCGCCGCGCCGAGGCCCGGTCGCCGTTGCGGCGGGCGATGTCGGCGGCGCAGACGAGGCCGGCGACCTGGGTGGCGATCGAGTTGGGGGAGTAGCCCGACTGGTTCTCCCAGCGTTCCTGCGGGGAGTACGGCGCCCGGCGGCCGGTCTCCTCGTCGCGGAAGCGCACCAGGAAGTTCGCCGCCCTCTTGACGCCCCGGTAGGTGCGGGGGCCGTCGCGGCCGACGAGGTGGGCCAGCACGATCGGCAGCGCGACCTCGTCGAGCTGGAGCTCCGACCACACCGGCGTGCCCTCGACGTCGGAGTTCTGCGGGAAGGAGCCGTCGGGCTGCTGCTGGACGTCGAAGAGCCAGTCGACCGACCGACGCGCGGCCGCCTTGTCGCCCATCGCCCACAGCGCGGTGCCGAACTGGTAGGAGTCACGCGACCAGACCAGGTGGTAGGCGCCCGACGGCGAGGAGAGGTCCTTGACCTCGTCGCCCCAGACCCACGGGGCCGACGGCGACGCGACCAGCGCGCCCGGGTTGAGCTTGTCCTCCGCCGCGGCGAGGACGAGCGCGGAGGCGAGGTACTGCGCCCGCACGCCGGCCGCGCTGTCGGGGACCCGCTTCAGCGAGCGGACGTAGCGGTGCCAGCCGCGGTCGTAGCGCGCGGCGGTCGCGCGGGCCCCGGAGCGCACGCTCGCCGTGGCGGTGCGCAGCGCGTCGCGCCCGTCGGTGCCGTAGCCGAGGACCAGCGTCGCGCGCTGCTCGCCCGGCAGGCCGGTGATGCCGCTGACCCGGCCGGTCTGCACGACGTTGCCGGGACCGGCGCGGCGCCCGCCGTCGTCGAGGCGGTGGTCGCCCTCGAGGTCGGTCCAGCCGTCGTCGCGGCCGAGGACACCGGTGCTGGTGCGGCCGAACCGCGGCCGGGACACCAGGGCGGAGGCGACCGGCTCGGAGCGGTCGGTCGCCACCAGTCCGTCCCGGCCCGAGCGGCCCGAGTCGTCCATGCCGGAGTTGGCCAGTGCCGGGTCGTGGACGGCGTACAGGCGGTAGTGGCCGCCGTCGAGGGACTCCAGGCGGACCCGTACGACGAGCGCGTCCCGCCGCGGGTCGGTGACGAAGGTCTTCGTGATCCGGTAGCGGCCGGACGTCGCGGTGCCGACCTGCCGGAAGCGGAGGCTCCGCTCGTCGGGGCGGGTCGTGACGACGTCGACGTCCTCGGTCTCCAGGTCGGTGAACGTGCGCCCGTCGGTGACCACGAGCTCGAGGCTGCGGGTGCTCGGCGTGGAGAGGTCGGGGTGGAAGACCTCGCTCACCCGCCCGTCCTGGAGCGTGAACCAGACGTTGCTCCGCCGGGTCCGGGCGGTGCCGAACCCCGCCTTGTCGGCCTCAGTCCACTGGCTCTTCGTCCCGCGCGCCGGCGCGTCGTCCACGGCAGGACCAGCAGCAGCGGAGGACGGAGCGACCAGGGCGGTGGCCACCAGGGCGAGGGCGGTGGGGCCGATGAGGGTACGCAGGGGCATGGGGGCCTCCGGGAGTCGGTTCCTCCCGTCGTACTCGCCCCGGGACGCCGCAGCCACACCCCGGCGGGTGCCCGGCCGGACGCGGGGCGGCAGCAGACTGGTGGCGTGGACGAGCCGACCGAGGACGAGAAGTGGCTGGTGGTCGACGGCCGGCGCTGGCGGCGCACGGATCCCTCGATCCCCGACGACGAGCTGGCCCGGCTCAAGTCGCACCTCGGGCGCGGACGCTCAGGGGTCCGCACGGCCGCGGACGACGCGGAGCTGGCGGCCACCCGGCACCGCACCCAGCTGGCCAAGGTCGGCCTCGGCGAGCGCGGCACCGCCTGGTGGGAGCAGAGCGACGCCGAGCGCCGCGAGCGCTGGGAGTCCGCGCTGGCCGAGCTGGACGCCCTCGACAAGTGATCACGAACGGCGGGGATACTCGCCGGGTGACCCCCCAAGCCCCCCAGCCCGGCGCCGAGAACCTCGCCGAGCCGCTGCGGTCGCGCTTCAGCGTGAGCGTGTACGACGACTCCCACCGGCTGACCCCGGAGGAGGTCGAGACCCTGCTGCGCGCCGCCCAGTGGGCGCCGAGCGCGGGCAACAGCCAGCCGTGGCTGTTCTTCGTGTGCGTGCCCGGCACGGCCAACCACGACCGGCTCGTCGCCGCGCTCAGCCGGGGCAACTCCGGCTGGGTGTCGCGGGCCTCGGTGGTCTTCGTGACGGCGGCCCACGTCCGCACCGGCGCCGAGCCGGACGCCCCGGCCTACAGCGACTACGCCCTGCACGACGTCGGCCAGGCCGCGGCCCACCTGACCCTCCAGGCGCGCGCGATGGGGCTGCACGCCCACCAGTTCGCCGGCTTCGACCACGACGCGCTCGCCGACGCGCTCGGCGTACCCCCCACCCACCGGCTGCTCACCGGCATCGCCGTCGGCGTGCAGGGCGACCCCGCTGACGTCGACGAGCGCACCGCGGCGCGCGACCACCGCGACCGGGTGCGGCGCCCGCTGGGCGGGTGGGCCTTCGGCGGCCGCTTCGGCGAGCTGCCGATCCCGGACGGACTGGCAGACTCGGCGTCATGACTACTCTCTCCGACTTCTCGGCGGTCGCCATCGACGGGACCGACGCGGACCTCTCGCAGTACGCCGGCAAGGTCGTGCTGGTGGTCAACACCGCCTCGCAGTGCGGGTTCACCGGGCAGTACAAGGGCCTCCAGCAGCTCTGCGACACCTACGCGGAGCGCGGCCTGGTGGTCCTCGGCTTCCCGTGCGACCAGTTCGGCGGCCAGGAGCCCGGCGACGAGGCGGAGATCTCGGACTTCTGCGAGCGCAACTTCGGGGTCACCTTCCCGCTCTTCGCGAAGGTCGAGGTGAACGGCTCGGGCCAGCACCCCCTGTTCGGCTGGCTGAAGGACTCCAAGGGCGGCATGCTCGGCAGCAAGATCAAGTGGAACTTCACCAAGTTCCTCGTCGGTCGCGACGGGCAGGTCATCGAGCGCTACGCGCCGACGACGGAGCCGGAGAAGCTGGCCGACGACATCGAGAAGGCGCTCGGGGCGGGGCAGTGACCCGGGCCGGCGCCGTCGCCGCTGCGGTCCTGGCCGCGGTCGCGGGCCTGGTGGCTCCTGCGACGGCGAGCGCCGTCGAGGCCCGTGCCGAGACCCGTGCCCGGATCGACGCCCCGGCCACCCGGCAGGCCGACACGGTCGTCGGCTCCGGCACCCCCGCCTCCTGCACCTCGCGGGCCGTGGTCCGCGCCGTGGCCAGGGGCGGCGTGGTCGCCTTCGACTGCGGACCCCAGCCGGTCACGATCGCGATGAAGAAGACCGCGAAGGTGGTCAACACCTCCGCGAAGGTCGTGCTCGACGGCGGCGGCCTGGTCACCCTGAGCGGCCAGGGCCGGCGCCGCATCCTCTACATGAACACCTGCGACCGCGCGCAGGTGTGGACGACGTCGCACTGCAACGACCAGGCCGAGCCCCGGCTGGTGGTCAGGCGGATGCGCTTCGTCGACGGCGACGCGACCGGTGAGACCACCGACGGCGGGGGCGGCGGCGCGATCTTCGTCCGCGGCGGCCGGCTGCGCATCGTGGACTCGCAGTTCGCCGGCAACCGCTGCGACCCGACCGGCCCCGACCTCGGAGGCGGCGCCGTCCGGGTGCTCGACCAGCACCGCGACCGCCCCGTCGTCGTACGCCGCTCGAGCTTCACCGGCGGCCGGTGCAGCAACGGCTCCGCGCTGAGCAGCATCGGCGTCTCGTGGCGCGTCGTGTCCTCGACGTTCTCCGACAACCGCGCCGTCGGACGCGGGGCCAACCCGGCGCGACCCGGGACGCCCGGCGGCGGGTCGGGCGGTGCCATCTACCTCGACGGCGACGCCATCCACCTCACGGTCGAGGACTCCACGATCACCGGCAACCACGCGCGCGAGGGCGGCGGCGCGATCTTCTTCGTCTCCAACGACCGCACCGGCACCCTGACGGTGCGCGGCTCGACGCTGACCGACAACCCGAGCGAGGGCTTCGAGACGATCCCGGGGATCTTCTTCCTCGGTGCGAGCCGGACGATCACCGACTCGGTCGTGCGCTAGCGCCCCTGCCCCGGCAGCGTGGGTGCGTCGGGGCCGACCCGCTCGGCGAGCCACTGCGCGACCTGCGCCTCGGTGGGGGCGAGGCCGTCGCTGATGACGTGCGGTGCGACGCGGGAGAAGTAGTCGGTCACCATCCCGTCGGACTCGCGCACCAGCACCCCGGCCGCCTCGCCGTCGACGATCCACGACCCGAGCACCACGCGGTTGCCCTCGAAGCTCGGCAGGTCGGTGTACTGCTGGTAGACGAAGCCCTCGGCGCCGTAGTCGCCGGGCATCACCACGTCCTCGAGCATGTCGTCGAGGTGGATCCGGATGTTGTCGCCCTCCCGGCCGTGGAGCGGCTTGGCCACCCAGCGCTCGAGCTCGCGCGGCTCGTCGAAGTACGCCGGCAGCAGCAGGCGGTGGCGCGGGTAGAGCTCCCAGAGCACCGGCAGCAGCGCCTTGGTGCTGAGCAGCACCTTCCAGGCCGGCTCGATCCACTTCGTCGGGATCCGCTCGGCCCGGTCCACGATGAAGCGGCCGAACGGCTCGGCCAGCATCTGCTCCCAGGCGTAGAGCTTGAAGGCGGTGCGGACCGGGTCGTCGTGGACGTCGCGGTACTCCCGCGCGTCGGGGTTCCAGCCGACCTCCGCCATCGGGTGCGCGAGCGCGATCCACCCGGCTTGGACCGCGGTGTCCATGAGGTAGCCGACGGTCATCTCCATCTCGCCGCCGTCGTAGCTGTCCTCCTCGCCGAGGTCGTAGAGCAGGTGCAGCTGCTGGCCCGGGAAGTGGCCCGAGCGGCGCAGCTTGCGCCAGCCGGAGACGAGGCGGTCGTGCACGGAGTTCCACTGGTCCATCTCCGGCATCACGTCCTCCATCCAGCGCCACTGGATGACGCCGGTCTCCACGAGGCCGGTGGGGGTGTCGCCGTTGATCTCGAGCATCTTGACCGAGCCGTCGGCGCCGTAGGCGAGGTCGAAGCGCGCGTAGAGCGCGGGGTCACCGTCGGCGATGGAGCGTCGCACCACGTCGAGCGTGCCGGCGGGCAGGCCGAGGCGCTGGTCGGTCATCGTCGTGGCCATGTGCGAGACGGCCTGCAGGCACATCTCCCACAGCTCCTCGGTGGCGGCCTCGAGGAGCTCGACCTCCTCCATCGTCAGCTCGTACCACGCCTCCTCGTTCCAGTAGGGCAGCTCCGAGCCGTCGGGCCGGGGCGTGGTCGGGAAGACCAGGCCCTGCTCGACGACGGTGGTGCGCCAGTCGGGGCGGGGGCGGGAGCGGTGCCGCCACATCAGGCGGCCCTCCGCACGCGGGACGTCATCGTGGGGGACCACATCGCGGGGGACCCGCTCACGCGATGCTGGCGCAGACGATGGCGCCGACCGACAGCGCGACCGACGCGGCGACGTAGGCCAGCGGACGGACCGGGCCGGGCTCGGTGACGATCCGGCGCAGGTTGCCCGGCGTGATCGCCTCGACGGCGAAGAACATCACCGTGTTGAGCACGATGCCCAGGACCGCGAAGGACACCGTCCAGCCCAGCGCCCACCCGAGCGAGGTCTCGCCGTTGGTCCAGATCGCGGTGAAGATGACCAGCGCGTTCGAGACCAGCCAGGCAGACGTGACGACGCCCGCCGAGCGGGAGTGGGCGTGCACCGACTCGACGCCGTTCTCGTCGACCCCGCGCAGGTGGGTGCCGAGGTGGCCGGGGGTGGCCAGGTCGAGCACGTAGTAGGCGACGACGAGCATCGCGCCGCCGACGAGGGCGTACGCGACGGCGTGCAGCAGGGCGGTGATCAGGTCGGACACGGGTTCTCCTGGTGGGCGGTGGTGGCCGGAGGGCGTACGTCGGGCGTGCGGGGGTCGGGGTGGCTGGGCGGCGGCGGGTCAGCCGCCGAAGCCGCGGCTGCTGCCGCCGAACCCGCCCTTGGTGGTGCTGGACCTCACGGTCGAGCCGCCGGTCGTCGGGAGGCCGCCGCGCTGCACGGTCCCGTTGAGGGTGCTGCCGCGGAAGGTGCCGCCCGTCGCGGTCTGGCCGATCGACGGGACGAGCGCGCGGGCGCCGAGGTAGTACCAGAAGAAGCCGGTGCCGGCCCCGTTGTAGTCCCGGTCGTCGTCGCACTGGTCGTCGTCGACGCGCTCCTGGGTCTCCGGGTCGACGCACACCGCGGCGTAGTCGGCGCTGGAGGAGGAGCACCCGGTCAGGTTGGACGCCATCACCGCGGTGATCCCGAGCGCGACGCTCGTGGACCTCATGCGGCGGCGTACGGGCCGGCGTGCTGCGGTGGTCATCGGGGTCCTCCGGAAGGGTCCATGGGGTCGTTCTTGCGGGCGAACATGGCGAGCATCTCCTCGGCGACGTCGGTGCGTGCCGCGTCGGCGGCGTCGTAGGCCGCGAGCTGCTGCTCGAGCCACGCGCGGCCGTGCTGGGACTCCAGCGAGGCGAGGGTGAGGTGCTCGAGGCGGTCGATGCGCTCGTGCACGTCCTCGAGCACGGTCGCCACCGCGAGCGACTCCTTGTCGTGCACCAGGTTGGCGATGACGTGGCCGATGGCGATCGGCACGAAGACGAGCATCGACACGATGAGGACGGCGCCGACCGCGCGGCCCGCCGTGGTCGCGGGGTAGAAGTCGCCGTAGCCGACGGTCGAGCCGGTCACGATGCCCCACCACAGCCCCTCGACCGGGCCCTTGTCCTCGAGCGCGGAGTAGGCGAGCGAGCAGCCGACCCAGATCGCGAGGACCAGCACGACCAGCAGGTGCGGCGCGTTGACCAGCGCCCGCAGGGGTCGGGTGACGAAGCCCACGCGTCGAGCGACGACGGCGTCCGCCTCGTCGACGTCTGTCTCTGCCACGGCACCCTCCGTTCGCTTCCGGGCCGGACTACGGGTTCCCCGGAGGGAGCGTCGGCACACGTGCCGACTCCGAGCCTACTGACCGGCCGTGCGCGACGTGACTTGTGCGTAACCCCGCCGGAGGGGGAGGGTCTGGGGCATGGCAGCAACCGCATCGTCGTACTCGATCACCATGCGGTTGTACACCGCTCCCGACCACAGCGTCGTCGGCGCTGTCGCGACGACCATCGCGCGCAACGGCGGGGTGGTGACCGCGATCGACGTCGCCGACTCGCGCCACGACCGCCTGACCGTCGACGTGACCTGCTCCGCGGCGGACGCCACGCACAGCCAGGAGCTCGTCGCCTCGGTCGCCGAGGTGGAGGGCGTGGCCGTCCACAAGGTCAGCGACCGGACGTTCCTGCTGCACCTCGGCGGCAAGATCGAGGTCACCTCCAAGGTGCCGCTGCGCACCCGTGACGACCTCTCGATGGCCTACACGCCGGGCGTCGGCCGGGTGTCCATGGCGATCCACGACAACCCCGAGGACGTCCGCAAGCTCACCATCAAGGGCAACTCCGTCGCCGTCGTCACCGACGGCTCGGCGGTGCTCGGCCTCGGCAACATCGGCCCGGGCGCCGCGATGCCGGTGATGGAGGGCAAGGCCGCGCTGTTCAAGCGCTTCGCCGACATCGACGCCTGGCCGATCTGCCTGGCCAGCCAGGACACCGACGAGATCGTCCGGGCGGTCGAGATGATCGCCCCGGGCTTCGGCGGCATCAACCTCGAGGACATCGCCGCGCCCCGGTGCTTCGAGATCGAGGCCCGGCTGCGCGAGTCGCTCGACATCCCGGTCTTCCACGACGACCAGCACGGCACCGCGATCGTGGTGCTGGCCGCCCTCACCAACGCGCTGCGCTGCGTCGACAAGCAGCTGACCGACGTGCGGATCGTGGTCTCGGGCGCCGGTGCCGCTGGTACGGCGATCGTGACGCTGCTGCTCGCCGCGGGCGCCCAGGACGTCGTGGTCGTCGACCGCGAGGGGGCGTTGGCCGAGGGCGACGGGTCGCTGTCAGCCGCCCACACCGAGCTGGCCTCCGCCACCAACCCGCGCCGCGCCACCGGCTCGCTGCAGGACGTGCTCGTCGGTGCCGACGTCTTCGTCGGCGTCTCCGCACCGGGCATCCTCGACCCCGAGTGGCTGCCGACGATGGCGGACAAGCCGGTGGTCTTCGCCCTGGCCAACCCCGACCCGGAGATCGACCCGGCCGAGGCCGACAAGTACGCCGCCGTCGTGGCCTCGGGGCGCTCGGACTACCCCAACCAGATCAACAACGTCCTCGCCTTCCCCGGCGTGTTCCGCGGCCTGCTCGACGCCGGCGCCGACGAGGTGACGATCGACATGCTGCTCCGCGCGGCCCAGGCCATCGCCGACACGGTGAAGCCCGAGGAGCTGCACCCGTCCTTCATCATCCCCAGCGTCTTCCACCCCGACGTGACCAAGCGGGTGGCGTCGGCGATCAGCGGCCGGGAGGGCTGAGGGCTCTCTGCTGAGGGCGCTCGCTGCTGAGCGACGTCATGGGCGGCGGTCGCCTGGGCAGCCGCCCGCCATGACGTCGTACCGGGACGTCATGGGTGCTGGTCGCCGGGGCAGCCCTCCGCCATGACGACCCCGCGGATCGCCCCAAGCGTGGTGGCTGGTCCGGGAGAGCCCTGGGGCCGAACTCCTCGAGGCGATTGCGAGCTTGTGGGGGTGTGTACGCCCCCAGAAGTTCGGGTTTCCCCGCATATGCGGGGAAACCCGCAGCCGGTCGCCCGAGCCGCCCGCCGCCATGACGTCCGCGCGTCTCAGGCCCCGTCGCTCCGCACCTTCCGGGGCCACCAGAACGTCTCGCCGAGGGTCAGCGCGAGCGCCGGGACGAGCACGGTGCGGACCACGAGGGTGTCGAGCAGCACGCCGACGAAGATGATCGCGCCGAGCTGGGCGAGCACGACGAGCGGCAGCACGCCGAGCACCGCGAAGACCGCCGCGAGCAGGATGCCGGCGCTGGTGATCACCCCGCCGGTGGCGGTCAGGGCGCGCAGCATGCCGGTGCGGGTGCCGTGCTCGGCCGCCTCCTCGCGGGCCCGGGTGACGAGGAAGATGTTGTAGTCGACGCCCAGCGCGACGAGGAACAGGAACGCCAGCAGCGGCACGCCGGTGTCCATCGCCTCGAAGCCGAACACCGTCTGGAACAGCCACCACGACGCGCCCATGCTCGCGGCGTACGTCGCGACGACGGTGGCGACCAGGAGCAGTGGCGCCACGATCGAGCGGAGCAGCAGCAAGAGCGCGCCCAGCACCAGCAGCAGGATGAGCGGGAGGATCGTGAGCCGGTCGCTGGCGGCGTAGTCCTTGGCGTCGAGGGCCTCCGCGTCACCGCCGCCGACGTGGGTGTCGGTGAAGTCGGCCACGGCCGCGCGGACGTCCACGACGACGCCCTGCGCGGCGTCGCTGCCGGGCTCCGCGTCGGGTACGGCGTCGATGCGGGCGATGCCGTCGCCGCTGGTCGTCACGCGGGCGGAGTCGACGCCGTCGACGCCCTCGACAACGCCGAGCACCTGCTCGGGGTCGTCCCGGGTGACCACCTGGACCGGGTCGCTGGTGCCGGCGGGGAAGGACTCGCCAAGCCGCTCGGCCGCCGAGATGGCCTCGGGGCGCTGGAGGAACTGGTCGGCCGGGTCGAGGCCGGTCGTGATGGACGTCGTGCCGACGGCCAGCAGTGCCAGCCCGGCGACGGTGCCGACGACGAAGGTGCGCGGACGTCGTGCCACGGCGTCGCCCACCCGGCGCCACACGCCGCGCGAGTCGATGAGGACGGCGTCGCCGACGTGGGGCACGCGCGGCCAGAACACCCAGCGCCCGAAGAGCACGAGGGCGGCAGGCAGCACGACCAGGGCGAAGGTCGCCGCCACGACGATGCCGACCGCGCAGGCGGCGCCGAGGCCGCGGGTCGTCGGGATGGCCGAGAGGAGGAGCGTCAGCACGCCGAGCACGACCGTCGTGGCGCTCGAGAGGACCGCCTCGGTGGTGCGGGTGAGGGCGTGCGCCATCGCGACGTGGCGGGACTCGGTGGTCTTCAGCTCGTCGCGGTAGCGCGAGATGAGCAGCAGGGCGTAGTCGGTGCCCGCGCCGAACACCAGGACGCTGAGGATCCCGACCGTCGACTCGTCCCAGGCGAGGCCGGTCAGCTCCAGCACGTTGGTGGCGGCGATCGCGGCGAAGCGGTCGGCCACGGCGACGACGGTCAACGGCACCAGCCACAGCACCGGGCTGCGGTAGGTGATGATCAGCAGGATCGCCACCACGGCCGCCGTGGCGCCGAGCAGCCGGATGTCGGCACCGTCGAAGACCTGGCCGATGTCGGCCTGGATCCCGGCCGGCCCGGTGACCTCCACCGTGACACCCTCGGGCGCGTCGTCGCGCAGCTGCTCACGCAGCTCCTCGACCCGGTCGATGTTGTCGGTGGCCGAGGACGACGTGACCGGCACCGCGACGAAGGCGGCGGTGCCGTCCTCGGCGACGACGAGGGGGGACTGCTGGCCTGCGCCACCCTGCTGCCCGCCCGGTGCCTCGCCCGGGCGGTCGCCCTCGGGCGCGCCCTGGCCGCCGCCGGCCTCCGACAGCAGCCGGACCGCCTGCTGGGTCAGGTCCCCCTGCGCGCCCTGGTCGAGCTCACCGGAGTCGGCGGTCCAGAGCACGATGGCGACCTGGCCCTCGTCGTCCGGCAGCTGCTCGGCGAGCTCGACCGCCAGCGTGCTGTCGGCGCCGGCGGGCAGCGTGTCGGTGGCCGTGGTCTCGCGCTCGCCCTCGGGCACGAAGAGGATCGCGGCGATGGCCAGGAACAGCGGGACGAGGGCCACGACCCACGCCGTACGACGCCCCGCGATGACGCGGGCGGGAGCAGGGGACTGGTGACCGGGCACGAGAGGTCCTTACGATCAGGTGGTTCACGAGGTAGATTGCTAAGTAAGTTAGCGATTTTGCCGCGGACCCGCAAGCCCTGACGCATCGCCCGAGGAGGACCAGCCGTGACCGCACCCCAGGAGCCCCGCCCCGGCTGGGACGAGTCCGGTGCGCTCACCGCCCTGCGCGACCTGGTCAGCACGGGCGCCCGGGTCAACCACGTGGTCGCCCGGCGGGCCGGCATCAGCGACACGGAGCTGGTGACGCTCGAGCACCTGAGCCGCGAGCAGATCGGGCCGGCCGAGGTCGCCCGCCGGCTCGAGGTGTCCACGGCCGCGGCGACCGGCATCGTGGACCGCCTGGTCTCGCGCGGGCACGTCGAGCGGCGCCCGCACGCCGCGGACCGCCGGCGCACGGAGCTGGTGCTGACCGACTCCGGCCGGCGCGAGGTGGTCTCCCACCTGCTGCCGATGTTCGTCTCCCTCGACCGGCTCGACCGGGGGTTCACCGACGAGGAGCGCGCGGTCGTCGAGCGCTACCTGCGGGGAGCCGTCGAGGCGTTCGAGCAGGTGCTGGAGGGCTGACCCGACCGGTCAGTCCTCCTGGCCGGCCTTGCGGTGCGCGACGAGCGCGGCGCCGACGATGCCGGCCCGGTTCTGCAGGGTCGCCGGCACCATCTCTGTGTCGACCTGGATGAGGTGGCCGAACTTCTCCCACGACTTGCTCACCCCACCGCCGACCACGAACAGGTCGGGGGTGAAGAGGCGCTCGAGGTGGCGGAAGTAGGTGGTGAGCCGCACGGACCAGTCCTGCCAGGACAGCCCCTCGCGCTCGCGGGCGCTCGTCGCGGCGCGGACCTCCGCGACGTCCCCGTCGATCTCGAGGTGTCCCATCTCGGAGTTGGGCACGAGCTGGCCGTCCCAGATCAGCGCGGAGCCGATGCCGGTGCCGAGCGTGATGACCATGACCAGGCCCTTGCGGCCCTTGGCGGCGCCGTACTCCGCCTCCGCCAGACCGGCGGCGTCCGCGTCGTTGACGACGTGGACCTCACGGCCGAGGGCCTCGGTGAAGATCGCGTCGGCGTCCTCGCCGATCCAGGACTTGTCGATGTTGGCGGCCGACATCACCACGCCGCGGCGCACGATGCCCGGCACCGTCACCCCGACCGGGGTCGTGGCCGCCTCGAAGTTGCCGATGATCTGGCCGAACACCCCGGCCACGGCCTGCGGGGTGGCCGGCTTGGGCGTGTCGATGCGGACCCGGTCGTGCGCGAAGTCGCCGATCGCGAGGTCGACGGGCGCGCCCTTGATGCCGGTGCCGCCGAAGTCGATGCCGAAGGGGTGCTCCATGGCGCACAACCTATCGGCAGCCCCGCGCAGGTGTGACGGGGGCGACACGCCGGTGAGATCCGGCGCCTGACCGAGAGAGCCCGTGTCGACCGACGCGGCGCTGCCGGTCAGCCGACGACCTGACGCCGGTCGTCCGGCAGCCGTCGGGTGCGGCCGGCGCGGTCGAGGTGCTCGAGCAGCGGCAGGACGACGCGGCGCGTGGTGCCCAGCCGCTCGCGGGCCGCGCTGGTGGTGAACGGCTGGTCGAGCGTCCCCAGCAGGTCCACCGCCCGGTCGGGGGCGTCCGGCAGCAGCACGATCCCGCTGCCGAGGCGCCGCAGGAGCCCGGCCCGGTCCGCCGCGCCGAGGGCCCGCTCGTCGAGGCCCAGCTCGCGGAGCCGGTCGGCGGTCGGCGCCGCGAACGCCGAGGACGCCAGGTCGCGTCGTACGGCGTCGACGCCGCGCTGCACGGCCTCGGGCAGGCCTCCGCCACCCGGGGCGACCACCCGCCCCTCGGCGATGCGCAGCGGCGCCCGCACCACCGCGCGGACCAGCTCGGACGAGGGCAGCCGCAGCCGCGTGGCGAGCACGGCCAGCGGGACGCCCGGGTCGAGCGGGTGGGCGCGGGCGTGCTCCTCCACCAGCGAGGGCACCCGGTCGGCGAGGGCCTGCGCCAGCGCGGGGGAGACCAGCCAGGGGCCGACCTCGAGCTGGCCGGCGTCCTCGCGGGCGATCCCCAGACGACGCAGCCGGTCGGCGTGCACCAGCCCACGGCGCTCGAGCTCGCCGGCCAGCCCGGGCGAGCCGGTGGCCAGCTGCCGCGCGCGTCGTACGGCGGCCCCGCGTCGCCGCAGCCGCGGCGGGTCGGGGTCCAGCACGTCGGCGCCCCACAGCAGCCGGCGGCCCGGGTCGCGCAGCACCGCGCGGTCGCCGACGCGGAGCGGGAGTGGGCGGTCGAGGGTGAGCCGCACGAGGGAGTCGCCGAGCGGGCGGCAGTGGGTCGTCACGTCGGCCGCTCCCACGTGCAGCATCGGGGCGGTGGGCGGCTCGCCGGGGCCGGTCAGGCGTACGTCGACGACGCGGGTGTGGTGCCAGGCGTCGGGCGTGACGAGCGCGCTGCCGCGCTCGAGCGCGTCGGTGCGGCCGGAGACGTTGAGGGCGACGCGGGCGACCCCGCTGACCTCCGCCCGGTCGCGGCCCAGGGCCTGCACGCCGCGGACACGCAGCACCTCCTCGCCCAAGGCCAGGGAGTCGCCGGGCCGGACGGTCCCGGCGGGCAGGGTGCCGGTGACCACGGTGCCGCTGCCGCGGACCGCGAACCGGCGGTCGACCCACAGCCGCACGTCGGAGGCCGGGTCGGGCGCGGGCAGCGCGGCCACCATCGCCGCCAGCGCGGAGCGGAGGTCGTCGAGGCCTCGGCCGGTGCGGGCGCTCACCGGCAGGACCGGCGCGCCCGCGAGCCCGGTCCGCGCGACCTCGGCGGACGCCCGCGCGAGCGCCGCGGAGGGATCGGCGAGGTCGGAGCGGGTGACCGCCACGACGGCGTGCCGCACGCCCAGCGCGTCGAGCGCCGCGAGGTGCTCGGCCGCCTGCGGCATCCACGAGTCGTCCGCCGCGACGACGAGCAGCGCCGCCGGCACCGGGCCCACGCCCGCGAGCATGGTGGTGAGGAAGCGCTCGTGGCCGGGCACGTCGACGAAGGCCACCTCGCCGACGTCGGCCCACTCGGTCCAGCAGTAGCCCAGCTCGATCGTGAGGCCGCGGCGCCGCTCCTCCTCGAGGCGGTCGGGGTGGGTCCCGGTGAGTGCCTCGACCAAGGTGGACTTCCCGTGGTCGACGTGACCCGCGGTGGCGACGACGTGCATCAGACCGGCTCGCCGGCCACGCGTCGTACGGCGTCGGCGAGGTCGCCGTCCTCCTCGGGCGGGACGGCGAGCAGGTCGAGGAGCAGCCGGCCGCGCTCGACCCGGCCCACCACGGGCGGCTCGCCGGTGCGCAGCGGCAGCGCGAGCCCCTCGGGGAGCGCGACCGCGACGCTGGGCAGCACCACGTCGGGGGCACCGCCGCCACCGACGGCGGCGCGGGTGTCGACGACCGCTGCTCCCAGCGCGGCCGGGAGCCCGGCCACCACCGCCTCCGCACGCTGCCGCAGGACCGCCACGTCCCGCGCCAGCGCGGCCGGGACGGGCGGCACCGGTCCGGCGAGCGTCGCCTCCAGCGCGGCGAGGGTCAGCTTGTCCACCCGCAGGGCGCGGGCGAACGGGTCGCGCCGGAGTCGCTCGACGAGGTCGGCGCGTCCCAGAAGAAGTCCGGCCTGAGGCCCGCCCAGGAGCTTGTCGCCCGAGGCGGTGACGAGGTCGGCGCCGGCCCGCAGCGCGGTGGCGGCGTCCGGCTCGTCGGGCAGGCGGTGGTGCGGCGCGAGCAGGCCGGAGCCGATGTCGGCGACCACGGTCGCCCCGAGGG
Organism: Nocardioides sp. zg-1308; assembly: GCF_013155375.1. Lineage (GTDB taxonomy): Bacteria > Actinomycetota > Actinomycetes > Propionibacteriales > Nocardioidaceae > Nocardioides > Nocardioides renjunii. The sequence continues at coordinate 1,222,626 of NZ_JABJQY010000002.1, forward strand.
TCGCCAGCTCGCGCACGTCCACCGACGAGGTGAAGCCCCGGACGGTGAAGTTGGACGGGTGCACCTTGAGCACGAACGCGGTGTCGTCGTCGACCGCGGCGGCGTAGTCGGCCAGGCGCACCCGGTTGGTGGTCCCGACCTCGCGCAGCCGGGCCCCGACGGACTCCATCAGCTCGGGGATCCGGAAGCCGTCACCGATCTCGACCAGCTCGCCGCGCGCGATCACGACGCTGCCGCCGTCGCGGCACAGGACGCGGGTGACCAGCGCCAGTGCGGCCGCGCCGTTGTTGACCACGTGCACGCCGCCGGCCGCCGGGACCCGGGCGGCCAGTGCCGCGAGAGCGCCGCGGCCCCGTCGCCCGCGCCGGCCGGTCGCCAGGTCGAGCTCGACGTCGGTGGAGCCGGCGGCCGTGCGCACCGCCTCGACCGCCGCCGCGGAGAGCGGTGCCCGGCCGAGGTTGGTGTGGACCAGGACGCCCGTCGCGTTGAGCACCCGGCGCATCGACGCGGCACCGGCCGGGAGGGACGCCACGGCCGCGTCGGCCACGTCGTCGGGAGCGACCTCACCGGCGCGGCACCGGTCCTGGGCGGCCACGACCGCGGCCTTGACGAGGTCGGGCCCGAGCCGGCCGGCCGCCTCGCGCAGCCGCGGATCGGCGAGGAGCAGGTCGGTGCGCGGAACGGCCCGTCTCGGATCCGCCACACACCCTCCCGTGCTCACGACTGGCGGAGGCGGACGGGAATCGAACCCGCCTGGCCCAGGTGCTGGGCCACAACGGTTTTGAGGACCGCGTCCGTCACCAGACGAGAACCGCCTCCGCGTCCACCCTAACCATGGGGAGCCGAACGCGATGTCCGATGCCCGCCGGAACCCGGTGGCCGTTGCGCCCACGATGAGGGGCATGGACACCGAGCACGACCACACGCACCCGAGCCCCCGTCCCCTCGTCCTCGTCACCGGCGCCAACCGCGGTCTGGGTCGCGCCGTGGCGACCGCCCTGGCCCAGCGTGGGTATGGCGTGCTGGTCGCCGCCCGTCGGTCGCGCGACGCCGAGGACGCCTGCCGCGACCTCCGGGCGGCCGGTCACTGGGCCGACCCCGTCGTCCTCGACGTGACGTCGCAGGACAGCGTCACCGAGGCCGCGGAGGAGGTACGCCGCAGCCACGGGCGCCTCGACGTCCTCGTCAACAACGCCGGCATCCTGCCGGAGGCGACCGCGCCGGACGCGGCGCAGCCCATGGACGCGGACCTGTTCCGACACACGTTCGACGTGAACCTGTTCGGCGCCGTGCGCACGACGCAGGCGTTCCTGCCGCTGCTCCGCGTGTCGGCCGACGCCCGCATCGTCAACGTGTCGAGCAGGATGGGATCGCTCACGGACCAGGGCGATCCTCGATCGCCCTACCACTCGATGGTGCTGCCGGCCTACCAGACGTCGAAGGCCGCCCTGAACGGGGTCACCGTCGCGATGGCCAAGGCGCTGAGGGGCGACGGGATCCGCGTCAGCTCCGTGTGCCCCGGCTGGGTCCGCACCGACCTCGCCGGAGCGGCCAACAGGGCAGCCGCACCCACGTCACCGGCAGAAGCCGCCGAGGTGGTCGCCGACGTCGTGACCGGCGACCTCGAGACGGGCGGGTTCCATGACGCCTCCGGGACGATCGCCTGGTAGCCGCCCACGCCCGAGCCGACCCTGCGGCGTCGTACCGTGGCTCGCATGAACGCCACGGTCCGACTCACCCAGTACGCCGCGGGCGGCGGCTGCGCCTGCAAGGTCCCGCCCGGCGAGCTCGAGCGGGTCCTGGGCGGCCTGACCGGCGGCCGCGCGACCGGGCCCGTGCCGGACGCCGGCGAGCGGGAGGGCGACCTCGTCGTCGGCGTCGAGCACGGTGACGACGCCGCGGCCGTGCGCATCCACCCGGCTGCGGACGGCACGGGCCGGGTCGTCATCCTCACCACCGACTTCTTCACGCCGGTCGTCGACGACCCCTACGACTGGGGCCGGATCGCCGCGACCAACGCGCTGTCCGACGTCTACGCGATGGGTGGCACGCCGGTGGTCGCGGTCAACCTGCTCGGCTGGCCGCGTGACCGATTGCCGTTCGAGCTCGCCGCCGAGGTGATGCGGGGCGGCGCGGAGGCGTGCGCGGCGGCCGGCACCCACCTCGCCGGCGGTCACAGCATCGACGACCCGGAGCCGAAGTACGGCCTGGCGGTCACCGGCCTGGGCGACCCCGACAGGCTGCTCCGCAACGACGCGGCGCGTCCCGGGCTGCCGCTCACCCTCACCAAGCCGCTCGGGCTCGGTGTGCTCAACAACCGGCACAAGGCGACGGGAGAGCGCTTCGAGGAGGCGGTCGCCGTGATGAGCGCGCTCAACCGCGAGGCGTCGGAGCAGGCGCTCGCCGCCGGCGTCCGGGCCGCGACGGACGTGACCGGGTTCGGGCTGCTCGGCCACCTGATGAAGATGATGCGGGCCAGCGGCACCTCCGCCGTGGTGGACGCCGCGGCGGTTCCCTACGTCGCGGGGGCGCGCGAGTCGCTCGCCGAGGGGTTCGTGCCCGGCGGCAGCCGGCGCAACCTCGACTGGGTCCGCGAGCACCTCGACGCCTCCGTCGACGAGGACGAGCTGGTGCTCCTCGCCGACGCCCAGACGTCGGGCGGGCTCCTGGTGGTCGGGGAGCTCCCGGGTCACCCGGTGATCGGCGAGGTCGTGCCGGCGCGCGACGCGCTGCTCACGGTCCGCTGACCCACCCCGGGGGGCGGTGCACGGGGTCGCCGGCAGTCGTAGGGTCGGCCGCAGGCACCGGACGACGGTCCACCAGGAGGCTCGGGTGACGACGGAGAAGGCAGGACGCACCAAGCGGTCGCTGCTGCCGTGGCCGGTCCTGCGCCAGCTCGCCGACGGCGACATCCTCGGCCGCGGCCGCTCGGTGCGCTCGAAGCGCACCGACGAGGTGGTGCCGCGCACCACGAGCGCCGACCGGGTGGCGCACAGCGTCTGCCCCTACTGCGCCGTGGGCTGTGCCCAGAAGGTCTTCGTCAAGGACGAGAAGGTCGTCCAGATCGAGGGCAACCCCGACAGCCCGGTCAACCGCGGGCGGCTGTGCCCCAAGGGCTCGGCGAGCAAGAACCTCGTCACGAGCGACCTCCGCCAGACGACGGTCCGCTACCGGGCGCCGTACGCCACGGAGTGGCAGGACCTCGAGCTCCACACGGCGATGGAGATGGTCACCGACCGCGTGCTGAGGTCGCGCAAGGACAGCTGGCAGGACATCGACGAGCACGGCCGCAAGGTCCGGCGCACGATGGGCATCGCCAGCCTCGGCGGCGCCACGCTGGACAACGAGGAGAACTACCTCATCAAGAAGCTCTTCACGGCGATGGGCGCCATCCAGATCGAGAACCAGGCGCGTATTTGACACTCCGCCACCGTCCCCGGTCTGGGGACCAGCTTCGGACGCGGCGGCGCCACCGGGTTCCAGCAGGACCTGGCGGAGGCTGACTGCATCGTCATCCAGGGCTCCAACATGGCCGAGGCCCACCCCGTGGGCTTCCAGTGGGTCATGGAGGCCAAGAAGCGCGGCGCCCGGATCATCCACGTGGACCCCCGGTTCACCCGCACCAGCGCGCTGGCGCACCAGCACGTCCCGATCCGGGTCGGCAGCGACATCGCGTTCCTCGGCGGGATCATCAACCACGTCCTGCAGAACGAGCTCGACTTCCGCGAGTACGTCGTCAGCTACACCAACGCGGCCAACATCGTCAGTGACGCGTTCGAGGACGTCGACGACCTCGACGGGCTGTTCTCCGGGTTCGACGCCGAGTCGCGCACCTACGACCCGACGAGCTGGCAGTTCGCGCAGGAGGACGAGGACGGCGAGCTGGGCCCGGCCCAGGCCGACGACGCCGGGGACACCGCAGAGCAGCGCAACACCGCCGCCGGCATGCAGAACGAGTCGCACGGCATGCAGGTCGGCAGCCACCCGCCCCGCGACGAGACGCTGCAGCACCCGATGTGCGTCTTCCAGGTGCTGAAGCGTCACTACGCCCGCTACACCCCCGAGGTCGTCGAGCAGATCTGCGGCGTCTCGCAGGAGGACTTCCTCGAGGTGTGCCGGGCCTGGACGGAGAACTCCGGCCGCGAGCGGACCACCGCGCTCGTCTACAGCGTCGGCTGGACCCAGCACAGCGTCGGCGTGCAGTACATCCGGGCGGGTGCGATCCTCCAGCTGCTCCTGGGCAACATGGGCCGCCCCGGCGGTGGGATCATGGCGCTCCGCGGCCACGCCAGCATCCAGGGCTCCACCGACATCCCGACGCTCTTCAACATCCTCCCCGGCTACCTGCCCATGCCGAACGCGGAGAGCCACCAGACGCTCACCGACTGGATCGACAGCGTCCGCAACCCCGGCAGCAAGGGCTTCTGGTCCAACGCGGGCGCCTACGGCGTCAACCTGCTCAAGGCCTACTGGGGGGACGCGGCGACGCCCGAGAACGACTTCTGCTTCGACTACGTCCCCAAGATCACCGGCGACCACGGCACCTACCGGACGGTGCTCGACATGATCGACGGCAAGGTGCAGGGCTACTTCCTCCTCGGGCAGAACCCGGCCGTCGGATCTGCCCACGGCCGCGCGCAACGGCTCGGCATGGCCAACCTCGACTGGGTGGTCGTCCGCGACCTCTTCGAGATCGAGAGCGCGACGTTCTGGAAGGACTCGCCGGAGGTCGCCACCGGCGAGATCGTGCCGGAGGAGTGCCGCACCGAGGTGTTCCTCTTCCCCGCCGCCTCCCACGTGGAGAAGGAGGGCACCTTCACGCAGACCCAGCGGATGCTGCAGTGGCGGGAGAAGGCCGTCGAGCCGCCGGGCGACGCCCGCTCGGAGCTGTGGTTCTTCTACCACCTCGGCCGGATGATGCGGGAGCGGCTGGCGGAGTCCACCGACGAGCGCGACCGACCGCTGCTGGACCTCAACTGGGACTACCCCGTGCACGGCGAGGAGGCCTCGTCCGGCTGGGGCGAGCCCAGCGCCGAGGCCGTCCTCAAGGAGATCAACGGCTACGAGATCGCCACCGGTCGGCCGCTGTCGGGCTTCGCGGAGATGAAGGACGACGGCTCCACCATGGGTGGCTGCTGGATCTACAGCGGCGTCTACGCCGACGGCGTCAACCAGGCCGCGCGCCGCACGTCGCGCCACGACCAGTCCTACGTCGCCCCGGAGTGGGGCTGGGCCTGGCCGATGAACCGGCGGCTGCTCTACAACCGCGCCTCGGCCGACCCCGAGGGCAGGCCGTGGAGCGAGCGCAAGGCCTATGTCTGGTGGGACGAGGAGAACGGCGAGTGGACCGGCAAGGACGTGCCGGACTTCGAGAAGAAGAAGCCGCCGTCCTACCGCGCCCCGGAGGGATCCGACGGCGTCGCGGCCATCGAGGGCATCGACCCGTTCATCATGCAGGGCGACGGGAAGGGTGCGCTCTACGCGCCGCAGGGACTGATCGACGGGCCGATGCCCACCCACTACGAGCCGGTCGAGTCGCCGTTCCGCAACCTCCTCCACGGCCAGCAGGGCAACCCGACGCGCAAGGAGTACCGCCGCGCCGACAACCCGCTGAACCCGGACCCCCGGGAGCCGGGGGCGGCCGAGGTCTTCCCCTACGTCTTCACCACCAGCAGGCTCACCGAGCACCACACGGCCGGTGCGATGAGCCGCTACGTCCAGCACCTCGCCGAGCTGCAGCCGGAGATGTTCATCGAGGTGTCCCCGGAGCTGGCCCGCGAGCGCGGGCTCGAGCACATGGGCTGGTGCCACGTGGTGACGGCCCGTTCGGCGGTCGAGGGCCGGGTCATGGTCACCGAGCGGCTGCGGCCGCTGCGCGTGGAGGACCGGACCGTGCACCAGGTGTGGCTGCCCTACCACTGGGGTCAGGGCGGCCTGGTCAGCGGTGACTCGGCCAACGACCTGTTCGGCATCTCGCTCGACCCCAACGTGCTGATCCAGGAGAGCAAGGTCGGCACCTGCGACGTCCGTCCCGGACGTCGTCCCACCGGTCCCGAGCTGCGCGAGTACGTCGAGGGGTACGCCCGCCGGGCGGGCGTCCTCGACATCGGCGGCAACGTCGTGGTCACCGCCTCCGCCGACGCCCAGGAGCGGTCGGCGGCCGCCCAGGACGGCGAGGACCAGCACTCACCGCAGCAGCAGGAGGACCAGTGACCGGCCCCAACAGCCTCTTCGGCCCGCTCGACCCCGCACGGGACGCCGGCTACGTCGACGCGCCGAAGCGCAAGGGCTTCTTCACCGACACCAGCGTGTGCATCGGCTGCAAGGCCTGCGAGGTCGCCTGCAAGGAGTGGAACGACGTCCCGGAGAACCTCTACGAGATGCTCGGGACGAGCTACGACAACAGCCACTCGCTCAACGCCAACCAGTGGCGGCACGTGGCGTTCATCGAGCAGCCCGCGGGCCGCCCGCAGCGCCCCGCCCGCGAGCAGGTCGACCTCGGCATGCCGACGGTCGGCGCTGCCCCGACCGGGGTGGCGGAGGAGGAGAAGCCGGACTTCCGCTGGCTGATGTCGTCGGACGTCTGCAAGCACTGCACCCACGCCGCCTGCCTGGACGTGTGCCCGACCGGCTCGCTGTTCCGCTCGGAGTTCGGCACCGTCGTGGTGCAGGACGACATCTGCAACGGCTGCGGCTACTGCGTCGCGGCCTGTCCCTACGGCGTGATCGACCGGCGCAAGGGGCCGGAGGGCGACCCCAAGGTCGGCATCGCCCAGAAGTGCACCCTCTGCTACGACCGGCTCACCGACGACCAGCGGCCCGCGTGCGCCCAGGCGTGCCCGACGGAGTCCATCCAGTACGGCGACGTGGAGGAGCTGCGGGAGCGGGCGAGCGCGCGGGTCGCGACGCTGCACGAGCAGGGCGTCATGGACGCGCGCCTCTACGGCAACGACCCCGACGACGGCGTCGGCGGCACGGGGGCGATGTTCCTGCTGCTCGACGAGCCGGAGGTCTACGGGCTCCCGCCGGACCCGGTCGTCACCACCAAGGACCTGCCCGCCATGTACAAGAAGGCCGGGATGGCCGCGGTCGCGATGATCGGCGGCGCCGCGCTGTCGTTCCTGGGGCGACGGCGATGACGCGGCCGACGTCCGAGCCGACGGTCGAGGTCACCCACGGTGGCAGCCCGGGGCGGGAGCGCGACCACCGGCGCGGGAAGCGTCGCGGACGCGGTGGCGGCGCGGAGCAGTCGATGGTGCCCGACGCCGACTTCACGTCCTACTACGGTCGCCCGATCGTCAAGGCGGCTCCGTGGGAGCACGACATCGCCTACTACCTCTTCACCGGCGGCGTCGCGGCCGGCAGCTCGCTGCTCGCAGCCGGCGCGGACCTCACGGGCCGCCCGGGCCTGCGTCGCGTGGCCCGGCTCGGCTCGCTCGGCGGCCTGCTGGCCAGCATCGGCTTCCTCGTCCACGACCTGGGCCGGCCGAGCCGCTTCCTCAACATGCTGCGGGTCGCCAAGCTGACCTCCCCGATGTCGGTCGGCACCTGGATCCTCTCGATCCACGGGCCGTTCGCCGCGCTGGCGTCGGCGGCCGAGCTGGCCGGGATGCTGCCGAGCCGGTGGCAGGGCGGACCGGTCCGCCTGCTGCTGGCCGCCGGCCGACCGGCCGGCCTGGCGGGCGCGCTCACCGCGCCCCCGGTCGCCGCGTACACCGCGGTGCTGCTGGCCGACACCGCGACGCCGGCGTGGCACGCGGCCCACGAGGACCTGTCCTTCGTCTTCTGCGGGTCGGCCGCGGCGGCGTCGGGCGGCCTGGGCCTCCTCGGGTCGCCGCTCGCCGAGGCCGGACCGGCGCGCGCCTTCGCCGTCGGCGGCGCCCTCGTCGAGCTCGCGGCCGAGCGCCGGATGGAGCGGGCGATGGGCCTGTCGGCCGAGACCCTCCACCACGGGGTCGCCGGCCGCTGGGTGCGCGCCAGCATCACCCTGACCGTCGCCGGCGCCGTCGGCGCCGTGGCGGGCCGGCGCAGCCGCGCGCTGTCGGCCGTGTCGGGGGCGGCGCTGATGGCCGGCTCGCTGTGCACGCGGATGGGGGTCTTCGAGGCGGGCATCGCCTCGGCGCGCGACCCGAGGTACACCGTCGTACCCCAGCGTGAGCGGCTCGAGCGCGGGGAACCGGTGCGGCACCACGAGTGATCCCCTGGGGGAGAGCCGAGGGGACGGGCGAAGGAGACGACATGGCACACACCCACACGGCAGGGACCGGCGTGTCGGAGCCCTCCGCGCGCACGCGCAACCGCTGGCTGCTGGTCGCCGGCGCGCTGCTGCTGCAGCTGGCCATCGGTGGCGTCTACGCCTGGTCGGTGATCGGCGGGGCGCTCGGTGAGGCTGACTCCTGGCAGCTGGGGAAGGTGCAGGCGGCACTGCCCTTCACCGTCAGCGTCGGGATGATCTTCATCGGCAGCTTCCTCGGCGGCCGGATCCAGGACGACCACGGACCGCGGCTGGTCGCCCTCGCCGGCGGCACGATCTACGCCGGCGGGATCCTGCTCGCCTCCCTGGCCAACGGCTCCGACGACTACTGGCTTCTCATCGTCGGCTACGGCGTGGTCAGCGGCTTCGGCCTCGGCTTCGCCTACATCGTGCCGATCGCCATGCTGCAGAAGTGGTTCCCCGACAAGAAGGGCCTCATCACCGGCCTCGCCGTCGGCGGGTTCGGGTTCGGTGCGGTGATCACGGCGCCCGTCGCGCAGTGGCTCATCGACCGCGACCCGCAGGACCCGACCAGCGCGTTCCTGCCGCTCGGGCTGGCCTACCTCGTGATGGCGCTGGCCGGGGCGTCGGTCTTCCGCAACCCGCCCGAGGGCTACACCGTCCCGGGCTACGAGCCACCGGCCGCGACCGGCGACGGCAGCGGGGACTACAGCACCAGCGAGGCGCTGCGCACGCCGCAGTGGTACCTCCTGACCGCCATCCTCACCCTCAGCGTCAGCGCCGGCATCTCGCTGATCTCGCAGGCCAAGGCCAGCGCCACCGACATCGCCGGCTTCAGCGTGACGGGGGCGGCCGCGGTGGTCGGCGTGCTGGCGATCTTCAACGGGGCCGGCCGCATCGTGTGGGCCGGCATCTCCGACCGCATCGGCCGGATGCGCACCTTCGCCGCGATCCTCGTCCTGCAGGGTGTGTGCCTCATCGCGCTGCCGCACGCCGGGAGCGCGCTGCTGTTCACCGTCCTGGCCGCGATCATCTACCTCTGCTACGGCGGCGCCTTCGGCACGATGCCGGCGACCGCGGGCGACTACTTCGGCCTCCGTGACGCCGGCGCCATCTACGGGCTGATGCTCATCGGGTGGAGCCTCGGCGGCATCCTCGGACCGGTCGTCGCGTCCGCCCTGATCGGCGAGGACAAGGCCTACACGGTGGCCTACACGACGGTGGGCGTCATCGCGCTGGCGTCGGTGGCGCTCACCTTCGTGACCAAGGTGCCCGCCGGCCGCCGCGCGGGCGACGCGGGCCACGCGTAGGGCCCCGGCACACCGCTGGGGCCCGGCACGACGGGCTAGGCGGCCCGCCGGGCGTGCGCCGCCTCGACGGCCTCGCGGAAGGCGCGCACGACGTAGGCCGGCACCGGCATGCCCCGCCCGCGTGCCCACAGGAGGTCGCGCTCCACGCGGGCGATCGACTCGGTGAAGGCGTCGACGTCGCGGTCGATCCCGAGGGTGATCATCACCTCGCCGAAGTCCGCGCGCTGGGCGTCGTCGTTGACCCCGACCGGGCCGTAGCTCAGCGAGCGCAGGCGCCGCACCAGCCAGCGCTGCCACCCGGCCAGCTCGGTGGCCAGTCCCTGCGCGGACATCTTGTAGAACGCGTAGTGGCCGGGCTCCTGGCGCCGGATCGGCGCGATGACGGTGTCGGCGACCGCGTGCTCGCCCAGCTCGCGCACGCCGTCGTGCAGCAGGTTGTAGGCCAGGACCGCCGACCGCTCGGTGGACATGCCGGTCAGGTAGTAGAGCATCCGGCTCACGTCCTGCACCGCCTCGAGCCGGCCGAGCGCGCCCAGGACGCGCAGCTTCGCCGACACGTGGTCGCGCTCTGGCGTCGACGGAGGCCGGCCGATGCGCACCTGCAGCTCGTCGAGGATCTGCCCGTGCCGCACCTCTTGGGGCTGCCAGACGTCGGCGTAGAAGCGGCGGTCCACCTCCGGCGGGTCGGGCAGCAGGGTCAGCAGCTCGAGCACGTTGCGGTCGACCTCGAGCTCGACGCGCGCCATGTAGTCCAGGACGTGGCCGAAGCGCCGCGAGAGGCCGGCCGGGTCGCGGACGGTGAAGTCGACGCTCGCCAGGTCGATCGGCGGGTGCTGGTCGCCGAGGCGCTCGACGTGCTCGGCCAGCCGCTGCGCGGGCGTCGTACGACGGGCGGACGGGCGCGCGTACAGGCTCGCGGACGGGTCGTCGCTGGGAGGGCGGATGACGGTCACGGCGGTGTTCGGCACGGACGCCCGCACGGATGGTTCATGCGATGGGCTGTGCATGGGCCCTAGTCTCTCCTCGTGAGTGGAGTCGCGTGGGGCACGCGGAGCGCGCGGGGCATCGTGGCGGCCGCGACCCTCGGGTCCGGGCTCACCCTGCTGGACGGCACCGTCGTCAACGTCGCCCTGCGCTCGATGGGCGAGGACCTCGACGCCTCGCTGGAGCAGCTGCAGTGGATCACCAACGGCTACTTCCTCTCCCTCGCCTCGCTGATCCTGCTGGGCGGGGCGCTCGGCGACCGGCTCGGGCGCCGGCGGGTGTTCGTCATCGGCACGGTCTGGTTCGCGCTCGCCTCGCTGCTGTGCGGGATCGCCCCCACCGCGGAGGTGCTGATCATCGCGCGGGTGCTGCAGGGCGTCGGAGGCGCGCTGCTGACGCCGGGGAGCCTGGCGATGATCCAGGGTGCCTTCCGGGCCGAGGACCGCAGCCGCGCCATCGGCGCGTGGTCCGGCCTCGGCGGGATCGCCGCGGCCCTGGGCCCCCTGGTCGGCGGGCTGCTCATCGACCACGCGTCGTGGCGCTGGATCTTCCTCATCAACCTCCCCCTCGCGGCCCTGACCGTCTGGCTCGCGCAGACGTGGGTGCCCGAGACGCGCGACCCCCGCGCGCAGGGACGCTTCGACGTCACGGGCGCGGCGCTGGCGTCGCTCTCGCTGGCCGGCGTCACCTGGGCGCTCACCGACGCCGGCGGTCCCATGACGTGGTGGGCGGCCGCGGTCGGCCTGCTCGCGGCGGTGGCGTTCGTGGTCGTGGAGCGCCGGGCGCGGGGACCGATGGTCCCGCTCGGGCTGTTCGGGGACCGCACCTTCAGCGCGGCCAACCTGATGACGCTGCTGGTCTACGCAGCGCTCGGCGCGATCCTGTTCTTCCTCGTGCTGCAGCTGCAGACCGTCGGGGGCTACAACGCCCTCGAGGCCGGCCTCGCGACCCTGCCGATCACCGCCTGCATGCTGCTGCTCGCCGCCCGCGGGGGCGCCCTCGCCGAGCGGATCGGCCCGCGGATCCCGATGACGTTCGGCCCGCTGGTGATGGCCGCCGGGACGCTCCTGCTCCTGTCCGTCGGCCCCGACGTGGTGTGGTGGCGCGACGTGGCCCCCGGCCTCACGGTGTTCGGCCTGGGCCTGGCCCTGATGGTCGCGCCGCTCACGGCCACGGTGCTGGCGGCGGCGCCCGACGAGGTGGCCGGCATCGCCAGCGGCATCAACAACGCCGTCGCGCGCGCCGGCTCCCTGCTCGCGGTCGCCGCGCTGCCGACGGCCGTCGGGCTCGCCGGTGACGACTACCGCGACGCGGCGCAGCTCGACCCGGCGTACGGCACGGCGATGGTGGCCTGCGCGGCGCTGCTCGCCATCGGCGGGGTGATCTCCTGGTTCGCGATCCCGCACCGGGTGCGACCGGTGCCCGCTTCGGAGACTGCCTAGGCTCGTCGCATGCGCGTACGACGCCGAGCCGGGCGGGCCGGGCGGGCCGGGGTGGCAGCTGCTGCCCTGACCCTGCTGCTCGGCGCGTGCAGCGGGAACGGCGCCTCCGACGGGTCGGCCGGGTCGGCCGGGTCCGACGGGTCGGACCCTGGCTCGGCGTCGGGGTCGGCGTCTGCGTCGGGATCCCCGTCCCCGACGGGTGAGGCGACCGCGACCTCCTCGATGCCCGCGGTGCCCGTGGCCGACCCCGAGCACGCGGTCGACCCGCCGGGCGAGCGCGAGGGCCGGCTGTGGAGCGCCGACGTCCTGGTCCAGTGGGACAAGCCCCTCGACGACGCGCTCGTGAGGCGGATCAACCGGCTCCGGGGCGTGGCCCGCACCGAGCGCATCGGCCTCGGGCAGGTGAGCCTGGAGAACCGGGTGCTCACGGTGGCCGCAGTGGACCCTGGCGACTACCGTCACTTCACCCGCGCCGAGGTCGCCGACCTCCAGGAGGCGTGGGACCGCGTCGCCGGTGGCGAGATGGCGATCGACGAGTCGGTGGCCAAGCGCCTCGCGGATAGCGACGGGATGATCCGGCTGGGCACCGACGCCGACGCGCCCCGCCTGCACGTGGGCGCGTACACGCCGCAGATCCCCACCATCGACATGGTGGTCAACACCGCGTGGGCCGAGGACATCGAGATGGCCTCCGGCAACGGCCTGCTGATCTCCACCGACGGCGCCGCGCCGGCCACCATCCGCAAGCCCCTGCAGCGGCTCGTGGGCAAGGACGCGTCGGTGCAGATGCTCGACGTGGCGTCGCGCATCGGGCTCGACCCCGACGCCCGGCTGACGGCGGTCCCGACCGGCGACACCCTCGGCAGCCTGGTCGGCACCTACCGCTACCGCGTGCTCGGCGGCGGTCGGATCGCGCCGGAGGAGTCGTGGGTGGCGGCCAACATCCGCACCGAGGCGGTGCCGATCCTCGGCACCGTCACCTGCCACAAGGACCTGTTCCCGCAGCTGCGCGCGGCGCTGCTCGAGGTGCAGCAGCGCGGGCTCGCCGACGAGATCGACCCCGGCCAGTACGCCGGCTGCTTCTACCCCCGCTTCATCGCCGACACCACGACGCTCTCCAACCACGCCTTCGGCCTCGCCCTCGACCTCAACGTGTCGGGCAACCAGCGTGGCTCCGTCGGCGAGATCGACCGCGACGTGGTGGCGATCTTCAAGACCTGGGGCTTCGCGTGGGGCGGCGACTGGCGCTGGACCGACCCGATGCACTTCGAGCTGAGCGAGGTCCGGGCGGTCCGCTGAGGCGGTGCTTCGCACCCGAGTTGCGTACTTCGAGGTCGAGATCTCCGCCTGCAAGCCCGGTGGTCCCCGGATATCCGGTGACTCCAGCCACCCGCCAGCCACCCGCCAGCCGGACTCCAGCCACCCCCCGACCCCACCGCCTCACTACCCTCACCCCATGCGCGCAGTCCAGGTCGTCACGCCCACCGGTCCCGCCGACGTCGAGGTGCGCGAGGTCGACGCGCCCGTCCCCGGCCACGGCGACGTGCTCGTCGAGGTGCACAGCGTGGGGGTGGCGTTCCCCGACCTGCTGCTCAGCCGCGGGGAGTACCAGCTCAAGCCCGAGCCGCCCTTCACCCTCGGCGTCGACTTCGCCGGCGTGGTCCTCGACCCCGGCTCGCCGGAGTCGAGCGGCTTCACCGTCGGCCAGCGCGTGGCGGGCGTCAACCTCCACGGCGGCGCGGCCGAGCAGGTCGCCAACCCGGCGATCTTCACCTTCGCGCTGCCCGACGAGCTGTCGTACGACGAGGGCGCGGCGCTGCCGATGAACTACCTCACCGCCCTCTTCGCGCTCGAGGAGCGCGGGGGCCTGCGCAGTCGCGAGACGGTCCTCGTGCACGGCGCGGCGGGCGGTGTCGGGACCGCGACCCTGCAGGTGGCCAAGGGCCTCGGCGCGCGCACCATCGCCGTGGTCAGCACCGAGGAGAAGGCGGACTTCGCCCGGGCGGCCGGCGCCGACGAGACGATCGTCGGCCCCGACTTCAGGGACGCGGTCAAGGAGCTGACCGGCGGCAAGGGCGTCGACGTCGTGCTGGACGTGGTCGGCGGCGCCGCGTTCACCGACTCGCTGCGCTGCCTGGCCGAGCAGGGCCGCGTGCTCGTCGTCGGCTTCGCCGCCGGTCAGGGCATCCCCGAGGTCAAGGTCAACCGGCTGCTGCTGGGCAACACCGACGTCCGCGGCGTCGGCTGGGGTGCCTACGCGATGACCCGCCCCGGCTACATGCAGCGGCAGTGGCACCGCCTCGCGCCGATGATCGAGGCCGGCACGGTCCGGCCGCCGATCGGCGCGACGTACGAGCTCGCCGACTTCGGGCGGGCGCTCGTCGACATGGACGAGCGCCGCACCCTCGGCAAGTCGGTCGTGCGCGTGCGCTGAGCCCGGCCGGCCCAGGCGCCTGCCTACCGCTTGACCTTCACCACGTCCCTGCCGCTGCCGTAGCCGTCCTCGACGGCGACGAAGGACACCTTGCCCGCCCTGCGGGGCGTCACCCGCATGGTGCACCGGCCCCTGGCGTTCGTCGTGCACGAGTCCCCGCCGCCCGTCACCCTGGCACCCTTCACCGCGTCACCGGCGTCGGTCACCTTCACCCTGACCGATCCCGTCCGGCTCCGCCGGAGCCCGCCCGAGGCAGACAGCGAGAGGCCCGGCTCGACCGTCCGCAGCGAGACCCGCCGCGTGGTGACGTCGTTGACCAGCACGGTGCCCTGGTCCAACGAGGCGTCCACGGCGATCCGCCAGAGGTCCGCGCCCGAGCCGGGTCGGCCGAGGCTCTGCACCGCACCGAAGCCGAGGCCGCTGGGACCCGAGCGAGCGGCGCGGACCTCGTTGGACCCGTCCACCCACGCGAGCCAGAGGCGCCCGGTGCTTCCCGTGTCGAGCGCGACCTGGTCGACGTCGTCCGACCGGATCCTCCGGACGCCGCCACCGACCTGCCACACCGAGATGGCGTCGGCGGTGGGATAGCCGGTCTTGTAGGCGACGACGACGCCGCCACCGGGCCGGGCCACCGCCGCGACCGTCTGGTCGGGGTTGAGCGAGCTGCCGCCGGTCGTCGATCCCGGCGCCTTCAGCACCGGCCCGGGCGTGGGGTGGACCTGCTGGGCGAAGATCCCCTCGGACGCCTCGCTGGCACCGTCGACGTACGTCACCATCCACACGGTGTCGCCGCTGTTCACGAGCTGGGTGTGCCAGTAGTAGCCGCCCGCGCCGGCGCTCGCGACGCCGTCCGGCGCCGCGGCCGAGGCGGTGGCCGGGTCGGTCGTGTCGATCGTGCCGACGCGGTAGTGGGTCTCGCTGTTGAGCGACGCCGCGGTCACCGCGGTCCCGTCGGACAGCGTCGTGGCGCCGGTGCCGTAGCCGGAGTAGGCGTCGTCGAAGCGGGTCAGCGCGCGCGGCTGCAGGCTCCAGGCGGCCCCGGACGCGTCGCTCACCGTGTCGTAGGCGTGGCCCTGCGAGTAGAAGTTGGCGGTGTCGGTGTCCTGCAGGCCGCTGAACACCAGTCGCAGGCCCCCCGTCGGCGTCCGCAGCAGCTTGGGGTTGTGCACGAGCGTCGCCCAGGTGCCCACCGGCTTGCTGCGGGCGAGGACCGACCCGGAGGTGGCGATCGCGGCGTGCTCGAGCTCGTCGGCCGACCCCACGTCCTGCTGGTAGACCGCGTGCAGCACCCCGTCCGCGGTGCGCGCGAGGGTGATCTCGGAGAGCGTGTCGACCGCGCCCGAGGAGACGGTCCGCCAGCCGCCCGTCACCCTCGCATCGGGCGTACGACGGTCGGCTGCCGCGTCGGCGGCCCCGAGGGCGGGTGACAGGGCGGCGGGTGACAGGGCGGCGGCTGCGAGCCCGCCGGAGGCGAGCAGCGCGAGCGCGCGGGTGCGTGTGGACATGGGTTCCTCCCCCGATGAGTGGTGGTCCTGCGTCCACCCTCGCCGCGCCGCTCGGGCTTGCCACGGGTGCAGGCTCCCGGTCTGGACGGGACACTGCCCCGGGTGCGTGGGTGAAGGGGCTGGGCGGACGGGGTTAGGGTCGGGCGCGTGACGATCCTCGACGCCGCCCGCGAGGGCATGAACCCCGACATCCGCCCCCAGGACGACCTCTTCGGCCACGTCAACGGCCACTGGCTGGACGAGACCGAGATCCCGTCCGACAAGTCGAGCTGGGGCGCGTTCATCGCGCTCGCGGACGCTGCCGAGGAGCACGTGCGCGACATCATCACCGAGCTCGCCGACCGTCCCGCCGACGGGCTCGACGAGGACGAGCGCAAGATCGGCGACCTGTTCGCCTCCTTCATGGACACCGAGACCATCGCCGCCAAGGGCCTGGACCCCGTCCGCGGCCTGCTCGACCGGGCGCACCGCATCAGCGACCTCACCGACCTCGCGGCCTTCTTCGGCATGTTCGAGCGCATCGGCGGCGGCGGCCTGTTCGGGTCCTACATCACCCCCGACCGCGTCGACGCCTCGCGCAACATCGTCTACCTCGCCCAGGGCGGGCTCGGGCTGCCCGACGAGTCCTACTACCGCGACGACAAGTTCGCCGACATCCGCGCCAAGTACGTCGACTACCTGACGACGCTGCTCACCCTCAGCGAGCACCCCGACCCGTCGACCGCGGCGGGCGCCGTCCTGGCCTACGAGACCCGGCTGGCCGAGGGCCACTGGGAGGCCGCCGAGACGCGCGACGTGCAGAAGACCACCAACCACAAGAGCCTCGACGAGCTCCGCGAGCTGTGCCCCGCCTTCGACTGGGTCACCTACGTCACCGGCCTCGGCGGCACCGAGGAGACGCTGCGGACCTCGATCGTGATGCAGCCCGACTTCTTCTCCCACCTGTCCACGGTGCTCGAGGAGACCCCGATCGAGACGTGGCGCGACATCGTCCACGTCCGCGTTGTGCGCAGCTCCGCGGCCTACCTCCCCGACGAGTTCGTGCAGGCCAACTTCGACTTCT
The DNA here is from genome assembly GCF_013155375.1 of Nocardioides sp. zg-1308. Taxonomy (GTDB): domain Bacteria; phylum Actinomycetota; class Actinomycetes; order Propionibacteriales; family Nocardioidaceae; genus Nocardioides; species Nocardioides renjunii. The sequence continues at coordinate 1,239,579 of NZ_JABJQY010000002.1, forward strand.
ACGGCCGCACCCTCAACGGCACCCCGGAGCTGCGCGCCCGCTGGAAGCGCGGCGTCGACTTCGTGGAGGGCGCCATCGGCGAGGCCGTCGGCCGCGTCTACGTCGAGCGCCACTTCCCGCCCCGCTCGAAGCAGATGATGGACGAGCTCGTCGCCAACCTCGTCACCGCCTACCGCCGCTCCATCGAGGCGCTGGACTGGATGGGCGAGGACACCAAGCAGAAGGCGTACGACAAGCTCGACCGCTTCTACCCCAAGATCGGCTACCCGACGGAGTTCCGCGACTACTCCGCCCTCGTCATCAGCGCCGACGACCTGCTCGGCAACGTGGCGTCCGCGTCGGCGTTCGAGACCGACCGGCAGCTCGAGAAGGTCGGCCAGCCCGTCGACCGCGACGAGTGGCTGATGCTGCCTCAGACGGTCAACGCCTACTACCACCCGGGCACCAACGAGATCTGCTTCCCCGCCGCGATCCTGCAGCCGCCGTTCTTCAGCCCCGACGCCGAGGAGGCCGAGAACTACGGCGGCATCGGCGCGGTCATCGGCCACGAGATCGGCCACGGCTTCGACGACCAGGGCGCGCAGTACGACGGCGACGGCAACCTGCACGACTGGTGGACCGCCGACGACAAGTCGGCCTTCGAGGCCAAGTCGCAGGCGCTGATCGCGCAGTACGACGCCTTCGAGCCGCGCAACCTGCCCGGCGAGCACGTCAACGGCAGCCTCACCGTCGGCGAGAACATCGGCGACCTCGGCGGCCTGACCATCGCCCACAAGGCGTTCATGATCAGCCGGGGCGGCGAGGCCTCGGTCGAGGACCGCCGCACGCTGTTCCTCAACTGGGCCCACGTGTGGCGCACCAAGCGCCGCAAGGAGCAGGAGCTGCAGTACCTCACCATCGACCCCCACAGCCCGGCCGAGTTCCGCGCCAACATCGTGCGCAACCTCGACGAGTACCACGAGGTGTTCGAGACCCAGCCCGGCGACGGGCTGTGGCTGGAGCCGGAGGGGCGCGTCCGGATCTGGTGACGGAGGGCGGCGCCACCGCCCGTCGCGGCGCCGATTTCCGCCAACCGGCGCCACAGGCGGTTGAATGGGCGCCGTGACGCTGCCGGGGCACGACCAGTCCAGCTATCGGCTCCGCCTGGAGTGGGGACCGACGGGCGCGGAGGCGGTCCCGGCCGACTACGCCGTCGTGGTGGACGTGCTGTCGTTCACCACCACGCTCAACGTCGCGGTCGAGCGGGGCATCGAGGTGTTCCCGTTCCGGTGGCGTGACTCCCGCGCCGCCGAGCACGCCGTACGACACGGTGCCACGCTCGCGGTCGGCCGGTTCGAGGCGCTGTCGCGCGGCGACGCGCGCCACGTCTCGCTCTCCCCGGCCAGCCTGTCGGAGGTCGAGGGCGTCCAGCGCCTGGTCCTGCCCTCGCCCAACGGCTCAAGCATCGCCTTCGCCCTCGCGGCCTCCGGTGCGCAGGTCGTGGGCGCGTGCCTGCGCAACGCCGGCGCGGTGGCCCGGTGGCTGGCGCCCAAGGTGTCCGACGGCGCCAGCGTGGTCGTCGTACCCGCGGGCGAGCGGTGGTACGACGACACGCTCCGGCCCGCGGTCGAGGACCTGTGGGGAGCGGGTGCCGTCCTCGCGGCGCTCGACGCGGAGGCCGAGGCCGGCGCCAGCCCCGAGGCGCGGATGGCCATGGCGGCCTGGGAGGCCGCGCTGCTGCCGCTGGACCTGCTGCAGTGCGCGAGCGGACGGGAGCTCGCCGAGGCCGGCTTCGTGGCCGACGTCGAGATCGCTGCGCAGCACGACGCCAGCGAGGTCGTGCCCGTGCTGGTCGGCGAGTCGTTCCGCGACGCCACCGAGCTGGACCCGCCCACCCCGCGCCTGCGCCGGATCTAGCCTCAGACGGCGCCTTCCCGTCACAGAGGGCCGCACGTCGGGAGGGTGCCGACCGTCGGTGGCGAGCCCTAGTGTGACGGTGACCACACTCGGGTGGTCACCTGTCTCGGAGGTCCTCGATGAAGCGCACGTCCTCCCGGCTCGCGGTGCTCGGTGCCGCACTCGCCGGTCTGCTCACCCCGCTCCTGGCCACACCCGCCCAGGCGGCGGCCCCCGTCTACGTCGCCCTCGGCGACTCCTACGCCTCGGGCACCGGCACGCGGTCCTACATCGGCGACGGCACCACCTGCCAGCGCTCCACCCGCGCCTACCCGAGCCTGATCGCCGCGGCCCGCGGCTACGCGCTCAACTTCCGTGCCTGCTCGGGCGCTCGGATCGCGGACGTCACCGCGACCCAGCTCAGCGCGCTCACCCCGGCGACGACCTACGTCACGATCTCCGTCGGCGGCAACGACGCGGGCTTCGCCGACGTGCTGACCACCTGCGCGCTGCCCGGCTGGATGAGCAACTGCACCGGTGCCATCAACACCGCGCAGTCCTACATCAGCTCCACGCTCCCGACGCAGCTCGCCGGCCTCTACGCCGACATCCGCGGTCGGGCGCCCGCCGCCAAGGTCGTCGTGGTCGGCTACCCCCGCGTGTTCATGGGGGAGGACTGCAACGCCTTCACGTGGTTCTCGCCCACCGAGCAGGCGCGGCTCAACCAGACCGCCGACCTGCTCAACAGCAGGACGGCGGCGGCCGCGGCCGCCAGTGGCTTCTCCTTCGCCGACCCGACCGGCGCCTTCACCGGTCACGCGGTCTGCGACGACCCGGAATACCTCAACGGTCTCTCCAGCCCGGTCACGGAGAGCTACCACCCCAACACGCTCGGGCACTCCGCCGGCTACACGCCCGTGGTCAGCTCCGTCGTCGGCCCGGCGCTCGCCGTGACCGGCCGGGTGCGCGCGGCGTCCGACGCCTCCGCCGCCGACCAGGCCGCCCTCCAGCGCCAGTACGCCGCCGCGGACCGTCGCATCGAGCCCGAGCGCTTCGTCCGTCCCGACCTCACCACCCCGGAGGCCCGTCGGGCCGCGCGCCGGGCCGGCATCGACCTCGACCGGTTCCTCGCTCGCAGCAGGGGTCGCTGACCCCGGCGGCACCCGCCTGTGGATGCGGCCCGCACGTCGTCGGTGCCGGTTGGTAGACAGGGGGCATGACCACCGCCCCTGCCGTCACCGACGACGTACGCCGCACCGCCCGCGAGGACGCCGAGCGCCACCTGCGCGCCCTGGTGGGCCGTGACGACGCGGTGCTCCGCGAGGACCAGTGGGACGCCATCGAGGCCCTCGCCGTCGACCGCCGTCGCGCGCTGGTCGTGCAGCGCACCGGCTGGGGCAAGTCGGCGGTCTACTTCGTGGCCACCAAGCTGCTGCGCCAGGGCGGGGCCGGCCCGACGGTCATCGTGAGCCCACTTCTGGCGCTGATGCGCAACCAGATCGCCGCCGCCGAGCGGGCCGGCATCCGGGCGGTCACCATCAACTCGACCAACATCGACCAGTGGCAGCCGATCAACGACCAGATCAACGCCGGCGACGTCGACGTCCTGCTCGTCAGCCCGGAGCGGCTCAACAATCCCGGCTTCCGCGACGAGGTGCTGCCGCGCCTCGCCGCCACCTGCGGCCTGCTGGTGGTCGACGAGGCCCACTGCATCTCCGACTGGGGCCACGACTTCCGCCCCGACTATCGCCGCTTGCGCACGCTCCTGGCCGAGCTGCCGTCGGGCATCCCGGTGCTCGCCACGACCGCGACCGCCAACGCCCGCGTCACCGACGACGTCGCCGAGCAGCTCGGGGTGCACGCCGACGGCGTGGGTGACTCCGACGCCAGCGTGCTGGTCCAGCGCGGCACCCTCGACCGCGAGTCGCTGCGCCTCGGCGTCGTACGCCTCTCGGCGCCGCAGCAGCGCCTCGCCTGGCTCGCCGACCACCTCGCGGAGCAGCCCGGCTCCGGCATCGTCTACTGCCTCACCGTCGCCGCGACGCAGGAGGTCGCGGGCTACCTCCGCGACCGTGGCCTCGAGGTCGCGGCCTACTCCGGCCAGACCGAGGCCGACGAGCGGCACGCCCTCGAGCAGGCGCTGGTCGAGGGCCGGGTCAAGGCGCTCGTCGCGACCAGCGCCCTGGGCATGGGCTTCGACGCCAGCCTCGGCTTCGTGGTCAACCTCGGCGCACCGGCGTCGCCGGTGGCCTACTACCAGCAGGTCGGCCGAGCCGGTCGCGGCACCGACGAGGCGACCGTCGTCCTGCTGCCGCAGGTGGAGGACCGCGACATCTGGGCCTACTTCGCCTCCCTCGGCTTCCCCCGCGAGGAGCAGGTGCGCGAGACGCTGGCCGCCCTCGCCGAGTCCGACCGCCCGCTGTCGACGGCCACCATCGAGACCCGCGTCGAGCTCGGCCGCAACCGGCTCGAGTCGATGCTCAAGGTGCTCGACGTCGACGGGGCCGTGCAGCGCGTGCAGGGCGGCTGGGTGGCGACCGGCAGGCCCTGGGCCTACGACGCCGAGCGCTACGCCCGGGTGGCCGAGGCCCGGGAGCGGGAGCAGCAGGCGATGCTCGGCTACCTCTCGACCACCGAGTGCCGCATGCGCTACCTCCGCGAGCAGCTCGACGACCCCGACGCCGCCGACTGCGGGCGGTGCGACAACTGCGGGGGCCTGTCCCTCTCGACCGAGGTCAGCGAGGCGGCCGTCGCCGAGGCGGACGCTCGCCTCGCGCGGCCCGGCGTCGTCGTCGAGCCGCGGCGCATGTGGCCGACCGCCCTCGCCAACCTCGGCCTCGACCTCAAGGGCAAGATCGCCGCGGGTGCCGAGCCCGGCAGGGCCGTCGCCCGGCTGACCGACCTCGGCCACGGCCAGGCCCTCCGGGCGCTCTTCCGCGAGGACACCCCCGACGGGCCCGTGCCGCCGGGCCTCGCGCAGGCCGTCATGGACGTGATGAAGGACTGGTCGCCCGAGTGGCGCTCGCGCCCCGACGCGATCGTCGTCGTCGAGTCCGCGACCCGCCCCACGCTCACCCGCGACCTCGCCGACGGCCTCGCCCGCGTCATGCAGATCCCGGTCGTCGGCACGTGGGCGATCCGCGACGGCTCCGTCCCACCGAGGGCCGGCCAGTCCAACTCCGCCCAGCGCGTGGCAGCCGTGCGCCGTCGCGGCGGCCTCGACGCCCAGGTGCCGCCGGGCGCCACCGTGCTGCTCGTCGACGACCAGGTCGCCAGCGGGTGGACGCTGACGGTCGCCGCTGCCGCGATCCGCGACGCCGGCGCCGCCGCCGTGCTGCCGCTCGTCCTGGCGACGCAGGGCTGACCGTCGGGCGCTGGTCGGCTCCGCGGCGTGCGGGAGGGTCGTCGCTCCGGACTTCCGCCTGCTGCGTCATGCGAAGGAGCGGCGGCCGGGCAGCAGCGGGGCAGGAGCGGCACGACCCCGACCCCCACGTACGACGACGGCCCGCCCCCCGGAAGGAGGACGGGCCGGTCGCACGACGGGTGGCGCGGGGTGGTGCCGGTGGCTCAGTGACCCATCATCGCGGTCGGGTCGACGGGCGCGACCTTCTTGCGGGGCAGGAAGGCGGCCGGGATGAGGCAGCACGCGACCAGGACCGTGGCGACGATGAAGACCGTCGCGAACGCGTCGGCCATGTCGGTCGGCACCTGGGCGAGCACGGCGTCGAGCTGGCCGGGGGTGAGCCCGAACTGCTCCAGCACCGCGGCGACCGCGGTCTGGTCCTCACCCGCCTCACGCACCGCGCCGGCGACGGCGACGGACTCCTTGCCCTTGAGCTCGTTGGTGAGGATCACCGAGAAGAGCGCGGTGCCCATCGAGGCGGCGACCTGCTGGGTGATGTTGAGCAGCGTCGAGCCGCGGGCCACGTTGTGCGCGGTCAGCGTCGCGAGCGCGGCGGTCATGATCGGCATCATCGTGCCGCCCATGCCGAGGCCCATGATGAAGAGGGCGCCGAGGATGAAGGTGTAGGACGTGTCGGCGCTGATCTGGGTGAACATCGCCATGCCGATGGTGATCACGGTGATGCCGGTCATCACGATCTTCCCGGGGCCGATCTTGTCGGCCAGGATGCCGGCGATCGGCATGGTGATCATCGCGCCGATGCCCTGCGGGGCGAGCAGCAGACCGGCGCCGAGGGCGTCCTCGCCGCGGACCTGGATGAAGTAGAGCGGGAAGAGCAGCGAGGCGCCGAAGAAGGCGATCGCGAACAGCATCATCGCCAGCACCGCGACCGTCATGTTGCGGTTCTTGAACAGGCGCAGCTCGACGAGCGGGTGGATGTTGCGGCGGTTGAGCGCCCACGGGACGAACGCGGCGATGAGCAGGATGCCGAGGACCATCGGGACGAGCACCCGGGCGGCCATGGCGGTGCCCTCCTCCGGGATGGAGCTGATGCCGTAGAGGAAGGCGGCGAGGCCCGGGGACAGCAGCAGCATGCCCAGCCAGTCGAACGTCTCGGACGGCTCGACGGAGTCCTTGGGCAGGACGATCCAGGCGTAGACGATCGCGGCGATGCCGATCGGAAGGTTGATGAGGAAGATCCAGTGCCACGAGGCGCTGTCGATCAGGGCGCCGCCGAGGATGGGACCGAAGATCGGGCCGAGCAGCATCGGGATGCCGAGGACGGCCATCACGCGACCGACCCGCTCGGGACCGGCGGCGCGGGTCAGGATCGTCATGCCGAGCGGCATCAGCATGCCGCCGCCGAGGCCCTGGAGGACGCGGTAGAGGACGAGCAGCTCGAGCGAGGTGGCCGTCGCGCACAGCACGGAGCCGGCGGTGAAGAGCAGCACGGCCAGCAGGTAGAGGCGCTTGGTGCCGAAGCGGTCGGCGGCCCAGCCGGTCAGCGGAATGACGCTGGCGAGGGCCAGGGTGTAGCCGGTCATCGTCCATGCGACCTCGGCCGCCGTGGCGTCGAACTCGCGCTGGAAGGTCTCCAGCGCGACCGAGACGACGGTGATGTCGAGGATCGACATGATGGCGCCGAGGACGACGACGCCGGCCACCATCAGCACGCTCTTGTCGAGCTTGTCGGAGCTGTCGGGCTGGATCCCGCCGGACTGGATCTGGGTGTCTGTCACGGGGACAACGGTATTGGTTGCGTGCGACAACGACGCAATTGTTTTCGCGGTGGCCTGCATCACCCCTGGGTGGGCGTGGCGGGGGTCCTGTCGAGGTCCTCGATGCGGGCGAGGCTGGGTCCGCGGCGCTCCTGGAGGTCGTCGGCGCGGTCCTCGACCTCGCGCATCACCCGCAGCGTGTTGCGGCACGTCAGCCGGGCCAGGTCGCCCTCCGACCAGCCGCGGTCGGCGAGCCCGGACAGCAGCGCGGGGTAGGTGGAGACGTCCTCCAGGCCGACCGGTAGCTCCTCGCACCCGTCGTAGTCGCCGCCGAGGCCGACGTGGTCGATGCCGGCCACCTCGCGCACGTGCTCGCAGTGCGCCACGACGTCGGCGAGCGTGGCCGTCGGCCGCGGGTGCTCGAGGGCCCACCCCTCCTCGAAGGCGGTGAACCGGGTGCCGTCGGACTCCGGGATCCCCTCGGCCGCCGCCGCCGCGACGAGCTCCCGGTGGGCGTCCGCGCAGGCGGCGTTCACGAACCGCGGCACGAAGGTCACCATGCACACGCCGCCGCCGCGGGCCATCGCCTCGAGCACGTCGTCGGGGACGTTGCGCGGGCTGTCGGTGACCGCACGCGCCGAGCTGTGGCTGAACACGACCGGCGCCTCCGCCACCTCCAGCGCCGCGCGCATCGTGTCGGCCGAGACGTGGGAGAGGTCGACCATGATCCCGATCCGGTTCATCTCCCGCACGACCTCGCGGCCGAAGGCGGTCAGGCCCCCGGCGACCGGGGCGTCGGTGGCCGAGTCGGCCCACGGCGTGTTGGCGTTGTGGGTGAGCGTCAGGTAGCGCACGCCGAGCGTGTGCAGCGCCCGCAGGGTGCCGAGCGAGGAGGCGATCGAGTGCCCGCCCTCGACGCCGACCAGGGAGGCGATCCGGTCCGTCGCCCACGCCTGCTCGACCTCGTCGGCGGTCGTCGCCCACGCGAGCTGGTCGGCGTACGTGCTGGTGAGGAGGCGGGCGGCGTCGACCTGCTCGAGCGTGGCGCTGACGGCCGCGTCGCCGGTGAGCCGGCAGGGGACGTACGCCGACCAGAACTGCGCGCCGACGCCACCGGCGCGCATCCGCGGGAGGTCGGTGTGGGTGGGGGTGCCGCCGGCGCCGACGTCGAGGCGGGTGAAGTCGTACGCCGTCGCCTCGCGCGCCGCCCAGAGGAGGTCGTTGTGCCCGTCGATGACCGGGTGGGCGGCCAGCAGGCCCGAGACGTCCATGGGCCGACCGTAGCGGGAACTCCCTGTCGGTCCGGGGCGTTAGCCTGCTGACCGTCCTGCGAGAGGTGCCTGCATGAGGAACACCGGATGAGTGTCGTCCCGGTCACCGGCCCCGCCAGGCTGCTGGTGGGCGAGCCGCCCCGCGAGGGGTCGGTCGAGTTCACCGACGACCGCCGCACGATCGTCATGCCGATCCGCGGTGCGCTGCCGGTGCTGGGCAAGGTCCGCGACCGGGCCGACATCCACCCCTCGGTCGCGCTGCTGGCCGGCGCCGCGCTGATGGGCCTGCAGCTCGTCGCGTCCGGCCGCTTCGCACCGGACCCGGAGGGCCGGCACTGGCAGGTCGCCGGGCTCGACACCGCCGACGAGCGCCGCATCGGCGAGCTCGCCCGGGCCCGGGCCTCCGACGGCTTCGACGAGGCGACCGCCGAGGGCATGGTGCGCGGGCTCCTCGACGCCGTGGTCGACACGATGCCCCGCACGACTCCCGGCCGGTCGCGGCACCGGGCCCCGGCCGCGACCGTGCGCACCCCGCCGCCGTCGAGCCCCGACGACTTCAGCGACCGGCTCCAGCAGCGCATCGCCCGCATCCGGGCGCGCGGCCGCGACGACCGACCCCACCTCGTCTCGATCTCCTTCCGCATCGAGGCCGACGAGGAGGAGCTGGTCGCCGGCGCCGTGCGGCTGGTGATGCAGGTGCACGCGGTCGACAACGCCGCCCACGTCGCCGACGCCTCCGAGCTGTGGGCCGACGCCGGCCCCGACGCCGCCCACGGGTTCGGCGAGCGGGCCCGCACCCACGCCGCGATCGCGCTGCGCTCGGCGGCCGACGCGTGGTCGGTGCTCGACCGGCTGCTCGACCTCCGCATCCCCGACGAGATCACCCTCGACTCCGACGAGATCCTCTCCCTCCTCGACGGCGGCGCCGCTGCGCTGACCGAGGCGGGCCACCCGGTGATGTGGCCGAAGTACCTCGACCGCGAGGTGACCCAGCGCGTCGAGCTCGGGCACCAGAAGGCCGCCGGCCGACGCGAGGAGCCGCTGCAGGACGGGCTCTTCGGACCGCAGGCCCTCTTCGGGTTCGAGTGGCAGCTCTCCCTCCACGGCGAGGAGCTCACCGCCGACGAGATGGACGAGCTGGCGCGCACGACCAGCCCGATCATCAAGCTCCGCGACAACTGGGTCGCGGTCGACTCGGCGGTCATCAAGCGCGCCCGCAAGCGGCTGATCCGCACGGTGACGCCCGTGCAGGCCCTCGCCGCCACCCTCACCGGCGTCGTCGACATCGAGGACGCTCCCTACGAGGCCGTGGTCGGCGCGAGCCTGCTCAAGGTCCGCGACCGGGTCCGGGAGGCGGTGACCGGCGACCTCGTGGCCGTCCCGGCCGCGCTGGACGCCGAGCTCCGCGACTACCAGCGCCGTGGGCTGTCCTGGCTGGCGGAGCTCACCTCGCTCGGGCTCGGTGCCTGCCTGGCCGACGACATGGGGCTCGGCAAGACGATCACCCTCATCGCGCTGCACCTCCACCGGGCGGGGGAGGGCGGTGGCGCCCCGACGCTCGTGGTCTGCCCGGCGTCGCTGCTCGGCAACTGGGAGGCCGAGATCCGCCGCTTCGCGCCCGGGGTCGCCGTACGCCGCCACCACGGCAGCGCGCGCGACCTCGACGGCGTCAGCGGCGGTTTCGTCCTGACGACGTACGGCACGATGCGCAACGACGCCGAGCTGCTGGCGGAGGTGCCGTGGGACCTCGTCGTCGCCGACGAGGCACAGCACGTCAAGAACTCGCGGTCCGCCGCCGCCCGCGCGCTGCGCACCATCCCGAGCACCGCGCGGGTCGCCCTGACCGGCACGCCGGTCGAGAACGACCTCACCGAGCTGTGGTCGATCCTCGACTGGGCGATCCCGGGGCTGCTGGGCAGCCGCAACGCCTTCCGCAAGGTGTGGGCGGGGCCGATCGAGTCGGGCCTCGAGCCCACCAAGGCGCGCCAGTTCGCCGACCTCATCGGTCCCTTCCTGCTGCGGCGGCGCAAGTCCGACCCCGGCGTCGCCCCCGAGCTGCCGCCCAAGACCGAGACCGACCACCTGCTCGGGCTCACCCGCGAGCAGGTCGTCCTCTACGAGACGCTCGTGCGCGAGTCGATGCGCCGCATCGAGGAGGCCGACGAGGAAACCCGCCGCGGCCTCGTGCTCAAGCTGCTGACCGGCCTCAAGCAGATCTGCAACCACCCGGCCCACTTCCTGCGCCAGCCCAACCCCAAGATGCGCGGCCGCTCGGAGAAGATCGAGCTCCTGGACGAGCTGGTCGGCACCGTGATCGCCGAGGACGGGGCCGTGCTCGTCTTCACCCAGTACGTCGCGATGGCCCGGTTGCTCGAGCGCCACCTCGCCGCGGCCGGCGTGCCCCACCAGCTGCTCCACGGCGGCACGCCGGTGCGCGAGCGCGACGCGATGGTGGCAAGGTTCCAGGCCGGGGGCACGCCGGTCTTCCTGCTGTCGCTGAAGGCGGGCGGCACGGGCCTCAACCTCACCCGCGCCGACCACGTCATCCACCTCGACCGCTGGTGGAACCCGGCCGTCGAGGACCAGGCCACCGACCGGGCCTACCGCATCGGGCAGACCAAGCCGGTGCAGGTGCACCGCTTCATCACGCAGGGCACCATCGAGGAGAAGATCGCCGAGCTGCTGGCACGCAAGCGCTCGCTGGCCGACTCGGTGCTGGCCGGTGGCGAGACCGCGCTCACGGAGCTGTCCGACGCCGAGCTGCGCGAGCTCGTGGAGCTGCGCCGGTGACCACCCCGGCCAGCGGCACGACCTACCCCCGGCTGGCCGCGCGCCGCGGCGCCGGGGCCGGCACCTGGTGGAGCAAGGCGGTGCTGCGTGCCGTCGAGGAGGCGGCCTTCAGCGCCCAGGACCTGCGGAAGGGGCGCGCGCTGGCTCGCGCCGGCTCGGTCGGCTCCATCACCGTCGCCGAGGGCGGGGCGGTCGCCGCGGTCACCGACGGCCAGGACGCGTGGACCGTCGAGGTGACCGTCCCGGTGCTCGACGAGTCCGACGCGGCGGCGTTCACCGAGCTGGTGGCGGCGGAGTCCGGCCGCATCGGGGCCCTGATGACCGGCCAGCTGCCGCACTCCATGGTCGAGGCGGTGGAGGAGGCGGGGGTCGAGCTGCTGCCCTACGGCGGCGAGCTGGGTTCGGCGTGCACCTGCGACGCCTGGCTGGACCCGTGCCCCCACGCGCTCGCGGTGCTGACGCAGCTGGCCTGGCTCATCCAGGCGGATCCGTTCGTGCTGACCCACCTGCGCGGGCTCTCACGTGAGCGGGTGCTGCGCGACCTGCACCGGATCACGACGCCACACGTGGCCGTGGGCGACGACGGCGGTCCGGGCGGCGCGGACGCGACGGAGCCCGCCGGAGGGCCGGACCAGCTCGACGACCTCGTCGTGGCCGAGGACGCGGCGGTGCGGGCCGCTCGGCTGCTCCAGCTGGAGCACCCGTTCGACGCCTGGTGACGCGGGTCGCGGCTCAGCGGGGGCGTACGGCGCGGGGTGGCGGCGGATCGCACGCTGGAGGGGCCCCGCGGTGCGATGTGCCGCCACCACGGGGGGTCGTCCGGCAACAAACGAGCCCCGCGGCGTCAGCGCGGCTCGGCCGGCGCGACGGGCAGCCGGGCGCCGAGCTCCTCGTCGAGGCGGAGCAGGCCCGGGCCGTCCTCGTTGATCATCTTGACCCGGCCGACGATCTCGCTGACCGTCGCCTCCTCCTCGATCTGCTCCTCGAGGAACCAGTTGAGCAGCGGGCGGGAGTCGAGGTCGCCCTCGGCCTCGGCTTGGCGGTAGAGGCTGCGGATCGACTCCGAGACCTTCTGCTCGTGGGCGAACGCCGCCTCGAAGGCGTCGAGCACGCTCCCCACCTCGGCGACCGGGGCCTGGACGGCACCGATGCGCGGGTGGTTGTCGCGGTCGGAGACGTGGTCGATGAACTTGTGCGCGTGCAGGATCTCCTCGTCGGCCTGCGCCCGGAACCACCGTGCGATGCCGGACAGGTCCATCAGCTCGAGTTCGATCGCGAGTTGGCGGTAGACCAGCGACGCCTGGAACTCCAGCGTGATCTGGGCGTTGAAGGCGTGCTCGAGGTTCTCACTGAGCTTCATGACCTCACCCTATCGGGCGTGCTGGGCCCCACTTCCCGCCGCGCGGGACGCCCGGACGGGATGCCGGGAGGGACCGGCTCAGCCGAGCCCGAGCGCGCCGTGGGCCATGTCGCGCAGCACGTCGTGCATCTGCGGGTCGGGTAGCCGGCCGCTGTGCGGCGTGGAGTTGAGCAGCCCGAACAGCACGTGGGCCCGGGTGCGCGAGGCCTCGGGGCTGAGGTCGCCGTCGAAGCGGCGTACCTCGGTGGCCCACACGTCGACGTAGGCCCGCTGCAGCGCGCGCACGCGCTCGCGCGCCTCGTCGGGCAGGCTGCTCCAGTCGCGGTTGTGGACGACGATGAGGGCGCGGTGGTCGAGCGCGAACTCGATGTGCCACTCGACGAGCGCGGCGAGCGCCTCGCGAGCCCCGTCGGCCTTGGCCACCCGCGCCCGCCCCTCGGCGAGCAGCGTCTCGCTGATGCGGACCAGCATCTCGGCGAGCATCGCGTCCTTGGACTCGAAGTGCTTGTAGAGCGCGGGCCCCGAGATCCCGCAGGCGGAGCCCAGCTCGGCGACCGAGACGCCGTGGAACCCGCGCGCGGCGAAGAGCTCGGCCGCGATGTCGAGGATCTGCTGGCGACGAGGGGTCACGGAGGCGAGGTTAGTGGCTGCTAACCAGGAGGGGCGACGGACGCCGCCGGGGTGGACGCGTGAGGTTAACGATCGCTAACCTGACCGGGTGTCCGAGCCCCTGAGCGCCACCCCGGCCCCTCCACCGGTCCCCGCCACGATGCGTGAGCTCGTCGACGACCTGCGCGCGCGGCTCGCGCGGGTCCGCCTCGGCGGCTCGGAGAGCGCCCGCCGCAAGCACACCGACCGCGGCAAGCTGCTGGCTCGCGACCGGGTCGACCGGCTGCTCGACCCCGGCAGCCCGTTCCTCGAGCTGGCGCCGCTGGCGGCGTACGGCATGTACGGCGCCGGAGCGGGCGGCGAGGCCGAGGACCACGCCGTCCCGTCCGCCGGCGTGGTCGCCGGGATCGGCCGCGTGTCCGGCCGCGAGTGCGTCGTGGTCGCCAACGACGCCACCGTCAAGGGCGGCACCTACTACCCGATGACGGTCAAGAAGCACCTGCGCGCCCAGACCGTCGCCGCGGAGAACCACCTGCCCTGCATCTACCTCGTCGACTCCGGCGGAGCCTTCCTGCCCATGCAGGACGAGGTGTTCCCCGACCGCGAGCACTTCGGCCGGATCTTCTTCAACCAGGCGAACCTGTCCGCGCAGGGGATCCCCCAGATCGCCAGCGTCATGGGCTCGTGCACGGCCGGCGGCGCCTACGTGCCGGCGATGTCGGACGAGACGGTCATCGTGCGCAACCAGGGCACGATCTTCCTCGGCGGCCCGCCGCTGGTGAAGGCTGCCACCGGCGAGGTCGTGACGGCCGAGGACCTCGGCGGCGGCGACGTGCACGCCCGGACGTCCGGGGTGGTCGACCACCTCGCCGAGGACGACGCCCACGCGCTCGCCATCGTCCGCTCGATCGTCGACACCCTGCCCGCCGTCCGCCCGGCCCGCGAGCCGGCCGCCGACGTCGAGGAGCCGCACGAGCCGCCGGAGTCGCTCTACGACGTCGTGCCGACCGACACCCGCACGCCGTACGACGTGCGCGAGGTCGTGCGGCGCGTGGTCGACGGCAGCCGGTTCCACGAGTTCAAGAAGCTCTACGGAGACACGCTGGTGTGCGGCTTCGCCCGGATCCACGGCTACGAGGTCGGCATCGTCGCCAACAACGGCATCCTGTTCAGCGAGTCGGCCCTCAAGGGCGCGCACTTCATCGAGCTGTGCAACCAGCGCGGGATCCCGCTGGTCTTCCTCCAGAACATCACCGGCTTCATGGTCGGGCGCGAGTACGAGAACAAGGGCATCGCCCGCGACGGCGCCAAGCTCGTCACCGCGGTCGCCTGCAGCGTCGTCCCGAAGTTCACCGTCGTCATCGGCGGCTCCTTCGGCGCCGGCAACTACGGCATGTGCGGGCGCGCCTACGACCCGCGCTTCCTGTGGATGTGGCCCAACGCGCGCATCTCGGTGATGGGCGGCGAGCAGGCCGCGTCGGTGCTGGCGACCGTGCGCAACGACACCCGCGGCGACCTCGAGGACGAGGCGGCCGTCGAGGCCTTCAAGGCCCCGATCCGCGAGCAGTACGAGACCCAGGGCTCGCCCTACTACGCCAGCGCGCGGCTGTGGGACGACGGGATCATCGACCCCGCCGACACCCGCCGGGTGCTGGGCATGGCGCTGGCGGCGACGTCGTACGTGCCCATCCCCGAGCCCCGCTACGGCATCTTCCGGATGTGAGGACCATGAACACCGTCCTGATCGCCAACCGTGGCGAGATCGCGCTGCGGGTCATGCGCACCGCGCGCCGCCTCGGGTGGCGCACCGTCGCCATCCACACCGACCTCGACGCCGGCGCTCCGCACGTGCGGGCCGCCGACCTCGCGGTGCGGGTGGGGTCCTACCTCGACGTCGACGCGGTCGTCGCCGCGGCGCGGGACAGCGGCGCCAGCTACGTCCACCCCGGCTACGGCTTCCTCTCCGAGCGGGCGCCGTTCGCCCGCGCGCTCGCCGAGGCCGGCATCACGCTGGTCGGCCCGTCCGCCGACGTGATGGACGCGATGGGCCGCAAGGACGCCGCCCGCGAGGTCGCGACCGCGGCCGGGGTGCCGGTCGTGCCGTCGTACGCGCTCGAGGACGACCCCGCGACGTTCACCTACCCCGTCCTGGTCAAGGCCGCGGCCGGCGGTGGCGGCAAGGGCATGAGGATCGTGCGGTCGGCGGCCGACTACGACGAGGCGTTCGCCGCCGCGCAGCGCGAGGCCCGCTCGTCCTTCGGCGACGACACCATCCTGGTGGAGACCTACGTCGAGTCCGGGCGCCACATCGAGGTGCAGGTGATGGGCGACGGCCACGGACACGTCCTGCACTTCTTCGAGCGCGACTGCTCGACCCAGCGGCGCCACCAGAAGGTGCTGGAGGAGGCGCCCGCACCGACCATCAGCGACGAGCAGCGGGCCGCCATCACGTCCTCGGCCGTCGCGCTCGCCGCGCAGTGCGGCTACACCGGCGCCGGCACGGTCGAGTTCCTGCTCGACGACGCGACCGGCGAGTTCTACTTCCTCGAGATGAACACCCGGCTCCAGGTCGAGCACCCGGTCACCGAGGAGGTCGTCCGGGTGGCGGGCGAGCGGGTGGACCTCGTCGAGCTACAGCTGCTCGTGGCGACCGGCGAGCCGCTGCCCTTCGGGCAGGACGAGATCAGCCTCGACGGCCACGCCATCGAGGCCCGCGTCTACGCCGAGGACTCCTTCCACGGCTTCCTGCCGCAGGCCGGGCGCACGTCGATCGTGCGGTGGGCGTCCGGCGAGGGCGTCCGCGTCGACCACGCCCTCGAGCCCGAGCAGGAGGTCAGCACCTCCTACGACCCGATGCTCGGCAAGGTGATCGCCTGGGGCGCCGACCGCGAGGCCGCCCGCTCCACCCTCGTCGCCGCCCTCGAGGACACCGCCGTCCTCGGCATCACCACCAACACCGGCTTCCTGCGCACGCTCGCCGCCTCCGACGAGTTCCGCGACGCCTCGATCGACACCGCCTGGCTCGACCGGCACGAGGTCCCAGCGCCCGACGACGAGCTCGCCGTGGTGTTCGCGGCCTTCACCGAGGTGCTGCTCGACACGATGGGGCAGCATGGGCCGTGGCAGGCCGACGGCTGGCGGATGGGAGCCGACCCCGCACCCGACACGGTCGTCCTGGGCGACGAGCCGGTGCTGGTCGACCGGCACCGCGACCGGGTGACGCGCGCCGGTCGCGAGCACGACGTACGCCTGATGTCGGCGGCCGACCACACCGTCCACCTGCTCGTCGACGGCCGCGCCGAGCGCGCCGTGCTCAACGTGCAGCGCGACGTCGTCGAGGTCGTGCACCGGGGCCAGCGCTGGGTGTGGGAGCGGCTCGACCCGTTCGGCGACCACGCCGCCGCGGCCGGGGACGGCACCCTGCTCGCGCCCATGCCCGGCACCGTCCTCGCGGTGGGCGTCGCCGAGGGCCAGGCCGTGGCGGAGGGTGAGACGCTGGGGGTGATGGAGGCGATGAAGATGGAGCTCGCGCTCAAGGCGCCCTTCGCCGGCACCGTGACCACGGTCGGCGCCTCCGTCGGCGACCTCGTGAAGCTCGGCGCCGTCCTCTTCACGGTCGAGGCGGACGCATGAGCGACCTCCCCATGACCGTGCGCGCCGACGGGCTCCCCGAGCGGGTCACGATCTACGAGGTCGGCCCCCGCGACGGCCTGCAGAACGAGCAGTCGGTCGTCCCGGTCGAGGTCAAGGCCGAGTTCGTACGACGCCTCGTCGCCGCGGGGCTGCCGATCGTCGAGGCCACCTCGTTCGTCCACCCGCGGTGGGTGCCGCAGCTCGCCGACGCCGCCGAGCTGATGGCCGACCTCGGCAAGGAGGGCCGGCACCTCCCGGTCCTCGTGCCCAACGAGCGCGGCCTCGACCGGGCCCTCGAGCTCGGGTTGGAGCACATCGCGATCTTCGGCAGCGCCACGGAGACCTTCGCGTCCAAGAACCTCAACCGCACCTTCGACGAGCAGTTCGCGATGTTCGAGCCGACGGTCGCGCGCGCCCGCGAGGCCGGGATGGACGTCCGGGCCTACGTCTCGATGTGCTTCGGCGACCCCTGGGAGGGCGCGGTGCCGATCGAGCAGGTCGTCACGGCCGGGACGCGGCTGCTCGACCTCGGCGCGAGCCAGCTCAGCCTCGGTGACACGATCGGCGTCGCGACCGCCGGGCACGTGCGGGCCCTCGTGGCCGCCTTCGCCGACGCTGGCGTCGGCACCGACCGGTTGGCGATGCACTTCCACGACACCTACGGCCAGGCGCTCGCCAACACGTTCTCGGCGCTGCAGGCCGGCATCACGACCTTCGACGCCAGCGCGGGCGGGCTCGGCGGCTGCCCCTACGCCAAGTCGGCCACCGGCAACCTCGCGACCGAGGACCTGGTATGGATGCTCACCGGGCTGGGGATCGAGCACGGGGTCGACCTCGACGCCGTCGTCGCCACCAGCGTGTGGATGGCCGGCCGCCTGGGTCGCCCCAGCCCCAGCGCCGTCGTACGAGCCCTCGGGTCCGCGGGGTAGTCCGGTGGCGAACGGTTGCCCGAGGCGCCAGTCGACGACCGGTTCCCACTGGACGACCCCGACTCGGGCACAATCAGCGCCATGAGCCGCGTCGTCCACCTCCACATCGGCGCCCCCAAGACCGGCACGACCTACCTGCAGGACCGCCTGATGCTCAACGCGGCCTCGCTCGCGCGGCACGGCATCGTCATCCCGTCGCCGCGCGCCGGCAGGTCCGACATGTTCCACTTCCGCGCCGCGCTCGACCTGCTCGACCAGGACTGGGGCGGCGTCCCCGGGCACGCCAAGGGCTCGTGGGACGCGATGGTGAAGCGGGTCAACCGCTCCGACGGCAACGTGGTGATCAGCCACGAGATCCTGGCCGGCGCCAAGCCCGACAAGATCGCGAAGGCGATGAACGACCTGGCCGGCAACGAGGTCCACGTCGTCTACTCCGCGCGCGACCTGGGCCGCCAGCTGCCGGCGGCGTGGCAGGAGTCGATCAAGCAGGGCCGCAAGTGGCCCTTCCGCCGCTTCCTCACCAAGGTCGAGCGCGGGCAGACCTGGTTCTTCAACGCCATGGACCTGCCGCGGGTGATGTCGCAGTGGGGCGCCAAGCTGCCGCCCGAGCGCCTCCACGTCGTCACCGTCCCCCACGACCGCGGCCCCGACGGCGACGAGCTCTGGCTGCGCTTCTGCCGGGCCTTCGGCATCGACCCGGCCTGGGCGCCGCTCGACTCCGAGCGCGACAACCGCTCCCTCGGCATCGCCGAGACCTCGCTGCTGCGCAAGCTCAACCGCCGCCTCGAGCTGGGTGTGTGGCGCGAGCCGGCCTACGACAACCTCATCCGCGAGGTCCTCGCGCAGGAGGTGCTGGTCTCGCGCACGGCCATCCCGGTGCGGCTGCCCCCCGAGCGCTACGACTTCGCCGAGGAGCGCGCCCAGGTGTGGATCGAGTGGATCAAGGGCAGCGGCGTCGACGTGGTCGGCGACGTCGAGGACCTGCGCCCGCGCCGTCCCGCCGAGGACGAGAAGTGGCGCAACCCCGATCGCGTGCGCGCCAAGCTCGAGCTCGGCGCGGCGCTCGACGCGCTCACCGTGATGACGCAGGAGGCCGCCAACCGCGCCTCCGCCGACACGGTGGGCGGCCGGCTCCGCGAGACCGCGCGTCGGCTGCGCGACCGTTGACCACGTCGACCGCGCCCGCACACGGCTGGGTCGCCCACCTGCGCGCCGGCGGTACGACGCCGTGGCTGGCGTGGCCCGGACGTGCGGACGCGGCCGGCCCGGACCGCGGCGGCCCGGAGGGGGCTCGGCTCCCGGGCGCCCAGCAGCTCGAGCTGCTGCGCCGCGTCAACCTCGCCGTGGCATCGGGCGTCCCGGCCCGGCGTGACGACGCCTTCCGCGCCCGCCTCGCGGACCGGGTCCTCACCACGACCGCGGCGGGCCGGGGCAAGGCGGACCTCCCGCTCGTCGGCCTCCCGGTGTCCTCCTTCGGCCCGCAGCCGGTCGACCCCGCGGCGGTCAGCGCGCACGAGCTGCTCCGCGTCGCGAGCGTGCTGGTCGCCGACGACCTGGTGGCCCTCGGTCCCGACCCGGTCCGCACCCGGTGGGCGCGGCCGTGGCGGCGGAGGTTCCGGCTGGTCGGGGACCCCCTGGTCACCACGGCGGCCCGTGAGCACCTGGTGGGGCGAGGCCGCCCGGAGGGTGGGCCGCGACCGTTCGTCGTCGCGGTCGGCGCCCCCCTCGACGTGATGCTGGCGCACGCCTGGGCGCAACGGTGCTTCGAGCACGGCTCCCGGCCCTGGGGCGACTGGCTGCGTTACTGGCGGGAGCGCGACCAGCTCCCGCCGCGGGTGGACCTCGACGACTCCGTGCACCGCTGGGGCGGGCGCCGGCCCTACGTGCGGGTCGTCACCGACCTCGAGCAGCTGCCCCGCCAGCTCGGCGTACGCCACCTGCCCCAGGTCCGCGTGCCGGGGGCCGAGCAGGCCGAGCTCGGACGGCGGGTAGCCTCCGTGGTGGGACTGCGGGCGCCGGTCGCCGAGCGTCCCGCCCTCATGCGGACCCTCCAGCGCCGGATCCCGGACTCCGGCGCCGCACCGGTCGGCCTGCCCGATCGTGAGCGCGCATGGGTCGCGTCGTCCGCGGCCCGGCTGACCCGCCGACTGACCCGCGCTGGCTACCCTGTCGTCGGCGACCTCGCCGACCTCGCGCCCCGCGCGGTGCCGTCCGTCACCGCGAGCGGCGTCGTCGACGACGACCGGGTCCTCGACCTGGCGATCAGGATGGTCGTCGACCCGACGTGGCGCGAGCGGGCCGCACGACAGACGGCGAGCCAGGCAGAGGGCACGGCAGAGGGCACGGCAGAGAGGCAGGTGGAGCGGTGAGCAGGCGAGTGCTGCTGCACGTGGGCTGCCCCAAGACCGGCACGTCCTACCTGCAGGACGTGCTGTTCCGCAACCAGTCCGTGCTGCGCGAGCACGACATCCTCTATCCCGCCGACCGCTTCGACGCGCACTTCCTCGCCGCGCTGGATCTGATGACGCTGCCGTGGGGAGGCATCGAGACCGAGGCGGTCGGCGCGTGGGACCGGCTCGCCGACGAGGTGC
The DNA here is from genome assembly GCF_013155375.1 of Nocardioides sp. zg-1308. GTDB lineage: Bacteria > Actinomycetota > Actinomycetes > Propionibacteriales > Nocardioidaceae > Nocardioides > Nocardioides renjunii. The sequence goes on from NZ_JABJQY010000002.1 coordinate 1,259,758, forward strand.
GTGCGTGGCACGGCACCTCGATCATCAGCCACGAGATCTTCGCGCGGGCCACCCCGACGCAGGTCGAGCGCGCGCTCGCCTCGCTGGGGGACGCCGAGGTCCACCTCGTCCTGTCGGTGCGGGACCTGGTCCGCCAGATCCCTGCCGAGTGGCAGGAGAACGTCAAGCACCGCAGCCACATCACCTACGCCAAGTTCCTTCGCACCATCCGCGACCCGGCCCGCGAGTCCCGCATCGGGTCGTGGTTCTGGGCGGTGCAGGAGATCCCGGACATCCTCGAGCGGTGGGGCGGCTCGCTCCCCCCGGAGCGGGTGCACCTGGTCACCCTGCCGCCCTCGGGCTCGGACCGCGGTGAGCTGTGGCGCCGCTTCTCGCGCACCTTCGGCCTCGACGACCTCCCGCTCGACCTCACCGCCGAGCGGGAGAACCCGTCCCTCGGCGTGCCGGAGATCTCGCTGCTGCGCAGCATCAACGAGCGGGTCACCTCGGTCATCGCGCCGCCGGACTACCGCCCGCTGGTGCGCGAGCTCCTCGCCCACCAGACCCTGTCCCGCAGCATGTCGTCGGCGCGGCTGGGTCTCTCGCCCGACGACCACGCGTGGGCCCAGCAGCTCTCGCGCGAGTGGGTGGCCGTGCTGGCGGAGCGGGGCTACGACGTCGTGGGCTCGCTCGACGACCTCGCCGGTCCCGACCCCGGCACGTTCGCCGACCCCGACACCGCGACGGCCGAGGAGCTGCTGGGGCCCGCCCTCGACGCCATCAGCGCCCTGCTGGTCGAGGGCGCGCGGCTGCGCGCGGTGGAGGAGCGCCTCCACGCCGAGGTCCGCGAGGCCCACGAGGAGCGCGACCGGGCCCGGATGACGCCGTCCTTCCGGGTCCGCCGCAAGGTCGTCACCACCCTCGAGGAGTCTCCGGCCGGCCGCGGGACGCTCGACGCCTACCGGCGCATGCGGGGCCGGACGTAGGGAGCGCCGTCGGTCCTCCGGCGGGCCGCTGACGGCGACTCGCTACGGTGGCCCCGTCAGCCGGGAACCCCGGCTGCCGGACGAGGGAGCCGTACCCGGACCGCGACAAGACGGCCACGAGGAGTCGTCATGGCATGGTTCGTGCTGGTCCTGGCAGGTGCGCTCGAGGCGGTGTGGGCGGTCGCGCTCGGCCGGAGCGAGGGGTTCAGCCGCCTCGCCCCGAGCCTGGTGTTCCTCGTCGCGATCGCGGCCAGCATGGCCGGGCTCGGCTATGCCATGCGCACGCTGCCGATCGGGACGGCGTACGCCGTCTGGGTCGGGATCGGTGCCGCGCTCACCGTGGCCTGGGGCATGGTCACCGGCGACGAGCCGGCCAGCCTGACCAGGGTGCTGCTGCTGTGCGGGCTCGTCGGCTGCGTCGTGGGCCTCAAGCTCGCCCACTGAGCCTGCGGCTCAGCGCTTGCGGGGCAGCAGCTCCCGGTCGGCGTAGCGGCCGATCTTCCAGGTGAGGAAGCCGTCGGCCCCGGCGCCGACCACCCCGCCGACCACGGGCACGCGGCGCGCGACGGTCGTCGCGAGCCGCTTGCCGGCGATGCGGGCGATGATGTCGGTGGCGACGACGGCGGAGATCATGCCGTCGATCGACGGGTCGTGGGCCGGGGCGGTGGCCAGCGCCATCGGGGTGGTGGGGAGCTTCTTCTTCTTGACGAGGGTCTTGACCTGCTCCTCACCGAGCAGCAGCGCGAGAATCGCGTTGCGCACCCGCGGGTCCGAGAGGTCGTGACCGCGCAGGTGGGCGATCCCGGCGACCATGCGGCACTGGAGCAGCGCCAGGCCTGCGACGTTGGCCGGGATGGTGACGGCCATCGTCACGAGCCCGCCGACGTTGGTGACGAAGCCCTGCGCGCCGGCCATGCGGACGTTGTTCTCGATGACCTCGTGGATCGCCCGGTCGACGTCGCCCTTCTGCTCGGCGAGCTGCTTGTCGGCCGCCGCCGCGGCCGGGGCCAGCGGGCCGACACCCCGGATGGCGCGGTCGAGCGCGACGCGCACGAACGTGGTCGTGAGACCCGGGGCGAGCTCGGGGATCTTCGGCGCCAGCTGGCGGCTCACGGTCTGCTTGAGGCCCATGCCCCGATCGTACGGCGAGCGCGAAGGCGCTCGTCCTGCCGACCGGGTCGCTAGCGTGGGGACCGTGCCGATCGCCCCTGCTCCGACGCCGTGGGCGTTCCCGCCGCAGGCGAGCTGGGACCCCGACGACGACCTCGTCGCGCTGGGCGCGGACCTCGAGCCGGGCACGCTCGTCGCCGCCTACGCCCGGGGCCTGTTCCCGATGCCGGTCAGCCTCGCGGGCGAGGAGCACCTCGGCTGGTTCTCGCCCGTCGAGCGCGGGGTCCTGCCGCTCGACGGCGTCCGCGTCAGCCGTTCGCTGCGGCGCTCGGCCCGCGACTTCGAGATCCGCGTCGACACCGCCTTCGACGAGGTGCTGGCCGCCTGCGGCAGCCCGGACCGCGCCGACGGCTGGATCACCTCCGACTTCGTGCACGCCTACGGCCGGCTGCACCGGCTGGGCTGGGCGCACTCCGTGGAGGCGTGGCGCGACGGCCGGCTCGCCGGCGGGCTCTACGGCGTCGGCATCGGCGGCCTCTTCGCCGGCGAGTCGATGTTCCACCGCGAGACCGACGCCTCCAAGGTCGCCCTGCTCGGCCTCGTGGAGCTGATGCGCGACCACCACGCCGAGCACCGGCTCCTCGACGTGCAGTGGCAGACCCCCCACCTGGCCTCGCTGGGCGTCGTACGACGTCCGCGCGCGGAGTACCTCGAGCAGCTCGAGCGCACCCTGCGCGTCCCGCTGCCGGAGGCCCTCGGGTTGGACGACGGGTCCGATGGGCGCGAGGCTGGACCCCGTTGACGGGACGCGACCGCGTCCCAGCGAAGGGGAACCGATGACTGCCCGTGCCTGTGTCCGCCTCACCGTGACCAGCGCCGTGCTGCTCGTCGGCGTCGTCACCGCGTCCTGCGGGGGCGACGGCGGGAGCGACGGCGGCGCCGCGGGTGGCGGCGGGAACGGCGCCGAGGACAGGGGTGCCCCCACCGGCGCGACCACGACGGAGTTCTGCGCGACGCAGACCGACTTCCTCACCGACCTCGTGCCCCGCGACACCACCCGTCCTGAGGTGCCGAGCGACGAGGAGATGGCGCAGGCGGTCAAGGCCTGGGGCGCCGACCTCGCGGAGGTCGGGACGCCCGAGGGCATCCCGGACGACGCGCGCGCCGGCTTCGAGGCGCTCGTCGAGCAGGCCGCGCAGGTCGACGCGTCGGACTTCTCGATCGAGGAGCTCGAGGAGCTCCAGGCGGGGGGTGCCGACGCGTCGGAGGAGGCGCGGAAGCAGGCCGACGCGTTCGCGACGTACCTCACCGAGACGTGCGGCAACCCCCTCGACGACATCGAGCTGCCCCAGCTGCCGGAGACGTCCGGGTCCACCGGGTGACGACCTCCCACAGCCGTGTGCCGGCCCCCGGCCCGCGCGACGCGGCCACCCGGCCGGCGCGGGGCGAGTAGGATCGCGGCGGGAGGCAGGGACATGGCGATCACGCGCGCGGGGAGGATCTGCTCCTTCTGTGGCACGCCCGGCGGCCCCGGCACCGACCTCCCGCTGATCGGCGGGCTCGGTGCGCAGGTGTGCGGGGTCTGCATCGACGACTTCCACGCGACCATCCACGACGAGGAGGCGTTGGCCGCGGCTCGCGGCAGCTTCCCGTGGGACACCATGACCGACGCGGAGGTGCTGGCGACGCTGCCGCAGATCCTCGCCTCGGCGGAGCAGAACGTCGGATTCGCGCAGGAGTGGGTCGACCTCCTGCGTGAGCGCAACGTCTCGTGGGCGGAGATCGGCCGCACCCTGGGCGTGTCCCGCCAGGCCGTCTGGGAGAGGTTCGCCCGCAAGTCCGGGGACAAGGGCGCGTCCGCGTGAGACGATCGGTGCGTCGTCAGGGTAACCTTGACGACGCGGGTGCCGGTCGGTCTTCACGGGGGTGAGTCCGACCGGCTCCCCGCCTCGTCCTGACGGCCGCCCGTCGGCTACTTGAGCAGCTTGGACAGCCGGCGGTCCGCGAGCGGCTTGCCGCCGGTCTGGCACGTCGGGCAGTACTGCAGGCTCGAGTCGGCGAAGGACACCTCGCGCACCACGTCGCCGCACACCGGGCACTTCTGGCCCGTCCGGCCGTGGACCGCGAGGTTCGACTTCTTCTCGCCCTTGAGCTCGCTCGCCGCGAGCCCGCTGGCACGGCGGACGGCGTCGCCCAACGTGCCGCGGATGGCGTCGTACAAGGTCTGGAGGTCGTCGTCCTCGAGGCTGTTGGCCGGCTTGAACGGCGACATCCGGGCCGCGTGCAGGATCTCGTCGGAGTAGGCGTTGCCGATCCCGGCCACGATGGACTGCATCCGCAGCACGCCCTTGATCTGCTTGCGGCCCTCCGCCTCGAGGATGCCCCGCAGCACGTCGATGGTGAAGGCGTCGTCGAGCGGGTCGGGCCCGAGGCGGGAGATGCCCTCGACCTCCTGCGGGTCGCGGACGACGTAGATCGCCAGGCCCTTGCGGGTGCCGGCCTCGGTGATGTCGAGGCCGGGCTGGACGTCGAGGTCGGGGTCGTCGATGACGACGCGCGCGGCGAGCGGGTTCTTGCTGTTGGGCCGCGCCGGCAGCGCGGGGACCTCGTCGCGCCAGCGGATCCACCCGGCGCGGGCGAGGTGGATCACCAGGTGCACGCCGCTGGCGTCGACGTCGAGGAACTTGCCGTGGCGGGTGACGTCGTCCACGAGCGTGCCGTGGAGGGCGTGGAGGGGCGGGTCGAAGGTCTTGAGGGCGCTGAACGCGGCCAGGTCGACGCGGCTGATCGCCCGCCCGACCAGGCGGCCACGCAGGTCCTGGACGAGGGCTTCGACCTCGGGCAGCTCGGGCACGGCTCCGAGTCTAGGCAGGAACCGCTCTGGTGGAAGCCCGTGTCGCGGGTCACAATGTCCCATGGCCCCGCAGCGCACCCCCCGGACCGGGACGGTCTTCCTCGACCCCCGCGGTGACGGGCGCTCGCTGCGCGCGACCTGGCACCAGGAGCAGCAGGTCGTCGTGCTGTCGCTGTGGCGCGACAACGTCTGCGCCGGGACGTTCCGGCTCGCGGCCGACGAGGTGCCCGACCTCATCACCGTGCTGCGCCAGGGCCTCGACGAGGCCTACGACGCCGCCCGGGAGCGGGTGGAGCGCCTCGAGCGTCCCTCGCAGGCGGGCTGACCCGACTCGCGCACTGTCCGGACGTCTACGAATGATCGTAGACAGCCGGATACGGTGACATCGTGGACCCGATCCGGAACCCGTACGCCCCCGGCGCGGGCCAGCGCCCGCCCGAGCTCGCCGGCCGCGACGAGCAGCTCGCCGCGTTCGAGGTCGTCCTTGAGCGCGTCGCCAAGGGGCGCCCGGAGCGCAGCCTCGTGCTCACCGGTCTGCGCGGCGTCGGCAAGACCGTGCTCCTCAACGCGCTGCGCGGCGCGGCGGTGCGCAAGGGCTGGGGCACCGGCAAGCTCGAGGCCCGGCCGGGACAGGGGCTGCGGCGGCCGCTGAGCAGCGCGCTGCACCAGGCCGTGCGCGAGCTGGGTCGCTCGGACGAGGACTCCGTCGACCACGTCCTCGGCGTCATCAAGTCGTTCGCCCACCGCGACGCCGGGACGGGCGCGCGGCTCAAGGACCAGTGGAGCCCCGGCATCGACGCGCCGGCGGTGCGGGGGCGCGCCGACTCGGGCGACGTCGAGATCGACCTCGTCGAGCTGTTCACCGACGTGGGCGGACTCGCCGCCGACGCGGGCAAGGGCGTCGCCGTCTTCATCGACGAGATGCAGGACCTCGGCGCCGAGGACGTCTCCGCCCTCTGCGCGGCGTGCCACGAGCTGAGCCAGTCCGGCCTCCCGGTCATCGTGGTCGGCGCGGGCCTGCCGCACCTGCCGGCCGTGCTGAGCGCCAGCAAGTCCTACAGCGAGCGGCTCTTCCGCTACCAGCGCATCGACCGGCTCGCCCGCGACGCCGCCGACCGCGCGCTGGAGGCGCCCGCCGCCGACGAGGACGCGGCGTACGACCCTGACGCACTCGCCGCGATGTACGACGCCACGGGCGGCTACCCCTACTTCATCCAGGCCTACGGCAAGGCCGTGTGGGACCTGGCGCCGGGCTCGCCCATCACCGCCGCGGACGTCGCGGTCGCCGCCCCCGAGGCGGAGTCCGAGCTCGCGGTCGGCTTCTTCGGCTCGCGCTACGAGCGGGCCACACCGGGGGAGCGCGACTACCTCATGGCCATGGCCGACGTGGCCGCCGACCAGGCAGCGGCCGGCGAGGCCGAGGGGGACGCCGTGCTGAGCTCCGACGTCGCCGCCCGGCTCGGCAAGAAGCCGCAGTCGCTCTCGCCGGCCCGCGACTCGCTGCTCAAGAAGGGGCTCGTCTACTCCGGCGAGCGGGGCCGGATCGCCTTCACCGTGCCCCACTTCGGGAGGTACCTGCGCGAGCGGGGTTAAGGGCTGTGTTTGATGGCTCGCTACGCTCGCGTGTCCGCGGCGCTGGAGGCCCGCTCGTTCGTCGTCGCGCCCGCGGCCTCCCCCGCTTCGCTCCTCCGGCCTTGGCGCTCCTCCTGCACTCCCGGGCGCGCCGCGGACATGCCCCCGCCGGCCGATGGGGTTCTCAGCGGTGAGTGGCGCAGGTTCTGACGCTCGAGAACCTGTCTCACTCACCGCTGCGGGCCGATGGGTGCTTCGAGCGGTGAGTGGCGCAGGTTCTGACGCTCGAGAACCTGTCTCACTCACCGCTGGGGGCCCGATGGGTGCTTCGAGCGGTGAGTGACGCAGGTTCTGACGCTCGAGAACCTGTCTCACTCACCGCTGCGGGCCGGGGATCACGGTCTATGCGGGCGGCTGGCGGAAGTCCCGCGGCAGGTCCTCCAGCAGCCTCAGCCAGAGCTCGGAGGCGGTTGGGTAGGACGCGACGGCGTGGCGGAGCACGTGGACGGGTACGTCGCCGGTGATCGCCACCGTCGCGGCGTGCACCAGCTCGCCGGCCTCCGGGCCCACGAAGGTCGCGCCGAGCAGCAGGCGGGTGGTCGCGTCGACCACGAGCTGCGACTCGCCGGCGACGTGGTCGCGCAGGAGCCCGGTGCCGGCGGCGGCGGAGGTGGGCACCCGCGTGACGACGACGTCGTGGCCGGCGTCGCGGGCCCCGGCCTCGGTCATCCCGACGCTGCCCACCTCGGGGTCGCTGAACACGACCTGCGGGACGGGTGCCTCGCGGTCGGGCTCCCAGGCGACCTCGCCGGAGGCGGCGGCGGCGATGCGCGCGCCCACGACGCGGGCCTGGTGCTTGCCCCAGTGGGTGAGCGGCGGCCCGCCGCTGGCGTCGCCGACGGCGTGCAGCCACTCGGGCAGCCGCCCAGAGGTGACGTCGTCCGCCGACAGCCCGACCGTGTCCAGCCCGAGGTCGTCGAGCCGCGGCGCGCGGCCGATGGCGAGCAGCAGCTCGTCGGCCTGCAGCTCGCCGTGCGAGGTGGTGAGGGTGACCGCGCCGCCGTGGATGCGGCCGGTGCCGGTCGCGGCCGGGTCGGTGCGGCGTACGCCGTCCACGGACGTGCCGAGCCGCACGGTCACGCCACGCTCGCGCAGGCCCTTCAGCACGGCCTCGCCGGCGAAGGGCTCGGTGCGGCCGAGCAGGCGGTGGTCGCGCACGACGAGGGTCACCTCGGAGCCGAGGGCGGCCATCCAGATCGCGGCCTCGCAGGCGACGACGCCGCCACCGACGACGACCAGCCGGTCGGGGACCTCGACCACGCCGGTGGCGTCGCGGGAGTCCCAGGGCAGGGCGTCGGCGTACATGTCCGGCACGTGGGCGGCGCTGCCGGTGGCGATCACCACCGCGTGGCGGGCCCGCACCAGGCGCTCGCCCTCGGCCGAGGTGACCACGACGGTGCGCTCGCCGGCCAGTCGGCCGTCGCCGCGCACGACCGCGAGGCCCGCACCCTCGGCCCAGCCGACCTGACCGGAGTCGTCGTAGCTCGAGACCCAGTAGTCGCGCCGTGCGAGGAGCTCGGAGGGGACGACCTGCGCGGTCGTGACGCCCTGCAGGTCGGCGGTGATGTCGGCGACGGCGACGGGTCGCAGCAGCGCCTTGCTCGGCATGCAGGCCCAATAGCTGCACTCGCCGCCGAGGAGCTCGCGCTCGATGATCGCTGCCGTCATGTCGGTGCCCTCGACGGCGTACTGCGCCGCGTTCTCGCCGGCCGGCCCACCGCCGATGACCACCACGTCGTGCTCGAGCTCGTCCATGCAGGGGAGCCTACGCAGGCGGGTTGGCGCGACCCTTGGCGGTTCGCCTAGGATCGGACCCGAGGGGAGTACCCCACCAACGCTCGTCGGTCACTACGGCGCCTCCGCAGGCGCCCCGGCGAACGGCCGTCCTCCGGGCGGCGGGGGAGACCTCAGGACATCCATCCTGAGGAGACCCATGTCGTCCATCGCGTCCCCCACCCTGTGGCTCGTCACCATCGGCGTGGTGCTCGCCCTGCTCGTCGTCGACTTCATCGCCACCCGCCGGCCGCACGAGGTGTCGATGAAGGAGGCCCTCGCCTGGTCGGCGTTCTACGTCGCGCTGCCGCTGACGTTCGGCCTCTACGTGTGGAACGTCCACGGCGGCGACCGCGGGCTGGAGTACTACACCGGCTACCTCGTCGAGAAGACGTTGAGCGTCGACAACCTCTTCGTCTTCATGTTGCTGCTGGCGGCCTTCGCCGTGCCCGAGGTGCTCAAGCAGCGGGTGCTGCTCTACGGCATCATCGGCGCGCTCGTGCTGCGGGCGATCTTCATCGCGCTGGGCGCTGCCGCCCTGTCCCGCTTCGACTGGGTGTTCCTGGTCTTCGGCGCCGTCCTGCTCGTCACCGGCGTCAAGATGCTCCGCGACGCGGTCCGGGGCGAGGAGCACCAGGTCGACGTCGGCGAGATGCGCCTGGTCAGGCTGATGCGCCGGGTCATGCCGGTGAGCGACGATTACGACGGCGCGAGGCTCACCGTGGTGCGTGACGGCGTGCGGGCCCTGACGCCCTTCGCGCTGGTGACGGTCGCCGTGCTCGGCACCGACATCGTCTTCGCCGTCGACTCGGTGCCGGCCGTCTACGGCATCACCGGCGACCCCTACCTCGTGTTCGTCACCAACGCCTTCGCCCTCCTGGGCCTGCGCGCGCTCTACTTCGTGCTCGAGGGTGCGCTGAGCGCGCTGGTCCACCTCAGCTACGGCCTGGCGGCGATCCTGGGCTTCATCGGCTTCAAGCTGGTGCTGCACTGGGCGCACCTGGTGTGGCCGTCGGTCCCCGACGTGCCCACGCTGACCTCGCTGTTCGTCATCGTCGGGATCCTCGCCACGACCGTCACCACCAGCCTGCTCGCCAACCGGCGGCAGCGCTCGGCGGGAGGCACGAGCGGCGCAGGCAGCACGGGCGGGGTCGACGACGCGGACGGCGTGGAGGACGAGGTCGGCGTCCGCTGACCCTGCGCCGGCGGCGTGCGTCAGCACCAGCGGCGTACGCCGTCCGGCGTGACGTCCCGGTCGCGCAGCACCACGGGCAGCAGGTCGGCGTGGGCCGCGCAGGTGCGGGCGAAGTCGCGTGCGCGGTACTCGACGACGAGCACCTGGTCGCCGTACGAGTCGACGTAGGCGCCGCACTCGTCGTAGCGGCCGCACTCCTCGGCGACCGCGAAGTCGAACCCGGCGGCGGTGCCGTCCCAGGTCGCCCAGTTCTTCTGCCCGGCGGCGAGGCCGACCCGGTGCGCGCGGTCGACGAGCAGTCGCGAGAAGGCCCTGGCGTGCCGGGTCTCGATGAGGCCCCGGCTGCGCGAGAACGAGTCGAGGTTGTCGAGCTCCACGGCGTCGAAGCCGTCCCGCGCGCAGCCGGCGATCCACCGGCCGACGATCACCGCGAGGCGCTCCCGCCTGGCCGGCGTGCGGATGTCGAGGAGCCACTCGCCCCAGGCCTCGTCGACGACCAGCCCGTCGCGGTCGGCGAGCAGGAGATGGCGCCGCTGGAGCCAGGAGCGGCGGGCGTCCGGCTGGGTCTGGAAGCCGTTGACGTAGCAGACGTTGTAGCGCCCGGGCACGGGGTCCTCGGTGCGGTCGCGCACCACGATCCCGACCCGGTCCGGCACGTCCGCCGGACCGCCGAGCTGGTAGTCGAGGTCCGTCCCGGCCGGCACGGGCGGCGGGTCGGCCGACGCCGGCGCCGCGAGCGACAGCACGAGCAGGAGCGGGGCGAGCAGGCGCACCGGGCTCACTCGCTGGCCAGCATCGTGGCGCCGAGGCCGATCATCATCGTCCCGCCGGTCGCGCTCAGGGCGTCGAGCCGGGTCGGGCGGCGGGCGAACCAGGTGCGCGCGGTGCCGGCCGCGACCGCCCAGGCGCTGTCGGACGCGACCGCGAGCACGCCGAAGACCAGCCCGAGCAGCATCGTCTGGAGGGCGACCGGACCGGCCGGGTCGGTGAACTGCGGGAGGAAGGCGACGAAGAAGACGACGGTCTTGGGGTTGGTCGCACCGACGGTGAACCCGATGCGCACCGGGTGGCCGCGGCGCACCGGGGTGCCCGCGTCCATCGCCCGCCGGGCGTCGCCGCGGTGCCGGATCGCCTGCACGCCGAGCCAGATGACGTACGCCGCGCCGGCCACCTTGACGGCGGTGTAGGCCGTCGCGCTGGCGGCGACCACGGCGCCGAGGCCGACGGCCACGAGCACCACCTGGGCCACGAGCCCGAGCGCGTTGCCGACCACCGACAGGAGCGCCTCGCGGCGACCGACCGTCAGGGCGCGGCCGATGGTGAACAGCAGGCTCGGGCCCGGGACCTGGATGAACAGGATCGAGGCGACGAGGAACGCGATCCACTGGCTGGACGACGGCATGGGACCAGTGTGGCGCCTCGCCGCAGCACGTGTCGCACCGTTTCGCGGCAGGCAAAGGCGTTGCCGGGCGCGCCGGGGTCTGGGAGACTCCGGCGCAGGGCGCCGTCCAACGCCCAGCCGACCGCGTGGCCCCAGTCCGCGCGAGGTGGCGAAGGGGAGCGGATCCTCGGGCGGTGGAGGTCCTGACCACGTCGTTCACGCCTGCTGCAGCGGCGCACTGGGGGCGCAGCGCAGTCGAAGGTGATGACGATGACCAAGGACAGTGACTTCAAGCAGGTCGTGCGGGCCCGGATGGCCGAGACCGGTGAGGGCTACGCCGCCGCCCGCGCGGCGCTCGAGGCGACGCCGCCGCCCCGCGACCCGGCGTACGACCCGGCGTACGAGGCGGCGCGCGCCGAGCAGGAGCGCCTGGTCGGGCGGCTGTTCACCGCCGGGCGCATCGAGCGCGTGCCGGCCAGGCGTAAGGTCCGCGTGGCCGTGCTGCTCGAGGTGCTGGCTCGGTTCGAGCCGGGGCGGGACTACTCCGAGCCCGAGGTCAACGAGGTGCTGCTCGCGGTGCACGAGGACTTCGCCTACCTGCGCCGCGAGCTGGTGAACTACCACTACCTGCAGCGGGAGTCGGGTCGCTACCGCACGGTCGACGCGGCGCCGGTGCGGTCGGTCGTCGAGCAGCAGGAGATCCCGGCCTGGGAGGCGCACTGGCTGCCGGGCTTCCTTGCCGGGCGCTGACGCGGCAGGCTGGGCCCATGACCAGTGGCAGCCCAGAAGGCATCGATCCCGCAGTGGCACCGTCCGGCCCGGGGTGCGTGGAGTGCGACGCGGACGGCGGCTGGTGGGTGCACCTGCGCCGCTGCGCGCAGTGCGGCCACGTCGGGTGCTGCGACAGCAGCCCGGCACAGCACGCGACCGCGCACCACGAGGCAACCGGTCACCCGGTGATGCAGAGCTACGAGCCCGGTGAGGACTGGTTCTGGGACTTCACGCGCTCGATCGGTGTGACCGGTCCCCGCCTGGCCGACCCGCAGAGCCACCCCGACGACCAGCCGGCCCCCGGTCCGGCCGGCCGGGTGCCGGAGGACTGGCGGGAGCACATCCACTGACGCTGCCCCCCAGCAGCCGTTGGCAGCTCAGCACCGTGTCCCCCCGTGGGCCGCGGTGCTGACGACGTCGGTGCCCGCAGGCACGCCTGTGTCCATGGTTCTCCACTTCGAGCGGCACCCCGGCGCATCCCCACGCGCCGAGAGCGAGTACCGCTGCTTCCGTGGAGGCTAACCAGGTCGCCGACGGAAACGACAGTGGGATGACGCGATCTACGGGAAACCCATGGGATAGCGGGCGGCCGGTCCCGGGATCGGTCTGGACCAGTGCCCCGCCCGGGCGGGTGCTCGCGTGGGTGGGGCGCGCGTCGCCTGCGCCGTGCGATGCTTCCGCGCATGCGTCGTACGCCGCGCGGCCGCCGCGCCCGTGAGGACCGCACCGTGCCGCAGGTGGTCGCCCACCGCGGCAGCAGCCACGACGCCGCCGAGCACACGCTCGCGGCCTACGTCCGGGCCCTCGACGAGGGGGCCGAGGGCCTCGAGTGCGACGTCCGGCTCACCGCCGACGGGCACCTCGTCTGCGTGCACGACCGCGACCTCCGGCGTACGGCGTCCACCGCCGGACTGGTGTCCACGATGAACCTGGCCGAGCTCGACGAGCTGGACTTCTCGTCGTGGAAGAGCCCGTGGTCCGGCCTCGACGACGAGGCTCCCGACCGCGACCCCGACGACGGCAAGGTGCTTACGCTGCGCAAGCTGCTGGAGACCGTCGCCGACTACGACCGGCACGTCGACCTGGCGATCGAGACCAAGCACCCGACGCGCTTCGGCGGCCTGGTCGAGCGGCGGCTGGTGGAGACGCTCAGCGACTTCGGGTGGGACGGACCCGGGTCGCCGGCCCGGGTGATGAGCTTCTCGCTCAACGCCGTCACGCGCGTGCGCCGGCTCGCCCCCGACCTCGAGGTCGTGCTGCTCGTCGACAAGGCCCACCACTGGCCGGTGCTTCGGCCGGTCGCCGGCGCCGACTGGGTGATCGGTCCAGGCATCCAGGCGCTGCGCGACCACCCGGGCCTCGGCAGGCACCTGGTCAAGGAGGGCCGGGAGATCCACGTGTGGACGGTCAACACCGCCGACGAGCTGCAGGTCTGCCTCGACCTCGGCGTCACCGCCGTCATCAGCGACCGGCCGGCCTACATGCTGGAGCTGCTCGGCGGATAGGTTGCCGGGTATGGCCAAGAAGTCCCGCAACCGCACCCCGTCCGCCGCCACCGCTCCCGGCGAGGTCGGCCCCCGTCAGCCCTGCCCCTGCGGGTCGGGCAAGCGCTACAAGGCCTGCCACGGCGCTGCCGGTGGCGCCGCGCCGACCTTCGTGGCCCGGCCCTTCGAGGGCATGCCGGGCGAGTGCGACGTGATCGCGCTGCGCGAGCTCGTGCCCGCGGCCACCGCCCCGCTCACGCTCAAGGACAGCGACCGCACCGTCCGCCTGGCCACGCTCCTGCCCGGCGCGGCGCCCGCGATGGTCCGCGACTCCGGCGACATCTGGCTGGGCCTGCAGGTGCAGCACTCCTACGGCAACCCGGCGCGCGACCTCGGCGCTGTGCTGGAGGCCGCGCTGGCCACCGAGGAGGCCGGGATCGTCGGCCTGATGAGCGCCCCCGGTGAGGGACCCACCCTGCAGGACCTGATCAGCGACGAGACCCTCGACATCACCGTCCACGACGGCTTCGACTACTGGATCGACGACATCCCCGAGCGCGACGCCACCATGGAGGCCGCCCTCGAGCAGGCCAACGGCGGGGTGATGCCCACCAGCCGGCTCACGTCGGTCGAGGCGGCGTACTGGACCAACGTCGGCACCAAGGAGCACCTGCGCTGGGTCATGCCGCACCCCGAGGACCGGCTCCTCGACGCGCTCGCCCGCCTCCACGCCGCCGGGCAGGACTCGGTGGCCGAGGGGTCGCGCTTCGTCGGCATGTTCCGCGCCCACGGCCTGCTCGCCCCGGTGTGGGACCTCCCGGTCGGCACGGGCGCCGAGGTCTTGGAGGAGCCCGCGAAGAAGTTCGCCGCCGACCTCGAGGAGGCCATGCAGGGCGACGAGCTCACCGCTGCCGAGCGCTCCGCCCGGGCCGGACTCGCCAACCGCCAGGTGACCATCCGGTAAGGATCGGCCCACGACTCCACCACGTGTCGAACACAACCGGGCCAACCATTGTGGATGCGCTCGCGAGCGGAGTAGTTTGGTCAGTGCCCGGTCGTTGTTGTTTCCCCCGTCAACAACGACCGGGTTCTCACATGTCCGGACGCTGCCGGCTCGGCTCGAACGGCGGCGTCGACCGCAGCGCCGACCGGACGGGCGCCCGGTGCGGCGCCCGACCGGCGGGGGTCAGTCCTCGGTGAGCGGCTCGCGGGCGACAGGGCAGCTCATGCAGCGCGGCCCGCCGCGACCGGAGCCGAGCTCGGAGCCGGCGATCCGGACGACCTCGATGCCGGCGTCCTCGAGCCGGTCGTTGGTCTCGTCGTTGCGCTCGTAGGCCACGGCGACGCGCGGGGCGAGGGCGAGGGTGTTGTTGCCGTCGTCCCACTGCTCGCGCTCGGCGGTCACCGGGTCGAGTCCGGTGTCGATCTGGTGCAGCGTGTCGATCTGCATCGCCTTGGCGGCCGCGACGAGGAAGGGCTCGGAGTCGCTCACGCTCAGCGTCAGGTCGGACTCGCCCGATCCGGGGTCGGCCATCGTCACGGTCACCGCGCGGAGCGTGTCCGCGACGTTGGGGTACATCACGACCTTGTCGACGTCGACCATCGTGCAGACGGTGTCGAGGTGCATGGTCGCCCGCTCCTGGGCGATCGGGACGGCCAGCACGGTGTGCGCGAGGTCGGCGTGGAAGACCTGGCGGGCCAGCCGCTCCACGCCCGCGGGCGTCGTACGCTCGCCGACGCCGACCGCGATGACGCCGGGGGCGAGCAGGAGGACGTCGCCGCCCTCGACGTGCTCGTTGTGCCAGCCGTGGATCTTGCGGGTGCCGGCGAAGCGCGGGTGCTCGGTGTAGATCAGCTCGGTCAGCTGCGTCTCGCGCTTGCGCGCGGGCATGGCGAGGCTGGTCACGGCGACGCGGTCGCGGACCCACACGCTGGAGTCGCGGGTGAAGAGCAGGTTGGGCAGCGGGTCGACGAGGAAGTCGTGCGGGTCGAGCAGGCTGGTGACCAGGCCGTGGCCGCCCCTGACCTCGTCGTTGCGGATGCCCGAGGTGAGCACGTCGGTCAGCTCGGCGGGGCTGAGGTCACGCAGGGCCTGGGCGAGGTAGCGGCGCATCGTGTCGCCGAGGTGCAGCCCGGACAGCGCGCTGGTGATGGCGTGGTTGCGGGCCAGCTCGCTCTCGAGGGTCTCGGTGAGCAGCTCGGTCAGGTAGAGGACCTCGACGCCGCGGTTGCGCAGCGTCTCGGCGAACGCGTCGTGCTCCTCCTGCGCTCGGCTGACCCACGGGATGCCGTCGAACAGCAGCCGGTCGTTGTTGCGCGGGGTCAGGCGCTTGAGCTCGTTGCCGGGGCGGTGCAGCATCACGGTGGCCAGGCGGCCGACCTCGCTGTCCGCGCCGTGGGGGGTGGAGACCATAGGCCGGACTCTAGCGCTGGTCCGCGGGACACGTGTCCGCGAACCTGCCCCGGGAGGTGGGGTGGCGGGGCGGCGCGCCGGACACGTGTCCGAGAAGCTGCCCTCGGCGGGCCGATGTCGGGGCAGCATCCCGGACACGTGTGCGTACGACGCCTCACGCAGCGTCCGAGAACCCCGGGAAGTGCGGCCGCCAGTCGTCCCTCAGCCGCAGCGGGACGCCGGGCATGCGCCGGGCGAGCAGCGCGCGGTGCACCCGGCGCAGCGTCCGCAGCGGGTCCTGGAAGATGCCGGCACCAGTCACGACGACCAACCGCCAGCCGTCCTCGTCCATGTCGGCCCGGCGCTCGAGGTCGTCGTCGTACTGGGCGACCAGCTCGGCGTGGAGCCTGCCGTTGTACTCCACCGCCACCCGTACGACGAGGTAGGACAGGTCGTAGCGCCGGATCACCTCGCCGGTCTCGTCGCGCACGACGGCGTTGACCACGGGCTCCGGCAGGCCCGCGAGCACCAGCAGCATCCGCAGGCGGGTCTCCATCGGCGAGTCGACGTCGGCGCGCACGAACCGAGCGGCGGCCAGCGCCTTGCGCGCGTCCTTGTGCCGGCTGCGCTCGCAGGCCGCGACCAGCTTCCCCGGGTCGATCCCGCGCCGGCGGACCAACCAGTCGCCGACCACCACCAGGTCCACCAGCCCGAGCTGGCCGCCGAGCTCGATGAACATCGGTACGTCGCCCGAGACCCGCAGGCCGCGCTCGACGACCACGCCGGACGGGTCCCCGACGTGGCAGCGCAGCCCGCGGTGGTGTCGCCGCATCTTCTGGTGCGCGACGCTCACGTGCTCGTCGGCGATCGTCGGGATCGGCGCGCCCTTGAGGCGGGCGGCCGAGGCGTGGCTCGCCCAGGCGTCCTCGTGCTGGAGCGCGAGCGCGCCCTGCACGCGCTGCACGGCGGTGGGCGGTGTCGACGCCGAGACCAGGACGTTGCGGAACAGCCGCCGGTAGCCGGGCCCGCGCATCACCTTCTCGGTGAGCCCGTTCTCCAGCCCGACGGCCCGGAGGAACGGCTGCTGCGGGTCGAAGGCCATGCCGCCAGCGTCGAGGATCCGGCGCTCGGGCGTCGGGCGTCGTCCACAGGGTCGCGCCGCGCGGCGTACACGTGTCCGAGATGTCGCCCTCGGAACGGGCGGCGGAGGGCAACAACTCGGACACGTGTCCCCGGCCAGCCCGGCCCCGACCAGCCCTGCGCCCCGGTCAGCCCCGGGCTGCCGCCCACTCCTCGCGCAGCACCGCGTACTCGTACGAGCTCGTCCACCTGCCCTTGGACCAGAAGTCGCCGACCCGGTGCACCTCGCGGCGCATCCCGAGGCGCTCGCAGAGAGCGGCGGAGCGGTCGTTGCGGGCGTCGAGGTTGGCCACGATGCGGCGCAGGCCGTAGTGCTCGAACCCGAGGCGCAGCACCGCCTCGGCCGCCTCCGTGGCGTAGCCCCGCCCGCCCTGCCCGGGGACGACCGTCCAGCCGATCTCGCCCTCGCTGAGGCCGGTGCCCTGCAGGTGCAGCATCGAGTCCCCGACGACCGTGCCCTCGTGCGTCACCACGGCCAGGCCGACGAACCGCCCGTCGCCGGGCTCGGTCCGACGACGGACCATCTCCTCGACCTCGGCGCGGTTCATCGGACGGCTCAGCAACATGCTCGTCCACTCTTCCGAGGCCCACGCCTCCACGAAGCCGTCGGCGTCGCCGGGCTCGAACGGGCGCAGCACCAGGCGCTCGGTCACGAGCGGCCACACCGGCGGGACGGGCGTGAGGAACTCCGCGCGCGGCCCGTCGACCCAGGTGTCGCGCGACGTCGGGCCGCCGAAGCGGAGCCGGTCGTACGCCGTCATCGGCAGCAGCAGCGAGTCGAGGCCGGGCACGGCGAGGACCCCGTCGACGGCCTCGCCGATCATCCCGCGGGCCACCGGGTCGTGCGGGTCGCGCCGCAGCACTTCGACCGCGGCCGCGGCCTCGGCGACGCGCTCGGTCTTCTGCTTCATCCGCACCGGGGTGACCTCGCGCAGGCAGACGTACTGTCCCGACAGGTAGCTCGCCCACTCCTGCTCCCCCGTGGCGGGGTCGTCCTCCCAGAACCTCACGAACCAGTCGTGCAGCCCGTCGAGCCCGGCGGCCACGTCGGCGAGCCGGCCGTGCGCCTCGGGCACCATCGGCGTGCCGTCGGAGAGGACGTACGACGGCAGCGGGAGGCGGCCCGCGAGCATCTCGGCCATCGCCTCGGGGGTCGCCGGCACGAAGTGCTCGCGGACGTACGCGTCGTCCTCGGCGGTCATCGGGTGCGCGCCGTTGACGGCGACGTAGCGGTCCCGGAGCTCGGCCAGGACCCGGCCGCTCAGCGTGTCATCTCCCACACGGTCAACACTGCCATCAGGACGCAGACCGTCGCACCCACGTAGTGGAGGACCGAGAGGCGTACGCGCTGCAGCAGCAGCCGCCCGACGATGACCGCCAGTCCCGAGACCGCCAGCAGCGCGCCCCAGGCGCCGATGAAGACCGAGACCGGGTCGTCGTACTTCGCGACGAGGGAGATCGTGAGCAGCTGCGACAGGTCGCCCCACTCGGCGGCGAACAGCACGAGGAACGACGTGACCACGACCCGCAGGCCGTGGGCGCCGGCATCGGCGCGGGCGGCGTACTCGTCCTCCTGCTCGGACTCCTCGGTGTCGGCGGAGCGGGCCGCGCGGAACAGGATGATCGCGCCGACCACGAACATCAGCGCGGCGACCGTGTGGATGAGCTGCTCGGGCAGGAAGGACGCGGCCTTGCCGACGCCGACCGCGACGCCGGTCTGGACGAGGAACGCCAGCCCGACGCCGATCCAGACGAGGAGCGGGCGCATCTTCGTCGACATCACCAGGGTGGCGATGAAGGTCTTGTCGGGGAGCTCGACGACGAAGATGGCGCCGAAAGCGAGGGCGACGACGAGCAGGTCGATCATGCGGGGAGTGTCGCACTGGCTGGGCGGTCACCGGATATCCGGGGACCGCCGGGGTTCCAGGTGGAGATCTCCACCACGAAGTACGGAACTCGGGTGCGAAGCACCTGCCGAGCCCGGGCTCACGCCCCCCGGAACGCGTCCGCGGGGTAGACCCCGAGCACCTTCACCTCGGTGGTGAAGAAGGCCAGCTCCTCGAGGGCGTTGCGCACGGGTGGGTCGTCGGGGTGGCCGTCGACCTCGGCGAGGAACTGGGTGGCGGTGAAGTGCCCGCCGACCATGTAGCTCTCGAGCTTGGTCATGTTGACACCGTTGGTCGCGAACCCGCCGAGCGCCTTGTAGAGCGCGGCGGGGAGGTTGCGGACGTTGAAGATGAACGTCGTCACGACCGGGCCCTCGCCGTGCGGCGCCTTCTCGAAGTCACGCGACAGCACCACGAAGCGGGTGGTGTTGTGGTCCTCGTCCTCGATCTCCTCGCGCAGCACCTGCAGGCCGTAGATGTCCGCGGCCAGCGGCGGGGCGATCGCGGCCTGGGTCGGGTCGCCGGACTCGGCCACCTCGCGCGCGGCGCCGGCGGTGTCGCCCGCCACGACCGGGGTGAGGCCGAGCTCACGGATCACGCCGCGGCACTGGCCGAGCGCGTGGACGTGGCTGTGCACGGTGCGCAGCGTGGAGATGCGCGCCTCCGGCAGCGCCATGAGGGAGAACTGGATGCGCAGGAAGCGCTCCCCCACGATCTTCAGCGACGACGTCGGCAGGAAGTGGTGGATGTCGGCGACCCGGCCGGCGATCGAGTTGTCGATGGGGATCATCGCGAGGTTGGCGTCGCCGCCCTCGACGGCCGCGAAGGCGTCCTCGAACGACGCGCACGGCACCGGCTCCCAGTCGGGGTAGGCCTGCCGGCAGACGAGGTGGGAGTTGGCGCCCGGCTCGCCCTGGTAGGCGATCCGTCGGGTCGCCACCGGCACGTCAGGCCCCGGCGCGTCGGCCTCCGTCACGTGGCGAGTCACGCCGGCGAGTCTGGCACGCCCGGCCGTGTCCGACCGGCCGTGCCCGGCACCCGAACATAGGGTGCGGGTGTGCTCGCCGAGATCCTCGCAGTGCTCGCCGTCGTCCTCGCCGCCCTGGCCTGCGTCCTCGCCGGGCTCGCCCTCCGTCGTACGCCCTCGCGCTCCACCGGCGACGGCGTCGAGGCGCTGCCCGAGGACGTGCACGGCCTGCGGCAGGAGGTCGCGGCCCTCAAGGCGGAGAACGCCGACGCGCTGCGCCACCTCTCGGTCGTGCGCTACGACGCCTTCGGCGACGTCGGCGGTCACCTCAGCTGGAGCCTCGCCGTGCTCGACGACGCCGGCAACGGCGTCGTGCTGACCTCCATCCACGGTCGCAGCGAGGCCCGGACCTACGCCAAGTCGGTGGCCGGCTGGACCTGCGAGCAGCAGCTCTCCCCGGAGGAGGAGGAGGCGATCGAGCACGCCCGTCCCTGACGGGCGGAAGGAACAAAGCGCCACGCGCCCCGGTTGCGGACCACGGAACGTCCCCGACCAGCAGCACCCAGGAGCACCCACCGTGAGCCGTCTGTTCAGCCCCGTCACCCTCCGCGACCTGACCCTCCGCAACCGCGTCTGGGTCGCGCCGATGTGCCAGTACTCCGCGGCCGACGGGGTCCCCGACGAGTGGCACCTGGTGCACCTCGGCTCCTTCGCGCGCGGCGGCGCCGGGCTCGTGCTCACCGAGGCGACCGCGGTCGTGCCGGAGGGGCGGATCTCGCCCGAGGACACCGGGCTGTGGAACGACGAGCAGCGGGCCGCGTGGTCGCGGATCGTGGACTTCGTGCACGCCCAGGGCGCGGCGGCGGGTGTCCAGCTGGCCCACGCCGGCCGCAAGGCGTCGACCTACAGCGGCTTCACCGGCGAGCGCGGTGGCGTGCCCGACGCCGACGGCGGCTGGCGGCCCGTCGGCCCCTCGGCCGAGCCCTTCGAGGGGCTGCGCCCCGACCCGGAGCCGCTGGACGCAGCCGGGATCGCCCGCGTCGTGACCGCTTTCGGTGACGCGGCCGAGCGCGCTGTCGCGGCCGGCTTCGACGTCATCGAGCTGCACGGCGCCCACGGTTACCTCCTCCACGAGTTCCTCTCCCCGCTGTCCAACCACCGCGAGGACGGCTACGGCGGATCCTTCGAGGGCCGCGTACGCCTGGTGCTGGAGGTCGTGCGCGAGGTGCGGGGCCGCGTGCCTGCCGGGATGCCCCTGCTGCTGCGGGTGTCCGCGACCGACTGGGTCGAGGGCGGCTGGACCGCCGACGAGACCGTGCGGCTCGCCGAGCTCGTGCGCGAGGCGGGCGTCGACCTCGTCGACACCTCCACGGGCGGCAACGTGCCCCGCGCCGACATCCCCGTCGAGCCGGGCTACCAGGTGCCCTTCGCCCGGCGCCTCCGCACCGAGGCCGGTGTCCCGACCGGTGCCGTCGGCCTCATCACCGAGCCGAAGCAGGCCGAGGAGATCCTGGCCGACGGGTCCGCGGACGTCGTGCTGCTGGGTCGCGAGCTGCTGCGCGACCCGTACTGGCCGCTGCGGGCGGCGTACGAGCTGGGCGAGACCGGCACCGACCTGTGGCCGGTGCAGTACCGCCGCGCCGCCCCCTGACCCCCGGGCCACTCACAGCGGCCGGGCGGTGGCTCAGCGCGGGACGCGCACCAGCAGTCGCCCGTGCACGCACTCCATCCACAGCTCGCGGCCCTCGCCGATCGAGTCGCCGTCGAGCTGGCGCGGGGTGTCGGACGAGGCCTTGATCCGGACCCGCGTGCCGGTGCGGCGGTCGAGCGTCTCGTCGACGACCGGGCTCTTGCGCAGCACGCGCAGCGCGACGGTGATCCACGACAGGAACTGCCGCGGGTGGATGATCACCACGTCGAGGATGCCGTCGTCGATGGTGGCGTCCGGCAGCAGTGGCATCCCCGCCTGGAGGAAGCCGACGTTGCCGACGACGACGGTGCGCGCGCGGTGGACCGTGGGCTCCTGGTCGTCGATCTGGATCTCCACCTTGACCGCGGGGAACATCAGCGACCGCATGCCGGAGATGACGTAGGCCACCCAGCCGATCCTCTTCTTGATGTCCTCGTTGACGCCCTCCATGATCGCGGCGTCGAAGCCCATGCCGGCCATCACCATGAAGTGGGTGTCGTCGATGGCGTCCCCGCCGACCTTGACCAGGTCGATCGCCCGGTCCTGGCCGTTGAGCGCGACGTCGACGGCGGAGCGGAGGTAGAGCGGGATGCCGAGGTTGCGGGCCAGGAGGTTGCCCGTGCCCGCCGGGATGATGCCCACCGGGATGCCGGTGCCGGCCAGCTCGGCGCAGACCTCGCGGACGGTGCCGTCGCCGCCGCAGACCATGACGAGGTCGGCACCGCTGACGGCGGCCTGCTCGGCCATCCCCCTGCCCGGGTCCTCGACGGTTGTGTACTGCCAGGCGGGCTCGGACCAGCCGGACTCCTCGGCCATCGTGGCGACGAGCGAGCGGAACTGGCCGACGTCCTCGACCTTGATCGGGTTGAGGATCACTGCCAGCCGCCGCTGGGAGGCGTACACCTCGGGCAGCGGGTCGGCCTTGGCCGCGGTCGAGCGCGGTCGCGGGTTGATGACCGCGATGGTGAGGAGCACGACGGCGGCGCCCAGCAGCGTGCCGGCCGCCACGTCGGTGGGGTAGTGGCGGCCGAGGAAGACGCGGTCGGCGCAGACCAGCAGCCACCACGCGAGGGCGACGGCGACCGCGGCGCGCCGCAGGTTGGCCTTGCGGACGAACAGCGTCGACAGGGTGATGAGGATGCCGGCGAACGCGGCGGCGGAGGACGCGTGCCCGGACGGGAAGCTGTGCGTCTCGAGGAGTCCGAGGGTGTCCTGCCACTCCGGGCGGTCGCGGGCCAGCACGAGCTTGAGCCCGGTGGTGGCGAGCGCGGTGACGAGCATGACGACCACGGCGAAGAGCGCCGCCCGGCGCTGCCCGCGCAGGAACAGCCACGCGGCCGCCACGGTGGTGAGGACCGTCATGCCGATCGTGTTGAACCCCAGCTCCACCACCCGCAGCACCTGCACGAACGGCCCGAAGTCGTCGGCCCAGTCCTCACCCGTCCGGCCCCACTGGTCGACCTGGTCGAGCGGGGACCGGTCCCCGGTCACCGCCCACGCCAGGGCGGCGAAGCCGAGCAGGCACAGCGCCGCCCACGTCAGGGGAACTCGGGGAGGGGCGTCCAGCACGTCGTGCAGTATGCCTTCCCGATAGCCTGACCCCATGATCGATCCCCGCCTCCTCCGTGACGATCCCGACCGCGTCAGAGCCGGTCAGGTGAAGCGCGGACTGTCCACCGAACCGGTCGACCGGGCGCTCGAGGCCGACTCCGCCCGGCGGCAGGCGATCGCGGAGTTCGAGGCGAAGCGGGCCGAGCAGAAGTCCAGCGGCGCGCTCGTCGCGAAGGCACAGGGCGAGGAGAAGCAGGCGCTGCTCGCGCAGGTGAAGGAGCTCGCCGCCGGGGTCAAGCAGGCCGAGGCCGCCCGCAACGCGGCCGAGGCCGCGTGGGACGAGGCCATCAAGGCGATTCCCAACCCCGCGGCCGACGAGGCGCCCGCCGGCGGGGAGGACGACTTCGTCGTGCTCGAGCACGTCGGCACGCCGCGCGAGTTCGACTTCGAGCCACGCGACCACATCGAGCTCGGCCGGATGCTCGGCGCGATCGACCTCGAGCGCGGCGCGAAGGTCAGCGGCTCACGCTTCTACTTCCTCACCGGCATCGGCGCGCAGCTCGAGCTGGCGCTGGTCAACATGGCGATGGACCAGGCCCGCAACGCCGGCTTCACGCAGGTGATCGCCCCGTCGCTGGTCAAGCCGCGCGCCATGGAGGGCACCGGGTTCCTCGGCCAGGCGGCCGACGACGTCTACCGCATCGAGGGCGAGGACCTCTACCTCGTCGGCACCAGCGAGGTCGCGATGGCGGCCTACCACTCCGACGAGATCCTCGACGGCGCCTCGCTCCCGCGACGCTACGCCGCGTTCAGCCCGTGCTTCCGCAAGGAGGCCGGCTCGCACGGCAAGGACACCAAGGGCATCATCCGGGTGCACTGGTTCGACAAGGTCGAGATGTTCGTCTACACGACCGTCGAGGAGTCGTACGCCGAGCACGAGCGGCTGCTGGCCTGGGAGAAGGAGTTCCTCGACAAGCTCGAGCTCGCCTACCGGGTCATCGACGTGGCCGCCGGCGACCTGGGGCTGAGCGCGCAGCGCAAGTTCGACTGCGAGGCGTGGATCCCGACCCAGGGCAAGTACCGCGAGCTGACGTCGGCCTCCAACTGCACCGACTTCCAGTCGCGGCGCCTCGACATCCGCACCCGCGAGGGCGACCGGACGGTGCCGGTCGCCACCCTCAACGGCACGCTGACCGCCATCACCCGTGCGATCGTCGCGATCCTCGAGACGCACCAGAACGCGGACGGCTCGGTCACCGTCCCGCAGGCGCTGCGCCCCTACCTGGGTGGCCTCGAGGTGATCAAGCCCCTTGGCTGACTGGACGCCCCGGGTCGTCGCGCTCGACATCGACGGCACGCTGCTCAAGTGGGTCGACGGGCAGACCGAGGACTACGAGACCATCACCGCGCCGGTCCACGACGCGGTGCACCGCGCGCTGGACGCCGGCGCCCACATCGTGCTCAGCAGCGGCCGCTCGCCGCACGGCATGACCCGGATCGCTGACCTGCTGCACATCCCGCGCGAGGACGCCGACCAGCTGTGGGTCGTCGCCTCCAACGGCGCCGTGGTCTTCCGCTACCCGCCCATGGAGGTCGTCCACGAGGAGACCTTCGACGCCGCGCCGGCCGTGGCCGCGGTGTTGGAGCACCACCCCGACGCGCTGGTCGCGGTCGAGGAGCGCGGCGTGGGCGGCTACCGCGTCAACCGCGTCTTCCCCGAGGGCGAGCTCTCCGGCGAGCAGCTCATCACCGAGGTCGGCGACATCGTCGGCGAGCCGGTCAGCCGCGTGATCATCCGTGACCCCGCGGCCACCGCCGACGACTTCATCGAGCTCGCGGCCCGGCTCGGCCTGCACGGCACCGACTACGTCGTCGGGTGGACCGCCTGGATGGACCTGTCCCCGGTCGGCGTCTCGAAGGCGTCGGGCCTGCAGCACGTCTGCGACGCGCTCGGCCTCGGCGCGGCCGACGTCCTGGCGATCGGCGACGGGCGCAACGACATCGAGATGCTGCGGTGGGCCGGTCGCGGGGTGGCGATGGGCCAGTCCGTCGAGGAGGTGAAGGCCGCCGCCGACGACGTGACGGCCTCCGTCCACGACGAGGGCGCCGCCGTCGAGATGTCGCGGTGGTTCCCTCCCCGTGAGGTCTGATCCGTGGCCGACCGGTTCACCTTCACCGCACCGCTGTGGCGGTGGACCGCGCGCGAGGACACCGGCGACACGGGGGCGTGGTGCTTCGTGACGCTGCCCCTCGACGTCGCCGACGAGGTCCGCCAGCGCGCGGGTGAGCCGCGGGGCTTCGGGTCCGTGCGCGTGCGCGTCGAGGTGGGCGACACCACCTGGGACACGAGCGTGTTCCCCGACGCAGCGAGCGGCAGCTTCGCGCTCCCGGTGAAGAAGGCCGTGCGCGCGGCTGCCGGCGTCGAGGAGGGCGACCTCCTCACGGTGACGCTGTCGGTGCGGGCGGACACCACCGGTGGCTGAGTCCCGACCGCGCCTGGTCGCCACCGACCTCGACGGCACCCTGCTGCACCCCGACGGGACCGTCACCGCGCGGACCCGGGCGGTGCTCGACGAGCTCGACGACCTCGGCGTGCCCGTCGTCTTCACGACCGGCCGGCCGGTGCGGTGGATGGAGGACCTCTGGGACGCGGTCGGCGGCCACGGGCTCGCGATCTGCAGCAACGGCGGCATCGTCTACGACGTCGCCGCCCGCAAGGTCCGCGACTTCAGCGCCGTGCCGCGCAGGGTCGGGCTCGAGGTCGCCGAGCTGGTGCGCGCCGCCGTACCCGGGACGACGTTCGCCGTCGAGCACACCTCCGGCTGGGCGAGCGAGGCGGCGTTCCCGCGCCACCCGGACGACCAGGGATCGCACCAGGGGGAGTGGGAGTCGATCTACACCGACGACGTGGTGAAGGTCCTGGCCGTGCACCGCGAGCTCGACCCCGAGGACTTCTGGCACCGCGTCGCCGAGGCCGTCGGCGACCTGGTGACGACGACCTGGTCCTCGACCTTCGCGCTGGTGGAGATCAGCGCGGCGGGCGTCACCAAGGCCACCACGCTCGCGACGATCGCCGCCGAGATGGGCATCGACGCCGCCGAGGTCGTCGCCTTCGGCGACATGCCCAACGACCTGCCGATGCTCGAGTGGGCCGGCACGTCCTACGCGATGGCCAACGGCCACCAGTCGGTGCGCGACCTCGCGGAGCACCTCGCCCCGGCCAACGACGAGGACGGGGTGGCCACGGTGCTCGCCGACCTCTTCTCGCTGGAGGGCTGAGTGCCGGTCCGGGTGCGCCCACGGCAGCCGCCGCCACGGGCACGCGCGCTCGACTCGGGTCGCCGGCCGCGCATGGCTAGGCTGGCGCGCATGCTCGGTGCCGTACGTCCTGCTGCCACCATGCTGCTCGCGTGCCTCGGCCTGCTGGCAGGCCTCGTCGTGGGTGTCGCCGGCCCGGCCCTCGCGGCCGCCGCGCCAGCGCCGGCCGCCTGCACCTGCAAGCAGGGCCAGCTCGAGCAGCAGGTGCAGCGCGCCGACGTCGTCTTCATCGGCACGGTCGACAACGTCGAGCTCGCCGGCGACGACCACACCTACGACATCACCGCCTCCCGGGCCTACCGAGGCACCCCGGAGCGCTCGACCCAGGTCGTGTCCGTCGGCGGCCGCAACGCGTGCGGCCTCGGCGAGCTCGGCGTCGGCACGACCTACGTCTTCCTCGCGACCGGCGACGCCGCGCCCTACGACGCCGACAGCTGCGGCGGCACCAGCGTCGCCAACCCCGCCAAGGTCGACAAGATCGAGGCGCTGCTCGGCGAGGGCACCTCGGTCGAGCCGCCCCCGCCGCCGACGGCGGAGCTGACCCGGGTCGAGGACTCGCCGCCCGCGGGGTTCGCGCGCACCGCCGCTCCCGGTGCCGCGGCCGCGCTGATCGGCCTGCTCGGCCTCGTCGTCGTACGCCGCCTCGCGCGCCGCTGAGACCGGCGCCGGCGCGGAGCCCGGCGCTGAGCCCGGCGCCGGCGTAGTCCCCATCAATCGGGCGGTCGGAGCGGGTCCGCGGCAGCCCGTTTGATGGGGACTATCGGGCGGAGCGGGCGGAGCGGGCGGAGCGGACCCCGGAGTCCGATCAGCGGTGGCTCAGCCGGTCAGAGGTACATGCCGCCCGAGGGGTTGCCGGACTCCTCGCCCGGCCCGCCCGTCGGCATGGTCGGCATGCCCGTGGGCTGCGGCTGCGGCTGGCCGCCCTGGCCCATCGGAAGTGCGCGGCGCATCTGCTCCAGCTGGGCGCGCGAGGCCATCTGCTGGGCGTAGATCGCGGTCTGGATGCCGTGGAAGAGCCCCTCGAGCCAGCCGACCAGCTGGGCCTGCGCGATGCGGAGCTCGCCCTCGGACGGGGTGCCCTCCTCGGTGAACGGCAGGGAGAGCCGCTCGAGCTCCTCGACCAGCTCGGGTGCGAGCCCGGACTCGAGCTCCTTGATCGACGCGGCGTGGATCTCCTTGAGCCGCTGGCGGCTCGCCTCGTCGAGCGGTGCGGCCTTCACCTCGTCGAGGAGCTGGCGGATCATGCTGCCGATCCGCATCACCTTGGCCGGCTGCTCGACCAGCTCGGTGATGTGGCGCTCGCCGTCACCGTCGCCGTCCGCGCCGGAGCGGGCCATCTCCGGCAGGGCGCTCGCGGGGATGGTGCCGATGGGCTGGCCGTCGGGACCGACGACCACGACCTGGTCCTCGCCTCCCGCGCTCGACTCGGGACGGGGCTCCTGGTGCTCGGTCATGGGCCCCAGACTATGACGCCGGGCATGACGGCCCGGACCCCTCAGAGGGTGAGCACGAGCTTGCCGGCGTGGCCGCCCGCCTCCATGAGCTCGTGCGCTCGGCCGACCTCCTCCAGCGGCAGCGTCGCCTCGACGATCGGCCGGACCGCGCCGGAGGCGACCAGCGGCCACACGTTCTCCACCACGCCGCAGCAGATGGCCGCCTTCTCCGCGAGCGGCCGGGCCCGCAGCGACGTGGCGGTCACCGACGCGCGCTTGCGCAGCAGCGCGTTGATGTCGAGCTCGCCCTTGCTGCCGCCCTGCATGCCGATGATGACGAGGCGCCCGCCCGTGGCGAGGGCGGAGACGTTGCGGCCGAGGTACGTCGCGCCCATGTTGTCGAGGATGACGTCGGCGCCGCCGGCGTCGGCCAGCACCTCGACGAAGTCGTCCTCGCGGTAGTCGATCGCGTGGGCCGCGCCCAGCGAGCGGCACAGCTCGAGCTTCTCCGGCGAGCCCGCGGTGGTGAAGACCTCCGCACCGCGGGCGGCGGCGAGCTGGATGGCCATGGTGCCGATGCCGCCGGCCCCGCCGTGGACGAGGAAGCGCTCGCCCTTCTGCAGGTGGGCGGTCATGAAGACGTTGGACCACACCGTGGCGGCCACCTCGGGGAGGCAGGCCGCCTCGACGAGGGGTACGCCGGCCGGCACCGGCATGACCTGTCCGACCGGCACCGCCACGCGGGCGGCGTACCCGCCACCGGCGAGGAGCGCGCAGACCTCGTCGCCGACCGACCAGCCCTCGACGCCCTCGCCGAGCGCGGCGACGCGGCCGCTGCACTCGAGGCCGATCGTGTCGGGCGCGCCGGGCGGGGGCGGGTAGAAGCCCTGCCGCTGCAGGGTGTCGGCGCGGTTGACAGCCGTCGCGACGACCTCGACGAGCACCTCGCCGGCGCCCGGGCGCGGCTCCTCGACGTCGCCGACGGACAGGACCTCGGGGCCACCGGCGCCGGTGGTCACCACAGCACGCACGCGATCAGTCCTCGTAGAGGTCGTCGGAGTGGTCGACGGTCGAGTCGTCCGGCACGTCGTCGTCGATGTCGTCGGGGTCGGCGGCGTCCGCGGGGCGGTCCCAGCTCTCCGCGAGCTGCTGCGCGCGGGCGGCCAGCCGCTCGACGGTCTCCGGGTCGGCGCTGCCGGACCCGGCGGCGAGGCCGAGGAGGTAGGTGGTGACCGGTGCCGCGGTCTTCTGCACGTTCTGGGCGGCCGTTCGCGCGAGGTCGAGGATCAGCCCCTCGTCGACCTCGGCCTCGACGTCGAGGACGTCGCTCAGCTCGTCGATCCAGTCGTGGAGGTTCACGGGCCCAATGTCTCGCAACGGACCCGGGCTGGGCAAGAGACCCTGACCCGGCTCCGCGGCCTCACCCGCCGAGCTCGCGCAGGTCGGACCAGGAGTCCACGTCGAGCGCCTCGTCGTCCGTCGCCGGCACCTCCGCGAGGTCGAGGGGCGCGAGCAGCCGGTGCAGCGCCATGCCGTGCTGCCCCTCCGCGTCGGGACGTACGCCGCCCAGCCGGGCCGCGTCCAGCACGCCCGCCAGCTGCCGACGACCGTCGGCGCCCACCAGGAAGGCGCCGTCCCGGCCGGCCGCCGCCTCACGCAGGCGCCGCATCGTCGCCGCGGTCACCCGCGGCATGTCGACCGCCAGGACCCCGACCAGCGTGGGCCGGTGGCGAAGGGCGTCGACGCCGGTGAGCAGCCCGGCGACCGGTCCGCCGCGCGGCGGGTCCTCGAGGACGGTGGTCACCGGGCGCTCGGTGGGGACGGCGGTGGGCGCTACGACCACGACCTCGACGGCGTCGACGAGGGCGTCGAGCGCGTGGGCGAGCAGCGTTCGGCCGTCGAGCTCGATGCTCGCCTTGTCGACCCCGCCCATGCGTGCGGCGGTGCCGCCCGCGATGACCACGCCGCAGAAGCCGGCGGCCGGGTCAAGGTCCATGCGGCCATCCTCGCAGCGGCGGGGTCGTCGGCGGGTCGGAGAGCCCCCACCTCTGGCACTCTGGAGCCATGAGCACCCGGCTGCGCGTCCGCGTCCAGCAGTGGGCCAGCGGCCTCGACCCGGAGGCCAACCGGGTCCGCCTCGCGCAGGGCACCACGTCGGGCGCGGACCTGGTCGTCTTCCCCGAGGCGTTCGCCCGCGACTTCGGCGAGGCCGGCTCCGACGTGAGCGCGTACGCCGAGCCGCTCGACGGCGCGTTCGCCCACGAGCTGTCCCACGTCGCCGACGCGGCGGCGTGCACCGTGGTGGCGGGGATGTTCGAGTCCTCGGCAGACCCCGACCGGCCCTACAACACGCTCGTGGTCGGCGGCGCGAGCCGGGCGGCGTACCGCAAGATCCACCTCTACGACTCCTTCGGCTACCGCGAGTCCGACCGGCTGACCGGCGGCCCGCTCGAGCCGGTCGTCGTGGACGTCGCGGGGTGGGCGGTCGGGCTGATGACCTGCTACGACCTGCGGTTCCCCGAGCTGGCCCGCCGGCTCGTCGACGCCGGCGCCGAGGTGATCGTCGTCCCCGCCGCGTGGCTGCCGGGGGAGCGCAAGGTCGAGCACTGGCGCACGCTCCTCGCGGCGCGCGCGATCGAGAACACCTGCTTCGTCGTCGGCGCCGCCCAGCCCGGACCGCGCTACTGCGGCCACTCCGCGGTCGTCGGGCCGCTCGGCGACACGCTCGCGGCGGCCGGCGCGGAGGAGGAGACGCTCGAGGCGGTCCTCGACCGGGCGGACCTCGACGCAGCCCGGCGCACCAATCCGTCCCTGGCCAATCGACGGCTGTAGCCTCCTCCGACGTGCCTGCCCCCTCCTCCGACAGCCCCCGCGGGACCCCCCGTGGCAAGCGGGCTGCCGAGCGGCCGCCGTCGCGGCTGCGGCGGGTCGACCGGCCTCGCCGGACCGCAGGCGCCGGGTCCACGGCGGCACCGACGCCTGCTCCGCAGCGGGCCGGGACCGACGAGTCGGCCGCGCTCCCGGACGCGTCCCCGGCCGCTGCCGGACCGCGCCGCTCCCTGCTCGCCCTGTGCTTCGGCCTGCTCGCCGTCGGCACCGCCGCCCTCGCGTGGTCGGCGGCGCAGGGGATCTTCGCCGACAGCCAGCTGCTGAGGGACCTCGGGCCGGGGCCGTCGTGGCTCGACGGCGCGGGAGCGGTGGCGGTGGTGACCGCGCTGGCGTGGTTGCTGGCGACCCGCACCGCCGGCCGTCCCCTGATCTCCGCCGGGCTGGCGCTCGCGCTGGGGGTGGCGAGCCTGCTCGTCGGCGGACGCGTGCTGCCCACCGGTGCCGCGGTGATGACCTGCGTCGTCGGGAGCGTCTACGCCGTGATGGTGACCGTGCCGGCGGTCACGTGGTGGAAGGCCGGGCGCGAGGCGGTGATCGCCACCCTCGTCGCCGCGGTGACCGCGTTCGCGGCCGTCGGCTTCGAGCCCACGGTGGCGACGGAGCGCTTCGACCTCGCCGCGCTGTTCCTGGCGCTCGTCCTCGCGTTCGGGATCGTCTACCGGCTGGGCGCGGGGCTCCACGGCCTCGGCCGGCGCGGGCTCATCGTCGTCTCGATCGGGCTGGCCGTCCTCGTGCTGACCCTGGCGTACGCCGAGCTGCTGCGCCGCTACGGCGCCCAGACCTTCGTGTCGTCCGTCCTCGACTTCGCCGACTGGACCGCCGCCCGGATCGGCGCCTTCCCGCGTCCGCTCGTGGTCCTCCTCGGCATCCCCGCGATCGTGTGGGGCACGCACGTGCGCGCCCGCCGCCGGCAGGGCTGGTGGGTGTGCGCCTTCGGTGTCGCGGCGACGGTGCCGCTGGCGACCGCCCTGGTCGCGCCGGAGAGCTCGTACGCCGAGGCCGGCCTGCGGGCGGTCTACTCCCTCGTGCTCGGGCTGCCCCTCGGCTACCTGGTGATCCGCGCCGACCTCGCCCTCACCGGGCCGAAGGGCCGCCGCGGCCGCCGCGCCGAGGAGGCCGGGCCGCACCGCCCCGAGCCGCGCCGCTTCGCCGAGCTCTGAGCCCCGCAGCACGCTGCACCGGGTCGACCCGGTCCGGCGGTACGCCCGGGTAACCGCTAGCGTCGGCCGTATGGCCCGCCCCACGTCCCTCGAGATCGTCTCCGAGCTGGTCGCCAACGTCCTCACCATCGAGGTCGCCGAGGGCGACCGCGTCGAGGCCGGCGACACCGTCGTCCTGCTGGAGTCGATGAAGATGGAGATCCCCATGCTCGCCGAGCGCGGCGGCACCGTCACCTCCATCAAGGTCACCGAGGGCGACGTCGTGCAGGACGGCGACGTCCTCGTCGTGCTCGACTGATCCCACGCGGCGAGCAGGGCCCTACGCTCCTGCCATGACCCCCGCGCGCGCCCGGAGCGTGCACCTCGTCGTCGCCGCCGTCGCGTGGTTCTCCCTGGCCTTCCAGCTCGTGCTGACGCTCACCGGCGAGGCCGTCCTCGTCGACACGGACCCACCGGGCCTGGCGGCGCGGGTCTACCGCTTCCTCGCCTACTTCACCATCCAGAGCAACCTCCTCGTCGCGGTCACGTCGACGGCGCTGGCCCTCGACCCCTCGCTGGACCACCGCGGGTGGCGGGTGGCGCGGGTGGCGGCGCTGGTGGGGATCACGGTGACGGGGCTGGTGCACTTCTTCCTGCTGCGACCGCTCCTCGACCTCGAGGGCCCGAGCTGGGCCGTCGACAAGCTGCTGCACATGGTGGTGCCGGCGCTCGCCGTCGCCGCGTGGGCCTGGGCCGGGCCCCGTCCGCGGATCACCGCGCGCGAGGCGGCGTACGCCCTCGTCTGGCCGGTGCTCTGGCTGGCGTGGACGCTCGTGGTCGGCAGGGTCGACGGCTGGGTGCCCTACCCGTTCCTCGACCCGGACGAGGACGGCTGGGGGGCGGTCGGCTCCGCCTGCGTGGGGATCACGATTCTCTTCATCCTGCTCTTCGCGCTGTACGGGTGGCTCGATCGCAGGCTGCGACCGACCCCTCGCTAGGTTGGAGGCATGGAGTTTCGATACCTCGGCAACAGCGGACTGAAGATCTCTGAGATCACCTACGGCAACTGGCTGACCCACGGCTCCCAGGTCGAGAACGACGTCGCCACGCAGTGCGTGCGCGCCGCGCTCGACGAGGGCATCTCGACGTTCGACACCGCCGACGTCTACGCCAACACGGCCGCGGAGACGGTGCTCGGCGAGGCCCTCAAGGGCGAGCGTCGCGAGTCGCTGGAGATCTTCACCAAGGTCTACTGGCCCACCGGCCCCAAGGGCAAGAACGACACCGGCCTCTCGCGCAAGCACATCATGGAGGCGATCGACGGGTCGCTGCAGCGGCTGCAGACCGACTACGTCGACCTCTACCAGGCCCACCGCTACGACACCGAGACGCCGCTCGAGGAGACGATGCAGGCCTTCGCCGACGTCGTGCGCCAGGGCAAGGCGCTCTACATCGGCGTCAGCGAGTGGACCGCCGACCAGATCCGCGCCGGCGTGGAGCTGTCGAAGGAGCTCGGCTTCCAGCTCATCTCGAGCCAGCCGCAGTACTCCATGCTCTGGCGCGTCATCGAGGACGAGGTCGTCCCGACCTCCCGCGAGCTCGGCGTCTCCCAGATCGTGTGGAGCCCCATCGCGCAGGGCGTCCTCTCGGGCAAGTACCTCCCCGGCCAGGCGCCGCCGGAGGGCACCCGCGCCACCGACACCAAGGGCGGCTCGGACATGATCGCGCGCTGGATGAAGGACGACGTCCTCACCGCGGTGCAGGACCTCAAGCCGGTCGCGGACGACCTCGGCCTGACGATGGCCCAGCTGGCCATCGCGTGGGTGCTGCAGAACGACAACGTCGCCGCCGCCCTCGTCGGTGCCTCGCGCCCCGAGCAGGTCGCCGACAACGTCAAGGCCGCCGGCGTGACGCTCGACGCCGACGTCATGAAGCGCATCGACGACGCCCTCGGCTCGGTGGTCGTCCGCGACCCTGCGAAGACCGCCGAGGGTGCGCCGAAGACCCGCGTCGTCTGAGGCTCGCGGCCGGCGTGCCCGGCCTGTGCCCGCCCGCCGCTCGGGCGGTGGGTGAGGCAGGTTCTGGAGGTGCGGAACCTGCGTCACTCACCGCTGGGGCGCGGGCGGCGTAAGCGGGCTCGACACGTGTCCGAGATCCTGCCCTCGGCCGGCCGGAACGGGGTCAGCATCTCGGACACGTGTCCCCGACCGCACTCCGCCGTAGTCCAGTGTCGCGTCGTTCCCACGACGCACTTCTGACGACGGCTCGTCACTGGACTACCCAGGGTGGGGGCAGGATCTCGGACACGTGTCGACCGGCGGGTCAGTCCTCGATGCCGGTGCAGTAGAACGCACCGTCGGCCACCATCGGGTAGGACCTGACCTTGTCGGCCGAGGTGTTCGTCGCCGACATGCCGAACCGGTACGGCGCGGCCAGGTCGAGCGCGACGGGCACGGTCATGCCCGGGACGAGCGACGGGGACTGGTAGACGGTCGTGGCCTCGTCGGAGGTGAAGGACACGACCCCGGACGACCCGTCGTCGGAGCCGTCCGACAGGCCGAGGACCGCGCGGAACTTGGTGCAGTTGCGCCCGGGCGTCACTCGGGCCTCCCAGGACCGGGCCGTGCTGCCGTAGCCGCCCCAGACCGCGTAGCTGGTGCCGTTGATGTCCGCCTCGGTGTAGGTCGCGGTCGACGACTGGAGGTAGGGCTCGAACTCCTGCAGGGCGATCCACCGCCACACGGTGACCGTGACGGGGCGCGACGCGACCGGCTTCTCGCGGCCGCGGTAGGTGACGGTCACCCGGTAGGTCGCCTCGTTCTGCGCGGTGACCGTCGTCGCGAACGCCAGCCGCGCCTTGGCCCGCGTGCCGTCGATCCGGTCCCACGTGGGGTCGCCGAAGACGTCGTCGCGGCGCTCCTCGAGCACCACCTTCTTCGCGTCCTTGGACGTCGGCACCTTCACCCGCAGCGTGAGGCTGTCGCCCTCCGTCACCTGCTCGGCCGACGCGGTGACGACCGCCTTGGCGGCGGCGGCGGCCCGGTCAGCTGATCGGCCGGGTACGGCGTCGGTGGGTACGGCGGCGGCGGGCACGGAGGTGAGCGCGACCACGGTCGCGGCGAGCGAGATGACGAGCTTCACGGGGACTCCGATGCGCGGTGGGGGTGACATCGGAACGCTAGGGGTCGGGCCCCGGCCCCACACGACGTTCCGGGAATCTCACCCCCGGCGCGTCACCCGGTAGCGCACGAAGGCCGGCACGGCGAGCGCGGCGACGACCGTCAGCACCACGACCAGCACGCCGCCTCCCGCCGCCGCGACGGCGGCACCGGTGACGGCCGCGGTGGCGCCGTGGGCCACGTCGGCGACGCGGGGCCCGCCGGCGACCACGACGATGAAGATGCCCTGCAGCCGGCCGCGCACCGAGTCGTCCGTGGCCGCCTGGAGCATCGACATCCGGAAGGCGGACGACGCCATGTCGGCGGCACCGCCGATCGCGAGCATCAGCACGGCCACGCCGAGCATGGCCGCCGGCGCCCGGGGCGCGAGCATCGCCGAGACGCCGAAGCCGACCATCGCGAAGCCCCAGACCAGGATCGCGACGATGACGGCGAGTCCCTGGCGCTCGACCCGCGAGACCCACCCCGACAGCACGCCGCCGACGACCGCGCCGGCCGGGATGGCGGCGAAGAGCAGCGCGAAGGCGAGCCCGCCCTCGCTGGGACCGCCGAAGTCGAGGTGCGCCATCTCGGGGAACAGTGCCCGGGGCATCCCGAACACCATCGCGATGATGTCGACGACGAAGGACATCATCAGCACCGGCTGCTGCCGCAGGTAGCGGAAGCCGTCGACGACGGCGCGGATGCCCGGCGTCACCGTCGCGCCGATGACCGGCAGCGGGGGCAGGCGTACGACGGCACCGAGGGTCGCGAACAGGGTGATCGTGTCGAGCAGGTAGAGCCACGAGTAGCCGATCAACGGGATCAGCGCGCCGCCGACGAGCGGCCCGGCGATGCCACCGGCCTGCATGACGGTGGTGTTGAGGGAGTTCGCCGCAGGCAGCAGGTCGTCGTCGAGCAGCCGCGGGAGCAGCGCGGACCGCGTCGGCTGGTTGACGGCGAAGAAGGCCTGCTGCACCGCGAAGAGGGTCAGCAGCAGCCACACGTCCTCCCCGCCGAACGCCGCCTGCAGCCAGAAGCAGGCGCTGGTGGCGATCAGCCCGGTGGTCGTGACGAGGAGGAGCGTCCGTCGGTCGAAGGCGTCGGCCAGCGCGCCGCCCCACAGGCCGAACACCACGAGCGGGACGAGACCGAAGACGCCGGTCAGCCCGACGTACGCCGACGAGCCGGTCATCGCGTAGATCTGCGCGGGCACCGCCACGACGGTCAGCTGGGCGCCGATGACCGTGACGATGTTGGCGCGCCAGAGCCGTCGGAAGTGCGGGTTGGCGAGCGGGCGGGTGTCCGCCAGCAGTCGCCTCTCCACGTCGGCAGGCTAGGTCACCGGATGGGCGCCTCCGTCGGCAGCCCGGCTCGCCCGGCGTCGTCACCTCAGTCGTCACCCCAGTCGTCACCTCAGTCGTCACCTCAGTCGTCACCTCGGGTCGTCGCCTAGCATCGTCGTGTGGCGATGCGGGAGAGCGGGACCGACGAGCGCGCCGAGGACCTCGCGGTGACGGCGGCCCTGTTCCACGGGCTGTCGGACCCGTCGCGGCTGCTCATCGTGCGGCACCTCGCGCTCGGCGAGCACCGCGTCGTCGACCTGACCGCCCACCTCGGCCTCGCGCAGAGCACCGTGTCCAAGCACCTGGCGTGCCTCAAGGACTGCGGGCTGGTGACGTCGCGCCCCGAGGGCCGGGCCTCGATGTGGTCGCTCAACCACCGCGAGCCCGTGCTGGAGGTCCTCGCCACCGCCGAGCGGCTGCTCGCGCTGACCGGCGACGACGTCACCCCCGGGCACGACTACGAGGAGCGGCACCCCTGACGGCTGCACCCCCGACGGGTGCACCGCCTGACGCGGGTCAGAACAGGGTCGACCAGTAGTACCAGAACCGCTCGAGGATCAGCAGCACGACGACGAGGTAGGCGCCGAAGAGCAGGGGTGCCTGCCAGTCCCGCAGGACGGCCGTCGCCCGGCTGCCCGCGGCGCCTGCGCCGAGGACGCCGGCGGCGAGGTTGCGGAGCGTGACGTACCAGAACAGCGGGATCACCACCGCCCACACGACCATGCAGTAGGGGCAGAGCGCGCCGATCCGGTAGAGGCTCTGGAAGACCAGCCACGAGACCAGCACCAGCGCGACGCTGACGCCGACCTGCAGGCCGAGCCAGTACCACCGCGCGAGCCGGCCGCCCGCCAGCAGCGCCATCCCGGTCGCGATGACGACCGGGAACGCCGCCACGCCGATGATCGGGTTGGGGAAGCCGAGGAGCGCGGCCTGGGCGGACTCCATCACGTTGCCGCAGCTCAGGACCGGGTTGATGCTGCACGAGGGGACGTAGCTGCTGTCCTCGGCCAACCGGATCCGCTCGATCAGCAGCACGGCCGACGCGACCAGGCCGACCAGTCCGCCGACGACCAGGCCGATGGCCAGCGGACGCTCCTGCGGCTCACCGTCGACGGCGCGCTGGCTCATGGTGGAGGGATCTCCTCGTCGGACGGGGGCGGGACGCGTACATCCTGCGGCATCGGGACAACCGTCGACGAAGCGGGACGCATCGGCTAGCATCGACGTACGGCGATGACACAGGCGTGTGGCGATGGAGGAGCGACATGGGATCGGGGCACGGTCACACCCATGCCGGCGCGCGTCACCGCTGGCGCCTCGCCGTGGCCTTCGGCCTGGTCGCTGCCTTCTTCGTGGTCGAGCTCGTCGCCGGCCTGCTGAGCGGCTCCCTCGCGCTGCTCTCCGACGCCGGCCACATGGCGGCGGACGTCGTGGCCCTGGGCGCTGCACTGGTGGCGACGTCGATCGCCACCCGGCCCGACACCACCGGCCGGCGGACCTACGGCTCCTACCGGGCCGAGGTCCTCGCCTCCGGCTTCACCGTCCTGCTCATGCTGGGGGTCTCGGCCTACGTCGTGGTCGAGGCCGTACGCCGCGCCGGCACGGCCATCGAGGTGTCGTCCGGGCCGATGCTGGTCGTCGGTGCCGTCGGGCTGCTGGTCAACCTCGTCTGCCTCGGGCTGCTCCGCGGGGGCGCGCAGGAGTCGATCAACGTCCGCGGCGCCTACCTGGAGGTCGTCGCCGACGCCGCCGGCAGCGTCGGCGTCCTGGCGGCCGGGGTGCTGGTCGCCCTCACCGGGGCGAGCTGGTGGGACACGGCCGTCGCGGTCGCGATCGGCGCGTTCGTCGCCGTGCGCGCGCTGGTGCTCGGCCGCGAGGTGCTGGCCGTCCTGGGCCAGCACGCGCCGCACGACGTCGACCTCGCGGCGGTGGTGCGCGACCTGGAGCGGGTCCCCGGCGTCGCCGAGGTCCACGACCTCCACGCCTGGACGCTGACGTCGGGGATGAACGTCGCCACCGCGCACCTGGTCGTGTGCGTGGGCGCCGAGCCCCAGGCGGTCCTCGCCGCGGCGCAGGCCACGCTCCGCGAGGGCCACGGCATGGAGCACGCGACGCTCCAGGTCGAGGCGCACCCGGCGCGGGAGTGCCACGCGGCGACCTGGTGACCGGAGCGGACCGACGCTCCGACGTCGCCGCGCCGCCCTCCCGACGGTCCGTCGGTTGTCCCGGGCGGCGCCGGACGCGACGATGGACCTCCGGTTCGCCCCCGCCCCGCGGGGGAGACCACCCGGACCCGACACCGGAGGAGCCACCGTGAGCAGCGACCGCACGACCAGCAACGTGATCGGCGGCGTCGCCGGCACCGGGACCGGGCCCGAGCAGTCGGTGATCGACCCCTCGACGGGCGAGGAGATCTGGCGCTACCGGGCGGACGAGCCGGCCCAGGTCGACGCGGCGGTCACCGCGGCCGCAGCGGCGTACGCCGAGTGGTCGCGTGCGACGCCGGCGGAGCGATCGGGCGTGCTGGTCGCCCTCGCGGCCCACCTAGAGGGCATGGCCGAGGAGCTCGCGCAGGCCGAGACGGCCCAGACGGGCAAGCCCATCCGGCTCAGCCGGGAGTTCGACGTCCCGGGGTCGATCGACAACGTCGCCTTCTTCGCCGGCGCCGCCCGTCGGCTCGACGGTCACGCGTCGGGGGAGTACTCCGCCGACCACACCTCGACGATCCGCCGGCAGCCGATCGGCGTCGTCGGGTCGATCGCACCGTGGAACTACCCGCTGCAGATGGCGATGTGGAAGGTGCTGCCGGCCATCGCCGCGGGCAACACGATCGTGCTCAAGGCGGCCGAGAACACCCCGCTGACCACCCTGATGCTGGCCGAGGCCTGCGCCGCCGTCGGGATGCCGGCCGGGGTCCTCAACCTCGTCAACGGACCCGGACCGCTGACCGGCGAGGCACTGGTGACCCACCCGGGCATCGCGATGACGTCGTTCACCGGCTCGACCGCCGTCGGTCGCCACATCGCCGCGCTGGCGGCGGGCAACGGCACCCGCCTGCACCTCGAGCTCGGCGGCAAGGCGCCCTTCGTGGTGTTCGACGACGCCGACCTGCCGGCCGCGATCCGCGGCGCGGTCGCCGCGAGCCTGATCAACACCGGCCAGGACTGCACCGCGGCGACCCGGGCCTACGTCCACCGCTCGGTGCTGGACGACTTCGTCGAAGGGGTCGCCGACCTGATGGGCCGCGTCCGACTCGGTGCCCCGACCGATGCGGCCACCGACCAGGGCCCGCTGGTCTCGTTCCGGCAGCGCGACAAGGTGGCATCGATGGTGGACCGGGCCGTCGACGCCAGGGCCAAGGCGGTCACCGGTGGCAGCGCGCCCGGCGGCGACCTGGCCCGCGGCGCCTACTACGAGCCCACGCTGCTCGTCGGCGCCGCGCAGGACAGCGAGATCGTCCAGGCCGAGACGTTCGGCCCCGTCCTCGCGGTGCTGCCCTTCGACTCCGACGAGGAGGCGATCCGGCTGGCCAACGACGTGCCGTTCGGGCTGGCCGCATCGGCCTGGACCCGCGACGTCTACCGCGCCCAGACGGCGTCACGCGAGATCGACGCCGGCACCGTGTGGATCAACGACCACATCCCGATCATCTCGGAGATGCCGCACGGCGGCATGAAGGCGTCGGGCTACGGCAAGGACATGTCGTCGTACTCCTTCGACGACTACACCCAGGTCAAGCACGTGATGGCCGACATCACCGGCGTGGCCGCCAAGCCGTGGCACAGCACGATCTTCGACGTCGACTGAGCGAACGCGGGCCCCGCCGTCAGGTCCGACCGGGACGCGGCCCCGCCTCGACCTCGTCGGCCAGCAGCGCGACGTGGAGCGACACCCGGACGTCGGGGTGGTCGAGGTCGGCGCCGAGCACGCGCGACGCCTTCGCCAGCCGGTCGTAGAACACCGGTCGGGAGAGGTGCAGGCTCGCCGCCGCGTCCGACTTGCTCGTCGGGTGGGTCACCAGCGCGCGGACCGCGTCGAGCAGCCGGCTCCCGGTGCGCTCGTCGTGCTCGCGCAGCGGGTCGAGCTCGCGATCGACGAAGAGCCGCAGCCGGTCGTCGTCACCGATCATCGCCAGCAGCCCCCGCAGGTGGACGTCCTCGAGACGGTGCACGCCGTCGGCCGCCCCGCCGGGGACGGAACGCACCACCTGCTGCGCCTCGCGCAGGGTCCGGTCGATGGCGGCGGCGCGGCCCACCGGCCGGCCCACGCCGACGACGAGCGGCTGGTGCCGGCGTACGCGGGCGGCCAGGTCGTCGACGACCGTCCGCACCCGCGTGGACGGCGGGAACGACAGCAGCACCCGCACGTCGCGCTCCATCTCGCACACCAGGGCGGGGACCCGCAGCTCGTGGGTGGCGTGGACCGTCGCGGCGATCACGTCCTCGACGAGCGCGGCGGCCGATCCGGGGCCGGCGTCCTCGAAGCGGGGGCGGAGGGTCACCCCGACGAGCTGGCGGTCGCTGGTCGGCAGCCCGGCCAGCTCGCACCGCCGCAGCAGGTCGGGGGACGGCGCCTCGGTGAGCAGCCGGAGGACCAGCTCGTGGTGCGTACGACGCACCGCGCCGTCGCGCTGCCGGTCGTGCAGCCGGTGCAGGGCGAGCGCCGCGGCGCCGCGCTCGGCCACCGCGACCAGCCGCTCGGACGGCTCGTCGGCGGAGTGGACGACCAGCCGGCCCCACCGGCGGTCCCGCCGGCCGACCCGGGTGACCAGCCAGCCGTGCGACTCCTCCCACGTGGTCCGGTCCTCCTGCGGCACCTCGCGGGACCGGGCCGCCCAGTCGGTGAGGAAGCCGTCGGCGTCCCGCGGCCCGGGCCGGTAGTCGAGCACCTGGTGCTCCTCGCTCTCGAGGACCACCGCGGTGCCGGCCAGCCGCTGCACGGCATCGAGGATCTCGCTCGGTCCGGCCTCGGCGATCCCGAGCTCGGTGAAGGTCTCGTGCACCCGCTGGGCCTCGCGGAGCTCGGCGACCTGCCGGTCGACGATGCGCTCGCCCACGGCCTGCGCCACTGCCGCGAACCGGACCTCGCGGTGCAGCGCCACCAGCGGCAGGCCGAGGTCCTCGCACGCCGCCACCAGCGCCTGCGGCAGCTCGGTCCAGCGCCGGCCGAGCTCGACGACCAGCCCGGCGGCCGCTGTGCCGGCCAGGCTGGCGGCGTACGCCTCGAGCTCGGGCCCGCCGTCGGGCATCGCGATGCCGGTGCTGAGCAGCAGGTCGCCCGCGCGCAGCAGCGGGGCGATGTCGGCCAGCTCGGTGGTGTGCACCCAGCGCACCGGCCGGTCGAGGCCCGACGCACCGGCGACCACGCGCGCCCGCGCGCCCCGCAGCGGCGGCATGGCGAGCACCTCGCCGACGGTCAGCACCGCCACAGCACACCTCCGGCCGACCAGTGCGGGAGCCGACAGGTCGTCGCTCCTTCTCGGCGCATCCTACGGATCGTCGGGCGGCCAGCACGGCGCGTCGGCCGATGATGCAGCATGACCACCTCCCTCACGCACTGGGCCGACGGCCGCCGCCTCGACGGCGCCTCCGACCGGTGGGCCGACGTCACCAACCCCGCGACCGGCGAGGTCACCGGTCGCGTCGCCCTGGCCGACGCGGCCGACGCCGCTGCCGTCATCGCCTCCGCCGCCCGCGCCGCGAAGGCGTGGGGCGAGACCTCGCTCGCCGGTCGCACGCAGGTGCTCTTCACGTTCCGCGAGCTGCTCAACAGCCGCAAGGACGAGCTCGCGCACCTCATCACCGCCGAGCACGGCAAGGTCCACTCGGACGCCCTCGGCGAGATCGCCCGCGGCCAGGAGGTCGTCGAGTTCGCGTGCGGCATGTCGCACCTGCTCAAGGGCGGACACAGCGACAACGCCTCCACCGGCGTCGACGTGCACTCCAAGCGGGCCCCGCTGGGTGTGGTGGGCATCATCAGCCCGTTCAACTTCCCGGCCATGGTGCCGATGTGGTTCTTCCCGGTCGCCATCGCCGCCGGCAACGCGGTCGTGCTCAAGCCGAGCGAGAAGGATCCCTCGGCTTCACTGTGGATCGCCGAGCTCTGGAAGGAGGCCGGCCTGCCCGACGGCGTGTTCAACGTGCTGCAGGGTGACAAGGTCGCCGTCGACGCACTGCTGGAGTCGCCCGAGGTGGCGGCGATCAGCTTCGTCGGCTCCACGCCGATCGCGCAGTACGTCTACGAGCAGGCCAGCCGGCACGGCAAGCGGGTGCAGGCCCTCGGCGGCGCGAAGAACCACATGGTGGTGCTGCCCGACGCCGACCTCGACCTCGCGGCGGACGCAGCGGTCAACGCGGGCTACGGCTCGGCCGGTGAGCGGTGCATGGCGATCAGCGTGCTGGTCGCCGTCGACCCCGTCGCGGACGACCTGGTCGCGCGCATCGCCGAGCGCACCCGGACCCTGCTCGTCGGTGACGGCGGCGCGGGCCGGACCTCCGAGGAGCGGACCGAGGCCGACATGGGTCCCCTCGTCACCGCGGCCCACCGCGACCGGGTGGCGGGCTTCATCTCCTCGGGCGAGGAGGCCGGCGCCAAGCTGGTCGTCGACGGCCGCGACGTGCAGGCCCGCGGCGCCGGCGGGGGCTTCTGGCTGGGCCCGACCCTCTTCGACCACGTCACCCCCGACATGGAGATCTACCGCGAGGAGATCTTCGGCCCGGTGCTCTCGGTGGTCCGCGTCGCGTCGTACGACGAGGCGGTGGCGCTGGTCAACGCCAACGACCACGGCAACGGCACGGCCGTCTTCACCAACGACGGCGGGGCGGCCCGGCGCTTCGAGAACGACGTCGAGGTCGGGATGATCGGCGTCAACGTGCCGATCCCGGTGCCCGTGGCCTACTACTCGTTCGGCGGGTGGAAGCGCTCGCTGTTCGGCGACACCCACGCCCACGGCACCGAGGGCGTGCACTTCTTCACCCGCGCCAAGGTCGTCACCACCCGCTGGATCAATCCCGCCGCCCGCCCGGAGGGCGGCCTCGAGCTGGGGTTCCCGCGCAATGTCTGAGCGCGCCCGCCCCGCCCGCGCCCACGACGACCCGGAGGTCGCCCTCGAGCTCGACCGCCGGCACGTCTTCCACTCCTGGTCCGCCCAGGAGGGCCGCCGGCCCATGGTGGTCACCAAGGCCGAGGGCTCCCACGTCTGGGACCAGGACGGCAACCGGCTCCTCGACTTCACCTCGCAGCTGGTGTTCACCAACCTCGGCCACCAGCACCCGCGGATCGTCGAGGCCATCCAGCAGCAGGCCGCCACGCTCTGCACCGTCGCGCCGGCGCACGTCAACGGCGCCCGGTCCGAGGCGGCCCGGCTGATCGCGAGCCACACCCCGGGGGACCTCGACCGGGTGTTCTTCACCAACGGCGGCGCGGACGCCAACGAGCACGCGATCCGGATGGCCCGCCTCCACACCGGCCGGCACAAGGTGCTGTCGACCTACCGGTCCTACCACGGCGGCACGCAGCTGGCGGTGAACGTGACCGGCGACCCGAGGCGGTGGGCCAACGACCTGGGCTCGGACGGCACGGTCCACTTCTTCGGGCCCTACCTCTACCGCAGCGCCTTCCACGCCACGACCGAGGCCGAGGAGTGCCAGCGCGCCCTCGAGCACCTCGAGCAGGTGGTCGCGATGGAGGGCCCCGCCACCATCGCCGCGGTCGTCCTCGAGTCGATCCCGGGGACCGCCGGGATCATGGTCCCGCCGCCGGGCTACCTCGCCGGCGTGCGGGAGGTCTGCGACCGGAACGGGATCCTGCTCGTCGCCGACGAGGTCATGTCGGGGTTCGGCCGAGCCGGCAGGTGGTTCGCCGTCGAGCACGCCTCCGACGGCACCGTCGTGCCCGACCTCCTCACCTTCGCCAAGGGGGTGAACTCCGGCTACGTGCCCCTGGGCGGCGTCGCCATCTCCGACGCCGTGCACCGGACCTTCGGCGACCGCGTCTACCCCGGCGGGCTGACGTACTCCGGGCACCCGCTGGCGTGCGCGGCGGCGGTCGCCACGATCGAGACCATGGAGGACGAGGGCATCGTCGAGCAGGCGGCGGCGCTCGGCGCCGAGGTGATCGGACCCGCGCTCGCCGCGATGGCCGAGCGGCACGCGTGGGTGGGCGAGGTCCGCGGCACGGGGGCGTTCTGGGCGCTCGAGCTCGTCGCCGACCGCGCGACCCGCGAGCCGCTGGCGCCCTACGGCGCGAGCAGCCCGGCGATGGACGCCGTCCTCGCCGCCTGCCGTCGGGGCGGGATGATCCCGTTCGCGAACGTCAACCGCATCCACGTGGTGCCCCCGCTGACGATCACGCACGAGGAGGCCCGTCGCGGCCTGGCGATCCTCGACGCCGCGCTCGGCGAGGCGGCGACACAGGCGGGGTGAGTGCCGCCCGTCCGGGGCGCCGAGCGTCAGTGCA
Organism: Nocardioides sp. zg-1308; assembly: GCF_013155375.1. Classification (GTDB taxonomy): domain Bacteria; phylum Actinomycetota; class Actinomycetes; order Propionibacteriales; family Nocardioidaceae; genus Nocardioides; species Nocardioides renjunii. Next base: position 1,304,289 of record NZ_JABJQY010000002.1, read on the forward strand.
CCGGACGACTTGACTGAGCCCCGGCGAGGCGGTTCGGTGCAGCCATGACCGCACCTCCGACGTCGACGCGCGACGTCATCCCGCTTCGCCGGGCCGCGCGGGCGTGGTTCGCCATCTCGCTGCAGACCTTCGGCGGCCCGGCCGGCCAGATCGCGGTCATGCAGCGCACGCTGGTCGAGGAGAAGCGCTGGATCGGCCAGCAGCGGTTCCTCTTCGCGCTGTCCTACTGCACGCTCCTGCCGGGGCCCGAGGCGCAGCAGCTGGCGACGTACGTCGGGTGGCTGCTCAACGGCGTCCGCGGCGCGCTGGTCGCGGGCATCCTGTTCATCCTCCCAGGCGTGGTCGCGCTGCTGGTGCTCTCGGGCGTCTACGTGGCCTACGGCGACACCACGCTCGTCGAGTCGCTGTTCCTCGGCCTCGCGCCGGCCGTCATCGCCATCGTCCTCCAGGCGGTCATCAGGGTGGGGCGCAAGGGGCTGGGGCACCCCGCGCTCGTGGCGCTCGCCGTGCTGTCCTTCGTCGCCCTCACCTTCTTCGGCGTCCCGTTCCCGGTCGTCGTGCTGGTCGCGGCGGTGCTCGGCTGGGTGCTCGGCCGCAGGATCCCCACGCTGACCGCGCCCGCCAGGGCGGCCGTCGACGACGGACCGCCCCCGCTCATCAGCGACGACGCGCTGCACACCGAACGCCCCTCCGGCCGGCACGCCGCCAAGGTCCTCGTCATCGGGCTGGTGGTGTGGTTCGCCCCCGTCGCCCTCGCCGCGGCGGTGTTCGGGCGGTCCAGCATCTTCGTCGACCAGGGCCTGTTCTTCTCCGGCGCGGCGGTGGTCACCTTCGGCGGGGCGTACGCCGTCCTGGCCTACGTCGCCCAGCAGGCCGTCGAGGTCTACGGCTGGCTGGCGCCCGGCGAGATGGTCCGCGGCCTCGCACTCGCCGAGACCACGCCGGGCCCGCTCATCATGGTCGTGCAGTTCGTGGCGTTCGTCGGCGCCTACCGCGCCCCCGGCGACCTCGACCCGTGGGTGGCGGCGGTCGTCGCGGCGCTGCTGACGACCTGGGTGACGTTCGTCCCGTGCTTCCTCTTCATCCTCCTCGGGGCGCCGTACGTCGAGCGCCTCCGCGGCAACCGCGACCTGGCCGCCGCGCTGGCGGGCATCACCGCCGCCGTGGTGGGCGTCATCGCCAGCCTCGCGGTCTTCTTCGCGCTCCACACCCTCTTCGGCGAGACCGGCCGCGTCACCGCCGGGCCGCTCGACCTGGAGTACCCGCGGCTCGCCTCGGTCGACTGGGCGGCGCTCGCGATCACGGTGCTGGGGTGCGCGCTGATCTTCTGGCGGCGCTGGTCGGTGCTGCGCACCCTGGGCGCGTGTGCGGCGACGGGCGTCGTCCTGGGTCTGGCCCTGGCCGCCTGAGACCGCTCCGTAGGGGTGGTAACTCGGCGTTCGACCCGCTGTTCGACCACCGGTCGCCGCCCCACGGGTAGTGCGGTCCCCGGGGGCCGTCCTTAGCGTCGGGGTTGCTGGGCGGCGGATGCCGCTCCCGCGGGAGGCACTTCACCACCTCTGGAGGGGAAATGTCAGAAGTCGCACGAACAGCACGAGGAATCGTCGTCGGAGCCGTGGCAGCACTGGCCATGGTCGTCGGACTGACGTCCGTGGGCGTCGGGGCCGCGTCCGCCGCGGACTCGGCCAGGGCGGGCTCCGGCACGTCGGTGGTCGGCAAGTCCGAGGCCGGCAAGATCACCAGCAAGGTGATGGGACGCACGTCGACCGGTGACAAGGTGAAGGGCAAGTTCACGCCCACCCAGGTCGTCACGAGCAACGGCGTGCTCTACATGGAGGGCTTCCTCCAGGGCGTCATCAAGGACAAGGGCCCCGACACCCGCTTCTCCGGTGTCCAGCTCATCCCGATCAAGAAGATCAACGGCTCGCCGGTCACCAGCGCTCGCGCTGCGTCGTCCGTCGCGGCCTGCGACATCCTCAACCTGGTGCTCGGGCCGCTCGACCTGAACGTGCTCGGCCTGCAGATCAACCTCAACCAGGTGGTGCTCGACATCACCGCCGTACCGGGTGCGGGCAACCTGCTCGGCAACCTGCTGTGCGCGGTGGCCGGCCTGCTCGACGGCGGACCGCTCGCCGGCCTGCTCGGCCAGCTGCAGACCCTGCTCAACCAGATCCTGGGGCTGCTGAACCTCGGCACCTGACACAGGGCCGTTCCGTGGGGGCGTCGCGGCGGAGGACCGGGAGGGAGACCTCCGGCCCTCCGCCGCGACTCACGAGTCCTCGGGCAGGCACATCTGGCCCACGAAGGGCACCACGTCGGCGATCGAGTCGACGACCTTCGTCGGTCGGTAGGGGAAGAGCTGCACCTGGTGCCGCTCGGTGGCGCCGGTGGCGACGAGGACGGTGCGCATCCCGGCCTCGAGGCCGCTGATGATGTCGGTGTCCATCCGGTCGCCGATCATCACGGTCGTCTCGGAGTGCGCCTCGAGCCGGTTGAGGGCGCTGCGCATCATCAGCGGGTTGGGCTTGCCGATGAAGTAGGGCGAGCGTCCGGTCGCGGTGCTGATCAGCGCGGCGACCGAGCCCGTGGCCGGGAGCATTCCCTGCGCGCTCGGCCCGCTGGGGTCCGGGTTGGTCGCGATGAAGCGGGCGCCGTCGTTGATGAGCCGGATGGCGCGGGTGATCGCCTCGAACGAGTAGGTCCGGGTCTCGCCGAGCACGACATAGTCGGGGTCCTGGTCGGTCATCACGTAGCCGATGTCGTGCACGGCGGCGGTCAGCCCGGTCTCGCCCACGACGTACGCCGACCCGCCCGGGCGCTGGTCGTCGAGGAACTGCGCGGTCGCCAGCGCCGACGTCCAGATGGAGTCCTCCGGCACGTCGATGCCGCTGCTGCGCAGCAGGCGCACCCGCAGGTCGCGCGGGGTGAAGATCGAGTTGTTGGTCAGGACCAGGAAGGGGACGTCGTGCTCGCGGAGCGCGGCGATGAACTCCTTCGCCCCCGGGATCGGGTCCTCCTCGCGCACGAGGACGCCGTCCATGTCGGTCAGCCAGGTGCGCACGGGTCGGGATTCGCTCACCGGGCCATTGTCGACCATGGAGGAGTCGGTCACTCCCGCGCCGCGGCGCGGTGCCGGGCGAGCGGCTGGCCGCCCTCGTCCGAGCCGACGTCCGAGCGCGCCGTGTCGTCCGCGGCACGCGTCGGGTGGCTGCGCTCCAGGCCGGCGCCCTCGACGTCGACGTCCGGCAGGATCCGGTCCAGCCAGCGCGGGAGCCACCAGGCCTTCTCGCCGAGCAGGTGCATCGCCGCGGGGATGATGAGCATCCGCACGACGAACGCGTCGAGCAGCACCCCGAACGCCAGGCCGAAGCCGATCGGCTTGATGGTGGCGTCGTGGGAGAACACGAAGCCCGCGAAGACCGAGATCATGATGATCGCCGCCGCGGTCACCACCGCCCGGCCCGCGTGGAGTCCGTGCTGCACCGCGACGCGCGCCGGCGCGCCGTGGGCGTACGCCTCCCGCATCCCCGACACCAGGAACAGCTGGTAGTCCATGGCGAGGCCGAAGAGGATGCCGGTCGCGATGATCGGCAGGAAGCTGAGCACCGGGCCGGGGGCGTGCACGCCGAAGGCGTCGGCGAACCACCCGAGCTGGAAGATCGCGGTGATGCCGCCGAACGCGGCCAGCAGCGACAGCACGAAGCCCAGCGTCGCCGTCAGCGGCACGAGGATCGAGCGGAAGACCAGCACGAGGATCAGCAGCGAGAGCCCGACGACCAGCACCAGGTAGAGCGGCAGCGCGTCGGAGAGCTGCTCGGAGATGTCGATGTTGGCGCTGGCGTTGCCGGCCACGCCGAGGCTGGCCTCGCCACCGCCGACCGTCTCGGGGGTGAGGTCGCGCAGGCCGTGGACGAGCGCCTCGGTGGACTCGCTGGACGGCCAGAAGTCCGGGACGACCTGGAACGCGAGCGCCGTACGGTCCCGCGACGCGCCGATCGGCACCACCGCGGCGACGTCGCCGAGCTCGTCGATCGCCTCGCCGAGGTTGGCCTGCTCCCGGGCGACCTCGTCCTCGCCGATGGCCTCCGGCAGGTCGGCCACGACGAGCAGCGGGCCGTTGAAGCCCTCACCGAACTTCTCCGCCTGGACGTCGTAGGCCCGGAAGCCCGAGGACTCGGGCGGCTGCGTCGAGCCGTCCGGCAGCCCGAGGCGCATCTGGGTCGCCGGCGCCGCGACGAGCAGCAGGCCGACCACGCCGAGGGCCAGCACGGCCCAGGCACGACCGGTGCCCATCGGCTTGTCGCGGTCGCTGATCGCGTCGTCGTCGTCGCGCTCGCCGGCGGCGAGGCGCTCGCGCTCGCGGCGCCGGAGGATGCGCGGACCGACGAGCGACAGGATCGCCGGCGTGAGGGTGACGGCCATGAGGATGGCGACGAGGACCGCGACGGCGCCGACGGTGCCCATCAGGCCGAGGAAGCCGACGCCGGTGACGTTGAGCGCGAGCAGCGCGACGATGACGGTCACCCCGGCGAACACCACGGCGTTGCCGGACGTGCCGTTGGCCAGCCCGATGGACTCGTGCAGGTCGGCGCCCTGCTTCAGCTGGCGGCGGTGGCGGTTGATGATGAAGAGGGAGTAGTCGATGCCCACCGCGAGCCCCAGCATCACCCCGAGCACGGGGGTGACCGAGACGAACTGGACGACGCCGGAGAAGGACAGGGAGGCCAGCGACGCCACCCCGACACCCAGCAGCGCGGTCACCAGCGGCAGGGCGGCGCCGAGCAGGGTGCCGAGCATGACGGTGAGCACGATGGCGGCGACGACCACGCCGGCGATCTCGCCGGGGCCGAGGATGGAGGGGACGGTCTGCGCGATGTCCTGCGAGGGGTGGAGCTCGACGCCGTCGATGTCGGCGTCGGCGGCCAGGTCCTCGATCTCGGTCTTCACCTCGGTGCTGACCTCGTTGATGGCGACGTCGAAGGTCACGTTGGCCACCGCGGCGCTGCCGTCCTCGGAGACGCTCCGGTAGGCCACGGACAGCCGCGTCAGGCTCTTGCCCACCTCGAGCTGCTCCGACTGCTCCTCGACCTTCGCCCGCTGCCGGTCCAGCTCGGCCTGGCCGTCGTCGAGCTGTTGCTCGGCGGCCGCCAGCTGCTCGCGCACCGACGCGAGCGTGCCGTCCTCGCGAGCCTGCGCGCGCTGCTCGGCGAGCGCCTCGCGGCCCGCGTCGATCTGCGCCTGCGCCCCGTCGAGCTGTGCCACTCCCGCGGCGAGCTGCTGCTCACCCTCGCTCACCTCGTCCCACGACTCGTCGAGCCGCTGCTGCGTGGCGAAGGGGTCGGTGACGTCCGCGACGTCGTCGACCTCCGCGACCCGGTCGAAGAGGTCGGCCAGCTCGCGCTCCTGCTCCTCGGTGAAGGCCGAGCCGTCGGTCGTCTCCGCGACGATCGCGCCGTTGCCGCCGCCCGTGCCCTCGAAGTCCCGCTCCAGCTGCTGCGAGACGCGGGTGGTGGGGGTGTCGGGCAGGGTGATGTTGGACGACAGCGTCCCCGCGAAGGCGACGTACGTCGTCGCGGTGACGGCCAGCACCGCCAGCCAGGCGCCGACGACGGTCCAGTGGCGGCGCGCGGCGAAGCGACCGATGCGGTAGAGGAGCTCAGCCATGTCGGTGGCGGGCCTTTCGTGGGTGCGGTCGTGGTCTGGCGCGGGTGGGTGCGGAGCGGTCGGTCAGCCGGAGTGGCCGGAGTGGCCGGACCGGAGGCGGTCGAGCAGGCGGTCGAGGAGGCGGTCCCAGTCGGCGCGCGCCTCGCGAGGTACGTCGCGGTCGAGGTCGGGGTGGCGCTCGAGCCAGTGCCGGGCCAGCAGCGCGAGGCCGCTGGTCAGCAGCGCGAGGGACAGCTCGACGTCGAAGGGGTCGAGGCTCGGGGCGCGGGTCAGCAGCCGCTCGCGGAGCCGGCCGACGACGTGCTCGAAGGCGGAGCGGGAGATCGCCTCGGCGCGCTCGTCCTCGCCCTCGGGACGGCCGAGGACGTGGTGGATGACCACGATCGCGGAGGGCAGGTCGGCGCCGCGGGTGACGTCGTGCACCGCGTCCAGCGCCAGCCGGCCGCCCTCCTCGCCGTCGGGGAGGTCGGCAAGGCTGCGGTCCACGCGCTCGAGCAGCTCGGCGATGACCTCGGCGAGGATCTGCTGGCACACCGCGACGAGCAGCTGGTCGAGGCCGGTGAAGTGGTTGAACACGGTGCGCCGCGAGACGCCGGCCGCGGCCGCGACCTGCTCGACGGTGAACCCCTGCGCGCCACGCCCGGTCGCCAGTGCGCGCGCCGCGTCGACGATGGCGTCGTGCCGCTGGTCGCGCAGGCTGGGGCCGCGGGGCCGGGTCGTCGTACTCACCGTCCCAGTGTTGCACTCAGTGCAAGTGGGCGGGTCTCCGCCCGGATAGTCCCTATCGAAAGAGTCGTCGCTGGGCGCCAGCAAGGACCCATTTGATACGGACTATCGGGGTGGGGTGGGGGCGGCTGACAGGATCGGCAGCATGGCGGACGCAGCGGACGAGTCGCGCGCCGGCCTGCGGGCGTGGGCCGCCGCGGCGCTCGTCTTCGGCTCCTCGGCCGCCGTGCTCGTCGTGGAGCTGGTGGCGCTGCGGCTGCTGGCGCCGCACTACGGGCTGACGCTCGAGACCAACACGCTGGTCATCGGCCTCGCGCTCACCGCCATCGCGGCCGGCACCTGGGCCGGTGGCTGGACGGCGGACCGCGCCGAGCCCCGGCTGCTGCTCGGTCCGCTCCTCGGGATCTCGGGGGCCGCGGTGGCGCTCACGCCGGCGCTGGTGCGCGGTGCCGCCGCGACCGACAGCCCCGGGCTGCTGCTCCTCGCCTCGACCGCGACCATCCTGGTCCCCGGCGCGCTCCTGTCGGCCGTGACGCCGGTGGTCATCAAGCTGCGGCTGACCACGCTGCGCGAGACCGGCACCGTCGTCGGTCACCTCTCGGGCATCGGGACGGTCGGCGCCATCTTCGGGACGGTGCTGACCGGCTTCGTCCTCATCTCCCGCGTGCCGGTCAGCGGGATCCTGGTGGGCCTCGGCGTCCTGCTGCTGGCGACGTCGGTCGTCGTCCAGGCGTCCGGGCGCCGGGGCCGCGGCGACGTCGTGCTGGCGCTCGTCGTGGTCGGCGCCGGCCTCGGCGCCTGGGCGGCCCCGAGCGGCTGCGACGAGGAGACGACCTACCACTGCCTGGCGGTCGTGGAGGACCCCGAGCGCCCGACCGGGCGGGTGCTCGTGCTCGACGGCCTGCGGCACTCGTACGTCGACCTGGCCGACGCGACCTACCTCGACTTCGCGTACGTCGAGGCGATGGCGTCGGTGGTCGACACCGCCTTCCCCACCGGCGAGCCGCTCGACGCCTACCACCTGGGCGCCGGCGGACTGACGCTGCCGCGCTACCTCGCCGAGACCCGTCCGGGCACGACGAGCCGGGTCTCGGAGATCGACGCGGGCGTCGTGGACGCCGACGTCCGGCTGCTCGGGGCGGCGTTCCCGGAGCGCACCGAGGTCGTCGTGGAGGACGGCCGGCTCGCCGTCGACGACCTCGAGCCGCGGAGCCTCGACCTCGTGGTCGGGGACGCGTTCGGCGGGGTCAGCGTCCCCTGGCACCTCGCGACGGTCGACGCCGTCGAGGGGCTGGGCCGCGCGCTCGACCAGGACGGCGTCTACGTCGCCAACCTCATCGACAACCCGCCGCTGGCCTTCGCCCGGGCGGCGGTCGGCACCACCGGTGAGGTCTTCGACCACGTGGCCCTCCTCGCCGACCCCGAGGTGCTCGCGGGCGACGACGGCGGCAACCTCGTCGTGGTGGCGTCCCACTCCCCGCTGGAGGTGGAGGCCGTGCTCGGGCGGATCGCCGAGCGCGACCTCGGGTGGAGCGCGCTCACCGGCGACGACCTCGCCGCGTGGGTCGGCGACGCCCCGGTCCTCACCGACGACCACGCGCCCGTCGACCAGCTCCTCACGCCGTACGACAGCTGACCTCCGCGGTCAGCCGCTCAGCGCGTGGGGTCCACCACCGTGATGCCGGCCACGGGCGCCCGGTCGAAGACCGGCAGCAGCGACGCGGCCTCCTGGAGGCCGATGGTGCGCTCGACCAGGAGCTGCGGCCGCAGCTCGCCCGACTCGACCAGCGCCATCATCGCGGGGTAGTCGGACGCCGCCATCCCGTGGCTGCCGAGGACGTCGAGCTCGCACGCGATGACGCGGTCCATCGGGACCCGCGGGTGGCCGTCGACCGCCGGCAGCAGGCCGACCTGCGCCAGCCGACCTCGCCGACGGAGGCTCAGCAGCGCGTCCGCGCAGGTCTGCTCGCTCCCCACCGCGTCGACCGCGACGTGGCTGCCGCCGCCGGTCAGGTCCGCGACGGCGGCCGGCACGTCGGTCCCGTCGGCCAGCACGACGCGCTCGGCGCCGAGGTCGGTGGCGACGGCGAGCGCCTCGGGGTTGCGGTCGACGGCCACCACGCGGGCGCCGAGGGACCGCGCGATCATCACCGTGCTGAGCCCTACGCCGCCGGCGCCGACGACCGCCACCCACTCGCCGGGGGCGACGCGGGCGCGGCCCACGAGGGCGCGGTAGGCGGTGGCGAACCGGCAGCCCAGGCCGGCAGCGGTCGCGAGGTCCACCGTCCCGGGGACGGCGACGAGGTTGGTGTCCGCGCCGTGCAGGGCGACGAGCTCGGCGAAGGACCCCCAGTGGGTGAAGCCCGGCTGCTCCTGGTCGGGGCACACCTGCGCGTCGCCACCGAGGCACCACTCGCAGCGACCGCACCCGCAGACGAACGGCACCGTGACCCGCTGGCCGACCCGCCACCGGACGACGCCGGTGCCCACCTCGACCACCTCGCCCGCGAGCTCGTGGCCCGGGACGTGCGGGAAGGCGATGTCGTCGTGGCCCGCCCACGCGTGCCAGTCGCTGCGGCACATCCCCGTCGCCGCGACGCGTACGACGACGCCTCCCGCGGGTGCCGACGGCTCGGGCACGTCACGCACCTCGGGCCGGGAGCGGACGGCATCGACGACGACTGCACGCATGGGTCGATCCTGCCGTAGGCGGGTGCCGGTGAGCCTGGACTGATACCCCCCGGGGGTATACGGTGGCGGGGTATCCACCCGCTTTCGAGACATCGAGGGGTCGAACCGATGGACCAGCACCACCAGCACACGGACCACGACGCCCACCACGACGCGCATCACGAGCCGCACTCCGGGCACGGGACGGGCGGCGTCGACACGATGGCACTGTCGGCCACGCTGCACTGCCTGACCGGCTGCGCCATCGGAGAGATCGCCGGCCTCATGATCGGCACCGCCGTCGGGCTCAGCACCGGCTGGACCGTCGTGCTGGCCGTCGGCCTGGCCTTCCTGTTCGGCTACACGCTCTCCACGCTGCCGCTGCTCCGGGCGGGACTCGGCGTCGGCGCCGCCCTGTCCGTGGTCCTCGCCGCGGACACCCTGTCGATCGCCACGATGGAGGTCGTCGACAACGCGGTGATGGCCCTCATCCCGGGCGCGATGGACGCCGGGCTGGTGAACTGGGTGTTCTGGGTGTCGATGATGATCGCCCTCACCGCCGCCTTCCTCGCCGCCTACCCCGTCAACCGCCACCTGCTGCGCCGCGGCAAGGGACACGCGCTGACCCACGAGTACCACCACGCCGCCTCGAGCCCCACGGGTACGCGTCGCCTCATCCCCGCCTTCGCCACCTCGACACTGGTGGCCGCGATCGTGGCGTTCATGCTGGGTGGCCTGGTCGTCTCCATCGCCGACGAGATCGGGGGCGGGGCGGGCGCCGAGCCCGGCGGCGACCCGGGCCACGCCGTCGCCCGCTGAGCTCGGCCGACCCGGTTCAGGCCGGCACGAGTGCGGGCGCGAAGTCGCGCAGCTCCTCGTGCCCGCCGTGCACGACCAGGCACGTCGACTCCGGCACCTCGCGCCACGCGCCGTGCAGGTCGCCGAGGGGCTCCGACACGACGACCCGGGTGTCGTCGGACAGCCCGTGCAGCAGCGGGTGGTCGGGGTACTGGGCGCGGAGCGTCGAGATGTCGGTGCTGTGGAACAGCGAGCGCGAGGCGCCCATGCTCGAGTAGCGGAACGCCCAGGTGGTCTCGCCGTCGGTCACCGCCACGGTCATCTGGATCGGGTGCTCCACCCCGTGGCGACGTCCGGTCTCCTCGATGAGGCCGACGGCGCGGGCCACGGCGGCGGGCGGATCCTCCTCGAGGCCGAACGTCAGGGCGAGGTGGAAGAACAGCTCGGAGTCCGTCGATCCCTCGATGTGGGGGAACAGGGCCGGGTCGACGGCCACGGTCAGGTCCCGCTTCACGGTCGGGAACTCCGCGATGGAGCCGTTGTGCATCCACAGCCAGCGCCCGTGGCGGAAGGGGTGGCAGTTCGTCTGCTGCACGGGCGTGCCGGTGGTCGCGCGGATGTGGGCGAACACCCGGTCGGCGCGTGCGTGTCCTGCGAGCTCACGGAGGTTGCGGTCGTTCCACGCCGGCTCGGTGCTGCTGTAGATGCCCGGACGGTCCTGGGCGTCGTACCAGCCCACCCCGAAGCCGTCACCGTTCACGGCCTCCGCCCCCAGCCGGGAGTGCATGCTCTGCACCACCAGCGAGTTCTCCGGCTTGAAGAGCAGGTCCTCCAGCAGCACGGGCGAACCCGAGTACGCGAGCCATCGGCACATCTCGTCTCCCGTCGTCGGCTCCCATTGGAGGCCGGGGACGATGCGGCCGCATCACCCGGGTCGTGTGAGGGCGACGCGCCGGGAACGACGATCGGGCCGGCCCCGTGAGGGTCCGGCCCGATCGGTTGTCTGGCGGTGGCGGTGGGATTTGAACCCACGGTGGGTTTGACCCCACACATCATTTCGAGTGATGCACCTTCGGCCGCTCGGACACGCCACCGCGCGGAACATTACCGGAGGGTGAGCGCGAGCCGGAAACCGGCGACCCGGCTGCCATCACGGGGGAACTTCTCCGTTGCCGTGGCCAGCGGACGCGTGCGGGAGGTAGTTTGCGCGCACGCAGGGTCCGCGCGCAGCGCGGGGGAGAGGAGCGGTGCCGACCGTGACTGCCGTCCGACGCATCCGTGAGCTCGCCACGTCGTCCCTGCCCCGCGCGGTGGGCGGGCGGCTGCCGGCCGCCCCGCCGCAGGAGGTCACCGAGCTGCTGCAGGACGAGCGCTTCCGCGCGGCCGTCGCCGAGGCGGCGGCCGAGCAGGGCCGGTCCGAGGACGAGGTGTGGTCGGAGGTCGAGGGCTACCTCCACGAGATGTCGGCGGCGCACGACGATCGCGCCTCGCAGGGCTGGGCGCGGATGGGCGACTGGTTCCTCCGGGCCTACGACGTCCTGGTCGACGAGGACCAGATGCACCAGCTGCGGCGGGTCGACCGCACACACAGCCTCGCGCTCGCCTTCAGCCACCGGTCCTACCTCGACGGCATGGTCATCCCCAACGTGCTGATGGCGCGGCGGTTCTCGCCGACCTACACGTTCGGCGGCGCCAACCTCAACCTGCCGCTGATCGGCTCGGTCGCCAGCCGCACGGGCCTCATCTTCATCCGGCGCTCGACGCAGGAGATCCCGGTCTACCGGCTCGCCCTGCGCTCCTACATCCGCCAGATGGTGACCAACAAGCGCAACCTCGCCTGGTCGATCGAGGGCGGCCGGACCCGCACCGGCAAGCTGCGGCCCCCGGTCCACGGGATCCTCAAGTACCTCACCGACACCGTGCAGAGCCGCGGGGAGGGCGACGAGGCCCCCGACGTGCAGGTCGTGCCGGTCTCGGTGGTCTACGACCAGCTGCACGAGGTCTCGTCGATGACCGAGGAGTCGCGCGGCGCGAGCAAGACGCCGGAGGACTGGCGCTGGCTGGTGCGGTTCGCGCGGCTCCAGCGCAACCGGCTCGGGCGGGCCTACCTCACCGTCGGCGAGCCGTTCTCGCTGCGGGCGCGGATGGAGGAGCTCGCCGCCGAGGGGGTCACCGGCAACCAGGCCGTCGAGCGCGTCGCCCTCGACATCTCCCACCGGCTCAACCGCGCCACCCCGGTGACCGTCACCGCCATCGTCTCGCTGGCGATCCTCGGCGCCGACCGCGCCCTGACCGTGGACGAGGTCCTCGACACCGTCGAGCCGCTCGCGTCCTACATCGACGCCCGCCACTGGCCGGTCGCCGGGGCCGCCGACCTGCGGGACCGCTCGACCATCCGCCGCGCGCTCGCCGAGCTGTCGCGCAGCGGCGTGCTGACGGCGTACGACGGCGGCACCGAGCCGGTCTGGAAGATCGGGGACGACCAGCACCTGGTCGCCGCGTTCTACCGCAACACGGTCATCCACATCCTCGTCGAGCGCGCCATCGGCGAGCTCGCGCTGCTGACCGTCAGCGAGCTCGAGCCGGACGCCGAGCTCCCGCCGGGCGGCGAGCTCGAGGTGGCCTGGGAGGAGGCCAAGCGGATGCGCGACCTGCTGAAGTTCGAGTTCTTCTTCCCCAGCCGCGCCGGCTTCGAGGACGACCTGCGCACCGAGCTGCACCTGCTCGTCGGCGAGGGCGTCACCGAGATGACGCCGACCACGGCACGCGAGCTGCTCGTCACCGCCCGCCCGCACCTCGCCCACCTCGTCCTCCGGCCCTTCCTCGACGCCTACCTCGTCGTGGCCGACCGGCTCGCCGACCGCGGTGACGGCCCCGTCGACGAGGACGACCTGCTCGCCGACTCGCTGGCTGTCGGTCAGCAGTGGGCGCTGCAGCGACGGGTCGCGAGTGCCGAGTCGATCTCGCTGGAGCTCTTCCGCACCGCCCTGTCGCTGGCGCGCCACAAGAGCCTGCTCGAGGCCGGCGAGGGCGTCGGCACCGCCCGGGAGGCGTTCGCTGCCGAGCTGCGCGACTCGGTGCGCCGGGTCAACATCATCGGTGAGATCGCGGGTGACATCGTGCCCGTCCGGCACCCCGACCCGCGTCCGGAGCCGCAAGCCCAACCGCAGCCGCAGCCGCAGCCGCAGGAGACCAGGTGAGCGGACTCTCCGCCGAGGTCGAGCAGGCGATCGAGGCGATCGGGGCCGGGCCGCAGGGCCCGACGGTCGGTGCCTTCTTCGACCTCGACGGCACCCTGGTCGCCGGCTACACGGCGGCGACCTTCTACGGCGACCGGCTCAGGGGCCGCGCCGTCTCGCCGGCCGAGTTCGTCCGCACCGTGGTGACGGCGGTCGACGGCGAGCTCGGCGGCGACCCTACGCGCATCGCCCACGTCGCCTTCTCCGCGATGCGCGGCGAGTCCGAGGAGGCCTTCGCCGACCTCGGCGAGCGGCTGTTCCGCTCCAAGATCGCCGGCACCATCCGCCGCGAGTCACGCGCCCTCGTCCACGCCCACCAGCGCGCCGGCCACACCGTCGCCGTCGCGTCCGCCGCCACGGCCTACCAGATCGCGCCGGTCGCCCGGGACCTCGGCGTCGAGCACCTGGTCTGCACCCGGCTGGTCGTCGAGGACGGCCAGTTCACCGGCGCCACCGACGGCCCGATGCTGTGGGGCCGGCACAAGGCGAGCGGCGTGCGCGCCTTCGCCCGCGAGCACGACGTCGACCTGACCGCGTCGTACGCCTACGGCAACGGCTACGAGGACGTCGCCTTCCTCTCCTCCGTGGGCCACCCCACCGCACTCAGCCCGCACCGCGACCTGCGGGCCGCCGCCGCCCGCCTGGGGTGGCCGGTGCTCGACCTGAGCGACCCGGTCGGCGGCTCGCTGCTCGCCGCGGGACGCACTGTCGCCGCCCTCGCCGGGATGAACGCCGGTGTGGGGGCCGGCCTGGCCTACGGGCTCGCGCGCGGCGACCTCCGCCGCGGGCGCAACGCGGCGATCGGCCTCGCCACCCGGCTGCCGATGGCGCTGGCCGGTGTCTCGCTCGACGTGCTCCACCGTGAGCGGCTGTGGTCGCACCGGCCGGCGATCTTCATCGCGAACCACCAGAGCTCGCTCGACATCCCGGTGCTGGGCAGGCTGCTCGAGCGCGACTTCACGATCGTCGCCAAGAAGGAGGCGCGCTGGGACCCGCGCGCCGTGGTGGGGTCGGTGGTGATCGACCCGGCCTGGATCGACCGCTCCGACTCCGAGTCGGCCCGCGCCACGCTGGCCGGGGTCGTCGAGCGGGTCCGGGGCGGCACCTCGCTGATGATCTTCCCCGAGGGCACGCGGTCGCCGACACCAGTGCTGGGCCCGTTCCGCAAGGGCGCGTTCCACCTCGCCGCGCAGGCCGGGGTGCCGGTCGTGCCGGTGGTGCTGCGCAACACGGGTGAGCTGATGGGCCGCAGCTCCCTCGTGCTCAACCCCGGCGTGGTCGACGTGTGCGTGCTGGAGCCCGAGACCGACTGGAGGGTGGAGGACATGAGCGAGCGGATCGCCTCCCTGCACACGACGTTCGAGCAGACCCTCGCCCACTGGCCCTCGGGAGAGCACCGATGAGCGAGGAGGACGTCGAGCGCTGGACGGCGGCCGCCACCTGGACCGCCTCGGCCGAGCTGACCCCCGTGCAGACCCTGCTGTGGCGCGCCGAGCGCCACCCGGTGCAGTCGTCCACGTCGACGGTGGTCGTCGACCTCGACCGGGCGCCCGACTGGGAGCGCCTCGTCGCCGCCGCCGAGTGGGGCACCCGTCTCGTCCGCCGGCTGCGCCAGCGCGTCGTCGACCCGCTCGTGCCGACGGCACCTCCCACGTGGGCCGACGACCCGACGTTCGACCTCGGCTACCACCTGCGCCGCGAGCGGGTCTCGAGCCGCGACGAGGTCCTCGCCCAGGCCGCCCAGGTCGCCCTGCGCCCCTTCGACCGCTCGCGGCCGCTGTGGGAGGGCGTGCTGTTCGAGGGGCTGCCCGACGGAGCGGCGGCGTACGCCCTCAAGATCCACCACGCCCTGGCCGACCCGCTCGGCACCGTGCAGCTGCTCTCGATGCTGCAGTCCGGCCGGCGCGAGCACACGCCGCGCAAGCCGCTGGGCGCCGAGCCGGCCACGTCGGTGGACGCCGATCCGGTCGAGCTCGCGGTGGCCGGCCTGCGCGTCGACGTCTCGACGCTGCCCGAGGCCGCGGTCGCGTCGGCGCGCACGCTGGCCCACGCGGCGGCCCGGCCGCAGGTGGTCGTCGCCTCCGCGCTGCGCTACGGCGCGTCGGTGCGCCGGCTGATGACCCAGGCGGCGCCGCCCTCGCCGGAGCTGTCGCCGCGGACCGGCAAGCGGTGGTCCTTCCTCACCCTCGACGCCCCCCTCGACCCGCTGCGCGCGGTGGCGCGGCAGGGCGGCGGCACGCTCGACGACGCCGCCGTCGCGCTGGTGCTCGGCGGGCTGCGCCGCTACCACGAGGGACGCGGCAGCGCCGTGCCGGAGATCCCCGTCGGCGTACGCGTCTCGCTCGACCGCGCCGACGACCTCGGCAACCGGTTCGCCGGCGCCGTGATCTCGGGTCCGCTGGCGGTCGAGGACCCGGTCGACCGGGTCGCGGCCGTGCGCGGCGAGGTGCTGTCGCTGCACACCGAGCGCGCGCTGGAGGTGCTCGACGTGGCCGCCCCGGTGGTCAACCGGCTGCCGTCCTTCGTCGGCGCGGCGGCGCTGCGCACGGCCGTACCTCCCGACGCGTTCGTCCTCACGCTGCCCGGCCCACCGCGCCGGCGCTACATGGCGGGCGCGCAGGTGCAGGGGATGTACGTCCTGGGGCCGCTGCCGGGCGCCGCGCTCACCGTCAGCCTGGTGACGTGCGGCGACACCGCCTGCATCGGCGTCAACGTCGACGCGAGCGCGGTCTCCGACCTCGAGGCGCTGGCCGAGTGCCTGGCCGAGGGGGTCGAGGAGATGGTGTCCGCCGCGCCCGCGGCGGACGGTCAGTCGGTGGGGCCGACGTAGTAGAGCATGCGGTAGTCGACGCCGTCCTCGATGTTGACGTAGCCGTGCCGCTCGTAGAAGCGCCGGGTGTCGACGTCCACCTCGTCGACGCCGATGTGCATCTCCGGGGAGCCGTGCTCGCGGGCCAGCCGCTTGCAGAGGTCGAGCACGCGGGTGCCGATGCCGTGGGAGCGGAGCCCGGGCACGACGTAGAGCTCCTCGAGCTGCGACACCGGGCCGTCGAACCAGATCGCCGGGCGCAGGGTCATGAGGGCGAACCCGACGGGCCGGTCGCCGTCCTCCGCGAGCACCGCGACGACGTCGTCGAGGCTCAGCAGCCGGGTGAAGCGCTCCTCGAGGACGTCGGCGTCGTCGGTCTCGGTGTCGAACTCGGTGTTGAAGTCCCAGAGCATCCGTCCGAGCACGGCGGCGTCGGCGACGGTGGCACGGCGGACGTCGATCACGTGGGCTCCCGGGTGGTGTGGGCGGCTCCGGGGACGGTGTCGGTGACGGGCCCGGCGCCGTTCCGGTGGCGGGCGAAGAAGGCGTCGAGCAGGGCCGAGGACTCGGCCGCCAGCACACCGCCGAGGACCTCCGGGCGGTGGTTGAGCCGGCGGTCGCGGACGACGTCCCACAGGGAGCCGACCGCGCCGAGCTGGTCGTCGTAGGCCCCGAAGACGAGGCGGTCCACCCGGGCGAGCACCAGCGCCCCGGCGCACATGGTGCACGGCTCGAGGGTGACGACGAGCGTGCAGCCGGTGAGCCGCCACTCGCCGCGCGTCGCGGCCGCCGCCCGCAGCGCGACCACCTCGGCATGGCCGGTGGGGTCGCCGTGCGACTCGCGCGTGTTGCGGCCGGTGCCGATGACCGCCCCGGAGGCGTCGAGGACCACGGCCCCCACCGGTACGTCGTCGCCCGCGAGCGCCGCCTGCGCCTCGGCGAGGGCCAGGCGCATCGGGTCGTCCCAGCTCATGCAGACGTCAGCCCGACGGCGTCGTCGAACAGCTCGCCGAAGCCGAGCTGGCGCGCGATCTCCGACAGCATCTCGTCGGGATAGAGCTCGACGTCGTCGAGCAGGGCGCCCAGGTCGACGGCGTGCAGGCCGAGGTCGTCGAGCAGCCCCAGGTCGCCGGCCGGCACCTCGACGTCGTCGTCCTCGGGGGGCGGGAGGCCGAGGAAGTCGATCACGGACTGGGCGAGCTCCCACTCGTCGGCCGCGGTGACGTCGGACAGCAGCACGCGGGTCTTGGCGCCGTCGACGCGCACCAGCACGAAGAAGTCCTCGTCGACCGCGACCATCGCGACGGCGCCGTCCTCGCGCGCCACCTGTCGCAGCGCGTGGCTGAGCGACTCGACGGTCTCGTAGGCGGGGGAGGCGATGTCCTGCACCTCCCACACGCCCTCGTGGCGGAACGCGACCAGCGCGAAGTCCACCCCACCGGTCTGCTCGGACATGACCGACCTCCCCAGGACAGCTGTCCGTCCAATGTCGCAGAAACACCGAGGCGCGCCAACCCTCTTTCCTGCCGCCCTCCTGCGTCTCGTGGGCCGAGCGCGGTCACCACTAGGGTGAGGCCCATGCGCCTGCACGTGGTGAACCACCCCCTCGTCTCCCACAAGCTCACCGTCCTCCGCGACGAGCACACCGACTCGCCGACGTTCCGGCGGCTGACCGACGAGCTGGTCACCCTCCTGGCCTACGAGGCCACCCGCGAGGTGCGGGTCGAGCCGGTCGACATCACCACGCCGGTCGGCCCGACGACGGGCGTACGCCTCGCCGCGCCCAAGCCGATGGTCGTGCCGATCCTCCGGGCCGGCCTCGGCATGCTCGACGGCATGATGCGCCTGCTGCCCACCGCGGAGGTCGGCTTCCTCGGCATGGTCCGCAACGAGGAGACGCTCGCCGCGTCGACGTACGCCGAGCGGCTGCCCGAGGACCTGTCCGGGCGCCAGTGCTACGTCCTCGACCCGATGCTCGCGACCGGCGGCACCCTCGCGGCCGCGATCCAGTTCCTCACCCACCGCGGCGCCGACGACATCACCGCGATCTGCCTCCTGGCCGCGCCGGAGGGCGTGGAGAACCTCGAGGCGGGCCTGAAGGACCTCGACGTGCCCGTCACCGTCGTGACCGCGGCGCTCGACGAGATGCTCAACGACAAGGGCTACATCGTGCCCGGCCTCGGCGACGCCGGCGACCGGCTGTACGGCGTCGCGCACTGAGGTTCGCCTCCGCCGCCGTCCGAGCGGTGAGTGAGGCAGGTTCTGCGCGCGGAGAAGGTGCGTCACGCACCGCTGGTCGGCGTGTCCCGGCAGACACGCCGCAGCGGCGGTGAGTGAGGCAGGTCCTGCGCGGCGAAAAGGTGACTCACTCACCGCTCGAGCGGCGAGCGAGCGCCGGGCGGGCGGGCGGGCGGGGAGGCCTCAGCCCACCAGCACCACGTGGAGCGTCCGGGGGCCGTGGACACCCTCCACCCGGTCGAGCTCGATGTCGCTGGTGGCGGACGGGCCGCTGATCCAGGTGAGCGGGCGGGCGGGGTCGAGGACAGCGATCGCATCCGGCACGTCGGCCACGACCTGGTCGGCGGCCACGATGCAGACGTGCAGGTCGGGCACCAGGCTGATCGCCCGGCGGCCCTGGTCGGGAGCGTGGTCGAGGACGATCGTGCCGGTCTCCGCGATGCCCACGCGGGCGCGGGTGACGACGGCGTCGACGCGGTCGAGCTCGGCGGAGGTCAGGCCGTCGTCGACGACGGCGCCGGGGACGTCGAGGCCGAGCGCGGGAGGTACGACGCTGCTGGCGCCACCGAGGACGCCGGCGACGACGCCGGCCAGCTCGTCGGCGGTGCACCGGGTGACCACCGCGCGGTAGTCCTCGACGCGCTCGACGAAGAGCGCCGCGAGGTCGCCGCGGTCGGGGACGCGCGGCGCGGCGGGCACGGACACGGCGGGCGACACGTCGGCCAGGGCCGCGCGCACGCGGCCGAGGATCTCGTCGCGGGCGCTCACGAGCCGCCCCCGTCCCGGCCGCCGTCGGTGCGGTCCCACCACTCGCGGAACGACTCCTCGGGAGGGGCCGGCAGGTCGCGCGCGCCGGTCCAGTCCGCAGCCGGGCCGGGGAGGCGCCCGGCTGCGGGACGGCCGCCGGGCAGCGACGTGCGCGAGAAGCGGCCGATCACGCGGCCCGCCAGACCCGACGCGCGCTCCGCCCACCGCAGGCGGCGGGAGTCGGAGAAGGTCCAGGACGCTGCCCTCATCGCCACCGCCTCGGCCTTCGGCACCCGGTCGCCGCGGTGCGAGTCGACCACCGCCGCGCGCTGGTCCACCAGCACCGAGGGGATGTCGATGCGCACCGGGCACACCTCGAAGCAGGCGCCGCAGAGCGAGGAGGCGTAGGGCAGCGACGCGGTCTGCTCGTCGGACACCCCGCGCAGCAGCGGGTTGAGGATGGCGCCGATCGGGCCGGGGTAGACCGAGCCGTAGGCGTGGCCGCCGACGCGCTCGTAGACCGGGCACACGTTGAGGCAGGCCGAGCAGCGGATGCAGCGCAGCGCCTGGCGGCCGACGTCGTCGGCGAGCGCACGGGTGCGGCCGTTGTCGAGCAGCACCACGTGCACCTCCTGCGGCCCGTCGCCGGGCGTCACGCCCGACCACGTGGACGTGTAGGGGTTCATCCGCTCGCCGGTCGACGACCGGGGCAGCAGGCGCAGCATCGGGTCGAGGTCGGACCAGGTCGCGACGACCTTCTCGATCCCGACGACGCTGACGAGCACGTCGGGCAGGGTGAGGCACATCCGGCCGTTGCCCTCCGACTCCACCACGACGAGCGTGCCGGTGTCGGCGACGGCGAAGTTGGCGCCGCTGACCGCCACCCGCGCGCGCAGGAACTTCTCGCGCAGGTGCTCGCGCGCCGCGCCGGCCAGGACGGCCGGCTCGTCGGTGAGGCCGTCGGGGGCCGCGCGGCCGACGTCGGCCATGCGGCGCATGAAGATCTCCCGGATCTCGGCGCGGTTGCGGTGGATCGCGGGCACGAGGATGTGGGACGGCAGGTCCTCGCCGAGCTGGACGATGAGCTCGGCGAGGTCGGTCTCCCAGGCGGCGATGCCCTCGGCCTCGAGCGCCTCGTTGAGGCCGATCTCCTGTGTGGCCATCGACTTGACCTTGACCACCTCGTCGGCGCCGTGGCTGCGGGCGACGGACGCGACGATCGCGCACGCCTCCTCGGCGTCGCGGGCCCAGTGGACGGTCGCGCCGGCGCGGACGAGGGAGGCCTCGAGCGTCTCGAGGTGGGTGGCGAGGTCGCGCAGGGCGGCCTCCTTGACCCCGGCGCCGCTGAGCCTCAGGTCCTCCCAGTCCTCCACCTCGGCGACGACGCGGGCGCGCTTGTCGCGGATCGTGTGGGTGGCGTGGGCCAGGTTACGGCGCAGCTGCGTGTCGCCCAGCGCCTCGCGCGCGGCGGTCGGGAACGCCGGCATGCCGACGAAGGTGCCGCTCACGGCAGGTCCTCCACCCGGGCGCCGACGACCGGGCCGGGCGCCTTGCTCTCGGAGTCCTCGGTGGCGGCGAGCACCTCGGCGAGGTGCATGACGCGTACGCCGGCCCGCTGGCGCGACAGCATGCCGCCGATGTGCATGAGGCAGGAGTTGTCGCCGGCGACGAGGACCTCGGCGCCGGTGTCCTGGACGTGGCGCGCCTTGTCGCCGCCCATCGCCACCGACGTGTCCGCGTTCTTGAGGGCGAAGGTGCCGCCGAAGCCGCAGCACTCGGTGGCGTTCGGCAGCTCGACGAGGTCGATGCCGCGCACGTTCTCGAGCAGCCGGAGCGGCCGGTCGCCGACGCCGAGCATCCGCAGGCTGTGGCACGTCGGGTGGTAGGTCACCCGGTGCGGGAAGTAGGCGCCGACGTCGGTCACCCCGAGCACGTCGACGAGGAGCTCCGAGAGCTCGTAGGTGCGCGGGGCGGTCTCCGCGACCGCCGCGGCGAGGCGCGGGTCGCCGGACCGGTCGGCGACGATCGAGTGCTGGTGCCGGGCCGACCCGGCGCACGAGCCCGACGGCGTGACGATGGCGTCGTAGCCGGCGAACGCGTCGACGAACGCGCGCACCACCGGGACCGCCTCGTCGAGGTAGCCGGTGTTGACCATCGGCTGGCCGCAGCACGTCTGCGCGGACGGGAAGTCGACGTCCACGCCGAGACGGCGCAGCAGCCGGACGACGGCCTTCCCGGTGTCGGGGAACATGGCGTCGTTGACGCAGGTGACTTGGAGGGCAACCCTCACGGTCGGCATCCTTCCACGGGCAGCAGGGGCGGGTCGGGTGGGTCGGGTGGGTCGGGGGGTGGTGATCAGATGAGGCGGCGGCGCACGGCCCAGACGATCGCCTCGACGGGGGTGTCGACGCCGACGGTGGCGCAGACGGCGCGGGCCTTGCGGCGCACGGTCCGCTCCGACACCTCGAGGCGGCGGGCGACGGCCTCCACGGTCTGGCCC
The DNA here is from genome assembly GCF_013155375.1 of Nocardioides sp. zg-1308. Classification (GTDB taxonomy): domain Bacteria; phylum Actinomycetota; class Actinomycetes; order Propionibacteriales; family Nocardioidaceae; genus Nocardioides; species Nocardioides renjunii. The sequence goes on from NZ_JABJQY010000002.1 coordinate 1,325,680, forward strand.
TCGGCCATCAGGCGCAGCACGGCGAGCTCGTCCTCGGACAGCACGGGCTCGTCGGTCGCGTTCACGGCACGCTCACCTCGCGCGGCTCGTGCCGGCGGAGGTCCTGGGTGCGGGCGACGAGCGCCCGCAGGTCGTCGAGGCCGCCGCTGATCGCGCCCGCGGCACGGCCCTGCACGAGCACGTTGCCCAGGGCGGTCGCCTCGACGGGCCCTGCCACGACCGGGAGGCCGGTCCGGTCGGCGAGGGCCTGGCACAGCAGCGCGTTCTGGCTGCCGCCGCCCACCACGTGCACCTGCCGGACCGTGCGTCCCGTCAGCGAGGCCGCGGTCGCCAGCGCGTCGGCGTACGCCACGGCGAGGCTCTCGACCACCGAGCGCACCAGGCTCGCGGCGTCGACCGGTGGGGCGACGTCGTGCTCGGCGCACCACGCGGCGATGCGCGCGGGCATGTCGCCGGGCGGGACGAACCGCGGGTCCTGGACGTCGAAGAGCGGGACCTCGCCCGTGACGTCCGCCGCGGCGGCCAGCAGCGCGCCGAGGTCGTCGCGGCGCCAGGTGCGCAGGGTCTCGCTGAGCAGCCACGTGCCCATCACGTTGGTGAGGAACCGGATGGTGCCGTCCACGCCGCCCTCGTGGGTGAAGTTGGCGGCGCGCGCCTCCTCGGTGAGGACCGGCTCGGTCAGCTCGAGGCCGACCAGGCCCCAGGTGCCGAGGGAGACGTACGCCGCCTCGTCGCCCGCCATCGGCACGCCGACGACGGCCGAGGCGGTGTCGTGCGAGCCGACGGCCACGACCGGCAGGCCGGGCGCGCCGACCGCCTCGCCCACCTGGGGCAGGAGGGTGCCGATCGTCGTGCCGGGCTCGACCAGGTCGGCGAGGAGCGAGCGAGAGATCCCCAGGCGGGAGAGCACGTCGTCGTCCCACGCGCCGGTGCGGAGGTCGAGCAGCCCGGTGGTGGAGGCGTTGGTCCGCTCGGCGACCTCGACCCCGGTCAGCCAGTGGGCCAGGAGGTCGGGCACTAGCAGCAGCCGGTCGGCGCCGGGGTGCGCGTGGTCGGCGGCGAGCTGGTAGACGGTGTTGAAGGGCAGGAACTGCAGGCCGTTGCGGGCGTAGAGCTCTTCGGGGGGCACCACGGCGTGCACGAGGCCGGGACCGACGGCTCCGCGCTCCTCGTCGCGGTAGTGGAACGGCTCGTCGAGCAGGCGCCCGTCCCGGAGCAGGCCGTAGTCCACCGCCCACGAGTCGATGCCGACGCTCGCGAGCGCCGACGGCGCCGCCGCCGCGGCGGAGCGGAGGCCGTCGAGCGCGTGGCGGTGCAGCGCCGAGACGTCCCAGTGCAGGCCGTCGTCGCGGCGCACCGGGCCGTTGGCGAAGCGCGCGGCCGCCGTGAGGCGCAGGCGGTCGGCGCCCACCTCGCCGAGCATCACCCGGCCGCTCGACGCCCCCAGGTCGATCGCGGCGACGGACACCGGGGAGTGCCCCCGGAGCCGCTGCGCTCCCACCTCGCCCACCGACGTGTCCTCCCGTCCCGGTCAGCGGAGGAACGCCGCGGCGACGCCGGCGTCGACGGGGACGTGCAGGCCGGTGGTGTGGCTGAGCTCGTCCGAGCAGAGCACGTAGACGGCGTTGGCGATGTTCTCCGGCAGCACCTCGCGCTTGAGCAGCGTGCGCTGGGCGTAGAACTTGCCGAGGTCCTTCTCCTCCACCCCGTAGACGGCGGCGCGCGAGGCGCCCCACCCGCCGGCGAAGATCCCCGAGCCCTGGACGACGCCGTCCGGGTTGACGCCGTTGACCTTGATGCCGTGCTCGCCGAGCTCGGCCGCGAGCAGCCGCACCTGGTGGGCCTGGTCGGCCTTGGCGGCGCCATATGCCACGTTGTTGGGTCCGGCGAAGATCGAGTTCTTCGAAGAGATGTAGACGATGTCGCCGCCCATGCCCTGCTCGATCATGGCCTTGGCGGCGGCGCGCGAGACCAGGAACGAGCCCTTCGCCATCACGTCGTGCTGGAGGTCCCAGTCCTGCTCGGTCGTCTCCAGCAGCGAGCGCGACAGCGAGAGGCCGGCGTTGTTGACCACGAGGTCGACGCCGCCGAAGGCCAGCACGGTCGCGTCGAGCGCGGCCTGCACGGCCGGGGCGTCCGACACGTCGACCTGCACGCCGACGGCGACGTCACCCGAGCCGATCTCCGCGGCGGCGGCCGCTGCCTTCTCCAGCGACAGGTCGGCGATGACGACGCACGCGCCCTCGCCCGCCAGCTTCTTCGCGGTGGCCAGGCCGATGCCCGACGCCGCGCCGGTGACCAGCGCGACCCGCGTGGCGAGCGGCTTGGGCTTCGGCATCCGCTGGAGCTTGGCCTCCTCGAGCGCCCAGTACTCGATCCGGAACTTCTCCGACTCGTCGATGGGGGCGTACGTCGAGATGCCCTCGGCGCCGCGCATGACGTTGATCGCGTTGACGTAGAACTCACCGGCGACGCGGGCGGTCTGCTTGTCCTTGCCGTAGCTGAACATCCCGACGCCCGGGACCAGCACGACGAGCGGGTCCTTGCCGCGGATCGCCGGGCTCTCGGGGGTCGCGTGGCGGTCGTAGTAGCCCTGGTAGTCCTCGCGGTAGGAGACCGCGAGCTCCTGCAGGCGGGCGATGCTGTCCTCGACCGAGGCCGACGCAGGCAGGTCGAGGACGAGCGGCTTCACCTTCGTGCGGAGGAAGTGGTCCGGGCACGACGTGCCGAGCTCGCCGAGGCGGGGGTGCTCGGCGTGGGCGAGGAAGTCCAGGACGACGTCGGAGTCGGTGAAGTGGCCGACCATGGGGCGGTCGGCCGAGGCGATGCCGCGGATCGTGGGCGCGAGGGCTGCGGCCCTGGCGCGGCGCTCGTCCTCCGGCAGGGCGGCGTACCCCTCGAGCGCGGGGCCGAACGGCTCCGCCTTCGAGTGCTCGGCGATGTAGGTGGAGGCGACGTCGATGATCCAGAGGCTGTTGGCCTCGGCCTCCTCGGAGGTGTCGCCCCAGGCGGTGATGCCGTGCCCGCCGAGGATGCACCCGCGCGCCTGCGGGTTCTTCTCCTTGATCTCGGCGATGTCGAGCCCGAGCTGGAAGCCGGGCCGGCGCCACGGCACCCAGACGACCTCGTCGCCGAAGATCGTGCGGGTGAGCTCCTCGCCGTCGGCGGCCGTGGCGATCGCGATGCCGGAGTCGGGGTGCAGGTGGTCGACGTGCGCGGCGTCGACGAGGCCGTGCATCGCGGTGTCGATCGACGGTGCGGCACCGCCCTTGCCGTGCAGGCAGTAGTCGAAGGCCGCGACCATGTCGTCCTCGCGGTCCACGCCGGGGTAGACGTCGACGAGGGCGCGCATCCGGTCCAGCCGCAGGACCGCGAGGCCCGACGCGGCCAGGGTGCCGAGGTCGCCGCCGGAGCCCTTGACCCAGAGCAGCTCGACGTCCTCGCCGGTGACCGGGTCGGTCTCGGTGCCCTTGGCCGAGGTGTTGCCGCCGGCGTAGTTGGTGTTGCGGGGGTCGGCGCCCAGCCGGTTCGAGCGCTCGACGAGCTCGGCGACGGTGGGGTTGGTGTCAGTCACGGTCGTGTTCCTTCGACATTCGTAGGGGGGTGTCAGTTCCAGCCGGCCTGCGAGCCGCCGACGCGGTCCGCCTCGATCTGCTGCTGGTAGCCGGAGTCGAGGTAGGCGCGCATCGGGTCGCCCGGCAGGCCGCGCTCCTCGCGCCAGGCAGCCAGGTCGCGGCGCACGTCCGTGTAGAAGGCGTCCATGAACACCTCGTTGGCGAGCAGCACGTCACCGGCGCTGCGCGCCTCGTCGAGCGCGTCGGTGTCGAGGAGGAGGGCGCGGGCCGTCATCTCCTGGACGTTGAGCACCGAGCGGATCTGCCCGGGGATCTTGTCCTCGATGTTGTGGCACTGGTCGAGCATCAGCGCGACGTCGTTGGGGGTGCCGTCGGCCTGGTGGCCGAAGCCGCCGCCGCGGATGACCTCGACCATGATGCGGAAGAGCTGGAACGGGTCGGCGGCACCGACGATCAGGTCGTCGTCGGCGTAGAAGCGGCTGTTGAAGTCGAACGAGCCGAGCTTCCCGAGCCGCAGCAGCTGGGCGACGATGAACTCGATGTTGGTGCCCGGGGCGTGGTGGCCGGTGTCGAGGCACACCTTCGCGCGGTCGCCGAGGGCGGCGACGTGGACGTACGACGTGCCCCAGTCCGGGACGTCCGTGTGGTAGAACGCCGGCTCGAAGAACTTGTACTCGAGCACGAGCCGCTGATCCTCGGAGAGCTGGTCGTAGATCGTGCGCAGGCCCTCGGCGAGCCGGTCCTGGCGGGCGCGCATGTCGCCCTGGCCGGGGTAGTTGGTGCCCTCGGCGAGCCAGATCTTCAGGTCGCGCGAGCCGGTCCGGTTCATCACGTCGATGCACGCGAGGTGGTGGTCGATGGCCTTTTGCCGCACCCGCGGGTCGGTGTGGGTGAGCGCCCCGAGCTTGTAGTCGTCGTCCTGGAAGGTGTTGGAGTTGATCGTGCCGAGGGCGACGCCCTGCTCCTTCGCGTACGCCGACAGCGTGCCGAAGTCGTCGACCACGTCCCACGGGATGTGGAGCGCGACCGTCGGGGCGAGGCCGGTGAAGCGGTGCACGGCGGCGGCGTCGGCGACCTTCTCCTCCACGGTGCGGGGGGTGCCGGGGGTGCCGAAGACCTTGAAGCGGGTGCCGGAGTTTCCGTAGGCCCAGGACGGCACCTCGATAGCGAGGTCGCCGAGCCGGTCGCTGATGTCGGAGAAGGTGGTCATCACTGGTCCTGAGCTGTCTGGGTGGGAGCGTCGGTGGGTGCAGGGGTGCCTGCGGGCGTTGCCGGAGAGCTGGCCGGGGTGGTGTCCGGGGGCAGGTCTGCGAGCTGGTCCTCGAGGTGGAACACCTCGGTCAGCTGCCAGAAGCCCTGGTCGGGTGGGAGGTCGAGGTCCTCGAAGAATTCGGCCATCTCGGCCTGCCACCGCGCGTTGACGTCGGTGCGGGCCATGCCCTCCTGCGCGGCTGCCAGGTCGGGCGTCTCGAGGTAGCCCACGAGCAGGCCGTCGTCGCGCAGGAAGAGGGAGTAGTCGTGCCAGCCGGTGTCGTGGAGCGCGCGGAGCATCTCGGGCCACACCGCGGCGTGGCGCTCGGCGTACTCCTCCATCCGGTCCCGGCGGACCTGCAGGGTGAAGCAGACGCGGTGCATCGCGGTCTCCTTTCTGGTGGTGGATCGCTGGTCGAGGAGGGCCGAGGGCCGGTCACCCGACGTGATCTGGTGTCGAGACGGGTCGCGCAGCCCCTCACTACGTGCGGGTCTGCGCGACCCTCCTCAACCTGATCGGCTGTTCGGGCCCTTGCGAGCTCGGGCCCGCCGATCAGAAGTCGAAGTCGCCGATGTTGTCCGCGTCGAAGGTGAACGGCTCGCCCAGCAGGACGACGCCGTCGGCGCCGACCTCGAACTCGCCGAGCTCGCCGGCCTCGAAGGTGTCGCCCTCCTCGCCGGTGATGTCACCGTTGGCCAGGGCCGCCGCGGCGTACGCCGCCAGGAAGCCGAGGTCCTCGGGGTTCCACAGGGCGAACGACTCGACGGTGCCGTTCTCGACGTACTCCCGCATCTGGTTGGGGGTGCCGAGACCGGTCAGCGCGACCTTGCCCTTGGCGTCGGAGTCCGACAGGTAGCGGGCGGCGGCGGCGATGCCGACGGTGGTCGGGGAGATGATGCCCTTGAGGTCGGGGTGGTTCTGCAGGAGCGCCTCGGTCTGGTCGAAGGACTTCTGGTCCTCGTCGTCGCCGTAGACGGTGTCGACCAGCTCGATGTCCGCGTAGTCGGGGTTGTCCGCGAGCTCGGTCTCCATCATCTCGATCCACGCGTTCTGGTTGGTCGCGTTGGCGCTGGCCGAGAGGATCGCGATCTCGCCCTCGCCGCCGATCTGCTCGGAGATGAGCTCGAGCTGCTTGGCGGCGATGCCCTCGGCGGTGGCCTGGTTGACGAACAGGTCGCGGCACTCGGGGTTGGTGTCGGCGTCGAAGGTGACGACCTTGACGTCGGCGCTGCGCGCCTCCTCGATGGCGTCGCAGAGGGCCTCGGGGTCGTTGGCGGAGAGGATCAGGGCGTCCTGGCCCTGCTGCGCGACGGTGTTGATGTAGGAGACCTGGGCGTCGGGGCTGGCGGTCTCGGGACCGACCTCCTCCATGTCGGCACCGAGCTCCTCGGCGGCCTTCTCCGCGCCGGCGGTGCTGGTGTCGAAGTAGGGGTTGCCGAGGTTCTTCGGGAGCATGGTCAGGCTGAGGTCGCCGCCGCCCTCGCTCCCGGACCCGCCGCCGTCACCGCTGTCGTCGCCACCGCAGCCGGCGAAGGCGAAGGTCGCGGTGAGCAGGAGCGCGGCCAGCGCGGTCGGGCGCTTCGTGTGGAGCTTCATGAGTCACTGCCTTTCGTGGTTCCGACGCCGGCGGGTGCCGCGTCCTGGTGGGGGCGCGGCTCCGGGGGAGCCGCCGGCTTGCGCGAGAACCTCGAGGAGGTCGCGGCAAGGACGTTGGGGAGGATCACCGAGGCCACGAGGAGCAGGCCGACGATGATGTTGGTGACGTTGACCGTCACGCTCTCCAGGCGCAGCGCGCTGGAGATGACGCCGATCAGCACGACGCCGGCGAGCACGCCGTGCAGCCGGCCGCGGCCGCCGAAGATCGAGACCCCACCGAGCAGGACGGCGGCGATCACCTGGAGCTCGTAGCCGGTCGCGTTGTCGCCGCGGGCCGAGCCGAAGCGCAGGGTGAAGTAGATGCCCGCCAGCGCGGACACGACGCCCGAGAGGACGAAGAGCACCAGCTTGGTGCGGGCGACGTCGACGCCGGTGAAGTGGGCGGCCTCGTCGTTGAGGCCGATGTCGTAGACGCCGCGGCCGAACGTCGAGAAGTGCAGCAGGACGACGAAGCCGACCGCGAGCACCGCGAAGGGGATCATCACCAGCGGGACCTGGGTCTCGCCGATGGTGTCGGTGGCGAGGTCGGTCCACGTCTCGGTGAAGTCGGTGATGGCCTTGGTGCCGAGCAGCCCGACCGCGATGCCGCGGAACAGCGCGAGCGTCCCGATCGTGACCGCGAGCGAGGGCAGTCCGACGTAGGCGATGAGGAAGCCGTTGAGGGCGCCGCAGGCCAGGCCGGCGAGCAGCGCGAGCATCGCGGCCGCCGGGACCGACATGCCGTTCTCGTGCAGGACGCCGAGCAGCACGCTGCTCAGCCCCATGATGCTGGCCACGGACAGGTCGATCTCGCCGGTGATGATCACCAGCGTCATCGGCAGGGCGATCAGCAGGATCGGAGCGATGTCCTGCAGCAGGAACTTGAGGGTCAGCGGCCCGTCGAAGTTGGGCACGTTGGCGATCGAGTAGAGGATCACCGCCGCGGTGAGCGCGATCACGGCGGTCTCGCGGGTGAGGAGCAGGCGCTGCCACAGCGGCGCGGAGTACGCGTCGTACGTGCGGGCGGGGGCGGCGGTGCCGGCGCCGGTGCTGGTGGAGGTGCTCATGCGTGGTCCCTCGATTCGGCGAGCCGGCGGGCCTGTCTGGTGGCGAGGACCCGGTCGAGCACGATCGCGCCGAGGATCAGGACGCCGACGACGGCGCGCTGCCAGAAGTCCTCGATGCCGAGGCTGGGCAGGGCCCGGTTGATGGTGACGAGCAGGAAGGCGCCGATGGCTGCGCCCCACACGGTGCCGCTGCCGCCGAAGATCGCGATGCCGCCGATGACGGCCGCGGCGACGGCCTGCAGCTCGATGCCGAGGCCCACGTTGGAGCTGACCGTGCCGTAGCGGGCGGTGTAGAGCGCGCCGGCCAGGCCCGCCAGCGCACCGCTGAGGACGAACGCGGCGAGGAGGCGGCGGCGTACGGACAAGCCGTAGAGGACTGCGGCGTCGGGGTCGGAGCCGATGGCGTAGAGCTCGCGTCCGCCGCGCGCGGTGTGGAGGTAGTAGCCGACGGCGGCGAGCACGACGACCGCGACGATGGTGAGAAGCGGGATGGTGAGGAACGTCTGGGTGCCGAGCGACAGGAAGCCCGACGGCAGGTCGCCGGCGTTGATCCGGTCGCTGCCGGCCCAGGTCAGCATGATCCCGCGGTAGATGTAGAGCGTTCCGAGCGTGATGACGAGCGCGGGTACGTTGCCGTAGGCGACGAGCACGCCGTTGACGAGCCCGAGCACGGCGCCCAGCGCGAGGCAGGCGGCGATCACCGCGACCACGGGGATGCCGGGCTGGTCGATGAAGAGGCGACCGGTGAGGTAGGCGGTCAGCGCCATCACCGAGCCGACCGACAGGTCGACGTTGCGGGTGATGATGACGACGGCCTGGCCGACCGCGAGCAGCAGCAGGATCGAGGGGTTGAGCAGGAAGTTGCGCCAGCCGTCGGCGCTGAAGAGGAAGCTGTTGTTCTTCGAGGTGGCGAGCACGACCACCGCGACCAGGACGAGGAAGATCGAGAGCTCGCGCGAGCGGAGCACGGTGGTGAGCGCGCGGCGGGTCGGGGAGAGCCGGCTGGGCTCCACAAGCAGCGCCTCGCCGGCGGAGACCTCGCTCGACCCCGCGTCCGGGCGCTCGACGTCGGTGTGGCTCATCGGGTCGTCTCCAGGTGGTGGGTGGCCGCGTGCATCACGGCCTCGGGGGTGGCGTCGGCACGGTCGAGCTCGGCGGTGATCCGGCCCTCGCACAGGACCAGCACGCGGTCGGCCATGCCGAGCACCTCGGGCAGCTCGGAGGAGATCATCAGGATCCCGAGGCCCTGCCCGGCCAGCTCGGAGAGCAGCCGGTGGACCTCGGCCTTGGTGCCGACGTCGATGCCGCGGGTGGGCTCGTCGATGATCAGCAGCCGGGGGTTGGTGGCCAGCCACTTGGCGATGACGACCTTCTGCTGGTTGCCGCCGCTCATCGTCGCGGCGTTCATGTCGAGCGCGCTGGTCTTCACCTCGAGCCGGGCGGCCCAGGGGCCGGCGGCGCGGTTCTCCATCGACGCGGTGAGCAGGCCCGCCTTCGCGATGCCGCGCCGGATCACGCCGGCGACGTTGCGGCTGACGGAGGAGTCGATGACCAGGCCCTGCTTGCGGCGGTCCTCGGGGATGAAGGCCATGCCGGCGCGGATGGCCGCGCGCGGGTCGTGCGCGCGGACGTCGCGGCCGGCCACCGACACGGAGCCGGAGTCGTAGGGGTCGACGCCGAAGACCGCCCGGGCCACCTCGCTGCGACCGGCGCCGACGAGGCCCGCGAGCCCGACGATCTCGCCGGCGCGCACCTCGAGGTCGATGTCGTGGAAGACGCCGGCCCGGTTGAGGCCGCGGACCGTGAGCACCGGCTCGCCGATCGTGGCGGCGACCTTGGGGAAGAGGTCGTCGACGTCGCGTCCGACCATGAGGGACACCAGCTCCGAGGGGGAGGTCTCGTCGGTGCGACGGGTGTCGATGTAGGCGCCGTCGCGCATGACCGTCACGGTGTCGGCGAGCTCGAAGACCTCGTCGAAGCGGTGGGAGATGAACACCAGCGCGCGGCCCTCGTCGCGCAGGCTGCGCGCGACGGAGAAGAGCCGCTCGACCTCGACGCCGCTGAGCGCCGCGGTCGGCTCGTCCATGACGAGGAGGCGGGCGTCGAGGGAGATGGCCTTGGCGATCTCGATGATCTGCTGGTCGGCGATGGACAGGCCCTCGGCGGGGCGGCGCGGGTCGATCCGCACGCCGAGCCGGGTGAAGAGCCGCTCGGCCTCCGCGTACATCGCCGCGCGGTCGATGCGCCGGCCGCGGGCCAGGAGCTGGCGGCCCATGAAGATGTTCTCGGTCACCGAGAGGTCGGGGAAGAGCGTCGGCTCCTGGTAGATCACCGCGACGCCGGCCTGCTTGGACTCGGCGGTCGAGGAGAAGTCGACCGCCTCGCCGCCGAGCTCGAAGACGCCCGCGTCGCGGCGGTGCACCCCGGCGACGACCTTCACGAGCGTGGACTTGCCGGCGCCGTTCTCGCCGATGAGGGCGTGGATCGAGCCGGCGTCGACGCTGAGGCTGCCGGACCGGAGCGCGACCACGGGGCCGAACGACTTGGTCACCTCGCGCAGCACGAGCACCGGTGCGGCGGTGTTCCTGGCGGACATGGAGCTCCTCGGTTGAAAGGTTTCAACGAAACGTAAGTGAGGGTCGTCACAGGTGTCAAGAGTCGCTCCCGGTGTTTTTCGGACAGCTCGTCCGGCCGCGCCGGACGTCATGGCGGGCGGTCATCGCGGCGACCGCTCGCCAGGACGTCGTCGTCGTACGTCATGGGCGGCGGCCGGCGGAGCGACCACGCACCATGACGTCCTCCGGTGGCGTACGCTCCGGTCCACATCGTTTCAACGGCGGCGGCAGCACGTGCGCGCGATCGGCACGGGAGGGGGTGCGGCGGGTGGTCAGGGCCTCCTCGGTCAAGGACGTCGCCGCGCGCGCGGGCGTCTCCCTCGGCACCGTCAGCAACGTGCTCAACCGGCCCGACCGCGTCTCGCCGCAGACCCGCGCCAAGGTCGAGCAGGCGATGCACGACCTCGGATTCGTGCGCAACGAGTCGGCGCGCCAGCTGCGCGCCGGCCGCAGCCGCACGCTCGCCTACGTCCTGCTCGACGCCCGCAACCCCTTCTTCACCGACGTGGCCGAGGGCGCGGAGCGGGCCGCGGAGACCGCCGGGCTGTCCCTCTTCCTCTGCCACTCCGACAACCGCGCGTCCCGCGAGGGCGACTACCTCGCCCACCTCGTCGAGCAGCGGGTGCAGGGGATCCTCGTGACGCCGGTCGACCCGCAGGCGGCGGTCCTCGACGACGTACGCCGCAACGGCACGCCGCTCGTCATCGTCGACCGCACCCGCAGCGACGACGCGTTCTGCTCCGTGGCCGTCGACGACGAGCTCGGGGGCCGGCTGGCCGTCGAGCACCTCATCGAGCGCGGCCACACCCGCGTCGCGTTCATCGGCGGCCCGGACACGATCGGCCAGGTCCGCGACCGGCTCGCCGGCGCCCGCCGCGCCTGGGCCGAGGCCGGCCTGCCCGACGACCAGCTCGCGGTCGTCCCCACCAGCGGGCTGACGGTCGTCGAGGGCCGCTCGGCCGGCGAGCGGGTGATGGGCGTGGCCCGGCGCCGCCGCCCGACGGCCGCCTTCTGCGCCAACGACCTGCTCGCGCTGGGGCTGCTCCAGCAGCTGAGCACCTCCGGCTTCGCCGTCCCCGGCGACCTCGCCATCGTGGGCTACGACGACATCGAGTACGCCAGCGCCGCCGCCGTGCCGCTGACCTCCGTGCGGCAGCCCCGCCAGGAGCTCGGTCAGCGGGCCGCGGAGCTGGTGCTGGACGAGGCCGACAACCCCGCGCACCTGCACCAGCAGGTGGTGTTCACCCCGGAGCTGGTGGCGCGCCGCTCGACCCTCGGCTGAGGAGGACGGGCTAGAGGTCGACCACGAGGGCGCGGTGGTCGGAGAGCGACAGCTCGACCGCCCGCCCGGTCGCGGGCGGCAGCTCGCCGTCCAGCAGCACGTGGTCGAGCTGGCTCCGCGGGGCGTCGGCGGGGAAGGTCAGCTCGGAGACCAGCGGCCGCATGCCGGTGATGCGCACGGCGCGGTCGGGCTCCATGTTGAGGTCGCCCATCAGCACGAGCGGTCGGTCGGCGGTGGCCAGCGAGTCACGGACCCGCGCCAGCTGTCGGCCGTTCCACCACTCCACGAAGGTGAGGTGGACGTCGACGACCGTCATGAGGCCGTGCGGACCCTCGATGGTGGCCGCGACCGCCACCCGCGGCTCGTCGCGCACCAGCTCGGGCCGGCGTGAGCCCGTGAACCACATCGGCACCCGCACCGGGACGGGCGCGAGCCGGACGGTGCGCCAGGCCCGCACCGGGCAGCGCGACAGCAGGGCGATGCCGTACGCCGCGCTGTCCGGCTGCTCGTTGCCGTCGGCGACCATCCACGTCGCGCCGGGCACCCCCGAGAGCGCCGCGACGAAGCGGTGCTCCTGAGCGCCCATCGCCTCGGCGGCGAGTGCGGTCAGGTCCGCCTCGGATGCCACGCTCCGCCGAGCCCGAGTCGCAGGAGGCGCTGCGCGAGGCGCTCAAGCGCGTCGCCGTCGTCCTGAAGGAGGCGGGCGTGCTGTTCGCGCTGACCGGCGGCTATGCCGTGTGGGCGCGCGGCGGGCCGGAGTCGGTCCACGACGTCGACTTCCTCGTGGCCGCCGAGGACGCCGCGCAGGCCGCGGAGGCGCTCGAGGAGCGAGGGGTCGAGGTCGTGCAGCCGCCGGAGGACTGGCTGTTCAAGGCCTACACCGACGGTGCGATGGTCGACCTCATCCACCGCCACTCGGGCGGGCCGGCCCCGCGGTCGCTCGTCGAGGACGCCGACGAGCTCGAGGTGCTCTCGGTGCAGATGCCGGTGCTGTCGGCCACGGAGGTGGTGGTGCAGAAGATGCTGGCCCTCGACGAGCACACCTGCGACCTCGGCCCGATGATCCCGGTCGTCCGTGCCCTGCGCGAGCAGGTCGACTTCGCCCGCGTGCGCGAGGAGACCGCGCAGAGCCCGTTCGCCGCCGCGCTGCTGTTCCTGCTCGAGCGCCTGGACGTGGTCGAGCCGCCTGCCCCGGCCTGAGACACGGGTGACACGGGCGTCCGGTTCGGTACCTTGTGCCCCGGCCCGCACGCCGCCCAGGTCCCGACCCGACCCGGGCCCCCACCCAGGAGGCAACGCAGTGCGCATCGGCATCCCACGCGAGTCACGACCCGGCGAGACGCTCGTCGCCGCCACGGCGAAGACGGCCGCGCAGCTCGCCGCCCTCGGCTACGACGTGGTGGTCGAGCAGGGCGCCGGTGCGGCGGCGGACCAGCCGGACGCGACGTACGCCGACGCGGGCGTGCGCCTCGGCACGGGCGAGGAGGTCTGGGCGAGCGACGTCGTGGTGAAGGTCAACGCGCCGGCCGACGACGAGGTCGCCCGGCTGCGCCCGGGCGCGACGGTCATCAGCCTCATGGCGCCGGCCCGCAGCCCCGAGCTGGTCGAGCGGCTCGCCGCCGCGGGCGTCACCGCGCTGGCGATGGACGCCGTGCCCCGCATCTCGCGGGCCCAGTCGATGGACGTGCTGTCCTCGATGGCCAACGTCGCCGGCTACCGCGCCGTCATCGAGGCGGCCCACGAGTTCGGCCGGCTCTTCACGGGCCAGGTCACCGCGGCCGGCAAGGTGCCCCCCGCGCGCGTCTTCGTCGTCGGCGCCGGCGTCGCCGGACTCGCCGCCATCGGCGCGGCGGGGTCGCTGGGCGCGGTCGTGCGCGCCTTCGACGTACGCCCCGAGGTGGCCGAGCAGGTCCGGTCGATGGGCGCGGACTTCGTGACCGTCGAGATGGAGCAGGAGGTCTCGACCGACGGCTACGCCAAGGAGATGACCGCCGAGCAGGAGGCCGCGACGGCCGCGATGTACGACGAGGAGGCGCGCGCCGCCGACATCGTCATCACCACCGCGCTCATCCCGGGCCGCCCCGCGCCGCAGCTCGTCACCGCCGAGACCGTCGCCGCGATGCGGCCCGGGTCGGTGGTCGTCGACATGGCCGCGGCCAACGGTGGCAACGTCGCCGCGACGGTCCCCGACCAGCGCGTCGTCACCGCGAACGGCGTCACCGTGCTCGGCTACACCGACCTCGCAGGGCGGCTCGCCGCGCAGACCAGCCAGCTCTACGGCACCAACGTCGTCAACCTCCTCAAGCTGCTCACGCCCGAGAAGGACGGCCGGCTCGTCCTCGACATGGACGACGTGGTCCAGCGCGGCATCGCGGTCACCCGCGACGGCGCCGTCATGTGGCCGCCGCCGCCCGTCCAGGTCTCCGCCGCCACCACCACGCAGGTGCTGCCGGCCGCCGCCGCGGCACCCCCACCGACGCCGGTCGACCCGAGGCGGAAGTGGTACGCCGCCGGGCTGGGCGCGGTCGCGTTCGCGGTGCTCGCGTCGCTGGCGCCGGCCAGCTTCCTCGGCCACTTCACCGTCTTCGCGCTGGCCGTCGTCGTCGGCTACTACGTCATCTCCAACGTCTCGCACGCGCTGCACACGCCGCTCATGGCCGAGACCAACGCCATCTCGGGGATCATCCTGGTCGGCGGCATCCTCCAGGTGGGCAGCGACAACGTCGCGGTGATGCTGCTCGCGCTCGTCGCGGTCTTCGTCGCGAGCATCAACATCTTCGGTGGCTTCCTCGTGACGCTGCGCATGCTCGAGATGTTCAGGAAGGACTGACGTGAGCGACTTCCTGACCTCGGACAACCTCTACGGGCTGGTCACCGGGGCCTACGTCATCGCCGGCCTGCTCTTCATCGGCGCGCTCGCCGGCCTCTCGCGCCACGAGACGGCCAAGCTCGGCAACCTCGCCGGCATGGCCGGCATGGGGCTGGCGCTCGTCGCCACCCTGCTGCTCGCCGCCCAGAAGGCCGAGCTCCTCGGCGAGCGCAGCTTCGCCGTCACCCTGCTGCTCGTCCTCGTCATGATGGGCGCCGGCGCCGCCGTCGGTGCCTGGCGGGCGCGCACGGTCGAGATGACCGGGATGCCGGAGCTGGTCGCGATGCTGCACAGCTTCGTCGGCCTCGCCGCGGTGCTGGTCGGCATCAACTCCTACCTCGAGCTCGATGGGTTCGGCGACGCCGCGCACGACGTCGAGGTCTTCATCGGGGTGTTCATCGGTGCGGTGACGTTGACCGGCTCGATCGTCGCGTGGGCCAAGCTCAGCGGGCGGATGTCGTCCTCGCCGCTCACCCTGCCCCGGCGCCACCTGCTCAACCTGGCCGTGATCGTGGTCTCGGTCCTGCTGATGGTCTGGTTCGTCGCCCTCGACGGCGAGCTCGAGCTGGGCCTGGTGCCGCTGCTGCTGATGACGGCCCTGGCCCTGTTCCTCGGCTTCCACCTCGTGGCGGCCATCGGCGGCGGCGACATGCCGGTCGTCGTGTCGATGCTCAACAGCTACTCCGGCTGGGCGGCGGCCGCGGCCGGCTTCATGCTCGGCAACGACCTGCTGATCATCACCGGCGCCCTGGTCGGCTCCTCGGGTGCGATCCTCAGCTACATCATGTGCAAGGCGATGAACCGCTCGTTCATCAGCGTCATCGCCGGCGGCTTCGGCTCCGACGGTGCGAGCAGCGGCGAGGACCGCGACTACGGCGAGCACCGCGAGATCCAGGCCGACGAGGTCGCCGCCCTCCTCGCCGACGCGTCGTCGGTCGTCATCACGCCGGGCTACGGCATGGCGGTCGCCCAGGCGCAGTACCCCGTCGCCGAGATGACCCGCAAGCTCCGCGAGAAGGGGGTCGACGTCCGCTTCGGCATCCACCCCGTCGCGGGACGCCTGCCCGGCCACATGAACGTCCTGCTCGCCGAGGCCAAGGTCCCCTACGACATCGTGCTCGAGATGGACGAGATCAACGACGACCTGCCCGCCACGGACGTCGTGCTGGTGATCGGCGCCAACGACACCGTCAACCCCGCCGCCCTCGAGGAGCCGGGCTCACCCATCGCCGGCATGCCGGTGCTCGAGGTGTGGAACGCCCGGGACGTGGTGGTCTTCAAGCGGTCGATGGCCACCGGCTACGCGGGGGTGCAGAACCCGCTGTTCTTCAAGGACAACACCCAGATGCTGTTCGGTGACGCCAAGGACCGGGTCAGCGAGATCGTCGCCGCCCTCGGCTGACCGGAGCGGCGGCGCGTACGCTCCGGTCAGCCCTTGGTGCCTCCGGCGGTCAGCCCCGCCACCAGGTGCTTCTGGGCGAAGAAGAACACGATCGCGGCCGGGACGGTGATGAGCACCGCGCCCGCGGTGAGCAGGTCCCAGCGGGGGCTGAACTGCGGCACGAACGTCTGCAGGCCGGCGCCGAGCGTGTAGTGGTCGCTGCCCTGCATGAACGCGATGGCGTACGCCACCTCGCCCCACGCGGTGAGGAACGTGTAGAACGCCGTGACCGCGAGGCCCGGCCGGGCCAGGGGGAGGACGACCCGCCAGAAGGTGCCGAACGGACCCAGGCCGTCGAGGGCCGCCGCCTCGTCGAGCTCGCGCGGGATCGTGTCGAAGTAGCCGCGCAGCATCCAGGCGCAGAACGGCACCGCCACGGTGAGGTAGGCGATGACCAGCGACGGCTTGGTGTCGATGAGCCCGAGGTTGGCCATGATCGTGTAGATCGGGACGATGAGGATCGCGACGGGGAACATCTGGGTCAGCAGGAACACCCACATCAGCCCGCGCTTGCCCGGGAAGTTGAACCGGCTCAGCGCGTAGCCGGCCGTGGCGGACATCGCGATGCCGATGACCATGGTGAAGGCCGCGACGATCACCGAGTTGAGGAACCAGACCGGGAAGTCGGTGCTGGTGAGCAGGCGCCGGTAGTTGTCGAGGGTGGGGCTGGAGAACAGCTGGATCTCGGTGCGGCGGATCTCGCTGGGCGGCTTGATCGAGCTCAGCACCACCCACAGGATCGGGAACAGCGCGCAGAACGTCGCCACGATGAGCGTGGCGTGCAGCCCGACGCTGGCGAGCACCGAGCGCTCGCTGCGGCGCCGAGGACTGCGCGTCCGGGTGGTGGCGACGGACTCCACCGGGTCGGCGGCCACGGCGGCCGGGGGCATGGCGGACATGCCGGTCATCAGAACACCTCTCCCTGCTTGGCGAGCATCCGCTTGTAGACGCTGGCGTAGACGACGAGGATCGAGAGGATCAGCACGCCGTAGGTCGCAGCGAGCGAGTAGTCACGGATGCCCTCGAAGGCCGCCCGGTAGGCGCCGGTCACGAGGATCTCGGTCGAACCCGCCGGCTGCCCGCGGGTGACGAAGTAGATGATCGGGAACATGTTGAAGGTCCAGATCGTGCCGAGCAGGATCACCGTCGAGCTGACCGGGCGCAGCCCCGGCAGCGTGATGTTGACGAAGCGCTGCCACGGGGTGGCCCCGTCCATCTCGGCCGCCTCGTAGAGGTCGCCGTTGATCGACTGGAGGCCGCCGAGCAGCGCGACCATCATGAACGGCACGCCGAGCCAGACGTTGGCGACGATCGCGGTGAACAGCGACGTCCAGCGCTGCTCGAACCACGCCACCGGGTCGAGGCCGACCGCCCGGAGGACGCCGTTGATGATCCCGAAGCGCTCGTCGAAGATGAAGCGCCACGCGAAGGCCGCGACGAACGACGGCACGGCCCACGGCAGGATGAGGGCGACCCGGTAGAAGCCGCGGCCGCGGAAGTTGCGGTTGAGCATCACGGCGAGGGTCAGCCCGATGCCGTAGTGCAGGACGACACAGGCGATCGTCCACACCAGGGTGTTGGAGAGCTGGAGCCAGAAGTGGCCCTGCTGACCGGTGAGGACGTCGACGTAGTTCTCGAGGCCGACGAAGCGCGCCCCGTCGGGGTTGGGCTCGCACGTCTCGGCGCCGCCGAGGACCTTCGTGCAGATCTCCTCGCGCTGGTTGGACTCGTTGAGGTTGGTGAACGACTGCCACACGCCCTGGACGAGCGGGTAGAAGACGAGGACACCGAGCACGATGACGGTGGGCAGCACCATCGCCCACGCGTACCAGTGCCGGTCGAAGCTCTTGCGCATCCGAGGTCGTCCTTGGGGGTGTCGGAGAGGTGCGGGGCCATGCAGGGACCGGGCTGCCGCGGGGGCCGGGCCGGCGTGGCCCGGCCCCCGCGGTCAGCGGGGTCCGGCGGGGTGCAGCGGGTCGAGCAGGGTCAGCGCTGCGTCACTGGAGCGAGTAGTCGGGGACGACGTCGCTCTTGTAGGTGTCGGCTGCCTTGTCGAGCGCACCCTGGACGGGCTTGTCCTGGATGAGCACCTCGGTGGCCATGGTGTCGAGCGCGGCGAAGAACTGGCCGCCCTCGGGGATCCACGGCCGCGGCTGGGCGACCTCCATGGCGTCGGCCCACAGGGCGACGCGCTCGTTGGAGACCATGTCGTACGAGTCGGCGTTGCCGGGCAGCAGGCCTAGCTCGTCGGCGATGAAGGCCTCGGACTCCGCGGAGCTCATGAAGGCGATGAAGGCCGCGGCGGCCTCCGCCTTCTGGTCGTCCATGCCGGAGTAGACGACGTAGTTGTGGCCGCCGACCGGGGCGCCCTGGCCGGCGCCGCCGGCGGGGACGGGCGCCACGCCGAGGTTCTCGATGCCGCCGAACTTCGGGTCGTCGGAGATGCCGGCGACCTCCCAGGGACCGTTGATGATCATGCCGACCTTCTGCTCCTTGAACAGCGTCATCATCGTGCCGTAGGGGTCGTTGGCGGTCGGCTTCACGGCCGAGCCGTCCTCGACGAGGCTCTGCGCGGTCTCGATGCCCGTGACGGCCTCGGGGCTGTTGACGGTGATCGTCTGCGACTCGGTGTCGACGATGTCGGCGCCCTCGCCGTACATGAACGGCAGGAGGAAGTAGCCGCCGGAGTTGAGGTAGATGCCGTCGACGCCGGCCTCGCTCTTGAGCGCCGCGGCGGCCTCGCGGACTTCGTCCCACGTGGTCGGCGGGGCCTCGGGGTCGAGGCCGGCCTTCTCGAAGAGCTCCTTGTTGTACATGAGGCCGAGGGTGTCGGTGACCTGCGGGACGCCGTAGGTCTTGCCGTCGAACTCGTTGCTCGAGAGGGGGGTCTCCAGGAAGTTGTTCTCCAGGGCGGCGGTGCCGTCGAGGGCGTAGAGGTAGCCCAGGGAGGCGAACTCCGGGGTCCAGGCGACCTCGGCGCGCAGGATGTCGGGCGCGCCCGAGTCGGCCTCGGCCGCGGTCTTGAACTTGTTCTGCGTCTGGTCGAACGGCACGATCTGGTGGTCGATCGTGATGTCGGGGTACTCCTCGTTGAACTTGGCGATCAGCTCGTCGTACGCCGGGGCCTCGTTGTCGGGGTCGGAGGTGTCCCACCAGGTGAGCTCGGCGGAGAGCTCGGTCGAGCCGCTGTCCGCCTCGCTGTCGTTGTTGCTGTCGGAGTCCCCGCCGTCGCTGCCGCACGCCGCAAGCGTGAGGGCGAGGGCGGCGACGGCGATCCCGGCGGAGCCGGCCTTGAGTCGACGCATCGAATTTCTCCCAGATGTCCGCGCCCGGGGGGAGGGCGCTGTGATGACGGTCACCGGAGGCTAGCAAGAAGTGTGCAAGAAATGAAAGACCTTGCAGGGCTGCTGCAACGGTGCTTTCATTCCGGCATGGCCACCCTCGCGCAGATCGCCGTCGAAGCCGGTGTCAGCGAAGCCACCGTCAGCCGGGTGCTCAACTCCAAGCCGGGGGTCAGCGAGGGCACCCGCCAGTCGGTGATCACCGCCCTCGACGTGCTGGGCTACGAGCGCCCGACGCACCTGCGCCAGCGCAGCGCCGGCCTCGTGGGCCTGGTCGTCCCCGAGCTCGAGAACCCGATCTTCCCGGCCTTCGCGCAGGTGATCGAGGACGCGCTCGCGCGCCGCCGGTTCACGCCGGTGCTCTGCACCCAGTCCCCGGGCAGCCTGTCGGAGGACGAGTACGTCGAGTCGCTGCTCGACCACGGCGTCGCCGGCATCATCTTCGTCTCCGGCAAGCACGCCGACACCCGGGCCGACCACGAGCGCTACCAGGCGCTGCTCGAGCGCCAGCTGCCCGTCGTGTTCATCAACGGCTTCGTCGACGGCCTCGACGCGCCCTTCCTGTCGGCCGACGACCGCGTGGCGATGGACATCGCCGTCGCGCACCTCGCCGACGTCGGCCACCGGCGCATCGGCCTGGCCATCGGCCCGGCGCGCTTCATGCCGTCGGCGCGCAAGCACGAGGGCTTCGTCGCCGCCCTCGGGCGCCACTTCGGCACCGGCGAGGCGGAGGCGAGGGGCTGGATCGCGGAGACGATCTTCTCGGTCGAGGGCGGTGCCGCCGCCACGCAGCAGCTCCTCGAGCAGGGTGCGACCGCGATCGTCTGCGGCTCCGACATGATGGCCATCGGCGCCATCCGGGCGGCCCGCGCCGCCGGCCTCGACGTGCCCGGCGACGTGTCCGTCGTCGGCTTCGACGACTCGCCGCTGGTGGCCTTCCTCGACCCGCCGCTCACCACCGTGCGGCAGCCGGTCGCCCAGATGGGCGGCACCGCCGTGGCCGCCCTCGCGGACGCGATCGGCGGCGACCCCGTCGCCTCGCGGGAGTACCTCTTCGCCCCCGAGCTGGTGCTGAGGAGCTCGACCGGCCCCGCCCCGGCCTGACGCCTGACGTCGGTCGTCGCGTCAGGCGAGGGCGTACGTCTCCACGACCTCGTGCCGCGGGCGCCGGCGCCGGCCCTCGCCGAGGTGCGAGGCCACCAGGGCCAGCTCGTCGACGTGCCAGGCCGGGCCGTCGTACGCGTCGAGCAGGCGCACCCACGACGTGACGTTGTCCGGCCGGCCGAGCCGACCCAGGGTGAGGTGCGGGCGGAAGCGCTGGCCGTCGACGCGCGCTCCCGCACCCGACATCGCCGCGCGGCAGCCCGAGGCGAGCGCCTCGAGGGCGCTCGCCGCGTCGTCGTCGACGGCGAGCCGGGCGAAGAGGACCCGCGCCCGGTCGGGGTCCGGGAAGGCGCCGCCCCCGGCCACCCGCAGGTCGAAGGCGGGCCGCCTGGCGGCGACCTGCGCCATTCGCTCGCCGAGCTCGTCGAGGCCCCGCTCGGGGACCGACTCCGAGAACGCCAGGGTGAGGTGCCACTGCTCGGGGTCGGACCAGCGGAACGCCGCGGCCTCGCGGCGCGGGGACAGGAACTCGTCGAGGTGCTCGACGGCCTCGGCAGGCGACTGCACCGCCACGAACATGCGCATCGCCGCTCCGCCCCTCACAGCCCCAGGTCGCGCCCGATCAGCATCTTCATGATCTCGTTGGACCCGGCCCAGATCTTGGTGACGCGGGCGTCGCGCCAGGCGCGGGCCACGCGGTACTCGTTCATGTAGCCGTAGCCGCCGTGCACCTGCACGCAGTGGTCGAGGACGTCGTTCTGGACCTGGGAGGTCCACCACTTCGCCTTCGCCGCGTCGACGGGCGTGAGCTCCTTTCTCGTGTGCGCGACGACGCATTGGTCGACGAAGGCCTGGGTCACGTCGACGCGGGTGACGAGGTCGGCGAGCAGGAACTGGGTGTTCTGGAAGGCGCCGATCGGCTGGCCGAAGGCCTGGCGGTCCTTGGCGTACTGGACCGTCTCCTCGAGGATCTGCTTGGCGTGGGCCAGGTTGGTGATGGCCGAGCCGAGGCGCTCCTGCGGGAGGAACTGCATCATCGAGATGAACCCGGTGTCGAGCGGGCCGACCAGGTCGTCGTTGCTGACCCGCACGTTGTCGAAGGCGAGCTCGGCGGTGTCGGACTCGTCCTGGCCCACCTTGTCGAGCACCCGGCCGACGCTGAAGCCGTCGAGGGTGGTGTCGACGGCGAAGAGCGAGATGCCCTTGGCCTTCTTCTCCGGGCTGGTGCGGGCCGCGACGAGCACGAGGTCGGCCGAGCCGCCGTTGGTGATGAAGGTCTTGGAGCCGTTGATGATCCAGTCGTCGCCGTCGCGGACCGCCGTGGTGCGGAGGTTGGCGAGGTCGGAGCCGCCGCCCGGCTCCGTCATCCCGATCGCCGTGACCAGCTCGCCGGTCGCGGCGGCCGGCAGCCAGCGCGTTTTCTGGGCGTCGTCGGTCAGGTGCACGAGGTAGGGCACGGTGATGTCGGCGTGGATGCCGAGGCAGCTCGGCAGGGTCATGTTGACCTTCGCCAGCTCCTCGGTGAGCACGGCGTTGAAGCGGTAGTCGCCGGCCTCGGAGCCGCCGTACTCCTCGGGGATCTCCAGGCCGAGGAAGCCCTGCTTGCCGGCGGAGAGCCAGAAGTCGCGGTCGAGCCCGTGGCCCTCGGCGTACGTCTCGAGGTGCGGGACCACCTCGCGGTCCAGGAACTGCTTGACCGAGGCGCGGAAGGCCTCGTGGTCCTCGTCGTAGATGTCACGCTTCATGGCCGCTATGTTACCCGCGGGTCACCTGGGCGACGAGTCATCCTGAAGATCGATCCCGCACGACCGGCCACCCGCGTAACGTCACCCCGGCTGACTCGTTGTCGGCGCGGGAGCATCGGTGAGCAATGACGGCGGGGCGTACGTGCGCCCGCGAGGACAGGCGTGGGGCAACGAGGCCCAACGCGCGGTCCTGCATGCCATCGCCGAGGACGTCGCCCGGCGCTCGCGGCACCGGGTGGCGGCCATCGAGGTCCTCCGCTCGGACGGCAACCTCGAGTTCGTCGCGATCGCGGGCGACGACGACGCGCGGGACCAGCTGCTGGGACGTGCCGCGCCGCTGGCGCTGGACAAGATCATCGCGTTCGGCACGCACATCGGCGGCTGGGTCCACGTGCCGGAGGAGCGGGTTGACGAGGAGACCCGGGCCTGGATGGCGCAGTACGGCCACACCCCCGACCTGCCCCCGTCCGACGCGCCGGACGGCTGGCGCGCCGAGGACCGGCTGGTGCGGCTGCTGCAGAACGAGGACGGCGACCTGCGGGCGACCCTCTACCTCGACGAGCCGCTGTCCGGGCTGCGTCCGACGGCCGAGGTGGTCGACGCCATCAACGCCGAGGTCGAGGTGATGTACGAGGCCGTCGTCAGCATCGTCGAGCGCGAGCTCTACGGCGAGCAGGTCCGCATGGTCACGCAGGCCCGCACCGCGATCCAGAGCATCCGGCCCGGCCTGGGGGTCGACGACCTCCTGGCCGAGATGGCCGACGCCATGGTCGCCGTCATGGCGCTCGACAGCGTCGACGTCCTGCTGGCGGGCGCGGGCGCGCCGGAGCTCGAGCCGCACACGGCGTCGCTGGAGGCCGACATGCGCGAGGTCTGGCTGCGGGGCGGTCACGTCGTGCTGGAGCCGGCGCTGGCGTGGGGCGTTGCCGACGACGCGATCCCGACGCCCGAGGTGATGCGGCGGCTCATGGAGCGGCGCGGGCTGGGCTCCTGGCTGCTGGTGCCCATCGGGATGGGGGAGGAGTACCTCGGGACGATGGGCCTGGGTCGCACGGTGGGCGGCGCCCGCTGGATCGACTCCGAGATCAACGCCGCCGCCGCGGTGGCCAGCGACCTCGCGCAGGTCGTCCTCGACGCCCGGCTGATGGAGCGCGAGCGCACGCTCAACGCCGAGCTGCGCGCCATCAGCGACTACCGCCGCGACATGGTCAACACCCTGGCGCACGAGCTCCGCAACCCCGTGAGCGTGCTGTGGACCCACATCGAGATGCTCGGCCAGCTGGGCATGGTCTTCGGCCCGATGCGTGAGTCGATGGCGGCGATGGACCGCGCCACCCGCCGGATCGAGGACATGATCGAGGACCTCCTGGCGCTCGCCGCGGCCAGCGACCCGACGCGTGCGACCGAGCCGGTCCCGGTGGACTTCTCGGCCTTGGTGGACGAGGTCTGCGACTTCATGGCGTCCACGGCCGAGCGGGCCGGGGTGGAGCTGCGCACGACCGTCGTCGACGACCTGGTCGTGACGGGCGAGGAGAAGGGCCTGCACCGGCTGGTCACCAACCTGCTGTCCAACGCGGTGAAGTACACCGGACCCGGTGGCAGCGTGACGGTCACCCTGGCGCCCGACACCCAGCAGGGGCGCGACGTCGTCCGGCTCACCTGCTCGGACACGGGCATCGGCATCGACGCCGCCGAGCTCGCGCACGTCTTCACGCCCTTCTTCCGCTCGGCGAGCCCCGACGCGCGCCGGCGTCCGGGCACCGGTCTGGGCCTGGCGATCACCGAGCGGGTGGCCGACCGCCACGACGGCACGGTCGAGGTCGAGTCCGTGCTCGGCGCCGGCACGACGTTCACCGTGACGCTGCCGCTCGCGGGACCCGTCGGCGTACGTTGAGCGGGTGCTCCCCGATGCCCTCGTCGCCGCGCTGGTCCAGGCCGTGCTCGCGGTCACCGCGCTGCCCGTGGCCCCGGTCGAGCCGGCGGCCGCCCCAGTCGCGGTCCAGCCCAGCACCGACGGGACCCAGCCCGCACCGGCCACCGGCCCCGGCAGCGTGCCGCCGGCGTGGCTCGGCACCCGCGTGCTGCCCGAGGACCCGGCGACCGGCTACGGCGAGGTCCGTCCGACCCCGCCGGTGATGCGCGAGCGCCGCTGGACGCTGCCCGACGACGTCCGCATGCTGCCGGGCTCGGGGTTCGCGAGCAGGGTGGTCTCGCCGGCGCCGGCCCACGTCGTCCGGCGCTCGACGTGGAAGCCGGGGTGCCCCGTGGCGGCGAGCGACCTGGCCTGGCTGCGGCTCGCGTTCTGGGGCTTCGACGGCCGCCGGCACACCGGCGAGCTGCTGGTGCACGCCTCGGTGGCCGCCGACGTCGTGCAGGTCTTCCGCGCGCTCTACCGCGTGCGCTTCCCGCAGGAGCAGGTCGGCATCGTCCGGTCCTACGACCCGGACGCCCCGAGCACCGGCGACGGCAACGGCACGGGCGCGTTCGTCTGCCGGCCCTCGACCGGGGCGACGTACTTCTCCCAGCACGCCTACGGCCTCGCGCTCGACCTCAACTCCTTCCAGAACCCCTACGCCAAGGGCGAGGTCGTGCTGCCCGAGCTCGCCTCCTCCTACCTCGACCGCCGCCGGGTGCGGTCGGGGATGGTCACCGCCGACGGCCCGGTGGTGCGCGCGTTCGCGCGGATCGGGTGGGAGTGGGGCGGCGCGTGGCGCTGGTCGAAGGACTACATGCACTTCAGCCAGAACGGCCGCTAGGGCACCTCTGCCGGCTCCCGGTGGCGTCGGGGCGACCGCTCGCCCACCGCGGCGACGGGTGCTGCGAAGGTCAAGACCTGTCGAAAGCGCCCCGGGACGCTTCGGGCCGCCCCTACCATCGCAGTGGCGGGCCGAGGGGGACGTCCGCCGGTCGACACGCCCGGGAGGGGGGTGCACCATGCGAGACCTGAGCTGGGGCGGACCCCGGGCGCGCGCACTGCTGCACGACATCGCGGCGGACGCCGCGGCGCGGGCCGGGTTCAGGGTCGCCGCCATCGAGGTCGTGCGCCCGCAGGGCCTGCTCGAGTTCGTCGCGATCACCGGCGAGCCCGAGGGCTCGCGCCAGCTGCTCGGCACCGGCTCGCGCCTCGAGGACATGGTCGCCGCCATCGGTGGCGGCGAGGCCTTCGGCTCCGTCACCTTCGTCGCGGAGGAGTCCTACGCGCCCGGGCTCGAGGAGCGCCTGCGGGACGGCTCCTGGATCCCGGACATCCCCCGCACCGACGACCCCGGCGACTGGCAGCCGCTCGACATGCTCGTCGCCGAGGTCCGCGACGAGCGCGGCAGCCTGCGCGCGCTGTTCTACCTCGACGAGCCGTTCGGTCTCAAGCGCCCCTCCCGCGCCGAGCTCGAGGCCTTGTCGCCGTCCCTGTCGCTCACCCTCAGCACGGTCGTGACCGTGATCGAGCGCGAGGAGTTCGCCCACCTCGTGCGCAGCATCCGCGCGGCCCGCCGGGTCGTGCAGTCCAGCCCCGCGCGCCACGACGTCAACCACCTGCTGCGCGAGGCGCGGGAGACGCTCCTCGACGCGCTGGCCGTCGACGAGCTGGAGATCCACGTCTTCCTCGACGAGGAGGTGGACCAACCCGACAGCCTCGGCCTCGAGATCGACGGCGCCGTGTGCCGGGCGCTGCACCAGGCGGCGGCCCGGGCGTGGACCGAGCAGCGGGTGGTGATCATCGAGCCGGGCCAGGTGTGGGGCGACACCGCCCTTGCCGCCGAGCACGCCGACTGGTTCACCGCGCCGCTGCTGCAGCTCGGCTACGAGGCGCTCGTCATCGCGCCGATGGGTGTCGACGACGACGTCCTGGGCATGCTGCTGTGCGCGCGGCGCACCGGCTCCCGGCGTTGGACCGACGGGGAGGGGCTCGCGGCGCTCGAGCTCGGGCACGACCTGGGCCGCGCCGTCGCCAACGCCCACGCCACCCAGCGCGAGCGGCGCCTGCTCGAGGAGCTGCGCGAGCTCGAGGCGGCCCGCCACTGGTTCCTGCGCGAGCTGACCCACGAGATCAACAACCCGATGACCGTCATCGCGGCCAACGCCGAGTTCCTCGCCACCAACCCGGCCGCCGACGACCGCGACGTACGCCGTGCGCAGGCGATCCTGCGGGGCACCGAGCGCCTCGGCGACCTGCTCCAGGGGCTCTCGATGCTGTCGCGGGTGAGCGACCCGCACCGCCCGCCGACGATGGAGCGCTTCGACCTCGTCGGCGTCGTCGAGGAGACCATCTCGTCGATGGCGGCCGTCGCCGAGAAGGCCGGCATCACCCTCCACGTCGTCGGCGACACCACGGGAGCCTTCGTGCTCGGCGACGTGCGCGAGATCGCCGGCGCGGTCACCAACCTCGTCGACAACGCGGTGAAGTACTCCGACCCCGACCACGAGATCTGGCTGGGGGTCGAGCGTCGGGAGGACGGCGGCCTCACGTTCAGCTGCCGCGACGAGGGGATCGGCATCTCCGAGGCCGACCAGGCCAACCTCTTCGCCCCGCTCTTCCGCTCGACCAACGACCAGGCGCTCCTCCGCCCCGGCACCGGGCTCGGCCTCGGCATCGTGCGCGAGATCATGCAGCGCCACGGCGGCTCGGTGGAGATCAGCTCGGCGCTGGGCCACGGCACGACCGTGCGCCTGCACTTCCGGCCCTAGCGCGGCCCCCGAGCCCGGCCCCGGCCCGACGACCCGGTGAGCACCTCGCCGACCCAGGCCGGCACCAGCCGCGTCGCGGGACCGGTGCGCGACTCCGCGAAGTCGGTCGCGCCCGCACTCGGCTCGAGGTTGAGCTCGAGGGTCGCGCCGCGGGCCCAGTGCACGAACGCGGCCGCCGGGTAGACCAGGCCCGAGGTGCCGATCGAGACGAAGAGGTCAGAGTGCTCCAGCGCCTCCTCGACGACGTCCATGCCGTAGGGGAGCTCCCCGAACCACACGATGTCGGGGCGCAGCGTCGCCGCGCCGCACGCCGGGCACGGAGGCCGGTCGGCCAGCGGGCCCGACCAGTCGTGCCGCTCGTCGCAGGTCGTGCACCACGCCGAGCGCAGCCGCCCGTGGACGTGGTGGACCCGTCGCGAGCCGGCCCGCTCGTGGAGGTCGTCGACGTTCTGGGTGACGACCAGCAGGTCGTCCCCGAGCTCCGCCTCGAGCCGCGCGAGGGCCCGGTGGGCGGCGTTGGGCTCGACCCGGGAGAGCGCCGCCCGCCGCTCGTCGTAGAAGCGCTGCACGAGGTCCGGGTCGTCGGCGTACGCCTCGGGGGTCGCCACCTGCATGGGGTCGTGGCCCTCCCACAGCCCGTCGGCGTCACGGAACGTCGGCAGCCCGCTCTCGGCGGAGATCCCGGCTCCGGTGAGGACGACGATGCGCGTGTGGCGAGCCATGCCCCAGTCCTACCAGCCGTTCACCCTCAGGGGTGCCGCCGCGTGGAGCGCGCCTCCGCACTCCGGTAGACAGACCGCCATGACGGACTTGGGAGGGACGTCGGACGCTGTCGCGTTCGAGGGAGAGTGGCACGGTCCGGTGGTCGCGACGTCGGTGCACGCCGGCCACGGGCTGAGGCCCGAGATCGCCGAGGCGATGGTGCTCGAGGAGTCCGAGCGGCTGCGCGAGGAGGACCCGCACACCGACCGCATCGCGGCCGTCGTCCCCGACCGGGTGGTGACGTCGCGGTCCCGCTTCGAGGCCGACCTCAACCGGCCGCGCCGCGAGGCGGTCTACCGCAAGCCCGAGGACTGCTGGGGGCTCGAGGTGTGGCGCGACGGCGTGCTCTCCGACGAGCTCTTCGAGGGCAGCCTGGCGACCTACGACGCCTTCTACGACGCCCTTGCGCCGCGCCTCGACGCTCTGGCCGAGCGCGGCCCGTTCGTGCTGCTCGACGTGCACTCCTACAACCACCGCCGCGACGGGGCCGACGGCCCGCCGGCCCCGGCGGTCGACAACCCGGAGGTCAACGTCGGCACCGGCAGCCTCGACCACGACCTGTTCGGTCCGCTGGTCGAGCGCTTCACCGCCGACCTCCGTGACGCGTCCGTGGGCTGCGGTCCGCTCGACGCGCGCGAGAACGTCGCCTTCGAGGGCCGCAACCTCGCGTGGTGGGTGCACGACCGCTACCCGCGCGTGGGCTGCGTGCTAGCGCTCGAGTTCAAGAAGACGTTCATGGACGAGTGGTCGGGCGAGGTGGACGAGGGTCGCCTCGAGGCCGTCCGGAAGGGCCTCGCCGCCGCCCTGCCCGGGCTCCACGACGAGCTGGAGAGGCTGAGGTGAGCGACGAGGATGAGCATCCGTCGCTGAGCGCCGCCGACCTCGCCGTCGACCACCGCCTCTCGCTGCTCGCCCAGAGCTTCCGCTTCCTCCTCGACGTCACGCCCGTCGACGCCGACGACCTGCGCGACGACTTCCTCGAGGGCCGGGACCGCGACCCGGTCTTCACCTACCGCGAGCTCGAGACCGACCCGGCCGTGGTGCGTGCCGAGCTGGACGGGATCACCCCGGGCGAGGTGGAGGACCCGGTGCTCGCGCAGCTCCTGCGCGCCAAGCACCGGGAGATGGAGCTCCAGCTCGACATGCTGGAGGCGCGCAACACCGACGACTTCCTGCCGCTCAGCGTCGAGCTGTACGGCGCCGTGTCCCCCGCGCTGCGCACCCGGGCCGAGGCGCTGCTGACGGACATCACCCGCACCGAGCCGAGCGACGACCCGCTGGACGCCGACGAGTTCCTGGCGCTGGCCGAGGAGGAGATCGCCCGCTACCGCGCCGAGGACCCGGACCTCGACATGCACGCCGAGGTCCGCTCGGACGTCAACGGCGTGATGGTCTCCGGCGACGTGCTGCTCATCGGTCCGGAGACCAAGGTGCAGCGGGCGCGGGCCCAGGCCCTGCTGCACCACGAGGTCGGCACGCACCTCGTGACGCAGGCCAACGGCAGCCACCAGCCGGTCAAGGTCCTCGGCGTCGGGCTCGCCGGCTACGACGAGACGCAGGAGGGCCTGGCCGTCCTCGCCGAGATCGCGTGCGGCGGGCTGACGGCGTTCCGGCTGCGCCAGCTGGCCAGCCGCGTCGTGACCGTGCACCGGATGATCGGCGGGGCGAGCTTCGCCGAGGCGCACGAGGCGCTCGTCGCGGACGACTTCCGCGCCGGCAGTGCCTGGACCACGGTGATGCGGGTCTACCGCTCCGGCGGGATGACCAAGGACGCGATCTACCTCCGCGGCCTCGTCGAGCTGCTCGACCACCTCGGGTCGGGCGGCTCGCTCGACCGGCTGTGGCTCGGGAAGTTCTCGCTGCGCGACCTGCCCCTCATCGGCGACCTCGAGGACCGCGGGCTGCTCCGGCCGCCGCGCGTCCTGCCCCGATACCTGCACGACCCGGACGCCCACGCCCACCTCGCGCGGGCGGCCGGGACCGAAGACCTCAGCACACTCCTGGAGGAGCACGCATGAAGATCGGGTTCGTCGTCAACGACATCGAGACGGAGAAGGCGGAGTACACGACCAACCGCCTGGCCATGGCGGCCAAGGAGATGGGCCACGAGGCCTGGTACATGGGCATCGGCGACTTCGCCTACGAGCCGGACGGGTCGCTGAGCACCCGGGCCCGGGCCGGTGACGCCAAGACGTACCGCTCCCTCGAGCGCCACCTCGCCGACGTGCAGAAGCCTGACGTCGAGCAGCTCCTCGGGCTCGACGAGTTCGACGTCGTCATGCTGCGCAACGACCCGGCCGACGACGCCGAGTCGGACCCGTGGCGCAACAACGCGGGCGTCGCCTTCGGCCAGCTGATCGCCTCGAGCGGCGTGCTCGTGGTCAACGACCCGACCAGCCTTGCCAACGCGCTGTCCAAGGCGTACTTCCAGCACTTCCCCGAGGTGGTGCGGCCCCGGACCCTCATCTCGCGCGACCAGGGGATGATCGAGGCCTTCATCAAGGAGCTCGGCGGCAAGGCCGTCCTCAAGCCCCTGCAGGGATCCGGCGGCGCGGGCGTGTTCCTCGTCGACCGCAAGGAGGCGCCCAACCTCACGCAGATCATCGAGGCGATCTCCCGCGACGGCTACGTCGTGGCCCAGGAGTACCTCCCCGAGGCGGTCAACGGCGACGTCCGCCTGTTCGTGATGAACGGCGAGCCGCTGGTGCACCAGGGCGAGTACGCCGCCTTCCGCCGCAGCAACAAGACCAAGGACATCCGCTCCAACATGTCCGCCGGCGGCACGGCCGAGAAGGTCACCGTCACCGACGAGATGCTCGCGATGGTCGAGGTGGTGCGCCCCAAGCTGGTCGCCGACGGCATGTTCCTCGTCGGACTCGACATCGTCGGCGACAAGCTGATGGAGATCAACGTCTTCAGCCCGGGCGGCCTCGGCAGCGCCCAGGCGCTCTACGACGTGAACTTCGCCCCGGCGGTCATCGGCGAGCTCGAGCGCAAGATCAACATCCGGCGGCACTACCCGGAGATCGACAACCACAGCCTCGCGACGAGCTGAGGCTCACGCCGGCAGCCCCCGGGTGGCACCGGGTGGCGCGGCGACCGGTCACTGCAGGAGCGGCGGGTGGAGGTGCTTGGTCGTCCCGGCCCGGAAGAGCCGGGCCGGTCGCCCTCCGTCACGGGTGGTGGTCGCCCCGGTCGGCTCCAGGAACCCCGCCGTCCCGGTGACCTTGCGGTGGAAGTTCCGCGGGTCCAGGGACGTGCCCCACACGACCTCGTAGACGTGCCGCAGCTCCGTGACCGTGAACTCCTCGCCGCAGAACGCCGTCGCCAGGGGTGTGTACTCGAGCTTCGCGCGTGCCCGCTCAACGCCGTCGGCCAGGATCGCCGAGTGGTCGAAGGCCAGCGCGTCGTCGGTCCCGAGCAGCCGGCTGACCGGCTGCCACCGGGCGTCCGCCGCGTCCGTCCCCGCAGTGGGCGTGGGCAGGTCGGCGGCCAGGGCGATGTAGGCCACGGTCACGGTGCGCATCCGCGGGTCCCGGTCGGGTGCGCCGTACGAACCGAGCTGCTCGAGGTGGAAGCGGTCGGCCGAGAGACCGGTCTCCTCCCGGAGCTCGCGCTCCGCGGCGTCCGGCAGGTCCTCGTCCGGCCGGAGGAAGCCGCCCGGCAGGGCCCACCGACCCCGGTGCGGCTCCTCCCCTCGACGGATGGTCAGCGCCTGCAGCTGGTCGTCCCGCACCGTGAGGACCACGAGGTCGACGGTGACGGCGACGGGGGCGTGCTCGTCGGGGTCGGTCATGACGGCAGCCTACCGACTTAGTGTCGACTTGACGAGAACTGGCCAGGGTAGTTATCGTCATAGTGACATTAACACCGGACAAGGAGCACCTGTTGGCTGACATCGCCCGCTACCCCTTCGCTCGCCACCTCCGCGGCTCGAGCACCACGCACGTCGGTCACGTCCGCAACGGCAGGACGATCCACGCCGGTGTCGGCGCCTCGTTCTGGTTCCGGCCGCTCAGCGCGGTCCGGCACGAGGTGCCCGTCGATGACCGGGAGCTGCCGCTGCTGTTCCACGCCCGCACCAGCGACTTCCAGGACGTCACGGTCCAGGCCACCATCACCTACCGCGTGACCGACCCCTCCACGGCGGCCGGTCGCATCGACTTCTCCATCGACCCGGAGACCGGCGCCTGGCGCGGCACCCCGCTGGACCAGGTGGCGGGGCTGCTGACGGAATCGGCCCAGCAGTACGCGATCGACATGCTGGCCACCGTCGACCTGACCGACGCGATGGCCGGCGGTGTCGGGCCCGTGCGCTCGGTCATCACCGACGGCCTGAGGGCCGACGAGCGACTGGCCGAGACCGGCATCGCCGTGGTCGGCGTACGAGTGGTCGCGGTCCGCCCCGAGCCCGAGGTCGAGAAGGCCCTGCGCACCCCGACCCGCGAGCGCGTGCAGCAGGAGTCGGACCGGGCGACGTTCGAACGACGGGCGCTCGCCGCCAAGGAGCTCGCGGCCCACCTGCCCGCGATCGACACCCTCGTGCTGAGCCCCGACCTGGTGAGC
The DNA here is from genome assembly GCF_013155375.1 of Nocardioides sp. zg-1308. Taxonomy (GTDB): domain Bacteria; phylum Actinomycetota; class Actinomycetes; order Propionibacteriales; family Nocardioidaceae; genus Nocardioides; species Nocardioides renjunii. The sequence goes on from NZ_JABJQY010000002.1 coordinate 1,357,617, forward strand.
ACCGCGCTGGCCCAGCTGGCCGGCGGGCGGACGGCGGCGTCGTGAGCCTCGCGCCCCGCGTCGTCGTGGTCCACCGGCGCACCGAGCTCGACGAGCTCGTGGCCACCCACGGGACGCGCGGTCAGGCGGCCTTCTTCCTCAGCACCCGCGGACGCGACATCGCCGAGCTGGAGGAACGTCACCGACTGACCCGCGAGGCGCTCGACACGGTGGCCGCCGCGATCCCGGTGGACTGGCGCCGGGGCAGCGTGGAGCGCGGTGACGTGTCCCGGTTCCTGTTCTCACCCGACGACGTCATCGTCGTCGTCGGGCAGGACGGGCTCGTGGCCAACGTCGCCAAGTACCTCGACGGCCAGCCGGTCATCGGCATCGACCCGGACCCGGCACGCAACGCCGGCGTGCTGGTCACGCACGCCGCCGGCGACCTGCCTCGCCTGCTGCGGAGCACCGACCGCGTCACCCGGCACACCATGGTCCGTGCCACCCTCGACGACGGCCAGGAGCTGCTCGCCCTCAACGAGGTCTTCGTGGGCCACCCCAGCCACCAGACGGCTCGCTACGACCTCCTGACACCCGAGGCGGCGGGGGAGTCGCAGGCGTCGTCCGGGATGATCGTCTCGAGCGGCACGGGTGCCACCGGGTGGTGCCGCTCGGTGGCTCTGGAGCGCCGCAGCCCGATCACGCTCCCGGGTCCGGAGGAGCCGCGCCTCGTCTGGTTCGTCCGCGAGGCGTGGCCCTCGCCCGCCACGGGGACCGTCCTGACCGAGGGTGAGCTCACGGCCGGCGAGCTGGAGCTGACGGTCAGGTCCGACCGGCTGGTCGCCTTCGGGGACGGCATCGAGGCGGACGCCCTCACGCTGACCTGGGGCCAGACGGTGCGGATCGGACGTGCGACCACCGTGCTGCGACTGGTCGCCTGATCGGACCGATCAGTAGTACCAGGGGTACGGCGACCAGTCGGGCTCCCGCTTCTCGAGGAACTGGTCGCGGCCCTCCTGCGCCTCGTCGGTCATGTAGGCCAGCCGCGTCGTCTCGCCGGCGAAGAGCTGCTGGCCGACGAGGCCGTCGTCGAGGAGGTTGAAGGAGTACTTCAGCATCCGCTGGGCGGTGGGCGACTTGCCGTTGATCTTCCGGCCCCAGTCGAGGGCCACCTTCTCGAGGTCGGCGTGGTCGACGACGCGGTTGACCGCGCCCATGCGGTGCATCTCCTCGGCGTCGTACTCGTCGCCGAGGAAGAAGATCTCGCGGGCGCGCTTCTGGCCGACCTGCCGGGCGAGGTAGGCCGAGCCGTAGCCGCCGTCGAACGAGCCGACGTCGGCGTCGGTCTGTTTGAACCGCGCGTGCTCGCGGCTGGCGAGCGTCAGGTCGGCGACGACGTGCAGGCTGTGCCCGCCGCCCGCGGCCCAGCCGGGGACGACGCAGATGACCACCTTGGGCATGAAGCGGATGAGCCTCTGGCACTCGAGGATGTGGAGGCGGGCGAGCCGCGCCTTGTCGATGGGGTTGGGCTCGGACCCGGCGTCGCCCCCGGTGCGCGGCTCGGTGCCCGCGGTCTCGTACTGGTAGCCGGCCCGGCCGCGGATCCGCTGGTCGCCACCGGTGCAGAAGGCCCACTTGCCGTTCTTGGCGCTCGGACCGTTGCCGGTGAGGATCACGCAGCCGACGTCGGCGGACGTACGACCGTGCTCGAGGGTGCGCAGCAGCTCGTCGACGGTGTGCGGCCGGAACGCGTTGAGGACGTCGGGGCGGTCGAACGCGATGCGGACGGTGCCGTGCTCGCGGGCCCGGTGGTAGGTGAGGTCGGTGAGGTCCTCGAAGCCGGGCACGGCGTCCCAGGACTCGGGGTCGAAGATCTCGCTCACGCCCTCGATCGCACTCATGGCGCGAGGGTAGTGGGGAGGCGCTGGAAGTTCGCCGCCGCCCGTGGTGTTGTGGGGGCATGGCACTGACTGGAACCTATGTCCCGAGCTCGGCCGAGTGGGTCCGCAACCAGGTCGCGGAGTACGAGGCGTCCGACGGCGAGCGGGCCGGCACGCTGCCCGGCACGAAGTACCCGATCGTCGTCATCACGTCGGTCGGATCGTCGTCCGGCAACCTGCGCAAGAACCCCGTCATGCGGGTCGAGCGCGACGGCGCCTACCTCGCGGTGGCGTCCAAGGGTGGGGCCCCCGAGGACCCGGCGTGGGCCGACAACTTCCGCAAGCACCCGGAGGTGGAGCTGCAGGACGAGGCGGAGAAGCACGTCTACCGGGTCCGCGAGCTCAGCGGGGACGAGCGCGCCGACTGGTGGCAGCTGGCCGTCGAGACCTGGTCGACCTACGCGTCCTACCAGGAGAAGACGGACCGCCAGATCCCGCTGTTCCTCCTCGAGCGCGCCTGACGGATCAGCTCGGCTGGGGCGGGGTCGGGTCCGCGCCCTCGACGACGGCCTCGTCGTCGCGGTCCCCGTCGTGCACCACCGCCTCCGGGTCGGGATCGACGTGGGCGGGGGCCTCCGGCTCCAGCCGCTCGGTCGACTCGTCCTCGGCGTCGATGTCGACGTCCGTGGGAGCCTGCTGGTCACCGTCGTTGATGCTCATCGCGCGGTCCTTCCGTGTCGGATCACCGGATCGCTCGCGTACCCGCTCCACCGCGGCGCATGCGTCGGGCGACCTGCGGCGCGGGCGTACGCGCGTCAGCGGTGAGTGAGGCAGCTTCTCGAGCCGCAGAACCTGCCTCACTCACCGCTCGACAGGAGCCGGAGTACGACGCCCGTGTCAGGCGTGGCTGATCGTCATGGCCAGCCCCAGCAGGTGCTCGAGGCGGGCGAGCTCGGAGTCGAGGAACTCCGGGCCGCCGCGGCGGCCGATGAGCACGAGGTCGCGGCCGAAGGGGGCCGCGCACTCGACGTAGATCTCGTGGTCGGGCAGCCGCGTCGGGGCGGTCACCTCGTCGAGGTCGAACTCGGTGGGTGCGGCGTCGGTGGCGTGGGCGACTGCCCAGCCGTCGCCGTCGCGGCGCAGGCGCGCGGCCCAGTCGACGCGGAACGTGATGGGCAGCAGGTCGATGAGCCGGTCCTGCGCGTTGGCCGGGTCCTCGGTGAGCGCCTCGACGACCTCGAGGTCGAGGAAGAGGTTGCCGCCGGCGGCGTAGCGGTTGACCCACAGCACGCTGACGCCGTCGAGCACGCTGCACGCCGAGACGATGGAGTCGGGCATGGTGCCCGGCGCGATCTCCAGCAGCACGTCGTCGACCGCGAAGCCGTCGCGCTTCTCGACGATCTCGATCGCCTCGATGTCGCCGCCCGCCTCACCGATCGCGCTCGCCACGCGACCGAGCGAGCCCGGGACGTCGGGCAGCTCCACGCGGATCAGGTAGGGCATGCGTGGAGGCTATCGGGGATCTGTGTCTGCGACGTCTCAGCCATCCGACAGCCGGGCACGCAGGCCGCTGGCGCGCAGCGCCTGCCGCGCGATCGCCGCCCGCACCGCCGACTCGGAGCCGATCACCCGCACCTTGCGCTGCGCGCGCGTCACCGCGGTGTAGAAGAGCTCGCGGGTCAGCAGCCGTGACTCCTCGTCGGGGAGGAGGACGGTGATCTCGTCGGCCTGGCTGCCCTGTGACTTGTGGATCGTCATCGCGTGCATGGTGTCGACCTCGCCCAGCCGTGACGGCGCCAGCTCGAGGTGGCCGACGCCCGTGGCGATCGCGGCCCGCGGACCCGCCGCGCCGGCCACGACCACGCCGGTGTCGCCGTTGTAGATGCCGAGGGAGTAGTCGTTGGACGACACGAGGACCGGACGACCGAGGTAGGCCGCGTCGTGCACCGAGACGCCGGTCTCGACGGTGAACCACTGCTCGATGCGGCGGTTCCAGTGGCGTACGCCGAACGGGCCGTCGCGGTGGGCGCACAGCAGGCGGTGCCGGTCGAGGGCGGCGAGCGCCCGCTGCGCGTCACCGGCCACGGCGGCGTCGTGCACCGCGAGGGCGTGGGGGAGCACGGCGGAGCGGATCGTCGACGCGGGGTCGCCCTCGGGCACCCACTCGACGGCCCCGCCACCGGCCCGCAGGGCCGCGACGGCCGCGTCGGCGTCGCCGAGCCGCAGCGCCTCGGCGAGCCGGCCGATGTCCTCGCCGTAGCGGTGCGCCGTGGTGAGGGCCGCCACGGGGCTGTCGGGGCGGTGCTCGTAGCCGCGGACGAGGTCGGTGAGCACGGCGCCCGCGTCGACCGAGCTGAGCTGGTCGGGGTCGCCCACGAGCACCAGCCGGGCCTCGGGACGCACGGCCTCGAGCAGCCGCGCCATCATCGTCAGCGAGACCATCGAGGCCTCGTCGACGACGACGAGGTCGTGGGGCAGCCGGTTGCCGCGGTGGTGGCGGAAGCGGGTGCTGTTGCCGGGGTGCTGGCGCAGGAGGCGGTGCAGCGTCATCGCGCCGACGTCGGCGAGGCGGTCCTGGTCGGCCCCGCCGAACCGGGTCGCGGAGTCGCGCACGGACTGCTCGAGCCGCGCCGCGGCCTTGCCGGTCGGGGCGGCCAGCGCGATGCGCAGCGTCTGGCCCCGCGCCTCCGCCTGCTCGACCAGGACCGCCAGCAGGCCGGCGACCGCGGTCGTCTTGCCCGTGCCGGGACCGCCGGTGACGACGGTCGTCGCCTGCGTCGCCGCCCGGCGGCAGGCCTCTCGCTGCTCGTCGGACTCGGCGCTCGGGAACACCCGCGCCAGCGACCGGTCGAGGAGCGAGGTGTCGACGGCGTGCGTCACGCGGCTGCGGTCGCGCAGGTCGTGCAGGACCTGCGTCTCCTGCTCGTGGTAGCGGTCGAGGTAGACCAGGCCGTGCTCGAGATGGACGACACCCGAGGCGACCACCCGGCTGGACGAGACGGCGTCCGTCCACGCCGACGGCTCGGGCCACGGCACGTCGACGTCCGGCAGCGTCGCCGGGACGGCTGGGAGGTCGAGGCAGACCGAGCCGTGGCGGACGGCCCGGACCGCGAGGGCGACGGCGAGGAGCACCGCCTCGTCGCGCTCGCCCGTGACCCGCCCCAGGTTGGTGGCGACGTGGACGTCGGCGGCGGTCAGCACCCCGGCGAGGTTGAAGGTGCGGAGCAGGCCGGTGGCGTTGACGGCCAGGTCGCGGTCGTGGGCGTCGACCGGTTCGAAGGTCTCGCTCATCGGCGCACGACCCCGTCGAGCAGGTCGGACAGCTCCTCGACCAGCGGGACGGGCGGCCGCCACGAGAACACGCCGCACGGCATCCCGTCGACCACCGGGGTCTCCGGGCCGCACATGCCCCGGAGGTAGAGGTAGAGCACGCCGCCGAGGTGGGTGGCCGGGTCGTAGCCGGGCAGCCGCCACCGCAGGTAGCGGTGGAGCACGACGGTGTAGAGCAGTGCCTGGAGGGGGTAGTCGGAGTGGGCCATCGCCTCGTCGAGCATCTCGGGGCGGTAGTCGTGTGCCGTCAGCGGCTGATCGATCGGCCCCAGCCAGTTGGTCTTGTAGTCGACGGTGAGGAAGCGCTGGGCGCCGTCCACCTCGAGGCGCAGCACGACGTCGATCGAGCCGGTGAGGTAGCCGCGCAGCGACTGGGCGGCGAGGTCGGGGTCGCCGTCGAGGGCGTCGGCGTAGACCCGCACGGCGTCGCCCTCGGGCAGGTGTCGGCGCAGCAGCGGTGCGAGGTCGCCGAGGCGTACGTCGGCGGGCGCGGCCACCGTGTCGCCACCGGCCAGCGGCACCTCGAAGTCGAGCTCGCGCAGCCGGTCGGGCAGGCCCAGCGACAGGAGGGTCCGGTCGCCCGCGAGCGGCCCGAGCGGGCTGCTGCACACGGCGACCAGCGCGTCGGCCAGCCCGCCCGGGTCGAGCTCGACCGGCCACCAGACCAGCTGCTCCTCGACCAGCCGCAGCAGCTCGGCGCGGAAGTCGTCCGCGGCCGGGTCGGCGTGCTCGAGCACCGCGTGGACCAGCGACCCGAAGGTCGCGCCGACCGGCAGGTCCGCCATCGGCGACGGCACCGAGGCGGCGCCCGCGTCGCTGCCGTCGACGACCAGGCCGCCCAGGTCGGCGGTCACGTCGTCGAGGGTGGTGTCCGAGTCCTCGTCGGGCACCAGCTCGGGCTCGGACAGCGACGCCGCCGCCGCGTGGGCGGCGCTGGCCGCCGACAGCGAGGAGTAGGAGGTGCGGCGCCACGACGTGTCGACCGACCGGCCGAACGACCGCACCGACAGCGCCTCGGTGGAGCGCTCGAGCGGCGTGGGGTCCGGTGGCGTGAGGGCCGCGAGCTCGACGCTGGGCCCGCCGGCGTCCTGCCACGCCGCGAGGATCGCGAGCAACCGGTCCTCGTCGACGAGGGCCTGGCTGTCGGGCACGGGCGCCATGCCGGGGCGACGCCCGAAGAGCATCCGGTGCAGCGGCGAGTCGGGGGTGTTGCGGTCCGCGGCGGCGTACCAGGCCACCACCTGCGACTGCGCCCGTGTCATGGCGACGTAGAGCAGGCGGAGCGACTCGCCGGCGTCCTCGCGCCAGTGGCGCCCCACCGCCTCGCGGTGGAACGCGCTCGGGCCGCCGACGTCGCGGCAGCGCCGGCCCTCGTCGTCGTGGAAGAGCGGGATGGCGGGGTCGCGGCCGGTGTAGCGGTTCCACAGCGTCGGCAGGTAGACGACGGGGTACTGGAGGCCCTTGCTGCCGTGGATGGTGACGAGCTGGACCGCGTCGGCGTCGGAGTCGAGGCGGCGGGTGCGCTCGGAGGACACCTCGAGCTTGTCGTCGGCCACCTGCTCGCGCAGCCAGGCGAGCAGCCCGACGAGGCCGAGCCGCTCCTCGGTGGAGACCCGCAGCAGCGACTCGCCGACGTGGCGCAGGTCGGTCAGCGTGCGCTCGCCACCGACGCGCGCGAGCACCCGCGCGGTGAGGCCGTCGACGGCGGCGACCTCGACCACGGCGGCCACGCCGCGGTGCGTGAAGACGTCGGTGAGCGTGCGGACGCGCGCTGTGAGCTCGTCGGTCAGGTCGTCGCCGCCCGCGTCGAGCGACTGCGCGGTGTGCCCGAAGAAGGACGTCAGCGCCGCGGCGCGCACCCGGTCGGCGCGGTGCGGCTGCTCGAGCGCCTCGAGCAGGGTCAGCCACTCGCCCGCGGCGGGCGTGTGGAAGACCGAGCCGCCTGCGTTGACCACCGACGGGACGCCGACGAGCGCCAGGGCGTGCTGCACCGCCTCGAGCTCGTTGCGCCGAGCCGCCAGCACCGCCACGTCGCCGGGCTCGAGGGGTCGGCCCTCGAAGGTCGGCCCCGACTCGAGGAGGCGCTTGATGTCGTGGGCGGTGTCGGTGACGACGTGGTCGCGCCACACGGCGACCGGTGGTCGGGAGCGGGGTCCCTTGCCGAGCTCGGCCCGGCGCACGACCCGCAGCCGGAACGGAGCGCCCGCCCCCTGGAGGCGGGACTCGTCGAGGTGGGCCTCCACCGGGTGCACCACGATGCGCTCGTCACCGAGCTGCGCGCCCTGCAGGACGGCGTGGACGGACCGCAGGAGGGGGCGGTCAGAGCGCCAGTTGACCCCGAGCGTCTGGGTCGTCGTGGCGGTCTCGGCCGCCTGGAGGTAGGTGACGACGTCACCGCCGCGGAACGCGTAGATCGCCTGCTTGGGGTCGCCGATGAGCACCATGGTGGTCGTCTCGGAGAACGCGCGCCGGAAGACCTGCCACTGGACCGGGTCGGTGTCCTGGAACTCGTCGATCAGCACGAACTTCCACCGGTGCCGCATGCGTCGGCGCGCAGCGGCGGAGGTGTCCTCGAGGGCGTCGGCGAGCTGGCTGAGCAGGTCGTCGTAGCTGAGGATCCCGAGGCGTCGCTTGCGCCGCTCGACCTCCTCGAGCACGTCGCACGCGAACCGCACGCGCATCGCGGCGGTCGAGTCGGGAGCGTCGGTGAGCACCGCCGCCGGCTCGACGCGCGCCCGCGGGTCGTTGGTGACGGAACGGGCGAGCTCCAGGGCGTCGGCGCGGCTCCACGGCGGGTCGGCCTCCGCGCCGAAGCGCGCGAGGTAGAGGTCGTCGACCGCCTCCGTGGTCAGCTCCTCGAGGTCCTCGACCAACGTCGCCGACGCGTCGGTGTCGCCGGCGACGCCGAGGCTGCGCAGCACGAGCTGGCAGAACTGGTGGATGGTCGCGATGGTCGCGGCGTCGAAGGACACCAGTGCCGAGGTCAGCCGTTCGAGGCGCGCGCCGACCGCGCCGGCGGAGGCGTCGAGCAGCCAGTCGTGGAGCCGGTTGTCGGGGTGGCGGGTGGACGGGTCGGTGAGGAGCTGGACGGCCTCGTCGAGCTGTCGGCGTACGCGCTCACGCAGCTCCTGGCTGGCGGCCCGGGTGAAGGTGACCACGAGCATCTCGTCGAGGCGCACCTGCCCCGAGGCGATGTGCTTGGTGACGAGGGCGGCGATGGCCCAGGTCTTGCCGGTGCCGGCGCTGGCCTCGAGCAGCGTGGTGCCCGGCCGGAGCTCGGCGGCGATGTCGAAGGTGTCGATCGGCATGCTCACAACCCCCGCACCTGCTCGTGGCCGGTGTCGATAAGCGGACCCCACAGGCGCCACGCGACGTGGCCCAGCCGGTGCGGTCCGTCCTCGCCGGCGCCCGCGGGCCCGGCGAGCAGCGTGTAGTCGGCGTGCTCGCCGAAGGCGCGCACGTGCCACGGGTCGGCGTCCTCCTTGGCGAAGCCGGAGTCGTTGAAGCGGGGCGTCTCCCACTCGGCGCGCCCCTTGAGGTCCGGGTCGCCGTCACTCCCGGCCCGCACGCGCCGCCACTCCTCGGCCCACGCCAGCGACGTCCTCACCGGCAGGGGGAGCGGCTCGCGCTGTCCGGCGTCGAAGAGGGCGACGAGGTCGCGCAGCCACTGCACGGCCTCGTGCTGGGCGAGGGGGCCGATCTGCTGCACCTGCCCGCCCGAGCGGTGCTTGCCGATGGTGTGGACGGTCCAGTTCTCGTCGGGGAGCCCGGCCGCGAGCGCCAGTGCGTTGATCCAGGCGGCCAGCCGGTGCTTCGCGCCGAGGTTGGAGAAGGAGACGGTGACGGCGTTGTTGCCCCACACGTCGCCGACCGTCCCGGAGAGCCGGCGGCCGGCACCGAGGTCGACGTCGACGTCGAGCGTGCGGTGGGCGCCGCGCCGGAGGGACTGTGCGGTCTCGACCAGCGGCCGGGCGTTCTTGACGATGTCGGTCAGGACGCCGACCCCGAGGCCGAGCGGCGGCAGCGTGCCGCTGAGCTGCTCGGCCATCATCGCGGACTGCGGGTCCGCTCCCGCCATCACGTTGGTGACGATCCGGTCGCCGACCGCCCACTTCTCCAGCGCGTCGAGGGTGATGGGGATGGCGTCCTTGACCTCGTCGGCGGCGTAGGGGCGCGCGATCCGCAGCCGGCGGAAGAAGCCGCGCACCGGGTGGGCGAAGAAGTCCTGGAGGTCCGCGAGCGAGACGTCGGGCGCCACCGGCCCCGGGGCGGGCAGCGGCGACGGCACGAGCACGCCCACCGGCGCCCGCTCGCCGCGCGCCGCGCGGGCGCCGGCCAGGGCGAAGCGGTCGAACGTGAAGGCGCCGCGCTCGCGCAGGGACCCGTCGACGAAGTTGGCCTCGTCGAACGGCTGGAGGGGGTGGTGGGTGACCACGTGGGAGCGGACGGGAGCGGCGGCGGTGCGGTCGAGCGCGTCGAGCAGCTCGCCCAGCGGGACCGCGGGCGGGCGCTCGGCGCCGGTGTGCTCGCCGCGACCGGTGTAGGTGATCACCAGCGTGTCGGTCGCTGCGGTGATCGCGTCGAGGAAGAGCTGCCGGTCCTCCGCGCGGAGGTCGCGCTCACCGGTGCGCGGTCGGCGGGCCAGGACGTCGTCGCCGTCCACCGTGGAGACGCGGGGGAAGACGCCGTCGTCCAGCCCGACCAGGCAGACCACCCGGTGCGGGACGGAGCGCATCGGCACCATCGTGCAGACCGTCAGCGTGCCGGTGCGGAAGTTGGCGCGGGTGGGCCGCCCGCGCAGCCGCTGCTGCAGCAGCGCGCGTACGTCGGCCTGCCGCAGCGTGGTGCCGCTGTCGCCGGCGCCGGCCGCGATCCGGGCCACCTCGCGGTCGAACTGGGCCACCTGCCACACCTCGGTGAGCGGCGTGGAGGTCAGGCGGTGCACCGCGTCGGACAGCGCCGTCGTCCAGTCGGTGACGGTCCGCGCCCGCTCGGCGCTCTCGACGAAGTCGTGCAGCCGCTCGACGAGCTCGGCGAAGCGGCCGACCAGGTCGAGGTCGCCGTCGCTCACGTCGTCCACGGGGACCGTGCCGGAGACCTGGCGGTGGTCGAGGCCCGACATCGCCGCACCGAGCAGCACCCGCCTCAGCCCGGTCACCCACGTGTTGGCCTCGAGCCCGTCGAGCCCGAAGGTGCCGCGGTGCTGCGCGTCGTAGCCCCAGCGGATGCCGCTGACGCCGACCCAGTGGGTGATCCGCTCGAGCTCCTCGTCGCCCAGCCCGAAGCGCGCCCGCACCGGGTCGGCGCCGGCCACGTCGAGCACCTGGCTGGCGGTCATCCGGCCCCGCACCAGCTCGACGAGCTGCGCCGCGAGCGCCAGCAGCGGGTTGGTGGCCACGAGCGACCGGTCCGCCAGCCGGACCCGCAGCTGGTGGCCGGGGTGCCCGGCCCCCTCGCCCGCCACGTCGGCCATGCCGACCGCCGCGGAGATCAGGGGGGCGTAGGTCTCGATGTCGGGGACCATCACGAGGATGTCGCGCGGCTCGAGCGGCTCCTGCCGCGGGTCGTCGACGCTGTCCTGGAGCAGCCCGACGAGCACCTCGCGCAGCACGTCGACCTGGCGCGCGGCGCCGTGGCAGGCGTGGACCTGCACGGAGTCGTCCAGCCCGGTGCGGCCGGCGCGCTCCTGCGCCGTCGGCGCGGAGTTGGCGCGGAGGTCGTGCTGCAGCCAGCCGAGCAGCGTGCCCTTCGCCGGCGGCGCGGTGGCCGCCGGGGTGCTGGGCAGGTCGCCGAGGGTGCGGCGCAGCTCGCGCGCGTCGCGGCCGAGCGACCCGAGGAGGGGGTGGCCCACCACGGCCGCGGACGTGTCGGCCGTGCGCGGCACCTGCCCCTCGCGGGCCGCGGGGGCCAACGCCTCCCACAGCGCGGTCGAGGCCTGCGGCAGCCAGAGGTGCACCTCGCGCAGCTCGCCGAGGGCGGACAGGAGCGACACCTCCGTCTCCGGGATCCGGGTGTGCCCGAACAGCGACAGCCGCGGCGGGAGGTCGAGCGTGTCGCCGCCCGAGCGGAGCCGCTCGACGGTGTCGGCGTGGCGGACGTGGGGAGGAGGAGCGGGCACCACGTCGACCAGGCGGCGCCAGAGGGCGGCCTGCCAGAGCAGGTCCTGGTCGAGCTCGCCCCCGGCGCCGTCGGTGCGGCGGCCCTCGCGCCACTCGCTGAGCAGGGCCGGGCGCTGCACGGCGTAGGAGGAGAAGAGCCCCGCGAGCCGGCGCGCAACGGCGTAGCGGCGGGCGGAGCGGTCGTCGTCGGGATCGCCGCCGCCGAGGTGGTGGGTGAGGTCCTCGAAGCCCGCGGTGCCCATCACCTCGTCGATGACCTCGAGCAACGGCCACGCCAGGCGGTCGGGGCTCCACGGGTCCTCCGTGTCGCGGTCGAGCAGCATCGACACCAGGGAGTGCGGCGTCACGAAGTCGACGCCCGCGCAGACGCCGTCGCCCCCGCGCGTCCCGGTGCCGAGCCGGTGGGAGAGCCGCTGGGTGAGCCAGCGCTCGACCCCGCGGGCGGGGACCACCACGACCTCGCGGGCGAAGGGGTCCGCCAGCGGGGTGACCAGCAGGTCCGCGAGCCCGTCGGCGAGCGCGTCGGTGCGCTCGGCGGTGTGCAGGTGGAGGGTCACGGGCGCCACCCTATGAGCGGCGACCGACACCCGTGGGTCGGGTCAGAGTCCGCTGCCGCGCACCGTCCCGATCTCCGCGGCCGTGAGGGCCCGGTCGTAGACACGTACGTCGTCGATGGTGCCGGCGAACCACTCGCCCCACACCGTGTTGCCCCCGATGCGCAGCGCGCCGGTGCTGGTGGTCAGGGACCCGGCCTGCGTGCGGGTCGCCACCTGCGTCCCGTCGACGAAGAGCCGGACGACGGCGCCGTCGTAGGTCACCGCGAGGTGGGTCCACGTCGCGGCGGCAAGCGCGGCCGGGGCGTTGACCTCGCGCTCGACGTTGGCGATCGCGAGCGTGGTGTTGGGCCGGTTGCCGGCCCCGCCGGTCGCGTAGAGGCCGTAGGTGAGGCCCGACGGACGCTCCTTGAGCACGACCTGGCGCCACGCGCCGAGCGTCGTGGGACGGACCCACGCCGACAGCGTCATCCCGGTCGTCAGGTCGAGGCTGGCGGCGTCGGGCACCGTCACGAGGTCGTTGACCCCGTCGAAGACCAGCGCGCCGCCGTACCTGCCCTGGGCGGTCCACGTCGGGCCGCCGGCCAGGGTACCGGTGTTGCCGCGCCCCGAGCTGTCCGCGGCCGTGGTGCCGGTGCCGTCGTCGAAGGACCAGCCGCCGACGAGGCCGGGCACGCCGGCGTTGGCGACCGTGACGGTCACCGGCGCCGAGGTGGTGGTGCGACCGGAGGCGTCGCGGGCCACGGCCGTGATCGCGTGCTGGCCGTTGGCGACGGTCGTCGACGACCAGGTCGCGGTGTAGGGGGCGGCGGTGTCCTCGGCGCCGACGGCGACGCCGTCGACCCGGAGCTGGACGCCCACCACGGCGACGTCGTCGGTGGCGGTCGCCGACAGCGCCACCTGGCCGGAGACGGTGGCCCCGTTGGCGGGTGCGGTCACGGTCACCGTCGGCGCGGCCTGGTCGACGACCACCTGGGCCGTCGCCGGCGAGGACCAGCCCGACCAGTTGCCGGCGGCGTCGCGGGCCCGCACCTCGTAGGAGTAGGTGCCACCGGCGAGTCCCGCGTCGACGAGCGTCGTCGTGGGCGCCGTCACCGAGAAGGTCACGGCGCCGCCGGGTCCGCCGCTGCGCTGCACCTGGTAGGCCGTCACCGCGCGGTCGTCGGTCGAGGCCGACCAGGTCAGCGTCGCCGTGCTGCCGGAGACCTGCGCCGTGACGCCGGCGGGCACCGTCGGTGCCGCCGTGTCGGCGGTGACCACCGCCTGCGCCTGCGCGGACGGGGCGCTGGCGTTGGTGCCGTCGGAGGCGACCACGCGGTAGTAGTGGGTGCCGGGCGCCGCCGCGGTGTCGACGTACGACGTCGCGGTGAGGCCGGTGACGACGAGGGTCGAGGCCGAGGGGCTGAAGCCGCTCACGCCGCTGCGGTGCACCTCGTAGGTCGGGGTGGCGACGTCGTCCGTCGACGCGGTCCAGCTGAGCGAGACGCTGCCCGGCCCGGCGGTGGCCTGCAGCGCGGTGGGAGCCGTCGGCGGCACGGTGTCACCGCCGGTGCCCGGATCGGAGGTCGAGTCGGTCACGACCTCGGCGGCACCCAGGGCACGGTCGTAGATGCGCACCTCGTCGAGGAGCCCCGCGAACCACTCGCCCCAGATCGCGTTGCCGCCGATGCGCAGCAGCCCGCTGCTGGTGGCCACGGGCCCGGTCTGGGCGCGGCTCGCCACCTGCGTGCCGTTGACGTAGAGCCGCATGGTGGCGCCGTCGTAGGTGAGGGCGAGGTGCGACCACGCGTTGAGCGCGAGGGCCGAGGGTGCGTCGACGTAGCGGTCGCCACCGATGAAGGCGGACCCGTTGGGGCGGCCCGCGAGCTCGCCGCTGGCGTAGAGCGCGTACGTCAGTCCGTTGGGCTGCTCCTTGAGCACGACCTGGTCCCAGGTGCGGGCGGCGCTGGGTCGGGCCCAGGCGGTGAGCGAGAAGCTCGTGGTGAGGTCGAAGGCGTTGCGGTCGGGGATCGAGACCCGGTCGTTGACCCCGTCGAAGGAGAGGGCGCCGCCGCGCCGGCCGTTGGCCACCCACGTGGGTCCGCCCTCGAGCGTGCCGTTCGCACCGGTGGCCGACGAGTCGCGCGCCACCGTGCCGGTGCCGTCGCCGAAGCTCCAGGCACCCACCAGCCCGGGCACCGCGGGCGGCGCCGAGGTCTCGGTGAAGGTGGCGGTGTAGGTCGCCGAGGCGTTGGCGGTGACGGTGTGGGACCGGGCCCCGCCGTCGGACCAGGAGGCGAACTCGTAGGTCCCGCCGCGGGTCTGCGGCGAGGCGACCGCGACGGTGTTGACCGAGCGTTGGATCACCGGGACGGAGAAGGGCGTGGTCTGCTCCTCCGAGCCGACGGTCGCGCGCAGTCCCGAGGGGACGGTCTGCACGGTGAGGTTGACGACCGCCGGGTCCAGCCGCAGCGTCGTGGTGCCCACCAGGCCGTCGGAGTCGGTCGCGGTGGCCTGCAGCTCCAGCCAGGCGGGGTACTCGTGGTCCGGGCCCACGAACGACCCGGTGCCCACCCCGTCGAACCTGGCCTGGGTGTGCTCGTGGCACTCGCTGCCGTTGGGGCAGTGCTTGACCACGAGCTGGGTGCTGAGCGAGGCGGCCGGCAGGGCACCGTCCTCGGGGTCGGTGGCCGACGCGGTGAAGGTGATGGCGTCGCCCACCCGCCACGGCGTGGTCGAGGCGGTGGAGTTGAGGACGACGGTGGGGGCGTCGCTGCCGGCGGTGATGCTCACCGTGTCGACGTCGGTCGCGCCCAGGTTGTCGGTCACCCGCAGGCGGGCGGTGAAGGTCCCGCCGGTGGTGTAGGTCCACGACGGGCTCACCGCGGTCGAGTCGTCGAAGGCGCCGTCGCCGTCGAGGTCCCACGCGTACGAGATGCTGCTGCCGGCGTCGGGGTCGGCCGAGCCGCTGCCGTCGAGCTGGACGACGAGCGGCGTCTGCCCGCTGGACGGGTTGGCGCGCGCGACCGCGATCGGCGGCGTGTTGCCACCGGCGTTGTAGCGGATCCGCTTGACCTGGCCCGTCGCGATGTCGACGGCGTAGAGGTCGCCGCCGGGGCCCGCCTCGAGCTCGGCGGCGAACATGCTGTTGTCGAAGACGGTCGTGCTGCCGGCCACGACGTCACCCCCGTTGAGCTGGGCGAACCACAGGCAGCGGCGGGAGTAGTCGGCGAAGAACACGCCGCTGCGGTACGACGCCGGGTAGGCCAGCGACTGGCTGCCGAACGCGACGGCGGACACCGACGAGCCACCGGAGCCGCAGCCGGTCCCGAGCGCGGTGCCGTGGGCGTACGAGAGCGCCGGGGCGGTGACCGCGGAGGCGCCCTGGGCGTAGAGCGACTCGCACGCGGGCGCGTCGGCGGAGTCGTAGCCGGGCTGGCGGCCGCTGCCCTCGTAGCAGGGCCAGCCGAAGTTCTCCGCCGTGCCGTCGACGACGATCTTGTTGAGCTCCTCGAAGCGGGTCCAGCCGACGTCGCCGACCCAGATCTCGGACGTGCCGGGACGGGCGGCGAACCGGAACGGGTTGCGCATGCCGTGGGCCACGATCCGCTTGCGCATCGGGTCGGGGTCGGAGATGAACGGGTTGCCCGGCGCCGGGGCGCCGGTGTCGGGGTCGATGCGGAGGATGGAGCCGTGCGGGACGACCGCCGTGCCGGCGGGCTGCCTGGCCGACTGCGCGCGGAGGGCACCTCCCCAGCCCGAGACGTCCGCGCAGCGCTGCGAGCCGAGGTTGCCGACGTCGACCTGGTTGTAGCTGGCGGCGTCGCCGGAGCCGACGTAGAGGTAGCCGTCGGTGCCGAACTCGACGGTGCCGATCGTGTGGCTGCCGTACTGCTGGCACCAGCCGCCGCCGAGCAGCACCGCCTCCTGGCCGGTCCACGCGCCCGTGACGGGGTCGAGCGTGAGCCGGGTCAGCTCGGCGGAGACGCGACAGTCGTTGGCGCCGCCGTCGGTGGGGCACGGGTCGGTGTCGGAGGTGGCGTTGCCGTACTTGGGGACGGTGCCGCCGGGGTCGGCGTCCTTGGTGTAGAGCGCCCACAGGTAGGGCCGCTGGGGGTAGGCCGGGTCGAGCACCATGCCCAGCAGGCCGCGGTCACCGTTGTTGTAGACGCGCAGCCGCAGGTCCGCCGCCTGGCGGCTGGTGGCGTCGTCGAGGTTGTCGAAGACCTTGATCACGCCGCGCCGCTCGGCGACGAACACCTGCCCGGTGGCGGCGAACTCGACGTTGCCGGGCTGGGCGAGGCCGGTGAAGGGGAGGTCCTCGATCGTGAACCCGGGCGGCGCCGCCTGGGCCGCCGGAGCGGTCGCCGCGACCAGCGCCACCGATGGCAGGAGCGGGACGAGGAGCGCGAGGAGGACCCACCTGGCGGCGTGACGTGCTGAGCTGACCATGGACCTCGCCCCTCGATCGAACGTGGCCGTGCCGCCGGTGACGGCGCGGCGCCGATTCCGTCGAGTGTGTGGCGGTCGTCACACCTCGGGGGCGCTGCGGTGGCGCGTTACCCCCAATGGGGGACGGCCGGGGCGGGTCAGCTCGCGAACTGGTAGACCACCACGAGGATCGCCAGGGCGACGAGGATGCCGATGAGGGCGCCGGTGACCATGAAGGGGCGACCGCTCTGCTGGGTCGGGTCGACGTCGTCCGGGTCGCGAGGGCTCATGGCGTGCCCGTACCCGCCCCCGTCCCGCGCATGCGCCGTACGCCCCGACGCTCCCGCGGCTCTGGCGGGGCGTGGCGCCGTCGGCGAGGATCTGTGCGTGCACCGACGGACACCTGCCGCGCTGGCCGCGATCGGCGTGCTCGCGCTGGCCGGGTGCACCGACGAGCCGCGCGAGCCGGCCCGGCCCGAGCCGGTCCGGGTCACCTGGGTCGAGAAGCAGCTGCCTCCTCCCGACGGCGCGCCCGGTCGCACGGTCGTGCGCGACGCGGTGCAGTGCGGCGACGGCTGGTGGGTCGTGGGCGCCGTCTTCCTCGACCGCCCGAGCGAGACCCGCGACACCCGGCCGGCGGCGTGGTTCTCGGCGGACCGTGGGACGTGGCGCTCCGTCCCCGTCGAGGCCCGCACCTACTGGGGTCGCCGGGCGATCCTCAACTCGGTCGCCTGCTCGCGCGGCCGGGTGGCGGTCGTCGGAGCCCGCTCCGGCGGCGCCCACGGCAACCCGCGGGTGACCACCTTCCACGCCGAGGGCGCGAGCCTGGTCGACGTGCGCGCCGTCTTCACCCAGTACGGCGGCGTCAGCGCGACCAACGTCGGACCGATCGCCGGTGGCCCCACCGGCTGGCTGATCACGGGCAACCGGACGTCAGGACCCGGCGTGTGGTGGACCGACGACCCCCGAGGATTCACCCGGGTCGAGGCGGAGCCCGGCCTCACCGACGACGGCGACCTCGAGTCGCTCGCGCAGGGCGCCGGCTGGGCGGGTGAGGAGTGGGTCGTGGTCGGCGCGGGTGCCCGGACGGGCCGGCACCTCGACCCGGACCCCCTGGCCTGGACGTCACGGGACGGGCTCACCTGGACACCCGAGGAGATGCCGGCCGCCGAGGGCGCCGAGGACGTCCACCGGGTGACGCTCCTCGACGACGGGCGGCTGCTCGCCGTCGGCCTGCACGAGGGCCGGTACGCCGCCTGGGTGCGGGACGACGACGGGTGGGGCGAGGGGGTGTCGTTCGGGGAGGTGGCGCAGGAGTGGCGCGGCGCCCCCTACGTGGCGTCGCTGGTCACGACTACGGCCGGGGCGCTCGCGAGCGTGAGCACCGGCGACCACTACGAGCTCTGGCAGACCGGGGACGGTCGCGACTGGCGGCGGGTCGACGTACCCCTCGAACCGCAGACCGCCGGCGACCACACCTTGGTGGTGGCCGCCGGCGAGGACCTGCTGCTCGTCGCCGACGCGGGCGACGGAGGGCACGTCTGGGTGGGGGAGCCGATCAGCCCTTGAAGGCGTCCTTGATCTTCTCGCCGGCCTGCTTGAGGTTGGCGCCCGTCTGGTCGCCCTTGCCCTCGGCCTCGAGCTTCTCGTCGTCGGTCGCCTTGCCCGTGGCTTCCTTGGCCTTGCCCTTGAGCTCCTCGGACTTGTTGTCGAACTTGTCGTCCAGACCCATCGTCGTTCCTCCTGTGAGGTGCGGTGCGGACCGGGGTGGCCCACTGCCAACCTGCCACGCAGGTGGGTGCCGAGCGACACCCGTGCGGGTGGAGGTGCCACCCGCGATCGGTGGCGTCGACGAGGAGGGAGGAGCGGCGGTCCCGGTCAGGAGTCGAGGGACCGCGGTCGCTCGGGGGCGCGGGCGGCGTCGAGGCGGCCGCGCGGCTCGGCCGGGGGCGACGGCGGGGCCTGGTGCTCGACCTCCTCGGCCCGGGAGGCGTCGAATCGCCAGATGACGGCACAACCCACGATCGCGACGACGATCGCGACCGTGCCGATCAGGATGACTGTTCCCATGGGATTCTCCTGGTGCACTGGTAGGACGAGGCGAATACCTCTACAGTCCTGTATAAGTTATTTCGGCACTATGTACAAGACCTGCACGGGAAGGTTTCACATGACCGTCGGCGCCTCCGAGGGATTCAGCATCGGCGTGCTGGCGGCGCGCACCGGGCTCACCCCGGCCGTCCTGCGCACGTGGGAGAACCGCTACGGCTTCCCGGCCGGTCAGCGGTCCCCGACGGGGCACCGCCGCTTCACCGAGGCCGACGTCCGCCAGGTCCGCGAGGTGCTCGACGTGCGCGCCTCGGGAGTCCCGCTGCAGGTCGCCATCGACTCCGTGGCTCGTCGCTCGTCGCTCGGCCACGACTCGGTCCACGCCGCCCTGTCGGCCGACTTCCCCGAGCTGCGTCCCCAGCGACTGGGCCGTCGCGCGCTGATCGCGGCCTCCCACGCGGTCGAGGACGAGTCGCTGGCACGGGCCGACCGCCCGGTGGTGCTCGGCTCCTTCCAGGAGGGCCACCGCTACTCCCGGTCGCGGCACCGCTGGGACGAGCTGGCGCGGACGGCGTCCTGGGCCGCCGTCGTCGCCGACTTCGACGAGGCGCTGCCCGCCGACCCGGCGGCGCGCCCGGCCCGGTGCCAGCTCCCGGAGGACTCCGCGCTGCGCCGCGAGTGGACGGTGGTGACCGTGAGCGCGACCCGGGCAGCGGTCGTCTCGGCGTGGGAGGTGCCGGGCGCGCCCGACCGCGACCCGGTCTTCGAGTCGGTGATCAGCACCCACCGGCCGGCCGCCCTCGCGGCCGCCCGCGTGCTGGTGGGTGCCGCCCGCGCGAGCGGCGCCACACCTCCCGGCAGCGTCGACGACCTGCTCGACGACCCGGCACCCGCGCCGGCCACACCGCCGGCCGACGTCGACCGCATGTGGCTGCGCGCACTGGCGAGGCTCGACCCGCCCCGCTGACTCCTGCTCGCGAGGGCGTACGGCGCGGGGCGACGCCTCGAGTTGAGACACTGACGTCTCATGTGAGACAGTGACGTCTCACTACGAAGGGGGCGTCATGGCAACCGATCGCGACGACGTGCTGCGCGCCGCGCAGCGCGTGCTCAACGCCGACCCGGCCGCGCCGATGTCGGCCGTGGCCGAGGCCGCCGGCATCAGCCGGGCCACGCTGCACCGCCACGTCGACTCCCGCGAGTCGCTGCTGGTCGAGCTCGGCACCCGGTCCCTCGACCGGTGGGAGCGGCGGCTCGACGACGTCGACGTCGAGGCCCTGGCGGCGGAGGCCGCCCCGGCCAGCCTGCGCGCCGCGCTCGAGACGCTGGTGCTCGGCTACGTCGACGACTCCGACGCGTTCGGCTTCGCCCTCACCGACCAGGTGATCCTCGCCAACGCCGAGCTCGTGGAGCGCACCCAGGCGCTCGCCGGTCGCGAGGCGGTCCTCTTCGCCGCCGCACAGCGAGCCGGCGTGCTGCGCACCGATCTCCCGCTGCGGTGGCTCGGGCACGCGGTCTACGGGCTGCTCGTGGCGGCGCGCGAGGCCGTGCGCATCGGCGACGTCGCCCGCCGCGACGTCGGTCACCTCGTCCTCTCGTCGCTGCTCACCGGGGTCGGCACGCCGTGACCGACCTCCAGCAAGCCGTGCCGCGGACCACCGCCGACCCCCGCCGCTGGTGGGCCCTGGTCGTGCTGGCCGCCAGCCTCCTGGTGGTCGTCATGGACATGACCATCCTCAACGTCGCGCTGCCCGAGATGGCCGCCGACCTCGGCCTCGGCTCGGTCGCGCAGCTGTGGGTCGTGGACGCGTACGCCCTCGCCCTCGCCGGCCTCCTCGTGCCGGTCACCGCCCTCGGCGACCGGTGGGGCCGCAAGCGGATGCTGCTGACCGGCTACGCCGCCTTCGCCGTCGGCTCGGTCGCGATCCTGTGGGCCGACAGCGCCGCCTCCGTCATCGCGATCCGAGCGCTGCTCGGCGTCGGCGGGGCCATGGTGATGCCGTCGACCCTGTCCCTCATCCGCTCCGTCTTCGCGGACCCGCGCGAGCGCACCCTGGCGCTCAGCATCTGGGGCGCGACGGCCGCGCTCGGCGTCGCGGTCGGTCCCGTCGTCGGCGGAGCGCTGCTGCAGTCGTTCAGCTGGCACGCCGCCTTCCTCGTCAACGTGCCGCTCATGGTGGTGGCGATCGCTGCCGCCGCATGGCTGCTGCGCGAGAACCGCTCGCGCGTGCCGGGCCGGATCGACGCCCCCGGCGTCCTGCTGTCCGCCGGCGGGCTCACCGCCGTCGTCTACGCCGCCAAGCAGCTCGGCAAGCACGGCCCGAGCCTGCCCACCCTGGTGCTGCTCGCGGCGGGCGTGGCCGCTCTCGCCGCCTTCGTGCGGATCGCGCTGGCCTCGGACCGGCCGATGCTCGACGTGCGGCTGTTCGGCGGCCGGGTGCTGCGCGCGGGCGTCGTCGCCGCGCTGGCCAGCAGCGCCGCGATGGCCGCGGTCCTCTTCGTCGGCAGCCAGTGGCTGCAGCTCGTCGAGGGCTGGGGCCCGCTGGAGTCCGGTCTCGGCCTGCTGCCGCTCGCGGTCGGGGCCATGGTGGCCTCGCCGTTCGCCCCCGCGGCTGCCGCTCGGACGAGCCCCCGCGCCGTGCTGGCCGGTGGCCTGCTCGTGCTGTCGGCCGGCCTCGCGCTGCTGGCGGTCGTGCCGGCGACCTACCCCTGGATCGCCGTGGCGTTCGCCGTGGTGGGGCTCGGCACGTCGGCACTCGGTCTCGGCTCCGCGCTCATCATGGGCGCGGCGACCGACGACCAGGCCGGCTCGGCCGCCGCCGTCGAGGAGATCACCTACGAGCTCGGTGCCGTCCTCGGCATCACCTTCCTCGGCAGCCTCGTCGGCGCCGTCTACCGCGCGAGCCTTTCCGACGGCGTCGGCGCCGCCGCGCGCGAGTCGGTCGCCGGAGCGGCGGGCGGACCGTGGGCCGCGGAGGCGGGCGACGCGTTCCTGACCGCCTTCGCCACCGTCGGTGCGGTGGGTGCGCTGCTCACCGCGCTCGCGGCGTACGCCGTCTGGCGGTTGGTCCCCGCCGACCTCACCCTGGACGACGCGCAGCACTGAGGGCCGCCGCTGCCTCACTTCCCTCGGGGTGGCGGCAGATCACACCCGAGGAAGGCCGGACGATGCGATGTGCCGCCACCCTCCGCGCCCCTAGAGTCGGCCCATGGCTCGCTACGGCGCTCAGTTCGGTCCCGACATCACCTTCCTGGGGGTTCCCGCCTGCGACCTCGACGACGAGGCGACGTACGCCGGTGCCGACGTGGTCGTGATCGGCGCGCCGTTCGACGGAGGGACCTCGCACCGGCCCGGGACGCGCTTCGGCCCGCAGGCCATCCGGATGACCGACTACCTCCCCCACGACGGCTCGCGGCCGTCGCTCGCCCTGCGCACCGACGGGCTGCAGGACCTACGGGTCGTCGACGCCGGTGACGTCGAGCTCCCGCCGGGCGACATCGAGGTCGCGCTCCCGCGGATCGAGGCGGCGGTCGAGAAGATCGCCCGCGCGGGCGCCATCCCGGTCGTGCTCGGCGGCGACCACTCCATCGCCTACCCCGACGCGAAGGGCGTCGCCAACGTGCTGGGCCACGGCCGGGTGTCGATGATCCACTTCGACGCGCACGCCGACACCGGCGACATCGAGTTCGGCTCGCTGTGGGGCCACGGCCAGCCGATGCGGCGCCTCATCGAGTCGGGCGCCCTGCGCGGCGACCGGTTCCTGCAGATGGGCCTGCGCGGCTACTGGCCGGGGCCGGAGACGCTCGACTGGATGGCCGCCGAGCGGATGCGGTCCTACGAGATGACCGAGATCGTGCACCGCGGGCTCGACGACTGCCTCACCGAGGCGTTCGCGATCGCCACCGACGAGTGCGACGGCGTCTTCCTCTCCGTCGACATCGACGTGTGCGACCCGGGCCACGCCCCCGGCACCGGCACCCCGGAGCCCGGCGGCCTCTCGGCCCGCCAGCTGCTCGACTCCGTACGCCGCATCTGCCTCGAGCTGCCCGTCGTCGGGGTCGACGTGGTCGAGGTGAGCCCGCCCTACGACCACGCCGACATCACGGCGGCGCTCGCCAACCGCGTCGTCCTCGAGGCGCTCTCCGCGATCGCCCGCCGGCGCCAGGACGAGCGCGACGGCACGACGTGGGACCCGGCGCGGCCGCTGCTCGACCGCTGACCGCGGGCCGCGCGCGTACGGCTGTCGGCCGCCCTGCCGGGAGCGGATCCGCCCCGGGCGGAACACCCTGTGGTCCGCCCCCACCCGACGGCAGGCTGGCGGCATGAGCCTGAACCCGACATCCGAACGCATCGAGGACGAGCTGGTCCGCCGCCTCATGCACCAACGCATCATCGTGCTGGGGGAGGAGCTGCAGGAGCGCAACGGCAACCGGTTGATGCACCAGCTGCTCCTGCTGTCGGCCGAGGACCCCCGCGCCGACATCACCCTCTGGATCAACTCGCCGGGCGGGTCGGTCTCGGCGATGCTCGCGATCCACGACGTCATGCAGCTGATCCCCAACGACGTGAGCACGGTCGCCATGGGGATGGCCGCCAGCGCCGGCCAGTTCCTCCTGTCCGCCGGTACGCCCGGCAAGCGCTACGCCCTGCCCCACGCCCGGGTGCTCCTGCACCAGGGCTCGGCCGGCATCGGCGGGACGGCGGTCGACATCGAGATCCAGGCCGACGACCTGCGCCACACCCGCGACACGGTGCTCGGGTTGATCGCCGCGCACACGGGCCAGGACCGCGACACCGTCGAGCGCGACTCCCGGCGCGACCGGTGGTTCAGCGCCGAGCAGGCCCTCGACTACGGCTTCGTCGACCAGCTGATCAGCAGCATCGACCACGTCACCCCGGCGCGACCGCAGGGCATCGGCCTGGCGGGTGTGCGATGAGCACCTACACGATCCCGTACGTCGTCCAGCAGACGCCGCGGGGCGAGCGCACGCTCGACCTCTACTCGCGGCTGCTCTCCGAGCGGATCATCTACCTCGGCACCGAGATCGACGACGGCGTCGCCAACGCGGTCATCGCCCAGCTGCTCCACCTCGCCTCGGAGAACCCCGACCTCCCCGTCAGCCTCTACATCAACTCACCCGGCGGCTCGATCTCGGCGATGCTGGCGGTCTACGACGCCATGCAGTTCGTGCGGCCGGCCGTCGAGACGGTGTGCGTGGGCCAGGCGGCCTGGACCGCCGCCGTGCTGCTCGCCGGGGGTGCGCCGGGCAAGCGGGCGATCCTGCCGCACGGCCGGGTGGTGCTCCACCAGCCGGCCACGCAGGGCCGCGGCACCGTCCCCGACCTCATCCTGGAGGCCGACGAGGTGGCGCGGGTGCGCCTGCTGCTCGAGGAGGTCCTGGCGCAGCACACCGGGCGCACGGCCGATCAGATCCGTCAGGACACCGACCGCACGCTGGTGCTTCCCGGCTCGGCGGCCGTCGACTACGGCATCGTCGACACGGTCCTGCACGAGCAGGGCCCGGCGTACGTCTGAGCCGCGGGCGGTCGCTCGGCGTGGGTTCAGGCGGCGAGGCAGGAGGCGTCGGACCGGTTGACCCGTCCGGCCAGCTCGCGGACACCCAGCTCGAGCGCGCCGGCGACGGCGTGGAGCATCTCCGAGGAGGGGTCCTTGAGCCCGCGCTCGATCTCGGAGAGGTACTGCACGGACACGCCGGCGCGCTGCGCGACGTCGACGAGCCGCTCGCCGCGACGGGTGCGCTCGCGGTGCAGCTCGCGGCCCACCAGCTCGCGCCACAGCGGCTCGGGTGCCTCGGCCGACCGGTCGGCCGCACGCTCGGGGAACTCCAGGATCTCGCCCATGGATCGACGGTAGCGAGGCCGGGCGCCGGGTCCTACGGGTTCCGCTCAGAGCGGAACGGCCGGGCCCAGGAGCGCGTCGACGTACGCGGTCGCCGCGGCCGCGGCGTCGACGTCGACCACCACGTCGGTCCACCGGCCGTCCGGCGTCTCGGTGAGGCGGTCGCCGACCAGGCCGATCCGTCGCGGCTCGACCCGGAACAGCCCGGGGTGGGTGAGCAGCACGAGCGCGCCCGCGTCACCGACCAGTCGACCCCGTCGCACGGCGAGGAGCTCCCCGGCCAGGCGTGCGGCCGGGCGGCTGGAGGACCGGAGCCGGGCGACGTCCTCCGCACGCACCGAGACGCGCTCGAACACGTCGATCACGTAGAGCGTGAAGGACCGGTCTCCCGCCAGGAGCCGAGCGGTGGCGACGGGGTCGTGGGCCGCGTTAAGCTCGGGCGGGTCGCCCACCGCCAGCTCGCCACCCAGCACGACGACCTCGTCGGCCAGGGGTGCGAGCGCGGTGAGGTTGGTCATCGGGGCGAGCCCGACCAGGGTGACCGGTCCACCCGCGCCGGCTGCCTCCACGACGTCCGCGACGCCGAGCCCGGTGGTCTCGGGCCCGGTGGTCTCGGGCCCGGTGGTCTCGGGTCCGGGTGGCACCGGGACACCGCCGAGCCCGTCGGGTCCGTGGTTGGTGGGACCGGTCCGCGGGCCGGCGCCGGAGGTCGTCCGAGCGGCCCCGGTCACCACTGGTACGTCGTGGGCGCCGGCGTGCGCGAGGACCGCCGCGGAGTTGCGGGCCGCGACCTCGGCCGGGACGTTGCCCACCACGGTCGTCACCCCGCACAGGTCGAGCGAGGGGCTCGCGGCGGCGTAGAGCAGGGCCAGGGCGTCGTCGATGCCGGTGTCGACGTCGAGCACGACCCGCCGCGTCACACGCCCAGGCCGAGCAGGCCGAGCGGCTCGGCCATCTCGGTCTCCTCGTAGGTGAAGTGCGACTCGAGGTCGGCGCGCAGCGCGGCGACGGCCGCGACCAGCTCGTCGACGCGGGAGGGGTCGGACCGGACGGCCAGGGCCAGGTCGTCGACCAGCTCGAGGTGGGCGTGGACGACGAGGTGCTCCTCGGCCAGCCGCTGCGCGACGGGGGCGTAGGCCTCCAGCGTCGCGACCGCGGGGAACATGCTCTGGTCCTCGATCGAGTGGTGCATCGTGAGGAAGCGACACACCTGCCCGCACATCCCGGCGACCTGCTGGGCCGTCAGCGACGGCGCCAGCCCGTGGACCCCGGCCCGTACGGCGTCGACGTCCCCCGCCCCGTCCTGCAGGGACTGCACGGCCCGCGTGAGCGCCTCGAGCTCGTGGCGGAAGTGGTCGTGGATCATCCGGAGGTGGTCGCCGCCCGAGCGCTGCCGCGGCGTCAGCTCGACGGAGCCCGACACGCGGGGACGGCTGGCGTCGTCGATGGGCGGCACGGGAGCGAGCCTACGGCCCGGGGCCGACAGCGGGCGGCGAGTCGCCTGCCGGGCCGGGGACGCAGAACAGCCCGGTCGTGATGACCGGGCTGCTCCGTCCTGCGCGCCTGTAGGGATTCGAACCCCAAACCTTCTGATCCGTAGTCAGATGCTCTATCCGTTGAGCTACAGGCGCCCGTCCGTGCACCGCTTGCGCGCCGCGTGGACTGGTCGAGGATAGCCGACATGGTCCGGACGGGCGAAATCAGGCTCACCCCGTCAGCCGGTTGACGGCCCTCGGCGGTGCCCTATGGTGCCTAGCACCCGCACACGCGGCGGTCCGCACCCGCCGCAGGATGAGAGGCAGCGTGATGGCAGATCTCGAGGCAGTCATGGACGAGGCCGGACTGACCAACACCCAGGTCCGTGAGTTCGTGAAGGAGTACGCCGAGCTCACCGGCGCCGAGCGCATCGAGGTGGTCAACGCCTCCGACGACGCCCGGCTCCTGGAGGAGGCCGTGGCGGCCGGGGAGCTCCAGCGCGCCGGCGAGGGGCGCTACTACTCGCGCAGCTACCACAAGGACACCGCCCGCTCCGAGGAGCGCACCATCGTCGCGACCAACGACGAGAAGGACCGCGGTGTCTACAACAACTGGCGGCCGGCCTCGGAGATGAAGCCGATGCTGCACGAGCGGATGCGCGGCGCCTCGCAGGGCAGGACGATGTACGTCATCCCCTACCTGATGGCCCCTGCCGGCAACGCCCTCGAGCCGTGGGCGGCCGGCGTCGAGCTCACCGACACCCGCACCGTGGTCCTCCACATGATCCGGATGGCGCGCGTCGGCGTGCGCTACGTCAACGACCTCGAGGACCAGGGCTCGTTCGTCCGCGCGGTGCACGTCACCGGCGACCTGGAGCACCTCGGCCAGGGCGCCCCCGACGACCAGCGCTACTTCGTCACCGTCGCCGACGAGCGCACCATCCTCCACTTCGGCTCGTCCTACGGCGGCAACGCGCTGCTCGGCAAGATCGCCCACGGCCTGCGGCAGGGGGCGTACGACGGCTGGGCGAGCCGGAAGTTCCTCGCCGAGCAGTACATGCTCATCGGCATCCACGACAAGGAGACCGGGCGGACCTACCACGTCTGTGGCGGCTTCCCGAGCGCCTCCGGCAAGACCAACCTGGCGATGATGGCCGCCCCCGACGCCCTCGGCGACCGCTACCACGTGTCGTTCTACGGCGACGACATCGCGTGGCTGTGGGTCGACGAGGAGACCGGCCGGCTCATGGGGATGAACCCGGAGTACGGCGTGTTCGGGGTCGCCAAGGACACCAACGAGACCACCAACCCCAACGCGCTGCACTCCATCGACGAGGGCTCGCAGGCGATCTTCACCAACGTCGCCTACAACCCGAGCACCGGCGAGGTGTGGTGGGAGGGCAAGACGCCGAAGCCGCCGAGCAACGTGCGCGGCTGGCTCGACTGGACCGGGTCGCCGCTCGCCGACCGCAAGAGCAACGACACCGCGGCGTGGGCGCACCCCAACAGCCGGTTCACCACGACGCTCGACAACGTCCCCAACATCGCCCCCGACTACGACGAGCCGGCGGGCGTGCCGATCGACGCGATCATCTTCGGCGGCCGCACCAGCGACCGCGAGCCGCTGATCCGGGCGATCACCGACCTCGCCGAGGGCGTCTACGACGGTCTGACGCTCGGCGCGGAGGCGACCTTCGCGGCCGAGGGCGTCGACGGCCAGCTGCGCTACGACCCGATGTCGAACCGGCCGTTCATGGCCTACGGCGAGGGTGACTACGCCCGCCACTACCTCGACATCGTCGGCGCGGCGAAGGAGCAGCCGATCTTCGCGCACGTCAACTGGTTCCAGAAGGACCCCGACGACGGCCACTTCCTGTGGCCCGGCTACCGCGACAACCTGCGCCCGCTGCTGTGGCTGCTGCAGCTCAAGAACGGTGAGGTCGAGGGTCGGCGCACCGCGGTCGGCATCATCCCGACCGAGGAGGAGCTCGACCTGTCCGGCATGGACGTGCCGGACCGGGACCTCGAGCGCATCCTCACCATCGACAAGGAGCGGTGGCAGCAGGAGATGGGCTTCCGCGAGGAGCACCTCGCCCAGTTCGACCGGATGCCCGAGGAGATCTGGGAGGCCCACCGCCGGGTCGCCGCCGAGCTCGAGGGCGAGGCCTGACCCCTCCTCCCTGCCGCTCGTCCCTGTCGAAGTCCCCGCCCAGGCGGGGACTTCGTCACGTCCAGGCCGTTGCAGAAGCCGAGACCAGCGCGACTCGCCCGGGGAGTGCCGCCACCGAGGCCTCGGAGGTGAAAGGACACGCCAACCACTGATTAGGTATTGCCTATCAACACACTGTAGTTTGGCGACAACGTCCTGATCCGTGCTCGAGGAGTCCCCGTGCAGAAGCTCGTCATGTTCGCCCTCGTGGGCGTCGCCGCCCAGCTCGTCGACGGCAGCCTGGGGATGGCGTACGGCGTCACCTCCACGACGCTGCTGCTCATGATCGGCACCAACCCGGCCATGGCCTCCGCGATGGTCCAGCTCGCGCAGCTCGGCACGACGGCCGCCTCGGGCATCGCGCACCACTCCTTCGGCAACGTCGACTGGCGCGTCGTGCGCAACATCGCTTTCCCCGGCGCCGTCGGCGCGTTCGTCGGCGCCACGCTGCTGGTCAACATGCCCGTCGACCTGGCGAAGGTCGTCATGTCGGTGCTGCTGCTGGCGCTCGGCTCCTACCTCCTCGTGCGCTTCACCGTGAAGGGCTTCGACTCCACCCGGGTCGGCCAGCCGGTGAGCCGCCGCTTCCTCGTCCCGCTCGGCGGGATCGCCGGCTTCGTCGACGCGACCGCCGGCGGCGGCTGGGGCCCGATCGGCACCCCTGCTCTCCTCGCCAACGGCCGGATGGAGCCGCGCAAGGTCATCGGCTCGGTCAGCACCTCCGAGTTCGTCGTCACCCTCGCCGCCTCCATCGGCTTCCTCACCGCGCTCGGCTTCGCCGGTATCCAGTGGCAGATCGTCCTCGGCCTGCTCATCGGCGGCGTGATCGTCGCCCCGTTCGCCGCGATGCTGGTCAAGGTCATCCCCGCCCGGATGCTCGGCTCGCTGGTCGGTGGCCTGATCGTGCTGACCAACACCCGCACCCTCGTCAACGCCGACCTGGTCGCCGTGCCGGGCAACGTCGCGGTCGTCCTCTACGTCGCGATCGCCGCGGTGTGGGGCTTCGCGGTGAACCACTCGTGGCGCGCCCACAAGGCCGACGTGGCCCGCGAGGCGGAGCTCGAGGCGATGCGCGCGCCGGTCGAGGCCTGAGCCTCTCCGGACCGCCCACCGGCCTCCCGACGGGGGTCGGTACACCGGTCACCGGCCTCCGGGACTTGATGCGCCGGAGCACCGAGATCCACGTCACACCCCTGT
Source organism: Nocardioides sp. zg-1308 (assembly GCF_013155375.1). GTDB lineage: Bacteria > Actinomycetota > Actinomycetes > Propionibacteriales > Nocardioidaceae > Nocardioides > Nocardioides renjunii. The sequence goes on from NZ_JABJQY010000002.1 coordinate 1,386,680, forward strand.
GATCGATCCAATAGGGGGGAGCCGATCCACGGGCTAGCGTCCCGCGCAAGTCGCCGACAACGACGCCGCGCGAACCACCCGCGACGCTTCCCGAAGGAACCGGTCATGACCGCCACCATCGACACCCAGACGACTCCTCCCACCGAGCAGCCGACCACCCACCAGGGCATCCTCGCCTGGGTCACCGAGGTGGCCGAGCTGACGCAGCCCGACGCCATCCACTGGTGCACCGGGTCCGACGAGGAGTGGCAGCAGCTCACCGCCGCCCTCGAGGCGACGGGCACCTTCACCCGGCTCGACCCGGACCTCATGCCCAACTCCTTCCACGCCGCCTCGGACCCGACCGACGTCGCCCGCGTCGAGGACCGCACCTACATCTGTTCGGTGCGCGAGCGTGACGCCGGCCCCACCAACAACTGGATGGACCCGGCCGAGATGAAGGACCTCATGCGCGGGCTCTACGCCGGCTGCATGCGGGGCCGCACGATGTACGTCGTCCCGTTCGTCATGGGTCACCTCGAGGCCGACCACCCGATGTTCGGCATCGAGGTCACCGACTCGGCCTACGTCACGGTGTCGATGCGCGTCATGGCCCGCATGGGCACCGACGTCCTGCGCCGGATCGAGGAGCTCGCCGACGCCGGTGAGGACCCCCAGTGGGTGCCCGCCCTCCACTCGGTCGGCATGCCGCTCGAGCCGGGCCAGGACGACGTGTCGTGGCCGTGCAACGACACCAAGTACATCGTCCAGTTCCCCGAGGAGCGGATGATCTGGAGCTTCGGCTCGGGCTACGGCGGCAACGCCCTGCTCGGCAAGAAGTGCTACGCCCTGCGCATCGCCTCCGTCATGGCGCGCGACGAGGGCTGGCTGGCCGAGCACATGCTGATCCTCAAGCTCACCTCGCCGCAGGGCGTCACCAAGTACGTCGCCGCGGCCTTCCCGAGCGCGTGCGGCAAGACCAACCTCGCGATGCTCAAGCCGACCATCCCGGGCTGGACGGTCGAGGCCATCGGCGACGACATCGCCTGGATGCGCGTCGGCGAGGACGGCCGCCTGTGGGCGGTCAACCCGGAGTTCGGCTTCTTCGGCGTCGCGCCGGGCACCAACGAGGACACCAACCCCTACGCGATGGAGACCATCCGCAAGGGCAACTCGGTCTTCACCAACGTCGCCCTCACCGCCGACGGCGACGTGTGGTGGGAGGGCCTGGAGAACCCGCCGGCCCGGGCCACCAGCTGGAAGGGCGAGCCCTGGACGCCGGAGATCGCCGCCGAGACCGGCGAGCTGTCCAGCCACGCCAACAGCCGCTACTGCACCCCGATCAAGCAGTGCTCGATCCTCGCCGACGAGTACGACGACCCGCGTGGCGTGCCGATCGACGCGATCCTCTTCGGCGGCCGCCGAAAGACGACCATCCCGCTGGTCACCGAGGCCCGCGACTGGAACCACGGCACCTTCATGGGCGCGACGCTCTCCTCGGAGACCACCGCGGCCGCCGTCGGCGCCGTCGGCGTGGTGCGACGCGACCCGATGGCGATGCTGCCGTTCATCGGCTACAACGCCGGCGACTACTTCGGCCACTGGGTCGGCATCGGCAAGGACAACGACGCCGCCAAGCTGCCGAGGATCTTCTACGTCAACTGGTTCCGTCGCGACGACGACGGTGGCTTCCTCTGGCCGGGCTTCGGCGAGAACAGCCGCGTGCTCAAGTGGGTCATCGAGCGCATCGACGGCCAGGCAGCGGCCGTCGAGACGCCCATCGGCCACGTCCCGGCGCCCGGCTCCCTCGACATCGACGGGCTCGACGTGACCGAGGAGCAGCTGGCGCAGGCGCTCGCCGTCGACGCCGAGGAGTGGAGGGCCGAGCTCCCGCAGATCGAGGAGTGGTTCGAGAAGTTCGGCGACGACCTCCCGGCCGTGCTGTGGAGCGAGCTCGACACGCTGAAGGCCCGGCTCGAGGCCTGAGCCACCGTCGTACGCCGCCGACCCGCCTCCCGCGCCACCGGGGGGCGGGTCGACGCCGTCCGGGGCGTCGGCGTTGTGCTGGTGTGGCACCATCGCCCCACTGGGTACGGGGTCGAGCGGAGGTCAGTCATGCCCCTGGGGCAGCAGGAGCGCGGGATCTTCGAGGAGCAGGCCACGCCGCTCTACGAGGAGATCGTGACCTCGGGGGGCATCAGCACCACCGACCGTCGCATCGTCGACCGGGGTGAGCTCCAGCAGGCCTTCGAGCTCCTCGTCGAGGTCGGCCTGGTCGTCAGGAGCGACGACGGCACGCAGTGGCGCGCGGTCGATCCCGCCGCGGTGCAGGCGCAGGTCGTCGCCCCGCTGGGGCAGCAGGGTGCCGAGCTCATCGCCGAGTCGGCCCACTGGGCGCAGGCGTTCTCGACCCTGTCGCACGCCTGGCGTCGTTCCCCGAGCGCCGTCGGAGGTCCGTTCGCCGAGATCCGCGGCCTCAGCACCATCGCCAGCTTCCTCGCCTCGCTCGTGGGCGACGCCGAGCTCGAGCTGCTGACGGCGCAGCCGCAGGACCGCCGGGGTGTCAAGCAGCTCGGCGAGGCCGGTGCCCGCGAGATCGCGGCGCTCAAGCGGGGCGTCAAGATGCGCACCCTCTACCAGCACGCCGCCCGACGAGGTGCCGACACCCGCAAGTACGTCGCCGCGGTGACCGCCGCCGGCGCCGAGGTCCGCACCCTCGACGAGTTCTTCAACCGCCTCATCGTGGTGGACCGCCGGATCGCGATCATCCCCAGCCACGAGGGGCTCAGCGCGGCGATGGTCATCAGCGACCTGTCGATGGTCGGCTACCTCGTCGACATGTTCGAGCGCCACTGGGAGCGGGCACGCCCCTTCACCAGCAGCGAGACCTCTCTCATGCGTGACATCGCCGCCGAGCAGCGCGCGATGACGATCCGGATGCTGCTCGAGGGCCGTGCCGACCCGGCGGGCGCCAAGCGCCTCGGCGTCAGCCCGCGGACGTACGCCGGCTACGTCGCCGACCTCAAGAACGAGTTCGAGGTCGAGACGAGGTTCCAGCTCGGCTACGAGATGGGCAAGCGGGGCATCTCCGGCCGGGAGACGGACGAGCCGACACCCTGACGGGTTCTCGGGAAAAGACAAGGGCAGCAGCTCGGGGAGCTGCTGCCCTTGCTGCCGGGACGGGCCTGTGGGGGAGGCCGTCGGACCAGAACTCGTGGGGGGTTGAGGGGTCCGTGTCCCAGCTCTTCACTGCGTGCACATCATGGCACGTGTGGCTCAGAAGTTTGCCTTGACCTTGCCGCCCCACGTGGTGTCGGTGGCGGCGCTGGCGGGGCCTGCGCTCACTCCGACGAAACCGAGTCCGAGCGCGGCCACGAGAGCGGCTGCGGCGATACGGCGAACTGGGGTCATTGCTTTCACCTCGAAGTCACGTTGTCACAGGGGATGACGTGGTCCATCTTCACCCATGGCCCATCGTGGCGTCCCACCCCTGTCGCTGCAGGTCTGTGCAATGCAGGATCCTGCAAACGACGCGGGCAGCGCGGCGTCGGCCCCCTTCGGAGGAAGGGGGCCGACCACTGCGGAGGCGGAGGGATTTGAACCCTCGATGGGGTTGTAGCCCCAAACCCGCTTAGCAGGCGGGCGCCATAGACCGGACTAGGCGACGCCTCCATGCCCGACCGCGGCCGGGCGCACAGAAGGTTACAAGGCTCGGCGCGCCTGCGCCGAATCAGGTCACCACTTGCGCAGGCCGTGTCCGCGCTGGAGGTGGTCCTGGACGTCGCGGACGAACGCCTCGCGGTCCGTCGCGAGCATCTCGACCGGGATCGTGGTCGTCCGCCCGTCACGCAGGCGGAGCACGACGACGGGCGAGCCGGCGACGGTCGTGGTCACGGCGTCCTCGACGTCCTTCCACCGGCCCGACGCGGCGCCGACACCGCGCACCCACTGGATGCGGTAGCCCTCCGGGGTCAGCCGCGCGACCCAGCCCTTCTGCCGCCACGCCCACCAGGTGGCGACCAGCAGAGCGATCGTCAGCGTCACCGGCACCAGCAGGAAGAGGGTGTGCAGGTCGAGCACCGCGATGGCCAGCGTGCCGAGCAGGATGAGCACCGCGACCGTGCACAGGACCACACCGAGCAGTCGCGCCGCGACGGCGGGAGCGAGGCGGTGGACAGTGGCGGTGTCGGTCACGCCGCCGATTTCACCACGTGTGCCGGCACCGCCCCGCGCGCGGGTCGCGGCGGGCGCCGTTCGGTAGAGTCCCGCGGTGTGCGGGCGCCCTCGGCGCGGCACGAGGAGGGGTGCCGGAGCGGCCGATCGGAACCGCCTTGAAAGCGGTCGTAGGGAGACCTACCGCGGGTTCGAATCCCGCCCCCTCTGCCACGGCGAAGCGGAGCGAGGCGCGGGCTGGGGGGGCGTCGGCCCGCGCTCCGCCGCTCCCGCAGTCGGCCGCGGCTAGGCTCCGTCCGGTGACGACCTGGTTCGAGTCCGCCGACGACGCGGCCGAGCGCCTGCGCGCGGCCGGCTACCTCACCGACGACGCGACCGCCCTGACGACGTACCTCGCGGGAGCGCTGGAGAAGCCGTTGCTCGTCGAGGGCCCGGCGGGCGTGGGCAAGACCGAGCTGGCCAAGGCCGTCGCCCGGGCGACGGGCGCCGAGCTGGTGCGGCTGCAGTGCTACGAGGGCCTCGACGAGGCGCGGGCCCTCTACGAGTGGAACTACAAGAAGCAGCTGCTCCGGATCCAGGCCAGCGGCGGCCGCGACGCCGGTCCGGACTCGTGGAGCGAGACCCAAGACGACATCTTCACCGAGGAGTTCCTCCTCACCCGGCCGTTGCTCACCGCGATCCGGCGCGACGAGCCGACCGTGCTGCTCGTCGACGAGGTCGACAAGACCGACGTGGAGGTGGAGGGGCTCCTGCTCGAGGTGCTCAGCGACTTCCAGGTGACGATCCCCGAGCTGGGCACGGTCGCGGCGACCCGGCGTCCCTTCGTGGTCCTCACGTCCAACGCCAGCCGCGAGCTGTCCGAGGCGGTGAAGCGACGGTGCCTCTTCCTGCGCCTGGGCTACCCCGACGCCGAGCGCGAGCGGGAGATCGTCACCAGCCAGGTGCCCGGGCTCGACGACCGGGTCGCCGCCCAGCTCGTCGACGTCGTCGTACGCCTGCGCGAGCTCGAGCTCAAGAAGGCGCCGTCCATCGCGGAGTCCGTCGACTGGGCCCGCACGTTGATCGCGCTGCAGATCGGCGACCTCGACGAGGCGACGGTCGCCCGGACGCTCGGTGTGGTCCTCAAGCACGCCTCGGACCAGCGACGGGCCGTCACCGAGCTCAAGCTGGCCGTGAGGTGACCCTGCTCGACACCCACATCGGCTTCGTGGAGGCGCTGCGCTCCGCGGGCCTGGCGGTGTCGCTGGCCGAGGGGCTCGACGCCATCAGCGCCTTGGAGAAGGTGCGCTGGGACGACCGCGAGACCGTCCGGGCCGCGTACGCCGCCACGCTGGTGAAGCGGCAGCCGCAGCGCGTCACGTTCGACGCGGTCTTCGACATCTACTACCCGCGCCTGGTCGGCGACGGGGTGCGCGCCGACGACACGACCGACGAGGAAGCGGAGGGGGACTCCGCCCCGGCCGGTGGCCCCCGCGACACGGGTGCGGACCTCGAGCGCTTCCGCGAGGCGCTGGCCGACGCGCTGGCGGCGGGCGACCAGCAGGCCCTGCAGGACCTCGCGGCGGAGGCGGTGGGGCGGTTCGGCGCCATGCCCGGTCGCGGGCCGGGCCTGTCCAGCTGGTCGGCGTACACGTCGTTGCAGCGCGTCTCGCCCTCCGAGCTGCTGGACCGGCTGGTCCAGGGCCTGCTGGCCGAGGGGCTCGACGGTGAGCGGGCGCAGCGCACCGCCGGCCGGCGCATCGGCGACTTCACCCGCCTGGTCGAGGGTGACGCCCGCCGGCGCATCGCCGAGGAGAAGGGACCGCGGCACGTCGCGGACGTGACGGTGCGGCCCACCATCGACCGGCTCGACTTCACCGCCGCCCGCCGCTCCGACCTCGAGGAGATGCGCCGCGAGATCTACCCCCTCGCCCGGCGGCTGGCCGCGCGGCTGACCAAGGAGCAGCACGCGCGGCGGCGCGGTCCGCTGGACGTACGCCGCACGGTGCGGGCGTCGGTCGCCACCGGCGGCGTGCCGCTGACGACGCACCACCGTCCGCGCCGGCCGCACCGCACCGACCTGGTGGTGCTGTGCGACGTGAGCGGCTCGGTGGCCAGCTTCGCGCAGTTCACGCTGATGCTGGTGTTCGCGCTGCGCGAGGCCTTCGGCGGCGTGCGGGCGTTCACCTTCGTCGACGACGTCGTCGAGGTCACCGACGCCTTCCGCCCGGGTGCCGACGTGGTCGACGTGATGGACTCGCTCGCCGCGAGCATCTCGCACGCCGCCCTCTTCGGGCGGACCAGCTATGGCCGGGCGCTCACGCGCTTCGCCGAGGCCCACCCCGACGCGATCGGTCCGCGGTCCTCGCTGCTGGTCCTGGGCGACGCGCGCTCCAACTACAGCGACCTGGCGCTGCCGGTGCTGGCGGACCTCGCCGGCCGGGCCCGTCATGCGTGGTGGCTCAACCCCGAGCACCCGCGGCACTGGGGCACCGGGGACAGCGCGGCGGACCGGTACGGCGAGGTGGTGCCCATGGTGGAGTGCCGCAACCTCGCCCAGCTGGGCGAGTTCGTGCACGAGATCGTCTAGCCGGCGAGGTAGCCGAGGTCCTGCATCCGGGTGATCTCCGCGCGCACCTCGGGGTGCCCGGCGCTGTCGGCGGCCTTGGCGCCCGCGACGTAGATGTCGGTGCCGTCGGCCTCGCTGCCGTCGAAGACCACGGTGAGCCGGTTGGTCGTCGCCGCGTTGATCAGCGAGCCGAGCAGCGCGACCGGGTCGGAGCGGTCCTCCAGCGACAGGACGCGGGTGCCCTCCGGGATCCGCGGCACCTGCGCCGACGGTGAGCCCGCCGTCACGACCTGATCGACGACGAAGCGCGGCGACGCCGCGGTGGCGGCGATCTCGGCGGCCACGGTCCCGCCGGCCGCGGAGCCGACGAGCATCACGCGGGCGTCATCGTCGGTGACCGCCTTCTCGATCGCGCGGACCACCTGCGTGGCGGTCGTCGTCGGGTCGGCGCCGACGAGCCGGAGCCGTCCGGACTCCACGCCGAGCGTGCCGGGCAGGTAGGCGATGTAGCGGCCGGTGCCGACGCGCTGGACGCTGATCCGCCGGTCCTCAGCGAGCAGGTTGGCCATCAGCTCCTCGAGCGAGCGCGGCGCCGCGGCGGCGCTGGTGCCGACCTCGGGGTCGGGCTGCTCGATCTCGACGAAGGAGCCGGCGGAGTCGCGGAACGCCGAGATCGCGTCGGTCGGGAACGGCTCGACGCCGATCGCCCGCAGGCCGCCGCGCGCGGCGGCCACGCCCTGGTCGGAGGCCAGCACGCCGGCGGTGAGCAGCGAGCGCAGGTGGAGGCCGTCGAGCAGCCCGCCGCCACCCGACAGGTGGTCCATGAGGTCGGGGTTGTTGTCGGCGAGCTCGCTGAGGTAGGCGGTGACGCCGTCGCGGTCGAGCGTGTCGGTCTCGATGAGGCCGGCGCTCACGATCGCGCCGCCGAGGGCGACCTCCGGCGCGAGGTAGCCGATGGCACGGCCCGCGATGGAGCCGAGCGTCTTGTAGGCCGCCTCCTGGAGCTCGTCGATCCAGCGGTAGGTCAGCACCGTGGCGCGTACGACGAGCGCGTCGGCGTCGAGCTCGACCGACCGGGTCAGCAGCCCGTGCTTGCCCGTCGTCGCGGCCCGGATGTCCTCCTCGGCCTGCGCCCAGGTGGCCTTCGACAGCTCGCCGGAGTCGACGACGTCGTCGTCGGAGAGGATCACGCCGCCGAGGCGGGCGCGGGTGCGCATCTCGCCGCCGGTGGCGTCGAAGAGGTCGGCGAGCGCCAGCATCTGGTCGTACTTGTCGGCGGCGGCGACGGCGGCCGACGACTCGGGGGCGCCGGCCTCGTGGGTGCGGGGGATGTCGAGGTCGCCCATCAGGAGACCGCCTCTCGGAGGGCGACCTGCGCCAGGACCGGGGCCAGCTCGGTGGGCAGGTCGTCGGGGTCGACGCGGGCGACGGCGACCCGGGCGCCGTCGTCGTGGCGCGGCGTGAGCGAGTGCCAGCCGTCGCGGAGCAGCACCCACGACACCACGCCGACCGCGGTGGTGGCGCGCTCGGAGACCTCGGCGGCCAGGATGCGGAGGCGTCCGCGTCCCTCCGTGTGCACGGCGGAGACGGCGGCGGCCGCCTCGGCGTCGCCGAGCTCGTCACCGTCGGCGAGGACGGCGCCGTCGGCCTGGCCGATGAGGACCGGGACGAGGTCGGAGCGACCGGAGCGCAGGGCCTCGCCGATCGTGTCGGCGAGGGCGTAGGGCACGTCGAGGTGGGCCGGGACGTGGGACTCCGAGAGCGGCATGTCCTCGGGGACCTCGGTGACGCGGGACAGCTCGCTGGTCCACTGGTCGACGGGGAACCAGGCCAGCTCGAAGACGATGCCGTCGCAGGTCGACAGGCTCGCCACGGCCCCGCCGTCCTGGCGGTGCCACGCCTTGACCTGGGTGGTGCCGGCGGCGACGTCGATGTCGAGCGCGAGCCGCGGTGTCGCGAGGAGGCCCACGGCCCCGACGATGCCGGGGTCGGCGCCGTGGTCGCCCACCAGCCCGCGGCGGCGCAGCGAGTCCTCGGGGTCGTGGAGGGTGCCGAGTGCGTCGGTGTAGGCGGAGTCCTCGGCGGATCCCCGGCTCTGGCCGAGGCGTCCGGACAGCGAGCCCGCACCCGGGGCGGCGCCGCGCGGGTCCTGCACGTCGAAGGGGAGGGGTGCGCCACCGGCGAGGTCGGCGACCAGCCGTAGCTCCGGCAGGGTCAGCGCGATCCGGCGGGCCATCCCCTCGAGGAAGGTCGTGGGCACCGGGGGCGGGGTGGTCAGGTCGATGGTCACCATGTCAGAGCCCCGGGAGGTCGACGGTGAGCCAGTCGCGGTGACCGGCCGGCGGGGGGTCGAAGGCGAGCAGGGCGGCCTCGGCGCCGTCGGGCTCGGCCGCGGCGCCGCCGTCGGCGGGAGCCGCCTCGCTGGCGCGGGTGCGGGCGTCCTCGACGAGCGTGCGGGCCTTGTGGGTCCGGACCTCGATCGCCTCCTTGAGCGTGTCGACCTCGACGAGGTGCTTGGCCAGCGAGTCGGCGGCGGTCTCGTGCTGGGCGGCCGCCGTGCGGAGGTGGTCGGCACGGTCCTTGATCCGCTCGCGCATCGCCTCGGCCGCCTTGCCGTGCCACGGCACCGCCTCGGCCTGGGAGACCAGGCGAGCGGCCAGCGCGCGGATGTCACCACCCTGCTCGCGCAGCTGGGCGACGCGCTTGCGGCCCGCGGCGGTGTCGCCGTACATCGATCACACCCCTTCGTCCGAGGACGCCTACCCGCTGCCCGCACGGTCCAAACGTCGTCCCGCGCCGGATTGTCCACCACCGGGGCACGCTCGGTACACCCCGGCCGATGCCGCGGACCGGTCGCCGCGGACCGCTTGTGGGCCGCGTCCGCGGGCACGAGCGACGTCAACCGCAAGGGTGTTCGGCCGATAGGATCAGCAGGCCGACCCGCGGCGAGCCGGCTCCGGCTCGCCCAGCCGACCTGCACGAGGTGCAATGACCTTCGACGTCCACCAGCTCGACGAGTTCGTGCTGGTCGGCGCGGTCGTGACCCTGGCGGCGATCCTCGCCGTACGCGTCTCGGCGGGCGTCGGCCTGCCGTCGCTGCTGATCTACCTGCTGATCGGCGTGGTGCTCGGCGAGGGCGGGCCGTTCGGGATCCCGTTCGAAGACGCGCAGCTCGCCCACGCGCTCGGCTTCGGCGCGCTCGCGATCATCCTCGCCGAGGGTGGTCTCACCACCGACTGGCGCCAGATGCGGTCGAGCGTGCGGCTGGGGTTGTCGCTGGCGACCGTCGGCGTCGCGGTGTCCGTCGCGGTGGTCGCGGTCGGCACCCACTACCTCCTGGGGCTGCCGTGGGAGCTCGCCATCCTGCTCGGCGCGATCTGCTCGCCCACCGACGCCGCGGCCGTGTTCTCGGTGCTGCGGGCCCTGCCGCTGCCCAAGCGCCTGACCGGCGCCCTCGAGGCCGAGTCGGGGCTCAACGACGCCCCGACCGTCGTGCTCGTCGGCATCATCTCCACCGGCGCGGCGGCGGACTCAGGGGTGCTCGAGACCGCGGGCATCATCGTCTTCGAGCTGATCGCCGGCGGCCTCGTCGGCGTGGTGTGCGGCGTCGCCGGGGCGTGGATCATGCGGCGGGTCGCGCTGCCGTCCTCGGGCCTCTACCCGCTCGCGGTCCTGTGCCTGGCGTTCACGGCGTACGGCGCCGCGGCCGCGCTGCACGCCTCCGGGTTCGCCGCCATCTACGTCGCGGCGCTCATCCTCGGCAACAGCGAGCTGCCGCACCGGATGACGACGCGGTCGTTCGCCGAGGGCATCGCGTGGCTGGCCCAGATCGGGCTGTTCGTCATGCTCGGCCTGCTGCTCTCGCCGGGGCGCATCGACGTCGACACGGTCGTCCACGCGCTGGTGACCGGCCTCGTCCTGACCGTCGTCGCCCGGCCGCTCTCGGTGCTGGTGAGCAGCGTCGTGCAGCCGATGGCCGCGCGCGACCTCGCCTTCATCTCGTGGGCCGGGCTGCGCGGCGCCGTGCCGATCGTGCTCGCCACCATCCCGCTCTCCGAGGGCGTCGACGGTGCCGACGACCTGTTCGACATCGTCTTCGTGATGGTGGTCGTCTACACCCTGCTCACCGGCCCGACCCTGCCCTGGGTCGCGCGGCGGCTGGGGGTGGCGCACCGGCTCCAGCCCCGCGGGCTCGACGTCGAGGCGGCTCCGCTCGACCGGGTCGCGGCGGACCTGCTGCAGGTCACGATCGCCGCCACCTCGAAGATGCACGGCGTCGAGGTCGGTGAGCTGCGGCTGCCCAAGGGCGCCTCGGTGTCGCTGGTCATCCGGTCCGGGGAGGTGCTGGTGCCCGAGCGTCGTACGGTCCTGCGCGCGGGCGACGACCTGCTCGTGGTCACCCCGCGCAAGCTGCGCGAGGTCACCGAGGGCCGGCTGCGGCAGGTGTCGCAGAACGGTCGCCTCGCGCAGTGGCTGGGCGACCCGACGCGCCGCGACCGCGACCGCGGCTGACGGACCTGACGCCGATCGGCGGTCCTACTCGGAGCCGGTGGCCCGGCAGTACGTCGCGTCCTGAGCGGCGACGACCGACTCGACCTGCTTCTTGCGCAGGGCCGTGAACTTTTCGCCCAGCACGACCACCACGCCGGGACCGAGGGCGTCGCCGCCCACGATCCGGGCGCCCTTGAACTGCTTGCGGACCAGGGCGACCGCCGGGTTGGTCGGGTCGGCGGCCCAGATCTGGGTGCTCGCCGCCGGCTGGGGCGAGTCCCCGACGTCGCCGGCGACGAACCCGCGCTCGGTCAGCTGGGCGCTCGTCGAGCTGGCCAGGCCGCTGCGCCCGCTGCCGTTGAAGACGCTGACCACGACCTGGTCGCGGCGCACCTCGCTGCCGGCGGTGACCTCCGTGTCCTCGCAGATGGCCACCGGCTCGTCCTGGGGGAACGGCTCGGTGAACGCCGCCCAGCCCCACACCGCGGCCATGAGGACGAGGACCGCGAGCACGGCCAGGGTCAGGGCCGACTTCAGGGCGCCGGTCATGGGGTCCTCACTGGTCGGCCGCCTGGTGGACGCGGGCATGCAGGACGCTGCGGTGCTGGAGGGCCGCGCGCAGCGCGCGGTGCAGGCCGTCCTCGAGGTAGAGGTCGCCGCGCCACTGCACGACGTGCGCGAACAGGTCGCCGTAGAACGTCGAGTCCTCGTCGAGCAGCGTGTCGAGGTGGAGCGTGTCCTTGGTGGTCACGAGCTCGTCGAGCCGGACCTGGCGCGGGGGCAGGTCGGCCCAGGCGCGCGAGCTCAGCCCGTGGTCGGGGTAGGGCCGGCCGAGGCCCACCCGCTTGAAGATCACGCCGGTGATCATAACGACGCCCTCGTCGGCGCCCACCGCGCTGACTAGGCTCCGGGCATGACCGAGACTCCCGCCGCCGAGCCGACGCCGCCCCCGGCCGCACCCGCCGAGGACGCACCGGCGCCGAGCGACCCGATCGCGGAGGCCGTGGCGGCGGGCTACAGCTTCGAGGGCGCGGCCCTCGAGCTGGGCGGGCTGATGCTCGACGTGGACCGCCTCGCCGACGTGCACGTGCGGATCCCGCTCGCGATGCTCAACCGGCACGGCCTCGTGGCCGGCGCGACCGGCACCGGCAAGACCAAGACCCTCCAGCTGCTGGCCGAGCAGCTCAGCGCCAACGGCGTACCCGTCTTCGCCGCCGACATCAAGGGCGACCTCTCCGGTCTCGGCGTGCCCGGCGAGGCGAGCGACAAGCTCACGGCGCGCACCGCGAGCGTCGGCCAGGAGTGGACGGCGACCGGCTTCCCGACCGAGCTCTACGCGATCGGCGGGGAGGGCGTCGGCGTACCCGTGCGGGTCACGATGAGCGCCTTCGGGCCGACCCTGCTGGCCAAGGTGCTGGGCCTCAACGAGACCCAGGAGTCGTCCCTCGGCCTGGTGTTCTACTACTGCGACAAGCAGGGGCTGCCGCTGCTCGACCTGGCGGACCTGCGCGCGGTGCTGCAGTACCTCACCGGTGACGCCGCCGGGAAGGCCGAGCTCAAGACGATCGGCGGCCTGTCGCCGCAGACCGCCGGCGTGATCCTGCGCGAGCTGGTGGCGTTCGAGGCGCAGGGTGCGGACGTCTTCTTCGGCGAGCCGGAGCTCGAGACCAAGGAGTTCCTCCGCACCACCGACGACGGGCGTGGCGTGATCAGCCTGCTCGAGCTGCCGAACCTGCAGGACCGGCCGGCGCTGTTCTCCACCTTCCTCATGTGGCTGCTGGCCGACCTGTTCCACGACCTGCCGGAGGAGGGCGACCTCGACAAGCCCAAGCTGGTCTTCTTCTTCGACGAGGCGCACCTGCTCTTCAACGACGCCTCCGACGCCTTCCTCGACCAGATCGCCCAGACCGTGCGGCTGATCCGGTCGAAGGGGGTCGGCGTCTTCTTCGTGACCCAGTCGCCCACCGACGTGCCCGACGAGGTGCTGGCCCAGCTCGGCTCGCGCATCCAGCACCAGCTCCGCGCGCACACGCCCAACGACGCGAAGGCGCTCAAGGCGACCGTCAACACCTACCCGAACAGCGACTACGAGGACCTCGGCGAGGTCATCACGTCGCTCGGCATCGGCGAGGCCGTCGTGACCGTGATGAACGAGCGCGGCGCGCCGACCCCCGTGGCGTGGACCCGCCTGCGCGCCCCGGAGTCCCTGATGGACCCGGCGCCGACGGCCCAGATGGAGGCGGCGGTGGCGGCGTCGCCGCTGACCGCGAAGTACGCCGAGGCGATCGACCGCGAGTCCGCCCGCGAGCTGCTCGCCAAGAAGCTCGAGGAGGGCGCGCGCAAGGCCGCCGAGGACGCCCGGGTCAAGGAGATGGCCCGTGAGCAGAAGAACGAGCGCGTCACGAAGAAGTCGACGGCGAAGGCGGCCAAGGAGGACGACGGCCTGGTCATGGACGTCGTGAAGTCGCGGGCCTTCAAGGACTTCATGAGCACCGCCGCCCGGGAGATCGCGCGCGGGATGTTCAAGAGCGGGCGGCGGTAGGTGCTGCTCCCGGGGTCTGGAGTCCCCGGATATCCGGTGACCGCCGTGCTTGCAGGTGGAGATCTCCACCTGTAGGTACGGAACTCGGGTGCAAGGCCCCGGCTCGTGCGGGCGTACGACGACCCTCCCGCAGCCGAGCGTCATCCGGACCGGGACGCATGGGTGCGGGTTGGTGTGACGTACCCGCGCCCTGGGAGCTGCCGACGTCTGGAGTCCCCGGATATCCGGTGACCGCCGTGCTGACAGGTAGAGATCTCCACCTGTAGGTACGGAACCCGGGTGCACAGCCCGCCTCGAGCGACCTACGACGACCCCTGCAGCCGAGCGTCAGACGAACCGGGACGCATGGGCGCGGCTTCGTCTGACGCAGCGGGGGAGCGGAGGAAGAGACGAACCCCCGGATCACATCGTCGCGTCGAGCCAGGCCAGCTGGGCGGTCTGGGTCCCCCCGTCGCGGGTGACCACGCGCGCCCGGCCCTCGGGGGCGGGCTGGGGGCGCAGGTTGCCGATGAGGATGCCCTCGTCGCGCGGGCCGGAGAGCATCACGCCGGGCATGGCGAGGTCGCGCAGCGACTGGATCACCGGCTCGTAGAGGGCGCGGGACGCACCACCGGTGCGTCGCGCCACCACCACGTGGAGGCCGACGTCGCGGGCCTGCGCCATCAGCGGCTGGAGCGAGGAGACGGGCGAGGACTGCTGGGTGGCGACGAGGTCGTAGTCGTCGACCACCACGAAGACCTCGGCGCCGGTCCACCACGACCGGTTGCGCAGCTGGTCCGGGGTGACGTCCGGCCCGGGGATGCGGCCCTCGAGGTAGCTCGCGATGTCCTTGAGCGTCGGCGTCGCCTGGGTGGCGGACGTCAGGTAGTTGAGCAGGTACTCGTCGGGGACCTCGCCGAGCAGCGAGCGCCGGTAGTCGACGAGGACGATCTGCGCCTCCTTGGGCGTGCGGGTCCGCATGATCTCGTGGACGTACGTCCGCAGCAGGGCGCTCTTGCCCGACTGGCCGTCGCCGAAGATGAGCATGTGCGGCTCGGCGTCGACGTCGAGACCGATGGGGGCGAGCTCCTTCTCGTTGATCCCGAGCAGGACGTGCCGCTCGGGCACCTGGCGCCGCACGGCGTCCTCGCGGATCGCCTCGAGCGTGACCATCTCCGGCAGCAGTCGCAGCTTGGGTCCCTCGGGGCCCTTCCAGGCGGCGGCCATCTTGTCGATGAGGTCGTCGACGCCGTCGCCGAGCGTGTCGGCGCTGCCGTCTCCGTCGATGCGGGGGAGCGCGCCGAGGAAGTGCAGCTTGGAGGGCACGAGGCCGCGGCCGGGGCGGCCGACGGGCACGAGCGCGGCGACCTTGCGGTCGACCTCCGAGTCGAGCGGGTCGCCGAGGCGCAGCTCGAGCTTGGAGCCGAAGACGTCGCGCATCGCGGCGCGGTAGTCGGCCCACCGCGTCGACGCGGTGACGATGTGGAGTCCGAACGTCAGGCCGCGCGCAGCCAGCTGCTGGATCTCCATCTCGAGGTCGTCGAACTCGGCGCGCAGCGTGCTCCAGCCGTCGATGACGAGGAAGACGTCGCCCCACCCGTCGTCGGCGCGGCCCTGAGCGCGGCGCGAGCGGTAGGTCTCGATGGAGTCGATGCCGTTCTGGCGGAAGTAGGCCTCGCGCCGGTCGACGATGCCCTCGACCTCCGCCATCACGCGGCGTACGACGTCGGGCTCGGAGCGCGTCGCGACGCCGGAGACGTGCGGCAGCCGGGTCAGCGGGGCGAACGTGCCGCCGCCGAAGTCGAGCACGAAGAACTGCGACTCCCGCGGCGTCGTCACCAGCGCCATGCTCGTCACGATGCTGCGCAGCAGGGTGCTCTTGCCCGAGCGGGGACCGCCGACGACGGCAACGTGGCCGGCGGCTCCGGTGAGGTTGAGCGTCATCGTGTCGCGACGCTGCTCGCGCGGGCGGTCGACCGTGCCGAGCGGGATGACCAGGCCCGGCACGTTGCGCCACTGCTGGGAGGTGAGGCCCAGCTCGGGGTGCTCGGCCAGGTCGGGCATGAGCTCGTCGAGGGTGTCGGGGACGTCGAGCGGCGGCAGCCACACCTGGTGCGCCTCGGGCCCCTTGCCGATCATCCGGGTGACGGCGACGTCGAGGAGCGAGGGCTGCTCGCCCTGCTGCTGCGGCTGCGGCGCCGGCATGTCGGCCCGCTCCTCGGCGGTCGGCGCGAGCGCCTGCACCTCGGAGATCGTGAAGGGCAGGATGCCGCGGATGGCTCCGCCCTCGTCGCGGGTGACGCGGGTGCGGCTCGACGGCGGCCCCGAGACGTACGCCGCCTTGAACCGCAGCAGCGTGGACTGGTCGGGCTTGAGGTAGCCCAGGCCCGGGACGGCGGGGAGCTCGTAGGCGTCCGGGACGCCGAGGACCGCGCGCGACTCACCGGCCGAGAAGGTGCGGAGCCCCACCCGGTAGGACAGGTGGGACTCCAGGCCGCGCAGGCGGCCCTCCTCGAGGCGCTGCGAGGCGAGCAGCAGGTGCAGGCCGAGCGAGCGGCCGAGCCGGCCGATAGCGACGAACAGGTCGATGAACTCCGGCTTGGCCGACAGCATCTCGGAGAACTCGTCGACCACGATGAACAGAGAGGGCATCGGCTCCAGCGGCTCGCCGTTGGCGCGGGCCTTCTCGTAGTCGCGCACCGACGCGTAGTTGCCGGCGTCGCGCAGCAGCTCCTGGCGACGCGTCATCTCGCCCGAGAGCGCGTCCTGCATGCGGTCGACGAGGGTGAGCTCGTTGGCCAGGTTGGTGATGACGGCCGAGACGTGCGGCATGTCGGCCATGCCGGCGAACGTCGCGCCGCCCTTGAAGTCCACCAGGACCAGGTTGAGCTGCTCGGAGGAGTGCGTCATGACCAGGCCGAGGACGAGGGTGCGGAGGAACTCCGACTTGCCCGACCCGGTCGCGCCGATCACCAGGCCGTGCGGGCCCATGCCCTGCTGGGCGGACTCCTTGATGTCGAGGTGGATCAGTCCACCGGAGTCGCCGATGCCGATCGGCACCCGCAGCCGGTCGCGCGCCGGGCGCGGGCGCCACGCGGTCGCGGGGTCGTAGGTGAAGATGTCGCCGAGCCCGAGCAGGTCCATGTGGTCGGGCGTGGTCGAGGTGATGTCGACGGCGCCGCCCGCCGAGGCGGACTCGGCGCTGGCGGTCTTGAGCGGGGCGATGCGCCGGGCGAAGGCCTCCGCGGTGGCGATGTCGCACTGGTCGGCGAGGGCCTTGACCGGCTCGCCGCGCAGCCGCAGCGCGCTCACCGGGCGCTTGCCGAGCTCGTCGGGGCCGCCGGCGAACTCCAGCCGCAGCCGGGTGGAGTCCTCGAGCTCGTCCCACCGCGCCGGCAGGTCGAGCAGCGTCACGCCGTGGAGGCCGTCGGGCGGGACGATGTGGTTGCCGGGCGGCAGGTGGCCCCCGTCGATCACCAGCAGGATGTGGGGCGTCGCCGCCCGCTCGTCGGCGCCGAAGCGCGGGCGGTCGCTGAGGTCGGGCGGCAGCAGGTTGCCCAGGTCGTCGAGCGAGGTCGAGACCAGCCGCATCGGCCCCACCGCGTCCGCCTCGCGGCTGCTCTGGGCGTGGGGCAGCCACTTGATCCAGTCCCAGTGCGTGAGGTTCTGCTCCGAGCTCAGCACCGCGACGACGAGCTGGTCGGGGTTCTGGAACGCCGTGGCCGAGCAGATCATCGCCCGGGCGGTCGAGCGGACCTCCTCGGCGTCGCCGCACAGCTCGATGCGGTCGAAGGCGCGCAGGTCGATGGAGGCGGGCAGGTTGGGCTGGAGCCGGTGCACGACGAGCAGCCGGTGCAGGGCCGACGCCGCGGCCGGGTCGACCTGGTCGACGGGCGCGCTCTCGGGCGGCACCAGCTCGAGCGACAGCGGCTGCGAGCACAGGCCGTAGCGCACGTGGAGGAAGTTGTCGTCGGAGCCGGTGTGCTCCCACAGCCGGGTGCGGTCCTCGGCCAGCGAGGGGAGCGCGGCCGGCTCGGGGTGGTGCCAGTTGAGGGCACGGCGCTGCTGGTCGGCCGCCTCACGCGCCACCTTGCGGATGTTGGAGAGGTAGCGGAGGTACTCGGTGCGCGAGCCCGTGACCTGCTGTGCGCGCTGCTTCCGCTGCCGGTCGATCTGCACCACGATGAAGCCGAGCGTGGCGAAGAGGAACATGCCGGCGGCGAGGAAGCTGCGGCCGCGGTTGGAGCCGCTGCCCATGGTCGCCACGAGGACGATGGAGCCCAGGCTGCCGAGCATCGGGATGGCGTTCATCAGCACGCCGCTGGCGCCCTCGCCCTCCTGCAGCTCCGGCGGAGGCTGCAGGACGATCTGGCCGCCCGGCATCTCCGGCTCGTCGAGCCGCTGGCCGCCACGCAGTGTCGTGCTCACGCATCCCCCGTTGCCTCACCTGATGGAGTCGCGATGATGATAGGTGCGCGCACCACCGCCCGCGACCGGCAGCACGTCGCGCTGTCCGCAGGTCGGGGCGGGACCCGGGGCGGGCGGGTCGACGATGGCCTACCCTGCACCGGGAAGCGCCCGCTGCCGCGAAGGGGGATCCGTTGTCGGAGGTCGCGATGCCCGGCTCCGCCGAGGCGACCATCGCCGTGAGCGTCCACGGCCCCGCCGGGGTGCTCGACCTCGTCGTCCCGGCCGGCGCGACCTCGGTGGACGTCGCCCGGGAGTACGCCAAGCAGGCCGGGCTCGCGGGCGCCGGCGGCGGGATCCCGCTGCTGCAGACGTCGCTCGGCCAGCGGCTCAACGCCGCGCAGCCGCTCAGCGAGGCGGGCATCCAGGCCGGTGACGTGCTGGTGGCGACCACGGGCGTGCACCGCCCGCGCAAGGTGACCCTGCTCGAGGCCGCCAAGAACGCCCCGGAGAGCCCGGCGCTCGCCTCGATGATCGCCACGATCGCCGCCCTCGCCGCCGTCCTCTCCTCCTGGTACGCCGCCCGCGCGACGGACGAGACCGTCCGCACGACGGCCGTCGGGGTGCTGCTGGCCTGTGCGCTCGTCGGTGTGCTGCCGGTCGGGCGCCACGCCCGTCAGCGCGCCGCCGCCGCTCCGGCCTTCGCCGCGGCTGCGGCGTTCGCCGCGCTCTACGAGCCCGGCGTGCACCTGCTCCCCGCGATCCTGGGGGCGGCCGGCATCGCCGCCGCCGTGGTCGCCGGCATCGGTCGCGCCCTGTCGGTCGGCAGCGACGAGACCAGCACCGTGTGGATCGCGTCCGGGCTGACCGTGTTCGTCTGCTGCGCCGTCCCGGCGCTGCTGGGCTGGGACGCCCGGGTCGCCTGGACGCTGCTGGTCTTCCTCTCCATGATGGCGGCGCGGTTCGCCCCGTCGCTCGCGATCGACGTGCCCGACGAGGCGCTGCTCGACCTCGACCGGCTCGCGGTCACCGCCTGGTCGGCGCGCGACAGCACCCGCCGGGGACGACGCGGTCGGATCGTCGTGGCCGCCGACGCGATGGAGCGGCTGGTGCACCGGGCCTCGCGGATCGTGACCGGCGCCGCGGCAGCGATTCTGGTGACGGTGGTGGTCGCCAGCCCCCTGCTGCTCCACGCCGCCTCCATCGACCTCGACCGCATCGGCGCGCGCTGCCTGGTGTTCTTCGCCGGCTGCTCGCTGCTGCTGGCCGCCCGGTCCTACCGCCACGCCGCCGCCCGGGCGCTGCTGCGGATGGCCGGCCTCGGCGCGCTGACCGCCCTCGCCGTGCACCTCGTCGCCGGCGCCGGCGCCGGGCACGTCGACACCTTCTTCTACGTCGCTGTCGGCCTCGGTGCGATCGCCCTCGCGGCGGCCGTCGCCACCGGCCGCGGGTGGCGCTCGGTGTGGTGGTCGCGCCGGGCGGAGGTGGCCGAGTCCCTGTGCGGCAGCCTCGCGTTCGCCTCGGCCGTCGTGGCGGCCGGCGTGTTCCGCCGCCTGTGGGAAATGACTTCCTAGGTTTAGCCCCGATTTCGTCGGGTAGATGCACGTCAGCGCGGGGGGTCGGGACGTCTCCCCGGGCACCGGATCACCACCAGTGGATCACCAACACAACACTCGGTTCGGTTCGACCGCCGAGGGAGAAGGAAACTTCCATGAGCGACATGTACGGCCAGACAGAGAAGGCCCTCTCCAAGGGCGCTGACTTCGTCGACCAGGCCCGCGGTGACGTCAAGAACAAGTGCGGCGTCCTCTCCGGCAACATCCAGACGATGATGGGCGGATGGGGCGGCCAGGGTGCCACCGCGTTCAACAACCTCATGATCGCCTGGGACCAGAAGCAGGAGACGATCCTCAAGGCCCTCGACCAGCTCTCGGCGTCGATGAAGGAGACCGAGCGCGACAACGTCTCGACCGACGAGAACCAGTCCGCCACCCACGCCAACCTCCAGGGCCGTCTCGGCTGACGCCGACACCCTTCTGAGATCTAGGAGATCGACATGACTTTCGACGGAATCAAGGTCCAGCACGGCTCCCTCGACGCCGGTGCGGCCGACGTGATGAAGGCGGCCAAGGACATCGAGGCCCGCCTCGACCAGCTCGAGAACGAGCTCAACCCCCTCAAGTCGGACTGGAACGGTAACGCCAAGATGGCCTACGACCAGGCCAAGGCCAAGTGGGACCAGGCCATGACCGAGATGACCCTCCTGCTCCAGCAGGCCAGCCAGGGTGTCGACGCGTCCAACGCCGAGTACAAGGCCGCCGACGCGCGGGGTGCCAACCGCTTCTGAGCGCAGCCCACCGGCCGAGGCCGGTCGTCCCTCCGGGGATGGCCGGCCTCGGCCCATTTCCGCGCCGCAGTCGCCTAGGCTGCTCTCCGTTCAGCGCCCGGCCCGCCGGCCGGCGCAGGTGATGCACGTTCAGGGGGAACATCGATGAGTCAGGGGTCCTCGGTCGCCTCGGGCCTGGTCCGGGTCACCATCGCCTCGGGGTCTCGACGGGTCGATCTCGTGCTGCCCGGGTCGATCCCGGTCGCCGAGCTGGTGCCCGAGCTCGCCCGCTCGGTGGGCCTGCTCGACGCCTCCACCGTCTACGGCGGCTACCGCCTGGTGACGCAGGAGGGGCGGATCCTCGCCGCCGACGCCGGACTCACCATGCAGGGGATCGAGGACGGCGGCCTGCTCACCGTCTCCGCCGGCGTCGACGAGAAGGCGCCCCGCGTCTACGACGACGTCGTCGAGGCGATGGCCGACGTCGTGGAGAACGAGCTCAAGCCGTGGGAGCCGGCCGCCGGACGGCGTACGGCGCTCGGCGCGGGCGGCATCCTGCTCGGCCTGGGCGCGCTGGCGCTGCTGCTCCAGGGCGAGAGCCTGCTGGGCGGCGTGGCCGCCGCGGTGATCGCGGGCCTGCTGGTGGTGGGCGGCATCGTGCTGGCCCGCGCCCAGGGCGAGCCCGAGGCCGGCGTGGTCGTCTCCCTGCTGGCCGCGCTCTACGCCGGCGTCGCCGGGCTCCTGCTGGCGCCGGGCGACCTGCCCGCGTGGAGCTGGCCGCTGGACGACGCCTTCTTCACCGACCCGCTGCTCTTCGCCGGGCTGGGCGTGCTCGCCGTGGGTCTCGCTGCCGTGGTGGGCCTCCAGGACGGCCGTCCCCTGGTCATCCCGGCCGTGGTCGTGGGTGCCGTCCTGGTGGCCGGGTCCGTGGTGATCCGGGTCTTCGACCTCGACCCCGGGCCGGTCTTCACCGTGCTGATGACGCTCGTGGTGCTCGCCGGCAGTGTCCTGCCGTGGCTGGCCCTCGGGGTGACCGGCACCACCGTCGACCAGCTCTACTCCCTGCACGACATCACCGCCGACCCCGACGAGATCGACCCCGACGAGGTCGCCGACGACGCCCGGGTCGGCCACGAGATCCTGCTCGCGGTGTCGGCGACGGTCGGCACGCTGCTCGTCCTCCTCGCGCCGTTCGCGGTGGACCGGGGCGTCTACGGCACCGTCCTGGCCGCGGTCTGCTGCCTCGCGGTCATGTTCCGCACCCGGCAGTACCGCACCAGCGCCGAGGTGCTGGCGGGCCTCGCGTCCGGCATCCTCGGCCTCGTCTCGGTCGCCGTGTCGATGCTGCTCATCCACGACGGCTGGCGCTCCGGTGCCGCGATGGGCCTGGCCGCCCTCGGTGCCCTCCTGCTGGCCCTCACCCTCGTCCCCGCCTCGGCCTCCGTGCGGCGCGGCCGGCTGGGCGACGTAGTGGAGACGATGACCCTGCTCGCACTGCTGCCGCTCATGGTGCTGGCGGCCGGCTTCGTCGCGGCCGTGGCGGGCTGAGCCGATGGCCACCAAGAAGGACCTCGTCGAGGCGCACGCCTTCAGCCGCCGCCGTCTGGTGACGGCGTTCGTCTCCGGGGCGCCCGGCGGCCGCGAGGTCGAGCCCGTGCGACCCGGCCGGGTGCTCATCGGCGGCGTGGCCCTGTCAGTGCTGCTGCTCGCCGGCGCGGCGATCGCCGGCTTCCTGCTCGGGCGCCCGCCGGCGCAGTGGCTCGACGAGGGCAGCTTCATCATCTCCAAGGACACCGGCGAGCAGTACGTCGTCCTGCGCGGCGGCGACGACCCGATGATCCAACGCGTGCCCAACTACGTCTCGGCCCAGCTGCTGCTCGAGCAGGCCGAGCTCACCCCCTACACCGTGCGCGACAAGTACATCCGCACCGTCCAGCTCGGCGAGGACCTGGGCATCGAGGGCGCCCCCGCGGGTCTCCCCGCGGCCGACGAGCTGGTCGACGACGGGTGGACCGCCTGCACCGCCGACGGCTTCGGCATCAAGGTCGCCGTCCAGCAGGAGCCGGGTGTCGAGGACCTGACCGGGTCGGCGTTCCTCGTCTCCACCAAGGGCAAGGAGTGGCTGATCGCGACCGCGCCGCCCGTCGGCTCCACCCAGGGCCGCGCCTACCGGTTCCCGATGCCGGCTGACGACACCAGCGCCTCGACCATCGGTGACCGGCTCGACTTCACGTCGGCGCCCGTCGAGGTCGACCAGGACTGGCTCAACCTCTTCCCGCTCGGTGACGCGCTGGAGAAGGACGCCTTCGGGGTCACCCGCGACGGCGAGCCGGTGCCCTACGGCGACACCCGCACAGACCTCTCGGCCTACCAGGTCGGCGACCTGCTCCGCTCGGCCAGCGGCCGCTACTACCTCCTCGGTGACGAGGGACCCGAGCGGCTGTCGGCCTTCGCCGGGGAGGTCTACTCCGTGGTCGGCCGCCAGGCCACCGAGCTGTCGGAGGACCTCGTCGTCGACTTCGCCATGACCAGCTCCCCCGCCGAGTGGCCCTCGGAGCTGCCGACCGCGGTCAGCACCGGCGCGCTCTGCGCGGTGCTCCACCCCGGCACCGACGGCGACCCGGCCGTCACCCTCGCCACCAACCCCACCGGTGCCGCCGACCCCGCCGAGACCGACGCCGCGGTCCGCGCCGGTCGCCACGACGTCGACGTCGAGCCCAGCGCCGGCGCCTACGTGCTGTCCGGGTCCGACACCGCCGCCCCCGGCGGGACGCCCTACGTCATCGACACCAAGGGCGCGCGCTACACGCTCGGCCCCCGCGTGCCCGAGTTCATCGGCTACGCCGAGGTGGAGCCGCCACTCGTGCCGAGCGCCTGGCTGCAGTTCTTCGACACCGGGGTGGCGCTGTCGACCAACAGCGCGCGTCGGGTCTCCGAGGACGCACCGCCACCGGAGTCCGAGGCGGACGCCGGGTGATGGGACCGGCACGCCTGCGTACGACGCTCGCGGCCGGCGTGGTCGCAGCGTCGGTCGTCCCCTTGTGGGCCGGATCGCCGGCCCACGCCGACCACGACGCCCCGTGCTCGGTCGGCGAGGTGCCCGGCTCCGAGCGGCTGGCCGACACCCACGAGAAGGACAACCCGGTCTTCGACCGGATGCACGTCGAGCAGGCGCAGGAGCTCGCCATGGGCCGCGGGGTCGACGTCGCCGTCATCGACAGCGGCGTCATGCGGGTCGACGGCATCACGGTGGGGGGTGCCCGCGCCCTCGCCGGCGCCTCCGGCACCGGCCTGCTGTCGGGCCACGGCACGATCGTCGCCGGGCTCATCGCCGGTCCCCGGGGCGTGGCGCCCGGCGCGACGGTCTTCGACTACAAGGTCTACGACTCCGACACCGCCGACGTGTCGCAGGGCCAGAAGCAGCCGACCTCCGCCGGGATCGTGGCCGGGATCGAGGCGGTCATCGCCGACGACCGCCAGGTCGGCTTCGACGTGGTCAACATCTCGCTCGCCGTCGACTCGTCCGACCCCGCGTTGAAGGCCGCGGTCGCCCGTCTGGTCGCCCTCGACGTCGTCGTGGTCGCGTCCGCCGGCAACGTGGAGGAGGGTGACGGGTCCGACGACGAGGGGTCCCGGGGCACCCCGGGCAACGACGCCGAGGTGTTCCCCGCCGACTACCCCGGCGTGCTCGCCGTGAGCGCCACCCCGCCCCAGGGCGAGGACCCCAGTGCCTACGTCGTGCCCAACCTCGACACCGACGTCGCGGCACCCACGGTCGGAGCGATCTCGGCCAACGCCACCGGACAGGTGTGCGTGGTCGGCGAGGTCGCCACGTCCTGGGCCGCCGCCGAGGTGAGCGGCATCCTGGCGCTGCTGCGCGAGCGCTTCCCCCGCGAGACCCCGCGGCAGCTCGTCGCGCGGCTGCAGGCCACGACCGAGGGCGCCGGGGCGCCGCAGGGCCCGGACGCCGTGGTCGAGAACCCCTGGACGGGAGCGGGCGTGGTCCAGGCCCACGACGCGCTGACGCGCGAGATCCAGCCCAGCCGCCGTGGCACGGTGAAGACGACCGTCGCCGAGACGCGCGCCGACGCCCAGGCGCCGCCGGCCCCGGAGCGCGTCGACCTCTTCAGCACCCCGCGCGCCATCCTGCTGTGGGCCGGCCTGGTCGCGGGGTCGCTGCTGGCGCTCGCCTTCATGCTGCGCCCGTTGCTGCGACGCTGAGTCAGGCGGTGGTGCGGCGTGATGGAATCGCCCCATGACCGACACCTCGGACGAGCCCGTTGCCGTCATCCTGGCCGGCGGGCAGGGCTCGCGCCTGTGGCCGATCAGCCGTGACCGCGCCCCGAAGCAGTTCCAGCCCGTCGTGCGCGACCGGCCGCTGCTCACCGGCACGATCGAGCGGCTCAGCGAGATCGTCGACCCCCGCCGCATCCACGTCTCCACCCGCGCCCGCTTCGCCGACGCGGCCCGCGCCAACCTCGGGCCGGTGCCCGCGGAGAACCTGATCCTCGAGGAGGACCCGGCCGGTCCGGCGACCGCCTTCGCGCTGAGCGTCGCGACCCTGACGCACCTCTACGGCAACGCGCCGGCCCTCATCGCCCCCTCCGACCACCTGATCAACGAGGAGGAGGCCTTCAACGCCGCGTCCCGCGACATGCTCGCGCAGCTGGAGAAGACCCCCGAGTCGATGGTGGTGCTCGGCGCCGAGCCCAGCAGGTACGACCCGAGCCTGGGCTACATCCACACCAAGGACGGCGACGGCAGCGTCGAGGTCATCGACTCCTTCCACGAGAAGCCCGACCAGGAGCTCGTCGACGAGCTGTCCGGCACGGGGTCGCTCTACTGGAACACCGCCTGCTACGGCGTACGCGTGGGGCAGGCGTGCGAGGCCTACCGCACCGCCCTCCCGCTGATCTTCGACTCGATCGAGCGGTTCGCCCGCAGCCAGGGCACCGACCAGGCCTACCGCGGCGCCACCATCGGCGGCCACGAGATCTACCCCCTGATGTGGGCCGGGATGGAGTGCCTGGTGGTCCCGCGCCGGCTCGGCTGGACCGACGTCGGCACCTGGACGCGCCTCGAGCGCGTGCTGCACGACCAGCGGGTCACCTCGATCGGCCCGGCGCTCCAGCTCGACGCCGAGGACGTCCTGGTCGCCAGCATGGACGGCCGGCCGGTCGTGACCCTCGGGGCGAGGGGGCTCATCGTGGTGACCCACGAGGACGCCGTCTACGTCCTCGACAAGAAGAAGGCCCTCGACACCCCCACCCTGGAGCGGCTGCGTTCGCTCCTCGCGGCCAGCACCCGCGAAGATCTCCTCTGACCTCCCACCGCTCCCCAGCGAAGGAACCCATGTCGCACGAGAACAGCCAGCACATCGTCGTCGTCGGCACCAAGCCCGACATCATCAAGCAGGCGCCGATCTACCACGAGCTGCGCAACCGCGGGCACGACGTGGTGCTGTGCCACACCGGCCAGCACTACGACCACAACCTCTCGCAGTCGATGCTCGACGAGTTCGGCGTGCGCGAGGACGTCAACCTCGAGGTCCGCGGCGGGGTCAACGACCTCGTGTCGGGGATCACCGCCAAGCTGGCGCTCTACCTGCGCGGCTTCGCCGAGCGCGGCGGCTTCCCGATCACCTACGTGCACGGTGACACGACCACCGCCATGGCCGGCGCGCTGGCCACCTTCGGCGAGCGGCAGGCGCTCGTGCACGTGGAGGCCGGCCTGCGCACGCTCTCGCCGAAGCCCGAGGTCCTGCGCGGCTGGATGGAGCAGGGCGCCGACCTGGACTGGGCGTCGTTCCGCGAGCAGTCGATCGACCGCGCCAGCTGGTCCAAGGGCAGCCGGGAGCCCTCGCCGGAGCAGTTCAACACCCGCGTCGCCGACGCCGGCTCCGACCTGCACGCCGCGCCCGTCGAGCTCAACCGCGAGTTCCTGCTCGAGGAGGGCTTCGCCCCGGCCGCCATCGACGTGGTCGGCAACTCGGTGGTCGACGCGCTGCAGCAGGCGGTCGCCGGTAGCGACAAGAACCAGGTCCTGCAGAAGTACCCGCAGATGGGCGACGGGTCGTTCCTGCGCTTCTGCGTGCACCGCCGCGAGAACACCACCAACCGTGACCGCTTCAACCTGCTGATGGACGCGATGGAGGAGCTGCTCGAGCAGGGCCACCACGTCCTGTTCATCCGCCTCCTCGGCACCGAGGCCGCCATCGACAACTTCGGCCGCCGCCAGTGGCTCGAGGACCTCGAGGCCAGGTACGGCGACGCGCTGATCTCGACGCCCGTGTGGGACAGCTACCTCGACGTGGTCGCCGCGATGTCGATGTGCGCGGTGATCGTCACCGACTCCGGCAGCATCGTGGAGGAGGCCAACGTCCTCGAGGTGCCCTGCGTGACGCTGCGGTTCGGCTCGGACCGGTCCGAGACCTTCCTGGCCGGCAGCAACTTCCTCGCGCCGCCGATCCACAAGGACCTCATGGTCAGCGTCATCCACCACGTCTTCGAGCACCGCGCCGAGCTGTCGTGGGAACGGGTCTACCCGGAGAAGGCGTCGGCGATGCTGGTCGACGCCGTCGAGCGGCGCCTCGACGACAACAGCCTGCTCATCTCGGAGGAGTGGCGCTACGGCCTGCGCGCCCAGCTGCGCTGAGCCGAGGACGACGACGGCCCCGCACCAGCAGGTGCGGGGCCGTCGTGTCGGCGGAGGTAGGGGGATTCGAACCCCCGAGGGCGTTAACCCAACCCGCTTTCCAAGCGAGCGCCATAGGCCACTAGGCGATACCTCCGCCGAGGAGAGTACCGGTCGCCCCGGTGCCGGTGAAATCGCGTACGCCGACGCCGCCGGTCCCCGGGTTTGGGCGCCCGACATCGGCTCGCCTAGACTCCCGGCAACCCCCCACGCGGCGTCACCTCGCCCAATCCCCCAGGGCCGGAAGGCAGCAAGGGTCAGTGAGCTCTGACGGGTGCGTGGGGGGCCTCTTCATGTCCGGGGCTCGCACGGGGACGGACCGGGGACGGACCGGGGGCCACGCCCGGTGTGCACTGTGGGTCCGCCCGGTTAGGGTTCACGACGTGGAGTCACCGCTCGCGCTCTATCGCCGCTACCGGCCCGAGACCTTCCAGCAGGTCATCGGGCAGGACCACGTGACGGAGCCCCTGCGCGCGGCCCTCGCCGCCAACCGCGTCAACCACGCCTACCTCTTCTCCGGGCCCCGCGGCTGCGGCAAGACCACCTCGGCGCGCATCCTGGCCCGCGCGCTCAACTGCGCCCAGGCGCCGGTCTCCGACCCGTGCGGCGAGTGCGACAGCTGCCGCGAGCTCGCGCGCGGCGGCACCGGCTCGCTCGACGTGATCGAGATCGACGCGGCGAGCCACAACGGCGTGGACGATGCCCGCGACCTGCGCGAGAAGGCGTTCTTCGCGCCGGTGCGCGACCGCTACAAGGTCTACATCATCGACGAGGCCCACATGGTCACGCCGCAGGCCTTCAACGCGCTGCTCAAGCTCGTCGAGGAGCCGCCGCCGCACCTCCGGTTCATCTTCGCCACCACCGAGCCCGACAAGGTACTGCCGACGATCCGCTCGCGCACCCACCACTACCCCTTCCGGCTCATCCCGCCGCGCCTGCTCAGCGACTACCTCTCCCAGCTCGCCACCGAGGAGGGCGTGGCCATCGAGCCGGCCGCCCTGCCGCTCGTCGTGCGCGCCGGTGCCGGCTCGGCCCGCGACACCCTGTCCGTGCTCGACCAGCTGCTCGGCGGCGCCGGCCCCGACGGCGTCACCCACAAGCTGACGACCGACCTGCTCGGCTTCACCCCCGACTCGCTGCTCGACGAGGTCGTCGAGGCCTTCGCGACGCGCGACGGTGCCTCGGTGTTCTCCGTGGTCGACAAGGTCGTCGAGACCGGGCAGGACCCCCGCCGCTTCACCGAGGACCTGCTGCGCCGGCTGCGTGACCTCGTCATCGTCACCGCCGTGCCCGGCGCCCCGGCCACCGGGCTCATCGACGTCCCCGAGGACGCGGGCGAGCGGCTCGTCGCGCAGGCCGCCCGGTTCGGCGCGATCGAGCTCAGCCGTGCCGCCGACATCGTGGCCGCCGGCCTCACCGAGATGCGCGGCGCGACGGCTCCGCGGCTCCTGCTCGAGCTGCTGTGCGCCCGGGTGCTCCTGCCCGGGGCCGACCACACCTCCGAGGGCGTGATGGCCCGCCTCGAGCGCCTCGAGCGCCGTCTCGACGTCACCGGCGCGCCGACCCCGGCCGCCCAGGCCCGCGCGGCGGCCGTCCCCGCCGCGGCCGCGCCCGCGACGGACCTCCCGCAGCCCGTCGCCCCGGCGGCGCCCACCCACGCGGCGCCTCCCGCAGCGACCCCGACGGCACCTGCAGTAACGCCCGCGGCAGTGCCCGCACAGTCACGGCCCGCCCCGGCCCGGTCCGACGAGCCCGCACCCCCGCCGCCGGTCCCCACCGCGGCGCCGGCGGAGGGCCGGGACGACGGCCCGCCGCCGCCCCCGCCGATGCCGTCGGCGGTGCCGGCTGACGGTCACGCCCCGTCCCCCGCGACCTCGTCGGAGCCCGGTCCGCAGGCGCCGCCGGTGGTCGCCGAGCCGGCCCCGGTCGCCGCGGCCTCGGCCGCCCCGGGTGACCCGGTGGCCGAGCAGCCCGCCGGTCCGCGCGGCGGCCTCAGCCTCGTCGACGTACGCCGCCTGTGGCCGGACATCCTCGAGCAGACCAAGAACCGTCGCCGCCTCGCGTGGATGGTGCTCTCCCAGCACGCCCACGTGGTCGACGTCGACGGCACCCGCCTGACCGTGGGCTTCGCCAACGCCGGTGCCCGCGACTCGTTCGTCAACGGCGGCTGCGACGAGATCCTGCGGCAGGCCGCCATCGACATCGTCGGCATGGACTGGCGCGTCGAGTCGATCGTCGACCCCTCGGGCGCCGCCGCGGAGGCCCCGGTCGTGCGCCAGTCGGCCACCGCGCCGTCCCCCGACCCGACCTCGCCGTCCGTGGCCGACCTCGCCGGCCGGCCGCCCGGCGGCGCGGCCCAGGAGGCCCCCGACGGCCCGCCCTCCTGGGTGACGGGCGACGCCGCCCCGGCCCCCGTGGCCGCGCCCCAGCCCTCGGTCTCGGCGGCGCCGGCCCGCGAGGCGCTCCAGGTTGCCCGCGCCGGGGGTCCGCCCGAGCCGTCGGAGCCCGTGCGGTCGGCCGACGACGACGTCGACCCCGACGACCCGGACGCCGAGTCGGGCGCCCTCGACACCGAGTCGCTGCTCAGCCAGACCCTCGGTGCCAAGCTGATCGAGGAGATCAGGAACGACTGACCGGCACCGTCCTGCTCGCCCGCACCATCCCCGTCCGCGCACCCGATCCCCCGTGGGAGACCCGATGACCCAGAACCCGTTCGACGCCCTCGGCGGCGGCTTCGACATGAACGCCCTCCTCCAGCAGGCGCAGCAGATGCAGCAGCAGCTCGAGGAGGCCCAGGCCGCCCTCGCCCAGCAGACCGTCGAGGGCACCGTCGCCGGCGGCGCCGTCACGGTGACGGCCAACGGCGTCGGCGAGCTGGTGGGCGTCACGATCCGCTCCGGTGAGTTCGACGGCACCGACCCCGACGACCTGTCGGACCTCTCCGACCTCATCGTGGCCGCCTACCGCGACGCGCGGGCCAAGTCCGAGGCGCTCGCCGGTGACTCCCTGGGCCCGCTGACCGACGGCCTCGGGGGCGGCGCGGGCGGCGGCGGCCTCGGCTTCCAGCCGCCCAGCCTGGGCTGAGGCGACGTCGTTGTACGAAGGTGTCGTCCAGGACCTGATCGACGAGCTCGGTCGGCTGCCCGGCGTCGGGCCCAAGAGCGCCCAGCGCATCGCGTTCCACCTGCTCCAGGCCGAGCCCGTCGACGTGCGCCGCCTCGCCGACGTCCTGATCGAGGTCAAGGCCAGGGTCAAGTTCTGCTCGACGTGCTTCAACGTCAGCGAGGACGAGCGGTGCCGGATCTGCCGTGACGAGCGCCGCGACCCCAGCGTGCTGTGCGTCGTGGAGGAGTACAAGGACGTCGTGGCCATCGAGCGCACCCGCGAGTTCCGCGGCCGCTACCACGTCCTCGGAGGGGCGATCTCGCCCATCGACGGCATCGGACCCGACCAGCTCCACGTCAAGGAGCTGATGCCGCGGCTCGCCGACGGCACCGTCACCGAGGTCATCCTCGCGACCGACCCCAACCTCGAGGGCGAGGCCACCGCGACCTATCTCACGCGACTGCTCCTCCCGATGGGGTTGCGCGTGACCCGCTTGGCGAGTGGACTGCCGGTGGGTGGTGACCTCGAGTACGCCGACGAGGTCACGCTCGGGCGGGCTTTCGCCGGAAGGAGATCAGCCGAATGAGCGTCGAGAAGATCAGGTTCGAGGAGCAGATCGCCGACTCGGTGACGAGCTTCCTGATCGCGCTGCGCGCGATCGCCCGCGAGGGCAACGGCGCGGAGGCGGTCTCGCTGCTGCTCCTCGAGATCAGCCAGGTGCTGCTCGCCGGCGCGCGGCTCGGGGCGCAGACCGACTTCACGCCCCGCGAGGAGTTCCAGCCCGACGTCGGCCCGGAGGCCGACATCGACGAGCTGCGGCTGCGGCTCGCCGACATGCTGGACAGCATCGACCCCTACACGTTCGTCTTCGACCCCTTCGTCCCGGAGGTCGTCGAGAGCCGGCTCTCCGACGACCTCGCCTCGATCGCCATCGACCTCGAGAACGGCCTGCGCCACTACCGCGCCGGCGACGTCGACGAGGCCCTGTGGTGGTGGCAGTTCTCCTACGTCAACAACTGGGGCAACCTCGCCGGGGCGGCGCTCAACGCACTGCTGACGGTCGTCGCGCACGACCGCTTCGACACCGACTTCGAGGCCAACGCCGAGGCCGTCGCGGTCGCCGATGAGATGCTCGAGGTCGAGCCGGGGACGCAGCCGTAGAATCGGGGTCGGCCTGCCGGCAACGGCGCCGCGGGCCCGCCATCCCGACGCGGCCCGAGAGCCGCACCCCGATCCCCGAGGACCACACCGTGGGCATTGTCGTGCAGAAGTACGGCGGCTCCTCGCTCGCCGACGCCGACGCCATCAAGCGCGTCGCCCGGCGCATCGTGGAGGTCAAGAAGTCCGGCCACGACGTCGTCGTCGCCGTCTCCGCCATGGGCGACACGACCGACGACCTGGTCGACCTCGCCACCGGCGTCTCGCCGCTGCCGCCGGCGCGCGAGATGGACATGCTGCTCACCGCCGGCGAGCGCATCTCCATGGCGCTGGTCGCGATGGCCATCAGCGACCTCGGGTTCACCGCCAGGTCGTTCACCGGCTCCCAGGCCGGCGTCATCACCGACTCGGTGCACGGCAAGGCCAAGATCATCGACGTCACGCCGGGCCGGATCACCCAGGCGATCGGCGAGGGCCACATCGTGATCGTCGCCGGGTTCCAGGGCGTGTCGGCGGACACCAAGGAGATCACCACGCTGGGTCGTGGCGGCACCGACACGACCGCCGTCGCCCTGGCCGCTGCGCTCGAGGCCGACGTGTGCGAGATCTACACCGACGTCGACGGCGTCTTCACCGCCGACCCGCGCATCGTGCCCAGCGCCCGCAAGCTCGACCACGTCTCCTACGAGGAGATGCTCGAGCTGGCCGCCTGCGGCGCCAAGATCCTGCACCTGCGCTGCGTGGAGTACGGCCGCCGCTACGGCATCCCGATCCACGTCCGCTCGTCGTTCAGCCAGCTCGAGGGCACCCGGGTCGTCGACACGCCCGCGCGCCCCGACCAGTTCAGTGCACCCAGCGAGGAAGTCACCATGGAGCAGCCCATCATCGCCGGCGTCGCCCACGACCGCAGCGAGGCCAAGATCACCGTCGTCGGCGTGCCCGACAAGGTCGGCGAGGCGGCCCGCATCTTCGAGGCCCTCGCCGACGCGCAGATCAACCTCGACATGATCGTGCAGAACATCTCGGCCGCGGCGACCAGCCTCACCGACATCTCCTTCACCCTGCCGCGGACCGACGGCCAGACCGCGATGACCGCGCTGGCCCGCATCCAGGCCGAGGTCGGCTACGACAAGCTGCTCTACGACGACAAGATCGGCAAGGTCTCGCTCATCGGCGCCGGCATGCGCTCGCACCCCGGCATCACGTCCAAGTTCTTCGGCGCCCTCGCCTCGGCCGGCGTCAACATCGGCATGATCTCCACCTCCGAGATCCGGATCTCCGTCATCGTCGACGAGAACGCCGTCGACGACGCCGTCCGCGCCACGCACACGGCGTTCGACCTCGACGCCGACGAGGTCGAGGCGGTCGTCTACGGAGGGACCGGCCGATGAGCGCGGGCGTCAACATCGGCATCGTCGGCGCCACCGGACAGCACACCCCACGCGGTTCTGTGCTCCTCCGCTTCGCTCCTCCGCCCACAACCGCGCGGGGACCCCGTGCCGAGATGGAGTCCTGATGGTTTCGCTGGGGATCGTCGGTGCCACCGGACAGGTGGGCGTCGCGATGCGGCAGATCCTGCTCGAGCGCGACTTCCGGGCCGACCAGGTCCGCTTCTTCGCCTCCTCCCGCTCCGCGGGCACCGTGCTGCCGTTCGGCGACCGCGACATCACCGTCGAGGACGCGGCGACCGCCGACCCCGCCGGGCTGGACATCGCGCTGTTCTCGGCCGGCGCGACGACCTCCCGGGCGCTGGTGCCGAGGTTCGTCGACGCCGGCGTGATCGTCGTCGACAACTCCTCCGCCTTCCGCAAGGACCCCGACATCCCGCTGGTCGTCTCGGAGGTCAACCCCGACGCGATGGCGCCGGTGATCGAGGCCGGGCGCGGCATCGTCGCCAACCCCAACTGCACGACGATGGCCGCCATGCCGGTGCTCAAGGCACTGCACGACGAGGCCGGGCTGAGCCGCCTGATCGTCTCCACCTACCAGGCCGTCTCGGGCTCGGGGGTCGCCGGTGTCGAGGAGCTCGCCCGCGGCGTCGAGGCGGCGGGCGACAAGGCCCGCGAGCTCGCCTACGACGGCTCGGCGATCACGTTCCCGGAGCCGGCGACCTACGTCGAGCCCATCGCCTACAACGTCCTGCCTCTCGCCGGGTCCATCGTCGACGACGGGCTGGGCGAGACCGACGAGGAGCAGAAGCTCCGCAACGAGTCCCGCAAGATCCTCGGCCTGCCCGACCTGCTCGTGTCCGGCATCTGCGTGCGCGTCCCGGTGTTCACCGGCCACTCGCTGGCGGTCAACGCCGAGTTCGAGCGGGCGATCACGCCGCAGCGGGCCCGCGAGATCCTCGCCTCGACCCCCGGCGTCGAGCTCGACGACGTACCGACCCCGCTCAAGGCCGCCGGCAAGGACCCGTCCTACGTCGGACGCCTGCGGCAGGACCAGGGCGTGCCGGGCGACCGCGGGCTCGCGCTCTTCATCAGCAACGACAACCTGCGCAAGGGCGCCGCCCTCAACACGGTGCAGCTCGCCGAGCTCATCGCTGCCGCTCGCTGATCGGCGGACGCCGCTCCGTATGACGCGGCGCGGGCCGAGGGCGGGGGGACGAACGACAGGAGCTCCCGGACCCGATCACGGGTCCGGGAGCTCCGGCTGTCGGGGTGACAGGATTTGAACCTGCGGCCTCGTCGTCCCGAACGACGCGCGCTACCAAGCTGCGCCACACCCCGCCGCCCGGGTCGATGGAACCGGCCCGGGCAACGCGGGCGAGCATACCGGAGCGGTCGAGGCGTCCCGAAATCGCCCCCGGCGGCGTGGACGCCGCGGGCTGGGACCGAGACCTGACGTCAGGCGGACGTCGCCGCCCGGCGCGCCAGCGTCAGGTGGACCACGCCGCTCGGCGACGACACGGCCTCGACGTCGTAGGTGTCCTCCAGGGCCTCCAGGCCGTCCCACAGGCGCGTGCCGCGGCCCAGCACGATCGGCACCTGCACCAGGTGGAGGTGGTCGACCAGGCCGGCGGTGAGGAACTCCCGGATCGTGGTCGCGCCCCCGCCGAGGCGTACGTCGAGGTCGCCCGCCGCCTCGGTCGCGACAGCCAGCGCCTCGGCCGGGGAGGCGTCGAGGAAGTGGAAGGTGGTGCCGCCCTCCATCTCCAGCGACGGGCGCGGCCGGTGCGTGAGGACGTACGTCGGTGTGTGGAACGGCGGGTTCGGACCCCACCAGCCGCGCCAGTCGGTGTCGTCCTGCCAGCCGGGGGGACCGAACTTGTTCGCGCCCATGATCTCGGCGCCGATGCCGATGCTGTGGCGCTCGGCGAACACGTCGTCGACCCCCGCCCCGCCCGTGGCCGGGTCCCAGAACCGCGTGGCCATCATCCACCCGTGCAGGCGCTGCCCGGCGTGGCCGAACGGCGTCTCGAGGCTCTGCGGCTCGCCCGCCCCGAAGCCGTCGAGCGAGATCGAGAAGTTGTGGACGCGCACGAGCGACATGGCTCTCCTAGGTGAGGGTCAGCAGGGTCGCCTCCGGCCGGCAGGCCACCCGGAAGCGGACGTAGGGGTTGGTGCCCAGGCCGGCCGAGACGTGGAGCCACGCCGAGCCGTCGTCGCCGGGGGACGAGTCGGCGGGGTGGCGGTGCAGGCCGCGGGCCCGGGCCGGCTCGAGGTCGCAGTTGGTGGTCAGGGCCCGGCCCGTCCCGCCGAGGGTGGGCAGGCACACCTGGCCGCCGTGCGTGTGCCCGGCGATGATCGCGTCGTAGCCGTCCCGGGCGAGCTGGTCGAGGACGCGGAGGTACGGCGCGTGGGTGACCCCGAGCCGCACGTCGGCCGCCGGGTCGGCGGGCCCGGCGACCCGGTCGAGGTCGTCGTAGCCGAGGTGCGGGTCGTCCACGCCCGCGAACGCGATCGTGGTGCCGCCCACTGTGAGGGACCCGAACCCGTTGGTGAGGTCGAGCCAGCCGGCGGAGCCGAAGCGTTCCTTGAGCTCCGGCCACGGCAGCTGCGGCACCTGCGTGTTGCGCCTGCCGTCGTCGGGCAGGAGGTAGCGCAGCGGGTTGCGCATGCCGGGGGAGTAGTAGTCGTTGGACCCGAGGACGTAGACGCCGGGGACGTCGAGCAGGCCGCCCAGCGCATCCGTGACGACCGGCACGGACCGCATGTGGGCGAGGTTGTCACCAGTGTTGACGACGAGGTCGGGACCCAGGTCGGCCAGGCCGCGCAGCCACTCCTGCTTGGCGCGCTGGTCGGGGGCCATGTGGATGTCGCTGAGGTGCAGCACCTTCAGCGGGGCGTGGCCGGGAGGCAGCAGCGGGACGCTCACCCGACGCAGCGTGTACTGCCGGGCCTCCCACGCGGCGTACGACGCGAGGCCGGCGCCCGCGGCCACCGCCAGCGTCGCCGCTCGGGCCACGCCGCGGCCCGGGCGGGGGAGGGAGACCATGCGGCAAGGCTGCCACAATGGCCGCATGAGTGCTCTGAAGGACCGTCTCCGCGCCGACCTCACCACCGCCATCAAGGCGCGTGACGAGCTGCGGTCCTCGACCCTGCGGATGGTGCTGACGTCCATCACCAACGCCGAGGTCGCCGGCAAGGAGGCGCGCGAGCTCACCGACGACGACGTCCTCGGCGTGCTGTCGACCGAGGCGAAGCGCCGCCGGGAGGCCGCGACCGCCTTCGAGGAGGGCGGCCGCGCCGAGATGGCCGCCAAGGAGGCCGCCGAGGGCCGCGTGATCGCCGAGTACCTCCCGACCCCGCTCACCGAGGCCGAGATCGCCGACCTCGTCACCGCGGCCGTCGAGCAGACCGGCGCAGCCAGCGAGGGCATGCGCGCGATGGGCAAGGTGATGGGCGTGGTGACGCCTCAGGTCAAGGGTCGCGCCGACGGCGGCGCGGTCGCCGCGGAGGTACGCCGCCAGCTGGGCTGAGGCCCGCCCGCCGAGGTCGGGGCGGAGGGTCAGCCGCGGCCGCGACCGCGGCCCCTGCCGTTGCCGTTGCCGTTGCCGTTGCCGCCCTCGGTGGCGGGCGGCGGGACGTAGCCGGTGGAGCCGTAGATCGTCACGGTGTCACCCGTGCTGAGCGCTGTGCCGGCCTCGGGGGACGTGGAGGCCACCAGTCCGGCCTCGACCTCCGAGTTGACCTGGCCGCCGTCGGCGACGGTGAAGCCGGCCGCCTCGAGCTGGGCCGTGGCCGCCTCGACCGCCTGGCCGGTCACGTCGGGGACGCTGGTCAGCACGCCGGCGATCTCGTCGCCGGGCGGGGCCTGGAAGTCCTCGTCGGGGAGGTTCGGCGACGCAGCGGCCATCGCGTCACCCCAGATGGGTCCGGCGACGGTCGATCCGAAGGCCTCGCTGATGTAGGTGCCTCCGACGACCTGGCCGTTGAGGCTCACCCACTCGCCGAACTCGTTGGCGCCGGCGACCATCGCGGCCGTCGAGATGGTGGGCGTGTAGCCGGCGAACCACACCGACATGTTGTTCTGGTTCGTCCCGGTCTTGCCGGCCGACGGCTTGTCGATGGCGATGTTCTGGCCGAACCCACCGGGCTCCATCACGCCGCGCAGGATGTCGTTCACCGCGTCGGCGGTCGCACCCGGCATCACCTGCTCGCAGTCGGGGGCGAAGTCCTTGAGCACCTGGCCGGACGAGTCGAGCACCTGCGTGACCGGGCGCGGCTCGCAGTGCAGGCCGCGGGCGGCGAAGGTGGCGTAGGCCTGGGCGATCTCGAGCGGGTTGCTGTCGGAGACACCGAGGATCCACGACGGCACCTTCTGGGCCAGCGGGACCTTCACGCCCATGTCGGCCGCGAGCCGCAGCGGCTCGCACATCCCGGTCTGGGTCTCGAGCTGGGCGAAGAAGGTGTTCACCGACTGCTGCGTGCCGGAGTAGAGGTCGAACGTGCCCGAGCCGGTGGAGTTGGAGACGTTCCAGCCCTCGCCGTCACCGGCGTAGGGGCCGTCGCAGTTCTCGAACGCCTCGTCGGGGATGTTCATCTCCTGCGGCGAGCTGATGGTGGTGCTCAGTGGGATGCCCTGGTTGATGGCCTCGGCGAGGACGAAGACCTTGAACGTCGACCCGGCCTGGAACCCGTTGGCGTCGCCGTACTTCTTCGGCACCACGTAGTTGAGGTAGGTCTCGCCGCCCTGCTTGTCCTTGCCCATCGGGCGCGACTGCGCGATCGCACGGACGTCGCCGGTGCCGGGCTCGACCATGGCGAGACCGCCGATGGCCTGGTCGGTCTGGAAGACGTGGCTCGAGACCGCGTCGTCGGCGCCCTTCTGCATGTCGAGGTTGATCGTGGTGTTGATCGTCAGCCCGCCGTTGTTGAGCGTGCGGCGACGCTCCTTGGGCGTGTCGCCGAGGACCGGGTCCTTCAGCAGCCAGTTGACGACGTAGTCGCAGAAGAACGGCGCCCGGGACTGCTGGCAGCCGTTGGGCGAGGTCTCGATCTTGAGCGTCTTGCCGATCGGCTTGCTGGAGAGCCGCTCGGCCTTCTTCTCGGTGAGGATGCCGAGCTGGGCCATCCGGTCGAGGACGACGTTGCGCCGGCTCTCGGCCCGCTCCGGGTTGTCGATCGGGTCGTAGCCGACCGGGTTCTTGACGAGCCCGGCGAGCGTCGCGGACTCGAGGAGGTTGAGATCCTTGGCGTTCTTGGAGAAGAAGTGCCGCGCGGCCGACTGGACGCCGAAGGCGCCGTCGCCGAAGTAGGCGATGTTGAGGTAGCGCTCGAGGATCCAGTCCTTGGTGTGGTTCTTCTCGAAGGCGATCGCGTAGCGGAGCTCGCGGATCTTGCGCGCGTAGGTCTCCTCGGTCGCGGCCTTGCGCTCCTCGTCGGTCTCCGCCTGGTAGAGCAGCGTCTGCTTGACCATCTGCTGGGTGATCGACGACCCGCCCTGCACCGAGCCGCCGTTGGCCTGGTTGGTGATGAACGCGCGCAGCGTGCCCTTGAGGTCGAGCGCACCGTGGTCGTAGAAGCGGTAGTCCTCGATCGCGACGATCGCCTTGACCATCGGCCGCGAGATCGAGCTCAGCGGGACGTTGATCCGGTTCTGGTCGTAGAGCGAGGCGATCAGGTTGCCGTTGACGTCGTAGATCCGCGTCTTCTGCGACAGGTCCTTGGCCTCGATCGACTCCGGCAGGTTGACCATGCCCTTGCTGACGTCCTTCGCGGCCACGCCGACGAGGCCCGCGAATGGGATGGCGAGGCAGGCGGCGAGGACGCCCATGACGACCGCGACGGCACCCATCACGGCGAGGTGGGAGGCCACACGGCCGGCGTCGGGGCGTCCGTGGGGGCGCTGCGGGCGGGAAGACATGGTCACCAGAGTACGGGGCGAGGGCCTACCACCATCAATCATGCGTGCGCAGGCAGATAGTCACATCGGACTACTCGAATTGGACCACCTGGCCCTGCCGGGGCGACCGGCATTTCGTTTACTTTTCTACTCGAGTCGGGGATGGCCGCTATGGGGGCGGCCGACCAGCTCACACACACCGTGGGGATTTTGACTATGTGGGTCGAGGACTGGGCATCACGCGCCGCTTGCAAGGGCGACACGCCGGACGCGCTCTTCGTGCGCGGCGCCGAGCAGAACAAGGCCAAGCAGGTGTGCGCGGGCTGCCCCGTGCGGACCGAGTGCCTGGCCGAGGCTCTGGACAACCAGATCGAGTGGGGCGTCTGGGGCGGCATGACCGAGCGTGAGCGCCGTGCGCTGCTCCGCCGCCGTCCCGGCTCGTCGTGGCGCTCCATCCTGGAGACCGCGCGCACCAAGGTCGAGGCGCCCTCCGTCAACGCCTGAGCCGTCGGCTGAGCCGTCGACGCCTGTCGTCGCCGCTCGGTCCGTCGGCCCGGCTACGTCCGGGCGAGGCTGTCGCCGATCGCGCGCAGCCCGGCCAGGTCGTGGACGTCGCCGGCCATCGCCGGCACGACCGCCGTCGGCACCTGCGGGTAGGACGCGGCGAAGCGGTCGCGCAGGTGCTGCTCGCGCTCGATGATGCGGACGCGGTCGGCGTGCAGCTGGAGCAGCCCGGCCGTGAGCGAGGACGAGTCCTGGCTCCGCAGCCGGTCGGCGGCGGCGATCGCCTCCTCCGCCGAGAGCCCGGTGCTCAGCGACGGGACGGCGCGGTTGACCACCAGGCCGGCCAGCGGCATCTCGTCGTCGGTGAGCCGGTCGACGAAGTACGCCGCCTCGCGCAGCGCGTCGGGCTCGGGCGAGGCGACCACGAGGAACGCCGTCTCGTCGGCCTGCAGCAGCGCGAACGT
The DNA here is from genome assembly GCF_013155375.1 of Nocardioides sp. zg-1308. Lineage (GTDB taxonomy): Bacteria > Actinomycetota > Actinomycetes > Propionibacteriales > Nocardioidaceae > Nocardioides > Nocardioides renjunii. The sequence continues at coordinate 1,426,336 of NZ_JABJQY010000002.1, forward strand.
CTTCTCCGCGCGCTGGCGGAAGCCGCCGAACAGCGTGTCGAGCGCGGCGACGAACGTCTGCACGTCGCGCAGCAGGTGCCCGCCGAGGACCTTGGTCAGCGCGCCGGTGATCATCGAGAAGCCGGCGCTCATCAGCCGGGCGGGCCCGCGCGCCGGCGCCAGCAGCAGCCGGATGAGGCGTCCGTCGAGGAAGCTGGAGAGCCGCTCGGGGGCGTCGAGGAAGTCGAGCGCCGAGCGTGACGGCGGCGTGTCGACCACGATGAGGTCGTGCCGGCCGTCGGCGAGCGCCTGGCGGTGCAGCTGGCCCAGCTTCTCCATCGCCATGTACTCCTGGGTCCCGGCGAACGAGCTCGACAGGGCGACGTAGAACGGGTTCTCCAGGATCTGCCGGGCCTTCTCCGGGCTGGCCTGCGCCTCGACGACCTCGTCGAAGGTGCGCTTCATGTCGAGCATCATCGCGTCGAGCGACCCGCCCGCGGACGCGTCCACGGCGGGCACGGGCCGCGGGGTGTTGTCGAGCTGCTCGATCCCCATGGACTGCGCCAGCCGACGGGCCGGGTCGATCGTGAGGACGACGACCTTGCGCCCGCGCTCCGCGGCCCGCAGGGCGAGCGCTGCCGATGTCGTGGTCTTGCCGACCCCACCGGACCCGCAGCACACGATGATCTCGGTGGAGCGGTCGTCGAGCAGGGCGTCGACGTCGAGGACGGGCGCCGTGTGCTGCGCCGTGCGAGTGGTGCTCATGCCATCCCCTGGTTGCGCAGCATCTGGGCCAGCTCGACGAGCGCGCCCCGGTCGATCCCCGAGGCGAGCCGGGGCAGCTCGTAGGTGGGCACGCCCTCGGCGAGCACGAGCTCGCGCTGCCCGTCCTCGAGGCGCCGGCGTACGGCGTGGTCGTGCGCCTCCTCGACCAGGGACCGCACCAGCTCCGCGTCGACGTCGACGTTGGCACGCTTGAGGTCCGAGATCACCGCCGTCGGGTCGACCGCGTCGCCGCGCACCTGCGCCAGCGCACCCGGGCTGAGCGCTTGCGGGCGGACCAGGTTGACCACGACCCCGCCGACGGGCAGGCCCGCGGCCCGCAGCTCGGCGATGCCGTCGGACGTCTCCTGCACCGGCATCTCCTCCAGGATCGTCACCAGGTGCACGGCGGTGCGCGGGGAGCGCAGCAGCTCCATCACCTTGTCGGCCTGGGTCTTCACCGGGCCCACCTTGGCGAGGCCAGCGACCTCGGAGTTGACCCCGAGGAACTGCGAGATCCGGCCGGTCGGCGGGGCGTCGAGGACGACCGCGTCGTACGTGAGCACGCCGGTGTTGCGGCCCTTCTCCGGCCGGCGCGGGCGCTGCACCGCCTCGTAGACCTTGCCGGTGAGGAGCACGTCGCGGACGCCGGGGGCGACCGTGGTCGCGAAGTCGATGACGCCGAACCGGTCGAGCGCCTTGCCCGCCCGGCCGAGCCGGTAGTACATCGCGAGGTACTCCAGCAGCGCTGACTCCGGGTCGATGTGCAGCGCGTGCACCTGGCCGGCACGTCCGGTCGCGTCGGGGGCGCCCTTGGAGATCCGGCGCTCCTCGTAGGGCAGCGGGTCGACGTCGAACATCCGGGCGATGCCCTGGCGTCCCTCGACCTCGCAGAGCAGGACGTTGCGGCCCGACGACGCCAGCGCCAGCGCGAGCGCCGCGGCCACGGTCGACTTGCCCGTCCCGCCCTTGCCGGTGACCACGTGGAGCGCCACGCGCGGCCAGTCGACGGTCCGGTCGGGGTGGGCGGTCACGGGTCGAGCGTAGCCATCGGGTGCCTACCCCTTGACGGCACCGGACAGGAAGCCCTGGGTCACCTGGCGCTGCATGGTCACGAAGAGGACCAGCACGGGCAGGATCGTGATGAGGGTGCCCGCGGCCAGGGGACCGATGTCGACCGAGCGCCCGCCGAGGAACAGGTAGAGCCCGGTGGTGAGGGGCCGGTACTCGCCGCTGGGGATGTAGAGCAGCGGCACGAGGAAGTTGTTCCAGTTCTGCAGGAACGTGAACACCGCGAGCGCGCCCACCGCCGAGGTGGTGAGCGGCAGCATGACCCGCAGGAAGATCTGCCACTCCGAGGCGCCGTCCATCCGGGCCGCCTGCTCGAGCTCGGTGGGCAGGTCGGAGTAGAACGCCCGCATGAAGAACGTGCCGAACGACAACCCGGTGCTGGCCAGGACGAGGTTGGTCCCCACCAGGCTGTCCAGCAGGCCCATCCCGCGCAGCTGGAAGTAGAGCGGGATCATGTAGGTGAAGAACGGGACCAGCAGCCCCACCACGACGAGGTAGAAGGCCAGGTCGCGTCCCGGGAACGGCAGCCGCGCGAAGGCGTACCCGCCGAGGGTGGACAGCACGACCACCAGCGCGGTGCTCGGCACCGAGAGCAGGAAGCTGTTGAGGACGTAGCTGCTGAAGGCGCCGGTGGTCCACGCCGACTCGATGTTGGCCGTGGAGAAGGACGTGAAGAGGCCGAACGGGTTGACCTTGACGTCGCCCGGCGTCTTGAGGGCCGTGGAGACGGTGAGCACGATCGGGAACAGCATGATCGCCGCGGTGATCCCGAGCACCAGGTGGCGGGCGCCCAGTCCGGCCCAGGCGCGCGAGGTGCGGGGACGGCCCTGGGGGACCCCGCGGCTCACGTGGCTCCCCCCTCGAGCGACGTCCGGCGCTGCAGCCGGTTGAGCCACACCGCGAACGGGATGGCCATGACGGTGATCAGCAGCGCGAGGGTCGTGCCGTAGCTGATGCGGTTGAGCTGGAACGCGCTGCTGTAGGCGTACGTGCCGAGCACCTCGGTGGCACCGGCCGGGCCGCCCCCGGTCATCACGAAGATGATGTCGAAGACGCTGAACCCGCCGAGCAGCGTGATGGTGAAGACCATCAGCAGCACCGGCATGATCTGCGGGAGGACGACGTGGCGCAGGCGCTGCCCGCCGTTGGCGCCGTCGAGCCTCGCCGCGTCGACGAGGTCCACGTCGACGTTGCGCAGCGCCGACAGGAAGATCACGAAGACGAAGCCCACCTGCGACCACACCGCCGTCGCGAGGACGGCGTACAGCGCGGTGTCGGGGTTGCCCAGCCAGCCGGTGGTGAAGGCGTCGAGGCCGACGGCCTCGAGGACGTTGTTGAGCCAGCCGCGCGACGGCGCGTAGATCCAGCCCCAGACCACGCCCACGGCCACTTGGGGCAGCACGAAGGGCACGAAGAAGACGGTGCGGTAGAACACGCTGCCCCGCCGCACCTGCGTCAGCAGCAGCGCGAGCCCGAGGCCGAGGAGCAGCGGCGCGAGGGTGCCGATGACGATCCAGATGACGTTGTTCCACAGTGCGTCGTAGACCTCGGGGTCGCCGAAGACCTCGGTGATGTTGGCGAGCCCGACGAACGGCGGCTGCGGGTTGATCCCGTTGAAGTCGACGAAGACGTAGTAGACGGCGCTGGCCATCGGCAGGAGCAGGAAGACGGCCACCATCGCCACCAGGGGCAGCACGAAGACGATGCCGAGCCGCCGCTGCGCGCGCCGGGTGGCCGGCGGGGCGACGTACGCGTAGGACGGGGCGCGCCGACCGCGACGGCGCGGTGCCGGTGCGGGAGGTGGCGCGACCGTCGCGGCGGGGGCCGGCCCGCTCACTGGTCCGCCGCGGCCGCCATGCCGCTGGCGGCGTCCTCCGGCGTGGTCTGGCCGGTCAGCACGCCCTGGAACCCGTCGTACATCGCCTCGTTGACGGCGTCGGAGACCAGCACGTCGATGTTCTGCCCGAACTCGCCGCTGCTGCCGAGCGTGGCGGTGTCCTCGAGGACCTGCGCGAAGAGCGGTGAGACGTCGAGGCCCTCGGTGTCGACGGGCACGGGCGGGATCGTGTGGAGGTTCTCCACCGTCCACTCGCCGTGCTCGGGGGAGGCGAGGAAGTCGACGAACTCGACCGCCGCCTCGGTCTTGGAGGTGCCGGCGGAGACGTAGGGGCCGGAGCCGAGGCCGCCGGTGAAGACACCGGGACCGTCGGGGGCCGGGAACGGGATGAAGCCGACCTCGAAGTCGACGTTGTCGTCGATCTCGCCGACCAGCCAGCTGCCGGTGGGGATCATCGCGGCCTCGCCGGAGTAGAACATCGAGATCGAGGTGTCGTAGTCGACCGACGTGGGGGACTCCGGGAGGAAGCCCTGCTCGTTGTAGTCACGCCACAGCTCGAAGGCCTGGGCCACCTCGGGGGAGTCCCACGACTCCTCGCCGGTGATGACGGCCTCCGCCGTCTCGGGGCCGGCGGTGCTGGACAGGGCCATGCTCAGCAGGTGGCCGCCCTCCCAGCCCTCCTTGTCGCCGACGGCCATCGGGATCGTGCCCGCCTCGGCGATCGCCTCGGAGGCGGCCTCGAGGTCCCCGAGGCTCTGCGGCTCGGACAGCCCGAGGTCGGCGAGGGCGTCCTTGTTGTAGAAGATCCCGATGGTCTCCATCTCGCCCGGCACGCCGTAGACCTTGCCGTCGAAGGTGACCCGGTCGCGGGCGAAGTCGTAGACCTCCCAGCCGCGGTCCTCGTACTCCTGGGTGAGGTCGTGCAGCAGGCCCGCCTCGGCGAGCGCGCCGCCGAAGCCCGGACCGGATCCCCAGCTGAAGACGTCGGGGCCCTCGCCGGAGCGCAGCTGGGTCTGCAGGACCGTGCGCATGTTGTCGAGCGGCAGTGAGTTGACCTCCACCTCGATGCCCGACTCCTCGGTGAAGGTCGCGACGTGGTCCTTCAGGGCCTGGAGCGCCTCCGCGTCCTCCGGCTCCTCGATCAGCCAGATGATCGACTGCGGGTCGCCGCCGTCGTCGGAGGACCCGCCGCCGGTGCCGGTGCACGCGGTCGTGACGAGCAGCACCGCCGCCGCGGGGAGGATGTGCGATCGGCGCATGTGGCGAACCCTTCGATAGCAGGCAGAGGTTTCCTCCAGTACCCCGACGTGGCGGTCCTCACACGGCCGCTAGGGTGCCGGGCATGGACAAAGTGGTCTCCTCGGCAGCCGAAGCGGTGGCCGACATCCCGGACGGCGCGCGCCTCGCGGTCGGCGGTTTCGGGCTGAGCGGCATCCCGTCGGTGCTCATCGACGCGATCCTCGAGGCGGGCACGACCGACCTCGAGGCGGTCTCCAACAACTGCGGCGTGGACGAGTGGGGCCTGGGTCGGCTCCTGTTCGCGAAGCGGATCCGGCGGATGATCTCCTCCTACGTGGGGGAGAACAAGGAGTTCGCCCGGCAGTACCTCTCCGGTGAGCTCGAGGTGGAGCTGACGCCCCAGGGCACGCTCGCCGAGCGGATGCGCGCGGGAGGGTCCGGGATCCCCGGCTTCTACACCGCGACCGGTGTCGGCACGCAGGTCGCCGAGGGCGGTCTGCCGTGGAAGTACGACACTGACGGCAACGTGGTCGTGGCCTCGCCGCCGAAGGAGACCAAGACCTTCTCGACCGCCGAGGGGGAGAAGGAGTACGTCCTCGAGGAGGCCATCGTGGCCGACTTCGGGCTGGTGCGGGCCTGGAAGGGCGACCGCCACGGCAACCTCGTCTACCGGCGCTCCTCGCGCAACTTCAACCCGCTCGCCGCGATGTGCGGCCGGGTGACGATCGCCGAGGTCGAGGAGCTCGTCGAGCCGGGCGAGCTCGACCCCGACGACGTCCACACCCCGGGTGTCTACGTGCAGCGCGTGGTCGCGCTGACCCCGGAGCAGGTGGCGGACAAGCGCATCGAGAAGGTCACCACGCGTCCGCGGCCCCAGCAGGGCGGCGACCCCGTGCAGGGTTCGGACGACGCGGCGAGCTTCGGACTGGGAGGCTGACATGGGCTGGACACGTGAGGAGATGGCCGCGCGGGCGGCCTCGGAGCTGCAGGACGGGTCCTACGTCAACCTCGGGATCGGGCTGCCGACACTGGTGCCCAACTACGTCCCCGACGACGTCGAGCTGGTGCTGCAGTCGGAGAACGGCATCCTCGGCGTGGGGGCGTACCCCTTCGAGGGCGAGGAGGACCCCGACCTGATCAACGCGGGCAAGGAGACGGTGACGCTGCGCAAGGGCGCGTCGTTCTTCGACTCCGCGCAGTCGTTCGGGATGATCCGCGGCGGCAAGATCGACGCCGCGATCCTGGGCGCGATGCAGGTCTCCGCCGCCGGCGACATCGCCAACTGGATGATCCCCGGCAAGATGGTCAAGGGCATGGGCGGTGCGATGGACCTGGTCCACGGCGCCAAGCGGGTCATCGTGCTGATGGAGCACACCGCCAAGGACGGCTCGCTGAAGATCCTCGACGAGTGCGACCTGCCCTACACCGGCAAGCGGGTGGTGCAGCGGATCATCACCGACCTTGCCGTCATCGACGTGATCGACCCGGCGACCGGCGAGGTCGCGCCGTCGGGCACCTCCGGCGACCGGGTGCTCAGGCTCGTCGAGCTCGCGCCGGGCGTCACCGAGGACGAGGTGCGGGAGAAGACGCAGCCCGAGCTGGGGTGAGGGGTCGTCCTGCATGGCCCGGCGGGGCGCGTCCTGGCCCGGCGGTGCTGGCCCGGCGGTCCCCGGATATCCGGTGACCGCCGGGGTTACAGGTAGAGATCTCGACCACGAAGCACGGAACTCGGGTGCGAAGCCCGCGCCCGGGGATCGATCCCGGCCCCCCGCCGCCTACGCCTGGTAGCCGTCGCCCCCCGCGCCCGCCGACCAGTCGGGCAGCTGCTGGAGCGACCAGCCGTTGCCGTCGGGGTCGGTGAAGAAGACGAAGCGGCCCCACTGGAGCTCATCGACCTCGCTCACCTCGATGCCGCGCTCCACCAGCTCGGCGCGTACGGCGTCGGCGTCGGCGACAACCATCTGGAGGTTGTCCAGCGACCCGGGCGCGAGCCGCGTCAGCCCCTTGCCGAAGGCGATCGAGCAGGCCGACCCGGTCGGCGTCATCTGCACGAACCGCACGTCGTCGCTGACCACCTGGTCGTGGTCGGCGCTGAAGCCGACCTTCTCGTAGAACTCCTTGGCCCGGTCGACGTCCGTCACGGGCACCATCACCAGCTCCAGCTTCATGTCCATGGATCGAGGCTAGGGCGCCATCAGGTCAGCCGTCGTCCGCATTCGGTCCCGTCTTCGGCCCGGATCGTCTCGGTCCCCGGCGCGCCGACGCGAGCGCCGCTGACGGTGTGCTATCTCTAGTAACCCACTAGACAAAAGCAAGAAAGGTCGCGCTCCATGGAGTTCCTCTGGTACATCCCCAACCAGGTGGCGCCGGGTCACCGGCTGGACCCGGCGGTCGAGGGCCACAACAGCCTGCAGCGTCTCACCGCCCTCGCGCGGGCCGTCGAGGACCACGGGTGGGGAGGCGCGCTCATCGGGACCGGCTGGAAGCGTCCCGACACCTTCACCATCGCCACGGCGCTCGCGGCCGGCACGACGACGTTCAACCCCCTGATCGCGATCCGCCCCGGCTACTGGGAGCCGGCCCACTTCGCGTCGTCGGCGGCCACCCTCGACCAGCTCAGCGGCGGCCGGGTCAAGGTCAACGTCGTCTCCGGGCCCGACCACCAGCCGCAGTACGGCGACGACGAGGGCGACCAGGCCCAGCGCTACGCCCGCACGCGGGAGTTCATGCGGCTCGTACGCCGGCTGTGGACCGAGGACGACGTCACGGTCGACGGTGCGTACTACCGCGCGACCGGCGCGACGCTCGAGCACAAGCCGGTCGCCCGGCCCGGTCGCCCGCACCCCCAGCTCTACTTCGGCGGCGCCTCGGAGGCCGCCCAGCGGACCGCGGCGGCCGAGGCGGACGTCCAGCTCTTCTGGGGCGAGCCGCTCGACGGCGTCGCCGCCCGCATCGACCACCTGCGCGCGCTGAGCGCCGAGCTCGACCGCGACCTGCCGCCGCTGGAGTACGGACTGCGGATCACCACGCTCGTGCGTGACACGACCGAGGAGGCCTGGGCGGACGCGGAGGCCAGGGTCGCCGCGATGGCCGAGGGCCAGCACGAGTGGACCGCCGACCCCGGGCGCCGGGTGGCCGTCGGCCAGCAGCGCCTGCTGGACCTCGCCCGGCAGGGCGACGTCCTCGACGACTGCCTCTACACCGCTCCGGGACGGGTCGGCGGCGGCGGTGCGGGGACGACCTGGCTGGTCGGCTCGCCGGACGACGTCGCCAAGGCGCTGCGGCGCTACGCCGACCTGGGCGTCACCCACTTCGTCCTCAGCGACACCCCGTACGAGCAGGAGATCGCCCGGGTCGGCGACTCGCTGCTGCCGCTGCTGCGCTCCGCCTGACACCCGCGCACCGGTGACAGGCAACTCGTCGCACCCAATAGTGCGGTTAGTCGAGTTAGTTACTGTACTTTTGAGTCCTCACCCCGAGAAGGAGAACCCCCTGATGCCACGCCGAGGGCCCAGCCGCCCCCTGATCCGTGCCGCCGTGCTGACCACCGTCGGCCTGATGACCCTGTCCGCCTGCGGTGGAGCAGAGGCCGGACCCAAGCTCGAGCTCAGCGCCGCGCTGCCCGACGCCCCCGCGGAGGACACCGTCCTCCGGGTCGGCGACCCCGCCACGCAGGTGGCCCTCGAGACGTCCGGCCTCATCGACGAGCTCGACGTCGACGTCGAGTGGGCCAACATCACCGGTGGCCCCAAGACGCTCGAGGCCTTCCGCGCCGACGCGATCGACATCGGCTCCGTCGCCGACATCCCGCCGCTCTTCGCCCACTGGACCGGCACCGACGTCCGCATCGTCGCCGCCCGCGAGACCGTCGACCCCGCCGAGCACCCGACGTACGAGCTGGGCGTCGCGCCCGGTGTCGACGTGACCTCGATCGAGGACCTCGCGGGCAAGAAGATCGCCTACAGCCCCGGCCAGGCGCAGGGCGCGCTCGTGCTCAACGTCCTGCGCGAGGCCGGGCTGACCCAGGACGACGTCGAGTTCGTCGAGATGCAGAGCGTCGACGACGCCTTCTCCGTCGCCCTCGCCGGCAAGCAGGTCGACGTCGCGCCGCTCGGCCAGACGCTGGTCAAGACCTACCTCGCGAAGTACGAGCGCGACGGCGCCAGCACCATCGCCCCCGGGGTCCGCGACGACGCCTGGACCCTCTACGCGCCGACGACCGTCCTCGAGGACGCCGACAAGGCCGCCGCCATCAAGGAGTACGTCGGCCTCTGGGCGCAGGCCCAGCAGTGGATCTCCGACCACCCGGACGAGTTCGCCGAGGCCTACTACGTCGACCACGAGGGCCTCTCGCCCGAGGACGCGCAGTACGTCGTCGACGCGCTCGGTGAGTTCACCGTGCCGACCGACTGGGACGAGTTCATCGCCCGCCACCAGGAGACCGTCGATACCCTCGTGGAGGCGCAGGACCAGGAGCCGCTGGACGTGGAGACGCTCTACGACCGCCGGTTCGAGAAGGCCATCAAGGCCGCGGTGGAGGGGTCATGACGACCCTGACCGCCCCGTCCCGCCCGGTCGTCGCGGCCGGCACGGAGGACGTACGACCGGTGCGGCGCCGGCTCAGCCCGGGCGCTTCCATCCGCTTCGGCGGCCTCATCGGCATCGCCCTGCTGCTCCTGGTGTGGGTGGTCGGGTCGGCCACCGGGCTGCTCGACCCGCGCACCCTGACCGAGCCGTGGACCGTCGTGGGCACCGCCGTCACGCTCATCGAGAACGGCCGCCTCCAGGAGAGCCTGGTGACGTCGGGCATCCGGGCCGCGCTCGGCCTCGGCCTCGGCGTCCTCGTCGGCGCGGTGCTGGCCCTCATCTCCGGGCTCTCCCGCTTCGGTGAGGTCCTCATCGACGGTCCCATCCAGGTCAAGCGCTCGATCCCGACGCTGGCGCTGATCCCGTTGCTCATCCTGTGGCTGGGCATCGGGGAGCCGATGAAGGTGATCACGATCGCCCTCGCGGTCTTCGTGCCGATCTACATCCACACCCACAACGGCCTGCGCTCGATCGAGGGCAGGTACGCCGAGCTCGCCGAGACCCTGGACGTGAGCCGCGCGGAGTTCATCCGCCACGTGGTCCTGCCCGGTGCGATGCCCGGCTTCCTCCTCGGCCTGCGGTTCGCGGTGACCTCGTCGCTGCTGGCCCTGGTCGTGGTCGAGGTCATCAACGCCACCAGCGGGATCGGCCACATGATCACGCTCGCGTCCAACTACGGGCAGACCGACATCATCGTCGTCGGCCTCGTCGTCTACGCGCTCCTCGGCGTCACCGCCGACAGCGCGGTCCGCCTCATCGAAAGGAAGGCACTGTCATGGCGTCGCACGCTCGCGAGCTGACCCCGGCCGTCCGGGTCCGCAACCTGCACCGCAGCTTCAACGAGGCCGGGGGCGTGCTCAACGGCCTCGACCTCGACATCGCCCCCGGGGAGTTCGTGGCCCTCCTCGGGCGCAGCGGCTCCGGCAAGAGCACGCTCCTCCGCTCGCTGGCGGGGCTCGACCGGGGCGTCGCCGGCACCGGCCGGATCGAGGTGCCGGAGAAGGTCTCGGTCGTCTTCCAGGACTCCCGGCTGCTGCCGTGGAAGCGCCTGGTCGACAACGTCACCCTCGGCCTCCGGGTCCCCGACGCCGCCGAGCGCGGCTCCGTCGCGCTCGCCGAGGTGGGCCTCGCCGGCCGCGAGACGGCCTGGCCGCACGAGCTGTCCGGCGGCGAGCAGCAGCGTGCCTCGCTGGCCCGCTCGCTGGTCCGCGAGCCGCAGCTGCTGCTGGCCGACGAGCCGTTCGGCGCCCTCGACGCGCTCACCCGCATCCGGATGCACACCCTGCTCCGCAAGCTCTGCGAGGTGCACCAGCCGGCCGTGCTGCTGGTCACCCACGACGTCGACGAGGCGATCGTGCTGGCCGACCGGGTGATCGTGCTCGACGACGGCGTGGTGCGCCACGACGCCCGGATCGACCTCGACGGCCGCCGATCGCAGGCCGACCCCGCCTTCGCCCGGCTCCGGGCCCAGCTGCTGTCCGAGCTCGGGGTCGAGGACGACCACGACGCGCCCGGCCGGCCGGTGCGCGCCGACCTCGGCGAGAGGGCGGCCTCGTGACCGGCTCCGGCAAGCAGCTCGCCCTCAACCTGTTCATCTACCCCGACGGCCACCACGAAGCGGCCTGGCGCCACCCGGGCAGCCAGACCGAGCGGATCCTGGACATCGACTACTACCAGGAGCTCGCGCAGAAGGCGGAGGCCGCCAAGTTCGACGCCGTCTTCTTCGCCGACGGCCCCTCGCTGGCGGAGAACATCAAGTACGCCGCCCGCTTCCGCCTGGAGCCGATCACCGTGATGACGGCGATCGTGGCGGCGACCGAGCGGATCGGCGTGATCGGCACGGCGTCGACGACGTACACCGAGCCCTACAACCTCGCGCGCCAGTTCGCCGCGCTTGACCACCTGAGCAAGGGCCGCGCTGGCTGGAACATCGTGACGACGGGCGCGGCCAACGCGGCGCTCAACTTCGGTCTGGACGCCCACCCGCTGCACCGCGACCGCTACGCCCGCGCCGAGGAGTACGTCGAGGTCATCACCAAGCTGTGGGACAGCTGGGAGGACGACGCGGTCGTCGCCGACCGGGAGAGCGGGCTCTTCGCCGACACCGACAAGATCCACACCGTCGACCACGTCGGCCGGTTCTTCCGGGTCAAGGGTCCGCTCAACGCACCGCGCTCGCCCCAGGGCCGGCCGGTCTACGTGCAGGCCGGGTCGTCGGAGGACGGCCGGTCCTTCGCCGCCCGCTGGGCGGAGGCCATCTTCACCGCGCACCAGACGCTCGGGTCGGCGCAGGAGTTCTACGCCGACATCAAGTCCCGCGCCCGGGCACAGGGCCGTGACCCGCACGGCCTCAAGGTGTTGCCGGGCATCAGCCCGTTCATCGCCTCGACCGCGCGGGAGGCCGAGGAGCTGCACGAGCAGTTCAACGACCTCACGCAGCCGGAGTACTCGCTGGCCCAGCTGCACCGGCTCACCGGCGTCGACCTGTCGTCGTACGACCTCGACGGGCCGTTCCCGCGCGAGGTCATCGACGCGGACGTCGAGCGCAGCGAGGGCAGCCGCTTCCAGCTCGTGCTCGACATCGTCGACCGCGAGCAGCCGACCCTGCGCCAGCTCTGCCACCGGCTCGCCGGCGCGCGCGGGCACCGCGTCGTCACCGGCACGCCCGACCAGGTCGCCGACACCATCCAGGAGTGGGCCGAGCAGGGTGCGGCCGACGGCTTCAACGTCATGCCGCCGTGGCTGCCGGGGGGCATCGACGTCTTCATCGAGGAGGTGGTGCCGATCCTGCGCCGCCGCGGCCTGTTCCGCACGGAGTACACAGGAAGCACGCTGCGCGACCACCTCGGCCTCGAGCGGCCCGCCAGCCAGTACGCACCCCAGCCCGCCACAGTCCACCAGGAGACCGCATGACGTTCGAGCACTACCGTCCGCTGGGCCGCACCGGCGTCCAGGTCAGCCCGCTGACCCTCGGCGCGATGATGTTCGGCGCGTGGGGGAATCCCGACCACGACGAGTCCATCGCGATCATCCACCGCGCGCTGGACGCGGGCATCAACGTCATCGACACCGCCGACGTCTATGCCCGCGGCGAGTCCGAGGAGATCGTCGGCAAGGCGCTGCAGGCCCGCAGGGGCAGCCGCGACGAGGTGGTCCTGGCGACGAAGTTCCACGGCAGCATGCACGACGAGGACCCCAACCGGGCCGGCAACTCGCGCCGCTGGATCGTCCGCGAGGTCGAGGACTCGCTGCGCCGGCTGCAGACCGACCACATCGACCTCTACCAGGTGCACCGGCCGCGGCCGGAGGTCGACATCGACGAGACGCTGGGCGCGCTGACCGACCTCGTCCGGCAGGGCAAGGTGCGCTACATCGGCACCTCCACGTTCCTGCCGTCCCAGGTCGTCGAGGCCCAGTGGGTGGCCGAGAAGCGCCAGCGCGAGCGTCCCGTCACCGAGCAGCCGCCGTACTCGATCCTCGCCCGCGAGGTCGAGCGCGACATCCTCCCGACGGCGCAGAAGTACGGTCTCGGCGTGCTGCCGTGGAGCCCGCTCGCGGGCGGCTGGCTCTCGGGCCGCTACCGGCGCGGCGAGGAGCCGCAGCTCACCTCGAGCCGGCTCGAGCGCCAGCCGGCGCGCCACGACCCCAGCAGCCCGGAGAACCGGGTCAAGCTCGAGGCGGTCCACCAGCTGCAGGAGCTCGCCGACGAGGCCGGCCTGTCGATGATCCACCTCGCCCTCGGGTTCGTGCTCGCGCACCCGGCGGTGTCGTCGGCGATCATCGGGCCCCGCACCCTCGACCAGCTCGAGTCGCAGCTCGGCGTCGAGAAGGTGGTCCTGCCGGCCGACGTGCTCGACCGGATCGACGAGATCGTCCCGCCGGGGACCACGCTCAACGAGGCGGACCGGGGTTACGCACCGCCGGCCCTCGTGGAGGCGGCGCTCCGGCGCCGTTGAGGGGGGAGGCAGGGGAGTCACCGGGGTGGTGTCGCCGGGGTGGCGCTTCCGTCCTGGAGTCACCGGATATCCGGTGACTCCCCTGCCTACAGGTGGAGATCTCGACCTCGAAGCACGAAACCCGGGTGCAAAGCCCCGCGCGGGTCAGGCGGTCGACGAGCCGGCCGGCTGGGCCGCCCGGATCGCCGCGAGGACCCCGAGGACGCCGATCGCGACCGCGAGGGCGTAGACCACCGGGAACGGGTCCTGGCCCGCGCGCTCGGCGGTCGCGTACGCGATGCCGCTGACCGACAGCGCCAGGGCGGCCCCGAGCGAGTCGGCCACCGTGAGGGCCGAGGAGTTGAAGCCGCGGTCCTCGTCGGTCGTGTCGGCGAGCATCGCGACGCCGGTGCGGGGGTAGGCGAAGCCCATGCCGACGCTCGCGAGGACGTACGCCGCGACGGGCGCGGCCGCCGGCACCGCCGTACCTCCGGCTCGCAGCCAGACCAGCAGCGCGATGGCACCCACGCCGACCAGCACGACGCTCGTCCCGAACCGCAGGGCGGCGCCGTGCGAGACGCGCTCGCCGAGGCGGGACGACACCTGGCTCGAGGTCGCCCAGACGACGCCGACACAGGTGAGCGCGATGCCGGCCTGGCCGGGCGTGAGGTCCCAGCGCTCCTGAAGCACGTAGACGATGTAGGCCTCGGCGCAGAAGAACGACGCGGCGAGCAGGCCGCGGGTGGCGATGACCGACGGCAGCCCGCGCCCGCCCCTCAGCGTGCCGGGCGGCAGCAGCGGGCGGAGCCCGACGACGACGAGCACGAAGGCGCCCGCCGCGGCGACGAGCACCAGCCCCGTCCCCGAGCCGACGAGCTCGAGCGCCAGCACGGCGACGGCCGCGAGCACCGCCCAGCCCAGCCGGGCGAGCGGAGCCTTGGCCGGGTCCTCGGGCACCGGCTGCCGCCGGGCCGTGCCGGTGACCAGGGCCGCCGCGACGGCGACCAGCACGACGATGCCGAGGAAGACCCACCGCCACCCGACCGCGTGCGCCACGAACGCCGCGACGCCCGGCCCGAACAGCGCCGGCAGCACCCAGGCGGCCGCGAAGGAGGCGAAGACCGCCGGCTGCAGGCGCGCCGGGTAGACCAGGCCGACCAGGACGTACGCGACCACGACCATCGCGCCGCTGCCGAGGCCCTGCACGATCCGGCCCAGCACGAAGACCTCCATCGCCGGCGCCGTGCCGCACACCAGGAGCCCGAGCGAGAAGGTGACCAGGGAGACGAGCAGCGGCCGGAGCGGTCCGCGTCGGTCGGCCCACATCCCCGCGGCGACCATGCCGACGACGCCGCTCGCGAAGGGGGCGGCGAAGGACAGCGCGTAGTAGTCGAAGCCGTCGAGGGCCCGGGCGACCGTCGGCATGATCGTGGTGACCGCCATCGACTCGAAGGCCGCGAAGGCGATGAGGGAGAACAGGCCGATGGTCGTGGCGGCGTAGGCCGGCGCGAGCAGCCGCTCGCTGGACCGGTCGGTGCCGGCGGTCGTCTCGGTGCTCACGGGACGACGCTAGGACCTCGCGTGCACGTGAGGGCAATCGGACCGGCTGTGACGTCCGCCGGGCCGCTGCCGCGGAATAAGAGCGGCGCCCGCGACGCTGGGTCGGCAGTGACTGCACTCTCCGTCCTCGACCTCGTGCCCGTCCGCAGCGACCAGACCACCGGCGACGCCGTGGCCGCCTCCCGCAGCCTGGCGCAGGTGGCCGACGAGCTCGGCTATCGCCGCTACTGGGTCGCCGAGCACCACAACATGCCGGCCGTCGCCGCGACCAACCCGCCCGTCGTGATCGCCATGCTCGCCTCGGCGACGTCGCGGATCCGGGTCGGCTCCGGCGGCGTGATGCTGCCCAACCACGCGCCGCTCGTGGTCGCCGAGCAGTTCGCCCTCCTCGAGGCCGCCTTCCCCGGCCGCATCGACCTCGGCATCGGCCGCGCGCCCGGGACCGACCCGCTCACCAGGTACGTCCTGCGCGGCGGCAGCGCCGAGTCGGCCGACGAGGCCGTGAGCAAGTTCCCGGAGTACGTCGAGGACATCCGCACGCTGATGTCGACCGACGGCGTGGAGCTCCAGATCGGGCCGCGCCGCCAGCCGCTGCGCGCGACGCCGGCGGCCACGTCGGTCGCCGAGATGTGGCTGCTGGGGTCCTCGGACTACTCCGCCCGCCTCGCGGCGGAGAAGGGCCTGCCGTACGTCTTCGCGCACCACTTCTCCGGCGAGGGGACCGGCGTCGCGCTCGACCTCTACCGGTCGTCGTACCGGCCCTCCCCGGAGCACCCGGAGCCCCGCACCTTCCTCACCGTCAACGCCGTCGTCGCCGAGACCGAGGAGGAGGCGCGCCGCCAGGCGCTGCCCAACGTGCAGCAGATGATCGCGCTCCGCACCGGCGCCCCGCTCCACCCGCAGCGGCTCGTCGAGGAGGCGGAGGTGGTCGAGATGACCCCGGACCAGCGCTCCGTCGGGCACGCCATGTCGGGGCGCTGGATCGTCGGCTCGGCCGAGCAGGCGCGGGCCCGGATCGAGGAGCTGGCGCAGGAGTACGGCGTCGACGAGGTGATGGTGCACCCCGTGGCCGGCGCCCACGATGGCACGGACCCGACGACGTCACCCAACCGGGAGATCACCCTGCGGCTGCTGGCCGGCTGAGCCGGACCGCGCCCCTGGACGTCACAGCGAGTGGCGCTCCTCCAGGCCGACGGCCTCGCGCAGGTTGGTCACCGCCTCGTCGAGCCCGGGGTCGTCGGCGGCGCGTGACTCCATCAGCGCGGCGAGCGCCTCGGCCAGCACGTTGAGCTTCTCCTGCATGGCCTCGGTGTTGCGCCGGCCGGCGTTCTCGAGCAGCACCAGCAGGAGGAGCGAGAGCACCGCACCGAAGGTGTGGATCGCCAGCTCCCACTTGGTGGTCGACGTCCACAGCGGATAGCTGAAGGCCCAGATCACCACGACCGCCACGCACACCGCGAAGAACGGCGCCCGGCTGATCAGCTTGGTCGAGATCTCCACGAACCTCTCGAAGGGGTCGAGCCCGTCGCTCTTCTCGCGGCTCTCGGCCGCATCAGTCCGCTGCTCCATGCCCGGAACCTAGTGCCACCGGCGCCCGGCGTCGTCACCCCTGGCGGCCCAGTCCTGCGTCGCGGGCCCGGATGATGACGTCCGCGCGGCCGGTCGCCTGCAGCTTGGCGAGGATGCTGGTGATGTTGTTGCGGATGGTCTTGGGGGACAGGAAGAGCTGCTGGGCGATCTGGGCGTTGTTGCGCCCGGCGGCGATCAGGTCGAGCACCTCGGTCTCCCGCTCGGTGAGCTCGGGGAACGGACGCTCCGGGCGGGCCGTCGGCGCGAGCACCTCGGCGATCCGGGCGGCCAGCGAGGCGCCGAACACGACCCCGCCCCCGTGGACCGTCGACACGGCGCGCACGATCTCGTCCTGGTCGGCCCCCTTGCGGAGGTAGCCCCGCGCTCCCGCGCGCAGCGCGGAGAGCACGGTGCCGTCGTCCTCGCCCATCGTGAGCACCAGCACGCCCACGCCGGGGTGGGCCGCGACGGCCGCGCGGGTGGCGTCGATGCCGTTCATCACCGGCATCTGCACGTCCATGATCACCACGTCGGGACGGTGTTCCTCGACCAGCCTGACGGCCTCGGCGCCGTCGGCGGCACGGGCGACGACCTCCATCCCGGGCAGCGGGGCCAGCAGGGACGCGAGCCCGTCGCGGAAGACGGGGTGGTCGTCGACGACGAGCAGCCGGATGGGATCGGTCACGGGATGGTCCTCCCTGGCACAGGTACGCGCCCAGTCTCGTCCCTCGCCGCGCCGTAGGGCAGCACCGCGCGCACCGTGGTGCCGCCGGACGCGGGGCAGACCACCTCGCAGCGCCCGCCGAGCTCCTCGGCGCGCTCGCGCAGCGACAGCAGGCCGACCCCGGCGGTGACGTCCGGGCCGATGCCGCGGCCGTCGTCGGCGACCTCGACCTCCAGCGCCGACGTACCGGCCAGCAGGCGTACCCGGGCCCGGCTGGCCCCCGCGTGGCGGACCACGTTGGTGAGCGACTCCGCGACGATGCGGTAGGCCGCGACCTCGACGGCGGCCGGCAGCCCCGTCGTCCCCTCGGCCTCGACCTCCACGTCGACCTCCGGGCGGACCCGGTCGGCCTGCTGGCGCACGGCGGCCTCGAGGCCCAGGTCGTCCAGGGCGGGCGGTCGCAGGTCGTGCACGAGCCGGCGTACGTCGTCCAGCGCCTCGCCGATCTCGGTGCGGGCCAGGGCGACGAGCTCGCGAGCGCGGTCGGGGTCGTCGTCGATGGCGTTGCCCGCGGCCTGGAGCCGGAGGGCGACGCCACCCAGCGCGGGGCCGAGGCCGTCGTGGAGGTCGCGGCGGATGCGCCGCCGGTCGTCCTCCCGGCCGAGCACGAGCCGTTCGCGGCTCTCCTGCAGCTCGGTGGCGAGCAGCCGCGCCCGGACCGCCACCGCGGCCTGGCGGACGAGGTCGACCAGCAGGCCCTGGTCCCGCTGGGACAGCATGGAGCGGAAGCCCTGGGCCGGCAGGACGAGGCGGCCGACGCGCTCGCCCTGGTAGGCGATGTCGATCTCCTGCACCTCGACGGGTGCGGTGCCGTGGGACGCTGAGAGCACGCCGCCGTCGGGCGCCACCACCTCCACGCGCACGTGGCCGACCTTGAAGGTCTCGGCGAACGCGCCGGCGAGGGCCGGCAGCTGCTCGTCCACCGTGCCGGTGGTCTCCAGCCGGGCGGCGAGTGCGGACACCGCGCCGTACCGGTCGCCGCGACGCCCCAGCAGCGCGCGGCGCACGAGCCCGCCCAGCCACGTGCGCAGCGGGCTGTAGACGACCACGGCGAGGACCAGCACCACGAGGGTGACGTCGCGCTCGTCGAGCTGCTCCCCGAGCAGGGTGGTGCCCGCGGCCAGCACGGCGAGGTCGACCACCACCACGACGCCGGCGACGGCGGCCGTGGTGAGCGTCCACGCGACCAGGGCGTCGACGTCGCCGAGCCCGGGTCGGAGCAGGCCGACGGAGACCGAGACGGCGAGCGCCGCCACCGCCAGGCCAAGGAGGACGGTGGTGACGGTGCCCCCGACCGACAAGGTGGCGCCGGCCAGCACCACCAGCACGCACATGATGCCGGCCCACAGCAGCCACTTCAGCTGCGTACGCTCACGGGCGTCGGCGTGCCGGTGCCGCACCCACACCATCGCCACGGCACCGATGACCGAGCCGAAGGTCAGCAGCTGGGCGACCCGCAGGGCGGTCGCGGCCGTGGCGTCGGAGACCGGCAGGTCGACCAGCTCGGTCGACCCGACCGGCTCACCGGCGGAGAACACCACGGGGTCCGGGGCGAGCAGCAGCATCACCGGCAGCGCGAGCGAGGCGCAGGCGACGACCATCGCGACGGTCCGCCAGCGGCCGCGCAGCAGCCGTCCGGTGGGGTAGAGCAGGAGCAGCGCGACCAGGCCGGACAGCAGGAACGCGCCCATGCGGGCGACGAACCAGTAGCCCAGGTCGGTGCCGGGCAGGTCGCGGGCCAGGCTGAACGGCACCCAGCCGTAGAGCGTGCCGTCGAGGGTCCACCAGCAGGCGACCACGCCGAGAAGGCGGCCGACGGCGTCACCGGGCCGGTGCACGAGCACCACCACAGCCGCGACGGCCAGCAGCAGCCCGGGGACCGCGGTGGCGGTGGCCTGCTCGGTGGAGGCGGCGGCGCGCTCGGCGCCCGTGGTGGCGAGGTCGAGCCAGAGGGAGGCGGCGACCGCGGCGAGGCAGATCACGGCGATCGCGACGGGCTCGAAGACCTTCCTCACGCGAGCAGTATCACCGCGGAGGGGTCCCGTCGTCCCGGGACCGAGGTCCCTCGTCCACGGGACCCGGCGACGGGACCGACGTCGGGACGCTCCTCCCTGACCGGCGGGTCACCGGGTCCGCGAACGTCGGGGTGTGCCGCAGACAGCGGCCCCGTCCCTGCCACCGAAGGATCCCGATCGTGACCGTCTCGCACTCACCCGCCCCCGCCCGCTCGGACGTCGCCGCCGCCGCGAACGGCACCGCGACCCCCACCCGTCCCTACGCTGTCCACGGCCTGGTGCTCACCACCGGCGCGCTGGCGTGGGCCGCGACGATGGCCGTCGTCGGCCTCGACCCGCAGACCCGCGGTGCCGAGCTGGCGTTCTCGCTGTCCTCCGGCCTCTTCCAGGTCGGCCTGTTGTTCCTGCTCCGGACGCTGTGGCGGACCCGTGCGCTCGGCGTCGGCCGGCTGGCCCGGGCCGTGCTGCGCGTGGAGGCCGCCGCCGTCCTGCTCGCGATCTGCTCCACCGCCGGCGACGGCCTGGGGTTCACCGACATGGACCAGGTCGGGTGGCTGCTCCTCGACGCGTTCTGGCCGCTGTCGATGCTCGGCATGTTCCTCATCGGCATCCGCATCGCCATCGCGGGTCGGTGGCGGGGCGTCACCCGCTTCTGGCCCATGGTCGCCGAGAGCTGGGCCGTGGTGACCATCCCGGCGCTCGGCATCTTCGGCGAGACCGTCGGTCACGCGGTCGCCTGCCTCCACCTGGTCGTCGGCTACGCCGTGCTCGGCGTGCTGGTGGCGCGCAAGACAGATTGAGGCAGTGACGACAGGCCCCGGACCCCTCCCCCGAGGAGGTCCGGGGCCCGTGCCGTGCCCGGGCGTTCCCGGGGACCCTGTCGGCCCTCAGTCCAGGGCCAGGCCCGCCGCCGGGGTGACCCGTGCGGCCTTGCGCGCCGGTACGACGCACGCGGCGAGGCCGGCGAGGGCCGCCACGACGGCGACACCGCCCACCTGCAGCACCGGCACCGTCAGCCGGGCGTCGTCGACGACGCTCGCGATCAGCACCTGCACGCCGACCCAGGCGAACACCAGCCCGAGCGCCGTGCCGAGCAGCGTCGCGACCGCCGACAGCAGCAGTCCCTCGGTCGCCATCGCCCGCCGCAGCTGCGTACGGGTCAGGCCCATCGCCCGGAGCAGGGCGTTCTCCCGGCCGCGCTCGAGCACCGAGAGGCCCAGCGTGTTGGCGATGCCGACGAGCGCGATCACGATGGCGATCGCGAGGAGGCCGACGACCGCGCCGGTCAGGACGTCGACCTGGAGGCCGACCCACGCCCGCTGGGAGTAGCCGCCGTCGAGCCCGGCGCCGCTGGCGCCGGCGAGCGCGGCCAGGTCACCGCGGAGGTCCTCGGCGTCCGCACCGTCGGTGGCGCGGACCCACAGAGCCGTCGGCTGCGGCGACGCGTCGAGCGCGGCGAGCGTGGCCGCGGAGACGAGACCGGCGCGGCCCCACCCGCTGGCCGGCTCGACCTCCAGCGTGCGCTCCCGGCCGTCGACGGCCACGGTGGCCTCGAGGTCCCTCCACACGCGGTCGCCCACCTTGCCCGGCAGCTCGTCGATGACGTCGGAGGGCAGCACGAGCACCCCGTCGGCCGGCGCGAGATCGTCGGGCCCGCGCACCACGTCGAGCCCCTGCGGGACCGCGGCCACAGGCAGCTCGACGCCCGCGATGGTGGCGATCGTGCCGTCGAGCACGGCCGAGTCGGCGACCCCGGTGACCGCCGTCGTCCGCTCGGCGAGGTCTGCCTCGAGCGGGCCGTCGACCGCCGTGATCGTCGCGTCGAGCGGGTGCGAGGTGTCCATCTCCCGGTCGAGCTCCGTGCGCGAGGAGGCCAGCCCGGTGAGGACGGCCGTGGTGAGGGTGACGCCGATGAGCAGCGACGCGGCGGTGGTCGCCGTACGCCTCGGGTTGCGCACCGCGTTGCCCGTCGCGAGGGTGCGCACCGGACCGCTGCCGGCCAGCCGGCCGACGAGGCGGATGAGCGCCGGCACCAGGACGGGGCCCAGCAGGAGCACGCCGACGAAGGCGGCAGCGCCGCCGACGAGCATCACCGGCACGGCCTGCGTGGCCACCGAGACGGCCATCCCCGCCGCGCCCGCGACCAGGAGGAGCGCGGCGGACGCGAGCCGCCAGCGGCCGGCGGCGGAGCGTACGTCGACGCCCGTGTCGGGCCGCAGCGCTGCCAGCGGCGCCACCTTGGTCGCGGCGCGCGTTGGCAGCCAGGCAGCGAGGAGCGTGACGAGGAGGCCGATGGCGAAGCCGCCTCCGGTCCACACCGGGTCGAGACGCGCGGCACCCATGTCGGCGAACCAGTGCCGCACGAGCGCGACGAGGCCGTAGCCCGACGCCGCGCCGACGGCGACGCCGGCGAGCGACGCCACGACGCCGAGCGCGAACGCCTCGAGCCGCACCGCCCGGCGGAGCTGGCGCCGGGTGACGCCGACGCACCGCAGCAGGGCGAAGTCGCGCTGGCGCTGGGCGAAGAGGATGGCGAACGTGTTGGCGATGACCATCACGCCGACGAACAGCGCGATGAAGACGAAGATCAGCGCCATCACGGCGAGCACGTCGACGCCGCGCGAGATCTCGGCCTGCCTGGCCGCGACCCAGTCGTCGGCCGACTCGACGGTCGAGCCGGGCGCGACCGTCGACGCGAGCCCCTCGGAGCCGCCCCAGGCGACCGACTCCACCCACAGCGTCGCGCGGAACCCCTCGAGCACCTCCCACGGCACGTAGAGCGAGGCGCCCATCGCGGGCGGGCTGTCGACCAGGCCGACGACCTCGACGTCGGCGGCGGCCGCGCCGGTCCCGATCCTGACGACGTCGCCCAGGCCGACCCCGGTGCTCTTGGCCGCGTTGGCGTCGGCCACCGCCTCTCCGGCGGCGTCGGGGAACCGGCCGTCCTCGAGCTCCTGCCACTGCAGGGCCGGGTCGAGGGACACCTCGGCGATGTCGGCCGTCGCCGCGAGCTGGACGCCGTCGCGGGTGACGGTCTCCATGGCGTAGCCCAGCGTGAGCGCGGGGACGCCCTCCTTCGCGGCGGCGTCGATGAGCCGCGTGGCGTCGCGGGCCCGGTCGACGGTGACGACGCGGTCGACCGCCGCGACGGGCGCGCCGACGTCCGCGGTCAGCCCGGCGCGGGTCGCGCCCGTCAGCATCCCGGTGACGACGACGAAGGCGACGCCGATGACCACGGCGAGCGCGGCGGCGACGTACCTGCGCGTGTGGTGGCGCAGCGAGGCGAGCAGGACGCTGCGCATCAGGCGCTCCGTCCCCGCAGTGCGGCGACCAGCTCGTCCTGGCCGGGCCGGGTGAGGTGGGCGGTGACGACGCCGTCGTGGATGACCACCACGTCGTCGGCGTAGGCCGCCGCGTCGAGCTCGTGGGTGACCATGACGACGGTCATGCCGAGCTCGCGCACCGAGCGCCGCAGGTGCCCGAGCACCTCGGCGCTCGCCTCGCTGTCGAGGTTGCCGGTGGGCTCGTCGGCGAAGACGATGTCGGGCTGCGTGACCAGCGCGCGGGCGATCGCGACGCGCTGCTGCTGGCCGCCGGACAGCTGGCTCGGCAGGTGGCCGAGGCGGTCGGCGAGGCCCAGCACGCCGACGACCTGCTCGTGGCGCTCGCGGTCCACGGGACGGCCGGCGAGCTCGAGCGGGAGCACGATGTTCTGCCCCGCGGTGAGCATGGGCAGCAGGTTGAAGGCCTGGAACACGAAGCCGATGTGCTCGCGCCGGAAGAGGGTGAGGGCGGTGTCGTCGAGGCCGGCGAGGTCGCGACCGGCGACGGTGACCGTGCCCGACGTGGCGGCGTCGAGCCCGGCGAGGCAGTGCATCAGGGTGGACTTGCCGGAGCCGCTCGGGCCCATGATCGCGGTGAACCGGCCGGCGGGCAGGTCGAGGTCGACGCCGCGGAGGGCGTGCACCGTGTTGTCGCCGCTGCCGTAGGTGCGGGTGAGGCCGCGGGCGCTCGCGGCGAGGGCGGTGTGCTGGAGGGTCGTCGTCATGGGGACGACCCTCCTCGGACCGGCCCGCACGATCGTCGGTCCCCGGCACGGACCTGTGGTCCGTCCGCGGTCGCACCTCTGGTGGTCGGGGTACGACCGTGGGAGGACACCGGTGCCTGAGGACGTGGTGACCGCGGGACGGGCGGACCGGCCTGCGGGACGTCCTCGGGGGTCAGGTGAGGGCCAGGGCGTCGCGTGCGCTGCGCGGCTCGCGGCCCAGGAGCTCTCCCAGCAGCGGGTCCGTGCCGGCGAAGAAGCCCTCGCGCGCGCCGCGGTAGAACCCGAGGAGGAAGCTCGACGCCTGGGGCGGCACGCCCGCCTCCGCCTGGGCGGCGAGCCACGCGTCCTCCGTCAGGACCGTGCTGGTGATCCTGCGACCCACGAGCTCCGACGCGACGTCGGACAGCTCGACGAACGTGGGCGCGGCCGGCGCCGTCAGCGTGACGGGGCCGTCGTACGCCCCGTCGGACGCGAGCACGACGGCCGCGGCCTCGGCGGCGTCCTCGCGGGCGGTCCACGACACGGGCCCGTCACCGGGTACGGCGATCACCCCCGTCTCGCGCCACGGCCCGGCCAGCCACTGGAGGCTGTGGGCGTAGAAGCCGTTGCGCAGCGAGGTCCACGCGACCCCCGACCCGGCCAGGAGCTGCTCGGTGGCGGCGTGCACCGTGCCCGGGTGGAACGGGTTGTCCGGCGCTGCGGCCTGGTGGCTGGTGTAGAGGATCCGGCCGACCCGGGCGGCGACGGCCGCGTCGATCGCGGCGCGGTGCAGCGCCACGGTGTCGGCGCCCCGGTCGTTGGACGAGACCAGGAGCAGCTGGTCGGCGCCGTCGTAGGCCGCAGGCAGGGACTCGGCGTCGGCGTAGTCGCCCCGCCTGACCTCGATGCCGAGCCGGGCGAACCGGTCGGCCCTGGCGACGTCGCGCGCGACGACGACGAGCTCGTCGGGCGGCACGCGGTGGAGGAGGTGGTCGACGGTGGCGCCGTTGAGGGCGCCGGTGGCGCCGGTGATCGCAATCATGGGTACGTCCTTCGTGTTATCAGTGATAACACTCACCATAGGAGACCGTTCCATCGTTAGCAACACGCCGTTATCCTTGGTCCGTGGACACCGGCTCCGAGACTCCCGCCGAAACCAGCGCCGAGCCCGGCGGCGAGACCCGCGGCGGCGCCCGCACCGACACCCGCCGTGCCATCGTCGACGCGGCCGCGAGCCTGCTCCGGGAGGGAGGCCCTGCGGCGATGACGACCCGCGGGGTGGCGGAGCTCGCCGGCGTGCAGGCGCCGACGATCTACCGGCTGTTCGGCGACAAGGACGGGCTCCTCGAGTCGGTCGCCGAGCACGTGATGACGACGTTCGTCGCCGACAAGACGGCCGGGATGGCCGCCGCCGAGGCGGCCGGCGCGGACCCGCTCGAGGACCTCCGGTCGAGCTGGCGCCGGCAGGTCGAGTTCGGGCTCGCGAACCCCGCCGTCTTCCGGCTCCTGGTCGACCCGGACCGGGCTGTCGGGTCGTCGGCGGCCCGGGCAGGTCGTGAGGTCCTGGCCACCCGCGTGCACCGGCTGGCGGTCGCGGGCCTGCTCCGGGTGCCCGAGGCCCGTGCCGTCGACCTCATCCACGCTGCGGGGATCGGCGCGGTGCACGCCCTCCTCGCGACCCCGGCCGACGCGCGTGACGCCGGGCTGGGGGAGGCCATGATGGACGCCGTCCTGGCCGCGATCGTCGTCGCCGACGGGGCGCGGGCGGACGTCGTGCGGGACGCGCCGGTCGCTGCCGCGATCTCGCTCCGCGCGGTCGCGCCCCGGCTCGACGTCCTCAGCGGGCCCGAGCGGCAGCTGCTGGCCGAGTGGCTCGACCGGGTCGCTGCCGGGTGAGCGTCGTGTGTCACCGGATGTCCGGTGACCCCAGGGAGGCTCGTCAGGCCGACACGAGCCCCGACTCGTAGCCGAGCACCACGAGCTGGACCCGGTCACGCGAGCCCGTCTTGGCCAGGATCCGGCCGACGTGGGTCTTGACGGTGGTCTCGGCGACCACGAGCTCGGCGGCGATCTCGGTGTTGCTGAGGCCGCGGGCGATGAGGGTGAGCACCTCGACCTCGCGCTCGGTGAGCAGCGCCAGCCGGTCGTCGGTGGTCGCCGCAGCAGCGGGGTCGGGCAGGGCGGCGAAGTGGTCGAGCAGCCGGCGGGTGGTGCTCGGCGCAACGACGGCGTCGCCGGCCTGCACCGCCCGGATGGCGCCGAGGAGGTCGGGCGGCGCGGCGTCCTTGAGCAGGAAGGCCGAGGCGCCGGCGCGGATCGCGGCGAAGGCGTACTCGTCGAGGTCGAAGGTGGTCAGCACGATCACCCGGGGCGGCGCGTCGGTCGCGAGCAGCCGCCGGGTGGTCTCCACCCCGTCGAGCCGCGGCATCCGGACGTCCATCAGGACGACGTCGGCGGTGGTGACGGCCAGCCGCTCGAGTGCCTCGCCGCCGTCGCCGGCCTCGCCGACGACGACCATGTCGTCCTGGCTCTCCACGAGCATCCGGAAGCCCGCGCGCACCATCTGCTGGTCGTCGACGAGGAAGACGCGGACGGGCGCTGCTGCTGGTCCCTCGGTCACAGCGGCAGCCTCGCAGACACCGCGAACCCGCCGCCCGCAGCCGGTCCGGCCTCCAGCGTCCCGCCGTGGACCGCGGCGCGCTCGCGCATGCCGGCCAGGCCGAGCCCGTGCCCGTCGGTGTCCGCCGCGGCACCGCGCCCGTCGTCGCGCACCTCGACCTCGACCGCTCGGCCCACGGCGAGGCGTACCCGCACCGTCGCGCCGGGGCCGGCGTGCTTGCGGACGTTGGTGAGGGCCTCCTGCACGATGCGGTAGGCCGCCAGCGCAACGCCGTCGGGCACCTCCGGCACGGGCGCCGGGAGGTCGGCCTCGACCCGCGTCCCCGCCGCGCGTGCCTCGTCGACGAGGTGGCGTACGTCGCCGAGCCCGGGCTGCGGCGCGACGCCGGTGTCGCCGTCGCGGAGCAGCCCCAGCAGCCGCCGCATCTCGGTGAGCGCCTCGCGGCCGGTGGTGGAGATCGTCTCCAGGGTGCCCACCGCGACCCCGGGGTCCTTCGCGGCGGCGTAGCGGGCGCCGTCGGCCTGGATGACGATGACCGACAGCCCGTGGGCGACCACGTCGTGCATCTCGCGGGCGATGCGCGACCGCTCGTCGCGCGCCGCCAGCTCGACCTCGCGCTCGGCCATCCGCTCGGCCTGCTCGGCGCGCGCGACCAGCGAGGCGACGTACCTCTCCCGCTCCTGCGCGGCGAAGCCGAGCGCCCACGCGGCGGTGACGATGGCGCTGATCGTCACGGTGTAGGGCGCGAGGTTGGCGACGGTCAGCTCGCCGGCTCCGAAGCCGAGGATCCAGCGCACCGCCGCGACCACGGCGCCGGCGTAGCCGACCAGGAGCGCGGTCACCGACTGCCACCGCGGCGACCAGCGGGCGACGGAGTAGACCGCGACGGGGAAGGCGAGCTGGCCGACGATGGGCTCGGCCTCCACCGCGGCCTGGAGGACGCTGGCCCCCGCCACCGCGAGGAACACCGGCCACGGGTGCCGGCGCCGCCACAGCAGCGGCACGGCCTCCACGACGGTGAGCAGCGCCGCGACCGGCTGGCCCGCCGCGGCGTGGCCGACGCCGCCGAGGACGAGCACGACACCGACGAGCAGGCGGTCGAACCACAGCCGCGCGCGCGGGCCCAGCCGCCACGGGTGCTCGTCCATGGTGCGGACGATAGACGGAGCCGACAGGCGCCGCGTCAGTCCGCGGGAGGACGTCTGCCCGTGCGGATGGGCCCCGAGTAGGGTGCGAGCCATGACGAAGTGGGAATACCAGGTGGCGCCGATTCCGCTCCACAACGAAGCGCTGATGCTCAACAACTTCGGCCAGGACGGCTGGGAGCTGGTGGCCATCCACACCAACGCCCAGGGTGGGCTCGTCGCCTTCCTCAAGCGCCCGGGCCAGGGCTGACGTGGGCGCCGAGGCACGCCTGGCCGAGCTGGGCATCACCGTTCCCGAGGTCGTCCCGCCGGTCGCGGCCTACCAGCCCACCGCCCGCACCGGGAACCTCGTCTTCACCGCGGGCCAGCTGCCCGCCCGCGACGGCGAGATGATCGCCGTCGGCAAGGTCGGCGGAGAGGTCACCGAGGAGCAGGGCTACGAGTGCGCGCGCCAGTGCGCCCTCAACGCGCTCGCCGCGGTCAAGGCGGAGATCGGCTCGCTCGACGACGTGAAGCGGGTCGTCAAGGTCGTCGTCTTCGTGGCCTCGACGCCCGACTTCACCGGCCAGCCCAAGGTCGCCAACGGTGCGTCCGAGCTGCTCGGCGAGATCTTCGGCGAGGCCGGCAAGCACGCCCGCTCGGCCGTCGGCGTGTCGGTGCTGCCGATGGACGTGCCGGTCGAGGTCGAGATCATCGTCGAGGTCTGATCCCCCATGGCCAGCGTGGAGCGGTTGCCGCTTCCCGACGCCCTCGTCGCACAGGCCCGGTCGTACGCCGAGGGCGGCGCCACGCCGGCCGAGCCGCGCGACGCGGCCACGGTCGTGCTGCTGCGGCCGGGGGCGGACGGCGCCGCGTCGTCCGGTCCCGAGGTCTACCTGCTGAGGCGTCAGACGTCGATGGCCTTCGCCGGCGGGATGTGCGTCTTCCCCGGCGGCGGCGTCGACCCGCGCGACTTCGACGACGAGCTGGTCGACCGCGGTCTGTGGGCCGGGCCGTCGCCCGCCGAGTGGGCCGCGCGCCTGGGGTGCGACGAGCCGAGGGCCCGTGCGCTGGTGTGCGCCGCCGTGCGCGAGACCTTCGAGGAGTCGGGCGTCCTCCTCGCGGGGGCGGGTGCCGACGAGGTGGTCGCCGACACCACCGGTGACGACTGGGAGGCCGACCGGGTCGCGCTCGAGACGCGCGAGCTGTCGCTGACGGCCTTCCTCGAGAAGCGGTCGCTGGTCCTGCGCACCGACCTGCTCGGGCCGTGGTCGGGCTGGCTCACGCCGGTCTTCGAGCCGCGGCGCTACCGCACCTGGTTCTTCGTGGCGGGGCTGCCCGAGGGCCAGGTCACCCGCGACGTCTCGACCGAGTCGTCCTCCGTCACCTGGGCGGCCGCGCTCGACGCTGTCGCGCAGGTGGAGCAGCAGCAGATCATGATGCTCCCGCCGACCTGGCTGACCTGCCTCGAGGTGGGCCAGCACGCCGACCCCGACGCGGTGCTCGCCGCCGCGCGGGACCGGACCGTGGAGATGTTCATGCCGGAGGTCGTGGCCGACGGCGAGGACTTCATCCTCTCCACGCCGCCCGCCTACGCCGACCTGATGGCTCGTCGATGACCTGGTCGGGAGGGGTCTTCGGGTCGACCGGGACGTGCGTGCTCGCGCCCAACGCCGGCCCGATGACGCTCGAAGGCACCAACACCTGGGTGCTGCGCGACCCGCACTCGTCACGCTCCGTCGTGGTGGACCCGGGCCCGTCCACCGCGTCGCACCTCGACGCGATCGACGCCGCCGCGGGCGACGTGGCCGTGGTGCTGCTGACCCACCACCACGCCGACCACAGCGAGGCGGCCCGCGAGTACGCCGAGCGGCACGGCTGCGGCGTACGCGCACTCGACCCGGCGCACCGCCTCGGCTCGGAGGGCCTCGGCGAGGGCGACGTCGTCGTGGTCGGCGGCCTCGAGGTGCACGTCGTGGCCACGCCCGGCCACACGGCCGACTCGCTGTCGTTCGTCGTCCCGCAGGACCGGGCGGTGCTCACCGGCGACACCGTGCTCGGCCGCGGCACCACGGTCGTCGCGCACCCCGACGGCCAGCTCGGCGCCTACCTCTCCTCGCTCCAGCGGCTGCACGCCCTGTGCGGCGAGCAGGGGATCACGACCGTGTGGCCCGGCCACGGCCCGGTGATCGACGACGCCCTCGGCGCGCTCGAGACCTACCTCGCGCACCGCGAGCAGCGGCTCGCCCAGGTGCGCGAGGCGCTGCGCGGGCTGCACGCGGCCGCGCGCGAGGGAGGGTCCTTCCCGCACGACACGCTGCCGCGGGCGATCGTCGAGGTCGTCTATGCCGACGTCGACCCGGTGCTGTGGGGCGCGGCGGAGCTGTCGGTGCGCGCCCAGCTGGCCTACCTCACCTCCTCCTGAGCGTTGCCGGTCCCGGCACGCCGCCCTAGCGTGGGCGGATGGCCGACATCCCGCGTCCCGTGACCGTCCTGTCCCGCGCCCTCGACCAGGCGCGCGCCGCCCTCACGACCCTCGACCCCGAGGACCTCGACCTGCCGACGCACTGCGGTGACTGGACCGTGCGCGACCTGGTCGGGCACCTGGTGGCCGCTCCGGGCAACTTCCTCGCGATGGCCCGCGGCGAGGAGGTGGACTGGTCGGCGGTCCCCGACGTGGCCGACGACCAGTGGGCCCAGCACTTCCGCGCCGACGCCGACCGCCTCGTGGAGCACTGGGCGGACCGCTCCGAGGAGGAGGCGGGGATGGCGGACTGGCAGAGCGCCGAGATCGGGGTGCACACCTGGGACCTGCTCCGAGCGACCGGGCACTCGATGCCGCTCGACCCGGAGGTGGCCGAGCGCGGGCTGGCGTTCCTCCAGCAGGGCCTGACCGACGAGAACCGCGCCGGCGCCTTCGGCCCGCCGGTCAGCGTCCCGGACGACGCACTGCCCTACGACCGGCTCGTCGCCTTTGCGGGGCGCGACCCGCGGGCCTGAGCCTGGCCGTCGTACGGACCGAACGGCTGTCGACCTGCCGGGGCTCCGCGTGAGCGGTCGGTAGCCCGTGCGTTCGGTCCGTCCGACGTGCCCGTCGGTAGTCCCCATCAAACGGGTCGTGCTGCGGCCCCTCCGGCGACCCCTTTGATGGGGACTACCCCGCCAGGAACCGGCGCCAGAGCCACCGCAGCCCCAGCAGTACGGCGATCGCTGCCGCGACGCCGAGCCCGATGAACAGCGAGAGCTCGATCCCCAGCGGCCGTGGCGGGTCGTCGTCGGAGGGGGTGCCGAAGTCGTGGGTCAGCTGCTGGGAGGGATCGCCCGTCAGGTCCGGCACCAGGTCCACGGCGATGCTGAGCGACTCGACGGGCGGCAGGCGCGGCAGGAACTCGCGATAGGTCCACTCGGACTCCGGGCGGTCCGGCGAGGTGAAGATGGCCAGGCGCGGGTGCTCGACCACGTCGCTCTGCGGCGGGTCGACCACCGCCACGACGAGGTCGTCCTCGGCCCAGCCCAGCGGTCGCACCGTCGCGCCGTCCGGGTAGAGGTCGGTCGGGAGGACACGATCGATGCTCTCGCTCTCGGGCCCGCCGCCGGGGCCGTCGCCCTCCTGCAGGAACGGCGCGGCCGTGACGACGACGTCGGCGCGCATGGCGAGGATGTCGAGGTCGGGTGAGGGGATCCCGGTCACCGCGGGACGCTCCGCGACCGGGGTGGCGGGGGACTCCGACGGTCCCGTCGCGTCGATGTCCGCCGCCACCTCCTGGCCGTCGTGTGCGCCCTGCCACCTGAGGCGGACCGAGTCCGGCAGCCAGACCAGGGAGGCGACCTCGGCGCCACGACCTCCGTTGTGGTGGAACGTGACGATGTCGCCGGACTCCAGGTCGGCAATGGCGATGCGGCTCGGCGTCGACCACGCCAGGCGTCGTCCGTCCGGCGAGAGAGCAACCGCAGGCTCGCGCGACAGGGCCAGCTCCGGGTCGTCGAACGCGACGTGGTGGTAGCGCCCGTCCTCGGCGGTGATCACGCGGATGTGGTTGGAGACGAAGGCCACCGAGGCCCGCCCGATCGCGAGGTCGTCCTCGAACGGCTCGTTGGTGCCGTCGGTGATCCGGCTGGGGATGGCCCCGCCCGGCACCTCGCCGGACGCCGTACGCGCCTCCCGGTCGTCACCGACCACGAGGGAGGCGACTCCTCCGACGGAGACGATCAGCGCGAGCACCGCGGCGACCAGGAGGGCTTGGCCGCGGCGGCGGGCCGCCCGTCCGCGCTGCCACAGGTCGTCGGAGACCGGCAGCGGCTCGTTCGTGTCGGCGAGCCGGTGGAGGGTGGTGCGGAGGTCTGCGTCCGGCGGGGTGGTCATGCGTCTGCTCCGATCAGCTCGGCCAGCTCCGGCGCGAGGGTGCGCAGCCGGGACAGGGCCTGGCGGGTCGTCGACTTCACGGTGCCGGCGGTGATGCCGAGCGCGCGCGCCGTCTCGACCTCGGTGAGGTCCTCGTAGAAGCGCAGCACCAGGACGGTTCGCTGCTTGGCGGTCAGGCGCGCGAGCGCCTCGTCGAGGGTGAGCCGCAGGTCGGTGTCCGCGAGCCGGGCCGCGCCGTCGTGGGACAGCAGCGGCGTCTCCACCAGCCTGCGGCGGCGCCACCACGAGATGTTCTGGTGGTACATCGCCCGACGGACGTAGGCCTCCGGCGAGGTGTGGATCCGCCGCCAGTGCTTCGCCGCCTGCAGCAGCGCGGCCTGCACCAGGTCCTGGGCCAGGTGGTGGTCACCCGTCAGCAGGTACGCCGTGCGCGACAGCGCCGCGCCGCGCGCGGTCACGAACGCGTCGAACCCCGCTTCGTCGTCCGTGATCATGTCGACCCCCTTCACGACGTACGACGCCCGCGGGCGGCGCTTCGGGGGTCAGTGCGGCGGAGAAAGTCGGGAGGAGGTCTCAGCGGGCGCGGCGCGAGAGCCGCTCGAGGTCCATGATGACCACCGAGCGGGGCTCGAGGCGCAGCCAGCCGCGCGAGGCGAAGTCGGCGAGGGCCTTGTTGACCGTCTCGCGGGAGGCGCCGACCAGCTGGGCGAGCTCCTCCTGCGTGAGGTCGTGGTGCACGTGGACGCCGTCGTCGGCGGTGCGGCCGAACCGGTCGGCGAGGTCGAGCAGCGCCTTGGCGACGCGGCCGGGGACGTCGGAGAAGACCAGGTCGGCGACGACGTCGTTGGACTTGCGCAGGCGTCCGGCGAGCTGCGACAGCAGGCCACGCGCGACCTGGGGGCGGCCCTCGAGCCACTTGAGCAGGTCGTCGTGGGACAGCGAGGCGAAGGTGGCGTCGGTGACGGCCGTGACGGTCGCCGAGCGCGGACCCGGGTCGAAGAGCGAGAGCTCGCCGAACATCTGACCAGGACCCATGATCGCGAGCAGGTTCTCGCGGCCGTCGGAGGACGAGCGGCCGAGCTTCACCTTGCCCTCGGTGACGACGTAGAGCTTGTCGCCCGAGTCGCCCTCGTGGAAGAGGACGTCGCCACGACGGAGCGTGGTCTCGGCCATCGAACCGCCCAGTGCAGTCGCCGCCTCGTCGTCGAGCGAGCTGAACAGCGGTGCCTGCCGAAGCACGTCGTTGTCCACGTCATTCCTCCATGTAGGTGCGCCCCGTTGCGTGCCTCTTGCCGGACGGCCGGGATCGGCACGATCCTAGCCGTGGTCCGGGTCACAAGGGCCACTCCCACGGGTGTCGGCCCCGCATCGCGTCCGTTCGGGCGGTGTCGGAGGGCCACCGTAGGCTGAGCGCGTGCCTGCTCCGATCGTGCCCGTCAAGCCCGACACGTCGCTCGTGCGCCGGGCCCGCAAGATGGACCGCATCCTCGCCGAGACCTATCCCGACGCCGCGACCGAGCTCGACTTCACCAACCCCTTCGAGTGCCTCGTCGTGACGGTGGTCTCCGCGCAGACCACCGACCGGCGCGTCAACGCCGCCAGCCCGGCGCTGTTCGCGGCCTACCCGACGCCCGAGGCGATGGCCGCCGCCCCGCGCGAGCACATGGAGCAGCTGCTCGGCCCGCTGGGGTTCTTCCGGCAGAAGACCGAGTCGCTGCTCAAGCTCAGCCAGGCGCTGGTCGAGAGGTTCGACGGCCAGGTGCCGAGCAGGCTGGAGGACCTCGTCACCCTGCCCGGCGTGGGTCGCAAGACGGCCAACGTCGTCCGCGGCGAGGCGTTCGGGCTCCCGGGCATCACCGTCGACACCCACTTCGGCCGGCTGGCGCGCCGCTTCGGCTGGACCGAGGAGAGCGACCCGGTCAAGGTCGAGCACGCCGTCGGCGCCCTGTTCCCCAAGCGCGACTGGACGCCGCTGTCGCAGCACCTCATCTGGCACGGCCGGCGCCGCTGCCACGCCAAGAAGCCCGCGTGCGGCGCCTGCCCCGTGGCGCGCCTCTGCCCCTCCTACGGCACCGGCCCCACCGACCCGGTCGAGGCGGAGAAGCTGGTCACCACCCAGGGACCTGCATGACCGAGCTCCTCGGCAGGACGCTCGCGACCCTGCTGCTCGCCGTCTCGTTGGCCGCGTGCTCGTCCGACGCCGGCGGGGTCGACGTACGCCCTCCCGACGTCGAGGTCGACACGCCGGCGCTGCGCGAGGTCAAGGCGCGCATCGGGATGGACGACTGCCGGCCCGGCA
Organism: Nocardioides sp. zg-1308; assembly: GCF_013155375.1. GTDB lineage: Bacteria > Actinomycetota > Actinomycetes > Propionibacteriales > Nocardioidaceae > Nocardioides > Nocardioides renjunii. The sequence goes on from NZ_JABJQY010000002.1 coordinate 1,460,047, forward strand.
CCGGTGAGCCCGTGGCGGGCGGGCTGCCCGAGGTGACCCTGCCGTGCCTCGGCGGCGGTCCCGACGTGGAGCTGTCGACGCTGCGCGGGCCGATGGTGATCAACCTCTGGCAGGCCAACTGCGGTCCGTGCCGCGAGGAGATGCCGGCGCTGGAGGAGTTCCACCAGCAGCACGCCGAGCAGGTGGCCGTGCTCGGCATCGACTTCAACGACGTCCACCCCGACGGCGCGCTCGCGCTGGCCGAGGAGACCGGGGCGACCTACCCCTCGGTCGCCGACCCGGGCGGTGACCTGATGGCCGAGGAGACCTTCGCGATCGCCCGTCGCGGCCTGCCGGTCTTCCTCTTCGTCGACGCCGACGGCACGGTCGTCGGCCAGGACTCCGGCGGCGTGGCGTCGGTCGGCGAGGTCGAGGACCTCGTGGCCGAGCACCTCGGGATCGACCTGTGAGCGACCCGGCGGGCAGCAGCGCGCTGCCGGCCTGGCTGTCCCCGGTCGTGACGGCCGCCTCGACGATCACCGTCCACGAGCTCACCCGCTTCATGCCGCCCGACGACAGCGACCCCCGGCGCGGCGCCGTGCTGATGGTCTTCGCCGACCGTGAGGCCGACCCCACCACGCCGGACGACCTCGCCCACCGCGGCGAGCTGCTGCTCACCGAGCGCGCACACCACATGCGCTCCCACCCCGGCCAGGTGTCGTTCCCGGGCGGCTCGCTCGACGCGGGGGAGACGCCGGTGGAGGGGGCCCTGCGCGAGGCCCACGAGGAGATCGGGCTCGAGCCGTCGGAGGTCGAGGTCTTCGGCGAGCTGCCCGAGCTGTGGCTGCCGCCCAGCAACTTCGCGGTCACCCCGGTCCTCGGCTACTGGCGCGACCGCGGTGAGGTGCGCATCGCCAGCCCCGACGAGGTGCACGAGATCCACCACGTCGCGATCGCCGAGCTGCTCGACCCCGACAACCGGGTCAACGTCCGCCACCCCAGCGGCTGGACCGGTCCGGGGTTCCTCATCGGGCCCGGGCGCGACGTCATCCTGTGGGGCTTCACGGCCGGGATCATCGCCCGGTTGTTCTCCTACCTCGGCTGGGGCGAGGACTGGGACCGGGCGCGGGTGCGTGACCTGCCGGACCACATGCTGCAAGGTGAACCCCGGCAGACCGACCTCGCCCCCGACCCGGCGCAGAACACCAAGCTCGAGGAGTAGCGCATGAACGTCCTCGACTGGTGCCTCGTCGCACTCGTGGGGATCTATGCCCTCTCCGGCTACTGGCAGGGCTTCATCACCGGCGCCTGCGCCACCGCCGGCCTGCTCCTCGGCGGCCTGGTCGGCATCTGGGCCGCGCCGCTCGCGCTCGGCGACGCGGCCCCGTCGCTGTGGGTCTCCCTCGGCGCGCTCTTCATCGTGATCGTCTCGGCGTCGCTGGGACAGGCTGTCCTGCAGTACGTCGGCGCCAAGATCCGCGACCGCATCACCTGGCAGCCGATCCGGGCAGTGGACGCGATCGGCGGCTCGGTGCTGAGCGCGGTGGCCGTGCTCCTCGTCGCCTGGGCGCTCGGCGTCGCGGTCTCCGGCACCCGCATCGGCGCGATCACGCCGCTGGTGCGCGACTCCACGATCCTGGCCGAGGTCAACCGCACGCTGCCGTCCGACTCCAGCAAGGTCCTGCAGACCTTCAACAACGTGGTCGGCACGACGTTCTTCCCGCGCTACCTCGAGCCGTTCGCCCCCGAGCGCATCGTCGCCGTCAAGCCCGGCGACCCGCGCATGCTCACCGACCCCGACGTCCTCGCCGCCGAGAGCAGCGTGGTCAAGGTGCGCGGCGCCAACGGCTGCGGCAGCGGCGTCGAGGGCACCGGCTTCTTCTACGCGCCCGGGCGCCTGATGACCAACGCCCACGTCGTCGCGGGCGTGACCCGCCCCGAGGTCGAGGTGGCCGGGTCCTCTGTGGTCGCGTCGGTCGTGCTCTACGACGCCGACCTCGACGTCGCCGTCCTCTCGCTGCCCGACGCCGGCGTGCCGCCGCTGGCCTTCGACACCGAGGTCCGGCCCCGCGACCCGGTGGCGGTCCTCGGCTACCCCGAGGACGGTCCCTACGACGTCCAGTCCGGCCGGGTGCGCTCCGAGCAGCGGCTGCGCTCGCCCGACATCTACGGCGAGGGCACGGTCATCCGGCAGGTCTTCTCCCTGCGCGCGCTGATCCGGCCCGGCAACTCCGGCGGGCCGATCATCACCTCGGCCGGTGACGTGGCCGGCGTCGTCTTCGCCGCGTCGGTCAGCGACCCGGACACCGGCTACGCACTGACCGCCGACCAGGTCGCCGAGGCTGCGGCGTCGGGCCTGTCGCGGCAGGCGCCGGTCGACACCGGGACCTGCGTGCGCTGAGCGTCAGCCGTGGCCCTTGAGTGCCTGCGGGATCTGCTTGCCCTGCTCGATCGCGCGCTCGGGCGCCTTGACCTTCTTGACCTGCCGGACGCCGATGAAGGCCAGGAGGGCGGCGACGAGGAGGTAGACCGCGAAGACGATGAGGAACGCCCACTGCAGGTCGAGCCCGTCGCCGTTCCAGTGGATGAAGTAGGCGAACGCGACCGACAGCATGATGACGGCCAGCAGGCCGAGGAATGCAGCTGCGGCGAACAGCCCGATGCCGACGCCGCCGTGCTTGACGCTCACCTTGAGCTCGGTCTTGGCGAGCTGGATCTCCTTGGAGACCAGGGACGAGATGTCGCGCTGGGCGTCCATGACGAGCTTGCCGAGGGTGGGGTCGGAGTCCTTGACCGGGTCGGTCGTCAGGCGGGTCGACATGGGATGCGGTCCTTCGGTGTACGCCGGGGGCTGTCTCTGCGACCCTACCAACGGGTCTGCCCGCGCCCGGTGTCCGTCTAGACTGGGCCGCAGGTGAGCCGGGAAGTCTGGTCGGCCCGTGGCGCGAGTCCGCGGTGACAGTGCCCCGACGACCCCCGAAGGATGCGCCGCCGCATGGCCTCACCCCACGACCCGCACGACTCACCCACCGACTCGCCGCGCGTCCCACCACGCGTGGACGACGACCTCTGGGAGTCCGGTCCCGTCTACATCGCGAGCGACAAGCCGCTCGCCCGGCTCGTCGCGCGACCGGTGCGCGAGTTCCTCCGCGTCGAGGCCGCCGGCTCGCTGCTGCTGCTCCTCGCGGCGGCCGTCGCGCTGGTGTGGGCCAACAGCCCGTGGGCGTCGTCGTACGACGCGCTGTGGCACACCCACCTCGTCCTCGACGTCGGCCCGCTGCACCTCGACGAGTCGTTGCAGCACTGGGTCAACGACGCGCTCATGGTGATCTTCTTCTTCGTGGTCGGCCTGGAGATCAAGTACGAGCTGGTCAACGGCGACCTGCGTGACCCCAAGACCGCGGCCCTGCCGATCGTCGCCGCCGTCGGCGGGATGCTCGTGCCGGCCGGGCTCTACCTCGCCCTCAACCCGCCGGGCAGCGACGGCGCCGCCGGGTGGGGCATCCCGATGGCGACCGACATCGCGTTCGCGGTCGGCGTCCTGGGCATCCTCGGGCGCCGGATCCCGTCGGCGGCCCGGCTGTTCCTGCTGACCCTGGCGATCGTCGACGACATCGGCGCGATCCTGGTCATCGCCGTCTTCTACACCAGCGACCTGTCGCTGAGCTGGCTCGCGATCGCGCTCCTGCTGCTGGCGGTGATGGTCGTCGCGCGGCGGCTGCGGATCTGGACGATGGTGCTGTACGCCGTCCTCGGTGTCGGTGTCTGGTACGCCCTGCTCGAGTCCGGCGTCCACGCCACCCTGGCCGGCGTCGCGATCGGGCTGCTCGCGCCCGCCGTGCCGCTGCTCAACGAGGAGGTGGCGCGCCAGCACGCCCGCGAGGCGCTGCGCGACAACACCCTCGACCCGGAGGAGCTGGTCAAGCTGCGCTTCCTGCTCAAGGAGTCGGTGTCGGTGGTCGAGCGGCTGCAGAGCACGCTGCACCCGGTGTCGGCCTACGTCGTGCTGCCGGTCTTCGCCCTGGCCAACGCCGGCGTCGAGCTCGGGGCCATCGGCAAGGTCTTCACCGAGCCGGTGGGGATCGGGATCGTGCTGGGCCTGGTGCTCGGCAAGCCGGTCGGCATCCTGGTGGCGTCGTTCCTGGCCGTACGCCTCGGGCTCGGCCGGCTGCCCGACCACACCACCTGGCCGATGGTCGCCGGGCTCGGCGCGGTCGGCGGCATCGGGTTCACCGTCTCGATCTTCATCGCGGGCCTGTCGTTCCCCGGCGAGGAGCTGCTGACCGAGGAGGCGAAGATCGCGATCCTGCTGGCCTCGCTGCTCGCCGCCGTCCTCGGCGTGGTCGCGCTGCTGGCGGCGACCCGCGGGCGGGACCACGACGACGTCCCGGAGGACGCAGCGGCGTCGTCGTCCTGAGCGTCGTCGTCCTGAGCGCCACACGAGCCCGCACCACCAGGTGCGGGCTCGTATGACGCAGCCAGCGAGGGGGCGAGACCTCAGTCCTCCGAGGGCGCCGAGCCCTCCTTGTCCTTGATCAGGTCCATGACCGTGGAGTCGGCGAGGGTGGTCACGTCGCCGACCTCGCGGTGCTCGGCCACGTCCTTGAGCAGGCGGCGCATGATCTTGCCGGAGCGGGTCTTCGGCAGCTCCGGCACGACCATGATCTGGCGCGGCTTGGCGATGGCGCCGATCTCCTTCTGCACGTGCTTGCGCAGCTCCTCGACGATGTCGGGGCCGCCGTCGCCGGCGGACTCGCGGAGGATGACGAAGGCGCACACGGCCTGACCGGTCGTCTCGTCGGCGGCACCCACCACGGCCGCCTCGGCGACCTTGGGGTGGGAGACGAGGGCCGACTCGATCTCGGTGGTGGAGAGCCGGTGGCCCGACACGTTCATCACGTCGTCGACGCGGCCGAGCAGCCAGACGTCGCCGTCCTCGTCGAGCTTGGCGCCGTCGCCGGCGAAGTAGAGGCCCTCCCAGCGCGACCAGTAGGTGTCCTTGAACCGCTGGTCGTCGCCCCACAGCGTGCGCAGCATCGCCGGCCACGGCTCCTTGAGCACGAGGTAGCCGCCGTTGCCGTTGCCGACGGAGCGGGCCTCGTCGTCGACGACGTCCGCGACGACGCCGGGCAGCGCCTTCATCGCCGAGCCGGGCTTGCCGGCGGTCACGCCGGGCAGCGGGCTGATCATGATCTGGCCGGTCTCGGTCTGCCACCAGGTGTCGACCACCGGGCAGCGGTCGCCGCCGATGACCTCGCGGTACCAGACGTAGGCCTCGGGGTTGATCGGCTCGCCCACCGAGCCGAGCAGGCGCAGCGACGACATGTCGTAGCCGTCGGGGATCTCGCGGCCCTGCTTCATGAAGGTCCGGATCGCGGTGGGGGCGGTGTAGAAGATCGTCACCTTGTAGTCCTGCACGATCTGCCACCAGCGGCCCTTCTCGGGCGTGCCCTCGTACATCACCTGCGTCGCGCCGTTGGCGAGCGGCCCGTAGACCATGTAGGAGTGGCCGGTCACCCACCCGACGTCGGCGGTGCACCAGTAGACGTCGGTCTCCGGCTTGAGGTCGAAGACCTCCCAGTGCGTGAACGACGTCCCGGTGAGGTAGCCGCCGGTGGTGTGCAGGATGCCCTTGGGCTTGCCGGTGGTGCCGGAGGTGTACATGACGTAGAGCGGGTGCTCGGAGTCGTGCATCTCGGCCTCGTGCTCGGGCGAGGCGTTGTCGACGACGTCGTGCCACCACACGTCGCGGCCCTCGTGCCAGTCGACGTCCTGGCCCGTCCGGCGCACGACCAGGACGTTGCGCACGAGGTCACCGGTCTTCTCGACGGCCTCGTCGACGGCCGGCTTGAGCGCGCTGGCCGCGCCACGGCGGTAGCCGCCGTCGGAGGTGATGACGACGTGCGCCTCGCAGTCGGTGATGCGGGAGGCGAGGGCGTCGGCGGAGAAGCCGCCGAACACGACGGTGTGGGGTGCGCCGAGGCGGGCGCAGGCCAGCATGGCGACGACGACCTCGGGGATCATCGGCATGTAGATGGCGACCCGGTCGCCTTTCTGCACGCCGAGCTCGGTGAGCGCGTTGGCCGCCCTGGACACCTCGTCCTTGAGCTGTGAGTAGGTGATGTCGCGGGTGTCGTCGTCCGGCTCGCCGACCCAGTGCAGCGCGACCTTGTCGCCGTTGCCGGCGTCGACGTGGCGGTCCACGCAGTTGACCGCCGCGTTGAGGGTGCCGCCGACGAACCACTTGGCGAACGGCGGGTTCGACCAGTCGAGGACCTGGTCCCACCGCTGGCCCCAGTCCAGCCGGTCGGCCGCGGCGGCCCAGAAGGCCTCGCGGTCCTCGTCGGCACGGGCGTACGCCTCCTCGGTGACGTTGGCGTTCGCGGCCAGGTCGGCCGGGGGCTCGAAGCGTCGTTCCTCGCGGGACAGGTTGGACAGGGTCTGCTCGGACAAGGCTCTCTCCTGGGGCTGTGCGTGTGTGGGGTCGTGCCCCCTCGCCGAACCTACTCCGGCTCGGCGAGGGGGTCACGGGGGTGTGGCGACCGCGTACGGCGTCAGTGCTGGACGGCCTGCTCGGCGCCGGCGCCGGTGAGGGCGCGGACCTCGAGCTCGGTGAAGCGGTCCTCGGCCTCCGGCTCCTTCGACGTGATGGTGCCGATGTAGCCGAGCAGGAAGCCGATCGGGATCGAGATGATGCCCGGGTTGTTGAGCGGGAAGATCGACCAGTCGGAGTCCGGGAAGAGCGACGTCGGCAGGCCCGACATCACCGGCGAGAAGAACACCAGGCCGACGGCCGCGATGAGGCCGCCGTAGATGCTCCACGTGGCGCCGCGCGTGTTGAAGCGCCTCCAGAACATGTTGAAGATGATCGCCGGCAGGTTGGCCGACGCCGCGACGGCGAACGCGAGCGCCACCAGGAACGCGATGTTGAGTCGCTGCGCGGGGATCGACAGGGCGATGGCGACCGCTCCGATGACGAAGGCGGCGATGCGGGCGACCCGCACCTCCTCCTTCTCGGTGACGGGCTCGTCCTTCTTGATGACGCCCTTGTAGAGGTCGTGCGCCACCGACGAGGAGCTGGCCAGGGTCAGCCCGGCGACCACCGCGAGGATGGTCGCGAAGGCCACCGCGGCGATGAGGGCGAGCAGGATCGCGCCGCCCGTGGATCCCTCGCCGCCACCGACGGCCTCGGCGAGGAGCGGGGAGGCGAGGTTCTGGTTGCCGCCCTCGAGCGGGTCGACCTGGCTGCGGTCCAGCAGCGCTGCGGCGCCGAAGCCGAGCACCAGCGTCATCAGGTAGAACGCGCCGATGAGCCCGATCGCCCAGAGCACCGACTTCCGCGCGTCCTGCGCGGTCGGCACCGTGTAGAAGCGGATGAGGATGTGCGGCAGGCCGGCGGTGCCGAGCACGAGGGCCAGGCCGAGCGACAGGAAGTCGATCTGCGACGTCAGCGTCGCGCCGTACTGCAGGCCGGGCTGCAGGAACGCCTCGCCCTTGCCGGAGTTGTCGGCCGCCGCGCCGAGGAGCTTCGACAGGTTGAAGTCGAACTCCGCGAGCACGAGCACCACGATCAGCGCCGATCCGAGCATGAGCAGCACGGCCTTGACGATCTGGACGTAGGTGGTGCCCTTCATGCCGCCGACGACGACGTAGAAGATCATCAGCGCGCCGACGCCCACGATGGTGAGGTTCTTGACGGCCTCGCTGTCGACGCCGAGGAGCAGCGCGACGAGCGTGCCCGCGCCGACCATCTGGGCCAGCAGGTAGAAGATGGAGACCACGACGGTGGAGATCGACGCGGCCGTGCGGACCGGGCGCTGCCGCATCCGGAACGCGAGCTGGTCGGCCATCGTGTAGCGACCGGCGTTGCGCAGCATCTCCGCGACGAGCAGCAGCGCGACGAGCCACGCCACGAGGAAGCCGATGGAGTAGAGGAAGCCGTCGTAGCCGTAGAGCGCGATGGCACCGGAGATGCCGAGGAACGACGCGGCGGACATGTAGTCGCCGCCGATCGCCAGGCCGTTCTGGAAGCCGGAGAACGAGCGCCCGCCGGAGTAGTAGTCGGCCGCAGTCTTGGTCTGGCGGCTCGCCCAGAAGGTGATGCCGACCGTGAGCGCGACGACCGTGAGGAACAGGATCGTGGTGAGGACCTGGGTGTCCATCAGGCGTCGCCCCCCTTGCGGTAGTCGGCGTCGAGCTGGCGGGCCAGCGGGTCGAGCTTGGACTGGGAGAAGCGGGCGTACATGTAGGCGAGGCCGAACGTGGTGACGAACTGCAGCAGCCCGAAGACGAGGGCCACGTTGATGTTGCCGACCACCTGGGTGGACATGAAGTCGCCGGCCCAGTTGGAGAGGATGACGTACAGCAGGTACCAGACCAGGAACGCGACCGTCGCCGGGAACACGAAGCCGCGGTAGCGGCGTCGCAGCTCGGCGAACTCGGGTGTCGCGTGCAAGCGGTCGTAGATGGGGTCGTGGCGCGCGGCCTGCTCTTGCTCTGTCACGATCGCGTCCTTCCGAGCACGGGTCGGCCACCGGGTGTGACCGCCGTCACCGTGACACCGGTCACGTCGGCCGGGGGAGGGGAGGACGACCCCCGGTCGGCCGGTGGGCGCGGCTGGTCGCCCAGCGGTCGGTGTCGTACGACGAGCGGTCGGGGCCGCCCGCCGCCCGGGCGCCGCCCGAGCAGGGAGCCGGGCCGCTCCGGAGCCGCTTCGGGGCCGGTGTCATCGTGGGACGCATGACTTCTCCTCTCGTCGTCGTGACCGGAGCCAACGGCCTCGTGGGCAGCCACGTCGTCCGCGCGCTGAGCCAGAGGGGCGCGACGGTGCGTGCCGTCGTACGCCGGGCCGGCACCGCGCCGGACGGCCCCGGCGTGGAGGAGCACGTGGGCGACTTCGCCGACCCCGGCTTCGCCGAGACCGTGGTCGCCGGTGCCGGCGCACTCGTCACGACCGTCCACCCGATGGGCGACGACCGCGAGAGCCAGCGCCGGGTCGGTGTCGACGGCACGATGGCCATCGCGAGCGCCGCGGTGGCCGCCGACGTCGCCCGGCACGTCCACATCTCGACGGCCGGCGTCTACGACCGCAGCCCCGGCGCCGGTGACGCCGACGAGGACGGCCGGCTCGTCGGGGAGGACGGTGGCGACTACGCCGTCGTGAAGCGTGACGTCGACGCCGCGCTCGCGGGGCTGAGCGGCACCACCCGTGTCCTGGTGCGACCGCCGGCGATCCTCGGCCGCGGTGGGTCGTCCGTGTGGAACACCCTGCGCCCCGAGCGGATGCGCGACGACGAGAGCCAACGCCACGCCGTGCCGGAGGCTACCTTCGCGTGGATCCACGTCGACGACCTGGCCGCGCTGGTCGCGGACGTCGCCACCGGCGCCGTCGCGGAGGGCGACGACCCGGAGCGGGGACCGGTGGCGGGGGGCTGCACGCCGGTCAACGCCGCGAGCGGCCCGGCGACGCAGCGTGACTACGTCGGCGCCGTCACGGAGGCGCTGGGGCTGCAGCCGACGTGGGACGACGAGCCCGCGTGGACCGGCCAGATCGTCGCCGACCGGGCCCGCCGGTGGGGCTGGGCGCCGCGGGTGTCGCTCGACGACGCGCTGGCGGAGCTGAAGGACGGCCTGCGCGGCTGACCGGAGCCCGGTTCTGTTGACCTCAGGTGCACGTGAGCCGCGAGGATCGGTCCATGACCGATGTGCAGGAGCTCCGGATCACCCTCACCGTCGACGACTTCGACGCGGCGGTGCGGCTCTACCGCGACGCGCTGGGGCTGCCGGAGGTGGCCGACTGGAGCAGCGACGAGGGGCGGGTGCTGCTGCTCGACGCGGGCCGCGCCACGCTCGAGCTCTTCGACGAGCGCCAGGCGGCGATGGTGGACGACCTCGAGGCCGGCCGCCGGGTCTCCGGCACGGTCCGCCTCGCGCTCCGGGTGCCGGACGCCGACGCCACGGCGGCGGCGCTGGCCGGTGCGGGCGCCTCCCCGGTCGCCCCTGCCGTCGACACGCCCTGGGGCGACCGCAACGCGCGCGTGGCCGCTCCGGACGGCATGCAACTGACCCTCTTCACGGTCCGCGAGTGAGGGTGCCCGGTCCGGTCAGGTGCGCCGCTCCATGAACGTCCCCGGCTCCGCCAGCGGGGTGAAGCCGGCCCGCGCGTAGACCGCGTGGGCGTCGCGGGTGGCCAGGACGACGCGGCTGAGACCCATCGGCTCGACGGCCGCCAGCACGGCGTCCACCAGCCGCCGCGCCAGGCCCTGGCCGCGGTGGCCACGGGCGACGTACACGTCGCAGAGCCAGGCGAAGTTCGCGTGGTCGGTGAGGACGCGGGCGTACGCCACCTGCCGCCCGTCGGTCGTGAGGGCGGCGAAGTTGAGCGAGTGCGCGGCGGCGGTCGCGATCTTCTCCCGGCTACGTCCGAGCGCCCAGTAGGCGTCGGTGCTGAGCCACTCGTGCACGAGGTCGAGGTCCATCTCGGCGAGGTCGGTGCGGATCTCGTAGCCGTCGGTCATGGGGCCGATCCTCCCAGCGCGGCGACGACCGGGGCGACTACCCCGACCGCTTCGTGGGGTGCGGACGCCGGAGCGAGTCGGGCAGCAGCTGGGCGCCGGGACCGCGCTCGCCCACCCAGTCGCCGGGGTTGGAGAAGGCGCAGCTGCGCAGGCTGAGACAGCCGCACCCGATGCACCCGTCGAGCCCGCTCTTGAGCCGCTGGAGGGCGGCGATCTGCTCGTCGAGCCGGGCGCCCCAGTGCCGCGAGATGCGGTGCCAGTCGGCCTTCGTGGGCGTGCGGTTGCCGGGCAGCCGGGCGAGCTCGTCGCGGATCTCCTCGATGCTCAGCCCGACGTTGGAGGCGGCGCGGATGAAGCCGAGGCGGCGCAGCACGCTGCGCTCGAAGCGCCGCTGACCACCGGACGAACGGTGCGCCTCGATCAGCCCCTCGGCCTCGTAGTAGCGGATCGCCGACGCGGCGAAGCCGCTGCGCCGGGAGATCTCACCCATAGGAAGAAGATCGCGAGGATCCATCGTCACCCCTTGAACTCAAGTTAACTTCAACTTGAACGATAGCCCCATGAACATGACGACGTCAGCACGGGTGGCACTGGTCACCGGAGGATCGGCCGGTCTCGGACTGGCCCTGAGCAGGGCACTGGCAGAGCAGGGCTGGCAGGTCCTGACGGACGGGAGGACCGAGGAGCGGTTCGCGGACGCGGCGCTCCCCGACGGGGTCACCGCGGTGGTCGGCGACATCACCGACGCCGAGCACCGGGCGCACCTCGTCGCGGAGGTGGCGGCACGCGGCCGGCTCGACCTGCTGATCCACAACGCGAGCACGCTCGGCCCCCTCCCCATGCGGCCGCTGGCCGAGGTGGGCGTCGCGGACCTGCAGCAGGTGTGGCGCACCAACATCGGTGCCCCGCTGGTGCTCACCTCCGCGCTGCTGCCCTGGCTCGGGCTGGCCGACGGGGTGGTGCTGTCCATCAGCTCCGACGCGGCGGTGAACCACTACGAGTGGTGGGGGCTGTACGGCGCGAGCAAGGCCGCGCTCGACCACGTGACCCTGACCTACGCCGCCGAGACGGGGCTGACCGCCTATGCCGTCGACCCCGGCGACATGCGCACCGCCATGCACCAGGACGCGTTCCCGGGGGAGGACATCTCCGACCGGCCGCTGCCGGAGAGCGTCGTGCCGCAGCTGCTCGCCCTGCTCGGCACCCGCCCGCCGTCGGGTCGCTACCGCGCCTCGGACCTCGCCGTGCAGGAGGCGTCGTGATGCTGCTGTCGGAGACCCCGCAGACTCGCTTCACCGCATCCGCGTTCGCGCCCCGGCCCGCGGAGGAGCGCGGCCTCGCGCGCGACGAGGTGCGGCTGCTGGTCGGCACCCCCGACGGCCTGGAGCACGCGCACTTCCGTGACCTGGCCGCCCACGTGCACGCCGGCGACGTCCTCGTGGTGAACACCTCGGCGACCACCGCGGGCGAGGTCGACGCCTCCCTCGACGGCGCGCCGGTCGTGCTCCACGTCGCCCACCACCTCGAGGACGGCGACCGCGTGGTCGAGCTGCGCATGGCGCCTGACGCCGCCCGCGCCGTCCTGGACGCCGTGCCCGGAGCGGTCGTGACGGTCGGGGACGTACGCCTGGTGCTGCAGGGCCCGTGGCCGGGTGGGGCGTCCTCGCCGACGGGGTCCGGCAACCGCCTCTGGCGCGCCTCGGTGCGTGGCGACCTCGACCGCCAGCTCGACTGGAACGGGCGCCCGATCGCGTACGGCTACCTCGACCGCCGCTATCCCCTCGCCGACTACCAGACCGTCTTCGCCACCCACCCGGGCAGCGCCGAGATGGCGTCGGCCGGCCGGCCCTTCACCCCCGACCTGGTGACCCGGCTGGTCACGGCGGGCGTCCAGGTCGCGCCGGTCACGCTGCACACCGGTGTCTCCTCGCAGGAGGCCGGCGAGGCGCCGGGTCCGGAGTGGTTCGAGGTGCCGCCGACGAGTGCCCGCTTGATCAACGGAGCCCGCGACAACGGCGGCCGCGTGATCGCGGTGGGCACGACGGCGACCCGGGCCGTGGAGTCGTCGGTGCTCGGCCGGCACGTCGTCGCGAGCCGGGGCTGGACCTCGCGCGTGGTGACGCCCGCGCAGCCGCCGCGCGTCGTCGACGGCCTGGTCACCGGGTGGCACGACCCGATGGCCTCGCACCTGCTGCTGGTGGAGGCCGTCGCGGGCGCCGGGCTCACCCAGGCGGCGTACGACGCGGCCGTGGCGGAGGGCTACCTCTGGCACGAGTTCGGCGACTCGGCGCTGCTGCTGCGGAGATGACGGGGCGCCGAAACCCCACCCGCGCCGCTGATGCCGTAGGGTGGACCACGTTGAAGGGACAGTCCGCTGTCCTGGCCGCACACGACGTCGCGGCTCGTATCTCGTTTTTCCTGGTTTTCGGTTCGCTGGACATCAGTACGGATGGATGTCTTCAGCGGTGCGGGCGCAGAGTGCGCCCGACACGAGAACAAAGGAACAGATCATGGCTCAGGGAACTGTCAAGTGGTTCAACGCTGACAAGGGCTTCGGCTTCATCGCGCAGGACGGCGGCGGCGAGGACGTGTTCGTCCACTTCTCCGCGATCCAGTCCAGCGGCTACAAGTCGCTCGAGGAGAACCAGAAGGTCGAGTTCGACCTGGCCCAGGGCCCCAAGGGTCCCCAGGCCGAGAACGTCCGCGTCTCCTGATCTCGCTTCGAGGAGCCCCGACCGCCTGTGCGGTCGGGGCTCCTCGTGCGTTGCGGGCCGGGTGCGGGCCGGGGGCGGGCCGGGTCGGGGTCGTGGCGTGAGTCCGTGAGGACCATGTGACGGCGTCGCCACCGCACCGTGAGGGCGCCCGACACGCGACGTGACGATGCTCGTCGCATGAGCACCGGCGGCTCCGGAGTCACCGGATATCCGGTGACCGCCGGGACATCGCGGAAGATCCGAGCCACCCGGTGACCCGGATCTTCCGCGCTCTTGGTCGGGAGGCTGCCCGCGGACGCCCCCCGGCTGGGTAGCGGGCAGCGGTCAGGGTGCGCCCTCCGCCTCCCCGGGCCGCCGGGCGATGACGTGGAACGTGTGCCAGTGCTTCACCACGCCTCCGAAGGACGGGGCGTCGCGCTCCTCCTCGACGAGGTCGACGACCTCGAGCCCGGCCATCAGCTGGTCGACGCCGGATCGCGGGTGGAAGCTCAGCCCCGGCGTGCCGTGCCAGTCGTCACGCGGACCGAAGAGGTCCACCCCGAGCCAGCCGCCGGGCAGCAGGCAGCGGCGGACCCGCTCCCACACGAACGCGAAGTCGGTGCTCGGGACGAACGGCAGGCTCAGGCTGCTGTGCACCAGCGCCACCCGCCCCGGCGCCACGTCGCGGAGGTCGCCCACGACGGCGGTGACGTCCCCTCCGGCGACCAGGTCCTGGAGCCGGTCCGGCATCGAGGGGTCCGAGTCGACCGCCGTCACGCGCCAGCCCGCGGTCACCAGCGCACGGGTCTCGACTCCGCTGCCGCAGCCGAGGTCGAGGGCCGCTCGCCCGTTGCCCGGGCCCGCGTGCTCCAGCAGGCGCTTCGCCAGTGGCCGGACGGGTCGGGTCAGCTGCGCCTCGTTGTACGCCTGCCACGTCGGCCGCTCGCCGCTCACCCGATCAGGGTGGCAGAGGGTGGGCGCTACAGGACGGAGAACCCCGCCGGCAGCCCGTCGCGACCGGTGGCCGCGAGCAGCAGCGGGCCCGCGAGCCCGCGGTCGACGGCGAGCCGGGACGCGAGCGCCAACGCGTGCGACGCCGCCGTGGAAGGCGGGTCGGCGGGGAGGTCGAGCGCCCGGGCGAGGTCGGCGGTGTGCACCACCAGCTCGAAGGTGCGGGTGGGCAGGTAGTCCGCGAGCCGCATCCCGCCCGCGATGGTGGTGACGAGCTCGGCGCCGGAGCACGCGGCGAGCAGGGGTACGACCCGCGCGGCGACGGCGGACACGGCCGCCGACGGATCCGGACCGAGCGCCGCGCCCGCCTCGCGTCCCCGGGCCGCGACGTCGGTCCCGCCGGCGACGGTCCGCGTCGCCGCGTAGTAGTCCGCCGTCGACGCGAGCTGCACGGTGTCGGCGGGCCGGGACAGGTAGGTCTCGACCGTGAGGAGGGCCCGGCTGGTGTGGCCGACGAGGCTGCGCACGTCCCACTCGCCCAGTCCCGGTCGGTCCCAGCGGTCCCCGACCGACGCGGTGGTCGTGACGAACCACGCCGCGGCCTCCTCGAAGGCGTGGCGCGACTCGTCCCAGGTCGAGGGCGGCTGCGACATGTCCTGATCGTCGCGCCTCCGCGCGGGCGGGTCCAGCCGACCGACGCTGCCGCGTCTGCGGACCGGCTGGCGGGGCTACGGACAGCGCAGGCATCCGCGGCGCGCGGCCGAGTAGCCCGAGGCGGGCGCCGCCTAGAAGTCCGACGTCCCGCGCAGGCCGCGGGGTCGGCCGTCGGGGTCGTGGAGCCGGCGGTAGGTCGGGCGGGCCCACAGCGTCGTACGCCGCGAGAGCCGGGGCGGGCGGTGCAGGCCGATGCGGCTGCCCGGTGCGTCGACGCGCTCGCGCCACAGCGACAGCGGGTCGTCGAGGTCGGCCAGGCGCGGGTCGTCGTCGGCCAGGCCGAGGTGCTCGGCCCAGAGCGACGTGCGCAGGCCGCTCGGTAGCTCGTCGTCCGGGTCGACCACCGCGCAGGTGAGCTCCGAGTCGTGGGTCCACGAGCGGAGGTTGAGGTTGTCGGAGCCGATCGTCATCCACTGGTCGTCGACGATGCACACCTTGGCGTGCACGTAGACCGGGGTGCCCTGCGGGTTGTGCAGGTCGAACATCTCGAACCGGTCCCCGCCCGCCTCGCGCAGCCGGTCCCAGGCGAGCCGCTGCCCGTACTTCATCGGGGGACCGCCCCACCGGGTGTCGTCCTCGGGGAACCGCGGCACGACAGCGATCACGTGCAGCCCGGGCTCGCGCCGCAGCGCGTCGGCCAGCGTCGTGGCCACCACGTCGGACCAGAAGTACTGGTCCTCGATGTAGACGAGCCGACGTGCCCGGCTGAAGGCGCGGGAGTAGGCCCGTGCGATGGAGCGCTCGCCCTCGGGTGCGAAGGGGTACGCCGGCCGCTTGCGCGGGTAGGTGCGCAGGATCTGCACCTGGTGGCGCCCGGCCTCCGGCGGCGGGTCCCAGCGCTCGGGCAGCGGCTCGGGATGGCGGGGCATGCGGGCGATCCGGTGCGCGACGGCGCGGTAGGGGTTGCGGTGGTCGAGCGGCGTGGGGTCGTCCCACCGCTCGGCGAACGTGTCGAGGACGTGGGCGACGGCCGGTCCCCGGATCTCCGCCATCGCGTCGTGCCACGGCGGCGCGTCGCCGTAGCGGTCGTCCAGCGGTGCGACCTGCGGGTCGCCACCGTGGGCCGCGTCGTCGCGCCGGCTGTAGCAGAGGTCGATCCCGCCGACGAACGCGACGTCCTCCTCGGGGCGGCCCCGACGGCGCACGACGAACAGCTTCTGGTGGTGCGAGCCGCCGCGCCGTACCCGCTCGTCGAGCAGGGCCTCGCCGCCGCACTCGTTGATGATCCGGCCCAGGTGCTCGTTCTCCTCGCCGTTGAGCCGGCCCGGGTGCGAGCGCCACATCAGGGCCCGCACCTCCACGTCGCGAGCGGCCGCCGCCCGCAGCAGCTCCGCGACCGTGGGACCGTCCTCGGTCAGCCGCTCGTCGGCGTCGCCGCGCCAGTCCGTGAAGAAGATGCGGTCGCCGGCACCGGTCGCCGAGACGGCCTCGACCAGTCGCGCGAAGTAGTCGACGCCGTGGACCCGCGGCACCACGAGGTTGCCCGACGTCCACGGCCGCTCCGACTCGGAAAGGAACCACTCGCTCACCCGCTCAGGTTGGCAGCAGTCGCCCCGGACGTCGACGGCGTGCCACCCTCAGGGCGTGGCTGATCGTGCACGGGCGCTGACCCCGGAGACCCTCGGTGCCTGGCTGGTGAAGGCCACCGGCGCCGCTCCGTCGACCATCGCCCACGTCCGCGCGGGCTTCACCGGCGTGGAGACGTGGTGCGTGCGACCGACCTACCGGACGGCGCTGGTCGCGGCCGGGCAGCCGGTGCTGCTGTGGGTCAGCGGCACCGAGGCCGACCTGCCCGCCGGCATCTACGCGCACGGCAGGACCGCGGGCCCCGCGGCCGACGGCGTGATGCCGGTGGCGCTCGAGCCGCTCACCGACCCGCTGCCACGGTCGGAGCTGGTCGGCCACCCGGACCTGTCCACCATGGAGGTGCTGCGGATGCCGGCCGGCAGCAACCCGTCGTACGTCACGCCTGGGCAGCTCGAGGCCCTGGCCGCCATGCGCCCGGAGCTGCTCACCGTGTGAGGTCGTGCCGGGCAGTTTTCATGCCTGTCACATGGGGGCGACCCCGCCGTGGCCGCTCTCGTGGAGGCGGCCTTCTCCGTGGGCCGCCGCCCAAGGCGGTGGTGACGGTCGTGAAGCGGGGCTACCGCCTCGCGGTCGCCTGAGGGCTCACCTGGCACGCTCGACGGACTGGGCGGACCGGGTCTGGAGCCGTCAGGGCCGGAGCGGACGCGAGGATTCGAACCTCGACCATTTCCCTGGAAGGGAAGTGTGCTGCAACTACACCACGTCCGCACAGCCGGCCCCTGACGAGGCTGACGGTGATCAGTATGGACCACGACGGCCGGACGCCCGTGCCCACCCGCGGGCCCCGCCCTGAGTGTGGGTGGCTGCACCTGCGGCGAGGCGCCTAGCCTGCAGGGATGGCCGTACGCGTGGAGTCGCTGACCGTCCGTGCCGCCGACCCCGAGCGGGCCGCGTCCTTCTGGGGCGACCTCCTCGGCTGGGCACGGTCCGGTGCGTCGCTCGAGTCGGACGGGACCGTTCCCTACGACCTGTCGTTCGTCGCCTCCGACGAGCCGGTGCTGCTCCCGAACCAGGTCCACCTCCACCTGACCAGCAACACCACCACGCAGGAGGAGACCGTGGCCCGGGCGCTCGCGCTGGGCGCGTCGCACCTCGACGTCGGGCAGCAGCCGGACGAGGACCACGTCGTCCTCGCGGACCCCGAGGGAAACGCGTTCTGCGTCATCGAGGAGGGCAACCGCTGGCTCGCGGGCACCGCGTTCCTCGGCGAGCTCGCTGCCGACGGCACCCGCGAGGTCGGCGTCTTCTGGGCCGCGGCCCTTGACTGGCCGCTGGTGTGGGACGAGGACGGCGAGACCGCGATCGCACCGCCGCAGGGCGGGCACAAGATCGCGTGGGGCGGACCGCCGCTCGACGAGCGGCGCGGTCCCAACCGGACGTACCTCTGCCTGGTCGCCGACGACCTCGACACCGAGGTGGACCGGCTGGTGGGGCTCGGCGCCACGGTCGTGCGGCGGCTGGGCGGTCGGGTCGAGATGGCCGACCCGGACGGCAACGAGCTCTGGGTGCGCGGGGGTTGAGGGGGCAGTCCCGGACACGTGTCCGAGAAACTGCCCTCGGACCGACCGTCGGAGGGCAGCAACGCGGACACGTGTCCGAGAAACTGCCCTCGGAGCCACCGCCGGAGGGCAACAACGCGGACACGTGTGCCGCTAGCCGCGCTCCAGCTCCACGGCCTCCGGCGTGTGCAGCCGCACCATGAACCGGCCGGCGTGGGCGGGGACCGAGGCGCGGGTCGCCCGGGAGACGACCACCATCGTCAGGAACGACGCGGGCACCGACCAGGCGGCGGGCTGGCCGAGCATGGCGGCGGTCCAGCCCGAGGACGACGAGGTCGCGAGGGTCCACGCCACCGCGGCCCCCGACCCCAGCCCGCCGACGAGCAGGCCGGCCACCGCGCCGGCCGGCGTGAGGCCTCGCCACCAGATGCCGAGCATGAGCAGCGGGGCGAAGGTCGAGGCCGTCACCGCGAAGGCCAGGCCCACCGTCCGTGCCACCGCGACGTCCTGCGCGGGCAGTGACACGAGCAGGGGTACGACGACCGCGACCGCGGCCGCCACGCGGAAGGCCGCGACCCCGCCGAGGCGGTGGCGGCCCCACCGCCGTCCGGTCACGTCCTGCGACAGCACGCCGGCCACCGCGATCGTCAGCCCCGAGCTGGTGGACAGGAAGGCCGCGAACGCGCCGGCGGTCACCAGCCCGGTGAGCACGGCCCCGAGGAGCCCGCCGACCACGAGGCTCGGCAGCTCCAGCACCAGCACGTCCGAGCGGCCCTCGACCAGGTCGGGTGCGTAGACGCGGCCGAGGGCGCCGTACAGCGGGGGGAGGACGTAGAAGATCCCCAGCAGCACCAGCACCGCCAGCGTCGTACGGCGGGCGGCCCGGCCGTCGGGGTTGGTGTAGAACCGCACGACCACGTGCGGCAGGCCCATGGTGCCGAGGAAGGTCGCGACGATCAGCGAGTACGTCGTGTAGAGCCCGATCCCGCCGCCCGGCGAGGCCAGCGGCACCGACCACGACCGCGGCGCCGCGGCCGCCGGGTCGGCGGCACCGTCGGCCAGCCAGACCGCGAGGAGCACGAAGACGGGCACGAGGAGGGCCGTCAGCTTGAGCCAGTACTGGAACGCCTGCACGAAGGTGATCGACCGCATCCCGCCGGGGCTGACCGACGCGACCACGACGAGGGCGACGACGAGCGAGCCGGCCCACGGCGGTGCGCCGATCGTGGCGCGCAGCGTGACGCCGGCGCCCTGGAACTGCGGCAGCAGGTAGAGCCAGCCGATGCCCACCACCAGCACCGAGCACAGCTTGCGCACGCCGCGGGAGCCGAGCCGCGCCTCGGCGAAGTCCGGCAGCGTGTAGGCCCCGGACCGGCGCAGCGGAGCGGCGACGAGGACCAGGAGGACGAGGTAGCCGGCGGTCCAGCCGACGGGGTACCAGAGCATCTCCGCGCCGAAGACCAGCAGCAGGCCGGCGACGCCGAGGAAGGACGCGGCGGAGAGGTACTCCCCGCCGATCGCGCTCGCGTTGAGCCGGGGCCGGACCGTCCTCGAGGCGACGAAGAAGTCGCTGGTGGTGCGGGAGATGCGCAGCCCCCACGTGCCGATCACCAGCGTCGCGAGCGACACCAGCACGACCGCCACGACGCCGGGCACGACGTCGGTGCTCACGCCTCGTCCTCCGGCAGGACGGTCCCCACGAGGTCGGCGAAGTCGCGCTCGTTGCTCTCGGCGCGGCGGATGTAGACCCAGCCGAGCACCACCAGCCACGGGTAGGTCAGCACCCCGAGCAGGAGCCAGGCCAGCGGCACCGGCCCGATGCGCACCTCGCCGAGGCCGGGGAGGAGGTGGAACGCCACCGGCAGCAGGCCGACCGTCAGCGCGAGCGCGGCCAGCACGCGCAGCGCGAGGACGAGCTGCTCGCGCAGCAGCGAGCGCATGAAGACCTCGCCGAGCGCGGTCTCGGCGTCGATCTCGCGCGTCCCGGCGGAGCGTACGACGTCCGCGCGACGCCGCGGCGGCCCCGTGACCCGCACCCGGGGCGGCGGCTGGTCGCTCACGAGTCGCGCCGGGTCAGGACCGAGCGGAGCTCGCGGGTGTGCCGCCGGCTCACCGGGAGCTCGGTGCCGCCGATGACGACGCTCACGCGGCCGCCCTCGCTGCGGACCTCCTCGACGTGGGGGAGCGCGACCAGCACGGAGCGGTGGATCCGGACGAAGCCCGCCGACGCCCACTGCTCGGCGAGCGAGCCGAGGGGCGTGCGGACCAGGTGCGACCCGTCGGCGGTGTGCAGGCGGGCGTAGTCGCCCTGCGCCTCCACGTGGGTGATCTCCGAGCGGTTGATGAACCGGGTCACGCCGCCGCGCTCGACCGGGATCTGCACGTCGCCCGACGGTGCCGGGCCGCCGGCCTCCACGACGCGGCGTACGGCCTCGGCGAGGCGCTCCTCGCGCACCGGCTTGAGGACGTAGTCGACGGCGCGCAGCTCGAAGGCGGCGACCGCGTGCTCCTCGTGGGCGGTCACGAAGACCACCGGCGGGGGCTGCTTGAAGCGGGAGAGGACCTGCGCCAGGTCGAGCCCGGTCAGCCCGGGCATCTGGATGTCCAGGAAGACCGCGTCGACCTCCTCGGCCTGCAGCACCCGGAGCGCCTCGGTGGCGGAGTCGCTGCCGCGCACCTCGCCGATGCGCGGGTCGCGGCCGAGGAGGAAGGTGAGCTCGTCGAGGGCGGGCCGCTCGTCGTCGATGACGAGGACCTTCAGGGGCGGGACACCACTCACGCCTGCACTCATGCCTGCACTCACACCTGCACTCCGGGGGCGAACTTCGGCACCCGGACGATCACCTTGGTGCCGGCACCGGGGGCCGTCTCGACCACCAGACCGTAGTCGTCGCCGTAGGCGTTGCGCAGCCGCGCGTCCACGTTGCCGAGGCCGACCGAGTCCATCGACGTGTCCCCGGCGAGCGCCTGCCGGACCCGCTCGGGGTCCTCGCCGGTGCCGTCGTCCTCGACCTCGATGACGCACTCCTGGTCGAGGTCGCGCGCGGTGATGGAGAGCCGTCCGACGCCGTCGGACTTGTCGGCGCTCGCCTCGAGGCCGTGGCGCACGGCGTTCTCGACGAGCGGCTGGATGCACAGGAACGGCACCGCCACCGGCAGCACCTCGGGCGCGACCTGCAGCGTCACCTGCAGCCGGTCGCCGAACCGGGCCTGCTCCAGCAGCAGGTAGCGCTCGACGGAGCGGAGCTCCTCGGCGAGCGTCGTGTACTCGCCGTGGCGGCGGAAGGAGTAGCGGGTGAAGTCGGCGAACTCGAGCAGCAGCTCGCGGGCGCGGTCGGGGTCGGTGCGCACGAAGCTGGCGATGGCGCCGAGCGAGTTGTAGATGAAGTGGGGGCTGATCTGGGCCCGCAGCGCGCGGACCTCCGCCTCCATCAGGCGCGTGCGCGACAGGTCCAGCTCGGCCAGCTCGAGCTGGCCGCTGACCCACGACGCCACCTCGTCTGCGGCCCGGACGAGGCCCCCGGTCGTGTGCGGGGCGCCCACGACGAGCGCCCCGACGAGCGTGTCCTCGACGACCAGCGGGCTGACGATCGCCTGGCGCACCTCGCAGCCGCCGTCCTCGCAGACGAGCGTCCGCTGGTCGACGATCATCGTGCGCCCGGTCTCGGCGACCTGCTGGATCGTGCCCGGCAGCTGGGTGCGGTGGTGCCCGCCCAGCCCGTCCCACGCGAGCAGCCCGCTCGTGTCGCCCAGGCCGGCGGCCGGCGTGCCGAGGAGCGCGCGCAGGTGGCGCACGGACCGCTCGGCGCTCGCCGAGGTCAGCCCCTCCCGCAGCGCAGGGCTGGCGAGGGAGGCGTTGTGCAGCGCGCGGAAGGCGGCGCGGTCGGACTCACCGCCCAGCGACGTACGCCGCCACCGCCACCTCGCCACGGTCGCGACCCTAGCCGGAGCGGGCCGCGACCGGTCAGCGCTCGCAGCGGCGCTCGCGCTCGGCGGCGCACCGGTCGCGGCCCAGGCCGCCGTCGGCCCTGTCGCGGTCCCCGCCGCCGGTGAGCCGGTCCGTGCCGTTGCCGCCGCGGAGCACGTCGCGTCCGTCATTGCCGGCGACGACGTCGTTGCCGCGCGTGCCCGCGATGGCGTCCGCGCCCGGTCCGCCGTCGATGCGCGCGGACTCCTCGCAGTCGAGGTCGGGCTCGAAGATCGGGTCGTACGTGCGCCGGATGCTGTCGCCGCCCTCGCGGCCCTTGACCACGGCGCGGCACGCGGTGAACCCGAGCGTGTTGCGGTCCGGGTCGCCGCGGAGGAGGAGCTCAGGGGCGACGACCTCGGCGTCCTCGAAGTCGGGCACGATGACACGGTAGGACGTCGGGGCGTCGACGACGATCCGGTAGCGCTTGAGGTCGACCTCGAGCGCGACGTCGACGGAGGTGACCCCGAGGAGGTCGCGGCCGGAGCCGCCCTGGACCCGGCTGCCCTCGAGCGGCGCCACGCCTGTGCGGAAGGTGTCGTCACCCCTGCCGAGCGCGACGTCCACCTGCGACGGCACGCGGCTCCGGTCCACGACGACCTCGTCGGCGTCGGAGCCGACGAAGGTGAGCGGGCGTGGCTCGGTCGAGGCGCCGGTCCAGAACTCCTCGAGCCCGCTCCACGTCGTCCGCACGACGCCGTCGGAGGTGAACCGGCCAGCGACGTTGTCGACGACGGCGCTCCCGGGTCCGGTCGTCAGGAACAGGGCGTCCGAGCCCTTGCCGCCGTCGACGACGTCGGCGGTCGCGGAGGTGGCGTCGGGGTAGCTGACGGTGATCCGGTCCTCGGCACCACCGCCGAGGAAGGAGTCGGCGCCGGTGCCGAGGGTGGCGAAGACCGCCTGCCGGGGCGAGCCCGTCCCGTCGACGGCGTCGTTGCCCCCGCCGGTGTCGACCAGCAGGTAGGGGTGGCGCTCGCCGGAGATGCAGACCAGGTCGTCGCCGCCGAGGGTGTCGACCCGCGTCGCGCCGTTGCTGACCACGACGTCCGGGCCGTCGGTGCCGGCGACGGGGCGGTCGGCCGTGCCCACGACCGTGGCCGGCCGGCCCTGGCAGGTCTCGGCCGCGGCGCTTGCCGGGCCCGAGACGGTGGTCGGTGTGAGCAGGGCCAGGCCCAGCAGGCCGGCCGCGGTCAGTGTCGTACGACGCATGGTGTCCCTCGGAGATCGATGTCGCTTGTCGGCTGGTGTGATGCGCGAGGCGGCCGCGGAGTTGCGGGAGCGGTCACCGCTCGCAGCCGCGCTCGCGCTCGGCGACGCAGCGGTCGCGGCCGTTCGACCCGTCGGCAGTGTCGCGACCCGGTCCGCCAAGCAGCGTGTCGGCGGAGGCCCGGCCCCTCAGCACGTCGCGGCCCTGGTCCCCGCGCACGTCGTCACGGCCCTCGCCGCCGTCGAGGACGTCGTTCCCGCCGGCGCCGCGGATGCGGTCGCTGCCGCCCCGGCCCTCGACCTGGTCGCGCCCAGGGCCGCCGATGAGGCGGTCGTCGCCCGAGTTGCCGCGGACGGTGTCGCGGCCGTCGCCGCCGTCGACGGAGGCGTCGCCGACGCAGTCGAACTCGTAGCTCTCGAAGAGCGAGTCGTAGGCCCACCGCAGGCTGTCGTCGCCCGGACCGCCACGCAGGACGGCGTCGCAGCCGGTCCACGTCAGGTCGTTGTCGTCGGCGTCGCCGGTCATGGCGACGGTGGGAGCCAGCAGCCAGGCGTGCTCCACCCCCAGGGCCGGCACCTCGACGCCGTCGACGGCCAGGAGGTCACCGGGAAGGTCGACCGCGAGCCGGCCGGTCCTGGTCGCCGCGACCACGTCGTCCTGCCCGGCGCCGGCGTCGAAGCGGCTCCCGGCCGCGATCGTGGCGGGGGCGACGCTGACGGAGTCGTCGCCGCCGCCTGTCGCCACCTGCAGGACGGGCGTGCCGTCCACGGGCTGCACGTCGAGGTCGTCCGGTCCCTCGGTTCCCCGGTAGCCCACCGTGCCGTCGCCGACGCTCAGGTCGATGGCCTCGAACGAGCCGAAGCTCGCGGTCCCCGCGGCGGTCGTGAAGGTGCCGAGGACCATGTCGACGGCGAGGTCGCCGTCGCCGGCGGCCAGGCGCAGCGCGTCGCCACCCGCGCCGCCGTCCACCACGGCGTCCGCAGCGAGGGCGGGAGCGCCGAGGTAGAGCTGGTCGGGCCCGTCGCCCAGGCGTACGACGTCACGGTTGGGCGTGCCGGGCGAGCCCGTGAAGACGCCGTCACCACCCGCGCCGGTGTCGATCGTGTCGGCCTCGGTGTCGGTCTGCGGCGCGGCCCGGTCGCCTCCGTAGACGGTGTCGTTGACGCTGCCCCCGAAGTACGAGTCGGTGCCGGGCCCCAGCTCGCTCGAGACGTAGTAGGTCCCCGAGGTCGCCGTCGTGTCCACCACGTCGGCCCCGGCGCCCGCGGCCACGGACAGCGCGTTGGAGCTGGTGTCGGTCACGGCGACGCAGATCAGGTCGTCGCCGCCGCGTGCGTCCACGACACCGGCCGTGGCCGTGACGATCACGTCCCGACCCTCCGTGCCCGTGATCCTCGCGCCAGTGCCCACGATGGTCGCGGCCTCCCCGCGGCAGGTCTGCGCCGCGGCGGTGGCGGACGTGGTCGGTGCGAGCAGGGCCAGCCCGAGCAGGCCGGCAGCGGTGAGTGTCGTCGTACGACGCATAGGTCCCCCGAGGTGCGGTGGTTCAGCGGAAGTCGATGAGCAACATGTCGGTGTCGGTGCCGTCGCTCACGACCGGTCCCTCCTGTGACGGCTCGCCCCCGCCGGAAGTTGCCTGCTCGTCGCGGTCGACCACCGCGGCGCGGTAGCACCGGGTGACGTAGGGGACCTGCATGCCGTCCATGCCACGGCCGTAGTCCTCGTAGAAGGCGAGCAGCTCGGCGAGGTGCCGCTCCCGCGCGGCGTCGTCCATGGTCGCGAAGCTCGAGCGGGACCGGGCGAGGTCGAGGACCGTCTCGCGGTTGACCTCCTGCCAGTGCTTGAAGCTCGCCTCCTCCATGGCGCCGAAGAGCTCGCTCTCGGCCAGGTGCTGCGCCGAGGAGGTGTTGGAGTCCTGGCGGCCGAGGATGTCGCCCATCCGGCGCACCCAGGGGATCCGCTCGTCACGGCTGTTCCACACCAGCGCCAGGTGGCCGCCGGGCTTGAGGACCCGGGCGATCTCGACGAGCGCCGCCTCGTGGTCGAACCAGTGGAACGCCTGCGCAACCACCACCACGTCGACCGAGCGGTCGTTGGCCGGGATCTCCTCCGCGGTCGCGACCTTCGCGCTGACCTCCGGCACCCGCTCGTGGAGCATCGCCAGCATCGCCTCGTCGGGCTCGGTCGCGAAGACCGCGTGGCCCTGGTCGACCAGCTGCCGGGTCAGCTTGCCGGTGCCGGCCCCGAGCTCGAGGACGACCTTGGCCTCCCCGCCCGCCAGCCACGCGGCCGCCTCGACGGGGTACGACGGCCGGCCCCGGTCGTACGCCTCCGCGACGGCACCGAACGACCGCGCGGGGTCGACGCCGGCGGGGGACTCGGGGCTCTCGTCGCTCATCCGCCTCAGGCTACAAGCGCACGGGGGCCCTCAGCGAGGTGCCTCGCAGCGCGTCAGCCGTCAGCCGCGCCGCGCGTGCGCCCGGGCGGGGGTCGCCGCGCCCTACGCTGCTCGCGTGAGCTCGTTCCAGCGCCTCGACGCGGCGCCCGTGCAGGACACCGTGGCGCGACTCGAGTCCCGCATCCGGGCGCGGTTCCCCGAGCGCGGGCTGCTCGCCGTGGCGGGTGAGCTGCGGGTGCTGACCGCCGACGTGGCGGCGGGGGCGTCGGCGATCCGCGAGCGGATCCGGTGGGTACGCCTGGCCTCGCGCGCCGTGGCGGCGCTCGTGCTGCTCGCCACGGTCGCGGTCTTCGTGCTCGCCTCGCGCGACGCCGTACGAGCCGGCCCCGACCGCTCCTTCGAGTGGGTGCCGCTGATCGAGTCCACCATCAACGACCTCGTCTTCGCGGGGCTCGCCCTGTGGTTCCTCTACGCCCTGCCGCAGCGGCTCGAGCGCGGCCACCTCCTCGACCTGCTGCACCGGCTGCGGTCCCTGGCCCACATCGTCGACATGCACCAGCTGACCAAGGACCCCGAGCGGCTGCGTGCGGACTTCGAGGAGACCGAGGCCTCCGTGGCGCTCGACCTCACGCGGGCGGAGATGGAGCACTACCTCGACTACTGCTCGGAGCTGCTGTCCCTGGTCGGCAAGGTGGCGGCGCTGTGCGCCGAGGAGTCCAGGGACTCACTGGTGCTGACCACGGTCAGCGACCTCGAGACGCTGACCACCGGCATGTCGCGCAAGATCTGGCAGAAGATCTCGCTGCTGCCGCGCGAGGGCGCCCGCCCGGTCGTGGACTGAGCGCGACTACCGTTCCTCCCCATGACCGACCCGCTCGCCTGGCTCACCGACCTCGAAGGGGTCCGCTCGGCCTACGCCGGCACGCGCGACGGGATCGACGTGATGCTGCGCGACCGCGGCCTGCGGCGTACGTCGCCGGAGATGACCGCCGAGTCCCTGCTGCGCGGCGCCCACGCGAGCGCCGTCCTCGAGGGCTCGACGGCCACGCTCGAGCAGGTGCGGGCGGGTGAGGGCGACGACATCGCCGCCGACGCCGTACGGCTCTCGGCCTCCATGCTGGCCCTCGCGCCGCTGCTCAAGACCGCGCCGCTGCAGGCGGTCGCGCGGCTGCACGCCGTGGTGGGCGCGTCCGCGCTCGGACCCGAGGAGCTCGGCCGCCCGCGGGACGCCGCCTCGGCCGACCGGCTCCGCGGGGTGGCCGAGCTGCTGCTCTCCGGCACCGAGGCGCCGGCGCTGCTCGTCGCGGCGGTCGCGCACGCCGACGTGGCGACGGCGGCGCCGTTCGCCTCGCACAACGGCATCGTGGCCCGGGCCCTCGAGCGCCTCGTGCTGGTCTCGCGCGGCGTCGACGCCAAGTCGCTCGTCGTGCCGGAGGCCGGGCACCTGGCCCACCGGGCGGCGTACGAGTCCAACCTGCGTGCCTACGGCAGCGGCGGTCCGAGCGGGGTCCACGCCTGGGCGCTCTACGGGGCCGAGGCGTTCGCCGCCGGCGCGGAGGCGTCACCGCTGCGGGGCTGACCCGGTGCCGTCGGCCGAGCATGCGAGCGGCACCCGCTCGCGTGGATCGGGTGCCGCCGCCGACACGTGACTCCTGGCTACCAAGCGTGCACTCTCTAAGTCGCCGCCCTCGGGCAGATCCCGATTGGCTAGCACCCCATCGGATGGGTGGATCGCCGCGTGGGTACCTGGGTCACGTGCTGCTGTGGAGTTCTACCGTCCGTTGTAGTCCTCCCCGCTGGGTCCCGCAAGGGTTGACTTTGGGGCGCCGCGGTGGGTGCGCGGGACTCGGCGGAGAACTTGAGCAGAACTGGGTGGAGAACTCGTCAGGCGTCCGGGCCGCGGCGCCGCCGGTTGGCCCAGATGACGCTGCCCGCGGCGACGGCGCCGCCGACGGCCAGCGCGGCGAGCGTGGGGCGCGCCGGCGGGACCGGGAGGCGTCGGCGCAGCGCGACCGGGCGGACGAAGGCGAGGACGGGCCACTCGCGCGCGGCGGCGATCCGGCGCAGCTCCCTGTCGGGGTTGACCGCGAAGGGGTGCCCGACCACGTCGAGCATGTGCACGTCGGTGACCGAGTCGCTGTAGGCGTAGCAGGCGTCGAGGTCGTAGCCGACCGTGGCCGAGAGGTGCTCGATCGCCCGGGCCTTCTCCTCGGCGTAGGCGTAGTAGTCGATGGTGCCGGTGTACTTGCCGTCGACGATCTCCATGCGGGTGGCGATCACCCGGTCCGCGCCGAGCATCTGGCCGATCGGCTCGACGACCTCGGCGCCGGAGGCGGAGACGATGACGATGTCGCGACCGGCGGCGCGGTGCTCCTCCATCAGGGTCACCGCCTCGTCGTAGACCAGCGGCTCGACGATGTTGGTGAGCGTGTCGTGCACGATCTCGCGCACCGTGGCGACGTCCCACCCCGCGCACAGCTGCGACATGAACTCGCGCATCTTGTCCATCTGGTCGTGGTCGGCACCGCCGGTGAAGAAGACGAACTGCGCGTACGCCGAGCGCAGCATGGCGCGCCGTGAGATCAGCCCACCCGCCTGGAACTCGCGGCTGAAGGCCAGCGTGCTCGACTTGGCGATGATCGTCTTGTCGAGGTCGAAGAATGCCGCGGTGGGGCGGGTCATGCGTTCATCGTAGGCGCCCCGCGGTCCCGGTTCCGGGCCTTTGGACGTCCACAGGTCGTCCGGGCACGCCGTTCTCCACAGCCGGTCGCGTCGGCCGGCCCACGCGTCGGTGCCGACGCCGAGGCTTGTCGTCATGGCCGTCCTCCTCGTCACCGGTTCCCCCCACGTCGCCGACACCGTGGTCCCCCTCTGCGCAGCGGTGGGGGTGGAGGTGGAGGTGTGTCCCGAGCCCGCCCTGTCGCTGTCCCACTGGACCAGCGCCGACCTGGTCCTCGTGGGCGACGACGTCGCGGACCTCGTGGTGGCGCTCGCGCCGCCGCGGCGGCAGGGGGTGCACGTCGTCGGCCTGTCCCCGGGGGACGAGGTGTTCCGCGCTGCGGTCGCGCTGGGCGCGGCATCCGTGCTCGACCTCCCCGGCGCCTCCGACTGGCTGGTGGACACGCTCGCCGACGTCGGTGAGCGGTCCTCGCCGGGACGCGTCGTGGGCGTGGTCGGCGGCGCCGGGGGTGCCGGCTCCACCACGCTGGCGTGCGCGCTGGCGCAGTGGCACGCCGGGCGGGCGTCGACGCTGCTGGTCGACTGCGACGCGCTCGGGCCCGGGCTCGACCGCCTGCTGGGCATGGAGGACCTGCCCGGGGTGCGGTGGGAGGCGCTGGCGGAGACGTCGGGCCGGCTGGGCGCCCGGGCGCTGCGCGAGGGCGTGCCGCGCCGCGAGCACCTCGGCGTGCTGACGTGGTCCGGGCTGCGCCGCCGGCTCGACGTGCCGACCGCGCGCCGGATCCTGCCGACGGCCGTGGGCGGGCACGACCTGGTCGTGCTCGACCTCCCGCGTCAGGGAGGGCCGGTCCTGGCCGAGCTCGCGGACCGCTGCGACGACCTGCTGGTCGTCACGCCCGCCACCGTGCCGGGGCTGGCGGCGACCGCCCGGCTGGTCGCCGACCTGGGCCGCGACGGCCGGGCGGGTCTCGTGCTCCGCCCCGGCGGGCTCAGCGACGCCGACGCGGAGCGCGTCACCGGGCTGCCCCTCGTCGCCACCGTCGGCGACCAGCGCGGCCTCGCGGCGTCCGTCGACCGCGGCCTCGGCCCGCTTGCCGGTCGCGGGCCCCTGGCGCGCGCCGCCCGCGACCTGCTCGCGGCGGCATGACCGTCCACGCCGGCATCCCGGTGCCGACCGCCGTCCTCGACGACGTACGCCGTCGCCTGGCCGGGCAGGCCGGCGACCTCACCCCGCACCGGGTCGCCAAGGCGCTGCGGGCGTCCGGCTCGCCCGTCGGCGATGCGACGGTCCTGGCCGTGCACGACCTGCTGCGCCGCGACGTCCTCGGCGCCGGCCCGCTGGAGGAGCTGCTGCGGCTGCCGGACGTCACCGACGTCCTGGTCAACGGGCCCGAGGAGGTGTGGCTCGACCGCGGGAGCGGGCTCGAGCGGACCAGCGTCACCTTCCCCGACGACGCCGCGGTCCGCCGGCTGGCGCAGCGCCTCGCGGCGTCGGCCGGTCGCCGCCTCGACGACGCCAGCCCGCACGCCGACGTCCGCCTCCCCGACGGCACCCGCTTCCACGCGGTCCTGGCGCCGGTGGCGCGCTCGGGGACGGTCGTCTCGCTGCGCGTCCCGCGGGCCCGGGTCTGGACGCTCGCCGAGCTGGTCACCGCAGGGGCTCTCCCACCCGACGGCGCCTTCCTGCTCGAGGAGGTGGTCGACTCACGCTGCGCGTTCCTGGTCACCGGTGGCACCGGGTCGGGCAAGACCTCCGTCCTCTCGGCGCTCCTGTCGCTGGTCGACCCGGGTGAGCGCATCGTGCTGGTCGAGGACGCGAGCGAGCTGAGCCCCGACCACCCCCATGTGGTGGCGCTCGAGGGACGGCCGCCCAACATCGAGGGTGCCGGTGAGATCACCCTGCAGACCCTCGTCCGGCAGGCGCTGCGGATGCGTCCGGACCGGCTCGTGGTCGGCGAGGTGCGGGGAGCGGAGGTCGTGGACCTGCTGGCAGCACTCAACACCGGTCACGGCGGGGGCTGCGGCACGCTGCACGCCAACTCCGCGGCCGACGTCCCCGCCCGGATCGAGGCCCTGTCGTTGGCCGCCGGTCTGCCCCGCGAGGCGGCGCACAGCCAGCTGGCAGCGGCGCTCGACGTCGTCATCCACCTCGGCCGTGGTCGCGACGGCCGGCGCCGGGTCCTCGAGCTCGGCGTGCCGGAGCGCGACGGCTCGGGTCTCGTCGTCCTGAGCACCGCCGCGACGTTCGAGGGCGACCGGGTGGTCCCCGGTCCTGCCGCCCCGGTCCTCGCGGCGCGGCTGGGTTCGGTCGGCTGGTGAGTGCGCTGCTCGCCGCCGTCCTGGCGGGCGCCGCCGTCGTGCTGTGGTGCCCGCCGCGCTCCCTGTCGGCGCGGGCGGGGCGGCAACCGGCCGTCCCGCCGCGGTGGCCCGCGGGGGTCCCGTGGGGCAGGCGCCGCGAGACGGCCCGCACCCAGGCGGCGGTCCTCCAGGTCTGCGACCTGCTGGCTGCGGAGCTCGCCGCGGGCCGCCCGCCCGGTGCCGCCCTCGCCAGCGCCGCGGAGCGGTGGCCACCCCTGACGTCGGTGGTCGAGGCGGCGCGGCTCGGCGCGGACGTCCCCGACGCGATGAGGCGCCTCGCCGCGGAGTGGCGCGGGGCGTCGGACCTCCGCTGGGTCGCCGGGGCGTGGCAGGTCGCGCAGGACTCCGGGCACGGACTCGCGTCGGCGCTCGAGCGCACCGCGGGCGGTCTGCGCGCCCGACGCCGCACCCGGCGGCTCGTCGACTCCGAGCTCGCGTCCGCGCGGGCGACGGCGCGGCTCGTCGCCTGCCTGCCGCTGGCGGTCCTGCTCATGGGCTCCGGAGCCGGCGGGTCCCCGTGGGCGTTCCTGCTGGCGACGCCGGTGGGAGGGGCGTGCCTGGTGACCGGGGTGGGTCTCATCGGGCTGGGGCTGTGGTGGATCGAGCGACTGGCCGACCGGGCGGCGTCGCCGTGACCTGGGTGAGCGTGGCCGGCGCCGTCCTGGCCGTGCTCACGTGGCTGCCGGCCCCGGTCCGGACGACCAGGTCGCACGGCCGCTCCGGTCCGGACTTGCGCCCCGTGGCCGCGGTCGGGGTCGGGCTGGGCGCGTGGCTCGTCGTCGGCGGTGCCACTGGGATCGCAGCAGGGGTGGTCGCCGGCGTCGTCGCGCGCAGGGTGCTGGCAGGGGTCGAGGCACCCTCGAGCCGGCGCGACCGCGAGGAGGTCGAGCGGACGCTCCCCCACCTCATCGAGCTCCTCGCCTCGACGCTGCACGCCGGCGCCGAGCCCGTCGCTGGTCTCGCTCGCGTCTGCGCAGCGCTGCCCGGTCCGGCGGCGGAGCGCCTGCGCCCCGTGGTCGAGCAGGCGCGATGGGGCGCCTCGGGCGCCGAGGCGTGGTCCGCGGTCGCCGACGACCCGGCGCTGGCCCCGTTGGCGTGGGCCATGGTGCGCTCGCAGACCTCGGGGGCCTCGGTCGTGCTCGCGGTCGAGCGCCTCTCCGTCGAGCTCGAGCGAGAGGCGTTGGCCCGGGCCGAGGACGCGGCGCGCAAGGTCGGCGTCTCGGCGGCGGTGCCCCTCGGCGTCTGCCTGCTGCCGGCGTTCATGCTGCTCGGCGTGGTGCCGACCGTGGCGACGCTGTTCCAGTCGGTGGCGCCCTAGCCGACGGTGGCTCAGCCGATGCCCGCGACGGCTGCATGATCGGCTCCGCCGTGCTGCATCCGCCGCTCGCGGGGGACGTCGTCGGGCTGGCCCGCGGGCACGCCCAGGTCGACGAAGCCGGCACGCGCGTAGGCGCGGATCGCCGCGGCGTTGTCGTCGCGCACCATGAGGCAGGTCGTGCGGCCACGGTCGGCCGCCCAGGTGACGACGTGGTCGATGAGCCGGCCCGCCAGCCCGGTGCCGCGCTCGCCGGGGGCCACCCACATCGAGATCAGCTCGACGACGTCCTCCGACTCCGCTCCCGACACCACGCCGACCGGACCGGTGTCGCTGCGGGCGACCACGGTGAGCGCCACGTCGGCCAGCCGGGCGCGCCACCGCTGCTCGGTGGCGTCCGCCCAGTCGGCGTGACGAGCCCCGAAGGCGCCGGGGGCGTCCAGCAGCGCCGCCAGCCGTACGTCGCGGAGCTCGGCCCAGTCGTCCGGCCCGATCCGCACCAGCTCGATGTCGCGCATGACGGGAGGCTAGCCCGCTCCGGGCACCGGGCGAACGCCGTTTTCCGTCCACAGGGACCCGACGCCGGCCCTGCTCCACAGCCCGCGGTCGCCGCCCGTGCGACTCGTCGGCGGGGCGTCGAGGGTGGTCCTGACCGGGCTCATCGGGAGCCCACGACGACAGGGGAAGCAATGACACAGGACCGTCACGACGAGCGGGGCATCACCACTGCGGAGTACGCCGTCGGCACCGCCGCGGGGGCCGGGTTCGCCGGCCTGCTCTACACGCTGCTCACCGGCAAGTTCGGCGACCAGCTGCTCGAGCGGTTGTTCAAGCACGTCATGGGCCTGCTCGGCATCGGCTGATGGCTGCGCGGGCGCGGGAGGACACCGGGGCGGCGACGGCCGAGCTCGCGCTCGGCATCCCGCTGCTCGTCGCGCTGACCGCCGGACTCGTCTGGATGCTGGCGCTCGGCGCGGCCCAGGTCCGGGTCGTCGACGCCTCGCGCGAGGCGGCCCGGGCCGTGGCCCGCGGCGACGACGTGGCCTCTGCCCGCGACGTCGCCACCCGGATCGCGCCCGAGGGCGCCCGGGTGCGCGTCGAGGTGGGCGGCGGCCGGGTGGTGGTGACCACGACGGCACGTGTCGCCGGCCCCGGAGGGCTGCTCGGGTCGTTGCCCGGGGTCACCGTCTCGGCCGACGCCGTCGCCCTCATGGAGGAGCCGTGAGCCCCGGGCACGAGTCGCGGGTGGAGCACCGCCTCCGCCGGCGACGTCACGAGGCAGGCGGTGCGACGGTGCTGGTGGTGGCGATGGCGGGCGTGCTCATGTTCGTCATGGTCGGGCTGGCCGCCGCCGGCGGTCTGGTCGTCGCCCAGCGCCGGGCACAGGCGGCCGCCGACCTCGCGGCGCTGGCCGGAGCGTCCGTCTCGCCGGTCGGGTGCGGCGAGGCGGCCCGCGTCGCCGCGGCCAACGCCGCGGAGTTGGACGCCTGCGTCGTCGCCGGGACCGAGGTCACCGTCGAGGTGTCGGTGGACGGGCCCGCAGTGCCGTGGCGGTCCGTGCGGGTGAGCGCCGAGGCGCGGGCAGGCCCGGGACCCGGGTGAGCGCGCCGGTCAGATCTGCTCGCGCTGGTGGTCCGGGCCGTCCTCACGGCGCTCGGTCTCCACCCGGTCCAGCTTCCGGTTCAGGTCGTGCAGCTCCTTGCGCTCCTTGCGGTGCGCCAGGCCCCGCTTGGTGCCCCACTTGAGGATCGAGAAGCCCCACAGGATGGCGGCACCTGCGGCCACGCCGACGAGGAAGGACTCCAGGGTGGTGACGTCGAACCCGAGGAGCTCGCCGCCCGTGCCCGGCTCGCTGACGAACACGGCCGACAGGATGGCGATGCCGCCGAGGATGATGAGTGCCAGACCGAGGAAGACCATGGGCCGAATCTAGCCCCCGGTCCGCGCGGACGGCTCACCCCCGAGGAGAGCGTCGAGCAGGACGATCGCGCCCGCCTTGTCGAGGGGGTTGTTCTGGTTGCCGCACTTGGGCGACTGGATGCACGAGGGACACCCGCTGACGCACTCACAGCTCGCGATGGCCTCGCGGGTCGCGGCCAGCCAGGCGGGCGCGGTGCGGAAGCCGCGCTCGGAGAAGCCCGCCCCGCCCGGGTGTCCGTCGTAGACGAAGACCGTCAGCACACCCGTGTCAGCGTGCCGGGCGGTCGAGACGCCACCGATGTCCCAGCGGTCGCACGTCGCGAAGAGGGGGAGGAGGCCGATCGAGCAGTGCTCGGCGGCGTGCGCCGCACCCGGGACGTCCAAGGTCGCCAGCCCCGCCTCGGCGACCACGTCGTCGGGCACGGTCCACCAGACCGCGGTGGTGCGCAGCGTCCGCTCGGGCAGGTCGAGCGGCTCCTCGGCGAGCACCTCGCCGCCGGGCTGGCGCCGCTTGAGGAACGAGACGACCTGGTGGGAGACGTCGACCTCGCCCAGCGACAGCTCGCACCCGCCCCACGACTGCCGCTCGTGGGTCGCGACGATGCCGATGTCGGTCGTCTCCCGCGCCGTCGTGCTGTAGGCCGGCTCGTCGCGCCGCATGACCGCGACGTGGTGCTCGAGGTCGAGGTCCTCGACCAACCAGGTCTCGCCCTGGTGGACGTAGACCGCACCGGGGTGGGCCTGGTTGTGCGCCCCGCCGGCGTCGACGGTGCCGACGACGCGTCCCGTGTCCGCCTCGACCAGCTGGACCGGCGCGCCGCCGGCGGAGCGGATGTCGGCGAGGTCGGCCGCCCGGCTGCGGTCGGTCCAGAACCAGCCGCGCGGGCGTCGCCGCAGGAGCCCGAGCTCGGTCAGCCGGTCCACCACCTCGCGGGCCGTGGCCCCGAAGAGTGGCAGGTCGGCCTCGGTGAGCGGTGACTCCTGGGCCGCGGCGCAGAGGTGCGGGCCCATCACGTGCGGGTTGGACGGGTCGAACACCGACGCCTCGACCGGTGCGCCGATCAGCGTCTCCGGGTGCGTGACGAGGTAGGTGTCGAGCGGGTCGTCCTTCGCGACCAGCACGCCGAGCGCGTCCTGCGCGCCGCGGCCGGCGCGGCCGACCTGCTGCCAGAAGGCCGCGCGGGTCCCCGGGAAGCCGGCGATGAGGACGGCGTCGAGCCCACTGATGTCGATGCCCAGCTCGAGCGCGTTGGTCGCCGCCAGCCCGACGAGGTCCCCGCGGCGCAGCGCCGCCTCGAGGGCGCGCCGCTCCTCGGGCAGGTAGCCGCCCCGGTAGGCCGCGATCCGGCTCGGGAGGGAGGGGTCGACCTCCTCGAGGAGCTCGGCCGCCGTCAGCGCGACCTGCTCCGCGCCGCGGCGCGAGCGGATGAAGGCGAGGGTGCGCACGTCCTCGGCGACCAGGTCGGCCAGCAGGTCGGCGACCTCGGAGGAGGCGGCACGGCGCACGGGCGCGCCGTTCTCGCCGGCGTGCGAGGTGAACGGCGGCTCCCAGAGCAGGAGCGACACCCGGCCGCGCGGCGAGTCGTCCCGGGTCAGCGCCACGACGTCGAGACCGGTCAGCCGCGACGCCGTGACCTCGGGCTCGGCGACCGTCGCGGAGGCGAGCACGAACGTCGGGTGGGCGCCGTACATCGCGCACACCCGCCGCAGCCGCCGCAGCACGTGCGAGACGTGCGCGCCGAAGACCCCGCGGTAGTGGTGGCACTCGTCGACGACGACGTACTGCAGCGACCCCAGGAACCTCGACCACCGGTGGTGCGAGGGCAGCAGTGACCGGTGCAGCATGTCGGGGTTGGTGAGGACGTACTCCCCGAAGTCGCGCGTCCAGTCGCGCTCCTCGCGCGAGCTGTCGCCGTCGTGCGCGGCCAGGCGTACGTCGAGGCGCAGCGACGCCAGCCCGGCGAGCTGGTCGTGGGCCAGCGCCTTCGTCGGCGCGAGGTAGAGCACCGACGCCCCGCGCTCGCCGCGGACGCCGCGGGAGGAGCGGATGGCCGAGAGCGCGGGGACCTGGTAGGCCAGCGACTTCCCCGACGCCGTCCCGGTCGCGACGATCACGTGGTCGCCGGCGTGGGCGGCGTCCGCCGCGACCACCTGGTGGCGCCACGGTCGCGCCACGCCCTGGGCTGCGAACGCACCGCGTACGTCGTCCGGCACCCACCCCGGCCAGTCCTCGTGGACGGCCTCGCGGGCAGGCAGCACCTCGAGGTGCTGGAGGCGGTCCTCGCGCCCCGGGACACCCGTCAGCCGACGGATCAGCGCCTCGACCGGGGGCAGCGCGCGGGACGGGGAGTCACTCACCTCGGCAGTCTCGCAAAGGGCGGGGACGGTGGAACTGTGAGGGACTCCTGCGCAACGGTTGGGACTCGTGGTTTGATACCACCCGAAACGTTGACAGGGGCACGCAGGGTGTCCCGCAGGCGCACTGTCCGAACAGCACTTTCGGGGACCGGGGAGCAGTCGTGGATCTCACCCTTGCGACACGCGAGGTGGACGGGCGCGCCATCGTCGCCGTCGGCGGGGAGATCGATGTCTACACCGCGCCCAAGCTTCGCGACTGCATCACCGACCTGGTCAGCAAGGGCTCCTACGACATCGTCGTCGACCTCGAGGCCGTCGAGTTCCTCGACTCCACCGGCCTCGGCGTGCTGGTCGGGGGCCTCAAGAAGGTCCGCGCCCACGACGGTTCCCTCGACCTGGTCTGCACCCAGGAGCGCCTGCTCAAGATCTTCCGGATCACCGGCCTGGCCAAGGTGTTCGTGATCCACGACTCCGTCGGCCTGGCCCCCGGCGCCTGAGCGCTCCGCGCGACTCGTCCGCCGAGCCCGACCGCCCGGCGAGCTCGTCGACCAGTTCGCCCGGCCGTCCGAGGTCGTGCCCACCTGTGTCCACACATGCCCACCCCTTGCGGTGGGCCCCGGTGTGGCGTGGGTCACCCTGCCCCGTGATGCGGATCACGTCTGCGTAGACTCCGGCGCGTTCATGGATCAATTCCAGTCCTAGGAGGACGCGCATGACGGGGATCTTGCCCGCGGTCGTGAAGCCGGAGCTCGATGGTGGAAATCTGATCCTGGTCGTCGTCGTCGCCCTGATCGCGCTCGGCGCGCTCGGGATGGCCGCGATGTTCAGGTCCCAGGTGCTGACCGCCGGCGAGGGCACCGACAACATGAGGACCATCGCCCAGGCCGTGCAGGAGGGCGCCAACGCCTACCTGACCCGCCAGTTCCGCACCCTGGCCGTCTTCGCAGCGATCGCGTTCTTCGCGCTCCTCGTGCTGCCGGCCGACGACACCGTCGTGCGCATCTTCCGCTCGGTGTTCTTCATCGTCGGCGCCGGCTTCTCCGCAGCCGTGGGCTACCTCGGCATGAACCTCGCCGTGCGCGCCAACCTGCGCGTCGCCGCGGCGGCCGAGACCGTGGGCCGCGAGCCCGCCATGACGATCGGCCTGCGCACCGGCGCCATGGTCGGCATGCTCACCGTCGGCCTCGGCCTGCTCGGCGCCAGCCTGGTCGTCCTCTTCTTCCAGGACGAGGCGCCCGTGGTGCTCGAGGGCTTCGGCTTCGGCGCCGCGCTCCTCGCCATGTTCATGCGGGTCGGCGGCGGCATCTTCACCAAGGCCGCCGACGTCGGCGCCGACCTGGTCGGCAAGGTCGAGCAGAACATCCCCGAGGACGACCCGCGCAACGCCGCCACCATCGCCGACAACGTCGGTGACAACGTGGGCGACTGCGCCGGCATGGCCGCCGACCTCTTCGAGTCGTACGCCGTCACGCTGGTCGCCGCGCTCATCCTCGGCTCGCAGGCCTTCGGTGACCAGGGCCTGGTCTTCCCGCTGCTGATCCCCGCCATCGGTGCCCTGACCGCCGTCGCGGGCGTCTACCTCACCAAGCCCAAGGCCGGTGAGAACGGCCTGACGACCATCAACCGCTCCTTCTACCTCTCCTCGGGCATCGCCGCCGTGGCGAGCGTCGTGCTGTCCTACGTCTACCTGCCGAGCACCTTCGCCGAGTTCACCAACATCGCCGACGGCCTCGCCGGCGCGGAGGGCGACCCGCGGTTCATCGCGGCCTCGGCCGTCGTCATCGGCATCGTGATGTCCGCGGGCATCCTCGCCCTCACCGGCTACTACACCGGCACCGAGTACCGCCCGGTCAAGGACGTCGGCAAGACGTCCCTCACCGGCGCGGCCACCGTCATCCTGTCCGGCCTCTCGGTCGGCTTCGAGTCGGCGGTCTACACCACGCTGGTCATCGGCGCGGCCGTCTTCGGCGCCTACCTGCTCGGTGGCGCGGCGCTCACGGTGTCGCTGTTCGCCGTGGCCCTCGCCGGCTGCGGCCTGCTGACCACGGTCGGCGTCATCGTCGCGATGGACACCTTCGGCCCGGTCTCCGACAACGCCCAGGGCATCGCCGAGATGTCGGGCGACGTCAGCCCCGAGGGCGCGCAGATCCTCACCGAGCTCGACGCGGTCGGCAACACCACCAAGGCGATCACCAAGGGCATCGCGATCGCGACGGCCGTGCTGGCCGCGACCGCGCTGTTCGGCTCCTACGCCACGTCCGTGTTCGAGTCGCTGGAGAAGGCCAACGTCGGTGCCGACGAGGTCTACCTCCTCGACTTCAGCGTCTTCAACCCCGCCGTCATCGTGGGCGTGCTGCTCGGCGCGGCCGTGGTGTTCCTCTTCTCCGGCCTGGCCATCAACGCCGTCGCCCGTGCCGCCGGCGCGGTCGTCTACGAGGTGCGCCGCCAGTTCCGCGAGATCCCCGGCATCATGGAGGGCACTGGCCGTCCGGAGTACGGCAAGGTCGTCGACATCGTCACCAAGGACTCGCTGCGCGAGCTCGTGACGCCGGGCATCCTGGCCGTGATGGCGCCGATCGCGGTGGGCTTCGGCCTCGGCGTGACCGCGCTCGCCGGCTTCCTCGCCGGTGCCATCGGCGCCGGCACCCTGATGGCCGTCTTCCTGGCCAACGCCGGTGGCGCCTGGGACAACGCCAAGAAGCTCGTCGAGGACGGCAACCACGGCGGCAAGGGTTCGCCCGCCCACGAGGCCACCGTCATCGGCGACACCGTCGGCGACCCGTTCAAGGACACCGCCGGCCCGGCCATCAACCCGCTCATCAAGGTGATGAACCTGGTCTCGCTGCTCATCGCGAGCGCGGTCGTCTCCCTGAGCGTCGGCGACGACCAGAACGACCCGGTCCGTCTCCTGATCGCGCTCGCCGCGGTCGCGATCATCGTCGTCGCCGTGGTCATCTCCAAGCGTCGCGAGGTCACCATCTCCGACGACACCCCGGCCGCGGTCGCCTGACCTGAGCCGCAGGTCGTCGCGACGGCCCGTCACTCCTCCGGGGGTGGCGGGCCGTCGTCGTCCCGGCGGGTCGTCCCGGCAGGTCGTACCGGCCCGGTCAGTGCTCGTCGAAGTGCGGACGGGTCAGCTCGTAGGTGAGGCCGCCGAGCGCCGTGTGGTCGTCGGCGCCACCGAGGTGCGGGCCCTGCATCCACCGGGCGAAGGACCAGACCTCGGACAGCCGCCACTCGAGGTCGAAGAGCCGCACCATCTCCGGGTCGTGGTCGACGTCGCGGCCCTCGTGGACCAGCGTGGCGAGGTCGCGCTCGCGCGGGGCCAGGAGGAGCGACTCCCAGTCCAGCAGCCACGTCCGGCCGCGGGCGAGCCACTGGTTGTGCACACCGGGCTCGCCGTGCGTGACGACGTACGTCGTCACGTCGGCCAGCGCGACCAGGCGTGCGTGCTCGCGCGACCAGGCGCCCACCTGGGTCAGGTGGTCGACCACCAGCTCCCGGGCGGCCGGGCCGAGCGGCCCCTCCCACGGCTGCTGCAGCAGGGCCCGCAGCCGTCCCGGCAGGTCCGCGTCGACCTCGCTCGCCCAAGCGCGCGCCGTCCGGGGAGGCGGCGTCGCGTGCAGCTCGGCGAGCATCCCGGGCAGCTCGGCGACGGACGTCTCGGGACGCTCCCCGGGGAGCCACCGGGCGACGCTGGCCGTGCGGGCGCCCACCGGCAGTGTCACGTCGCCGTCGAGCGTCGGCAGCGACGGCCACACGAAGTCGAGGCCCAACGCGGCCGCGCTCGCGTAGGCCGCCTCCAGCGTCGCCCGCGTGTGGCGCGGGAGGTCGGGGTCGAGGGTGGCGAAGTAGGCGGGCTCACCCGCGGCGTCGACGCGCCAGTGGTGCGCGCCCCACCCGACGGGCAGGTGCTCCACGGCGTCGGCCTCCGGCGCCCAGTGGCGTCGTACGGCCTCGAGCACCTCGGCGTCCGTGAGGTCGTCCGGTGGCTCCAGCACCCGGTGATGGTGCCACGACGTGTGACGGAGCGGTCGCCGGAGCGACCACCTCGTCACACGCTGTGCCGGCGGCACCCGGGGCCTGCGAGGCTGGGTCCATGCACTCGGACCTCGACTTCACCGGCCCGCTGCGCGACGCGCTCGTCTCTGCCGACTTCACCTACGACCGCGTCGCCGAGGCGCTCGGCGAGGAGGCGCACCGGGCGCTCGGCCGCAACGAGACCCTGCCCGCGCTGCGGCGTACGACGTCGGGCGGGCCGCTCGACACGCTCGTGCGGCTGTTCCTGCTGCAGACCCCGGTGCCCCACGACGACGCCGAGCGGGCGCTGCCCGGACTGGTCGACCGGCTCTGCAACGCGGGGCTGCTCGAGCAGAGCGTCAGCGAGGTGGCCGCCCGCACGGACTGCCGCCCCTACGCCACCTCCGAGACGGGCGAGGACCGCGACCTCTGGGTCGTCTCCGACCTGACACCGGGCCTCGACGGCGCCCCGGTCGCGGTGGGCCCGGACCACGTGCTCGGCATCTCGAGCGCCTCGACCAGCCTGGCGCAGCTCACCATGCGCGAGCCGGTCGGCTCCGCCCTCGACCTCGGCACCGGCTGCGGCGTGCAGGCGCTGCACCTCGCCGCGCACGCGGGCTCCGTGGTCGCGACCGACGTCAACGCCCGCGCCCTGTGGATGACCCGGCTCAACGCCGCGCTCAACGGCGTCGAGGTCGACGTGCGCGACGGGTCGTTCTTCGAGCCCGTGCGGGGCGAGCGGTTCGACCTGATCGCCACGAACCCGCCGTTCGTGATCTCCCCGGCCACGGGGCAGCGGCTGGTCTACCGCGACTCCGGCCTGCCGGGCGACCGGGTCGTGGAGGACATCGTCCGCACGGGCCCGGACCACCTCACCGACGGCGGCTGGCTGCAGGTGCTCGCGAACTGGTCGATCGTCGACGGCCGCCCGTGGGACGAGCGGCTCGGCTCGTGGCTGCGCGACGACTGCGACGCGCTGGTCGTCCAGCGCGAGACGCTCGACCCGTCGGCCTACGTCGAGCTGTGGCTCAAGGACTCCGGCCACCACGGGGGCCCGGACTACGCCCGGCGCTACGACACCTGGCTGTCGTGGCTGGAGGAGGCCGGCATCCGCGGGATCGGCTTCGGCTGGATCAACGTTCGCCTCGGCGACGGAGCGAGGTCCGGGGGAGGCCGGCACGAGCTGCTCGAGTGGCCCTACGACGTCGAGCAGCCGGTCGGCCCGGCGGTCCACGCCTGGGGCGAGGCCGCCTCCGCGCTCCGCGGCCTCACCGACGACGAGCTGCTCGCCTGTACGCTCCGCGCCCGCGAGGACGTGCAGCAGGAGACCGTCGGCCGGCCGGGCGCCGAGGACCCGGAGGCCATCGTGCTGCGCCAGCAGCGGGGGTTCCGCCGCGCGCGCACGGCCGACACCGTCGAGGCGGCGTTCCTCGGCGCCTGCGACGGCGACCTCACCGTCGGCCGGCTCCTGGGCGCCCTCGGCACCCTGCTGGAGCGCGACGAGGCCGACCTGCGCGCGGCATACCTCCCCGCGGTCCGGGAGCTGGTCGCGGAGGGCTTCCTGGGGGTGGGCTGACGCCTGGTTCGGGGGATGCGGCGGGGGGCATCGGGTACTAGCGCCGCATGACGACACCCAGGATGGCCTCCCTGTCAGCGCTGCGCCCGGCCGCGGACGTCTACGGCGACGTCGTCACGGCCTACGTCGACGTCAGCCGCACCAACGAGAACGCGGCCCAGGAGATCGAGGTGCGCGCCGACAACCTGCGCCGTGAGCTGCTCGGCGCCGGAGCCGACGAGGCGGCCGTGGAGGCCGTCGCCGCGCGCGTCGTCGAGCCGACGGGTCACGGCGGCGAGACCTTCCGCGTGGTCGCGGCGAGTGGCGGCGAGCTGGTGACCGACAT
This sequence comes from Nocardioides sp. zg-1308, assembly GCF_013155375.1. Taxonomy (GTDB): domain Bacteria; phylum Actinomycetota; class Actinomycetes; order Propionibacteriales; family Nocardioidaceae; genus Nocardioides; species Nocardioides renjunii. The sequence continues at coordinate 1,502,110 of NZ_JABJQY010000002.1, forward strand.
GGTGCTCGCCAGCGCGGTGCCCGCCCAGCAGCACCAGGGCCCGATCGCCCACCTGCTGGAGCTGGCCCGCGCCCAGGCCGACGACGTCCGCTACGCACTCGTCCGGGTGGACCGCTCGGGCGCGGACATCACGGTGGCCGGCACCGTCAGCCCCGTGCAGCGGGAGATGACGAGCGAGGGCGACCACGACGAGCTGACCAAGGTGAAGGTCGGTGGCTGGTCCCAGCGTCGATACCAGATGCGGGTCGAGGACTCGATCGAGCGCAACGCCGAGACGGTGGCCAAGGACCTCGACCGCCTCGCCGGCAACGAGCGGATCGACCTCGTGATGATCACCGGCGACCCCACCAGCGTCGCCAGCGTCCGGGACCAGGTGGGCACGCGGGTCGCCGAGCGCCTCGAGGTCCTCGAGCACGGCAGCCGCGCCGAGGGCGCCTCCGACGACCTCCTCGACGAGGAGGTGGAGGCCGCGATCCAGCGCTACCGCAGCGGGCGCATCGACGGCGTGCTCGACCGCCTCGGCGGCGGAGCCAAGGCGGTCGGCGTCGCCGAGACCGTCGAGGCGCTGCGGCGCGGCGAGGTGGAGACGCTCGTGCTGCTCCAGGGTGCCCTCGAGGACCGCGAGGCCTACGTCGGCCCCGAGCCGCTCCTGCTCGGCCACACGCCGGACGAGCTGACCGCGTTCGGCGTCGAGGACCCGGCGGCCACCCGCCTGGACGAGGCGATGGTGCGCGCCGCCATCGGCCAGGACGCCGACCTCCTGCCTCTGTACGCTCCGGTCAGCCTGCTGCCCGACGGCGTCGGCGCCGTGCTGCGCTTCGACACCCGGCCGGACCAGTCCGCCTCGTGAGCCGCCGACGGCCCGCACCCGACCACCCCACGATCGACGAAGGAGCCACCCATGGCTGAGAGCCACGTGAGCGACGACCTCTGGCAGGAGTTCCACACCGTGGTCAACATGACCTCCCGCGAGCTGTCCGACTGGCTGCGCGTCGAGGCGACCGGTGAGGGCGGTGAGCTGATCGAGCCGGACAGCGTGCTGCCCGAGCACGAGGTCGGCAACCAGGTGCTCGCCATCCTCGGCAAGCGCCGCACCGACCTGACCCCCGACGACGTCGACACCATGGAGCAGGTCGTCGCGCAGGTCCGCACGATCCGCGGCGACGAGCCCGAGCCCGAGGCGTACGACGACGACCTGCGGCGGATGCTGATGTCGTTCGGACACGACCCGCTCAAGCCCGCGGGGGCCTGACCCGACGCTCCCTCACCTGTGCCTGTGGACGCCGCGGGGTGGTGATCTCGGGATGTGGCGCTACCGTTGCGGCGCTGAGCAACACGAGGCAGCAACAGAGGGAGCAATCAGAAGTGGCAAAGCTCGTCATCGTCGAGTCCCCGGCCAAGGCCCGCACGATCGGCGGGTACCTCGGCTCGGACTACGTCGTCGAGTCCTCGATCGGTCACATCCGCGACCTGCCCAACAACGCCGCGGACACCCCGGCCAAGATCAAGGACAAGCCGTGGGGCCGCCTCGCGGTCGACGTCGACAACGGCTTCGAGCCCTACTACGTCGTGCCGCGCGACAAGAAGAGCCACATCGCCAAGCTGAAGAAGCTGGTCAAGGACGCCGACGCCCTCTACCTCGCCACCGACGAGGACCGGGAGGGCGAGGCGATCGCCTGGCACCTCCTCGACGAGCTCAAGCCGCCGAAGGGCCTGCCGGTCCACCGGATGGTCTTCCACGAGATCACCAAGCAGGCGATCCTCGCGGCGGTCGAGAACCCCCGCCAGATCAACGACGACCTCGTCGAGGCCCAGGAGGCGCGCCGGATCCTCGACCGCCTCTACGGCTACGAGGTCTCGCCGGTGCTGTGGAAGAAGGTCATGTCCGGCCTGTCCGCGGGCCGCGTGCAGTCGGTCGCCACCCGCCTGGTCGTCGACCGCGAGCGCGAGCGGATGAAGTTCCGCGTCGCCTCCTACTGGGACATCGACGCCACGTTCGACGCCGGCACCGGCCACGACCCGCGGATGTTCCCCGCCAAGCTCCACAGCGTCGACGACGTCCGCGTCGCCCGCGGTGCCGACTTCGACAACACCGGTGAGCTCAAGGGCAAGGCGGAGCGGGTCCACCTGTCGCGCGCCGACGCCGAGTCGCTGGCCACCGGCCTCGCCGACACGACGTACGCCGTCCGCTCGGTCGAGTCCAAGCCCTACCGCCGCTCGCCGTACGCCCCCTTCCGCACCACCACGCTGCAGCAGGAGGCCAGCCGCAAGCTCGGGATGAGCGCGAGCGTGACCATGTCGGTCGCGCAGCGCCTCTACGAGAACGGCTTCATCACCTACATGCGCACCGACTCCACGACGCTGTCGGACGCCGCGGTGGGCGCCGCCCGCGACCAGGTGCGCGAGCTCTACGGCGCGGAGTACCTCCCCGACTCGCCGCGGACCTACGCCTCCAAGGTCAAGAACGCCCAGGAGGCCCACGAGGCGATCCGCCCGGCCGGCGACACCTTCCGCACGCCGGCGCAGACCGGCCTGTCCGGCGAGCAGTTCCGCCTCTACGAGCTGATCTGGATGCGCACCGTCGCCTCGCAGATGAAGGACGCGGTCGGCAGCTCGGTGACGATTCGCATCGGCGGTGCCGCCGCCGACGGTCGCGACGTGGTGTTCAGCGCCAGCGGTCGCACCATCACCTTCCACGGCTTCCTCAAGGCCTACGTCGAGGACATCGACGACGCCTCCAAGCGTCGCGACGACGCCGAGACCCGGCTGCCCAACCTCACCGAGGGTGCCGCCGTCTCCGCGGCGACGCTGACGCCCGAGGGCCACGAGACCAAGCCGCCCGCCCGCTACACCGAGGCGACGCTGATCAAGGAGCTCGAGGACCGCGAGATCGGCCGCCCGTCGACCTATGCCTCGATCATCGGCACCATCCTCAACCGCGGCTACGTCTACAAGAAGGGCACGGCGCTGGTGCCGGCGTGGCTGGCGTTCTCGGTCGTGCGGCTGCTGGAGGAGCACTTCCCGCGCCAGGTGTCCTACGAGTTCACCGCCGACATGGAGGACGTGCTCGACGAGATCGCCGGCGGCCGCGCCGACCGGGCCACCGAGCTCGGCGAGTTCTACTACGGCGGCGGCGACGTCGTCGGCCTCAAGACGCTGGTCACCGAGCTCGGCGACATCGACGCCAAGGAGATGGCGACCTTCCCCATCGGGGACGGGATCGACCTCCGCGTCGGCCGCTACGGTCCCTACGTCGAGGGCCCGGCGCCCGAGGACGGCGACGGCGCACCCGTCCGCGCCAACGTCCCCGACGACCTGCCGCCCGACGAGCTCACCGTGGTCAAGGCGAAGGAGCTGCTCGCCAACCCCGCCGGCGAGGAGCAGGTGATCGGCAACCACCCCGACACCGGTCTCCAGATCGTGGCCAAGAACGGTCGCTTCGGGCCCTACGTCACCGAGGTGCTGCCCGACGACGCGCCCAAGTCGGCCAAGCCGCGCACCGGCTCGCTCTTCACGTCCATGACCCTCGACACCGTCAGCGTCGAGGACGCGGTCAAGCTGCTCGACCTGCCCCGCGTGGTCGGCGTCGACGACGACGGCACCGAGATCACCGCGCAGAACGGTCGCTACGGGCCCTACCTCAAGAAGGGCACCGACTCGCGCTCGCTCACCAGCGAGGACCAGATCTTCGACATCACCCTCGACCAGGCCAAGGCGATCTATGCCCAGCCCAAGCAGCGCGGTCGCGGTGCGGCCACCCCGCCGCTCAAGGAGCTCGGCAACGACCCCGTCTCGGGCCAGCCGGTGATCGTGAAGGCCGGTCGCTTCGGCGAGTACGTCACCGACGGCGAGTACAACGCCACCCTCCGCAAGGACGACACCGTCGAGTCGATCACCCTCGAGCGGGCGGCCGAGCTGCTCGCCGAGCGTCGCGAGCGCGGTCCGGCCAAGAAGGCGGCCAAGAAGGGCGCGAAGAAGGCCCCCGCCAAGAAGACGGCGGCCAAGAAGACCACCGCGAAGAAGACGGCGGCCAAGAAGACGACCAAGAAGGCTGCGGCCAAGAAGTCCTGACCGCCGCTCGAAGGGTCACCGCGGGAGTGCCACCGGCAGGCCGGCGGCCTTCCACGCCCGGAAGCCGCCGACGAGGTCGGTGGCGCGGTGCACCCCGAGCCGCTGCAGGGTGGCGGCCGCCAGGCTCGAGGAGTAGCCCTCGTTGCAGACGACCACGACGTGCAGGTCGTACGACGCAAGCGGCAGGCGCGCCTCGCACGCCGGGTCGAGCCGCCACTCGAGCACCGTGCGCTCGACGATGAGGGCTCCGGGCAGCTCGCCCTCGGCCAGCCGGTTGGCCTCGGGACGGACGTCGACCAGCACGGCGCCGGCCTGCTGCGCGGCGAGCGCCTCGGCGGGGGAGAGGCGGACGAGGTCCGCACGTGCCTCTGCCAGCAGGTCGTCGATGGTGTGGGACGCCGTCGCCATGGCTCCATCCGACCAGCGGCGGCCGGGTGGTCGCCACGCCTGAACGGGGGTGCCGGCTAAGCGGACGAACGGACCCAACGGTCGCGATCGCGGGCCCGCCGGGCGTACGGTCGCGGGGCGTCGGGGCGTACGGTCCGTTCGTCGTGCCAACCGGTGCGGCCGCAGGGCACCGAGAGTTCATCCCATCGTCACTGTTCCCGCGGCCCGGCTTCTCGCTACCGTGACCGCCACGGTGTGACCGCGTGGTCATGGGGGGCACGCGCGCCGCGGACGAAAGCGACCTCGATGGCCATCCCAGCCCGGACCGCCCTGCTCACCGCCCTCGCGCTGGTCGTCAGCCCGCTGCTGCTCGTCACCGGTACGGCGCCCGCGCACGCCGCCGTGTCGGTGTTCCCGGTGCCGACTAGCAACGCCGAGCTGGGCCGGATCACCACCGCGCCCGACGGCAGCATGTGGTTCCTGATGAGCGACGCCAACAAGGTCGGTCGCATCACCACCTCGGGGCAGATCCAAGAGTTCGCGCTTCCGCCGACCGACTCGAGCGTCGACGGCCCGGCCAAGGGCCTGGACGTCTCGCCGGACGGCTCGGTGTGGGTCACCACCGACCACGGCAGCAACCTGACTCGTCTCTCCAGCACCGGGCAGCTCCTCGCCGACTGGACCTTCCCCAACTACGACGGCTGCGTGAGCACGTGTCCCTACGGCGGCGAGGTCAGGGTCGGCCCGGACGGCACGGCCTGGGTCACCATGAACTACGGCAGCTCGTTCATCGTGAAGATGACCACGTCCGGCCAGCTGACGGCCTACAACAACTCGCCCGAGTGCGACGACGTCCTGGGGGAGGCCGCCGACGGGTCCATGTGGTGCCAGAACGGCAGCTCCTCCGGACAGGACACGATCACGAAGGTGAACGCAGACGCGAGCGGGGGGACGACCTACCCGCTGCCCAGCGACGCGACGTACCCCAACGGGCTCGCCGCCGGCCCGGTCGGCTCCATCTGGTTCACCCGCAGCAGCAGCGGGACCATGTTCACCAGCCCCTCGCGGGGCTCGATCGGCTACCTCGACCAGGCCAGCGGCGCGACGAAGATCTGGCAGACCGGGTCGCGCTCCGCCCCCACCGACCTCGTGCAGGGGCCCGACGGCCAGATGTGGTTCACCAACGTCGGCGCGGCGCCCGGCATCGGGCACATCGCGGCCAACGGCGTCGGCGCGATCAGCTCGGTGGGCAACTACGAGCCCACCTCGCTCACCTTCGGCCCCGACGGGGCGATCTGGTTCACCGACAGCAAGAACAACGCGATCGTCCGGGTGACCACCGACCAGCTCGGCGCCACCAACGTCGACCTCGGGGACGGCGTCACGATGCTCGCCCCCACCGCCCCGACCCCGCCGCCGCAGGCCCCCGCGGTCGTCGGCAGCGTGCCGAAGGTCAAGGGCGTCACGACCGTCAAGCGCGGCAGGCTGAAGGTCCCGGTCACCTGCCCCGCCGGCGTGGCAGCCGGCTGCACCGGCGCGCTGCGGGTGGAGCTGGCCAAGGGCGGCAAGGCGCTCGCGAAGCCGCGGGCCTACCGCGCCGCCGCCGGCACGAGGGCGAAGGTCGCGGTGAAGCTCTCCAAGAAGGGCCTCGAGCGGCTGCGCCCCGGCCGCGTCGTCGAGGTGCGGGTCGAGCTGACCGCGCCGGGTTCGGCGAAGGTGGTCGCGAAGCGGACGATCAAGGTGCGCCGAGCCTGAGCGGGGGGCGTGTCCCACCCCGCCCGTAGGGTGTGCGCGTGAGCGAGGGCGTGTATGCGGAGCGGGGACTCTTCGTCTGCTTCGAGGGCGGCGAGGGGGCCGGCAAGTCGACCCAGTCGCGCCTGCTCCGCGACTGGCTCGTCGAGCAGGGCCGCACCGTCCTGCTCACCTTCGAGCCCGGTGACACCGCGGTCGGCAAGGAGCTGCGCCGGATCGTGCTCGACCCGGCGACCGGCGACCTGTCCGACCGCACCGAGGCGCTGCTCTACGCCGCCGACAAGGCCGAGCACGTCGACCACGTCGTGCTGCCCGCGCTCGAGCGGGGCGAGGTCGTGATCACCGACCGCTACGTCGACTCGACGCTGGCCTACCAGGGGGCCGGGCGCACGCTCGACGTCGCCGAGGTCGAGGCGGTAGCGCGCTGGGCGACCGGCGACCTGCGGCCCCACCTCACCGTCGTCCTCGACCTCGCCCCCGAGACGGGGCTCGACCGCTTCACGGGCCGCGACCGCATCGAGGGCCAGTCGCTCGCCTTCCACCAGCGCGTGCGCCAGGGGTTCCTCGACCTCGCCGCCGCCGACCCCGACCACTACGTCGTCCTCGACGCGCGGGCGCCGATCGACGAGATCGCCGCCGCGATCCAGGCCCGTGTCGCGCCCCTGCTGGAGGACGCGTGACCAGCCCGGCCGGGAGCGGGACGCGCACCGTCTGGTCCGACCTCGTCGGCCAGCGCTCCACCATCGACGTCCTCCAGCATGCCGCAGCCGGGCAGGGCATGACCCACGCGTGGCTGATCACGGGCCCGCCGGGCTCCGGCCGCTCCAACGTCGCCCTCGCGTTCGCCGCCGCGCTGCAGTGCCGGCTCGGCGGGTGCGGTGAGTGCAGCGACTGCCGGTCCGTGCTGGCGGGCTCGCACCCCGACGTGAGCGTGACCCGGTCGGAGACGTCCACGCTCTACATCAAGGAGGTCCGCGAGCTGGTGCAGCGCTCGGCGCTCGCGCCCTCCCACGGCCGCTGGCAGGTCATGGTGATCGAGGACGCCGACCGGCTCGGCGACCCCGACCACGCCCGCGGCACCGGCAACGCCCTCCTCAAGGCCATCGAGGAGCCCACGCCCAAGACGGTGTGGCTGCTCTGCGCGCCGACGGTGCGCGACGTGCTGCCCACGATCCGCTCCCGCTGCCGCACCCTCACCCTGGCCACGCCCGGCACGTCCGACGTCGCCACCTTCCTGGCCCGCACCGACGGCGTCTCGGAGACGCTGGCGAGCTTCGCCGCCCGCGCGAGCCAGGGCCACATCGGCCGGGCCCGGGCCCTCGCCCTCAACGAGGAGACCCGGACGCGTCGGCGTGAGGTGGTCAGCATCCCCGCCCGGCTGACGTCCCTGGGCTCGTGCATGACCGCGGCGACCAACCTCGCCGAGCTCGCCAAGGAGGAGACCGAGGCGATCACCGCCGAGGCCAACGCCGCCGAGGTCGCCGAGCTGCAGTCGGTCTTCGGCTCCGAGCGCAAGGACACCACCTCCCGGGCCTACCGCGCCGCCCTCGCCGACCTCGAGCGGATGCAGAAGCAGAAGGCCAAGCGCCGCGTGCTCGACGTGATCGACCGGGCGCTGATGGACCTCGTCTCGGTCTACCGCGACGCCATCGCGCTGGCCGTCGGAGCCCCCGGCATGCTGGTCAACGAGGAGCTCCGCGGCGACGTCGCCGTCGTCGCCCGCGCAGCCTCGCCCGACCAGGTCCTGCGCATGATCGACGCCATCTTCACCGCCCGCGAGCAGATGCTCGAGTTCAACGTGCCGCCGCAGCTGGCGCTGGAGTCGATGACGGTCGCCCTGCAGCTCCCCGGCGGGCGCCCGTGAAGCGCGTCGTCGCCCTCGTCGTCGTGCTGGCGGTGGTGCTGGTGACCGTCGTGGCGGTGGGACTGTCGTTCCGCGGCGGCGACTCGTCGGCGCGCTCCGGTCCTCCTCCCACGCCGTCCCCGACCACCCCGCCGCCCGCCTCGGTGACGGAGCCGCCCGAGCCCGCGCTCGCCGACGTCTACTCCCAGCGCATCGACTGGCAGCCGTGCGAGACCAACGCCGACCAGGAGTGCGGTCTCCTCGAGGTCCCCGTCGACTACTCCGAGCCCGGTGGCGAGTCGATCGACCTGGCGCTCCTGCGCGTCCCGGCGAGCGGCGAGCGGCTCGGCTCCCTGGTGGTGAACCCCGGCGGCCCCGGCGCGCCCGGGACGTCGTACGCCGCCGCGGCCGGGCAGGTCTTCCGCGAGCCGCTCCTGCAGGCCTTCGACCTCGTCGGGTTCGACCCGCGCGGGGTCGGCCGGTCGGCGCCGGTCGACTGCCTCAGCGACGACGAGCTCGACGTCTACCTCGCCGGCGACCCGACGCCGGACACGCCGCAGGAGCAGGCCGACTACCGCACCTCGGTGCTGACCTTCGGCGACAAGTGCGCGCAGGGGTCTGGCCCCGTCGTCGCCCACGTCACCACCACGGAGGCGGCGCGCGACATGGACGTGCTCCGGTCTGCGCTGGGCGAGGAGACGCTGACCTACTTCGGCGCCTCCTACGGCACCAAGCTGGGCGCGACCTACGCCGAGCTCTTTCCCGAGCAGGTGGGCCGCTTCGTGCTCGACGGGGCGGTCGACGTCTCGCTCGACCCCCAGGAGCTGTCCCTCGAGCAGGCCACCGGCTTCGAGACCGCGCTGCGCGCCTACGTGCAGAACTGCCTCGACTCCACCGACAACTGCTTCCTCGGCGACAGCGTCGAGGAGGGCCTGGCCACCATCACCGGTCTGCTCGACTCGCTCGAGGACGAGCCGCTGCCGGCCGGCGACCGCGAGCTGACCGTGGGGAGCGCGTTCTACGGCATCATCACGCCGCTCTACAACCGCGACTACTGGTTCCTGCTGAGCAACGCGCTGGCCTCCGCCCTGGACGGCAAGGGCTCCGCGCTGCTGCAGCTCGCCGACGCGTACGCCTCGCGCAGCGGCGACGGGACCTACCTCGACAACTCCGTCGAGGCCAACTACGTCATCAACTGCCTCGACGACCCCGCGGCCGTGCCGTTCGACGAGGTGCCGTCGCTCTTCCCGGCCTTCGAGGAGGCGTCCCCGACGTTCGGGAGGGTGTTCGCCTGGGGGACGGCCGGCTGCCGCGGGATCGGCCTCGAACCAAGCGAGGAGCCGCTGACCATCCGCGGCGAGGGTGCGGCGCCGATCCTCGTGCTCGGGACCACGCGCGACCCGGCCACGCCGCTGAAGTGGGCGCGGGCGCTCTCCGCCCAGCTCCAGTCGGGCGTGCTCGTCGAGCGCGACGGCGACGGCCACACCGCCTACAACGCCGGCAACGCGTGCATCGACGCCGTCGTCGAGGACTACCTCACCGAGGGGGCCGTCCCCGACGACGGGACGACCTGCTGAGGGCCGCTGGCGGGCACTTCGTGCCGGTCTGACACGCCGAGCGGGCACTTCGTGCCGGTCTGACGCGCGACCGGGCACTTCCTGCCGGTCTGACGCGCGACCGGGCACTTCCTGCCGGTCTGACGCGCCGAGCGGGCACTTCCTGCCGGTCTGACGCGCCGAGCGGGCACTTCCTTGCGCAACGAAGCTGCCCGGTCGAGGTGCGGGACGGGCAGGAAGTGCCCGGTCGGGGGCAGCCCCACGTCATACGGACCCGCACCCACAGGTGCCGGTCCGTATGACGCCAGGATGCAAGGCCGAGGGCCTCAGCCCTCCAGGGCGGCGTCGAGCGTGATGTCGACCGCCGCCAGCGCCTTGCTGATCGGGCAGCCGGCCTTGGCCTGCTCGGCCGCGTCCTTGAACGCGGCGTCGTCGAGGCCGTCGACCTCGCCGCGGACCTTGAGCACGATGCCGGTCAGCTTGAAGCCGCCGGCCTCCTTGTCGGGGCCGAGCGTGACGTCGGCGGACACGTCGAGCGACTGGACGGTCCCGCCGGCCTCGGTCGCGATGTTGGACAGCGCCATGGCGTAGCAGGCGGAGTGCGCGGCGGCGACGAGCTCCTCGGGGCTCGTGGTCCCCTGCGCGTCGTCGGCGGCACGCTTGGGGAAGCTGACGTCGAAGGTGCCGGCGCCGGAGCTGGAGAGCTCGACCTGGCCGGATCCGTCCTGGAGTCCGCCGTTCCAAGCGGTGCGTGCGGAGCGAGTGGGCATCGTGCCTCCTGTGGTGAGGTGGTGCGGTCGCTCCCGAACCTAGCCGGTCGGGCCCACCCCGGATTTCGGTCCCAGCGGGCGCCATCCGTATAGTTGCCCGCGGTCCGCCGAGCACTGCTCGAGGGCTGCGCCGCCTTAGCTCAGTCGGTAGAGCGAGTCACTCGTAATGACTAGGTCGTCAGTTCGATTCTGACAGGCGGCTCTGACTCCCCCGGGGACCCGAGACCCTGGGGGAGTCTTCTACGTCAGACTGGTGGCATGAGCCTCGTCCTCGTCACCGGTGCGTCCACCGGGCTCGGCCTCGCGACCGTCACCGCGCTGCTCGACGCCGACCACGACGTCGTCCTGCACGCCCGCAGCGCCGACCGCGTCGAGGACCCCAGCGTCCTCGACCGCGTCGCCGGCACGGCGTACGCCGACCTGGCGGACCTCGACGCGACGGTGGGGCTCGCGGGTGAGCTCGACGGGTTCGGCCGGTTCGACGCGGTGGTCCACAACGCCGGGACGATGGACCGGTCGCTGGCGACGGCGGTCAACGTCGTCGCGCCCTACGTCCTGACCGCGCTGATGCGGCCGCCCGGGCGGTCGATCGTGCTGAGCAGCGGCATGCACCGCTCCGGCACGACGGACCTCCGGCGGGGCGGGAGCTACTCCGACACCAAGCTGTGGGTCACCGCCCTGACCATGGCGCTGGCCGGGCGGCGACCGGGGACGCTGTCCCACGCCGTCGACCCGGGCTGGGTGCCGACGCGCATGGGCGGGCGCAGCGCCCCGGACGACCTCGTGGAGGGCCACCGCACGCAGGTCTGGCTCGCGAGCGCGCCGGAGGAGGAGATCGAGCCGCGGACCGGCGGCTACTGGCACCACCACGAGAGCCGCGAGCCGCACCCCGCCACGCGTGACGCCGCCTTCCAGGCGAGCGTCCTGGAGCGCCTCGAGGGACTGACCGGGGTGCGGATCGACGACCGGGACTAGGGACGTCCCCCACCGGCCCGTGCCGGCCACCGAGCCAGCAACGGTGGCCCACCTGAAACGGTTCATGCGGAGTCAGCGCCCCGACGAAGATCGGTTATGACCGATTCCGGTCACCGAGGCCGCGACGGTTGACACGTTTCAACGCGGCGTCGGAAGGTGTGTGAGCGGCGTCACGTGCCGTGTTGGAGTCCACCACCTCGGAGGTAGCAGTCCATGAACGACCCGACATCCAGGTCACGCCGCCTCGGCGTCGCCCTGGCCGCATCCACCGCGCTGGCGCTCAGCGCCTCGGTGTGGCCCGTCAGCACGGCGAGCGCCGCGGACGGCACCCGTCCCGCCGCGCCTGAACGGCTGGTGGTCGACGACCTGGCGGCGCCGCTGGACGCCAGCACCCGGCCCCGCTTCGGCTGGCTCCCGCAGGACGTGGACGCCAACGAGGTGCAGACGGCCTACCGGATCCAGGTGAAGGATGCCGAGGACCGCATCGTCTGGAGCTCCGGCCGGGTGATGTCGGCGCAGCAGTCGTACGTGCCCTACGGCGGCCCCGAGCTCGAGCCGGGGGAGGCCTACACCTGGCGCGTGCGCACCTGGGACCGCGACGAGCGCCACTCGCCGTGGTCGGCGTGGACGCCCTTCGAGACCGCGATCGGCGACGACGACTGGGGGCAGGCCTCCTGGATCCGGCGTCCGCCCGGCAACCCGGACGCCCTCGCGATCAGCACCGTGGACGGCCGGGGCCGGGTGAGCGGCGGAAACGTCTCGCTGGCGAAGCCCGGGACCGAGTGGACCGACTACGTCGTCACGATGGACGTCACGCCGGTGAGCCGTGCCGCGGCAGTGGTGTTCCGCGCTCCCGACAGCGCGACGGGCTACATGTGGCAGCTCCACGCCAACGACAACGCCATCAAGACCCACCGCATGGTCGCGGGTGCCTTCCCGACCGACGCGCGACAGACGGTCCCCCACGTGATCGACCCCGGTGTGACCTACGAGCTCAGCATCCGCGTCGAGGGGCAGACGTTCCAGACGAGCATCGACGGCCAGGTCGTCGACACCTGGACCGACCCCTCCGCCACCGGGTCGCGCGCGGGGACGATCGGCTTCCGCCAGGCCAGTGGCGAGGTCGCGGACTTCGACGACATCGAGGTCACCTCGCTGGACGGCGCCACCACGCTCTTCTCCGAGGACTTCTCCGGTGACCTGTCGCAGTGGGTGCGCGGCTCGACGGCGCAGGAGGCCGACGAGAGGACGTACGCCCGCACCGAGGTCGACGTCCCGGCCGGCCGGATCGTGAGGGCCCGCAGCTACCTCGCGGCGAGCCACACCGCCGCGCTCTACCTCGACGGCGAGCGCGCCGACCGGATGAGCAACTACCGCTACCCCGGCGAGGGCTACTACCAGGTCGCCGACGTCACCGACCTCGTCACGGCGGGCGAGCGCCTGTCGGTCGGTGCCCACCTCCACTGGCTCAGCGGCGGCCAGGGACGCGCCGCCGGCGTCCCGGGCCTGCTCGCTCGCGTCGTCGTGGACTACGCGGACGGGTCGAGCTTCGTCGTCACCACCGACGGCAGCTGGAAGGTCCGCCGCGGACCGTTCGTCCTCGTCGGCACGCGCAACGGCGAGGGGCTCTACGTCGAGCACCAGGACGGCCCGGCCGCGCGGGCGATCGGCGCCTGGACCGAGGTCGGGTACGACGACAGCAGCTGGTCCGACGCCGTCGTGGTCGGACAGCACCCCACGGCGCCGTTCACCCACCTCGAGCCCCAGCAGACCCGCCTCACCGAGACCGTCGTGCGTCCCGAGCGCATCCTGGTGGCGGCCGACGGGACCCCCGTCGCCGACTTCGGCAAGGTCGTCCCGGCCCGTCCGGCGGTGCACTTCGAGCAGGGCGTCGAGGGCCGCGTGGTGCAGATCCGCGCGAGCTACGGCCTCGCGGAGGGCGGCCGGGTCTCCACCAGCGGCGTGGACACGCAGGGGACCAACATGTCCTTCCCCTACACGCAGGTCGCCGGCGAGCAGGACTACCGGGCGTTCGGGCACCTCGGCTTCCGCTACCTCGAGATCCCCGGTGCGGAGGAGGAGATCACCGTCGACGACGTCAGCGCCACGGTCGTCACCACCGCCTACCCCGAGGGCGGCACCGCGACGTTCGACTCCTCGGACCCGACCCTCGACGCCGTGTGGGACATGATGGCCCGCTCGCTGGAGTACTCCGTGCAGGAGACCTTCGTCGACACCCCGACGCGTGAGCAGGGCCAGTTCCTGCACGACACCGTCAACATCTCGTACGGCCTGATGGCCAGCCACCACGAGCGCGCGGCGACCCGGCAGGCGATCCGCGAGTTCATGCTGAGCCAGCAGCGCTACTGGAACGCGGGCAACGACGCCGGCCGCTACAACGCCGTCTACCCCAACGGCGACGGCAAGCGCGACATCCCCGACTTCACCGAGGTCGTGCCGGACTGGATCTGGCGCTACTACATGGAGACGGGCGACACCGCGGTCCTCGAGGACACCTACGACGAGCTCGCCGCGACCGCGGGCTACGTCCGCCGCCACATCGCCACCGCGGGAGCCACCCAGGGACTGGTGACCCGGCTCTCCGGTGGCAGCGGCCAGTACCTCCACGGCATCGTCGACTGGCCGGCTCACGGCCGGTTCGGCTACGACATGGCGGCCGCCGCCCGCACCACGGTCAACGCGCTCGGCGTCGACGTGCTGCGCAAGGTGGCCCTGGTGGGCGAGGCGCTCGGCCGTCCGGCCGCGGAGGTGCAGTCCTACCGCGCCGACGCGGACGCACTGGCGGCCCGGATGAACGCGACCCTGCGCCGCCCGGACGGCACCTACGTCGACGGGCTCCTCGAGGACGGCTCGCAGAGCCCGCACGCCGGGCAGCACGCGACGTCGTACGCCGTCGCGCTCGGGATCGCCCCGGCAGACGACCTGCCCCGGCTCGGCGCGCACCTCGGTGCCATGGGGATGAAGCAGGGACCGATGACCGCGCACTGGCTGGTCGAGGCCCTGGCCGACTCCGGCCGGGACGAGGACCTGCTGAGGGTGCTCACCAACGAGGAGGACTACGGCTGGGCCGGCTGGCTGGCCGACGGTGGCACCTTCACCCCGGAGTCGTGGGAGCTGAGCGGGTCGGCCAACAGCGCCTCGCACGGCTGGGGCTCCCGCTCGATCGTCCACCTCCTCGACTCGGTCCTCGGCATCGAGGTCACCGCTCCCGGCGGCAAGGAGCTGCTCGTCACCATCCCGGGCACCGGCCTCACGCACGCCGAGGGGTCGCAGCTCACGCAGCACGGCCGGGTCTCCTCCGACTGGACGCGTTCGGCGGCCGGCACCACGCTGACGACGACCCTGCCCGTGAACACCACGGCCGTCGTGGAGCTCCCCGCCCCGACGGGCGAGCAGTACGTCGTCCGCGGGCCGGACGGAGCCGAGGCGCAGTCGCTCGGAGCAGCCGACGGCGTCGTCCGGTACGAGGTCGGGTCGGGCACGTGGACCTTCGAGACCTCCACCTCGACGCCGACCGGGACGCCGTCGCCGACCGAGACGCCCACCCCGACCACGACGCCCACCACAACGCCCACCCCGACGCCCACCCCCACCCCCACGCCCGTCGTGGAGCCGTCGGTGCGGGTCGAGCCGGGGACGGTGCGGGCCGGGAAGAAGCTCAAGGTCGTCGGCCGCGACGTCGCGGTGCGCCGGGTGGGCATCACGCTCGGGGGACGCAGGCTCGCCTCCGCGAAGGTCGAGGACGGGCGCTTCGCCGTCCGCACGGCGGTGCCGAAGCGGCTGAAGGGCAGGCTCGTCCTCCGGGTCCTCGACCGGGACGGGGAGGTGCTGGCCAGGACCACCGTGCGGGTGCTGAGGGCGAAGAGCCGGTAGTCGCACGTCTGACGGGTCGCCGAGGGGCCGCGCCGACAGGTGCGGCCCCTCGTGGCGTCCCTCGTGGCGTCCCTCGTGGCGTCCTCGCGGCGTCCTCCGGGCTCGCCGGAATGAACACCCGGCCGCGCCCGTTCACCCCACCATGACGACCATCGGACTCATCGGCAGTGGACACATCGGCAGCACGGTCGCCCGGCTGGCGGTCGATGCCGGGCACGAGGTCGTGCTGAGCAACAGTCGCGGCCCCGAGACGCTCGTCGACCTCGTCGCCGACCTCGGTGACAGCGCGCGGGCCGCGACGGCCGCGGAGGCCGCCGAGGCGGGCGACGTCGTCGTGGTCACCGTGCCGCTGAAGGCCTACCGGCAGGTGCCCGTCGAGCCGCTGCGCGGCAAGGTCGTCATCGACACCAACAACTACTACTCGCAGCGCGACGGCCACATCGCCGAGCTCGACGACGACTCGACCACGAGCTCCGAGCTCCTCCAGGCCCACCTGCCCGACTCGCACGTCGTGAAGGCCTTCAACAACATCGCAGCTGCGCACCTCGGCAGCCTCCAGCGCCCTTCGGGCGACCCGGAGCGCTCCGCCCTGGCGATCGCCGGCGACGACGCCGCGGCCAAGGAGGCGGTCGTCGCGTTCCTCGACTCCATCGGCTACGACGCCCACGACGCCGGGCCGCTCGCCGAGGGCTGGCGCTACCAGCCCGACACCCCGGCATACGGTCAGCCGTACGTCGCTCCGGGCGCGCAGGACTTCGCGACGGGCACCCGGCGGGCCACCGCCGACGACCTGCGCGCGGCTCTGGCCGCGGCGGTGCGACGCCGCGACACCTGACGCCTCGGGTCCGCGCCGGCCGGGCCTAGGAGCTGCTGACGCGCTCGGCGGGTCGCACCGGGTCCAGCCGGTGCCCCGTGGCCCAGGCCCCGATCCGGAACGCCGCGATCGCGATGGCCACGCCCGCGAGGTCGTCGGCGATGTAGTGCCAGCCGAAGTAGAGCGTGGCCACGACGGTCGCGGCGAAGTTGAGCCAGAAGACGGTGCGGATCGTGCGGTTCGCGATCGTAGCGCGGGCCATCAGGGCCCACAGCAGCGCGATCGCGGTGTGCAGGCTCGCGAACCCGGCCACGCCCTGGTAGTCGCCGTCGCCCCAGAGGAAGCCCTGCCGGGCGTGGACCAGCGAGTCCATGAGGTCCGACGTGCCGTTGGGCGTCAGGTCGGTCGTCAGCCAGGGGTACATGATTCCCGGCCCGAGCGTCGGCAGCAGGTAGTACGACGCCGCGCCGAGCGTCCAGGCGATGCCCTGCGCAGTGACGAACCACCAGCCGTAGCGGATGTTGGTGGACCACACCAGCCAGACGGTGACGAGGATCGCCACCAGCGGGATGTAGGTGAGGTAGACCGCCGACAGCAGGTGCGCCACCACGCCGGTGCCGAGGACATCCTGGAGCACGGTGGCCGGGTCATGCCCGAGGAGCAGCAGCCGGTCGAGCACCCTCAGCTCGCGGTCGTACTTCACGTCGCGCACCAGCGGCAGCACCGACTTGAGGTTCCGGTAGGACACGTAGATGACGTAGAACGCCGAGATCCCCACGACGACGAGCCGCAGCCGCGGACCCGTCCAGTGGGTGCGCAGCCGGTGGCGCACCGCGTCGACCGTGCGCACCGGGTCGAGGCGGCCCTGCCACAGCGCGCGGGGCAGGAGGTCGGCCACGATAGCCGCCGCGCACAGCACCGGGAGCCGCACCCACGACGGCCCGAGGAAGCTGCCCTCGGGGTCGGCGATCGGCCGGTCGAGCAGCAGGCTCGCGGCGAACGCGAGGGCGCCGATGACGAACGCGTTCGCGACGAGGAAGGTCGAGGCGCGCCGGGGCATGGAGTCCGTGGTCGCGACGGCCGCGGCCTCGTGCT
Source organism: Nocardioides sp. zg-1308 (assembly GCF_013155375.1). Taxonomy (GTDB): domain Bacteria; phylum Actinomycetota; class Actinomycetes; order Propionibacteriales; family Nocardioidaceae; genus Nocardioides; species Nocardioides renjunii. Next base: position 1,519,267 of record NZ_JABJQY010000002.1, read on the forward strand.
GGGTCGTCACTGCCATGACGGTGCGCTCCTCTCGGACGAGCGGTGGGCATGGGACTGCTGGGGCGGTTCGAGGTGTGCCGGCCGGGTGCCGCGACCGGGCGCAGGCACTCGACGCACCCGCCGTCCAGCACGCGGTGGCCGCACGTGCGCCGGACATGCAGGGGGAAAGACAAGTGTGCCCGAGACGGCCAAGGGCAGGCGAATGCGCGCTCCTCCGGCCGCGCCTGATCCGGTCGGAACGTCAGCGCGACCCGGGCACCTGCTCGGACGCCACCCACGACGCCAGCAGCCGGAGGCGCTCGGCGGAGGGGGAGCCGGGCTCGGCGGTGTAGACGAGCAGCACCAGGCCGGGCTCGGCGGTGACCGCCAGCTCCTCGTAGGCGAGCGTGACCTCGCCGACGACGGGGTGGGCGAACCGCTTGGTGCCCGCACCGTGCGTGCGCACGTCGTGGTCGGCCCACAAGCGGCGGAACGTCTCGCTGCGGGTGGACAGCTCGCCGACGAGGTCCTGGAGCTCCCGGTCGTGCGGGTCGCGTCCCGCCTCGGTGCGCATGATCCCGACGCACATCGCGGCGAACGCCTCCCAGTCCGGGTAGAAGTCGTGCGAGGCGGGATCGAGGAACTGGAAGCGCGCGAGGTTGGGTGTCCGTCCCCTGCCCTGCTCGCCCTCGCCGATGACAGGGGAGTAGAACGCGCGGCCCAGGGCGTTGGTCGCCAGCAGGTTCTGGCAGGGGTCGCGGACGAGGGCGACCCCGTCGGTGACGGCGTCGAGCGCCCACCGGAGGCTCATCCGGGACACGGCGCGGGCCGGCGTACGCCGCCGCGCGCGGCTCGAGGCGGGGATGCCATCGGCGGCGCGGGCGAGGTCGAAGAGGTGGGCCCGCTCGGTCTCGTCGAGCTGCAGTGCGCGGACCAGCGCCTCGAGCACGCTCGCGGAAGCTCCGGCGATCTGGCCGCGCTCGAGCCGTGCGTAGTACTCCACGCTGAGGCCGGCGAGCGTGGCCACCTCGCTGCGCCGCAGGCCGGGCACCCGGCGCGAGCCCGTGGTCGCGAGCCCGACCTGGTCCGGGGTGATGCGGGCGCGGCGCGTGGTGAGGAACTCGCGCACCTCCTGCCGGTTGTCCACGCACCGAGCGTAGGCCGGCCGGGGCGGCGGCGGGCGCTCGAGAGGTGTCCTGTCAGTACGCCCCTCGGCAGGGACTCCCTCACTGACGTCCTGACGCGTTGACTCGCTGTCGTGACGACCCGCGACCCCGTACGCGCCCCCGGCGCGCGCCTGGCGGCGGTCGCCCTGGCCGCGACGCTCGGTGCGTGCGGCGGCGGAAGCACCGGGTCGAGCACCGCGCCGAGCGGGCCCACGGGCGCCGACGACCCCACGGCCAGCACCAGACCCACCCCCGACCTCACGGAGGACGACATGCAGGTCCGCATCACCATCGGCGACCGACGATTCACCGCGACCCTCGACGCCAGCGCCGCAGCCGCCGACCTCCTCACGCAGCTGCCGGTGACCGTCGACATGACCGACCACGGCGGTGTCGAGAAGACCGGACCGTTGCCGGCTCCGCTGTCCCTCGACGGCCAGCCGGACGGCGCCGACCCCGACGTCGGTGACCTCGGCTACTACGCGCCGGGCCACGACCTCGTCCTCTACTACGGCGACCAGTCCGCCTTCCCCGGCATCGTGGTCCTGGGCCGCCTCGACGGAGACGCCGCCGCGAGGATCGCCGAGATCGACGGACCGGTCACCGCGACCGTCGAGGCGGGGTGAGCGCCGTGCAGCTGCAGGACTTCCTCGACCACGTCGCGACCGGTGCGGTCATCGCGGGCGGCTCGGAGCACCACGTGTTCATGCACCACGCCGCCCAGGACGCCTTCCGGATCACCGCCGAGCTGAACGCGGGCTACCGCACGCCCGAGGAGGTGCGCGCGCTCCTCGGCCGGCTCACGGGCCGGCCGGTCCACCAGTCGGTCACCGTCTTCCCCCCGTTCCACAGTGAGTTCGGCAAGAACCTGTCCCTGGGCGAGGACGTCTTCATCAACCTTGGGTGCCGCTTCCAGGACACCGGCGGCATCACGATCGGGGACGGCACCCTCATCGGTCACGGCAGCACCGTCACCACGCTGAACCACGCGGTCGACCCGCACCGGCGCGCCGACATGGTCCCCGCTCCGGTCGTCATCGGGCGCAAGGTGTGGCTCGGCGCCGGGGTGACCGTGGTGCCCGGGGTGACGATCGGCGACGGCGCCATCGTGGGAGCCGGTGCCGTGGTCACCAGGGACGTGCCGCCGGACGTCGTCGTCGCCGGCGTCCCGGCGCGTCTGGTCAGGGCGACCGGTCACGACGTGAGCGCTCCGGGCTAGACCCGGCCGGTGCGATCAGATCACACCGCGGCGCACGGCCTCCACGATCACCTCGATCGTGGTGTGCACACCGAGCGAGTCCCGCAGCACCCCCAGGCGGCGGTCGACCGTGGAGGGGGAGCACCCGAGTCGCGCGGCGACCTCGGTGCGCGGCGTGCTGCGCGCCAGCAGCTCGACGATGGCGACGTCACGGCTGTTCCACCGCGGAGGAACGCCCGCGGCGTTCGGCTCGTCCGTCGGGGCCCCAGCGCCGTCCGCGCCGGCGCCCGGACGTGGTGAAACGATCAAGTGGACGTCGTCCCGGATCCGCATGTCCTGAGTGGACGGCACCGGGGCCGGCAGTGTCAACAGGGAATGGACTGGCGGGGTGAAGTGACCGGTTCTCCTCACTTGCAACGTTTCAACGATGGTGCCTACTGTGATGGCCATCACGCGGTCCGGCTGCGGGCCCACCACCGTCCCGCGAAGGGTCCGGTTGGGTGTATCGGTCAAACACTGGAGATGACACATGTCGAAGTACTCACTGCGACGACGCGGTCTGCGCGTCGCTTCCCTGGCCACGTCGGCGCTGCTGGTGGCGGGGGGACTGTCGCTCGCGACCGGGAGCAGCGTCGGTGCCGGTGCCTCCGCGGCGGCCGACGGCGCCGCGGACTCGTGGGCGAGGTACGTCCTCGGCCCCGACTCGCCCCAGGTCTACCCGACCGCCTTCGCCGACCCGCGCGGCGACGTGACGCGACCCGAGGCGCTGGTCGAGCGCAACGGGTCCATGACCCTGACGACCCGCCCGGGCGAGACCCCTGCGTCCGTGGTGCTGGACTTCGGCAAGGAGATGAGCGGCGTCCCGTTCATGGACGTCGTCAGGACCACGCCGGCGACGCCAGGCGGTGCCGCCCCGACCCTCCAGGTCGTGACCGGGGAGGCCCGGTCCTTCCTCCGGCGCGCCGCCGCCACGGCCGTCTCCGCGAACACCCCGGCGGGTGCCACGGTGATCCCCGTGGCCTCCACCGCAGGGCTCGAGGTGGACAGCGAGGTCGTCATCGGCACGGGCGAGGCCGCGCAGCGCCGCACGATCGTGGCGTTCCTGCCCAACGCCGTCCCGGGTCAGGGCGCCGGCACCATCACGCTCGACCAGCCGCTGACCGCTCCGGTCACCGGCCCGGTCCCCGCCTCGGGCGGCAACCCGTCGGTGCCCGGCACCCCCGTCACCAGTTCCGCGCTCGGCCCGGCCTCCGACGAGAACCCCGGCCAGTCCCTCGTGGGTGGCAACGACTACCTCACCCCCACCGGCCCGGGCCGCGTCGAGGCCGGCGCGCACCCCGGCTTCCGCTTCGTCATGCTCACCCTGCAGACGCCCGGCACGCTGGTGCTGCGCGACCTCGGAGTGGACTTCCAGGCCTACCGGGCGACGGCGAAGGACTACAGGGGCTGGTTCGAGTCGAGCGACGACGAGCTCAACCGGCTCTGGTACGCCGGCGCGTACACGCTGCAGACCAACCTCAAGCTGCCCGGCCTGCGCGGCCTGCCCGACGGCCGCATCTACGACGGCGCCAAGCGCGACGGCAGCATCTGGACGGGCGACCTCATCATCCAGGGCCCCACGGCGATCAGCACGCTCGGCGACGTGGGTGAGCAGTACGTCAAGTGGTCCCTCGACGAGCTCATCCGCGAGCAGCGTGCGGACGGCCACCTCCCCGGCTCGCCCGACTTCAACAAGGGCCGGCTCAACACCAACCCCGCCAGCGGTCCCAACGCCCCGTACGAGGTCGGGCAGGGTGCGCCGATCTACTACTCGGTCAACTACTCCGGCTACGGCGCGCGGTCGATCATCGACTACTACCGCTACTCCGGAGACGAGGCCTACGCACGCCAGACCCTCGAGGACGTCCGGGAGGCGGTGGCCTACAACCAGCGGTTCCTCGACACCGAGAAGAACCTCATCGCGCCGCGCAACCCGGCCAACCCCGAGGACCCGAACTACACCCGCGGCGACCGCGACTACTTCCAGTCCTACATGCCCGGCTACGTCACGAAGTTCAGCATCGACTACTACATCCTCCTCCGCGAGATGGCGTGGTACGAGCGGGAGATCGGCTCGGCAGCCAGGGCCGCCGACTACGACGCCACGGCCGACCGGATCAAGGCTGCCGTGACCAGCACGCTGTGGAACCAGCGGCTCGGAGTCTTCGGGCAGAGCGACCTCAAGCCGGACCTCGTCGCGGGTGACGTGAACGGCCTGGCGCTGCAGTACGGCTTCGTGCCCAAGGGCCAGGAGGGCCGCGTGCTCGAGGCGCTCAAGGTCAACTGGAACCCGCACGGCGCCATCATGGGCGAGGGCCTCGTCGACCCCACCGGGCACACGATCGAGCCCTTCGGCATCGGCATGGAGACCGGCGGCCGACTGGCGGTCGACGACACCGCGGGCGCGTTCGACCTGATGCGTCGCACGTGGGGCACCATGATCGACCCGGCCAACCCGCTCTACACCGGCACGTTCTGGGAGTTCAAGAACACCGAGGGCGGCGTCAACCGGACGACCGCCAGCCTGGCGCACGGCTGGGCCGCCTCCCCGACGGTGCAGCTGACCGAGTCGGTGCTGGGTGTCCGGCCGGTCGGCCCCGGCTACTCGACCTGGACGGTCAAGCCGCACCCCGGGGACCTGGCCTTCAGCCGGGGCGTGGTCCCGACCGAGACCGGCTCCATCGCCGCCTCGTGGAAGCAGGACGAGCAGGCCGGCACGTTCAGCATGCAGCTCGACACGCCCGCGGGCACGTCCGGGACGGTGGCCGTGCCGGTCAAGGCCGACTCCGTCGTCCGCGTGGACGGCCAGCCCGTCTGGGTCGCCGGCACGTCCGTGGCGCGCAACGCCACGCTCGCGGACGGCTACGTCACGTTCAACGCCGGGAGCGGTGCGCTCGCCGTCACCGTGGCGCCGCAGGGTGCCGGTCCCGTGACGCCCCCGGCCGGCAAGGCGGACTCCGAGGTGAAGGTCAAGGTCAAGCCCGGCAGGCCGAGCACGACCGAGCGGGCCAAGGTGAGGATCAGGGTCCGCTCCACCGGTGACCCCCGCGGCAAGGTCACGGTCCGCGTGGACGGCCGGCTGGTCAAGAAGGTCCGGCTCGACGGCTCCGGCAGGGCGTCCACGCGCCTGCCGCGGCTGAAGGCCGGCACGCACAGGGTCGCCGTCGCCTACCCGGGTGACGAGGCGATCGAGCCGAGCCGAGGCAGGGCGACCGTCAAGGTCGTGCGCCGCAAGCGGTGAGGTCCGTCGGGCGGCGGCGGGAGCTCGGCTCCCGCCGCCGCCCGCGGCCGTGCAGGCGGTCGGAGGAGTCGCCGACCGTACGATGTGCGCGCCATGTCCGATGCCCGCGGTCCCTCCACCATCCGCGACGTCGCCGCGCTCGCAGGCGTGTCGGTGACCACGGTGTCCAACTTCTTCAACCACCCCGAGCGGATGACCGCGACCACGCGTGACCGCGTCGGCGCCGCCGTCGCATCGCTCGGGTTCTCCCCGAGCGACGCCGCCCGCAGCCTGCGGCGCGGGCGCAGCACGGTCGTCGGCTACATCTCCTTCGAGCTCGCGAGCGCGCGCACGCCGGCGATCACCACCGCGATGGGCGACCGGCTGGCGCAGGCGGGGATGCACCTCCTCTCGGCCGTGGACGGCGGGGACCCCGCCCGGGAGCGCGCCTACCTCGAGCTCTTCGAGAGGCAGCGCGTCGCCGGGCTGGTGATCACCCCGGTGACCGACCTCGAGCCCGAGCTCGCGCGGCTGCGCCGGGCCGGTCTCCGCAGCGTGCTCAGCGCGCAGCGCGCCACGAGCCCCGAGCAGCCCTCGGTCTCCATCGACCACCGCCACGGCGGCCGCCTCGCCGCCGAGCACCTCCTCGCGACCGGGCGTCGGCGGCTGGCGTTCGTCACCGACACGCTGGAGCTGCACCAGGTCTCCGAGCGGTTCCAGGGCGCGATGGCCGCTGTGGCCGAGCACCCCGACGCGACGCTCGAGGTGGTCACCTGCCCGGAGCGTTCGGTGGCGGGGGGCGAGGACGCGGCGGCACAGCTGCTGCGCCGGCCGTCGACCAGCCGTCCCGAGGGCGTGTTCTGCGTCAACGACCTCGTCGCGCTCGGGCTGTGCGGGGGACTCCGGCACGCCGTGTCGGTGCCGCAGGACATGGGCGTGGTCGGTTACGACGACATCGAGTTCGCCCGTCTCGGCGCGGTCCCGCTGACCACTGTCAGCTCGCCGCAGGAGAGGCTCGGCGTCGCCGTCGCCGAGCTGCTGCTCGCCGAGATCGCCTCCGGCGGCGCGCCGGACGACGAGCCGCGTCCCCGTCAGGTGGAGCTGGAGCCCCGGCTGGTCGTGCGCGCCTCGACCACCGCCGCCCCGTGACGCCGCCGGCGACCGCGACCGCTCGGGCCGCCGGGACGACGGCCTCGTCGATGTCGCCGTGAACCCGGCGCGCGCACGGCACCCGCGACACGTCGAGCGGCTCGTCCTCGTGGCGGGCTCCGCCTCGCTCCTCGACAGCGCGGCGATCATCTCCGTCGGCTCGGCGCTGCCGCTGTGGCGCTCGCAGCTCCGGCTCGACGACGTCGAGGTCGGGGTCGTCAGCGCGACGATGACGATCGCCATCGCGCTCGGCGCGCTCGCGGGAGGCTGGCTGGCGGACCGCCTCGGGAGGCGTCGCGTCTTCACCGCCACCGTCGCGCTGTACGCCTTCGGGGCTGCGCTGGTGGCCCTGGCGGGCTCCCGGACCGGCCTGGTCGCCGGCGTCGCCGTCCTCGGTCTCGGGTCGGGGGCCGACCTGCCCGCCTCCATCGCCCTGGTCGCCGGCCGGGTCCCCGCACGGCTGCGCGGGCGGATGGTCGCCGCCACCCACGTCATGTGGACCGTGGGCATCGTCCTGGCCAGCGCCGCCGCGTTCGCGGTCTCGCCGTTCGGCCTCCCCGGCATGCGGGCGGTGTTCGGCGCCCTGGCGCTCGGGGCCCTCGCGACACTGGCGGCGCGGCGACGCGCCGTACCGCCGGACCTGGACCCGGACCTGGGCCCGGACCCGGGCGCGGCAGCCGGGCCGCGCACCGGCGCGGGGGAGGTCGCCGCAGCGCCGGTCGCCCGGGGCGACGTACGCGTGCTGGTCGCCGTCGCGCTGTTCTACCTGCTCTACACGCTGGTGGCGAACACCTTCGGCAGCTTCCGCACCTACCTCCTCGTGACGGTGGGTGACGCCAGCCAGGCGGGGGCCACCGCCATCTCGTTCGGCATGACACTGGTCGGTCTCGTCGGCACGGTCGCCTTCAGCGCCATCGCGGACTCCCGGTGGAGGCGCACGGTGTATCCGTTCGCCGCGGTGGCACTCGTGTGCTCGCAGGCGATGCTCTCCCTGACGGTCGGCCAGTCGCTGTCTGCGACCGTCGCCGCGCTCGTCCTCTACGCCCTGGCCTATCCCTACGTCGGCGAGGGCCTCTACAAGGTCTGGGCGCAGGAGTCGGTGTCCCCGGCGGCGCGGGCGACGTTCCAGGGCGCGACCATCGCCGGAGCCCGCGCCGCCGCCGCGCTCTTCGCCCTGGTCACGCCGTCGCTCCTCGCGGATGACCCCGCGGTCCTCTTCTGGCTGCTCACGGTGATCGCCGCCGCGGCGGTGCTGGTCGGCCGGCGGTCCCGTGAGCGGCCCTCCGCCGGCCCGGCCGCTCGGAGCACGCGAGGCGTCCCGACCCCATAGCCATTGGGGGGATTTGTCGGCCCGCGGCCTCGGGCATCGTCGAGGACGTCAACGATCGACATCCGCGAGCACACACCGCAAGGAGCACCACATGGTCAACGGAATCGCCACGGTCTGGGTCCCGGTCACCGACATGGACAGGGCCGTCGCCTACTACCGCGACGTCCTCGGGCTGTCGCTGAAGTCGCAGAGCGAGGACTGGTCCGAGCTCGAGACCGACGGCCTGGTGATCGGCCTCAACGCGCGGGAGTCCGCCACCAGCTCGGACGGCGGTGGTGCCGTGATCTCGTTCCAGCCCGACGGCAGCATCGAGGACGAGCGGGACGAGCTCACGTCGCGGGGCGGCGAGCTGACCGGCGAGATCTCGGAGCACCCGTGGGGCCGGATCCTCCCCTTCGGGGACAGCGAGGGCAACGACCTCCAGCTCTACAGCCCGCCCGCCGACTGACGGATCGGCCGGCGACGGCCGACCCCAGGCGTGACGCAGCGCGACGACGCCCCGGAGCGATCCTCCGGGGCGTCGTCGTGTCCGGGACCGTCAGCCCTTGAGCCCGGCCCGCGACACGCCCTCGACGACGAAGCGCTGCGCGGCGGCGTAGAGGACGAGCACCGGCACGGACGCGATCACCGCGCCGGCCATCAGCAGGTCGTAGCGCACGGCGTTGGCGTTCTGCAGCGTGGCGAGGCCCGCGGGCAGGGTCTGGCTCTCGGGGGAGAACAGGACGTAGACGGGCCAGAGGAAGTCGTTCCAGTTGGTGAGGAACGACAGCATGCCGAGGGTCACCAGCGCCGGTCGCGACAGCGGCAGCACCACGGTGAGGAACGTGCGGAAGCGCCCGGCCCCGTCCATGGCGGCCGCCTCCTCGAGCTCCGGCGGGATGCCGAGGAAGAACTGGCGCATGAAGAAGACGCCGAACGCGCCGGCCGCACCCGGCACGATGACCGCGGCCAAGGTGTCGAGCCACCCGATCCGGCTGGTGATGAGGTAGTTGGGGATCAGCAGGATCACCGGCGGGATGAAGAGCGTGCCGATGATGATCCCGAAGATCCACTTCTTGCCGGCGAAGTCCATCCGCGCCAGCGCGTAGCCGGCGAGCGCCGCCGTGGCGACGATGAGCAGCGACTGCAGGCCGGCGGCGACGAGCGAGTTGACGAGCCAGCGCACGACGGGAGTGCCGTCGTTGCCGAGGATGGCGTCGAACGCCTGGGTCGTCGGGTCGTCCGGGATCCACTGCGGGTCGGGCGAGGCGGCGTCGCCGGTGGTCTTGAACGCCGTCGAGAGCATGTAGACCAGCGGGCTGATGAACAGCAGCGTCAGGACGCCGAGGACGCCGTACTGCAGGATCCGGCGCAGCTTGGCCGGACTGCCCGCCGAGCCGCTGTGGTCGTCGCGGTGCTCGGTGGCGGGCTCGCGGGTGGGGGTGGCGGTGCTCATCGTCGGCTGCCCTCCGGCTCACGGTCGCGGAACAGGAAGAACACCAGCGTGCTGACCAGCATCAGGAAGAAGGAGAAGATCATCGACATCGCGGTCGAGTCCCCCGAGTTGAAGTTGGTCAGGCCGGTGTCGGCGATCTGGTAGATCGCGGTGCGGGTCTCCGTGCCGGGTCCGCCCTGGGTCATCAGGAACGACTGCCCGAACATGTTGACCGAGGCGATGATCGTCACGCTCGTGACGAACAGCAGCACCGGACGCAGGCCGGGGAGCGTGACGTGGATGAACCGCTGCCAGCCGTTGGCGCCGTCCATCCGCGCGGCCTCGTAGAGGTCGGGGGAGATCTCCCCGAGCGCGGCGAGGTAGATGATCGCGTTGAAGCCGAGCGTCCACCACACGGTGACGCCGACGAGCGAGATCCACGCCCACGGCTGCGACGTCAGCCACGCGGTGTCCGACGGCAGCCCGAGCACGCCGAGGTAGTGGTTGACGAGCCCGATGTTGGAGTCGAGGAGGTAGCGCCACAGCACCGCGACCACGGCCACGCCGAGGACGTACGGCGCGAAGTACATCGCCCGGAACAGGTTGCGGCCGCGGAACTTCTCGTTCATCACCATCGCCACGAGCAGCGGCAGCACCAGCAGCAGCGGCACGGAGAGCGCCGTGAAGATCCAGGTGGCCTTCATGGAGTCCCAGAACGCCTCGGCGTAGGGCGACGTGCCGTCGATGAGCCCGGTGTAGTTCTCCAGCCCGACCCACGGCTTCTCCGGAAGCGAGTAGTCGTACTCGTGGAGGCTGATCCAGAGGCCGTAGGCGAACGGCGCGATGACGAAGGCCAGGAAGAGCAGCAGGTAGGGGGCGAGGAACAGGTAGGCGTCGCGGGTCTCGTGCTCGCGCCGCCCGCCCGGTGGCGCACCGGAGGCCGGCGCGGACCGGACGTCCTCGCTCGCGTCGTCCACCGTCTGGGTCGTGGTCATCGTGTCACCGCCCGAACTTGTCGAGGTTGGCCTGGAGCAGCTGCGTCGCGCGGCCGGCGGCGTCGCTGAGCGCTTCGTCCGGCTTGAGCCGGCCGAGGATCGCCTCGCTCACCGCTGTCTCCAGCGTCTGCGTCTGCACGTCCGGGACGCCGGGGACGCTGGGCAGGAAGCGCATCGCCGGGATGGCAGAGGCGAGCGCCGACTGCGGGGAGTCCTTGAACTCCGTGGACTCGCGCGCCTCGTTGAGCGCGGGGATCATGCCGGCGCCGGACCAGGCCGCCGACTGCTCGGTGAGGTAGCGGATGAACGCCTTGCCGGCCTTCAGCCGGTCGTCCTCGGGCTCGCGGTCGCGGAAGAGGACGAGGTGGTGGGAGTTGGCCCACACGGCGGGCTGCTCGCCGATCGTCGGGATCGGCGCGATGCCCCAGTCGAGGTCGCCGCCGGCGGCCTGCAGGTCGTTGATCTGCCAGATGCCGTCCCAGGTGAAGGCGCCCTCGCCGTTCTTGAAGGCGGTGTACTGGGTGTCCACGGCGACGTTGTCGGGACTGTAGCCCTCCTCGACCTGGCGGCGCATCCACGACAGCGCCTCGACGCCCGCGTCGCTGTCGAAGAGCGCCTCGCTGCCGTCCTCGGCGTAGGGCTCGCCGCCGAACTGCCACAGCAGCGAGAGGAACATCAGGTGGGCGGGCCAGCGGTTCGGCATCCAGAAGGGGGTCTCGACGCCCTCGCCGGTCATCTGGTCGAGCACCTGGCGCAGCTCGTCGCCCGTGCCCGGCTGCCCGGAGGCGCCGACGCGCTCGAGCATCGATCGGTTGGTGTAGCTCGCGAGGCAGTGCACGTCGAGCGGCACGCCGTACCGGACGTCGTTGACCATCCCGCCGTTCCAGACCTGCTCGGGGTACTGGTCGGCGCTGATGCCGAGCTCCTCGAGGACGTCGTCGAGCGGGTTGAGCGTCTGGCGGGCCGACTGGGTGGCCAGCTGCTCGAGGTGCATGGCGCCGACGTCGGGACCGCGGCCGGCGTGCACCGCGGCCACGACCCGCTGGTAGTACTGCGCCCAGTTGATGGTGTTCTGCTCGACGGTGATGAGGTCCTGGCTGGAGTTGAACCGGGCGACCAGGTCGCGCATCGCCGGGCCGTCGCCACCGGTGAACCCGTGCCAGTAGCTGATCGTGACCGGCGGCCCGTCATAGCTGGCGCCGAGCGCGGCGCCGGTGTCCACCACCGGCGTGGTCGCGCCACCGCACCCGCTCACCACGGACGCCACGGTCGCGCCGCCGGCGACCGCCAGCAGCTGTCGTCGGGTCAGGGTCATCGCTCAGCTCCTCGGGATGCGCGCGTCGGGGGGCCGCGCGACAGGTCCGGTCTACTACGGATTTCCAACGATGTAAAGCGGGGGATGTGGCGTCCGCCACAGGTCGACGGTCGGCAGTCGGCGGGCGGCCGACGGGCTCAGCGGTCCCCGGCGGTGCTGTCCCGCTCGACCACCACGAAGGGGACGTCGGGGTCCGGCGACTCCTCGACGCCGGACAGCCGGGCGTGCAGCGTGTGCACGGCGCGGACCGCGAGCTGCACCTTGTCGGGCGACACGGTGGTCAGCGTCGGGACGCTGTAGGCGCACTCGTCGATGTCGTCGAAGCCCCCCACCGCCACGTCTTCGGGCACCCGGACCCCGTGCTGGCGTAGCGCGGCCAGCGCCCCGAGGGCGAGGAGGTCGTTGAAGCAGAACACCGCGTCGAACGGGGCGCCGGCCGCTACGAGCCGGTGGATCGCCGCAGCCCCGTCGGCCCGGCGGTAGTTGGCGGCCGGCGCCCACAGCTCCTCGTGCCAGGGGATGCCGAGCTCCTCGTGCGCGCGCTGGTAGCCGGCCAGCCGGAGCCGGGCCGCGCTGACGTGCCGCTCGGTCGGGGTGCCGACGACCGCGATCCGCCGCCGCCCGGCGGTGAGCAGGGTGTGCGTCAGCCGCGCGGCCGCCTTCACGTTGTCGATGCGGAGGTGGTCCACGGTGCTGTCGGTGACGTGCTCGCCGAGCATGACGACCGGCGTACGTCGTGCCGTCTGCTCGATGTCCTCGCGCAGTAGGCCGAGGGGGCTGAGGATGACCCCGTCGACGAGCCCCGGCCGGATTCCCGAGAGCACCTCGAGCTCGCGCTGCCGCTCGCCGTCGGTCTGCTCGACGAGCACAGTGAGGCCGAGCCGGTCGGCCGCCTCGATGACGTGGGCGGCCACCTCGGCGAAGTAGACCTCGTCGAGCCGGGGCACCCCGAGCGCGATGACGCCCGTACGTCCCGTGCGCAGGCTGCGTGCCTGGAGGTTCGGGCGGTAGTCGAGCTGCTCGACGGCCGCCTCGACCTTCGCGCGGGTCGTCGCGCTGACGTGGGGGTAGCCGTTGATGACGTTGGAGACGGTCTTGACCGAGACCCCGGCCAGCAGCGCGACGTCCTTGAGCCTCACCGCCATGAGCTGTCCTCCGTGACACGGCGCCGTGCGCCGGCTGGGTTGCTGCGCGTCTCCAACGATGTAAACATACGAGGAACCCGCGTCGTCCGCCACGACCCCGTGTCGCCCGGCGCCGTGCCGCGCCGTCCACGACCCTAGGAGAGCACGTGCCCGAGTCTCCCGTCACCGCCCCGGACGCCAGTGGGACCGACCCAGGGACCGACCCGGGGACCGACCCGGGGACCGACCCGGGGAACGACCCGGGGACCGGTGCGCCGGACCCCGCCGACGAGCTCCTGCACCCCCGACCGCAGTTCGCCCGGGCGGAGTGGACCGAGCTCGACGGCCCCTGGCAGTTCGCGTACGACGACGAGGACGCCGGCCTCGACGCGTCGTGGGCCGGCCGCGAGGACGTCTTCGACCGCGAGATCGTCGTCCCGTTCCCGCCGGAGTCGCGGCTCTCGGGGATCCACGACCCCGGCTACCACCCCGTCGTCTGGTACCGCCGCGTCGTGCCGTGCCCGCGGCCCGGCGACGGCGACCGGATCCTGCTGACCTTCGGCGCGGTCGACTACCGCTGCACGGTCTGGGTCAACGGCCACCGCGTCGGCGACCACGAGGGCGGGCACTCGTCGTTCACCCTCGACGTCACCGCCGCCCTCGAGGCCGACACCGACGACCAGGTCGTCGTCGTGCGGGCGGAGGACTGGCACGACGACGTCACCCAGCCGCGGGGCAAGCAGGACTGGGCCGAGAAGCCGCACACCATCTGGTACCACCGCACCACCGGGATCTGGCAGCCCGTGTGGTGGGAGCGGGTCAGCCCCGCCCACCTCACCGAGCTGCACGTCACCCCCGACGTGGTGCGCGGCCGCATCGACGTGGAGGCGCGGGTCCCCAGGTCGGCCGGTCCCGGCCTCGCGCTGCGCTGCCGGGTGCGGTTCGAGGGGGAGACCCTCGCCGAGACCACGGTCACCGTCGTCGACCCCGACCTGCGGCTGTCGGTGGAGCTGCCGTTCGCCCGCAACTACCAGGAGGTGCACCGCATCACCTGGCGACCGGAGTGGCCCAACCTCCTCGACGTCGACCTCACGCTGCTGCGCGACGGCGAGCCGGTCGACGAGGTCACCAGCTACACCGGCTTCCGCCAGGTCGGCTACGCCGACGGGCACTTCCTGCTCAACAACCACCCCTACTTCCTCCGGCTGGTGCTCGGCCAGGGCTACTGGCCCGAGTCGCACCTCGCCGCGCCGTCGCCGGCGGCGCTGCGCCGCGAGGTCGAGCTGATCAAGGAGCTCGGGTTCAACGGCGTACGCGTGCACCAGAAGGTCGAGGACCCGCGCTTCCTCTACTGGTGCGACCGCCTCGGCCTCGTGGTGTGGGGCGAGATGCCCAGCCCCTACGCCTACTCGCCCACGATGGTCGAGCGCCTGACCCGCGAGTGGCTCGAGGTCGTCAGGCGCGACCGCAGCCACCCCTGCATCGTCACGTGGGTGCCGCTCAACGAGAGCTGGGGCTTCCAGATGGTCGAGCAGGACGCCGCCCAGCGGCACTTCGCCTCCGCGCTCTACCACCTGACCCGGTCGGTCGACCCGACCCGGCCCGCGATCAGCAACGACGGCTGGGAGCACACCGACAGCGACATCTGGGGCGTGCACGACTACGGCCCGAGCGGACGCGGGCTCCGCGAGCGCTACGGCACCCGCGAGGCGCTCGACCGCAACCTGCGCGAGGGCCGTCCCGGACGCCGTCGGGTGCTGCTCGAGGAGGGGACCGACCGCGGCCAGCCGGTCGTGATCACCGAGTTCGGCGGCCTGTCCTTCACCCCGGACGAGGGCCAGGACTGGTTCGGCTACTCCACCGTCGCCAGCGCCGACGACCTCGTCGCCAAGCTGGCCGAGCTCGTCGACGCGCTGGTCGACAGCCCCACCATCGCGGGCTTCTGCTACACCCAGCTCACCGACACCGAGCAGGAGGACAACGGCCTCCTGACCGCCGACCGCGAGCCGAAGGCACCGGTGGAGCACATCCGCGCGGCCCTGTCGCGACCCGCGCGCTCCGACCCGGCCAGCGAGGTGGACCAGACCCGCGAGGAGGCCGCCGCACCGACCGGCGACGCCCCCTGACCTGCGTCGCTCAGGCCTCGCGCCAGGGCGAGGCGTGCGGGTGGCCGAACAGGCCGGGCAGGCCTCCGCTGTGCAGCAGGACGGTCCGTGACCCGGCCGTGACGGCACCGTCGCGGACGCTCGCGACCAGGCCGGCCGCCGCGCGGCCGGTGTAGACGGGGTCGAGGACGATGCCCTCGGTCCGGGCGACCAGCTGCATCGCGGCGCGGGTGTCGTCGGTGAGGACCTCGTAGCCGGCGCCGACGTGGTCGGAGCGGATCCGGAGCGTCCCGGCGGCGGCGCCGTCGGGAGCGATCGCGCCCCACAGTGAGAGGACGCGGTCCTCGGCGTCGTCGACCGCACCGGTGTCGACGCCGAGGACCCGCTCGGGCCCCAGGGCGCTCACCAGCCCCGCCATCGTCCCTCCCGAGCCGACGGCCACCACGACGTCACGCAGGTCGGGAGCCTGGTCGAGGAGCTCACGGCCCGCGTCCTCGTACGCGCGAGCGCCGACGGCGTTGGAGCCACCGAAGGGGATCACGCCCGGACGCCTCCCCGCGGACCGCTCGTGGTCGGCCGCGTCCTGGACCGCCGCCGCGAGGCCCTCGGCGCCGACGTCGCCGGCCCACACGATCCGGGCACCCAGCAGGCGGTCCAGCAGCAGGTTGCCGGTCTCCGTGGCGGGCTCGTCCCCCACCAGCACGAGGACGACCGGCACCCCGAGCCGGGCGCCGGCGGCAGCGGTCAGGCGCGCGTGGTTGCTCTGCGGGGCCCCGCTGGTCACGACCACGTCGGCGCCGTCGTGCAGCGCGGCGGCCATGGTGCGCTCGAGCTTGCGGACCTTGTTGCCGCCGCCGCCCAGCCCGATGAGGTCGTCGCGCTTCACCCAGAGGTCGTCGGGCCCTAGCCCCAGCGCCACGCCGAGCCGCGGCATCGGCTCCAGCGGCGTGGGGAGGGTGGCCAGCGCCGCGGTGTCGGGGCCGGTCGGGCGGTGGGGAGGAAGGGCCATGCGGTCAGCCTCGCAGGGTGGGAGCGCGCACCGGACGCGGCGTCAGGCGAGCCGCGCCGGGAACCCGCCGGTGGCGACGGGACCCCAGTCGGTGGGCGTCACGCGGATCAGCGACTTGCCCTGGTCGAGCATCGCCTGGCGGTACTCGTCCCAGTCGGGGTGCTCGCCGGAGATGGTGCGGAAGTACTCGACCAGCCCTTCGACGGCCTCGGGCACGTCGAGCACCTCCGCCTCGCCGTTGACCTGCACCCACGGCCCGTCCCAGTCGTCCGAGAGGACGAGGACGCTGACGGCGCGGTCGCGGCGCACGTTGCGGGTCTTCGCCCGCTCCGGGTAGGTCGACACGACCAGGCGTCCGGCGCCGTCGACGCCGCCCGTCACCGGCGAGGCCTGGCTGGTGCCGTCGGCGCGCCGGGTGATGAGCACGAAGCGGTGCCGGGGTCGGACGAAGTCGAGGAGTCCCTCGAGCTCGACGCGGGTGGTGGTGGCCACGGTGCGGGGCATCGGCGTCCTTCCGGTCGCGGGCGGGTGCGGGTCGCTCACCCCGAGTCAACCGGTGACCGACGGCGCAGCCAACCCCCGGAGGAGTCGGGTGGTGCTCAGGCCGCCGCGGATCCCGCTCGCAGGCCGGCCGCCTCGCGGGCGAGCCGCTCGACCTCGGCCCAGTCGCCGCGTCGTACGACGTCGGCCGGGGTGAGCCAGGATCCGCCGACACACCCGACGTTGGGCAGCGCGAGGTAGGACGCCGCGCTGGCGGCGGTGATGCCGCCGGTCGGGCAGAACCGCGCGTCGGGCACCGGCGAGGCGATCGACTTGAGCCACGGCGCGCCGCCGGCGGCCTCGGCGGGGAAGAACTTCATCTCGGTGTGGCCGGCCTCGAGCACGGCCATCACCTCCGACACCGTCGCGGTGCCGGGCAGGAAGGGCAGGCCCGTGCCGGCCATCGCCTCGAGCAGGGTCGGCGTGGCGCCGGGGGAGACGAGGAAGGTGGCGCCGGCGTCGCGGGCCGCCTCGGCGTGGGCCGGCGCGAGCACGGTGCCGGCCCCGACGAGGATGTCGGGCACCTCGGCGGCGATCGCCCGGATCGCGTCGAGGGCGACGGGGGTGCGCAGGGTCAGCTCGATCGCGGGCAGGCCGCCGGCGACGAGGGCGCGGGCCAGCGGGACCGCGTGGGCGACGTCCTCGACGACGACCACCGGCATGACCGGGACGACGTCGAGCAGGGACCCCACGGTCGGGGACTCAGGCGTGCTGGGCAACGGGCACCTCCGGGGACGGCATGTCGAACGCGGGGAAGACGCTGGCGCCGGCGTCGGCGGGACCGACGGTGGCGCGGAAGGCGGCGAAGAGCTCGCGGCCGGTGCCGGCGAACTCGGCGCCCTCGGGCGCGCGGCCGGTCGCCGGGCGGCTGCGCAGCGCGGCCTCGTCGGCGACGACCAGGCGGCCCGTGAGCGCGTCGACGGTGACGACGTCGCCGTCGACGATCCGCGACAGCGGACCACCGAGCGCGGCCTCCGGGGTGACGTGGATGGCGGCGGGGACCTTGCCGGAGGCGCCGGACATGCGGCCGTCGGTGACGATGGCGACCTGCTGTCCGCGGTCCTGCAGCACCCCGAGCGCGGGGGTGAGCTTGTGCAGCTCGGGCATCCCGTTGGCCGCCGGTCCCTGGTAGCGGATGACGGCGACGAGGTCGCGGCCGTCGAGCCGCCCCTCGGCGAAGGCGGTGAGGAAGTCGGCTTGGTCGTCGAAGACCAGCGCCGGCGCGGTGACCACCCGGTGCTCGGGAGCGACGGCGGACGTCTTGATGACGGCCGTGCCGAGCGGGCCGGTCAGCACCTTGAGGCCGCCGTCGGGGGCGAAGGGCTGGTCGGCCGGCCGCAGCACGTCGTGGTCGAGGCTGGCCTTGGGGCCCTCCTCCCACGTGAGGTCGTCGCCGCGCAGCACCGGCTCGCGGGTGTAGAGCGACAGCCCGCGGCCGACGATCGTCTGGACGTCCTCGTGCAGCAGGCCGGCCCCGAGGAGGGTGTGCACGAGGTAGGCGATGCCGCCGGCGGCGTGGAAGTGGTTCACGTCCGCCTGGCCGTTGGGGTAGATCCGGCACAGCAGCGGCACGACGGCCGAGAGGTCCGACAGGTCCTCCCACGTCAGCGCGATCCCCGCGGCGCGGGCGATGGCGACGAGGTGGAGGGTGTGGTTGGTCGAGCCGCCGCTGGCGAGCAGGGCGACGCAGGCGTTGACGATCGTGCGCTCGTCGACCAGCTCGCCGATCGGTGTCGGCTCGCCGCCCTGGCGGGTGATGGCCACCGCCCGGGCCGCAGCCGCCCGGGTGAGCGCGTCGCGCAGCGGCGTACCGGGGTTGACGAAGGAGGAGCCGGGCAGGTGCAGGCCCATCACCTCCATCAGGAGCTGGTTGGAGTTGGCGGTGCCGTAGAACGTGCAGGTGCCGGCCGAGTGGTAGGACGCGGCCTCGGCCTCGAGCAGCTGCTCGCGGGTGGCCTTGCCCTCGGCGTGGAGCTGGCGGATCCGCGCCTTCTCGGCGTTGGGCAGGCCCGAGGGCATCGGCCCGGCGGGGACGAAGACGGTGGGCAGGTGGCCGAACGACAGCGCGCCGATGAGCAGCCCGGGCACGATCTTGTCGCAGACGCCGAGCAGCAGCGTCCCGTCGAACATGTCGTGGCTGAGCGCGATCGCGGTGGACATCGCGATCACGTCGCGGCTGTAGAGGGACAGCTGCATCCCGGCGCGACCCTGGGTGATCCCGTCGCACATGGCCGGGACGCCGCCGGCGACCTGGGCGAGCCCGCCGGCGCGCACGGCCGCCTTCTTGAGCACGGGCGGGTAGTCCACGAACGGCTGGTGCGCCGACAGCATGTCGTTGTAGCTGGTGACGATCGCGAGGTTGGGCTTGGTGCGACCGCGCAGGGCGGTCTTGGCGGCCGGCTCGCTGGCGGCGAAGCCGTGCGCGAGGTTGGCGCAGCCGAGGTCGGTGCGCGCGGCCGGGCCGGTGCCGGCGGCGGCGCGCACCCGGGAGAGGTACGCCGCGCGCGAGGCGGTGCTGCGCTCGACGAGCCGGGCGGTCACCGCGGCGACGACGGGGTGCATGCGGTCGGTGGTCATTCGATCTCCTGCCAGGTGCGGCCGTCACGCTCGAGGAGCATGGCCGCGGCGGTCGGGCCGGACGTGCCGGCGGGGTAGCGCTTGGGGTGGTGGCCGTCGGCCCTCCAGCGGCACAGGATCGGCTCGACCCAGGCCCAGGCGGCCTCGACCTCGTCGCGTCGCATGAAGAGGGTCGGGTTGCCCTTGATGACGTCCATGAGCAGCCGCTCGTAGGCGTCGGGCGACCGCTCCGAGAAGGCGGTCGCATAGCTGAGGTCGAGCGAGACCGGGTGCAGCCGGATGCCGCCGGGGCCGGGCTCCTTGGCGGTCATGTGCAGCCGCATGCCCTCCTCCGGTTGGAGCTGGATGTGCAGCCGGTTGCCCAGCACCGCGCCCTCGGAGTGCGGGAACATCGCGTGCGGCGGCTCCTTGAAGACCACGACGATCTCCGACAGCCGCCGGCTCATCCGCTTGCCGGTGCGGAGGTAGAACGGCACCCCGGCCCAGCGCCAGTTCTGCACCTCGGCGCGCATCGCGACGAAGGTCTCGGTGCTCGAGCCGGTGTGCCCGAGGTCCTCGGCGTAGGACGCCACCACGCGGCCGTCGACGACGCCCTGGCCGTACGCCCCGCGGACGGTGTCGCGGTCGACGTCGGCGGGCCCCATCGGCTTGAGCGCCTGCAGCACCTTGAGCTTCTCGTCACGGACCGTCTCGCGACCGACGTACGTCGGCGGCTCCATGGCGACGAGGCACAGCAGCTGCAGGAGGTGGTTCTGCACCATGTCGCGCAGCGCGCCCGAGGTGTCGTAGTAGGCGCCGCGGTCGCCGACGCCAAGGGTCTCGGCAACGGTGATCTGCACGTGGTCGACCCAGCGGGAGTTCCACAGCGGCTCGAGGAACGTGTTGGCGAACCGGGTGACGAGGAGGTTCTGGACGCTCTCCTTGCCGAGGTAGTGGTCGATCCGGAAGACCTGGTGCTCCTCGAAGACCCGGCCCACGGCGTCGTTGATCCGCTGCGCCGAGGCGAGGTCGGTCCCGACCGGCTTCTCCATGACGACGCGCGAGGTCGGCTCGACCACGCCGATCTCGTCGAGCCGCTCGCAGATGGGCCCGAACAGCGCGGGCGCGACGGCGAGGTAGAAGGCCCGGACCACGCCTCGGTCGCGCTCCTTGAGCATCCCGTGCAGGTGGTGCCACCCGTCGGGGTCGCTCGCGTCGACCGTCAGGTGGTGGAGCCGGTCGAGCATCCGGTCGACGGCGGCCGGCTCGAGGTCGGCCGGGTCGACGTGGCGACCGAGCGCCCCGCGGGCCAGGGCGCGGTAGGCCGCGTCGTCGTGGTCGCTGCGGGAGGCGCCGATGATGCGGAAGTCGCGGGGCAGCTGGTGCTCGCGCTCGCGGTGGTAGAGGGCCGGCAGCAGCTTGCGCAGCGCGAGGTCCCCGGTGCCGCCGAAGACGACGAAGTCGCAGTCCGGGAGCTCGGTGGCGAGCTCGGTCGTGGGCAAGGTCACGCGACGACGCTAACCCATCTTCGGCTCACTGTGACCCCTTCTTAGGACTTTCGTGTGCATAAGTCGGCGAGGGATGGGTCTTCACGCCTAGGATCTCGGCGATGAACGAGACCGCAGGGGACCTGCTCGAGCTGGTGCGCACCGGCCGGGCCAGCACCCGCTCCGAGCTGCGCCGGCTGACCGGCATGTCCCGCACCGCGGTCGTCTCCCGCGTCAACGCCCTCGCCGACGCGGGGCTGCTGCTGCTGGGCGAGGAGCTGGCCAGCACCGGCGGTCGACCGCCCGGCAGCCTCGTCTTCAACGTGGACGCGGGCGTCGTCCTCTCGGTCGCCGTCGGCCGCTCGCGCACGCAGCTGGCGGGCTTCGACCTCGCCGGCACCGAGCTCGCGACCGCGTCCGTCGAGCACGAGGTCGGCGCCGGCCCCGACGCGGTCCTCCCGCCGGTCGCCGCCCGACTCGGCGACCTGCTCCCCGACGACCGGCCGGTGCTGGGCGTGGGCGTCAGCCTCCCCGGCGCCATCGATCCCGAGCGCGCGGTGAGCCTCGCCTCCCCGGTGATGGCGGGCTGGGACGGCGTCGACCTCGCGCCCTACGTCGCCGACGTCACCGACGCCCCGCTCCTCGTCGGCAACGACGCCGACGTGCTGGCCCTCTCCGAGCGGCTCGGGCACGGCGCGACGTACGCCGACATGCTGGTGCTCAAGGCCTCCACCGGCCTCGGCCTGGGGATCGTCGCCGGCGGCGAGGTGGTCAGCGGCCACCTCGGCGGCGCCGGGGACCTCGGGCACGTCAAGGTCGGGGCGGGTGCCGGTCGGTCATGCCGGTGCGGCGCCGAGGGGTGCCTCGAGACGGTGGCGGGCGGCTGGGCGCTGGTGGCGCGGCGCGCCGGCTCCGGCCGCGACGTCCACCACGTCCGCGAGCTGACCGCGCTCGCGATCGCCGGCGAGGCCGAGGCCCGCGCGATGCTGCGCGAGAGCGGCCGGCTGGTCGGCGAGGTGTTGGCCACCGCGATCACGCTGCTCAACCCGCAGGCGGTCGTCGTGGGCGGCGACATGTCCGCCGCCTTCGACGTCTACGCCGCCGGCCTGCGCGAGAGCGTCTACGCCGCCTCCACCGTCCTGGCCACCCGCGACCTGCAGGTGCTGCCGTCGACGTACGGCGACCGCGCCGGCCTGGTCGGGTGCGCGGTCATGGCGCTCGACCACGTCCTGGCTCCCAGGTCCGTCGACGCCCGGCTCGCCGAGCTCGCACGCGAGGGTCCGAGCGCGGCCCCGAGCGCGTGGTGAGCACCTAGGATCGCGGCCATGGGGGAGCAGCGCGCGCGGAGGAACGGCCCACGCCGGTCCCCCAGCATGGCGGAGGTGGCCGAGCGGGCGGGGGTGTCCCACCAGACGGTGTCGCGCGTGCTCAACGACGCCTCGCTCGTCAAGGAGGAGACCCGGCTGCGGGTCCAGTCGGCCATCGAGGAGCTCGGCTACCGCCGCAACTTCGCCGCCCGGGTCCTGGCCACCAACCGCTCGCGCCGGATCGGGATGGTCACCGCCCACCTCGCCCTGCACGGCCCGAGCATGATCGCGCTCGGCGTGCAGGAGGCCGGCCACCGCGAGGGCTACGACGTCTCGCTCGTGGGGCTGTCGGAGTTCTCCCTCGAGGCGCTGCAGAGCGCCGTCGACCGGCTCTACGACCAGGCCGTCGAGGCCATCGTGGTCGCCGTCGCCCACCGCGAGGCAGCCGAGATGACACGCTCCCTGCAGCTCACGATCCCGCTGGTGACGGTGCAGGGCGTCACCGCGGGCGCCCCGCTTACTGCCGGCATCGACCAGGCAGCGGGCGCCGAGCTCGCGGTCGGCCACCTGCTCGACCTCGGGCACCGCAAGATCGCCCACCTCAGCGGCCCCCTCGACTGGGTCGAGGCCGACCAGCGGCGCGCCGGCTGGCGGCGCGCGCACGAGCGGCGCGGCCTGCTCCCCGGACCCGAGCTCGACGGCGACTGGTCGGCCGACAGCGGCCACGCCGCGGGGCTGATGGTCGCCGACGACCCCGACGTCACCGCGGTCTTCGCCGGCAACGACTCCATGGCGCTCGGGCTGCTGCACGCCCTCCACGAGCGCGGGCGCCGGGTGCCCGACGACATCAGCGTCGTCGGCTTCGACGACGTCCCCGAGTCGGCGTTCTACTGGCCCGCCCTCACCACGGTCTCCCAGGACTTCTCCGAGCTCGGCCGCCGCGCCCTGGACCTCGCCCTCGCCGCCGTCCGCGGCGACGAGCAGGCCACCGCCGAGCCGATCGAGCCCACGCTCACGGTGCGGGCCTCCTCCGCCCCGCCCTCGCGGACGTCCTGACGTCGGGTCTGCACGCCCCCGCCCCTCGCCCGCGGGTGGGCGGTGAGTGACGCAGGTTTTCCGCGCCCAGAACCTGCCTCACTCACCGCTTGGGGCGTGTCGGCGTACGACGCGCGGGTGGGCGGTGAGTGACGCAGGTTTTCCGTGCCCAGAACCTGCCTCACTCACCGCTGCGGGCGTGTCGGCGTACGACCCTCGGGTGGGCGGTGAGTGACGCAGGTTCTCCGAGCCCAGAACCTGCCTCACTCACCGCTCCAAGACCCCACCGCCAGAGTGAGCGTTCACATTTCAACGAGGATTTTGGGGAACGGCCACTTGACGACCACCGATGTTAGCGCTCACACTCATCGGACGTGACACCAGTCACACGGGCCGACAAGCCCCTTTGATGTGGAGGAATGACAGTGGTGAAGAAGACCTTGGTCGCTGTGGCGGCGATCTCTTTGAGCACCTTCGCTCTCACCAGCTGCGGGAGCAGCTCCGACGCGGACAGCGGGTCGGACAGCGGCGGTGGCGACGGGACCATCACGATGGGCTTCGCGCAGGTCGGCGCCGAGAGCGGTTGGCGCACGGCGAACACGAAGTCCATCCAGGAGACGGCGGAGGCCGAGGGCATCGACCTGAAGTTCACCGACGCCCAGGGCAAGCAGGAGAACCAGATCCAGGCGATCCGGTCCTACATCCAGCAGAAGGTCGACGTCATCGCCTTCAGCCCCGTCGTGGAGACCGGTTTCGACGCCGTCCTCCAGGAGGCCAAGGCGGCCGGGATCCCCGTGATCCTCACCGACCGCGCGGTCGACGTCGACGACCCGTCGCTCTACGAGACGTTCCTCGGCTCCGACTTCGTCCTCGAGGGCGAGAAGGCCGGCCAGTGGCTGGTGGAGAACGCCGCGGACTCCGACGTCGACGGTGACGGCACCGTCAACGTCGTCCAGCTGGAGGGTACGACCGGCGCCGCGCCGGCGATCGACCGCGCCGAGGGCTTCGCGTCCGAGATCGCCGCCGACGACACGATCGAGGTGACCGCGTCGCAGACCGGTGACTTCACGCGTGACGGCGGCAAGCAGGTCATGGAGTCGTTCCTGCAGTCCGACGACAGCATCGACGTCGTCTTCGCGCACAACGACGACATGGGCCTCGGCGCCATCGAGGCGATCGAGGCCGCCGGTCTCGAGCCCGGCAAGGACATCAAGATCATCACGATCGACGCGGTCAAGGATGGCATGCAGGCCCTCGCCGACGGCAAGATCAACTACATCGTCGAGTGCAACCCGCTGCTCGGGCCCCAGCTGATGGACCTCGCCCAGAAGGTCCTCGACGGCGAGGAGGTCCCCGAGCGGGTCGTCACCGAGGAGGCCGCCTTCACCCAGGAGCAGGCCAAGGAGGCCCTGCCCGACCGGCAGTACTGAGCCGCAGCGCGGCCCGCGCCACCCGCGGGCCGCGCCGCACCTCCCGTCACCCGGTCCGACGCACGACGAGGTCGGGTCGGTGACGAGTCCGTGCCACCTGCACCGGGCCCCTCCGCACGTCAGGCCGGGCCCGGTGCGCCGCCCACGGCAAGCACCCGCAGCAGCCAGAGAGGAACGAGATGACGCAGATGAAGTCGCAGCCGGAGGTCGCCGCCGCCCTGCCAGGTGACGACCGGCAGCCGGTGATCGAGATGCGCGACATCTCCATCACCTTCGGCGCCGTCCACGCCCTCGACAAGGTCTCCCTCCGACTGTTCCCCGGGGAGGTCCACGCGCTGATGGGCGAGAACGGCGCGGGCAAGTCCACGCTGATCAAGGCCCTCACCGGCGTCTACACGATCGACGCGGGCGAGGTGCTGGTCGAGGGCGAGGAGCACGCGTTCCACTCGCCCGCCGCGGCGCAGGCCGCCGGCATCAGCACCGTCTACCAGGAGGTCAACCTGGTCCCGAACCTGACGGTCGCCGAGAACATGCTGCTCGGCCGCGAGCCGCGGCGCCTCGGCTCCATCAATGTCCGGGAGATGAATCGCCGCGCCCGGCGCACGCTGCTGCACCTCGGCATCGACGTGGACCCCCGCACGGTCCTCGACGAGCACCCGATCGCCGTCCAGCAGCTCGTCGCCATCGCGCGCGCCGTCGACGTGGAGGCCAAGGTCCTCATCCTCGACGAGCCCACCTCCAGCCTCGACGCCGACGAGGTCGAGAAGCTCTTCACCGTCATGCGCCGGCTCCGCGCGGAGGGCGTCGCGATCGTCTTCGTGTCGCACTTCCTCGACCAGATCTACGAGATCGCCGACCGCATGACGATCCTGCGCAACGGCCGCCTCGTCGAGGAGCGCATGGTCGCCGACACCCCGCAGCTCGAGCTCGTACGCCTGATGATCGGCCGCGAGCTCGAGACGCTCGAGCGGCTCGACCGCGAGTCGCCCAACACCGACGCCGAGACCGGTGAGCCGCTGCTGAAGGCCGTCGGCCTCGGTCGCAAGAACACGTTGGAGGCCACCGACCTGGAGCTCTTCGAGGGCGAGGTCGTCGGCATCGCCGGCCTCCTCGGCTCCGGGCGCACCGAGCTCGCCCGCCTGCTCTTCGGCGCCGACACCGCCGACACCGGTGAGCTGACCTTCCGCTCCCAGCGTCGCCGCCTGCGCAGCCCGCGCCACGCCATCGACCGCAAGATCGCCTTCTCGAGCGAGGACCGCAAGGCCGAGGGCGTCGTCGGCGACCTCACCGTCGCCGACAACATGCTCCTCGCCCTGCAGGCCTCGCGCGGCTGGCTCCGCCCGATCCCGCAGTCGACGCGCACCCGGCTGGTCAAGGAGTACATCGAGGCGCTCGACATCCGCCCGGCCGACCCGACCGCCCTGATGCGCAACCTCTCGGGCGGCAACCAGCAGAAGGTGCTGCTCGCCCGCTGGCTCATCACCCAGCCCGAGATCCTCATCCTCGACGAGCCCACCCGCGGCATCGACATCGGCGCCAAGGCGCAGATCCAGGCCAAGGTCGCCGAGCTCTCCGCGCAGGGGCTGTCGGTGGTGTTCATCTCCGCCGAGCTGGAGGAGGTCCTCCGGCTCAGCGACCGGCTGGTGGTGATGCGCGACCGCCGCAAGATCGACGAGCGGACCAACCACGACGTCAGCGTCCGCGACGTCCTCGAGATCATCGCGGGCGAGGCCCGCACGCAGGAGGAGTCCCGTGCCTGAGTCCCCGACCCTCGCCCAGCGCGTGCTGCGGCACCAGCTGCTCTGGCCGGTCCTGGCCCTGGCGGTCCTGCTGCTCGTCAACGTCGCGGTCAACACCTCGTTCCTCGACATCCGGATGCAGGACGGCCACCTCTACGGCAACGTCGTCGACATCCTGCGCAACAGCGCGCCGGTGATGCTGGTCGCGCTCGGCATGACCCTGGTCATCGCCACCCGCGGCATCGACCTCTCGGTCGGCGCGATCGCCGCCATCGCCGCGGCCGTCGCCTGCACCCGCATCATCAACGCCGGCGACGAGGCCGCGCTGAGCACCGCCGTGATGGCGATGACCTACGCCGTCGTCGTCTGCATCGTGCTCGGCGCGTGGAACGGGTTCCTGGTCTCGGTGCTCGGCATCCAGCCGATCATCGCGACGCTGATCCTCATGGTCGCCGGCCGTGGCATCTCGATGGCGATCACCGACGGACAGATCACCACCGTCAACAACCCGTGGTTCAGCGACCTCGCGTCCGGCTTCGTGCTGACGCTGCCGCTCGCGTTCCTCGTCGCGGTCGGCATGCTGCTGTTCACCGCGGCGCTGACCCGGCGTACGGCGCTGGGGATGCTGATCGAGTCGGTCGGAATCAACCCCGAGGCGAGCCGGCTCGCCGGCGTCCGGGCCCGCACGATCATCTGGACCGTCTACGCCTTCTCCGGCCTCTGCGCCGGGATGGCCGGCTTGGTGATCGCCGCCAACACCAACTCGGTCAACGCCAACAGCCTCGGCCTGTGGATCGAGCTCGACGCCATCCTCGCCGTCGTCATCGGCGGCACGTCGCTGATGGGCGGCCGCTTCTCGCTGGCCGGCACGTTCATCGGCGCGATCTTCATCGCGACGCTGACCCGCACCATTCCCAACATCGGGATCCCGTCGGAGGTCAACTACCTCTTCAAGGCGATCGTCGTCATCGCCGTGTGCCTCCTCCAGTCGCCCAAGGCGCGCGGCCTCCTGCGCGTACGCCGACCGGGCGGCCCGACCCCGGGTGCCCCGACCCCCGTCCTCGCGAAGGCAGGTTCCGCAGCATGAGCGCCGTCACCGTCCCCACCGAGTCGACGTGGGACCGCGTCCGGACCTACCGACCGCCCAATCGCTACCTGCCGATCATCGCCACGGCCGCGCTGTTCATCGGGCTCTTCGGCGTCGGCGGCCTGCGCTACGAGGGGTTCTCCGACCCGCAGGTGCTGCTGAGCCTGCTCATCGACAACGCCTTCCTCATCGTGCTCGGCGTCGGGATGACGTTCGTCATCCTCACCGGCGGCATCGACCTGTCGGTCGGCTCGGTGGTCGCGCTGTCGACGATGATCGCCGCCAAGACCCTCGAGATGGGCTGGTCGCCCTACGCCTCCATCGGCGCGGTGCTGGCCACCGGCACCGTCCTCGGCCTGCTCATGGGCCTGCTCATCCACTACTTCGACATCCAGCCCTTCATCGCGACACTGGCGGGGCTGTTCCTGGCGCGCGGGCTGACCTACCTGATCAGCGTCGAGTCCATCTCCATCAAGGACCCGACCTTCATGGACCTCGCCTTCCGCACCCTCTACATCGGCGACTACTACCTCCGCTGGACCGCGGTCATCGCGCTGGCCACGGTCGTCGTCGCGGCGTACGTCCTGGCGCGCACCCGCTTCGGCCGCACGGTGTACGCCATCGGCGGCAACGAGGCGTCGGCGATGCTGATGGGGCTCCGGGTGGCGGCGACCAAGGTCGGCGTCTACGTCATCAGCGGTTTCTGCGCCTCGCTCGCCGGCCTGCTCTTCGCGCTCTACATCCTCTCCGGCAACAGCCTGCACGCGATCGGCATGGAGCTCGACGCCATCGCCGCCGTCGTCATCGGCGGCACGCTGCTCACCGGCGGCCGCGGCTACGTCGTCGGCTCGCTCCTCGGCGTGCTGGTGCTCGGCATCATCAAGACGCTCATCTCCTTCGACGGCACCCTCAGCTCCTACTGGATCCGGATCATCACCGGCCTGCTGCTCCTCGCCTTCGTCGTCGTGCAGCGCTTCGCCACCAGGCGCCAGGCATGACCGACGTCGTCCCGCGGCCCGACGCCGACCCCCAGCGCAGGCGTACGCCGGTCATGGCCGACGTCGCCCGGCTGGCCGGCGTCTCGCACCAGACGGTGTCCCGCGTCGTCAACGGGCAGGACAACCTGCGCCCCGCCACCCGGGAGAGGGTCGAGGAGGCGATCCGCCAGCTCGGCTACCGGCCCAACACCGCGGCCCGCGCGCTGGTCACCCGCCGCTCGGCCACGATCGGCGTCATCGGCTCCAAGAGCGGCTACTGGGGACCCTCGACCGTGCACCGCACGATCCAGGCCGCCGGCCGCGAGGCGGGCTACTTCGTGAGCTCGGTCAACCTGCAGAGCCTCACCCGCAGCGAGCTCGTCGACGCCATCGACCACCTGCGCGACCAGGGCGTGGAGGGCATCGTCCTCATCTCCGCCACCGACGAGGCGGTCGAGGTGGCGCGCGCCCAGGAGCACCTCGGCACCCCGGTCGTGGTCGTCGAGGGCGACCCGGACCGGACCCACTGGACGGTCGGCGTCGACCAGGTCGCCGGCGCCGAGCTCGGCACCCAGCACCTCATCGACCTCGGGCACACCGACATCGTCCACCTCGCCGGCCCCCAGGAGTGGACCGAGGCGCGGGCCCGGCTGCACGGCTGGCGCACCGCGATGTACGCCGCCGGGCTGAGGCCGTCGGAGCACGTGACCGGCGACTGGTCGGCCGCCAGCGGCTTCGAGGCCGGGCAGCGGATCGCGGCCCGCGAGGACGTCACCGCGGTGTTCTGCGCCAACGACCAGATGGCCCTCGGCCTGCTGCGCGCCCTCAGCGAGTCCGGCCGCACCGTGCCCGACGGCGAGCGCGGCGTCAGCGTCGTCGGCTTCGACGACATCCCCGAGGCGCCCTACCTCGTCCCGCCGCTCACGACCGTGCGGCAGGACTTCCAGGCGGTCGGCCGCCGGGCCATCGAGATCCTCCGCGCCGCCCTGTCCGGCGACCCCGCGCCGGGTCGCCTGATCAACCCCGAGCTCGTGGTGCGCGCCAGCAGCGCAGCACCCGTCGAGAGGAAGCACTGACATGCCCGACGCCTCCACCGGCCAGGCCGACGAGCACTACGTCGTCGGCGTCGACTACGGCACCCTGTCCGGCCGCGCGGTCGTCGTCCGGGTCTCCGACGGGGCCGAGCTGGGCACCGCGGTGCACGCCTACCCCCACGCCGTGCTCGAGCGGTCGCTGCCCGCCCACCTCGCCGGCAGCGAGCGCCGGCTCCCGCCGGAGTGGGCGCTGCAGGTGCCTGAGGACTACCGGGAGGTGCTGAAGGTCGCCGTCCCGGCCGCGCTCGCCGCGTCCGGCGTCGACCCGGACCGGGTCATCGGCATCGCCACCGACTTCACCGCCTGCACGATGGTCCCGACGCTCGGCGACGGCACCCCGCTCAACGAGGTCGACGGCCTGCAGGACCGCCCGCACGCCTACGTCAAGCTGTGGAAGCACCACGCCGCCCAGGGCCAGGCCGACCGCATCAACCAGCTCGCCCGCGACCGTGGGGAGCCGTGGCTGCCGCGCTACGGCGGGCTCATCTCCTCGGAGTGGGAGTTCGCCAAGGGCCTCCAGCTGTTCGAGGAGGACCGCGAGCTCTACGACCGGATGGAGCACTGGGTCGAGGCCGCCGACTGGATCGTGTGGCAGCTCTGCGGCGACTACGTCCGCAACGCCTGCACCGCCGGCTACAAGGGCCAGCTGCAGACGTTCGACGGCCAGGACGCCGCCTACCCCTCGACCGCCTTCCTCGGCGAGCTCGCCGACGGCTTCGAGGCCTTCGTCGCCGACAAGGTCGAGCACCCGATCGGCCAGCTGGGGGAGCGGGCCGGCACGCTCACCGCCGAGGCGGCGGGGTGGACCGGGCTGCCCGAGGGCATCGCGGTGGCGGTCGGCAACGTCGACGCCCACGTCAGCGCCCCCGCCGCGCAGGCCGTCGGTGCCGGTCAGATGGTCGCGATCATGGGCACCTCGACGTGCCACGTGATGAGCGCCGAGGTGCTGCGCGAGGTGCCCGGCATGTGCGGGGTCGTCGACGGCGGCATCGTCGAGGGCCTGTGGGGCTACGAGGCGGGCCAGAGCGGCGTCGGCGACATCTTCGGCTGGTTCGTCGACCACGGCGTGCCGGCCTCCTACACCGAGGCGGCCGCGGCCGCGGGTGAGTCGGTGCACGAGCACCTCACCCGCCTCGCCGGGGAGCAGGAGATCGGCGAGCACGGCCTGGTCGCGCTCGACTGGCACTCCGGCAACCGCTCGGTGCTCGTCGACCACGAGCTGTCCGGGCTCGTCGTCGGCCAGACCCTCGCCACCCGCGCCGAGGACGTCTACCGTGCCCTGCTCGAGGCCACCGCCTTCGGCACCCGGGTCATCGTCGAGACGTTCCGCGACAGCGGCGTGCCGGTCGAGGAGTTCATCGTCGCCGGCGGGCTGCAGAAGAACGCGCTGCTCATGCAGATCTACGCCGACGTCACCCGCCTGCCGCTCTCGGTCATCGACTCCGACCAGGGCCCGGCCCTCGGCTCCGCCATCCACGCAGCCGTTGCGGCGGGCGCCTACGACGACGTGCCGGCCGCGGCCAAGCAGATGGGCAAGGTCCGCCGCCACGTCTTCGTGCCCGACGAGGCGCGCGCCGCGGCGTACGACGATCTCTTCGAGCAGTACGTCGCGCTGCACGACCACTTCGGCCGGGCCACCACCACCATGCGCCGGCTCAAGGCGATCCGCCGCGACGCGGTGGCCCGCCGCACGACCGCGACCGAGGGGAGCCGCTGAGATGACCGCCGTCTCCGACGTCACCGACACCATCTCGGAGCTGCGCCGCGAGGTGTGCGCCCTGCACGAGCAGCTCACCCGCTACCAGCTCGTCGTGTGGACCGCCGGCAACGTGTCGGCGCGGGTGCCCGGGCACGACCTGCTCGTCATCAAGCCGAGCGGGGTGTCCTACGACGACCTCACGCCCGACAACATGGTCGTCTGCGACCTCGACGGCCGGGTGGTCGAGGGCGAGCACGCGCCGTCCTCGGACACCGAGGCCCAGGCCTACGTCTACCGCGAGATGCCGCATGTCGGCGGCGTGGTGCACACCCACTCGACCTACGCCACGGCGTGGGCGGCGCGGGGCGAGGCGGTGCCGTGCGTGCTGACGATGGGCGCCGACGAGTTCGGCGGCGAGATCCCCGTCGGGCCGTTCGCGATCATCGGCGACGACTCGATCGGCCGCGGCATCGTCGACATGCTCCGCGACAGCCGCTCGCCCGCGGTGCTCATGCGCAACCACGGCGTCTTCACCATCGGCCCCACCGCCCGTGCGGCGGTGAAGGCGGCCGTGATGTGCGAGGACGTGGCGCGCACCGTCCACGTCTCGCGCCAGCTCGGAGAGCCCGTGCCGGTCGCGCAGCACCACGTCGACGCCCTGTTCGACCGCTACCAGAACGTCTACGGCCAGCGCTGACCGCGCCGGACACCCACCCACCTGTGCCGCCACGAGCGGTGCGACCACCGAGGAGACCCATGAGCATGACGTCCAGCCCCGTCCCCGAGGTCTGGTTCCTCACCGGGAGCCAGTCCCTCTACGGGCCCGAGACCCTCGACCAGGTGGCCGAGCAGTCGCGGGGGATCGCCGAGCGTCTCGCCGAGGTGGCCGACCTGCCGGTCTCGGTGGTGTGGAAGCCCGTGCTCCTCGACGCCGGCTCGATCCACCGCCAGATGCTCGAGGCCAACTCCGACCCCTCGTGCGTCGGCGTCGTCGCGTGGATGCACACCTTCTCGCCGGCCAAGATGTGGATCGCCGGCCTCGACGCGCTGCGCAAGCCGCTGCTGCACCTGCACACCCAGGCGGGCATGGAGCTGCCGTGGTCGAGCATCGACATGGACTTCATGAACCTCAACCAGGCCGCCCACGGCGACCGGGAGTTCGGCTACATCCAGTCGCGGCTCGGGGTGGCCCGCAAGACCGTCGCCGGCCACGTCGAGTCGCCGGTCGTCGCCGAGCGCATCGCCCGCTGGACCCGCGCGGCCATCGGTCGGCACGAGCTGGCGCACCTCAAGCTGGCGCGCTTCGGCGACAACATGCGCGACGTCGCGGTCACCGAGGGCGACAAGGTCGAGGCGCAGCTGCGCTTCGGCGTCTCGGTCAACACCTACGGCGTCAACGACCTCGTCGCGGTCGTCGACGCGGTCTCCGACGCCGACGTCGACAAGCTCGTGATCGAGTACGCCGACACGTACGCCGTCGCGCCCGAGCTGCTGCCGGGTGCCGAACGGCACGACTCGCTGCGCTACGGCGCGCGGATCGAGCTCGGCCTGCGCGAGTTCCTCACCGCCGGCGGCTTCGGCGCGTTCACCACCAACTTCGAGGACCTCGGCGGCCTGCGGCAGCTGCCGGGCCTGGCCGTGCAGCGGCTGATGGCGGACGGCTACGGCTTCGGCGGCGAGGGCGACTGGAAGACCTCGGTGCTCCTGCGCGCCACCAAGACGATGGCGGGCGGACTGCCCGGCGGCACGTCGTTCATGGAGGACTACACCTACCACCTGGTCCCGGGCGAGGAGAAGATCCTCGGCGCCCACATGCTCGAGGTCTGCCCGACCATCACCACGCAGCAGCCCACGCTCGAGGTGCACCCGCTCTCGATCGGCGGCCGCGAGGACCCGGTGCGGCTGCGCTTCACCGCCGACCCCGGCCCGGCGGTCGTGGCCGGCCTGTCCGACCTCGGCGACCGCTTCCGCCTGACGGTCAACGAGATCGACGTCGTCGAGCCCGACGAGGCGCTGCCGCAGCTGCCCGTCGCGTGCGCGGTGTGGGAGCCGCGCCCCTCGCTGTCGACGTCGGCCGAGGCCTGGCTGATGGCCGGCGCCCCGCACCACACGGTGCTGTCCAAGGCGGTCGACGCCGAGGTGCTCGAGGACTTCGCCGAGATGACCGGCACCGAGATGGTCACCATCGACGCCGATACCACGCCGCGCAGCTTCCAGCGCGAGCTGCGCTGGAACGCCGCCTACCACCGCCTCGCCCAGGGCCTCTGAGCCCGGGTCTGTGAGAATCGAGGACATGTCGCAGATGGAGCACCGCACTCTCGGAAGGACCGGCCGCGAGGTCTCGGTCGTCGGCCTGGGCACCTGGCAGCTGGGTGCCGACTGGGGCGAGGTCAGCGAGGACGACGCCCGCGCGGTCCTCGAGGCCTCGGCCGAGGCCGGCGTCACGTTCTACGACACCGCCGACGTCTACGGCGACGGCCGCAGCGAGCAGCTCGTCGGCCGCTTCGTCGCGGCCCACCCCGACGCCGGCTTCACCGTCGCCACCAAGATGGGCCGCCGCGCCGAGCAGGTGCCGGCCAGCTACGTCGAGGCCAGCTTCCGCGAGTGGCTCGACCGCTCGCGCACGAACCTCGGCGTCGACACCATCGACCTCGTGCAGCTGCACTGCCCGCCGAGCGAGGTCATCGACGCCGACGAGACCTACGACGTGCTCGACCGCCTCGTCGACGACGGCGTGATCGCGGCCTACGGCGTCAGCGTCGAGACCGCCGCGCAGGCGCTCAGCGCCATCGCCCGCCCGCACGTCGCCAGCATCCAGATCATCCTCAACGCCTTCCGGATGAAGCCGCTCGACGAGGTGCTGCCGGCGGCCGCCGCCGCAGGTGTCGGCATCATCGCCCGCGTGCCGCTCGCCTCCGGGCTGCTGTCGGGCAAGTACGACCTCGACACCTCGTTCGCGGAGGACGACCACCGCAACTACAACCGCGACGGCAGCGCCTTCGACGTGGGGGAGACCTTCTCCGGCGTCGACTACGCGACCGGTGTCGAGGCGGCGCAGGAGTTCTCCGCGCTCGTCTCCGACGCCGGGCTGTCCGACGTCACGCCGGCGCAGGCCGCGATCGCCTGGGTCTGCCAGCAGCCCGGCGTCTCGACGGTCATCCCGGGCGCCCGCAACGTCGACCAGGCGGCGTCCAACGCGGCTGCCGGCCAGGTCGGCGAGCTGCCCGCGTCGTTCCTCGACGGGGTGGCCGAGCTCTACGACCGGAGGATCCGGGCGCAGGTCCACGGCCGCTGGTAGGCGTACCTTCACGCGGACCTGCGGTCCACGCACCTCCTCTGACCCCGAGCCGGGGCCAGCCGTCGCCGGCTGGCCCCGGCTCGTTCGACGAACGACCCGTCGCTGGCGCCGGTGGCTACGAACAACCACCAGGAGACAGCCGACTTAAGGCCAGGCCATGTGGGACACCGTGCAGACCAACGACGTGCACCTGTCGCACGACATGCCCTGCGCGCGCTGCGGACATGACGCCCACACGTTCCTCCCGTGCGGCACCGACTGCGCCTGCGCCCACGTCATGCCCGGGCGCGGCTGACGTCAGGGGTCCTTGGGCATGACGACCCACCCGATGAGGTAGGCGATCTCGCCCGCTCCCACGAGGCCGAAGATCACGAACCCGAGGCGGACCAGGCCCCGCGAGATCCCGAACCTGTCTGCGAGGCCGGCGCAGACCCCGGCGATCCATCTGCCCTGTCGGGGGCGCACCAACCGCGAAGTAGCCATAGCCATCCCTAGCGTGCCGCGCCGGCACCCGCAAGAGCCGGGGCCCTGGCGGCCGAGCGAGGCGGCGGTTCGTCGTCGGCTCGTCGCCCACGCGTCAACCGCTGGACGCCCCGAGCCGCCACGATGGGCGTTGACAAGGGGAACGACCGTTCTCTACAGTCGAGCGACGGAGAACGTTCGTTCTCCACCAGGCAACCAGGAAGAGGGCGAGACGCATGGGCACCATCACCGTCGGCACCGAGAACTCCACCGACATCGAGCTGCACTACGAGGACCACGGCAGCGGCCAGCCGGTCGTGCTGATCCACGGCTACCCGCTCAACGGCGACAGCTGGGAGCTGCAGTCGCGCGAGCTGATCGACGCCGGCTACCGCGTCATCACCTACGACCGCCGCGGCTTCGGCGGCTCCTCCAAGGTCGGCGTGGGCTACGACTACGACACGTTCGCCGCCGACCTCAACACCCTCCTCGAGGAGCTCGACCTGCGCGACGTGGTCCTCGTCGGCTTCTCCATGGGCACCGGCGAGCTGGCCCGCTACGTCCGGCAGTACGGCACCGAGCGCGTCGCCAAGCTGGCCTTCCTCGCCTCGCTGGAGCCCTACCTGGTCGAGCGTGACGACAACGAGGGCGCCGTCCCGCAGGACGTCTTCGACGGCATCGTCGAGGCCGCCCGCACCGACCGCTACGCGTGGTACACGCAGTTCTTCAAGGACTTCTACAACCTCGACGAGAACCTGGGCTCGCGGATCAGCGAGGAGGTCGTCCGCGGCAGCTGGGCCACCGCCGTCAGCAGCGCGCCGATCGCGGCGTACGCCGTCGTACCGGCCTGGCTCGAGGACTTCCGTCCGGACGTCGAGGCGGTGCGCGACGCAGGCCTGCCCACGCTGATCCTGCACGGGACCGCCGACAACATCCTGCCGGTCGACGTCACCGGTCGCCGGTTCCGCGAGCTCGTGCCCGCCGCGGAGTACGTCGAGATCGAGGGCGCCCCGCACGGCCTGCTGTGGACGCACGCGGCGGAGGTCAACGAGTCGCTGCTGAAGTTCGTCCAGGGCTGACGCCTCGACGATGCCCGGCTGGAGAACACGCGTTCTCCGGCCGGGTAGAGTCATGGTCATGGCGGGAGACAGCGTGCGCGAGCGGGTCGTCGACGCGGCGGACCGGCTGTTCTACGGCCGGGGCATCACCAGCGTCGGCATGGACGCCGTGCGGGACGGCTCCGGGGTCTCGCTCAAGGCCATCTACAAGGAGTTCCCCTCCAAGGAGGACCTGGTGCTCGCCGTGCTCGGACGCCGGCACCAGATGTGGACCACCGGCGTCGAGGGAGCCGTCGAGCGCATCGACGACCCGCGCGAGCGCCTCCTCGCGATGTACGACCACCTGGCCGACTGGTTCGGCGACAGCGACTTCCGCGGGTGCGGCTTCATCAACGCCTTCGGCGAGCTCGGCGGGGCCAGCCCCCGCATCGCCGACGCGGTCCGCGAGCACAAGCGGTCCTTCCAGGCGTACGTCGACCGCCTCGTCGCCGACGCGGGGGCACCGACGGCCCTCGGTCCCCAGCTGGCCATCCTCGCCGAGGGTGCGCAGACGACCGCCGCGATCTCCGGAGTGCCGGACGCGGCCGGCGTCGCCCGTGCAGCGGCCCGGACCCTCATCGACGCCGCGATGTCGGACCAGAGCGCGGTCGGCCGGGCCTGAGGGCTGACCCGATCGTCGCGGACGCCCTGTCAGAGCAGGGTGTCTGACCCTCCGGCCACGAACCAGGCGAGCGCCGCGCAGTTGGCGACGACCGTCATCCAGAAGATCGTCCGGAACGGCTGCTTGACCGTCTTGTGGCGCAGGACCCGTCGGGCGACCAGCGCCCCCGGCCAGCCGCCCACCAGTCCCACCAGGTGGAGCGTGGACTCGGCCGTGCGCCACCTGCCCTGCCGGGCCGCGGACTTGTCGGCGGCGTACATCAGGAACGCGACTGCGCTGAGCAGGCCGTACGCCGCCAGCACCAGGAGCGGCAGCTCCTCCAGCGCGGCGAGACCGAGCAGCAGCAGGAAGAACAGCGTCGCGACGGTGACCGCCCCAGCAGTCCCGGTGACGGACGGGCGGGTTGGTGCGGCGCCTCGGTATCGCACCTCGGCGGCGCGTGCCCTGTCGTTCTCGTCGCGCACCTCGACGTAGGTCACCTCGCTGCCGTCGGCGGGCCGTCGACCATCGGGGAACGCACTCACGTGCACGAACACCCGGGATCCTCCGGCTGCCGGTGAGATGAAGCCGAAGCCCCGGTCGTCCTTCCAGTTGACCAGGGTGCCTTGCCGGCGTCCGCCGCGGTCGTCTGCAGGCATGTGGTCGAGTCCTCCGGTCGGGTGGCGGGCGTGGGGCGGTGGCGGTCAGGCGTGCCCGACGCCACGGACGAGCACGTGGTGCGCATTCTCGCGTGGGTCCGCCCGGCGCGTGGGTCGATCGCGGAAATGCTCGCCGCACCGCCGCCGCCTGCTAACGCGTGGCGGTGATCCCGCCGTCCACGGGGATGACGGCGCCGTGGATGTAGGCCGCCTCGTCGGAGACGAGCCACGCGACGGCGTGAGCGATCTCGTCCGGGGTGCCCGGTCGGCCGGCGGGGGTCTGGGCGGTCATCTGGGCGATCACGTCGCCGCTGTCGGCGTTGATGGGTGTCCGGGTGGCACCGGGCGCGACGGTGTTGACCCGCACGCCGCGCGGGCCGAACTCTGCTGCCCAGCTCCGGGCCAGTTGCGCCTCGGCGGCCTTGGTGGCGGAGTAGAAGCCGACGAAGGGGTGTCCCACCGAGGCCATCCAGGACCCGATGACGACGATCGCGCCCGTACCGCGCTCTGCCATCGCAGGAGCGAGCGCCGCCGTGAGCACCTGGGGCGCGCGGACGTTGACGGCCAGGGTCGCCTCGAGGTCGGCGTCAGTCAGGGTGACGGTGTCGACCGCGGGACAGACCGCGGCGTTGTGGATGAGGATGTCGACGCGACCGTCGAGGGCCGCGACCCACTGGGCGGCGAGCTCGCGCAGCGCGGCGGGCGGGGCAGTGAGGTCACCGGCGACGAAGGCAGCGGAGGCGCCGCTGCCCTCGATTCCGGTCACCACCTCGGCGCCGCGTCGGGCGTCGCGGCCGGTGACCACGACGCGAGCCCCGCGAGCAGCGAGCTGATGGGCGATGGCGGCGCCGATGCCGCTGGTGGAGCCGGTGACGACAGCGGTCCGGCCGGAGAGGGAGGTGGGGTGGGTCATGCGAGCAGTCCACCCGCCCGGCCGGTGCCGCACCAGTGCGAGCGGTGCCGGGGCACGGCATGACCACGTCCGGAGCGCGGTGGGTCCGTAGGCTCGCGATGTGCCTACCGATCGATCCGCGCTGGGGGCGTTCCTGCGCTCGCGTCGCGACCGACTGAGCCCCTCGCAGGCCGGCATCACGGCGTTCCCCGGCCCGCGGCGGGTCCCGGGCCTGCGCAAGGAGGAGCTGGCGCACCTGGCCGGCCTCAGCACCGATCACTACAGCCGTCTCGAGCAGGGTCGCCAGCACACCGTGTCCGACGACGTCGTCCGTGCGCTCAGTCGGGCGCTGCAGCTCGACGCGGTCGAGCGTGCCCACCTGCGAGACCTGGCCGCGCCGATGAACCGACCGGGCAACGTGTGGGAGGTGGCGCAGCGCCCCGATCCCGGTCTGCTGCGCGTGATGACCGCCATGGACCACGTCCCCGTGCTCCTCCTGGGCCGTCGCTCCGAGATCCTCGCGTGCAACGCACTCGTACGCGCGGTCCTCGGCCCCGAGATCGTGCCGGGGGCGGTCTTCATGCGCTGGCTCTTCCTCGACCACCGGTCCCGGCTGCGGATCGAGAACTGGACCGACTACGCGGCGGCCGCGGTCGGCGCGCTGCGGTACGAGAAGGGCCGCCACCCGTCGGACGGCCACCTCACGGCCCTGGTCTACGAGCTGCGCGCCGCCGACCCGGACGTCGCCCGGTGGTGGGACGACCACGGCGTCACCGACCGCACGTCCGTCGACAAGCGCATCGCTCACCCCGTGGTGGGTCCCCTGCGTTTCGGCATCGAGGCGCTCACCTCACCGCACGATCCCGAGCAGCGATTGGTGGTCTACACCGTCGAGCCCGACTCGCCGACCGCGCGGACGTTGCCAGCGCTGGCCTCGTGGGAGCTCAGCGACCTGGATCGACTGGAGTCACCGGCCATGCGCCATCCGCAGTGAGGTCGAGCTCGGCGCGGATTGCGAGGGATGGGGGGAGGCGGATTGACGCACCCATTGTGGTAGATCCGATTGAACCTGCACGCTCGGCGGCGTCTGAGCGGCGTCCCTCACGTCGCGCTGCTCGCTAATGGCGTGAACCTGTGCTCCCGCTCGCGTCGTGTTCGGCCATGCGCCCGAGTGTGGCGGGCAATTCTGACAGCGAAGCCGGGTACTCGATGTCCCCGACCGGAACCTGGGGTCCCGCCGTCCGGCAGCCGGACACCCTCGGCCTCTGTCCCGTCGTGGCAATCGACGGCGCCGGGCGTGCCGCCTACATGTACTGGCACCAGCGACGCCTTTCCATCCGGCGGAGCGACCCCGACGGACGGTGGCACGAGCCGTGCGTCCTCACCGACCGCGCCAGCGATCCGTTCGACTCCGACGAGGACTCCGGCGACGTCGCCGTCAACGGCCGCGGGCGACGCCGTCGTCGTGTACCGCATCACCGACGGCGCTCCCCAACTGTGGGCCCGTTACAAGCCCGCCGGACAGCCGTGGACCGAACCGATCGAAGTGAACGCCGGAGCCACCGGCCGGCAACGCGCCTTCCGCGTTGCCATCGGACCGAGCGGCGACGTCGCCATCGCCTGGGTGAGGCCCAAGTTCAAGCAGATAGACCTCGTCCGCATGGCCCCGGCACACTGAACCACGCCCGGGCAGCCGCCGTAGCAGACACGACTGCGGGCGCAAGCCGGTCGACTCGACGTGAAGTTCCCTGTCCATCCGGGACTGCAGCCCCGGGCACAGACAGCGCGGGAAGCGCACACTCGACCCATGAACACGAGGCCGCGCCACAACAGAGCGACGCGCTGGAACGCGCGATGAACGGTCGAACCCGTCTCGCCGCGCTCGCCCTTTCTCTGGCTGGACTCCTTGCCGCGCTGGGGGCCTGCAGCTCGAGCGAGCCGCCAGCTCGGACAGCTTCGACGGCGTTGGACAGTCCCGGCGCCGACACAGGTCTGGTTGAGCCGTTCGAGCCAGTCGACCTGTACGCCTCGACGTCCACCCAGGGCGTCGCGCCGTCCAGCGCTCCGCAGCCATCCGCTCCGTGCTCCACAGGTCGGCCCGGTGCGTGGACGCTCGAGAAGCCGACGACGGTCGCGGGTCGAATCAGTTCCGCGGAGTACCTGACACCGACGGACATCATCGTCACCCAGGACGGGACAGCGACCGTCGCCTACCAGGGTGCGGGCCACTTGGCGCGCACCGCGGACGACCCGCCCGCCGCCGACGACCCCATGGACCCATCAGGCGGCCGTGACGAGACGTGGCTGGAGCCGGGCGACGACCACCTGGCAGTCGACGGCAGCGGAACCCAGACGATGGTCGTCCAGGAGCCAGTGCGGTTCAACTCGAACACGTTCACGCAGTTCCACGACCTGGTCGTCGCCGACCGGCCCGCCGGGGGCAGCTGGTCGACCGCCCCGGTGACGGCGCAGGACAAGGAGATCACCGGACGGGTCGACGTGGCCGTCAACGCCTCAGGCGCGGCGGTCCTTGTGTGGTCCCAGAACACGCGCTATCGAGCCATCTACCGGACCGCCGCCGGTGCGCCGTGGAGCGGCCCACAGCGCATACCCGCAGCTCGCGCGTACGACTTCGACGTCGACATCGACGACGCAGGCCGCATCGTCCTCGCCTACGACCGCCCCTACGAGAATCCTCCGGGCGTCTACGCGATCCGACGCTCACGCGACGGCCGGTGGACACCCAGCAAACAGCTCAGCGGCCCGGACACCGAGCTGTTTGGCATGGCGTTGAACGCAGACGGGGTGGCCGTGGTCAGCCACGGACCGACTGACGACGGCACGCCCCTCGGCCGCGTGCACACGTCGCGGATGACCGCCGACGGCACCTGGCAGGCACCCGTCCGCCAACCTCACTCCCTCGGACTGCACGGCGTCAGCGTCGACGAGCGCGGGCGCGCGCTCATCGGGGGCTGGGACCGCGGCAGCCTGCGGGGTCGGTGGAGTCGCGCGGACGGCACCTGGCGCCAGCCGTTCAACATCGCAGCCGACGTTGACGACACCCGTCGGTGGGGTCTCGACCCGCACGTGACGGCGAACGGGCGCGGCGACGCGCTCGCCGCATGGGGCACCAAGACGGGTGCCGGCGACCTGGGCCTGTGGGCGCGGTTCGCAGCGGCCGGGGGCGACTGGACCAAGCCGCAGCGCGTCACACCGACGACCCATCAGCCCACGCGGTTCGACGCCGCCATCGGCGACTGCGGACACGCCGCCTTCGCCTGGACCTCCGGCAAGCCGCACCAGCTGCACATCCGGCGAGCCACACCGTCCGGCAACACCGGCAGGCCGGGGCAGGTGACGGGACGATGAGGCGGAGGCGGACACAGGTCCCTCACGCCGCTCTCAACGCGCACTGGCCCTTCTCGGACGTTCTACGCGTGGGCACTCTGAGGAAGGGTGGACACCCACCCCGGGCAGTCGGGAGGGGCATGCGAGGGGTCAGGTCCTTCGTCGTCGTGGTGGCTCTGGCCACCTTGGTCGCGGGGTGCAACAGCGACGAACGCCGACCGCGCAGTGAGCCGGGCTCTCAGGACCCCACCAGCGAGAGCCTATCCACCGAGGCGCCATCCGCTGAGACCCCATCCGTCGAGGCAGCGTCGCCGGCCACAAAAGGGCCCATCTCGCAGGCGAGACGAGCGAAGCTCAACGGGTTCCTGGACAAGGCGCAGTTCCTTGACCGCATCGGCCCACAGTTCGAGCTGGACGACGTGGAGTACACCTCGCCCACCGACGCCGTGGCCGGTTTCACCGACCAGCGCGGAGCCTACTCGGGCACGGTCATCGCCACCACGAACGACAACTGGGCGCACGCGTCACGGCTCCACGTCAGCAGCGCCCTCGCTGACCTCGTCTCCCACACCCCACTCGGCGATGGAGCGGTGGCCGTCAAGGCTCGACGCCAGTTCCCCCGCAAGAACTACCCGGGGTTCGTCCTGTACCCGAACGGCAGGACCAAGCCCCTGCGGGTCTTGAACCCGCAGGAACGCGGCCGGGGAGACGTGTTCCTCGACCTCGACCGTTGGGACAGCATCCTGTTCGACCTGGGCAGGGTCGACACGCGGCGGCTGTGGGCAGCCGACGTCAGCGGCGCGGAGGTCTACCCGGTCGAAGGCACACGGTTCGGTGACGTGTGGCAGCACGTACCTGGCCGCAGGGGCGCCATCTTGAGTGTCCAAGGGTTCGAGCGGCGCGGACAGCAATGGCGTTTCGAGTCCAGCACCGACCGCGGCCACACCTGGTCCACCACCATGGCTGACCTACCAGCGGGCAGGTCAGCCGGCGGCCCCGACTTCAACGGCAACATTTCGGGCATCGCCGTCGGGCCCGGGCACCTGCAGGCAACCGTATCGACGACCTCGTTGGAGGACGCACCGTCGTACGTGAACGCGCTATGGCAGACCGAAGATGAGAAGCGGTTCCGTCAGGTCCCGCTGCCGTGGGACCGACCGTTCTTCGGCGGCGTCGCGTATGCCGCGGATGGCGCACTGCTGTTCGCCCAGGTCACGGGACCCGACACTTACTGCCAGAAGTCGCTCTGCACGCGACCCGGCACGATCTGGCGCTTCCCCCGGGGGAGCACCACGCCCGAGCTCCTGGCTGGTGCGCCAGCCTTGTTCGGCGCCTTCTGGTCGGTGGGGATCTACACATCCGGCGGTGTCATCGTCGCGCGCACTGGGATGCGAACGATCGCCATCTCCCACGACGGCTACCACTGGACCCCGGTCACCCCCGGTTAGGGTCCAACCTGCGCTCCCTAGAGGGTTACGCTGCTCGGATGGACCTCGGTCACGTGTCCTTGAGCGACGGCCGCCGCGTCGACACCTACGTCGGCGGCGACCCGGACGGGCCGCCGTCCTCCTCCAGCACGGAATGCCGCAATGCCGGATGGTGGCCGCCCACTTGGAGGACGGCGCTTGCGAGGCCGGGGTGCTCGCGCTCAGCCGGCCCAGGTTCGGCCGGTCCTCATGGTCGGAACCCAGTCTCGCGTCCCGTAGCCGCGACGCCCTCGAAGTCGCCGCCGCCCTTGGCGTGGACACGTTCGCCGTCCTCGGCATCTCGTTCGGCGGCCCGTTCGCGGCCGCGACGGCGGCTGCCGACCCCGAGCGGGTCACCGCTCCCGGCAACTGTGTCGGGATAGGTCCTTGGCGCGTCCTCGACGCCGACGCCCCCGACCTCGCCGCAGAGCTCGACATCCTCGCCCTCGACGACCAAGGCCGCACCGACGAGGACGCTGCGGCATACCCCGAGCTGATGGCGGGCGCATTCGACGACATGCTGCCAAGGAGTCCAATGAGGAGCTGATGGTCGCGTTCGACGCGATGGTGTCGCCGGACGGGAAACGAGACGTCGACTGGGACGCGTTCCCGCCTCCATGGCGCAAGCGGTTCGCCCGCGACGTCCGTGAGGCGCTCACGACCTACGACGGCATGGCCCACGACAACGTCGCGGTCGACCGGGACTGGGACATCCACCTGACGACCATCCGCCAGCCGACCTACCTCTGGTACGGCGCCGACGACGACCTGCTGCCCATCGAGCACGGCCGCTGGTGGAAGGAGCAACTCCCGCACGCGCAGCTGACCATCCGGCCCGGGACCGGCCACGGCGGCGCCTACTTCATCCACAGCGCCGAGATGCTCCGCACGCTGACAGATTCAGCCTGACACCCACGTCCGGCCCGGCGCCACACGCTAGGCCCCCCTCGAACTCCACCTCGCGCCTACCTGCGGCAGCAGCCGGGTCCAGCCAGCCACCCGACGGTCTCCAGCACCGCCACGCCAACCGACCCGCGTGGGGAAGTCGGCCCGCGCGTCAACAGCGGCGAAATGGGCTACGTCAGGGCGTCACCGATCCGCGCAGCGGTCTCGGTTTGTCGGTTTCCGACTCCTAGCGACAACACGCCGCCTACGGTTCGGACATGGCTCAAATGCTCAAGGAAGCTCAGGGCGCCGGCGTCACCACTGTTCGTCGTGGCGAGTTCTACGACCCGTATGGCGGGATGCGAGGCATGGGCTACCTACCGCAAGAGCTTGGGCTGGATCCGGATGAATGCGCGGATTTTGAGCCACCAGAGCCGACACGTGTGGGTACCGCCGACGTTGCATTCGAAGAGATTGAGGCACTGATGGATGCCGGGACCCTGTTCCACGTGTCTGCGGGTGGCTCCAGTTGCTATTTCCTCGGTGACACCATGCAACTGTCGGTGCAGGAGCCGGTGAGAGTCTGCGGGAATCACACGACAGATGTCTGGATCTATCAGGGGCGCGTGTACACAAGCACAGACCGTGCCTTGAATAGCGACGACGTTCTCGCGCTGGTCAACGAGTCGGCGAACCGGCGGCGATTGAGGTTGGCGAAGGCACGTGCGGCTAGCGCGTTGGTCCAAGGCGGGGACTTGCGGAAGACCAGGCCGTCGATTCCAAGTGAAGTGAAGATCGCCGTGTGGCAGCGAGATGGTGGCCAGTGCGTCGAGTGTGGCTCGAACGAAGCGCTGGAGTTCGACCACATCATCCCGTTCTCGATGGGGGGCTCCAGCACGATGCGCAACTTGCAACTTCTGTGCGAGCCCTGCAATGGACGCAAGGGCGCGACGCTCGGTTAAAGCAGCGTCTTCGTGCCACACATCTTCGGAGACAACGAGGACTCGCGCCGCCGCGTGAACCGCACTAGCTTGCTCAATTCGCGCAGCCGTGTTGGCTGTCAACGACCTGGCACTCTGGGTCAGTTTCGTGTTGCTACGAATCTCGAAGCCGCAGCATCGCTTGCCGCGGCGGTACAACTACACATGCCTCTGCTGACGCCTCCTTGATATGCGTCGCGCTCGCGGCGGTAAGACCACAAGGCCTCGTGAGGAGATTGCGCTCGTCTCCTGACCTCTATCGGG
Source organism: Nocardioides sp. zg-1308 (assembly GCF_013155375.1). Lineage (GTDB taxonomy): Bacteria > Actinomycetota > Actinomycetes > Propionibacteriales > Nocardioidaceae > Nocardioides > Nocardioides renjunii. The sequence goes on from NZ_JABJQY010000002.1 coordinate 1,564,213, forward strand.
AAGCTTGTGCTGCGAACTTCCCGCGCACCTGGCTCGCGGACGTGACGATTCAGCGTGGATCGCTCGACGAGCGTTGATGCGCCCAGTCGTATGTTCCCGCTGGGGTTTTGCAACTCGCCGACAACGATTCCGTTGATGCATAGCATGCTGCCGTGCCATACACCGCCCGCTGGGATCGCATCTCCGACACTGGTCCCCGGCAATTGCGCTTTCTCATCGATCAAGCACTTGGGATGCTCGCCGAAGACCTCCTCGAGAGGCTCGAACCGACGCTGCGAGAATTGGGCGGCGACGACTGGCCGCGGACGTTGGCAGAGCAGGTTGCCATGCCAAACCGGCGGGCGCACGAACTGTCCACCAAGGACGTGACGGCCTACGCCGACCTTCTCCGATCCCAAGCTCAAGGCTGGGAACCTAGTAGGACGAAGTTGCGTGGGGCACTAACGCGGGGGCGCCCTTATCGAGTCGTCGACCAGCTAATACGAGGCGTGGTCGACGTTCGCAACTCGTGGGCTCACCGAAGGGCCGTACTCGACGTTGATGCCGCGCGCACACATATCGCTGCCATCGTGCGGTGCGCGAGCGAACTTGGTCTCGCCCGATTACCCGACTACCGAGCCCTTCAAGCTCACTTGTTGGAGGTAGCTGCCGGTCGACGCGAAGCGCCGCCGACCAACGACCAGATCGAGGCGATGGCCGTACAGATCGAGGCGCAGGGCCGTGAACTACACGTCTTGCGTGAGGGGCAAGAGCGGCGCGACGCCGAGGTTGAGGCGCTGGCCTCCAGGGCGGCGAACGCCGAAGACGAGGCACGGCGGGCAAGGCAGGCCGAGTCTGAGGTGCGCAAGCAGCAGGCCGAACTGGAGCGGACTACTCGCTCGGCCGACAAGGCGGCGGTCGTACAGGCGCAGCAGCAACTCGATCGGCTGGCAATCGAACGTGCCGCGCTCGAGGCTCAGCGCCGCGCCGCTGAGAACGAGGCGACGCAGATCGCGCAGGAGCGCGCAACGCTGGAGGCCGCGCGTGCAGAAGTGGCTCTGCGGGAGGCCGAACTCGACGCGAAGGATCGCGACCTTCAGGTCAGGATCGTGGAAGCCCAGTCCACCGTCACTCAGGATGAGCTTCTGGAGCGGCTGCGTGGGATCGTAGCTCGCACGCACGACTTCGCGGATCGGCCGCAGCCGGCGGCTGACGAAGAATTGCCAGCGCCCGGTGAGCATTGGCCGTACCAGCGTGGTTCGGAAGTGTGGACCTTGTCGAAGCAGCGTCGCCTGTTCTTTCGAGTGGATGACGACACGACCTTGGCCGACCTGGTGGGCATCAAACGGGCCGAGGAGCTTGTGACCTCGTTTCTTGCGATCCGGCCGACGGGAGGTCGCGCTTGGGTTGACGTGGACGGCGACGCCGCCACATACGTCGACAGTCGACTCGTGTACCTGGGGCGTCTTGAGCAGGCCGCGACTAGCGATGAGCCTGCGCTAGGCGATCCAGTCGACGCTGCCACCGGACGCCGTTACACCGTTCGTCTGGGGTTGATCAAGGACAGTAGTGGTACCACGCTCGCCTCGGTGCGAGGAGCGCAAGCCTCTAAGAAGGTGATCGAACGCCTATTGCATGTTCGTCCTAAAGGAGGCGTATACCGCGTGAATCGAGAGGGGCGCGCAAGCACCTACTTGGAAGGGCGCTGGGTTTACGCAGGTACGGTTCGTGCGGCTGAATGGTTCCCAGGGCACGTGCGATAGCGACGAGACCGACCGCTCGTTCCGATCGACCCCGCCTGTCCTGTCCGCAGGCCCACCCGTCGGATAGGCAACACGCGGCGGAATGGGCTACGTCGGTTGACACCAACTGATGCAACGAACTTGACCGGCGCGGTGGTGGGACGTGACTGGGAAGGAGAAGGTCGATCGTGGAAGGCGAATCCCCGCAGCTAGTCCCGGTCTTCCTCAGCCTCTTCTCGAAGCACGACGCTGAGTCGTGACCTGAGTGAATCGACGACGCCGTTACACCAGTGACTCACGCCCTCAGAGTCGGCATGGGCATGGCGCCACCCCTCGATAAGGGTTAGCTGATCGTAGATCCGCGAGGACTCGTTTCCCCACCACGTCCCGCTGACGAATTCGCCGTAAAGCGAAGACTCGATGCGGCGATCCTCTGCGAACGTCGAGAGTAGATAGACCGCGACTTCGTTCATCTCCGCACCTGAGCCGACGGTCGATACGGAGGCAACGGCTCGCGCGCGATCCAGGTTGTCTCCGATCCAGTTGCGGACTTGGTCCAGTTCGATGAGCCCTCCGAACCAGCCATCAACGCCCATCGTCAGCTTCCAGTTGCCGGCTTGAATGGCGCTCATCACGAGCTCCCAAGCGTTGCGGCCGCCGGCTTGGACGGCGACCTTGAGGACCTCACCCTCGTCCGCGGCGTACAAACGCAGGACGTCCTGGTCCACGAGATCCAGTACGAGCTGCGTAGTCGCGACCGGGTGTCGGCGACCTGCACGGGTGGCGAGCTGCCCCCAGGCCCACGTCTGGGTGCCCAGCGACGGAAAGTAAGCACGCAAAGCGAGCAGTGGCACCCAGATGTCTTGAAGTTCGGAGTCATCTCGGTCGTCATGCAGGGAGAGGCTGACGAAGTCCAGGAGCGCGTTGTAGTCCTCCTGCGAACCAACTCGTGGGACGAGGTCGCCGAGTCGGTCTGCAAGCTCGGCCGGTGGCATTTCCCGCCATACGGCAAATGACATCTGGACGACTTCAGCGACGGGTCGTTCGGTTGACAGCGACTCTGCCCTCTGTCGAGCGACGTCGGTTGCAGGTCCACGTGCGGTCAGGGCAAGTCGCACACCAGACGGCAGTGCTTGGCCGGCGTGTCCGTCGAGGAAGTCGTCGAACGCCGTCTCCACGCCGGCCTCGACGCGTCCCCACAGGTATCCCACGAGGGCAGCGCTTCGATCGGCTCGTGCGAGGAGTGCGAGCCGCTCCTCGACCGCGGTGGATCCGCCGCTGAGCTGGGACAGCCCTTTGCCGAGGTCAAACTCTGCCGGAACTTCGACTTCTGCCTCCAGGATGTCGAGGATCGCAGCGGCAGGGTCATCGAGCTGAGACGCGATGTCCAGGAGACGCTCCTTAGTCGCTGTGCTGTCGATGTCCCAGCGGCGCAGTCGTGACAACACGCGGAGGTCTTCCAGCGGTGTCGCTTGAGGCAGGGCCCGCCTCATCGCATCCAGGCCGTCGCGGCGGGCGGAGGTGTCGACATCTTGGTCACCGTCGCTTAGGTGATGATGCTGCCCGACACGTTCAAAGAGACCACTGAGATTCTCGAGCTCGACCCGGGTGCGCTCGAGCGCCGATCCGCCGAGAGCGGAGATGATGGCTGTGAGGTGCTCGCGCAGCGGCTCGTGCTCGAGGATCGGGTGGATGGTGGACACCAGTTTGTCGATCGCGGAGGCAGCGACGTCGGGATCGCTGTCCGCAGCAAGAACAGCAAGATGATCGAGCGCCGTTGAGCGGTACTGACTCACCTCCTCCCATGTCTCGGGTTGTCCCCGTCCTTCGACGAGGAAGCCGCGCTGGAGCTCGCCGGACAGCATGATCGTCTCTCGGATGCTCAAGGCTTGGGCGCTCGCGCGGACGGCGAGCAGGCGAACCCTCGGATCGGTGTTGACTACAGCGCGACCGAGGTAGCCAAGGCGCTGCAGCGGTTTGGCCGCCGTCGCTGGAAGCATCAGCCCGAACAGTTCCACCCAGTTGCCGGTCGCGTTGTTCGACCACGTCTCGTTCTCAGCCAAAGCCAGGCGGAGAAGCGAATCGGCGGCCTCCTCGAACGTGTACGTGTGCCACACCAACTTATCGAGCGTCCAAACCAGTCCACGGCGAATCGAGGTTCGGCCGCGAAGCTCGTCCTCATCGGCCTCTGCGAGCATGCCCGCGATCATGCGGCTGACCTCGCGCGGCGCAACCATCGCCAGCTCGGTAAGAAGATCGGATGAGCCGGTGCGCTCGATCTCCTCGAGGGAGGCGAACGGGCCGTCGTTGTTAAGTAGGCGCACGACGGCCGAGCGCGTAGGGCCAAACTCACCAATGTCTGCGGCTCGTCGAAACAATCGGGCACTCATGCTTGGGCTGAGTCGGGGAAGGAGATCCCGAACGATCCGATCGCTGTACTCGCTCCAGGCGGCTGAAGCCAGGTAGACCGCCATTGGGTGCGGCGTGACGGCGCGATAGCGTCCGTGGCTGCTCAGCAAACCTGCCTCGGTCAGGCTGCGAGCCGCCGCACGCAGGTCAGTCGGGCTGAAGCCGAAGACCTCCGCAAGCAACTCCAACTCGCCGGCGAGCTCTCCTTCATAGCCAATCCTGGAGAGCAGCGCCAGGACGCTACAGGCTAAAAAATCTGATCCCGTGGGCAGCGACTGGCTCACGAACTGTGCAATCGCTTCGGGTGTCACCAGGTCAGCGGTGCGGACCTCAGGATTTCTGGCGACGTGCTGAGCGACGTACAGGGCATATCCGATGTTCCCCTCGGCAATCTCGACGATGAATCGACGAACCTCTGCCCGAAGGCTGGGCTGGTTACGCTCGATCAGGGAGTCCATCGCCTCGGCATCAAACGGGGCCAACGCGAACACCGGAGCGATCAGCCCGCCCTGTGAGTCAGGTTCACCGATGGTGATCAGCCGAAGGCGGCTACCTGCTGGGATGACCTCGGCCAAAGACTTGTGCAGGTCGCGTGAACATTCATCGAGCACGACAATGCCGCTTCGATGCTGGGATAGCAGGTGAGTGAGAACTCCGCGGGGGCTGTCGTCCGCCTTTAGGTACACGATGAGCGACTCCAAGCCGGACCCTCGAAAGGTCTCCAGGGCCAACCGTGTCTTGCCCAGGCCGCTGACCCCAGTGAGGCGAAGATCGATCGCCTCCCCACCGGAGACCAGAGCGCGAATGGCATCTTGAACCTCAGTGCGTCCGACGGACTCCACGAATGCCGCGGTGTGCCTATTCGAGGCCGCCCAGGTCTCGAAGGTCATCGTTCCGTGCGCGAGGCCGCCCAGGACTGGCCAGACGGCGAGTGCCGGAAAGGACTCGGTCCAGGAGGCAAGTGAGTCGGCGTGGAGAATTTGGATCGACTCGTCATCGATCTCGAGCTCGAGTGTCTTTGCTTCCTCGATAAGTGCTGCACGGCGCTTCGTGAGCTTGGCAGCCGTCAAAGACGCGCCGAGCACCAGGCGATAGTGGCCGCCACGTCGCAGGATCTCTTGCGCAAAGGTGGCACCGCGAAGCTCGGATCTACACTGGGCCGGCCTCAAGTCGCCTGCCTTGAACTGCCAGGCACTCTCTCCGGCTGGGATCCACTTGGTCGTCACCTCAGACACCAGGGCGGCGTCTACGCCCTCGTCGCTCACGTTGTCGCGATACGTCTCCTGAAGCGATGGTCCTGCCAGGCCAGCCGCCTCGACCTCGGCGGACAAGAGTCGGTTGACGAATGCGGTGAAGGCGCTGCCCAGGAGAGTGACGCGTTCGGCCGAGACAGTGAACGGTCCGAAATCGTGGGTGGCCACTACGAGCCGTCCGGTCTCGCATAGGTCCGGTTCGACTCCGCGAAGCCTCGACGCGCACCGTCCAACATGGATCTTCACTTTCCTGCGCCGTCTGCGGAGAGCCGGACAATCCCACCCTGTGGGAGCACGACGTTAGCAAGGTCCCCAGCGTTGGCGGTCAAGAATGAGCGGCAGAGCGGCAAAACTCTATGGTTCGCGATCACGCCCGTAGCGGGCCCGCGATATCGGATGCACAGCATGCGTGGCTGGGCGACGATGGGGATATGTTCGAAGTCGATGCGTGCAACCTTCCGATTGGTCTCCTTGGGCGTCACCCCGAGGAGTTCTACGGTGCGATGGGTCGGATCGTCTGCATCTGTGCAGTGCTCGAGGACAAGGTCGCCTCGCTCCGTCACGCCCTTGTACGCGTCCAGCAGGGGCGCTTCACTCACGAGCCGACCAGCGCTCAGATCAAGACCAGCCGCCGTCTCTCACGGGACCTACCGGATCCAGCTCCGTCCTTGATTGGCGCGTTCCTCGGCAGGGCCCAAGTCGCCTTCGACAGACGAAACGAGCTCGTGCACAGCTCATTCCCGGCTCAGGCATCGGGGCGGATCTGGGGACACCGAGCTGCCCGCGAGAAGTCGGTAACCGACGGCTCGACCGACACGGTCGTGACGAGTGTCGAGGAGATGGGAGCGTTCATACGAGAGCTCGCCACGCTCGTGTGGGACTTCAACCACGTGTACGCGTGGAGTGCTTCGACACCCGCGCCTTGATTCGGCAACTGTTCTTCAGGTAACGGTGCTGCTGCTCGGTGTAGGAGGACGCTGATGAATAATCCGACTCCCAAAGCGGGCTCCGAGGCCGAAATCGGGAAGCTCCTCGCTGCTGCACGGGAGTGCATCGCGGAGTGGGAGAATTTGGCGTTCCCGCTGAGCGTCTCGGCCACCCACGAAGTGCGGTTCCGTGTGGGATTTCCACTCTCGTCACATGCGCTGAACCAGGTCGCGGTCGCGCTGGAGATGCGAGATCGGTTCCCGCTCGTGGCAGCGAGCTGTGCGCGAATCGCCCTTGAACATGCGCTTGCCGCCCAGTGGGTGCTCTTGACCCGTGGCGGTCCGGAGACGCTGGTCAAGCACATGGAAGCGAGCTATCTCACCAGAACGAGAGCCTTCGAGGGTGCAATCCGAGAGGATCCTGCGCTGACCCAGTTCGTTGAGGAGGCGGACCTCGCTGCCTTCTCGGCCGTGGCCGCTCGCGAACCAGCGCCCGGGCAGGAACGTAGCTGGAGGATGGAGCAGATCTTTCGTCGATTTGCCGATACCGACTTGTTCTACGACATGTACCGCGAACTCAGCGGGGCCGTGCACCCGTCGTACGAGACACTGGAGACGCACCTGGACCTGACGGCCGATGGTGCACCACGCCGTCTGAGCAAGTCCGGCTCCGCCGTCTCGTCTCACACCTGTGCTCAAGCGGCGGCGATGGCTGCGGTACTGGCTTTGGACTTCGTTGAACGATGTCGAAAGCCCCCACCAGATCCGTCACCAGTCGCGGCGACCGCCAACAGATATGGACTCCCTTACGACATGTCATTCAGCGACCAGAAGCCGCACCTACAGCCCTAACGCAGCGACGTGGAATGTCCTGGGTCTGCGGGCAGATGGGTGGGGTGGGCTAAGCGGGGGGACAGGTCCAACCCGATGGCCGTGTGCTTTTCGCCGCTCGTTCAGCGGTTCTCGACAGTGGCCTTGCTCTTCCATCCGCCGAGTGCCGTTCGGATGTGGAAGGGGACTGCGTGGTCGTTTCTCCGCAACCGCACGCACGTCATTCTGGGCGAAAGGGGCGACGCGCGTGCCCGAGCGGCTCGGGCAACGGAACACGATCGTCACCCGAGGCCGAGCACCCGCTCGACCATCGGATTGCGGAACGTCCCCGAAGGATCCACCCGCTCCACCAACGCCCGGAAGTCCGCGAGGCGCGGGTGATTCGCAGGGTCGAGACGGTCGTACACCTTCCCCCAGTGCGGCCGGGCGGCGTACGGGTCGAGCGCGTCTTCAACGCGTCGAACCATGGCGAGCACGGCCTCGGGCTCGCGCTTCCAGGTGAAGTGCAGCGCGACGGTCTCCCGGCCCTGGGCCGGTGAGAGCCACAGGTCGTCGGCGCGGATGGCGCGGATCTCGGTCACGATGAGCAGGTCGGCCAGCTCGCCGCTGGTCGTGGCGGCGAGGTCGGTGACCGCACGCAGCGCGCCCACCGCCGACTCGGCGGGGACGAACCACTCCGACTGGATCTCCGCGCCGAAGCTGGGCTGCCGGTCGCCGCGGAAGTGGGGCAGCCGCTCCGACCACGGTCCGGGGGTGCCGCGCACCGTGATGTGGTCGCCCGCCCCGAGGGTGAGCGACGCGGTGTCGGCCGGGACGGCCTCGATCCCGCCGGTCCAGTCGGCGGGCCCGCGGTCGTCGGTCAAGCGGGTCTTCGCGAGCACCTCGGTCGGGTCCTCGTCGTTCCACCGCCCGAAGACGCTGACGCTGTAGGCCGACCCGAGCACCTCGTCGATCCGCTCGACCACCTCGCTCCAGCGCAGGTGGGCGTAGAGGTCCTGGCGCACGTCGTACGTCGGCTCGACATCGAGGTCGAGCGACACGACGGCGCCGACGGCGCCGAGCGCGACGACGGAGCCGTCGAAGTCCGGCTCACCACGCGAGATCGTGCGCAGCTCGCCGTCCGGGCCGATCAGCTCGAGGCGGCTGACGCCGGCACCGAGGATGCGGTTGGTCGCGCCCGACCCGTGCGTGCCGGTCGAGGTGGCGCCGGCCACCGAGATGTGGGGGAGCGAGCCCATGTTGGCGAGCGCCCAGCCGTGGGACTGCAGGTGGGCCGCGACGTCGTTGTACGGCGTACCGCCGGCGACGCGGACCATCCCGCGCTCGAGGTCCAGCACGGGCTCGGCGGCAAGGCCCGTCAGGTCGAGCAGCGTGCCCTCGGTGTCGCACAGGGCGTTGAAGGAGTGGCGGGTCCCGAGCAGGCGCACCTTGCTCGAGGCGCGGATGACCTCCTGCGCCTCCTCGAGCGAGCCCGCACGGACGTAGCGCCCGGCCGTGTAGGTGTGGTTGCCTGCCCAGTTCGTCCCGGGACCGGTGGAGCCGTCTCCGCCGGTCGGGGCGCTCGGGTCGTGCTGCGGTCCGGGCATGCGGCCTCCTCGTCGGTCCCTTGGAAACTACAGCGCGCCCCGGCGTGCGACGGGGTACAGGGCGGTCCCGCCCGCTCGTCGACCACTGTGGAGGAACCCTGTGAGCCCTGGCCCGGACGTCTCGTCGCTGCGACGCAGGCTCGAGCTCGGACGATTGGTGATCGGCTCGCTCGTCGAGCTCGGCATCAAGGCGTACGGCGCGGGCGCGGCGCTGAGCGTCGTCGTGAGCGACGCCGAGACCGTCGGCGGCAAGGGTCAGGACGCGCTCGCCGCGGTGCCCAACCTCGTGGACCGCTATCGCGCGGCGGAGTACGTCGTGGAGCACCGGCAGGAGATCCAGGCCGCCCTCGACTACGTCAACGAGAACACGCCCCCTCAGGCGGAGCTCGAGGACGCGGCCGCCCGGAGCTCAGAGACGCTGCGCGACATCGAGACGACGTCCGACGAGGTCGATGCGGCGCTCGGGTCCTTCGACGGCATCAGCCCGTTCAACGCCTTCGACAGGAGTCAGGACGCGCTCGGTCACGTCCGTGCGGCGTGGGGGTCGAAGCCCGACATCGAGTCCCTCCGCGACCTGGCCGACCGGGCGGAGCAGGTCAGTCCCTACGTGGACCAGGTGGAGGTGCTGGTGCCGGTCTACTACGGGGGCCTGTTCGCCGTCGTGGACAACTTCGCGAGCGACGAGATCGCCAGCACGCTGTTCGTCATGGCGGCCGCTCTGGGGGTCGCCTTCGTCCTCGGCCAGGCGGTCGGCTTCTGGGTCCGGCGAGGTCGGCCCGGGCTGATCGCCCGCACCCTGCAACGGTGGGGCGCGCAGACCTTCCCCCGCTGGTACGTCCGCAACCTGCCGTACGCCCTGAGCCCGCCGTTGTACGCCGCCGCGCGCGAGCGCATGCAGCGCGACATCGTGGCGGACCCGCGGGAGGCGCTCGACCCGGAGACGCTGCGGGAGCTCGGGCAGTGGTTCGCCGACAGGCCCAAGGACGACGCCACGCGTTGATCGGCGCGGTCTGTCGGTGTGCCGGTGCATGCTGGCCGGCATGGCGAGATTCGAGGACGAGGACCTGACCGACGCCGAGTTCCGCGAGTGCGACCTCACGGGGGCGCGCCTCGTCGGGGTGGTGATGCAGGACGCCGTCATCGACGGGCTGGTCACCAACCTGGTGGTCAACGGCATCGAGGTGACGTCGTACGTCGAGGCCGAGCTCGACCGACGCAACCCCGTGCGGACGCTGATGCGGTCGGACGACCCCGCTGACCTGCGGGAGGCGGGCCGGCAGCTGCGGGCCGGCTGGGCGGCGACGGTCGCGCGGCTGCGCGGCATGGACGAGGGGATGGAGCACCAGGGCGTCGGCGGGGAGTGGTCGGCGGTGGAGACGCTGCGGCACCTGGTGTTCGTCCACGACTCGTGGTTCCGGCGCTGCTGCCTCGGGTCGACGCAACCGTTCACCGCCATCGGGTTGGCGACGGACTTCGTGCCGGACCAGGAGGAGCAGGGCCTGGACCCGGCGGCCGCGCCCGACCTCGACGAGGTGCTGGTCGTGCGCGAGGAGCAGGCCGCCGAGCTGGAGCGGTGGCTGGCGGTCGTGACGGCCGAGGACCTGTCGGCGCCCGCGCCGGTGCCGGAGGGCCCGGGGTGGCCGCCCTACGCGGCCGGGAGGACGGTGCTCCAGTGCCTGCACGTGGTGCTCAACGAGGAGTGGGCGCACCACGGGTTCTGCGTGCGCGACCTCGACCTGCTGCAGGGATCACCCCTGACGGGCTGACGTCTGGGCGAGGTCGTCGACGCGGATCCGGTCGACCAGCAGCACCGCCGGTAGCTCCGGCTCGTCAGCTGCGTGCCCCGGCCAGTCACCCCCGATGGCCAGGTTGATGAGGAGGAAGAACTCGTGGTCGAAGGGCCACGGACCGAGCACGTCCGACGGGGTCAGCCGGTGCTGCTCCCGGTCGTCGAGGAGCCAGGTGATCCCGGACTCGTCCCAGGCGACGGCGTAGTCGTGGAAGTCGTCGGACAGGTCCGTGCCCGCGTCGATCGCTCGGCCGACGCCCCCGGCGAGGCCGCTGTAGCCGGGGCCGTGGAGCGTCCCGTGCGCACGCCGGGGGTCCGCGCCGACGTGCTCCATGACGTCGATCTCCCCGCACGCGGGCCAGCCGACGTCGTCGATGTCGGTGCCCAGCATCCAGAAGGCCGGCCAGGTGGCCCGGCCGCCCGGCACCTTGATGCGTGCCTCGACCCGGCCGAACCTCGTGGCGAAGCCGTCCCGTGTCGTGAGGCGCGCCGAGGTGATCGTGCCGTCCAGCTCGCGTCGCGCCGTGATCCGGAGGTGCCCGGCGCCGTCGAGCGCGACGTTGGCCGGGGCGTCCGTGTAGACCTGCTGCTGCCCGTCGCCCCAGCCCCCGCCGCCCAGGTTGTGGGACCACACCCGCGGGTCCGGCGGCTGTCCCTCCAGTCCGTCGAACTCCTGCAGCCACATGCGGCCCAGTATGGAGACCGCCCGGCTCGGGTCGGGCGGTTCCGCGACCGGCTCCACCGACGCCCCGGGCGAGGCGCGAGGATGGTCCCGTGACGACAGACAGTGTCTTCGGACAGGTGCCCGACGGGCGCGACGTACGACTCCTGACGATCGGCTCCGAGCCCGGTCCGGTGGTGGAGGTGCTGACGCTCGGCGCCACCGTCCACCGGCTCACGGTGGCGTGCGGCGACGGCGAGCGGCGCAACGTCGTCCTCGGCCACGCCGACGTGGCGGAGCGGTTGGCGAGCAGCGACTACGTCGGCGGGACCATCGGGCGCTACGCCAACCGCATCGCCGCGGGGCGCTTCGTCCTCGACGGCCGCGAGGTGCGGGTCGGCACCCACGACCGCGGCCACAGCCTCCACGGTGGCCCCGACGGGTTCGACGCCCGGCTGTGGGACGTGGTGTCGCACACCGCCGACGAGGTGGTGCTGACGATGACCAGCCCGGACGGCGACCAGGGCTTCCCCGGGACCGTGACGGCGACCGCGTCCTACCGCGTCGACGGCGACACCGTGGTGGTGACGATGGAGGCGACGACCGACGCCACCACCGTGGTCAACCTGACCAACCACGCCTACTTCCACCTCGACGGCGAGGGTGCCGGCACGATCGACCACCACGAGCTGCTGGTCGAGGCCGACGAGTTCACGCCGGTCGACGCCACCGGGATCCCGACCGGCGGGCACGCCCCCGTCGCCGGCACGCCCTTCGACCTGCGCGAGCCGACGGTCCTGGGGCCGGTGCTCCGCACCGAGCATCCCCAGCTCCTCGACGCCCGGGGCATCGACCACAACTACGTCCTGCGCGGCGAAGGGCTCCGGCGGGCCGCGGTGCTCACCTCGCCGCGGACGCGGACGACCCTCGAGGTGTGGAGCGACCAGCCCGGTCTGCAGGTCTACACCGGCAACTTCCTCGAGGGCACGCGCCGCTCGACCAGCGGCGCGCTCTACCGCCAGGGCGACGGCATCGCGCTCGAGCCGCAGCTCTTCCCCGACTCGCCGAACCGTCCCGAGTGGCCGACGGCGACGCTCGAGCCCGGGCAGCACTACCGCTCGATGCTGGAGTGGCGCTTCGGCGGCTGACCCGGCTGACCCGGCTGACCCGGCTGACACCCGCTGACCCCCGCTGACCCCGCGCTCCGACGCGACGTCGCACACACCGCGCCAGTGGTGGATCTGCTGTTGCGCTGTGGTGGCCGGCGCGTGCTCGACGCCTCCCTAGGATCCGGGCATGCCTCACGTTCTGGTGGTCGAGGACGACGAGGACGTCGCCGTCCCGCTGGCGAGCCTGCTCACGACCGCGGGCTTCGACGCGACGGTCGTCGGGCGCGGCCGTGACGCCATCGCCCACGTCGGTGACACCGACACCGACATGGTGATCCTCGACCTGATGCTCCCCGACATGGACGGCATCGAGGTCTGCGGCGTGCTGCGCGACGGCGGCTTCGACGGCGGCCTGATCATGGTGACCGCCCGCGGCGGGGAGGGCGACGTCGTCGCCGGGCTCGACGCCGGCGCGGACGACTACCTCGCCAAGCCCTGCTCGGTCGCCGAGCTGCAGTCGCGCGTGCGCTCCGTGCTGCGGCGGATCCACCGCTCGTACGACGAGCCGGCCGCGGACGCGCCACCCGCGCGGGCGCTCGAGGTCGCTGAGCACCAGATCACCTTCGCCGGCCGCGAGATCGTCAATGCCGGGCGGGAGTACGACGTCCTCGCGCTGCTGGTCGCCCACCACGGCCGGGTCGTGACGCGCGCCGCGCTGATGGACGAGGTCTGGGGCAGCGACTGGCCGGGCTCACCGATGGTGCTCCCCACCGCGATCGGCCGGATCCGGGAGCGGCTCGGCGCTGCCGGGGCGCCGGACCGCGTCGAGAACGTCCGGGGCATCGGCTACCGGTTGTCGGCCGACTGAGCGGTCCCGCCCTCAGCGTCTCGGAGATGAGTTCCACGCCGACGACCGCGCGCCCCAGCCGCGCAACGGACGCCAGCGGCAGCCGTAGCCCGTCGTCCTCCGTCCTCGCAGGGCTTGTCCGACCGGCGCGGGTAGGACAGGTTGACACCATGTCGCTCGAGCTGCGCGGGTCCGCCGAGCACCTCGAGCTCTGCCTGGAGCTGGCCGAGCAGGCGCTGGACCGGGGGGACTTCCCCTTCGGGTCGGTCCTCGTGGACCCCGCCGGCACGGTCCTGCGTACGGCGCTCAACGCCGAGGTCACGCGCGCGGACCCCACGGCCCACCCCGAGCTGGAGCTCGCCCAGTGGGCCGCCGCCCACGTCGCGGAGGACCGGCGCGGTTCGTGCCTCGTCTACACCTCCGGCGAGCACTGCCCGATGTGCGCCGCCGCCCACGCGTGGGTCGGCCTCGGCCCGATCGTCCACGCCGCGTCGTCCGACCAGCTGGCGCGGTGGCGTACGGCCTGGGGTCTCCCCGCCTCGCCCGTCGCCGTCCTGCCGATCAGGACCGTCGCCCCCGGCATCGAGGTACACGGACCGGTGGCGCCGTACGACGAGCGCGTCCGCGAGCTGCACCGGCGCCGGCTCGGCGCCTGAGCCGGTGCCGGCGCCCGACTTCGACGCTGCGGTCGCGAGCCATCGTGCCGAGCTCGAGGTGCACTGCTACCGGATGCTGGGCTCGGCGCACGACGCGGAAGACGCCGTGCAGGAGGCGCTGGTGCGCGCCTGGTCGGCCTTCGACCGGCTGGAGCCGGGCAGCAACGTGCGGGCCTGGCTCTACCGGATCGCCACGAACCGCTGCCTGACGATGATCGAGCGACGCCGGCGCCGCGAGCTGCCGGTGGACCTGTCGCCGGGCTCGGCCCTCGACGAGGTCGCCTGGCTCGAGCCCCACCCGGCGACCGCCGGCCTGGGCCCGGTCGGCCCGGAGGCGACCTACGAGGCGGCGGAGTCCGTGCAGCTCGCCTTCGTCGCGCTCCTGCAGCACCTGCCGGGACGGCAGCGGGCGGCGCTGCTCCTGCGCGACGTCCTCGGCTTCCCCGCGGCGGAGGCCGCCGCCGTCCTCGGCACGAGCGTGCCGGCGCTCACCAGCGCGCTGCAGCGGGCGCGGGTCGCGGTCGCCGACAGGCTGCCCCCGCCGGACGGGCCCGAGGACGAGGTGGCCCGGGTGGCGAGCCGCTACGCCCGGGCGTGGGAGGCGGGGGACGTCGAGGCGATCGTGGGGCTGCTCGACGCGGACGCCGACTACTCCATGCCACCCGAGCCCCAGTGGTTCCGGGGTCGTGACGCCATCCGCGGATTCCTGCTCGAGGGACCGCTCCGCGAGCGGTGGCGCTTCGTCGGCACCCGCGCCAACGAGCAGGTCGCCTTCGGCACCTACATGTGGGACGCGTCGCGCGGCACCTTCGCCGCGATGGCCCTCGACCTGCTCCGGGTCCGGGGCGGCCTGGTGACCGAGGTCGTCTCCTTCCTGACGCCCGAGGTGTTCGGGCGGTTCGGGCTCCCGGACGAGGTCTCCGGGGACACGCGCGGGGACCTCGCCGCGGATCTCGTCGGCGACGGCCGATGAGATCGGGCGTCCGGCCAGGTTGTAGGAGGAGAGAACCCCGTCGAAGGAGCCGACCGATGACCGACCACGAGCAGATCCGCGCCCTCGTCCAGCGCTGGGCCGAGGCCGTGCACCGCGGCGACCTGGACACCGTCCTGGCCGACCACGCCGACGACATCGTGATGTTCGACGTGCCGCCGCCCCACGACGGCGTCCGCGGCATCGACGCCTACCGCGAGACCTGGCCGCCGTTCTTCGAGTGGCAGGCCTCCGGAGCGGTGTTCGAGGTCGTCGACCTCGACGTGACCGCCGGCGACGGCGTCGCGTACGCCCACGCGCTGCTGCTGTGCGCCACGCCCGAGCAGCTCGCCGAGAAGCCGGACGTACGCCTGCGCCTGACGCTCGGCCTGCGCCGCGAGGCGGAGCGGTGGGTGGTCGCGCACGAGCACCACTCGTTCGCCGTCTCCTGAGCAGTCGCTCGACCCCGGGCGGAGCAGGTCTGGCCGCGAGGGCCGCCGGTCGGCACCTCAGAGGGAGGTGGCGGACCCTCGGCCGTTCCTAGCGTGCTGGTGTGACCACGATCCGCCGCACCCGGCTCACCCTGACCGTCCTCGTCCTCGCCCTGCTCACGCTCGGCTGCTACGCCTCGGAGGGCGGCGAGGACGCCCTCCGCACCGCCGAGGCGGTGGTGACGGGACGGACCGACGTCGACTCGCTCGCCCCCGACGACGCCGCGCTGACCAGGCTGGACCCGGAGCTGCTGGCGGCCGTGCGCCGGGCGACCCGCGACGCCGAGCGGGACGGCGTACGCCTGACGATCACCAGTGGCTGGCGCAGCAGCGCGCACCAGGAGCGGTTGCTGGCCGAGGCCGTCGAGCAGTACGGCAGCCTCGAGGAGGCCAGCCGCTGGGTCGCCACGCCCGACGCGTCGGCGCACGTCACCGGCGACGCCGTCGACATCGGTCCCACCGACGGCGCGATCTGGGTCGGCCGGCACGGGGCGGCGTACGGCCTCTGCCAGGTCTTCGCCAACGAGCCGTGGCACTTCGAGCTGCTCACCACGCCGGGCGGCCCGTGCCCGCCGATGCTGCCGGACGGGAGTGCGCCTCGGATGCCGCGGCCGCGTTGAGCCGCCGGATCGCGAGCAGGCTGATGGGCACGAGCGTCAGGTGGCATGCCGCAAGGGCGACGGTGCTGACGGCGTCGAGGTCGACCGGGAGCGTCATCAGCCCGATCGTGGCCACGGCGAGCGCCGCCGCGACGACGGACGCGACGGTCGCGATCCGCGGGACCCGTCCCACGAGCAGCGCGACGACCGTCAGCCCGAGGCCGAGCGGGACCGCGGAGAAGCCGGCGACCGTGACGGCGTCGACCGTCATCGCCTCGCCCTCGCGCGTGAAGGTGAAGTCGCCGCCGGCGAGCCGCCCCAGGGCGTACGCCGCGAGGTTGACGACGACCGCGGTGAGGACGGCGGCCAGCACGACGCCGGCGCGCCTCACGTCGGGCTCCCGGTGCGGTCGAGGTAGGCCGCGATGCGGGCGAAGGCGCCGTTCCACACCTCGGCGCCAAAGAAGTCGCGCACCTCGGGCACGGGGAACCCGGCCTGGTGCACCGACATCAGGGTGCCGTCGCCGTCGGGCTCGAAGGTGACGGTGATGCGGGTCGCCATCTCCTCGCCCTCCGGCGTGCGCCCGACGGAGTCGGTGACGAGGCGGTGGGGGCGGTCGATCTCGACGAAGGTCTGGGTCTCGCGGAACACGACGTCCTCGCTGGGACCCCACGCCGCGACCTGCTGGCCGCCGACGCGCAGGTCGACCGAGATGTCGACGTAGCCGGGCTCGTCGTCGAGGATCGTGAACCAAGCCTTCTGCTTCTCCGCGTCGGTGTAGGCGTCGAACACCTCCTCCGGCGTGGCGGGCAGGTGCCGCGACGTGCGGAGGTCGAGGTTGTCGGTCGTGTCGGTCATCGGTCCGTGCCTTTCTGCAGGGTGAACCAGGTGTCGAGGCCGTCGAGGCGTCGCTCCCAGAGGCGTTGGTAGAAGCCGATCCAGGCCATCGCGTCGTCCAGTCGCTCGGTGCCGAGGCGGCAGTGGCGCGAGCGCCCGACCTTCTCGGTCGACACCAGCCCGGCCTCCTCGAGGACGTGGAGGTGCTTCTTGACGCCGGTGAGGGAGATGCCGAGCGGCTCGGCGAGCTCGCTGACGGTGGCCGACCCCCGACCGAGCCGCTCGAGCATCGTGCGCCGGGTGGGGTCGGCCAGCGCCGCGAAGGTGCGGTCGAGGTCGGCTTGCTGAACCATGAGGTTCACCATCGCACACTGAACCAGGTGGGTCAACGTCTGTTTCGCCCCGGCTGTCACCATGGCGGCATGCCCAGCACCGTCCGCGAGCCCGTGTGGAAGGGTGCCGCGCTGCTCACCGGCGGCTTCGTCGTCGTGCTCTGGCTGCTCGAGATCCTCGACGCCGCATCGGGCAACGCGCTCGACGCGTACGGCGTCCAGCCGCGCAGCGAGGACGGCCTGGTCGGCATCGCGTTCGCGCCGCTGCTGCACTTCGGCTTCGGGCACCTGGTCAGCAACACCGTGCCGGTCGTCGTCCTCGGCTTCCTGACCCTGGCCACCGGGATCGCGCGCGGGCTGTTCGCCACCGCGATCATCTGGGTCGTCGGCGGACTGGGGGTGTGGGTCTTCGCGCAGCCGGGCAGCGTCCACGCCGGCGCCTCGGTCCTGGTCTTCGGGTGGATCGTCTACCTCGTGGTGCGCGGCTTCCTCAACCGCAACACGACCGAGATCCTCATCGGCGTCGTCGTCTTCCTGCTCTACAGCAGCGCCCTGCTCGGCGTGCTGCCCGGCCAGACCGGCGTCTCGTGGCAGGGGCACCTCTTCGGCGCGGTCGGCGGGGTCATCGCCGCGCGGCTGCTCACCACCCGCGTACGCAGTGAGTCGAGCATCACGTACTGAGCGGTAACAAACGCCGTACGTCGTCGTCGCGGGCCTCCTAGCCTGCCGCCATGCGTGCTCTCGCCCTCGCCCTGGCCCTGATTGTCCCCGCCCTCGCCGCCTGCTCCGGCGGCGACGAGGACCCGTCCGGCGCCGCGTCGGCCGTGGCGCACGAGGAGGACCAGGCCCTGGCCGAGTGGCGCTCCGCGGTCGAGGCCGAGCTTGGGTCGGACTCCTTCGACTTCGCCAGCATCCAGCAGGACGCGGCCGTCGACTGCCTCCGCACGGACTCCTCGGCGTGGACCGTCGAGCTGGCCCTCAGTGGCGACGTGGCCACCTCCGGGCTCACTCGCGTCGGCCTCGAGCACGCGTGCGGGGACGTCGTACCGGCGTTCGACGAGGCCCTCGCCGCCGTCGAGGCGGCCGCCGACCCGCTCGAGCTGGTCTGCGGGCCGGACGTCGAGCTGAGCGCCGAGGACTCCCTCAAGGCCGAGCTGGTCTGCGCCCACCGCTGACGGCGCCCTGGCGCGGCGCAACCCGCTCTCAGCGAGGCGCGGCGCTCACGAGGGCTCGACCGGTCCGGCGTCCCCGTCCGCCTCGGCGCCCGCGGCATGCGCCGCGTGCTCTGCGTCCTCCGCGCGGTCCTCGTCGTCGCGACGGCCGGGCGACGGCTCCGCGTTCACCGGGTCGGTGTCGAGGTGGGTCTGCGGGTCCGTCCAGGGCCCCGTCGTCGCGTCACCGGATGCGCTCATCTGCTGCTCCTCCTCGTCGACTCGTGCCTCGCTTGTACCCCGCTCGAGGAGGAGTAGTCAAAAAGGCCGCCGGCGGGGGTGTATGCATGTGCCCCCCAGGGGTACAGCGAGTTTCGTCGCGGGCCTGCCGTCATGGCCCCGGCACCAGCCGCGGGACCCGCCGGCCCTCACCTCCCGTACGCCGTGCGAGGGGGGACCGGCGGGGCTCGTTGGCCTCGCGCGGTGCATGCGGCTCGGGGGGCGGGGTACGGGCGTCCATGCCCGACCTCAGCTGCCTCGTCCTGAACTGCACGCTCAAGCCCTCGCCGGCCGACTCCAGCGCGGAGCTGCTCGGCTCGCAGGTCCTCGAGGC
Organism: Nocardioides sp. zg-1308; assembly: GCF_013155375.1. Lineage (GTDB taxonomy): Bacteria > Actinomycetota > Actinomycetes > Propionibacteriales > Nocardioidaceae > Nocardioides > Nocardioides renjunii. The sequence continues at coordinate 1,582,994 of NZ_JABJQY010000002.1, forward strand.
GTTCGAGGAGCTCGGGGTGGCCGGCTCGATGGTGCGCGTCGTCGACCACGACGTCCGCTTCGGCGTGACCACCGACGAGGGGGACGGCGACCAGTGGCCGACGCTGCGCGAGAAGCTCCTCGCCAGCCAGATCCTCGTCATGGTCACGCCCATCTGGCTCGGTCAGCCCTCCTCGGTGTGCAAGATGGTCCTCGAGCGGCTCGACGCCGAGCTCGGCGAGACCGACGACGACGGCCGCCCGTCGATGTTCGGCAAGGTCGCCGGCATCGGCGTCGTGGGGAACGAGGACGGCGCGCACCACGTGACGGCCGACCTCGCCCAGGCCCTCGACGACGTCGGCTTCACGATCCCCGCCCAGGCGACGACGTACTGGGTCGGCGAGGCGATGCAGGCCGTTGACTACAAGGACATGTCGCCCACGCCCGAGAAGACCGCGCAGACCACCCAGGTCCTCGCCCGCAACGCCACCCACCTCGCAAGGCTGCTGGCGGAGTCGCCGTACCCGGCCGGCTGATCGCGCGGCGATGATCGTGGAGGATCCGAGTCACCTGGTGGCTCGGATCTTCCGCGTTGTCCCGGCGGTCACCGGATATCCGGTGACTCCAGACCCGAGAGACCTATAGGGACCAGACCCACGGACCCCGACCCCTCACCGTCCGCGCAACGGCCCCTCGTCGAGGTGGTCGAGCAGGTCGCGGGGGCCGTCGTGGACCCGGGAGGCCCCGGCGGCGAGCAGCCGCTCGGCGGCCACGCCGCCGCTGCGCAGCCCGACGAACGCGGCACCGGCCGACTCGGCGGAGAGGGCGTCCCACACGGCGTCGCCGACGACGACGGCCGGACCCCCGCCGACGCGGGCGACCGCCTCGTCGACGATGTCGGGCGCCGGCTTGCTCGGCACGCCGTCAGACCCGGTCAGCACGGCGTCGAGGTGCCGGCGCACGTCCACCAGCTCGAGCAGGTCGTCGACGATGTCGGCCTCCGACGAGCTCGCCAGCACGACGCGGTGGCCGCGGGTGGCCAGGGCGGCGGCCAGCTCGGACGCCCCGTCGAGGGCACAGACGGTGCGCAGGGTGGCCTTGAAGTACTTGTCGTGGAGCGCCCGTACGTCGTCGCCGACGGCGTCCTCGGCGGCGTCACCGGCGACGTGGGCGACGAGCCGGTCCCCGCCCATGCCGATCGCCTCGTGGATCCGGACGCCTGACACGCGCAGGCCGACGTCGTTGAGCGCGGCCTTCCACGCGACGACGTGCTGGTAGACGGAGTCGACGAGGGTGCCGTCGAGGTCGAGGACGACGACCGGGGAGGTGAGCTCGGCAACCATGGCGGCCGGTACCCGCAGGGAGGGGTGGCATGCGTCGCCCCCCCGGGCGGGTGTGGCGTTCCCCGCCGGGCAGGAGCACCATCGATGGGCAGGACCACTGGGACGTCGAGGGGGACCGCCATGGAGCTCCTGCCACAGAGCAGGGAAGCACTGGACGAGTACGTCGCGCCGTCGATCGATGACGTCGAGAGCCTTCTGCGCGTGATCGAGGGCTGGGCCGTCCGGGCCGTGCCGGAGTGTGTCGCGCTGAGCGTCACGCTGCTGGACGAGGACCTGACCTTCACGCTCGTCGACCCCGCCGCGCGCCCGCTGGCGACGGTGCCGGGCGCGGGCGCCCCGGGTGCGCCACCCGCGCCGCCACCCGAGGAGGCCCATGCGCTCGACGAGGGCGGCTGGGCCGAGATGGCCCGGGAGCGGGCCTTCGCCGGGATCGCGAGCACGATCTCGCTGCCGGTCGTCGAGCACGGACGGGCCGTGCTCAACATCGACCTCTACGCCTCGACGGCGCAGGCGTTCCACGGTCGCATCGACGGGCTCGTCGACGCCCTGGGCGTGTGGCAGGCCGGTGCTGTCACCAACGCCGACCTGGGTTTCGACACCCTCCGCCGTGCCGAGGCCGCTCCCGAGCGCCTCCGCGAGCAGCGCCTCTTCGACGTGGCGGTGGGCCTGCTGGCCGCCCACCTCGGCGTGACCACCGAGGACGCTCTAGCGCTGCTGCGCGAGGCGGCCGAACGGGCGGGCATCTCCGAGACGCAGGCGGCCGACGTGGCGCGGACGCTGCTCGCCTGAGGGGGCGCGGACCCTGGCGGGCAGCGCATGCTCCCCGCCCTTCGGGGTACCTATCGCCCATGGAGCGACACCCAGCACCCGCCACCCGGCACATCAAGGTCGCCGTCGTCGACGAGAGCGAGCTCGTGGTGCACGGCATCCGCGCGATGCTGGAGCCGCACTCGGCCCTCGTCACCGTCGTGCCGCACCGGTCCGAGGAGCCGTCGCCCCTCTGTGACCTCACCCTCTACGAGCCCTCCGCCCACGGCCGGTCGATGGGGACGCGCGCGATGCCGCAGCGCTTCCCCACCCGGATGGTCGCCTACGGCTGGGACTGCAGCCCGGAGGCCGTGTCGACCGAGATGTCGCGCGGTGCCGCCGGCTTCGTCAGCAAGTGGCTCCCCGCCCGCCGACTCATCTGGAACCTCCTCCAGATCGCCGACGGTCGTGTCGTCGTCGACGCGTGGACCGGCCAGCCGGAGGCGAGCCGCCCCGCAGCGCAGAAGTGGCCCCTCACCCAGCGTGAGACCGAGGTCCTCTCGATGATCGCCGCCGGACGCGCCAACAAGGAGATCGCCGAGGAGACCAACCTCAGCATCAACTCCGTGAAGTCCTACATCCGCGGCGCCTACTCCAAGATCGAGGTCACCTCGCGCTCGCAGGCCGTCCTCTGGGCGATCCAGCACGGGCTGCTGATGTCGGACGGCGCCGACGCCGCGCGCTCCGCCGCTCCGGCCCGCCCGGTGGCCCACGCGCGGTCGTGACCCGTTTCGGCTACTTCCTCTCCTGCGAGGAGTACGCCCGGCGCAGCTGGTCGAGCAGGCCAGGCTGGCCGAGGAGGCGGGCTTCGACGCGCTGTGGATCAGCGACCACTTCCACCCGTGGAACAACGCGCAGGGCCAGTCGCCCTTCGTCTGGTCGATGATCGGCGCGATCGCGCAGGTCTGCGACCTCCCCGTCACCACCGCCGTCACCTGCCCCACGGTGCGGGTGCACCCGGCGATCGTCGCGCAGGCCGCCGCCACGTCGGCGGTGCTGCTCGGCGAGGGCCGCTTCCGGCTCGGGGTGGGCACCGGCGAGGCGCTCAACGAGCACGTCCTCGGTGACGCGTGGCCCCGCACCGACGTACGGCTCGAGATGCTCGAGGAGGCCGTCGAGGTCATCCGGCGGCTCTGGACCGGTGAGGTCGTCTCGCACGAGGGCCGCCACTACGACGTCGACACCGCGCGCATCTACACGCCGCCGGACGAGCCGCCGCCGATCTACATGAGCGCCTTCGGCCCCAAGGCCCTCGAGGTGGCCTCCCGGATCGCCGACGGCTTCGTCACCACCCAGCCCGATGCCGAGGGCGTGAGGATGTTCCGGGAGGCGAAGGGCCCCGACGCGCCCACCCAGGCCGGCCTCAAGGTCGCCTGGGCATCGACGCGCGACGACGCGATCGACGCGGCGTACGAGCTGTGGCCCAACGCGGGCCTGCCCGGCGAGCTCAGCCAGGTGCTGCCCAGCCCCCAGCACTTCGAGCAGGCCAGCGAGCTGGTGACCCGTGACGCGATCGCCGCCAACGGCGCGTTCGGCCCCGACGTCGCCGAGCACGTCGAGGTGTTCACGCCCTTCGTGGAGGCCGGCTTCGACGAGGTGTACGTCGCCAACATGGGCCCGCACTACGCCGAGATGATCGCGGCCTACGGCTCCGACGTGCTCCCCGAGCTCCGCCGCCGGGGCTGAGCACCAACCGCTGAGGGGCTCAGCGCTGGTAGTCGTCGACGTCCGACGGCTTGGCCTCGTGACCCTCGCGCCCGTGCGTGCGGCGCAGCTCCTTCATCTCGGCCTCGAAGACGTGGCGCCGCCCCTCGACGAGCTCGTCGAGCGCGCGCTGGTGGAGGCCCTTGGCGCGGGCGTAGTAGCCGTCGTCGAAGGCCTCGACCATCTGGAACGACCACATGCCGGGGAGCGGGTCGCCGCCGAGCACGTCGCGGTCGAGCGAGTCGGCGAGGTCCTCGTGCCCTGCCTCCTCGAGCAGCGCGTGAGCCTCCTCGAGCGTGCTCTCCCCGCTGCCCATCAGCCGGTGGAAGGCGTAGAGGTGGCCGCGGGCGTCCTCGACGTGGTCGAGGGCGGCCGACAGCTTGCCGAGGGCCTCGATGGTCTCGTCGGTCACGCCGGAGGGTCGCTGGTGCGCTGCGTCGCGTTCGTCACTCACGTTGTGAAGCCTCACACCCGGCGCGGAGTCACGACCACCCCACTTCGGGCGGGATGGGGCCGGCAATCGGCGCGTGTCAGCACATTGTCAGCGCGGGTCGGCGTCCGGTCCCTCGTCGCGTCTCGGGCCCTGCCCCCTCCGCGCGCCGGGGTCGCGCACGGGGACCCGCTTGGTCCGGACGATCTCGGAGGCGACGTCGCGGACCTTGGTGTTCTCGTGCGACGAGATGCGTCGGAGCACCTCGAACGCCGCCTCGCCGGAGAGGTCGAACCGCTCCATCAGCATGCCCGTCGCCTGCCCGATCTCCGCGCGGGTGCCCAGCGCCCGCAGCAGGTGCTCGTCCTCGATCGTGCGGGCGAGCACCACGGCCGCCACGGCCGCGATCGCCTGCCCGTGCGCGACGTCGTCCGCATCGAAGGCACGCGGCGTGCGGGAGTAGAGGTTGAGCGCGCCCCACGTGTGGTCCGCGCTGGTGAACAATCGGAAGCTCAGGCTCGCGCGCACCCCCAGCTCGCGCACCATCGCGCTGCCCCACCGGGGCCAGCGGGGGTCGGTCGCCAGGTCGCCCACGATGACGGTCGACTCCGAGCGGATGGCCTCGCGGCACGGGCCCTCGCGGAGGGCGTACTGCGCCTCGTCGAGCATCCGCAACCGCTCGGAGCTGGCCGCGGGGGTGCGGATGGCGTGGCGCTCGACGAGCGACACCCCGACGTGGTCGCACTCCTCGAAGAAGTCGGGAGCGAGGTCGACGAGTCGCTGGAGGGTGTGGATGGGGTCGGACTGCGCGTTGAGCGAGCGCACCGCGTCGGACAGCTGCTGGTCGAAGAGCGCGTCCATGTCCACATCCCTGCCTGGGTCGCTGACCCGCGTCGCCATGTCGGAAGGGGCGCCCGCATGACGAGCCCTTCACCGTCGCACTGCTCGTCCTGCACCGCAAGGGGTGACGGTCAGCGGCCCACCAGCGAGCGCAGGCCCGCCGCGACGGCCACCCCGAGGGCCGCACCGCCGACGGCGTCGACCGGGTGGTGGGCGCCCTGGCCGATCCGGACCACGGCAGCGGCGGCCGCCGCGCCGAGCACCGCGGGCCGTGCGCGGGACGGGAGGTCGGGCGCCACGAGTGCGGCGGCCGCGAACGCGATGGCCGCGTGCCCGGACGGGAACGAGCCACCCTCGACGGGCGCGTCGTCGCGGAGCACCGTCGGTTGGACGTAGAGCGGCCGCGGCGCCGGGCGTACCTTCTTGATGCTCACCTCGAGGGCCTTCTCCAGCGGCAGGGCGAGCGCCGACGCCAGCGCCAGTCGCCGACGTCCGGCGAGCGCGGCCACCACGGCGGTGCCCGGGAGGACCCACGGCGTACCGAGCTGCTGGAGCACGCGGAAGGGCCGCGCCTCGCCGTGGTCGTTGACCAGGGCGAACAGCCAACGGTCCGGGGCCGGGTGCCGGCGCGCGACCGTCGAGGCGAGGGCGGTGACCGCCAGGCCGGCGGCGCACGAGACGGCGTCGCGCTCGCGGATCCGGGGTTGGGTCATGGACGAGTCCTACCACGGCCGCCGGCCGGCGGGCGGCCGCCGTCCGGTGCGGGGGCGCCCCTCGGGACAACGTGGAAGATCGAGGTCACGTGGTGGCTCGGATCTTCCGCGATCTCCCGGCGGTCACCGGATATCCGGGGACTCCAGACAGCAGCGTCGCGCACAGGTCCCCGGCAGGGTTCCCCGACCCCCCGGACGGCATGCGTCCCCACCGGACGTACGTCGCGCGCGTGCGCATGCTCGGCGGCGCACCGGGGCACTGGCTCTCGTGAGCACCTTGGACAGAGCCGGCACGGAGTCGGCGCGCGCGACACGCGCGACCACGGTGCCCGACCCAGCAGCCGCGACGCCCGCGGCGGAGCAGACCGAGGAGGTCTCCAGTTCATGAAGGCAGTCACCTGGCAGGGCAAGCAGGACATGCAGGTCATCGAGGTGCCGGACCCCGTCATCGAGGAGCCGACCGACGTGATCGTGCAGATCACCTCGACGGGCCTGTGCGGCTCGGACCTCCACCTCTACGACCCGCTGTCCCCCTTCATGACGGCCGGCGACGTGGTCGGGCACGAGCCCATGGGCATCGTCCAGGCGGTCGGCTCGGCCGTCACGACCCTCTCCGTGGGGGACCGGGTCGTCGTGCCGTTCAACATCAGCTGCGGCACCTGCTGGATGTGCAGCCGCGGGCTCTACAGCCAGTGCGAGACCACCCAGAACCGCGACACCGGCACCGGCGCCAGCCTCTTCGGCTACAGCAAGCTCTACGGCCAGGTCCCCGGCGGCCAGGCCGAGCTGCTGCGCGTCCCGTTCGGCGACACGCTCCCGATCAAGGTGCCCGAGGGCCCGCCGGACGACCGCTTCCTCTACCTCTCCGACGTGCTGCCCACCGCGTGGCAGGCCGTCGAGTACGCCGACGTCGAGGACGGCGGCACGCTGCTGGTCGTCGGCGCCGGCCCGATCGGCGACATGGCCTCCCGGATCGCCATGCACCGCGGCCTGCGCGTCATCGTGGTCGACTCCGTCCGTGAGCGCCTGGCCCGGGTCCACGGCCGCGGCGCCGAGACCATCGACCACACCGAGGTCGACGGGGTCGGCGACGCCGTGCGCGAGCTGACCGACGGTCGCGGCGCCGACGCGGTCATCGACGCCGTCGGCATGGAGGCCCACGGGTCGCCGATCGCCGAGACCGCGCAGAAGGCCCTCGGCCTGCTGCCCAAGAAGGTGCAGGAGAAGGTCATGCTGACCGCCGGCTCCGACCGCCTCGCCGCCCTCCTGAGCGCGATCGACTCCGTGCGCCGCGGCGGCACGATCAGCATCTCCGGCGTCTACGGCGCCCCCACCGACCCGCTGCCGATGTTCGAGCTCTTCGACAAGCAGGTCCAGCTGCGCATGGGCCAGGCCAACGTGCGCCGGTGGAGCGACGACATCCTCGCGCTGCTGAAGGAGGACCAGGACCACCTCGGCGTGGACTCCTTCGCCACCCACCACCTGCCGCTGTCGCAGGCGCCCGAGGCCTACCGGAAGTTCCGCGACAAGGAGGACGGCATGGTCAAGGTCGTGTTCAAGCCGTGAGGCTGCCCAAGCCCCGCGGGCCGCTCAGCGAGTGGGTCGTCGCCCGGCTGACCGACGGCACCACCTCGGCGGCAGCGGCCCCGGCCGCCGGCTCCTGGGACGACGAGTGCATCGCGCTCTGGACCCTGCACGAGCTGTCGTACCGCGGCTTCGAGGACGCCGACGACCGCGCCGAGTGGGCGCCGGACCTGCTCGTCGTCCGCCACGAGCTCGAGACCGCGCTCGAGGAGCGGCTGCGGGCGCGCTGGCAGGAGTCCGGCGCGGTCGAGGTCGACGACCCCGCCCAGGTGCCCACCGCCCTCGAGTCGCTGGTCGCCGCGGACGACGGACCGTCCCTTGCCGACCACGTACGCCGGCGCGCCGACCGCGAGCAGGTGCTCGAGCTGCTGCGGCAGCGCTCGATCTACCACCTCAAGGAGTCCGACCCCTCCGCGTTCGTCGTGCCGCGGCTCCCGGTGCGCGCCAAGGCCGCACTGATGGAGCTGCAGTACGACGAGTACGGCGACGGCGACCCCAACCGGCTGCACGCCCACCTGTTCGCGCGAGGCCTGGACGCGATCGGGCTGCGCTCGGAGTACGGCGCCTACGTCGACGACGCCCTCCCCGAGACCCTCGAGATGAACAACGCCGGGTCGCTCCTCGGCCTGCACCGCCGCCTGCGCGGCGCGGCGATGGGCCACCTCGCCGCGTTCGAGATGACCAGCTCGCTGCCCTCGCGCAAGATGGTGCAGGGGCTGGACCGCCTCGATCTGGGCGGGCCGATGGCGGCGTACTACGACGAGCACGTCGAGGCCGACGCCATCCACGAGCACCTCGCGACCCGCGACATCTGCGGCACGCTCGCGGAGGACGAGCCCGACCAGGCGACGGAGATCCTCTTCGGGGCCTACACCTGCCTGGACATCGAGGCGCGGTTCGCCACCGCCCTGCTCGCGTCGTGGGACGTCTGATGGCCGCCGACCGCGACTTCGACCACCCCGACGTGGTGCTGTGCCCCGACGGCCCGCTGCTGCTCCGCAACGCCACGTCGGTGCAAGCCGCCGACGGGACGATCCACCCGGTCGAGCGCCCCGTCGTCGCGCTGTGCCGGTGCGAGAAGTCCAGCCGGCTGCCGTGGTGCGACGGGACCCACAAGGTGATCCCGCGGGGGTAGGTGCTCCGCCTCCGCCTCCGCCGCTCGAGCGGTGAGTGACGCAGGTTCTCGGCGTGCAGAACTTGCCTCACTCACCGCTCCGCGGCAGATGACACCGCTCCGCCGCTCGAGCGGTGAGTGACGCAGGTTCTCGGCGTGCAGAACCTGCCTCACGCACCGCTCCGCGGCAGATGGCACCGCCCGCGGCAGATGACACCGCTCAGGTCGCGCGTCGTACGTCAGCCCGCGCGGTCGATCCGCGCCAGGACGCCACGCACCTCCTGGCGCACCTCCACCATCTCCAGCCGGCCTTCGGCGAAGCAGGGCTCGTCGCGGAGGATGTCGGTCTGTCCGGTGGTCCCCACCTGGAGGACCGCGGACCCGCCTGGGGCGAGGTGGGCGTCAATGACGGCGAGGCACGCCCGGGCGACGTCGAGGCCGTCGTCGCCGCCGTCGATCGCGGTGAGCGGGTCCTCGGGGTAGCGGCCCGTCTCCTGGCGCGGCACCCACGGCGGGTCGGCGATGACGACGGGGAAGAGCTCGCCCGGGGCGAGTGCGTCCTCGAGCCGGCCCTCGCGGACCTCGACCCGGTCGGCCAGCCCGGCGGCGACGGCGTTGGCGCGGGCGAAGTCGCAGGCCACCGCGCTCGCGTCGACGCAGACGAGGCTGCGACCCGAGAGCGCCACGGACAGCAGGCCGATGTGGCCGGCACCCGAGCACAGCTCGAGCACGGGGCCGGCCGGGGCCTCCAGGGACAGGTCGGCCGCCCAGTCGGACTGGGCCGACGTCCACTCGCGCGGGCGCAGGACGCGCTCGTCGAACGCGATGGTCAGGGTGCCGAAGGTCATCTGCTCCGTCACGTGGACGCTCCTCGGTTCAGCCGGGACAGGAGGGCGGCGGGTCGCAGGCGACCGGTGCGCTCCTGCCAGATCGCGGCGCGGGCGGCATTGGCCCCGGCCGCGCCGTGGACGCCACCGCCGGGGTGGGCCGAGGCGGAGGCGAGGAACAGCCCGGGGACGCCCGTCGACGCCCGGCCCCGCATCGCGGGCACCGGCCGGAACACCAGCTCCTGGTGCAGCTGGGACGTGCCGCCGTTGACCGCCCCGCCGATGAGGTTGGCGTTGCGCGCCTCGAGCTCGTGGGGCCCCATCACCCGACGCGCCTGGACGAGGTCGCCGAAGCCCGGCGCCACGGCCTCGATGCGCGCCTGCATGCGGTCGGCGAAGCGCTCCGTCTCGTCGTGGTCCCACCGGCCCGTGATGCCGTCGGGACCGGCGTCGTGGCGGGTCATCCCGGGCTGCGGCACGTGGGTGTAGGCCCAGAACGACTCGGTCCCGGCGGGGGACCGGGTGGGGTCGCTGGCGGTCATCTGCCCGGTGAGGAGGAAGGGCCGGTCGGGCACGACGCCCGACGACACCTTCGCGAGCGTCTCGGTCATCTCCTCGACGGAGTCCGCGACGTGCACCGTGCCGGGGACCTTGTCGGGCCGGTTGCGCCACGGGATGGGGCCCGACAGCGCCCAGTCCACCTTGACGGTGCCGGGGTCGAGCTCGAAGTCGCGCATCCCGCGCACCAGCCGCGGGGGCAGGTCCTCGTCGGGGACGAGCCCGCCGAAGAGGTGCGCCGCGGAGACGTCGGCGAGCACCGCGCGGGCGGCGTACGCCTCCCCGTCGCGGGTGCGTACGCCGGTCACGCGGCCGTCGCGCACGTCGACGGCCGTCACCTCGGTGCCGGTCTCCAGCCGGCCGCCGAGGCTGGTGAAGCGGCTGACGAGCGCGTCGGTGAGCGACTGCGCCCCGCCGCGCGGGACGGGGAAGCCGACGGTCTGCCCGAGCATGGTCATCAGCACGCCGAAGACCCCGGAGCCGGGTGAGGCGAGCGGGAAGTCGGCGTGGCCGGCGTTGCCGGCGAGCAGCAGGGCCGCCGCCGGCCCCTCGAACAGCTCGCGGCCGAGCGAGGCCACCGGGGTGGCCAGCATCCGCACGGTGTCGAGCCCGCCGGTCCGCGCCACCGCGGGCAGCAGGCGGGCGCCGGCGCGCACCGGCGGGAAGGGCGAGATCAGGGCGTCGACCATCGCGGGACCGATGCGGTCCCACGTGCTGCACAGCTCGAGCCACGTGTCGCCGTCGCCGGGCTGCAGCGCCTCGAGGCCGGCGGCGGTGTCGTGTCGGTCGCGGTGGAGGATCGCCCACCTGTCGTCGCCGAAGGGGTGGCCGAGCACTGCGGGCGCGTGCTCCCACGCCAGGCCGTGGTCCTCGAGGTGGAGCGACCGGATGGTGCGCGAGGCGAGCGCCAGGGGGTAGAACGCGCTGAAGGTGTCGTGCACGAAGTCGGGGTGCAGCTCGCGGTCGCTGCGGACCGCGCCGCCGGGCGTCGGCTGGGCCTCGAGGACCAGCACCTCCCAGCCGGCGTCGGCGAGCAGGTTGGCCGCGACGAGGCCGTTGGGGCCGGCGCCGACGACGACGGCGTCGTAGGTCCCCGGCGCGCGGCCGGTCACTTGGTCCGTCCCTCCACCACGAAGGCCAGCCGCCGCAAGGTCTCGATGTTGCGGTGGTGCAGCTGGAGGTCGCGGAGCGGCTTGGGGACGAGGAGGCCCGGCCCGGCGCTGGCGTCCTCGACGATGGTCACCGTGGTCGATGCCCCGTCGGGCTGGAGCGAGATGTCCACGTTGGCCTGCCCGGCCGGCCAGCCGCGCGCCAGCAGCAGCAGGTGGCTCTGCTCCTCCACCTCGAGGACCGAGGTGGTGTCGTCGATGAGGAGCGGCCACGTGCCGACGCTGTGGTGCAGTCGCGAGCCCACCGCCGGCCACGTCTCGTCGACGTCTCGCATCCGGGACGCCCCGACGACGAAGAGCGGGTAGAGCCAGCCGTCGGCCAGGACCTCCCACACCCGGTCGGGCGTCGCCGCGATCGAACGGCTCGTCGTGCTCATGCTGTCTCCTTCGCTCGGGCGTCGGACGGGGCTGCCGTGCGGACCCAGTCGTCGTGGTGTCGACGGACCAGGCCACGCTCCTCGAACGCAGCCAACCATCCCTCCATCGGCCAGTGCCCCCACCGGGCCCGAAAGATCCGTCCGTTGCGCAGGATGTCGTCGACGTGCTCGACGGGAGGGCTGCTGACGGGGTGGTGCTGGTGGTAGGCGCGGGCACCGCCGACCCAGCCGAGTCCGACGCCCGCGGCGAGCACCGTGCGCGCGAAGTCGGTGTCCTCGCCGCCGTAGCCGACGTAGTCCTCGCAGAAGCCGCCGGTGCGCTGCCAGGTCCCGGCGGCGAGGGCGAAGGACAGCGACCAGAACAGGTCGGGGTCCGCGGACTCGAGGAGCTCGCCGGGGGCGGGGTGCGGCCGCGCGGGGTGCGGGTCGTCCCAGGCCGCGAGGGCCGACGGGTCGTCGGGATAGCCGGTCGCGGGAGCGGGAGGGAGGTAGGTCACCGGGCCCGACCAGACCGAACCGGGGTGGGCCCGCACCACGTCGGCGTACGCCGCCACGAGCCCGGCGCCGGCGAGGCAGTCGACGTCGAGCAGCACGACGACGTCCGCCCCGGCGTCGAGCGCGGTGCGGACGCCGAGGTTGCGGGCGGCGGCCAGTGGGAGCGCCCCGGCGGGCCCCCGACCCGTCCGGACGACCCGCGAGGCGAGGTCGCCGTCGCGGCGGTCCACGATCGCGGGGTCGTCCATCGCCACGACGACGTAGTGGTCGGGCAGGTGGGTCCCGCGCGCCAGCGCGCGGTGCTGGGCGGCGAGGTGGTCGTGACGTCCGTGGGCGATGGTCACCACGGCGACCCCGCTCATCCGGCGTCCCCCGCGACGACACGGGCGCGGGTCGCCATCACGACGTCGGCGAAGCGGTCGGCCGCGTCCCCGTCGCACCAGTCCGCCCAGCGGCGCGCGTCGAGGGCGGCGGCTCGCTCGAGGACCTCTGGCCACTCGTCCCCCGGCCAGGCGGGGCACACGACGGCGGGCCAGCCGGTGGCCAGCACGTCGCCGGTGGTGCGCTGCTCGCGGTGGGGCCGGTCCTGCGGCACGACGACCGCCGGCGTCCGTGCGGCCGCGGTCTCGGCGAGCGCGTTCTGCCCGGCATGGGTGACGACCACGCCGGCCTCGGCCAGGACCGACGAGGGGTCGTCGACCCACGTGCTCCGGTCCGCGCCGAGGATCCGCCACTCCCAGTCGGGCGTGGCTCGGCGGGCCGCGTCCACGTCGGCGCCGGAGATGTCGTGCCCGCCCGACCCGAGCAGGAGCGCGACGGTCCGTGCGCCGGGTGCGCCGGGTGCGCCGGGTGCGCCGGTGGCGGTCGGTGCCGGGCGCACCGGGTGGCGCGACAGCGCCCCGACGGGCACCAGCCGGCTGCGCAGGTCCTCCGGGAGGCCGGGCGTCATGCCGGTCGCCTCCTCGGGCCAGAACCCGACCAGCGCCTCGGCGACCCCCATCCCCAGGAGGTGGGCGGGGTCGTCGCGTCGCCCGGGCAGGACCACGGACACGGCGGGGACGCCGTGCAGCCGCGCCAGCAGGAGCACCTCGACCGACACGTCGACGACGAGCAGGTCCGGCCGTGCGGCGTGGAGCCAGGCGGACAGGGCGGCGGCCCGCTCGCGCGTGCCGTCGTGGTGCAGCGGCGCCCAGTGCAGGTGGCCGCGGGCGGTGACCTCGCGGGTGGCGCCGTCGTCGTCGGCGGGCAGCCGCAGCCACTCCCCGGTCCAGCCGGCAGGACGGGGGAGCGAGGACAGCCCGGTGACGGCCACGCCCTCGGCGCCGAGCCGTGCCGCGAGCACCTCGGCGCGGTGCCGGTGACCGCTGCCGACGTGGTGGACGTAGTAGCCGACGGTCCCGCGCGGGCGCGTCACGCCGCGTCGTCCCGCCGGCAGACCTCGTCGTAGATCGCGAGGTAGCCGTCAAGCATGGCGTCGGCGCTGCACGTGGCCTCGGCGTACGCCCGCACCGCCCGCCGGTCCAGCCGCGAGGCGCGGTGGATCGCGTCGGCCAGGGCAGCGGTGTCGCCCGGCGTGACGAGCACGCCGACGTCCGGGTCGACGACCTCGGTCAGCCCGCCTCGGGCGTAGCCCGCGACGGGGGTGCCGCAGGCGAGCGCCTCGGCGGCGACGAGGCCGTACGGCTCGTCCCACAGGGGCGTCACCACGGCGGCCGACGCCGATCCGATGAGCCGCGCGAGGTGGCGCTGGTGCAGGTGGTCGGCATAGGTCACGCCGTCGCCGAGCTGGGGCTCGATCACCTCGCGGAAGTAGCGAGGGTCCTGGCGGGGGCCGACGAGCACGAGGGGGAGCCCGGCGAGGCGGCACGCCTCGATGGCGTCGTGCGCGCCCTTCTCCGGCACCAGGCGTCCGGACCACACGACGGGTCCGCCGCCCTGGCCGACGGGCCAGGCCGCGAGGTCCAGGCCGTTGTGGATGACGGTGCTGGGGACGACGTGGCGCCACGACCGCGAGGTCCACTCGCTCACCGCGACGAAGGAGGACGCGGTGGCCTCCAGGGCCAGCGCCGACTCGAGGAACGGCAGCGGAGGCGTGTGCAGCGTCGTCACCATCGGCACGTCGACGGCCGGTGACATGGCGATCGGCAGGTGGTGGAGGCTGTTGTTGTGGATGAGGTCGTAGTCGTCCGGCCCGGAGCGGGCCAGGTCGAGCATCAGGCCCAGGTAGGCGTGGTGCTCGGCCAGCCAGGCCGGACCGGGCGCGAAGCGGTCGGCGAGCGCCTCGGCGCTCGGCTCGAAGGTGTCGAGCTCACGGAGACGGACCGGCAGCGAGCCGTCCGAGCCCGGACCGGCGAAGAGCGTGACCTCATGTCCCCGCGCCGCGAGCCCCCGCGCCATCGTGTGCGTCATGGCCTCGAGTCCGCCCGCGAAGGGTTCGCGGATCGGGAAGCGGCTGGAGGCGACGAGGCAGATCCTCACCTCTCGGGGTCGAGCACGGACTCGTAGATGCGTGCGTGCGCGGCGGCGACCTGTGCCCGTTGTCGCCGACGCATCTCGACACTGGCCGGGCGCGGGGCCGCGGCGTACGCCGTCCGGACCGCGTCGGCGAGGCTCTCGACGTCGAGGTGCCGCTCGTCGTGTCCGTAGGTCAGCACCGGTGCCTGGTCGGCGAAGTAGCCGCACGACGGGGCGACGACGGCCGTGCCGAGGTCGCGGCAGGCCTCGAGCCACCCGCTGTGGGTGCCGAAGCGATAGGGGAGGACGGAGACGTCGAGCGAGGCGAGGTAGTCCCAGAGGCCGTCGTCGTCGAGGAAGTCGTGGATCCGCAGGTCGACCTCACCCCGTGCGGAGTGCTCGAGGAGCATCCCGGCCAGCTCGGCGTCGTAGCGGGGACCACCGGGCGTCAGCACGTCGCGGTGGCCGTTGACCTGCAGGACCGCTCCGGGAAGGTCGCGCAGCGCGTCGACGAGGACGGGCACGAGGGGGTGCGGGTGCATCCCGGCGCGCAGGCTCTTGACGTGCACCCCGACGCGGAACTCGCGCTCGCGCAGCCCGCGGCGGCGTACGTCGCGCATGGCGGCGGCCCGGCGCATCACGTCCAGGGGGACGACGTGCGGGTGCGGCACCACGAACGCCTCGCGGCCCCACCGGGACCGGATCTCGTCGGCGGCACCGCGGGTGAGGGTGATGACGGCGTCGGCCGCCGGCACGAGGACGTCGAGCTGCTGGTCGTGGGCGGTGCGGTCGGCGTGGTGGGGGTTGCGCAGGTCGTGCACCGTGAAGACGAACGGCTTGCCGCGGCGTCGCAGGGCGGCCACCAGCTCCTCCAGGTCTTCCACGCTCCGCGCGTCGAAGCCGAAGTGGAGGTGGAAGACGTCGAAGTCGTGGCTCTCCACCCACGAGGCGTCGAGCATCACCGGCGGCCACCACCGCTGGGTGTCCGCAGCGCCCTCGGGCACGGGGTCGGGGAGCCGGCGCGGGCCGGAGCCGTCCTCCGGGGCCAGGTGGCGGACGTAGACGTGCGACGCGGGGACCGAGGCGACGACGACCTCGCGGTCGCTCGACCGCCTCGGGACAGGCGGCGCAGCCGCGATCGCGTCGGACATGGTCACGCGCACGGGTACCCACTCGAGCGTCTCGTATGCGCGTGCGACCCGGCAGATCACCATCCCGAGGGAGGTGTCGCGTTGAACAGCGCTCAGGGGGAAGGATAAATTCACGCCCGACTCCAGAACACGGGTCGCAGAAGCGATGTCCTCAAGGATCTTCTTTGTCGTTCCACGACTCCGTGGCCGTGTTCGCGGCCCTCGCTGCCGACCTGCAGCAGGAGCCTGACGAGGCCCTCACCTCGCTCGCTGTCGTCCTCCGGATGCGCGAGCTCGTCCCCGATGCCGACCAGGTCAGCCTCATCGTCCGGACGTCCCGTGGGCGCCACGAGACGCTTGCCGTCACTGCGCCGCTCGCCGCCGAGGCCGACGCGCTCCAGTACGCCCTCGACGAGGGGCCGTGCCTCGAGGTCGCCGATGCGGGCGGTTGGCTGCGCAGCGGCGACGTCGGCGCGGACGCCCGCTGGCCGGCCTGGGGTCCCCGGGCCGCGAGCCTGGGTGTGCGCTCGCTGCTGGCCGTCGAGATCACGGACCGGGACGGGCCGCTGGGCGCCCTCAACCTCTACAGCGGCACGGGCGGGGCGTTCGCCGAGCGCGACGTGGTGGACCTCGCCCTCGCCTACGCGGCCCACGCCACGACGGCGCTGTCGTCCGCCCACAGGGCGGAAGCGCTGCAGGCGGCCGTCAGCTCACGCCACGTCATCGGGATGGCCCAGGGCATCGCCATGGAGCGCTACGGCATCGACCAGCAGCAGAGCTTCGAGCTGCTGCGCCGGCTCTCCTCCACGACCAACGTCAAGCTCCGCGACGTGGCGGCGCAGATCGTGGAGACGCGCGTCGTCCCGCACGAGCGCGCGTCGGAGAGCGTCGACGACTGAATCAGGCCGGCAGGCCGCCCTCGCCGAGGACGTGCTCGGCGACGGCGCCGATCTTCGTCCGGCGGCTGCGCGCCGCGAGCCGCAGCGCGTTGAAGGCGGTGACGGAGTCGAGCGACTCCTTGGCCATCAGGAAGCCGACCGCCCGCTCGATCACCACGCGGTAGTCGAGGGCGTGCTGGAGCTGTCGGGACAGCTCACCGGCGGTGTGGGCCCGGAGGGCGGCGGACAGGGTGCTGGACACGACATCCGCGTAGCGGGCCAGGGCCGCGACCTCGCTCGCGTCCCACTCGTGGGGCTGCTCGCGGTAGACGTCGAGGGTGCCGACCGGGACCCCGCCCAGGCGCACCGGCGTGCCGAGCACCGCGCGTACGGGCTGGTCGGCCATCGCCGCGGCGAGCACGGGCCACCGCTCGCCCTCCGCCGTCACGTCACGCGTGGTGACGACGGTGGCCGTCACGAACGCCTCCGTGCACGGACCCTGCCCCGACTCCGTCTCGACCTTCTCCAGGATCCGGCCCGGACCGTCGCTCGCGGCGACGTAGGACAGCACGTTCTGCTCGTCGGCGATGAGCAGGCCGGCACCGCCCACGCCGAAGAGGTCGACGCACGCCGCGACGACCTGCTCCAGCACCGGGATGACGCTGCCGTCGTCGCCGGGGGACCGGCTGAGCCGGCGGAGGCTCTCGGCGAGGGCCGCGTCGTCGATGCTCATGGAGCGGGATCCTCCCCCGTCCGCGCCGACGCTGGCCAACCGGAGGCGGGCAGGTGGTCGGTGAGGCGGCCCAGCGCCGCGACGTCGTCGGCGTCCGCGGTCCCGTCGTGGGTGGCCACGAGGACCGCGGCCACGGTGCGGACCTTGGTGTTGCTGTCCTGCGAGACCCGGAGCAGCGTGCGCCACGCCTGCTCCGTGCTGCAGTGGTAGCTCGCGGAGACCAGGCCGATGGCCATGCCGATGTCGCGCTGGGAGCGCACGGCCTCGTGGAGCTGGGAGACCTCGTCACGCAGCGCCTCGGCCGGAGCGGCCGGGGCCGGTTCGCCCGCAGGAGGGCAGGGTGGGGCAGACATCCGTCACCTCTTCATGACGCAGGTCCGCGGACACAGGGCGGATCTCCAACAAGTGCGTCGCCGACCCTACAACTGGTGTCGAGCATCGGCTCACGGTGGGCTGGTGACCGGATGTGGGCTAGAGTCGAGGTGACTCGAGCCCATGGGTCCTTCGCTCTCCGTTCGGGGAGGCACACGCATGTCAGAGCTCATGGCCCGGCGCGGTTCACCCCCCGCCGTCGACCTCGACTTCGAGGGCGGCGGTGACGAGGCGCGCCACTGGCTGGACACCGCCTACGGCACCACCCTCCGGCTGACCGGCCGGATGGGCGCCGTCAGCCATCACCGCCGCGACCACGGCGGCGTGGCGTTCGACCAGCTCCGGATCGACTCGCCCGTCGACTTCGACTCCGACGCGATGCCGTTCCTGGTGGTGGTCGACGTGCTGCACGGCGCCATCGAGTACTCCCGCGGCGACGTCACCGACCGCCGGCACGACGGCGGCACGGTCCTCGCCGCCGGCTGGGACATGCCCTTCGCCGGCCGCGGTGAGGGCTACGAGGTGCGCAACACGACCATCACCGCCGAGGTGCTGACCGCGGCCGTGGAGGACGTCGTCCCCGACTACCCGTGGGAGCACATCTCCTTCACCAGCTTCGTCCCTCGCACGCCCGAGGCCGGCGCGCGCTGGCGCGCCACGGTGGACCAGATGAGCGCCAGCTTCCCCGGCCTTGACGCTCCCCTCGCCCACGGGGAGGCATCGCGCCTGCTCGGGCACACGCTCCTGCAGACGTTCCCCAACAACGTCCTGGACGGGACGCCCGGGCGCGAGCTGCAGCGCGACGCGCGGGACGCGACGCCCTCGGCGGTGCTCCGAGCCCAGCGCTTCATCGAGTCCTGCCCCGACCAGGACCTGAGCCTGGCGGTCATCGCGCGGGCGTGCCGGGTCACCCCCCGCGCCCTGCAGTACGCCTTCCGCCGGCACCTCGGGTGCACGCCGATGGCCTACGTACGCCGGGTGCGGCTCGACCTGGTGCGGCAGTCGTTGCGAGACGGCTCGGCGCTGACGGTCAGCGACGGCGCAGCGCGCTTCGGCTTCTACAACCCCGGTCGGTTCGCCACCGAGTACCGCCATGTCTTCGAGGAGAACCCGAGCGAGACGCTCCACCGCGCGGGCGGCTGACCCCTACCCGACATCGGACGGTAGCGCAACGTTTCGCTTTTCGGCTGGTGCACTGGTCTGGACCGTGGCACGGTCGAGGAAGAAACTTGCTGGAGACCACGGCAAGCGTCATCTTCTGCCGAAAGGACACGAGCCGTGGTCACCACCTCGATCGTTCCTGTCAGCTCCACCCCCGCGACGACCACCCTGTCGTCCGTCCCCTCGCCCGTCCGCCGGTCCTTCCGTGCCCCTGACGGTCCGGAGCGAGCGCGGCGCACCGACGACATCGTCTCCGGCCTCCGGTCCGCGGGGCCCGACTCGGGTCCGGACTCCGAGCACCACCAGCTGACCCGTCAGCTCATCGAGACCAACATCGCCGTCGCCCGCTCGATGGCCGCCCGCTACCGCAACCGCGGCATCGACCTCGACGACCTCGAGCAGGTGGCACTCCTCGGCCTCACCAAGGCCGCGCAGCGATTCGATCCCTCCGCCGGGCACGACTTCCTGTCGTTCGCGGTCCCCACGGTGCGCGGCGAGCTCCGCCGGCACTTCCGCGACTCGGGCTGGATGATCCGGCCGCCGCGCCGCGTGCAGGACATGCAGGCGCGGGTCGCGTCGGCCCATGAGGAGCTCGAGGCCCAGCTCGGCCGCTCGCCCCGTCCGACGGAGGTCGCGGCGCACCTCGGCGAGCAGCTCGACGACGTGGTCGAGGCCCTCGCCGCGGACGGGTGCTTCACGCCGACCTCGCTCGACGCCACCGTCGGTGACGGCACGTCGAGCCTGGGCGACCTGATCGGCCACGAGGACCGCGCGATGCGGTCGGCCGAGGCCCGCATCGTGCTGGACCCGGTCATCCGGCGGCTCTCCGCACGCGACCGGCGCATCGTCCGGATGCGCTTCTACGACGAGCGCACCCAGCAGGAGATCGCCGACGCCGTCGGTCTCACGCAGGCGCAGGTCTCGCGGGTGCTCACCCGCATCCTGGCCGACCTCCGGGCCGACCTGGGCGAGTCCCGCCCCGCCGCCTGACCCCGCACCACACCGGGGTCGACCCCGTCAGGAGTCGAACCCCAGCCCGACCCGGTCGAGCACCTGCAGGAAGGCGTTGCGCCGACCCTGCCGGTGGTCGGCCCGGTCGAGCGACCACCTCGTGAGGTTGATGCCGATCGAGGACAGCGGCTCCGGCGGGAAGGGCAGCGGGCGCTCGCGCACCATGCGCAGCTCGGTGCGCTCCGTCGGCTCTCCCGCGAGCAGGTCGAGCAGCACGTCCGCCGCGAAGCGGGTGGCACCCACGCCGAGGCCGGTGAACCCGGCCGCGTGGGCCACCCGCCCACGGTGCGACAGGCCGTAGAACGCGGTGAACTGCGTGCACGTGTCGATGGCACCCGCCCAGCGGTGGCTGAACCGGACCTCCTCCAGCTGCGGGAAGGTCGCCAGGAAGTGCGACGCCAGCCGCGCGTGGCTCGCGCGCCGGTCCTCGTGGCGGGCGGCCACCTTCCCGCCGGCGGGGTAGACGGCGTCGTACCCGCCCCACAGGATCCGGTCGTCGCTCGTCAACCGGGCGTAGTGGAACTGGTTGGCCAGGTCGGCCAGTCCCTGCCGTCCCTGCCAGCCGATCGAGGCCCGCTGGTCGGCGGTGAGCGGCTCCGTCATCAGCACGTAGTCGTAGACCGGGACCGTCATCCACCGGTTGCGCCGCAGCAGCGACGGGAAGGCGTTGGTCGCGAGGACCACGTGGTCGGAGGTGACCACGGCCCGATCGGTGTGCACCTCCACGGCACCGGACGGCGTACGCCGCAGCGCGGTGGCCGCGGAGTGCTCGTGCACCTCGACGCCGAGCTCCGTCGCCACGCGGGCCAGCTCGAGCGCCAGCCGTGCGGGGTGCACGAGGGCGGTCTCGTCGGGCTCGAGCGCGCCGGCCAGGAAGAGCGGGCTGTCGATCTCCGCGCGCGTCCGCGCCGCGTCGAGGAAGTGGGGCCGGTCGCGCAGCCAGTCGACCTGGTGCTCCTCGACCGCGACCGCAAGGGTGCCGGTGCGCTCCCACTGGCAGTCGAGGCCGAGCTCGCGCACCTCGGCCTCGAAGCCGTCGAGGTTCTCGCGGCCGAGCCGGGCCAGGGCCTCCTGCTCCTCCGGCCAGCGGTGGCGCGCGTTGTCCTCGCCGTGGGTCAGGGACGCCTCGCAGAAGCCGCCGTTGCGGCCCGACGCCGCCCAGCCGACGGTGCGGGCCTCGAGGAGGACCACCCTGCGACCGGGGTCGCGCCGCTTGGCGTGCACCGCCGCCCACAGGCCGAGGTAGCCGCCGCCCACGACCGTGAGGTCCGTCCGGAGGGGCGCGAGGAGCTCAGGGTGGCGGGCCTGTGGACCGGCCTCGTCGAGCCAGTGGACGGCCTGCACGCTCGGGGCGAGCGCGCGCTCGACCAGCGCGGCGGAGGGGGCGTGCCGCTCGTAGGCGGTCGGGTGGGCTGCCACCCGTCGATCCTGCCAGCAGCCGACCCGGCGGACGGTCGTACGCCCCGCGGCCGGGGGTCGGGCATGCTGGAGCCATGCGTTTCACCGAGCACGAGCTGACGGTCGCCGTGACCGCCGCGGCCAAGGTCGTGGCCGGGGGCAAGGTCGGCAGGAGGGCCAAGGGCGAGGCGGCGTGGGAGGCGATGAGCAAGCTCGAGCGCTACCACCTCCTCGAGGCCGTCGGCAGCCAGGTGCTGCCCGTCCTGCTCGCCCTGCCCGACGTCGAGGTCCCGGCCGGCACCCGGCCGACGTTCACCGACGACCAGATCGGCACCGCGGTCCAGCAGACCCTCGGCGAGACCGGCGTCGGCCGGCTCCGCCAGAAGGTGGCGGTGGCCGCGCGCCTCACGCTCGTGCGTACGGCGCTCGCGCAGCTGCCCGTGCGCCAGGACCCCGACGCGCTCGTCGTGCCGGACTCCCTCTGACGCGACCCCCGGGATCCTGAGGAGGACGCTCAGGTTCGGTGCGTACCGTCGATGGCGATGACTTCCACGACTTCGAAGACGATCGCCATGATGCGCACCTCGCGGACCCGCACCGCCCTCGTCGGCCTCGCGGCCGCCGCCCTGTTGTCCCTGTCCGCGTGCGGCAGCGAGAACGACTCGCGCGACGAGCCCGACGCCGCTCCTTCCTCGAGCGAGTCGCCCAGTGCGTCCGCGGACGACACGGCCGCCGCCGGCCCCGACCTCGAGGGCATCCCCGACGTGGTGGCCGAGGTCAACGGCGAGGAGGTCACCAAGGAGGAGTTCGCACCGCTCTACGAGGCGGCCTTCCAGCGGGCGACCATGGAGGCGCAGATGAGCGGCGAGGCGCCCGACGAGGAGGCGCTCAGGAAGCAGACCGTCGACGACCTGGTCGACACCGAGCTGCTCGCCCAGGAGGCGGACGAGCGCGGCCTGTCCATCACCGACGAGGACGTGGACGCCGAGCTCGAGCAGCTCGCGCAGCAGAACCAGATGGCCTCCGGCGAGGAGCTGCTGAAGGCGATCGAGGAGCAGGGCATGAGCCAGGAGCAGGCCCGCACCCAGGTCGGCACCCAGGTGATGATCGAGCAGCTCGTCGCCGACGAGGGTGGTCCCGCGGAGCCGACCGGCAAGGAGCTCCGGGAGATCTACGCGCAGGCCAAGCAGGCGCAGACCGGGCAGGAGATCCCGCCCTTCGCCGAGGTGCGCGACCAGATCGCCGAGCAGGCGAAGGCCGAGGAGACCGGCCGGATCGCGCAGGAGCTCGTCGACGGCCTCCGCGAGGACGCCGACATCACGGTCAACCTCTGACCCCGACGCCTCAGCCCTGCGCCGGGTGGCCCATCAGCGCGGCCACCGCGTCGGTCAGCTCGAGGCGGTTGAACGGCTTGGACAGGAAGTGCGGGTGCCGGTAGGCGACGTCCTGGTCGCCCGACATGAGCAGCACCCGCGCGTCGGGGCGGGTGATCCGCAGGCGCTCGGCCACCTCGAGCCCGGTCATCCGGGGCATGTGGTGGTCGAGGACGATGAGGTCGAACTCGCTCTCGCAGGCGCTGGTCCAGGCCTCGAACCCGTCGGCTGCGACCGCCACGTCGTGCCCGGCGCGTTGCAGCACGAAGCAGATGAAGTCGCGGATGTCCGGGTCGTCGTCGGCGACGAGACTTGTCATGGACATGCAACGAGTGTGCCCGCGGGAAGTCACTCCGGGGCTCGCGCCCGGTCACGACATCTAAAGAGGTTGTGAAGACCGCGGGCCCTCGCTCCTCCTCAGCGGGGCCCGGTGGCCCTACTGTTCTCCCATGCTGAGGGTCCTCGTCGTAGAGGACCACGCCCCCACTCGGGAGGCGCTGGTCGACGTGCTGCGGGTCGTGGGCTACGACGCCGTCGAGGCTGCGTCGGGGCGCGAGGCCCTCGAGCTGGTGACGACGTCCGGCCCCGACCTGATGGTGCTCGACCTCGGACTGCCGGACCTCGACGGGATCGAGGTGATCAAGGAGATGCGCGAGGTGTCCGACCTGCCGGTCCTCGTCGTCTCGGGCACCCACCGCCGCCGCCGCAAGGCCGACGCGCTCGACGCGGGCGCCGACGACTTCATCGAGAAGCCGTTCGACGTCAGCGAGCTCCGCGCGCGTCTGCACGCCGTGACCCGGCGCCGCTCGCGCGGCCTCGCCGACGACCCGCGCCGGACGTACGGCGACATCGAGGTGGACGTCGAGGCGCGCACCCTGTCGCGCAGCGGTCGCGAGATCCGGCTGACCGAGACCGAGTGGCGCCTCCTCGACGCGCTCACCGCCCGCGCCGGCGCCGTGGTGACCCACCAGAGGCTGGCGGCGACCGTGTGGGGACCCCGGGCCCGCAAGGAGGTCTACCCGACGCTCCGGGTCCACATCGCCTCGTTGCGCCGCAAGCTGCGCGACGGGGGCCAGGACCCGCAGGTCATCCGTGGCGAGTCCGGGATGGGCTACCGCTGGGTGGCCGTGGGCGACCAGCGGGCGGCACGCGACCGTACGACCGTGCTGCACCGCGCCGTCGCGCTCCGCGACGAGGTGGCGCTGCTGGCGCCCGCGGCGGCCTCCGGCTCGCCCGAGGCCGAGGCGCTCGCGCGCGCCTCCGACCTGGTCGACGCCCTCGAGCGCCTGGAGGCCCGCACGTGAGCCGGGCGCAGCGCCCCCTGCCGGTGCCGACGGTGCTCGCGTTCGCCGGCGCCTACGCCGTCCTCGCGCTGCTGGGGAGGACGACGGTGGTGGACGGTGCGACCGTCAGCCTCGTGTGGCCCGCGGCGGGCGTGGCGGCGCTGTGGATGCTGGCCGAGTCGCCGCGCCACCAGTGGCGCGTGCTCGTGCCCCTCGCGCTCGTGCACGGAGGGGTCGTGTGGGGCACCGGCGCGTCCCTGACGGTCACGCTCTTCGGCTCGGTGTCCGTCGCGGTGCAGACGTGGCTCCTCTGCCACCTGCTGCGGCGCTGGTGCCCGAGCCTGCTGGGCGCCGGCGGGACCGCGAGCCTGCGCATGCCGCGCACCCTGGTGCTCGCGGGCGTGGCGGCCGTCCTCGCGTGCACCGTCGGGGCGGCGATCGGCACGACGGGCCTGTGGGTCGACGGTGAACCGACGGACGCGTCGACGGCCGTGGCGTGGTTCGCGCGCCACCTGACGGGCATCCTCGCCGTGGGTGGGGTCGGCCACCTCGCCTGGGAGTGGCGTACGCAGCAGGTCCCCGCGCGGGCGCACGGCGGCTCGACCACGGAGCTCGTGCTGCTGTGGGTCGGCTCCGTCGTCATCACCGTCGTGCTGTTCCTGCAGCCCTACCCGCTCGCGTTCCTCGTCATCGCACTGACCGTGTGGTCGGCCGCGCGCTTCCGCACGTTCCCCGCCGCCCTCCACGCCCTGACGCTGGGGTCGATCGGGCTGTGGCTCAGCCTGCTCGACCACGGCTCCTTCGCCCGCCTGTCGGACCCGCTCGCCGAGGCGCTGGTCTCGCAGGTGTTCCTGGTCGCGGTGCTGCTCGCCGGCCTGTTCGTCGGTGCGCTGAGCGACCGTATCGACGAGCTCTTCGCGACGGTGACCCAGGCCCAGCGCGAGGCGGCCGAGCAGGCCGAGCTCCTGGCGGAGATGACCGAGAGCATGGGCGAGGGCCTGGTCGTGCTCGACCGCGACGGGCGCGTCGAGCGCAGCAACGGCGCCAGCCGGCGGCTCGCCCACCGGGTCCGGCCCGGGGCGCGCGACGCCGACGCGCTGGCCGCGCTGGTCGCGCTCGTGCTGCACCCGGCCGCCGACAACACCGACGCGGCGCGCGCCGAGCTGGGGGTCGGCGACGTCGTCGTCCCGCTCGCCAACGGCGAGGAGGCCGTCCTCGCCGTCTCCCGCACCGTCCTCACCCGCCGGCTCGCGGACGACGGCGGCGCCGGGGTGCTGCTCGTGCTGCGGGACGTCACCGAGCACCGCTCCGGCCTCAAGCCGCTGGCCGGCTTCGCCGCGACCGCGGCCCACGACCTCCGCGGGCCGCTCACCGCCATCCGGTCCTGGCTCTCGCTGGCCATCGAGGACCTCGAGCCGGGGGCCGAGGTGCTCGCGCCGCTGCGCCGTGCCGAGCGCGCCACGAGCCACATGGGCCAGCTCATCGACGACCTGCTCGAGCACGCGATGGCGGAGTCCGGCGAGCTCGTCGCCCAGGACGTCGAGCTCGCGGGGGAGCACGGCGTGCTGGCCCCCCTGGTCGGGCTCCTCGGTCCCGACGACGTGCTCGAGGTGGCCGACGACCTCCCGCCCGTCCACGCCGACCCGGTGGCCGTGCGGCAGCTGTTCGGCAACCTCGTCGGCAACGCCGTGAAGTACGCCAAGCCCGGCGAGCCGGCGTACGTCCGGGTCCGCGCCCAGCAGCAGGGCTCGCGCGTCGTCGTCGAGGTCGAGGACGCCGGGGTGGGCGTGGTGGACCACGACCGCTCGCTGATCTTCCAGCGGTTCCACCGCAGCGGCGCGGTGCGGGCGAACTTCCGCGGGACCGGGATGGGCCTGTCGATCTGCCAGACGATCGTCCACCGCCACGGCGGGACCATCGAGTGCCTGCCCACGGCCCCCGGGACGGGGTCGGTGTTCCGCTTCGACCTGCCCGCGGCGTCGGGGTCGGCTTCCTCGGGAGCCTCGGCGTCGGGGGCCTCGTCGTCGGGGTCCTCGTCGTCGGGGGTGGCTCCCCGGGCGGCGGATCCGGAGCGCGAGGAGCTTCGCGGCTCGCAGGCCGAGGCCCGGCGGGTGCCGGAGTCGTCGCGGGTGTCGTCGCCGGAGTAGGAGTCCGGTCCGCTCTGTCGACCTTTGCACCCGAGTTCCGTGCTTCGAGGTGGAGATCTCTACCTGCAAGCACGGCGGTCACCGGATATCCGGTGACTCCAGCCGCAGCCGGAGATCCGCAGCCAGGACCCCCGCCAGTGCTCACACGTTGCGGCGGTACTGCCCACCCACCTCGAAGAACGCCTCGGTCACCTGCTGGAGCGAGCACACCCGCGCGGCGTCCATGAGGACCGCGAAGACGTTCTCGCCGGAGATCGCGGCGTCCTTGAGCCGGGCGAGCGCCTGCTGCGCCTCGGCGCCGTGCGCGGCCTGGAAGGCGCGCACCCGGGACAGCTGGGACTCCTTCTCGGTCTCGGTGGCGCGGGCCAGCTCGATCTCCTGCGGCTGCGCGTCGGCGGCCGACTCCTTGAGGAAGGTGTTGACCCCGATGATCGGCAGCGAGCCGTCGTGCTTGCGGTGCTCGTAGAGCATCGACTCGTCCTGGATCCGACCCCGCTGGTAGCCCGTCTCCATCGCGCCGAGCACGCCGCCGCGCTCGTTGATGCGGTCGAACTCCTCGAGCACCGCCGCCTCGACGAGGTCGGTGAGGTCGTCGATGACGAACGAGCCCTGGAGCGGGTTCTCGTTCATCGCCAGGCCCCACTCGCGGTTGATGATCAGCTGGATCGCCAGCGCGCGGCGTACGGACTCCTCCGTCGGCGTCGTGACCGCCTCGTCGTAGGCGTTGGTGTGCAGGCTGTTGGCGTTGTCGTAGATCGCGATGAGCGCCTGCAGCGTCGTGCGGATGTCGTTGAAGTCCATCTCCTGCGCGTGGAGCGACCGGCCGCTCGTCTGGACGTGGTACTTCAGCTTCTGCGACCGCTCGGAGGCGCCGTACTTCTCCTTCATCGTCACCGCCCAGATGCGGCGCGCGACGCGGCCGAGGACGGTGTACTCGGGGTCCATGCCGTTGGAGAAGAAGAACGACAGGTTGGGGGCGAAGTCGTCGATGTCCATCCCGCGCGCGAGGTAGGCCTCGACGTAGGTGAAGCCGTTGGCGAGGGTGAACGCGAGCTGGCTGATGGGGTTCGCCCCGGCCTCGGCGATGTGGTAGCCGGAGATCGACACGGAGTAGAAGTTGCGCACCTGCTGCTCGATGAACCACTCCTGGATGTCGGCCATCATCCGCAGGCAGAACTCCGTCGAGAACAGCGCCGTGTTCTGGCCCTGGTCCTCCTTGAGGATGTCGGCCTGCACCGTGCCGCGGACGTTGGCGAGGGCGTACGCCGCGAGCTGGGCGTGCTCCTCGTCGCTCGGCTCGCGCGACTCACGCTCGCGGAAGGCCTCGACCTGCTGGTCGATCGCGGTGTTGAGGAAGAACGCCAGCACGGTCGGCGCGGGGCCGTTGATCGTCAGGGACACCGACGTCGTCGGCGCGACGAGGTCGAAGCCGTCGAAGAGCTCCTTCATGTCGTCGAGGGTGGCCACCGAGACGCCGGACGTGCCGACCTTGCCGTAGACGTCGGGGCGCGGGTCAGGGTCGCGGCCGTAGAGCGTCACGGAGTCGAAGGCGGTCGAGAGCCGGGTGGCGGGATTGCCCTCGGAGAGGATCTTGAACCGGCGGTTGGTGCGGGCCGGGTCGCCCTCGCCGGCGAACATCCGCGCCGGGTCCTCGTTGTCGCGCTTGAACGGGAAGACGCCTGCGGTGAAGGGGAAGTAGCCCGGCAGGTTCTCGTTGCGCCAGAACCGCACGAGCTCGCCGTGGTCGGCGAAGCGCGGCAGCGCGACCCGGGGGATCTTGTTGCCGCTGAGTGACTCCTTCGTGAGCCGGGTGGTGATCTCCCGGTCGCGGACCTTCACGACCTGCTCGTCGCCGGAGTAGGACTCCACGACCGCCTGCCAGCGCTCGATCTGGTCGACGACCTCGTGGGGGACGGCCTTGCGCGCCGCCTCGAGCAGCGCGGGGACGCCGCCCGCGTCGCCGTCGCCGAGCTGGTCGGCGACGTACTGGACGCGCTGGAGGGTGCGCGCCGCCTCGGCCAGCTCGGACGTACGCGCGTGGTAGCCACGGACGGTCTCGGTGATCTCGGAGAGGTAGCGCACCCGGTCGGCCGGCACGACCTGCCGGATGCCGGAGGAGTGGCGTACGTCGACGCGCGGGAGCGTGCCCTCGCTGATCGCCAGGCCGGCCTCGGCGAGCTCGGCGCGCAGGTGCTGGTAGAGCGCGGTGACGCCGTCGTCGTTGAACGTCGCCGCGCTCGTGCCGAAGACCGGCATGTCGTGCGGCTGCTTGCCGAAGGCCTCGCGGTTGCGGACCAGCTGGCGCCCGACGTCGCGCAGCGCGTCCTTGGCGCCACGGCGCTCGAACTTGTTGATGGCCACGGTGTCGGCGAAGTCGAGCATGTCGATCTTCTCGAGCTGGGAGGCGGCGCCGAACTCGGGCGTCATGACGTAGAGGGAGTGGTCGACGAGCGGCACGATGCCGGCGTCGCCCTGGCCGATGCCGGGCGTCTCCACGATCACCAGGTCGTTGCCGGCGGCCTGGAGCACGGCGATGACGTCGGCGAGGTGGTCGGGCACCTCGTGGGCGCCGCGGGTGGCGAGCGAGCGGAAGAACACCCGGTCGCCGTCGAGGGAGTTGGCGCGGATCCGGTCGCCGAGCAGCGCGCCACCGCCCTTGCGCCGGGTCGGGTCGACCGCGACGACGGCGATCCGCAGCTTGTCCTGCTGGTCGGTGCGGAACCGGCGGACCACCTCGTCGGTGAGCGAGGACTTGCCCGACCCGCCGGTGCCGGTGATGCCGAGCACGGGTACGACGCGGCGCGTGGCCGCGGCGCGGATCTCGGCGAGGGTCGCCTCGTCGAGGCGTCCGCCCTCGGCGCCGGTGATGGCCCGCGCGACGGCGAACCGGTCGCCGGTGAGCACCTGCTCGACGGTGACCTGCGCGTCCTGCCAGAGGTCGACGTCGCAGTCGGCGACGACCGAGTTGATCATCCCGACGAGGCCCATCCTCTGGCCGTCCTCGGGGGAGAAGATGGTGACGCCGGACTCGCGC
This sequence comes from Nocardioides sp. zg-1308, assembly GCF_013155375.1. Taxonomy (GTDB): domain Bacteria; phylum Actinomycetota; class Actinomycetes; order Propionibacteriales; family Nocardioidaceae; genus Nocardioides; species Nocardioides renjunii. The sequence continues at coordinate 1,611,907 of NZ_JABJQY010000002.1, forward strand.
AGCCGGGTGATCTCGGAGGGCACGATCACGCCCCCGCCGCCGCCGACGACCCGGACGTGGCCGGCCCCCGCGGCGCGCAGCGACTCGACGAGGTACTCGAAGTACTCCACGTGTCCGCCCTGGTAGGACGACACCGCGACCCCCTGGACGTCCTCCTCCAGCGCCGCGTCCACGACCTCCTGCACCGAGCGGTTGTGGCCGAGGTGGATGACCTCGCAGCCCTGGCTCATGAGGATGCGCCGCATGATGTTGATCGAGGCGTCGTGGCCGTCGAAGAGCGCGGACGCGGTGACGAGGCGGATCGGGTTGCGCGGGGTGTGCAGGTCGGCCATGGTCCGATGCTAGGACATCCAACTATTACTCGGAAGTCACAAGGGCGGGGGTGCTTTGCACCCGAGTTGCGTGCTTCGAGGTGGAGATCTCTACCTGTAAGGCCGGTGGTCCCCGGATATCCGGGGACCGCCGAGCTGGCCGCCGCAGCCCACCCCGACCCCCTCAGAGGTCGCCGAGCCCCGTCCGGAGCGAGGTCAGCCGGTCGGTCAGCTCCCGCACGTCGCCCCCGGGCAGCCCGGGCCGCTCGAAGACCTCGCCGTTGAGGGCGGCGGTCGCGTCCTCGACGGCCTGCCGGCCGGCCTCGGTGAGCACGGCGCGTACGACGCGCTTGTCCTCGTCGCTGCGCACGCGCTCGACGTAGCCCTGCGCCACCAGCCGGTCCACGGCGCTGGTGACGCTGGTCGGGTGGACCTGCAGCAGCGACCCCAGGCGCGACATCGGCATGGCCGTGCCACGGGCGAAGGACAGCAGCCGCAGCACCTCGTAGCGGGCGAAGGTCAGCCCGCGCGGGCGGAGCACCGCGTCGATCCGCTCCATCAGCAGCTGCTGGGCCCGCACGACCGAGGTCACCATCGCCATCCCGTCGGCGGCGTCGCGCCAGCCGTGGGCGACCCACTGGCGGTGGGCCTCGCCGATCGGGTCGCGGGTCATGGCTGGAGGTTAGCGATGGGCCGGCGTCACCGGTGCAGCGCGGTGAGCACCGCGTGCGCCTCGACCATCGCCGGGCCGTACCAGGTCAGCAGCCGCCCCGAGACGAGCCGGGTCGGGGTGGCCAGCGCCTCCGGACCGTCGTCGGCGGTGAAGACGTACGGCTCGTCCGGCAGCAGCACGACGTCCGCGCCGGCGCCGTCGATGTCCGCCGGCGTGACCGGCGGATAGCGCCCGTCGCGGCCGGCCAGCACGTTGACCAGCCCGGCCCGGGTGAGCAGGTCGTCGGTGTAGGTCGGCGACCCCACGACCATCCACGGGTCACGCCAGATCGGCACCGCGACCCGCAGCCGCGCCGGCGCCGGGGAGGACCAGAGGTCGCGCGCCTCGACGAGCCAGCCGGGATCCGCGAGGTCGAGGGCCTCGGCGAACAGGCGCGACATCGAGCCCAGCGCGTCCTCGACGGTCTCGATCCGGGTGACCCGCACGGCGACGCCGGCGTCGCGCAGGCGGCGTACGTCGAGCTCGCGGTTCTCCTCCATGTTGGCCACGACGAGGTCGGGGGAGAGGGCGCGGACGGCGGCGAGGTCGGGGTTCTTGGTGCCGCGCACCCGCGCCACCTCGAGGTCCGCCGGGTGGGTGCACCACTCGGTGGCGCCGACCAGCCGGTCGGGCGCCGAGGCGGCCAGCGCCTCGGTCAGCGACGGGACGAGCGAGACGACGCGGCTCGCGGGCGCGCCGAGCGGGACATCAGCTCCCAGGTCGTCGCGCACGGGTCGAACCTAGGACACCGGAGGGGTGCTCGGCGCGCCGAGCCCGGCGTGATGGAGTTGTCCCATGAGCAAGCACGCCCGGTCGTCGGGGCTGCCGGTCGACGGCGCGGAGCGGGCCACCGCCGACGGGTGGAGCTTCCCTGCCCGCGACCCCGCGACCGGCGAGCGGCTCTGGGACGTCCCCGACGCCGGCGTCACCGACGCGCACGCCGCGGCCGAGGCGGCGTGGCGGGCCCGGCACGCGACGACGTGGAGCACCGACACCGCGCTGCGCGTGGACGCCGTCACCGAGCTGCGCGAGGCGCTGGCCGCACGGGCCGACGACCTCGCCCTGCTGCTCGCCGCCGAGACCGGCGTCCCGGTCGCCCTGCGGGAGGCGCACGTCGACGCGCCGATCGCCGCGATGGGCCACGAGGTGGTGCCGGACCCCGAGCAGGACGCAGGCGTGACGCTCGTGCTCACCCCGGCCACGTCGCCGCTGGCAGTGGCGATCGAGGAGGTCGGCCGCGTGCTGCTCGCCGGCGGCACCGTCGTGCTCAAGCCCGCGCCCGAGGCGGCCTCCGCGGCTCTCGAGCTCGGCCGCATCGCGCTGGACGTCGTGCCGCGCGGCGTCCTCAACGTGGTCACCACCCGCGACGTCGACGTGGCGATCGCCCTCACCCGCGACCGCCGGGTCGACGAGGTGTCCTTCACCGGGTCGGCGGTCGTCGGCGAGCGGGTCGGGGCGACGGCCGGTGGCGCCGGCAAGCGCGTACGACTCGACGTCGGTGGGGCACGGTCGGTCCGGGTCGCGGACGACGACGACCTCGACGCCGTGGTGCGGGCCGCCGCCGTCGAGCTGGTGGCCAACGCCGGGCAGGGCTGCCGGCTCCCGGCGAGCGTCGTCGTGCCCACCCACCGCTACACCGACGCGCTCCGCGCGGCGCTCGGGGCCATGGAGGAGGTCGCGGTCGGTGACCCGACCGACCCGGCCACCCGCTGCGGGCCGCTCCGCTCGCCGGTGGCCCGCGACCGGGTGCTGCGCTACGTCGCGCTGGCCAGGTCCGAGGGCGCCGACGTGGCGCTCGGCGGCCACGTCCTCGACCGCGACGGCGGCTGGTGGGTCGCGCCGACCGTCATCGGCGGGGTGGAGCCGGGCTCGCGGCTGGTGCGCGAGGAGGTGCTCGGCCCGGTGCTCATGGTCGTGCCCGACTCATCGGCACGTGCATGATGCCGTCCTCGTCGAACTCGGGCCCGGTCACCTCGAAGCCGTAGCCCGCGTAGAAGGCGGTCAGCCCGGTCTGGGCGTCCAGCCGCACCGCGCGGTCGCCGCACAGGCGCATCGCCTCGTCCATCAGCAGTGCCGCCAGCCCGCGCCCGCGCGCCGCCGGTGCCACCACCACGCGACCGATCCGCATCGCGTCGCCGTCGTCGAGCACGCGCAGCGTGCCGACCACCTCGTCGTCCTCCAGCAGGACGACGTGGCGGGTCGTCGGCTCGAGGTCGCGCCCGTCGAGGTCGGGGTAGGGGCAGTCCTGCTCGACCACGAACACCTGCTGCCGCAGCCGCCACACGTCGTACGCCGTCCGCGCGGGGAGCTCGTCGACGGTCGTGGTGAGCACCCGGGTGCTCATCGCAGGAACTCCACGACCTGGTCGAACGCGCGCCGCGACTCGGGGATGAGCGGCAGCAGCCCGTAGACGTGGATGAGGTCCGGCTCCTCGATCGAGGTCAGGTCCCAGCCGGCGTCGGCGGCCCGCTTGGCGAGCAGCCGGCAGCCGGGGTGCAGGAGGTCGCGGGTGCCGTAGAGCATCAGGGCCCTCGGCAGCCCCGACAGGTCCCCGAGCGCCGGCGAGACCTCCGGGCGGCCGAGGTCCTCGGCCGAGCCCGCCCACCAGCCGGCGTACGCCTCGAGCTTGGTGTAGAAGAGCCACGGGTCGACGAGGTCCGCCTCGCGCGTCTCCGGCGTGGAGGTGGTGAGGTCGACCCAGGGTGCGTGCAGGACCAGGTGGCTCGCGGCCGGCAGGCCCCGGTCGCGCACCGACATCGCGACGGCGAGGGCGAGCCCGCCGCCCGCGGAGTCCCCGGCCAGCACCGCACCGCCCTCCTGGCCGCTCCAGCGCGCGGCGTCCGCGACCAGGGCGTCGTGGGAGTCGGCCCACGTGTGCTCGGGAGCGAGCGGATAGTCGGGGAGCACGACCCTGGCCCCGATCGCGTCGGCGAGCCGGGTGGCGTAGCGGACGTGGAAGGCGTCGATCGGTGCCATGAAGGCGCCGCCGTGGAGGTAGTGCAGCGTGCGGCGCACGGGCCGGTCGCGCGGCGTGAGGACGTAGGAGGGGAACCCGAGGTCCTCCACGGACACCTCCCACCGCTTCGCGAAGCCCGGGGTGGCCCGGACCGGCAGCGACCGGTCCTGGGTGCGGTGCCGCGCCTCGACGCGGGCCCGCTCGGCGGGCTCGGTGTCGAGGTCGCCGGCGCGGCGCAGGCGCGGGATGGCGCGGGCCAGCAGGTCGTGTCGGGTGCTCGGCATGGAGGCAGCGTAGGTGGCGGGCCGCGGTGCGGGCGGAGGGGCGGGCGGGGGTGTGGGTGGCCGCGGCTAGGGTGGTGCCACAAGACAGGGGAGCACGCGCGGGCGTGCTGAGAGTGCGGGACAGCCGCAGACCCTACGAACCTGATCCGGTTAGCACCGGCGATAGGGAGTCCACCATGTTGCACGTACGAGTCCGCGCTGCCCTCGTGACGGCCCTGACCGCGTCCGCCCTCACGGCCTGCAGCCTCGCCGGCGGTGGGGGGGACGAGGCCCCGAGCGCCACCGAGTCGGCGTCCTCCGGCGCCACGCAGGCGGGCGGCACCGTCGTCCTCGCCACGCACGAGTCGTTCGCCCTCCCCCAGAAGCTGGTGCGGGCCTTCGAGGAGGAGACGGGCTACTCGCTGGAGGTGCGGGCAGCCGGCGACGCGGGCACGCTCGCCACCAAGCTGAGCCTCACGGCCGACAACCCGATCGCCGACGCGGCGTTCGGCATCGACAACACCTTCGCGTCTCGTCCGCTCGGCGAGGGTGCGTTCGCCGAGGTCACCACGACGACCACCCCGCCCGAGGAGTACGCCCTCGCCGAGGGCGGCGACCGCCTGGTGCCGGTCGACTCGGCGAGCGTGTGCGTCAACGTCGACACCGCCTGGTTCGAGCGGGAGGGCATCGAGCCGCCGCGCACGCTGGCCGACCTCACCGACCCGGCCTACGCCGACCTGTTCGTGACGCCGGGCGCCTCCACGAGCAGCCCCGGCATGGCTTTCTTCCTGGCCACGGTCGCCGAGCACGGCGACGGCTGGCGCGACTACTGGACCGACCTGCTCGCCAACGGCGCCAAGGTGGTCGACGGCTGGGAGGACGCCTACTACGGCGACTTCACCGCCGCGTCCGAGACCGGCACCCGCCCCGTCGTGGTGTCCTACGACTCCTCGCCGGCCTTCACCGTCGAGGGTGGCCGGACCACCACCGAGGCGCTGCTCGACACCTGCTTCCGGCAGGTGGAGTACGCCGGCGTGCTGGCCGGTGCGGACAACCCCGACGGCGCCGCGGCGCTGGTCGACTGGATGCTCTCCGACGAGGTGCAGAGCGCGCTGCCGGAGTCGATGTACGTCTTCCCGGTCATGCCGGGGGCGACGGTCCCCGACGACTGGGCCCGGTTCGCGCCCCAGCCCACCGAGCCCTACGAGGTCTCCCCGGAGGAGATCGCGGCCAACCGCGAGCAGTGGCTGACCGAGTGGACCGACGTCGTCTCCCGATGAACCGCACCCCATGAGACGCATCGCCGGTCTCCTGCTGCTCGCCGCCGGGCCGGTGCTCGTGCTCGGCGTGCTCTTCGTCCTCCCGGTCACCGGCATGGTCGCCGAGGGCTTCTTCGTCGACGGACGCTTCGCCCCGGGCGCCGTGCTCGAGGTCCTGGCGCGACCGCGCGTGCACCGCGTCGCGTGGTTCACCGTGTGGACGTCGGGCGCCGCGACCCTCTTCTCCGTCGTGCTCGGGCTCCCGGCGGCGTACGCCCTGCACCGCCTCGCGCTGCCGGGACGGGCCGCGGTCCGGGCCGCCTTCCTCGTCCCGTTCGTGCTGCCCACGGTCGTGGTGGGCGTTGCGTTCCGCCAGCTGCTGGGGGAGGGGGGACCGCTGGGGTTCCTCGACCTCGACGGGACGCCGGTTGCCATCGTGTGCGGGCTGGTGTTCTTCAACGTCGCGGTGGTCGTGCGCACGATCGGCGTCGCGTGGGAGTCGCTCGACCCCCGGCCGGGGCAGGCGGCGGCCGCCCTCGGCGCCTCGCCGTGGCAGGTGCTGCGCACCGTGACGCTGCCGGCGCTGCGGCCGGCCATCGTCGGCGCCGCGAGCATCGTCTTCCTCTTCTGCGCGACGGCGTTCGGCATCGTGCTGACCCTCGGCGGCGTCCGCTACGCCACGGTCGAGACCGAGATCTACCTGCTGACCACGACGATCTTCGACCTCCAGGCCGCCGCGGCGCTGTCGGTGCTGCAGATCGTCGTCGTGGTCGGGCTCCTGGCCCTCGCCGCGCGGCTGCGCGCCACGCCCGACCCGACGGCCCACCGCACGGCCACCCCCGCACGCGCCGTACGCCGCGGTGACGCCCCGGTCGTGGTCGCGACGCTGCTGGTGCTCGGCGCGATGCTGCTGCCGATCCTCACCCTGGTGGCCGGGTCGCTCACCGTCGGCGACGGCTGGGGGCTCGACAACTACCGCGCCCTGACGACCGCGGGCGACAACCAGGCGCTGCTGGTGCCGGTGACCTCGGCGCTGGTGACCAGCCTCCGCACCGCGGTCGACGCGACGTGGATGGCGCTGCTGGTCGGCGTCGTCGTCTCGCTCGTCGTCACCCGCCGCTCGCACTCGGTCGCCGAGCGCCGCGTCCGCTCCACCCTCGACGGCTTCTTCATGCTGCCGCTCGGGGTCAGCGCCGTGACGCTGGGGTTCGGCTTCCTCATCACCCTCGACCAGCCGCCGCTCGACCTGCGCGACTCCGCGCTGCTGGTGCCGATGGCGCAGGCGCTGGTCGCGCTGCCGCTCGTCGTCCGGACCCTGACGCCGGTGCTCGGCGGCATCGACGACCGCCAGCGGCAGGCGGCCGCGTCGCTGGGGGCGTCCGCGTGGCGCACCCTGCTGACCGTGGACCTGCCGGTGGTCTGGAAGCCGATGCTCGCGGCCAGCGGCTTCGCCTTCGCCGCGTCGCTGGGCGAGTTCGGCGCGACGTCGTTCCTGGCCCGCGACGACGAACCGACCCTGCCGGTCGTGATCTTCCGGCTGATCGGGCACCCCGGCGAGATGAACTACGGCATGGCGCTCGCGGCGTCCGTCGTGCTGGCCGCCGCCACCGCCGCGGTGATGGTCGCCGTCGAGCGGCTGCGCGTGCCCGGAGTGGGGGCGTTCTGATGGCGCTCTCGCTGCGCGACGTGTCGGTCCGCTACGGCGACACCGTCGCCGTCGACGGGGTCTCGCTCGACCTGGCCGCCGGCCAGGTGCTGGCGGTCCTCGGCCCGTCGGGGTGCGGCAAGTCCACGCTCCTGCGCGCGGTCGCGGGGCTCGAGCCGCTCTCGTCGGGCTCGATGTCGTGGGCGGGGGAGGACCTCGGCGGCACGCCGACCCACAAGCGCGGCTTCGCCCTGATGTTCCAGGACGGCCAGCTCTTCGCGCACCTCACCGTCGCCCGCAACGTCGCCTACGCCCTCCGGCTGCGACGTACGCCCTCAGCGCGCGTCGCGGCCCGGGTGCGCGAGCTGCTGGCGCTGGTCGGGCTCGCGGGCTACGACGACCGGCTGCCCGGCACCCTCTCCGGCGGGGAGCGCCAGCGGGTCGCCCTCGCCCGCGCGCTGGCGGTGGAGCCGCGCCTGATCCTGCTCGACGAGCCGCTGTCCGCGCTCGACAAGACGCTGCGCGAGCGGCTGGCGGGCGACCTGCGCGAGATCCTCCGCAGCGCCGGCACCACCGCGCTCCTCGTCACCCACGACCACGAGGAGGCCTTCGCGCTGGCCGACCGGCTCGCGGTGATGCGCGACGGCCGGGTCGTGCAGGGCGGGGCGATCGACGAGGTCTGGCGTGCGCCGGTCGACGAGGAGACGGCCCTCTTCCTCGGCTACGCCCGCGTCCTGCGCGGCGACGCGGCCGCCCGCGTGCTGGCAGCGGGCGGGCTCCCGGCGGCGCCCGCGGTCGCCGTACGCCGCTCCTCCCTCGTGCTCGACCCGTCCGGTCCCGTGGAGGCGACCGTCGAGTCGGCGCGGGTGACCCCGGAGCAGGTGCGCCTCGTCGTGGTCGCCGACGGCGTGGGCACCGTGGACGCCGTGGCGCCCCTGGGCAGCCGCGCCGCGCCGGGGGACCGGGTCCGGCTGGGCGTGGACGTGACACGGCTCGCCGTCCTGCCGACCGGGACGGGGGTTGACCCGTCCCTAGACTGACGCCCGTGTACAGACCGGCCTATGCCCTGCTCGTGGGAGTCGCCGCCACCATGGGTGTGCTGGCGGTGACCGCTGCGCTGGTGCTCGACCGGCCCCTCGTCGACCCGGAGGGGTTCCTCGGTCCGTCGTGGCTGCGGCTGCCGCTGCTGGTCTTCGGCGCCTTCCTGCTCGACCTGCTCCCGCGGACGCTCTACGCCTCGAAGATGAAGCCCGCGCTGATGCCCGACATCGTGCGCGAGCGGATCCGCACCCACTGGGACCGCGAGCGGATCGTGCTGGTCGTCCTCGGCCTGGTCTGCTTCTACATCACCTACGTCTGCTACCGGAACCTCAAGTCCTTCCTGCCCTTCATCATGGGCGAGGACAAGTACGACCGTGAGCTGCACCTGGTGGACCGGGCGCTGATGTTCGGCCACGAGCCCGCGACGATCCTCCACACGATCTTCGGCACCGGCATCTCGGCGCACTTCCTCTCCACGATCTACCTGTGGTTCCTGCCGCTCGTCCCGCTGGCGCTCGCCGCCTGGCTGGTGTGGTCGCGCAACATCACCTTCGGCTACTGGTTCGCCACCTCGCAGTGCCTGGCGTGGTCGCTCGGCACCGCGTCCTACTACGCGCTGCCGACCCTCGGCCCCGGCTTCCAGTACTCCTACCTCTACGTCGACCTGCCGGCCACCGGCTCGAGCGCGCTGATGGAGTCGTTGTTCTACGGGCGCAAGGGCGTGATCCGCGACGGCGCGGAGGGTGCCGTGCAGTCGGTCGCCGGCTTCGCGTCCCTGCACGTCGCGATCACCCTGCTGGTGGCGCTGATGGTGCAGTACACGTTGCGCAACCGGGTCCTCCACATCATCTTCTGGGCCAACTTCGCGATCACGGTCGTCGCGACCCTCTACTTCGGCTGGCACTACATCGCCGACGACCTCGCCGGGGTCGTCATCGCCCTCTTCGCCTTCTGGCTCGGGGGGCTCGCCAGCGGGCAGAAGTTCGACAGACGGGGCTTGGCCTCCCATCCCACCTCGACGACGAGCCAGGTGCCGGTCGACGTGGAGTAGGTGGTCGGGGGTCTGTTGGTCTTCTTGGGTCTGGAGTCCCCGGATATCCGGGGACCACCGCGCCTACAGGTAGAGATCTCCACCTCGAAGTACGCAACTCGGGTGCGAAGCTCCCGGGTCAGCCCCTCTTGAGGCCCCGGCCCGCCAGCACCCTGCGGATGCGCGTCGCCAGGAGCTCCGGCCGGTCGAGGTCGGCCCACGTGACCCGCAGGCACACCCACCCGGTCAGCAGGCAGACCAGCTCCTGGCGCTTCTTCTCGCGCATGAGGAACTCGTCGAGCGACTCACCCGGGAGCCGGTGCCGCTCGTACTTGGCGCGGCCGTCGAACTCGAGGAACACCTCGAGCTCCGGCCAGGCGAAGTCGAGGCGCGCCACGACGTTGCCCCATTCGTCGCGCACCACGACCTGCGGCTCGGGCCGCGGCAGGCCGTAGAGGTAGGCGACATGGCTGAACCGGTCCTCGCCCACCGACTCCAGCCGCCCGTCGGCCAGGCGCAGGACCACGTGGGCGGTGAGGCTCCCCGGCCACGACCGGTGCTCCTCGACCTGCGCTGCGAAGTCCTCGAGGCTCATCGCTCCGGCGTGCAGCAGCCGGTTCACGACGACCAGCGCGGCCTCCACGCCGGCGACCGTGGTGACCTCGAACGCCGACCGCGCAGCGCTGCTCACCAGCACGCCGTTGACCACCTCGACGTCGTCCGGCGTCAGGACGCCGCGGTGCGGCACCCAGTCCTGCTGGCGCCTGCCGGCCCGCTCCGGGTGCTCACGAGTGGTGTGCACGACGTCGAGCGGGAACCCCCACACGGGCACGCCGCGCTCGACGACCGACGTGGCGTGCGTCAGGACAGTCGCCTCGTGCGCACGCGCCAGGACGGCCCTTGCCAGGAGGCGGTGCCGGTCCTCGGAAGAGCAGGACTCCCAGACGTCGGCGGTCACGTAGGCGCCGTACCGGATGCGGCGGAGGACCTTCGTGCGGACGAGGCAGTCGATGTGGGTGTCGCTCATCCCGCTCGCGAGGAGGTCGCGGCGGAGGTGGACGAGCCCGGTCAGGTCACGGGCGGTCGGAGGCGGGGTCGGTGGTCTCATCACCAGGGGTGACTGCCCGTCGCCGGAGCCGGCTACGCAGCCTCGGAGAGATCTGTGGACAACGCGGGCTCGGCCTCGGTCGGCCCGAGCTTTGCGCCCGAGTTCCGTGCTTCGAGGTCGAGATCTCCACCTGTAACCCCGGCGGTCACCGGATATCCGGTGACCGCCCACCGGAATGACATCGGTGTGGTTCAAAATCGCAGTGATGTCATTCGTCAAGCGGACACGCCGCACGAAGGTGAAATAGTTGGGGAAAGAGTTCCCAGTGTGACGAAAGTTGACTAGCGTGCCGGAAGTTGCCCGTGCGGTGGGGAAGCCGCACGGTCCCGAGACCCTTGAGGGGAACCCGTGCCGTTCGCACCGCTCGACCCGACGCCTGCGCCGCGTCGTACGACGTCACGCTGGGCGACCGCGGGCGTGCTGGTCGTCGGACTCGCGCTCGGCGGCCACGGCGTCGCCTTCGCCGAGAACACGTCCGAGGACGCCGCGCCCAGCCGCTCCGACGTCGACGCCGCCGAGCAGGACGCCGCCGACAAGGGCCGCGACGTGGCGGACGTGCAGGCCGACCTGATCCGCGCCAACCTCTCGCTCGAGTCGGCCGGCGACGCCGCCGCCCAGGCCGCCGAGGCCTACAACGGCGCCCGCTGGCGGGCCGAGCAGGCACGGCAGGACGCCCGCGCTGCGGACGCGGCGGCGACGTCGGCCCGCGAGGACGTGGACGCCCAGCGCGAGCTGTACGCCGACACGGTCGTGCGCTCCTACGAGGAGGCCTCGCAGGTCCAAGGCCTCGCTGCGATGGTCGAGGCCGACGGCATTGAGTCGCTCATCGACACGACGGTCACGATGGGCAACACCTCCGACGCTCTCGACGACCAGTACGACGCCTTCATCGCCGCCTCGGCCGTCGCCGAGGTCACCTCCGCGACGGCGACACGGGCCGCCGAGCGCGCCGCGGCCGCAGAGCTCGAGGCCGAGCAGGCCAACGCAGCCGCCGCCGCGGCCGAAGCCGATGCCGGTGCGCAGGCCGAGTCGATCGCCGCCACCAAGACCGCGCTCATCGCCGAGCTGGCCGAGCTGCAGGGCGTCAGCGTACGCCTGGCCGAGCGCCGGCAGTCCGCGCTCGAGGAGGCCGCCGCCGAGGCCGCCGCCGAGGCGGCGCAGGCCGAGGCCGAAGCGCTGGCCGCGCAGCAGGAGCAGGAGGAGCAGCCGACGCCCACGGTCACGCCGACGCCTACTCCGGCGGTGAACCCGACGCCGACGCCGACGCCGACGCCTAGCGCGACGCCGACCCCCATTCCGACGCCCGTCCCGACGGTCACTCCGACCCCGACGCAAGCGCCGACCCCGACCCCCACTCCGACACCGAGCGCGACGCCCACGCCGACCGCGACGCCGACCCCGACGCCCACGCCGACCGCGACGCCGACCCCGACGCCCACCGCGACGCCGACGCCCACCGCGACACCGGCGCCGGTCCCCACGCCGACGCCGACGGCCACCCCGGTCCCGGCCGCGGGTGACGCGTCCGCGGCGATCGCCTTCGCGCGGTCGCAGATCGGCAAGCCGTACCGCTACGGCGCCGCGGGTCCCGACTCCTGGGACTGCTCGGGCCTCACCTCCGCGGCGTGGGCCCGCGCGGGCAAGACGCTGCCGCACTACTCGGTCGCGCAGTACACCCAGTCGACCCGCATCGCCGCCAGCCAGCTCGCGCCGGGCGACCTCGTGTTCTGGGGCTCGTCGAGCAACCCGAGCTCGATCTACCACGTGGCGATCTACATCGGCGACGGCCAGATCATCCACGCGCCGCGCACCGGTCGCAACGTCAGCCAGGAGTCGATGTACTACTGGCGCGCGCCCAACTTCTTCGCCCGCCCGTAGCGGGCACTGTGCACCCGAGTTCCGTGCTTATAGGTCGAGATCTCTACCTGTGAGCACGGTGGTCACCGGATATCCGGGGACCGCCGAGGGAGCAGGCAAGCAGGCAAGCCCCCCAGACCCACCTCCGGCTCAGCGCACCTTCCGCCCGAACCGCACCGCCAGCTCGGCGGGGTCCAGCTCCCCGTCCAGCACCAGCCGGGTCGGCCAGGCCGAGGTGTCGATCCCGGAGAGCTCCTCGAAGAGGGCGAGGTCCTTGGCGTAGACCTCCGCGACCCGGGCGAGGTCGTCGGCGGTCGGGGCCGTGCCGGGGACCTGCTCGGCCCCGGCGTGCCAGTTCTTCAGCGGCGGCACGCGCTCGAAGCGCGGCAGGTCGAGGAAGTCGGTGGTGCGGTGGATGGTCGCCTCGAAGTCGCCGAGCATCTCGCGCAGCTCGAGCAGCAGCCACTGCTGGCGGTCGAAGAGCTCGAAGCCGCGCTGCAGCTGCTCGCCGTAGAACCCCCGCGCGAGGCCGGTCATGTGCCGCCACCGCATGGTGCGGACGTCGTCGGGCACCGCGTCGGGCAGCGAGGTGTGCGGCCACTCGGTGAGGAAGTCGGGCCAGTCGGGCCAGGCGAGGTTGCGCGAGCGCAGCATCACCCAGTGCGAGAACAGCCGCTCGAGCGGGTCGCGGAACACCGCGACCAGCGGCATGTCCGGCTTGTAGGCGCGCATCCGTTCGAGCGCGCGCGGCCAGTAGAGGTAGGTGGGGCTGGCGTCACCGAGCAGGCGATGGACCGGCGCGCGCCGCGGCGCGGTGTAGTCGCGGGCGTAGTCCGGCGCCGACCAGTCGACGGTCTCGTCGTCGAAGTAGTGCCGCTCCTTGTCAGGCGCCTGGCACACCAGCCGGTGCTGGTTGAGGGTGACCGCGAGTGTCGACGTGCCGCCCTTCTGCACGCCGACGACCGCGAAGTTGTAGGCCATCGTCCCCGGGTCGTCGCCCGGAGGGGTGGCATCCGACACGTTCATCGCGGTGAACCTACCGGCATGGCTACCTTGGGAGCCATGCCTGCCGAGACGGCCACCGACCAGGTCCCCGACGAGATGCCCGCCGTCGAGCCGGAGGCGCCCGCGATCGAGCGGGTGGAGGACGACGCCGTCCACGCCACCGACAGGGGCTACCGCCAGCCGGAGGTCGACGTCGACGCGCTGCGGGCGGTGCTCGACGGCCGCTACCGCGAGGTCCGCGACCTGGTGCGGGCCAACCTGGTCGAGCACGCGCAGATCCTGCTCGACGAGGAGCAGCTGTGCACCGCCGACTTCCGCGAGCGCGTCAGGGACGTGGTGGTGACCATGGCCGGCACCGGCCAGACCGGCATGGGCTTCCCCGAGGAGTACGGCGGCGGCGGCGACATCGGCGCGTCGGTCGCGGCCTTCGAGACCCTCGCCTACGGCGACCTGTCGGTGCTGGTGAAGGTCGGCGTGCAGTTCGGCCTCTTCGGCGGCGCGATCCTCCAGCTCGGCACCAGGGCGCACCACGACGCCCACCTCGCCGACCTCGTCAGCGGCCGCACGATGGGCTGCTTCGCGATGACCGAGACCGGGCACGGCTCCAACGTCCAGGCCCTCGGCACCGTCGCGACGTACGACGTCGAGGCCGAGGAGTTCGTCATCACCACCCCCGACGACGAGAGCCGCAAGGACTACATCGGCAACGCCGGCGCCCACGCCGAGCTCGCCGTCGTCTTCGCCCAGCTCGAGGTCGGCGGCGAGCGGCACGGCGTGCACGCCTTCGTGGTCCCGATCCGCGAGGACGGTCGGGTCCTCGACGGCGTGCGCGTCGAGGACTGCGGACCCAAGATGGGGCTCAACGGCGTCGACAACGGCCGCCTCTGGTTCGACCACGTGCGCGTGCCGCGCACCGCCCTGCTCAACCAGTTCGCCGAGGTCACGCCGGAGGGTCGCTACCTCTCACCGATCGACAACGCCAACAAGCGGTTCTTCACCATGCTCGGCACCCTCGTGCAGGGCCGCGTCTGCGTCGGCGGCGCCGGCATCAACGCGGCCAAGGTCGCGCTGACCATCGCCACCCGCTACGCCGTGCGCCGTCGCCAGTTCGAGACCACCGCCTCCGGTGAGGAGCAGGTCCTCCTCGACTACGGCATGCACCAGCGGCGCCTCCTGCCGCTCCTCGCCCGGACGTACGCCCTCCACTTCGCGCAGGAGGTCGTCGCCGGGCAGCTGCACGACGTGTTCTCCGGCCCCGGTCCGATCGAGCCGGGCAGTGACGAGCACGCCCGCCGGATGCTGGAGTCCCGCGCCGCGGGCACCAAGGCGCTCGGGACGTGGCACGCGACCCGCACCATCCAGGAGTGTCGCGAGGCCTGCGGTGGGGCCGGCTACATCAGCAAGAACCGCTTCGCGGCCCTCAAGGCCGACACCGACGTCTTCACCACCTTCGAGGGCGACAACCACGTGCTGCTGCAGCTCGTCGCCAAGGGCCTGCTCACCGACTACGCCGGTGAGTTCGAGGACATGGACCAGCTCGGGATGGCCCGGTTCGTGGCCGGCCTCGCGGTGGACACCGTCGTCGAGCGGACCGCGGTGCACAAGCTCGTCCAGTCGGTCCGCGACCTGCTGCCCGGCGGCGACACGTGGGACCAGGAGGCGGGGCTCCTCGACCCCAACTACCAGCTCGCCATGCTGCGCTTCCGCGAGGAGCACATGATCGGCGGCGTCGCCCGGCGGCTCAAGCGCGGCGTCGACCAGGGCGCCGACCCGGGCGCGGTGTTCTCCCGCGTGCAGGACCACGTCATCGCCGCCGCCCGCGCCCACACCGAGCGGCTGGTGCTCGAGGCCTTCGTGGCGAGGACCGCGGCCCTCCCCGACGGCGACCTCAAGGTGGCCCTCAACCTGCTCTGCGACCTCCACGCGCTGAGCACCATCGAGGCCGACCGCGCCTGGTTCATGGAGCACGGCCGCCTGTCCAGCACCCGGTCCAAGGCGATCAGCCGCGAGGTCAACGCCCTCTGCCGCAAGCTCCGGCCGCTCGCCGTCGACCTGGTCGACGCGTTCGGGGTGCCCGAGCAGGTCCTCCGGTCCGAGGAGCTGCTGGCGTGAGGCTCCCCGGGCTGGGCGGCTGGAGCGAGGACCCGCTGTGGTCCTACGTCTACCCCTGGCTCGTCGAGCACGAGCGCGTCGGCGGCGCCGCCTGGCGGGCCGGCACCGGCAGCGACCTCGCGCTGCTGCACGACGCGGCGGCCGAGCTCGGCAACCTGCCCGCGGGCTCGCGGGTGCTCGACGTCCCCACCGGCTCCGGGGTGGCGCTGCGCGGCGTCCGGCCCGGCCAGGGCCTCGACGTCGTGGCGGCCGACATCTCCGCCACCATGCTCCGGCGGGCGAGCGACACCGCCGACCGCCTCGGCGTCGCCGACCAGGTGCGGACGACCCTGGCGGACGTGGGAGACCTCCCGTTCGCCGACGCCACCTTCGACCTGGTCGCGACCTTCACCGGCCTGCACTGCTTCCCCGACCCGCACCGCGCGGTCGTCGAGATGGTGCGGGTCCTGGCACCCGGCGGGGTGATCACCGGCAGCTCGATCTTCACCGACACCGGCGCGCGCTACGAGCCGCTGCGCCGCGTGGCCGGCCGCGCCGGGATCCTCGGCCCCATGTGCACCTCCGACGAGGCCCGCACGTGGCTGCGCGAGGCCGGGTGCGCCCAGGTCGAGCTCGCGCTCCACGGCGCGCTCGGCTACTTCCGGGCCGTGAAGGCCGGCCCGGCATGACCTTCGGGGCCTCCCGACCCGGTGGGAGCCGCCGGAGCGGAGCCGCGGGGTCGCGCTGGTCGCGCCCGGCCGGGCCTACCCGCCCAGCGCGCCGCTCCTCGACTTCGCCCGCATCGCCCTGCTGCAGCACGGGTTCACCGTCCAGCAGATCTGGTGGGACTCCACGAGCCGCGGCGACGAGGACCCCGACGCGTGGGTGCGCCGGCACGTCGAGGCCGCGCACGCCGCGGAGGACGCCGACCAGGTGCTGGTGGTCGGCAAGTCGCTCGGCACCCGCGCCGCGTCGTACGCCGCCGAGCGCGGGCTCGACGCGATCTGGTTCACGCCGCTCCTCGTCGAGCCCGTGGTGGCCGAGGGCATCGCTGCGAACGCCGGACGCCAGCTCCTCGTCGGGGGACCGGCCGACGAGCTCTGGGACGCCGCGGTGGCTCGCGAGCTCGCCGACGCCGGCTGTCACGTGCTCGAGGTGATCGACGCCGACCACGGCATGGGCACCCCCGACGCGGTCCGCACCGCCGAGGTCCACCTCGAGGTGGCCCGCGCGGTGGACGCCTTCCTGCGCGCGACCTGAGGGGCCGCCTCGACCAGCGGGGTCAGTGACCGAGGAGGGTGAGGAAGCGCTCGGCGTCGCCGACACGCGGCATGTTGTTGAACATGACGTAGGGCATCGGCCGCCCGTCGACCAGGTCCCTCACGCGGCGCAGCTCGTCGTCGGTGTGGACGTGCCGCGCGCCCGTGGTGCCGTGCAGCCGGTAGTAGGTCTGCTCCGGCGTCACCGTCTCGGCCTGCATCGGATCGACGACGTGGACCAGGTCCAGCTCGGTGCACAGCTCGACGAGCAGCTCGGTGGGCCACTCGCCGCGCGGCTCCCACAGCAGCCGACCGGCCGGGCGGTCCACCTGCGACACGAACGCACGCAGCCGGCGGACGTTGTCGACCGTCGGGCGGAAGCTCCGCGGGCACTGCAGCAGCACCGCGGTCGCGCGCAGCAGCCGGGCGCACTCGAGCGTCCGCTGCCAGCCGGCGAGGACCGGAGGAGTGGTCCGGAACGCACCGACCTGCCCGCGGGCGCTCTCCGGGAGCGGTCGCTTCAGGCGCCGGTAGGTCGGGCTGCCGGACTCGTGCGTGACGACCTGCCACGCCTTGAGGGTGAACTCGAACCCGGGAGGCACCTGCGCGCGCCACCGGTGCAGCACGGCGTCCGCCGGTGGCTCGTAGAACGTGTGCTGGACCTCCACCACGGGGAAGCGGCGTGCGTACGACGCCTGCGACACCGTCCAGCCGCACAACCCGACCCGTACGTCCACCTCCCCAGTCTGCCGCCTCCGACCTGTCACAACCCGGAGCCGGCCGGTGTCTCCATGTCGTCCGACCCACCACGTCGCAGATGGAGTGATGACATGCCCAGCCAGTTCCGGATCCCCCGGGCCACGATCGACGGGGCCTACGGCGCCCTGATGACCCGCGTCGCGAAGCGGATGTGGGGCCAGGTCCCCGACAACGCCTACGTCCTGTGGCACAACAAGCCGGTGATGAAGGCGGTCTTCGGCTTCGAGCAGAAGATCGGGAAGTGGACGGCGCTCGACCCGCACCTCAAGGCGTACGCGGAGATGGCCAGCGCTGCCGTGATCGGCTGCTCGTGGTGCCTCGACTTCGGCTACTTCATCTCGCACACCAAGGGCCTCGACGAGGCCAAGGTCCGCGAGGTGCCGCGCTGGCGGGAGTCGGAGGTCTTCACCGACCTCGAGCGCGACGTGATGGCCTACGCCGAGGCGATGACCGTGACGCCGCCGGAGGTCACCGACGAGATGGTGGCCGCCCTCGACGACCGGCTGGGCCACGCCGCGGTCGTCGAGCTGACCATGATGGTCGCCGTCGAGAACGAGCGGTCGCGGTTCAACTCGGCGATGGGGCTCGCGTCGCAGGGCTTCAGCGACGTCTGCGAGCTGCCGCTCGCCCAGGCTGGCACGATCGCCACGTGAGCACGAGCGATCCCCTCGGGCACTGGGCCCGGCACCGCAACCTCCTCTTCACCGTCTCCTACGAGATGCTCGGCTCCGCCGCCGACGCCGAGGACGTGCTCCAGGAGGTCTGGCTGCGGTGGGCCGACGTGGCCGTCGAGGAGGTGCGCGAGCCGCGCGCCTACCTCGTGCGGATGACCACCCGGCTCTCCCTCAACCGGCTGCGCACGCTGTCGCGGCGCCGCGAGGACTACGTCGGGACGTGGCTGCCCGAGCCGGTGCTCACCACCCCCGACGTCGCCCAGGACGTCGAGCTCGCCGACAGCGTCTCGACCGCGATGCTGCTGGTGCTGGAGACCCTCCCGCCGACCGAGCGCGCGGTGTTCGTGCTGCGTGAGGTCTTCGACGTGCCGTACGCCGAGATCGCCGAGGCCGTCGAGAAGTCGGAGCCGGCGGTGCGCCAGATCGCCAGCCGCGCCCGCGCGCACGTGGCCGAGCGCCGGCCGCGGGCGTCGGTCACCGCGGCCGAGCGCGACGCGGTGATCGAGCGGTTCCGGGCCGCCACCGAGACCGGCGACCTCCAGTCGCTCATGGACGTGCTGGCGCCCGACGTGGTGCTGATGACCGACGGCGGCGGCAAGGTGCAGGCCGCGCTCAACCCGATCTTCGGGCGCGACAAGGTGCTGCGCTTCCTGACCGCCGTGACGCCGGAGACGCTCGAGCTGGTGCCGGTGTGGCTCAACGGCTCGCCGGCCATCCAGTTCGTCATCGCCGGGCACCGCGACGGCGTGGGGACGATGCTCGTCGAGGACGGCGTGGTGACGCGGCTGTTCCTGGTGCGCAACCCCGACAAGCTCGGGTCGGTGCTCGAGGAGGTCGACCTCGCCCGGCAGTGACCTCGCCCGGGCGTTCGCGCTGAGCGGAACCCCGACCGGAATCGGCGTCGCCGTGGCGGACGTTCCACCCACATGACGCAGAACCTGTCCCTCCCTGTGGTGTTCCTCCACGACACGGTCGTGCTGCCCGGCATGGTCGTGCCCATCGAGCTCGACGACTCCGCGCGCGCCGCGATCGACGCCGCCCGCCTGGCCCACTCCCAGACCGGATCCGACACGGACTCCGACACGGACTCCGAGCCGACCCGGGTGCTGGTCGCCCCCCGCCTCGAGGACCGCTACGCCACGCACGGCGTCGTCGCCGTCGTCGACCGGGTCGGCCGGTTCGCCGGCGGCCGGCCCGCCGCGGTGCTGCGTGCGGAGCGCCGCGTCGCCATCGGTGCCGGAGTCACCGGTCCGGGCGCGGCGCTGTGGGTCGAGGCCGAGGCGGTCCCGGCGACCCCCGTCACCGACGAGCTCCGCGAGCTCGCCGAGGACTACCGCACGCTCGTCGTGTCGATCCTCGAGCGCCGCGAGGCGTGGCAGGTCATCGACAACGTCCGCCGCATCAGCGACCCCGACGCGCTCGCCGACACCTCCGGCTACGCGCCGTACCTCTCCGAGGACCAGAAGCGCCAGGTGCTCGAGACCCCCGACGTGGGGGAGCGGCTGCGCACGCTGGTCGAGTGGACCCGCGCGTACGACGCGGAGGACGAGGTCAACGACAAGATCAGCCAGGACGTCCGCGAGGGGCTCGAGCAGAACCAGCGCGAGTTCCTGCTGCGCCAGCAGCTCGCGGCCATCCGCAAGGAGCTCGGCGAGGGGGAGCCGGACGGCTCCGACGACTACCGCGCCCGCGTCGAGGCCGCCGACCTGCCCGAGCACGTCCGCGAGGCGGCGCTGCGCGAGGTCGACAAGCTGGAGCGCGCGAGCGAGCAGAACCCCGAGGCCGGGTGGATCCGCACCTGGCTCGACACCGTCCTGGAGCTGCCCTGGGCCGTGCGCACCGAGGACTCCCACGACGTCGTCGCCGCCCGCGCGGTGCTCGACGCCGACCACCACGGCCTCGACGAGGTCAAGGAGCGCATCACCGAGTACCTCGCCGTGCGCGCCCGCCGGGCCGAGCGCGGCCTGGAGGTCGTCGGCGGCCGCGGCTCCGGCGCGGTGATCCTCCTCGCCGGCCCTCCCGGGGTCGGCAAGACCTCGCTGGGAGAGTCGGTCGCCCGCGCCCTGGGCCGGAAGTTCGTCCGCGTCGCGCTCGGCGGCGTCCGCGACGAGGCGGAGGTCCGCGGGCACCGGCGCACGTACGTCGGCGCGCTCCCGGGCCGCATCGTGCGCGCCATGAAGGAGGCCGGCTCGATGAACCCGGTCGTCCTCCTCGACGAGGTCGACAAGGTCGGCGCTGACCACCGCGGCGACCCGGCCGCCGCCCTGCTCGAGGTGCTCGACCCGGCGCAGAACCACACGTTCCGCGACCACTACCTCGAGCTCGACCTCGACCTGTCCGACGTGCTCTTCGTGGCCACCGCCAACGTCGTGGAGCAGATCCCGTCGGCGCTGCTGGACCGGATGGAGCTGGTCACCCTCGACGGCTACACCGAGGACGACAAGATCGCCATCGCGCGCGACTTCCTCGTGCCCCGGCAGCTGGAGCGGGCCGCGCTCACGGCCGACGAGGTCACCGTGTCGGACGACGCCCTCGGCGAGCTCGCCGCCAACTACACCCGCGAGGCCGGTGTCCGCCAGCTCGAGCGGCTGCTGGCCAAGGCGTTCCGCAAGGCGGCGACGCGACTGGCGACGGGGGAGGTGGACCGGGTCGACGTCGACCGCGACGCCCTCGCCGGCCTGGTCGGCCGGCCGCGCTTCATGCCGGACAGCCACGAGCGCACGGACGTGCCCGGCGTCGCGACCGGGCTGGCCGTGACCGGCCTGGGCGGTGACGTGCTCTACGTCGAGACGTCGGTCGCCGAGGGCAAGGCGGGCCTGACCGTGACCGGCCAGCTCGGTGACGTGATGAAGGAGTCGGCGTCGATCGCGCTGTCGTGGGTGCGCGCCCACGCGGTGGAGCTCGGCATCGAGCCGGCCGCCCTCGAGCGGGACATCCACGTCCACTTCCCGGCGGGCGCGATCCCCAAGGACGGCCCGTCCGCGGGCGTCACGATGGTGACCGCGCTGGTGTCGCTGCTGACCGGCCGCCCCGTGCGGTCCGAGGTGGGCATGACCGGTGAGGTGACGCTCTCGGGACGTGTGCTGCCGATCGGCGGCGTGAAGCAGAAGCTGCTCGCCGCCCAGCGGGCCGGCCTGACGACGGTCTACGTGCCCGAGCGCAACCGCGCCGACCTCGACGACGTGCCGGCCGAGCTGCTCAGCGCGCTCGACGTGCGCCCGGTCGGGCGGGTCACGGAGATCCTCGCCGAGGCGCTCGAGCCGGCCCGCGACGCGGCCGGGACGGCGTACGGCGCGAGCACCGCAGCCTGACGCCGGGTCGTCTGACGCCGGGTCGCCCGACCCGGGACCGCTCGGTCCTGGGTCAGGCGTCCTCGCCGAGGCTGTCGTCGGCGATGTTGTCGAGGTCGTTGCCGTGGCCCTCGGTCTTGAAGCGCTCGAAGGAGGCGTGGACCTCCTCCTCGGCCTCGACGCGGCCGACCCAGTCGGCCCCCTCGACGGACTTGCCGGGCTCGAGGTCCTTGTAGACCTCGAAGAAGTGCTGGATCTCGAGGCGGTCGTACTTGGAGACGTGGTTGATGTCGCGCAGGTGCTCGAGGCGCGGGTCGTGCGCGGGCACGCACAGCACCTTGTCGTCGCCGCCGGCCTCGTCGGTCATCCGGAACATGCCGATGGCACGGCACTCGATCAGGCAGCCGGGGAACGTGGGCTGCTGCAGGATCACGAGCGCGTCGAGCGGGTCGCCGTCCTGGCCGAGGGTGTTCTCGATGAAGCCGTAGTCGGCCGGGTAGGCCGTCGAGGTGAAGAGCATGCGGTCCAGGCGGATGCGCCCGGTCTCGTGGTCGACCTCGTACTTGTTGCGCTCCCCCTTGGGGATCTCCACCAGCACGTCGAACGTCAGCACGTCTTCCTCGCCCTCTCCGGCACGTCGTCGGGCCGGTCCACTCGCACTCAGCTGCGCCGGCCGGAAGCCCGGCGGACGCTTGTGCACGCAGTCTCGCGCACAATGGCCCCGATGCGCGAAGCGAGAGGGTCCCGGAGCCGACGTGACGTACGCCACCCGGTGTGGGCGTGGGTGTCGACGTGGGTGCCGACGCTGCTGGTGCTCGCGCTGCTGGCGGCGGCCGTGGGGGCGTACCGCTTCGAGTGGGGCCAGCGCTACCTGCCCGGCCTCGCCGCCGACCCGGCCACCGAGCCCGAGCAGGTGCTCCCGCCGGCCGGGCTCGAGCTGCCGGACTGGGCACCGGCGTCCGCCGGCGCGGACCCCGTCGACACCTCGGCGGCCATCGATCCCGAAGCGGTCGCGGCCGCCCTCGCGCCCGACCTCGCCGACCCCGACCTGGGCCGGCACGTCGTCGCAGCCGTCACGTCGCTGACGCCGGGCCCCGCGGGGTGGAGCACGGAGGAGCAGCGCTACCTGCCCGCCTCCACCACCAAGCTGCTGACCGTCGGCGCCGCCCTGGCGGTGATCGGCGCGGACCGCCGCTTCACGACCCGCGTGGTGCGCGGCGACCGCCCGCGCGACGTGGTGCTGGTCGGCGGGGGAGACCCGCTGCTGGCCAGCCAGCCGCTCTCGCTCACCGAGGCGGCCACCACCTATCCCGCCCGCGCCGACGTCACCACGCTCGCCCTCGAGGCGGCCGAGGCGCTCGGCGGGAAGGCGCCGGTTCGGGTCCGCTTCGACGACAGCCTCTTCGCCGGCCCCACCGACAACCCGGCCTGGCGGCGCGACTACGTCCCCGACGACATCGTCAGCCCCATCACCGCGCTCATGGTCGACAGCGGCGTCGAGCCCGACGGCCAGTCCCGCTCCGACGACCCCTCCCTGGCCGCCGCCCGGGCCTTCGCCGAGGGCCTGCGCGCCGCCGGGCTCCGGGTGACCGGCCAGCCGCGGCGGGTCGTCGTACCCCCGGGCGCGGAGGAGCTCGCCGCGGTCGAGAGCGCACCGCTGTCGCAGATCGGCGAGCGGATCATCGACGTCAGCGACAACGAGGGCGCCGAGGTCGTGGCCCACCACGTCGGGATCGCGATGCTGGAGACGGGCTCCTTCGAGGCCGGCGCCACCGGCGTGCTCGAGGCGCTCGCCTGGCGGGGCATCGAGAGCCGCGGCGACGAGGTGTACGACGGCAGCGGGCTCTCGCGGCGCAACCGGGTGTCCACCGCGACGGTCCTCGAGCTCCTCCAGCACGCCGCCTCGCCCGAGGGCGAGGACCTGCGCAGCCTCGTCACCGGCCTGCCGGTGGCCGGCTTCACCGGGTCGCTGACCTACCGCTTCGCCGAGGGTCCCGCCGTCGCGCGCGGCCTGGTCCGTGCCAAGACCGGCACCCTCACCGGGGTCAACGCCCTCGCCGGGATCGCCGTCGGGCGCGACGGCACCCCGATGGCCTTCGTCCTCGCCGCCGACAGGACGCGGCCGGAGAACAGGTACGACGCCCAGGAGGCCCTCGACCGCGCCGCCGCGGCGCTCGCGGCGTGCCGCTGTGGTGCCTGACGGGCGGTGCGTCTGACCGCCTCGCTGCGGTGGTTGCCCTCGCGCTGGTTTCCCCGTCTGTCTCGCGCTGGTTTCCCCGCCTATGCGGGGAAACCCGAACATGTCGAGGCGTGTACGCCCCCAGAAGTTGGAGGAACGCTCGAGGAGTCGGTCCCGCATGGGCCTGTCCGGCTCGCTCCTCCTGCACGTCGCGGGCGCGCCGGGGACCCCCTCCCTGGGCGGGGGAGGGATTGTTCGCGCCCGGCTAGGGTCGGGACATGAACCTGATCGACTGGGACTTCGCCGTCACCGTGGGGTCCAAGGTCGCCGGCCCGGGGCCCGAGGTGTCCGCCGACGAGGCGGCCGCCGCCGTCATCGAGCTGCGTGAGGGGGCGGCCAGGTCGACGCCGCTCGTCAGCGAGTTCACCGGGCTGCGGACGACGGCCGGCACGGCGCCGGTGCTCGTCGTGGACCGGAGCGGCTGGCTGCAGGCCAACGCCGACGGGTTCGCCAAGATCCTGACGCCGATCGTCGACAAGCTCACCGAGAAGAAGGGCGCCCCGTCCGGGTTGTCCGCCGCCATCGGCTCGCGGGTCACCGGCGCCGAGGTCGGCCTGCTGCTGGGGTTCCTCGGCAGCAAGGTGCTCGGCCAGTTCGACCCCTTCCACGACCCGCACGGCCGGCTGCTGCTCGTCGCGCCCAACATCGTGCACGTCGAGCGGGAGATCTCCGCCGACCCGAGCGACTTCCGGCTCTGGGTGTGCCTCCACGAGGAGACCCACCGCGTGCAGTTCACGGCGAACCCGTGGCTGGGCGACCACCTGATGGCCCAGATGAACGCCGTCGCCGACACCATCGAGCCGAGCGCGCTGCTCGACGGGCTGCGGCGCGGGGCCGAGGCGATCCGCGGCGGCAACGCCAGCGTCGTCGACATCGTGTCCTCGCCCGAGCAGAAGGAGATCCTCGACCGGGTCACCGGCGTCATGTCGCTGCTCGAGGGCCACGCGGACGTCGTGATGGACGGCGTCGGCCCGAGCATCATCCCGTCGGTCGCGCAGATCCGCACCAAGTTCAACCAGCGCCGCCAGGGCGTCGGCACGCTCGACAAGCTGCTGCGGCGGCTGCTCGGCCTCGACGCCAAGATGGCGCAGTACCGCGACGGGGCCGTCTTCGTCCGCCACGTCGTCGACAAGGTCGGCATGGAGCAGTTCAACGCCGTGTGGACCGGGCCGGAGACGCTGCCGTCGAAGGACGAGATCGGCGATCCGGACGCCTGGGTCGCCCGGGTGCTGTGACGCTCCACCCCTCCGTCGCGGCGGTCCGGCTCCCGGTCCGTGCGGCGCTGTCCGGCCTGTCCGCGGGCGACGTCGTCGCCGTCGCGTGCAGCGGCGGGGCCGACTCGCTGGCCCTGGCCTCGGCCGCGGTCTTCGAGGGCCACAAGCGCGACCTCCGCGTCGTCGGGGTGACGGTCGACCACGGCCTGCAACCCGGCTCGGCCGCCCAGGCCGACCGAGTGGTCGCCCAGCTCGCCGCCATGGGCGTCGACGAGACGCTCACCGCGCGCGTCACGGTGGACGCCGTCTCCGGCCTTGGTCCCGAGGCCGCCGCGCGGGAGGCGAGGTACGCCGTCCTCGAGGAGGTCGCCTCCCACCTCGGCGCCCGCACGGTGCTGCTCGGCCACACCCTCGACGACCAGGCCGAGACCGTCCTGCTCGGCCTGGCTCGCGGCTCGGGCGGTCGCTCGCTGCAGGGCATGCGGCCCGGCTTCGGCGTCTTCGCGCGCCCGCTGCTCGGCGTACGCCGGACCGACACCCTCACCGCCTGCCTGGTCGAGGGCATCGAGCCCTGGGACGACCCCCACAACCACGACCCCGGCTACACCCGCGTGCGCGTACGCGACCGGGTGCTGCCCGTGCTGGAGGCCGAGCTCGGCCCGGGGATCACCGAGGCGCTCGCCCGCACCGCCGACCAGCTGCGCGAGGACACCGCCCTGCTCGACCTGCTCGCCGCCGAGGTGCTAGCCGAGGTGAGCAGGGACGGCGGCCTCGACGTCGCCACCCTGGGCGCCCGGCCGCCGGCACTGCGCCACCGGGTGGTCCACCGGGCCGCCCTCGACGCCGGCGCCCCGGCGTCCGAGCTGACCCGCGACCACGTCCTCGAGGTCGACAAGCTGCTCGTCGGCTGGCGGGGCCAGAAGTGGATCGACCTCCCCGGCCACCTGCGCGCCGTGCGCCGCGACGGACTGCTCGTGGTCGAGGCCCGTTGAGCGTCCGGGACCCAGCAACGGAGCGGCGACACCTCACGACGGTGCAGAGTGGGTACCTGAGGATCGCGCGCCCGACGACGGCGCACCGCCCGGAACGGGGGAGCCATGGACAGAGTGCTGGTCGTCGACGACGACGACGACATCCGTGACCTCATCGTCTTCGCTCTGCGCCGGCGTGGCTTCGAGGTGCACAGCTCCGGTGACCCGCTCGCCGCGCTGGCCTTCGCCACGGCCGAGGGCTGCACCGCCGCGGTGCTCGACTGGAGCATGCCGACGATGGACGGTGGGGAGCTGTGCGCCCGCCTCCGCGAGCTGCCCGACCTGCGCTCCGTGCCCATCGTGATCCTCACCGCGCACGCCGACGCGGAGACCCGGGAGAAGGCGTTCGCCGCCGGGGCGACCCGCTACGTCACCAAGCCGTTCTCGCTCAAGCACCTCGCCGAGGTGGTGGCCGAGCTCGTCGCCGCACCCGAGGGGTGAGACCGGACGGCGAACTCGCCCAACTACCGGACCGCGGGCCACCAGTCGACATACGATCCGACGCGTGGGGAAGCGGACTCGGGTGGAGGTCTGCGTGGGCGCCCTCGTCGTCGCGGCGGTGGGGGTCTACGCAGTCGCGGACAGTGCTGCCCTCGACCGCTTCGTCTACCTCGGCGTCCTGCTGGGAGCCAGCGCGGTGGCGTGGGTCGGAGCGCTCCGCAGCCCCGCGGAGCACCGGCGGTTCGGCTCGCTCGTCGCGGCCGGCATCCTGCTCACCGCGCTGGGCGACACCGCCTGGGAGCTGCTCGCGTGGCAGGGGCGCGACACGGACGTGTCGGTGGCCGACCCGCTGTGGTTCGCGAGCTACGTCGTGCTGTGCGCCGCGCTGTGGGTGCTGCTGCGCCGCAGTGAGGTGGGTCGCGACGCCCAGGCGCTGGTGCTCGACGCGGTGACGATCGTGGTCGTCAGCATCCTGGTCTTCTGGAACTTCTCGATCCACACGATCGTCAACGACCAGCAGCTCGCCCCGCACGTGCGTGCCGTGTGGTCGGTCTACCCCGTGGCGGACGCCGTCCTGCTCGCGCTCGTGGCCCGGGTGCTGATGAGCCGGACGGCGCGCGCGCACCTCGAGGCGTCGTTCGGCATCGGCGTCGTCCTGTGGCTGGCCGCGGACATCGCCTGGCTGATGTCCGTCGAGGGCGACGCCGTGCTGCTCATGGACGCCGCCTGGATGGTCGCCCCGGTGCTGCTGGCCCGGAGCACGTGGCGCTCGGCCGAGTCGGGGGTGGACCGCGGTCCCGCTCTGCCCAACGGCCGCATGGTCCAGATGGGCATCGCGATCGTCCCCCTGCTGGTGCCTCCCGTGCTCATGCTCTTCGCCGACACCCGCGACGAGCTCGACCACCTCGTCCTGGTGGTCGTCGGCGCCACCACGCTGACCCTCCTGGCGTTCGTCCGGACGGCCCGGCTGATGCGCTCCGAGGAGCGCGCGCTGCGCGAGCTGGAGCTCGCGCGCGACGCCGCGCTCGACGCGTCGCGGGCCAAGTCGATGTTCCTCGCGACCATGAGCCACGAGATCCGCACGCCCCTCACCATGGTGCTGGGCACCGCCGAGCTGCTCGAGGACACACCGCTGGACGAGGAGCAGGTGCACCTCCTCGCCACCATGCGACGCTCGGGTGACCACCTCACGGCCCTCGTGGACGACATCTTGGACTTCTCGCGGATCGAGGCCGGTCAGGTCTCGCTGGCGGCGGAGCGGTTTGACGTCGCGGGGGTGGTCGCCGACCTGGTCGGCGCCTACGCGCCCCGGGCGGCCCGTGCCGGCATCCGGTTCGAGCACCAGGTCGCCCCGGGCGTGCCCACCACGATGACGGGGGACCGGACCCGCGTGCTGCAGGTCGTGCGCAACCTGCTCGACAACGCGGTGAAGTTCACGCCGGAGGGAGGTGTACGCCTCGACGTGCGCCCGGCGGCCGACGCGGGCGGAGGCGTCGGTGCGGTGGAGGTCGCCGTCTCGGACACCGGGATCGGCATCGCCGAGGACGACCTCGCGACGGTCTTCGAGTCCTTCCGCCAGGTGGACGGCTCCACGACCCGCCCCTACGGCGGCAGCGGGCTCGGCCTGGCGATCTGCCGCCAGCTCGTGGAGCTGATGGGCGGCGAGCTCGACGTGACCAGCCGGTCCGGCCAGGGCAGCACCTTCGTCGCGCGCCTGCCCGTGGGCCCGCACGAGGACTCCCGCGCGGACCCGCGCGAGAGCCGGACCCTCGCGCCGACCGGCGGCGGGGGCGCGCGGCGTACGCCCTAGGCTTCAGCCATGGACTCGTCCCACGTGGAGAACGACCTGGTCAACATCCTCTTCACCGAGGCCCAGATCCAGCAGCGGCTGGGCGAGATGGCGGTCCAGATCACCGAGGACTACGAGGGCCGCGACCTCCTCGTGGTGGGCGTGCTCCGCGGCGCCGTCATGGTGATGGCCGACCTCTCCCGCGCCATGCCGCGCCACCTCGAGATGGACTGGATGGCCGTCAGCTCCTACGGGTCCGGCACCAAGTCGAGCGGTGTGGTCCGCATCCTCAAGGACCTCGACACCGACATCAGCGGCCGCGACGTGCTCATCGTCGACGAGATCATCGACACCGGGCTCACGCTGAGCTGGCTGGTCAACAACCTCTCCAGCCGCAACCCGGCCAGCGTCGAGATCGCCACGCTGCTGCGCAAGCCCGAGGCCCTCTCGATGCCCGTCGAGCCCAAGTACGTCGGCTGGGACATCCCCAACGAGTTCGTCGTGGGCTACGGCCTCGACTACCGCGAGCGCTACCGCAACCTGCGCGACATCGGCACCCTCGCGCCCCACGTCTACTCGTGATCGCGGGCGCCGCTTCACCCCGCCTGAAAGAATGAGCGCCCGAGCGGCGTGTAGCGTCGCCTCCTCAACTCCGAACCGGTGAAAGTTACCTGTGAAGCGCATATTCAAGGGTCCCTGGCTGTGGATCGTCCTGTCCGCCTTCGCGGTGCTGCTCGCGATCCAGTTCCTCGCGCCCAGCGACGGCTACGACGAGGTCGAGACCTCGACCCTCTCCACCTACATCTCCGACGGTGACGTCGAGGAGATCGAGTTCAACGGCGTCGACTACGAGATGCGCGCCACGCTCGACGACGGCGTCCGCGACAGCGGGGAGAAGGTCGTTGCCTCCTACGTCACCGGCCAGGAGGAGACGCTGATCGCGGCCGTGGAGGAGCAGGTCGACGAGGGGACCATCGAGTCCTACAAGGCCGAGACCCCCCAGCCGAGCTTCCTCGGCTCGCTGCTCGCGACCCTCCTGCCGTTCGCGCTCATCATCCTGCTCTTCATCTTCTTGATGAACCAGGCCCAGGGCGGCGGCGGACGCGGCGTCATGCAGTTCGCCAAGTCCAAGGCCAAGCTGATCACCAAGGACATGCCGAAGACGACCTTCAGCGACGTCGCCGGCTGCGAGGAGGCGATCGAGGAGCTCGGCGAGATCAAGGAGTTCCTCACCGACCCGGCCAAGTTCCAGGCCGTCGGCGCCAAGATCCCCAAGGGCGTCCTGCTCTACGGCCCTCCCGGCACCGGCAAGACCCTGCTCGCCCGCGCCGTCGCCGGCGAGGCCGGCACCCCGTTCTACTCCATCTCCGGCTCCGACTTCGTCGAGATGTTCGTCGGTGTCGGCGCGAGCCGCGTGCGCGACCTGTTCGAGCAGGCCAAGGAGAACGCACCCGCCATCGTCTTCATCGACGAGATCGACGCCGTGGGACGCCACCGCGGCGCCGGCATGGGCGGCGGCCACGACGAGCGCGAGCAGACCCTCAACCAGCTGCTGGTCGAGATGGACGGCTTCGACGTGCGCGGCGGGGTCATCCTGATCGCGGCCACCAACCGCCCCGACGTCCTCGACCCCGCGCTGCTGCGCCCGGGCCGCTTCGACCGCCAGATCCAGGTGGACGCCCCCGACCTCAACGGCCGCCACCAGATCCTCAAGGTCCACTCGCGCGGCAAGCCGATCGCGCAGGACATCGACCTGCTCAGCATCGCGCGCCGCACGCCCGGCTTCACCGGCGCCGACCTGGCCAACGTGCTCAACGAGGCCGCGCTCCTCACCGCTCGCGGCAACGCCAAGATGATCACCGACGAGGCCCTCGACGAGGCCATCGACCGCGTCATCGCCGGCCCGCAGCGTCGTACGCGCCTGATGAGCGAGCGCGAGAAGCTCATCACCGCCTACCACGAGGGCGGCCACGCCCTGGTGGCCGCGGCGCTGCCCGGCACCGACCCGGTGCACAAGGTGACGATCCTGCCGCGCGGCCGTGCGCTCGGCTACACGATGGTCCTGCCCGACCGCGACAAGTACTCCCAGACGCGCAGCGAGATGCTCGACTCCCTCGCCTACATGCTCGGCGGCATGGCCGCGGAGGCGCTGATCTTCCACGACGTCACGTCGGGCGCCGGCAACGACATCGAGAAGGCCACCAGCCTGGCCCGCGCGATGGTGACCCAGTACGGCATGACCGAGCGCCTCGGCGCGGTCAAGCTCGGCGACAGCAACTCCGAGCCGTTCCTGGGCCGCGACATGGGCCACACCCGCAACTACTCCGAGGAGACCGCCGCCGCGGTCGACGAGGAGATCAAGAAGCTGCTGGGCCAGGCGCACCAGGAGGCCTTCGAGATCCTCGAGACCAACCGTGACGTCCTCGACTCCCTGGTGCTGGCGCTCCTCGACAGGGAGACCCTCGACAAGGGCGAGATCGCCACGATCTTCGAGCCGCTCAACCGTCGGTCCGCGCGACCGGCCTGGACCGGCTCGCCGGAGCGGGTGCCCTCGACCATCCCGCCGGTCGACATCCCGCAGGAGATCCGCGACCGCGTGCACGCGGGCGCGCTCGCCCCGGAGTCCTCGGGCGGCGCCATCCTGACGCCCCCGGGTGCCGGTGGTGACATCCACGGCGCCCCCGAGCTCGGCCCGGACACCCCGACGCCGCCGCACCCGGACGCTCCGTGACCGACCCGA
Organism: Nocardioides sp. zg-1308; assembly: GCF_013155375.1. Taxonomy (GTDB): domain Bacteria; phylum Actinomycetota; class Actinomycetes; order Propionibacteriales; family Nocardioidaceae; genus Nocardioides; species Nocardioides renjunii. Next base: position 1,642,621 of record NZ_JABJQY010000002.1, read on the forward strand.
TCACGGTCCCGGAGCGGGCGCCCGAGGAGGTGCCCGACTTCGACCACGAGCGAGCCGAGGCAGCCGTGCGCGAGCTGCTGGCGGCGATGGGGGAGGACCCCTCCCGCGAGGGCCTGCTCGACACGCCGGCGCGGGTCGCACGGGCGTACGCCGAGATGACGCTGGGCATGCGCCAGACGGCCCGCGACGTGCTGACCACCACCTTCGACATCGGCCACGAGGAGATGGTGCTGGTCCGTGACATCGAGCTGTGGTCGATGTGCGAGCACCACCTCGTGCCGTTCACCGGGGTCGCCCACGTCGGCTACATCCCCGCCGAGACCGGCAAGATCACCGGGCTGTCCAAGCTGGCCCGGCTCGTCGACGTCTACGCCCGGCGCCCGCAGGTGCAGGAGCGGCTGACCACCCAGGTCGCCGACTCGCTCATGGAGATCCTCGAGGCGCGCGGCGTGATCGTCGTGATCGAGGCCGAGCACCTCTGCATGACCATGCGCGGCGTGCGCAAGGCCGGCGCGCGCACGATCACCTCCGCGGTGCGCGGCGCGATGCTGACCAACCAGGCCACCCGCGCCGAGGCGATGGCGTTGATCTCGGGCACCAGGTGACCGAGGGCCGCCGCCCACGTGCTCCCCGGGTGATGGGGGTCGTCAACGTCACCCCGGACTCGTTCTCCGACGGCGGCCGATGGGACACCACCGAGGCGGCGGTGGACCACGGTCGCGCCCTCCTCGCCCAGGGGGCCGACCTGCTCGACATCGGCGGCGAGTCCACCCGCCCGGGCGCCACCCGCCCGCTCGTCGAGGAGGAGCTCGACCGGGTCGTGCCGGTGATCCGCGAGCTCGCCGCGAGCGGTGCGCTGCTGTCCGTGGACACGATGCGCTCCGAGGTCGCCGAGGCGGCGCTGGCCGCCGGGGCACGGATCGTCAACGACGTGTCGGGCGGCCTGGCCGACCCGCGGGTGCTCGACGTCGTCGCCGACCACGGCGCCTCCTACGTCGCCATGCACTGGCGCGCGCACGCCGACCGGATGCGCGACTTCGCCGACTACTCCCCGCACGGCGTGGTGGAGTCCGTACGCCGCGAGCTGGGCGACCGCCTCGAGGCGATCGAGGCGGCCGGGGTGCCGCGCGAGCGGGTCGTCCTCGACCCGGGCCTGGGCTTCGCCAAGGAGGGCCACCACAATTGGGAGCTGCTGGCCTCGCTCGGCTCGCTGCGCGAGCTGGGCTGCCCCCTGCTGGTCGGGGCGAGCCGCAAGTCCTTCCTCGGCCGGCTGCTCACCGTCGACGGCGAGCCGCGGCCCGTGGACGGGCGCGAATACGCCCACGCGGCCCTCGTCGCCCTGCTGGCCGCCCGCGGCGTCGACTGCCTGCGCGTGCACGACGTACGCGCCACGCGGGACGCGCTCGCCGTCGTCGCGGCGATGGGAGTGGCGATGGGCGAGTCCTCCGACGCCCCACAGGCTGACGCCACCGACCCGCTGTCCCACTGGGAGGACCACGCATGACCGACGAGCTGTCCGTGACGGGCATCGAGTGCTGGGCCCACCACGGCGTCTTCGACTTCGAGCGGCGCGAGGGGCAGACCTTCGTCGTCGACCTGGTGCTGGGGATCGACACGCGTCGCGCGGCCGCCACCGACGACCTGGTGGAGACGGTGAACTACGGCACCCTGACCGCCGACGTGAAGGCCGCCGTGGAGCGCGATCCGGTGGACCTGATAGAAACCGTCGCGCAACGCATCGCCGATGTGTGCCTGTTGGACACTCGTGTTGAATGGGCGCGAGTCACGCTCCACAAACCTGATGCACCCATCGACGCGACGTACTCGGACGTCGCGCTGACGATCACCAGAACGCGAGGCAACGCTCATGACTGAGACACCCAATCCCAACCTCGTGGATGCCGACTCCCTCACCGGAGAGATGCACCCGATCCGCCGGGTGGTGGTCGCTCTCGGATCCAACCTCGGTGAGCGGCTGTCGTCCCTGCAGGGAGCGGTGGACGCGCTCGCCGACACCCCCGACTTCTTCGTCACCGGCGTCTCGCCGGTCTACGAGACCGCCCCGGTCGACTCGCCCGACGGCTCCGGTCCCTACCTCAACGCAGTCGTCCTCGCCGACACCACGCTGCCCGCCGCGCGCCTGATGGAGCGCGCGCTGGCGATCGAGGACGCCTACGAGCGCGAGCGCAGCCACGTCCGCAACGCCCCCCGCACGCTCGACGTCGACCTCATCGTCGTCGGCGACCGCCGCTCCAACGAGGACTTCCTCCGCCTGCCGCACCCGCGCGCCCACGAGCGGGCGTTCGTGCTGCAGCCCTGGCACGACCTCGAGCCCGACGCCGTCTTCCCCGAGCGCGGCCCCATCGCCGACCTGCTGATGGCGGCGGACTCGACGGGAGTCAAGAAGCGCGACGACCTCACGCTCGAGGTCGAGTGACCCGCTGGTGAGCCAGCCCGGACCGGACGACGAGCCGTCGGAGCCACACGGGTCGCTGCGTCCGACGTCGGCGCGGGCGCTGACGACCTGCGCCGTGGTCGGGCTGGTCCTCGGGTGGGGGATCCACCCGCTGATGGTCCGCGTCGGTGGCAGCGCGCCGCTGGTCTCGTGGTCCCAGGCCCTCGCGCTGGTCCTCGTCGCGCTCATCATGTCCTTCCTCGCGTGGCACACGTGGCAGACGGTCCAGGTGCGCGGCGAGCGGCTCGAGCCGCACCAGGCGGTCAACCGCCTCGTCCTGGCCCGGGCGTGCGCGCTCGGCGGCACGCTGGTGGGCGCCGGCTACGTCGGCTACGCCGTCAGCTGGCTGGGTGACGACTCGCAGTACGCCGACCGCTGGATCCTGCGCGCCCTGGTGGCGGCGGTCGCCGGCGCGGTCGTGGCCCTCGCCTCACTGGCCCTCGAGCGTGCGTGTCGCGCGGACGGGGGCCGGCCGCAGGCCTAGGGTGGCGCCATGCCTTCCCAGCAGCCCCAGCAGTCACAGGCGTCCCGCGCGGCGGCACGTCGTCGCCAGCGCAGCACGCGCCTGGTCGTCGCCGTCGTCCTCCTCGCCGTCGCCGCCGCGGTCGTCGTGGCCGCGCTGGTGTCCTCGTCGGCCGGCCTGACCGCAGTCGCTGCCGTGGTGGCCCTCGTCCTCGGGGCCGCCGCCACCCGCATCACCCACTCCGAGCTCATGCAGGCCCGCCACGACGCCGCGCGCGACCGCGCCCAGCAGGCCCAGGACTACCGCGTCCTCACCGAGCAGCGCACCGAGGAGGCCGCCGCCTTCGCCGCCGACATGCGCCGCAAGATCGCCGACCGCGAGGAGGCGCTCGCCGTGCTCGAGCGCGCGCTGTCGACGGCCCAGAAGTCCGCCGCCGAGTCGCAGCTCAAGCGCGGCCAGGAAGCCCGTCGCGCCGACGCCGCCGAGCGTGGCCGCGAGATCGCAGAGCGGGGTCGTGACGACGCCGAGGGGCGCGCCGCCGAGGCCATCGTGATCGTCGCCGAGCTCGAGGCCGAGCTCGACGCCCTGCGCGCCACCGTCGCGCGCAGCGCCCACCGCAGCGCCTGACCGCCCTCCCTGTCTCACCGCCGGCCCGTGCTGCCCCGCCGGGCGGTGAGTGAGGCAGCTTCTCGTGACGCAGAACCTGCCTCACCCACCGCCGAGGCGATCGAGCGGTGAGTGAGGCAGCTTCTCGTGACGCAGAACCTGCCTCACGCACCGCCGAGGCGATCGAGCGGTGAGTGAGGCAGGTTTTCTGCATCCGGACCCTGCCTCACTCACCGCCGGGGTGGGCCGCGACGGCGTACGGAACAATGGCCGACCGTGATCCCCGAGGACAACAGGTTCGAGAGCGATCCCGCCGACGCGCTGCCCAAGGACCCGGGCCTGCCTCGCGGCTGGGTCGTCGAGGCACCTGACGGCGCCGACGCGGCCACCGTCGAGCGGCTGGCGGAGCTGCTGCGCGGCCACGAGCGCGCCGGCCGCGGCTGGGCGGGCTCGGGCACGGACGAGGTCCTCGTCGAGGTCTCCGAGCGCGGCCTGCTGATGCGGGAGAACGTCGTCGTGCGCGACCCGGACGGCGTCGTCCGGGCGTGGGGGAGCGTCCACGACCGCGCCGAGGGCCGGATGCTCCTCGTCCACATCGTCGACCGCGCGGTCGACGACGCGGTGGCCGACCGGTGCAGCGCCGTCCTCTTCGAGTGGGCTGAGGCGCAGGCGCGGGCAGTCGGCGCCGCGCGGGGGCTCGAGGTGCAGCAGATCGACACGGGCGCGTTCGCCGACGACGAGCGCCAGCACGCCTGGCTGGCCGCAGCCGGCTTCGAGAAGGTCCGCACCTGGTGGCAGATGAGCCGCTCCGTCGAGCCAGCGGAAGCGGAGCTGGTGCCCGACCCGGCGCGCTGGGAGCGCAAGGGCGTCGTCTTCCGCCTCGTCGAGCGGCAGGGCGGCCCGGACTCGGACGGCATGCCCGACGAGGCCGACCTGCGCGCGGTCCACGAGGTGCTCGAGGGGGCCTTCACCGACCACTTCAACTCCGCCGGGGAGACCTTCCAGGAGTTCATCCACCGCCTGCGCGAGGACCCCGGGCACCGCTGGGACCACTGGTGGCTCGCCGAGGTCGCGGACGAGGCGACCGGCGCGGTGGAGCCGGCCGGCGCGCTGGTCGGCAGCGTGAGCGAGTCCGCGACCGGCCCGGACGGGTCGTACGTCGCCTACCTCGGGGTCCTCGAGTCCGCCCGGGGCCGCGGCGTCGCCTCCGGCCTGCTCCGCACGATCATCGCCGACGCGGCCTCGCGCGGCCGCGACCGCGTCGGTCTCGAGGTCGACGCCGACTCCCCGACCGGCGCGGACGGGATCTACACCGCGATGGGCTGGGGCACCACGTACGTCACCGAGTCCTGGCACCGGGATGTGCCGGTCACGTAGCACGCGAGGAACGAGCGTGCCGGTCACGTAGCGCTAGGCGCGCAGGGACTCGCGCAGCGCCCGGTGCACCCCGGCCGGGGTGAGCACGCCGAGGAACGTCGGGCCGCGACGCACGCCGACCATCGGCTTGTCGTGGCGCAGCATCGCGGCGAGCGCCTCCTCGAGCGAGGAGTCGATGTCGATGGCCGAGCCGAGGTCACCGGTGGAGACGCCGTCGAGGGGCTCGAGGTGCTCCTCGCGCAGCCGGGTGACGGAGAGCCCGCGCAGCCCGCCGGCGCCCACGAAGTCGGCCACCTGGTCGTCGGCCGGGCGCGCGAGCAGCTCGACGGGGGTGGCGAACTGGGCGAGCCGGCCGCCGACGGCGAAGACGGCCACCCGGTCGCCCATGCGGATCGCCTCGTCGATGTCGTGGGTCACGAGCACCACGGTCTTGCCGAGCTCCTCCTGGAGCCGGCGGAACTCGTCCTGCAGCCCGCGGCGCACCACGGGATCGACGGCGCCGAACGGCTCGTCCATCAGCAGGACCGGCGGGTTGGCCGCCAGCGCCCGCGCGACGCCGACGCGCTGGCGCTGCCCGCCCGAGAGCTCGTGGGGGTAGCGGCGGGCGTACTGCTCGGGGTCGAGCCCGACCGTCGCGAGCAGCTCGTGGGCCCGCTCGCGGGCGGTGGCCTTCGACTCGCCGTAGAGCAGCGGCACCGTCATCACGTTCTGCTCGATGCGCTGGTGGGGGAACAGGCCGATCTGCTGGATGACGTAGCCGATGCCGCGCCGCATCGCGACCGGATCCTCCCCGGTGACGTCGTGGCCGTCGAGCCAGATGCGGCCGGTGGTCGGCTCGATGAGCCGGTTGATCATCTTCAGCGTCGTCGACTTGCCGCAGCCCGACGGGCCCACGAGGCAGACCATCTCGCCGCGGCCGACGTCGAGGTCGAGCTCGTGCACGGCGACGGTGCCGTCGGGATAGGTCTTGCCGACCCCCTCGAGGCGGATCATCGCGTCACTCGAGCCGGTGGCCCCGCCGGTCCTCGCGGGTGGCGTCGATCCGGCGACCGAGGCGGTAGCGTCCATGCTCGTGACACTACTGGTGAGCGCGGCGGAGCCGAGCTGTTACAGCCGGTTCGTCAACGAGTGGTTCTGCTGGCAGTACGTCGAGGACCGGCACGAGCAGATCACCGACGCGCTCGTCCAGCACGTCGCCATCACCCTCGCCGCGCTGGCGCTCGGCGTGGTGCTGGCCTTCCCGCTCGCCCTGCTCGCCCGCCGCTACACGCGGCTCGAGTCGGCGGTGCTCGGCTTCAGCGCCGGGCTCTACACGATCCCGTCGCTCGCGCTGCTGCCGTTGCTGGTGCCCTTCACCGGGCTCTCCCCGGCGACCGTGGTCATCGGGCTCGGGCTCTACGCGCTGACGATCCTGGTGCGGGCGCTGCTCGACGGCCTGCGCTCGGTGCCCGACGAGGTGCGCGAGGCGGCGCGCGGGCTGGGCTACGGCCGGGCGCGGATGCTGACCCGCGTCGAGCTGCCCCTCGCGCTGCCGGTCGCGATGGCCGGGCTGCGCGTCGCGGCGGTGTCGACGATCGCGCTCACGACCGTCGGCACCCTGGTGTCCTACGGAGGGCTCGGCAACCTCATCTCGCACGGTGTCGCCCGCGACTTCCGCGCCGAGCTCATGACCGCGGCCGTGCTGTGCGTGGTCCTCGCGCTGGTGCTGGACGTCCTGCTCGTGGTGCTGCAACGGGTGCTGACGCCGTGGACGGCGGGGACGCGCTGATGGAGCTCTTCGCCGAGACCTGGCAGTACCTCCTCGACCCCGACAGCTGGACGGGCGCCGGCGGGTTCGTGGCCCGGCTGCTCGAGCAGCTGCTGCTCACCGCCACGGCGCTCGTCGCCGCCATGCTGCTCGGACTGCCGCTCGCGCTGTGGCTGGGCCACATCGGTCGCGGCGGCTTCCTCGCCGTCAACGTCTCCAACGTCGGCCGTGCGGTCCCCACCTTCGCCCTGCTCGCGCTGCTGGTGGCCGCCGACTGGCCCGGCTCCGCCGACTTCGGTCCCTACGGGCGCGCCGGCCTGGCCACCCTCATCGCCCTGGTCCTCTTCGCCCTGCCGCCGCTCATCACCAACGGCTACGTCGCGATGCGGGAGGTGTCGCCCGACGTGCTGGAGGCCGCCGACGGCATGGGGATGTCGTCGGCGCAGCGCTTCCGGCGGGTCGAGCTGCCGCTCGCGCTGCCGGTGGTCGCCTCGGGCGTACGCCTCGCGCTGGTGCAGGTCTGGGCGACGGCCACCATCGCGGCGCTGGTCGCGGGGCCCGGTCTCGGCCGGATCATCACCGAGGGATTCGCCCGCAACGACTACGCCCAGGGGATGGCCGGCGCGGTCGTCGTCGCCGTCGTCGCGCTGGTGCTGGAGGTGGTCGCCGCGGCCCTGCAGCGGGCGGTCGACCCCATGCCGCGGGGTCCGTCACCGGATCGTGATGAGGCGTTGTCGGTGCGCTCGGCTACGGTGACGGAGGCCCCCACCGGGGGCTGAGCGGCACCGCTCGCATCACCGGACACGCGTGGCTCGGCCACGGGACACAGAAGGTTGAAGGACATGCACGTACGACGTCCGCTCATGGCAGTGACCGGCTTGGCGCTCGCCGCCCTGCTGGCCGGCTGCGCCGGCGACGACCTCGCCGAGGACAACGACGACCCCACCACCTCGGGCTCCGGCTCGGGCGGCTCCGGCGAGGGCACCTCCGTGGTGATCGGCAGCCAGAGCTTCGACGAGGCAGCCCTCGTCACCGCGATGTACCAGGAGGTCCTCGAGGCCGAGGGCTACGAGGTGGAGACCCGCCTGGTCGACACCCGCCCGGTCTACCTCAACGAGATGCCCGACGCCGTCCAGATCGCGCCGGAGTACGTCGCCGGCATCGTCGACCAGCTCAACACCGACGCCAACGGTCCCGACGCCGAGCCGCTCTCCACCAGCGACGCCCAGGAGACGATCGACGCCGGGGCGACCCTGCTGGAGGAGAAGGGCATCACGCTGCTCGAGCCCTCGGAGGCGTTCTCCGCCAACGGCTACTTCGCCAGCCAGGAGTTCTCCGACGCCGAGGGCGTCACCAAGCTGTCCGACCTCGAGGGGCAGGCGGTCACGCTCGCCGCCGCGCCGGACTGCAAGGGCCGCACCGACTGCGAGAAGGGCCTCGTCGACACCTACGGCATCGACATCACCCTCGAGCCGCTGGGCTACGCCTCGACCGAGACGTTCCAGGCGGTGCTCGACGGTGAGGCCCAGATCGGCCAGACCAGCACGCTCGACGGCACCCTGGAGGACCAGGGCCTGCTGCTGCTCGAGGACGACAAGGGCATCCAGCCCGCGCAGAACCTCGTCCCGGCCGTGTCGTCGGACTTCCTCGCCGACCACCCGGACGTCGAGGGCACCCTCAACGACCTGATGGCCGCGCTCGACAACGAGACGCTCGGCCAGCTGCTCGTCCAGGTCCAGATCGACCGCGAGGAGCCGGCCGCCGTCGCGCAGGAGTTCCTCGAGTCCGAGGGCCTGCTCTGATCCAAGCCTGACCGTTCAGCCTCGCCGTTCACCACGGTGTGCAGCCGCCTGGGCACGTCCCTCGATCACGTGACCGAGGGGAGTGCCCGCGGTCTGCACACCGTGGTGAAGCAGCAGCGTCGTGAAGCAGCAGCGTGGTGGAGCGGCAGCGCGACGGGGGACCGCCGACGGGGCCGAGCTCACACCTCGTGCTCCCGCAGCGCCAGCGCCTCGGGCGGCACGGTGCTGTCGTCGAGCACCGTGTGCGGCACCGAGAGCCGCCAGGCGCCGGTGGCGACGTCCTGCACCCGGGGTGCCGGGCCGTCGAGCGTCCCCGCCCACTCCATCAGCGAGACCACGTCCGCGCGCCGGTCCTCGGCGACCAGCCACCCCGCCAGCCGGTGCACCGGCGGCAGCCCGCTGTGCACCAGCGAGCGCTGCCCCCACAGCTCGAGCACCCCGGCGCGCAGCAGCCGCCACCACGGGTCGGGAGCCCCCGGCACGAGCAGGAAGTAGCGCCACAGGTCGCCGGCCAGCACCCGGTCGACGAAGACCTGCTCGACCTCAGCCGAGCCGTGCGCGCGTACGGACGCCAGTGCCTGCCGCTTGGTCTCCCACCGGTCGGCGAGGTCCTCCATCGACGACGCGCGGCTCTGGGTGATCGAGCCCTCCCGGATGCGCCAGCGGTAGACCACCTCGTCGAGCACGTCGAACGACCCGTCGAGGAACGACCGGGTGGTGGTGGGCTGGTCCTCGTAGCGCAGGCCCTCGGGCCACGCCAGGCCCGCCGCGTCCCAGAAGGACCGGCGCCACACCTTGTTCCAGGCGAAGACGTCGCCGAGGATCTCGGGCCGGTCCTCGATCCGCGCGCCCCGCAGCGGCCGGTGCAGCCGGCGCATCCACGGCGGCTCGACCAGCCGGTCACCCTCCCAGCGCACCACCGACCCGGTCGCGAAGTCGGAGCCCGACCGCTGGAGGGCCCCGACGAGGTCGGCGTACGCCGTCGGCGGCAGGACGTCGTCGGAGTCGAGGAACGCGAGGTAGTCGCCGCGCACGTGCGCGACGCCGAGGTTGCGGGCCGCGCCGAGGCCGCCGTTGGCCGAGTGCACGACGCTGATGCGGCTGTCCCGGCGTGCCCACTCGTCCGCGATCTCGCCGGTCCGATCGGTCGCGCCGTCGTCGACGACCACCGCCTCCCACCGCGTGTGCGTCTGCGCCAGCAGCGAGCGGACGCAGTCGTCGAGGTAGTCCTCCACGCCCCAGGCGGGGACCACCACGCCGAGGAGGGGAGCCCGGGAGAACAGCCGCTTCATGTCGCGCGAGCCTAGTGGTGCGCGGCTCGGGAGCCGGGCCCGCCGGTAGGCTGCCCGCCGTGACCGAGCAGCCCAGAGCGATCGACGAGATGAACCCCGACGGAGTGCCGCGGAAGGTCCTCTTCGTCGCCGGCGCCGGGCGCAGCGGCACCAGCACGCTCGCCGGCATCGTCTCCCGCCTCGGCATGCACGTACCGCTGCCGGAGGTGCCGCCGGACGACTCCAACCCCCGCGGGTTCAGCGAGCCGCAGTGGGTCGTCGACGTCCACGACCAGTGGCTCGCCGAGGCCCTCGTGCAGGTCAGCGACTCGCGGCCCACGGCGTGGTTCGACACCGGCCGCATCTGCAGCCGCGAGCCCGCCCGGATCCGGGTCAGCGAGTGGCTCGAGCCGCACTTCGCCGAGCACCCCGAGCTCGTCGTCAAGGACCCCCGGCTGAGCTGGTTCCTCGGCCTGTGGCGCGTCGCCGCGATCCGTACGGGCGCGACGCCGGTCTTCGCCACCATGCTCCGCCCGCCGGCCGAGGTGGTCGGCTCCAAGCAGAAGTACTACGCCAACAAGCTCGGCTCGGCGCACCTCGCGGCCAGCTGGGTCAACATGCTGCTCCACACCGAGCGGGCGACGCGGCCGCCCGAGGGCGACGGCGGGCGCGTGTTCGTCCGCTACGAGGACCTGCTCACCGACTGGGTGCGCACCAGCACGGCCCTGGGCCACGCGCTGGGGCTGCAGACGATCATCCACACGCGCAGCGACCAGATCCGCGAGGTACACCGCTTCATCGACCCGAACCTGCGCCGCGTCACCGCCACGCTCGACGACCTCGCCCTGCCCCGGCGCCTCCACGAGCTGACCGGCCAGACGTGGGAGGAGCTCAACAAGCTCGCCGACGAGGGCGGCGACACCGCTCAGGCGCGCGCCACCTTCGACCAGCTCCGCGAGGAGTACGTCGACCTCTACGAGGAGGCCGCCGCGATCAGTCGCTCGAGCTCGGTCCACGCCCGCCTGCAGGGTCGCCGGCAGGCGCTCGCCGAGTCCGCCGCCGAGGCGCCGTCGCGGTCGCTGGCCGACCGCGTGCCCCACGACGTGCGCGCCGCGATCCCGCCGTCGGTGCGTCGCGGGGTCCGCAAGGCGCTCGGGCGCGAGCGGGACGACCGGTGACGGTCCCCATCGGCTCCGGTCACGGCCTGACCAACATCGAGGGGCACGCCGACTTCGACATCGTCTGGCCGTGGAACCAGCCCGGCGGGCTCCGCCGCGGGGCGACCGCGGTGCTGCGCGTGAAGAACGAGGCGCCGGGCCTGCGCTTCGTGCTGCCGCCGCTGCTGCGCGCCTGTGACCACGTCCTGCTCGTCGACAACGGTTCCGACGACGGCACGGGCGAGGAGGCCCTGCGGGTCGCGGCCGAGCACGGCCTCTCCGACCGGTTCACGCTGAAGGAGTACCCCTTCCAGGTGGCCCGCGCGGGTGCCGAGCACCTCGCGGTCAACGAGCGCTCGGTGCACTCCCTCGCCTACTTCTACAACTGGTGCTTCTCCCACGTCCGCACCCGCTACTCCTGGAAGTGGGACGGAGACATGGTCCTGACGACCGAGGGCGAGGTCTCGATGGCCGACCTGTCCTGGCAGGTCGGGATGGCCGAGGCCGTCATCCGCTTCCCGCGCCACGGGCTCTACATCGAGTCCGAGAGCCGGGCCTTCCTCGACCTCGGGCTGCGCAACATCGAGGAGTGGGGCTTCCCGATGAGCCCCGACTACGTCTACACCAAGGCTCCCGAGTGGGAGATCCGCACGACCCCGGAGCGGATCGAGATGTTCGCGCTGCCGCAGGGCCTGTGCGTCGAGCTCAAGTGGCTCGACGGCGACGAGTTCGCCCACTGGACCAACCCCGAGTCGTTCGCGACCTCGATCCGCAACCGCCGCAAGCGTCGCGAGTGGCTGGTCTGGAACGCGCTCCACTCCGGCGAGGTGCCCGAGGGCGTCGTCGAGATCGTCGCGCCCGAGGGCGTGCACGTGGTCGACCACGTCACCCACGCCTGGCTGCCGCGTGCCCCGCGGCCGTTCGTGGTCGACGACCCGGACCACGCGAGGCTGCACCTGCGCGCCTGAGGCACCGCCCGTTGCCGGCGACTCCCCCTCCGTGACCCGGTTCACAGGCTGATCGGGCATACGGGTCCGCTGCGCGACGGTTCCACCGGTCTATGGTCCTCGTGGCCTTGGTCGAGTTTGCGCAGTGACTTAGTTGAGTTATGGCGCGCGCGGACCGGGCCCACCGCCGCGTACGTCGAAAGGCTCCACCATGTCCTCCGAGCTCCCCCAGATCGCGCCGCCCTCCTCGCGGCGCACGCCCGTCATCATCGGCATCGCCGTGCTGGCGGTCCTCGCCGTCGTCGCCGGCGTCCTGTGGTCGCGCGGCGGTGACGAGGCCGGCGCCGCCGGCGGCGAGGAGAACGCGAAGGTGGTGCTGGGCACCGTCGGGGCGAGCGACCCCTACTGGCAGGTGCTCGTGGACGCTGCCGCGGAGGAGGGCATCGACGTCGAGGTCAAGGACTTCGCCGACTACACCCAGCCCAACCCCGCGCTGAGCGAGGGCGAGCTGGACGTCAACCAGTTCCAGCACCTCGTCTACCTCGCCGAGTACAACGTCGCCAACGACGACGACCTCGTCCCGCTCGGCTCGACCGCGATCTACCCGCTCGGCCTCTACTCCACCAAGGTCGACTCCGTCGAGGAGATCCAGGACGGCGACACCGTGGTCGTGCCCGACGACGACAGCAACCAGGCCCGCGCGCTGCTCATCCTCCAGTCGGCCGGCCTGATCACCCTCGAGGACGGCGGCAGCATCTACTCCACGCTCGCCGACATCGACGAGAGCGCGTCCCGGGTCGAGGTCAAGGCCATCAAGGCCGACCTCACGCCGACCTCGCTGCCCGACGTCGCCGCGGCGATCGTCAACAACGACTTCGTGGAGAAGGCCGGCCTGGAGTTCGAGGACGCCCTGGCCACCGACGACGCCGACGACCCCAAGGCGCTGCCGTACGTCAACGTGTTCGCGGTCCGCGCCGAGGACCGGGACGACCCCACGCTGGCCAAGCTCGTCGAGGTCTACCAGACGACGCAGGCCGTGCTCGACGGGGTCCAGGACGTCTCCGGCGGCACCGCCGAGCTCGTCCAGGTCCCCCAGGACGAGCTCCAGGCGGCCCTCGACGAGGTCGTGGCCGACACCGAGGCCCGCCAGTAGTCCGCGGCGCCCCGCACGCCGTACGAGGAGGAGGAGCCCCGATGCCACTCGTGGAGATGACCGACGTCCACAAGACCTTCCCCGCCGCTCGCGGCGGGGCCGCGGTCGAGGCGATCCGCGGCGTCGACCTGAGCGTCGAGGCCGGCGAGATCGTCGGCATCGTGGGCTACTCCGGCGCCGGGAAGTCCACCCTCGTGCGGCTGATCAACGCGCTCGAGACCACGACCTCCGGCAGCGTCCGCGTCGGGGGCCGCGAGGTCACCGACCTCGGCGAGCGCGAGCTCCGCGAGGTCCGGCTCGGCATCGGGATGATCTTCCAGCAGTTCAACCTGTTCCGCTCGCGCACCGTGTGGGGCAACATCGCCTACCCGCTGCAGGTGGCCGGCGTGCCGGGCGCCGAGCAGAACAAGCGGATCTCGGACCTGCTGCACTTCGTGGGCCTCGCCGACAAGGCGCACAGCCACGTCGACGAGCTCTCCGGGGGCCAGAAGCAGCGGGTCGGCATCGCCCGCGCGCTGGCCACGAACCCGAGCCTGCTGCTCGCGGACGAGGCGACCAGCGCCCTCGACCCCGAGACCACCCAGGAGGTGCTGGCCCTCCTGCGCCGGGTCAACCGCGAGCTCGGCATCACCATCGTGGTGATCACCCACGAGATGGACGTCGTGCGCAGCCTGGCCCACCGCGTCGTCGTGATGGAGGCCGGGCGCATCGTCGAGGAGGGGCCGGTGGTGCGGGTGCTGTCCGACCCCCAGCAACCGGTCACGCGGCGCTTCGTCGCGACCATCGTCGACGACGAGCCCGACGCCGAGGCGCTCGCCGCGCTGCACGCCCGTCACGCCGGACGCTTCGTGAAGCTCGCCTTCCGCGGCGACGAGGTCCGCCAGAGCGACGTGTTCGCGGAGCTGCTGCGCCACGGCGTGCGCTTCGAGCTCGTCTACGGCGGGATCGAGGAGGTCCAGGGCGAGACGTTCGGCAACCTGACGCTGGCGCTCGAGGGCGACCCCACTGCCGTCGATGCCGCGGTGGGCGCCGTCCGCGACCTCGTCCCGACCACGGAGCTGGCCCGATGACCGCCCTCGCGATCGACACCAACATCGGCGAGCTCTGGCCGCTCGTGTGGCAGGCGACCTACGAGACGCTCTACATCGTCGCGCTCACCCTCGGGCTGGGCGGCGTGCTCGGCCTGCTGCTCGGCCTGGCGCTGTACGTCACCCGCCGCGGCGGGCTCTACGCCAGCCGCCCCGCCAACGTCGTGCTCAACGTGCTGGTCAACTTCTTCCGGCCGATCCCGTTCGTCATCTTCATCGCCGCGGTGCAGCCGCTGGCGCGGGTGGTCGTCGGCACCGGCATCGGCAACCCGGCGATCATCTTCGCGCTGACGCTCGCGGCCACCTTCGGCATCAGCCGCATCGTCGAGCAGAACCTCGTCACGGTCGACCCCGGCGTCATCGAGGCGGCCCGGTCGGTCGGCGCGAGCCGCGCCCGGATCATCCGCACGGTCGTGCTGCCCGAGGCGCTGGGCCCGCTGGTGCTGGGCTACACCTTCGTCTTCGTGGCGATCGTCGACATGACCGCCGTCGCCGGCGTGGTCGGCGGCGGCGGGCTGGGCAACTTCGCCCTGCAGTACGGATTCCGTCAGTTCGACGCCGTCGTGACGTGGACGGCGGTGCTCATCATCGTCGCGCTCGTCCAGGTCGTGCAGCTGGCGGGCAACGTCCTCGCCCGCCGCGTGCTGCGGCGCTGATCCCGCACGTCTGCTCCGCTCACCGGCTGTCGTGGCCCGGTCGATCACGTGGCGTGCGTCACGCCCGCTGGCGTTCCACCACGGAATCCGCAGGCGTAGGCTCGAGGTTGATCGCAGTAGATCGGTACCCGCGAGGGACTGAAACGAAGAGGTCGACATGACGAAGCACCGCATCGGCGTGGTCGGAGCAGGGCGGGTGGGCGCCGTACTGGCAGCCGGGTTCCGCGCCTCGGGCCACGAGGTCGTCGCCGCCGCCGGCGAGTCCGACGCCTCCCGTCGCCGCATCGCCGAGCTGCTGCCGGGCGTCCACGCCGCCAAGCCGACGGACGTCGCCCGTGCGAGCGACCTGCTCCTCCTGACGGTCCCCGACGACATGCTGTCCAACGTCGTCACCATGCTCGTGGCCAGCGGTGCCGTGCGGGAGGGCCAGCTCGTCGTGCACACCAGCGGACGGCACGGCCTCGCCGTCCTCGAGCCCGCCCGCGCGGCGGGCGCGACCACCATCGCGATGCACCCCGCCATGACGTTCACCGGCACCGAGGTCGACCTGCCGCGACTGTCGGGCTGCGTCTTCGGCGTGACCGCCGACGACGCCGACCGCGCCCTCACCGAGGCTCTCGTCGCCGACCTCGGCGGCCGCCCGATGTGGGTGCCGGAGTCGCGCCGCACGCTCTACCACGCAGGCCTCGCCCACGGCGCCAACCACCTCGTCACCCTCGTGGCCGAGGCGATGGAGATCCTCTCCGCCGCCGGTGCGGAGGACCCCGCCGCCACGCTGCGGCCGCTGCTGACCGCCGCTCTCGACAACGCGCTCGAGGACGGCGACGCCGCCCTCACCGGCCCGATCGTCCGGGGCGACGTGGAGACCGTGCGCGCCCACCTCGCCGACCTCGTCGCGACGGCGCCGCAGACGCTGCCGTCCTACGTCGCGATGGCCCGCGCGACGCTCGACCGGGCCGTCACCGACGGCCGGCTGCTGCCCATCCGGGCCGCGAAGATGCTCCGGGTCCTGCAGGCCGCCGAGGCCGGCACCCGCGCGGGCGCCGAGCACCGATGACCGCAGCCCCCGTCCTCGCGTCCACCCGCGAGGAGCTCTCAGCCCTGCTCGACGGCGCCCGCAGGTCCGGCGGACGCGTCGCGTTCGTGCCGACGATGGGTGCCCTCCACGAGGGCCACGCCAGCCTGATGCGTGCCGCGCGCGCAGCGACGGACGGTCCGCTCGTCGTGAGCATCTTCGTCAACCCGATGCAGTTCGCCCCGACGGAGGACCTCGACCGCTACCCCCGCACGCTCGACGCGGACCTCGAGGTCTGCGCGGCCGAGGGCGTCGACGTGGTCTTCGCGCCGGGCGTCGAGGAGATGTACCCCGGCGGGTTCAGCCACGACTCCGTCCGCGACGGCGTCACCGTCGCGCCGGGGTCGGTCGCCACGATCCTCGACGGCGCCTCCCGGCCGGGTCACTTCGACGGCGTCCTGACCGTCGTCGCCAAGCTCTTCGGCCTGGTCCGCCCCGACGTCGCGGTCTTCGGTCAGAAGGACTACCAGCAGCTCGTCCTGATCCGGCGGATGGTCCGCGACCTGTGCCTGGGCATCGACGTCGTCGGCGCGGAGACGGTGCGGGAGCCCGACGGACTGGCCCTCTCGAGCCGCAACCGCTACCTCGACGCCGACCAGCGGCGGACCGCGCTGGCCCTGAGCCGGGCGCTGCGGGCCGCGCAGGAGCGGGCGGCGTACGGCGTGCCCGCGGCGCGCTGGGCCGCGATGGCGGTGCTCAAGGCCGAGCCGGGGCTGGAGCTCGACTACCTCGCCCTCACCGGGCCCGACCTCGGCGAGCCGCCGGAGACCGGCGAGGGCCGGGTCCTGGTGGCGGCGCGGGTCGGCACCACCCGGCTGATCGACAACGTGCCGGTCGTCTTCGACCGCGCCACCCCTGACCTCATGACGGCGGGGACCGCGCCTGCGGCCTCGACCACCAGTGAAAGGAGCAGCTGATGCTGCGCACCATGATGACCTCGAAGATCCACCGGGCGACAGTGACGCAGGCCGACCTGCACTACGTCGGGTCGGTGACGGTCGACGAGGACCTGCTCGACGCCGCCGACCTGCTGCCCGGTGAGCTGGTCCACATCGTCGACGTCACCAACGGCGCCCGCCTCGAGACCTACACGATCGCCGGCGAGCGCGGCTCGGGCGTCATCGGCATCAACGGCGCCGCCGCGCGGCTCGTGCACCCCGGCGACACGGTCATCCTCATCGGCTACGGCCAGATGGAGACCGCCGAGGCCAAGGAGCACCAGCCGCACGTGGTGTTCGTCGACGGGGACAACAAGGTCCTGGCGACCGGCTACGACCCGGCCGAGACCTTCGGCGACGCCACGCTGAGCCGCGGCGACCTGCTGGCGCCCCGGCCCACTCGCTAGCCTGCACGGATGACTGCTCACCGGCCGGTCCCGGGCCGCCTCCGCGCGCCCGCCCCCGGCTGGGCCACCCGCGCCGACGTCGTGGTGGTGGGGTCCGGGATCGCCGGCCTCACCGCCGCGCTGCGCGTGCACGCGGCCGATCCGTCGCTGCGGCTGCTCGTCGTCACCAAGGACGTCCTCGCCGCCGGGTCGACCCAGTGGGCGCAGGGCGGCATCGCCGCGGCGCTCGGCCCCGAGGACACCCCGGAGCAGCACGAGCGCGACACGCTCGTCGCCGGCGCGGGGGCGTGCGACCCCGAGGCCGTCCGGGTCCTGGTGACCGAGGGCCCCGCGGCGGTGCACGAGCTGATCGCGCTCGGCACCCGCTTCGACCACCACCCCGACGGCGAGCTGTCGCTGACCCGCGAGGGCGGCCACCACCGTGACCGGATCGCCCACGCGGGCGGGGACGCGACCGGTGCGGAGATCCAACGGGCGCTGATCGCCGCCGTCGAGCGCGCGCCCGAGATCGAGGTCGTGCAGCACGCGCTGGCCGTCGACCTGCTCCTCGCCGCCGACGGCGGTGTCGCCGGGCTGACGCTCCACGTGCTCGGCGAGGGGCAGCGCGACGGCGTGGGCGCCGTGCACTGCCGCGCCGTGGTGCTCGCCTCAGGCGGGCTGGGCCAGGTGTTCAGCCAGTCCACCAACCCCAGCGTCTCGACCGGTGACGGGATGGCGCTCGCCCTGCGCGCGGGCGCGCGGGTCCGCGACCTCGAGTTCGTGCAGTTCCACCCGACCGTCATGTGGCTGGGACCCGACTCGCAGGGCCAGCAGCCGCTGATCTCCGAGGCCGTCCGCGGCGAGGGTGCCTTCCTGGTCGACGCCGAGGGCCGGCGCTTCATGCAGGGGCAGCACGAGCTCGCCGACCTCGCGCCCCGCGACGTGGTGGCCAAGGCCATCACCCGCCGGATGGTCGAGACCGGGCAGCCCCACGTGTGGCTCGACGCCAGACACCTCGGGCTACCCGCGAGCGCAGCGAGCCACCCCGGTGATCGAGCAGGCGGTGAGGAACGAGCCGCCGTATCGAGGTTCTGGGCCCGCCGGTTCCCCACCATCCTCCGCGTCTGCCGCGAGCACGGGGTCGACCCGGTCACGCAGCTCATCCCCGTCGCACCGGCCCAGCACTACGCCTCCGGCGGCGTCGCCACCGACCTGTGGGGACGTACGACCGTGCCCGGGCTCTACGCGACCGGCGAGGTCGCCTGCTCCGGCGTCCACGGCGCCAACCGGCTGGCGTCCAACTCGCTCCTCGAGGGGCTGGTCTTCTCCCGCCGGATCGCCGACGTCCTTCCGGCCGAGCTCCGCGGCTGGGCCGAGCCCGCCGAGGACGACCGGCGCGAGGGGCTGGTCTCGGGGGAGCGGCGCCGAGTGATGCAGGACCTGATGACCCACCGGGTGGGTGTCCTCCGGCACGCCGACGGCCTCTCCGACGCCCTCGACGTCCTCGGCACGCTCGACCCGGGCGACGCCGTCGTCGACCCCGCGGCCTGGGAGACGACCAACCTGCTGACCATCAGCACCGCGCTGGCCGCGGCGGCTGCGCTGCGCACGGAGACCCGCGGCTCGCACTGGCGCGAGGACCACCCCGAGCGCGACGACACGAGGGCCGGCCACGTCGACTCCTGGCTCGACGCGGACGGCACGGTGCGGGTGGAGTGGACCTACGCCCCCTCCACCGACCCCACGGAGGTCGTCGCATGACCACCCCACGACGTTCTTCTCCTCCGCTCCGCTCCTCCGAACAACGCCGCAGGGACCCCGCATGACGAGACCCAGCGACGTGCCGCAGGAGCTGCGCGACGAGCTCACCGCCGCCGGGCTCGACCTCGACCACGTGTGGGACGTGCTCCGGCGGGCGCTGTCCGAGGACCTCCCCGACCACCGCGCGGACGACCCGACCAGCTCCTCGACCATCTCGCCCGACGCCCGCGGCGAGGCCGTCTTCGCCGCCCGGGAGCCGGGGGTCGTGGCCGGCCTCGGCGTCGCCGCCGTCGCCTTCGTCATGGTCGGCGCGGACGCGACGATCAGCGACCGCCTGCCCGACGGCACCCGCGTCGAGCGCGGCGACGTCGTGATGCGGGTCGCCGGGCTCACCCAGCGCCTGCTGGTCGCCGAGCGCACCGCCCTCAACCTCGCCTGCCACCTCTCCGGCATCGCGAGCGCCACGGCGCGCTGGGTGGAGGCGCTCGAGGGCTCGCCGACGCGGGTGCTCGACACCCGCAAGACGCTGCCCGGCCTGCGCGCCCTGCAGAAGTACGCCGTGCGCTGCGGCGGCGGCGTCAACCACCGCACCAGCCTGCAGGACATGGCGATGGTCAAGGACAACCACGTCATCGCGGCCGGTGGTGTGCTCCCCGCGCTCGAGGCCATCCGGGGGCGGCACCCGGGGCTCCCGGTCGAGGTCGAGGTCACGACGCTCGATCAGCTCGAGGAGCTGCTCGCGCTGCCCGGGCCGCCGGAGCGGATCCTGCTCGACAACATGTCGGACGAGCTGATGACAGAGGCGGTCCGTCGTACGGCCGGGCGGGTGCCGCTCGAGGCCAGCGGCGGGATCACCCTCGAGCGCGCCGGCCGGATCGGCGCCACCGGGGTCGACTTCGTGTCCGTCGGTGCCCTGACGCACTCGGTCGTCGTGTTCGACATCGGGATGGACCTGGTCGACGGGCCGGGGACGAGCGCATGACACTGCTCGCCGCCGACATCCGCAACACCCACACGTTCGTCGGGCTGCTCGACGGCGACGAGGTCACCGCCCACTGGCGCGTGGCCACCGACGAGCGGCGCACCGCCGACGAGTGGTCGATGCTGCTCACGGGGTTGCTCGGCGAGCGTGCCGACGAGGTGGAGGGCATCGCCGTCTGCGCGACCGTGCCGGCCGTCCTGCACGAGTGGCGCGAGATGCTCGAACGCCATTTCGGTGACGTCACCGCCATCGTCGTCGAGCCGGGGGTCCGCACCGGCATCCCGGTCCTCATGGACAACCCCCGCGAGGTCGGTGCCGACCGGATCGTCAATTCCCTGGCCGCCGCAGCACTCCACGGGGGACCCGCGATCGTCGTCGACCTCGGCACAGCCACGACGTTCGACGTCGTCAATGCCAAGGGCCAGTACGTCGGCGGCGCCATCTGCCCCGGCATCGAGATCTCGCTCGAGGCGCTCGGGCGCCGTGGCGCGCAGCTGCGCACGGTCGAGCTGGCCCGTCCGCGCTCGGTGATCGCCAAGAACACCGTGGAGGCGTTGCAGAGCGGGATGGTGTTCGGCGTCGCCGCCCAGGTCGAGGGGCTCGTCGCGCGGATGATCGCCGAGCTCGGCGAGCCCGCCGAGAATGTCAGCGTGATTTCGACCGGGCATTTGGCGCCGTTGCTCACCGACGATTGTGGGTGTTTCACGATTCATTCACCGTGGCTCACCCTGCAGGGATTGCGACTGGTCTTCGAACGCAATTCCTGAATTGCGTCGTCAAGAATTCCCTGACTCCTTTTGTGCAATTCCTGAGTTGCTGCCACACTGCTTTCGCCCTGTCGCAGGAAAGCAAAGGAATCCGCAATGGCACAAAAGGTCAACATCGTCCTGGTCGACGACCTCGACGGCACCGAGGCCACCGAGACCGTCACCTTCGGCCTCGACGGGACGACCTACGAGATCGACCTCAACGACGCCAACGCCGCTGCCCTGCGCGAGGCGCTGAGCGGCTACGTCGGTCACGCCCGCAAGGTCGCCGGCGGGTCCCGCCGCACCCGCCGGTCCACCAACGGCGCGTCCTCCTCGGGCTCCAACACCAAGGACGTCCGTGAGTGGGCCAAGGAGCAGGGGATGGAGGTCTCCGAGCGCGGCCGCATCTCCGCCGACGTGCAGCAGGCCTACGACGCCGCCCACTGACCGCCGCCGCGCGCGAGGCGGCTCACCGGTCCCGGTGGGCTGCCCTCACGCGACGTCGGCGTAGATGGCGCGACGCACGTCCGCCGTCAGGTCGGTGTACTCCGGGAGCGAGCGGATCTCCTCCACCGGCACGCTCTCCCCGTCGCGGCCGAACCGGGCCGGGGCGTCGAAGACGATCCGCCCCGGTCGGGGGCTCATCACGAGGACCCGGGACCCCAGGTAGACCGCCTCGTCCACGCTGTGGGTGATGAACAGGACGGTCTTGCCGGTCTCGCGCCAGATCTGGAGGAGCTCCCCCTGGAGGCGCTCGCGGGTCAGCGCGTCGAGGGCGCCGAACGGCTCGTCCATCAGCACGATGTCGGGGTCGCCGGCGAGCACGCGCGCGATCTGGCAGCGTTGCTGCATGCCGCCGGAGAGCTCGTACGGGCGGTGGTCGGCGAAGGCGTCGAGCCCCACCATCTCCAGGTAGCGGTCGGCGCGAGCGCGTCGCTCGGCCGCCGGCACCCGCTGGAAGCGGGGGCCCACCTCGACGTTGCGGCGCACGCTCAGCCACGGGAAGAGGGTCGGCTGCTGGAAGACGACACCGCGGTCGTGCCCCGGGCCCCGGACGGGCTCGCCCGAGACCGTCACCGAGCCGCTGCTCGGCTCGGTGAAGCCGGCGAGGATCCGCAGCAGGGTCGTCTTGCCGCACCCGGAGGGTCCCGCGAGGGTGACGAACTCGCCGGGAGCGATGTCGAGGGTGGTGGCCGCCAGGGCGGGGATCGACTCCCCGCCGACGTCGAAGCTCTTCGCGACCCCGTCGAGCACGATGGCGCGGCCGTGCCCCGTACGGGCGGTCACGGCGTCACCGACGCGGCGGGGCCGGCATCGACGTGCGAGGCGTAGTCCTGCGTGCTCCCCACCGCCTCGATGCCACCCTGCTCCAGCAGGAAGGACGCCGTGGTGTGCAGGTCCTCGGCCAGCTTGCCGCCGAGGTAGTCCGGTCCGGCCTGGGTCGCGGCGTCGAGGAAGGTGAGCCCCTCGAACTGGGGGAGGACGTCCTCGGGGTCGATGCCGAGCACGACGGCGACCGACTCGGCCGCGGTCTCCGGGTCGTCCTGGATCATCGTGACGGCGTGGTCCTGTGCCTTCGCCCACTGCTCCATGAACGCGGCGTTGTCCGCGGCGAACGCGGCGTCGACGGTGCCCACGTCGAAGGTGGGTCGGCCCGCCTCGGCGGTGTCGGCGCTGGACAGGATGCGGGTGCCGCCGTCCTCGATCAGCTGGCTCTGCGTGGGGTCCCAGACCCAGGCGGCGTCGATCTGGTCGCCCTGCCAGGCGCCGGCCATCTTCTCCGGGTCGAGGTTGATCACCTTGACGTCCTTGTCGGGGTCGAGGCCCTCCTCGATCAGGGCCTGCAGGAGCGAGTAGTGCGCGGTGCTGCTGAACGGCACCGCGATGGTGCCGCCTCGCAGGCCCGTCAGGTCCGTGACGGCGGGGTCCTTGACGACGAGGGACTCGGCGTCGCCGATCACGTCGTGGATCCAGACCACGTCGATGTCGACGTCGGCGTTGGTCGGCGCGGACGAGGCGATGGTCGCCGGCGAGGATCCCATCAGGCCGAGGTCGACCTCACCGGCGCCGTAGTAGCCCACGACGTCGCCGCCCGAGGCCGCCTGGACCCAGGTGATGGTGGCGTTGGGCATGCAGGCCTCGAGCAGGCCGAGGTCCTTGACCACGACGTCGCCGTTGGGGATCGCCTGCCAGGCAATCCTCGCCGTCGTCTCGACCGACTCGTCGGGCGTCCACGGGCACGCGGAGTCCTCGGGGGCGGTGGTGCTCGAGCGGCCGGCCTCGACGCAGCCGGTGAGGCCGAGGGCGAGGGCGGCTGCGGTGGCGGCCGTGGCGAGGGTGCGGAAGGGGTGCATCAGTGCTCCTGGTTGTCAGCGGGGTGAGGGGTGGGTAGGTGGATCAGGCCTTGCCGCGCCACGGCACGAGGGCCCGTTCGAGCGACTTGAGGCCCAGGTCGAGCACGATGGCGGCGAGGCCGATCACGAAGATGCAGGCGACGACGAGGTCGCTGCGCAGCTGCTCGCCGGCGAGGTAGGCCAGGCCGCCGATCCCGGGGATGCCGTTGGCGATCTCGGCGGCCACGACGGTGGTCCACGCGAACCCGGTCGCCACCCGGATGCCGGTCAGGACGTCGGGCAGCGTGGACGGCAGCACGACGGCCCACACGGTCTGGGCACGACGGGCGCCCAGGCTGAGCGCGGCGTTGACCTGGTCCTCGCGCACGCCGCGGACGCTGGCCATCGTCGCCATCGTGATCGGCGGGAACGCGGCGAGGAACAGCAGCCACACCTTGGAGGTGTCGCCGATCCCGAACCACACGATGAGCAGGCCGATGTAGGCGAGGGGCGGGAGCGAGCGCAGGAAGTTGAGGTAGGGCTCCAGCAGGGTGCCGAGGAACGTCGTGCCCATCACCAGGCCGAGCGGCACGCCGACCAGGATGCCCCCGCCGACGCCGGCGGCGATGCGCTGGAGGCTCGCGACCAGGTGCTCCCACAGGTAGTAGTTCTGTTCGCCCCGCACGATGCGGTCCGATCCCGCGCTCACCGGGTGGTCGGAGTTGGCGCGGACGAAGGCGTCCCACACGTCGCCGGGCGAGGGCAGGAACAGGGGCCGGACCAGGCCGGCCCGGGTGACCACCCACCACGTCGCCAGCAGCAGGACGAAGGTGGTGACGTGCAGCGCCGTACGACGTACGCGCGTGCGTCGCGCGCCCCGGCGGCGGGTGTCGGCGACGTCGCGGTCACGCGGTGCCGCGCGCTGCAGGGTCGGGGTGAGGCTCATCGGACGTCCTTCGGGTGGTGGAGCAACAGCCCGAGAGCATAACCATACTGACTTACTACACTTTAGGTGCCCATCCGTCGGTCCCGTTCGCTGTGAGCGGACGCTCTGGTGACTGGGGTGGGAACACGTAGGCTGATGGCGGGCGTTGAGCCCAGTGTCCGCGTTCCCGCTCCGGCGGGAGGCAGGCGGACCACGCAGACGTAGAGGAGCGCACATGTTCGAGCGGTTCACCGACCGAGCCCGGCGAGTTGTCGTGCTGGCCCAGGAAGAGGCCCGCATGCTCTCCCACAACTACATCGGGACCGAGCACATCCTGCTCGGCCTCATCCACGAGGGCGAGGGCGTCGCTGCCAAGGCGCTGGAGTCCCTCGACATCTCCCTGGAGGCCGTGCGCGCCCAGGTCGAGGAGATCATCGGCCAGGGCCAGCAGGCTCCCTCGGGACACATCCCCTTCACGCCCCGCGCCAAGAAGGTGCTCGAGCTCTCGCTGCGCGAGGCGCTCCAGCTCGGCCACTCCTACATCGGCACCGAGCACATCCTGCTCGGCCTGATCCGGGAGGGCGAGGGTGTCGCGGCCCAGGTCCTGCAGAAGCTCGGCGCCGACCTCAACCGGGTCCGCCAGCAGGTCATCCAGCTGCTCAGCGGCTTCCAGGGCAAGGAGTCGGCCGCGGCCGGCGCCCAGACGTCCGGCTCCGGCGGCGAGGCCCCCTCGAGCTCGCTCGTCCTCGACCAGTTCGGCCAGAACCTCACCCAGGCCGCGCGCGAGGGCAAGCTCGACCCCGTCATCGGGCGCGAGCAGGAGATCGAGCGCGTCATGCAGATCCTGTCGCGCCGCACGAAGAACAACCCCGTGCTCATCGGCGAGCCGGGCGTCGGCAAGACCACGATCGTGGCCGGCCTCGCCCAGGACATCGTCCGCGGCAGCGTGCCGGAGACGCTGAAGGACAAGCAGATCTACACGCTCGACCTCGGTGCGCTGGTCGCCGGCTCTCGCTACCGCGGTGACTTCGAGGAGCGCCTCAAGAAGGTGCTCAAGGAGATCCGCACCCGCGGCGACATCGTGCTGTTCATCGACGAGATCCACACCCTCGTCGGCGCCGGCGCGGCCGAGGGCGCGATCGACGCCGCCAGCATCCTCAAGCCGATGCTGGCCCGCGGCGAGCTGCAGACCATCGGTGCCACCACGCTCGACGAGTACCGCAAGTACCTCGAGAAGGACGCCGCCCTCGAGCGCCGCTTCCAGCCCATCCAGGTGCAGGAGCCCTCGATCGCGCACACCATCGAGATGCTCAAGGGCCTGCGCGACCGCTACGAGGCGCACCACCGTGTGACCATCACCGACGAGGCCCTGGTCTCGGCGGCGACGTTGGCCGACCGCTACATCTCCGACCGGTTCCTGCCGGACAAGGCCATCGACCTCATCGACGAGGCCGGTTCGCGACTGCGCATCCGCCGGATGACCGCGCCGCCGGACCTGCGCGAGTACGACGAGAAGATCGCCGACGTCCGCCAGCGCAAGGAGGCGGCCATCGACGGGCAGGACTTCGAGGCCGCGGCCCGCCTGCGCGACGAGGAGAAGCAGCTCGCCGCGCGCCGTGGCGAGCGCGAGAAGCAGTGGCGCGCCGGTGACCTCGACGAGATCGCCGAGGTCGACGAGGAGCTGATCGCGGAGGTCCTGGCCGTCGCCACGGGCATCCCGATCGTCAAGCTCTCGGAGGAGGAGTCCACCCGTCTGCTCAAGATGGAGGACGAGCTCCACAAGCGCGTGATCGGCCAGGAGGAGGCCGTCAAGGCCCTCAGCCGTGCCATCCGTCGTACGCGTGCGGGTCTGAAGGACCCCAAGCGTCCCGGTGGCTCGTTCATCTTCGCCGGCCCCTCGGGCGTCGGGAAGACCTGGCTGTCCAAGACGCTCGCCGAGTTCCTCTTCGGCGACGAGGACGCGCTGATCCAGCTCGACATGAGCGAGTTCTCCGAGAAGCACACGGTGTCGCGCCTGTTCGGCTCGCCCCCCGGCTACGTCGGCTACGAGGAGGGCGGCCAGCTCACCGAGAAGGTGCGCCGCAAGCCGTTCTCCGTGGTGCTCTTCGACGAGGTCGAGAAGGCCCACCCCGACATCTTCAACAGCCTGTTGCAGATCCTCGAGGAGGGTCGCCTGACGGACTCGCAGGGTCGCGTCGTCGACTTCAAGAACACCGTCATCATCATGACCACCAACCTCGGCTCGCGAGACATCGCCAAGAGCGTCAACCTGGGCTTCGGCGCGGTCGGCGCCGACCCGGCGGGCTCCTACGAGCGGATGAAGAGCAAGGTGTCGGAGGAGCTCAAGCAGCACTTCCGTCCCGAGTTCCTCAACCGCGTCGACGAGATCGTCGTGTTCCCGCCGCTGTCGCAGGAGCAGATCGTGGCGATGGTCGACAACATGATCGACGCCGTCGAGCTGCGCCTGAAGGACCGCGACATGTCCCTCGAGCTCACCCAGTCCGCGAAGGACCTGCTCGCCGTGCGCGGGTTCGACCCGGTGCTCGGTGCGCGTCCGCTGCGCCGCACGGTGCAGCGCGAGATCGAGGACGTCCTGGCCGAGAAGATGCTGTTCGGCGAGGTCGGCCCGGGCCAGATCGTGCTGGTCGACGTCGAGGGCGAGGGCCCCACGGCGACGTTCACGTTCCGCGGCCAGAAGAACTCGACGGTGCCCGACATGCCGCCGCTCGAGACGGTCGTGGAGGGTCCGCTCGGCGACGGGCCGGACGACTCGGCGGGACCGACCGACATCCCCAAGGCCAACGAGGCCTGAGCCTCATGGCCTGACCCGCCTCACCAGATCACCCCGGGAGCGCCCAGCGCCCCGGGGTGACCTGTGTCAGGAGGCCGTCGGCGACGAGGCTGTCGAGGCACCGCTCGCGCTGCTCCGTCCCGGGCCAGGCCGCCTCGACCTGGGCGAGCCCGAACGAGGCGGCGTCGCGGGCCAGCGCCATGATGCGTCCGCGGCACTGCCGGTCGGTTCCGGCCCACGCCTGCCCGCGGCGGGGCGGTCCGTCGTACGCCGGGAAGCCGGCGGCACGCCAGGCGCAGACCTCTGCGACGGGGCACGCGTCGCACCGGGGCTGGCGCGCCGTGCACACGAGCGCGCCCAGCTCCATCGTGGCGACCGCCCACGTCGCCGCGGTGGCGGGGTCGTCGGGCAGCAGCGCGGTGGCGACGTCGCGCTCGGCGCGGGTGACGGCCGGCGCGGGCAGCTCGGCGCCCGAGACCGCTCGCGCCAGGACCCGGCGGACGTTGGTGTCGAGCACGACGTGCCGGCGGCCGAAGGCGAAACTGGCGATCGCCGCGGCGGTGTAGTCGCCGACGCCCGGCAGCGCGAGCAGGTCGTCGTACGCCGCCGGGACGACGCCGTCGTGGCGCTCGACGATCGCGACGGCGGCGGCGTGGAGGCGGAGGGCCCGGCGGGGGTAGCCCAGCCGGCCCCACATGCGCACCGCCTCACCCGTGGGCGCCGCGGCGAGGTCGGCCGGGGTCGGCCACCGCTCCAGCCAGGCGGCGTGGACCGGGACCACCCGGGCGACCGGGGTCTGCTGGAGCATGAGCTCGCTGACCATCACCGACCACGGCGAGGCCTCCGGGCCGCGCCACGGCAGGACCCGCGCGTGGTCGTCGTACCAGTCGAGCACGGCGTCGTGCAGGTCGCTCGGTGCGGGCGTGTCCATCGCGGCGATCGTAGGTGAGTCGGTGCGCCTCCGCCGAGACGGGCCGGTCGCTGCCTAGCCTGACCCCATGCCGACGACCGTACGACCTCGTGGGCCGCTCCCGGCCCGGGTCTACTGGACCCGCCGCATCGTCGTGCTCGGCATCCCGCTCCTCCTCGTCGTGGTCATCGCCCGGCTGCTCGGCGGCTCGTCCGACGGCTCCTCCGACGGCGCAGAACGGGCCACCCAGGCAGGCGCCACGGTCGAGGAGACGGCGCCCAGCGCTGGCCCGACCGCCGGCGCCACCACCGGCACCGAGGGGAAGAAGCGCAACGGCAAGGGAGAGGGCAAGGGGAAGGGCAAGAAGCAGCGCCAGGAGGAGACGGCTCCGCCCGAGCCGGTCCTGGCCGAGCCCACCGGCCCGTGCGCCGAGTCCGACATCGTCGCCACGCCGGCGATCACCTCGGCGCCCGGCGGGTCCGACATCCCCATCACGATCACCCTGCGCACGCTGGTGAGCGAGGCCTGCACCTGGCAGGCGTCGGCGCAGACGATGACCGTGACGATCACGTCGGGCGACGACTACATCTGGAGCACCCGCGAGTGCCCGGCCGCCATCCCGGTGCAGGACGTGGTGGTCCGCTCGGCCGTCGACGCCCCGGTGGTGGTGACCTGGTCGGCCAAGCGCTCGGACGAGACCTGCTCGAACCTCACCGCTTGGGCCGAGCTCGGGTTCTACCACGTGCAGGCGGCCGCTCTCGGCGGCGACGCCACCGACGTCCAGTTCGAGCTCGTCGCCCCCCAGCCGGGGGTCGTCACCCAGACCGCCGACCCCCAGCAGCAGGGTGGCGGCAAGGGGAAGAACGGCGACACCGCCCACACGCCCGGCGAGGACGGGGCGGGGAACTCCGCGGGGTGAGCGGCCTCGGCGGTGGGTGAGCCACGCTTTCGTCGCCTGGGACGGGGCTCAGGCGCCGGCCGGGGATGGTCCGGGGCGACAATTCGGACACGTGTGCGGGACGTGGCCGTCGTACGCCGGGCGCGGGGGCGGTTTCTCGGACACGTGTCCGGGACGTGGTCGCCGTACGTCGGGCGCGGGGGCGGTTTCTCGGACACGTGTGCGGGGTGTGGTCGTCGTACGTCGGGCGCGGGGGCGGTTTCTCGGACACGTGTGCGGGGTGTGGTCGTCGTACGTCGGGCGCGGGGGCGGTTTCTCGGACACGTGTGCGGGATGTGGTCGTCGTACGCCGGGCGCGGGGGCGGTATCTCGGACACGTGTGCAGCCCACGCCGCCGCCGCCCGGCTCAGATGTAGCGCTCGGTGATGCTCGACTCCGCGAGGCGGGACAGGCCCTCGCGGACGCTGCGGGCGCGGAGCTCGCCGACGCCCTCGACGGCCTGGAGGTCGTCGATACCGGCGGAGAGCAGCTGCTGCAGGCCGCCGAAGTGGTCGACGAGGCGGTCGACGACGGCGGCGGGCAGGCGCGGGACCTTGGCGAGCAGCCGGTAGCCGCGGGGCGCGACGGCGGCGTCGAGGTGCTCGGCCCCGCCGAGGCCGATCGCGCGGGCGACGGCCGCGGGGTCGACGAGCTCGGTGGGGGACAGGCCCTCGAGCTCGGCGAGGTGGGACTCGGGGCCGGCGATGCGGCGGCGGGCGTGGGGAAGGTAGTCGCGGACGACCAGCTCGCGCTCGGCGTCGACGCCGGTGACGAGCTCCTCGAGCTGGAGGGAGAGCAGACGACCGTCGGTGCCGAGCTCGAGGACGTAGTCCTCGATCTCCCGGGCGATGCGGATGACCATCTCGAGGCGCTGGGCGACCACGGCGACGTCGCGGACGGTCACCAGGTCCTCGATCTCCAGCGCGGAGAGCGTCGCGGAGACCTCGTCGAGGCGCAGCTTGTAGCGCTCGAGCGTGGCCAGCGCCTGGTTGGCGCGGGAGAGGATCTTGCCGGAGTCCTCGAGGACGTGGCGGATCTCGCCGACGTAGGCGGCGATGATCTGCATCGACTGCGAGACCGAGATGACCGGGTGCCCGGTCTGCTTGGCGACGCGCTCGGCGGTGCGGTGCCGGGTGCCGGTCTCCTCGGAGGGGATCGTGTGGTCCGGCATGAGGTGGACCGCGGCCCGGTGCACTCGCGTGATGTCCTTGTCGAGGATGATCGCGCCGTCCATCTTGGCCAGCTCACGCAGCCCGGTGGCGGTGAAGGGCACGTCGAGGGTGAAGCCGCCCGTCGCGATCGAGTCGACCGTCTTGTCGAGGCCCAGCACGATCAGGGCGCCGGTGCGGCCGCGGAGGATGCGCTCCAGGCCGTCACGCAGCGGGGTGCCGGGGGCGATGGACGCCAGGGTTGCGCGCAGCCTGAGCTGCTCGTCGACGCGCTCTGCCACCGGGTCCTCCACGTGCTCTCTCTGCGGGCGCCGCCCCCGCGCGCCATCGGGTGCAGTGTAGGGGTGAAGCAGCCCTCCCCAGTGATCCTTTGGGGTGCCCGCCCCGGCGGCCGGGCGCGAAGCCCGGATTCGGAGGGTCGGCCGGGTCGCGAGGCCGGGTCGCGAGAACGGGTCGGAGCGGGCTCAGAGGGGCGGCGTGAGGTCGAGCGTCAACAGGGCCCCAAAGACGTCGTCGACCTCGATCACCTTGAGCCCGTCGACGGTGCGGTGGCTGGGGATCCCGCGCTCGCTGGCGAGCGTGCGTCCGCGCGGGACGACCGCCACCTTGAAGCCGAGGCGGGCCGCCTCGGCGATGCGCTGGGGCAGGTCGCGCACCCGGCGCAGCTCACCGGCGAGACCGATCTCGCCGATCGCCACCGCCCCGCGGGGCGCCGGCACCCCCAGGTGGGAGCTCGCCACCGCCACCGCGATGGCCAGGTCGGCGGCCGGGTCGTGGAGCTTGGCCCCGCCGACGGTCGCCACGAAGGTGTCGCTGCCGGTGATCCGCAGGCGGGCGTGGCGGGTCAGCACGGCCAGCACCATGTCGACGCGGGAGGACTCCACGCCCGAGACCGTGCGTCGTGGCCGCTCGAGCGGCGAGGGCGTGAGCAGGGCCTGCACCTCGGCGAGGAGCGGGCGACGGCCCTCCATGGTGACCGCGACGCACGTGCCGGAGACGTCCTGGGTGTGGTGCTCCACGAACAGGCCGGTCGGGTCGGTGACGGCCGAGATCCCCTCGGAGGACAGGTCGAAGCAGCCGACCTCGTCGACCGGGCCGTAGCGGTTCTTCATGGCCCGGACCATGCGGAACCGCGAGTTGCGGTCGCCCTCGAAGTGGAGGACGACGTCGACGAGGTGCTCGAGGACGCGGGGGCCGGCGATGGAGCCGTCCTTGGTGACGTGGCCGACGAGCATCGTGGTGATGTTGCGCGTCTTGGCGACGCGGATGAGCGCGGCGGCGACCTCCTTGACCTGGGTGACGCCTCCCGGCACGCCGTCGACCCCGGACGCGCCGATCGTCTGGACGGAGTCGACCACCAGCAGGGTCGGGCGGACCTCCTCGATGTGGGTCAGCACCGCCCCCAGGTCGGTCTCGGCGGCGAGGAACAGCTCGTCGTGGACCCCGCCGGTGCGGTCGGCGCGCAGGCGGACCTGGGCGGCCGACTCCTCGCCGGTGACGTAGAGGGTGCGCTGGCGGGTGCGGGCGGTCTGGGCGGCGACCTCGAGGAGCAGGGTGCTCTTGCCGACGCCGGGCTCGCCCGCCAGGAGGATGGCGGCGCCGGGGACGAGCCCGCCGCCGAGGACGCGGTCGAGCTCGGGCACGCCGCTCGAGCGGGCGACGGACTCGGTGATGGCGACCTGCCCGATCGGCACCGCCGGCGTCGACACCGGGCCGGCGGCGGCCCGCAGCGTCGGCGCCCCGGCCTCGGCGACCGAGCCCCACGCCTGGCACTCGCCGCACCGGCCGACCCACTTGCCGGTCTCCCAGCCGC
Organism: Nocardioides sp. zg-1308; assembly: GCF_013155375.1. Taxonomy (GTDB): domain Bacteria; phylum Actinomycetota; class Actinomycetes; order Propionibacteriales; family Nocardioidaceae; genus Nocardioides; species Nocardioides renjunii. The sequence goes on from NZ_JABJQY010000002.1 coordinate 1,674,112, forward strand.
ACTCGGAGCAGCGATAGGACGGACGCGCCTTGGCCTTGGTCGACATGGCCCTCACGCTAGGTCAGGGCACCGACACCCGGTCCGCGCCGCGCCACCCGACGGGCCCACCGTCACCCGTCCGGTACGGACCACCTCTCCACAGGATGTGCCCCATCCTGTGGACGACTCCCGAAACCTGTGCACAAGTCGGTCCCCGGCTGGGGATGGAGGCCCCCGGTCGGGGGACGGACCGGTGGAGGGGGAACGGGCTCCCGCGACCCCTTGCGCCGCCCGGGAACGGTCGCGTAGAACTGCACCCACGCCGACCCGCAAGGGGAGGCGGGACGACTCGGGGACGAGGATCCGTCCGGACGGGAGGCTTCGGCCGACCGGCCGCCGCGACTGGGTGACGCAGGAGCGGGGATCGTCGAGGAAGAGCCGTCGACCGGAGGTCGTCACACGATCCGGTCAACCGAAGGGCCCTTGCGACTCATACTCGCAAGGGCCCTTCACCTCTGTGGTGGGCGCGGACCCCCGGACGCCAAGGCTTATGCTGACCGCCGTTGGATCGATCAACGTGCGCGGAGGGGGATCCATGGGGCACAGCGACCGTCGGCTCGGCAGCCAGCTGCCGGTGACGCCGCCGACGCTCGCCGACGTCGCCGAGCGCGCCGGGGTCTCCCGGCAGACGGTCTCCAACGCGGTCAACAACCCCGACCTCCTGCGTCCCGACACCCTCGAGCGCGTCCGGCAGACGATCGCGGAGCTGGGCTACTCGCCCAACCGCGCCGCCCGCAACCTCCGCACCCGCACGTCCTCGCTGATCGGCCTGCGCTTCAACCCGGTCCAGGAGGGCACGGCCAACGCCGCGATGGACCGCTTCGTGCACTCGCTGGTCGAGGCCAGCGAGGAGGCGGGCTACCACGTCCTGCTGTTCCCCGGTGACGACGAGGACCCGGTCGGCGGCTACGACAACCTGCTGCGCTCCACCGCCGTCGACGCGTTCGTCGTCACCGACACCTACCTCGGCAACCCGCAGGCCGCGTGGCTGAGCCAGCAGCGCGCGCCGTTCGTGGCCTTCGGCCGCCCCTGGGACGACGAGACCGCCCGCCACGTGTGGGTCGACGTCGACGGGGCCGCCGGGATCCGCCTCGCGACGCAGCACCTCATCGACCGCGGCCACACGCGCATCGCGTGGATCGGGTGGCGCAAGGACTCCCCGATCGGCGAGGACCGCCGCTCGGGCTGGGTGTCGACGATGCACGCCAACGGCCTGTCCACCACCGGCCTCGCGTCCCGCGTGGAGGACGTCGTGCACAGCGGCGCCGAGGCGGCCGCCGTGCTCCTCGACGAGTCACGGCCCACGGCCTTCGTCTGCGCCTCCGACACGCTCGCCATGGGCGTGCTGCACACGCTCTGGATCCGCCAGCTCGCGCCCGGGCGCGACATCGGGGTCGTCGGGTTCGACGACTCGCAGGTGGCGCAGGTCTACCCCGTCGGGCTCACGTCCGTACGCCAGCCGCTCGAGGACGTGGCGGTCGAGGTCGTCCGGACGCTGCGCGCGCTGCTCTCGCACCAGCCCGTCGCCAGCCGGGGCGTCCTGCTCGAGCCGACGCTCGCCATCCGCGAGTCGAGCCAGCCGGGGGTCCCGGTCGCCGGCCGTCCCGCCTAGCTGCTGGACTTCTTGCCCGACTTCTTGCCGCCCTTCTTGCCGCCCTTCTTCCCGAGCTCGGCCTGCGCTGCCGACGACTTCCGGGGGTTGGACTTCCCCTCCTCGTCGGCCTTGGCGTTGGCCTTCCTGGCCGTCTTGCTGCCCTTGCCCTTCTCGTCCGCCACGGCTGCTCCTCACGTTCGGGTGGGTCGGCGCGGCCGCCGGCCTCGACCGCGACGTACCCTCTGTGCCCGGTTCGATGTCGTCGCCCGGGGCAGGCGCCCGGACGTAGCGTCGCTCAGAAGTGGCGCCACCACAGGTTGACCGCGTAGTCGACCGTCGTGCCGGTGTGCGAGGCCAGCGCTTCCTCGGCGGCCTCGGGCGGCAGCTCGATGCGCACCACGGACTCGAGGTCCGCCCTCGACCCGAAGGACCACCCCATGTCGATCGGGCGGCGCTGCCAGCCGCGCGTCGACCAGAACCGCTCCACCGCGTCGGGGTCCACCTCGGGGAAGCCGCGGCGGAACCACGCGCCGAAGGTGGAGCGGGTGGGGTCGTTGTCGACGACGAACGCCGTGCCCCCGCGGCGGACGACCCGGTCGAGCTCGCGCAGCCCCGGCTCGCAGCCCGGGCCGAAGAAGTAGGCCCAGCGCGCGTGCGCCACGTCGACCGACGCGTCCGGCACGGGCAGCTCCTCCGCCCTGCCCGCCAGGACGCTCACCTGCGGCAGGGATCGCGTACGCCGGCGGGCGAGCGCGACCAGCGGGGGATGGGGCTCCACGCCGACGACCCGGGTCGCGGACCCGGCCCACCGGGGGAGGTGGAAGCCGCTGCCGCAGCCGACGTCGAGCAGCGTGCGTCCGGCCCAGTCGCCGATCTCTCGCATGGCGGTGGCGATGCGGTCCTCGGGGTCGGCCGCGCGGTTCTCGAGCTCGTAGAGCTCGGGGGTGTTCCAGATGTTGGGGGAGGGGCGGACCCTCACATCCTGACCAGGCCCCGGGGGGTCTGCAGCTGCACCGCGACGATGCCGGGGGTGCCGTTGGGGGCGACCCACTCGACCTTGACGTCCTCGAGCGGGGCCTCGACGGTCTCGCCGAGCCACTCGCTGACCCGCTGCGGGTCGCCGGCGATCTCGAGGCAGGCCAGCGAGAAGTCGCCGCTGGCGCCGTTGCTCGGGTGCAGCTCGGACGGCGTGAGCCACTGGATGAAGAACGGCAGCTGCGGGTCGGAGATCAGGCCGTTGACCCCGATCTGCTGCCACAGCAGCTCGGTGCCGTCGGGGCGGTGGCGGTTGCCCTTGACCGACTCGCGGCCCAGCCGCGTCTCGATGGTGGCGATGTCGGACACGGCCACGACCCAGCCCATCCAGCCGCCGCCGAGGGCGGAGCGGGCACGGACGGCCTGACCGAAGGGAGCCTTGTCGCTGGCGGGGTGGTCGAGGACCTCGACGACCTCCATGTAGGTGCCGCCGGCCAGCGGGAGGATCATGTTGCGGGTGCCGAAACGGGGGTGCACGCCACCGTCGATGAACGTCGTCCCGAGCAGCCCCCCGAGGCGCTGGGCGGTGCTGGCGAGTCCATCAGGTCCGGCGGCGAAGCTGACGTGGTCCAGGCGCATGCAGAGATTCTGAGCCTGTTCCCTCCCGGCAGCCACACCGGGGTCAGGTCTCTTGACGTCGACAGATCCCTGTCGAAGGTCCGGCCAGCCTCAGCGCGGGTCGGCCGGGTGCAGCGCGAGGGCCGACCGGGAGCGGGCGTGCGCCTCGCAGTGGCGGCTCAGCTCGGCGTACGCCTCGACGCCCATCAGCTCGACCAGCTCCGCCTCGTGGGTGACCCAGACCGGCTCCAGGGCGACGTGGGCCTCGGTGTTGCCCGAGCAGTACCAGTCGAGGTCGTGGCCGCCCGGGCCCCAGCCGCGCCGGTCGTACTCGCCGATGGACACCTCGGTGTAGGCCGTCCCGTCCTGGCGCTCGACGTTGCGGAACTGGCGACGGATCGGCAGCTGCCAGCACACGTCGGGCTTGGTCTCCAGCGGGTTGCGGCCCTGCTGCAGCGCCAGGCCGTGCAGCGCGCACCCGGCGCCGCCCGGGCCGGTGGCGGGAGCGAAGTCGACCCGGTTGTGGAACACGCACGCCTGCTGGCCGTCGACCTCGACGGTCAGCGTCTTGCGCTCGCCGTCCTCGTCGGTCTCGATCCAGTCCGACGTCCGCACCGACCGCCGCGGGTGGAGCTGCCAGTCGTCGGGGGTCAGCTGGGCGACGAAGCCGGCCACCCGTCGCTCGTCGTCCTTGTCCGCGAAGTGGGCACCCAGCGTGCAGCAGCCCACGTCGGGTGCGTCGGCGTAGATGCCCTGGCAGCCCTGCCCGAAGATGCACATGTAGGAGGACGTCAGCCAGGTCAGGTCGCACCGGAAGACCTGCGTCTCGTCGGCCGGGTCGGCGAACTCGACGAAGGCGCGGGGGAAGACCAGGTCGACTTCGGGCACTCCGCAACCCTAGTCGCGCACCGCGGCCCTAGTAGCGTGGCGGTCATGCGCCTGGGCGTCCTCGACATCGGATCCAACACCGGCCACCTGCTGGTGGTCGACGCGCACGGCGGCGCCGCGCCCCTCCCGGCGTCCTCGCACAAGCAGGCCCTGCGCCTGGCCGAGCACCTCGACGACGAGGGCGCGGTCACGCAGAAGGGCATCGACGCCCTCACCGACTTCTGCGCCTCGGCCACCGAGATCGCCGGCGACAAGGGCTGCGAGGAGATGCTCGGCTTCGCCACCTCGGCCGTGCGCGACGCGGTCAACTCCGACGAGGTGCTGGCCCACGTCGAGGAGCACAGCGGGGTCCGGCTCGAGGTGCTGTCGGGCGAGGACGAGGCGCGGCTGACGTTCCTGGCCGTACGCCGCTGGTTCGGGTGGTCGGCCGGGCGGCTGGTGGTCTTCGACATCGGCGGCGGCTCGCTGGAGATCGCCGGCGGCACCGACGAGGCGCCCGACGTGGCGTGGTCGCTGCCCCTCGGCGCCGCCCGCGTGGCCCGTACGGCGTTCCGCGACGGGCCGCACCGGGCCACCGAGGACGACGTCCGCGGCCTCCGCAAGCAGATCCGCGCCGAGATCGCCCGCGACGCCGGCCACCTGCTGCGAGGTGGCGTACCGGACCGCGCGGCGGCCACGTCGAAGACGTTCCGCTCGCTCGCCCGCATCTGCGGCGCCGCGCCGAGCGCCGACGGCCCGCTGGTCCCGCGCGCGCTCGAGCTGGCGACGCTCTCGGGCTGGATACCCAAGCTGATGGCGCTCTCCCCCGAGGAGCTTGCTTCCCTGCCGGGCGTCTCGCCGAGCCGCACCCACCAGATCGTGGCCGGAGCGCTCGTGGCCGAGGCGTGCATGGACATCTTCGACCTCCCCGAGCTCGAGATCTGCCCGTGGGCCCTGCGCGAGGGCGTCATCCTCGAGCGGCTCGACCGGATCTCCGTGGTCTCGAGGCGGCGCTGATCATGACCACCACGCCCTTGATCGGCCTCTCCACCGCCTCGGTCTACCCCGAGTCGACGGCGCATGCCTTCGGCTGGGCCGCCTCCCTCGGCTACGACGCCGTCGAGGTGATGGTCGGCATCGACGCCCTGAGCCAGCAGGTGGACGCCGTCAAGAAGCTGAGCGACCACCACCGGGTGCCGGTCTGCGCCGTCCACGCCCCGTGCCTGCTCTTCACTCAGCGGGTCTGGGGCACCGACCCGTGGGTCAAGCTGGAGAAGTCGGCGGAGATGGCCCACGCGGTCGGGGCCGACGTGGTCGTCGTCCACCCGCCGTTCCGCTGGCAGAAGGACTACGCCGCGGGCTTCGTCGAGGGCATCGCGTCGCTCGAGGCCCGCACCGGCATCGCCTTCGCGGTCGAGAACATGTATCCGTGGCGGGCCTCGTCGCGGCGCGGCATGGAGATGTACCTCCCCGGCTGGGACCCCAGCGAGCAGGACTACGCCCACACCACGATCGACCTCTCCCACGCCGCCATCGCGCGCTCCGACGTCGTCGAGATGGCCCAGCGGATGGGCGAGACGCTGCGCCACGTGCACCTCACCGACGGCAGCGGCTCGGCCAAGGACGAGCACCTCGTCCCGGGCCGCGGGATCATGGGCGCCGCCGGGTTCCTCGAGCACCTCGCCGGCACCGGCTTCGCCGGCCACGTGGTGCTCGAGATCAACACCCGCCGCGCCGCCGGCCGCGCCGAGCGCGAGCTCGACCTGACCGAGTCGCTCGAGTTCGCCCGGACCCACCTCGGGGTGACCACGCCGTGACGGCGCCGGCGGCTGCCCGCGCGTCCCGCGGACGTCGACCGGGCGCGCCGGACACCCGCGCCGAGGTGCTCGCCGCCGCGCGGGCGTCGTTCGCCGAGAAGGGCTTCCGCGGCACGACCATCCGCGGGGTGGCCTCCGCCGCCGGCGTCGACCCCGCCCTCGTGCACCACTACTTCGGCACCAAGGACGACCTCTTCGTCGCCGCCCTCGAGATCCCAGTCGACCCGCGCGAGGTGCTCGCCCCCGTGGTCGCCGCCGGTCCCGACGGCGCGGGGGAGCGGCTGCTGCGCACCTTCCTCGGCGTCTGGGACGACCCGGCGATCCGGCCGGGCCTGCTCGCGATGGTCCGCTCGCTGCTCGCCGACGACGACGGCGGGCTGGTGCGCCAGGCGTTCATCCCGGTGGTGGTCGGGCCGCTGCTCGCCGAGCTGGTCCCCGACCGGCCCGAGGCGCGCATCCCGCTCGTCGCCAGCCAGGTGGTAGGCCTCATCGTCACCCGCTACGTCATCGCGCTGCCGCCGATGGCCGACATGCCCGCCGACGAGGTCGTCGCCCGCATCGGGCCGGTGCTGCAGCACTACCTGACCGGCGACCTGCCGTGACCGCCACGGCCTGACCAGTGCGGCCCGGGGCCGAGCCGCAACATCCGCAGGATTGCGGATGCGCCCGGTGCTCACGCGGGTGGAGGGTGGGCCGACAGCTCACCGACATCCCACCGGCAGACGAGGGCACGCCATGGCACAGGGAACGGCACCCGCACCCGAGCACACACCCGGCCACGCCTCGCGGCACGGCCGGGAGAGCTTCTACATCGAGGGCGAGGGGGTCGTCGGGTCCACCGACCCCGGGGCCGCACCACCGACCACGGCGCGGGCCAACACGACGGCCGCCCGGGGTCCGGCCCTCGCCGCCGCGCCGACCTTCCGCTTCTCGCGCCTCGGGCCGCCCGGCGTACGCCTGCCCGAGACCACGCTGCGCAAGGTGGCCCTCGCCATGACGGGCGGCCCCGTGGTGGACGGGACGATCCCGGCCGGGTTCACCTACCTCGGGCAGTTCGTCGACCACGACCTGACCTTCGACGCCACCACCGTCGCCTTCGGCGACAGCGTCTCGCCGGCCGCGCTGCTGCAGGGGCGCTCGCCGACCCTCGACCTCGACAGCCTCTACGGCGCCGGCCCGCTCGACGGCGTCTCCGCCGACTTCTACGAGGCCGACCGCACCCGCCTCAAGGTCGGCCGGACCACGAAGATCGGCGGCGACCGGGCGCGGGTCGGCTTCGACGTGCCCCGCGTCGGCGGCCCCGGAGCCGGCCGGGGCAAGGCGGCCATCCCCGACCGCCGCAACGACGAGAACCTCGTGGTCGCGCAGACGCACGCCGCGATGATCCGCTTCCACAACCGCGTCGTCGCGGGCCTCGGCCCGGCCACCCCGCCCGCCGAGCGGTTCGAGAAGGCGCGGCGCAAGGTGGTGCTGCACTACCAGTGGATGCTGCGCACCGACTACCTGCCGAAGATCTGCGACGGCGACGTCGTCACCGACGTCTTCACCAACGGTCGCAAGGTGGTCGACCCGGGCGCCGACCCGTTGACGATGCCGACCATGCCGGTCGAGTTCTCCGTCGCGGCGTTCCGGCTCGGGCACGCCATGGTGCGCGAGGCGTACGACTGGAACGCCCGCTTCCCGGACGGCTCCGGGTCCCTCGACCTGCTGTTCTTCTTCTCCGGGACCAGCGGTGGCGTCGGCAACGGGGACCCGACGCTGCCGTCGAACTGGATCGCCGACTGGCGCCGGCTCTACCGCTTCTCGCAGGTCGGCCACGACGAGCTCAAGCCGCCGCCGGGGGAGTTCAACCTGGCTCGGCGCATCGACACCCGCCTCGTTGACCCGCTGGCGGCCCTGCCGAAGGGCTCCTTCGACGGCAGCGTCTCCGACGAGGCGACCATCCGCGCCAACCTCGCCTTCCGCAACCTGGTCCGCGCCCGGATGCTCCGGCTCGCCAGCGGGCAGCAGATGGCCGAGCTGCTGCGCGCGAGCGGGGTGCCGGTGACGACCCTGACGAGGGCACAGCTGCGCGACGGCGCCGGCGGGCCCGGCTCCGCGCAGCTGGACTCGCTGACCGACGCCCAGCGTGACGCCTTCCTGGCCGACACCCCGCTGTGGTTCTACGTCCTGCGCGAGGCCGAGCTCAACGACGGCCACCTCACCGGCGTCGGCGCCCGGCTCGTGGTGGAGACGTTCCACAGGGCGATGGAGGGCAGCACCCACTCGATCGTGCGCAACCCCGGGTTCCGGCCCGACCTCGGCGAGAAGGACGGGCGCTTCCGGATGGCCGACCTGCTGCTGGTCGCGTTCGAGGGCCAGGAGGCGCTGCTGGCGCCGCTGGGGGACTGAGGATCTCCTTCCCGATCTCGAGCGGTGAGTGAGGCAGGGTTCTGGCGCTCAGAACCTGCCTCACTCACCGCTTTGCGTTCCGGCCGGGGGTTGACGCGCCTCGGCTCCCGGCGCACAATTCAACACATGATGAAAAACGTCGTCGAGGTACGCGACCTGGTCGTCGTACGCGGTGAGCGCGAGGTGCTGCCCGGCATCTCGCTGGACGTCCCGGCCGGGGTGACCGGCCTGCTCGGACCGAGCGGCTGCGGCAAGAGCACGCTGCTGCGCTGCCTCGTTGGCGCGCAGCGGGTGCGGTCGGGAACCGTCGAGGTCCTCGGCTCGCCTGCCGGCAGTGCCGACCTGCGCACCCGGATCGGGTACGTCACCCAGGCGGCGAGCGTCTACGACGACCTGACCGTGGCGGAGAACCTGTCGTTCTTCGCCCGGGTGCTCGGCGTGGACCGGTCGTCGGTGGACCGGGCGATCGAGGCCGTCTCGCTCGGCGACCACCGTGACCAGGTGGTCGGCAGGCTCTCCGGCGGCCAGCGCAGCCGGGCCGGGCTGGCCGTCGCGCTGCTCGGGGAGCCCGACCTCCTCGTGCTCGACGAGCCGACCGTCGGCCTGGACCCGGTCCTGCGCCGCGACCTCTGGGCCCTCTTCCACCGGATCGCCGACGGCGGCGCGGCGGTGCTCGTCTCCAGCCACGTGATGGACGAGGCGGAGCGGTGCCACCGCCTGCTGCTGATGCGCGAGGGGCGGATCATCGCCGACGGCTCGCCCGACGAGGTCCGCGAGCGCACCGGGGCCGCCGACGTGGAGCAGGCCTTCCTGCGCCTCGTCGAGGGACGGGAGGAGGTGGCATGACGCCGCGCGTCACGCTCGCCGTCGCCGGGCGGGTGCTCATCCAGGTCCGCCGCGACCACCGCACGCTCGCGATGCTGATGGTCGTCCCGTGCCTGCTGATCAGCCTGCTGTGGTGGATGTTCGAGGAGCTGCCCGGCGACCTCTTCGACACGTTCGGGCCGGGACTGCTGGCGATGTTCCCCTTCATCGTCATGTTCCTCGTGACCAGCGTGACCACCCTGCGTGAGCGCTCCTCCGGCACCCTCGAACGGCTCCTCACGATGCCGATGGGCAAGCTCGACTTCCTCGTCGGCTACGCCCTCGCCTTCGGCCTGCTCGCCGCGGTCCAGGCGGCGCTGGCCGTCGCGGTCAGCGTGGGCCTGCTCGGCCTCGACGTGCAGGGCCCCGTCTGGCTGCTGGGCGTCGTGGCCGTCGCCGACGCCGTCCTCGGCACGGCGCTCGGGCTGCTCGTCAGCGCGTTCGCCACGACGGAGTTCCAGGCGGTGCAGTTCATGCCGGCCTTCGTGCTGCCGCAGATCCTGCTCTGCGGGCTCTTCGTGCCGCGCGACCAGATGCCCGACGTGCTCGAGGCCGTCAGCGGCGTGCTGCCCCTGTCGTACGCCGTCGACGCCATGCAGGAGCTCGTCGGGGCCGCGGACACGGCGGAGGTCTGGCGCAACGTGGTCGTCGTGTGCTGCTTCGCGCTCGCCGCGCTCGGCCTGGGGGCGGCGACCCTCAGGCGTCGGACGCCCTGACCAGGGTGAACAGCCACGCCGCGACGCCGAAGAGGACGGCGTACATCACGGTCAGCATGACGACGTCGCCGATGGAGGCGCTCGCCCCGTCGGCGACGACCAGGCCGACGGCGACGGCGCCGGCGACGAGCGTGGTGACGGCCGCGGCGGCGAGCGCGAGGGCCATCCCGTGGGCGCGGAACCGGGTGGCGACGGCGACCAGCAGGCCGACGGCCGGGGCGGCGAGGTAGACCGCGTCGCGGTCACCGTCGCCGACGATGCCGAGCGCGCCGATGCCGAGCAGCAGGAACAGGACGGTGCCGAGCGACACCGCCGCGGCCAGCCCGTAGCGGGCGCGCGGGGTTGCGGGCAGTGCGGACAGGAGAGCGGACATGGGTCCTCCTCGCGATCAGGATCGCAGGTCGTGGTGGTGAGGTGTGTGGGTCGTGGAAAGACGTGGACGCAGGTCGGACGGGTCAGCGGTCGGCGTCGGTGGCCAGCAGCCGCCAGCCGCCCGCGACCAGCGAGGCCAGGCCCCAGGCGGCGAGGGTGAGGCGGGCCGAGGTGGTGGTCATGTCGTCGCGCGGGCCCTCGCCGAAGATGAGGAACAGCGCTCCGGAGCCGGGCAGGTGGGTCGCGACGTCGAGGGTCCACTCGTAGGGCAGCTGGGCCAGCAGCAGCGGGCCGACGAGCATGAGGGCGATGGCGAGGACCAGTGCGGCCGCGGTGCTGCGGGTCGCCAGGCCGAGCCCGACCCCCAGCAGCGCGCCGGATCCCAGGATGAAGCCGAGGTCGCCCGCCATCTCCAGCCCGTCCACGAGGGGCAGGCCGAGGTGCGGCACGAACGACCAGACGACCGTCGCCCCCGCGAGGACGAGGCCCACGCCGAGGAGGGTCGTGGTCGCGACGACCACCACCGTGCGCGCGGCCAGCAGGATGCCGCGGCGCGGCGTCCACTGCAGCGTCGGCACGATCCCGCCGGTCGCGTGGTCGGCCGTCGAGACGACGACGGCCATCGCGAGGATGCCGAACAGCGCGAACATCCCGGTGAACCGCGCCCCGTCCCAGGCCGTCGACCCGGGTGTGATGTCCGAGGGGTCCGCGGCCGCGTCGCTGCCGATGACGGCGCCGAAGCCCAGCACCACCACGGCGAGGACGACGGCGAAGATCCAGCTCGAGCGCACGGACCAGATGCGGGACCACTCGGCGCGACCGGTGCGCGCCAGGGCGAGGGCGGGGCTCATCGGAGGGCTCCTTCGGGTCGGGAGTCGGGTCGGGATGCGGGCTGTGGGTCGGCCTGGGGGCCGGGGGTCGTCCCGGTGAGGGAGAGGTAGGCGTGCTCGAGCGACTGCTCGACCTCGGCGAGGTGGTGGACCCGTACGCCGACGTGGTGGGCGAGGTCGCCGAGGTCCGGGGCGTCGACCCCGGAGACCTCGAGCTCGCCGTCGCCGGTGCGCTCGACGACGGCGTGGGCCGGCAGGTGGCGCACCAGCTCCTCGGTCGAGGGCGTGCGCACCCGGACCCGCGGCCCGCCGGCGCTGCGCAGCAGCGCAGAGGTCTCGGTGTCGGCGACCAGGCGGCCGCCGCCGATGACCACCACGCGGTCCGCGACCAGCTGCACCTCGCTCATCAGGTGGCTGGAGACCAGGACCGTGCGGCCCTCGTCGGCGAACCCGCGCAGCAGGGCGCGGATCCACCGGACCCCGTCGAGGTCGAGGCCGTTGACCGGCTCGTCGAACAGCAGCACCCCGGGGTCGCCGAGGAGCGCGCCGGCGATGCCGAGCCGCTGGCGCATGCCCAGCGAGTAGCCCTTGATCCGGCGGCGCGCCGCCGAGGCCAGCCCGACCTGCTCGAGCACCTCGTCGACCCGGGCCAGCGGGATCGCGTGGGTGCGGGCCGCGACCGCGAGGTGCGCGCGGCCGGTGCGGCCGGGGTGCATGGCGCCCGCGTCGAGGAGGGCCCCGACCTCGTGCAGCGGCGAGGCCAGGTCGACGTACGCCCTGCCGCCGATCGTGGCGGTGCCGGACGTCGGCCGGTCCAGTCCCACCATCATCCGCATGGTGGTCGACTTGCCGGCGCCGTTGGGTCCGAGGAAGCCGGTGACGGTGCCCGGGACCACGTCGAAGGTGAGGTCGTCGACGGCGCGGATGCCGCCGTAGAGCTTGGTGAGACCGCGCGCACTGATCATGTCCACGACGCTAGGAGAACCACCGCCCGGAAGGGGTGGAGGACCTGTGAAGGTTCGGTGGAGGTCGGCGTAGCCTTGCCGCCATGTCGTTGCTCCGCCAGCCGATCCTGCTCCTCGCCCGCAGCCAGGGCGTCAAGAAGCTCGTCTCGACCATGCCCGTCTCGAGCGGCATCGTGACCAGCTACGTCCCCGGCGAGACCACCGGCCACGCCGTCGACGCCACCGCCCGGCTCGTCGACGACGGCCTGCGGGTCACCCTCGACTACCTCGGCGAGGACACCACCGACGCCGCCCGGGCCGAGGCCACCGTGGCGGCCTACAAGGAGGTGCTGGCCGACCTCACCGCCCGGGGCCTGGCCCCGCACTCGGAGGTCTCGGTCAAGCTGAGCGCCATCGGCCAGTCCCTCCCCGACAGCGGCCACAAGGTGGCGCTGGAGAACGCCCGCGAGATCTGCCGCGCGGCCCGCAACGCCGGCACCACGGTGACCCTCGACATGGAGGACCACACCACCACCGACTCCACGCTCACGATCCTGCGCGAGCTCCGCAAGGACTTCCCGGAGACCGGAGCGGTGCTGCAGGCGATGCTGCACCGCACCGAGGCGGACTGCCGGGCGCTGGCCTACGAGGGCTCGCGCGTGCGGCTGTGCAAGGGCGCCTACATGGAGCCCGAGGAGGTCGCCTTCCAGGACAAGCTCGACATCGACAAGGCCTACGTCCGCTGCCTCAAGGTGCTGCTGGCCGGCCAGGGCTACCCGATGATCGCCACGCACGACCCGCGGATGGTCCAGATCGCCTCCTCGCTCGCGAGCCGCTTCGGCCGCCGCCCGGGGACCTACGAGTTCCAGATGCTCTACGGGATCCGGCCCGAGGAGCAGAAGCGCCTCGCCGCCGCCGGCGAGACGGTGCGCGTCTACATCCCCTACGGCACCGAGTGGTACGGCTACCTGATGCGCCGCCTGGCCGAGAAGCCGCAGAACCTCGCCTTCTTCGCGCGCTCCCTCGTCTCCAAGAAGTAGGTTGACCCCCGTGAGCACAGCGATCATCGGCGCCGGCGTCATGGGGGAGACCCTGCTGTCCGGGCTGGTGCGCGCCGGGCGCCGCGTCGACCAGCTGATGGTCGGGGAGAAGCGGCCCGAGCGGGCCCAGGAGCTCGAGGAGCGCTACGGCGTGGCCGTGGTCTCCAACCGCGAGGCGGCCGCCAAGGCCGACACCGTGGCGCTCGTGGTCAAGCCGCAGGACATGGGCGACGTGCTCGCCGAGATCGCCCCCGAGCTGCGGGCCGGCCAGCTGGTGGTCTCGCTGGCCGCGGGGATCACCACCGCCTTCATCGAGTCGCGCGTGCCCGAGGGCGTCGCCGTCGTCCGGGTCATGCCCAACACCCCGGCGCTCGTCGACGAGGGCATGGCCGCCATCTCGCCCGGTTCGCACTGCGACGAGGCGCACCTCGCCGAGGTCGAGTCGCTGATGGCCTCGACCGGCAGGGTGCTGCGCATCCCGGAGAAGCAGATGGACGCGGTCACCGCGATCTCCGGCTCCGGCCCGGCCTACATCTTCTTCGTCGTCGAGTCGATGATCGAGGCGGGCGTCCACCTCGGCCTGCCCCGCGCCACGGCGACCGACCTCGTCGTGCAGACCCTCGTGGGCTCGGCGGCGATGCTGCGCGAGACAGGCTCGCACCCCGTCGTGCTGCGCGAGCAGGTCACGTCCCCCGGCGGGACCACCGCCTCGGCGCTGCGCGAGCTCGAGATCCACAAGGTCCGCGCCGCCTTCCTCGCCGCGATGGAGGCCGCCCGCAACCGCTCGCGCGAGCTGGCCGAGGGATCCTGAGCGACCACGACGGGGTAACGTCCGCCACATGGAGTGCGCTGGGCCCACGTCAGTCGTCTTCGACCCGACGCTCACGGAGTACGACTTCGGTCCCACCCACCCGATGTCCCCGATCCGCGTTGACCTCACTATGCGCCTGGCCGAGGAGCTCGGCGTCCTCGACCAGATCAAGCGGGTCGACGCTCCGGTCGCCACCGACGCGCAGATCGCCACGGTCCACGAGCAGGGCCTCATCGACGCCGTCACCGAGGCCGGCCGCACGCCGGGCTTCGAGGACCTGGCGCGCGGCCTCGGCACCGAGGACGACCCCGTGTTCGCGGACATGCACCTCGCCAGCGCCCACGTGGTCGGCGCCACCCTCGAGGCGTTCCGCCAGGTGTGGAGCGGCGAGTCGCTGCACTCGGTCAACATCGCCGGCGGCCTGCACCACGCGATGCCCGACCGCGCGAGCGGCTTCTGCATCTACAACGACGTGGCGGTCGGCATCACCCAGCTGCTGGCCGACGGCGCCCAGCGGGTGGCCTACGTCGACATCGACGTGCACCACGGCGACGGCGTGGAGAAGGTCTTCTGGGACGACCCGCGCGTGCTGACCATCTCCCTGCACGAGACCGGCCAGATGCTGTTCCCCGGCACCGGCTTCCCGACCGACACCGGCGGCGACGGTGCCGAGGGCAGCGTCGTCAACGTCGCGCTCCCGCCCGGCACGTCCGACGCCGGGTGGCTGCGGGCCTTCCACGCCGTGGTGCCCCCGCTGCTGCGCGAGTTCTCCCCCGACGTGCTGGTGACCCAGCACGGGTGCGACTCGCACATGAACGACCCGCTGGCCCACATGATGCTCAGCGTCGACGGCCAGCGCGCGGCCTACCTCGCCCTCCACGACCTCGCCCACGAGGTGGCCGACGGCCGCTGGGTGGTGACCGGCGGTGGCGGCTACTCCGTCGTTGACGTGGTGCCTCGGGCCTGGACGCACCTGCTCGCGATCGCGTCGGGCCGCCCGCTCGAGCCCGGGCTCGAGACCCCTCCCGGCTGGCGGGCGTACGTCGAGGAGGTGCTCGGCGCGACCGCCCCGCACCGCATGACGGACGGGCGTACGCCGGCCTACCGTGACTGGTCCGCCGGCTACGACCCGGACGCGTGGCTGGACCGGGCGATCCACGCCACCCGCACCGCGGTGTTCCCGCTGCACGGACTCGACCCGCTGCCCTGATCGCAGGCGCCGGAGATCTCGACACGCCTGACGCGACCTCGTGCCTCGGTCGCGGGCTCGCTCGATCTTCGCCGGGTTCGATCCACTCCGGGCTCGACCGGCGAACAATCAACCCGACACGCCGCCAGTCACACAAGTTTCTCTGGCATTCCTCTTCCCCACGCGTCACGCGAGCCCTATTGTCACCGGAAGCGGCACGCCTGTGACGCCGGTGGGGAAGCCGGCGCCGTTCCGCACAGAAGGATCGGTGCACACCATGGCTGAGAACACCCCTGGCGACATGTCCGAGGCGCAGTTCCTGACCATCGCGGAGGTCGCGGCCAAGATGCGCGTCTCGAAGATGACGGTCTACCGGCTCGTCCACGGCGGTGAGCTGCCCGCCGTCCGCGTCGGCCGCTCGTTCCGGGTCACCGAGGACGACGTCAACGAGTACCTGCGCAAGAGCTTCTACAACGCCGGCTGACGCCTGCTCGTCCGCGACCAGACGCTGGCGCGGCGCTCGATCGACGTCCATCAGACGCGATTCCACCCTCCACACCCCCGGCCGTTAGGGTGTGCAGGTCCGGCCGACGAGTGTCGGCCGCAAGGAAAGGTCTGATCCACGTGGGTTCTGTCATCAAGAAGCGGCGCAAGCGCATGGCCAAGAAGAAGCACCGCAAGCTGCTCAAGAAGACGCGCGTCCAGCGCCGCAAGCTCGGCAAGTAAGCACCTTCGCCCATGGGACGGGTCGTGCTGGTCACCGGGATCTCCCGGGACCTGGGGCGACGATTCGCGCGCGCCGCGGCCGGCGACCCGTCCATCGAGCGAGTGATCGGGGTCGACGTCGTCCCTCCCCGGGGCGACATCGGTGACGTCTCCTTCGTCCGTGCGGACATCCGCAACCCGGTCATCGCCAAGGTGCTCGCCAAGGAGGACGTCGACACCGTCGTCCACATGAGCGTGATCGCCACGCCCGGCTCGGCCGGCGGTCGCGGGACGATGAAGGAGCTCAACGTCATCGGCACCATGCAGCTGCTCGCTGCGTGCCAGAAGTCGACGACCGTCGAGCGCCTGGTGGTGAAGTCGACGACCACCGTCTACGGATCGGGCCCGCGCGACCCCGCGATGTTCACCGAGGACATGGGCCCCAAGCGCCTGCCCTCCTCCGGCTACGCCAAGGACGTCTACGAGGTCGAGGGCTACGTCCGCGGCTTCGCGCGCCGCCGCTCGGACGTCGCCGTGACGATGGTCCGCGCCGCCAACGTCATCGGCCCGCACGTGTCGAGCCCGCTGACCAACTACTTCCGGCTGCCCGTCGTCCCGCGCGTGCTCGGCTTCGACCCGCGCATGCAGTTCCTCCACGAGGACGACCTGATGCGGGTGCTGCGACACGCCGTGGTCACGGGCACGCCCGGCACCTTCAACGTCGCCGGCGACGGCCTGCTGACGCTGACCCAGGCCGTACGACGCCTCGGCCGGCCGTCGGTCGCGATGCCGCGCTTCGCGGTCGGGCGGCTCGGCGCCACCATGCGGCAGGCCCGCCTCTCGGACTTCTCTCCGGAGCAGCTGGGGTTCTTGACCTACGGTCGAGGGGTGGACACCACCAGGATGCGCACGGTGCTCGGCTTCGAGCCGACCTACTCCACCGCCGAGGCCTTCGCCGACTTCTGCCGGGCGCTGTCGCCCGCGGACCTCGAAGGGGCCGGTCGTGCCTGAGGAGGCCCGCCCCCCGTCGCGCCAGGACGCAGTGGTCATCCCCATCGGCACCGGCGGACGTCCCGGGCGCGGCTCGGGCAGCGCGCGGCCGTCCTCGGCGGCCCGCAACCTCGCGCCCAAGCCCCGCAACGCGCGGCCTCCCGCCAAGAAGGCAGCCACCCAGCCTGCCGCAGAGCCGGACACCCAGCCTGCTGCTGAGCCTGCTGGCGAGCCGGCCGCTCCGGCTGCGTCCACCCCGACCGGCCCGGGGCCCACCCCGCCGCGTCCCCCGGTCACCGCTGCGGGGCCCACCGACGGCATCCCCGTCGGCGACTGGCTCTCCGCCCTGCAGGACGCGGCCGTCGAGGTGTTCGGCGACGACTGGGAGCGCCGCCTGGCCGAGCTGATGGCGTTCGTGCGCCGTCGCCTCGAGGGCGACTACGAGATCGACGACTACGGCTTCGACCGCGAGCTCACCGAGCGCTTCTTCATGACCGCCCTGCGCCCCGTGGCGGAGAAGTGGTTCCGCCTCGAGGTCCGCGGCCTGGAGAACATCCCGGCCGAGGGCGGCGCCCTCGTGGTGTCCAACCACTCGGGCACGGTGCCCGTGGACGGCCTCATGACCATGCTCGCGGTGCACGACCACGCCCACCGCTTCCTGCGGCCGCTCGGCGCGGACCTGGTGTTCAAGCTGCCGCTGGTGAGCTCGCTGGCGCGCAAGTCGGGAGCCACCCTCGCCTGCATCGAGGACGCCGAGCGGATGCTGTCCGGCGGCGAGCTGGTGGGGGTGTGGCCCGAGGGCTTCAAGGGCATCGGCAAGCCGTTCAGCGAGCGCTACAAGCTGCAGCGCTTCGGTCGCGGGGGCTTCGTGTCCGCGGCCCTGCGCACCGGCGTACCCATCATCCCGCTCTCGGTGGTGGGCGCCGAGGAGATCTACCCGCTGGTCGGCAACGTCCCTTCGCTGGCCCGGCTGCTCGGCGTGCCCTACATCCCGATCACGCCGTTCTTCCCGTGGCTGGGTCCGCTCGGGCTGGTGCCGCTGCCGTCGAAGTGGATCCTCGAGTTCGGGGAGCCGATCCGCACGGACTCCTACGACGCGACAGAGGCCGAGGACCCGATGCTCGTCTTCAACGTCACCGACCAGGTGCGCGAGACCATCCAGCACACGTTGTTCGACCTGCTCCGCGAGCGCGGCGGGGTCTTCGGCTAGACGGCGCAGGGCCAGTCAGGGCCCGTCGGCGCCGGTCGGTCAGGGCCGGTTCGGGCCGGGCAGCAGGCCGCCGGTCGCGTTGCCGAGGTTGAGGCCGGTGAGCCCGTTGAGCGTGCCGGTCACCTCGCTGATGAGGCCGCCGGTGGCGTCGTCGACGTCGGAGGTCAGGCCGCCGAGCGCGCCACCGGTGACGCCGTTGAGCTGGCTGGCGAGGTCGCCCGTGGTGCTGGTGACGGTCCCGGTGACCCCCTGCGTGAGGTCCTTGACGCCCTGGGTCGGGTCGGGCCGGGTGGTCGGCACGCTCTGGGTCGGGATGGGCGCGACGGGGGAGGGCGTCTGCGTCGGCAGCCCCGGCCGGGTGGTCGGGGCCGGTGTCGTGGGCCCGGTGGTGGGCCCGGTCGTCGCCCCGGGCGTCGGAGTGGTCGTCGGAGCCGCCGTGGTGGTCGCGGTGCCGGGGACGTCGGTCGGCCCGGCCGGCGGCGGCCCGAGCTCCGGAGGAACCTCGAGGCCCGTGAGGTCCTGGCCCGAGACGGGCGCCGCCTCGAGGGTGGCCTCGTCAGTGTCGAGGCCGGTCAGCAGGTCGGTGGGCAGGCCGGCGCTCGTGAGCAGGAACTCCGGGGTCGTCGTGATCCCGCCCTCGCAGCCGCCGCAGGCGCTGCTCACCTCGAGGTCGAGGTCGCTGAGGGTGCGTCCGGCCGCGACGAGGTCCTCGCGGGCGCTGAGCGGCAGCTGGTCCTCGAGCTCCACGAGGCGGTCCATGCTCGTCGCGGTGAACTCGCGTGCCGCCTCGACGTCCGCCTGCACGTCGGCCTCGGCGCCACCAGCGCCACCGGCGCCACCGGCGTCGTAGGCCGTCAGGATGCTGCGGACGCCCTCGCTGGACTGCTGCGTGAAGTCCTCGAGCGTGTCGGGCACCAGCTGCTCGCGACCCCCCTCGCCGGCAGCGATCTCCTCGAGCTCGTCGAGACGTGTGTCGGCCTGCGCCAGCAGGGTGCGCCCACGCGCGGCGTCGTCGTCGGCGAGGCGGACCTGGGCGGACTCGATGCCGCGCTTGACGCCGTAGAGCGACTCGCCGGGCAGCGCGGTCTGGGCTGCCACCGCCATGGTGGCCGCGGCGCCGACGAGGGCCGCACCGCCGAGCACCGCGCCGAGGCGGCGCTGGCGGGTGCGCACCGTGGCCGGCATCGCGAGACGCGCGGGTGCGGAGGGCCGGGAGGGCCGGGGGACCAGGACGGTGTCGGCCTCGGCCATCAGCCGCTCGCGCAGGGAGCTGACGAACTCCGGACGGGCGGCGACGTCGGGCACGGACCGCAGGTCCGAGACGACCCCGAGGAGGTCGGCGTAGCGCGCCGCCTCGTCATCCGTGAGCGGGGTGCCGGGTCGCCGGGAGAGGAGCGCCTCGAACTCGTCGGCACGCCGTCGCGCCGCGAAGGGGGCTGTCATCGGGATCGTCCTGTCTCACTGCTGGTGGTTCCTCCCACACAGACGAACGACCGGGACGAGGTGCGGGTTACGGGAGAGGTCACGAGTCCCTCAACCCCTCGGGCAGGAGCTTGGCGAGGTTGCGGACGCCGCGCAGCTGCAGCTGCTTGACGGCGCCGTCCGAGCGGTGGAGGGCCAGCGCCGTCTCCGCGATCGAGAGTCCCTGCAGGAAGCGCATGATCAGGCACTCACGCTGCTCGGTGGGCAGCTCGGTGAGGGCCTTGAGCAGCACCTCGTTGGTGAGCCCGGCGATGACCGTGCCCTCGGGTCCCTCGGTGGCGTCGTCGTGCGGCGTCATGTCCTCGGTCGTCATCTCCAGGCGGGTGCGTCCGGCCTTGAAGTGATCGGTGGTGAGGTTGCGCGCGATGGTCATCAGCCAGGCGCCGAAGTCCTTGCCCTGCCACCGGAAGCCGTTCATGCTCCGCAGCGCGCGGAAGAAGGTCTCGGAGGTGAGGTCCTCGGCGAGCACCTGCGAGCGGGTGCGGTGGTAGAGGAACCGGTAGACCGAGGCCTGGTAGTGGTCGTAGAGGAGCCCGAACGCGTCCTTGTCGCCCGCGCGGGCCAGCTCGACGAGGGCGATCAGCCGCTCGCGCTCGGCCTCGTCGGCCTCGGACGACGTGGCCTGGTCCTCGTCGCCGACCGGTGCGGAGCCCGCGGTCCACGACCGGCCGGGCACGGCGTCGTCGCCGCCGGGACGGGCGGTGGAGCCCGGTGCGGTGGTCTCGGACAGCAGCACGTGCGCCGGGAGCGCACCCGCGGGCGTGGCGGACAGCTGCGGCTGCGGGGCGAGGACGGCGAGGACCGCGCGGCGCAGCGCGTCCATGCCTTCGTCGAAGGCATGCTCGAGGTCGCGTGTCGAGCGCATGCAGGTCCCCCTCCCGGTTGCAGCAGTGTCCACGATAAGTGGCCCCCGTGTCCGTGTGAACCCGTGGGTAACCCGGAGTTGCAGCGCGCGGTGGCCCGATCCCACCTCAAGAGGTGGAGTGCCGGCCCCGCAGCCCGATCCCGGCGACGACGGCGCCCGACACCGCGCCGGCCGTCGCGGCCGCGACCAGCCCGGCCCGTGCCGCCTTGCGCCCGGTGCGGTAGTCGCGGACCCGCCAGCCGGCGGCCCGGGCGTGGGCGCGCAGGCGCGCGTCCGGGTTGATGGCGCACGGGTCGCCGACGAGCGAGAGCATCGGCAGGTCGTTGCTGGAGTCGGAGTACGCCGAGCAGCGGGCGAGGTCGAGGCCCTCGCGGGCGGCGAGCGCCTTGACGGCCTCGGCCTTGGCCGGGCCGTGCAGCAGGTCACCGACCAGCCGCCCGGTGTAGACGCCGTCGACGTGCTCGGCGACGGTGCCCATCGCGCCGGTGAGGCCGAGCCGGCGGGCGATGACGGCGGCGATCTCGATGGGCGCCGCGGTCACCAGCCAGACCCGCTGGCCCTCGTCGAGGTGCATCTGGGCCAGGGCGCGGGTGCCCGGCCAGATCCGGTGGGCCATGCCCTCGTCGAAGATCTCCTCGGTGAGCTCCTCGAGCTCGGCGGTGGTGTGGCCGGCGATGAAGGACAGCGCGGAGTTGCGCGCGTCGGCCACGTGCTCGGGGTCCTCGACGCCGACGACGCGGAAGTAGGCCTGCTTCCACGCCGCCGCGGCGATCTCGCGCGTGGTGAAGAACTCCCGTCGGTGCAGGCCTCGCGCGAGGTGGAAGATGCTGGCGCCCTGCATGATCGTGTTGTCGACGTCGAAGAACGCCGCGGCGCCCGGGTCGGTCGGGGTGGTGAGGGCGTTCTCGACCTCCGCGGACGCCGCCGCGGCCTCGCCCGCGAGCGCCGATCGCTGCTGCAGGTCGAGCCGGCGAGAGCGCTCGGATCGGGTCATCGCGTCAGCGTAGCTGTGGAAGGATCGCGGCATGCCGCGCAACGACGTCTCCGCCCTGGTGGCCGAGGCCGCCGCGGACGTCCCCGACCGGCGGGCCCTCGTCGAGGGCGGCGGCCGGTCGCTGACGTGGGCCGGTCTCGAGGACGAGGTGGCCCGGATCGCCACCGGTCTCGGTGCGCGCGACATCCGCGCCGGGCATCGCGTGATGATCGTGGTGGGCAACCGCATCGAGTTCGTCACGACCTACCTCGGCGTGCTGCGCGCCCAGGTCGTCGCCGTGCCGGTCAACCCGCGCTCCACCGCCGACGAGGTGGCGCGGATGGTCGCCGACTCCGGCGCGCGCCTGGTGGTGGTCGACGAGTCCGCGGTCGACGTCGTCCGCGCCGCCCTGTCCGGCCTGTCCGGGCACGGGGCGACCCCCGCGCCCACCGTCGTGGTGACCGGCACAGAGCCCGCGGAGGGGGAGCTCGCGCTCGCCGACCTGCGCGCGGACGTCGTACGCCCCGTCCCCCCGCTGCCGGACCCCGAGAAGCTGGCGGCGCTGCTCTACACCGGCGGCACGTCGGGCCGTCCGCGGGCGGCGATGCTGAGCCACCGCGCCCTGCTCGCCAACATCGAGCAGGTCGCCGCCGTGGAGCCGCCGATGATGCACGGCGACGACGTCGTCCTCGGCGCGCTCCCGCTCTTCCACGTCTACGGGCTCAACGCGGTCCTCGGCGGCGTCCTGCGGCACCGTGCCCGGCTGCTCCTCGTCGAGCACTTCGAGCCGCAGGCCGTGCTGGACCTCATCGAGGACGAGGCGTGCAGCGTGGTGCCCGTCGCACCGCCCGTCTTCGCGCACTGGCTGCCCGACGAGCACCTCGCGGAGCGGATGGGCCCCGTCCGGCTGGTGCTGTCGGGGTCCGCGCCGCTCGCGGCGGAGGTCGTCGAGCAGTTCACGGCGACCACCGGCGTCCCGGTCCACCAGGGCTACGGGCTGACCGAGGCGGCGCCCGTCGTGACGAGCACCCTGTGCAGCAACCCGCCGCAGCCCGGCTCGGTGGGCGCCGCCCTGCCGGGCATCGAGCTGCGGCTGGTCGACGAGACCCGCGGCCGGGTCGCGACCGAGGACCCGGGCGAGATCCAGGTGCGCGGCGACAACCTCTTCAGCGGCTACTGGCCCGACGGGGCCGACGGCCCGGACGGGGACGGCTGGTTCCGCACCGGCGACGTCGGCTTCCTCGACGCCAGCGGCGACCTCTTCCTCGTCGACCGCGTCGAGGAGCTGGTGCTCGTCAGCGGCTTCCACGTCTACCCGTCCGAGGTCGAGGACGTGCTGCGCGAGGTGGACGGCGTCCTCGACGCGGCCGTCGTCGGTGCCCCCGACGCCGACACCGGCGAGTCGGTCGTCGCCTACGTCGTCGCCAGCGGCGACCCCTCCGGCGTCGAGGAGGCGGTCCGCGCCCACGCCGCCGAGCGGCTGGCCCGCTTCAAGCAGCCCGCGCGGATCGAGGTCGTCGACACCCTGCCGCTCACCGTGACGGGCCGGGTCCAGAAGGGACGGCTCCGCGGGCTGGAGCGGCGCCGCGTCCTGGGGCTGCTCGAGTGACCGCCACGCCGGCCCCGGCCCGGGTCACCCTCTACTCCCGGCAGGGCTGCCACCTGTGCGACGACGCACGGGTGGTGGTCGCGGCCGTGTGCGCGGACCTGGGGGAGTCGTTCGACGAGGTCGACATCGACGCCGACCCCGACCTCGTCGACCGCTTCGGCGACGAGGTCCCGGTGACGTTCGTCGACGGGCGCCAGCACGACTTCTGGCGCGTCGACGAGGCGCGCCTGCGGGCCGCGCTCGGCTCCTGAGGGAAGGCGACCGCCCGGCTGCGCGTTGCACCGACGTGAGGCTCTCCCTGCTCGACCGCTCGCGGACGCGCCTCGGCGCGCCCGATGCCGAGGCGATCGGGGCGACGGTGGCCCGCGCCGTGCACGCGGAGCAGGTCGGCTACGACCGCTACTGGGTCGCCGAGCACCACGGGGTGCCGGGCATCGCCTCCGGGACGCCCGCCGTGCTCCTCGCCGCGATCGGCGCGCGGACCTCCCGCATCAGGATCGGCTCCGGCGGCGTCATGCTGCCCCTGCACCAGCCGGTGGTCGTCGCCGAGCAGTTCCTCGTGCTCGACGCCCTGCACCCGGGACGGGTCGACCTCGGGATCGGGCGGTCGCTCGGGTTCACGCCGCCCGTGCGCCGAGCGCTGCGGCGCGAGCTCGACGCCGTGGACACCTTCGAGGAGGACCTCGCCGAGCTGCGTCGCTACCTCGAGGGCACGGCCGAGGTGACGGTGCGGCCCGTCACCGGTCGGCCGGTGCCGGTGCACCTCCTCGCCACCGGGCGCGGGCTCGAGGCCGCCGCTCGTCTCGGGCTGCCCGTCGTCGTCGGCGGACCCGTCCTCGACTCCGACGAGCTGCCGGAGGCGCTGGCCCGCTACCGCCGCGGGTTCCGTCCGCACGGGGACAGCGCTCCGCGCGTGACGATCTCGCTGGACGCGCTCGTCGCGGACGACGACGCCACCGCGCGCGAGCTCGCCCTGCCCGAGGCGTACGCGATGGCGGTGTCGCGCCAGACCGGCGAGTTCCCGCCGCTCGAAGGCGTGGCCGCGATCCGCAGCTCGCCGTGGCCGAGCCAGGTGGAGCGCCGCGTCGAGGCGTCGCTGGACCGGGCCGTGGCGGGGAGCCCCGCGACCGTGCGGCGCCGCCTCGAGGCGCTGGTCGCGCGGACCGGCGCCGACGAGCTGCTGGCGAGCGCCTCGACCCACGACCGAGACGCCCTGCTCGCCTCGGACCGGATGCTCGCCGAGCTCCTGCGATGAGGGTCGCGACGGGTCGCGTTACGCCTCCTCGGACCCTCCGCGCAAATCGCGGGACCCCCGCCGCAGGTGGGTCTTCTCACATGTGCTAGGCCACGCTCGGCTCGTTTTGTTCTCCCGTTCACAAACTCCTACAGTGGCGGAGTCAGGCGATTCCCGTCACCTGGCTGGAAAGAAGCAGCGCTGTGACTGCACGGACCCCCGACTCTGCCCGGGACATCCCCGAGGCGACCGTCGCCAGGCTTCCCGTGTACCTGCGTGCCCTCATCGGCCTCGCCGAGGACGGGACCACCACCTGCTCCAGCGAGGAGCTCGCCGCCTCCGCCGGCGTCAACAGCGCCAAGCTCCGCAAGGACCTGTCCTACCTCGGCAGCTACGGCACCCGCGGCGTCGGCTACGACGTGGAGTACCTGCGCTACCAGATCGCCCGCGAGATCGGCGTCACCCAGGACTGGCCCGTGGTCATCGTGGGCATCGGCAACCTCGGCCACGCCCTCGCCAACTACTCCGGCTTCCGCAGCCGCGGCTTCCGGGTCGTGGCGCTGCTCGACGCCGACCCCGCACGGCACGCCGAGGTCGTGGCCGGCCTCGACGTCCGCTCCTTCGAGGACCTCGAGTCCATCGTCGCCGAGCACGCCGTCGCCATCGGCGTGATCGCCACCCCGGCGGTCGCCGCGCAGTCCGTGGCGGACCGGATGGTCGCCTGCGGCATCACCAGCATCCTCAACTTCGCGCCGACCGTCCTGTCGGTGCCCGACGGCGTCGACGTGCGCAAGGTGGACCTGTCCATCGAGCTGCAGATCCTCGCCTACCACGAGCAGCGGAAGGCGATCGTGCCCGGATCGGAGAGTGTCTCGTGAGCGTCCTCGTGGTGGGGATCTCCCACAAGTCCGCGCCGGTGGAGCTGCTGGAGCGGCTCGCCCTCGACGGCGACGGCACGACCAAGCTGATCGCCGACGTGATGGGCGGCGAGCACGTCACCGAGGCGACCGCGATCGTCACCTGCAACCGGCTCGAGGTCTACGCCGAGGTCGACCGCTTCCACGGCTCCGTCGAGGCCCTGTCCGGCCTCCTCGTCGAGCGGGCCGGCCAGCCCACCGAGGCCCTCCTGCCGCACCTCTACGTCCACTACGACGAAGGCGCGGTCTCCCACCTCTTCCAGGTCGCCGCCGGCCTCGACTCGATGGTCGTCGGCGAGGGCCAGATCCTGGGCCAGACGCGCGACGCCCTGCGCGTCGGCCAGGAGCACGGCACCGTCGGCCCGGCGCTCAACACGCTCTTCCAGCAGGCCCTGCGCGTCGGCAAGCGCGCCCACGCCGAGACCGACATCGACCGCGCGGCCCCGTCGCTGGTCAGCGCCGCGCTCGAGCGCAGCGCCGTGGCCGTCGCCGGTGCGCGCGTCGTCGTGATCGGTGCCGGCGCGATGGCGTCCCTCGCCGTCGC
Organism: Nocardioides sp. zg-1308; assembly: GCF_013155375.1. Lineage (GTDB taxonomy): Bacteria > Actinomycetota > Actinomycetes > Propionibacteriales > Nocardioidaceae > Nocardioides > Nocardioides renjunii. The sequence goes on from NZ_JABJQY010000002.1 coordinate 1,699,708, forward strand.
CCACCTCGCGCGGGGCGGCGCCGGCACCATCACGGTGCTCAACCGCACCTCCGCCAACGCCGACCGCCTCGCCGACGAGTACGGCGCCACGTCGCTGCCGCTGTCCGCGCTGGGCGCCCAGCTGGCCGAGGCCGACCTCGTCGTCTCCTGCACCGGGGCGCCCGAGCCGCTGGTGCGCCTCTCCGACGTGGTCACCGCCCGCGGCAGCAGCGACCGGCCGCTGACCGTCATCGACCTCGCGCTGCCCCACGACGTCGACCCCGCCCTCGGCGAGCTGCCGGGCGTCGAGCTGATCAACCTCGCCGGCCTCGCCGACGAGCTGCGCGGTCTCGAGGCCACTGCCGGTGTCGACGACGTACGCACCATCGTCGGGCAGGAGATCGCCGCCTTCCTCGCCGTCCGGCGGCAGGCGAGCGTCACGCCCACCGTGGTCGCGCTGCGCTCGATGGCGACCACGGTGGTCGACGCCGAGATGGAGCGCCTCGCCGCCCGCCTGCCCGAGATCGACGACGCCACCCGCGCCGAGGTGCTGCAGACCGTGCGCCGGGTCGCCGACAAGCTCCTCCACGAGCCGACCGTGCGGGTCAAGGAGCTCGCGGACGCCGAGCCGGCCGTCTCCTACACCGCCGCGCTGGCCGAGCTGTTCCGCCTCGACCCGCAGGCCGTGGACCGGATGACGCGGGCGGAGGGCAAGCCATGACGGCCGCGACCCCCGCCGTGCTGCGCCTCGGCACCCGCGCCTCGGCGCTGGCCACCACCCAGTCCGGCCTCGTGGCAGACATGATCCGCGAGCGCCTCGGCCGCGAGGTCGAGCTCGTCGAGGTCTCGACCGAGGGCGACCGCAGTGCGGCCCCGCTGGCCACGATGGGCGGGACCGGTGTCTTCGTCAGCGCGCTGCGCGACGCCCTGCTCGCCGGGCGGGTCGACGTCGCCGTCCACTCGCTCAAGGACCTGCCCACCACCCCGGCAGAGGGCATCGCCCTGGCCGCGGTGCCGCTGCGCGAGGACCCCCGCGACGTCGTCGTGGCCCGCGACGGGCTCACCCTGGGCGAGCTGCCGGTCGGCAGCACCCTGGGCACCGGCTCGCCGCGCCGGGTGAGCCAGCTCGCCGCCCTCGGCCTCGGCCTGGACCTCCACGGCATCCGCGGCAACGTCGACACCCGCATCCGCAAGGTCCGCGAGGGCGAGGTCGACGCGGTCGTCCTGGCCCGTGCCGGGCTGGCCCGGCTGGGTCGGCTCGACGAGGTCACCGAGGTGCTCGACCCGCTGCAGATGCTGCCGGCGCCCGGCCAGGGCGCGCTCGCCGTCGAGTGCCGCTCCGACGACACCGACCTGGTCGCCGCGCTGTCGCACCTCGAGGACCCCGCCACCCGCGCCGCCGTCACGGCCGAGCGCGCCGTCCTGTCCGCCCTCGAGGCCGGCTGCTCGGCCCCGCTGGGTGCGCTGGCCGAGGTGGTCGAGGGCGAGGACGGCGAGGAGCTGTGGCTGCGTGCCGTGGCCCTGTCGGAGGACGGCGGGCTGTCGGTGCGGATGAGCGCGACCGGCCCGGTCGCGGACGCCGCCCACCTCGGAACACGCCTCGCGAGCGAGATGCTCGCCGAGGGAGCAGCAGACCTGATGGAAGCACCACCAGTGAGGAACCAGCACGCATGACGCGAGTACAGACCCCGCAGGCCACCACCCCCGCCCAGGGCTGGGTGTCGTTCGTCGGCAGCGGACCCGGTGACCCGGGCCTGCTGACGGTGCGTGCCGTGGAGCTCATCGAGGCGGCCGAGGTCGTCGTGACCGAGGCCCCCGAGCACGTGGACCTGGTCCGGTCGCTCCTCGGCCTCGCCGAGGGCCCCGACGGGTCCTGGGACGGACCGGAGATCGTGGACGGCGGCTTCGGCGAGGACGGCCAGCCGCTGACCCACGCGGCCCGCGCCAAGGTCGTCGTACGCCACGGCAAGAAGCAGCGCGTGGTCCGGCTGATGACCGGCGACCCGTTCCTCTACGCCTCCGGCCCCGAGGAGGCGCAGGCCTGCGTCAAGGCCGGCGTCGGCTTCGAGGTCGTCCCCGGCGTCTCGTCGGTGAGCGCGGTCCCGGCCTACGCCGGCATCCCGCTGACCACCAAGCGGCACCGCGAGATGGCCGTCGTCACCTGCGGCGAGAAGGTCGACTGGAGCGCCTACGCCGACGACCGCACCCTCGTCCTGCTCTCCGGCGTCGGCAGCATCGGCGAGACCTCCGCGGCCCTCATCGAGGCGGGCCGCTCGCCCGAGACTCCCGTCGCGATGACCCGCGTCGGCACCACGACCGAGCAGCAGACCCTCATCTCCACGCTCGCCGACATCGCCGCCGACGCCCGCGCGGCGCGCATCTCGCCGCCGGCGATCACCGTCATCGGCGACGTCGTCGACCTGCGGCAGACGCTGTCGTGGTTCGAGACCAAGCCGCTCTTCGGCTGGCGCGTGCTGGTGCCCCGCACGAAGGAGCAGGCCGGCTCGCTCTCGCGCCGCCTGCGCGACTACGGCGCCGTGCCCGAGGAGGTCCCCACCATCTCGGTCGAGCCGCCGCGCAACCCGCTGCAGATGGACAAGGCCGTGCGCGGCCTCGTCGAGGGCCGCTACGAGTGGATCGCCTTCACCTCGGTCAACGCGGTGAAGGCCGTGCGCGAGAAGTTCGAGGACTACGGCCTCGACGCCCGCGCGTTCTCCGGGCTCAAGATCGCCGCGGTCGGCGACAAGACCGCCCAGGCCATCGCCGACTGGGGCCTCCGCGCCGACCTCGTGCCGTCCGGTGAGCAGTCCGCCGCCGGCCTGCTCGAGGACTGGCCGCCCTACGACGAGGTGCTCGACCCGATCAACCGGGTCTTCCTCCCGCGCGCCGACATCGCCACGGAGAACCTCGTCGCCGGCCTGGTCGACCTCGGCTGGGAGTGCGACGACGTCACGGCCTACCGGACCGTGCGCGCCACCCCGCCGCCGGCGCCGGTGCGCGACGCGATCAAGACCGGCAAGTTCGACGCCGTCGTCTTCACCTCGTCCTCGACGGTGCGCAACCTGGTCGGCATCGCCGGCAAGCCGCACCCGTCGACGATCATCGCCGTGATCGGTCCCGCGACGGCCAAGACCGCCGAGGAGCACGGCCTCCGGGTCGACGTCCTCGCGCCCACGCCCGACGTGGAGGTCCTGGTGGACGCGCTGGCCGACTTCGGCGCCACGCGTCGCCTCGCGATGCTGGAGGGCGGCGAGCCCGTCACCCGCCCCAGCGAGCGCACCGCCTCCGGGCGCCGCAAGGCCCGCGCCAAGTAGCCACCAGCGGTGGGGAAGGATGGACCCGTGACCGAGGACAGCCAGCTCGAGGTTCCGACCATCCGACCCCGCCGGCTCCGGCGCACCCCGGCGCTGCGGCGCATGGTCGCCGAGACCCACGTGGTGCCCAGCTCGCTGGTGCTGCCGGTCTTCGTGCGCGAGGGCATCGACGAGCCCCGCCCGATCTCCACCATGCCGGGCGTCGTCCAGCACTCGCGCGACTCGCTCAAGCGGGCGGCCGCCGAGGCGGCCGAGCTCGGCCTCGGCGGCGTGATGCTCTTCGGCATCCCCGAGCACAAGGACGCCACCGGCTCCGGCGGCATCGACCCCGCGGGCGTGCTCAACCTCGCCATCACCGACGTCGTCGCCGAGGTGGGCGACCAGCTCACCGTGATGTCGGACCTGTGCCTCGACGAGTTCACCGACCACGGGCACTGCGGCCTGCTCACCAGCGACGGTGAGGTCGACAACGACCGGACGCTCGCGGCGTACGCCGAGATGGCGCTCGCCCAGGCGGCCGCGGGCGTCGACATGGTCGGTCCCAGCGGGATGATGGACGGCCAGGTCGCCGTGGTGCGGCAGGCGCTCGACGGCGCCGGGCACAGCCACGTCTCCGTGCTGGCCTACTCCGCCAAGTACGCCTCTGCCTTCTTCGGCCCGTTCCGCGAGGCCGTCGACTCCTCGCTCGTCGGCGACCGCCGGACCTACCAGCAGGACCCCGCCAACGCCGTCGAGGGCGTGCGCGAGGTGCTGCTCGACGTGGAGCAGGGCGCCGACATCGTGATGGTCAAGCCGGCCCTGTCCTACCTCGACGTCGTCCGCCGGGTGCGCGACGCCGTCGACGTCCCGGTCGCGGCCTACAACATCTCCGGCGAGTACGCCATGGTCGAGGCCGCCGCCGCCAACGGCTGGATCGACCGCGAGGCCGCCATCCTGGAGACCCTCACCTCGATCCGCCGCGCCGGCGCCGACGTGGTGCTGACCTACTGGGCCTCGGAGGCCGCACGGCTGTTCGCCCGCTGAGGCCTGGGGCGACATCCCGGACACGTGTCCGGGGCGCCCGCCTAGGGGTTCATCAGGTTGTTGATGCAGGCATTGAGCTGGTTGAGGTTGATCGCCAGGATCCCCGAGGCGAGGCACTGCGCCTGGGCCTGCGCCCAGGTGAGCGTCTGCGTCAGCGTCGGGACCGGGACGGTCGGCAGCGGGGGCAGCGTGGACGGCACCGCCGTCGGCTGGGACGTGGGGGTCTGGGTCGGCACGGCCGTCGGGTCGTCGGTCGGCGACTGGGTCGGGCTCTGGGTCGGGTTCTGCGTCGGGCTCGGCGTCGGGTTCTGCGTCGGGTCCTGGGTGGGGTCCTGCGTGGGCGTCTGCGTGGGGGTCGGCGTCGTCGTCTGCGTCGTCGTCGGGCTGGGGCCCTTGGTCGGCGACGGGTTCTTCGTCGGCCGGTCCTCGTCGCGGTCGTCCTTGGTGCCGGCCGATCCCTTGCCGCCGCGGTTCCCGTCGCCGCCGCCGTCGGTCCCGCCAGTGGCGGCGGTCGTCCCCGGCACCATGACCCCGCTGGGCAGGGTGGAGGTCGGCACGGCGCTGAAGTCGCCGTCGAGGTAGGCCTGCATGATGGACAGGACCAGGTCGACGTAGTCGTTGGAGTGGTTGTAGCGGTAGACCGAGGCCCGCTGGCCCTGCTCCGTCGACAGGTCGTCCTCGCCGGAGCAGAGGTAGACGGCGGTCGACAGCGCGGCGTCGTCGACGTCCTGCGGGGCGCGGCGGCCGTCGCTGTCGCCGTCGACGCCCACCACCGACCAGGTGGACGGGATGAACTGCATGGGGCCGACCGCGCGGTCCCAGCGGGTGTCGGCGTCGTACTGCCCGCCGTCGGTGTCGACGATCGCCTGGGTGTCGTTGCTGCCGTCGAGGGCGATGCCGACGATGGCGGGCCGGGCCACGCCCGACTCGTCGAGCGAGCTGCCGCCGGAGCGGCCGTGGTCGGACTCGACGCGACCGATCGCGGCGACGAGCTCCCACGAGAGCCGGCACCCCGGGTCGGCCTTGTTGATCACGCCCTCGGCGCGCTGGTAGGCGGCGAGCGCGACCTGCGGGATGTCGCCGGCCGAGCCGGGGGTGACCGCGGCGGCACGGGTGACGGCGTCGCCCACGCTGGCGGGCGCCTCGATGACGGCGGCGGGGAGGTTGGTGCCGTCGGGGAGCGTCCCGGAGCCCTCGGGGTCGGCGCTGGCGGACCCGACGCCCACACCGGCGAGGCTGGCCGTCCACGCGGCCGAGAGCACGGCCAGCGGGATGATCGCGGTCGCTCGGCGGATGTGGGCGGAACTCGACATGTCGGACACTCTCCCCTGGGTCTTCCCGGTCCATCATGCCCCCTCGGGGGCCATCCACACCCCCCGACGAGGAATCTCCCCACGCACGTTACGCAGCCCCCGGCTGTGGGCCAAGGCACAGCCTCCCCCTGCGGGTGAGCACCGGCTGGGGACGGCTTGCCCACCTACGCGACAATGGGGGGGTGACCACCGCGACCATGTCCACCTCGACCGCGGCCAGCCGGGCGCTGTTCGACCGTGCCCGGGCCGTGACCCCCGGGGGCGTCAACTCGCCGGTCCGCGCCTTCAACGCCGTCGGCGGGACGCCGCGCTTCATCACCTCGGCGTCCGGCGCGTGGCTCACCGACGCCGACGGCAACGACTACGTCGACCTCATCTGCTCGTGGGGCCCGATGCTCCTCGGCCACGCGCACCCGGAGGTCCAGGCCCAGGTCATGGCGGCCGTCGCCCGCGGGACGTCGTACGGCACGCCGACGCAGCCCGAGGTCGAGCTGGCGGAGGAGATCGTCGCGCGCACACCGGTCGAGCGGGTCCGGTTCGTGTCGTCGGGCACGGAGGCCACGATGTCGGCCATCCGCCTGGCCCGCGGGGCCACCGGCCGCGACCTGGTGGTCAAGTTCGCCGGCTGCTACCACGGTCACGTCGACCCGCTGCTCGCCGAGGCCGGCTCGGGCGTCGCCACGCTCGCGGTGCCCGGCACCAGCGGCGTGCCCGCCTCCTCGGCCGCCGAGACGCTCGTCCTGCCCTACAACGACCGCGACGCGGTGCGGGCGGCGTTCGCGGCGCACGGTCCGCGGATCGCCTGCCTGATCACCGAGGCCACCCCCGGCAACATGGGGGTCGTGCCGCCGGAGCCCGGCTTAAACGCGTTCCTCGCCGAGACCTGCCGCACGCACGGCGCGCTGTTCATCAGCGACGAGGTGATGACCGGCTTCCGCGCCACCGCGCAGGGCGGCTGGGGCCTCGACGGCGCCGTCGAGGGCTGGGTCCCGGACCTGATGACGTTCGGCAAGGTGATGGGTGGCGGCTTCCCGGCCGCGGCCTTCGGCGGCCGGAGCGACCTGATGGCCCACCTCGCCCCCGAGGGGCCCGTCTACCAGGCCGGCACGCTGTCGGGGAACCCGGTGGCGACCACCGCGGGCCTCGCGACGCTGCGGCTCGCCACCCCCGAGGTCTACGCCCACCTCGACGCCACGGCCACGACCATCCGGGACGCCGTCGCCGAGCACCTCGGGGCGGCCGGCGTGCCGCACACCGTGCAGACCGCCGGCACGATGTTCTCGGTCTTCTTCACCGGTGGGCCGGTGCGCGACTTCGCCACCGCGAGCCGGACGGACACCCGCGCCTACGCCGCGTTCTTCCACTCCATGCTCGACCAGGGCGTCTACCTGCCGCCGTCGGCCTACGAGGCGTGGTTCGTCTCCGCCGCCCACGACGACCGGGCGGTGTCCACCATCATCGATGCGCTGCCCGCCGCCGCCGCGGCAGCCGCGACCGCGGGAGGCCGCTGACATGGGTGACCGGACGATCGTCCACCTCCTCCGCCACGGCGAGGTGCACAACCCCGGGGGCGTGCTCTACGGCCGCCTCGACGGCTTCCACCTCTCCGACCTGGGCCGGCAGATGGCGCACCGGATCGCCGAGGCCGTCGGCCACCGCGACATCGTGCACATGCGTACGTCCCCGCTCGAGCGGGCCCGCGAGACCGGCGCGCCGCTGGCCGAGGCGCGCGGCCTCACCCCGACGGTCGACCCGCGCGTCATCGAGTCGAGCAACGAGTTCCAGGGCGTCAACTTCGGCGGCGGCGCGATGACCTTCGTCAAGCAGCCGTGGCTGCTGCGCCACATGTACAACCCGTTCAAGCCCTCGTGGGGCGAGCCCTACGACGAGATCGCGGGCCGGATGGTCGCCGCCATCCACGACGCGCGCGACGCGGCCCGCGGCCACGAGGCCGTCATCGTGTCCCACCAGCTGCCCATCTGGACCACGCGGCTGTTCCTCGAGAAGCGCAGCTACCTCCACCACCCCAAGTCGCGCCAGTGCACCCTGTGCTCGCTGACCAGCGTGGTCTTCGACGGCGACCGCATGGTGCAGGTCCGCTACTCCGAGCCGGCGGGCGACCTGATCCCCGTCGCCGACCGGTCCGCCCCGTTCTCCGCCGGCGGGGCGCCGCGGGAGGACCGGCCCTGAAGCTCCTGCGCGCGCTCGTCGCTCCTCTCCTCGCCCTCGCCTGCCTGCTCGTGCTCGCGGGCTGCTCCGGCCTGTCCGGCACCGGCGACAAGGGCTACATCTCGGGGGAGGGCGTCCCGGTCGAGGTGGCCCGGGAGGACCGCGACGCTCCGGTCGACCTGAGCGGCACCGACCTCGACGGTCAGGACGTCGACCTGGCGCAGCTGCGCGGCAAGCCGGTCGTGGTCAACGTCTGGTGGTCGGAGTGCCCCCCGTGCCGGGTCGAGCAGCCCGACCTCAACGAAGCCGCCGCCGAGCTGGGTGACGACGCCACCTTCGTCGGGCTCAACATCCGCGACTCGTCCGCCGACAAGGCCCTCGCCTTCGTCCGCAACTTCGAGGTGCCCTACCCCTCGATCTACTCGCCCGACGGCCAGGCGCTGCTGTCGTTCGCCGGCACGCTCAACCCGCGCTCCATCCCCAGCACCGTCGTGCTCGACGCCGAGGGCCGCGTGGCCGCCTCGGTGCAGGGCCGCATCCCCACCACGCAGACCCTCCTCTCGCTGGTCGAGGCGGCGGCCGCGGATGGGTGAGCTCTTCCAGGAGACGGCCCTCTCCGGGTCGCTCATCCTCGCGCTGCCCGTCGCCCTGCTCGCCGGGCTGGTGTCCTTCTTCAGCCCCTGCGTGATCCCGCTGCTGCCCGGCTACCTGTCCTACGCCACGGGGCTGTCCGGCGCGGACCTCGAGGAGGCCCGCCGCAGCCGGCTGGTGACGGGTGCGGTGCTGTTCGTGCTCGGCTTCTCGGTCGTCTTCGTGCTCCTCGGCAGCCTCACCGGTGCCGCCGGCGCCTGGCTGTTCACCCACACCCGCCAGCTCAACGTCGTCCTCGGGGTCATCACGATCCTGCTCGGCGTCGCGTTCCTCGGCGGGATCGGCTTCCTCCAGCGCGACTGGCGCATCCACAAGGTCCCCGCCGTCGGGCTGGCCGCCGCGCCGCTGCTCGGCTTCCTGTTCGGCGTCGGCTGGACGCCGTGCGTCGGCCCGACGCTGGCAGCCATCAACGTGCTGTCGGTCAACGAGGCGACCGCCGGTCGCGGGGCCGTGCTCTCCGCCGTGTTCGCGCTCGGGCTCGGCCTGCCCTTCATCGCCGCCGCCGTGGCCTACCGGCGGATGATCCGCGCCTTCGCGGTCGTGCGCCGCCACCAGGTCCTCGTCATGCGCATCGGCGGCGGGATGATGGTCGTGGTCGGCATCCTCCTCGTCACGGGCTGGTGGGACCGCATCGTGCAGTGGCTGCAGCTGCAGGCCGTCCAGGGATTCACGGTGGCGGTGTGACCGACCTCCGGCAGCGGCCGTCCGACGACCGCCAGGCCACCCCGCTGCCCGCGGACCTCGACGCCCGCGGGCTGGTCCGCTGGTCGTGGCGCCAGCTGACCTCGATGCGCACGGCGCTCGTCCTGCTGCTGCTGCTCGCCCTGGCCGCGATCCCGGGATCCGTCGTCCCGCAGGAGAACATCGACTCGCTGGCCGTCTCGCAGTGGCGCGACGACCACCCGCGGCTCGCCCCGATCTGGGACCGGCTCGACCTGTTCTCGGTCTACGGCTCGGTGTGGTTCTCCGCGATCTACATCCTGCTGATGATCTCGCTGGTCGGCTGCATCATCCCGCGCCTGTTCGTCTACGGCCGCGCCCTGCGCGCCCGGCCGCCGCGCGCACCCCGCCACCTCTCGCGGCTGCCCGAGAGCACGTCGTACGTCACCGACGAGGACCCGGAGGACGTGCTGCGCCGGGCCACCGACGTGGTCCGCGGGCGCCGGTTCCGCGTGGACCGGGCCGAGGGCTCCGACGCCGTCGCCGCCGAGCGCGGCCACCTGCGCGAGGCCGGCAACCTGGTCTTCCACCTCGCCGTCACCATCGTCCTGGTCGGGGTCGCCGTCGGCAGCCTGTTCGGCTACAAGGGCGGCGTCATCATGTACAACGGCGACGAGTTCGGCTTCTCCAACAACCTCACCCAGTACGACGACTTCGCGCCCGGCAGCCTGTTCGACCCGGCGGTGATGGAGCCGTTCTCCTTCAGCATCACCGACTTCGACGTCGAGTGGATCACCGAGGGGCAGCGCGCCGGGATGGCGCGGGAGTTCGTCGCCCACCTCGACTACACCACCGAGCCCGGCGCCGAGGCGCAGGAGTACGACCTCAAGGTGAACCACCCGCTGGCGATCGGCGGGACCGACGTCTTCCTGGTCGGGCACGGCTACGCCCCGGTCGTCACGATCCGCGACGGCGACGGCAACGTCGTCCAGTCGGGTCCGAGCGTCTTCCTGCCCACCAACGCGCAGACGTTCGAGTCGTTCGGGGTCATCAAGGCACCCGACGCCCAGCCCGAGCAGATCGGGCTCGAGGGCACGTTCTACCCGACGTTCGCGATGGGCCGTGACGCCGCCGGCGAGCTGACCATGCCGGCGTCCATCTGGGGCGACGCGCTCGACCCGCTGGTCTCCCTGCAGGTCTACACCGGCGACGTCGGCCTCGACGACGGCTCGGGCTCGTCGGTCTACGTCCTCGACAAGACCCGCGCCACGCAGGTCCTCAAGGCCAACGGCCAGCCGTTCCGGATGGACCTGCGCCCGGGCGACACCGTGACCCTGCCCGACGGCCTCGGCAGCGTCACCTTCGACGGCCTCCAGCGCTGGAACAAGATCCAAATCAGCCGCAGCCCCGGCAAGATGGTCGCGCTCGTGGGTGTCGTGCTCGCCCTCACGGGGCTGCTCGGCTCGCTGTTCGTGCGGCCGCGCCGGGTGTGGGTGCGCGCGCGGCGCCGAGAGGACGGCAGCACCCTCGTCGAGGTGGCCCGCCTCGACCGGTCCAACGGGGCCGTGCCGGGCGAGAGCACCGAGCTCGACGAGATCGTGGCGGCCCTCCGGGGCCCCGACAAGGCCGAGACGGCCGACAAGGCCGAGAGGCCCGAGGAGGAGACGTCGTGACCGACGCACAGTGGGAAGTCTTCAGCTACCAGGGCGTGATCGCCGCGGCCGTCCTCTACTTCGTGGCGATGCTCGCCTACTTCGTCGAGCTCGCCGGGCTGCGCACCGTCGGCTCGGAGGAGACGGTGGAGGACCGGCGCACGGCGATGGCCGGGCGGCTCGGGCTCGTCCTGACCGGCTTCGCGGCCGCGGTGCACCTCGTCGCGCTCGTGGCCCGCGGCCTCGCCGCGGACCCCAACCGGGTGCCGTGGGGCAACATGTACGAGTTCGCGATCTCGGGCACCTTCGTGGTCGCCCTCGTGTTCCTCGTCTCGAGCTTCGTGTGGGGCACCGAGTGGCTCGGCCCGCTGGTGACGACGTTCATCGTCGCCGCGCTGATGGCCGCCTTCCTCGCGCTCGACGACGCGGTGCTGCCCCTGCCCGACGCGCTCAACTCCTACTGGCTCGTGATCCACGTCGTCTCGGCCGTCATCTCGACGGGCGCCTTCACCATCGGCGCGCTGCTCTCGGTCCTCTACCTGGTCAAGAGCCGCTCCAGCGCACGGACGGGCTACCTCGCCCGCGTCCCCGACCTCGCGCGGCTGGACCGGCTGTCCTACCGGATGCACGCCTTCGCCTTCCCGGTGTGGACCTTCGCGGTCCTCATCACCGGGCCGATCTGGGCCCACCAGGCCTGGGGCGCCTACTGGAACTGGGACCCCAAGGAGGTGTGGGCCTTCATCACGTGGGTGGTCTACGCCGCCTACCTCCACGCCCGGGCGACCGCCGGCTGGCGCGGGCGCAACGCCGCCTACCTGGCGTTGCTCGGCGTCGCGACCCTCTGGTTCAACTTCATCGGGATCAACTTCTTCAGCTCCTCCAGCCAGCACTCGTACGCCGAGAGCGCGGGCGAGGTCGTGCGGGTCGACCGGGTCGCGGAGGACGCCGGGACCGGGTCCTCAGCCGTCGTCGGGGTCGCGCGGGCGGTCGAGGCCACGCAGGAAGTCGGGGTCGTCGTCGGGGCCGATCACCCGCGGGCGTGAGCCGCTGGCGCCGTCGAGGCGCCGCAGCGACAGCCTGACCAGGACCCACACGGCGAACGCGATCAGCGCGACCACGAGCAGGACCTTGAGCATTCCTCCAATGTAGTCGGCACGTCCTAGGCTGGAGCCGTGAAGGAGTTCGTCGTCTACACAGCGATGCGGATCGCGCTGTTCCTCGCCTCGTTCGGCATCGTCGTCGGTGTCATGGCCCTGGTCCTCGACGGCCGCTTCAACCTGTTCTGGGCGGTGGTCCTGGCCTTCCTGATCTCCGGCGTCGCCTCGTTCTACCTCCTCGACCGCCAGCGCGAGGCCTTCGCCCGACGCGTCGAGACGCGGGCCGCGAAGGCCGCGGCCGCGTTCGAGGAGCGCAAGGCGCGCGAGGACCGGGACTGAGTCCAGGTCGAGTGGTGGCCCCGACGCTGACCCGCCGCCAGGCGCTGGCCTGGCGCCTCGGGCGCCAGCACCTCGTCGGCGGTGCGTCCGGACCGGCGGAGGTGGTGCGCACCCTCGCCGCGGTCTCCGTCTTCGGCTCCGACCCCGACCTCGCCGTACGCCGCCGGCTGGCGTCGCCCGGCGAGCCGGGGGAGGTGCAGCGGGCCCTCCGCGACGGCCGGCTGATGCGCACCTTCTCGTTCCGCGGCTCGGTGCAGCTGATGGCCCCGGAGACCGCCGGCGCCTACCTCGCCCTGCGCGCCGCCGGCCGCCAGTGGGAGCTGCGCAGCTGGGTCGAGCACTACCGGGTCCGGCCCGAGGAGTGGCCCGACCTGCGCGAGGTGGTGCGCGGTGCGGTGGCCGACGGCCCGGTCGTCCCGCAGGCGGTCGCCGACGCGCTGACCGCCGGTCGTCGGTTCGCCCACCTGGCCCCGCAGTTCGCCGAGCCCAACCCCACCTTCCTCAAGCCCTTCGCGTGGCAGGGCGACATCGTCCTCGGCCCCGAGCTCGACGGACCGCTCACCCTGCAGAGCCCTGCCGCGTCACCCGCCTGGGCGGGGATCCCGCCGCTCGACGAGGCGGGGCCGCGCGCCGTCCTCGACTACCTCCGTGCCTACGGCCCGGCCACGCCCGCCCACCTCGACGACTGGCTCGGGGGCGGTCTCAGCGCCGGGCGGGCGCGGCTGCGCCGCTGGTGGGCCGAGGTGGAGCCCGGGCTGGTGGAGGTGGACGTCGAGGGCGAGCGCCGGTGGCTCGTCGCCGACGACGCGGACGAGGTCGCCGGCACCCGGCCCGCCAGCCGCGTCGTGCTCCTGCCCGGGAAGGACGACTGGGTGATGGGCCCCGGCACCAAGGACACCTGGGTCGTGCCGCCCGAGCAGCGCACCGCCATGACTCGCGGCGCCGCCCCGGTGGTCGTCGACGGCGTCGTCGCCGGGACCTGGCGCGTCCACGGCGACGGCGTGGAGCTCACCTGCCGCCTCGTCGACGCCGACCTGGCCGCCGCGCGCGCCGAGGTCTCGCTGCTCGGCGGCCTGCTGGGCCGCGACCTCTCGCTCAGAACCCCGTGAGGCTGTGGGGCGGCTCGGCCAGGTCCGCCATCGCGGCGAACCGGCGTACGCCCTCGTCCGGGCCGTCGACGCGACCGGCGCGCCGCAGCAGCCCGACCGGGACGGCGCTGAGGTAGAGGCTGGCCAGGGTGCTCGCGTCGACGTGGACGTCGGCGGCACGGTCCGTGCGGGCCACCGCGGCGGTGCCGTCCGTGGCGGTGACCTCGAAGCGGCCGGCGGCGTGGCCCTGCGGGTCGTCCACCTCGAGCACGACCGCGCCGTCACCGGCCCACGGGCGGGCCTCGAGGGCCCGGGGGACGTCGAGGACGCGGAGCCAGAGGAATTCCTGGACCTCGGTCGTGCGCACGCGGTTGAGGTCCGTGAGCGCCCACGCGAGGGGGTCCTCGGGGTGGAACAGGTTGAAGGTGACCGTCCGGATGCGGTCCATCCGGCCGAGCAGCGACCACAGCGCGAGCTGCGCCTGGCTGGTCAGCGCGATCATCTCCTCGACGCGGAGGGAGTACTTCTCGCCGTGCTTGAACAGGACGAAGCCGTCGACGTGGCCGTCGGCGTCGAGGTGGACCGCGGCCCTGAGCTTGCGGTTGGCGCCGCCGCCGTCGAAGTCGTAGGCGCCGGTGTGGATGTCCTCGTACTGTGCGGGCCACTCGACCGAGCCCCGCTGCCGGGCGTGGAAGGCGTCGAAGACCCCCTTGACGTGCGCCCACGCGTCCTTCGGCTCGATGAGCTCGACGCGCCCCGGGTCGCTGGAGGAGCGCATCTCGAAGCCGGGTGTCGTGTCGACCTCGACGCCGCACCGGAACGTCGCCGCGCCGAAGCCCCAGCGTCCGTAGATGGTGGCCTCCGACGCGGTGAGGGCGGCCATCGGCACACCCTGCGCGACGGCGTCGGCGAGGTCGTCCTCGATGAACCGGCGCAGCAGCCCCCGGCGGCGGTGGGCGGCGCTCGTGGTGACGTCGGTGATCATCCGCAGCGGCAGGAGCCCACGCCCGGCGTTGAGCGTCTTGTCGAGGCTGGCGTAGGTCGCCACGGGGATCGGGCCGGCACCGAACTCCCCCTCGGGCAGCCAGGCGCCGCGGACCACCACCCGGTCGGCGCGGTAGTGGCCCACCCACCGCTGGACCATCTCGTCCTCGGGCCGGTCGTCGCGGAACCCGCGCAGCACGCCCTCGATCCACCCCCTCCGCCGGGCGACGGCGGCCTCGGAGTCGTCGAACAGGTCGAGGGTCGCGACGTCGTAGTCCACGCGGTCACGCTAGTGAACGGCTCGGCGGCGCGGCCACGGATTATCCCTCAGGCGAGGACCAGCAGCGGCACCGCGACGAGGACCGACCAGACCAGCTCGGAGGCGCCGGTGGCGGCGAGCACGGGGACGAGGGACGGGCCGGACGCGCCGGTCAGGACGGCCCGGGTGGGGGCCGCGGCCCGGGCGAGGAAACCGAGTCCCACCAGCGCCCACCAGGTGGTCGCTGCGGCGACGGCCACGACCGCGGCGGCCGCCGCCAGGACGAGGAAGGCGTAGAGGAAGCGGGTGCGCTCGTCGCCCAGCCGCACCGCGAGCGTGCGCTTGCCGGCGACGGTGTCGGTGGGGATGTCGCGGAGGTTGTTGGCGACCAGGATGGCGCAGGCCAGCGCGCCGATGCCGACTCCGGCGTAGAGGGCCGGCCACTCCCACGTCCGGGTCTGGACGTAGGTCGTGCCGACGACCGCCACGAGGCCGAAGAACACGAAGACCATGACCTCGCCCAGGCCGAGGTAGCCGTAGGGCTTGCCCCCGCCGGTGTAGAACCACGCCGCGACCACGCAGACGGCGCCGACCGCGACGAGCCACCAGGCGGTCGTCGCCGCGAGCACGAGGCCGGCGGCGGCGGCGACCCCGAACGCGGCGAAGGCCGCGGCCTTCACCGCGGCCGGCGTCGCCGCACCGGACCCGACCAGGCGCATCGGGCCGACCCGGTCGGCGTCGGTGCCGCGGATGCCGTCGGAGTAGTCGTTGGCGTAGTTGACCCCGACCTGCAGCGCGAGGCTCACGACGAGGGCGAGCAGCGCCTTCCACCACACCGCCTCGTCGACGTGCGCCGCGACACCGGTGCCGGCCAGCACGGGGGCGACGGCCGCGGGAAGGGTGCGCGGCCGGGCGCCGGCGAGCCAGTCAGCGGGGTAGGTCACCGCCGGATTGTGTCAGTGCCGGGTCGGGGTCGAGGAGCGAGGGCGGTCCGGCGGCCGCGACCTCCTCGACGTCGGGAGCGTCGGCGCGGGCGTCGGCGAGGACGTCGGCCGGCACGTTGTGCTCGAGCCAGCGCCGGCCCGCGTGGGCGGCGAAGTGGAGGCCGGTCGCGGCCGCGGTGACGATGGCGGCGATGGTCAGCCAGCCGAAGGCGCCCCACTCCATCGCGAGGAAGCCGTAGACCGCCGGCGCCCAGAAGCGGCCGAGGGTGCCGCCGAGCTCGGAGACGCCCTGGTAGTCGCCGCGCCGCCGCGGGTCCATGAGCTCGACCTCGAGGGTCCAGCCCGACGCGGACAGGAACAGCTCGGACCAGGTGAGGACGACGTGGCCGAGGAAGAAGAGCGCGATCGTCAGCCAGCCGACGGTCTCGTGGGTGACGAGGGTGATCACGCAGGTGAGGACGAAGAAGACCGTGGAGAGGCGCACGGCCCGCAGGGCGGTGGTGACGTCGCGGATGCCGCGGGACGCCAGCCGCGGGAGCACGATGCACATGAGCGTGTTGGTGCCGAAGAGCAGCGCGACGAGGACCTCGGGGGCGTCGGTCTCGGTGACCAGCCAGACCGGGATCACGGTGTGCAGCAGCACCTGGTTGGTCCACATCACGCCGGTCAGGGCGGTGACCGCGAGCCAGCTGCGGTTGCGGATCGCGGGGATGCCCTCGGGCTTGGCGCGCGGCTCCGGCCCGCGGACGTCGTGGCTGGCGTCGGGCAGCCGGAGCACCGCGACGCTGTTGGCCACGAACAGCACCGCGCTCAGCATCGGTGCCCACCGCAGCGCGTCGGTGCCGAAGGCGATCGCCACCACGCCGATCAGCCCGCCGAGGCTGAACCCGAGGTTGAGCGCGGAGTACATGTAGGCCCGCGACTCCACCCGCTCGGCCGGCGGCAGGACGTCGATGACGTAGGCGCCGTGGGCGGTGCCGGCCAGCGTGCCGACGACCTCCATGGCCACCGCGAGGGCGACGTACTCGGGGAAGCTGTCGATCCACGGCCACGCCGCGAACAGGGCGCCCTGCACCAGGGCGCTCAGCGACCACATCCGCTTGGGGCCGAAGCGGTCGACCAGCCTGCCCATGGGCACCGCCACCACGAAGCTCGCGATCGCGGCGATCGTGAGACCGAGGCCCACCTGGCCCAGCGACAGGCCGACGACGAGGATGAAGAACACCGCCGACCCGGCCAGGAAGGCCCCGTCCGCGGAGGCGAAGATGAGCGACTGGGCGGACAGCCGCCCGGCGAGGGTGGACGGGGGAGTGGCGTAGCGCTTGAGGGCAGTGAGCATCGCCGACATCCTCTCCCGCGGCACCGACGTCCGTCCTCCGATTTCCGGGTGGGGTGCGCCACCCCGGACCGACGGCGGGCCGCGTCGTCAGGTGCCGGCGGGGGAGAGCATCCCCTGGTCCACCCACATCTCGACGACGGCCCAGCCGTCGGGCTCGGGTGCGGCGACCACGATCCGGCCGCTGTAGCGGCCCTCGACCTGCCGCCAGCCGAGCAGCAACGCGGCCTGGCGACCGTGGGGCCCGTCGTACCAGCAGTGCCGCACCGGCGGGGCCGGCGGCTCGCGGGGCGCCGGGTGCTCGACGGGTCGCTCGGGCGCCACCCCGTGGCCGGCCTCGCGCGCCCGGGTGTTGGCGACGCGCTCGGCGAGCGTCTCCCGTCGCCCCGACGTCATCCCACCGGCCATGTCGCGAAGGGTAGGCGGCGCCACCGACCCTCGCCGGAGCCCGCTGGGCGCCGTCAGGCGCCGGGCACCACGCGCAGGTCGCGGTCGGCGCCGTCGCCGAGGGCCCGCAGCGCCTCCTGGTAGCCCGCGCTGTCGTGCGCGGCGACGGCCGCCTCCACCGACGGGAACTCGATGACCACCGTGCGGGTCGACTCGCCCTTCTCGAAGGTCGCCTCCGGCAACCCCCTGGCGAGGAACCGCCCGCCCGCCTCGCGCAGGGCCGGGCCGGCGAGGTCGGCGTACGCCGCCACCTTGGCGGGGTCGTGCACGGCCTTGTAGACGCAGATCCAGTAGGCACTCATGCGCCGACAGTACGACGTGCGTCCCGCCTCAGGCGGCGCTGCCGTGCCGGGCGAGATAGCGCTCGGCGGCACGCGCCGAGGGTGCCATCGTGAGGGTGGAGACGACGACGATCGCCGCGATGACGATCCAGCCCAGCGAGCCCTGCTCCAACGCCAGCCAGGTGAACAGCGCCGGCGCCCACACCGAGCCGGCCGTGTGACCGATGTGGGCCGCGCCCTGGTACTCCGCGCGCTGGTCGGGATCGGTCAGCTCAGACTGGAAGCCCCAGGAGCCGGCCGACTGGAACAGCTCGGCACCGGTGACCGTCACGTGGCCCAGCCAGACCAGGAAGATCGTCAACCAGCCGAGGGTGTCGTGGGTGGCCAGCACGATGGCGCAGGACAGCACGAAGAACCCCGCCGAGATGTAGGACGCCCGCAGCGAGCGGGCGACCGAGTCGACCCCGCGGGCGGCCGCGACCTGCAGCAGCACGGCCATCACGGTGTTGGTGCCGAACAGCCACGCGAGCAGCACGCGCGGTGCGTCGGTCTCCTCCACCAGCCACAGCGGGATCACGATGTTGAGCAGCACCTGGTTGGTGCCGAGCACGCCGTCGCCGGTCATCAGCGCGAGGAAGGCGCGGTTCTTCAGCGCCGCGGGCTTGATCGTGGCGTCGTCGGCGTGGGTCGTCACGGCCCGGGCGGGCGGGTCGGGCAGCCGGGTGATCCACCAGGCGTTGGCCAGCAGGATCGCGCCGGTGAGGACCGGCACCGCCCGCACGACGGCGTCGCTGTCGGTGGCCAGCGCGAGCCCGCCGATGAGCGCACCGAGGGTGAAGCCGATGTTGAGCGCGGCCCGCATGAACGCCTGCGACTCGACGCGCTCCTCGCGGGTGAAGATGTCGAGCGTGTAGGCCCCGCGCCCGCTCCAGCCGGCCTGGCTGACCACCTCGAGCACCACCATCATCAGCAGGTAGGCCGCGAAGCCGTGGATGAACGGCCAGACCAGGTAGAGCGCGGACGTGAGGAACGCGCTGACGGCCCAGGTGCGCCGGGTGCCGACGCGGTCGGCCAGCTTGCCCGACGGGACGGCGAAGAAGAACGACGTGATGCCGGCGACGGTGAGGCCGATGCCCACCTGGGCGGGCGAGAGCCCGACGATCTGGGTGAAGAAGACGGCCGAGCCGGTGATGAAGGTGCCCTCGCCGACGGCGAAGAGGATCGACTGCACCGACAGCGACCGGGCGAGCGGGCTGGGCGGCAGCTGTCGTCGCCACCACGACTCCCGCGGTGGGGCACTGCGGGAGCGGTCCTCGGTCCCGTCCTCGGTCCCCGTGCCGTCCATCCGCCCGATGGTCGCAGACCGGTTAGCGTTCGTCGTGTGAGTTTCCTCCGACCCTCGGACGAGCCCGCGGTCGCGGTCCGGCAGCTGTCGCGGTGGCTCGAGCAGGACGTCCCCGACCCGCTGCTGATCGAGACCTCCGGCTCCACCGGCAGGCCCAAGGGCGTGGTGGTCCCGCGGCGGGCCGTGCTCGCCAGCGTGGGCGCCTCGGCCCGCCGGCTCGGTGCGTCGGGGCGCTGGCTGCTCGCGCTCCCGTCGTCGTACGTCGCCGGGGTGCAGGTCGTCGTCCGCTCGCTCGTCGCCGGGCACGCGCCGACGGTCGTCGAGGGGCTCGACATCGCGACCGCCCTGGCCGCCGGCGACTCCGACGTCCCGGCGTTCGTCTCGCTGGTCCCCACCCAGCTGCACCGGATCCTGGCCGACCCCGAGCAGCTGGAGGCGCTGGCCCGCTGCCACACGGTGCTCGTCGGCGGCGGTGGCCTCGACCCGGCCCTGCGTCGGCGCGCGGAGGGCCGGGGGGTCCGGGTGGTGACCACCTACGGGTCCTCGGAGACGGCCGGTGGCTGTGTCTACGACGGTCTCCCGCTCGACGGCGTCGGGGTCACGATCGGTGCGGACGGTCGCATCCGGATCGCGGGCCCGACGCTGTTCAGCCACTACCACGACGACCCGGACCTGACGGCCGAGAGCGTCGTCGACGGCTGGTTCCTGACCTCCGACGCGGGCCGGTTCGACGAGGACGGCCGGCTCCGCGTCGTCGGCCGCATCGACGACGTCGTCGTCAGCGGCGGGGTCAAGGTCCCGCTCTCCACGGTCGCCGAGCGCCTGCGCGAGCACCTGCTCGTGCAGCAGGCGGAGGTGTTCGGCGTGCCGGACCCGGAGTGGGGCCACAAGGTCGTCGCGGTCCTGGTCGGCACCGCCCGCGACGCGGAGCTGCGCGACTGGGTCAGCGTGCACCACCCCCGGTCCTGGGCGCCGCGCGAGTTCCACCGGGTCGAGCGCCTGCCCCTGCTGCCCAACGGCAAGGTCGACCGCCAGGCCCTGCAGGCCGGCCTCTGATGCACGTCTTCTCGATCCCCCTGCGCACCCGGTTCCGCGGCATCACCGTCCGCGAGGGCGTCCTGCTGCGCGGGGACGCCGGCTGGGGGGAGTGGTCGCCGTTCCTGGAGTACGACGACGCCACCTCGCGCCCGTGGCTCGCCTGCGCGCGCGAGTCCGCCGACCAGGGCTGGCCCGAGCCGCTGCGCGACCACGTGCCGGTCAACGTCACGGTCCCGGCCACCGACCCCGCGCACGCCCATGCCATCGTCACGGCCGGCGGCTGCCGCACCGCGAAGGTCAAGGTCGCCGAGCGCGGGCAGAGCCTCGCCGACGACCTCGCCCGGGTGGAGGCGGTGCGCGACGCGCTCGGCCCGGACGGCCTCGTCCGGGTCGACGCCAACGGGGGCTGGGACGTCGACGAGGCCGTCCGCGCGGTCGCGGCGCTCGACCGGGCGGCCGGCGGCCTGGAGTACGTCGAGCAGCCCGTCGCGGAGGTGGAGGACCTCGCCGTCGTACGCCGGCGGGTGCGGGTGCCGGTCGCCGCTGACGAGTCGATCCGGCGTGCCGAGGACCCCTACCGCGTCCGCGACCTCGAGGCCGCCGACATCGCCGTGCTCAAGGTCCAGCCCCTCGGCGGGGTGCGCGCGTGCCTGCGGATCGCGGAGGACATCGGGATGCCGGTCGTCGTCTCCAGCGCCGTGGAGTCGAGCGTGGGGATCGCCGCCGGGGTCGCGCTGGCGGCGGCCCTCCCGGAGCTGCACCACGCCTGCGGGCTCGCCACCGTGCAGCTGCTGACGGACGACGTGGCGCTCGCCCCGATGCTCCCGGTCGACGGCGTGCTGCGGGTGGGTCGGCCGGAGGTGGACGAGGCGGCGCTCGCCCGGCTCGCCGCTCCCGACGACCGGGCGGCCCACTGGCGCGACCGGCTCGCGTCGGTAGGGCAGGATCGCTCCTCGTGAACGACTCGACGGAGCTCGCCCGGACCGTGGTCACGGCGCTCCGCGGCGCCGGGGCGCGCGAGGCGGTGCTCGCGCCGGGGTCCCGCAACGCACCCCTGTCGTTCGCGCTCTTCGACGCCGCGCAGGCGGGCGCCCTGCGCCTGCACACGCGGATCGACGAGCGCACGGCCGGGTTCCTCGCGCTGGGGCTGGCGAAGGTCACCCGCGAACCGGCGGCGGTCGTGTGCACCTCCGGCACCGCCGTCGCCAACCTGCTGCCGGCCGTCATGGAGGCCGCCCACGCCGGGATCCCGCTGGTCGCGGTCACGGCTGATCGTCCGGCCCGGCTCCGGGGAACGGGCGCCAACCAGACCACCGAGCAGGCCGGCGTCTTCGGCGCCTTCGCTCCCACCCTCGACGTGGCCGCCGCCGACCTCGACGAGCAGCTGGCCTTCCTCCGCCGGCACCGGCACCGGCGGCCGCTGCACCTCAACGTGCAGCTCGACGACCCGCTCCTCCCCGACGACGGCTGGGACGTCGGCAGTGTGCCCGAGTGGGTCGACCCCGACCTCGGCCCGGTGCAGACCCAGCACCTGCTGGCCCCCGGCCCGCGCACGGTCGTGGTGGCCGGCGACGACGCCGGTCCGGTCGCCCGGGTGATCGCCGAGCGCGCCGGGTGGCCGCTCCTCGCCGAGCCGTCGAGCGGGTGCCGCACCGGCGACAACGCGATCCGCGCCTACCGGCTCCTCCTCAACGGCGCGCTCGGCGCGCGGGTCGAGCGCGTGGCCGTGCTCGGCCACCCGACGCTGTCCCGCCCGGTCGCGCGCCTGCTCGCGCGCCCGGACGTCGAGGTCGTGTCCGCGCACCACCGCGGCATGTGGACCCGACGCCCGTTCGCCGTGGACCACGAGGCGATCCACCTCCTGGCCACGGACGAGACCGACCGGTCGTGGCTCGACGAGTGGCGCAGCGCGGACCGCTCCGTCTCGCAGCAGCTCGACCGGCTGCTCGCCGCCGAGCCCGACCTCACCCCCCACGAGGTGGCCGGCGCCGTGAGCCGGGCGCTGCCACCGGGCGGGCTGCTGTTCGTCGGCGCCTCCAACCCCGTCCGCGACCTCGACCTGATGGTCGCCCGCTACGAGGTCGGGGGGCGCCGCAAGGTCATCGCCAACCGCGGCCTCGCCGGCATCGACGGCACCACGAGCTCCGCGATCGGCGCGGCGCTGGGCCGGCCGCAGTCCACGCGGGCGCTGGCGCTGATGGGCGACGTGACGTTCCTGCACGACACGACCGGGCTGTTCCTCGGCCCGCGCGAGCCGCGGCCCGACCTGACGATCGTGGTGGTCAACGACGACGGCGGCTCGATCTTCGCGACGCTCGAGCAGGGCGCGCCCGAGTACGCCGACCGCTTCGACACGCTGTTCGGCACCCCGCACGGCGCCGACCTGGGCAGCCTGTGCGCCGCCGCCCGGGTGCCGCACCTCGCCGTGCGGAGCCTGCCGGAGCTCGAGCAGGCGCTCGCGACGCCCAACGGTGGCATCGAGGTGGTCGAGGCGCGTGTGCGCCGCGACAACCGCGCGGACCTGGAGAAAAGGATCCGCGCGCTGTCCCCCTGAGGGGACAACGCGCGGATCGTGGTGCTGGTGCCTGCTGGTCAGTCGATCAGGGCTGCGGGGTCTCCCACACGCGGACCCAGTCGACGTACATGTGCTGCGGCAGCTTCTTGTCGTTCATCTCGAGGGCCTCGTAGTCGGAGGCGAGCAGGCTCAGGATGAGGTACTGCTGCGCCTTGGAGACGCGGGCCGACGTGCGCCAGGTCTCCTTGCCGTCGATGCGGAAGATGATCGCCCTCGGGGTCCACTGGACCGAGAACACGTGGTAGTTCTTCGACCAGCCGTCGCCCTTGTTCTTCAGGAACGACTTCGAGTCCTTGATCCACGAGCCGGTCTTGATCAGGCGCTTGCCCTTGTACCAGTGGATGAAGCTGGTGAGGCCGCCCTGCGGGTGCTTGTCGCCGAAGTACTCGATGACGTCGATCTCGTGGCCGTCGCTGCCCGGCTGGTTCTCGCCGTTGGGCTGCAGCCAGAAGCTGGCGTGCTGGCCCTGGAGCTTGTGCATCTTGATGCGCGCGGCGGCGACGCCGTAGCGGAAGCTGAAGGCGTTGGCGGTGCCGACGTGGCCGTTGAGGCGGTAGCTGATCTTCTTGGTCACCTTGCGGGACTTGGCCGTGCACTTGCCCTTGGCCGATCGGTCCTTGATGACGCTGAGGCGCAGCGCGCCGCCGCCGACCTTGACGGCCTTCGGCGAGCCCTTGGAGCAGGCGCGCTTGCTCTGCTTCTCGTAGTCCTGGCCGCGCATGCTCCACACGGAGGACAGCGAGCCCCCGGAGAACTCGTCGGTGAAGGTCGGGGTGACCCACTGCGAGGTGTCCTGGCTGGTGCTGGTGACTGCCTTGAGGCCGCCGGCCTTCTGCGCGGTGGCGCGGTAGGTCAGGGGCAGGCCGCCCTTGGAGACCAGTGCGGCGAAGTGGGCGCGGCCCGACTTCTCCTGCTTGGCGGTGGCGACCTTCGTCCACGACGAGCCGTTGAGCTGCTCGAGGACGACCTTGCGACCCACCTTGACCGGCTTGATCGTCGCGGTCACGGCAGCCTTCGCGGAGCTCGCGCTGGCGGCGCCCCGGCCCTGCTGGACGATCTGCGGCAGCACCTCCAGCGAGATCTTCTGGCCGGCCTTCTCGGCGGTCGGCGTCGAGGCGGCGCGAGCCGCCGACTCGGTGGCCGATCCGGTCTCGGTCGTCAGGAGCAGGGACGCGGGCAGGAGCAGCGCGGCGACGCTGCCTGCGAGCACGCGGCGTGCAGACATGTGAACTCTCTTCGTCTCGGGTGCGATTGGCTTTCCCCCAGGGCACTCCACCCAGTCGGAGGCGCGACCACCATAACCGCGCACCCCGTGCGGGAGACGATTCGCCGCCTAGGCTGCGTGTCATGAGGATCACCAAGTTCGGTCATGCGTGCGTGCGCATCGAGGGTGACGGCGGCGTCGTCGTCATCGACCCGGGCGTCTTCACCGACGCGGCCGCGCTCGCGGGCGCCGATGCCGTCCTGATCACGCACGAGCACGCCGACCACGTGCACCCCGACCACCTCCGCGGCACGGACGTGCCCGTCTGGACGATCGCGGCGGTGGAGCGGCTGCTGCGTGACCAGGCGCCCGAGGTCGCCGAGCGCGTCACCGTCGTCCGCCCGGGCGACCGGCTCGAGGTGGCGGGCACGGCCGTCGAGGTGGTGGGGGACAAGCACGCGGTCATCCACCCCGACTACGACCGGTTCGACAACTCCGGCTACGTCCTCGAGTCGGGCGGGACCAGCGTCTACCACCCGGGCGACGCCCTCACCCCGCCCGGCCGGGCCGTCGACGTGCTGCTCGCCCCGGTCAGCGCGCCGTGGCTCAAGGTGGCGGAGGCCGTCGACTTCGTCCGCGAGGTCGCGGCGCCGAGGTCGCTGGGCATCCACGACCGCGTCTACAGCGACATCGGCCTCGACATGGTCGCCACGCACATGGGCAACCTGCTGCCGGCCGGCCAGTCGTTCGAGCGCCGGGAGCCGGGCCAGGACCTCTGAGGTCGGTCCGGGGTCGGTCCGCGGGTCAGTCCGCGCCGAGGGAGTCGCGCACCGGCACGAACTTGGCCTGCGACTCGGCCAGCTCCGCCTCGGGGTCGGAGCTCGCCACGATGCCGCAGCCGGCGAAGAGCCGCACGCCGCCGTCGATGACCATCGCCGAGCGGAGCGCGATGCCCCACTCGCCGTCGCCGGAGGCGTCCATCCAGCCGACCGGCCCGGCGTAGCGGTCGCGCGGCATCCCCTCGATCTCCGCGATCAGGTCCGTGGCCGCCGCGGTGGGGGTGCCGCCGACGGCCGCCGACGGGTGCAGCGACTCGGCCAGCTGCAGCGACGTGGCGGCGTCGTGCACGACGCCGTTCACGTCGGTGGCCAGGTGCATCACGTTGGGCAGGTGCAGGACGAACGGCGCCTCGGGCACGTTCATCGACGAGCAGTGCGGCTCGAGCGCGTCGGCGACCGAGCGCACGGCGTACTCGTGCTCCTCCAGGTCCTTGGACGACCGCGCCAGGGTGGCCGCGAGCGCCATGTCGCGCCCGTCGTCACCCGTACGCCGGATCGTGCCGGCCAGCACCCGTGAGGTCACCAGGCCGCGCTCGCGCCGCACCAGCATCTCCGGGGTGGCCCCGAACAGGCCGTCGACGTGGAACGTCCAGCACATCTCGTACTGCTCGGCGAGGCGGCGCAGCGGCCAGCGCACGTCCAGCGGCTCGTCGGTGGTGGCGATGAGGTCGCGGGCCAGGACCACCTTCTCCAGGTCGCCCGCGGAGATCCGGCCGACGGCCTCGGCGACGACGCTCATCCACTCGTCGCCGTTGCGGGCGCCGTCGGAGAAGACGAGGCCGACGGGCGGGTCGGGCACGGGCGCCGGGGCCAGGTCCGGTGCGTCGACCGAGACGGTGGTCAGCCACGTGCGACCGGCACGCCGGCCGACCACGACCTGCGGGACGACCAGCACCGAGTCGCCGGGCTCGTCGGCGAAGGCGAAGGTGCCGAAGCTGACCAGTCCCGTGCCGGGCTCCCCGACGAGGTCCTCGACCTCGGCGCGTGCCACGGTCTCGGACCACCACTTCACGGCATCGCTGAACCGGGTCGGGCCGGACGTCTCGAGGCGCGCGGCGACGCCCCAGCCCACCAGGCCCTCGCCGCGGCGCAGCCAGCTGACCGGCTCCTGCGCCGGCAGCAGGTCGAGGAGGGGGAGGTCCGCCAGGTCCACCGCGACGGTGCGCACGACGAGGGGCGCGGTGGGAGCGGACGAGGGGGTCGTCACGAGGGGGGAGCCTACGCCGGGGCACCGAGCCGGCCGTGCGGAGATCGACGAATCCGTGAACAGGAGAGGGGCTCCTGGCCTACGTTGCGGCGGTACACGAGCCAGGGAGGCGCAGGTGCCCGTTCAGGAATCGCCGCTGACGCGGCTGACACGCCACGCTCGCAACCGCGCCCTCGAGGTGGCGGTCGCCGAGCGCGACGGCCGGTCGTGGAGCACGCTGACCTGGAACGAGCTCTACCGCCACGTCATCGACGGCGCCGCGGGCATGATCGAGGCCGGCGTCAACCCGGGCCAGGTCGTCGTCATCAGGGTGCCGACCGGCATCCGGCAGGTCGAGCTCGAGCTGGCCACCCGCGTCGCTGGCGCCGTGCCGCTGCTCCTGCCCGAGCACCTCGACGCCGCCGAGGTGGGCCGCCTCCTCGACGAGATCGAGGTCCGCCTCGTCATCGTCGACGACGAGAGCCGGCTCTCCCTCCTGCGCCGGGCCGCCCTGCTCGAGGCCCAGCTGTTCGAGTGCGACGACCGGTCCTGGGAGCGGTTGCGGGCCATGGGCCTCGAGCGACGCAAGCGCCAGCCCGAGCTCCTGTCCTGGGTCGACTCCGTCCGCGTGGGCGCCCCGTCGAGCGCGGTGCTCGGCCTGCCGCGCGAGAAGAGCGAGGCCTGGCTGTTCCGCCCCGAGTCCTCCGGCACGCTCGCCGACCTCACCGCCGACGACGTCGTCGTGCTCACCGGGGAGGCGACCGACCGGTTCACCACGGTCGTCCGCGACGCGCACCTGACCGCGGGGTGCACGCTGGCGTGGGTCGAGCACCCCGAGGACCTCGAGGGCGCCCTCGCCCACTTCTCGCCGACGCACGTCCTGCTCGACCACGCCGCCGCCCGGGTGCTCGAGGACCTCGTCGAGGCCGGGACCGTCGCGGGCGCGCCGTGGCACCCGACCCCGCGGGAGGTGCTCGAGGCGACCTCGGCCCGGGTCGCCGAGGCCAGGCTCGGCTCGCGTGCCCGCAGGCTCGCCGACGACGTGTCGGCACTGGCCCCGTGGTGGGGCGGACGGGTGCGGGTGCTCGCCCTCGACGCCCGCGTCAACCGGACGATCAGCTCCCTCGCCACGACGCTGGGCTTCCGGCTCGGCCGGATCGCGCACCACCCGGCCGTCCGGCTGCACCTCGCCGACGAGCACGCCGTGGTCCCCGTCCCGGCCCCCGCGCCGGTCACCGTGGTCGACGCGACCTCCCTCCCGCGGCGCGGTCGCGCCGGTCAGGAGCTCGACTCCGCGTTCTCCCTCGCCCCCTCCTAGAGGGTGTGACGGCGCGTGACGGCGGTCTCACGGACCGGGCGTTCGTTCCACGGCTCGTCGACGACCTGACCACGAACGGGTAAAACGCCCATCCGGAGGCACGGACTGCGCGGAATGCTGGTTGCACATTCAACCAGTACTCAGAGGAGCTCCCAGGTGGCCTTCATCCCGCAGGCTCGCGCCTCGGCGCTGCCGCACGGCGTACGAGCACGGCTCGCGCCGTCGGCACGGCGCCGGGTGAGGGCCCGTGCCGTGGAGCACGGAGGTGACACCGCCTTCCTCGTCGGCCCGGTCGATGCCCTCGAGGCGCGCTCGTGGTCGCAGGTCGAGGACGCCGTCGAGCGGGCAGCGGCCGGGCTCGTCCGCAGCGGGCTGCGGCCCGACCAGGTCGTGCTGTCGCTCCTCCCGGCCGGCCACGGGGTGCCCGAGCTCGACGTCGCCCTGCGCGCGGTCGGTGCCGTCGTCGTCCACGTGTCGCCCGAGGTGGGTGCCGACGAGCTGGCCCGCCGGCTGGCCGGTGCCGACGTACGGCTGGTCGTCTGCGAGGACGAGTCGGAGCTCCAGCGGCTGGTGGGCCTGCCCCTGCCCTCCGCGATGGTCTTCGCCCTCGGCGGCGGCCGCGGCTGGGACCGGCTCCTCGAGCTCGGCGCCGAGCGGCTCGTGATGGACCCCGACGCCGTGGACCGCGCGGACCGGGTGGTCGACCCGGCGGGGACCACCGCCCGGGTGCTGCGGTCCGGGGCGCCGCTCGGCCGCGTGGCTGACCCGGACCGGGCCGGGGAGCTCGTCCCGGGCGACGGCGTCGCGCTGCTCTGCGGCGACCTCGCCGACCCCTTCGTGCAGCAGGTCCGCGACGCCCACCTCGAGTCCGGCGGCGCCCTGCTGCACGTGGCCGCCCCGGCCGACCTGCCCGCGGCCATGGCCGCGGTGCGGCCGAGCGTCCTGGCGCTCGGCCAGGACGCCGTCGCGGCGGTGCCCGGCCTGCTCGCGACCGCCGCCGCCGGGGACCACCGCCGGCGTCGCCCGGGACGGGCGCGCGCGGCCGACCCCGCGACGCTGCGGGCCTGGGCCGGCGGCAACCTCGCGTCGGTGGTGGCAGCCGACGTCCCCGACGTCGTGCGGAAGGCGTTCACCGCGGGCGGCGCCCGCGTGTCCGGGACCGGGACCCCCGCCCTCCTCCCCGCCGACCTCCCGGTCCCGCCGCCGGTCGTGCTCGGTGACGCCGCGGACCTGCCGCGGCGGGCCCGGCGCGAGCCGGCGCGCGAGTTCCAGCTCGAGACGGAGCGCGAGACGGCGCAGCCCGAGCCGGACGAGTCGGCCTTCGTGCTGCCCTCCCTGTCCCTCATCGGCGGCGAGTCGTTCCTCGACAAGCTGCTGCTCGCCAAGGCGCGCGAGGCCGCGTCGTGAGCGAGCGCCGCAGCCGCCTCACCGGGAGCATCCGGCGTCGCGCCGGCAGCTCCCCCCACACACTTCCCGACCACCCTGGTCGGGATGAGAACAAAGGAAATGACATGACCAACGTTGACGTGATCCTCAAGGAGGCCGTGAACATCGACGGCGCCGTCGCCGCCCTCCTCGTGGACTACCAGTCGGGCATGGCCCTGGGCCAGGCCGGCGACGCCAGCGCCCTCAACCTCGACGTGGCGGCCGCCGGCAACACCGACGTCGTCCGCGCCAAGATGCGCACCATGGAGAGCCTCGGCCTCAACGACACCATCGACGACATCCTCATCACCCTGGGCAAGGCCTACCACCTGATCAACCTGCCCAAGGACCACCCGGGGCTGTTCATCTACCTGGTGCTCGACAAGAGCCGGGCGAACCTGGCCATGGCGCGGCACAAGCTGTCGTCGCTGGCCAACCAGCTCGAGATCTGAGCGAGGCTGCGACCGGTCAGGATCGGTGGACGATCACCTTGTCGCCGAGCCTGACCCGGTCGAACAGCCACGCCACCTTCGCGCGGTCGCGCACGTTGACGCACCCGTGCGAGGCACCGTCGTAGCCGTTGGCGGCGAAGTCGGGGGAGTAGTGCACCGCCTGCCCGCCGGAGAAGAACATCGCGAACGGCATCGGGGTGTCGTAGAGGCTCGAGACGTGGTCGCGCGACTTGCGGAAGACCGAGAAGGCGCCCTCACGGGTGGGCAGCTCGTCGGAGCCGAAGCGCACCTCCACCGTCTCGAGCACGACCCCGTCGACCACCCAGCGCAGCGAGCGCGAGGTCTTGTCGATGCACATCGCGCGGCCCGTGGTGCACCGTGGGTCGAGCGGGGGGCCCTGCGCCACGATGTTGAAGAGCTCGGCCCGGGTCGGCGCGCGGGTGCTGCCCTCCAGCCGGGTCAGCGTCCGCCGGTCGACCTCGCCGGTGACGGGGAACCGCTGCCGGGTCTGGAAGGCCTGCACGGCGGCCACCGTCCGGGCGGAGAACCGGCCGGTGACCTCGCCGTCGTAGAGCCGCGCCTGCTGCAGCCGGGCCTGGACCTGCCTGACCCGGAGGCCGCTGTCGCCGCGCTGCAGCAGCGGGCGGCCGGGCGTGTAGACGTTGTGCAGCGCCTCGGTGGTCGGCTCGGTGGTCAGCGCGACGATCCTGCGCCACGTGCGCTCGTCGACGACGCCGTCCGCGGTCCAGCCGCGGCGGCGCTGGAAGGTGGCCACGCCGTCGCGGGTCTCCGCGTCGAAGCGGCTGGTCACGACCTCGGAGTGGAGGTCGAGCTGGTGCAGCCGGCTCTGCAGCACCCGCACCGCCCAACCGCGGTCGCCGAGACGGAGCGGGGCGAACGCACGGGCTGACGACGACGCGGCGCTCACCGACGGGCTGACCGACGAGCCCGCTGCGGGACCGGCGGTCACGACGGCGGCGAGGCCGGTGACCCCGCAGAGCAGGGCCGCCAGGAGCGCGCGGGCGCGGGACGGCGTGTGGCGTGGCATGTGGGTCCTCCCCCGGGAGCGGCCATCGACGTGACGAGTGTAGGGACGTCCGGCGACACCCCCACGTTGCCGTGACCGGGGCTCGGACGCCTACGCTCGCCGCGTGGCCCGCGCTGACCTGGACAAGCAACCGACCGACGTACGTCGCATGTTCGACACCGTGGCCCGGCGCTACGACCTCACCAACGACCTCATGACCGCCGGGATCCAGCGCAGCTGGCGCCGCTCGATGGTCGCGGCCGTCGCCCCCCGGCGCGGCGACCTGGTCCTGGACCTCGCCGCCGGCACCGGCTCCTCGAGCGAGCCCTTCGCCGCGCACGGCGCCACCGCGGTGCCCTGTGACTTCTCGGTCGGGATGCTCCGGCAGGGCCGCAAGGTCCGCCCGGGGCTGCCGTTCGTGGCCGGCGACGGCACGCGGCTGCCCTTCCTCGACGACACCTTCGACGCGGTCACCATCTCCTACGGCCTGCGCAACTTCGTCGACCCGCTCGCGGGCCTGCGCGAGATGCGCCGCGTCACCCGCCCCGGCGGCCGGCTCGTCGTGTGCGAGTTCAGCCGCCCGGTCAACGGCGCGCTGCGCACCGTCTACCTCGACGGCGTGATGCGGGCGCTCCCGCGGATCGCGTCGGTGACGGCGAGCGCCCCGGACGCGTACGTCTACCTGGCCGAGTCCATCCGTGCCTGGCCCGACCAGCCCGAGCTCGCCGCGATGGTGGCGGAGGCGGGCTGGAAGCGCCCCGAGTGGCGCAACCTCACCGGCGGCATCGTCGCGCTGCACCGCGCCACCGCCTGAGCGGGTCCGTCCGAGCGGGGCTTCCGCGAGGTGAATTAGGGCACGCCTGCGTGCATTAAATGCGCAGGTCAACGCGGGTGTGAGTGGTCCGGCCCCCGACGTGACGCACGCCGCATCGGAGATCTACACTGTGGCGCGCGCCACTCGTGAAGACATTCACAAAGCCACATGCTCCACTCCGCCGGCGCAGGCACCGGAAGGAAAGCGATGGATCTCTACACGCCGATCCTGGCGCTGGCACTCATCGCGACGGGCTTCGCGGTCTTCTCCGTGATCATGAGCGCCCTCGTGGGTCCCAAGCGCTACAACCGGGCGAAGCTCGACTCCTACGAGTGCGGCATCGAGCCGACCCCGCAGCCCGTCGGCGGCGGCCGCTTCCCGGTCAAGTACTTCATCACGGCGATGCTGTTCATCGTCTTCGACATCGAGATCATCTTCCTCTACCCGTGGGCCGTGCACTTCGACCAGATGGCCCTGTTCGGACTCGTCGAGATGGTCTTGTTCATCGCCACTGTCTTCGTCGCCTACGCCTACGTGTGGCGCCGCGGCGGACTGGATTGGGACTGATCATGGGACTGGAAGAGAAGCTGCCGAGCGGCGTCCTGCTCACCACGGTGGAGGGCGTGGCCGGCTACATGCGCAAGGCCTCGTTCTGGCCCGCGACCTTCGGCCTCGCCTGCTGCGCCATCGAGATGATGACGAGCGGCGGCCCCAAGTACGACCTCGGCCGCTTCGGCATGGAGGTCTTCCGGGCCAGCCCCCGCCAGGCCGACCTGATGATCGTCGCCGGGCGCGTGAGCCAGAAGATGGCCCCCGTCCTGCGCCAGATCTACGACCAGATGCCCGAGCCCAAGTGGGTGCTCGCCATGGGCGTGTGCGCCTCGTCGGGGGGCATGTTCAACAACTACGCCATCGTCCAGGGCGTCGACCACGTCGTCCCGGTCGACATGTACCTCCCCGGGTGCCCGCCCCGCCCGGAGATGCTCATCGACGCGATCCTCAAGCTGCACGAGCAGGTCCAGCAGACCAAGCTCGGCGTCAACCGTCGCAACGAGGTCGCCGAGCTCGAGACCAACGCCCTGCGCGCCCTGCCGACCTCCGACATGAGGGGCCTGCTGCGATGAGCGACGACAAGCCCGACCAGCAGGCCGCCGACACCCCCGAGGAGAAGGTCGACGAGAAGGTCGCGGGCCAGGCCTCGGACGAGTCCGACGACAAGGCCGACGCCAACGAGTCGGCCCGTCCCGCGGAGGAGCGCAACCTCGAGGAGGCCAAGGACGAGACGGGCACCGGCAGCGGTGTCGCGCAGCCCGCTCCCGACCAGTCGCCCGAGAACGTGCCTGCTCCCACCGGCGAGGTCCGCGCGGTCGGCGAGCGCCACGGCATGTTCGGCGTCACCGGCACGGGTGACACCTCCGGCTACGGAGGACTCGTCGCCGGCAAGGTGTTCCCCGCTCCGTCGGCGCGGCCCTACGGCGGCTGGTTCGACGAGGTCGCCGACGCCCTCGAGGCGCGGCTCGCCGCCACCGAGCTGATGACGGCCATCGAGAGCGTCGTGGTCCACCGCGGCGAGATCACCTTCCACGTCCGCCGCGAGGACCTGCCGTTCGTCGCGCAGATGCTGCGTGACGACGAGGCGCTGCGCTTCGAGTTCTGCTCCGGCGTGAGCGGCGTGCACTACCCCGAGGACACCGGCCGGGAGCTGCACGCGGTCTACCACCTGACCTCGATGACCCACAACCGGCTGATCCGGCTCGAGGTCACCGCTCCCGACAGCGACCCGCACGTGCCCAGCCTGGTGAGCATCTACCCCACCCTCGACTGGCACGAGCGCGAGACCTACGACATGTTCGGGCTCGTCTTCGACGGCCACCCCGCACTCACGCGCGTCCTCATGCCCGACGACTGGCCGGGCCACCCGCAGCGCAAGGACTACCCCTTGGGCGGCATCCCCGTGGAGTACAAGGGCGGCAGCATCCCGCCGCCCGACCAGCGCAGGAGCTACAACTGACATGAGCACCGACCAGGACTTCTACGCGGCAGGCGGCGAGACCAGCCAGGGCCGCGTCTTCACCGTCACCGGCCAGGACTGGGACTCGATCACCCAGAGCATCGGCGAGTCCGCCGAGGAGCGCGTCGTGGTCAACATGGGCCCGCAGCACCCCTCCACCCACGGCGTGCTCCGGCTCATCCTCGAGCTCGAGGGCGAGTCGGTCACCGAGGCCCGCTGCGGCATCGGCTACCTGCACACCGGCATCGAGAAGAACATGGAGTACCGCTCCTGGGTGCAGGGCGTGACCTTCTGCACCCGCATGGACTACCTCTCCCCGTTCTACAACGAGATGACCTACGTGCTCGGCGTCGAGCGGCTGCTCGACATCGAGGACGACATCCCCGAGAAGGCGCAGGTCATGCGCGTGCTCCTCATGGAGCTCAACCGCATCTCCTCCCACCTCGTCGCCATCGCGACCGGCGGCATGGAGATCGGCGCGCTGACGGTGATGACGATCGGCTTCCGCGAGCGCGAGCTGGTGCTCGACCTCTTCGAGCTCATCACCGGCCTGCGGATGAACCACGCCTTCATCCGCCCCGGCGGCGTCGCCCAGGACCTGCCGCCCGGTGCCCTCGACGAGATCCGCGACTTCATCGCCCTGATGAAGAAGCGCCTGCACGAGTACGCCGCGCTCTGCAACGCCAACCCGATCTTCAAGGGCCGCCTCGTCGACGTCGGCCGCCTCGACCTCGCCGGGTGCATCGCGCTGGGCATCACCGGTCCGGTGCTCCGCTCGACCGGCTACGCCTGGGACCTGCGCAAGACCCAGCCCTACAGCGGCTACGAGGACTACGACTTCGAGGTCCAGACCTGGGACACCTGCGACTCCTACGGCCGGTTCCGGATCAGGCTCAACGAGATGTCGGAGTCGCTCAAGATCGTCGAGCAGGCGGCCGACCGCCTCGCCGGCCTCGAGGGCGCCCCGGTCATGGTGGGCGACAAGAAGATCGCCTGGCCCAGCCAGCTCGCCATCGGCAGCGACGGCATGGGCAACAGCCTCGACCACATCCGCCACATCATGGGCGAGTCGATGGAGGCGCTGATCCACCACTTCAAGCTGGTCACCGAGGGCTTCCGGGTCCCCGCCGGTCAGGCCTACGTGCCGATCGAGTCCCCCCGCGGTGAGCTCGGCGCCCACGTCGTCTCCGACGGCGGGACGCGTCCGTTCCGGGCGCACTTCCGCGACCCGTCGTTCACCAACCTGCAGGCGACCAGCGTGATGAGCGAGGGCGGCATGGTCTCCGACGTCATCGTCGCGATCGCCTCCATCGACCCCGTCATGGGAGGAGTCGACCGATGAGCACCGAGCAGACTGCCGGAGGGCACACCTCGGCGCCTGACGCCCTCGACGCCACGACCCTCGCCGAGCTGCGCGAGATCGCGGCTCGCTACCCCGAAGCCCGCTCGGGCCTGCTGCCGATGCTGCACCTCGTGCAGTCGGTGCAGGGCCGGATCACGCCCGAGGGCATCGAGGCCTGTGCCGAGGTGCTCGGCATCAGCGCCGCCGAGGTCAACGGGGTCGCGACCTTCTACACGATGTACAAGCGCAAGCCGGTCGGCGACTACCACGTCGGCGTCTGCACCAACACGCTGTGCGCGGTGATGGGCGGCGACCTCATCTTCGAGCGGCTCAAGGACCACCTCGACGTCGGCAACGACGAGACGACCGCCGACGGGAAGATCACCCTCGAGCACGTCGAGTGCAACGCGGCCTGCGACTACGCCCCGGTGATGATGGTCAACTGGGAGTTCATGGACAACCAGACCCCGGAGTCCGCCGTCCAGGTGGTCGACGACCTGCGAGCCGGCACCCCCGTCCACTCCACGCGCGGCCCGCGGCTGTGCACCTGGCGCGAGGCCGAGCGGGTCCTCGCCGGCTTCCCCGACGACCGTGCCGACGAGGGACCGACCGCCGGTCCCGCCTCGCTGGCCGGCCTCACCATCGCCCGCGAGAAGGGCTGGACGGCTCCGGAGCCCTCCGACACGGCTCGCACCTCGGCCACCCAGGACAAGGGAGACAGCTGATGGGAACACTCACCCCGGTCCTCACCGACAACTGGGACGCCGAGCGCGCCTGGACCATGGCGGCCTACGAGGAGCGCGGCGGCTACGCGGCGCTCGACAAGGCCTTCGCCATGGCCCCCGACGACGTGATCAACGCCGTCAAGGAGTCGGGCCTCCGCGGCCGCGGCGGCGCCGGCTTCCCCACCGGCATGAAGTGGGGCTTCATCCCGCAGGACAACCCGCGGCCCAAGTACCTCGTCGTCAACGCCGACGAGTCCGAGCCGGGAACCTGCAAGGACATCCCGCTCATGATGGCCAGCCCGCACACGCTGGTGGAGGGCGTCATCGTCAGCGCCTACGCCATCCGCGCCCACACCGCGTTCATCTACGTCCGCGGCGAGGTCCTCCACGTCGTACGACGCCTGCAGCGCGCGGTGCAGGAGGCCTACCTGGCCGGCCACCTCGGCAGCAACATCCACGGCTCGGGCTACGACCTCGACCTCGTCGTCCACGCCGGCGCCGGCGCCTACATCTGCGGTGAGGAGACGGCGCTGCTCGAGGGCCTCGAGGGCCGCCGCGGCCAGCCGCGGCTGCGTCCGCCGTTCCCCGCGGTCGCCGGCCTCTACGCCAGTCCGACCGTGATCAACAACGTCGAGTCGATCGCCTCGGTCCCGAGCATCATCGTCAACGGCCCGGAGTGGTTCGCGGGCATGGGCACCGAGAAGTCCAACGGCTTCGGCATCTTCAGCCTGTCCGGCCACGTGCGGACCCCCGGCCAGTACGAGGCCCCGCTGGGCATCACCCTGCGCGAGCTCATCGACCTCGCCGGCGGCATGCGCGAGGGCCACGAGCTGAAGTTCTGGACGCCGGGCGGATCCAGCACCCCGCTCCTGACGCCCGAGCACCTCGACGTGCCGCTCGACTTCGAGTCCGTCGGTGCGGCCGGCTCGATGCTCGGCACCCGTGCGCTGCAGCTCTTCGACGAGACCACCTGCGTGGTCCGCGCGGTGCTGCGCTGGACGGAGTTCTACAAGCACGAGTCCTGCGGCAAGTGCACCCCGTGCCGCGAGGGCACGTGGTGGCTGACCCAGACGCTGGCCCGGCTGGAGAAGGGGCAGGGGAGCGAGGCCGACCTCGACCTGCTCCTCGACCAGTGCGACAACATCCTGGGCCGCTCGTTCTGCGCGCTCGGCGACGGCGCCACGAGCCCGATCTCGAGCTCGATCCAGCACTTCCGCGACGAGTACCTCGCCCACCTCACCCACGGCGGCTGCCCCTTCGACGCCGCCGCCTCGACCGCCTTCGCACCCGCTGGAGCACATGCATGACTGCGACCGACAAGGCGCCCGACACGGTCGGCACCGACCTGGTCACGCTCACCATCGACGGCGTCCAGGTCAGCGTCCCCAAGGACACGCTGGTCATCCGCGCCGCCGAGCAGGTGGGCGTGCAGATCCCACGCTTCTGCGACCACCCGCTGCTCGACCCGGTCGGCGCCTGCCGCCAGTGCCTGGTCGACATCCCCGACGCCGGCAACGGCCGTGGCTTCCCCAAGCCGCAGGCCTCCTGCACGCTGCCGGTCGCCGAGGGCATGGTCGTCAACACCCAGGCGACCAGCGAGGTGGCCGACAAGGCCCAGCAGGGCGTCATGGAGTTCCTGCTGATCAACCACCCGCTCGACTGCCCGGTCTGCGACAAGGGTGGCGAGTGCCCGCTGCAGAACCAGGCGATGAGCAACGGCCGCGGCGAGAGCCGCTTCGCCCACTCCGGTGGCATCAAGCGCACGTTCCCCAAGCCGATCCACATCTCCGCCCAGGTCCTGCTCGACCGCGAGCGCTGCGTGCTCTGCGCGCGCTGCACCCGCTTCTCCGAGCAGATCGCCGGTGACCCGTTCATCGCCCTGGCCGAGCGTGGTGCGCTGCAGCAGGTCGCGATCTACGAGCGCGAGCCCTACGAGAGCTACTTCTCCGGCAACGCGATCCAGATCTGCCCGGTGGGTGCGCTCACCTCGGCCGACTACCGCTTCCGCTCGCGTCCCTTCGACCTCGTCTCCAACCCCGGTGTCGCCGAGCACGACGCCTGCGGTGCCGCGATCCGCATCGACCACCGACGCGGCAAGGTGATGCGGCGCCTCGCGGGCAACGACCCCGAGGTCAACGAGGAGTGGATCAGCGACAAGGACCGGTTCGGCTTCCGCTACACGCAGGTCGAGGACCGGATCACCTACCCGCAGGTCCGCGAGGACGGCGAGCTCCGGCCCGCGTCGTGGCCCGAGGCGTTCGCCGTGGCCGCCCGCGGCCTGCGCGCCGCCGGTGCCGCCGCCGTCCTCACCGGCGGTCGCGTGACCGCCGAGGACGCCTACGCCTACGCCAAGTTCGCCCGCGTCGCGCTCGGCACCAACGACGTCGACTTCCGTGCCCGCCCGCACAGCGCCGAGGAGGCCAGCTTCCTGGCGTCGCACGTGGCGCTCACAGGCGGCGTGACCTACGCCGACCTCGAGGCCGCGCCGGTCGTCGTTCTCCTCGGCCTCGAGCCCGAGGACGAGGCCGCCACCATCTTCCTGCGCCTGCGCAAGGCCGCCCAGCGCGGACGTACGCAGGTGGTCTCCGTCGCCCCCTACACCTCGCGCGGCCTGCGCAAGATGAAGGGCCGGCTGGTGCCGGCGGTGCCCGGCACCGAGGTCGAGGTCATCGGCTCGCTCCGCGACGCCGAGCACGGCGTCACCAAGGACGCGATCATCCTCGTCGGCGAGCGCCTGGCCGGCACCCACGGTGCCCTCACCGCCGCAGCCGAGCTCGCCGCCGGCACCGGAGCCCGGCTGGCCTGGGTCCCGCGCCGCGCCGGCGACCGCGGTGCCGTCGAGGCCGGTGCGCTGCCCAACCTGCTGCCCGGCGGTCGTCCCGTCACCGAGGCCACTGCGCGCGTCGACCTCGCCGCCGCGTGGGGCGTCGACACGCTGCCCGCCAAGGTCGGTCGCGACGGCAACGCGATCGTCGCCGCCCTCGCCAAGGGTGAGCTCGGGGGAGTGGTGGTCGGTGGCGTGGACCCCGACGACACCGCCGACCCCGCCGCCTTCCGGGCCGCGCTCGACGCGGCCGGGTTCGTGGTAAGCCTCGAGCTGCGCGAGACCGACGTGACCCGAGTCGCCGACGTCGTCCTCCCGGTCGCCCCGGTGGCCGACAAGGCCGGCACCTTCGTGACCTGGGACGCCCGCCCGCGCGCGTTCGAGGCCGTCTTCGCCAACCCCTCGTCGCTGCCGGACCTGCGCGTCCTCGCCGGCATCGCGCAGGAGCTGGGCCGCCCGCTCGGCTTCCGCACGGTCGCCGACGTGCGCGCCGAGATGCAGTCGCTCGGCCCGTGGGACGGCGCCCGCCCGGCGCACGACGCCGGCAAGCCGCCGCGCGCCGCCAAGGGCAGGCGCGGTGCCGGAGCCCTGGCCCTCGCCACCTGGAAGCAGCTGGTCGACCTCGGCTCGATGCAGGACGGCGAGGCGCACCTGCGCGCGACCGGCCGCACGCCCGTCGTGCGCGTGAGCCGGGCGACGTACGAGTCCGTGTTCGGCCTGCTCGAGGGCGAGCCCGGCCGCGAGCAGCTGGCCACCGTCTCCGGCGACCGCGGCAGCGTCACGCTGCCGGTCCTCATCGCCGACCTGCCCGACGACGTGGTCTGGGTCCCGGCGCGGTCCTTCGGCCGCGGCGTCCTGGCCGACCTCGCCTCGCCGGGCAGCCCGGTGACGCTGCGACAGGCGGCGTCGGTCGAGAGCACCGGTCTGGCCCTGAAGGGAGCCACGAAGTGACGAGCATCCTCCCGCTGGCAGCCGAGCTGCCCGACCCCGGCCTGGCCGCCTTCGGCCAGGACCCGTGGTGGGTCATCGCGCTCAAGGCCGTCTTCATCTTCCTGACCCTGGTGCTGCTGACGCTGTTCAACATCTGGTTCGAGCGCCGGGTCGTGGCCCGGATGCAGCACCGCATCGGCCCCAACGTGCACGGGCCGTTCGGACTGCTGCAGTCGCTGGCCGACGGCGTGAAGCTCGCGCTGAAGGAGGACATCATCCCCAAGGCGGCCGACAAGGTCGTCTTCCTCATCGCGCCGGTGATCGCGGTCGTCCCCGCGTTCATCACCTGGGCGGTCATCCCGTTCGGGCCGGTGGTCAACTTCTTCGGCCACGAGACCCCGCTCCAGCTGACCGACATGCCGGTGGCCGTGCTGTTCATGCTCGCCATCGCCTCGATCGGCATCTACGGCATCGTCCTCGGCGGCTGGTCGTCCGGGTCGACGTACTCGCTGCTCGGCGGCCTCCGCTCGAGCGCGCAGATGATCTCCTACGAGGTCGCGATGG
The DNA here is from genome assembly GCF_013155375.1 of Nocardioides sp. zg-1308. Taxonomy (GTDB): domain Bacteria; phylum Actinomycetota; class Actinomycetes; order Propionibacteriales; family Nocardioidaceae; genus Nocardioides; species Nocardioides renjunii. Next base: position 1,738,863 of record NZ_JABJQY010000002.1, read on the forward strand.
GCCTGGCGCTGGTCGCGGTGTTCCTCTACGCCGGCTCCATGTCGACCTCGGAGATCGTCGCCGCGCAGGACCGCCTGTGGTTCGGGTTGATCCTGCTGCCGTCGTTCGTCATCTACGTGATCTCGATGATCGGCGAGACCAACCGCGCGCCCTTCGACCTCCCCGAGGCCGAGGGCGAGCTGGTCGGCGGCTTCCACACCGAGTACTCCAGCCTCAAGTTCGCGCTGTTCTTCCTCGCCGAGTACATCAACCTCGCCACGGTGTCGGCCATCGCCACCACGCTGTTCCTCGGCGGCTGGGCCGCTCCCTGGGGCATCGAGAACGTGTGGGAGGGCGCCAACAGCGGCTACTGGCCCCTGCTCTGGTTCTTCGGCAAGGTCTTCATCTTCATCTTCCTCTTCGTCTGGCTGCGCGGCTCGCTGCCCCGCATGCGCTACGACCAGTTCATGGCGCTGGGCTGGAAGGTCCTCATCCCGGTCTCGCTGGCCTGGATCGTGGCCGTGGCCACCATCCGCGTCATCTCGCTCGAGGGCAACATCAACCGCACCTACCTCGTGGCGGCGATCGCCGTCCTGCTCGTGCTCACCGTCGGGCTGATGTTCCTCGGCGACAGCGGCGACAAGGACGACGACACCCGGGCCGAGGAAGCCGACGAGCCGCACGACGCGTTCGCCGGCGGCTTCCCCGTCCCGCCCATGCCCGCCGGCGGCGCCGTCCGCGGGGGCGCGCAGCCGCTGACGTTCACCCACTCGCCGGGGGGACGCACCACCGTCACCGCTTCAGCGGAGGAGAACCATGAGTGAGTCCAGCTCCGGCTCGAAGAGCGTCAAGGAGAGCCTCTGGGACCCGATCGCGGGGTTCGGCGTCACCTTCCGGACGATGTTCAAGAAGGTCGTCACCGAGCAGTACCCGTTCGAGAAGCTCCCGACCGCTCCGCGCTTCCACGGCCGGCACCAGCTGAACCGCTGGCCCGACGGCCTCGAGAAGTGCATCGGCTGCGAGCTGTGCGCGTGGGCCTGCCCCGCGGACGCGATCTACGTCGAGGGTGCCTCCAACGTCGACCTGCCCGACGGGTCCGGGCGCTTCAGCCCCGGCGAGCGCTACGGCCGCGTCTACCAGATCAACTACCTGCGCTGCATCCTGTGCGGGCTCTGCATCGAGGCGTGCCCGACCCGCGCGCTGACGATGACCAACGAGTACGAGCTGGCCGACAACAACCGCGCCGACCTGATCTACGAGAAGTCCGACCTGCTCGCGCCGCTGCTGCCCGGGATGGAGCAGCCGCCGCACCCGATGCGGCTCGGCGACGACGAGGGCGACTACTACCGCGGCAGCTACAGCGGGCGGACCGCCGACCCGGCGACCGTCGGCGGCGAGGCGCAGGCCCAGGAGCAGTGGACCAGCTCGACCGAGAAGGAGTCCTGATGGCCTTCTGGCTCCTGGCCCCGATCATGGTGCTCGCCGCCCTCGGCATCCTCTTCGTCCGCAAGGCCGTCCACGCGGCGCTGCTCCTCGCCGTGGTGATGATCAGCCTGGCGGTGCTCTACGCCGTCCTGGACGCGCCGTTCCTCTTCGCGGTCCAGATCATCGTCTACACCGGCGCCATCCTCATGCTCTTCCTCTTCGTGATGATGCTCATCGGCGTCGACGCCTCCGACTCGATCGTGGAGACCATCCGCGGCCAGCGGGTGATGGCGGTCGTCCTCGGCCTGCTGTTCGGCACCGTGCTGGTCGTGGGCATCAGCCAGGTCACGCTGGGTGCCGTCGTCGGCCTCGACGAGGCCAACGCCGGCGGCAACGTGCCGGCGATCGCCAACATCCTGTTCTCCCGCTACGTCTTCGCCTTCGAGGCGACCAGCGCCCTGCTGATCACCGCCGCGCTGGGCGCGATGGTGCTCGCCCACCGCGAGCGCCTCACGCCGAAGGCCACGCAGGCCGACCTCGCCGCGAAGCGGATGCGCGACTACGCCGAGCACGGCAAGCACCCCGGTCCGCTGCCCTCGCCCGGCGTCTACGCCCGGCACAACGCCGTCGACACCCCGGCGCTGCTGCCCGACGGCACGGCCGCCGAGTCGTCGGTCTCCCGGGTGCTCGCCGCCCGCGGCACGGTCCGCTCGGCTCCCGCGCTCGCCGACGACATCGACGACGTACGCCGCCAGATCGGGGACCCGGCCACGATGCCGGAGACCTCCGGCAAGGCCGGCGCGGCCGCGAACACCGAAGAGGACGTGAAGTGACCCAGTACGTGATCCTCTCCGCGATCCTCTTCACCATCGGCTGCGTCGGCGTCCTGGTGCGCCGCAACGCCATCGTGGTGTTCATGTGCGTGGAGCTGATGCTCAACGCCTGCAACCTGGCGTTCGTCGCCTTCGCCCGCCAGCACGGCAACCTCGACGGCCAGATCACCGCCTTCTTCGTGATGGTGGTGGCGGCTGCCGAGGTCGTGATCGGGCTCGCGATCATCATGACCATCTTCCGCACGCGACGCTCGGCCTCGGTCGACGACGCCAGCCTGCTGAAGTACTGAGGGAGCACTCGTGAACCTGTTGTCCCACTCGGTCCTCATGGCGGCGGAGGACGGTGGCCACGCACCCGTGGTCGCCCCCGACGGCATGGCCGGTGGCGTGTTCGACCTGCTGTGGCTGGTCATCGCCCTGCCGCTGCTCGGTGCGGTCCTGCTGCTCGGCGTCGCGCCGTTCCTCCAGGGGTCGCTCAAGGCCACCGTCGACAAGCACGGCCACCTCCTCGGCACCGCCATGGCGGTCCTGTCGTTCGTGCTGAGCCTCGCGCTCTTCCTCGCCCTGCTCGGCCGCGACGCCGAGGAGCGCCAGGTCGGCCAGCAGCTCTGGACCTGGTTCGAGACCGACTCCCTCACCGTCGGCATGGACCTGCTCTACGACCAGCTCGCCGCGCTCTTCCTGTTGCTGATCACCGGCGTCGGCTCGCTGATCCACGTCTACGCCATCGGCTACATGGAGCACGACCCGCGCCGGCGCCGGTTCTTCGGCTACCTCAACCTGTTCGTCGCGGCCATGCTCACGCTGATCCTCTCGGCCAACTTCGTGGGCCTGTTCCTGGGCTGGGAGGGCGTCGGCCTCGCGTCGTACCTGCTCATCGGCTTCTGGCAGCACAAGCCCTCGGCGGCCGCCGCCGCCAAGAAGGCCTTCGTCATCAACCGCGTCGGTGACATCGGCCTGTCCCTGGCCATCGCGCTGATGTTCGCCACCTTCGGCACCACCGACTTCGGCGGCGTCAGCGAGCTGGCCGGCGACGCGTCGCAGGACACGCTGACGGCGCTCGGCCTGCTGCTGCTCCTCGGGGCGTGCGGCAAGTCCGCACAGGTGCCGCTGCAGGCGTGGCTGCTCGACGCGATGGAGGGCCCGACCCCGGTCTCGGCGCTGATCCACGCCGCCACCATGGTCACCGCCGGCGTCTACCTCGTGGTGCGCGCCAACTTCATCTTCGACCTCGCCCCGATCGCGCAGACCGCGGTGGTCGTGGTGGCCACCGTGACGCTGCTGTGGGGTGCGGTCCTCGGGTGCGCGAAGGACGACATCAAGAAGGCGCTGGCCGGCTCGACGATGAGCCAGATCGGCTACATGATGCTCGCCGCCGGCCTCGGGCCGGTCGGCTACCCGTTCGCGATCTTCCACCTGCTCACCCACGGGTTCTTCAAGGCCAACATGTTCCTCGGCGCCGGCTCGGTCATGCACGGGATGGACGACGACGTCGACATGCGCCACTACGGCGCGCTCAACAAGGCCATGCCGGTGACGTTCCTGACCTTCGCGATGGGCTACCTCGCCATCATCGGGTTCCCCGGGTTCTCCGGGTTCTGGTCCAAGGACAAGATCATCGAGTCCGCCCTGGCCGAGAACCTGCTCGTCGGTGTCCTCGCCGTCATCGGAGCGGGCATCACTGCCTTCTACATGACCCGCCTCATGCTGCTGACGTTCTTCACCAGCAGGCGCTGGGAGAAGGACGTCCACCCGCACGAGTCGCCCAAGGTGATGACCGTGCCGCTGATCGTGCTGGCGGCGCTGTCCGTGCTCGGCGGTGCCCTGCTGCTCAACGACTGGATAGTGACCTGGCTCGAGCCGGTCACCGGACAGGCCGAGCACCACGAGCCGCCGCTGCCCGCGATCGTCATCACCTTGATCATCACCGCCGTCGTCGCCCTCGGCGTCGCCGCCGCCTGGTTCCTCGTCGGCAAGCGCGACGTGCCGCGGGAGGCGCCCCGTGACGTCTCCTTCGCGACCCGGGCCGCGCGTGCGGACCTCTACGGCGACGCGATCAACGACGCGGTCGTGGTCCGTCCCGGAGCCTCGCTCGTGGGCGGCCTGACCACCTTCGACCGGGTCGGGGTGGACGGCGTCGTCGAGGGCGGCTCGGCCGCCGTCGGCGGGCTGTCCCGCACGATGCGCCGCATCCAGAACGGCTTCGTGCGCTCCTACGCCCTGTCCCTCCTCGGGGGCGCCCTCCTGGTCGTCCTCGCTCTCCTGGCGGTGAACCTCGCATGACCACCCCACAGAGTTCTTCGCCTCCCCCGCTTCGTTCCTCCACCGAACAACTCTGCGAGGACCCCGCATGATCCTGACGATCCTCATCCTGCTGCCGCTGGTCGGCGCGGTCGTCACGGCCGTCGTGCCGGGCGCGCTCGCCCGACTGGTCGGCCTCGGCTTCGCCGCCGCGACGCTGGTCGCCGGCGTCGTCGTCGCCACGCAGTACGACGCCGGCGGGGGCATGCAGCTCACCGAGACCCACACCTGGATCGAGTCCCTCGGCGTCCACTACGCCCTGGGCGTCGACGGCCTGGGCCTGCTGATGATCCTGCTGACCGTCGTCCTCGTGCCGATCGTGCTGCTCGCCGGCTGGCGCGAGTCCGACGAGCCGGGCAACAGCGGCGCCCGGGCGTTCTTCGCCTGGACCCTGGCCCTGGAGGCCATGTCGCTGGCGGTCTTCGCCGCGACCGACGTGCTGCTCTTCTACGTCGTCTTCGAGGCGACGCTGATCCCGGCCTACTTCCTCATCGGCGGCTTCGGCCGCGCCGGTCGGGGACGGGCCGCGACCAAGTTCCTCATCTACCAGCTCGCCGGTGGGCTGATCATGCTCGCCTCGGTGATCGGCCTCTACGTCGTCTCCGCCAACGCCGGCAGCCCGAGCTTCCTGCTCAGCGACCTCGCCGCCATCGACATCGACGAGACCACCCAGCGCTGGCTGTTCGTCGGCTTCTTCATCGCCTTCGCGATCAAGGCGCCGATGTTCCCGGTGCACACCTGGCTGGCCGACACCACCGAGAAGGCGACGACCGGCACCTCGGTGCTCCTGGTCTGCGTCCTCGACAAGATCGGCACGTTCGGCATGCTGCGGTTCTGCCTCGGGCTGCTGCCCGACGCCTCGCAGTGGGCGACGCCGGTCGTGGTCGCGCTGGCGCTGGTCTCGATCATCTACGGCGCGCTGGTCGCCATCGGCCAGGACGACGTCCTGCGCCTGATCGGCCTCACGTCGCTCTCGCACTTCGGCTTCATCGTGCTGGGCATCTTCGTGTTCAGCTCCACCGGTGGCGCCGGCGCGATCCTCTACATGGTCAACCACGGCATCGCGACGGCGCTGATGTTCCTGGTCGCCGGGTTCCTCATCCGTCGCACCGGCACGGCGTCCATCCGGCAGATGGGCGGCGTCGAGCGGACGGCCCCGGTCCTCGCCGGCTTCTTCCTGGTCGCCGGGCTCGCGGCTGCCGGCCTGCCCGGCCTGTCGCCGTTCGTCTCGGAGATGCTCGTCATCATCGCCGCGTTCGACCACCACTGGCTGGTCGGGTCGGTCGCCGTGCTCGCCATCGTCCTCGCCGCGTTCTACGCGCTCTGGATGTACGAGCGGACGATGACCGGCGGCGGCCGCGGGGCCGCCGGCCGCGAGGGCCTCGCGCCCGTCGCGGACCTCGACCGGCGTGAGGTCGGCATCCTCGCGCCGCTGCTGCTCGCACTGGTGCTCTTCGGCTTCTACCCGATGCCGCTGCTCGACGTCATCAATCCCGTCGTCCACGACACCCTCGCGGAAGTGGGCATCGGCCAGGAGGGTGGTCCCCAGTGACCGAGTTCGTGAAGCCCAGCATCGAGTACTTCGAGCTGTGGCCGCTGCTGGTCGTCTTCGGGGTCGCCTGCCTCGGCGTCGTCGTGGAGGCCTTCCTCCCGCGCGCCGCGCGCTACACCGCCCAGGTCGTGCTGGCGCTGGTCGGCCTCGTCGTGGCGCTGGTCGGCGTCGTGCTGGTCGCCCGGGACGTCACCACGTACGACGAGGGCGCCGCGCGCGGCGTCCTGGCGGTCGGCGGCACCATCGCCGTCGACGGGCCCAGCCTCTTCATCTGGGGACTGGTGCTGGCCCTGGCCATCGCCGGCGTCCTCCTCTTCGCCGAGCGCCGGCTCGACAACGGCGTCTCGGCCTTCGCCGGCCAGGCCGCCGCGGTGCCCGGGACCGACGCGGAGACCGCCGCCATCGCGGCCAACCGCGAGCACACCGAGGTCTACCCGCTGATGATGTTCGCGGTCTTCGGGATGATGCTGTTCCCGGCCGCCAACGACCTGCTCACCATGTTCGTCGGCCTCGAGGTGCTCTCGCTGCCGCTCTACCTGCTCACCGGCCTGGCGCGCCGTCGCCGGCTGCTGAGCCAGGAGGCGGCGCTCAAGTACTTCCTGCTCGGCGCGTTCTCGTCCGGCTTCTTCCTCTACGGCGCCGCCATGCTCTACGGCTACGCCGGGTCGATGGACTTCGCCGCGATCAACGAGGCGGTCCGCAACGACGTCGGCAGCTCCAGCCTGCTGCTCCTCGGCACCGGCCTGCTCTCCGTCGGCCTGCTGTTCAAGGTCGGCGCGGTGCCGTTCCAGGCGTGGACGCCCGACGTCTACCAGGGCGCCCCGACCCCGGTCACGGCCTTCATGGCGGCCGGCACCAAGGTCGCCGCCTTCGGCGCGATCATGCGCCTGTTCTACGTCGCCCTCGGCGCCGACCGCTGGTCGTGGCAGCCGATGCTGTGGATCATCGCGATCCTGTCGATGTTCGTCGGTGCCGCGCTCGCGATCACGCAGAGCGACATCAAGCGCCTGCTGGCCTACTCCTCGGTCGCCCACACCGGCTTCATCCTCACCGGCGTGATCGGGATCCAGGCCTCCGACCAGCTCGCGGTCGGCGAGATCAGCTCGGTGCAGGCGGTGCTGTTCTACCTCGCCACCTACGGCTTCGCCACGATCGGCGCGTTCGCCGTGGTCAGCCTGGTCCGCGACGGCGGCGGCGAGACCACGGCCATCGACCGGTGGGCCGGGCTCGGCAAGGAGTCGCCGGTGGTCGCGGCCGTCTTCGCCTTCTTCCTCCTCGCCATGGCGGGGATCCCGCTCACCGCGGGCTTCGTCGGCAAGCTGGCCGTCTTCTCCGTGGCCCTCGCCGCGGGGGCGTGGCCGGTCGTCGTGGCCGCCGTGCTCGCGAGCATCATCGCGGCGTTCCTCTACATCCGGGTCATCAAGGTCATGTACTTCGACGAGCCGATCGGCGCCGGTCCGAGCGTGGCGTACCCGTCCGTGCTGACCGCGACGACCATCGCCGTCGGCGCGGCCGTGACGCTCGTGCTCGGCGTCCTGCCCGGCCCGGTGCTCGACCTGGCGGCGGTTGCGGGAGAATTCATCAGGTGACCGACTCGCCCCTCGCCATGCCCGTCGTCGACGCCGAGCTCGAGCTCCGGCTGGTCGGCCGGCTGGCGCGCATCGAGGAGCTGCTGGCCGAGCACTGCCAGGGGCGCACGCCCTACGTCACGCAGGCGGCGACCCACCTGATGGCGGCGGGCGGACGGCGGTTCCGGCCGCTCCTCGTGCTGCTGGCGGCGGAGGCCGGGACGCACCCGGACGCACCGGAGGTCGACACCGCCGCGTGCGTCGTGGAGCTGACCCACGTCGCCTCGCTCTACCACGACGACGTGATGGACGAGGCGGCCCTGCGCCGCGGGGCCGACACCGCCAACGCCCGCTGGGACAACCACGTCGCGATCCTCACCGGCGACTTCCTGTTCGGCCGCTCGTCCGAGCTCACCGCCGACCTCGGGCCCGACGCCGTACGCATCCAGGCCCAGACCTTCACCCGGCTCGTGGAGGGCCAGATCCTCGAGACGGTGGAGCCGGGGCCGGGGGAGGACCCGCTCCAGCACTACCTCGAGGTCGTCGCCGGCAAGACGGGGTCGCTGATCGCGACGTCGGCCCGCTACGGCGCGATGTTCGGCGGCGCCCGCCCCGAGGTGGTCGAGGCGCTGCGCGCCTACGGCGAGATCGTCGGCTCGGCCTTCCAGCTCTCCGACGACATCCTCGACATCGCCGCCGACTCCGACGCCTCCGGCAAGACGCCGGGCACCGACCTGCGCGAGGGCGTGCCGACCCTGCCGGTCCTGATGGCGCAGGCGTCCACCGACCCCGCGGACGCCCGGCTCCTCGAGCTGCTGGCCGAGCCGCTGGTCGACGACGGCCTGCGCGCCGAGGCGCTCGACCTGCTCCGCCGGCACCCCGCCATGGACCAGGCCCGTGACCACGTCCTCGGCCAGGCCACCCAGGCCAAGAAGCTGCTCGAGGTGCTCGACCCCGGTCCGGTGCGCACCGCGCTGGAGTCGTTCGCCGACATCGTGGCGACCCGCACGTCCTGACGAGACGCCCCGTTGGGGTGGGGCGTGCGCATGGAGTGAGCCCGATGCGGTCACTGGGAGGGACAGAACCTCCGACCAGTCAAGGCGGCACCACATGTCTCACGCGAACGAAGAAGCGGGTCGCGACACGGCCGGGCGCCGGTCGCTCGACGGCGCGGACGACACCCGGCACACGATCCCCAGACCGGCGGACGAGGAGCTCGTCTACCGCGTCGACGACAAGGACGAGGTCGTCGGTGCCGGACGCCGGAAGTTCGACGTCCTGGCCACCATCGCCGGCGCGCTCGCCGCGCTGGGGACCTTCCTGCTGCTCACCAGCCTGCTGAGCGCGCTCGGCGGCACCATCGGCTTCGAGACCGGGCTCGACGACAGCGACATCGCCATCGGCAGCGTGATCGGTGCCCTCGCGGCACTGTTCATCGCGTGCCTGGTCGGTGGCTGGGTGGCCGGGCGCATCGCCCGCCACCACGAGGCCAAGCACGGGCTCGTCTCACCGCTGTGGCTGATCCTCATCGCCGCGGTGCTCGCCGGTCTCGGTGCGCTGCTGGGCGACCAGTTCAACGTGACCGAGAAGATCGGGCTGCCCAACTGGTTCTCCCGCGACGCGTGGACGACCGGCGCGATCATCGCCGGCCTGCTCGCACTGGCGCTCATGCTGCTCGGCGGCTGGCTGGGCGGGAAGCTCGCCTCGCGGCACCGCGACCACGCCTCCGTGGCCGTCGTCGAGACCAAGCGCGCGGTGCGCGAGCGACCGGGCGGGATCGTCCGGGGGAGGAGCGACCGATGAGCGGGACGGGCGAAGGACTGCCGCGCGACCACGACGGCACCGACGAGGTCCACGACTCCGAGCGGACGCTGCACGGCAGCACGACGTACGGCGCCGACTCCGACTTCGACGCGACGCGGTCCGACCCGGGCAGCGCCGAGACGGTGCTGCACGAGGAGCGGGCCGTCACCGGGACCGAGACCGTCGACGCCGGCAGCGTCCGGGTGCGCAAGCACGTCGAGACCCACCCGGTGGAGTACTCCGTGCCGCGCGACGTCGAGCACGTCGACACGAGCGAGCGGATCTCCGTCGAGGAGGGCGACTCCGGCGAGGTCGAGGTGCTGGAGGACGGCTCGGTGTCGATCCCGGTCTTCGAGGAGGTCCTCGTCGTCACCAAGCGGCTGGTCGTCCGCGAGCGGGTGATCGTGCGCAAGCACACCGTCGTCGACGAGTACCAGCTGCAGACCGAGCTGCGGCGCGAGCACATCTCCGTCGACGCCGACGACTCCGTCGACCTCGTCGACAACCGGTCCGGCGTCGGCGTGGACCGCGACGACACGACCACGGACGACACGACCGACCGCACCTGAGCCCGCGCGAGACGTCGTACGGGCGGGGCCGACGGTGGCCCCGCCCGTACGACGTCCGCGGAGCTGCTCAGGTGGCCGGCGCGGAGTCGATGATCTCGGCCAGCACGGACCCTGCGCGCAGCAGGACCAGCATGCGTCGGGCGATGCCGTCCAGCCGGGCGTCGAGGGCGGCGACCGAGTCGCTCGTGTCAGCGAGGTCGCGGATCGCCGTGATGGCCCTCTGCACGTCGGGGATGCGGTAGCCGCCGGCACGCAGGGCAGCGGTGACGCGCGCCTCCCGGATCGCGGTCACGGTGTAGCGCCGTGCGGTCCCGGTGCGTGTGGTGACGCGCTCGGGTGCCACCAGACCGGCCTGCTCCCAGAAGCGGAGCGTCGACGCCCTGACCCCGAGCGCCTGCGACAGCTCAGTGATCGTCATGGAGTCGTCCTCGACGGGCTCGGCGTCGGTCGTCGCCTCGTCGTCGATGAGCGCGAGCGCACGCCGTGCCGAGAGCGCCTGCTCCCGCTCGGCCTCGAGCCTGGTGTGCAACCCGCAGACGAGGGCCGAGGCCCGGTGGCGCGGCTGGAGGCGGATCTCCCGCATGACGCGCCGCGCCTCGACCGGCCCCACGGCCCGGGCGAGGTCGCGGTAGGCGCGCAGGTCGCGGACGTGGTCCGCCGAGAACCGCCGGTACCTGTTGGGCGACCGGGCCGCCAGGGCGATCACGCCGAGAGCCTCCAGGTCGCGCACCTGCTGGGCGGAGCATCCCGCAGCAGCCGCGACAGCAGCCGTCGTCATCAGTGGCGCCGTCTGGTCCGCGCGCATCGTCCGAACCCTCCACAAGCACTTCAACCACACACTCGAACCATGAGTATGGACCAGGTCCTCCGGACGATCCGATCCTCCGACGGGGTGCTCGAGCTCGCCCCGGACGAGGGCAGCGCCTTCCCCGAGCTGGCGTGGGGCGACCACTTCTTCTACTACGCGCGCGACGGCGAGGTGCCGACGCGCGAGCAGCCGTACGCCACCATCGTGACGAAGAACTATCCCGACGACGCCCTGTCCCGCCTCGACGAGCCCGACCGGTGGCGACTGAACATCCATGCCGGCACCAAGAAGCTCGTCGAGCTGCTGGGGGAGGACCCCCGCTCACCGGTGAGGACGTGGGACCTCGCCGCCACCGACGTGGTCCTTCCCCACCCGGTCCACCGCGCGCAGGGCTGGGTGTCGATCGTCGTCCCCGGGGCGGCCACCCACGAGCTCGCGGTCCGCCTCCTGCGGGACGCGCACGAGGCGGCTCGGCGCCGGGCTTCGCGGCGACCCCGCTAGACCTGCTCGCTCAGCTGCGGCGGCGGCGCGCCGGTGAGCCTGACGCCGGTGATCGTGCGCCGGGTGAGGGCGAACGCCCCGACGAGCACGGCGAGGGCGAAGCAGCCGAGCTGCACGCTGCCCGCGCCGAAGGCGACGGCGAGCGGGCCGACGGCGACCTGGCCGATCGGGGTGGCCACGAACGAGCAGAACCCGTCGATCGCCATGATGCGCGACAGCATCGCCTCGGGCACCTTCTCCTGCACCAGGAGGTTCCAGGAGAGGTCGAGCAGGCTCAATGCCGCCCCGGCGACGACGAAGGCCGCCGAGAGGAGCCACACCTCGACGTGCGTGCCCAGCACCAGCATCGGCACGCACCACACGACGAACGCGACCATGATGACCTTCATCGGTGCGGTGACGACGACCTTGGCGAGGAAGAACGCCGCGACGAACACCCCGACCGCCTGGGCGGACCGGGCGAGGCCCCAGCCCTCGCTGCCGATCGTGTCGTCGGCGATGACGGGGCCCAGCACGTTGATCGCGCCGCTGACGAGGGCGTTGAACACGAGGGCTGCGGACGCGGCCGGGATGACCCAGCCCAGCTGACGCGCGTACGCCCAGCCCGCGGTGAAGTCGCCGATGACGCTGGGCCTCGCGCTGCTGCGGTCCCCGGGAGGGAGCCGCACGAGGAGCAGGAGGACGGCCGCGACGAGGTAGGTCACGGCATCGACCGCCAGCGCCCACCCCGGCCCGACGGTCGCGACCAGCACCCCCGAGAGCGCGGGACCGATGATCCCGAGCGCGCTGGTGGCCTGCCCGATGAGCAGGAACGCGGCCTGCCGCCCCTCGGCGGGCAGCAGGATCGGGACCATGCCGAGGAACGCGGGATAGCTCACCGCGAAGACGGTGCCGGCCACGGCCTGCAGGACGACGAGGTGCCAGATCTCCGCCTGCCCGCTGATGACGAGTCCGGCCGTCAGCGCCTGCGTGATGCCCTGCACGAGGTTGCACCCGCGCAGCACGATCGCCCGCGGCAGGCGGTCGGCGATCGCTCCGCCGAGGAGCATGAAGACGACCGTCGGCACGCTCGACGCCGCGACCACCCAGCCGAGGGCCGACGCGGAGTCGTCGATGTCGAGGACCGCGAACGCGAGGGCCACCCCGGCCATCGACGAGCCGGCGCGGTTGACCACCTGCCCGATGAAGAAGTAGCGGAAGGCGGGTGTGGCGAGCGGCGACAGTCGGCTGCTCACCGAGGAAGTGAAGCGGCATCGGCCTCGCCGCACAAGTGACGCGGCCGGTCATGCCTCCCGCGCGAGCGCGGCGACGCTCTCGCCCACGTGGTCGCGGAAGCGCGGCCGGCTCGGCGTCCAGCCGAGGTCGGCGCGGACCCGGTCGCCACGGATGCGGAACGACGTCGTCAGGCTGTCGACCAGGGGACCTCCCCGCAGGAGCCTCAGGAGGGCCGGGGGCACGGAGCCCACCCGCGGGCGTCCCATGGCGTCGGTGACGAGGTCGGTGAGCTCGCGCAACCGGAGCGGCTCGTCGTCGACCACGGCGTACGCCGACCCCGGCTGCGCGCGGGCCAGCGCGGCGACGTACGCGGACGCCAGGTCGTCGACGTGCACGCAGCTCCACCAGTTGCGCCCGGCGCCGAGGCACCGCAACCGGCCCTGCTCGGCCTGCTCGACGAACGCCGAGGCGAACAGGCCGCCCGGACCGTAGACGAAGCCGGGCGACAGGCGGACGACGTCGAGGCCGCGGTCGCGGTGGAGGGCGTCCAGCTCCCGAGCCATCCGTGCATGGCCCACGCCGAGCGGGGAGGGCGTGAGGGGAGTGGCCTCGTCGATCCACGCGTCGCCGTGGTCGCCCCAGTCGAAGCAGCCGCCGGTGTAGACGAGCCGGCGACCGTGCCCGACGCACGCGTCGGCGAGCGCCTGCGTCATGACCCGGTCGGCATCGAAGAGCCGCTCGGCTCGCCGTGCAGTGAGCCGGCCCGGAAGTGACAGCATGGCGGTGTGCACGACGGCATCCACCCCCTCGACCAGGTGCGCGTACGTCCCCGGGACGAGCATGTCGCCTCCCCGCAGGACCGGCGCCTCGCCCAGCTGCCTGCGCGCCCGGCCGGCGTCGCGGACGAGGGCCTCGACCCCGTGCCCGTCGGCCAGCAGCCGCCGCACCACGGCGGAGCCCACGAAACCGGTCGCCCCGGTCACCAGCACGCGCATGGCGTCACTCCGTCCGTCGGTGGTCGATCGTCAGTCCTGCTGACGATAGCCCACAACGCCTACGCCGCATGAGGGCCGAGGTCCGGGCCGGGCTCCCCGCCGAGCTCACCGCGCGCACGGCGGTCCTGCTGCGACAGGTGCTGGCGCGTGTGGAGGCCGCGGGCGAGGAGGCGCTCGCCTCCCTCGACCTGAGCGGGCGCGAGTACGGCGTGCTGGCGCTGCTGGTCCACGACGACGCTGCCCGCAACCAGCGCCACCTCGGCGCGGCGCTGGGGATCGACCGCACCACGACGATGAAGCTGATGGCCGGCCTGGAGTCGCGGGGCCTGGTGGAGCGTGGACCGGACCCGGCCGATCGACGCTCCTACCGCCTCGTCGCCACGGACGCGGGGCGCGCGCTCTGTGCTCGCGCCGACCTGGTCCTGTCCGCGTGTGACGACGCCATCACGGACGGTCGGCTCGACGAGCACGAGGTCGTGGTGCTGCGGGACCTCCTGCGGCGGCTGGTGTGACCAGCCTGCACTTTTGAGCGAGAGACTGTGCCGGTGACGATGGACCGCGAGCGCTGGCTGGACCTCGTCTCGGAGATGTTCACCCTGGTGATGGAGCAGGCGGCTCTCGGCGAGGTGACCCGTGCGGTGACCGACCTCCTCGGTGACGGACGGGAGGTCGTGCACGGCCCCTGGCAGCCGGACGAGTGCCGGGCGGTGCTCGAGCCGTGGCACCAGGCCGGGTGGCTCGACCTGGTCGCGGATGCAGACCCTCCCTCCGGTCTCGCCGAGGCGCCGTGGCGCGACCGGGCCGCGCAGGACGGCGCATACCTCGTCCTGGGCGCAGCTGATGCGCGAGCGCTCCTCGCCGCCCCGGCGCGCTGGGTCGCCGGCACCGCGGACGGCGAGGTGATGCTGTGCGTGAGCGACAGCGGCTCCGCCCGCGAGTACGCGGAGTGGCTCCGGCTCGCCGGTGATGCGGAGCGGGTCGGCGAGACCTGAGCCGACGGTTACCGCGCGCGACGTGCCTGCGGTCTCGTCAGGGCGACGCCCGGCGTGGCCGGTGCTCCGTCGGTGGAAGGAGTCGTGGGCCCGTGCCGCACGTGAGGGTGCTGCCCATTCGCACCGAGCGGAGCGGGGCGCGGACTTCGGTAGCGGGACGCACCGTTGCGTGCCTGTGCCCCCGCCGACCTCAGGTCGGCGGGGTGTGGGGCGGGGTCATGGCCGCTCGGGTGGAGCCGGCTCGTGGTCGGACGAGTCGGGACCGGGGATGCGGGTGGTGCCGGTGTGGTCGCGTCGGTAGCAGTGGCCGTGCGGGCTGGTCCACTCGTAGACACCGGGTCCGGTCACCTCGTAGCGCCAGCCGGTGTGGGTCTTGAGTCGGTGGTGCCAGCGGCACTCCGGTGCGAGGTTCGAGGACACTGTCGGCCCCGGCTGGGGACGGCCTCCAGCGTCGGCGTCGTGGTCGTAGGGAACGACGTGGTCGATGTCGCAGGCTCGGGCGGGTCGGGTGCACCACGGGAACACACACGTGCGGGCGCGCAGGATCACCTGCTCGCGGATCCGGTCGGGAATGTCGTAGCCGGGTGCGGTGAGCTCCGCGTTCAGGTCGATGACCGGCTTGACGGTCACCTTGGTCCGGGAGTCGCCGCACCAGTCCTGCACCTGCTCGAGGAGGACGAGCCGCTGGCCCTCCTCGAGGCGGCCGGTGGGTCCGAAGACGGTGTCGAGCCGGTCGTGCCCGTCGAGGCTGGCGTCGAAGTGGGCGTGCACCACTACCTCCCGGGCGATGGGCAGGCCGTCCTCGCTCCGGGCGGCGGTCGAGCCTTGGGTGTGGAGGTCGAGGGCGGTCTGGGTGCGGGCGAGGTCGCCGAGCGCTTGCGAGCGGCGGGCGTCGAGCGGAGCGTGTGAGCCGAGGGCCTTCAGCGTCTCGGCGCCGTGGGCAAGAGCCCGGTCCAGGTCGAGGGCGTCGGCGATGTCGAGCTCGGCCTCGAACCGCATGGTCCCGGCGTAGTGCACGTCCTGGTCGTGCAACGTGGCGTGCCGCGGGTCGACCGACAGGTAGCCGTCCTCCGGATCCTTCGTGGGGTCGTGGGCGTCGAGGTGGTGGCGCTTGATGGTCTCCGCGACAAGGCGGTCGAGCTGCGCGGGACTGACCCGGCCGGCGACGGCGGCGACCTGGGTGTCGACCCACCGCGCAGCCTCGACTGTGAGGGACGGGGTGGCGTGGATGGTGGCTTCGGCGACCGTGCGGGCCCGCCACGCCGGCACCTGCCCGGCCTGGACCTGAGCCCACAGCCGCGGCAGGCGGTGCCGCAGCTCGAGGGCGTGCCCGACGAGCCGCTTCGCCGACGTCGAAGACATCCCGAGGACGGTGCCGAGCTCGGCGATGCAGAACTCCGCCACCGCCGGACAGCCCTCGCCGGCGATCGGCTCCTCGTGCTCGAGGCCGTAGCAGCCACCGTCGCTGAAGGTCGCGGCGGTGTGGATCGACTCCGGCGGGTGGAGGTCGGCCCACCGCGCGGCGAGGTCGAGCTGCCGCGCGGCCGCGGCGTCTTCGTCACTGCGAGCGGAGCGGATCGAGGCAAGCAGCGCCGAGGCGGAGAGGTCCTCGACCTCCGCCTTCGGCCCTGCCAGCGTCTCGATCATGCGTTCGATTCTACGGCAGACCACCGACAACGGACTGTGCTTGAGAAGTTCTGTTGCAGAGGTCTCGATACGCCTCGCTCGTCCCTCGCTCGGCTACTCGACCACCGAGGGAGAAAAGGTCTCGATACGCCTCGTCCCTCGACTACCCGACCAGCGAGGGGGGTCTCGATACGCCTCGCTCGTCCCTCGCTCCGCTACTCGACCACCGAGGCAGCCGGGTCTCGATACGCCTCGTTCCCGGCTACTCGATCAGCGAGGCAGCCCGGGTCTGGATACGCGTCGATCGTGCCTCAGCTCGGCTGCTTGACCCCGACGGGAGGGGTCTCGATACGCCTCGTTCCTCGGCTACTCGACCAGCGAAGGAGACGAGCGACCAGCGAAGGAGACGAGCGACCACCGAAGAAGACGAGCGACCAACGACCACCGAGGCCCCACAGCCCTCAGGCAGCGCTCGCGTGCGCCACCAGGCGCAGCTGTCGGCGCCGGTGGTTCACCATCTCGATGGTGAACACCGCGAGGGCCACCCAGACCAGGCCGAAGCCGATCCACCGGCTGGCGGGCATCGCCTCGTCGAAGACCAGGATGCCGAGGGCGAACTGGATGGTCGGCGCGAGGTACTGCAGCAGCCCCAGCGACACCATCGACACCCGGATGGCGGCGGCGCCGAAGAGCATGAGGGGGATGGCGGTGATGATCCCGGTCGTGGTGAACAGCAGCGCGTGCCCGGTGCCGTGCGAGGCGAAGTTGGACTCGCCCGTCGACATCAGCCACGCGATGTACGCCGCCGCGACCGGCGCCAGCACGAGGGTCTCCAGGGTGATGCTCTCCACCGCGTCGACGGCCGCCTGCTTCTTGGCGAGGCCGTAGGTGCCGAAGCTGAAGGCGAGGACGAGCGCGACCCACGGCGGTCGGCCGTAGTCGACCGCCAGCACGACCACCGCGACGAAGGCGATGCCCATGGCCACCCACTGCAGGCGTCGCAGCCGCTCGCCGAGGACGAGCACGCCCATGAGGACCGTGACGAGGGGGTTGATGAAGTAGCCCAGCGACGTCTCCACGACCCGACCGTTGTTGACGCCCCAGATGTAGGCGCCCCAGTTGAACGAGATGACCACGGCGGCGCCGGTGAGGATGAGCACCTTGCGGCGGTCGCGCACCAGGGCGCGGAGCTGGCCGGCCCGGCGCCACAGCACGACGATGACGAGCATGGTCAGCAGCGACCACACGATGCGGTGGGCGAGGATCTCGACAGCGCCGCCGGGCTCCAGCAGGGTCCAGTAGAGCGGGAAGGTGCCCCAGAGGATGTAGGCCAGCGCACCGAGGATCACGCCGCGACGGCTATCTGGCACTCGGGAAGTGTAGGGGCGGCCGGTCGCCTACGATGGTGGGGCCCCGGGGGCGGGACCCCGGTCGCACCAGTTCCAGTCGTCTCTCGAGGGGGAGTTACACATGCGGACCTTCCGCGCAGTCCTGGCGGCCTTCGTGGCCGCCCTGCTCGTCTCCAGCGCGCTCGCCACGGGAGCGAGCGCCGGCTCTCTGCCCAAGCGGATCATCGACGAGGTGCCGCCGGGCGACAAGCAGGTCTCCTACAACGCCTTCAAGCTCAAGGGCACCGTGAGCGAGCCCCAGGCCGACGGCACCCTGCTGCCCTACGCCGAGCAGAAGGTGAAGATCCTCAAGAAGGCCTGCGGCTCCTGCAAGTGGAAGACCGTCAAGAAGGTGAAGACCGACGAGCGCGGCGTCTTCAAGACCCGCATCTACGCCCCCTCGAAGGGCCGCTGGAAGTGGCGCTCGAAGGTCGACAACTCCAACGGCTACGGCAACACCAAGGGCAAGGTCTGGACGCTCTACTTCCGCTGAGCCCCGCCCGGACGGTCCCCGACCCCGACCGGGGTCAGAGGATCGTCCAGGTGTCCCCGCCGCCGATCAGCGCCGCCAGCTTGGCGGAGCGGTCGGCGGCGGCGCCGTCTCCGGACTCGTGGGTCGCGCTGGCGACCTGCTCGCGGGCGGCGTCGTCGTACGTCGGTCGCTCGACCTGGCGGAAGATGCCGATCGGCGAGGTGTTGAGGTAGCCCGAGTCGGTCAGGCGGGAGATGGCGAAGGCCAGCGTGGGGTCGGAGCTGTGGGCGTCGTGCACCACGACGTCGGCCGCGGCCACGTCGGCGGTCGCGACGACCTTCACGCCGCCCGTCGCCTCGTCGCGGACCAGCGCCTTGCTGCCGCGTCCGTCGTCGAGCGCGGCGCCGAAGGTCACGGGCTCGCCGTGCACCAGCGGGATGATCGCGTCGGCCTTGGTCTCGGGGGACTTGATGGCGTCGAACGCGCCGTCGTTGAAGATCGGGCAGTTCTGGTAGATCTCGACCAGCGAGGTGCCGCGGTGGGCGGCGGCCGCGGCGAGCACCGAGGTGAGGTGCTTGCGGTCGGAGTCGATGGTGCGGGCCACGAACGTCGCCTCGGCGCCCAGGGCGAGCGACACCGGGTTGAAGGGGTGGTCCAGCGAGCCCATCGGCGTCGACTTGGTGACCTTGCCGGTCTCCGAGGTGGGGGAGTACTGACCCTTGGTGAGGCCGTAGATCCGGTTGTTGAAGAGCAGGATCGTCATGTTGACGTTGCGGCGCAGCGTGTGGATCAGGTGGTTGCCGCCGATCGACAGCGCGTCCCCGTCGCCGGTGACGACCCACACCGACAGGTCCTCGCGAGCCGTGGCGATGCCCGTGGCGATCGTCGGCGCGCGGCCGTGGATCGAGTGCATGCCGTAGGTGTCGAGGTAGTAGGGGAAGCGCGACGAGCAGCCGATGCCGGAGACGAAGACGATGTTCTCGCGGCGCAGGCCGAGGTCGGGCAGGAAGGACTGCACGGCCTTGAGCACGGCGTAGTCGCCGCAGCCCGGGCACCAGCGGACCTCCTGGTCGGAGGTGAAGTCCTTGCCCGTCTGGGGCTGGTCGGTGGTCGGGACCGCCTCGATGCCGGAGCGGAAGGCGGGGATGCCCAGGTCGGTCAGGGGCTCAGTCATCGTTGCTCTCCTGGTCGGTGGTGGGGGTGAGGTCCACGTCGATCCCCTCGGCCTCGGCCACCAGTCCGCCGATCACGTCGGCGAGGACGGCTGCCTTGAGCGGGAGACCGCGGACCTCGTTGTAGCCGACCACGTCGACGAGGTACTTCGCGCGCAGCAGCATCGAGAGCTGGCCGAGGTTCATCTCGGGCACCAGCACCTTGTCGTAGCGACGCAGCACCTCGCCCAGGTCGTGGGGGAAGGGGTTGAGGTGGCGCAGGTGGGCCTGCGCGACGCGGTAGCCGGCGCGGCGGACACGGCGTACGCCGGCGCCGATGGGGCCGTAGGTCGAGCCCCAGCCGAGGACGAGCACCTTGGCGCCGCGGCCGTCCTCGGCGCCCGGGTCGTCGACCACGAGCGGCTGGAGCGAGTCGGCGATGCGGTCGACCTTGGCCTGGCGGGTGCGGACCATGAAGTCGTGGTTGGCCGGGTCGTAGGAGATGTTGCCGTGGCCGTCACCCTTCTCCAGCCCGCCGATGCGGTGCTCGAGCCCGGGCGTGCCGGGGATCGCCCACGGGCGGGCCAGGGTGGCCTCGTCGCGGAGGTAGGGCCAGAACTCCGCGTCGTCGCCGTCGCCGTAGTTGGTGGCGGTCGCGAAGTCGGGGTCGATGGTCGGCAGCTCGTCGAGGGAGGGGATGCGCCACGGCTCGGAGCCGTTGGCGAGGTAGCCGTCGGAGAGCAGCATCACCGGTGTGCGGTAGGTGACGGCGATGCGCACGGCCTCGATCGCGGCGTCGAAGCAGTCGCCGGGGGACTGCGGCGCGACGATCGGCACCGGGGCCTCGCCGTTGCGGCCGAACATCGCCTGCAGGAGGTCGGCCTGCTCGGTCTTGGTCGGCAGCCCGGTGGAGGGTCCGCCGCGCTGCACGTCGATGACGACGAGGGGCAGCTCGGTCATCACGGCCAGGCCGATGGCCTCGGACTTGAGGGCCACGCCGGGCCCGGAGGTGGTGGTCACGCCGAGCTGGCCGACGAAGGAGGCGCCGATGGCTGCGCCGACGCCGGCGATCTCGTCCTCGGCCTGGAACGTCGTCACGCCGAAGCCCTTGTGCTTGCTGAGCTCGTGGAGGATGTCGGAGGCCGGGGTGATGGGGTACGACCCCAGGAAGACCGACAGGCCCGACTGCACACCCGCGGCGACGAGGCCGTAGGACAGGGCGAGGTTGCCCGTGATGTTGCGATAGTTGCCGGGCGCCATCTTGGCGGGCTTGATCTCGTAGCGGACCACGAACGCCTCGGTGGTCTCGCCGAAGTTCCAGCCGGCCTTGAACGCCGCGAGGTTGGCGTCGCGGATGTCGGGCACCTTGGCGAAGCGCTTGGTGAGGAACGCGTCGGTCGTCTCGGTCGGGCGGCCGTACATCCACGACAGCAGGCCCAGCGCGAACATGTTCTTGGCGCGCGAGGCGTCCTTGCGCGACAGCCCGAACTCCTTGACCGCCTCGACCGTCATGCCGGTGAGGTCGACGGTGTGCACGGCGTACTCGGAGAGGCCGTCGCCGTCGAGCGGGTTCTCGGTGTAGCCCGCCTTCGTCAGGTTGCGGGCGGTGAAGTCGTGGGTGTCGACGATGATCGTCGCGCCCTTGGGCAGGTCGCCCAGGTTGGCCCGCAGCGCGGCCGGGTTCATCGCGACGAGCACGTCGGGGGCGTCGCCCGCGGTGAGGATGTCGTGGTCGGCGAGGTGGACCTGGAACGACGAGACGCCCGGGAGCGTGCCCTGGGGTGCGCGGATCTCCGCCGGGAAGTTCGGGAGGGTGACCAGGTCGTTGCCGAAGGCGGCCGTCTCCTGCGTGAAACGGTCGCCGGTGAGCTGCATGCCGTCGCCGGAGTCACCGGCGAACCGGATGATGACGCGGTCGAGCTGCTTGACCTGCTTCTCGGGTGCTACCACAAGCGTCAACGATAGCCGCCGCCCGGTCACCGACCGACGCTCGGCTGCGTGGTGGGACGGCCTCCGAGCGGGGGGTGTGACAGGGGTCATGCGGCCGCCGCGGGACGCTGTCGCGTCGCGTCTTCCAGCATGTGAGACGGCCGCCGAAGCGATTCTCCGCGAGGCCCGGTGAGCGTGACACGCGCCACGACCTGCCCTTTTGTTAGTCCGCCGAACGAATCCGCCCGACGGATTGGTAAGGCCGACTAACGAACCCCTTGTGACCGATGTCACGCAGTCCCTACGGTCGAGGCGACCGGGCGCACCGCGCCCCATCCACTCGGGAGGATCCATGCTGTCCACGCTCGTCCCTCGACCGCCCGTCCGGCGGGCCGTCGGCCTCGTCGCCGCCACCGTGCTGACGGTGGCGCTGCTGCCGTTCGCGCTCGCCGCACCCGCCTCCACGCTCGCGCCGGCCGGCCCTGCCGCCCTGGCTGCCTGCACCGCCCCGGCCTGGACCGCCACCGCGGTCTACACCGCGAACAACCAGGTCACCCACGCAGGGCGCACCTGGCGCGCCAAGTGGTGGACCCAGAACGAGACGCCCGGGACGACCGGGGAGTGGGGGGTCTGGGCCGACCTGGGCGCCTGTGGTGGCACCCAGCCCACCGACCCGCCGACCACCACGCCGCCGACGACGCCGCCGCCGACGACGAACCCGCCGAGCCCGAGCGGCAAGAAGGTCATCGGCTACTTCACCAACTGGGGCACCTACGGCCGCAACTTCCACGCCAAGGACCTCGACACCTCCGGCTCCGCCGCCAAGCTCACCCACATCCTCTACGCGTTCGGCAACGTCCAGAACGGTCGCTGCACCGTGGGTGACCCGTACGCCGACCACGACAAGGCCTACACGGCCGCGCAGAGCGTCGACGGCGTCGCCGACACCTGGGACCAGAGCCTGCGCGGCAACTTCAACCAGCTGCGCAAGCTCAAGGCCAAGCACCCGCACCTCAAGATCCTGTGGTCCTTCGGCGGGTGGACCTGGTCCGGCGGGTTCGGCCAGGCGGCCCAGAACCCGCAGGCCTTCGCGTCCTCGTGCCGTGCCCTCGTCGAGGACCCCCGGTGGGCCGACGTCTTCGACGGCATCGACATCGACTGGGAGTACCCCAACGCGTGCGGCCTGACGTGCGACACCAGCGGGACGCAGGCCTTCCCGCGGCTGATGCAGGCACTGCGAGGCGCCTTCGGCACGGACCTGGTCACCGCGGCGATCACCGCGGACGGCACGAGCGGCGGCAAGATCGAGGCGGGTGGCTACGGGCAGGCGGCGCAGCACGTCGACTGGTACATGCCGATGACCTACGACTACTTCGGCGCCTTCGCGGCCCAGGGCCCGACGGCGCCGCACTCGCCGCTGACGTCGTACGCGGGCATCCCGACGCAGGGCTTCGACTCGAGCACCGCGATCGCCAAGCTCAAGTCCCTCGGCGTCCCCTCCTCCAAGCTGCTCCTCGGCCTCGGCTTCTACGGTCGTGGCTGGTCCGGCGTCTCGCAGGCCGCGCCCGGCGGCTCGGCGACGGGCCCGGCCCCCGGCACCTACGAGCAGGGCATCGAGGACTACAAGGTCCTCAAGCAGCGGTGCCCGGCGACGGGCACGGTCGGCGGCACCGCGTACGCCAAGTGCGGCGACCAGTGGTGGAGCTACGACACCCCGGCCACGATCGGCACGAAGATGGCCTACGCCAAGCAGCAGGGCCTGGCCGGCGCCTTCTTCTGGGAGCTGTCCGGCGACACCGCCAACGGTGAGCTCATCACCGCCGTGAGCAGCGGCCTGCGCTGATCGGGCACTGATCCAGCGCTGAACAGGATGTCGCCCCTGCGGGGCGGCACGCCCGGACCGGGAGCGGTCGACCGCTCCCGGTCCGTGGCGTTCCGGGTGGCGTTCCCGGGTGGCGTTCCAGTGGCCTCCGCAGGGGCGCCCGAGGGCGTTCCCGGAGGTGCGCTCGGACGGCGACACGCTCGGGGTTCGGACCAATGTCATCGACATCCATAAAGTCATGTATCTTTCTCGACATTGCTCACCGATCGAGAAAGTCGAGTACCCCCCATGCAGATCCGTTCACGTGCCGCACTCGCGGCAGCTCTGGTCGGGGCCCTGGCCCTGTCCGCCTGCGCGCCGGGTGGTGCCAGCGGCAGCGATGACGACGCGGCCAACACCATCAGCATCGTCGGCTTCGCGGTCCCCGAGGCGGCCAACAAGAACATCGCCGCCGAGTTCACCAAGACCGACGAGGGCGAGGGCGTGCAGTTCCAGACCTCCTACGGTCCCTCCGGCGACCAGAGCCGCGCGGTCGCCGCCGGCCTCGAGGCCGACTACGTGCACTTCTCGGTCCCGACCGACGTCACCCGCCTCGTCGACGAGGGCCTCGTGGCCGACGACTGGGACGCCGGTGAGAACAAGGGCGTCGTCTCCCGCTCGGTCGTGGTGTTCGGTGTCCGCGACGGCAACCCCAAGAACATCAAGACCTGGGCCGACCTGGTCAAGCCCGGCGTCGAGATCGTCACGCCCAACCCCGCGTCCTCCGGCGCCGCGCGCTGGAACGCCCTCGCCGCCTACGGGCAGGTGATCAGCGACGGTGGCACCGAGGAGGAGGCGACCGAGTACGTCGACAAGTTCTTCAAGAACGTCGTCTCGCTGCCCGGCAGCGGTCGTGACGCCACCACCGCCTTCCTCGGCGGCACCGGTGACGTGCTGATGGCCTACGAGAACGAGGCCATCCTCGCCGCCCAGAACGACGAGGCCTTCGAGTACGTCCTGCCCGAGACCTCCCTCCTCATCGAGAACGCCGGCGCCATCCTGGAGGACGCCTCCGAGCCGTCGCAGGCGTGGCTGGACTTCGTCCTCTCCGACGAGGGCCAGAAGCAGTTCGCGCTGACCGGCTTCCGCCCGATCCGCGACGACGTCGACTACGGCGGCACCGTCGAGGGTGCGACCGACCCGTCCAACCCGTTCCCCGAGGTCCCCACCCTGCTGACGGTGGACGAGGACTTCGGTGGCTGGGACGAGGTGTCGACGAAGTTCTTCGACGAGGAGAACGGGCTCATCTTCGAGGCCATCCTCAACGCCGGCCTCTCGCTCGAGTGATCCGCCCCACCTCCACATGACCTCCACCGAGATCGCAGCGGTCCGACCGGCGAGGACTCCTCGCCGGTCGGGTCCGCGTTCCACGCTCACGCGGTCGTCGGGACTCGGGCTCGGCATCGCCATGATCTGGTTCAGCGCGCTGGTCCTGATCCCCCTGATGGCCGTCGTGGTCACCGCCATCGACGGTGGCTGGGACGTCTTCTGGTCGACCATCACCAACGGCCAGACCGCGGCCGCCATCCGGCTCACCGTGTTCACCGCCCTCGGCGTCACCGCCGTCAACGTCGTCATGGGCCCGCTCATCGCGTGGGTCCTGGTGCGCGACCGGTTCTGGGGCAAGTCGGTGCTCGAGGTGATGATCGACATCCCCTTCGCGCTGCCGACCATCGTCGCGGGCCTGGTGCTGCTCTCGCTCTACGGCACCGACAGCCCGATCGGCGTCGACATCGCCAACCAGCGGCCGGCGGTCTTCCTCGCCTTCCTCTTCGTGACGCTGCCGTTCGTGGTCCGCATGGTCCAGCCGGTGCTCGAGGAGCTCGACCGCGACGTCGAGGAGGCGGCCGCGTCCCTGGGCGCGAGCCGGGTCACCACCTTCCGCCGCATCATCCTGCCCAGCCTCGCCCCCGCCATCGCGGCCGGCGCGGCCCTGTCCTTCGCCCGCGGCGTCAGCGAGTACGGCTCGCTCGTGCTGCTGTCGGGCAACCTCCCGTTCAAGACAGAGGTCACCTCCGTGCGGATCCTCAGCAGCATCGAGAACGACAACGTCGCGGCCGCCGCGGCCGTCGCGACGGTGCTGCTGGTCATCTCGCTCACGGTGATCGTGCTGCTCGACGTCATCCAGAGGAGGGTGGCCGCACGTGGCTGACACCCTGGTCCACGAGCCCGTCGCGCCGCCGGTGGAGGAACGCCGCCGGCCGCCGCGGGTGCGCAAGACCCCGATGACCTACGTCCTGCGGATCATCGCGGCGACGTACCTGTTCTTCCTGGTCGCCTGGCCGGTGTCCCTGGTCGTGACGAACACGTTCGAGGGCGGCTTCGGCTCCATCACCGCGCTGCTCGAGGACCCCGACACCGTCGTCGCGCTCCAGCTCAGCGCGTACGTCGCCGTGTTCTCCGTGATCATCAACACCGTCTTCGGCATCGGGATCTCGCTGCTGCTCGTCCGCTACGAGTTCCCGGGCAAGCGCGTGCTCAACGCCCTGCTCGACATCCCGCTCTCGGTCTCGCCGATCGTGGTGGGCCTGGCGCTCGTCCTGGTCTACAGCGGGCGCAACGGCTGGTTCGGCCCGACGCTCGCCGGCTGGGGCTTCGACGTCATCTTCTCCACGCCGGGCATCATCATGGCCACCACGTTCGTCGCCCTGCCGCTGATGATCCGCGAGCTCGTGCCGGTGCTCGAGGAGATCGGCATCGAGCAGGAGCAGGCGGCGCAGAGCCTCGGCGCCAGCGCGCTCCAGCGCTTCCTGCGGATCACGCTGCCGTCGATCAAGTGGGGCATCGTCTACGGCGTCGTGCTGACCCTCGCCCGGTCGCTCGGCGAGTTCGGGGCGGTCAAGGTCGTCTCCGGCAACGTGCTCGGGCAGACCCGCACCGCCACCCTCGTCGTCGAGGAGAAGTACCTCAACTTCGACCAGCAGGGCGCCTACGCGACCGCGTTCCTGCTGGCGATGGTGTCCGTCGCCTGCATCGTGATCGTCGCCATCATCCGTCCCAAGAACCACCCCTGACCGGTCCTCGACCCGGTTCTCGACTCTTTCCCCGAAAGGCCACCCATGAGCATCGACGTGCAAGGGCTGAACAAGAAGTTCGGCGACTTCGTCGCCCTGGAGGACGTCAACGTCACCATCCCGACCGGCCAGCTGACCGCCCTGCTCGGGCCCAGCGGCGGCGGCAAGTCGACGCTGCTGCGCATCATCGCCGGGCTGGAGAAGTCCGACACGGGCACGGTCAGCATCGAGGGCGTCAACGCCACGAACCTGCCCGCGCAGAAGCGCAACGTCGGCTTCGTCTTCCAGCACTACGCCGTCTTCAAGCACATGACGGTCGCCAAGAACGTGGCCTTCGGCCTCGAGATCCGCAAGCGTCCCAAGGACGAGATCGCGCACCGGGTCGACGAGCTGCTGCGGCTGGTGCACCTCTCGCAGTTCGCGCACCGGCTGCCCTCGCAGCTCTCCGGCGGCCAGCGCCAGCGGATGGCCCTGGCTCGGGCGCTCGCCGTGGAGCCCTCGGTCCTGCTGCTCGACGAGCCGTTCGGCGCCCTGGACGCCAAGGTCCGCAAGGAGCTGCGCGACTGGCTGCGCCGCCTGCACGACGACGTGCACGTGACCACCGTCTTCGTCACCCACGACCAGGAGGAGGCCCTCGAGGTCGCCGACGAGATCGTGGTGATCAACGAGGGCCGCGTCGAGCAGGTCGGCACGCCCGACCAGCTCTACGACGAGCCCGCCAACGACTTCGTGATGTCCTTCCTCGGTGAGGTGACCCACCTCGGCGGGAGCTCGCTGCGGCCGCACGACATCGACGTCGACACGGCGCCCAAGATGGCCGGTGCCGTCGAGGGCACGGTCGCGCGCCTCGTGCGGATCGGCTTCGAGGTCCGGATGACCGTGCTCACGGTCGACGGTGACGAGGTGTCCGTGGTCGTCACCCGGGCCCACGCCCGCTCCGCGGGCCTGACCGAGGGCAGCACGGTGTGGCTGACCCCCGCCGCGGGCGCGACGATGGTGCCGCGGATGGCCGTGGCCGGCTGAGGACCGCCCTTGGGGTGGGAGCGGTGCCGAGGATGCGCACCCATTCCTCCCCCGCGACTAGCGTGCGCGGGTGGACACGACGACCCGGGAGGAGCTCTGGGCGGCGGTCGAGGCCTTCGACACCGAGGCCGCGGAGATCGCCATCGCCAGGCTCCTGTGGGACCTGCCCCTGTCGGGCGCGGTCGCGGGCGTCGTGCTGCCCTTCCTCGCGGAGGTCGGTGACCGCTGGGAGTCAGGCACGCTGTCGGTGGCGCACGAGCACTTCGTGACCGACATGCTGCGGCGCAGGCTCGCCGTGCTCTCCGCCGTCCCGCCGCACCCGGTCCTCGAGGACCCGTCGGCGTCGGCGCCCGTCGTGCTGCTCGCCTGCCCGTCG
This sequence comes from Nocardioides sp. zg-1308, assembly GCF_013155375.1. Taxonomy (GTDB): domain Bacteria; phylum Actinomycetota; class Actinomycetes; order Propionibacteriales; family Nocardioidaceae; genus Nocardioides; species Nocardioides renjunii. The sequence goes on from NZ_JABJQY010000002.1 coordinate 1,766,244, forward strand.
GGGGAGCGGCACGACATGGTGCTGCTCTGCGTGGCCCTGATGCTCCGCGAGCGCGGGGTCCGCACCCGCTTCCTCGGTGCGGACACCCCGGTCCCGGCGATCCTCACGGTCGCGCGCGCCACGGCGGCCGACGCGGTGGTGCTCGCCGCGACCCGGTCGACGGCCTTCACCGCCCACGCGACGGCCCTGCGCCGGCTCAGCGCGGCGCACCCCCTGTACGTCGCCGGGCGCGGCGCGGACGGGCGTACGGTCTCCGAGATCGGCGCCACCGCCCTGCCGGACGACGCCGTGCGCGCGGTCGTGGTGCTGGTCGGCGAGCTGCTGCGGCTCAGCGGTAGTTGGTGAACTGCACCGCGAAGTCGTAGTCCTGCGACTTCACCAGCTGCTGCACGGCCTGCAGGTCGTCGCGCTTCTTCGACGACACGCGGAGCTCCTCGCCCTGCACCTGCGCCTTGACGCCCTTGGGGCCCTCGTCGCGGATGAGCTTGGAGATCTTCTTGGCGTCCTCGGAGGTGATGCCCTCCTTGAGCGCGATGTCGATCTTGGAGACCTGGCCGGACTGGCGCGGCTCGGAGGTCTCGAGGATCTTGAGGCTCTGGTTGCGCTTGACCAGCTTGTCCTGGAAGACGCTGAGCACCGCGCTGGCGCGGTCGTCGGCGGAGGCGGTGATCTCGATGGCCCTCTCGCCCTTCCACTCGATGCTCGCGCCGGTGCCCTTGAAGTCGAACCGGGTGGCGATCTCGCGGGCGGCCTGGCTCAGGGCGTTGTCGACCTCCTGGCGGTCCAGCTTGCTCACGATGTCGAAGCTCGAGTCAGCCATGTGTGTGCCTCCTTCAGTGGGGCTGCCGGGGTGCCCCGGCGATTCGTAGCGGGGTTCGTGCCTTGCTATTGTTCCGCACGGCCCGGCAGGTTGCCCGAGCGGCCAAAGGGAGCTGACTGTAAATCAGCCGGCATTGCCTACAGAGGTTCGAATCCTCTACCTGCCACACCTCACTCCCGGACTCGCGCAGCGGGTCCGGGAGTGGCCATTTCCCGGCAGCCCGCGGCTTGACCGCCGGCCGACGTTCTGCCTGACTTTCGGCGTGAGTGAGCAGACGACGTCGCGGCAGTCCGGTCCCACCGACGAGTGGCTCGCCGCCGAGTGCCGCCGCCTCCTCGGTTTCGGCCGTCGGGTGACCCACCCCGCCGGGGGCGCCGCCTGGCTCGACGACGACGGGGCGCCCGACCTGTCGCGTCCGGTGCGCACCTGGATCACCAGCCGCACCGTGCACGTGTACGGACTGGGCTCGCTGCTCGGGGTCGAGGGCAGCTCGTCGATCGCCACCGCGGCGCTGCACGGCCTCGCCACGACGCTGCGCGACGCCGACCACGGCGGCTGGTTCGGTGCGGTGGACGCCGACCGGGCGCCGAGCGGCGGCACCGGCAAGTCCTGCTACGACCACGCGTTCGTGATGCTCGCCGGCTCGACCGCGGTCGTCGCCGCGCTGCCCGGTGCGGAGGACCTGCTCGCCGAGGCGACCCGCGTGTTCGAGGAGCACTTCTGGGACGAGGCCCTCGGTCGCGTCGTCGACGGCTGGGACCGGGACTGGGAGCACGCCGACCCCTACCGCGGGCTCAACGCGACGATGCACTCGGTCGAGGCGATGCTCGCCGTCGGCGACGTCACGGGCGAGGTGGTCTGGCACGACCGGGCGGCCCGGCTCGCCGGCCTGGTGGTCGACCTCGCGGGGGCACACGACGGCCGGCTGCCCGAGCACTTCGGCCCCGACTGGTCGGTGGACCTCGAGCTCAACCGGGACCGTCCCGACGACCCCTTCAAGCCCTTCGGCGCCACCGTCGGGCACGGCCTGGAGTGGTCGCGGCTGCTGCTCCACCTCGAGGCATCGCTGGGCGAGGCGGCCCCGCCCGGGCTCCTCGACACCTCCCGCCTGCTCTTCGACCGGGCGGTGGCCGACGGCTGGCACGTCGACGGCGCACCCGGGTTCGTCTACACGACCGACTGGGACGGCACGCCCGTCGTACGGCAACGGATGCACTGGGTCGCGGCCGAGGGCATCTCCGCCGCCGCGGCGCTGCACCGGCGCACGGGCGAGAGCCGCTACGCGGAGCGGTACGCCGAGTGGTGGGCCTACGCGGCCGAGCACCTCGTCGACACCGACCGCGGCTCGTGGCACCACGAGCTGGATCCCGCCAACCGCCCGCAGGCGTCGGTGTGGCCGGGCAAGCCGGACCTCTACCACGCCGTCCAGGCCACGCTGCTGCCCCGGCTGCCGCTGGCGCCGAGCCTGGCGTCCGGTCTCGCCCTCGCCGGGGCGTCGTTCGAGCGGCTCTGACCAGCGGCATGATGGACCCATGACGGGACCCCTGACGGATGCGCCGGCGAGGGTCCTCGTCGTCGGCGAGGCGCTCGTCGACGTGGTCCCGGACGCGTCCGGGCAGCCGCGCGACCATCCGGGCGGCAGCCCCGCCAACGTCGCCATCGCCCTCGGCCGGCTCGACCGCGACGTCCGCCTGGTCACCCTGCTGGGCGACGACGCCCGCGGGGGTGCGGTGCGTGCGTGGCTCGAGGCGAGCGGCGTCACGGTGCTCGCCGGACCGACCGGCACCGGACGCACGTCGACCGCCGCCGTCACCCTCGACGCGAGCGGAGCCGCGACCTACGACTTCGACCTCTCGTGGGACCTCGGCCCCGTCCCCGACGAGGACTGCGACGTGCTGCACGTCGGCTCCATCGCGACCGTGCTCGAGCCCGGCGCCGACGCGGTGCTCGAGGCGGTCCGCTCGCAGCACGGCAGGGCCGTCGTCTCCCTCGACCCCAACGCCCGCCCGGCCATCACGCCCGACCGGGCCGGGCCGGTCGCCCGGGTGGAGGAGCTGGTCGCACTGGCCGACGTGGTCAAGGTCAGCGACGAGGACCTCCACTGGCTGCACCCCGACCACGACCCCGTCGCGACCGCCACCCGCTGGGTCGGGGCCGGCCCCGGGCTGGTGGTCGTCACCCGCGGCAGCGCCGGCGCGGTCGTCGTACGCCGTGGCGGAGCCGTGCTCGAGGTGCCGGGGGTCCCGGTCGCCGTGGCCGACACCGTGGGTGCCGGCGACACCTTCAGCGGCGTGCTGCTCGACGCCCTCCTCGACCTCGGCGTGCGCGGCCCGGGCGGCGCGGCGGCGCTGCAGGCACTGCCGGACCGCGACGTCCTCGGTGCGGTCACGACCGCCGCGATCGGCGCCGCGATCAACGTCTCGCGACCCGGCGCCGACCCGCCGTGGCGGGCGGAGCTGACGGCCGCGCTCGGCGGTGCCGGAGCGGGCGAGGGGTGAGCGCGGAGCAGGTCCACGACATCGGGAGGCGCCGGGCCTGGGTCATCTGGCTCGTCGCGCTCTCGGTCTACATCCTGGCGGTGTTCCACCGCAGCTCGCTGGGCGTCGCGGGCATCATCGCCTCCGAGCGCTTCGACATCAGCGCCACCAGCCTTGCGACGTTCACGGTGCTGCAGCTCGTCGTCTACGCCGGCATGCAGGTCCCGGTCGGCGTCCTGCTCGACCGCTTTGGCTCGCGCGCGATGCTGCTGAGCGGGCTGGTGCTGATGACCCTCGGCCAGCTCTCGTTCGCCTTCGCCGAGTCCTTCCCGACGGCGGTGGCGGCGCGGGCCGCGGTGGGCGCCGGCGACGCGATGATCTTCATCAGCGTGATCCGGCTCGTCACCGTCTGGTTCCTGGTGCGCCAGGGACCGATGGTCACCCAGGTCACCGGCCTCTCCGGACAGCTCGGCGCGATCGCCGCCGCCGGCCCGCTGGCGTACCTCCTCCACGAGCTCGGCTGGACCCGCGCCTTCGCGCTCACCTCGAGCATCGGTCTGGTGCTGCTCGTCGTGGTCGCCCTCCTCGTCAAGGACTCGCCCTACCGGCGCGACGACGTCGTGGCGATCAAGCTGCGGGCGCTCGCGCAGTCGGTCCGCACGGTGTGGGGCAACCCGGGGACGCGGCTGGGCATGTGGTCGCACTTCGTCTCGCAGTTCTCCAGCACCGTCTTCGCGCTCCTGTGGGGCTATCCCTTCCTCGTGCAGGGCCTGGGGTGGTCGACCGGCGCCGCCAGCACGCTGCTGATGGCGATGACCGCGTGGGCGGTCGTGAGCGGCCTGGCGCTCGCCCGGCTGGTGTCCCGGCTGCCCTACTACCGCTCGTGGATCGTGGTCGGCGTCGTGGTCGCGATGGTGGTGCCGTGGACGGCCGTGCTGCTCTGGTCCGGCGCCGCACCGGACTGGCTGGTGGTCGTGATGGCCTTCGCCACCGCGAGCGGCGGTCCCGCGGCGATGGTCGCCTTCGACCTCGCCCGGTCCTTCACGCCCGCCCACGAGACCGGCCGCGCCAACGGCCTCGTCAACGTCGGTGGCTTCACCGCCTCGCTGCTGACCATGGGCCTCATCGGGATCGTGCTCGACCTGTCGTCGTCCGGCGGGATGGGCTCGTACACCCTCGACGACTTCAAGCTCGCCATGGCCGTGCAGTACCTCTTCTGGGCGCTCGGCGTCGTCCAGGTCCTCCGCTACCGCCGCCGCGGCATCGCCCACCTCGCCCGCGTGCACCCCGGCTCGATCGAGCAGATGAAGGCCGGGCAGCCCTTCGTGCACCCGGGGATCGGGACCGAGGGGGTCTAGGCGCGCGGCTGGGCGAGGGGGTCCTCCGGCAGGTCCTCGGGCCTGACCGCGGCCGGGTCGATGAACTGGTGCGCGTCGCCCATGAACGTGTGGACGAAGCCGCACCGGATGCAGATGACCCCGTCGGCCGACCGGTTCATCCAGTCCAGGTCGAAGAACGTCATCCCGGTCGTCGTCATCTTCACCTCGCGGCGGGCGAAGACCAGGCCTCCGCAGACGTGGCACGCGAGGAAGCTCTGCGTGGGGCGGATGAAGACGTGCACCTGGTCACCTCCGGGTCTCGGGAGCGACGAGCCTAGGGGCTGCGAGGCGTACGACGTCCCGGCCGCGCCCGACCTTCGACACGTGTCCGAGATGTCGCCCTGGGTGTGGTCGGGCGGGGGCAGGAACTCGGACACGTGTCCGGGACGTGGCCCGGGACGCCGCCCAAGGGCAACAACGCGGACACGTGTCCGGGGTGTGGCCCGGGACGCCGCCGCCCAAGGGCAACAACGCGGACACGTGTCCCACAGAGGGAGCCCCTAGCCGATCTCCCCGTCCCCGTCGGCGTCGAGGTCCCCGGTGGGGTCCTCGGCCGTGGGGTCCTCGAGGTAGTCGCCCCCGACAGGGTGGCCCTGCCACAACACCATCTCCCAGCCGGACTCGACGTCGCCCTCGAGGACGATGAGCGCGGTGTTGTGCAGCGGCTGGGTCGCCGGGGGCGCGTCGGGGTGCGGGGCCATCCGGGTGGACACCCAGGTCCGGAGCGCCGCGCCGTGGCTGACGACCAGGGCCGCGTCGTGCCCGGCCTCGACGATGCGCCCTACCGCTGCGTCGAAGCGGGCGAGGAACTCCTCGCCGGTCTCGCCGCCGGGCATCCGGTGGGCGAGGTCGCCCTCGAGCCAGGTCGCGACGGTGCCGATGTAGCCGGACACGGCGTCGTGGTCGTTGCGCATCTCGAAGTCGCCGGCCGCGATCTCCTCCAGGCCCTCCACGACCGTCGGCTCGAGGCCGCGGTCCTCGGCGGTGGGCGCGGCGGTCTGGTGCGTACGCACGCGGCTGGAGACGTAGATCGCGTCGAGGTGCTCGTCGGCGAGGGCCTTGCTCGCCGCCACCGCCTGGGCCCGGCCGAGGCCGGTGAGGTCGACGCCGGGGTGGGCCGTGTCGAGCTCGCCCGACACGTTGGCGTGGGTCTGGCCGTGGCGCATCAGCAGCAGTCGCACAAGTGGTCCTCGTCGGTGGTGGGGCGGTGGTTCGAAGGTCGGGGCAGCGGGTCAGGTGTTGAACGGCGACGTCTTGGAGGACGCCAGCTCGCGGGCCTGCTCGAGCGGCACGGTCTCCAGCGCCTCGGCGATGTCGGTGCCGAGATGGGTGACCTCGGGTCCGGGCTCGAGCGGGACGAGGGTGTGGACCAGTCGGTCGTCGTAGGTGTGCACCATCGTGAACGCCTGTGCTCCGTCGACGCCGGAGACGAGGCGGTCGAGCGGTGCCGGGTCGGTGGTGTAGCAGGTCGCCGGGACGACCGAGACCGGGACGCCGGCGAAGGTCGACCACGTCGCGAGGTGCAGGTGCCCGGCCAGGATCCCGCGCACGTCGGTGCCGGCGACGACCTCGGCCAGCGCCTGCTGGTCGTGCAGCTCGATGAGCTCGGCCGCGCGCAGCATCGGCAGCGGGAGCGGCGGGTGGTGCATCGCGAGCAGGGTGCCGTGCTCGGCCGGGGTGGCGAGGACACCGGCGAGCCAGTCGAGCTGCTCGCGCCGGAGCTCGCCGTGGTGGTAGCCGGGGACGCTGGTGTCGAGGGCGACGATCCGCAGGCCGTCGACCTCGTGCACCCGGTCCTGGAAGCCGTCGTCGTCGGAGTCATGGAGCCCGCGGGCGAACGGGCCGCGCTCGTCGTGGTTGCCCATGGTCCACACCACGACCGCGCCCATCTCGGCGGCGGCCGGCTCGACGATGGAGCGCAGAGTCTCGTAGGCGTCCGGCTCCCCGCGGTCGGCGAGGTCGCCGGTGAAGACGAGGGCCTGCGGCGCGGGGCGGACCGCCGCCAGCCGCTCCAGCGCGCGCCTGAGGTGGGCCCCGTTGTCGACGATCCCGTAGTGCAGCGCACCACCCCCGATGAGGTGCGGGTCGGACAGGTGCGCGACGGCGTGCCGGGGGGCGGCGTACTGACCGAGCTGTCTCACAGCAGGCAGCCTAGGGGCGGACGTCGTCGCGTCCCCACCGGATTCCGGTCCCGGGGTGAGCCTTGGCCCGGCGTTCACCCGGACGTCGGGTCGCGGTCGAGCACGGCTCGTACCGTCCGCTGCGTGGTGTCACGGGGACTCGTCGGCAGCGTGCTCGTCCTGCTCGGCGGCCTGGTCGTCGCGACCATCCCGTCGAGCGCGACGGTCGCGGACGTCGACCTGCTGCAGCTGCTGCGCGGCTCTGCCTCGGGACGGATGGCCGGGCTCGTCGTCGTGCTGGTGGGCCTCGGCATGCTGGCCTCGGCCTGGCTGCACCTCTGCCGCGTGGCCGCCCGTGCCGACGCGTCGGAGCAGGCCGGCACGATCGCCCTGGTGCGCGCCGCCGCAGTGGCCTGGTCGGCGCCGCTCCTGCTCGCCCCGCCGCTGTTCTCCCGCGACGGCTGGTCGTACGCCGCCCAGGGCACGCTGGCCCACCGCGGCATCTCGCCCTACGAGCACGGCCCGTGGAGCCTGGTCGGACCCCGGTCGGTCCCCGGGCCGATCGTCGAGGGGGTCGATCCGCGCTGGATGGCCACGCCGGCGCCGTACGGGCCGGTCCCGCTGATCGGTGGTGACCTCGCCGCCGGGCTGACCGCCGACCCGTGGCTCCTCGTGGTCGCGCACCGGGTCATGGCGCTCGCCGGCCTCGCGCTGCTCGCGTGGGCGCTGCCCCGACTGGCGCGCTGGTGCGGCAGCAACCCGGCCCTCGTCTCGTGCCTCGTGCTCGCGTCCCCGCTGATGGTCGCGAACGGCGTCGCGGGGCTGCACAACGACCTGCTCATGGTCGGCCTGATGACCGCCGCGCTGGTCGTCGCGCGCGAGCACGGCTGGGTCGCGGGCGCCGTCCTCGGCGGCCTGGCGGCCGGCGTGAAGCTCCCCGGCGGCCTCGTGTGCGTCGCCGTGGTGCTGCTCACCGCGCCGGTTGCTGCCGGCGTGGCCGTCCGGGTGCGCCACACCGCCCGGGTCGCCGCGGTGTCGGTGGCCGCCCTCGTCGTGCCCGGGGTGGTGTGGGGACTGGGCATCGGCTGGCTCGGCGCCCTCACCGTGCCCGGGACCGTCGACACCCCGCTCTCGCTGCCGACGCTCGTGGGGGGTTGGCTCGACGTGGTCGCGCCGCTGGTCGGTCTCGGGACGAGCGACGGGACGTTCCTCGACGCGGTCCGCCTCCTGGCGCAGGCGGGCCTCGTCGCGGTGGTGGTCGCGGTCCTCCTCGGGTGGCGCACGGGTGACGGCGCCCAGGCGGTCCGCGCCGCCGCGCTGCTGACCGGGGCGGCTGTCGCGCTGAGCCCGGTGGTCCACCTGTGGTACTTCCTGTGGGTGGTCCCGTTCGTCGCCGTGCTCCGCCTCGGCCGCTCCGCGACGGCCGCACTGGTCGCCGTGTCACTGGTCGCCGGCCTCGTGGCGCCGATGGACTCGTCCCTGCACGGCGCCTACCTCGCGATCGTGATCGGCTCCCTCGTCGTGGCCGCCGCGGCCGCGCTGCTGCTGGTCACCCGGCGCGCCCGCGAGCGGCTGGCCGGCATCGCGACCGACGAGTGGACCGCGAGCAACGACTCGACCGTCGTCGACCAGGGGTAGCGCTCGGCGCGCTCGCGGGCGGCGGCCCGCCGGCTCGCGACCGGGCGCCCCGCCACCTCGAGGACGGCATCGGCCAGCGCGGCGGCGTCCGGACGCGCCCAGGCGCCCGAGGCGCCGTCGACCAGCTCGCGCGCGCCGCCGCGGTCGGCGGTGACCACCGGCGTGCCGGACGCCAGCGCCTCGAGCACGGCGAGGCCGAACGTCTCGCCGGGACAGACGCTCAGCGCGACGTCGGCGTCGGCGAGGGCCCGGCTGAGCCGGGCGGGGGAGTCGACGTAGCCGTGGAAGCGGACCGGCGCGTCGCCCGCGAGCTCGACCAGCTCGTCGAGGTGCGGGCCGACGCCGTAGACGTCCATCCGCACCGGCGTGCCGCGGCGGTGCAGCTCCACGGCGGTCGCCACGGCCAGGTGCGGGCTCTTCTCCCGCGAGAGCCGCCCGGCGTGGACCAGCCGGAGCACCGGGACGGACGGGCGGTCGGACGGGCGGTCGGACCGGCGGGGACGGGGGCGGAACGTCTCGAGGTCTACGCCCAGCGGGACGCGTACGACGGGGCAGCCGGCGTTGTCGGCCGCCTGCTGGAACTCCTGGCGGGCGTAGTCGGAGGTGACCACGACCGTGTCGACGCTGCGGACGAGCAGCCGGTTGAGCAGCCCGATCGAGACCTTGGAGGTGGTGTCGAGGCCGGTGCGGAGGGCGAGCATGTCGCCGAGCCGCTCGTGCGAGAGCAGCACCGACCCGACCCCGCTGCGGTGCGCCCACCGGGCGACCGGGAGCAGGGTCAGCTTGTCGCTGAGCTCGACGGAGGTCGGCCCCCACTCCTCGAGCACCTCGGTCACCCGCCACGGCTCGACGATGAGGCGGTAGCCCCCGCCGACCCGCGGTGCCCGCAGCTGCACGACGTCGCCGAGCGGCGTGGAGGTGCGGGCGTCCTCGGGCCCCGGCACCACGAGCAGGCGCCGGCACCCGGCGTCGACGTAGCCCGCGCCCAGTGCGCGCAGCGCGGTGCGCATGCCGCCCGAGGCGGGTCCGACGAAGTTGGCCAGCTGGGCGATGCGCATGCGGGCACGGTGGCGCAACGAGGTGAACGGACGGGAATGCCCGCCCGGCCGTCAGTGGGCCGGGAGGATGCGCCCGGTCACCTCGCCGAGGGTGAGGCGACCTCCGCCGGTCGCGGGAGCGGTGTAGCGCAGGGTCACCTCGTCGCCGTCCTCGAGGAAGGTGCGCTCGCGGCCCGCGGCGGTGAAGGGCTCCGCGCCACCCCAGCTGAGCTCGAGCAGCGAGCCGCGCTCGTCGCGGCCCGGACCCGAGACGGTGCCCGACCCCCACAGGTCGCCGGTGCGCACGCTGGCCCCGTTGACCGTGGTGTGCGCGAGCATCTGCGCGGGCGACCAGTACATCGTGCGGTAGGGCGGGCGCGCGACGACCTCGCCGTCGAGGACGACCTCCACGTCGATGTCGAGCCCGGCGGGCCCGTCGACGCGCAGGTAGTCGAGCACGTCCGGGTCGGCCTGTCCCGGCAGGTCGGTCCACGCCGCGCCGAGGGCGGCCAGGGGCGTGACCCACGCGCTGATCGACGTGGCGAACGACTTGCCCAGGAACGGGCCGAGGGGGACGTACTCCCACGCCTGGAGGTCTCGTGCCGACCAGTCGTTGAGCCCGACGACGCCGAAGGTGTGCCGTGCGAAGTCGGCGGTGGTGACGCGCTCGCCCATCCGGGACGGCACGCCCACCACGAAGCCGAGCTCGGCCTCGATGTCGAGGCGCCGGGAGGGGCCGTACGTCGGGTGCTCGTCCGTGGGTGCCTTGCGCTGGCCGCACGGGCGTACGACGTCGGTGCCGGAGACCACGACCGTGCCGGACCGGCCGTGGTAGCCGACCGGGAGGTGCTTCCAGTTCGGCAGGAGCGGCTCCTGGTCGGGGCGGAACATCCGGCCGACGTTGGAGGCGTGGTGCTCGGAGGCGTAGAAGTCGACGTAGTCGCCGACGGTGAAGGGCATCAGCATCGTCACGGAGTCGACCGGGGCCAGCGCCGGCTCGACGAGGTCGCGCTCGGCCTCCCCGGTCAGCAGGCCGGTCACCCACGCGCGGGTCGAGGCCCACACCTCCGGGCCTGCGGCCATGAAGGGGTTGAGGGTCGACTGGTCGAACAGCTCGTGCGTGTCGACCATGTCGGCCGCCGCGACCACGCTGAGGTCGAGCACCTGGTCGCCGATGCGGACCGCCACGCGGGGGCGCTCGCCCGAGCGGGCGAAGACGCCGTAGGGCAGGTGGTCGACGTCGAAGCCCGAGCCGGCCGCGCCCTCGACCCACGTCGCGGCGCTCACGACGCCGCTCCCACGGACGGCACCAGCCCGAAGGCCACGAGGTCCTCGAGCGGCTCGGTGACCGAGCACGACCCGAACGAGGTGAACCACCGGCGTGCCGAGGCCACGTCGGCCTCGGCCAGCCCGTCGGCGAGGGCCGCGCCGTCGCGCTGCTCGAGCACGGCGACCGCCTCGTCGGCGGAGCCGCCGTCCCACAGCGCCCGGGTCGCGGCCACCACGTTGAGGAAGCCGTGCGCGCCACCGCCCTCGGGGTCGTGCCGGACGGCGCGGTGCAGGCCGGCGGTGGCCTTGAACGGCGTCTCGCGGTCGAGGGCGGCGTCGATCCAGCCCGCGACGGTGCGCGAGTCGGGGACGAGGTCGTGGTCGACGTGGCCCAGGCGGAGCTTGAGCCGGTGGTCGCAGGCGGCGACCTCGTCGGCGGCGGCGAGCCAGGCGGCGGTCGTCGGGCCGGGCACCTCGATGAAGACGGGCACGTCGAGCCCGGCCGCCCGCGCCGCGGCGTCGATGCGGCGCACGTTGCCGACCGGGTCGTCGGCGTCGCGGACCGCCGCCTCGAGGCCGGCGAGGCGCAGGCGCTTGCGTGCCGCCAGGGCGGCGACGCCCTCCACGGCACCGGCGCCGCCGGTCAGCACGACCGAGACCGGCACGTCGGCCGGGACGGAGCCGAGGGCGGTGTCGGGGACGACGAAGGACCCGACCAGGCCGGCCCACCAGGCCGTGCCGCGCTCGGCGTACGCCGCGAGGGCGTCGGCGAGGTCGGCGTCACCGGGCGGGAAGACGGCCGCGTCGTCGACGAGGCCGCGCCACTGCTCGGGCCACGGACCGGGCTGTAGGTCGGACACGACAGGTGCGGAGGAGGGAGGCACGGGACTACTCTAGCCACCAGATAGCGGACGTCAGCGTCCGATAGTCGGATGATTGGAGCACGCGGATGGCCTACTACCGGGCGGTCGGACGACTGCCGCGCCAGCGGCACACGCAGCTGCGCGACGACGACGGGCACCTGTTCCGCGAGGAGCTCATGGGCGAGGAGGGCTTCTCCTCCGACTCCTCCCTGCTCTACCACCGCGGCGTGCCGAGCGCGATCACCGACAGCACGGTCTGGGAGCTGGCCGACCAGTCGCGCACCCCCAACCACCCGCTCAAGCCGCGCCACCTCAGGCTGCACGACCTCGAGACGGGCCGGTGCCCCGTCGAGGGCCGCCGGCTGGTGCTCGGCAACAACGACGTGCGCATCGCGTACGTCGTGACCGGGACGGAGCCCTCGCCGCTCTACCGCAACGCCATCGGCGACGAGTGCGTCTACGTCGAGTCCGGCACGGGCACCGTCGAGACCGTCTTCGGCGTCGTGCCCTACCGCACCGGCGACTACGTCGTCGTCCCGCGCGCCACCGACCACCGCTGGGTGCCCGCCGAGCCGTCGCGGCTCTACGCCATCGAGGCCAACAGCCACATCCACCCGCCCAAGCGCTACCTCTCCCGCTTCGGCCAGCTCCTCGAGCACGCGCCCTACTGCGAGCGCGACCTCCACGGACCCGCGGAGACCCTCGAGGTCGAGGGCACCGACGTCGAGGTGCTGGTGAAGCACCGCACGAGCGCGGGCATCGTCGGCACGAGGCTCACCTACGCCACCCACCCGTTCGACGTGGTCGGCTGGGACGGCTGCCTCTACCCCTACACGTTCAACGTCGAGGACTACATGCCGATCACCGGCAAGGTCCACCAGCCGCCGCCGGTCCACCAGGTCTTCGAGGGCTGGAACTTCGTGGTGTGCAACTTCCTGCCCCGCAAGGTCGACTACCACGAGCTCGCCATCCCGGTGCCCTACTACCACTCCAACGTCGACTCCGACGAGGTGATGTTCTACGTCGGCGGCGACTACGAGGCCCGCAAGGGCTCCGGGATCGGCATCGGCTCGATCAGCCTGCACCCCGGCGGCCACGCCCACGGACCGCAGCCCAGTGCGATCGAGGCGTCCCTCGGCGTGCAGTACTTCGAGGAGTCGGCCGTCATGGTCGACACCTTCGCCCCCCTCGAGCTCGGGGAGGGCGGTCGCGCGGTGGAGGACCCGGCGTACGCCTGGACCTGGGCGGGTCGTGGTCCCGACTCGGCCGGCGACGACGGCGGGCCGGCGGTCTACAGCAACAGCTGAGCGAGGCAGGCTCGGCCGCTGGCCGTCGCGTTCGAGAACGAGATCGCGGAAGATCCGAGTCACCCGGTGGCTCGGATCTTCCGCGTTGTCGCTGGAGTCCCCGGATATCCGGGGACTCCAGAGCAAGCAGAGCAAGCCGACAGCCGACCGGACCCCTTCGGGTGGTCGTTAGCGTGGCGGGCATGAGTGCCGAGCCAGGGACGCAGGGCGTCCCGGACCTGCCCGCCTGTGTCTTCCTCCTCTTCGGCGCGCGGGGCGACCTCGCGGCGCGCAAGCTGTTCCCCGGGCTCTACCGCCTGGCCGCCGCGGGTCGGCTGCCGGAGCGGTACGCCGTGATCGGCAGCGGCCGGCACGCGCCCGACTCCGACGAGGTCTTCCGCGACGAGGTGCGCGAGGCCCTGGACGACTCGGTGGACGACCTCGACGAGGCCGTCGCGCGCGAGCTGCTGTCCCGCACGTCGTTCGTCGCCTCGGACGCCGACGACGGCTCCGACCTGGCCGCGCGGGTGCGCGAGGCGGAGGAGGACCTCGGCGACGACGCGCTGCGCCTGGTCTACCTCTCCGTCCCGCCGGGGGCCATGTCCGGGATGGTCGGCATGGTCGGTCGCGAGGGCCTCGCGGAGCGGGCGCGCCTGGTCATCGAGAAGCCGTTCGGGCTCGACCTCCAGTCGTTCGGCGAGCTGGACCGCGACGTGCGCGCGGTCTTCGAGGAGGAGCAGGTCTTCCGCATCGACCACTTCCTCGGCAAGGAGGCGGTGCAGAACGTGCTGGCGCTCCGTTTCGCCAACGCGCTCTTCGAGCCGGCGTGGGACCGCAGCAGCATCGCCTCGGTGCAGGTCGACGTACCCGAGACGCTGGCCATGGAGGGCCGCGGCTCGTTCTACGAGTCGACCGGCGCGCTGCGCGACATGGTCTCCACGCACCTGTTCCAGATCCTCGGCGCCGTCGCGCTGGAGGACCCGGGCGAGTGGACCGCCGACGCCGTCCGCCGGGCGCGCGCGGCGGTCTTCGAGGACGTACGTCCCCTCGACCCGTCCCGGGTGGTGCTCGGCCAGTACGACGGCTACCGCGACGAGGAGGACGTCGAGGAGGACTCGACCGTCGAGACGTTCGTGGCGCTCGAGGCGTGGGTCGACAACGACCGCTGGCGCGACGTCCCCTTCCACCTGCGCACCGGCAAGGCGATGGCCGAGACCCGGCGCACGGTGACCCTGCGGTTCCGGCAGCCCGAGTCGTCCGTGTTCGGCAGCGGCCTGGCCCCCGACGAGCTGGTCCTCGAGCTGACCGACGAGGCGCAGGTCCACGTCGACCTGCTCGGCAAGCGGCCCGGCCCCGAGATGGAGCTCGCCCCCGCCACGATGCGCCTCGACCTCGGCGAGGAGCTGCCGGACGACGAGCCGCTGGAGGCCTACGAGCGGCTGCTGCTCGACGTGCTGCAGGGCGACCACACGCTCTTCGCGCACGCCGACGAGACGCGGCGGCTGTGGGAGGTCTGCCAGCCGGTGCTCGACGACCGCCCCGACCCGCTGCCGTACGCGTCCGGTTCGTGGGGACCGCAGGCGGCTCTCGACCTGCCGGAGGGCGGCTGGCGACTGGGACGGCAGGACGCCGATGCCGACTGAGCCCCGGGAGGCGCCGCCGATCGCCGACCACGGGCTCGTCGGCGACCTGCGGACCGCGGCGCTCGTCGCCACCGACGGCACGATCGACTGGTTCTGCCCCGGCCGCTTCGACAAGCCGAGCGTCTTCGCCTCGATCCTCGACCCGGACGCCGGCTCGTGGCGGCTGCGACCGGAGGACCCGGACGCGCGGAGCCAGCAGTACTACCACCCCGAGACCAACATCCTCGTCACGCGGTTCATGACCGAGAAGGGGGTCGTCGAGGTCCAGGACTTCATGCCCGTCCTGCGCGCCCACGACCCCGACCACCGCCAGCGCCTCGTCCGGCGGGTGGTCGGCCTGCGGGGCCGGGTCGACCTGGCGATGACGATGACGCCGCGACCGGACTACAGCACCACCGAGCCGGACCTCTCCGTCGCCGACGACGAGGTGGTGCGGTTCGCCGACGGCGACCTGCACCTGGCGCTGTCGAGCACGGTGGCCCTCGACGTCGACCGCACCACCGCGTCGGCGCAGGTGTCGTTGACGACGGGGGAGTCCGCCCTCTTCGTGCTCGAGGTCCTCGCCCCGGACGAGCCGGCGCAGGGGTGCAGCGAGTCGGACGTCGAGGAGCTCTTCGACCGCACGGCGGCGTTCTGGCGCGGCTGGCTCTCGCAGAGCACCTACACCGGCCGGTGGCGGGAGTGGGTCGACCGCTCGGCGCTCACCCTCAAGCTGCTGTGCCACGAGCCGAGCGGCGGCATCGTCGCGTCCCCGACCACCAGCCTGCCCGAGACGATCGGCGGCTCGCGCAACTGGGACTACCGCTACGTCTGGGTGCGCGACGCGGCCTTCAGCGTCTACGCCCTCCTGCGCCTCGGCTTCACCGACGAGGCCTCGGCGTTCGTCCGGTTCCTCTCCGAGCGGCTCGGTGAGGCCGGTGACGACGGCGTCGACGTCGAGCGGCTCGGACCGCTGCGGGTGCTCTACGACCTCGACGGCGCGGTCCCGCACGAGCGCGAGCTCGACCACCTCGCCGGCTACCGCGGGTCCCGCCCGGTCCGCGTCGGCAACGCCGCGGTCGACCAGCTGCAGCTCGACGTCTACGGCGAGCTGATCGACTCGGTCTACCTCTTCGACAAGCACGGCAGCGGCATCAGCCACGACGCGTGGACCGACCTGCGCCGCATCGTGTCGTGGTTGATGGACAACTGGGAGCGGCCCGACGCCGGCATGTGGGAGGTGCGCGGTGAGCCGCGGACCCACACCACGTCGCTGGTCATGTGCTGGGTGGCGGTCGAGCGGATGATGCGCGTAGCCCGGCGCCGAGGCCTGCCGGGCGACCTCACCGAGCTCGCCGCCACCCGCGACGCCATCTACGAGCGGGTGATGACCGAGTGCTGGAACGACGACCTCGGCACCTTCACCGCCCACGCCGGCGGGGAGGTCCTCGACGCCGGCACGCTGCTCATGCCGATGGTGAAGATGGTGGCGCCGGACGACCCGCGGTTCCTCTCCACCCTGGCGCACATCGAGGACCGGCTGGTCTCCGACCAGCTCGTCCTGCGCTACGACCCGGCGACCCTGGACGATGGGGTCGAGGGCGCCGACGGCTTCGACGGCCCGCCCGACGGGGAGGGCACGTTCTCGCTGTGCTCGTTCTGGTACGTCGAGGCGCTGACCCGCGCCGGCCGGCTCGACGACGCACGCCTGGCGCTGGAGAAGATGTTCACCTACGCCAACCACCTCGGGCAGTACGCCGAGCAGGTCGGCCTCAACGGCGAGCAGCTCGGCAACTTCCCCCAGGGCTTCACCCACCTGAGCCTGGTCTCGGCCGTGATCAACCTGGACCGTAGCCTCGACGCATGACGACCCCTTCTCGGGCCCGTCCGACCGGGATGGTCGTGGCACTGATCCCGTTCGTGCTGGCGATGCTGTCGATGATCGGCCCCTTCAGCATCGACACCCCGTTCCCGGCCTTCGCCTCGATGGGCGACGAGCTCTCGGTCACCTCGGCGCAGCTGCAGCTGGTGGTGACGGTCTACATGCTGGCCTTCGCCGCCATGAGCCTGTTCCACGGCCCGCTCTCCGACGCCGTGGGACGCAAGCCGGTGATCGTGTGGTCGCTGGTGGTGTACGCCCTCGCGTCCGTGGCGTGCGCGTTCGCGCCCTCGCTGGAGTGGCTGCTGGTCGGCCGCGTCGCCCAGGGCCTGGCCGCCGGCGGGTCGACGATCGTGAGCCGCACCATCATCCGCGACCTCTTCGACGGCCCGCAGGCGCAGCGGATGATGAGCCAGGTCGCGGTGCTGTTCGGCGTGGCCCCCGCGATCGCGCCGATCATCGGCGGCCTGCTCATCCAGGTGGGGCCGTGGGAGTCGGTGTTCTGGTTCATGGCCGGCCTCGCGGTGGCCCTGGTCGTGCTCACCGTGACCCTGCTGCCCGAGAGCCACCCGCCCGAGCGCCGGGTCCCGCTCCGGGTCGGCGAGATCCTGCGCGGCCTCGGCGAGGTGCTGCGCGAGCCGGCCTTCCACCGGATGACGTGGGCCGGCACCCTGGTCTTCGGCGCGCAGTTCCTCTACATCGGCGGCGCCTCGATCTTCGTGGTCGACCTGCTCGGCGAGGGCGAGCTCGACTTCTGGAAGCTCTTCGTCCCGATGATCGGCGCCATGGTGGTCGGCTCGCTGAGCAGCGGCCGCTTCGGCCGGGTGCTCACCAGCTCACAGCTCGTCTCCATCGGCTACGCCGTCAGCACGGTGGGAGCGGTCGTCGGGGTCGGCATCGCGCTGACGCCGGCGGGCGAGGTCCTGCCCTGGGCCGTGGTCGGCATCTCGATGGTCGCCTTCGGCAACGGGCTGGCCTACCCCAACATCCAGCTGCTGATGCTCGACCTGGTCCCCACGCGCCGCGGCGCGCTCATGTCGGCCTCGTCGTTCGTCACCCTCGTCTTCAACGCCGTGAGCGCGGCGGTCCTCGCGCCGTACGCCGGCCGCTCGGTGCTCGGCTTCTCGATCACCGCCGCGGTCTGCGTGGTCCTCGGCTGGCTCTGCTGGCGCTGGCACCGCGCGGTGAGCCGGGTCGCCCCCGCCCCGGCGGCCCCGGCTGTCGCCGACCGCATCTGACGGACCTGGACACCCGTCAGGCGGGAGTCGTCAGGAGGTCCAGGCGCGCCAGAGGGCGGCGTACTCCCCGTCCAGCTCGACGAGCTCGTCGTGGCTGCCCAGCTCGACGATGCGCCCGTCGAGGACCACCGCGATCCGGTCGGCGTCGTGGGCGGTGTGCAGCCGGTGGGCGATGGCCACCACGGTGCGGCCCTCCAGCAGGTTGTTCATCGACCCCTCGAGCGTCCGGGCGGTCCGGGGGTCGATGAGGGAGGTGGCCTCGTCGAGGACCAGCGTGTGCGGGTCCGCGATGATCAGGCGGGCGAGCGCGACCTGCTGCGCCTGGGCCGGGGTCAGCGCGTAGCGGCCGGAGCCGATCATCGTGTCGAGCCCCTCGGGCAGCCGCTCGACCCACGCCAGCGAGCCGACGGCCCGTAGCGCCTCGCGGACGGCGTCGTCGGACGACGCCTCGCGCGCCAGGACGATGTTGTCGCGCACGGTGCCGATGAAGACGTGGTGCTCCTGGGTGACGAGCGCGACCTCGGTGCGCAGCACCTCGAGCGGCAGGTCAACGAGGTCGACGCCGCCCACGCGGGCCGACCCGGTGCGCGGACGGTTGATGCCGGCCAGGAGCCGGCCCAGCGTCGACTTGCCCGAGCCGCTCGGCCCCACCACGGCCAGGCGCTCGCCGGTGCGCAGCCGCAGGTCGACGCCGTGCAGCACGTCGTGGCCCTCGCGGTAGGCGAAGCGGAGGTCGTCGCCGACCAGCTCGACGCCGTCGGGGAGGCGGTCGCCGGGCTCGCGGTCGGGCGGCACCTCGGCGATGCCGAGCAGCCGGCTCGTCGACGCGGCGCCGACCTGCAGGCGGTCCACCTCGCCGATCACGGCGTCGAGCGGCTCGGCCAGCGCGACGACGTAGAGCATCGCGGCGGTGATCTGCCCGAGGTCCACCCACCCGCGGCTGTAGCCGTAGGCGCCGACCACGAGCGTGACGACCTGCGGCACCTGGAAGGCGCCGTTGAGGGCGGCGAAGAGCACGTTGCGCAGCGTCATGCCGTAGCGCTCGGCCTGCGCCGAGACCTCGATGTCGTCGCCGCCGGCCCGCACCCGGGCCCCGGACAGGCCCAGCGCCTCGACGGTGCGCGCCCCCTCGACCGTCTCGGTGAGGGTGGTGTTGATCCGCGAGTAGGTGGCGCCCTCGGTGATGTAGGCCTTCGGTGCCCGGCGCAGGTAGGTGCGCACGGCGGGGGTGCAGAGCGCGAAGACCAGCAGTGCCGGGACGGCCAGCACGAGCGAGTTCAGCAGCATCGCCACGACCGAGAGCACGACCGTGAGCAGCGAGATCAGCAGCCTCGGCACGCCCCACTGCACGGACCGCGCCATGGTGCCCACGTCGCGGGTGACGCGCGTGACGAGGTCGCCGGTGCTGGCGCCCTCGACCCGGCCCACCGGCAGCCGGAGGATCGTGGCGACGATGTACTCGCGGGCCGAGGCGAGCAGGTCCTGGCCGAAGTGGGTGGACGTGCGCTGGGCGCCGAAGGTGAACAGCGACTGCAGGACCACGACGCCGATGACGGTGAGAGCCAGGCCGTCGAGGCCGTCGACGGAGGCGCCCTGCGACTGGACGCGGTTGACCAGCGAGCCGAGCAGCCTCGGGACGACGAGCGCCGAGCCCGCGGCGAGCGCGTTGAGGAGCACCAGCACGGCGAACGAGCGCTTGCGGCGGCGCACGAGCTCACCGAAGAACGCGAGCACCGCCCGGTTGCCGGAGACCGGCCACCCGCGCACCGGGTTGCGCGAGGCGTCGTAGACGTCCTCGGCGCGCTGCCGACGCAGGGCGTGCCGCTGCCACAGGGCGCGGTGGCGCTCGCGGAGGGCGGCGTGCTCCGGCGGGTGCAGCTCCGGTGGCACGACGGGCGGGTCGTCGGTCCGGTCGCGCCAGGTGTCGGCCGAGGTCGCGAGCAGGTCGGTGCCCGTCGAGCTGCTCATCGCACGACCTCCTCGGCGTCGAGCGCCCGGGCGACCACGCGCCGGTAGTCGTCGTCCTCGGCCAGCAGGTCGGCGTGGCGGCCCTCCGCGACGACCGTGCCGTCGTGCAGCAGCACGACGTGGTCGGCGTGGTGCAGCCAGAGCGGTGAGACGGTCGTGACCACGGTGGTGCGCCCGCGGCGGGTCTCGGCGACCCGCTCCGCGATCCGCGCCTCGGTGTGGGCGTCGACCGCGGAGGTGGGCTCCACCAGCACCAGGACCGGCGGGTCGGCCGCGACGGCGCGGGCGAGGACGACGCGCTGGCGCTGCCCGCCGGACAGCCCGCGGCCGCGCTCCTCGAGCTGGCCCTGCCAGCCCTCGGGCAGCGCGTCGTAGACGTCCTCGGCGTTGGCGACGCGCAGCGCCTGCTCGGCCTGCTCGCGCGTCAGCCGCGCGTGCGGGTCGACGGCGTCCTGCAGCGTGCCGGCGAAGAGCTGGCTGCTCGTGTCGCTGACCAGCACCCGGCGGCGTACGTCGTCGAGGTCGGCCCGGGCCAGGTCGACGCCACCGAGCGTGACGCCCCAGTCGCGGCGGGCCTTCTCCTCGTCGAGCGCGGCGATGCGGGCCCGCTCGCGCGCACGCTCGGCCCGGGCGCGCCGGGCGGCACGGCCCTTGGTGTCGTCGTCGTCCTCGGCCGGGACGGGCTCGGTGTCGGCGGGCAGGTGGCGACCGAGGCGGTCGGCGAGCGCCGAGCTCTGCTCCGGGACCGCGCTCACCACCACGGTGAGGATGCCCGGCCGCACGGTCAGGCCGCTGGAGGAGTCGTGGAGGGCGGCGGAGCCGTCGAGGGCGACCGGCTCGGCCGGTGCGCGCCACGGCGGGCGCTGCTCGAAGATCGCGATGGCCTTGCGCGCGCTGACGAGCGAGCGGACGCCCTTCTGCGCGAACTCGAAGAAGGTGCGGATGGGCCCGACCATGAAGAGGCCGTAGCCCAGGAAGGTGATGAGCTCGCCGACGCTGAGGTCGCCCGACTCGACCTCGCGGGTGCCGAGCCAGACCAGCGCCACGAGGAAGATCCCCGACAGCAGCACGCCCACGGCCTCGACGACGGCCTGCCAGATGCCGGCGGCGACGCCGGCCTCCTTGGCCGACTGCGACTGGCGGTCGTAGTTGGCGCCGAAGGTCTGCTCACCGCCGATGCCGCGCAGGATGCGCAGCCCGGCCACGATGTCGGTGGCCATCGACGTGAGGTCGGAGGTGCGCGAGCGCTCGAGCTGCTGGCGGCGGTGCAGCGGCCGCAGGAGCGGCAGCGCCGCGCCCAGCAGCACGGGGGCGGCGACGAGCGTCAGCAGGCCCAGCTCCCACGACATCGACAGCACGATGAACGCCACCGTCAGGTAGGACACCAGCTGCCCGGTCGCGCGGGCCACGATCTCGGTGAACGCCCCGAACTCGTCGGAGTCGCTGGAGGCGACGCTCAGCACCTCGCCGGTGGGTGAGCGGCGGGGCAGCACGTGCCCCATCTGCGCGACCTTGCGGGTGACCATCTCGAGCGTGCCGTAGAGGGCGACGAGCCAGCTGCGGACCACGAGCGTGTGTGAGACGACGCCGAAGACGCCCCCGATCACGACCACGCCAAGGAGCAGCGCGGCCCACCCCAGGAGGGCGGCCTCGTCGCCGCCCACGACGCCCTGGTCGACGGCCCGGCCGAAGATCCACGGCCCGAGGGTCATCGGCAGGAACCACAGCGAGTAGCACAGCGAGGACAGCGCGATGAGTGCCTTCTGCTGGCCCACGACCCACCGCAGGAACGCCACGGGCGACCGGGTGTCGGGGTCGGGCGTGGGGGCGTCGTCTGAACCGGAGAAGAACGTCGCGATCCGGGGAGGGAAGTCCTGCATGTCAGGTCGAACCCTAGGCGCCCGGACCTCATCGGCCCTAAGCATTAACGAGGGGGCGCGCCCGTTCACCCCTGCGGGTACGGTGGCCACGATGACTTCGCACATCGACGTGCTCACCTCGCGCGAGGTCCCGCTGGGCGGTCCCCGGGCCATGCGCGTACGACGCACGCTCCCGCAGCGCCACCGGTCCCTGATCGGCGCCTGGTGCTTCGTCGACCACTACGGGCCCGACGAGGTCCAGCAGACCGGCGGCATGGTCGTCGCCCCGCACCCCCACACCGGACTGCAGACCGCCAGCTGGCTCTTCGAGGGCGAGATCGAGCACCGCGACTCCGCGGGGCACCGGGCGGTCGTGCGTCCCGGGGAGCTCAACCTGATGACGGCGGGCCGCGGCATCAGCCACACCGAGGTCTCGACGACCGGGACGTCGGTGCTCCACGGCGCCCAGCTGTGGATCGCGCTGCCGGAGGGGAGCCGCGACACCGACCCCGGCTTCGAGCACTTCGCCCCGCAGCCGGTGCGCGGTCCCGGGTGGGAGGCCCGCGTCTTCCTCGGCTCCCTGCTCGGCGCGGAGTCCCCGGTGACCACCCACACGCCGCTGCTGGGGGCCGAGCTGATGGTGGCGACCGGGAGGACCCTCGAGCTCGAGGTCGACGAGACGTTCGAGCACGGCGTCCTGCTCGACGTCGGCCTGCTCGAGGTCGACGGCACCGAGCTCAAGCCGACCGACCTCGCCTGCGTGGCCGCGGGCCGCTCGACGCTGACGGTCACCGCCCTCGAGGAGTCGCGCCTGCTCGTGCTCGGTGGGCCGCCGTTCGGCGAGCCGATCGTCATGTGGTGGAACTTCATCGGCCGCACCCATGACGAGATCGTCGGCTACCGCGACGAGTGGCAGGCGCAGATCCGCGACGGCCGCGTCGTCGACGGCCGCTACGGCCTCGTCGACATCGAGATGGACCCGATCCCGGCACCGTCCCTGCCCCACGTCCGGCTCAAGCTCCGGCACTGACCTCCCTCATCGAGGGCATGTCGCCCGCGGCGGCACGCCCTACTGTCGGTCCATGGCGGCGGTCACGGGCACCCAGCGGCTGGCCGACGCCGCGTCCGCCTTCACCAGCAACGCACGCAACCCCCTCCTGCGCCGGGCCCAGCTGAGCTTCCTCGGCGCCTGGACCGCCGAGTGGGCCTTCACCGTGGCCCTGGGCATCGTGGCCTACCGCGACGGCGGCGCCGCCGCGCTCGGCCTCGTCGGGCTGCTGCGGATGGTGCCGTCCGCGATCTGCGCGCCCCTGCTGTCGCCGTACGCCGACCGCGGGCGCCGCGAGCGCGTGCTGGTCGTGGTCTCGACCGTGCGTGGGATCGTCACGGCGGCCGCCGCGGTCGTCGCCGCGCTCGGCGGAGCCCCGATCGCGATCTACGCCCTCGCCGTCCTCTCGACGGTCGCCGCCACGCTGTTCCGGCCGGCGCACTCCGCGCTCCTGCCGTCCCTGTGCCACACCGGGCACGAGCTGGCCAGCGCCAACGTGGTGCGCGGGATGCTCGACTCGGTGGCCACGCTCGTGGGTCCGCTGCTGGCCGCGGTGCTGCTCGAGGTCGCCGACGTCGACGTGGTGTTCGGGGTCGCCGCGGCGGCCTCGCTCTGGTCGGCCGCGCTGCTGCTCCGGCTGCGCTACGACGCCCCGCCGCGGCCCACGGTCGCCGGCCGGCACCTCGGGCGCGAGGTGGTCGACGGCCTGCGCGCCGTCGCGGGCGACGGCGGGCTGGCGCTGGTGCTCGGCCTCGCCGCGGCCCAGTCCCTCACGCGCGGGGCGCTCACCGTCTTCTCGGTGCTGGTCTCCATCGAGCTGCTCGACCGCGGCGAGCCCGGCGCCGGGACGCTGATGACCGCCGTGGGCGTCGGCGCCGTCCTCGGCTCGCTCGCCGCCTCCTTGCTCGTCGGCACCCGCCGGCTCGGCGCGTGGTTCGCCCTCGGCGTCACCCTCTGGGGCCTGCCGCTCGTGCTCGTCGGGCTCGTGCCCCACGACGTCCCCGCGCTGGTGGCCATGGCGATGATCGGCGTCGGCAACGCGCTCATCGACGTGGCGGGGTTCACCCTCCTGGGCCGGCTGGCGCCCGACGCGGTGCTGGCCCGCGTCTTCGGCGTCCTGGAGAGCACGGTCGCCGTCTCGATCGGCCTGGGCGCCGTCGCCGCCTCGTGGGCCGTGGCCGCCTGGGGCCTGCGCCCGGCCCTCGTCGTGGTCGGCCTGGTCTGCCCCGGGCTGGCCGCCGCGTCGTGGTGGCGGCTGCGCGCCCTCGACCGGACCGTCGGGGTGCACGACGAGGCCGTCGGCCTCCTCCAGCGCGTGCCGATGCTGCGCACCCTCCCGCTGCCCTCCGTCGAGCACCTCGCGCGCGGCCTCGAGTCCGTCGACCTCCCGGCGGGGGCGACCGTCTTCAGCCGGGGCGACACGGGGGACCGCTACTACGTCGTCGAGTCCGGCGAGGTCGACGTGGTGGGCGACGGCCGGGTCGTCGCCACGCTCGGGCCGGGCGAGGGCTTCGGCGAGATCGCCCTGCTGCGGCGCAGCACCCGCACCGCCACCGTCGTCGCGCGGACCGGCGTACGCCTGCGGGCGCTGCGCTCGGAGCACTTCCTGACCGTCGTGACGGGCTGGACGCCCAGCGCCAGCGAGGCCGCCGTCGGCGTCGACCGGCTGCTCGAGCGCTACGACCCGGACCGGCCGGCGACCGGGAGTCCTCCGGGGTCGTGAGGGCTGGTGGGTGGTCCGCCGGTCTGCCACTGTGAGCCATGGCTTCTGCGCGCGGGCTCCTGCTCATCGCCGACATCGGTGGCTACACCGACTACATGAGCACCCACCGGATGAGCCTCGCGCACGCCGAGGTCAACACCGGCCGGCTCCTCGCCACGGTCGTCGACGCCGTGCCCGGCCTCGAGCTCATCGAGATCGAGGGCGACGCCGCGTTCCTCCACCGCGAGGTCGGCACCAGCGACCACGACGAGCTGGTGGCCGAGGTCGCCCACTCCGCGGCGGCCATGCACCGCGCCTTCCACGTCGAGCGCGAGTACGTCGCCACCAACCTGTGCCCCTGCTCGGGGTGCAAGGAGGCCGCCAACCTCACCCTCAAGTTCGTCGCCCACGTCGGCGAGGTGGCCACGCAGACGATCCGCGACCGGCTCAAGCTGGTCGGCATCGACGTCATCCTGGTCCACCGCCTGCTCAAGAACCCCGTCCCGCTGCGCGAGTACGTCCTGCTCAGCGAGGAGCTCTACGACGGCGGCTCGCCGGCGCTGCCGGCCGACGTGCAGCAGGTCGAGCCCGTGCTCGAGGGGTTCGGTCCGCTGCGGGCCTTCTACGTCGACGTGCGCGATCTCCCGGTCGGCGACCCGACGCCCCTGCCGCCGCCCACCTGGCGCGGTCGCCTCGCGCGGACGGCGTACGCCGCCGGCGCGGGCCTGCCCTACATGCTCGGCCGGCGCGGCCGCGGCCGGGGTGCCGTGCAGCCCGTCGGCTGACGGCCCAGCCTCCTGTCGGTGCCGTGCGCGAGGATGCGGACGTGGAGACGGAACCGGTCAGGGGCGCAGGCCCCGTCGTGGGCGCCGACGGCGTGGCGCGCTGCCCCTGGGGCGCCGGCGACCCGGTCAACCTGGCCTACCACGACACCGAGTGGGGGCTGCGCGTCCACGGTGAGGCCGCCCACCTCGAGCGGCTGACGCTGGAGGCGTTCCAGTCGGGCCTGTCGTGGCTGACCATCCTCAACAAGCGCGAGCACTTCCGTGCCGCCTTCGCCGGCTTCGACGCCGACGCGGTGGCCGCCTACGGTCCCGCCGACGTCGAGCGGCTGATGGCCGACGCCGGCATCGTCCGCAACCGCCGCAAGGTCGACGCCGCGATCGCCAACGCCCGGGCGACCGTCGCGCTGCGCGACAGCGGTGGCCTGGAGGCGTTCATCTGGGGCTTCCGTCCCGAGCCGGGCCCGCCGCCGCGCACGAGCGCCGACGTACCGACCACGTCCCCGGAGTCGCTGGCGCTGTCCAAGGCCCTCAAGAAGGCCGGGTTCGCCCACGTCGGACCCACCACGATGCACGCGCTGATGGAGGCCATCGGCCTCGTCGACGACCACCTCGAGGGCTGCCACCGACGGGGTGTCGCGGGTTGAGTGGATGGCCTAGCCTCCCGACATGACGCGCGTGCACGCCTTCTCCGACGACGCCCTGGCCGACCTCGACGCCTGCGGGCTGGTGGCCGCCCTGCGCGCCGGTGACGTCTCGATCCCGGAGGTCGTCGACGCGGCCGTCGCCCGCACCGAGAAGGTCGACGCCGCCCTCGGCGCGGTCGCCCACGCCGCCTACGACCGGGCGCGCGAGGAGGCTCGCTCGCCGCGCGGTGGCTTCTTCGCCGGGGTGCCCACGTTCGTCAAGGACAACGTCGACGTCGCCGGGATGCCCACCCAGCACGGTGCGGACGCCTTCACCGCCGAGCCGGCGAAGGCCGACGGCGACTTCGCCCGGATGTACCTCGCGACCGGGCTGATCCCGCTGGGCAAGACCCAGCTCTCCGAGTTCGGCTTCTCCGGCGCCGCGGACCACGTGCGGCTGGGCGCGGTGCGCTCGCCGTGGAACCTCGACCACTACGCCGGCGCCTCGTCCGCCGGGTCGGCCGCGCTGGTGGCCGCGGGCGCCGTCCCGATCGCCCACGCCAACGACGGCGGCGGCTCCATCCGCATCCCGGCGGCGGTCAACGGGCTGGTCGGCCTCAAGCCGACCCGCGGCCGGCTCGCCCAGGACCGGATGATGCGCGAGATGCCCGTCCGCATCGTCTCCGACGGCGTGCTGACACGCAGCGTGCGCGACACCGCGGCGTTCTACCGCGAGGCCGAGAAGATCTGGCGCAACCCGCTCCTCGCGCCGGTCGGCGACATCACCCGGCCGGGCCGTGCCCGGCTCCGCATCGCCGTCGTCACCCAGGGCATCGGACGCGACTCCAGCCCCGAGGTGCGCGAGCTGACCCTGCGCACCGCCGCGCTGCTGGAGTCGCTCGGCCACCACGTGGAGGAGATCGACAACCCGATCCCCGACAGCTTCCCGGAGCACTTCGTGCGGTTCTGGTCGATGCTCGCGCTGGTGATCGCGCGCCGCGGCCGCAAGGACTTCGGCGCCACGTGGGATCCCACCAAGCTCGACAACCTGACGCTGGGGCTGGCCAGGCACGCCGCCCGCAACCTGCACAGGCAGCCGTACTCGATCGCCGTGCTGCGCCGCTCCCAGCACCTCGCCGCCCGCCACCGCGCGTCGTACGACGTCACCCTCACCCCGACCCTGGCCACCGAGACGCCCCGCGTCGGACACCTCCGTCCCGACCAGGACTACGACGAGATCATGACGCGGCTGATGGAGTGGGTGGCGTTCACGCCGCTCCAGAACGCGACCGGTGAGCCGGCCGTCTCGCTGCCCCTCGCCACGACGGCCGCGGGACTGCCGCAGGGCATGATGCTGGGGGCCGGCGCGGGTCGCGAGGCCCGCCTGCTGGGCCTGTCCTACGAGCTCGAGGAGGCCGTCGGGTGGCCCCGGATCCACGCCTCCGCAGAGGCCGGCTGAGCCGATTTCTCATCGTGGCGGGGCCTGTGTATCGTTCTCCGTCGTTGCCCCTTTAGCTCAGTCGGCAGAGCGTCTCCATGGTAAGGAGAAGGTCTACGGTTCGATTCCGTAAAGGGGCTCTGGGTCGGACCTCCTCCGGGGTGTCCGTCCTCCGCGGCGGGGTAGCTCAGGTGGTTAGAGCACACGGCTCATAATCGTGGTGTCGCGGGTTCGAGTCCCGCCCCCGCTACCACCAGTCCCACGCCGCACCACCCCGCAACCCAAGGATCTCCCATGGCCAGCAAGAGCTCTGACGTCCGCCCCAAGATCACGCTCGCGTGCACGGAGTGCAAGGAGCGCAACTACATCACCAAGAAGAACCGACGCAACGATCCCGACCGGATCGAGCTGAAGAAGTTCTGCCCGCGCGACCGTCGGCACACGATCCACCGCGAGACCCGCTGACGTCGTCCGTCGTCGCACCCGACCCGTCCGAGCACTCGGACGGGTTGTCGTGTTTGTAGGCTCGGTGCCATGCCCGTCGACCCCTCGCTGGTGGGACGCGCGTTCCCCGCACCGGCGCCCCTGTCCGTGACCCCCGAGCGGGTCAGCGCCTTCGCCGCGGCCGTCGGCCACCCCGGCGCCCCCGAGGTGGTCCCGCCGACCTTCCCGATCGTGCTCGCCTTCGACGCCATGCAGGCCTTCCTCGACGCCGAGCGGATCGACCTGCACCGCATCGTCCACGGCGAGCAGCGCTTCGCCTACGCCCGCCCGCTCGTGGCCGGCGACGAGCTGCGCGCCACCCTGACGGTCACCGGCCTGCGCCAGATCGGCGGGGCCGACATCATCGCGACGAGCAGCGAGATCGTCGACGCCGCGGGCGCGGTCGTCTGCACCGGCAAGGCCACGCTCGTGCACTCCTCCGGATCGGACGGTGACGCATGAGCACCCTCAGCGCCGGCGACGTCCTGCCCCCGGCGACCTTCACGGTCACCCGCGCCGACCTCGTGGCCTACGCCGAGGCGAGCGGCGACCACAACCCGATCCACCAGGACGAGGACGTGGCCCGCAGCGTCGGCCTCCCCGGCGTGATCGCCCACGGGATGTACACCCTCGCCCTGGTCGGCACCGCCGTCGCGGGGTGGACCGGTGGCGCCGAGGTCGTCGACCTGGGGGCGAAGTTCACCAGCCCCGTCGTGGTGCCCGCCGAGGGCGGCGCCGAGGTCGTGGTCGGCGGCACGGTCAAGTCGGTCGCCGACGACCTGGTGACCCTCGCGCTCGAGGTCACCTGCGGCGGCCAGAAGGTGCTCGGCATGCCCAAGGCGGTCGTGCGTGCCTGACCTGCGCGACCACACCACCCTGCGCCTGGGTGGCCCCGGTCGGGAGTGGGTACGTGCCACCACCGAGGCCGAGCTGGTCGCCGCCGTGGCCGACGCCGACGCCGCGGGCACGCCCGTGCTGGTGCTCGCCGGCGGCTCCAACCTCGTCGTCGCCGACGCGGGGTTCGACGGCCGGGTCGTGCAGGTCGCCACGACCGGCGTGCACGCCGACACCGACACGTGCGACGTCGACGCCCTGGCCCAGTGCGGCGGCGTGGTGCTCACCGTCGCCGCGGGCGAGGACTGGGACGCCCTCGTCGCCCTCGCCGTCGCGCAGGGGTGGGCCGGCATCGAGGCCCTCTCCGGGATCCCCGGCGCCGTCGGGTCGACCCCGATCCAGAACGTCGGCGCCTACGGCCAGGACGTCTCGCAGACCATCGCCCGGGTCCGCACGTGGGACCGGGTCGAGCGCACCCAGCGCACCTTCGCCGCCGCGGACTGCGGCTTCGGCTACCGCCACAGCCGCTTCAAGGCCGAGCCCGGGCGCTACCTCGTGCTCGAGGTGACCTTCCAGCTGCGGCAGGGCGACCTGTCCGAGCCGGTGACGTACGCCGAGCTGGCCCGCCGCCTCGGCGTCGAGGTCGGGCAGCGGGCGCCGCTGGCAGCCGTGCGCGAGGCGGTGCTGGCGCTGCGCTCGGGCAAGGGCATGGTCCTCGACGACGGCGACCCCGACACGTGGAGCGCCGGGTCGTTCTTCACCAACCCCGTCCTCACCCCCGAGCAGGCCGCCGTGCTGCCGGCGGACGCGCCGCGCTGGGAGCAGCCGGACGGGACCGTGAAGTCGAGCGCCGCCTGGCTGATCGAGCGGGCGGGCTTCGGGAAGGGCTTCACGAGCGGCGAGGCGGGGGAGCGGGTCAGCCTCTCGACCAAGCACACGCTCGCGCTCACCAACCGCGGCGGCGCCACGACCGACGAGCTGCTGACCCTGGCCCGGGAGGTGCGCGACGGGGTCCGCGAGCGCTTCGGCGTCACCCTCGTCAACGAGCCGGTGACCGTGGGCTGCTCGCTCGACGGCTGACCTCGAGCAGCCCGTCAGGACAGCCAGGCGGCGATGTCGCGCCGGGCCGCCTCGACCACGTCGGACGGCGCCTGCGACGCCTCGAACGACATCTCCGCCAGCCGGGCCAGCGTCGCGTCGTCGAGGTCGTGCGCGGCCCGCATCGTGGCGTACTGCCCCGCCAGACGCGAGCCGAAGAGCAGCGGGTCGTCGGCGCCCAGCGCGACGGTCGCGCCGGCGGCGAGCAGCTGGGGCAGCGGCACCGACGTGAGGTCGGAGTAGACGCCCAGCGAGACGTTGGAGACCGGGCACACCTCCAGCGCGATGCCGCGGGACACGATCCGGTCCAGCAGCTCGGGGTCCTCGGCGCTGCGCACGCCGTGGCCGAGCCGCTGCGCTCCGAGGCTGTCGAGGCAGGTGCGGACGTGGTCCGGTCCCCGCAGCTCGCCGCCGTGGGGCACGAGCACCAGGCCGGCCCGCTCGGCGATCTGGAACGCGCCCGCGAAGTCCTCGGTCCGGCCACGCCGCTCGTCGTTGGACAGCCCGAACCCGACCACCCCGCGTCCGGCGTACTGCGCAGCCAGCCGGGCCAGCGTGCGGGCGTCGAGGGGGTGGCGCGTGCGGTTGGCCGCGACCACCACCGCCATCCCGAGGCCGGTCCGCTCCGAGGCGTCGCGGACGCAGTCGAGGACCAGGTCGGTGAACGCGGTGATGCCGCCGAACCGCGCGGCGTAGCCGCTCGGGTCGACCTGGATCTCGAGCCACCGCCCGCCGTCGCGCACGTCGTCCTCGGCCGCCTCCAGCACCAGGCGGCGTACGTCCTCGGGCGTGCGCAGCACCGAGCGCGCCACGTCGTAGAGCCGCTGGAAGCGGAACCAGCCCTTCTCGTCGGCGGCGCTGAGCACGGGTGGCCAGTCCTCGACCAGGGAGTCCGGAAGGGCGATGTCGTCGCGCTCGGCGAGCTCGAGGAGCGTGGCGTGG
The DNA here is from genome assembly GCF_013155375.1 of Nocardioides sp. zg-1308. Classification (GTDB taxonomy): domain Bacteria; phylum Actinomycetota; class Actinomycetes; order Propionibacteriales; family Nocardioidaceae; genus Nocardioides; species Nocardioides renjunii. The sequence goes on from NZ_JABJQY010000002.1 coordinate 1,796,652, forward strand.
CGCATCGAGCCGGTGAAGTGCAGGTGGAGGTGCGCCTTCGGCAGCTCGGACACCTCGCGCGGCCGCTCGCCCCGGCCCACCCCCTCACCCGTCATGCGCGCATCGTAGGCGGGGCGACCGACCCGCCCGGCGTGCGGATCCTCCCCTCGGTTCGACTGGGACTGGATCGGCCCCGTATGCTTCCCGATTGGTGGTTTCGCCAGATGCTTCGGCATGCCCCCAGTGATGGGGACGGGACCACCGGAGGGCACTAGCTCAACTGGCAGAGCATCGGTCTCCAAAACCGAAGGTTGGGGGTTCAAGTCCCTCGTGCCCTGCGAGGAAGCACAGCAGCAGCAACAACGAGAAGGTGGGAAACGTGGCCGACGGCAACGCGGTTCAGGACCGGCGCGACTCGCGCGGCGACGACCGTGGGCGCACCAGCCCCGCCACGTTCCTGCGCCAGGTGGTGGCCGAGCTCCGCAAGGTGGTGTGGCCCACCCAGCAACAGCTGATCACCTACTTCTTCGTGGTGCTGGTCTTCGTCATCGTGATCATGGCGCTGGTGACGCTCCTGGACCTGGCCTTCGGGAAGCTGGTCTTCGAGGTCTTCACCGGCAGCAACACCCAGTGACGACGGAGCAGTGGTTCCACCGCTCGTGATCCGCCGGGTCATCCCGGCCCCCCGGTCCCGGTGACCGGACCCCAGCAACGACGTACGGAGTGAGACGTGTCTGAGAACAGTGACGTGGACCCGGTCGACGACCAGGTCGAGTCCTACGACGAGGCGACCCCGGAGGACGCCGGCGTGGACTCCGTCGAGGACACCGAGGTCGACACCGACGTGGACATCGACGTGGACGCCGACATCGACGAGGCCGAGCAGGCCGACGAGGACGCCGCCGACGTCTCCGCCGACGAGGCGTCCGCCGACGTCGTCGACGAGGACGAGGCCGTGGCTGACGACGAATCCGCCGAGGCCGAGGCCGACGACCCGCTCGAGGCCTTCCGCCGCGAGCTGTGGGCCAAGCCGGGCGACTGGTTCGTGGTGCACACCTACTCCGGCATGGAGAAGCGGGTCAAGCACAACCTCGAGAACCGCATCATCTCCCTCAACATGGAGGACTACATCCACGAGATCGTGGTCCCCACCGAGGAGGTCGCGGAGATCAAGAACGGCCAGCGCAAGATGGTCACCCGCACCGTCCTGCCCGGCTACGTCCTGGTCCGCATGGACCTCACCGACGAGTCCTGGTCCGCCGTGCGCCACACGCCCTCGGTCACCGGGTTCGTGGGCCACAGCCACCAGCCGGTCCCGCTCAGCATGAGCGAGGTCGAGGACATGCTCGCGCCGGCCGTCGTGGCCGTCGCCGAGGCCGAGGCCGCCGCGTCCGGCGACAAGGGTGCCTCCACCACGCCGCGCAAGCCGGTCGAGGTCGCCGACTTCGACGTCTCCGACTCGGTGATGGTCGTCGACGGCCCGTTCGCCACGCTGCACGCCACGATCACCGAGATCAACGCCGAGTCGCAGCGCGTCAAGGCGCTCGTCGAGATCTTCGGCCGCGAGACGCCGGTCGAGCTGTCGTTCAGCCAGATCCAGCGCGTCTGACGATTTCGTCGCCTCCGTCCCGCGGAGCGACAATGGAACAAGCGACAACCCGTGGCAGGGGGCATCGGCCCTCGTCATGACCACATGAGAGAAAGAGAAGGCAATGCCTCCCAAGAAAAAGATCGCCGCACTGGTCAAGGTGCAGCTGCAGGCCGGCTCGGCCACCCCGGCCCCGCCGGTCGGTACGGCGCTCGGCCCGCACGGCGTCAACATCATGGACTTCTGCAAGGCCTACAACGCCCAGACCGAGTCCATGCGCGGCAACGTCATCCCCGTCGAGATCACCATCTACGAGGACCGCACGTTCGACTTCATCACCAAGACGCCGCCGGCCGCTGAGCTGATCAAGAAGGCCGCCGGGCTCTCCAAGGGCTCGGGCGTGCCGCACAAGGACAAGGTCGGCAAGCTGACCAAGGACCAGATCCGCGACATCGCCACCACCAAGCTGCCCGACCTCAACGCCAACGACCTCGAGGCGGCCATGAAGATCGTCGAGGGCACCGCGCGCTCGATGGGCGTCACCACCGACTGACACGTGGGAGAGCCGCGCTGGCTCGCTGACCACATCCTTCGCACCACAGAAACGAGAAGACCATGCAGCGCAGCAAGACCTACCGCGCGGCGGCAGAGTCGTTCGACAAGGACGAGATCTACGCCCCGCTGACCGCCATCAAGATCGCCAAGGGCGGCTCCAAGAAGAAGTTCGACGAGACCCTCGACGTCGTCATGCGCCTGGGTGTCGACCCGCGCAAGGCCGACCAGATGGTCCGCGGCACCGTCAACCTCCCGCACGGCACCGGCAAGACCGCCCGTGTCCTCGTGTTCGCCAACGGCGACAAGGCCGACGCCGCCCGTGAGGCCGGCGCCGAGCACGTCGGCAGCGACGAGCTCATCGAGAAGGTCGCCGGCGGCTGGCTCGACTTCGACGCCGTCGTGGCGACGCCCGACATGATGGGCAAGGTCGGCCGCCTCGGTCGCGTCCTCGGCCCCCGCTCGCTCATGCCCAACCCCAAGACGGGCACGGTGACCCCCGACGTCGCCAAGGCCGTCTCGGACATCAAGGGCGGCAAGATCGAGTTCCGCGTCGACCGCCACGCCAACCTGCACTTCATCATCGGCAAGGCGTCCTTCTCCGAGGCCCAGCTCGCGGAGAACTACGCGGCTGCCCTCGAGGAGGTGCTGCGGCTCAAGCCGGCCAGCTCCAAGGGCCGCTACATCAAGAAGATCACCGTCTCGACGACGATGGGCCCCGGCATCCAGGTCGACCCCAACCGCGTCAAGAACGTCGCCTCGGAGGACGAGGCCGTCCAGGCCTGAGCCTGGCCCGTCCCCGGTCACGTCGGTCCGGTCGCCCCTCGGGGCGGCCGGACCGTCGTGCTTTTCGGGGACGCCGTTTCGGTGTGGAAGCATCGGGTAGGAAGGGGTCGGGCGCACCGTCGCCCGTCCCCGATCGACCTCGACCTCGCCTCGTTCCCAGGAGCTGCACATGCGTGTCACCACCCTTGCCCGCCGCCTCGGCACCGCCGCCCTGGTGCTGACGATCGGCGTCGGCGCCACCGCCTGCAGCGACGACTCGGAGTCGTCGGACTCCCCGAGCTCCGCCACCGACGAGGGCGCCGCCTCCACCGAGGAGAGCGACGCCCCCGAGGAGGAGGGTGACGCCGAGGCGGCCTCGCTCGCCGAGCTGTCGGCCGAGGACTTCTACCCCTCGGTGATGGCCGCGATGCGCGAGGCCGAGACGTTCAACTTCGAGACGGTCGCCGAGACCAACGGCCAGGCGCAGAACATGACCGGCCAGGCTCGCTTCGGCGACGACGGCGTCGAGATGAAGGCGTCGAGCACCGGCGCCCAGGCGATGGAGATGATCCTGCTCGGCAAGGCGATGTACATGAAGTCGCCCGCGCTCGGCACCGGCGACAAGTGGATCAAGATCGACCTGAGCGACCCCAACTCGCTGTTCGGCATGATCGGCAAGGCCACCGACCCCGAGGTCATGTTCAAGGCCATGGAGACGCCCAAGAAGCTGGAGCTCGTGGGCACCGAGGACGTCGACGGCGTCGAGACCAACCACTACCGCATCACGCTCGACCCGACGAAGTACCTCGAGGCGATGGAGTTCCCGCCGGCCATGGCCGACATGCTGCCCCAGGAGCTCGTCACCGAGATGTGGGTCGACGCCGACGACCTGCCGCGCAAGTTCACCCAGACGCTGGAGCTGCCGGCCGCCGGTGGCGGCCCGGCCACGACCTCCACGACCGAGGGCACCTACTCCGACTTCGGCACCGACGTCGAGATCGAGGCGCCGCCGGCCAGCGAGGTCACCGAGGACTTCCCGGGCGCCTGATCCCGGGAGAGGACTGAGGACCCCGACCGCACGTCGGACGAGGACCTCGGCGAGGGCGTACGCGCTGCCGCACCGGCGCGTGCGCCCTCGTGCGTCGTCCGGGGTCAGTCCCGGAAGATCCGCTCGTCGATCAGCTGCTCCTTGACCTCGGTGCCCTCGTGCTCGAAGCGGCCCTGGTCGAAGCGGGTGCGGTACTGCAGGACCGCACCGTCGCGGCCGAAGCGGTTCTTCTCGATCGTCACGACGGCGAAGTCGCGGAACCGCTCGGCGTTGGTGAGGTCGTACGTCAGGTGGTGGCGCGCGACGATGTCGTACTTGTTGTTGAGCACCAGCACCACGTCGGCCTCGTAGGCCAGCGCGCTCGAGCCGCGCAGGTCGCTGGCGCGCATCCGCTTGCCGGAGCGCAGCGCCTCCTTCTCGGCGGCGGCGATGGCCAGCACCGGGGCGCCGATGTCGATCGCGAGGTCCTTGAGCCCCTCGACCACCTCGGTCGAGCGGGCCACGTCGTCGACCTGCGTCGACTTCACCTTCTGCAGGTAGTCCACGACCACGAGCGGGGTGCCGCCCGACGCCTCGCGCACCTGCTGGATGGCGGCGCCGATGGCGGCCAGGTCAGTGCGGGTGCCGGTCGAGCGGTGGACGAAGAGCATCTCGGAGTAGTGCGCCACCTTGGCCAGCGCCTCGACGCCGCAGGGCACCGACTCGAGCCGGTGCTCGAGCGAGCTGACCCAGAGGTCGTCGAAGATGGACCGGATGCTGGTGACCCGCACCTGGTCGGAGTCGTCGAGCTCGCCGGCCTCCATGGCGATGAGCTTCTGGGTGATGTCCTCGGCGTCGTGCTCGTAGGAGAAGTAGAGGACCGGGCGTCCGGTCGCGGCGTTGTTGCGGGCCACCTGGAGGGCGAAGGTCGACTTGCCGAGTCCCTGCGGCCCGGCGAGCAGGACCAGCGAGCCGGCGCGCATCCCGCCACCGATCATCGGGTCGAGGGCGCCGAAGCCGGTCTTCCACACCCGACCGGCGGCGTTGCGCCCGGTGAGCATGCGTTCGTCGCTGCGGGCGAGGGAGGTCCCGACGGTCATGAGCTGGTGGTCCACGCGCCCATGGAACCAGTCAAGGGCCCGCGTCGGCAGGCGAATGGGCACACGGCCCCGGGTCCGCCGCCGATTTGTGTGGTGCGGACGCGGCGCGTACTGTTCCAACTCGAAACCAGAGACCGCAGGTTGTCACGAGCTCCTCGCCCGTGACCGAAGGTTCGCAGCAGCGGACGGCCGGCGCAGGTGACAGAGCAGCGGCACTCGCCGCACCAACGCCCTGAGCCTGTGCTCGGGGCGTTCGTCGTCTGTGGCCCGGACGCCGGTGGTCGACCCCGGAAGGAGACCCATGGCGCGGCCAGAAAAGACTGCCGCCGTCGCAGAGATCGTTGACTCGTTCAACGACTCCGCCGGCGCTGTGCTGACCGAGTACCGCGGGCTCACCGTGAAGCAGCTGCAGGACCTGCGGCGAGCCCTCGGCGAGAACGCCAACTACGCCGTGGTCAAGAACACGCTGGCCAAGATCGCCGCCACCGAGGTGGGCATCGACGGCTTCGACGACCTGCTGACCGGCCCCACCGCCATCGCCTTCATCAATGGAGACGTGGTCGAGGCCGCCAAGGGTCTGCGTGACTTTGCCAAGGCGAACCCCGCCCTTGTGATCAAGGGTGGAGTCCTCGACGGCAAGCCGCTCGACGCAGCCGAGGTGGCCAAGCTGGCCGACCTCGAGTCGCGCGAGGTGCTGCTGGGCAAGCTGGCGGGCGCGATGCTCGCGAGCCTCTCCCAGGCCGTCTACCTGCTCAACGCGCCGATCGCCCAGGCCGCCCGTCTCGCGGGTGCGCTCCAGGCCAAGGCCGAGCAGGACCCCTCGATCCTCGCAGGTGGTGCCGGCGTGCCGGCCGCTGCCGAGGACGCCCCGGCGGAGGAGGCCCCCGCGGCCGCCGAGCCCGAGGCGACCGACGAGGCGGCCGACTCGGCCGCCGAGTCCACCGACGCCTGACCAGGCCGACGTACACCACCTGAAACCCGGCGCGGCCGCACCACCGCGGACGCGCCACACACGGAAGGAACCGCCACCATGGCGAAGCTCAGCACCGACGAGCTCCTTGACGCCTTCAAGGAGATGACCCTGATCGAGCTCTCTGAGTTCGTGAAGCAGTTCGAGGACACCTTCGGCGTCACCGCCGCCGCCCCCGTCGCCGTGGCCGCCGCCCCGGCCGCCGGTGGCGCCGCCGGCGGTGCCGACGAGGCCGCCGCCCAGGACGAGTTCGACGTCGTCCTCGAGGCCGCTGGTGACAAGAAGATCAACGTCATCAAGGAGGTGCGCGCCCTCACGAGCCTCGGCCTGAAGGAGGCCAAGGACCTCGTCGAGGCCGCCCCGAAGCCGATCCTCGAGAAGGTCGACAAGGCTGCGGCCGACAAGGCGAAGGAGGCCCTCGAGGCCGCCGGCGCCACCGTCACCGTCAAGTGACGATCCGCTAGTCGCGCCACGAGGGGCGGTCACCGAGAGGTGGCCGCCCCTCGTGCCATTTCCGAGCGACCGGCGGGCCGATCCCGGCCGAGCAGGGTCTGTCGCGCGGCGCGACGACGCACTAGAGTGAAAGCGCTCGATGCGTATCACGAAATGAGTTGCCTCATGCGCAACAAACGGACCGCCGCGACGCTGACCCGCCTGCTGGAGAACGCGCGCTACGAGGTGCTGCCCACCGCGTCCACGGAGGACAAGGTGCTCGAGCACCTGCCCCGGGACCGCACGGTCACGGTGACGGCCTCGCCCTCCAAGGGGCTCGAGGCGACCTTCGACCTCGCCGAGCGGCTCGCCGGCCACGGGTACGCCGTGGTGCCCCACGTCGCCGCTCGGATGGTGAGCGGCCGCACCGAGCTCGAGGAGATCGCCGACCGGCTGCTCGGCAAGGGCATCACCCGCGTCTTCGTCCCGGGCGGCGACGCCGAGCCGGCCGGGGACTACCCCGACGCGCTCGCCCTGCTGCAGGACCTCGCGGCCATGGGCTCGCCGTTCTCGCACGTCGGCATCACCGGCTATCCCGAGTCGCACCCGACGATCCACGACGACCTCACCGTGCAGTCGATGTGGGACAAGCGGCAGTTCGCCACCCACATCGTCAGCAACCTGACCTTCGACCCCACCCTGGTCCGCAGCTGGGTGCAGAGGCTGCGCGCCCGCGGGGTCGCGATGCCCCTGCTGCTCGGCATGCCCGGCCCGGTCGAGCGCACCAAGCTGCTGGGCATGGCCACGCGGATCGGGGTGGGGGAGTCGACGAAGTTCCTCGCCAAGAACAAGGGGCTCTTCGCGCGGCTCGCGGCGCCCGGCGGCTTCACCGGCGAGAGCTTCCTGGAGAAGTGCGCGCCCGCCCTCGGCGAGGACGGGGCCCTGGTCGAGGGCCTGCACGTCTTCACGTTCAACCAGGTCGGCGAGACCGAGGCCTGGCGCACCGGCATGCTGGAGCGGTTGCGGGGCTAGGTCGCCAGCCCCGCCCGTGGCGCGAGCCGCTGCTCCACGAGGTCGGCCAGCGCCTGCTCGAGCCCGCCGTGGCCCGTCTCGACGACGGTGAGCGGCAGCCCGATGCGCGCCGCCGCGTCCTCGGCCAGCGCGCGCAGCTCGGCGTCGGGCGACTGCGCCAGCCACACGACGCGGGTGTAGTTGCCGAAGTAGGTGTCGCGCAGCTCGGGGTAGCGGTCGAGCCCCATCTCCTGGACGACCGTCCGGGAGAACGACCTGACCAGGAAGTCGGTCAGCAGGTAGGTGCCGGGCTGCTCGTCGAAGAACCGCTCGAGCCGCGAGGGGCCGGCGAAGACGTCGTAGCAGTGCAGTCCCGCGAGCCGGGGCACCCCGAGCTGGAGGCACACCTCGTCGAGGGCTCCGTAGGTGCCGCAGTCGGCGTAGCCGATGACGACGTGGTCGTAGGACGTCCGCAGGTGGGTGGCCAGCACGTGGACCTCGTCAGCGATCCGGTCCGGGTGGTTGTGCAGGAGGGGCGGCAGCGGGTGCACGTCGAGCGGCCAGCCGCGCCGCTCGGCGACCGCGGCCGCGGGCTGGGCGATCGCCCCGCACGCGACGAGCGCGACGCGACCGCGCCGGTCAGAAGGAAAGCTGCTCGACGAAGGCGTTGTTGAAGTCGGGCCGGTCCGAGAGCTCGACATAGGTCACCTCCTCCAGCAGGGCCAGGGCGCCGGCCCGCTCGCGCACCGACAGCAGCGCCATCTTGGCGCCCTCGCCCGCGACGTTGCCAGCGGCGACGATGCGCAGCACCGGCAGCTGCGGCACGAGCCCGATGCGTACGGCGGACGCGGGGGAGAGGTAGCTCCCGAACGAACCGGCGAGCAGCACCTGCTGCACGTCGCGGTGCTCGAGGCCGAGCTGCTCGAGCAGCAGCGACCAGCCGGTCGAGATCGCCGCCTTGGCGAACTGGAGCTCGCGGACGTCGCGCTGGGAGAGGTAGACGCACTCGGCCGGGTCCGACTCCGGGGTCGGCCGGTGCAGGATGAAGACCCGCTCCTCGCCGATGCGGGCGAGCCGGTCGGCCAGGGCGGGGGCGATCTCCTTCGCGGCCTCGTCGGGGACCAGCCGGCCGGTGGCGTCGAGCAGGCCGACGCGCACCAGCTCGGCGACCGCGTCGACGAGCCCCGAGCCGCACAGGCCCTTGGCCTCGACGTCGCCGATCACGCCGAGGGTGACGGCCGGGTCGTCGCCCAGGGCCGTCGGGTCGACCTTGATCACCTCGATGGCGCCGTCGGCCGCGCGCATGCCGCAGCGGATGGCGCCACCCTCGAACGCCGGTCCGGCGGGCGCCGCGGTCGACAGGATGGTCTCGCCGTCGCTGAGCACGATCTCGCAGTTGGTGCCGACGTCGATGAAGAGCCGGGTGCGCTTGTCGCGGTCCATCCCGGTGGCGAGCATGCCGGCCACGATGTCGCCGCCGACGTAGGCGCCGAGGGCCGGGAAGAAGTACGCCCGCGCGCGCGGGTGCAGGGTGAGGCCGATCTCCGAGGCGAGCACCGAGGGCGGCTGCGAGGAGGACATGACGAACGGCGCGACGCCGAGCGGCTCCGGGTCGATGCCGAGCGCGAGCGCGGTCATCGTGGCGTTGCCGGCGACGGCGACCTCGTAGACCTGGGCCGGGTCGACGCCCGCCTCGCGGCAGACCTGCCCGGCCAGGGACGACAGGGTGCTGGCCGCCGCCTGCTGGAGCCGGCCGAGCGCCTCCTCGTCCATCATGGTGGCGCTGATCCGGGTGATCACGTCGCCGCCGAACGGCTGCTGCGCGTTGAGCATCGAGGTGACGGCCATGGGTGTCCCGGTGCCGACGTCGAGGAGGGTGCCGACGACCGTGGTGGTGCCGAGGTCGAAGGCGATCGCGTAGCGCGCCGCCGTCGTGTCGCCGGGCTCGACGTCGATGAGCGACTCGTCGAGGATCACCGCGGTGACCTTGAAGTCGGCCTCGCGCAGCACGGTCGACAGCCGCCGCAGGACGTGCAGGTCGGCGGTCAGCTCGAGGTCCTCGATGGCGTCGGTGAGCCGGACGAGGTCGGTGCGCTGGTCGGCGAGGGTGGCCTCGTCGAGCTCGACGTAGCGCTTCTGCAGGGCCGGGCGCAGGATCACCTGGCGGCCGATGCCGACGGTCGCTGCCTTGGGCCGGGTGGTCAGCGGCGGCACCTCGACGGCGAGGTCGCGGGTGGCGTGGACCAGGCAGCCGAGGCGCCAGCCGTCCTCCAGCTGCGCCGGCGTGAACGTACGGACGTCGTGCCGGGTGACCGGCACCTCGCCGCCCGAGGTGACCTGCACCTTGCACTTGTGGCACGTGCCGTGGCCGCCGCAGGTGGAGTCGATGGCGATGCCGTTCCACGACGCGGCGTCGAAGACGGTCACGCCCGGCGGCACGCGTACGCCGCGCTGGCTGGGCGGCACGGCGGTGCCGTCCTCGGCGCGGGTGTGGACGGTGAAGGACAGGTCGACCCGACCCGTTCCGTCGTGCGCGGCGGGGTCGGCTCCGGGCCGTTCGATGAGGCCCTCGCGGGCGACGTCCGCGAGGGAGAAGTCGGGCCCCTCGGGGGGTCGGGTCACGTCGCGGCCGCCGCCGCCTGCTTGGCGCGGTGCGCCGAGATCCACGCCATGCCCCAGTCGTCGTGGCCGAGGAACACGTCGGCCGCCTTGACCGCCTCGACGACGCGCGGCGTGCGGGTGTCCATGATCGCGCTGGTGAGCCCGGAGGTCATCGCCATCGGCAGCCACGAGGCGTTGAGGGTGTGCCGGTCGGGCATGCCGAAGGAGACGTTGGACGCGCCGCAGGTCATGTTGACGCCGAACTCGTCGCGGATGCGCCGCATCACCTCGAAGGTGACCAGCGTGGTGCTGGTGTCGGCGCCGATCGGCATGGCCAGCGGGTCGATGACGATGTCGGCCTGCGCGAGACCGTACTCCTCGGTGGCCACCCGGATGATCTTGGCGGTGAGGTCGAGGCGCTTGTCGGCCTCCATCGGGATCTCGTCGTGGTCGTTGGGGAGCGCGATCACGGCCGCGTCGTACTTCTTGACGAGCGGGAGGATCGCCGCCATGCGGTCGTCCTCGGCGGTGATCGAGTTGACCAGCGCACGGCCCTGGTATACCGCGAGCCCCGCCTCGAGCGCCTCGACGACGGAGGAGTCGATGCAGATCGGCAGGTCGGTGAGCTCCTGCACCATCTGGATCGCCTTGGCGAGCAGCTCGGGCTCGTCGGTGAGCGGAACCCCCATGTTGATGTCGAGGACGTCGGCGCCGCCCTCCACCTGGGCCTTGACGTCGCGCTCGATCGCGGAGAAGTCGCCCGCGCGCAGCTGCTCCTGGAAGATCCTGCGACCCGTGGGGTTGATGCGCTCGCCGATGAGGCAGAACGGCCGGTCGTGGCCGATGACGACCTCGCGGGAGGCCGAGCGCAGGACGGTGTGCAGCCCGGTGGCGGACATCAGGCGGACACCTTGGCGCGCTTCTCCTGCAGGAGGTTCTTGGCCCGCTTGACCGTCTGCGAGGCGTCGGCTGCGTAGCCGTCCGCCCCCACCGCGTCGGCGTACTCCTGGGTGACGGGAGCGCCGCCCACCATCACGATGACGCTGTCGCGGATGCCGGCCTTCTCCAGGGCGTTCATGTTGGCCTTGAACATCGGCATCGTGGTGGTGAGGAACGCCGAGAAGCCGACGATGTCGGGCTGGTGCTCCTCGATCGCGGCGACGAACTTCTCCGGCGCCACCTGCACGCCCAGGTCGATCACCTCGAAGCCGGCGCCCTCGAGCATGATGTTGACGAGGTTCTTGCCGATGTCGTGGACGTCGCCCTTGACGGTGCCCATGAGGAACTTGCCGACGGTCTCGACGCCCGTCTCGGCGAGCAGCGGCCGCAGCCGCTCCATCGCGCCGGCCATCGCACGCCCGGCGATGAGCATCTCCGGCACGAAGAAGTCTCCGCGCTCGAAGCGCGCGCCGACCTCCTCGAGGGAGGGGATCAGCGCGTCGAAGAGCAGCGTCTGCGGCTCCATGTCGAGGTCGAGCCCCTCGTTGGTGAGCTCGAGGACGCGGGGGGCGTTGCCGACCAGCGTCTCGTCGTAGAGGGCTTGCAGGATGTCCTCGGGGGTCATGCGACCACCTCCTGGGTGCGTGCTGATCGGTGGGCGGGTCGGTGGTCCGAGCGGTGGGGCGGGTGGGTGGTGCGCCGGGCGGGTCCGCGCAGCAGGCTCGACAGCGCGGTGGACCGGTCGAGCAGGCGGCGGCCGAGCTCGTCGAGCCGCGCCTCCAGACGGGGGGTGGGCCCGGAGATCCCGAGGGAGGCGACGAGGTCGCCGTGCACGCCGAAGACCGGGACGGCGATGCCGGTGAGGCCGATCTCGAGCTCGTCGCGGGTCAGCGCCCAGCCGCGCTCGCGGGTGCGCAGGCAGTCGCGGCGTACGTCGTCGCGGCCGGCGAGGGTGGCGGGCGTGGGCCGCTCCAGCTCGCCGTCGGGCAGCTCGAGGGCGTCCCAGGCGAGGAAGACCTTGCCGAGCGCGGAGCAGTGGGCCGGCACGTCGACCTCGGTCCAGTCGCGGGTGCCGAGCAGGAAGGTGGAGTCGACCTGCGCCACCTGCACGACGCGCTCGCCGCGGGTGACGCTGAGGTGGACGGTCTCGCCGGTGTCGGCGCCGATGTCGTCCATGACCGGACGAGCCAGCCGCACCAGCTCGTCCCAGGGGTCGTGGCGCGCGGCGTAGAGCCAGAACAGCCGGCCGGCGACGTAGGACCCGGCGGCGTCGCGCTCGAGCAGGCCGGAGCGCTCGAGGGCGGTCAGCAGCCGCGAGGTGGTCGACTTGGCCAGCCCGCTCGCGTCCTGGAGGTCGGCGAAGCTCATCGGCTCGTCGGCGTGCACGACGGTGGCCACCAGGTCGGCGGCGCGGTCCAGCGCTCGCGTGCCGGTGGCGGGGTCGCTCACGACGGCTCCTTCGCTGGAGGGGTTCCCTCGGGTTCCATGATGTGGAACCGTGGTTCCACATCATGAGGCTAGAAGCCCGCATGAGCCGAGGTCAAGGAGGAGCCCGTGTTCCGCAACACGATGCCGCGCTACGAGGTGCTGTCCGAGGACGCGATGGCGACCCTCGACAAGGGGTGGCGCCGACTGATGACCGAGATCGGCGTCGAGTTCATGGACGAGCGCGCCCTCGAGCTGTTCCGCCAGGCGGGCCAGCGCGTCGAGGACAACACCGTCTTCCTCGACCCCGACTTCGTCCTGGAGCAGGTCGCCAAGGCGCCGCGCGAGTTCGACGTGCAGGCGCGCAACCCCGAGAACTCCATCCACATCGGTGGCGACTCGATGGCGTTCGGCGCGGTCTACGGCCCGCCGTTCGTGCGGCAGGGCGACGTACGCCGCGACGCGACGATGGAGGACTTCCGCAGCTTCACCAAGCTGGCGCAGTCGTTCGCGGTGCTCGACTCGGCCGGCGGGGTGATCTGCGAGCCCAACGACACCCCGCTCGACAGCCGCCACCTCGACATGACCTACGCGCTCCAGACGCTGACCGACAAGGTCTACATGGGCAACGTCGTGTCCGGGGTCAACGCCGCGGACACCCTCGCGATGACCTCGATCCTCTTCGGCTCGCGCGAGGCGATCGAGGACACCCCCGCCACGATCTCGCTGATCAACTGCAACTCGCCGCTGCGCTGGGACGACCGGATGCTGGAGGCGCAGTTCGAGTACTCCCACGCCGGCCAGCCGGTGGTGCTCACGCCGTTCATCCTCATGGGCGCGATGTCGCCGGTGACGATCCCCGCGGCCCTGGTGCAGCAGATCGTCGAGGCGCTCTCCGGCATCGCGCTGTCGCAGCTGATCCGGCCGGGCACGCCCGTCATCTTCGGGTCCTTCCTGTCCAACATCGACATGCAGTCGGGGTCGCCGACGTTCGGCACGCCGGAGTCCGGCCTCGGGCTGCTGTGCACGGGCCAGATCGCCCGGCACTTCGGGCTGCCGTTCCGCACCGGCGGCGGGCTGACGTCCTCGCAGGTGGCGGACGCCCAGGCGGGCTACGAGGCGCTGATGACCCTGATGCCGACCTTCCTGGCCGGCGCCAACTGGGTGATGCACTCGGCCGGCTGGCTCGAGGGCGGCCTGGTCGCCGGCTACGAGAAGTTCATCGTCGACATCGAGCTGCTGCAGATGCTGCGCCACGAGTTCACGCCGCTGGAGATCGACGAGGCGTCGATGGCCTTCGACGCCCACCAGGAGGTCGGCCACGGCGGGCACTTCCTCGGCGCCATGCACACGATGGAGCGCTTCCGCACCTGCTTCTACCGCCCGCTGCTGTCGTCGTCGGAGAACTACGAGCGGTGGATGCGCAACGGCGGCCACGATGCCAACGACCGCGCGACCGCGGCCTACCAGAAGACGCTGGCGGACTACGAGCAGCCGGCCCTCGACGACGCCGTGCGCGAGGAGCTCGAGGACTACGTCATCCGGCGGCGGGCCGAGCTGGGGGACTGACGCCGTCGCTGTGGTGGACGCTGTTCACCCAGACCGGCTCGGGATGGGTCTCGTCGCCGGCGGCCACGTCGGCGGCGGTCCGGAGCTTGGCGACCTTGTGGATCAGCATGCCGAAACCGACCTTCGCGATGACGTCGGCGGCTGAGAACGCCACGTGGATGGTCGTGGTCCACCATCCGCCGTCGAAGAAGATCGGGATCAGGTAGACGACCGGGTAGACGAAGAAGACGGACAGCAGCACCGTGGCGGCCTGGCCGAGGCCGCGTCCCACATCGGCCGGCAGGCTCCTGACCGAGGTCACCACCACGGGGACGAGCACCGCGTAGATCACCACGAAGCAGGCCATACTGACGCCCCACCACAGCCAGAGCCAGAAGGTGCTCTCACCCTCCTTGAACACCTGGTCCCCGAGGTAGCCGGTGACGATCATCGCGAACGCCGCAGCCATCACCACCGCTCGTGTGCCGGCGAGCTTGCGGCCGACGAGTGTGCACACGGCGAGGAGCTCGGCCATCAGCAGCGGCACGGTGACGGCCCAGTCCATGTAGCGCGAGGTGATGGTCGACAGCGCCTCGGAGTTCGGTACGTAGCTGCCGCCCGAGTAGTCGTAGCCACTTTGGACCTGCAGGAACACCATGAGGTACGACAGGCTCGCGACGCCCGCGATGCACAGGCTCGCCAGCACAGCCGGCCGGTAGCGCGAGCTCACCTCCCCCAGGCTGGTCCAGCTGTAGAGGAGCTGGGCGACGAGGGCGAAGCCCGCCACCACGATGCAGAAGACGATCAGGTCGTGCTGGGCCGAGCTCAGCACGACCCTCTCGGGAGCCGTGACATCGGCGGACGCGGCGAGGAGCATTCAGCGATCCTCTCGACGGTTCGGCCGCTCGCACGTGTGCGCACGTGCTGGCCCGGCCGGTACCCCGGCGGGGGTCGAGCATGTGGCGAGGCCCGGCGGGTCACTCTGATGTCTCGCTGGGGGGGAGGAGCCCGCGTTCGAGCATCCGGTCGGCGGACGTGATGGCGTCCTGGACGAACCTGGCCGTCAGGCGGGTGTACTCCTCGACCTCGCCCGGCGACCAGCCCTGGAGGACCTCGGCAATCATCCGGTCGCCCAGGGCGTACACGCCACGGGCTGCGGTCTCCCCGTCCTGGGTGAGCGTGACCAGGGTGGCCCGGCGATCGGACGGGTCGGCCGATCGTCGCACGAGTCCGTCAGCCTCGAGCCGTCGCACGATCTTGCTGATGTAGGACGCCCCGATGTCGAGCACCTCGGCCAGGGCGGTCGGGCGCATCGGGCCCCGCGCGAGGAGGTGCCGGAGCGCCTGGTGGGAGGGCTGGTCGAGCGACTCCCCTGCGCGACTCCGTGCAGCGCGCCAGCGCTCCGGCTCGTGGGTTTCACGGGGACGGGCCTGGAGGTGGGCCGGCCCGTGCTGTCCGCACGATCAGTGGCATGGATCGGCTCGCTCTCGTTCAGCGCGACGATCACCAACGACGGTCCGTCGGAGGCGCGGGTGGCGATCGACTACTCGATCGGGTTCCGGCGGGCCAACGGCGCCATCCATCCCAGGACGTTCAAGCTGGCCTCGCGTCGGATCGCGCCCGGGGAGTCAGTCGTCGTGGACAAGACGCACTCCTTCCGCCCGATCAGCACCCGGAACCACTATCCGGGGGAGCACGTCGTGACAATGCAGGCCAACGGGGTGGTGTCAGGCGAGTCGCGCTTCGTCCTCAGTCCGGACGGAACTGGCTCGACGCCGCGAAGTTCACGCTGATACGGGGGCCTGATGGCCCGACCTCCTTGGGCACCGAGTGACGCCAGTCGACCTGGCAACGGCCACCCATCACGATGAGGTCACCGGCCAGTGGCCGGAACGTCCTGCTCGGGCCGCCCGTCGTCGGCCGCACCAGGAAACGCCGCGGGGTGCCGAGACTCAGCACCGGGACGACGCACTCGCGCCGGCGCGCCGAGGCACCGTCGCCGTGCCATCCGGTGCTGTCGCGATGGGTGCGGTAGAGGTTGATCCACAGGCGGTCGTAGGTGACGCCATAGTGCGCGGTCAGCGTGCGCGCCATGTCGCGCAGCATCTCGTGGGCGTCGCCGAGGTCGCGGTGCTCGGCGGTCAGGCGGGGCTCCTCGACCCTCGTGCCGTACATCCGGCGCCACCGCTGCTGCCAATCGGCACCCGCGAGCAGGTCCCTGAACAGCTCGTCGGCACCGAGCAGCCAACCTGGAACGTGCTCCACCCAGGAGTGCGCGTCGAGCTGCACCCGGTGCGCCGTGCCGAAGGTCTCGTCCACCCCGGAGACATGACGGTCGCTGCCGCCGAAGAGTGGAAGCGCGCCTTCGTCCATGGTCGCAGTCCTACCAGCCGCCACCGACAACCGGGCACCGTGCTCCACGGTGTCCCTGCGTGGACCCGGGCTAGGGGCTAGGACCCGCGTATCACGGTGACGTCAACCAGCGGCCACAGGCGACTGATCCAAACAGCAGCGACTAACGTGACTTTCATGCAGCAGTCGCGGCGCGCACTCGCCCTCGTGGTCCTGAGCTGGTTCGTCGCATCCCTGGCCCTCACCGGAGGTGCGGCGTCGGCGGAGTCGACGGGCACCCCGGCGGAGGCGCGCACGGTCCGCGTCGGGACCGAGGGGACGTACCCGCCCTTCACGTTCCACGATCCCGGAACCGACGAGCTCACCGGCTTCGACATCGAAGTCATCCGCGCCGTGGCCGACGAGGCCGGGTGGGACCTGGAGTTCGTCGAGGCGCCCTTCGACTCGATCTTCCCGGCGCTGGACGCCGGCCGGGTCGACGTGATCGCCAACCAGATCACGATCAACCCCGAGCGCGAGGCGCGGTACCTCTTCTCGACGCCCTACACCTACTCCCGCGGCGTGATCGTCACCGCCGCCGGCAATGACGACGTGAGGACGCTCGACGACATCGACGGCCTGGTGGCCGCGGAGTCCGAGACGAGCAACTGGGCGCAGGTCGCCCGCGACGCCGGCGCCGAGATCCGCGCGGTCGACCAGTTCGCCCAGGCGGCTGAGCTGCTCGTGCAGGGGCGCGTCGATGTCGTCGTCAACGACAACATCGCTGTCCTCGACTACCTCGCCTCCACGGGGTCGGACGAGATCGAGATCGTCGGCGACGCCGGCGAGGACGTCGGTCAGCAGGCGCTCACCTTTCGCCAGGACAGTCCCGAGCTGCAGCAGGAGGCCGACGACGCGCTCGCCAGGCTCGCCGACGACGGCACGCTCGCAGACATCTCGGAGGACTACTTCGGCGCCGACGTGACCGTCGAGGACGCCGCCGAGGTCACCGACGTCAGGGGCTCCGACACCCGCTCGACCGCCGAGGTCGTGCGGGGCGCAGCGTGGCCCATGCTCAAGGGACTGCTGGTCTACACGCTCCCGCTCACTGTCGCCAGCTTCGCGATCGGCCTGGTGCTGGCGCTGGTCACGGCACTGGCCAGGATGTCGTCCAACCGGCTCGTCCAGCTGCCCGCCCGCGTCTACATCTCCGCGATCCGCGGCACCCCGCTCCTGGTCCAGCTCTTCATCGTGTTCTACGGCCTCGGCCAGATCGGGCTGACGATCCCGCCCGTGCCCGCCGCCATCATCGCGCTCAGCCTCAACGTCGGCGGCTACGCCGCTGAGATCATCCGCGGCTCGATCCTGTCCGTCCCACGCGGGCAGTACGAGGCAGCCACCACGATCGGCATGCGCTACCCGCAGCTGATGCGCCGGATCGTGCTGCCGCAGGCCGCGCGGATCGCGGTGCCGCCGCTGTCCAACACGCTGCTCTCGCTGATCAAGGACACCTCGCTGGCCTCGGTCATCCTCGTGCCCGAGCTGCTGAGACGGGCGATCAACGCCGCGTCGCCAAGTGCGGACTTCATGCCGCTCTACCTCTTCGCGGCGCTCTACTACTGGATCGTCTGCTTCATCGTGGCGCAGGCGCAGGAGCCGCTGGAGCGGCGACTCGGGAGGTACGCAGCGTGAGCACCACGCCACTGATCGAAGCCCGCGGGCTGCGCAAGGCCTTCGGCGACAACGTCGTGCTCAGGGGCGTCGACCTCAGCGCCGACGACGGGACCGCCACCGCCCTCATCGGTCCGTCGGGCTCAGGCAAGACGACCATCCTCCGCTCCCTCAACGTCCTCGAGGTGCCGGACAGCGGGACCGTACGCATCGCTGACGCCACCGTCGACTTCGGCGACACCTCGGTCGACCGGTCCACCCGGCGCGCCGAGGTGAACGCGCTGCGCTCGCACAGCGGCATGGTCTTCCAGTCGCACCACCTCTTCCCACACAAGACCGTCCTGCAGAACCTGCTCGAGGGGCCGGTCCAGGTACAGGGCCGCGAGGTCGAGGAAGCCACCGCCGACGCCCGCCGGCTGCTCGAGCAGGTCGGCCTCGACGGCCGCGAGGACCAGTACCCCTCGCAGCTCTCCGGAGGCCAGCAACAGCGCGTCGGCATCGCCCGCGCGCTCGCCCTCAACCCGAAGGTCGTGCTGCTCGACGAGC
Organism: Nocardioides sp. zg-1308; assembly: GCF_013155375.1. Taxonomy (GTDB): domain Bacteria; phylum Actinomycetota; class Actinomycetes; order Propionibacteriales; family Nocardioidaceae; genus Nocardioides; species Nocardioides renjunii. The sequence goes on from NZ_JABJQY010000002.1 coordinate 1,815,137, forward strand.
CCACCTCCGCGCTCGACCCCGAGCTGGTCGGCGAGGTGCTGGCTGTCATCCGCGACCTGGCGACCTCGGGCTGGACCCTCATGATCGTCACCCACGAGATCCGCTTCGCCCGCGACGTCGCCGACCAGGTGCTGTTCCTCGACGGCGGCGTCATCGCCGAGCAGGGCAGCGCCGAAGTGCTCCACGACCCGCAGCAGGAGCGCACGAAGCAATTCCTGCGGCGGGTGCTCGAGCCGGGCTGAACAACCCGGCCGGCAGGTGCCGCGATGCGGTTGACCTCCCGACATGTCCGGGGAGCTCGTCCTGGTGCTGACGCCACTCGTGTTGGTCGTGCTGATCCTCCGGGCCTCTGTTGGCACTCCGTTCTCGCGTAGAGAGGCGGATCGAACCCGCAGGGGGACCGGACTATCCCGCCGCCGCATCGCGGCGGAGTGACGCTGTCGGCCGCGGCGCGCTTCCCAGTCAGCCCACCTTCCGATACTTGCGGTGCATGGTCTGCCGAGTCACACCCAGCAGGGTTCCGATCTCCGCCCAGCTCAGCCCATGGTGGCGCGCTCGTCGCACCGCGACGTCCTCGCGCCGGGCCAGGACTCGCTTCGCCTCCGCGACCGCCGCCAGCTCAGCCACTACTCCACCATCGTCGCCGTGGGCATCTATCGAGGTCTCCATGGCTGTCAGCATAGGCTGACACATCAAGGCGTGGGCGTCCTCCATGCGGCGCCCTGGAGCACGGCCTCGGGGGTACGAACTTCGAGCATGCGTTGGCCGGCGTGCTCGGCCTCCCGGCGGCGCGGACCGTGCTGCGACGAGCCGGCCGAGTCAGTAGCCTCCTGACCATGGATGCGCGGACACCGGTGACGCATGAGAACAGCGACCACGTGCCCGGACCGTTCCTTCACGGCACCAAGGCCGAGCTACGCCCCGGGGACGAGCTGCGCGCGGGCCACTCCTCGAACTTCCAGACGGGGCGGGTGTCGAACCACATCTACTTCACCACCCTTGAGAGCACCGCGGCGTGGGGCGCACAGCTGGCGACAGCGCTCGCGGGTCTGGACGGGCGAGGCCACATCTACGCCGTCGAGCCGATGGGGCCCTTCGAGGACGACCCGAAAAGGTTGAGACTGGCGAGGCCAGGCGCGAGCTCGGACTCTCACCAGAACTGCGTTCAGAACCCGAGGATTGATGACCTCTCTAGAGCCGTCCGCGGCGCCAGCGCGCGGCCGGAATTCACTACAGGCAGGCGGCGAAGTGACGCACTCATCGCGGCAGATCCGGGCGTTTGCGATGGTGCGAACGGATGCCCTTCGGCCGCTACAGCGAAATCCAGTAGCGCCGCTCCGACCCACGTGGACTCGGGCGCTCGTCCTTCAACGTCCCGCCGTTTCGCTCGATGACCCTTCTGGAACCCACGTCGGCGCTGTCGCATATGCGCGCGGCCAGATCCGAGAGCAGTTGACCGTACAGCGCGTTGCACGCTCATCGGCATGTGCGGATGCGCAGATTCGGGGGTCCTGCTGGTCGCCCGGCCCCGTCTCAGGTCGAGCTGGTGACCAGTGCTTCACCCAAGGGTGTGCGGACGTGCAGCACTCGTGTGCCGTCGCGACGGCTGTCAACGACGCCGGCGTCGCGGAGGCGGGACAGGTGGAACGAGGCGGTGGACACGGCGAGGTCGCACGACGTGCCGATCTCGGTCGTGCTCATCGGCCCGTTCAGGGAGACGAGCACCTTGGCCCGTCCGGCTCCCAGGATGCCTTCAAGTGCGTGGGTGTCGCGTTCGAGCTGCCACCGCTCCGAGACGCCCATGGCCGGGTAGAAGATGGCCGCACGACCGGCTGTGTGGGTGAGCACGGTGCACCGCAAGGGGTTCATCACCGAGGGTACGAGGACGAGGCCACTGCCGGCGCAGTCGACGTCGTCGCCGTAGGACGTGGTGGACACACGGACCGCGTCCGACTGCCAGCTGATCGTGCTGTGCAGGGTGTCGACCATCGCGGCCAGTCCCTCCTCCGCCATGCGGCGCACGCGTAGTCCGATGTCGGCGCGCAGGATGCGCTCGAGCTGGGCCCAGCTGGGTGAGAGCAGGGCGTCAAAGAGCTCGTCCCATGCTTCCGCGAGTTCGGCGAGGCCGGCGCCCGGGTCCGCGGCGAGTCGGTCGAGATGGGCGCGGCCAACAGGCCCGGCATGGCCCGGGAGAGGCGGTCGCCGGAGGGCGCGCCCGATGTCGACAGCGAACGCGTGGTGCGCCGTGGCGCGTATCCGAGCGAGCTCCGTAGCAAGCGTCGTGTCCCACTCGGGGGCGACGGTGAGGAAGTCGGGGAAGTAGCCCTGGTCGCCCACCACTGAAGCAACAAGCTCGAACGCCTTCGTCGGCACTCGGTCGCGCAGCGAGCGCAGCCAGCCCCAGTGCAGCGGCTGACTGCCGGGCGACAGCAGCACCCGCACGGCGAGAGCGAGCTCGTGGGAGGGAGAAACGCCGAAACGGATGGCTGAGACGTCAGCTGCGCCGAGGTGGAACAAGGCACGAGGACCGCTCGGCGCTGACGCGTTTCGATGCACGTCGAAAGCCTAGTCAGGCGGGCTCGGGTACCGCGAAGGTTCTGCACGCACCGTCCTCACCGATCCCCACAGCGCAGGAGCATCCACGATGAGCGGGTTCCAGACCTACCTCGACAACGCCGAACGACAGACCGGCATCACGCCGCGACGCTTCCTCGAGCTCGCCACCGAGAAAGGCCTCGACGGCGCAAAGGCTGCCGACGTCATCACCTGGCTCAAGACGGACCACGACCTGGGCCACGGCCACGCGGCCAACCTCGCTCAGCTCATCACCAAGAGCCCCGACTTCGTCGCCGAGAAGTACGGCGACAACGGTGTCCTGCACCTCGACGGCATCAGCGCACGCTGACCCCTACAACGCTCATTGTCTTGCGCGACCTACGAAGGAGAAACTACTCATGACTCAGCACCTGCTGTCCCTGCCCCACGACACCGACGAGTCGCCCACGCTGGAGTCCATGGACCCCGCAGTGGCAGAGGCTGCGATGGCCGCGGCCGGCGCCTTCATCGAAGAGCTGATGGGCTCGGGCGCGTTCGTCTTCGCCGGTGGCCTGCACCCGCCGTCGACGGCGGTCACCGTCGACAACACTGGCGAGTCCCTCATCCGAACTGACGGCCCGTTCGTCGAAGCGCCGGAGTACCTCGGCGGCTTCTGGGTCATCGATGTCGCCGACCACGAGACCGCCGTCGACTGGGCGTCCAAGGCGTCGAAGGCCCTGGAGTCGCGTGTCGAAGTGCGAGCACTGCAGGAGGCGCCCGAAGAGGCCGACCAACACGCGTCCTGACACCGACGAGACTGCTGAGGGCCCGCTAGGTCGCGGGCCCTCAGTCATATCCGGACAACAACCCCGGTGCAACCCAACGCCCGGTGAGCACGGACATCGGCAGCTCCGCGCGCTCGGCCGTGCCCGCAAGTAGGCAGATCCAGACGTCCCCGACAGGCGGCGGACTGCCCGCCTACGACAGCCCGATGATCGTCCCGTCGTCCGCCAGGTCGATCCGCGCCGCGGAGGGCTCGCGGGGCAGCCCGGGCATGGTCATCATGTCGCCGCAGACCACCACCACGAACCCGGCGCCGGCGGAGAGGCGTACCTCCCGCACGTGCAGCTCGTGGCCCGAGGGCGCGCCGAGCGACTTGGGGTCGGTGGAGAACGAGTACTGGGTCTTGGCGATGCAGACGGGCAGGCCGGAGTAGCCGTCGCGCTCGATGCGCTCCAGCCGGCGGCGCGCCTTGGCGTCCCACGTCACCAGCCCGGAGCCGTAGAGCCGGGTGGCGATCGCCTCGACCTTCTCCGTCAGCGACAGGTCGTCGTCGTAGGTGAAGGAGAACTCCTGGGCGGACGGCTCGGCCAGCGTGGCGAGAACGCCCTCGGCGAGGTCCTTGGCGCCGTTGCCGCCGTCGGCGAAGTGCGTGGCGGGGAATGCGCGCACGCCCTCGTCGGCGACGAGCTCGACCACCCGGGCCACCTCGGCGTCGGTGTCGGTGGGGAAGCGGTTGACCGCGACGACGCACGGGATGCCGTAGACGTCACGGACGTTGGCGAGGTGCCGGCGCAGGTTGGCCATGCCGGCCTTGACCGCGGCGACGTCCTCGGTGCCGAGGTCGGTGAGCGCCACGCCGCCGTGGTACTTGAGGGCACGGACGGTGGCGACGACGACCGCCACGTCGGGGCGCAGGCCGGACTTGCGGCACTTGATGTCGACGAACTTCTCCGCGCCGAGGTCGGCGCCGAAGCCCGCTTCGGTGACGACGAAGTCCGCCAGCCGCAGCCCCGCCCGGGTGGCCATCACCGAGCTGCAGCCGTGGGCGATGTTGGCGAACGGGCCGCCGTGCACGAAGGCCGGCGCCCCTTCGAGGGTCTGGACGAGGTTGGGTGCCAGCGCGGTGCTCAGCAGGACGGCCATCGCGCCGTCGGCACCGAGGTCGCGCGCGGTGACCGGCTTGGTCGAGCGGTCGTAGCCGATCACGATGTCGCCGATGCGGCGCTTGAGGTCGGCGCGCGACTCGGTGAGGCAGAAGATCGCCATCAGCTCGGAGGCGACGACGATGTCGAACCCGTCCTCGCGCGGGAAGCCGTTGGCGTGCCCGCCCATCGCCACGACGACCTCGCGCAGCGCCCGGTCGTTGGTGTCCAGCACGCGCTTCCACGTCACGCTGCGCACGTCGATGTCGAGCTCGTTGCCGTGGTGGACGTGGTTGTCGATGAGGGCGGCGAGCAGGTTGTTGGCCGCCGCGATGGCCGCGAAGTCGCCGGTGAAGTGCAGGTTGATGTCGGTCATCGGCACGACCTGGCTCCACCCGCCGCCGGCGGCGCCGCCCTTCATGCCGAAGACCGGTCCCATCGACGGCTCCCGCAGGCAGGCGACCGTGCGGTGGCCCAGTCCGTGCAGCGCGTCGGTGAGGCCGACGGTGGTGGTGGTCTTGCCCTCGCCCGGCGGGGTCGGCGACAGCGCCGTCACCAGGACGAGCTTGCCGAGGGGGCGGTCCGCCAGCGAGGTGAGGTAGCCGATGTCGACCTTCGCCTTGTCGTGCCCGTAGGGCACCAGGTGCTCCTCCGCGATGCCCAGCGTCTCCTCGGCGATCTCCCGGATGGGGCGCAGGACGGCGGCGTTGGCGATCTCGATGTCGGACTGCATGGCGGCTCCCTCAGTGGTGGTGCCGTCGGTTCAGCGGAACACGACGGTGCGCTCGCCGTTGAGCAGGACCCGCGACTGGGCGTGCCAGCGCACCGCCCGCGAGAGCACCTGCGCCTCCACGTCGCGTCCTGCCGAGACGAGCATGTCCTGGTCGTAGCCGTGGTCCACGCGCAGGACGTCCTGCTCGATGATCGGCCCCTCGTCGAGGTCGCCGGTCACGTAGTGCGCGGTCGCGCCCACCAGCTTCACGCCACGGTCGAAGGCCTGGTGGTAGGGCCGGGCTCCCTTGAAGCTCGGCAGGAACGAGTGGTGGATGTTGATCGCCCGCCCGGACAGCTGGCGGCACAGGTCGTCGGAGAGCACCTGCATGTAACGGGCGAGCACGACCAGGTGGGCGCCGGTCTCGTCGACCAGCTCCATCAGCCGCTTCTCGGCGTCCGCCTTGGTCTCGGGGGTCACCGGGACGTGGTGGAACTCCACGCCGTACGACCTCGCCAGCGCGCCGGCGTCGGGGTGGTTGGACACGACGGCCGGGATCTCGATCTGCAGGGCGCCGGTGCTGGCGCGGAACAGCAGGTCGTTGAGGCAGTGCAGGTGCTTGGAGACCATGATCAGCGTGCGGTAAGGCGCGGCCGCCGCCCACAGCTCGAACTCCATGCCGAACCGCTCGGCGACCCCCGCGAAGTCACCGCGGAGCGCGTCGGCGCCGCGGGGAGCGTCGGCGTCGAAGCCGATCCGCATGAAGAAGGTGTCGGTGAGGCGGTCGCCGAACTGCTGGCTCTCCACGATGTTGGCCCCCTGCTCCACCAGGAAGCCCGAGACGGCGTGGACGATGCCGGGGCGGTCGGGGCACGAGAGGGTGAGGACGTACGCGGCTCCGCCGGGGCCGTGCGGCATGGTGTCTCCTGACGAGTGGTCGGCCGTGGTGGCCGGCGTGGTGGTGGCGATGGGACCGCTGCTGTTGCGCTCCACGGAACGCAGTCTGCGATACGCAACAGCCGCTGCGCTAGTGTCCCCCCATGGCGAAGGGTGCCGACGTGCAGGACCGGGGCGAGGAGCAGGCGCCCGCGAGCTCCGCCGTGACGGGTGCGGGTGTGCAGTCGGTCGACCGCGCGCTGGGGATCCTCGAGGTGCTGGCGCGCACCGGCGAGTCCGGCGTCACCGAGATCGCCGGCGAGCTCGGCGTCCACAAGAGCACCGCCTTCCGGCTGGTCGCGACGCTCGAGGCGCACCGCCTCGTCGAGCAGACCGCCGACCGGGGGCGCTACCGCCTCGGGATGGGCATCCTCCGACTGGCGGGCGCCACGACGGCACGCCTCGACCTCGTGCAGGAGGCCCGGCCGATCGCGCGCCAGCTCGCGGCCGACACGGGCGAGACGGTCAACATCGCCGTCCTCGCCGAGAGCTCGGCGCTCTACCTCGACCAGGTCGCCGGCTCCTCGGCCCTCCAGCCGCACAACTGGGTCGGGCAGCACATCCCGCTCCACGCGACGAGCAACGGCAAGGTGCTGCTGGCCGGGCTGGACGAGCCCGGCCTGGAGGCCGTCCTCGGCCAGCTGGCGACGTACACCCCCCACACGATCACCCGGCGCGCGCAGCTGCGCGAGGAGCTGGCCCAGGTCCGCGAGCAGGGCCACGCCGTCGCCGTCGACGAGCTGGAGGTCGGCCTCACCGCGGTCGCCGCGCCGATCCGCAACGCGCACGGCGACGTGGTCGCCTCGATCAGCGTCTCCGGACCGTCGTTCCGGCTGCCCGAGGACCGGTTGGCCGAGGTGGTCCGGGCGGTCGTCGAAGCCGCCCGCGAGGTGTCCCACCGTCTCGGGTGGGGTCACAGGTAGGTCACACTGTCCCCACCACCCGGGGCTCGGCCCTTGACGGGACAAGGGCTTCGCACCATCCTTCGGGGTGTCTCGCCGGTTGCGCTCGGAGCACCTGGTTGCGACATGCGCAACAACTCACCGAGGGCAGGACACGCGTGCCGGATCTCTACATCGACGGAGCGTGGGCGACCGCGCTCTCCGGGGCGCGCCGCGAGATCCGGTGCCCGGCCGACGGCACCCTCGTCGCCGAGGTCGACGAGGCCGAGGCCGTCGACACCGAGGCCGCCATCGCCGCCGCCCACGCGGCCTTCCACGACGGACCCTGGCCCACCACCTCCGGCCGGGAGCGCGGCGACCTGCTGCTGCGGCTCGCCGACCTCCTCGAGCGCGACACCGACCTGATCGCGCGGATGGAGGCCCTCGACACCGGCAAGCGCTTCGTGGAGGGGCAGTACGACGTCGCCGACGTGGTCTCGGTGTTCCGGCACTACGGCCGCACGGCGACCGAGGAGGCGGGCCGGGTGGTCGACACCGGTCGGCCCGACGTGGTCAGCCGGATCGTGCACGAGCCGATCGGGGTGTGCGCCCTCATCACCCCCTGGAACTACCCGCTCCTCCAGGTCTCCTGGAAGGTCGCGCCCTGCCTGGCCACGGGCAACACGTTCGTGCTCAAGCCCAGCGAGCTGACCCCGCACTCCGCCATCCACCTCATGCGGCTGCTCGAGGAGGCGGGACTGCCGCCCGGGGTGGGCAACCTCGTCCTGGGCGCCGGTGCCACCGCCGGGGCGCCGCTCTCGACGGACCCGCGGGTCGACATGGTGTCCTTCACCGGCGGCATCGAGACCGGGCGCCGGATCGGCGCAGCCGCCGCGGCGACGGTCAAGAAGGTGGCGCTCGAGCTCGGCGGCAAGAACCCCAACATCGTCTTCGCCGACGCCGACCGCGACGTGGCGCTCGACTACGCCCTGACCGCGGTCTTCCTGCACTCCGGCCAGGTCTGCTCCGCGGGTGCGCGCCTCCTCGTCGAGGAGTCGATCCACGACGAGTTCGTCGACGCCCTCGTCGCCCGCGCTCGCGTGATCCGCCTCGGCGGTCCCTTCGACGACGACGCCGAGACCGGTCCGCTCACCAGCTCCGCCCACCGCGACAAGGTGGAGGCGTACGTCGCCCGCGGGCTGGCCGAGGGAGCGGTGCTGCGCTGCGGCGGTGCCCGCCCCGACGACCCGGCGCTGGCCGACGGCTTCTACTACCTCCCGACGGTCCTCGACCGCTGCACGACGTCGATGGCGGTGGTGCAGGACGAGTCGTTCGGGCCGGTGCTCACCGTCGAGACGTTCCGCGACGAGGACGAGGCGGTGGCCATCGCCAACGACAGCATCTACGGCCTCGCCGGTGCGGTGTGGACCCAGGACGCCGGCCGCGCCGAGCGCGTCGCCGCGCGGCTGCGCATGGGCACCGTGTGGATCAACGACTACCACCCCTACGTCCCCCAGGCCGAGTGGGGCGGCTACAAGCAGTCGGGCACCGGGCGCGAGCTCGGGCTCGCCGGGCTCGAGGAGTACCGCGAGACCAAGCATGTCTGGCACAACGTCCGGCCGGCGGTGCAGAGCTGGTTCTCGCCGAGGATGCCGGGGTAGGCCGTGGCTGCGAACCGGTACGACGTCGTCATCGTGGGTGGTGGGTCGGCCGGCTGCGCGCTCGCGAACCGCCTCTCCGCGGACCCCTCCACGTCGGTGCTCGTGCTCGAGGCGGGCCGCACCGACCGCTTCGACCCGCTCATCCACGCCCCGGCGGCGCTGCCGTTCCCGATCGGCAACTCCCTCTACGACTGGAAGTACGAGTCGGAGCCGGAGCCGGCGATGGGAGGGCGCCGGATCTACCACGCCCGCGGCAGGGTCCTCGGCGGCTCGTCCTCGATCAACGGGATGATCTTCCAGCGCGGCAACCCGATGGACTACGAGCGGTGGGCCCGCGAGCCGGGAATGGAGGCGTGGGACTACCGCCACTGCCTGCCCTACTTCAAGCGGATGGAGTCGCTGGTCATGCCCGACGGGCAGGTCGGCGCCGACGCCTGGCGGGGCGGGTCGGGTCCGCTGGTGCTCGAGCGGAGCCCGGCCACCAACCCGCTCTTCAGCGCGTTCTTCGAGGCGGCGCAGCAGGCCGGCTACCCCCTGACCGACGACGTCAACGGCTACCGCCAGGAGGGCTTCGGGCGCTTCGACCGCAACATCGTCAAGGGCGTGCGGATGTCGGCCGCCCGGGCCTACCTCCACCCGGTCATGAAGCGCAAGAACCTCACGGTCGAGACCTTCGCCCAGGCCACCCGCATCCGCTTCGAGGGCACCCGCGCGGTCGGCGTCGACTACCTCCGCGCCGGCCGCCGCCACGAGCAGGTGAGCGCGGGCGAGGTCATCCTCTGCGGCGGCGCGATCAACTCCCCGCAGCTGCTGCAGCTGTCCGGTGTCGGCAACGCGGAGCACCTGCGGCCGCTGGGCGTGGAGATGGTGCAGGACCTGCCCGGCGTGGGGGAGAACCTCCAGGACCACCTCGAGGTCTACATCCAGTACGCCTCGCTCCAGCCGGTCTCGATCGTCGAGGGCCTCAAGTGGCGCAACCGGCCGCTGGTCGGGCTGGAGTGGCTGTTCAGGCGCACCGGCACGGCGGCCTCCAACCACTTCGAGGGCGGCGGCTTCTGCCGCTCCAACGAGGACGTCGACTGGCCCAACCTCATGTTCCACTTCCTGCCGATCGCGATCCGCTACGACGGCTCCGCGCCCGCGGGGCAGGACAAGTACGCCCACGGCTACCAGGTCCACATCGGCCCGATGTACGCCGACACCCGCGGGTGGGTGCGGATCGCCTCGACCGACCCGCGGCAGAAGCCGCGGATGCTCTTCAACTACCTCTCGACCGACAACGACAGGAGGGAGTGGGTCGAGGCCGTGCGCGTCGCCCGCGACATCCTCAACCAGCCGGCGTTCGCTCCGTTCAACGGCGGCGAGCTGTCGCCCGGTCCGTCGGTGAGCACCGACGAGGAGGTCCTCGACTGGGTGCGCCGCGACGCCGAGACCGCGCTGCACCCCTCGTGCACCGCCAAGATGGGCACCGACGACCTGTCCGTCACCGACCCCGCGAGCCTCCGGGTGCACGGCACCGAGGGCCTGCGCGTGGTGGACGCCAGCGTCTTCCCGTTCGTCACCAACGGCAACATCTACGCGCCCGTGATGATGGTCGCCGAGAAGGCTGCCGACCTCATTCTGGGTAATACGCCGCTCGCTCCCGCCGAGGTGCCCTACTACCGGCACCGTGACCAGTCCCCGCTCCACCCGCCCGGGGACCCGCGCAACGCGGTCCCCGCCGGTTCCGTCCACCACCCAGCGGAGGAGCAGCCATGACGGCAGCCCTGTCGGTCGACAGTCTCTGGAAGATCTTCGGTCCCCGCTCGGACCGCATCATCGGCACGGCCGACGCCGAGCTGTCGCGCGCCGAGCTCAAGACCAAGACCGGCAACGTGGTCGGGGTCAAGGACGTGTCGTTCGAGGTCGCACCCGGCGAGGTGTTCGTCGTGATGGGCCTCTCCGGGTCGGGCAAGTCGACGCTCGTGCGGCTCCTCACCCGCCTCATCGAGCCCACCAGCGGGACGGTGTCGCTCAACGGGATGGACATCACCTCGGCCTCGGAGAGCCAGCTGCGCGACGTACGCCGCACCCAGGTCTCCATGGTGTTCCAGCACTTCGGGTTGCTGCCGCACCGGCAGGTCATCGACAACGTCGCCTACGGGCTCGAGGTGCGCGGCGTCCCCAAGAAGGAGCGGCGGGAGAAGGCCGGGCAGGTCGTCGACCTCGTCGGTCTCACCGGCTACGAGAAGTCCTACCCCGACCAGCTCTCCGGCGGCATGCAGCAGCGGGTCGGTCTGGCCCGCGCCCTGGCCGGCGACCCGGAGATGCTGCTCTTCGACGAGCCGTTCTCCGCGCTCGACCCCCTGATCCGCCGCGACATGCAGAACGAGGTCATCCGGCTGCACCGCGAGCTCGGCAAGACGATGGTCTTCATCACCCACGACCTCGCCGAGGCCCTCAAGCTCGGTGACCGGATCATGATCCTGCGCGACGGGGCGATCGTGCAGATCGGCACCCCCGACGAGGTCGTGGCCCGCCCGGCCGACGACTACGTCAAGGACTTCGTCTCGGAGGTCCCGAAGTCGCACGTGCTGACGCTGAAGTGGGTGATGCGCGAGCCGCGACCCGGTGAGTCGATGGACGGGCCGGCGCTGCCGGTCTCGACGATCGTGCGCCAGGCCGCCCGGGCCGCCATCGCCTCCGAGCACCCGATCCGGGTCGTCGACGGCGACCGGCTCGTCGGGGTGGTCGACGAGGAGGACATCATGCGCGTCGTCGTGGCCGAGGAGGAGCCGTGACCGCCACCGCGACCGATCCGGAGGCCGCACCGCGGCGCGTCGAGCCGGGCGCGCCGCCGCCGGTCGAGGCCGAGGCCCACCTCAGCCGCTGGATCCCCGCCTCCGCGGTCGTGGTGGCGTGGATCGTCGTGTGGTCCTTCACCGAGGGCACGGACACGCTGCCGCTTCCGGGCGTGGCCCGCACCGAGCTGCACGACAGCTTCACCGAGCTCCAGAACTGGCTCCTGGCCGGGCGCGACACCAACCCGGTCATGCAGGTGACCAACGCGATCGCCGAGTTCTTCCGCTCCTGGGTCGACTGGCTGCAGCGGATGGTCGTCAAGCCCAACCTGCCCCGGCCCGTGCCGGAGATCGGCTGGCTCGGCGTGGTCGCGCTGGCGACGTACGTCGGGCTGGCGATCGCGAGCTGGCGGATCGCGATCCTGGTGTGCGCCTCCTTCCTGTCCTTCGGCGTCCTCGGCTTCTGGCAGGACTCGCTCGACCTGCTCATCGTCACCGGCATCGCGGTGACGATGGTCGTGGTCATCGGGATGCCGCTGGCGGTGCTCATTGGCACGCACGCCGGCGCCAATCGGGTGGTCACGGTCTTCCTCGACCTGATGCAGACGATGCCGACCTTCGTCTACCTGCTGCCGATCGTGCTCTTCTTCGGCATCGGCACGAGCGCCGCGGTCGTCGCGACGCTCATCTACGCGCTGCCGCCCCTGATCCGCATCGCCGGCTTCGGCATCCGGGAGGTGCCCGAGACGACCATCGAGGCGACCGACTCGGCCGGGCAGACCTCCTGGCAGCGGCTGCTCAAGGTGCAGGTCCCGATGGCGCGCAAGACCATCATCGTGGGCCTCAACCAGACCACGCTGGCCGCACTGTCGATGGCGACGCTGGCCGCGTTCGTCGACGGCCCGGGGCTCGGCCAGCCGGTGCTGGATGCACTGCGGATCAACGACGTCGGCGCCGCCGTCGTCCCCGGCGCACTGATCGTGGTGATGGCGGTGATGCTCGACCGCACCACGACGGCGGCGAGCGAGCGCGCGGAGAAGGTCGCGCGGGGCGGGGGTGGTGACCCGCGGGTGCGCCGCGTGCTGCTCCTGGTCGGGGCCGCGGCCACGCTGGTGGCCGTCTACCTGTCGCGCACCTACGTCACCCTCGCCGAGTTCCCGACCTACAGCATCGGAGACCGGATCGGGTCCGCGGTCGGCGACGGCGTCGACTGGTTCACCGACACCTTCGGCGAGCTCACCGGGGCGTTCAAGGACGCGATCACCAACGCGCTGCTCAACCCCATGCAGTCGCTCCTCGCGGAGTCGCCGTGGTACGTGTCGTTCGCCGCGATCTCCGCGCTCGCGTTCGTCTTTGGCGGCGCGCGGGCGCTGGTCTCGACGCTCGTCTGCCTGGCCGGCATCTACTACCTCGACCTGTGGCACGACGCGATGATCACCCTGACCATGACCATGGTCGCCACCGTGCTGGTGATGGCGCTGGCCCTCGTCTTCGGGGTCTGGATGGCCCGGGACCGGAGGGTGGACCTCGGCATCCGGCCGGTCCTCGACGCCGGGCAGACCATCCCGCCGTTCGTCTACCTCATCCCCGTGCTGGCCCTCTTCGGCCCCTCGCGTTTCACCGCCATCGTCGCCGCCATCGTCTACGCCGCCCCGGCGGCCATCAAGCTGGTCGCCGACGGGGTCAAGGGCGTCTCGCCCACGACGATCGAGGCGGGTCGCTCGACCGGGCAGACCACGTGGCAGGAGATCGTCAAGGTGCAGCTCCCGATGGCGCGGGGCTCGCTGGTGCTGGCCACCAACCAGGGCCTGCTCTACGTCTTGTCGATGACGGTCATCGGCGGCCTCGTGGGAGCCGGTGCGCTCGGCTTCGGCGTCGTCTACGGCTTCTCCCGCAGCGAGGCCTGGGGCAAGGGCCTGGCCGCCGGCCTCGCCATCGTGCTCCTCGGCATCATGCTCGACCGGATCACCCGCGCGGCGGCCGACGTGCGCCGCGACGACGGCCCCGGCACGCGGCGGGCCTTCCACATCCGGCTGCCGATCGGGCCGCCCCACTGACAACCACCGGTCCTGTCGACCGCTGAGGAGAGAAGGAGAACCACCATGAGGATCGTCACGAGCCGGGGGGCTCGGCTGGGGGCACTCGCCACCGTCGCCACCCTGGCCCTCTCTGCGTGCGGGGGCGGGTCCATCGAGGCCGAGACCGAGGCCAACGAGTCGCAGGCCGCCGAGGCCGCCGAGGCCGGCGGCGAGTGCGGTGAGCTCAACATGGCCGTCAACCCCTGGGTGGGCTACGAGGCCAGCGCCTACGTCGTCGGCACCGTCGCCCAGGACCAGCTGGGCTGCACGGTGAACTACAAGGACCTCAAGGAGGACGTGTCCTGGCAGGGCTTCGGCACCGGCGAGGTCGACGTCGTCATCGAGGACTGGGGCCACCCCGACCTCGAGAAGAAGTTCTTCGAGGGCGAGGGCGACGGCACCGCGATGGACATGGGGCCGCAGGGCAACGTCGGCATCATCGGCTGGTACGTCCCGCCGTGGCTCGCCGAGGAGCACCCCGACATCCTCGAGTGGGAGAACCTCAACAAGTACGCCGCCGACTTCGCCACCTCCGAGTCCGGCGGCCAGGGCCAGTTCCTCGGCGCCGACCCGTCGTACGTCCAGTTCGACGAGGCGATCGTGAGCAACCTCGACCTCGACTTCAAGGTCGTGTTCTCCGGGTCCGAGGCCGCCAGCATCGAGGCGTTCCGCAAGGCCGAGGAGAACAAGGAGTTCCTCATCGGCTACTTCTACGAGCCGCAGTACTTCATGGCCGAGGTGCCGCTCGCCAAGGTCGCCCTGCCGCCCTACGAGGAGGGTTGCCAGGCGGACCCGCAGGACGTCGCCTGCGACTACCCCGAGACCGAGCTCAAGAAGATCGTCGGCACCGACTGGGCCGCCTCCGACTCCACCGCCGTCGGGCTGGTCGAGAACTTCGAGTGGACCAACGAGGACCAGAACGTCGTGGCCGGCTACATCGCGGGCGACGGCATGTCCCCGGAGGAGGCCGCGACGACGTGGATCGAGGACAACCAGGACAAGGTCGACGCCTGGCTCGGCTGACGGCCGCCGTCCCGGTCGACCCTTGACAGTCGACCGGGGCGGGGCCACTGTGTGTTGCTAACCACGCACTAGGTTGCGCAACGCGCAACGGAATGGGGCGGACCATGGCACTCAAGGAACCCATCGGGGGACCGGACACCCGGGTGCCCACGCCCGGCGACGGCGGCCGGACCGGGGACGGTCACTTCCCGCTCGACAAGGTCACCTTCGGGGTCGCCGCAGCGCTCGCCTGTGCCTTCCTGCTGTGGGGGATCCTCGACTCCGAGGGCATGGGCACCGGCACCGGGGAGGTGCTCGGCTGGCTGACGCGGTCCTTCGGCTGGCTGTTCATCCTGGTCAGCGCGATGTTCCTGCTGTTCTCGGCCTACCTGGCGCTCACCCGCTACGGCAACATCAAGCTCGGCCCGGACGACTCCACCCCCGAGTTCTCCACCTTCTCCTGGGTCTCAATGATGTTCGCCACCGGCATGGGCATCGGCCTCATGTTCTGGGGCGTCGCGGAGCCGCTGACCTACCTCACCGCCACCGACGCCGCGAGCATCCCGCCCGGCCGCGGCGACCCGTCCACCCCCGACAGCGCCCGCGTCGCGATGGAGTACGCCTTCTTCCACTGGGGCTTCCACCCCTGGTCGATGTACGCCGTGATCGGCCTCGCCATCGGATACTTCGCCTACCGCAAGGGGTCCGGCAACCTCGTGTCCGGCGCCTTCGGGCCACTGCTCGGCCGGCACGCCAAGGGCGGCCCGGGCAAGGCCATCGACGTGATCGCGATCTTCGCCACGCTCTTCGGCTCCGCCACCTCGCTGGGCCTCGGCGCGCTGCAGATCACCGGCGGGCTCGACGACGTCTTCGGCAGCGGCCAGTCGAGGTGGCTCACGGTCGGCGTCATCGCGGTCCTGACCCTCTGCTTCGTGCTGTCGGCGGTCACGGGCGTCGACAAGGGCGTCCAGATCCTCTCCAACGCCAACGCGGTCGCCGCGCTGCTGCTGGTGCTCTTCCTCTTCGTCGTCGGTCCGACGGTGTTCATCCTCAGCACCTTCACCGAGTCGCTGGGCGGCTACCTCACGCACCTGCCGACGATGGCGTTCCGCACCGGCGCCTTCGGCGGCACCGAGTTCCTGAGCGCCTGGACGATCTTCTACTGGGCCTGGTGGATCTCGTGGACGCCCTTCGTCGGGATGTTCATCGCGCGCATCTCGAAGGGCCGCACGATCCGCCAGTTCGTCATCTACGTGATCCTGGTGCCGAGCCTGGTGTCGTTCGTGTGGTTCTCGATCATGGCCGGCTCGGCCTTCGACCTGCAGCTCTCCGGTGCGCGCGACTTCACCGACGAGCTCGCGACGGGCAGCGAGGGCGCGCTGTTCGCCATGCTGCGGGAGTACCCCCTCGCGAGCATCACCGTGGTGCTGGCCGTCTTCCTCGTGGCGATCTTCTTCATCACCGGCGCCGACTCCGCCTCCATCGTGATGGGCATGCTGAGCCAGAACGGCAAGGAGGAGCCGATGCGCTGGCTGGTCGTCTTCTGGGGCGTCGCCCAGGGCGCGGTGGCTGCGATCCTGCTCTTCTCCGGCGGACTCGGGGCGCTGCAGACACTGGTGATCATCGTGGCCGGCCCCTTCATGCTGGTCATCTGCGCGATGTGCGTGTCGCTGATGAAGGCGCTGCGCGAGGAGCCGTACGAGTCCACGCTGCCGCCGCGGGTGCGCAAGGCCGTCCTCCACGCCCAGCGCTACGACTCCATGGAGAACCACTCCGTCGCGCTCGCCGCGCTCGGGGCCGACCCCGACGACGTGAGCCCGGGCCCCGCGGGGAGCGGCGCCAGCGGGAGCACCGACGCGAGGACCGGCGCGAGGGCCCGGACGAGCACCGAGGCGGGCACCGAGGCGAGCGCCGAGGCCGCCCGGGAGCAGCGCCGCACCGACTGACCGGTCCACCGCGGCCGCGTCACCCCGCCGACCGCTCCCCGGACATCCTTGACAGTGCCGGGGAGCGGCGGCGTACATTTCTGCATGTCGCACATGACGCAACGTGTTGCGTGATACGCAACCACAGCGCTACTCACTCGCCCCAGGAAGGTCAGCCATGGCAGAGGTCCCCGCGACCGCGGACGTCGTCGTGATCGGAGCCGGCATCGTCGGCAACAGCCTCGTGCACCACCTGACCCGGCTCGGGTGGAAGAACGTGGTGCAGATCGACAAGGGAGCGCTGCCCAACCCGGGCGGCTCGACCGGCCACGCGTCCAACTTCATCTTCACCGTCGACCACTCCCGCGAGATCACCGACCTCACCCTCGACTCGGTCGTGCAGTACGAGGAGATGGGCGTCTTCACGCAGTCGGGCGGGTTCGAGATCGCCCGCACCGAGGAGCGGATGGAGGAGCTGCGGCGCCGGATGTCGAGCGCCCGCGCGTGGGGCATCGAGGCCGAGCTGGTCAGCCCCGCGTTCGTGAAGGAGAAGGTCCCCTTCATCGAGGAGGACCAGTTCATCGGGGCGTTCTGGACGCCCGGGGTCGGCGTCGTCGACTCCCTGCGCGCCGGCACCATCATGCGCGAGCGCGCGCTCGCCACCGGCGAGCTGACCGTCGTCCCCACGGTCGAGGTCGTCGGCCTCGACACCGAGGAGGGCGCCAACGGCAACCGGCGCATCACCCGCGTGCGCACCACGGGCGGCGACATCGAGGCCGGCACCGTCGTCATCGCGGCCGGCGTCTGGAGCCCCAAGCTCGGCGACATGGCCGGCATCAGCATCCCGCTGACCCCCGCCGTCCACCAGATGATCAGCGTCGGCCCCTGCCCGCAGCTGGCCGAGCGGGAGGGCGAGATCTCCTTCCCGATCGTCCGCGACATGGACACCTTCTGCTACGAGCGCCAGCACGGCGCCGACATGGAGGTCGGCTCGTACGCCCACCGCGCGATCCTCCACGAGCCCGAGGACATCCCCTCGATCGAGCAGGCCAAGCTGTCGCCGACCGAGATGCCGTTCACCTCCGACGACTTCGACCCCCAGCTCGAGCAGGCCTACGAGCTGATGCCGGAGCTGCTGGGCGCCGAGGGTGCGGAGATGCGCTACGCCATCAACGGCCTGCTGTCGCTCACCTGCGACGGCAACCCCATCCTGGGCGAGAGCGAGGTCGCCGGCCTCTGGACGGCCTCGGCTGTCTGGATCAAGGAGGGGCCCGGCGTGGGCCGCGCGGTCGCGGAGTGGATGACCCACGGCCACTCCGAGATCGACCTGCACCACAGCGACATCGCGCGGTTCCACGAGCACCAGAAGCGCCGCGAGCACACCCGCCTGCGCACGACCGAGTCGTTCATCAAGACCTACGGCATCATCCACCCCGGCGAGCAGTACGAGTCCGACCGCGACCAGCGGCTCTCGCCGATGCACGACTCGCAGGCCAAGCTCGGCGCCGTCTTCTTCGAGACCGCCGGGTGGGAGCGACCCTTCTGGTACGAGTCCAACGCCTCGCTGCTCGAGCAGTACGGCGACGCGGTGATGCCGCGTGAGCACGAGTGGGACTCGCGCTGGTGGAGCCCGATCATCAACGCCGAGCACCTGCGGATGCGCGAGGCCGCCGCGGTGATCGACCTGTCGGCGTTCTGCATCTTCGACATCACCGGCCCCGGGGCGCTCGACGTCGTCCAGGGGACCTGTGTGGCGCAGTGCGACGTCGCCACCGGAAAGGTCGTCTACACGCCGGTGCTCGACGCCAAGGGCGGCTTCCGCTCCGACCTGACCGTGATGCGCCTCGGCGACGACCACTTCCGGGTCGTCACCGGCGGTGCGCACGGGATGGCCGACCGGGCCTGGTTCTCGGGGCACCTGCCCGAGGACGGCTCCACCCGGCTCACCGACCTCACCGACGACGTCTCCACGATCGGCGTCTGGGGTCCGCGAGCGCGCGACATCCTGACCTCGCTCACCTCCGACGACGTCTCCGACGGCGGCTTCGGCTTCCTGACGTGCCGCGAGATCACGGTCTCCGCGGGCTCGGGGGAGGGGATCACGGTCCTGGCGTCCCGCATCTCCTACGTCGGCGAGCTCGGCTGGGAGCTCTACGTCCCGATGTCGCAGGCGGCCGACCTCTGGGAGGCGCTCCTCGAGGCCGGCGCCCCGCACGGTGCGGTCCCGGCCGGCATCGGCGTCTACGGCACGACGGGCCGGATCGAGAAGGGCTACCGCGCCTTCGGTGCCGAGCTCGACGCCGAGCGCAGCATCGTCGAGGCCGGGATGCAGCGGCCCAAGGTGAAGGCGGCCGACTTCGTCGGCAAGGAGGCCTACCTCGCGCAGCGTGACGCCGCCCCGCAGTCGGTGCTCTGCACCCTCACCGTCGACGACCACACGTCGGCGTCCGGCACCAAGCGATACATGCTCGGTGGCGAGCCGATCCTCACCCGCGACGGAGGTGTCCTCACCGACGGGCACGGCCACCACCCCTACGTCACCAGCGCGGGCTCCGCGCCCTCGCTCGGCGCCCACGTGCTGATGGCCTACCTCCCGCCCGACCAGGCCGTCCTCGGCAACGAGCTCGCCGTGTCCTACATGGAGGAGCTCTACCCGGTCACCGTCGGCTCGGTCGACGCCACCCCACTGCTCGACCCGACCAACGAGCGTCTGAAGTGACCTCGCCCCTCGTCTGCGTCAAGCGCGTCGTCGACTCCTCGAGCGAGGTCGTCCTCACCGAGGACGGCCAGGGCGTCGACGGCCGCTTCGCGGGCTTCACCACGAGCGCCCACGAGGAGTGCGCCGTCGAGCTCGCCGTCCGGGTCGCCGCGGCCGACGGCGGCACGGCCACGGTGATGACGCTCGGCGACGCCGACGCGGTGGAGCAGCTGCGCTCCGCGCTCGCGGTCGGGTGCGGCGCCGCGACGCACGTCGTCGCCGACCCGCAGGGCTACGGCCCGGCCGACGTCGCCCGCGAGATCGCCGCCGTCGTCCGCGACCACGAGGCGGCCGGCTCGCCGCACCAGCTCGTGCTGCTCGGCAACGACGCCGCCGACACCGGCGACTTCCAGGTCGGCATCCGCCTGGCCTACGAGCTCGGCTGGCCGGTCGTCAACGGCGTCAGCACGGTCTCGGTGTCCGACGGCGAGGTGACCGCGAGCGGCGCCGGCCCCGACGGCTTCGAGACCTACCGGTTGCCGCTGCCCGCTGTGGTCACGATCCTCGAGGGCGGCGTGGAGCCCCGCTACCCGACCGTGCCCGGCCGGATGAAGGCCAAGAAGGCCCCGATCGAGGAGCGCGAGCCCACCGGCGAGCCGGTCGGCCCGTCGCGGGTGCGGCTCGTGCTGCCGCCGCCGTCGGCCTCGAGCGTCCAAGTGCTCGGCGAAGGCGCCGGCGCCGCGGCCGCCGTCGTCGACCTGTTCGAGGAGCTGGGGGTGCTGGCCCGATGATCCTGGTCCTGGTGGAGGTCACGCCCGCGGGCGAGGCCGTCGAGACCTCGTGCGAGGCCCTCACGTTCGCCCGCGACCTCTCCGCCGCCGGCGGCGGGGTCGCCATCGACGCCGTCGTCGTCGGCCGGCCCGACGACGCGCTCGTCGGCGAGCTCGCGTCCTACGGCGTCCGGCGCGTCCACGCGCTCACCGGGTCGGCGTACGACGCCTATGCCGGTGCAGCCTGGGCCGCCGGGATGCTCGCGGTCCGCGAGCGGGCGGGCTCGGTGGTGCTGATGGCCGCCGGCACGTCCCGCGGCAACGAGGTGCTGGCCCACGCAGCGGCACGCACCGGCGTGCCGATGGCCGCCAACGCCGTCTCCTTCGGCGGCCTGTCGCCCTTCACGGTGACCCGCCAGGTCGTGGGCGGCGCCGCGCTGGAGGAGATGCAGCTCGGGCAGCGGCCCGCCGTGTTCACGGTCGCCGGGCACGCCGTGCAGGCCACCCCCGCCGACGCCCCCGGTGCGGGCGAGCTCGTCATCGAGACGCCGGACGTCGCCGAGGCCGACCTCGTCGCGCGCGTGGTGTCCACCGACGAGCCCGCGCCCGACCTGTCCGGCGCGCTGAAGTCGGCGCGCGTCGTCGTCGGCGCGGGGCGCGGGGCCGGCTCGGCCGACGGCTTCGGCGAGATCCTCGAGCTCGTCGACCTCCTCGACGCCTCCCTCGGGGTCTCGCGCGTGGTGACCTCGCTCGGCTGGCGCCCCCACCACGAGCAGGTGGGCCAGACCGGGAGCCGGATCGCGCCCGACCTCTACATCCCGTGCGGCATCAGCGGTGCCATCCAGCACTGGGCGGGCTGCAGCAGCGCCAAGGCCATCCTGGCCATCAACACCGACCCCGACGCACCGATGGTCACCAAGGCCACCCACGCGGTGATCGGCGACCTCCACGAGGTCATCCCGGCGGTCAACGCCGAGATCCGCCGCCGGCGCGGCTGACCCGAACGGGCCCCGGGCCGCCCGCGGGCGGGTGGTCGGGGCCGTGCCGGGGGCGCCCATGCGGGTGGTCACGGCGCGTTCTGCTTGACCCGGGGCCCCGCGACGTTCATAGTCGTGGCCAACGCGTGGCACTCTCCCTTCGGGAATCGACCCCGCGTTTGAAGCGTGTCCGCAGTTGCGCTATCGTAGTTCCTTGCGCCTGCCCTCAGATGCCCGACGCCTTCGGACGGTTGTTGCGGTGGTCGGCCGGCGCCAGATCACTTGATCATTCGTGAGGACACCTCTTGGCCGCGCGCAGCTCCGCTGGTAACTACCGTCGCACTTCTTTTGCAAAGATCACCGAGCCTCTCGAGGTTCCCCCCCTCATCTCGCTCCAGACCGACAGCTTCGACTGGCTGGTCGGCAACGAGCGCTGGGAGGAGACGGTGGCGGCCCGCAGGGCTGCCGGTGAGGACGTCTCCGAGAAGACCGGTCTGCAGGAGATCTTCGAGGAGATCTCCCCGATCGAGGACTTCTCCGAGACGATGATGCTCTCCTTCGACAACCCGGTCTTCCTCGACGAGAAGTACACCGAGGAGGAGTGCAAGGAGAAGGACTTCACCTACTCCCGCCCGCTCTACGTCTCGGCCGAGTTCATGAACCACGAGACCGGCGAGATCAAGGGCCAGACGGTCTTCATGGGCGACTTCCCCATGATGACCCGCAAGGGCACCTTCATCATCAACGGCACCGAGCGGGTCGTCGTGTCCCAGCTCGTCCGCTCGCCCGGCGTCTACTTCGAGTCGAGCCCGGACAAGACGTCCGACAAGGACATCTTCACCGCCAAGCTCATCCCGAGCCGTGGCGCGTGGCTCGAGTTCGAGATCGACAAGCGCGACCTGGTCGGCGTACGCCTCGACCGCAAGCGCAAGCAGAACGTCACCGTCCTGCTCAAGGCCCTCGGCTGGACCACCGACCAGATCCGCGAGGAGTTCGGCCAGTACGAGTCCATGATGCTGACCCTCGAGAAGGACAGCGTCCGCTACGAGGTCGTCCACGAGGAGCTGCAGAAGAAGGCGCGGGGCGAGGCCCCCACCGCCGAGCAGGTCAACGACGAGGTCACCCGCCTCGCGCTGCTCGACATCTACCGCAAGCTCCGCCCGGGCGAGCCGCCGACGGCCGAGGCCGCGCAGACGCTGCTCAACAACTACTACTTCAACCCCAAGCGCTACGACCTGGCGAAGGTCGGCCGCTACAAGATCAACAAGAAGCTCGGCCTCCACGAGGCCTTCGACCAGCAGACGCTGACCATCGACGACGTCGTGGCCGCGATCCGCTACGTCGTGCAGCTGCACGCCGCCGGCGTGCAGGGCGAGGCGCCCGACCTGGTCGACGCCTCCGGCGCCGTGGTCGAGGGTCCCGACGGTGCCCCCGTCAAGGTCCAGGCCGACGACATCGACCACTTCGGCAACCGCCGCATGCGCACGGTCGGCGAGCTCATCCAGAACCAGCTCCGCACGGGCCTGGCCCGCATGGAGCGCGTGGTCCGCGAGCGGATGACGACCCAGGACGTCGAGGCCATCACGCCCCAGTCCCTGATCAACATCCGCCCCGTGGTCGCGGCGCTGAAGGAGTTCTTCGGCACCTCGCAGCTGAGCCAGTTCATGGACCAGACCAACCCGATCGCCGGCCTGACGCACAAGCGTCGCCTCTCGGCCCTCGGCCCCGGTGGTCTGTCCCGCGACCGCGCCGGCATGGAGGTCCGTGACGTCCACCCGTCGCACTACGGCCGCATGTGCCCGATCGAGACCCCGGAAGGCCCCAACATCGGCCTGATCGGGTCGCTGGCCTCCTACGGCCGGATCAACCCGTTCGGCTTCGTCGAGACGCCCTACCGCAAGGTGCAGGCCGGTGTGGTCACCGACCAGATCGACTACCTCACCGCCGACGACGAGGACCGCTACGTCATCGCGCAGGCCAACGCGCCGCTCGACGACAAGATGCGCTTCACCGAGGAGCGCGTCCTGGTCCGCCAGAAGAACGGCGAGGTCGACGCGATCCTGCGTGACGAGGTCGACTACATGGACGTCTCCCCGCGCCAGATGGTGTCGGTCGCGACGGCCCTGATCCCGTTCCTCGAGCACGACGACGCCAACCGCGCGCTCATGGGCGCCAACATGCAGCGCCAGGCCGTGCCGCTCATCACGAGCGACAGCCCCCTCGTGGGCACCGGCATGGAGTACCGCGCCGCCGTCGACGCCGGTGACGTGGTCGTCGCCGAGAACGCCGGTGTGGTCAAGGAGGTGTCCGCCGACGCCATCGAGACGATGAACGACGACGGCACCTACCAGACCTACAAGCTGGCCAAGTTCCGCCGCTCCAACCAGGGCACCTGCATCAACCAGCGCCCGCTGGTGAAGACCGGTGACCGCCTCGAGGTCGGCACGCCGATCGCCGACGGTCCGTGCACCGACAACGCGGAGATGGCGCTGGGCACCAACCTGCTCGTCGCCTTCATGCCGTGGCAGGGCCACAACTACGAGGACGCGATCATCCTCAGCCAGCGCCTGGTGCAGGAGGACGTCCTCACCTCGATCCACATCGAGGAGCACGAGGTCGACGCACGCGACACCAAGCTCGGCCCCGAGGAGATCACGCGGGACATCCCCAACGTCTCCGAGGAGGGCCTGGCCGACCTCGACGAGCGGGGCATCATCCGCATCGGCGCCGAGGTCACCACCGGTGACATCCTGGTCGGCAAGGTCACGCCCAAGGGCGAGACCGAGCTCACCCCCGAGGAGCGCCTGCTCCGCGCGATCTTCGGCGAGAAGGCGCGCGAGGTGCGCGACACCTCGATGAAGGTGCCCCACGGTGAGTCCGGCACGGTCATCGGCGTGCGGGTCTTCGACCGCGAGGACGGCGACGACCTCCCCCCCGGCGTCAACCAGCTGGTCCGCGTCTACGTCGCCCAGAAGCGCAAGATCTCGGTGGGCGACAAGCTCGCCGGACGCCACGGCAACAAGGGCGTCATCGCCAAGATCCTGCCCGTCGAGGACATGCCGTTCATGGAGGACGGCACCCCGGTCGACGTCGTGCTCAACCCGCTGGGTGTGCCGCGACGGATGAACATCGGCCAGATCCTCGAGCTGCACCTGGGCTGGCTGGCCAAGCAGGGCTGGGACATCGACCTCCACGGCGACAAGGGCTCGGCCGAGTGGAAGGACCGCCTGATGGCGATCCACGCCGAGAAGAGCGAGCCCGGCACCAAGGTCGCGACCCCGGTCTTCGACGGTGCCCGCGAGGACGAGATCACCGGTCTGCTGGGCGCGACGCTGCCCAACCGTGACGGTGAGCGGATGGTCAAGGAGGACGGCAAGGCCGCCCTCTTCGACGGTCGCTCGGGTGAGCCGTTCCCGGCGCCGGTGGCGGTGGGCTACATGTACATCCTCAAGCTCCACCACCTCGTCGACGACAAGATCCACGCTCGCTCGACCGGCCCCTACTCGATGATCACGCAGCAGCCCCTGGGTGGTAAGGCCCAGTTCGGCGGCCAGCGGTTCGGCGAGATGGAGGTCTGGGCGATGGAGGCCTACGGCGCTGCCTACGCCCTCCAGGAGCTGCTGACGATCAAGTCCGACGACGTCCCGGGGCGCGTGAAGGTCTACGAGGCCATCGTGAAGGGCGAGAACATCCCCGACTCGGGCATCCCCGAGTCGTTCAAGGTGCTCGTCAAGGAGATGCAGTCGCTCTGCCTCAACGTGGAGGTGCTGTCGCAGGACGGCTCGCAGATCGAGCTCAAGGATGCCGAGGAAGACGTCTTCCGGGCCGCCGAGGAGCTCGGCATCGACCTCTCCCGCCGCGAGCCCAGCAGCGTCGAAGAAGTCTGAGCGCGTCGGTACGCCGGCTCCGGCCGGCGTACCGCCCTCAGTCCCAGCACCACTCTTTCCCAGAACTAACGAAGGACATCAGCCATCGTGCTCGACGTGAACTTCTTCGACCAGCTTCAGATCGGCCTGGCCACGGCGGACGACATCCGCACGTGGAGCCACGGCGAGGTCAAGAAGCCGGAGACCATCAACTACCGCACGCTCAAGCCGGAGCGTGACGGCCTCTTCTGCGAGAAGATCTTCGGTCCCACCCGGGACTGGGAGTGCTACTGCGGCAAGTACAAGCGCGTGCGCTTCAAGGGCATCATCTGCGAGCGCTGCGGCGTCGAGGTGACCCGTTCCAAGGTGCGTCGTGAGCGCATGGGCCACATCGAG
The DNA here is from genome assembly GCF_013155375.1 of Nocardioides sp. zg-1308. GTDB lineage: Bacteria > Actinomycetota > Actinomycetes > Propionibacteriales > Nocardioidaceae > Nocardioides > Nocardioides renjunii. The sequence goes on from NZ_JABJQY010000002.1 coordinate 1,840,279, forward strand.
CTCGCCGCCCCCGTGACCCACATCTGGTACTTCAAGGGCGTCCCGTCGCGCCTGGGCTACCTGCTCGACCTGGCGCCGAAGGACCTCGAGAAGGTCATCTACTTCGCCGCCTACATGATCACCTCGGTCGACGAGGACGCGCGCCACCGCGACTCCGAGTCCCTCGAGAACAAGGTCGGGCTCGAGCGCGAGCGCCTCGAGAAGCGTCGCGACGCCTCCATCGAGGACCGCGCCAAGAAGCTCGAGGAGGACCTCGCCACCCTCGAGGCCGAGGGTGCCAAGGCCGACGCCAAGCGCAAGGTGCGCGACGGTGCCGACCGCGAGATGAACCAGCTCCGTGACCGCGCCAACCGTGAGATCGCGCGCCTCGAGGAGGTCTGGGACACCTTCAAGAACCTCAAGGTCCAGGACCTGCTCGGCGACGAGCTGCTCTACCGCGAGATGAAGACCTGGTTCGGCAAGTACTTCGAGGGCCACATGGGCGCCACGGCGATCCAGAAGCGCCTCCAGGACTTCGACATCGAGGCCGAGGTGGAGTCGCTGCGCGACACCATCGCCAACGGCAAGGGCCAGCGCAAGGTCCGCGCCCTCAAGCGCCTCAAGGTCGTCGACGCCTTCCGCAAGACCGGCAACCAGCCCATCGGCATGGTGCTCGATGCCGTCCCGGTGATCCCGCCGGACCTGCGTCCGATGGTCCAGCTCGACGGTGGCCGCTTCGCCACCTCCGACCTGAACGACCTCTACCGCCGCGTCATCAACCGCAACAACCGCCTCAAGCGACTGCTCGACCTCGGTGCCCCCGAGATCATCGTCAACAACGAGAAGCGGATGCTGCAGGAGGCCGTCGACAGCCTCTTCGACAACGGCCGTCGTGGCCGCCCCGTCACCGGTCCGGGCAACCGTCCGCTGAAGTCGCTCTCCGACATGCTCAAGGGCAAGCAGGGTCGATTCCGGCAGAACCTGCTCGGCAAGCGCGTCGACTACTCCGGTCGTTCGGTCATCGTCTCGGGCCCGCAGCTCAAGCTCCACCAGTGCGGCCTGCCCAAGCAGATGGCGCTCGAGCTCTTCAAGCCGTTCGTGATGAAGCGCCTCGTCGACCTCTCGCACGCGCAGAACATCAAGTCCGCCAAGCGGATGGTCGAGCGCGCGCGCCCGGTCGTGTGGGACGTCCTCGAAGAGGTCATCACCGAGCACCCCGTGCTGCTCAACCGCGCGCCCACCCTGCACCGCCTCGGCATCCAGGCCTTCGAGCCGCAGCTGATCGAGGGCAAGGCCATCCAGATCCACCCGCTCGTGTGCGGCGCGTTCAACGCCGACTTCGACGGTGACCAGATGGCCGTGCACCTCCCGCTGTCCGCGGAGGCGCAGGCCGAGGCCCGCATCCTGATGCTGTCGACCAACAACATCCTCAAGCCCTCGGACGGCCGTCCGGTGACCATGCCCTCGCAGGACATGATCATCGGCCTCTTCTGGCTGACCGCGGAGCGCGAGGGCGAGGTCGGCGAGGGCCGCATCTTCTCGTCCCCGGCCGAGGCGATCATGGCCTACGACCGCGCCGAGATCGGGCTGCAGAGCAAGATCAAGATCCGCCTCAACGACATCGTGCCCCCGCTCGACCTCGAGCTGGGTGCCGACTGGGAGGAGCGGACCGCGATCCTGCTCGAGACGACCCTGGGTCGCGTCTACTTCAACGACACGCTCCCGGCGGACTACCCGTTCGTCAACGAGGAGGTCGGCAAGAAGCGCCTCGGAGCGATCGTCAACGACCTCGCCGAGCGCTACACCAAGGTGCAGGTCGCCGCGTCGCTCGACGCCCTCAAGGATGCCGGCTTCCACTGGGCCACGCGCTCGGGCGTGACGGTCTCGATCGACGACGTCACCACCCCGGACAGCAAGGCCGAGATCCTGGGCCGCTACGAGGCGCAGGCCGAGAAGGTCCAGAAGAACTACGAGCGCGGTGTGATGACCGACGACGAGCGTCGTCAGGAGCTCATCGAGCTGTGGACCCAGGCTGCTGCCGAGGTCGGTCGCGCGATGGAGACCAACTTCGACCGCACCAACCCGATCTACATGATGGTCGACTCGGGTGCCTCCGGAAACATGAACCAGATCCGGCAGGTCGCGGCCATGCGTGGTCTGGTGGCCAACCCGAAGGGCGAGATCATCCCGCGCCCGATCAAGGCCAACTTCCGCGAGGGCCTGTCGGTGCTCGAGTACTTCATCTCGACCCACGGTGCCCGCAAGGGCCTGGCCGACACCGCGCTGCGCACCGCCGACTCGGGCTACCTGACCCGTCGTCTGGTGGACGTGTCGCAGGACGTCATCATCCGTGAGGACGACTGCGGCACCGAGCGCGGCCTGCCCAAGCGGATCGACGACGAGCACGTGGAGACCTCGGCCTACGCCCGCTCCGCCGCCGTCGAGATCACCCACCCGGAGACGGGTGAGGTGCTCGCCGCCGCCGGCGAGGACCTGGGTGACGTCAAGATCGGCGAGCTCGTGTCCGCGGGCATCACCGAGGTGAAGGTCCGCTCGGTCCTCACCTGCGACGCCCGCACCGGCACGTGTGCCAAGTGCTACGGCCGCTCGCTGGCCACCGGCCAGCTGGTCGACATCGGTGAGGCGGTCGGCATCATCGCCGCCCAGTCCATCGGTGAGCCCGGCACGCAGCTGACCATGCGCACCTTCCACACCGGTGGCGTGGCCTCCGCGGACGACATCACGCAGGGTCTGCCCCGTGTGGTCGAGCTCTTCGAGGCCCGCTCGCCCAAGGGCCGGACCCCGATCTCGGAGTCCGCCGGTCGCGTGAAGATCGAGGAGAGCGACAAGGCCCGCGTCGTCGTGGTCACCCCCGACGACGGCTCCGAGGTCCAGGAGATCCCGGTGTCCAAGCGCTCGCGCCTCAACGTCGAGGACGGCGACCACATCGAGGTGGGTCACCACATCACCTCCGGTACGCCCGACCCGCAGGACGTCCTGCGCATCCTCGGTGTCCGCAAGGCGCAGGAGCACCTCGTGGACGAGGTCCAGGAGGTCTACCGCTCGCAGGGTGTGTCGATCCACGACAAGCACATCGAGATCATCATCCGGCAGATGCTGCGCCGGGTGACGGTGATCGAGTCCGGTGACACCAACCTGCTCCCGTCCGACCTGGTCGACCGGGTGCGGTTCGAGGAGGAGAACCGTCGCGTGGTCTCCGAGGGCGGCAAGCCGGCCTCGGGTCGCCCGGTCCTCATGGGCATCACCAAGGCCTCGCTCGCGACGGAGTCGTGGCTCTCGGCGGCCTCCTTCCAGGAGACCACCCGGGTCCTCACCGACGCCGCGATCAACGGCCGCTCCGACAGCCTCCGTGGCCTGAAGGAGAACGTGATCATCGGAAAACTCATCCCGGCCGGCACCGGCCTCGAGCGCTACCGCAACATCCGGGTGGAGCCCACCGAGGAGGCGCGTGCCGCGGCCTACTCGGTCACGGGCTACGACTCCTACGACTACGACTTCGGTCCGTCGTCGCAGGCCGTCGCGCTCGACGACTTCGACTTCGGGTCGTACCAGAACTGAGTCGGATCGACAGGCCCCGGTCTCCCTCACGGGAGGCCGGGGCCTTTCGTCATGCCCTCATGTCGAGACGGGCGCGACTTTTGATTGACCTCCGACACAAGTCGGCCTAGCGTCGAGACGCGATGTGACGACCACCACGTCGCACCCCTCGGACGAAAGGTGGCCACCATGTGCTTCGGACATGACGGGGACGCGGCGCTCGAGCGCTCCCTCGCCCAGAAGGGCGCCAGCCGGCGCGGACTGCTCCGCGGAGCGGCAGGCGTCGCGGCGGGAGCCGCCGCGGTCGGCGCGACGGCGACGCCGGCGCTCGCCCAGGGCCGCGGACCGGGCCACGGCCACGGCCACGGGCACGGGCGGCGCCGCGAGGTGCCGCACGACCGCATCAGCATCCAGCTCTACACGCTCCGCTCGGCGGCCGACGAGCTCGTCGTGGGCGACCCGGTGAAGATCGGCTACCTGCGGGTGCTGGAAGCGCTCGCTCGCTACGGCTACGAGCGGGTGGAGCTCGCCGGTCTCTACGGGCAGACGGCGGCCGCGATGCGCGCCACCCTCGACGACCTCGGCCTGCGGGCCACGTCGAGCCACGACGGCATCAGCGCCACCATCGGTGCCGCGCACCTGAAGTTCCAGAACGCCCGGACGCTGGGCCAGCGCTACGTCAACGTGCCCTACCTCAACTCCGACAAGCTCGCCGACTGGCAGAGGTGGGCGGACCAGATGAACGAGGAGGCCAGGGTCGCGAGGAGCTACGGGCTGCGCTACGGCTACCACAACCACGCCCACGAGTTCACGATCGACCTCGGCGGCGGGCTGACACCGTGGGAGGTGTTCATGGACCGCCTCGACCGCCGGTTCGTGCACCTCGAGGTCGACCTCTACTGGGCCTTCACCGCCGGCGTGAACACCGGGCACACGACCGCCGAGTCGGCGCTCGAGTTCGCGAAGGACGTCGTCAACGACGCCCCGCTCGCGGTCCGGCAGTACCACGTCAAGGACCGCACCGCGATGGGCACGACCCAGGCCGAGGCCGACATGTGCGACCTGGGCGTCGGGGTCATCGACTTCCCCGAGCTCTTCCGCAACCACGAGGTCGAGGAGTACATCGTCGAGAACGACACCCCCGACAACCCTGCGGCACCGCTGCTCTCGGCGGCGGTCGGTCACCTCTACCTCGACCACCTGGAGTACTGAGGTCGCGACTGGTCCGCGACCGGCTGGGGAGGTCTGAGAGGATTCCGGCGTGACCGCGCCCTCCTCGCGACCGACCTCGGCCGACGTCCTCGTCGTCGGCGCCGGGCCTGCGGGCTCGGCCGCCGCGGCGTGGGCGGCGCGGGCCGGGCTCGAGGTCGTGCTGGTCGACGCGGCGACGTTCCCGCGTGACAAGACCTGCGGCGACGGTCTCACCCCGCGCGCGATCGGGGAGATGCAGAGGCTCGGCCTCGAGGACTGGCTGCGCGCCCATACGGTCAACGAGGGACTGCGCGCGCACGGCTTCGGCCAGACGCTGCTGCTGCCCTGGCCGGGCGGCTCGCTCCCCGACTGGGGCTCGGCCGTGGCCCGCACCGAGCTCGACGACCACCTGCGCACGGTGGCGATCAAGAGCGGCGCCCAGGCGGTCGACGGCACCCGCGCGGTCGGCGTACGACGCGACGGCGAGCGGGTGGCCGCGGTCGAGCTGCGCGACGGCGCGGGCACCTACGAGGTCGCCTGCCGGTGGCTCGTGGTGGCCGACGGCGTGCGCTCGCCACTGGGCAAGGTGCTGGGCCGCGAGTGGCACCGCGACACGGTGTACGCCGTCGCCGGCCGGTCCTACGTCGACTCCGAGCTGTCCGACGACCCGTGGATCAGCTCCCACCTCGAGCTCCGCGACGAGGCGGGCGAGCTGGTCCCGGGCTACGGCTGGATCTTCCCGCTGGGCAACGGCACCGTGAACCTCGGCGCCGGCACGCTGGCGACGAGCCGACGGCCCGCCGAGGTGGCCATCAAGCCGCTCATGCAGACCTACGCCGACACGATCGGCGCGGACTTCGGGCTGTCCGGCGAGCTGAGGATGCCGACCTCGGCGCTGCTGCCGATGGGCGGTGCCGTCAGCAACGTCGCGGGCCCCAACTGGGCGCTCATCGGCGACGCCGCCGCGTGCGTGAACCCGCTCAACGGCGAGGGCATCGACTACGGCCTGGAGACCGGCCGCTTCGTCGCCGAGCACATCGCCGGGGGAGCCGGGCTCGGCGAGGCGTGGCGCTCGACGCTGGTGGAGCACTACGGCGAGGCGTTCTCCATCGCCCGGCGCCTGGCGGGGATCGCGACCCAGCCCCGGGTCGTGGCCGCGCTCGGCCCGGCCGGCATGCGCTCGGACTGGCTGATGACGTTGGCGCTGCGGTGGATGGGCAACCTCGTCGACGACGCGGACCGTGACCGCGCCGCTCGGGTGTGGCGGTGGGCCGGCCGCCGGTCGATGGCCCGCGACGCGCGGCCGCCCTTTTCCTGAGCACGCTCGGGCGGGCGGGTCCTCAGGCCGAGGTGCGCTCCGAACGGGTGCTCCTGCGGCGCTGCTCGATCCAGCCGAGCGGGTTGGTGAACGGCTCGAGCACGCGACGGACCGGCGGGCTGGCGAGCAGGAGGGCGAGCGCGACCGCACCCAGGATCGTCAGCACCAGCCCGAGGATGGGCTGCGCCGCGGTGAAGTCCGGCCAGCCGAGCGCCAGGAACGTCTTGATGACGAAGCCGTGGAACAGGTAGATGACCATCGTCGCCGTGCCCATGGTGGTGAACCAGCCGAGGTCGCGCCGGGGCACGAGGGCCATCGCGGCGAACGCCCCCGCCAGGCCGACCATCATCACCGTCAGCCGCGTCTGGAACGCGATCTCGTTGTCGATGGGCAGGTCGGAGTAGCCGGTGTCGTACCAGAGCAGCGCCGTCTCGGCCCACGTGTCGGTGTAGACCGCCATGATGCCGATGCCGACCAGCGTCGGGACCGCGGCGAGGCGGACCCACACGTCGTCGAGGTGCGCGAGGTGGCGCGGCTTGAGGTGCAGGCCCAGCACGAAGAAGGGGAGCAGGCCGAGGAAGCGCGGCATCATCAGGGCGTCGTCGGTCCACAGCCCGCCGAGCAGGCTGACGATCACCGAGAGCGGCAGGAACAGCCAGTGCAGCTTGAGGATCGGCGTCACCAACCGCCACATGAGCAGCACGATGAGGTACCACATCGTCCAGTGCGGCTCGAGCCACAACGGACCGGTCACGCCCTCCCCGACGACCTCGCGCCGGTAGTAGAACAGCGCCGGCTCGAAGAGCAGGTAGGGCACCGCCAGGGTGTAGACGAGGTTCTTCAGCCGCCGCCGGTCCCACTCGAACGACTTGGAGAGATAGCCGCTGATGAAGACGAACGCCGGGATGTGCCACAGGTAGATGAAGTCGTAGACCCAGTGGCTGCCCTTGGTCTCCTCGACCAACCCGATCGCGTGACCGACCACGACCAGGGTCACGAGCACCATCTTGACGTTGTCGAGCCACGGGTCACGGGACGCGGGGGACACGGCGGACAACCTACTTCACCTTCTTCACTAGGTTGGAGGCATGGGTTCCCTGCCGAGGAGACAGCGAGTGGCGGCGTACGCCGTCATGCTCCGCGAGCGTGGAGGGCGCGTCGAGATCCTGCTCAGCCGCCTCGCGCCCCGGGTCTCGCGCGCCGAGATGTGGACGCTCCCGGGCGGCGGCGTCGACCACGGTGAGGACCCCCGTGCAGCGCTGGTGCGCGAGATCCACGAGGAGACCGGGCTCGCCGCCGCGGTCGGTGAGACGGCCCACGTCTACAGCGCCCACATGCCTCGCGCGCCCCGCGACGGGCTGCTCGTGGACGCCCACGCGATCCGCATCGTCTACGACGCCTGGGTCCCGCCGGACGCCCCGGCGCCCCGGGTCGTCGAGGTCGACGGGTCCACCATCGAGGCCGCCTGGCACCGGCTCGAGGACGTGGCCTCCGGCGCCGTCCCGGTCGCGACGCAGGTGACCGACGCCCTCGTCGACCACCAGCCCCACCGGCTGCAGCGCGTCGCGGCGTACGCCCTGGTCCGCCGCGGCGACGACGTGCTGCTCACCCGGCTCTCCACGCGCGCCGCGCACCCGGGGAGCTGGACGCTGCCCGGCGGTGGGGTCGACCACGGCGAGCACCCGTCCGTGGCGCTGGCCCGCGAGGTCGAGGAGGAGTGCGGCCTGCCCTGCGAGGTGACCGGGCTGCTCGGCGTCCACGACACCCACTTCGCCGGGCACGCGCCGTCGGGTCGGATCGAGGACTACCACGGCATCCACCTCGTCTACGCCGCCACGGTCGGCGAGGGCGAGCCGCACGTGCAGGAGGTCGACGGCACCACCGACGCGGTCGCATGGGTGCCGATGGCCGACATCGAGGCCGGCGCCGTCGACGTCCTCGACCTGGTCCGCTATGCCACGAGGAGCACGCATGACTGAGACCGTCTTCACCTACGCCGCACCCGGCCTGAAGTTCGGCCGCGGCGCCAGCGACGAGATCGGCTGGGACGTCGAGCAGCTCGTCGCCACCGCGGGCCCGGCCCGGCGGGTGCTGCTGGTCACCGACCCCGGCGTGGCGGCGACCGGCAGCCCCGACCGGGTGGCGGCGTCGATGACCGCGCGGGGCCTCGACGTCACGGTGTTCGCCGGCGCTCGGGTCGAGCCGACGGACGCCTCGCTCGAGGAGGCCATCGCCTTCGCGCGCGACGCCGGGCCCTTCGACGCCGTCGTCGCCGTCGGCGGCGGGTCCGCGATCGACACCGCCAAGGCCGTCGACCTGCTGCTGACCAACGCCGGGTCGCTGATGGACTACGTCAACGCGCCCGTCGGCGGCGGCCGGGCCCCCGAGCACCCTCTGCTCCCGCTCGTCGCCGTCCCGACCACCACCGGCACCGGGGCGGAGTCGACGACCATCTGCGTCCTCGACGTGCTCGCGCTCAAGGTCAAGACCGGCATCTCCCACGCCCGCCTGCGGCCCACCCTGGCCGTCGTCGACCCGGACCTCACCATGACGCAGCCGGCGATGGTGACCGCCTCGTGCGGGATGGACATCCTGTGCCACGCCCTCGAGAGCTGGACCGCGCGCTGGTTCGGCGACTTCGACGCCAAGCAGCCCGAGCAGCGGGTGCCCTACTGCGGCGCCAACCCGATCGCCGACATGTGGGCGGAGAAGTCGCTGTCACTGCTCGCCGGTGCGTTCCGGACCGCGGTGCGCGACGGCAGCGACCGCGAGGCGCGCGAGCAGATGGCGCTGGCCGCCACCTTCGCCGGGCTCGGCTTCGGCAACGCCGGCGTGCACGTCCCCCACGCCTGCGCGTACCCGATCGCCGGCCGCGTCCGGGACTACCGGCCCGAGGGCTACCCGGCCGACGAGCCCATCGTCCCGCACGGCATGGCCGTCGTGATGACGGCGCCCGCAGCCTTTGCGCTCACCCACGAGGCGTCGCCCGAGCGGCACCGACGTGCGGCCGAGCTGCTCGGCGGTGACGGCGAGCCACTCCCTGCCGTGCTGCGCGGGCTGATGCGCGACGTGGGCCTGCCGAGCGGCCTGGCCGAGCTCGGCTACGGCGGGGCCGACGTCGACGACCTGGTGGAGGGCGCGCTCAAGCAGCAGCGACTGCTCGCGACCGCCCCCATCGCGGTCACGGCCGAGGACCTGGCGAGGGTGTTCCGGGAGTCGCTCGAGCACTGGTGACCCGCGCCCGCGCGGCCGTCCGAGCAGTCGATGTTCACCGCCAGGTGTACGCAAGTGCCCGGGGGGGCTTCCGTACAGGTGGAGCCGAACAACGACTGCGCCTGACAGGGCCGCTGGCGCACGGCACTCCGTCGAGACCATCCGAACCCGGCTGTGGAGGACGGCCCGTTCGCCCGCTCCGGTCCCTACCGTCGAGGACATGGAGCTCTGGACCGAGCGGCAGGCGACCAGGCACCTGATGGTGCCCGGCGTCGGTCGCGACGCAGCGCGCAGTGCCCTGAAGGCCAACGTGGCGGGACGCCCGCTGTCGGCAGGGGGCACGCTCCTGTACGACGCCCGCGCCGTGTGTGCCGTCCTCGATCGGATGGACCCGCCGTGCGAGATCCGACAGCGGACGGGACGGCCGATCTTCGTGGCGCGCGTTGCGCCACGCACCCCAGATCCGGCGAGCTCGTGGCGGACGTGGCGCGGGGCCGACGTCCTGGCGCCACGCCCCCAGCAGCTCGACGCGGTGCGAGGGTGGTGGCACCTGGGGTTCCGGCTGGAGGCGCTCCTGCGCGGCGTGGGGCAGTACAAGGGCGTGCCCTTCGTCGCGACCTGCGGTGGGATCGTGGTGCTCGGGGCCGAGATCCGCGGCATCGACGCCGCGCTGGCGGACGAGGGCGCGGCGCTCAGCGAGGCGCGCATCGCCTCCTCCCCGCCCGGGTCGGACTACACGCGGCGGGCCTATGCCTTCGTGCTCGGCGAGGCGGGAGCCTGGTTCGACGGCCAGCGCGGCCGGCGGTTCACGACCGGAGCAGGGGGCCCGTTCCGGCTGCTCCACGGCAGGAAGCGGGATGCCTCGACCGGGCGACCTAGGATGGAAGCATGAACCCCCGCCACCGCCGACTCGTGATCCCGGTGGCACTGGGGACGCTCATCCTCATCGTCGTCCTCGCCGCGGTCCTGTGAGTGCACCGGACCTCACGCACGAGCTCCGCGACAGCGCCGAGTGGTCGCGGCTGCGGGCCGCGCTGCTCGACGCCGACCAGCTCGTCCGCGGACTGGCCAGTGGTCGGCGCAGGGGGCAGCCGGCGCCGGTGACGGGTGGCCGCGAGGTGCAGCGGCTCGAGGTCCGGGTCGTCGACCTGCGGGCCGGGCGCCACCTGCAGGTGACGTCGTACGACGCGACGCAGGCGCACACCGCCAACCACCTCCTGGGGGAGGCCGCCGAGGCGGCGGTCGACGAGCTGCTGGCGCAGCCGTTCGCCAACTGGCACGTCGAGACGGCGACCGAGACCCACCAGCTGCGGGTGACCAAGAAGGGCGTGCCGATGCTCCACACCTCGGCCCGCGCGGAGGCGGTCGAGGTGACCCGCGCCCACGACCGCGACAAGGACCGGCTGCTGCGCGGCGACGACCCGGTGCTGGTCGCCCTCGGCATCAGCGACGCCCAGGGGCGGGTGAAGCCGAGCCGGCAGGCGAAGTACCGCCAGGTGGAGGAGTTCCTCCGGCTGCTCGACGCCAGCCTGTCCGACGGCCTGGTCAAGGGTCACGTCCGCACCCCGACGCCCGACGACCCGCTGCGGATCGTGGACCTGGGCTGCGGCAACGCCTACCTCACCTTCGCCGCGCACCAGTTCCTCACCATGCCGACCGACCGGGGCGGACGCGGCCTGCCGGTCCGGATGACCGGCGTCGACGTGAAGCAGCAGTCGGCCGACCACAACGCGTCGGTCGCGGCCGGGCTGGGGATCGAGGCGGACTTCGTCGTCGGCTCCATCGAGGACGCCCGGCTCGAGCAGGCGCCCGACGTGGTGCTCGCCCTCCACGCCTGCGACACCGCCACCGACGACGCGCTCGCCCGGGCCGTGGAGTGGGAGGCCGCGCTGGTGCTTGCGGCGCCCTGCTGCCACCACGACATCGCGGCCCAGCTCCGCAAGGCGCCCCCGCCCGCGCCGTACGCCGCGCTGACCCGCGACGGCATCCTGCGCGAGCGGCTGGCCGACACGTTGACCGACGCGCTGCGGGCCGAGCTGCTGCGGGGGACGGGCTACCGGGTCGACGTGGTCCAGTTCGTGGAGAGCGCGCACACCCCGCGCAACACCCTCATCCGCGCGGTGCGGACCGACGGCGCTCACCGGTCCCGCGGCGAGTACGACGACCTCGTCGCCGCCTGGGGCGTCCGCCCCCGGCTCGGCGAGCTCCTCAGCTGATCGAGCTCCTGGGCTGATCGTGCTGCCGGCCTGACCCCGCGGCTACCGTGGGCCCATGGAGGTCCGACGGGTGGCAGTGGGTGCGGTGGTCGCGCTGCCGTTCCTGCTCGGCGCCGCCGCCGGTGCGCCCGGTGCAGCCGAGGACGTCGCCTTCCGGTTCTCCGACACCGACGTGGTCGAGTCGAGCGGCCTCGTGGTGCTCGAGGGTCCTGCGGCCGGCGGCCTCGTCGTCACCACCAACGACTCCGGTGACTCCGGACGGGTGTTCGCCGTCGACCCGGACACCGGTGACACCGTGGGCGTGACCTCGTGGGCCGGCGACCCGGTCGACGTCGAGGCACTCGCCCCGGCCGGTCCCGGCCACGTCTGGGTCGGCGACATCGGCGACAACGCCCGCGCGCGCGACTCCGTCGAGGTCCTGCGCGTGCCGGTCGGCCGCGGCGACCGCAGCGTGACGCCCGAGTCGTACGAGCTGGTCTATCCCGAGGGCGCCGGCGACGCCGAGGCCCTGCTGGCGGACCCGCTGACGGGCCGCCTCCTCGTGGTCACCAAGGGCGTCTTCGCCGGCACGGCGTACGCCGCCCCGCTCCCGCTGCGGGCCGACCGGCCCAACCGGCTCGTGGAGGTCGGCGACGCCCCGGGGCTCGTCACCGACGCCACGTTCCTGCCGGGCGGGGGTGGCGTCGTGATGCGGACCTACTCCCACGCCCACCTCGTCGCGTTCCCGTCGTGGGCGCCCGTCTCGTCATGGGAGCTGCCGCAGCAGGACCAGGGCGAGGGCATCGCGCTGGCCGGCCGGAACCTGCTGGTCAGCACGGAGGGTGCCCGGTCGCAGGTCCTGGAGGTGGACCTGCCGCCCGCGGCCCGCACCACCGCCCTGCAGTCGCCGGCGTGGACGGCGCTGCGGTGGCTCGCGACCGCGACGGGGAGGCCGCTCCCGGCCTAGGCCCGGGCCTGGACCTGCGCCGAGGCAGAGGGCTCGGCGAGCGCCTCGTCGAGCGCGGCCTGGACGTGCAGCGTCGTGCACGGGAAGACGGGCAGCTCGACGTCGGCCTGCTTGACGAGCAGCTCGAGCTCGGTGCACCCGAGCAGCACGCCGCCGGCCCCGGCGTCCCACAGCTCCTCGATGATCTCCACGACCCGGTTGCGGGTGCGGGGCAGCACGACGCCGTGGACGAGCTCCTCGTAGATCGCGTCGTTGAGGAAGTCGTGGTGGCGAGCGTCGGGGACGACGACCGAGAGGCCGTGGCCCCGCAGCCGGTCGACGAAGAACGGCTCCTGCATCGCGACCTTGGTCCCGATGAGCCCGACCGTCTCGACGCCCGCCTCACGCACCGCGGCGGCGACGACGTCGGCGAGGTGCAGCACCGGGATGTCGACGGCCTCCTCGACCTGGTCGGCGACCTTGTGGAAGGTCGTCGTGCAGAGCAGCAGGAAGTCCGCGCCGGCCCGCTCGACGCCCCGCGCCGCCTCGGCGAGCAGCGAGCCGACCTGGTCCCAGCGCTCGTCGTCCTCGAGGTGGGTGACCTCGGCGAAGTCGACCGTCGTCAGGGCAAGCCTGGGGGAGGAGAGCCCGCCGAGGCGCTCGCGCATCCCGAGGTTGAGGTCGCGGTAGTAGACCGCGCTGCTCTCCCAGCTCATGCCGCCGACGAGTCCGATGGTCTTCACGCGCGGCAGTCTCCCACGTCTCAGGCCCGGTGCACCTTGTGCGCCGCGGCCTGGGCACGCGGCTTGATGACCAGCTCGTCGATGTCGACGTGCGACGGCCGGGTGGCCACCCACGCGATGGCGTCGGCGACGTCCTCGGCGAGCAGCGGCTCGGCGACGCCGGCGTACACCGCGTCGGCCTTCTCCTGGTCACCGCCGAAGCGGACCAGGGAGAACTCCTCCGTGCGCACCATCCCGGGCGCCACCTCGGTGATCCGGATCGGCTCGCCGTTGAGCTCGAGCCGCAGCGTCTCGGTCACCACCTTCACGCCGTGCTTGGCCGCGGTGTAGCCGCCGCCGCCCTCGTAGGCCCAGCGCCCGGCGGTCGAGCCGACGTTGACGATGACCGCGTCGCCGCTCGCGCGGAGCGAGGGGAGCAGGGCCTGGGTGACCCGGACGAGGCCGAGCACGTTGACGTCGTACATCCAGCGCCAGGCGTCGAGGTCGGCCGCGTCGACCCGGTCGACGCCGACCGCTCCGCCGGCGTTGTTGACCAGCACGTGGCACACCGGGACGGCCGCGGCCAGGGCCTCGACCGACGCCGCGTCGGTGATGTCGCAGGTGATCGCCTCGCCACCGATCTCGGCGGCCAGGTCCTCGATGCGGTCGGTGCGCCGGGCGGCGCAGACGACGCGGAAGCCCTGCGCGGCCAGGGCGCGCGCGGTGGCGGCGCCGATGCCGCTGGAGGCGCCGGTGACGACGGCGGTGCGGGGGTGGGCAGGATCGTGGGGCCCGCCGTGGGGGTGGTCGTGGGGGTGGTCCTGGGTCATGGAGCCATCCTGCCAAGATGTCCCGGTGATCATCGCGGCGGCAGACGGTTCGGCCCTCGGCAACCCCGGTCCGGCCGGCTGGGCGTGGTACGTCGACGACGACTGCTGGGCCTCGGGCGGGTGGCCCCACGGCACCAACAACATGGGCGAGCTGATGGCCGTGCTCGACCTGCTGCAGCAGACCGCGCACCTCGACGACGAGCTCCGCGTCTACTGCGACAGCACCTACGTCATCAACACCGTGACGAAGTGGATGGCCGGCTGGAAGCGGCGCGGCTGGCGCAAGGGCGACGGCAAGCCGGTGATGAACGTCGAGCTGGTCAAGGGCCTCGATGCTGCCATGCAGGGCCGCCGGGTCGACTTCGTGTGGGTCAAGGGCCACGCCGGGCACGAGCTCAACGAGGCGGCCGACCGGCTCGCCAACGCCGCCGCGGCGGCGTACCGCGACGGGCGCGAGCCCGACCCCGGACCGGGGATCCCGGACAGCTCGACCGCCCACCCCGCCGCCAGCGTCGGGCAGGTCGAGCCGGAGCCGGACCTGTTCTCCGGCCTGGGCCCGGAGGAGCCGGACGTCGTCGTCCTCGCCGACGCGGCTCCGGCGCCCACCGCGCCCGACGTCGAGGTGGTGTCGCTCGACCTGCTGGACGGCGACACGGTCCGGCTCGGCTGGCGGGTCCCGGGCGACCCGTCCGCAGCGGTGCGCAGCGGCGTCTGGGAGCGCGCGGGGGACCAGTGGCGCCGGCGGGCCGACGGGTCGTGAGCCGCGCCGGCGCCGGGCCGCCGTGGCACACTTCCGGGATGCCTCCAGCGAAGCTCGCCGCAGCCGCGGCACTCCTCGGCGGCCTGCTCTGGGTCGTCCGTGCCCTCCTCGGCGGCGGCTCCGACCCGCTCGCCGGCACGCTGTTCCTCATCGGCCTGGCGCTCCTGCTCGTCGGGGCGGCCGTCTTCGGCACGACGCTCGTGCGGAGCGACGCGGTCGCGATGCGGGTGACCGTGGGCCTGGCGGCCGGGCTCCTCGCGCTGTCCCTCACCGAGGCCTTCCGCCCCGCCGACACCCCCTGGTACGACGGCGGCTGGGGCGTCCTCGCCGTCCTGCTGGGCGGACTGGGCCTCGTGCGCGGCAGGCGCGGCGCCTCCGGCCGGCCCGGGGCCGGCGCCCACTCGCGCTGAACCCACCCCTCCGGGCGCGGTGGGAGACACCACCGGGAACACCGGGGCCCCTCGCGCGGTTGCACCGGAGGTGCCCGCGTCCGGGCACTCCCAGGACGGGCGGACACAGGAGGCAGCGTGGGCGAGCGGGTGGCGATGATCAGCCTGCACACCTCTCCCCTGGACCAGCCGGGCACCGGTGACGCCGGGGGGATGAACGTCTACGTGATCGAGCTCTCCAAGCGGCTGGCCGCCCAGGGCATCGACGTCGACGTCTTCACCCGCGCCACGTCCTCGGCGCTGCCGCAGGTCGTCGAGGCCGCCGACGGGGTGCTGGTGCGCCACGTCGCCGCCGGGCCCTTCGAGGGCCTCACCAAGGGCGAGCTGCCGGGCCAGCTGTGCACCTTCGCCCGCGAGGTGCTGCGAGCCGAGGCGATGCAGCCGCTCGGGCACTACGACGCCGTGCACTCCCACTACTGGCTCTCCGGCCAGGTCGGGGCGCTGGCCCGCGACCGGTGGAACGTGCCGCTCGTGCACTCCATGCACACCATGGCCAAGGTCAAGAACGAGGCGCTCGCCGCCGGCGACACCCCCGAGCCGCTGTCGCGCGTCATCGGCGAGGAGCAGGTGGTGGAGGCCGCCGACCTGCTGGTCGCCAACACCGACACCGAGGCGCGCCAGCTGGTCGACCTCTACGAGGCGAGCCCGGACGCGGTCGAGGTGATCCACCCCGGGGTGGACCTGTCGGTCTTCGCCCCCCGCGGGCGCGCCGAGGCCCGCCGTGAGCTGGGCCTTCCCGAGGACGCCGTCGTGCTGCTGTTCGCGGGCCGCATCCAGCCGCTCAAGGCGCCCGACGTGCTGCTCCGCGCCGTGGCGGTGCTGCTCGACGAGGACCCGTCGCTGCGGGGGCGCCTCGTCGTACCCGTGGTGGGCGGCCCCTCCGGCTCCGGGCTCGAGCACCCCACCTCCCTTGCCGACCTGGCCGCCGACCTCGGCATCAGCGACGTGGTCCGCTTCGTCCCGCCGGTCACGCAGGCCGAGCTGGCCGTGTGGTCCTCGGCGGCCACCGCGGTGGCGGTGCCGTCCTACAACGAGTCCTTCGGCCTGGTGGCCGTCGAGGCGCAGGCGACCGGTACGCCGGTGGTCGCGGCCGCGGTCGGTGGCCTCACCACCGTGGTGCGGGACGGCGTCAGCGGCCTGCTGGTCGCCACCCACGAGCCCCGCGACTGGGCGGCCAGCCTCCGCCGCCTCGTCGACGACCCGGCGCTCGTGGAGCGGCTCGGACGCGGTGCCGTGGCGCACGCCCAGGAGTTCTCGTGGGAGCACACCGCCGCCCTGACGCTGAAGGCCTACGAGCGCGCCGCCGGCCGGATGCGTGCTGAGATGGCCTCATGAGCGCCGTCGAGACGATCCGCGCCTACCTCGCCGACAACGAGATCGAGCACGAGGAGACGAGTCGCGAGGGCGTCCCCGGCGCCCGCTTCTCGCTGACCCTGCCGGGCGAGAAGAAGCTGCAGACCCCCGTGCGCCTCGACGTCGGCCCGCACGCGCTCGGCGTGCACGCCTTCGTGTGCCGCAACCCCGACGAGAACCACGCGCGCGTCCACCGCTGGCTGCTCGAGCGCAACCTGCGGATGTACGCCGTCTCCTTCGCCGTCGACCGCCACGGCGACATCTACCTCGAGGCCCGGCTGCCGCTGGCCGCGGTCAGCGCCGACGAGCTCGACCGGATCCTCGGCTCGGTGCTCGCGAACGCCGACGAGTCCTTCAACGCCATCCTCGAGCTCGGCTTCGCCTCCTCGATCCGCAAGGAGTGGGAGTGGCGGACCTCCCGCGGGGAGTCGACCCGCAACCTCGAGGCGTTCCGCGGCTGGCTCGAGGCCCAGCCGTGACCTCCCAGCCGTGAGGACCGGCGCCCGGATCCCCTAGGCCCCGGCGCGGGGCTTGCGCCGGGTCATCAGCACGCCGACGATCGCGAGCGCCCCGCCGACGAACGTCAGGGACGGCGGCACCTCGTCGATCGTCAGCCAGGCGATCAGCGTCGCGATGCCGGGCACCAGGAACGTGGTGAGCGACAGCGCGCCCGCGTCGGTGTGGGTGAGGGCGTAGGCCCAGGTCGTGAACGCGACCGCGGTCGGCAGGACGCCGAGGTAGACGATCCACCACAGCTCGGCACCGCCGTCGGCGACGATGCCCGGCAGGTCGCCCGAGAAGGGCAGGCAGACCACCGCGCCCATGAGGAACGACACGAACACCACCTGCACCGAGGGGAGCCGGCGCAGCAGCACCTTCTGCGTCAGCACGCCGACGGCGTACATCGCCGCCGCGAGCAGCACGAGCAGCACGCCCAGCACGCTCGCACCGGCCTCGGTGGAGGACCCACGGGCGATGACCGCGACGCCAGCGAAGCCGACGACCATGCCGGCGAGCAGCCAGCCGTGGAGACGCTCCCCGAACAGCGGCACCGCGAGCAGCGCGACGATGACGGGGCCGATCTGGATGATCATCGCCGCCGTGCCGGCATCGACGTGCCGCTCACCCGCGTTGAGCGCCAGGTTGTAGACGCCGAACCAGCCGATCCCGCCGACGGCGAGCAGCGTCCACTCGCGCCGCGTCGGACGGACCCAGCCGTGGCGCAGGACCAGCGGCAGGACGACGAGCGCGGCCACGAGCAGCCGGCCGGAGCCGAGCGCGCCCGGGCTGACGTCGTGGGCGACGTGGCGGATCACCACGAACGCCGAGGCCCACATCACGAGCGTGACGCCACCGGCCGCGACGGGGAGCCAGGCGGGCGGTGCCCCGGTCTCGCCGGGTGCGCCGGTGGGGGACTGCGTCGTGGTTGTCACGAGTCAAGGCTAGGTACGGTCATGACCGGGCGCCAGCGGTTTTCGGACGCCGAACGCCGACATCCCGCCGTGCCTCAGAGGTCGAGCTTGTAGCCCAGCCCGCGCACGGTGACGAGGTACTTCGGCTCGCCCGGGTCGGGCTCGAGCTTGGCGCGCAGCCGCTTGACGTGGACGTCGAGGGTCTTGGTGTCGCCAACGTAGTCGGAGCCCCAGACCCGGTCGATCAGCTGGCCGCGGGTCAGCACCCGCCCCGGGTTGCGCAGGAACATCTCCAGCAGCTCGAACTCCTTGAGCGGCAGCCGCTGCTCGGAGCCGTCCACCGTCACCACGTGCCGCTCGACGTCCATCCGCACCGGCCCGGCCTCGAGGGTGTCGGGCATGAGGTCCGGCTCGTGCCCGCGCCGCAGCACGGCCCGGATGCGCGCCACGAGCTCGCGGGGGGAGTAGGGCTTGGTGACGTAGTCGTCGGCGCCGAGCTCGAGCCCGACCACCTTGTCCACCTCGTCGTCCTTGGCGCTGACCATGATGACCGGGACCGAGGAGGTCTGGCGGATCTGGCGGCACACCTCCGTGCCCGGGATGCCGGGGAGCATCAGGTCGAGGAGCACGATGTCGGGCCCGAAGCGATCGAACTCCGTGAGGGCTGTGTTGCCGTCGGCGGCGATGGCCACCTCGTAGCCCTCCTTGCGGAGCATGTAGGCGAGCGCGTCGCTGTAGCTCTCTTCGTCCTCGACGACGAGTACCCGTGTCACGGGCGTACCTCCTGCTGGTTCCTGCGTGGGGTGGACGTGGTGGCGGGCCGTGCCGGCACGACGAGCTCGACGGGCGTGCGCCCGGAGCCCTGGTCGGTCTCGGCGTTGCGGGGGAGCGTCAACGTGAACGTCGAGCCCTGGCCCTGCACGGACCACACCGAGATGTCGCCGCCGTGGGTCGCCGCGACGTGCTTGACGATGGCCAGCCCGAGGCCGGTGCCGCCGGTGGAGCGGTGCCGGGCGGGGTCGACGCGGTAGAACCGCTCGAAGATCCGGTCGATGTCCTCGGCGGGGATGCCGATGCCCTGGTCGACCACGCTGATCTGGATCTGCTCGCCCTCGGAGCGGGTGGTGACCACCACGCGCGAGCCGCTGTTGGAGTAGGCGACGGCGTTGGCGACCAGGTTGCTGATGGCGGCGCCGATCTGCTCCTGCGAGCCGAAGACCTCCAGGCCGTGCTGGCCGCGCGACTCGACGGTGATCTGCTTGGCGGCGGCCTCCATCGCGCTGGTGTCGACGGCGGTGGCGACGGCGGCGTCGAGGTCGACCATGACCGGCGTCTCGAACGGGTCGTGGCCCTGCAGCCGGGACAGCTCGATGATCTGCTGCACGAGCTTGGAGAGCCGGTCGCTCTCCTTGAGCATCCGGTTGGCGAAGCGCTGCACCGCCTCCGGGTCGTCGGCGGCGTCGGTGACCGCCTCGGCCAGCAGCCGGATGGCGCCGACGGGGGTCTTGAGCTCGTGGCTGACGTTGGCCACGAAGTCGCGGCGCACCGCCTCGACGCGCCTCTCGCGGGTGCGGTCCTCGACCAGGGCCAGCACGAGCCGGGCGCCCAGGGGCGCCACGCGCGCGGTCAGCGTGCGGTCGATGCCGCCGGCGGCCGCGGGCATCTCGAGCTCGCTCTCGCGGATCTGACCGTCGCGGCGCACCTGCGCGACGACGTCGAGCAGCTCGGGGACCACGACCGTGCTGCCGCGCACCAGCCCGAAGGCGTACGCCGGCGCCGAGGCCTTGAGGACCTGGTCGGACGCGTCGACCACGATCGCGCTCGAGCGCAGGATGCTGAGCACGGCGGCCACGCCGGCCTGCACGACCGGCTCCTCCGCGGCGGGCAGCGTGTGGCGCTGGCGCTCGCTGATGTGCCAGGCGAGGACCGCACCGCCGGCGACGATGGCCCCGACGATCGCGGCCAGACCAGCCTGCATCGTCGGGTCCACGCCCACCATCGTACGCAACCGGCACGACCGTCCAGACGGGTTGGACACCGGGCGCCGACTGTTCACGCGCCGTTCATCGGGCACGTACGTGTGTTCGCTTCGGCTCCCTAGGGTGGCGGCATGCGTGAGGCCTTCCATGACCAGCTCGACGGCATCTTCGCCGACCTCTCCGAGATCTGCGGGCAGGTCGAGGTCGCGGTGCGCGAGGCGACCAAGGCCCTGATGACCGGCGACATCCACACCGCCGACCAGGTCATCAGCGGCGACAAGGCGATCGACGCCGCCCGCGAGCGCGTCGACGACACCGCGTTCGCCCTGCTGTCGCTGCAGCAGCCCGTCGCCGGCGACCTCCGGATGATCGTGTCCGCGCTGCGCATGGTGAGCGAGCTCGAGCGGATGGGCGACCTGTCGGTGCACGTCGCGAAGATCGCTCGGCTGCGCGTCCCCGCCGTCGCGGTGCCGGACGAGCTGCGACCCACCATGGAGCGGATGGCCGAGACGGCCGAGGACATGGTGCGTCGCGTGCGCGGCATCATCGTCGACCGCGACGTCGAGGCCGCCATCGAGCTCGGCCGCGACGACGAGGTCATGGACCAGCTGCGCCGCCGCAGCTTCACCGAGCTGCTCTCCACCGACTGGCAGCACGGCGTCGAGGCCGCGGTCGACATCGCCCTGCTCGGCCGCTACTACGAGCGCATCGCCGACCACTCGGTGTCGGTCGCGAACCGGGTGGTCTTCGTGGTCACCGGGGACCTGCCGCCCCGCGACTGAGCCGGGGGCCCAGCGGCCCCGGCTCAGCTGCCCGGACTCAGCGGCCCTGGTTGGCGACCGCGGCCGCGGCTGCTGCCGCCGCCTCGGGGTCGAGGTACTCGCCGCGGGCGACCGTCGGGCGCAGGTCCTCGTCGAGGCGGTAGACCAGCGGCATGCCGGTGGGGATGTTGAGCCCGGCGATCTCCTCGTCGCTGATCTTGTCGAGGTGCTTGACCAGGGCGCGCAGGCTGTTGCCGTGGGCCGCGACCAGGACGGTCTTGCCGCTCTGCAGGTCGGGCACGATCTCGGCGTCCCACCACGGCAGGAACCGGGCGATGACGTCCTTGAGGCACTCGGTGCGCGGGAGCTCGTCGCCGAGGTCGGCGTAGCGCGGGTCGCCGGCCTGGGAGTACTCGTCGGCGTCGTCGAGCGGCGGCGGCGGGACGTCGAAGGAGCGACGCCAGAGCATGAACTGCTCCTCGCCGTACTCCTCGAGCGTCTGCTTCTTGTCCTTGCCCTGCAGGGCGCCGTAGTGGCGCTCGTTGAGGCGCCAGCTGCGCTTCACCGGGATCCAGTGGCGGTCGGCGGCGTCGAGCGCCAGCGCG
Source organism: Nocardioides sp. zg-1308 (assembly GCF_013155375.1). Lineage (GTDB taxonomy): Bacteria > Actinomycetota > Actinomycetes > Propionibacteriales > Nocardioidaceae > Nocardioides > Nocardioides renjunii. The sequence continues at coordinate 1,861,550 of NZ_JABJQY010000002.1, forward strand.
GCCGTGTTGATCGCGCGGCGCTGCAGCGAGGTGTGCACGACGTCGGGGGTGAGCCCGGCCTCGCGGATGAGCTGGCCGCCGCGCACCGCCTCGGCCCGGCCCTTCTCGGTGAGCGCGACGTCGACCCAGCCGGTGAAGAGGTTCTTGGCGTTCCACTCGCTCTCGCCGTGGCGGAGCAGGACCAACGTGTGCGTCATGAGACGTCCAGACCTTCCCAGTAGCCGCTGTCGTCGGGCATCACGGGGACCTTCATGGTGACGGTCTCGCCGTTGCCGAACTCGATCGCCAGCGGGACGAAGTCGCCGGCGGTGAACTCGCCGGTCAGCACGATGCCCACCGGGGGCTCCGCGAGGTTGACGAAGCCGCCGGCCGGGATGGCCACCGGCTCGAACTCGGCTGCAGTGATCGACTCGCCCTCGTCGCCCCCGACGCCGGTGAAGCTCTGCTCCTCGGTGTCGTCGTTGTTGGAGAACGAGGCGACGAAGGTGCCCGAGCCCTCCTGGCCCGAGACGACCACCGCTCCGAGGACGTCGACGAGCGCCTGGCGGTTGTCCGCCGCGCTGTTGACGGTGTACTCCCGGTCGGTGGCGTAGTCGAAGCCACAGGAGGACAGCGGAGCGGCGAGCGCAAGAACCGCAGCGGCGGTCGCGATGAGTCGTTGCTGCATGGCGCACAGCCTAGCGTCGGCTCAGGTCAGTCCGACGGTGCGCCCTGCGATGAGGATGCCGAGGACGACGAGGGTGGTCCACACGCTCGCCACGAGCAGCAGCCGCGGCGTCCCCGTGCGCAGCGCGAGCAGCATCGGGAGCGACCGCTCTGCCTCCTCGTGGTCGTCCACCAGGCCCGGCAGCGCCAGCAGCACGTGGACGCCCAGGCCGAGGGCCGCGGCGAGGGCGACCACCGCCGCGGTGGGCGGCGTCGTGACGCCGACGCCGTTCCAGCCGCCGTACGCCAGGAAGGCGGGGTAGAGCGCGAAGCTCGCCGTCCACGGGACGAAGGACAGCGGCCGTGCGTGCAGCAGGCGGTCGCCGATCGCCGAGAGCGCCAGGAGGGCCAGGTACGCCGTCGCCGCCCGGCGGCCGTGGGCCACCGCGAGCGGGACGACGAGCAGGACCCCGCAGGCGATCGCGAACCAGACGGTCCCGGCCTCCAGCGCACCGGAGGTGAGCGGCTTGTCGGGACGCCGACGGGCGTCGCGACCCCGGTCGGTTAGGTCGTCGGCCCAGCCCAGGACCGACTGTCCGACCAGCACCGTCGCAAGCACGAGCGCGACCTCGCGCAGCGGCCTCCCGGCGACGGCGGCCGCGGCCGCGAGGGCCGTCGCGGTGCCGACGGCCTGGCGCGGGTGGGCGGCTCGGAGGAGGGCCAGCGCCGGGGTCGTCGCCATGGTCCGAAGTATGGCCGAGCACCTTCCTGCGGCCGGCCCGCGGTCGGGCAGGACCACAGAGACCCGCGTTCTGTCAAGCCCGGAAGTGCCCTCTGACCTGCGCAAACGCGTTCGGAGGAGATTCGAACCCGTGTTAGAATGGTCACCTAGGAAGGGGAACTGAACATATGACTTTCACCGTTGGCGAAACGGTCGTCTATCCCAATCACGGGGCCGCTGTCATCGAGGACATCGAGATGCGGACGATCAAGGGAGAGGACCGGCAGTACCTCGTCCTGAGGATTGTCGCCCAGCAGGACCTGGTGGTCCGAGTGCCGGCCTGCAACCTCGACCTCGTCGGTGTCCGCGACGTCGTCGACAAGGAGGGCCTCGACCGCGTGTTCGACGTCCTGCGTGCCGCCCACGTCGAGGAGCCGACCAACTGGTCGCGCCGCTACAAGGCCAACCTGGAGAAGCTCCACTCCGGCGACGTCATGAAGGTGTCGGAGGTCGTGCGCGACCTGTGGCGCCGCGAGCGCGACCGCGGTCTGTCGGCCGGCGAGAAGCGGATGCTGGCCAAGGCGCGCCAAATCCTGGTCTCCGAGCTGGCCCTGGCGGAGAAGACCAACGAGGACAAGGCCGAGGCCATGCTCGACGAGGTGCTCGCCTCCTGAGCAGCAACGACACCGACCGAGGCCCCTGGGACGAGATCCCCAGGGGCCTCGGTCTCGTTCTGGACGAGGACCGCGGCTCGCTGCCCTTCGCGCTGCTGCAGGGCGAGGCGCTGGTGGCGTGCGCCGCGTGGGCGCTCGGGGAGTCCGGGGTCGACCTCGTCGACGCCTCGGTCACCTGGCCGGAGCTCACGGAGGCCGGTCTCGACCTCGTGCTGCACGACTCGCTCTGCCCGATGACGCCGCCGGGCTTCATCGCCGACTGCCTGGAGCAGGCCCGGGAGACCGGGCGGCCGGTGGTCGGCACCCGGCCGGTCACCGACACCGTCAAGGCGGTGGCGGACGGCGTGGTGGGCGAGACCCTCGACCGCGAGGAGCTGCTCGCCGTCGCCTCACCGCTCGTCATCCCCGCGGTCGTCCTGGCGGCGCTGGCCCGCCGGCCCGCGTCCGACCTCGCGCAGGCGGTCGCCGACCTCGCCGCCGACGGTCACCGCGTCGAGACGCGGCAGGCCCCGCCGCAGGGGCGTCGCGTGGCCTCGCTCGAGGACGTCCGGCTCCTGGAGGCCCTCACGACCGCCCAGGGCCGCGACCGGGGCTGATCCCGGCCGCGAGCGCCACGTCCTCGGGGAAAGTGACCTTGAGGTTGAGCGCGCTGCTCGGGACCGCGGCGACGTCGAGCCCGCGGTAGGCCGCGACGCACCCCGCGGTGTCGGTCGCCTCGAACCCGTCGGCCTCCGCAGCGGCGTACGCCGCCAGCACCTCGCCGGCCCGGAAGGCCTGCGGCGTCTGCACGGCGCCCACGGCCCCGTCGACCACGGAGAGGTCGGCGTGCAGCAGGGCGCGCACCGGGGCCACCGGGATGGCGCCACCCACCTCGCGCGCGGCGTCCAGCACCCGCTCCCACAGCACCACGCCCGCCAGGGGCCGGGCACCGTCGTGGATCGCGACGACGTCCACCTCGCCCGACTCGATGTCCGGGGCCAGCACCCGCAGGGCGGCCCACTCCGAGGCGTGGCGGGTGGCGCCGCCGTCGACCAGCACCACCTCGCGCTCTCCGAGGTGCGGCGCGACCGCGTCGGCCACCGCCGCGCGGTCCTCGGGACGCACCACGAGCACGAGCCGGCGTACGTCCGGCAGCGCGAGCGCGTCGCGCACCGACCACACGAGGACGGGGGCGCCGAGCAGGGGGAGGAGCACCTTGTTGACCTCGGCGCCCACCCGGCTGCCGGAGCCCGCGGCGAGGATGACGACCGCGGTCGACATCAGCCGGTGACCAGGGCCGTGGCGATCGCGGCGACTCCCTCGCCGCGTCCGGTGAGGCCGAGGCCGTCGGTGGTGGTCGCCGAGACGGTGACGGGGGCGCCGACGGCGGCGGACAGCGTGGCGGCGGCCTCCTCACGGCGAGGGCCGAGCCGCGGCACGTTGCCGATCACCTGCACGGCGACATTGCCGATCTCCCAGCCCGCCGCCCGCACGCGGCGCGCGGTCTCGGCCAGCAGGGTCGCGCCCGACGCCCCGGCCCACTCGGGCTCCGAGGTGCCGAAGTTGCTGCCGAGGTCGCCGATCCCAGCGGCGGAGAACAGCGCGTCGCAGGCCGCGTGGGCCGCGACGTCCGCGTCGGAGTGGCCCTCGAGCCCGGCCGGCTCGTCGGGCCAGGCGAGGCCCGCGAGGTGCATCGGGACGCCGGGGACCAGCCGGTGCACGTCGGTGCCGATGCCGATCCGCGCGCCGGCGAGGGGGGTGGTCACGTCGGCATCATGCCCGACGCCCCGTCACAATGGTCGGGTGACCACTCGCCGACCGCCCTGGGTGCTGGCCGGAGTCCTTGCCGGGCTCGCCGGGCTGGCGACCAGTTACGCGACCGCGATGGTGCTCACCATCCGCGAGTCCCCGGTGGTGGCCGTGGCCGAGCAGGTCATCCGGCTCGCCCCCGACGCGGTGACCGAGGGCGCCATCTCGCTCCTCGGCACGCTCGACAAGCCCGCGCTGGTCATCGGGATCCTCCTCCTGCTCCTCGCCTGCTTCGCCGGCGCCGGCACCCTGGCCAGTCGGGGCTGGTGGCAGCCGGTGCTGGTCTGGGTCGCGCTCGGCGCTGTCGGCCTGGCCGCCGTCATGGGGCAGCGCGGCTCCGCCCCCATCGACGCGGCCCCGGTCGTGGTCGGGCTGCTCACCTGGGTCACGGTCCACTCCGCCCTCACCGACGCACTGCTGCGGGCGCGGCGCCGACCGGAGCTCGAGTCGCGCGAGCGCCGCGTGTTCCTCATGGTGGCGGGCGCGATCTCGGTCGCCTCGCTCGGCATCGCCGTCGCCGGCCGCTTCGTCGGCGCCGGCCGTCGCCACGTCGAGGTGAGCCGCCGCCTGCTCCGCATCCCCGGCGTCACCCGGCGGCAGGCGCCGCCGGCGACCTCCCTCGGCCTGCCCGGCGTCGCGCCGTGGCAGACGCCCAACGAGGACTTCTACCGGATCGACACCACCATCGCGCTGCCTGCCATCGAGCCCGAGGACTGGTCGCTGCGCATCCACGGCATGGTCGAGCGGGAGCTGACCCTGACCTACTCCGAGCTGGTCGCGCGCACCGTCACGGAGTCCTGGATCACGCTCAATTGCGTGAGCAACGAGGTGGGCGGCGACCTGGTCGGCAACGCGCGCTGGAGCGGCGTACGCATCGCGGACCTGCTCGCCGACCTCGGCGTCTCCGCCGACGCCGACTGCGTCCTGCAGACCTCGCACGACGGCTGGACGTGTGCGACCCCGCTGGAGGCGCTCACCGACGAGCGCGACGCCATGCTCGCCGTGGCGATGAACGGGCGGCCGCTGCCGATCGAGCACGGCTTCCCGGTCCGCACGATCGTCCCGGGGCTCTACGGCTACGTCTCGGCCACGAAGTGGGTGGTCGACCTCGAGGTCAGCACCTTCGCCGACTCGGTCGGCTACTGGACGACCCGTGGCTGGTCCGCCGAGGGACCGGTCAAGATCGCCTCCCGCATCGACGTCCCCCGCTCCGGTGACGAGGTCCCGGCCGGTGAGGTCACCTTCGGCGGCGTCGCCTGGCACCAGCAGACGGGGATCGAGGCGGTCGAGGTCCAGGTCGACGGCGGCGCGTGGGGCCGCGCCGAGCTCGGTCAGGTGCCCTCGGTCGACACCTGGGTCCAGTGGGCCCTCACGGTCGACGTGCCCGAGGGGGACCACGAGGTCCGGGTGCGCGCCGTCGGCAAGGACGGCGCCACGCAGACGAGCGTGCTGCGCTCGCCCGACCCGGACGGCTCGACCGGGCTGCACACCATCGAGATCAGCGCGTCGGCGTGAGGCCCGCGGGGCCGCTCAGCCGTTGCGGATGACGTACGCCGTCCCGCCGGAGGCGGCGATCCAGATCCGCTCGAGCTCCGCGCGGTCGTAGACGCGCCGCACCTCGCCGTTGGTGGCCCCGGCCGGGTCGTTGACGACGACGTCGCCGTCGGCCTCGAAGCCGACGATGACGAGCAGGTGGCCGTTGCTCGAGGAGATCGGCGCGCCGGTGAGCTGGTTGCGGCCGAAGGCGACGGACACGACGAGCGGCACCCCGGCGGCGATGTGGTCCTCGGCCTCGCGCAGGTCGCGCATCCGCGTGACGTAGGAGTCGCCGCCGACGAGCGTGGCGGCGTAGGCGGTGTTGAAGGCCCAGTTGCCCGTGCCGTCGTAGCCGTGGTCGTAGACCATCTTCGCCGTGTGGTCGACCACCGGGTCGGCGTGCCCGGCGGCGACGCCGGTCGGGGTGGGGGAGATGCCGTAGTGGGCGAGGACCATGGCGGTCGAGGCCGCGGAGCACCAGGCCTCGCCGCCACCGCCCCACTGCGGGTAGTGCCCGCTGTGCACCATCTGGGAGTACGTCGGCACGTCGAGGACGGTGCCGACGCCCGGCCCGGGGGTCGAGGTCGGGCGCGGAGCCGAGGCGTCGGCGGAGGCGACGGCCCCCACGCGCTCCAGGCTGACGGCCAGGCTCGAGCCCTTCGGTCGCATCAGCGTCACCCGGACCTGCCACGCGCTGACCGTGCTCGTGGCGTACCAGGTGTCGACGCTGACCCGGCCGAGGTCGTCGGCCTGGCCCGAGTAGGTGGTGCGCGGCACGGGGCGGTTGGTCCGGGCCCAGTCGGCGAGGGTGTCCCAGCTGCCGGTGCGACCGTCGGCGCCGCGTCCGCGCACCTCGATGCGCACCAGGCTGCGACCGGGGGTCGTCGCCTCCCAGCTCGGGACCAGGGCCGTCGCGTCGAAGCCGGGCGCGGCCCACGGCGAGGTCCAGGTGCCCGCCTCGTAGGCCTTGCCGGCCACCGTCCGGGGGGCGGGGGCGAGCAGGGAGACCTGTCCGCGCCCGAGCTTGAGGCCCGCCCGCCTGCCGGCCTTGAGGTCGGCGTAGCTGCTCCAGGAGGTCAGCTGGACCTGCGGGACCGCCCGGCGGCCGGGGTCGGCGGTCGCGGCGCCCACGGGAGGCGCGAGCAGGCCGCCCAGCAGGAGGGGGGCGAGGGCGAGGGCGGCGCGGCGTCGGAGCACCGCCCGACGATAACCCGACTCGTCCCACCGGTCACAGGAGTCACAGGATTCGCCGAAGGGGTGGATCCTCCCGCGCGCCCTAGACTTGGTGGGTGACCCTGAGGCTCCACGACACCGCCACGCGCGAGACGCGCGACTTCGCACCCCTCGTCCCGGGCAGGGCCGGGATCTACGTGTGCGGCCTCACTGTGCAGTCCGAGCCGCACGTCGGCCACGTGCGCTCGGCGGTCAACTTCGACGTGCTGCGGCGCTGGCTGGCCGCGAGCGGCTACGAGGTCGACTTCATCCGCAACGTCACCGACATCGACGACAAGATCCTGGCCAGGTCCGAGCAGCAGGGCGTGCACTGGTACGCCCTCGCGTCCGCGATGAAGCGCGAGCTCGACACCGCCCTCGCCGCCATCAACGTGCTCCCGCCGACCTACGAGCCCGGCGCCACCGGTCACGTGCCGGAGATCGTCGAGCTGATCGAGGAGCTCGTCGCGCGGGGCCACGCCTACGCCGCCGAGGACGGCAGCGGCGACGTCTACTTCGACGTCCGCAGCTGGCCCACCTACGGCGAGCTCACCCGCCAGCGGCTCGAGGACATGGAGCCGGCCGGCGACGCCGACCCCCGCGGCAAGCGCGACCCGCGTGACTTCGCCCTGTGGAAGGGCTGGAAGACCGGGTCGGAGCCGCAGACGGCGTCCTGGCCCTCGCCGTGGGGCCGCGGTCGGCCCGGGTGGCACATCGAGTGCTCCGCCATGGCCGGCAAGTACCTCGGCCCCGCCTTCGACATCCACGGCGGCGGCGTCGACCTGCGCTTCCCGCACCACGAGAACGAGCAGGCGCAGTCCCGCGCCGCGGGCCGCGAGTTCGCGTCCTACTGGCTGCACAACGCCTGGATCACCACCGCCGGCGAGAAGATGAGCAAGTCGCTCGGCAACTCCCTGCTCATCCCGTCCGTGCTCGAGCGGGTGCGGGGCATCGAGCTGCGCTACTACATGGTCGCGGCGCACTACCGCTCCCACGTCGAGTTCTCCTTCGAGGCGCTCGACGAGGCAGCCAAGGGGTTCCGCCGCATCGAGGACTTCCTCGACCGTGCGGCGCCCGTGGTCGGCAGCTGGTTCGCGGCGCTGCCGGACGCGTTCGTCGAGGCGATGGACGACGACCTGGGCACGCCCGCCGCGGTCGCGGTGATCCACGATTCCGTCCGCGAGGGCAACCGGCTCCTGGCCGACGGGCCCTCCGAGGCGCTGTCGCTGCGCTTCGGCGAGGTGCTGGCGATGCTCGACGTGCTGGGGCTCAACCCGGCCGACGCGGCCTGGGCGACCGGCGGCTCCGACGACCGGCTGACCGAGGTCGTCGACGCGCTCGTGCGGGGACTGCTCGCCGAGCGGGCGGCGGCGCGCGAGGCCAAGGACTGGGCGCGCGCCGACGCCATCCGAGACCAGATCAAGGCGGCCGGCGTCGAGGTGGAGGACACCCCGACCGGCCCGAAGTGGAGCGTGTGACGTGCCAGGCAACTCGAAGCGCAAGGGCGCCATCAAGAAGACCGGCAAGGGCAACCCCACCGCCGGCTCCGGCGGCCGTGTCCGGCGCGGGCTCGAGGGCAAGGGCCCGACGCCCAAGGCCAAGGACCGGCCCTACCACCAGGCGCACAAGGCCGCCAAGCGTGCCGAGCGCGACAAGACGACCCGGCCCAAGCGGCGTACGACGTCCGACGCCGAGTGGGCGGCCGGCCGCAACTCGGTGGTGGAGCTCCTCCAGGGCGGCGTCCCGGTCGCCGCGCTCTACGTCGCCGAGGGTGCCGAGCGCGACAACCGGCTGCGCGAGGCGTTCAAGCTCGCCGCCGAGCAGGGCGTCCGGCTGCTCGAGGTCACCCGCAACGAGATGGACCGGATGACCAACGGCGCCGTGCACCAGGGCCTCGCCGCCCGGCTGCCGGCCTACGAGTACGCCCACGCCGACGACCTGCTCGACCGGGCCGACGAGCTCAAGGAGCCGGCCCTCGTCGTGGCGCTCGACCAGGTCACCGACCCCCGCAACCTCGGCGCCGTCATCCGGTCCGCCGCTGGTTTCGGCGCACACGGGGTGCTGATCCCCGAGCGCCGCGCGGCGGGCATGACCGCGTCGGCGTGGAAGACCAGCGCCGGCGCCGCGGCCCGGCTGCCGGTCGCCCAGACCGTCAACCTGACCCGCCAGCTCAAGGCCTACCAGGAGGCCGGCTGCATGGTCGTCGGCCTGGCTGCCGACGGCGACCTCTCGCTGCCCGAGCTCGTCGCGCCGGGCGGCCTCGCCGAGGGCCCGCTCGTCGTGGTCGTCGGCTCGGAGGGCAAGGGCCTCAGCCGGCTGGTCGCCGAGACGTGCGACCAGATCGTCTCCATCCCGATGGCCGCCCAGCTCGAGTCCCTCAACGCCGGCGTCGCCGCCTCGGTCGCCCTCTACGCCATCTCCCAGGCCCGCCTGGCATGACGTCAGCCGGATGAGCCTGCCCCGCCGCGTGCTGGTCGGGGTGCTGCTGGCGTGCCTGGCCGTCGCCCTCGGCGTCACCGTGGCGGTCTCGCTGTTCCTCACCAGCAGCCGGACGGTGGTGCTCGTCGGCCACGACACCGTCGTACGCCCGACGCTGGCCGACGACGCGGTGGTGCAGACGGGCCCGCTGCTGCCCGACCTCCGGATCCGCGACGTCGGTCCGGTCGGGGTGACCCTGGCGCTCGGCAAGACCGAGGTCGGCTCGGTCGAGGAGCTCGTCGAGCGCTACGCCCTCATCGCGGGCGACCCCACGGCGCCCGTCGAGAAGGTGCAGGACGTCGTGGTCGACATGGCGGTCTCCGCCGCGCTCCGGGGTCTTGCCGTGGGGCTGGTCCCGGTCGCGGTCTACCTGCTGCTCGGGCGGCACCGGCGCGGCGAGCTGTTCCGCGGCATCCGGTCGCGCCAGGGCATCGTCGCGCTCGTGCTCCTGCTCGTCCTGCCGGTGCTGGTGTGGCAGCCGTGGGAGGCGGACGAGGAGACCCAGGAGGAGCAGGGCGCCTGGCAGACCCTGGCCGAGCTCGCCGGCCCCGACGTGGTCCTCCCCGAGGAGGTGCGCGACGTCGAGGTGCGGGTCGGTCCGGTCACCACGCAGAGCAAGCGGCTCGTGCTGAGCGCGATCGACACCTACGACCGCAGCAAGGAGTTCTACTCCGCCGCCGCAGAGGGGGCGGCCGACCTCGACGTGCGTGAGCCCGAGGAGGGGGAGACGGTGGCCCTGGTCGTCAGCGACCGGCACGACAACATCGGCATGGACCGCGTCGCGCGCGCCATCGGCGAGGCCGCCGGGGCGAGCGTCGTGCTCGACGCGGGTGACGACACCTCCACCGGCCAGCCGTGGGAGGCGTTCAGCCTCGACTCGCTCTCGGCCACGTTCGACGACTGGGACCGCTACGCCGTCGCCGGCAACCACGACAACGGCCCCTTCGTCAGCACCTACCTCGCCGACCAGGGCTGGACGATGCTCGACGGCGAGGTCGTCGACGCCCCGTGGGGCGGCACCCTCCTCGGGGTCGACGACCCCCGCAGCAGCGGGCTGGGCAGCTGGCGCGACGAGACCGGGCTGAGCTTCGACGAGGTCGGCGAGCGCCTCGCCGACGCGGCCTGCTCCGCGGTCGAGGACGGCGAGCGCGTGAGCACCGTGCTCGTCCACGACGCCAACCTGGGCCGCGAGGCCCTCCGCCGCGGCTGCGTCGACCTCGTGCTCGGCGGGCACACCCACGTGCAGGCGGGCCCGGACGCCGTCGAGGGCGAGGACGGCGCCACCGGCTGGACCTGGACCAACGGCACGACCGGCGGGGCGGCGTACGCCATCGCCATCGGCAGCAAGCCGCGGCGCGACGCCGACGTCAGCCTCGTGACGTACGCCGACGGTCGGCCGGCCGGCCTCCAGTGGGTGCGCCTGCGCACCGACGGGTCGTGGCTGGTCGGCGACTGGAGCCCGGTCACTCCTCTCCCGTGATGACCTCGTCGGGCTTCGCGGTGAGGTAGCGGTCGATGTAGTCGCGGGCCGTCTCGTGGATGCCGACCTCGTGCCCGGCCTGCTCGGAGAGGTACCACCGGTGCTCGAGGATCTCGTGGAAGACCTCCGCCGGCTCCAGCTTGCCGGTCGCGTCCGGGGGGATCATCGCCATGATCGGCTCGAAGATCTCGTGCATCCACCGGCTGGCCACCAGGTGCCGGTCCTCGCGGCCGAGGTCGTGGTGCGCGGTGAAGGAGGCGAGGTCGTTGAGCAGCCGCCGGGCCTGGTTGTCCTCGACCGTCATGCCGGTGAGCGCCTGGATCTCGCGGGTGTGGTGGCCGAGGTCGACGACCTTCGGCTGGATCCGGATGGTCTCGCCGCCGAGGTCGGTGACGATGTCGAGCTCGTCGACGTCGAAGCCGAGGTCGTTGAGCCGCTCGACGCGGCGCTCGATGCGCCACATCTCCTCGGCGCGGAACTCCTCGAGGTCGGTCAGCTCGCTCCAGAGCGCCTCGTAGCGCTCGCGCAGGTGGCTGATGATGGCGAAGCCGTCGATCGGGCGCTGGACCGCGCCGCTCGCGCTGAGGTCCATCAGCTCGGCGAAGATGTTCTCGCAGCCCACCGTGATGTCGTACTCCCGCATCCGGTCGCTCACCGCGTCGTGCAGCTCGCCGGTCTCGGCGTCGACGAGGTAGGCGGCGAACTCGCCGGCGTTGCGGCGGAAGAGCACGTTGGACAGCGAGACGTCGCCCCAGTAGAAGCCGGCGAGGTGCAGGCGCACCAGCAGCACGACGATCGCGTCGATGAGGGTCGGCACGTGCTCGGCGGTCATCCCGCGGCTGAAGAGGCTGCGGTAGGGCAGCGAGAACTGCAGGTGGCGGGTGATCAGCGCGGCGGGCAGCTCGTCGCCGTCGCGGCCCTCGCGTCCGGTGACGACGCCCTGCGGCGTGACCGCCGGGAGCCCGAGCCGCTGCAGGTCGCGCAGCATGCGGTACTCGCGGAAGGCGATGTCGTCGTTGGTCTCCTTGACCGCGTAGACGCGCTCGCCGAGGCGCACGATGCGGACCACGTGGCGCGAGAGTCCCCGCGGGAGCGGGACCACGACGTCGTCGGGCCACTCCTCCAGGCAGGTGTCCCAGGGCAGCCCGAGGATCGCCGGGTCGGGCCGGCTGGCGACGATCCGCATGGCCATGGGGCGACGCTACTCCTCGTCGAGGACCCAGACGTCGAACCGCGGGCCGTCGGTCGCGGGGACCTCGATGCCGGAGCCTGTGCTCGTTCCGTCGGCGGCCGCGAGGTCGCTGCCGCCCGGCTCGGAGCCGAAGACGTGGCGGGCCGCCCCCAGCGGGAGGGTGAAGCCTCCGCCGGCGGCCCGGCGCGCGACGACGAGGACGGACTCGTCCGGGTGCTCGCGCACGTAGGCGATGGTGTCGGCCTCCACGTGCGCCCACCGCAGGCCACCGCGCCGCAGGGCCGGGTGCTCTCGCCGCAGCGTGGCCAGGTCGGCGTACGTCGTCAGGGTGCGGGTGTCCCACTCGTCCCGGCGGTGCCACGGCATGGTGCGCCGGGCGTCCTCGCCGTTGACGCCCTCGAGGCCGATCTCGTCGCCGGCGAAGATCATCGGCACGCCCGGCATCGTGAACTGCAGGCCGGCCGCGACGCGGTGCACCGCGCAGTCGCCGCCCACCACGGTGCGGATCCGGGCGGAGTCGTGCGAGCCGAGGATGTTCCAGCTCGACGAGGTGGCGCGCCAGCCGAGGGTGCCCTGCCAGGAGCGGAAGGTGTCGACGACCGCGCCGCCGTCGCGCCGGGGCACCGGCAGTGGCCGGCCGAACGCGCGAGCGGGGGAGGCCGGGTCGCGCAGCCACGACCACACCGGCCACGAGAAGCCGGAGTAGTTCATCGTGCCGTGCCAGCCGTCCCCGTCGACGTCGCCGGTGGCGTCGTGGTTGTGCTCGCCGATGACCCACGGGTCGTCGCGCAGCTCGGCGGCGGTCGCGCGCACGGCCCGGGCGACCTCGTGGGCGACGTCGATGTCGCCCAGCCGGCCGGTCATGTTGGCCACGTCGATGCGCCAGCCGTCGACGTCGTACGGCGGGCGCAGCCACCGCCCGACCACCGAGTGCGGGCCCTCGACCATCGCGTGCCGGACGTCGAGGTTGGCGTGGTTGATCTTGGGCAGCGTGCCGTGGCCCATCCAGCAGGCGTAGGTGCCGTCCTCGTCGAAGTAGTAGAAGGACCGGTGCGGGTCCTCCGGGTCGTCCGCGGCGGCCAGGAACCACTCGTGGGTGTCGCCGGTGTGGTTGGTGGTGAGGTCGCCGAGGATGCGCCAGCCCCGCTCGTGCACCGCGGTGCTGAGCCGGGCGTACGCCTCGTCCCCGCCGAGCAGCGGGTCGACCTGGGTGAACGTGGTCGCGTTGTAGCGGTGGTTGCTCTCGCCCGGGAAGACGGGCGTCGTGTAGACGATGTCGGCGCCCACGGCCGCCACGTGGTCGAGGTGCTCGGTGATGCCGTCCAGGTCGCCGCCGAACAGCTGCATCGGCGTGCGCGGGTCGCTGCCCTCGAAGACCACCTCGTCGTCCCACTCGGCGGGGAGCGCCCAGTCCGGGGCCTCGCGCTCGTCGGCCGCCGCCGAGCGGGCGAAGCGGTCGGGGAAGACCTGGTAGACGACGCCGTCGCGACCCCAGTCGGGGGCCGGCGGGAAGGCGGCGACCCGGAAGTCGGTCGCGTCCGGGACGTCGTGGCCGACGATCCCCGAGCCGGTGAGCCACTCCTGCTCGCCCTCCGTCGCGCCCTCGCCGTCCGGCGCCGGGCGCACCAGGAGGAAGCGGTAGTGGGTGACCGGGTTGTGCACCGGCAGCTGCGCCTCCCACCACACCACGTCGCCCGCCGCCGTCGCGGTCGTGGGGTGGAAGACCGGCTCGGCGTCGTACGTCGTGCGCAGCCAGATCTCCTCGACCGGGTCCTGGACGGTGGTCCGCACGCGGACGGTGACGGTCTGCCCCAGCGTGGGCGCCTCGTGCGAGACGTGCAGCGGGGAGCCGTCGTGGTGGGGGAGGTGGAGGAGGCTCACGGGCGCGATTGTTCCTCACCTAGGATGGCCGCCGCGCCCGCGGGCGCACGCCGGTGTAGCTCAGTTGGTAGAGCGCATTACTTGTAATAATGATGTCGCGGGTTCGATTCCTGTCACCGGCTCCATCTCGTGATGAACCGTCAGCGGACCTGCTCGACCTCGAACTCGCAGGCCGGGGACGCGATCGCGTCCTGCGCGGCGATCAGCCGCAGCTCGCGCTCCCCGGAGTCGAGGGTCTCCTTGAGCACCGCGAAGACCGAGGAGGCGGTGCGGGCGAGGGCGTCCGCGGCCGAGCCGGTCGTCCTGAGGTGCGCGGTGAAGAGCGCGGCGGTGATGTCGCCGGAGCCGTTGGCCTTCATGGGCAGCCGCGGCGTCGTGACCAGCCAGGCGCCGTCCCCGGTCACGGCGAGCATCTCGATGACGTCCTCGGCCGCGCCGGCGCGGTCCACGGAGGTGACCAGCACCGTCGAGGGCCCGAGGCCGCGCACCTCGTCGACCGCGGACAGGACGTCGTCGAGCGTCGACGGGCCGCTGAGCGCGTCGCGATCGGTGATGAAGCCGAGCTCGAACTGGTTGGGCGTCAGCACGTCGGCGACGGGGATGATCGTCGAGCGGTACTTCGGCGGGATGGCCGGGTTGACGAAGCACCCCGAGGTCGCGTTGCCCATCACCGGGTCGCAGGTGTACGTCGCCGCGGGGTTGGCGGCCTTGACCTGGGCCACCGCGTCGACGATCACGTCGGCGATCTCCGGCGAGCCCTGGTAGCCCGAGAGCACCGCGTCGCAGGATGCGAACGCACCGCGCTCGCCGATGCCGGTGATCACCGCGGCGACGTCCTCGGCCGCGATCAGCGGGCCGCGCCACGCGCCGTAGCCGGTGTGGTTGGAGAAGTTCACGGTCAGGACCGGCCACACCTCGTGGCCGAGGCGCTGGAGCGGGAACACGGCTGCGGAGTTGCCGACGTGGCCGTAGGCGACGTGGGACTGGATGGAGAGGACGCGCACCCCCCGAGACTAGTTCAGGTCTCGATGCACGCCGTCACGACCTCGTGCCTCGGTCGTGGGCGCACTCGACCTCGCCTGACCGCGGGCCGCCTCGTGCCTCGCCGCCCCGTCAGGCGACCTGCAGCGACCGCTTCGAGAGCCCCATCCAGTAGCCGTCGATGACCTGCGTCGCCGGCTCGTCGGCCGCGGTCGCTGCACCGAGCGTGACGAAGAGCGGCGTGTAGTGCTCGACGGTCGGGTGGGCGTAGGGCATGCCCGGCGCCTTCGCGCGGTAGTCCGACAGGGTGTCGACGTCCCCCCGCGCCAGCGCCTCCGCGGCCCACAGGTCGAAGTCCTGCGACCAGCCGGGAGCCGCGGCGTCGATGCTCCAGTCGGTGAGGAACGGCAGGCCGTGGGTCAGGAAGCCGGAGCCGACGATGAGCACGCCCTCCTCGCGGAGCGGCCGCAGCCGCTCGCCCAGCTTCATCAGCCGGTGGGGGTCGTCAGTGGGCAGCGACATCTGCAGGACCGGGATGTCGGCGTCGGGATACATGATCTTCAGCGGCACCCACGCCCCGTGGTCGAGGCCGCGGGAGACGTGCTGGTGCACCGGCTCGGTGCTCGGCATCATGGCCGCGACGCGTCGGGCCAGCGCCGTCGCGTCCGGGGTCTCGTAGGTCATCTCGTAGTACTTCGGCGCGAAGCCGCCGAAGTCGTAGACGAGGGGTGCGCCGCTCGCGGAGAGGCTGACCGGAGCGGACTCCCAGTGCGCCGAGACGATGAGGACCGCCGTGGGGCGGGGCAGGTCCTGCGCCCAGGCGGCGAGCTGCCCGGACCAGATCGGGTCGTCGAGCAGCGGCGGCGCGCCGTGGCCGATGTAGAGGGCAGGCATGGGGGTCGTCATGACAGACTCAATAGTACGGGATTCAATTATATTCCGGAAGGCCCCAGTCGACCGGCTCGGCGCCCTGCTCCTCGAGCAGCCGGTTGACCCGGCTGAACGGCTTGGACCCGAAGAACCCGCGGCGCGCGCTCAGCGGCGACGGGTGCGCCGACTCCACCCACGGGATGTCGCCGAGGAGCGGCTTGAGCGACTGTGCCTGCCGGCCCAAGAGGATGGCCGCGCACGGACCGCCGCGCTCGGCGAGGGCGGTGATCGCCCGCTCCGTGATGGCCTCCCAGCCCTTGCCCTGGTGGCTGTTGGAGTCACCCGGGCGCACGGTCAGCGACCGGTTGAGCAGCATCACGCCCTGGTCCGCCCACGCCGACAGGTCGCCGTGGCGGGGCGGCACGATGCCGAGGTCGTCGCGCAGCTCGACGTAGATGTTGACCAGGCTGGGCGGCAGCGGCCACACGTGCCGCTCGACGGCGAAGCTCAGGCCGATCGGGTGGCTCGGGTTGGGGTAGGGGTCCTGGCCCACGACGAGGACGCGTACGTCAGCGAGCGGGCGCCGGAACGCCCGGAAGACCAGGTCGCCGGCAGGTTGGTAGCCGCGGCCGGCCGCCACCTCCTCGCGCAGGAAGCGGCCCATCGCCGCGATGCGGTCGTCCACCGGGGCCAGCGCCTCCGCCCAGTCGGCGGCGACGAGGTCCTTCTCGACGAGCCCGGCGAGCGCGCTCACGAGCGGCGCACCGGTCGCTGGAGCCGGTCGAGGAAGGCGACGAGCAAGGCCTCTCGCATGGGCGGCGAGGCGACGTCGAGCATCGCGTTGACCGCGGCCATCCTCGTCGGCAGCTCGAGCCCGCCGTCGGCCGCCGTGCCGACCAGGCCGGATGCCGCCAGCAGGCCGTCGAAGTCGTCGTCGTCCAACGTCGTCGGGTCGAGCGCCTCGATGAAGGCCACCACGTCGGCGTCCACCGCGACCGGTCCGGCGGCCTGCGCCGCGGCGAGCGACTCCGTGAGCGCCGTCGCGAACTCCTCGACGAGCGCGAGCGTGCCCGCGCTCACCGAGAGGTGGATGCTCGCTCCGTCGGCGCCGTGCGACAGCTGCGGCTGGACGTACCAGCCACGGTCGACGAGCTCGTCGGTCAGGGTGAACGGGTCGCACGAGGCATCGGTCGCCATCGCGACCAGCGTCGAGTCGGGCGGGACCACGAGGCGCAGCGCCGGCTCCCGCTCGATGCGCTCGACGATGGCGTCGACCGCGGCGAGCGCCCGCTCGGCGAGCTCGAGGTAGCCGGCGTCGCCGATGTGCTCGACGACCGCCCAGGTCCCGGCGACCGGCCCTCCCGAGCGGGTGGACTGCGTCGTCGCGTTCAGCATCGTGTAGCCCGGCCAGGCCGCCGACGCGAAGAACTGCGGCCGGCGCAGGCCCGCGTCGCGGTGGAGCAGCAGGGAGGTGCCCTTGGGCGCGTAGGCGTACTTGTGGGTGTCCACCGAGATCGACGTGACGCCCTCGACGGCGAAGGTCCACGGCGGTACCGCGCGGCCGAGCCGGGCGGCGTAGGGCAGCACCCACCCGCCGATGCAGGCGTCGACGTGGCAGCGGATCCCGCGGGCGGCCGCGGCGGCCGCGACGGCGGTGACCGGGTCCACCACCCCGTGGGCGTACGACGGTGCGCTGGCGACGACCAGGACGGTGTCGTCGTCCATCGCCTCGGCCATCGCAACGGGGTCGGCGCGGAACTCGGGACCGACCGGCACCAGCACCGCCTCGACGCCGAAGTAGTGCGCGGCCTTGTGGAACGCGGCGTGCGCGGTCGAGGGCAGCACCATCCGGGGGCGTACGACGTCGGGCCTGCTGTCGCGCGCACCCTGCACCGCCAGCAGGATCGACTCCGTGCCGCCGGAGGTGACCGTCCCGACCGCCGTGCCCGGGGCGTCGAGGAGGCCGCACGCGAACCCGACCAGCTCGTTCTCCATCTGCAGCAGCGACGGGAACGCGGTCGGGTCGAGGGCGTTGGAGGCGGCGTAGGCGGCCACGGCCTCGCGTGCGACCCGGTCGACCTCGGGCTCGCCGGAGTCGTAGACGTAGGCCAGCGTGCGTCCGCCGTGGACGGGCAGGTCGGCGCCCTGCAGGGCCCGGAGGCGCTCGAGGGGGTCAGCCGTGCCGGAGGTCATGGGGGGCTCCTTCCGCTGCCGCCACCTCGGCGGCGTCGAGGGTGTACTGCCGCAGCCACCACAGGCTCAGCAGGGTCAGCGCCGCGGGCAGCACGGAGAACCCGAGCGTGATCGCGGTCAGGGCCGAGCCGGGCTGGGTGATCTCCCGGCCCTCGCTCGAGAGGTAGCCGCCCAGTGCCAGCACGACGGCGAAGACGGCCGGTCCGAGGGCCAGGCCGAGGGTCTCGCCCGCCGTCCAGACGCCCGTGTAGACGCCCGCGCGGTTCTCGCCCGTCCGTGCCGAGTCGACCGCCGCCGCGTCGGGCAGCATCGCCATCGGGAAGACCTGGCAGCCGGCGTAGCCGACGCCGACCAGGGCGGTCGCGGCGAAGACGACCGCCGGCGGCGCGATCCGCGCGGTGACCGCGAGCACGGCTCCCGCGGCCAGCACGAGCGAGGCGAGGACGTAGCCGCGCCGCTTGCCGATCCGCGTGCCGACCGCGGTCCACACGGGCGTCAGCAGCAGGGCCGGGCCGACGAAGCAGACGAACAGGACGGTGGCCGCTCCCGAGCTCTCCAGCACGTCACCTGCGAGGTAGTCGACCGCCGCCAGCATGCAGCCGGTCGCCAGCGCCTGGAGGACGAAGGTGGTGAGCAGGACCCTGAAGTCGCGCGCCTGCCCGACGATCCGCAGCTGCTCGCGCAGCGACCCCGCTCCGGCGGCGACGGCGCCGACCGGCGCCCGGCGGGTGCCCCACCAGGCGCTCACCACCCCGACCGCGATCAGGACCGACATCACCACGCCCATGACGCGGTAGCCGTCGCGGCCGCCGACCGCGTCGCGGATCACCGGTGCCGTCGCGCCGGCCAGCATGATGGTGAACGCGAGGATCGCCACCCGCCACGTCATCAGCCGCGTGCGCTCGTCGTAGGACGCGGTGATCTCCGCGGGCATCGCGACGTAGGGGACCTGGAAGAACGCGTACGCCGACGCCGCGAGCACGAAGAACACCAGCACCCAGCCCGCCTCGAGCAGCGAGCTCCCGAGGTCGGGCGCCGCGAAGATGAGCGCGAAGGCGCCCGCCAGCATCAGCCCGGCGCGGATCAGCCAGGGCCGGCGCGGTCCTGCCGGGTCGATGGTCCGGTCGCTGACCCGCCCCGCGACCGGGTTGAGGACGACGTCCCAGGCCTTGGGGAGGAAGACGATCACCCCGGCCCACAGCGCGGCGATGCCGAGCTCGTCGGTGAGGTAGGGGAGCAGCATCAGCCCGGGCACGGTGCCGAAGGCGCCGGTGGCGACTGACCCGCTGCCGTAGCCGATCCGGACGCCACGGGACAGCCGCGAGGTGTCCAGGGTGCTCGTCACCGCTGGCCCAGTGACCGGGAGCCCGCCGAGCCGTAGCGGCGCGACGGGTTGGCGCCGATCGTGCGCGGGCCGGTCGGGTCCGGGCCGGCCGACCACTGCTCCACCCACTCGTCGATCGTCGTCCACGTCGTGCCGCGTGCCGCGCGCCCGGTGAGCATGCCGAGGTGGCCGCCGGGGACGATCTCGAAGCGCACCTCGCGCGACCCGCTGAGCAGCGGCACCACCGGGCGTACGGCGGGCAGCGGCGCGATGCCGTCGGTGTTGCCGGCGAGCACGAGCACCGGCACCTCGATCGCGGCCAGGTCGACGGTGCGCCCGCCGATCTCCGTGCTGCCGCCCACGAGCGCGTCGCCCTCGAGGAAGCGGTGGTAGAGCTGGCCGAAGCTGCGGCCGCGGTAGGCGGTCGTGTTGGACATGAACCGGGTCACCGCCTCCACCTGCGCGAGGTAGTCCGTGTCGTCGAGGTGGGTCAGCACCGCCAGCGGCTTGGCGACCACCTGCTGCGCCGACGCCGCGGTGAAGGCCCAGCCGACCAGCGACGTCGGCACGCCGCCCAGCGCCCGGTAGGCACGGGTGACGGGGCCCCGGCCCTGGGTGAGGTCGAGCAGCGGGCGCACCGGGGCGACCAGGGGGACCTTCGTGACGTCGACCGGTGATCCGACGACGGTGAGCGAGGCGACCGGGAGGTCCTGGGCGTCGGCGGCGGTGAGCAGGGCGAAGAGACCGCCGAGGCTCCACCCGACGAGGTGCACGCCGCGGCCGCCGGAGTGCTCGTGGACCGCCCGGACGGCCTGCGGGAGGACCTCGTCGACCCAGTGCTCCCTGCCGACGATCCGGTCCTCGAGGGGCACCCGCCCGTAGTCGACGAGGTAGGTCGGACGGCCCCCTCCGACCAGGTGCTCCACCAGCGAGCAGCCCCGGCGCAGGTCGTAGCACAGGGCCGGCGCGGCGAGCGGCGCCACCAGCAGGACCGGGTCGCCGGTCTGCGGGACCTCGCGGGCGGGCAGGTAGTGGTAGACCTCGCGCAGCTCCCCGTCGTCGATCAGCGTCCGCGGCATCGGGCGGAGGTCGGCCAGCCCGCCGTGGAGCACGGTGTGCGCCACGTTCCCGGCCGCCGACACCACCTGTCCGGGCGTGGGGATGAGGTCCATGCGAGAAACTTACGGCCCGGGTGCATCCAGTGGCGGGGTCCGGACGGAGAAGGGGGTGTGACGGGCGCCGACCGGCGCCCCCGACGGAAGGAACACCCCATGAAGCGTCGCGTTCCCGCCCTTCTCGCCGCCTCTGCCCTCGCGCTCGGCGCGGTGCAGGCCACGGCCCCCGCTGCCAGCGCCCAGGCCGCCCCCGGGGAGGACAGCCTCGCCGCCCTCCTGACCTCGGACGGCAACACGTTCGACAAGAACAAGAACGACTTCGACATCGTCACCGAGGCCGCGCTCGCGATCGTCGGCGCGAAGCCGGACTCGCCGGTGGCCCTCCTCGCCGACGGCAGCCAGAAGCTCACCGTCTTCGCGCCCACCGACCAGGCCTTCCGCCTGCTGGCCAAGGACCTGACCGGCAAGAACATCAAGTCCGAGAAGGCGATCTTCGACGCGCTCGTCGAGCTCGCCGGTGTCGACACGATCGAGACCGTGCTGCTCTACCACGTCGTCCCGGGCAAGACCCTCACCAGCGGCAAGGTCCTCAAGGCCGACGGCGCCAAGCTCGCCACCGCCCAGGGCGGCAAGATCAAGGTCAAGGTGACCATGAAGCCCAAGGTGTCGGTGACTCTGAAGGACCTCGACAAGGACGCCACCGACCCGAAGGCCGTGCTCGACGCCCTCGACCTCAACAAGGGCAACAAGCAGGTCGCGCACGGCATCGACCGCGTGCTGCGCCCGATCGACCTCTGAGTCGGACCGAGTCGGAGCACACCGAGAACAGGCGCTGGGTGGGGGACGCGGATGAGCACCGTCGCGTTCCCCGCCCGCGCGCCACGCCGGTACGGTGGCGCAGTGGTCACCGGCGTCGCACTCGAGGACGAGCAGGACGATGACGTCCGCTCGGTCGCAGCTCGTCTCGTGGACGGTGACGAGCTCGCCCTCGAGGAGATCTTCGACCGCTGGTCGGCGCTGGTCCACACCTACGCCCTCCGGGCCCTCCGCGACCCGCACGACGCGGAGGACGTCACGCAGCAGGTCTTCGTGGCCGCGTGGCGCAGCCGGCACACGCTGACTCCCAGCCCGACGGCGCTGCCCGCCTGGCTGATCGGCATCGCCCGGCACAAGGTCGCCGACGCCCGGGCCGCGCGGGCCCGCGACAGCGACAGGGTCGCCGCGGTCGCCGCCCAGCCCGAGGCCCACCACGACCTCGTGGAGGCCGTCGACCGCGAGGTCGCCGACCGCCTCGTCGTCCGCCAGGCCGTCCAGGACCTCCCGGACCCGCGCCGCACCATCGTGTTCCTCGCGTTCTGGGAGGAACGCAGCCACGCCGAGATCGCGGAGACCACCGGCCTCCCGCTCGGCACCGTCAAGAGCCACGTCCGTCGTGGCCTCGTCCAGGTCCAGCAGAAGCTCGAGGGGGTGCGCCGTGTCCCACGCTGATCTCGAGGAGCTCGCAGGGGTCGCCCTCGACCACGACGACACCTCCGACGAGGTGCGTCGCCATGTCGCCTCCTGCCCGGAGTGCAGGGCCGTCGTCGCGTCCCTCGCCGAGGCCCGGCACCTCGCCGGCGAGGGGCCGCTCGTCGCCCCGCCGCGCCACGTCCGCGACCGCGTGCTCGCCCACGTGCGTACGCCGGATGCCGCCGCCGACGCCCCGACCTCCGCTCCCTCTCCGCCCATCCCGCTGCGCCGCGGCTCGCACCGCACGACCGGCACGGGTCAGGCCCCCTCCGGGCGACGCGGCGTCCCCGTGTGGGCCGCCGGGCTCGCCGCCGCACTGGCCCTCGTGGCCGGACTCGGCCTCGGCCGCGTCCTGGGCGACGGCGACGCCGCCCCCGAGGCCGTGGACCCGCCGACGCAGTCCGCCACCGTCGTCGCGGCCGCCGACCTCACCGCGCTCGACAGCGACGCCGCCCGCGGCGAGGCCAGCGCCGTGCGCTCCGAGGACACCGTCACCCTCCGCGTGCGCGCCCGCGAGCTCGGCGAGGAGGACGGCTTCCACGAGGTCTGGCTCATCAACGTCGACGGCACCCGCATGGTGGCCCTCGGCGTGCTGGCGAACGGCGACGCGGGCGAGTTCCAGGTCCCCCGGGGGCTCATCGACGACGGCTACCGGATCGTCGACATCTCCATCGAGCCCGAGGACGGCGACCCCACCCACTCCGGGGTCAGCCTCGCCCGCGGCGAGCTCGCCTGACCGGTCCTGCCCGGTCCGCCGCCGCAGGCGCCATCCACCACCGCCCTAGGGGCGGGAGTCCTCGACATCGCGCCGTCCGGGGACTAGGAACGAACCATGAGGTGGAGGTACGCGGTCCTGGGCGGCACGGTGGCGGCCGCGGCCGCGACGACGGCGCACGACCTGGTCCAGCGCAAGCACGCGATCCTGCGCAACTTCCCCGTCGTGGGCCACGCCCGCTTCCTGGTGGAGAAGTTCGGACCCGAGCTGCGCCAGTACATCGTCACGAGCAACGACGAGGAGCGGCCCTTCAGCCGCGACCAGCGGCGCTGGGTCTACGCCAGCGCCAAGCTGGAGAACAACTACTTCGGCTTCGGCACCGACAACGA
Organism: Nocardioides sp. zg-1308; assembly: GCF_013155375.1. GTDB lineage: Bacteria > Actinomycetota > Actinomycetes > Propionibacteriales > Nocardioidaceae > Nocardioides > Nocardioides renjunii. Next base: position 1,884,253 of record NZ_JABJQY010000002.1, read on the forward strand.
CGTCGAGAACGCCGCGGGCTACCCGGTCATCAAGCACCGGACCTTCGCCGGGCCCGGTGCGGCGACGATGCCGCACGCCCAGGAGGAGGTCGTCCTGCCGTGCGCCAAGGTGATGGGCGCCGCGCGCGGGCGTACGCACGCCTTCCGCCCGGGATCGGTCGTCAACGTCTCCGGGATGAGCTTCGGATCGCTGTCCGGCAAGGCCATCGAGGCGCTCAACAAGGGTGCGGCGATGACGGGGTCCCTGCAGAACACGGGGGAGGGTGCCCTCTCCCCGCACCACCGCCACGGCGGCGACATCATCTTCCAGATCGGCACGGCCTACTTCGGCTGCCGTGACGAGCGCGGCCGGTTCGACCTGGACCGGCTCGTCGACCTCGTCCACTCCGCGCCGGTCAGGGCGATCGAGATCAAGCTCAGCCAGGGCGCCAAGCCGGGGCTGGGCGGGATGCTGCCCGGGGAGAAGGTCAGCCGGGAGATCGCCGAGATCCGCGGCATCCCGGAGGGCAAGGACTGCGCCTCGCCGAGCCGCCACGCGGAGTTCCACGACGTCGACTCGATGCTCGACTTCGTGGAGCTGGTGGCCGGGGCGACGGGCCTGCCGGTCGGGATCAAGTCGGCGGTCGGCAACCTCACGATGTGGGACGACCTCACCGAGGAGATGGCCCGCGGCGGCCGCGGGGTCGACTTCGTCAACATCGACGGCGGCGAGGGCGGCACCGGTGCCGCGCCGATGATCTTCGCCGACTCGGTGGCCTATCCCTTCCGGATCGGCTTCGCCGAGGTCTACCGCCGCTTCGCGGCCGCCGGCCTCACCGACGACGTGGTGTTCCTCGGCGCCGGCAAGCTCGGCATCCCCGAGAACGCCATCGTCGCCTTCGCCCTCGGCGTCGACATGGTGCAGGTCGGCCGCGAGGCCATGATGGCCATCGGCTGCATCCAGGCGCAGAAGTGCCACACCGACCACTGCCCGGTCGGCGTCGCCACCCAGGACCCGCGCTACACGCGCGGTCTCGACGTCAGCCTCAAGAGCGTGCGGGCGGCCAACTACATCCGCTCCCTGCGCCGCGACCTGCTCAAGGTGTCCGAGGCGATCGGCGTCGTGCACCCCGGGCTCATCGGACCCGGCGACATCGACATCCTCGACGGGACCCGCTCGGCCGTCGGGCTGGCCGAGACCTACGGCTACGACCCCACGTGGCCGCGCCTGGGCCCCCGCCTGGTCGAGGAGATCCAGTCGCTCATGGTCGCCCAGGCGGCCACGCACGGCACCGCGGTCGACGAGCACCCCTGACGGGCCGGCGGGGCTCGGCGGTCCCGGCAGGTCCCGGCAGGTGGGCGGCCGGCTCAGCCTGCCGGCGTCCGGCGCACCGTCTTGTCGTGGTGGTCGGGCACCGCCGCGAGCTCGTCGAGGAAGTCGCGCGCCCACTTGGACACGTCGTTGGCCACGACCGTCTTGCGCATGGCGCGCATCCGGCGACCGGTCTCCTTGTCGTCGGCGGCGTAGGCCTCGATCAGCGAGGCCTTCATGCCGTCGATGTCGTAGGGGTTGACCAGCCACGCCTGGCGCAGCTCCTGCGCGGCGCCGGCGAACTCGGAGAGCACCAGCGCGCCCTTGTTGTCGAAGCGGCAGGCGACGTACTCCTTGGCGACGAGGTTCATCCCGTCGCGGAACGGCGTGACGACCATGATGTCGGCCGCGCGGTAGAGCGCCGCCATCTCGTCGCGCGGGTAGGAGACGTGCATGTAGGAGATGGCCGGACGCCCGATGCGACCGTGGTCGCCGTTGATGCGGCCGACCAGCCGCTCGATGTCGTCGCGCAGGATGCGATATTGCTCCACGCGCTCGCGCGACGGCGTCGCGACCTGCACGAAGACCGCGTCCTCCACGTCGAGGTGTCCGTCGCGGACGAGCTCGCCGAAGGCGCGCAGTCGCGAGTAGATGCCCTTGGTGTAGTCGAGCCGGTCCACGCCGAGGAAGATCTTGCGCGGGTTGCCGAGCGCCTCGCGGATCTCGGCGGCCCGCTCGTCGACGCCGCTGCTGCGCGCCAGCTCCTCGAAGCCGGCCGTGTCGATGGAGATCGGGAACGCGGTGGCCTTCACCGGCCGCCCGTCGGGGAGGTAGATGGTGTCGCGGTGGGTCTTGTGGCCCACGCGGCTGCGCACCAGGCGTACGAAGTTGGCGGCGGCACCGGGCAGCTGGAAGCCGATCAGGTCGGCGCCGAGCAGCCCCTCCAGGATCTGGCGTCGCCACGGGAGCTGCGAGAAGAGCTCGGCGGGCGGGAACGGGATGTGGAGGTAGAAGCCGATCCGCAGGTCGGGCCGCTGCTCGCGGAGCATCTGCGGCACCAGCTGGAGCTGGTAGTCCTGCACCCAGACCGTCGCCCCGTCGGCGGCGACCTCGGCGGCGCGGTCGGCGAAGCGCCGGTTGACCGCGACGTAGGACTCCCACCACTCGCGGTGGAACTCCGGCTTGGCGACGACGTCGTGGTAGAGCGGCCAGAGGGTGCCGTTGGAGAAGCCCTCGTAGAACTCCTCGACCTCCTGGGAGCTCATCGAGACCGGCACGAGGGAGAGCCCGTTCTCCACGAACGGCTCGATCTCGTCCTCGTCGGCCGACCCGGGCCAGCCGATCCAGGCGCCGTCGTTGGCGCGCAGCACCGGCTCGAGCGCTGTCACCAGGCCGCCGGGGGAGGGGCGCCACGTCACCGACCCGTCCGGCTGGCTCACCCGGTCCACGGGTAGCCGGTTGGCCACGATCACGAGGTCTGCCTTGGAGGTCCGGCTCACCCCGTCACCCTAACCAGCCGTGCGGTGCCCGCAGACCACCCCGCGGTGCGTCCGTCCCGAGGCGCCCCGCCGCAGGCGCGTGCCGTGAGCCGGGTTTGTCCAGACGACTCGCCGGGAGCGAATGACATCGTTGTCGTTCGTCGCCTAGACTGACGCCAGTCCGCTCGGTCACGGGTGGACGTGGGGTCGAGGAGGAGAAGGCAGATGGACGCAGCGTCGCACATCGCAGCGGAGCAGGAGACTGCGGCCGGGCTGAGCCAGCGCGACCGCGAGATCCTCGAGTTCGAGCGGCACTGGTGGAAGTACGCCGGCGCCAAGGAGCAGGCGGTCCGGGACAACTTCGACATGTCCTCGACCCGCTACTACCAGGTCCTCAACGCGCTCATCGACCGTCCCGAGGCCCTCGAGGCCGACCCGCTGCTCGTCCGCCGGCTGCGCCGGCTGCGCGCCTCGCGCCAGCGGCAGCGCTCCGCCCGCCGCCTCGGCTTCGAGATCTGACCGGCACCTCCCGCGCTGCACCCACCACTCACGATTGGTCACCTTCCCCATGACCTTCCCCACCTTCCCCAGGTTGCTCCGCTCGACCTCCGCCCTCCCTCCGCGCCGCGGGCCGCTGCGCCGCCCGCGTGACGAGCGGGGCGTGGCCTTCCCCTCGCCGCTCGTGATGCTCTCCGTGCTGGCGGTCGCGATGGCCTCGATCACCTTCGTCGCGACGCGCGATCAGGCGCCCACGGAGCGCCGCGTCGACAACACCGCCACCATCGCCAGCGCCGACCAGTCGCCCAGCGCCGAGCCGACCGACACGGCCGTCGAGAAGCCGAAGCCCAAGCCGGAGCCCCGCATCAAGCGCGGCGAGGTCTACGTCGAGGTGTTCAACAACTCCGGCATCAAGGGCCTGGCCGCCATCACCGCCGCCAAGGCCACCGGCGTCGGCTGGGCCGTGGTCGGCGAGGACAACTGGTACGGCGTGGTGCCGACCACCACGGTCTACTTCCCGCCGCGGCTCCGGGCCGCCGGCGAGCAGCTGGCGCTCGACCTCGGCATCAAGCGCACCGCGCCGGCGGTCGGCGTGATGAAGCGCGACCGGCTCACCATCATCCTCACCACCGACGCCCCCCAGTAGTCCCGCACCGTCCCACCGGGCGGGCCGCCGGCCTGCCGGTTGGCCGGGCGTCCGCCCTGCGTGGTTGGCTTCGGTCATGGAGTTCACCTCCGACGACGCGCGTGCCCACTACGACGCCGTGCGCGACGTCCTCGACGGTGTCGTGGTCGGGCTCGACTTCGACGGCACGCTGTCCCCGGTCGTCGATGACCCCGAGGCGGCCCGCCTGCACCCGGGCGCGCCCGGGGCCCTGCTCGAGCTCGCCGAGGCGGTGCGCGCGGTCGCGGTGATCACCGGCCGCCCCGCGCGGCAGGCCATCGCCATGGGCGACCTCGACGCGCTCGGCAACGCCATGCTCGACCGCGGTGCCGAGCTCTTCGTCTTCGGCCAGTACGGCAACGAGCGCTGGTCGGCCACCGAGCAGCGGATCCGCTCGCCGCGCCCCCCTGCCGGCCTCGCGAGCTTCGAGCGCGAGCTGCCGGCGGTGCTGCGCGGCGCCGGCGCCGCCGACGCGTTCATCGAGCAGAAGGGCCTCGCCGTCGCCGTGCACACGCGACGGATGGAGGACCCGGCGGACGCCTTCCAGCGCCTGGTCGAGCCGGTGGCTGCCCTGGCGCACCGCCACCACCTCACGGTGGAGCCCGGCCGCAACGTCGTCGAGGTCCGCTCCGGCGACATGCACAAGGGACAGGCCCTGCGGACCTTCGTCGCCGAGCAGCAGGCGAGCGGCGTGATCTTCGGCGGCGACGACCTCGGGGACGTCGAGGCGTTCGAGGCCGTCCGGGCGCTGCGCGCCGAGGGACTGCCCGGCCTGGTCGTGTGCTCGGCCTCCACCGAGCAGCCCCAGCTCGTCGACCTCGCGGACGTCGTCGTCGACGGCCCCGACGGCGTGGTCGAGCTGCTCGGCGGCCTCCTCCTGCGTCGCTGACCGCTGGGCGGACGCCCCTCATCCACATCGTGGACTCGGTGTGCGCATCGTGAGACGGCCGCCCTAGGCTGAGCGTGCTCATCACGAGGGACTGAGGGAACGGCCCGACGAAGTCCCGGCAACCACCCATGAGCCTCCTGCCCGGCCCACGCCCGGCAGTCATGGGAGCAGGTGCCAAATCCGGCCCACGCGAGAGTCGCGGGGACAGATGAGAAGGAGGACTTCATGAGCACCGTGCTGCACGAGACCACCACCGCCGCTGCGTCGACCGGCTCGACCCGCAAGAGGCTCCGGGAGGGCGCCTTCGGCCATGCCCGCGCCCTGGCCTGCCGCGAGTGCGGGCACGAGGTCGAGCTCGGGCCGTCGTACGCCTGTCCGGAGTGCTTCGGGCCTCTTGAAGTGGCCTACGACTTCCCGACCGTGACGCGCGAGGAGATCGCCGCGGGTCCGGCCAACATCTGGCGCTACAAGGCGCTGCTGCCGGTGCCGTCCGACATCGAGCAGAGCCCCAACACCGAGCCGGGCTTCACCCGCCTGCTCCAGGCGCACAACCTCGGTCGCGAGCTCGGCATCGACACGCTGTGGGTCAAGGACGACTCGACCAACCCCACCAACTCCTTCAAGGACCGCGTGGTGGCCTGCGCGCTGAGCGCCGCGCGCGAGCTCGACGCGAAGGTCTTCGCCTGCCCCTCCACCGGCAACCTGGCCAACGCGGTCGCCGCAGCGGGCGCGCGGGCCGGCATGAAGACGGTGGTCTTCATCCCGAGCAACCTCGAGAAGCCCAAGCAGGTCAACTCGGCCGTCTACACCGACCACCTCGTGGCGGTCGACGGCAACTACGACGACGTCAACAAGCTCGCCTCGGAGATCGCCGGCGAGGAGGAGGGCTGGGCGTTCGTCAACGTCAACGTGCGCCCCTTCTACGCGGAGGGCTCCAAGACGCTGGGCTACGAGATCGCCGAGCAGCTCGGCTGGCGCCTGCCCGACCAGGTCGTCATCCCGGTCGCCTCCGGCTCGCAGCTGACCAAGGTCGACAAGGCGTTCCGTGAGCTGGTCGCCCTCGGCCTCGTCGAGGACAAGCCCTACAAGGTCTTCGGTGCCCAGGCGACCGGCTGCTCGCCGGTCTCGGTCGCCTACAAGGCCGGCACCGACGCCATCCGCCCGGTCAAGCCCGACACCATCGCCAAGAGCCTCGCGATCGGCAACCCGGCCGACGGCATCTACGTCCTCGACATCTGCCGGCGCTCCGGCGGGGCCGTGGAGGACATCAGCGACGACGAGGTGCGCGACGGCATCCTGCTGCTCGCCCGCACCGAGGGGATCTTCACCGAGACCGCCGGCGGCACCACGGTGGGCGTGCTCAAGAAGCTCGTCGAGACCGGCCAGCTCGACCCGACGCTGGAGACCGTGGTCATCAACACCGGCATGGGCCTCAAGACCCTCGACGCCGTCGCCGACCGCGTCGGCCCCGCCGCCACCATCGCACCCAGCTACGACGCCTTCGTCGCGTCCGGCGTCCTCTGAGAGAGGGAACCACCCATGGCAGTCTCCGTCCGGATCCCCACCATCCTGCGCACCTACACCGGCGGCGAGTCCGAGGTCAGCGCCGAGGGCGACACCCTGGCCGCGGTCCTCGACGACCTCGACGCCCACTACGCCGGCATCAAGGGCCGCATCCTCGACGAGGCGGGTGCGCTGCGGCGCTTCGTCAACGTCTACGTCGGCAACGACGACGTCCGGTTCCTCGAGGACCTGCAGACGCCCACCCCGGACGGCGTCCAGGTCTCGGTGATCCCGGCGGTCGCGGGCGGTTGAGCCGCAGCGACCCTCACGGCCCCCGTACGTCGACCACGGCGACGTGGCCGCGGCCGTCGACGCGCACCTCGGCGACGGCGCCGTCACGCAGCAGGTCCTCGGCCGCCGCCGCCTCGTCCTGCGGCAGGAACCAGCTCTCGATCCCGCAGCGCAGCTGCCACGACCGGTCGTCGCACGCGAGGTAGGGGCCCTCTTCCGGCCGTTCGCGCGACCACCCGTCGGCGACCCACACCTCGCCGTCGGGGACGAGGCTGACGTAGACGTCGCCCCGCTCCCCGTCGTCGGGGACCTGCCCGCCGCGGGGCAGGTCGGGGTAGTCGAGCGCGACGTACGCGCCGCGGAACGGGTCGACCGGGTCGAGGGCCGCGACCCTCAGGAGGTAGGTCTCGCCGGTGGCCCGGGCGGAGAGCTGCGGGGCGACGGACAGGCCGACGAGGGCGAGCTGCGTCACGGCGACGACGGCGGTGGTGGTGGTGCGGTTCACGGGTCTGCTCCTCAGGAGGCGTCGGTGGGGGTGCCGGGAGAGCTCGGGGTGGGCGGGACGTCGAGGGCCTGGGCCAGCCCGCGGCGGGCCCGGTCGAAGAGGAACCCGGTGCCGAGGAAGACGGTGCCGAGCACCACGAACAGCCAGGCCCCGGTGACGATCGGCGCGAAGACCGCGAAGCTCTGGAACGTGGTGAAGACGACGAGCGCGGTCGTCGCCATCCAGGTGAGCGCCGGGTGGTCGCGCAGCGCGCCCAGCGCGACGAGGCCGACGGCGAGGGCGGCGTACGCGGCGACGGCCACGGCGGCGCGCAGCCAGTCGGCCGTGCCGACGTCCGAGGCGTCCGAACCGGTGGTCCACAGGGCGAGGACGCCGGCGCCCAGCAGCACGCCGATCGCACCGACCGGCTCGAGGATCCGGGCGCCGGGCCGGGTGACGGCGGCGAGCGCTGCCGCAGCGGCTGCGACGGCCAGCGCGAGCACGAGGGACGTCGACCACACGATGCCGTCCGAGCCGATGTCCGGGATGGCGGCGACGAACCCGGCCAGCAGCGCCATGCCGGCGGCCACGGTGCGCCAGGCGCGGGCGAACCGGTCGGCGCGCCCGTCGTGGACCACCGCCAGCGCGGCCGCGAGCACCGCGCCCGCGCCGAGGAGCACGACGGCGGTGAGCCCGCTCTGCTCGTCCCACAGCGGTTGGGTCAGCCACCACCCGACGCCGGTGACCACGCCGACGGCGAAGGGCGCGAAGGCGCCGGTCAGGTAGCCGTGCAGGAGGGCTCCGGCCGCCCACAGGCCGACGAGGCGCGGCTCGAACGCGGGGACCTGCAGCGACTGGGCGGCCTGGAAGACCATTGCGCCGAGGCCGAGGGCGGCGAGGAGCCGGGCGGCCCCGACGACGGAGGGGGACGCGCGCCGGTGGGCGAGCACCTCGCCCCCGACGAGGAAGAACAGCCAGAGGGCCGCGACCAGCCCGAAGCGGGTGAGGGGAGCGAGCCGGTCGAGGTTGGCAGCCACCAGCCAGACGAGCCCGGTGCCGACGAAGGCACCGCCGACCCGGAGGAGGAGCCCGCCGAGGAGCGGCCGGGCGTGGCGCTCGGGTCGGTAGCGGGTCGAGATGCGCGCGGCCTGGCCCTCGGTGATGAGGCCCTGCGCGGTCCAGTCGTCGAGCTCGGATCGCAGCCAGGACAGCCGGCGCGGGGGGACGGGGCGGGGTGCGAGGCTGACGGATTCGGTCATGTCCCCACCGTCGTCCGCCGGTGGGCCGGTGTCGTGAGTACGCGGACCCGGGTGTGGGTGAGCCGTTGGGCGCTCCGTCGACCGGGGTTGTGCCGACGTTCAGGTCCGTGTGGTTCAACCGACCCGTGTCCAGCAAGCACCTGACCCGCGCCGGGGTGGCGCTCACCCTCCTCGGCGGCGTCGCCGGCGGTACGGCGTACGGCGCCCGCGAGCTGCTGCAGCGCCAGGCCGCCCAGGCGCGGCGGGCGATCGGCAAGCCGCTGGGGGAGCAGGCGCCCTCGGCCGACAAGCACTACAAGCGCAAGTACGGCGAGCCCGTCGACCTGCTCGTCCTCGGCGACTCGATCGCCGCGGGCCTCGGGGCGGAGCGGCCCAAGCACACGCTCGGCAGCCGCCTGGCGCGCGGGATCGCGAAGCACGCCGGCAGGTCCGTACGGCTGCGCACCGCTGCCGTCGTCGGGTCCGAGAGCAGCATGCTGGCCGGGCAGCTGGCGTCGCTGCCCGACTCCTACCGCCCCGACGTCGCCGTCATCATCGTCGGCGGCAACGACGTCACGCACCGGGTGCCGGTCGCCGAGTCGGTGCGCCACCTCGGCGCCGCGATCGACGACCTGCGCGCCCGGGGGGCCGAGGTGGTCGTGGGCACCTGCCCGGACCTGGGCGCGCTGCGCCCGGTCCCGCAGCCGCTGCGCGCGCTGGGCTCGCGGGCGTCCCGCCAGCTCGCCGCCGCCCAGCGGGCGGAGGCGCTGGAGCGCGGTGCCCGGGTGGTCTCGCTCGCGCACGTCGTCGGCCCGTTCTTCATCAGCAACCCCGACGAGATGTTCAGCCTGGACCGCTTCCACCCGAGCGCCCACGGCTACAAGCGGACCGCCAAGGCGATGCTGCCGTCGGTGCTCGCGGCCCTCGGGCTGGTGGAGGTCGTGCCGTTCGGGCACCACGTCCCGGGGGTGGGCGGGTCAGGCTAGGGTTCGCGGGTGCGCACCACTGCTCGACGAGCCGGCGAGGCCGTCAAGAAGGCGGCGAAGAAGGCCGGCCGCATGCAGGCGTCCCCCGAGCCGCTGGACCAGCCGCTCCCGGCGGTCGAGGTCGACGCCCGGGCGGAGCGCCGGCGGCGGCTCCTCGCCAGCAACCTGACCGAGCTGGCCATCGAGTTCCGAACCGACAAGTGGGGCGTGCACAAGTACACCCCGCACTACGAGCGCCACCTGCAGCACCTGCGGGGGGAGTCCTTCACGCTGCTCGAGCTCGGCATCGGCGGCTACAAGAAGCGCCGCAAGAGCGGGGCGTCCATGAAGATGTGGCGCTGGTTCTTCCCCCGGGCCCGCATCGTCGGCCTCGACATCGAGGACAAGAGCTGGCTGACCCGCGGGCACATCCACACCTACCTCGGCGACCAGACCGACCCGGAGGTCCTGCACCGGATCATCGAGGAGCAGGGTGCGCCGATGGTCGTCATCGACGACGGCAGCCACATCCCCGCCCACGTGCGCGAGTCCTTCCGGATCCTGTTCCCGCTGCTGCCCGACGGTGCGATCTACTGCATCGAGGACACCCAGACCTCCTACTGGCCGGCCTGGGGCGGTCAGCTCGACCCGCGGGCGCCCGGGACGTCGATGGACCTGGTCAAGGACCTCGTCGACGGCCTCAACCACGAGGAGTTCCTGGTCGAGGGCTACGAGCCGAGCTACACCGACCAGTGGGTCCGCGCGGTGCACTGCTACCACAACCTCGTGATCATCGAGAAGGGCGACAACCGCGAGGGCACCAACCGCGACCACGCCGCCCACCAGTTCCACGGCTCCTCCGAGCTCCCCGAGGCATGAGGGTCCCTGCATGACCGTCCTCCTCGCGACCAGCGGCGACCTGCCGCAGGGCGAGCCCGGCGCGGCCGCGCTCGACAGCGTGCTCCACGAGCGCGGCACGGACTTCGCCTGGGTGCGCTGGGACGACCCGGCCGTCGACTGGGCCGCCGCCGACCTCGTCGCGGTCCGCTCCACCTGGGACTACGTCACCCGGCACACCGAGTTCCTCGAGTGGGCCGGCTCGCTCGACCAGGCCCGGCTGCTCAACGGCGCCGACGTCTTCGCCTGGAACCACGACAAGCGCTACCTCGCCGACCTCGGCGACCTCCCGGCCGTGCCGACGCTGCTCGCCGACGACCGCGCGAGCCTCGCGGCCGCCGTCGCGGAGCTCGGCACCGCCGTGGTCAAGCCGCGCGTCGGTGCCGGAGGCGCCGGACTGATCGTCGTGACCGATCCCGACGACCCGCGCCTGGGGCGGCCGGTGCGCAGCCACCCCGACTACCCCGAGGTCGACGGCCCGTGGGTGGTGCAGCCGCTCGTGGAGTCCATCCGCACCTCGGGCGAGGTGTCCGTCTACGTCCTCGGCGGCCGGCTGACCCAGCGCTTCGACAAGCAGCCGGGGCCGGGCGACGTACGCGTCAACGAGGAGTTCGGCGGGCGGGTCCGGGCCGTGGAGACGGGTGAGGTCGGCGGCCTCGCGATGGGGGCGTGCGACGCCATGGCCGAGCGCTTCGGCCGGCCGATGGACTACCTGCGCGTCGACCTGCTGCAGTGGGACGGCGACTGGGTCGTCAGCGAGCTCGAGCTGATCGAGCCGGGGCTCTACCTCGACGTCTCGCCGGCCAACGCCGGGCCCTTCGCCGACCTCCTCGAGGCCCGGCTGCGCGACGTGCGCTGAGCGACCTCGTGGCCGCGTCCGGCGGGGCCTCCGTGCCCGTCCGGTGTCGGTCCCGCGCCGGGATGGCCTACGGCGCAGTGGTCATATCGGGCTATTAAGTCCGGCCGGTGTGCCGAGGCATCCTTGAGCGTCCGCCGATAGCGTCGATCGGTGTCGGCCCGTGGGGTCCGGGGTCGGTCATGACACGAGAGGGGGAGACGGTGTCTCTGTGCCGCAAGCGAACCAACGAGCGGGGTGCTGCCGCCGTCGAGTTCGCCCTCGTCGTGCCGCTGCTCTTCGTCCTCGTCTTCGGGATGATCGACTTCGGGTGGGCGATCAACCGCTACACCGTGATCAACAACGCCGCGCGTGAGGGCGTCCGCCTGGCCAGCCTCGGCACGGACTCCTCGGAGGTCGCGGCCTCCGTCCTCGACTCCCTGTCCGACTCCGGCCTCGACGGCGCGGAGATCGACGTGGAGGTCAACTGCCTCACCCCCACCGGCGGTGCCTGCGGGTCCTGGGGGGACGCCGCCTCGGGGGGCACCGCCCTCGTCGAGGTGACCTACGTCGTCGAGTGGCTGACGCCGGTCGGGGCGACCATCAGCGATGGCCTTGTCATCCGAAAGACCAGCCGAATGAGGATCGAATGAAGCTGCGCCGCCGAACCATCCGCCCGCGCGACGAGCGGGGGGCCACGGCCGTGATGGTGGGCCTGCTGTCCACCGTCCTCTTCGCCACGGCCGCTCTCGCCGTCGACATCAGCTCGCTCGCGATGGAGCGGCAGCGGCTCCACGACCACGTCGACTCCGCCGCTCACGCCGGCGCCTTCGCGCTTCCCGGCACCGGGACCCAGGCACAGACCGCGGCCCTCAGCATGGCCAACAGCCAGGACGGCGACCTCAACCTCACGGCCGGCGCCAACACCAAGCTCCTGTGCATCGTGGCGTCCACCGGCGTGACGCGCGAGGTCAAGGCGTCGCAGATCCCGAGCACGTGCAACCCCGGCCCGCCCGGCGCGCCCTTCACGGCGTCGCGCTACCCGGGCCTGAGGTGCAACAGCTACATCTGTGCCATCCCGTGCGCCACCGGCACCGCGGCCAAGTGCAACACGATCGAGGTGCGGGCCGAGAAGCCGGTCGACTACGGCTTCGCGCCGATCATCGGGTTCGACCAGGGCAACACCGGCTCCGTCGCCTCGGCGGCGTGCAAGGGCCCGTGCGGCAGCGAGGTCCCGAACCCGCTCGACATCGTCATCATGGCCGACCGCACGGCCTCCATGCCGTCGGCGGACCGGGCGCAGATGAAGATGGCGATCCTCAACTCCCTCAAGACGATGACGCCGTCGCTGCACCACGTCGCCTTCGGTGCCCTGGCCAAGTCCCGCACCTCCGGCTTCACGCCCAAGGGCAGCTTCATCCGCCCGACGCACCCGGCGACCCCGGTCTACGAGGACTGCGCCAGGTTCACGACGACGTCCACCCGCAACGCCTGCCGGGACCGCAACACCGCCAAGCAGACCGTCTACAACGCCGCCGTCGCCGACTGGGAGGCCGGCGAGTCCGCGTTCTCGAAGTCGGCGGGCTGGGACGGCACCGGCGAGACCGACAGCGACGGGATCTGCCGGTCCGAGGCGGTGCGCCTCAACGGCCGCGTCGCCGCCGACACCCGCAACGAGGGCACCTGGATCCCGGTTGACTGGACCAACGGCTACCTCACCGAGACGGGCGCGCTGGTCAGCAACAGTGCGCTGGTAGACGCGATCAGCTGCCTGCCCGAGTCGGCCTCCGGCGAGTACGGCACCAACATCGGCGGCTCGCTCAAGGCGGCGGTGCGCAAGGTGATGGGCGGCAGCACCGTCCCCGGCGCCTCCGACCGCCCGGGCACTCCCCGCAAGGTCGTCATCTTCGAGACCGACGGCCAGCCCGACGAGGTCGGCAGCGCGACGGGAAGCACGGCCATCGGCACCACCAGCGAGCTGTGGAGCGGCCAGCAGTCCACGAGCTCCTCGGTCAAGAACGGCACCAACGGCTGCAACCGGTTCAAGGAGGTGGCCACCAACGCCAAGGGGGCCGGCGTCATCGTGATCACGATCGGCTTCGGCTCGGCCACGACCGCGACCTGCGAGCGCTACTTCGACTTCGCCGGCGAGCAGAAGGTCAAGGACGTGCTCGCCTCGGCGGCCTCCAACGCACCCAGCGGCGGTCCGAGCACGGCGGGCGACTGCACCACCCCCGCGGGCATCGCGGCGGAGAACATCGATGGTGACTACTTCTTCTGCGCCACCAAGGGCGACGAGCTCGCCGAGATCTTCAAGACCGCGCTCAACCAGGTGAGCAACAGCATCAGGTTGATCAAGCTGCCCTGAGGCTCCTCCCGACGCATGACGCCACCCCCGGCCGGGCCGGGGGTGGCGTTTGCACTCTCCGGGGTCGAGTGCTAAACATGAGGTTGGCACTCTCGTCATGAGAGTGACAACGACCCGGGTGACGCTGAGGTCCGCAGAAGTCGGCGTGAATGGATCGCCGGCGGAGCGGGTCGTCCGTCGCGGGCAGCCCGCCCGGCGTCGACACACAGACTCACGTCGATAGGAATCGCACGCGATATGGCCAAGCTGATTGCTTTCAACGAGGAGGCCCGCCGCGGCCTCGAGCGAGGGATGAACACCCTCGCCGACGCGGTCAAGGTCACCCTCGGCCCCAAGGGCCGCAACGTCGTCCTGGAGAAGAAGTGGGGCGCCCCCACCATCACCAACGACGGTGTCTCGATCGCCAAGGAGATCGAGCTGGAGGACCCCTACGAGAAGATCGGCGCCGAGCTGGTCAAGGAGGTCGCCAAGAAGACCGACGACGTCGCCGGTGACGGCACGACGACGGCCACCGTCCTGGCTCAGGCCATGGTCCGCGAGGGCCTGCGCAACGTCGCGGCCGGCGCGAACCCGATGGGCCTCAAGCGCGGCATCGAGGCCGCCGTCGCCGCCGTGTCCGAGCAGCTGCTCGCCATGGCGAAGGACGTCGAGACCAAGGAGCAGATCGCCTCCACCGCGTCGATCTCCGCCGCTGACACCACCGTCGGCGAGATCATCGCCGAGGCGATGGACAAGGTCGGCAAGGAAGGCGTCATCACCGTCGAGGAGTCCAACACCTTCGGGCTGGACCTCGAGCTGACCGAGGGCATGCGGTTCGACAAGGGCTACATCTCGGCCTACTTCGCCACCGACCTCGAGCGCATGGAGGCCGTGCTGGAGGACCCCTACGTCCTCATCGCCAACTCCAAGGTCTCCACGGTCAAGGACCTCCTGCCGCTGCTGGAGAAGGTCATGCAGTCCGGCAAGCCGCTGCTGATCATCGCCGAGGACGTCGACGGCGAGGCGCTGTCGACCCTGGTCGTCAACAAGATCAAGGGCACCTTCCGCTCCGTCGCCGTCAAGGCTCCGGGCTTCGGTGACCGCCGCAAGGCCATGCTGCAGGACATCGCCATCCTCACCGGTGGCCAGGTCATCTCCGAGGAGGTCGGCCTCAAGCTCGAGTCGGCCGGTCTCGAGCTGCTCGGCCAGGCCCGCAAGGTCGTCATCACCAAGGACGAGACCACCATCGTCGAGGGCGCCGGCGACCAGGCCCAGATCGAGGGCCGGGTCAACCAGATCCGCGCCGAGATCGAGAAGTCGGACTCCGACTACGACCGCGAGAAGCTCCAGGAGCGCCTCGCCAAGCTGGCCGGCGGCGTGGCCGTCATCAAGGTCGGCGCGGCCACCGAGGTCGAGCTCAAGGAGCGCAAGCACCGCATCGAGGACGCCGTGCGCAACGCCAAGGCCGCTGTCGAGGAGGGCATCGTCGCCGGTGGCGGCGTCGCGCTCGTCCAGGCCGGTGCCGAGGCGTTCACCAAGCTCGACCTGACCGGCGACGAGGCCACGGGTGCCAACATCGTCCGCGTCGCCATCGAGGCCCCGCTCAAGCAGATCGCGATCAACGCCGGTCTCGAGGGTGGCGTCGTGTCCGAGAAGGTGCGCAACCTCGAGGCGGGTCACGGCCTCAACGCCGCGACCGGTGACTACGTCGACATGATCGCCGAGGGCATCATCGACCCGGCCAAGGTCACGCGCTCCGCGCTGCAGAACGCCGCGTCGATCGCCGCGCTGTTCCTCACCACCGAGGCCGTCGTGGCCGACAAGCCCGAGAAGGCTGCCGCCATGCCCGGCGGTGGCGACATGGGCGGCATGGGCGGCATGGACTTCTGACCTGACGGTCAGGACCACCGCTCCACCACAGCACCACCAGCAGGGCCCCCGCTCCGGCGGGGGCCCTCGCTGCGTCTGCGGCCCCGTGGCGTCAGTGGTCCGGAGGGAGGTGGTGGGCACTGGTACTAATGGGACATGCGCCTCCCCGTGCCCGGCCCCCGCGACCTGTTCTCGGCGCTCGAGCGAGGCGGGGAGCAGGTCGAGGCCCTGCTCGGAGCCGTGCCGCGCATGCTGGCCCTGCTCGACCAGGCCGAGGTGCTGGTGGCGCGGGCCGCCGCGACGATCGACCGGGTCGGGGCGGTGGCCGACGACGCTCAGGAGCAGATCGATCGCGTCGGGGCGGTGGCTGATGGTGCGCAGGAGCAGATCGACCGGGTCGCGGCGGTGGCTGATGGCGCGCAGCAGCAGATCGATCGGGTCGCGGCGGTGGCTGACGGCGCGCAGCAGCAGATCGATCGCGTGGCGGCGGTCTCCGATGGCGCGCAGCAGCAGATCGACCGGGTGGCGGCGGTCTCCGATGGCGCGCAGCAGCAGATCGACCGGGTGGCGGCGGTCTCCGACGGCGCGCAGCAGCAGATCGACCGGGTGGCGGCGGTCTCCGACGGCGCGCAGCAGCAGATCGACCGCGTGGCGGCGGTCTCCGACGACGCGGCCCTGCTCGTGGGCCGCGCCACGACGCTCCTCGACGCGATGGAGCCTCCGCTGACCACGCTGCAGCCCGTCCTGCAGACGCTCGCCGACACCACCCACCCGGAAGAGGTGGCCGCGCTCGTGCGCCTCGTCGACCACCTGCCCGCCCTCACCGAGCAGGTCGAGCGCGACGTGGTGCCGGTGATGAAGACCCTCGAGACGGTGGCTCCCGACCTGCACGAGCTGCTCGAGGTGTCCCGCGAGCTCAACGAGCTCCTCGGCAAGATCCCCGGCGTGGGGCGGCTCAAGCGCAAGCTCGAGGAGGACGACGACGCCTGAGGCGGAACGGGCCGGCGCCACTCGGCGTCCAAGGGGTGTGGCACGGTGAGGACACCGGCCCGGACCACAGGAGGAACCGTGAACACCAGCCGACCCCGCACCCTCTCCGTCACCCTCGTCTTGCTGCTCGCGCTGGGCAGCCTGGCCGCCTGCGGGTCCGACGACGCCGACAGCGGCACCGACACGAGCACCCCCTCGAGCAGCGCCTCCAGCGAGTCCGGGGCCGGCGCGAACGACGAGTCGGGCTCGTCCGGCTCCGGCACCCGGGCCCTCACCGCCGACGGGTCGCTCGCGGGCAAGTGCGCCATGCCGTCGGCCGAGACGCTGGCCACCTTCGACACCGCGTTCGCGGGCACGGTGACCTCGATCGACGGCGGCACCGCCACCCTCGAGGTCGACCAGTGGTACGCCGGCGAGGAGGCCTCGACCGTCACCGTCGAGGCGCCCGGGGACGACCTGCAGGACCTGCTCATGGCCGTCGACTTCCAGGAGGGCGCCTCCTACCTGGTGAGCGCCGACGGCGACCGCGTGAGCCTCTGCGGCTTCTCCGGCGAGCAGTCCCCGGAGCTCGAGGCGCTCTACGCGGAGGCCTTTGCGTCGTGACGTCCGTGGCCGGGCTGCTCCTCGCCGCAGGCGCCGGGGAGCGGTTCGGCGGGCCGAAGGCCTTGGCCCGCGACGACGACGGCACCTCGTGGCTGCTCCGGTCCGTGCAGGCGCTGCGCCCGTGCGCCGAGGTCGTGGTGGTGCTGGGCGCGGAGGCAGAGCGGGCCGCCGCCCTGCTGCCGATGTCGGTGTGGCGCGTGCGCGCGGACGACTGGGCCGACGGGATGGGGGCCTCGCTCCGCACCGGCCTCGACGCCCTCGGCCCGACCGCGCACGACGCTGCGCTCGTCTCGCTGGTCGACCTCCCCGACGTGGGCCCGGCCGTGGTGTCCCGCCTGCTCGGCGCGCACGAAGGGCCCGGGGACCTGGCGCGAGCGGCGTACGACGGCGTGCCGGGCCACCCGGTCCTGATCGGGCGGGAGCACTGGGCGGGCGTCACCGCGACCGCCGCCGGCGACCGCGGTGCCCGCGACTACCTGGCCACGCACGAGGTCGCGCTCGTCGAGTGCGCCGACCTCGCCACCGGCGCCGACGTGGACGCCCGCTGACCCGTCCGGCGCAGCCCAACGTGCGACCAACGTGCCGGGTCGTAGCCTGACCGCATGCCTGTGAGGATGGACTCCGCTGCGGACGTGGCTGCCCTGCTGGGCGGGACGGGATACCTCGCCGACGAGGAGCTGGCCACGGTGGTGTTCCTGGCCGCGCGCATGCAGCGGCCGCTGCTCCTCGAGGGCGAGCCGGGCACCGGCAAGACGGCCCTGGCCGAGGCGCTGGCCCGGAGCCTGGACCTGCCGCTGGTCCGGCTCCAGTGCTACGAGGGGATCGACGCCAGCCAGGCCCTCTACGACTGGGACTTCCCGCGGCAGATCCTCCACCTGCGGGCGCTGGAGGCGGCCGGCGACGTCGACCCCGACGAGGCGGAGAAGAGCCTCTACGACGAGCGCTTCCTGCTCTCGCGCCCGGTCCTCGCCGCGCTGCGGCAGGCGCCGGCGGTGCTGCTGGTCGACGAGGTGGACCGCGCCGACGACGAGTTCGAGGCGTTCCTGCTGGAGGTGCTCTCGACCTGGCAGGTGACCATCCCCGAGTTCGGCACGGTCACCGCGCCCGAGCCGCCGCTCGTGGTGCTGACCTCCAACCGCACCCGGGAGCTGCACGACGCGCTGAAGCGTCGCTGCCTCTACCACTGGATCGACCACCCGGGCCTCGAGCGCGAGGTGCAGATCGTGCGCTCGCGCGCCCCGGAGGTCAGCGAGGTGCTCGCCCAGCAGGTGGTCGGCCTGGTCCAGCAGCTGCGCTCGCGTGACGACCTGCTCAAGCCCCCGGGCGTCGCGGAGACCCTCGACTGGGCACGCGCGCTGACCTACCTCGGTGCCGCGGAGCTCGACCTGGCCTCGGCGGCCGCGACGCTCGGCGCGCTGCTGAAGTACCGCGAGGACGCCGACCGGGTGAAGGCCGCGCTCGACCGGATGATGGTGCGATGAGCACCGCCCCGACCGGCCCGACCGGTCCGGCGTCGCCCGGACGTCGGTCCGCGGACGAGGTGCTGCTCGGCTTCACCCGTGCCCTGCGTGCCTCGGGCGTGGCGGTCACGCAGGACCGGTCGCAGGGCTTCCTCGCCGCGGTGGCCGCCGTCGGCGTCGACGACCGCCGGGCGACCTACTGGGCCGGGCGGGCGACGCTGTGCGGCTCGCCGGACGACCTGGCCCGCTACGACCAGGTGTTCGCGGCGTGGTTCGACCCGCGCGACGGGCTGCCGCGGGCGCGGCCGCGCGAGACGCCGCGCCCCGCTGCGGCGCACCTGCTGCCGGACGCCGAGGGTGCCGGCACGGAGGGCGAGGGTGACGAGGACGTCGTCCGCGCCCGGGCGTCGGCCGCGGAGGTGCTGCGGCACCGGGACGTCGCGACGCTCGACGCCGCCGAGAAGCGACGGCTGGCCGGGATGTTCGCCCGCCTCTCGCTGCGCCCGCCGAGCCGGCGTACGGCACGCCACCGCAGGTGGCACCGCGGCCAGGTCGACGCCGCCCGCACCCTGCGCAGCTCCCTGCGCCACCTCGGCGAGCCGGGCGAGATCGCGTGGCGCCGTCGCGGCACCCGGCCGCGGCGCGTGGTGCTGCTGGTCGACGTCAGCGGCTCGATGAGCGCGTACGCCGACGCGCTGCTGCGGCTGGCCCACCGCCTCACCCAGTCCGCGCGCACCACCGGCGGCACGGTCGAGACGTTCACGGTCGGCACCCGGCTGACGCACCTCACCCGGGCTCTGCGCTCGGCGGACGCCGACCGCGCCCTCGTGGTCGCGGGGGAGGTCGTCCCCGACTGGTCGGGCGGCACCCGGCTGGGGGAGACGCTGCAGGTGTTCCTCGACCGCTGGGGCCAGCGCGGCATGGCCCGCGGCGCCGTCGTCGTCGTCTTCAGCGACGGGTGGGAGCGCGGCGACGCCGGCCTGCTCGGCGAGCAGATGGCCCGGCTCCAGCGGGTCGCGCACCGCGTCGTCTGGGTCAACCCGCACCGCGGGAAGGCGGGCTACGAGCCGCTGCAGGGCGGCGTGGTGGCCGCGCTGCCGCACTGCGACGACTTCCTCGCCGGCCACTCGCTCGCCACCTTCGCCGACCTGACCGGGGTGATCGCCCGTGCGTGACGTGCTGCCCGACCTCCTCGCGTGGTGGGAGGCCGGCGAGACGATCGGTGTCGGCACGGTCGTCGCGACCTTCCGGTCCGCGCCGCGGCCCCCCGGCGCCTCCATGCTGGTCGGGCCCGACGAGACCGCCGTGGGCTCCGTGTCAGGCGGCTGCGTGGAGGGCGCGGTCTACGAGCTCGCGCAGGAGGTGGTGGGCACCGGGCAGCCGGTGCTCGCGCGCTACGGCGTGTCCGACGACGACGCCTTCGCCGTCGGCCTGACCTGCGGCGGCATCCTCGACGTCTTCGTCGAGCGGGTCTCGCGCGAGACGTTCCCCGAGCTCGGCGGGGTCGCGGCCGACATCGAGGCGGGGCGGCCGGTCGCCCTGGTCACGGTCATCGAGCACCCCGACCCCGAGCGGGTGGGCAGGCGGATGGTGGTGCGACCGGAGGGACCCGCGGAGGGCTCGCTCGGCTCCGGGCGCGCGGACGCCGCCGTCCACGACGACGCCCTCGGCCTCTTGGCCGCCGGCACCAACGCCACCGTGACCTACGGCCCCGACGGGGAGCGGCGCGGCGAGGGGATGCGCGTGTTCGTGTGGGGGTTCGCCCCCAGGCCGCGGATGCTGGTCTTCGGGGCCATCGACTTCGCGGCGGCCGTGGCCAAGGTCGGTTCGTTCCTCGGCTACCACATCACGGTGTGCGACGCCCGTCCCGTCTTCGCCACGACGTCGCGCTTCCCCGGGGCGGACGAGGTCGTCGTCGACTGGCCGCACCGCTACCTCGCCGCCGAGGTCGACGCCGGCCGCGTCGACCCGCGGACGGTGCTCGCGGTGCTGACCCACGACCCGAAGTTCGACGTGCCGCTGCTGGAGGTGGCGCTGCGCCTCGACGAGGACGTCCGCCCGCGCTACATCGGCGCGATGGGGTCGCGGCGCACGCACGACGAGCGGATGGCGCGGCTCGTCGAGGCGGGGCTCTCGGCGGACGAGCTCGCCCTGCTGTCGTCCCCGATCGGCCTCGACCTCGGTGCCCGGACGCCCGAGGAGACGGCGGTCTCGATCGCGGCCGAGATCGTCGCCCGGCAGTGGGGCGGGTCGGGCGAGCGGCTCGCCACGACCCACGGCCGCATCCACCACGACGACTGACCGGAGGCCGCCGTCCCGGGCCGGGGAGTTGGACGACCGGCACGACCCGCCTATGGTCGTGCGGGTGTTTTCGCTCCCCGCCCTGCCCCGTGTCCTCGCCCGACCGACCGCGCTCCTCGCGGCCACGGTCCTGCTGACCACCGGCGCGGCGGGTGGTCCACCCGCGCAGGCGCGTGAGCAGGACCGAGCGTCGGCCTCGGCCGCCGCGTCCGGCCCCGGCAAGGAGTTCGTCGTGGCGTCGCTGAACCTCAAGAAGGGGATGCGGGTCGCGGGCATGCGCCACGACATCGGGCAGGTCCTGGACGGCGAGGCCTCGGTCATCGGCTTCCAGGAGCGGCTCTTCAGCCGCCCGGCACTGCGGGCGGCCCTGCCGAAGTCGTGGACCCTGCTGATGCCGAAGGGCCCGACCGGCACCGACGACAACCCGATCGCCTTCGACAAGGACGTCTGGGAGCTCGAGCGGACCTGGGCCCCCCTCCTGACCGCCACCACGTGGCGGCGCTACTCCGGCCGGATCGCCCACGACCAGTACGGCGTCGCGGCGGTGCTCAGGCACCGGAGGAGCGGGCACGTCATCCGGGCCGTCAGCTTCCACCTGCCCAACCACCTCCACAACCGGCGCACGGGCGGGCCCAACTACGCCAACCGCCGCGGCGTGGAGGCCATGTGGCGGATGGCGAGCAGGATCCGCTCGATCGGGCAGCGCGCGCCGGAGGGTCACCAGCTCGTCGCGATGTGCGACTGCAACGTCACGGCCAACCGCGACACGACCGACCACCTCGTGCGGGGACGGATCACCAGGCCGCTCCGGCTGGAGACCAACTACTCCGCCGACCGGCACCGCCGGGGCTCGGGGATCGACTACGTGATGGGCGAGCGCGACTCGGACTTCCGGATCCACTCCTTCCACTCCTACCGGAACCTGGTCACCGACCACCCGGGCATCGTCGCCACCTTCAGGCGAGCGCGCTGACGCGTCTGCTGTTGCGGTCATCACACTCGGGCTAGGTTGGCGGCGACCGACCGGGAGCCGCCATGAGCATCGATGACCTGCACGCCCGCCGCGTGGACGCCGTGCGCGCCTGGACGCGCTTCGTCTCGGCCAGCGACGACGACTCGGACGCCGTGCGGCCAGAGATCCTCCGGAGCTGGCAGCTGTCGGGAGTCGTCTCGCCCGACGTCACCCAGGCCCCGCTGGCCGACGAGGACGACACCACCGACTTCTGGAACGACTCGCCGCTGCAGACCGCGGTCGAGCGGGTGCAGGACGAGCTGCGCCGCACGGCCGAGGACGGCGACCTTGTCATCGCGATCACCGACGAGCAGACGCGGATCCTCTGGACCTACGGCGGCCGGGTGATGCGGCGCAAGGCCGAGACGGTCAACTTCGTGCCCGGCGGACGCTGGGACGAGAGGAGCGTGGGCACCAACGCGCTCGCCATCGCCGGCCGCACCGGCGCGCCGTCGATGGTCTTCAGCGCCGAGCACTACGCCCAGGTCGTGCACAACTGGGTCTGCTGGGCCGCGCCGGTCTTCGACCCCGCCACCGGTCGCTCGCTCGGCGTCATCGACCTGTCGACCACCTGGGACCGCACGCACCCGATAGGCCTGGCCACGGCCCGGGTGATGGCGCGGCTCATCGAGGGCGCGCTGCCCACCGAGCGGCGTACGTCGGCGGCGGGCGACACCGGGCCCGAGGCCCCGGGCCTGACCCTCACCCTGCTCGGCACGGCCGAGGTGTGGCTCGACGGGCAGCGCCTGCTGCTCAACCGGAGGCAGACCGAGATCCTGGCGCTGCTCGCGCTCCACCCCGGCGGCCTCTCGGTCGAGCACCTGCACTCCCTGCTCTACGGTGACTCGGCCGTCACCACCTCGACCCTCAAGGCGGAGGTCTCGCACCTCCGGGCGGCGCTGGCCGGACAGCTGTCCTCGCGGCCCTACCGCCTCACCATGCCGGTCTCGAGCGACGTCGAGCAGGTGCAGCGGCTCCTGCGGCGCGGCGACGTCCGGGCCGCCGTGCGCGCCTACGGCGGGGACCTGCTGCCCGGCACCGACTCGCCGGCGCTGGTGCAGATGGCCGACTACCTCGCCGTCAGCGTCCGCGAGGCGCTGCTCGCCGACCCCGATCCCGACGCGGTCCTGCGCTACAGCGACCTCGCGCCGTACGACACCGCGGTCGTCGAGGCCTGCCTCGCCGCGCTGCCGGTGCACCACCCCGTCGCCCCGCTGCTGAAGGGCAAGCTCGCCAGCGCGCGGTGACCTCCGAATTGGGGATATCCCTTCACCACACGGCCGGTCCGGGACGTCGTGGCGATCCTGAAATGACGTGCCGCGCCGGGAGGACGTGGCCATGTCTGAGGGAGAACGCATGACCAGAACACGAAGCGGAGCGGCTGCAGCAGCGGTGACCATCCTGGTGGGGAGCGTGCTCGCCACGCCCGCAGCGGGTGCCGTGGCGGCCCCCGAACCCACCACGGTGGCGAAGAAGCTCGTCACACCGCTCAGCATGGTGGTCGCCGGCGACGGCACCGCCTACGTCAGCCAGAACTTCGCCGGACTGCTCACCGCGGTCGTGCCCGGCAAGAAGCCGCAGGTCGTCTTCGCGGCCGAGAAGGGCACCGAGGTCGGCGCCCTGTCCGAGGCGGGCGGCACCGTCCGCTTCGCCACCACCAAGGGCAAGGCGACCAAGCTGTGGTCGATGCGTCCGGGGAGCCGGCCGAGCAAGATCGCCGACCTGTGGAAGCACGAGCGCACGAAGAACCCCGACGGTGACCAGGCCTACGGCTTCGTCGGCCTCGACCCCGCCTGCGCTGCCCAGGTCCCGCCCGACGTGCCGGCCACCTACACGGGCATCCTCGAGTCACACCCCTACGGCTCCACGGTGCACCGCGGCACGACGTACGTCGCCGACGCCGCCGGCAACACCATCGTCGGCGTCAAGGACAACGGCAAGGTCTCGACCGTCGCGGTGCTGCCCCCGGTTCCGGTGGTCGTCACCGCCGAGGCGGCCGCCGCCAACGCGCTGCCGGCGTGCACCGTCGGCAAGACCTACAACTTCGAGCCGGTCCCGACCGACGTCGAGGTCGGCAAGGGCGGCTGGCTCTACGTCACGCTGCTGCCCGGTGGCCCCGAGGACGGCAGCACCGGTGCGCAGGGCCGGCTGGTCAAGGTGAAGGCGAAGAGCGGCAAGGTCCGCGAGGTCGCCTCCGGCTTCGCCGGCGCCACCGGGGTGGCCGTCGCCGACAACGGTGACGTCTACGTCGCCCAGCTCTTCGCCGGCCAGGTCTCGCGCGTCCGCAGCGGAAGCAGCACGGCCAAGCCGTACGCCAGCACGATGATGCCCGCCGCGGTCGAGTGGGCCGACGGGGACCTCTACGTCAGCGCCAACGTGCTGTCGGAGAAGCCCAAGGGCGTGGTGCTGCGCTACTGAGCGCTCCGGCTCCAGCCCGGCTGCTGCCGGGCGTGCGAGGTGGTCTCGACGCGCCACCACTGCCTCGCGCGCTCGGCAGCGCCGCTTGCTCGACCGGGACAGCCTCGACCGCGAGCTCGTGCCTCGCTCGCGGTCGGCCTGCCCCCAACCATCGACCAACCAGTGCGGCCTAGCGTCCGGGGCGAGTGACCCACCTCACACGCCCGGAGGCACGAATGACCAAGATCGAACTCACCGTCGACGGGGCCGCGGTCTCCGACGACGTCGAGCCGCGGATGCTGCTGGTGCAGTACCTGCGGGAGAGGCTCGGCAAGACCGGCACCGTGATCGGGTGCGACACCTCCAACTGCGGGGCGTGCACCGTCCACCTCGACGGCACGAGCGTGAAGTCGTGCAACGTGCTGGCCGTCCAGGCCGCCGGGCGCACCGTCACCACCATCGAGGGCCTCGCCGACACGGCCGAGGGCGACCTGCACCCGGTGCAGGCGGCCTTCCGCGAGTGCCACGGCCTCCAGTGCGGCTTCTGCACGCCGGGCATGATCATGCAGGCGGTCGACCTCCTCGCGGAGAACCCCGACCCCACCGAGGAGGAGGTCCGGCTCGGCATGGAGGGCAACCTCTGCCGCTGCACGGGCTACCACAACATCGTCCGGAGCGTGCTCCACGCCGCCGACGGAGCGAAGGCATGACCGCCACCCAGGCCCGCCCTGCCGCCGCCGAGATCGGCCGCGACCGCCGGCGCAAGGAGGACCAGCGCCTCATCACCGGACGTACGCGCTGGACCGACAACATCACGCTGCCCGGGATGCTCCACCTGGCGATGGTGCACAGCCCCTTCGCGCACGCCGCCATCACCTCCATCGACACCGAGGCGGCGAGGGCCTCGACCAACGTCGTCGCGGTGCTCACGGGCAAGGACTTCGGCGACGAGCTCGGCGTCTGCATCAACGCCTGGCCGATCACGCCCGACCAGAAGACACCGACCCACTCGCCCATGCCGGCCGACCGGGTCGCCTTCGCCGGTGAGGTCGTCGCCGTCGTGGTCGCGCGCACCGCCGCAGAGGCCCGCGACGCCGCCGAGCTGGTGGACGTCGAGTACGACGAGCTGCCCGCCGTGGTCGGCATCAAGAACGCCCTCCAGGACGTGGTCCTCGCCCACCCGGACCTCGGCACCAACAAGTCCGCGCTGTGGGTGCTCGACTCCGCCGAGGCCGGGACGGGGGCGGACGTGGAGGCCGCCATCGAGGCGGCCCGCGCCGACGGCATCCTCATCGAGCGGGAGTACCGCCAGCAGCGCCTCATCCCCGCCTTCATGGAGCCCCGCAGCGTGGTGGTGGACCCCACCGGCGAGCAGCTCACCATGTGGTCGGCCACGCAGATCCCGCACATCCTCCGGTTCGCCCTGGCGGCCACCACCGGCGTGCCCGAGTCCAAGATCCGGGTCATCGCCCCCGACGTCGGTGGTGGCTTCGGCGGCAAGCTGCAGACCACGCCCGAGGAGTGGATCGCCTGGGCGGTCGCCCGGCGGCTGTCGAAGCCGGTGAAGTACACCGAGACCCGCAGCGAGAGCCTGATGGCCGCGCACCACGGTCGCGACCAGGTGCAGACGCTCACGCTGGCGGCGGACCGGGACGGCAAGGTCACCGGCCTCAAGGTGCACCTCGACGCCGACCTCGGCGCCTACATCGCCGTCGTCGGTGGCGGCGTGCCCGTGCTCGGCGCCTTCATGTTCAACGCGATCTACAAGTTCCCGGCCTACCGCTTCGAGTGCCAGACCGTGCTGACCAACACCACGTTCACCGACGCCTACCGCGGCGCAGGCCGGCCCGAGGCGACGTACGCCATCGAGCGGCTGATGGACGAGCTCGCCGCCGAGGTCGGCGTCGACCCCCTGGAGATCCGCGAGCGCAACTGGATCACGCACGAGGAGTTCCCCTTCACGACCGTGGCGGGCCTGGAGTACGACTCGGGCAACTACGAGGCGGCGACGGCGAAGGCCAAGGAGTCCTTCGGCTACGACGAGCTGCGCCGCGAGCAGGCCGAGCGCCGCGAGCGCGGTGACCGGGTGCAGCTGGGGATCGGCGTCTCGACGTTCACCGAGATGTGCGGGCTAGCGCCGAGCCGGGTGCTCGGCAGCCTCGACTACGGCGCCGGCGGCTGGGAGAGCGCGAGCGTGCGGATGCTGGCCACCGGCAAGGTGGAGATCGTCACCGGCGCCAGCGCGCACGGCCAGGGCCACGAGACGGCGTTCAGCCAGATCGTGGCCGACCGGCTCGGTGTGCCCTTCGAGGACGTGGAGGTGCTGCACGGCGACACCCAGGTCGCTCCCAAGGGCCTCGACACCTACGGCTCCCGGTCCCTCGTCGTCGGTGGTGAGGCGCTGGTCAAGGCGGTCGACAAGGTCGTCGACAAGGCCAAGCACCTCGCTGCCCACCTGCTCGAGGCCAGCGAGGACGACCTCGACTACGCCGACGGGCGCTTCTCCGTCCGCGGCACCGACCAGGGCATCGCCATCCAGGAGCTGGCGACCGCGGCCTTCGCGGCGCACGACTACCCGGAGGACATGGAGCCCAACCTCGACGCCGACGCGACGTACGACCCGGTGAACTTCAACTACCCCCACGGCACGCACCTGTGCGCGATGGAGGTCGACACCGAGACCGGCGCCGTGACGATGCGCAAGTACACCTGCTGCGACGACATCGGCGTCATCATCAACCCCCTCATCGTCGCCGGACAGGTGCACGGCGGGCTGGTGCAGGGCATCGCGCAGGCCCTGTGGGAGGAGGCGGTGCACGACGAGTCGGGGACGCTGGTCAGCGGCTCGTTCGTCGACTACCTGCTGCCGACGTCGGCCGACACGATCTCCTTCGACGTGGTCCACGTCGACGACCCCAGCGTCTGCACGACCAACACCCTGGGCACGAAGGGGGTCGGCGAGGCCGGCACGATCGCGTCCACGCCGGCGGTGGTCAACGCCGTCGTCGACGCCGTCCGGCACCTCGGCGTGCGCGACATCCAGATGCCCTGCACGCCCGAGCGGGTCTGGCGGGCGATCCAGGGCTCGAAGGCCGGGGGAGCGACCGAGACACCGCCCGACGCCATGCCGCACTTCGTCGACGGCGAGCCCAACCAGCAGAGCCACGACGGAGCCATCGACCAGGACGGAGCAGGCCAGTGATCCCGGTGAAGTTCGACTACCTCGCGCCCACCTCGGTCGAGGAGGCGCTCGCCGCGCTCGGCCAGCACGGCGACGAGGCGAAGATCCTGGCCGGCGGCCAGAGCCTGCTCCCCGTGCTGCGGATGCGGCTCAACGCGCCCGAGGTGGTCATCGACCTCGGTGGCATCTCCTCGCTCCGCGGGATCCGGGACGACGGGGACGCCATCGTGATCGGAGCGATGACCACCCACCACGACGTCCGCGACCACGACCTGGTCAAGGAGCACGCGCTGCTGATCTCCAAGGCGGCCGCCGAGGTCGCGGACTCCCAGATCCGCCACCGCGGCACCTTCGGCGGCGCCCTGGCGCACGCCGACCCTGCCGGCGACCTCGGGGCCCCCGTGCTCGCGCTCGGCGCCCAGTTCGTCATCGCCGGACCGGGCGGCACGCGGACGGTGGAGGCCACGGACTTCTTCGTGGACCTGTTCGAGACCGCCATCGGCGAGGACGAGATCCTCACCGAGGTGCGCGTGCCCAAGCACACCGGCTGGGGCGCGCACTACGAGAAGTTCGTCCGGGTCGCGCACCAGTGGCCGATCGTCGCGGTCGCCGCCACCGTCAGGGGCTCGATCGACGAGGCGCGGGTGGGCCTGACCAACATGGGCTCGACACCGCTGCGGGCGAGCGCGACCGAGGCGGCGCTCGCCGGCGCGACCGCCACCGAGGACGGCGTGCGGGAGGCCGCGCAGCTGGCGGTCGAGGGCACGAACCCGCCGTCGGACCTCAACGGTGCCGCCGACTACCGCCGCCACCTCGCGCAGGTGCTGACGGCGCGAGCCGTCCTCAGGGCCGCGGGGGCCTGAGGTGGAGCTGTCCCACCGGTTCACCGTCCCGATCGGCGTCGAGGAGACCTGGGCGCACTTCAACGACATCGCCTCGGTCGCGGAGTGCTTCCCGGGGGCGGTGGTGACCGAGGCCGACGAGTCCTCGTTCGCCGGCTCGGTCAAGGTGAAGCTCGGCCCGATCGCCCTGCTCTACACCGGCTCCGGCACGTTCGTCGAGAAGGACCCCGACGCGCACCGCTTCGTCGTGGACGCCAAGGGCAAGGACAAGCGCGGCAACGGCACGGCGGGGGCGAAGGTCACCGTCTCGATGACCGACGCCGCCGGGGCGACCGACGTCTCGGTGGAGACCGACCTGGCCGTCACCGGCAAGCCGGCGCAGTTCGGCCGCGGCGTGATGCAGGACGTTTCCGACAAGCTGCTCGGCCAGTTCGTGGCGTGCCTCGAGCAGCGGCTCGCCGCTCCCGAGCCCGCGTCCGCCCCGGCGCCCGCCGCGCCCGCTGACGCCACGACCGCCGAGCCGCCGCCGGAGCCGGACGCGACGACGGTCGCGCTGGCCACCGGACCGGCCGTCGCCGCCCCGCCGGTCGCCCCGCCGGCGCCACCGCCCCCGGCCGCGGTCAGGTCGCAGCCCGAGGCGCTCGACCTGGGGAGCGCGGTCGTCCCGGTCCTGGCCAAGTCGTACTGGAGGCAGGCGTTCGCCGTCGTGGTCGGTGTCGCCCTCATGCGCCGGTGGCGCCGGAGGCGCCGGCGGTGAGCCTCCGGGCTGCCGGACGCCTGCTCAGAAGACGTTGAGCGGACGGAACTGCACGGAGATGCGGGGGCCCGCGTGGGCCACCTTGGGCACCGCGTGCTCCCAGGTGCGCTGGCACGAGCCACCCATCACGACGAGGTCGCCGTGACCCATCGTCAGCGCGATCGAGGCACCGCCGCCGCGTGGCCGCAGCAGCAGCCGGCGAGGGTCGCCCACGCTCACGATGGCCACCATGGTGTCGGCCGTGCGGCCGCGGCCGATCGTGTCGCCGTGCCAGGCCACCGAGTCGCGCCCGTCGCGGTAGTAGCAGCATCCGGCCGTCACGAACGGCTCCCGCAGCTCGGGCAGGTAGTGCGCGGTGAGGTCGGCGCGGGCCTGCGTGAGGGCGGTGTGGGGGAGCGGGTCGTCGGCGAGGTAGGTGTGGACCAGCCGCGGCACCTCGACCACGCTGTCGTACATCTCGCGGCGCTCGGAGCGCCACGGGACGCGGTCCACCAGGGCGGCGAAGACGGCGTCGGGCTCGGCGAGCCAGTTGCGCTGGACGTCGACCCAGGCTCCGCGGGAGAGCCGGCGGCGCTCGGGCGCCAGCGCCGTGGCACCGGTCGCCGCGTCGGCGAAGAGGGACGTCTGGAAGTCCACGACCATGATCGTAGCCCATCATCGAACATCCGTTCGAGTCAAGAAACGATCAAGGGTTTACCACAGACTTCGTCAATTAGGTGACTCTGGTCCAGCCCAGTCCTAGCCTGACTGCATGGACAACGCGGACCTCGTCGTGCCTCGACAGCGGGCACTCAAGCATGTCCAGGTCCGTGAGCACGTCCGCAGCCTCATCGAGGCCCAGCCCCCGGGCTCGGCCGCCCCGTCCGAGCGCGAGCTGGTCGCTCGCTTCGGCGTGGCACGGATGACCGTACGACAGGCGCTCGACGCGCTCGTCGCCGAGGGTCTCCTGGAGCGCATCCCCGGACGTGGCACGTTCGTCGCGCAGCCGCCCAAGACCGCCGGCCGACTGACCTCCTTCACCGAGGAGATCCGCCGCCGGGGCATGCTGCCGGAGTCCCAGACCCTCCTCGCCCGCGTCGAGCAGGCCGGCCCCGGGGTCGCGCGTGCGCTCGACATCTCCCCGGGCGACCCGGTGCTCCACTGGCGCCGCCTGCGCCGGGCCGACCAGGCCGTCGTCTGCGTGGAGGACGCCTACCTCAACGAGGTGCTGCTGCCGGGCTTCCTGCAGCACGGCACCCCGACGAGCCTCTACGACGCGCTGGCCACCCGCGGCCTGCGCCCCACCGAGGTCGAGGACTCGATCAGCGCCGACCGCGCCAGCGCGGAGGAGGCGTCGGTCCTCGAGATCGCCGAGGGCGACCCGGTGCTGCGCCACGCCCGCCGGGCGGTCTCGCAGGGTCGCATCGTCGAGGTCTCGCGCACCTGCTACCGCCACGACCGGTTCACCGTCTACCTCCAGCTCGCCGACCGCTGAGCCCTCGCCCGACCGGTCGGCCCTCAGCGCAGCTGGGACAGCTCGCGCTCGAGGTTGGCGCGCGCCGGCGACTCCCACAGCTCGCGGGCCTGCGGCGTGTGGAAGAGGTGCGGATTGGCGGCGAGGTCGCCGAGCACCGCCGCCCGCCCGGCCCTGAACTCGTCGTCCGGCAGGTGGGCGAAGTCGGCGCGGACGCCAGCGACGTAGGCGTCGTAGCGCTCGCGCGGCGCGGCGAGGATGGCCAGGTCGGCGTCGCTCAGCGCGCAGCCCGCCGGGTCGTCGTCGGCCGGGCGGTGGTGGACCGTCATCCGCACCAGCCGCGCGACCTCGTCGGCGGAGGCTGCTGGCAGCGCGGACTCGGCCCACTGCGCCGAGCGCTCCTCGTCGTCGTCGGCTCCGTCGTAGACGGCGTCGTGGAACCACGCCGCGAGGCCGACGACGACCTCGTCGAAGGCGGCGCCGGCCGCAGACAGCTCCTCGAGCCGGTCGAGCACCTCGGTGAGGTGGAGCAGGTCGTGGTAGCCGTCGCGGTCCCAGGCGGCCAGCAGCTCGTCGCGCAGGTCGTGCCGGTCGCCGAGCGGCCAGCGGTCGGCCAGGCTCATGCGCCGGCCGTCTGCTGCTGGAGCGTCCGGGCGTGCTCGTGCCCGGACGACATGGCCCAGCGGATGGTGCGGGTCGCGGCGGCGCCGAGCACGCGGTTGGTCACCGGCGGGACCGGCGGCAGCCGCAGCTCGCGGCGCGCGTCGGTGGGCAGCAGGCCGATCGCGGCGGTGGCCAGCGACAGGTAGCCGGGACGCGCTGCCAGCGGGAGGTCCGGGTGCAGCAGCAGGAACCGGATCGCGTCGTGGGCGGCCGGCGTGCCGCGCAGCTCCGAGCCGTAGGCCGCCAGCATCCGGCGCAGCTCGTCCTCGGTCTGCGGCGGGTCGATGACGCCGAGGTGACCGGCCGCGACGCCGGTCTGGGCGACGTACTCGTCGCGCTCGGGCCCCACGAGCCGACGCTGTCCGTAGCGGTCGTGGGCGGCGAGGAAGCTGTCGATCTCCGCGACGTGGACCCAGCCGAGCAGGTGCGGGTCGTTGGCGGCGTACGGCGTCCCGTCGGGCATCGTGCCGGTGACCGACTCGTGGGCGCGCTGCACGGCGCGGATGACCTGCAGCGCGTCGCGCTCGGTGCCGAAGGTCGTCATCGCGAGGTAGGTGGAGACCTGCGCGAGCCGCCCCCACATGTCGCCCTTGTAGCCGGAGTGGTCGGCCACCCCCTGCATCGCGGCGGGGTGCAGCGACTGCAGCATGAGGGCGCGGAGGCCGCCGACGAACATGGAGGCGTCGCCGTGGACCCGGGCGATGGGGGAGTCGGGAGCGAACCACCGCGGTCCGGGCGTCCCGTGCACGCGCTCGCGCGCCCGGTCGCCATCGGGTCCGGCCACCTTGCGGAAGAGCTCTGCGCCGATGCGCTCGCGGAGGGTCACACGATCGAATCTAGCCAAGGCTCCACAAACCTTGGCCGACGAGGCGCCGCCCGTCGACCCCCTGCGCCGGTGTGACCGAGGCGACCTTTGACTTCGAGTACTCGAAGTTCCTACGGTCGATGACATGACCACGAGCGCTGCACCCCGCAGCTGTTCCATCAAGGAGGCGGCCGCCCTCACCGGGCTGCCGGCGAGCACGCTGCGCTACTACGAGCAGATCGGCGTCATCGCGCCGGTCAGCCGGGGCGCCACCAGCGGACACCGCGTCTACGACGAGGACGACCTCGACCAGCTGATGTCCGTCGCCTGCCTGGCCGCCACCGGCATGTCGGTGGGGGACATGCGGGCCTACGTCGCCAACGGCCGGCGCGGGTCCTCCGCGGCGGCCGACCAGCGCGAGCTGCTCGAGCAGCAGCAGCGCCACCTCGCCGTCGAGGCGGAGCGGCTGGTCCTGCGCCGTCGCTACGTCGACCTCAAGATCGCCTACTGGCGCTCGGTGGAGGACGGCGACGTGTCCCGGACCCGGCAGCTCTCGGCCGAGGCGCTCGCGCTCGCCGAGGAGCTGCGCTCGGTCACGCACGACTAGGTCCGGTCCCGGACCACATCCACACATCCCCCGAGGAAACGGAAGACTTCAGCATGCGCGTCAACGCCTACGCAGCACCCTCCGCCGGCGAGCCCCTCGCCGCGACCACCATCGAGCGCCGCGACGTCGGCGCCCGGGACGTGCTCATCGAGATCGAGTACGCCGGCATCTGCCACTCCGACATCCACACCGTCAACGGCGACTGGGGACCGCAGCCCTTCCCCGTCGTGCCGGGCCACGAGATCGTGGGCCGCGTCACCGAGGTCGGCGCCGAGGTGACCCGGCACCGCGTCGGCGACCGCGTCGGCGTCGGCTGCATGGTCGGCTCGTGCGGCGAGTGCGACAGCTGCCGGCGCGGCGACGAGCAGTACTGCGCCCGCGGCATGGTCGGGACGTACGCCGCCACCGACCGCGACGGCACGACCACCCAGGGCGGCTACTCCACCCACGTCGTCGTCGACGCCGACTTCGTGCTGTCGGTCCCCGAGGGGATGGACCCGGCCGCGACGGCACCCCTGCTGTGCGCCGGCATCACGATGTACGCCCCGCTCCGCCGCTGGGGCGCGGGCGCGGGCAAGAAGGTCGCGATCGTCGGTCTCGGTGGCCTCGGCCACATGGGCGTGAAGATCGCCCACGCCCTCGGCGCGGAGGTCACCGTGCTCTCGCAGTCGCTGAAGAAGCAGGAGGACGGCCTCCGGCTCGGTGCCGACCACTACTTCGCGACGTCCGACCCCGGCACGTTCGACGCGCTCGCCGGGAGCTTCGACCTCATCGTCAACACCGTCAGCGCAGCCGTCGACGTCAACGCCTACCTCGGCCTGCTGGCCGTCGACGGCACCCTCGTCAACGTGGGGGCGCCGCCGGAGCCGCTGCCGGTCAACGCCATGGCGCTCATCAGCGGGCGCCGCTCGTTCGCCGGCTCCATGATCGGCGGCATCGCGCTGACCCAGGAGATGCTCGACTTCTGCGCCGAGCACGGCATCGTCTCCGAGGTCGAGGTGATCCGCGCCGACGAGGTCAACGAGGCCTACGAGCGGGTCCTGGCCTCCGACGTGCGCTACCGCTTCGTCATCGACACCAGCACGCTGGGCTGAGGACGGAGCACCGAGGCCGGTCGCCTCAGCGCTCGAGGTGCACCGTGGCCAGTCCCGTGAGGGCCGACAGGGCCAGGGGACGGGCCACGAGCGAGGTGGCGACCGGCCAGCGTCGGCGGGCCAGCGTCAGGGCGGCTCCGGCGTAGATGGACAGGCACCACGGGCAGTTGAGGAGGTAGGTGATCTTCGACTGCTCCGGGGTGCCGTGCCGGGCCTCGACCGCCTCGCGCGCCGGCTCGGTGATGCGGTCGTCGCGCACCAGCTTCACCAGGCGGTACGTCGCCAGCCCGTCGACGAGGAGCGCCAGCGGCACCTCGGTCCGGTCCTTCGTCCTCATCGTGCTACCACCTGTCTCGCGTCGGGAGGCTTCCGTACCCCGTCGGCGGACGCTCACGCGCGCGATCAGGCGTCGGCCGACAGGTCCCCCGCGTCGATGATCCGGTAGGCGTAGCCCTGCTCGGCCAGGAACCGCTGCCGGTTCTGCGCAAAGTCCGCGTCGACGGTGTCGCGCGAGACGATCGTGTAGAAGTGGGCGCTGCGCCCCTCGGTCTTGGGACGCAGGAGGCGGCCCAGCCGCTGCGCCTCCTCCTGGCGTGACCCGAACGAGCCGCTCACCTGGATGGCCACCTCCGCCGAGGGCAGGTCGATCGAGAAGTTGGCCACCTTGCTGACCACCAGCAGGCCGACCTCGCCGGAGCGGAAGGCGTTGAAGAGGCGCTGGCGCTCCTTGACCGGGGTCTCGCCCTTGATCACCGGGGCGTCGAGGAGCTCGGCGATCTCGTCGAGCTGGTCGATGTACTGCCCGATCACCAGCGTCGGCTGGCCGGCGTGCTGGCGCACGAGGTCGCGCACCACGTCGATCTTGGCGTGCGTGCACGAGGCCAGCCGGTAGCGGGTGTCGGGGTCGCTGGTGGCGTAGGCCAGCCGCTCGCCGTCCGGAAGGGTGACGCGCACCTCCACGCAGTCGGCCGGGGCGATGTAGCCCTGCGCCTCGATGTCCTTCCACGGCGCGTCGTAGCGCTTCGGCCCGATGAGCGAGAAGACCTCGCCCTCGCGGCCGTCCTCGCGGACCAGGGTGGCGGTCAGCCCGAGCCGGCGGCGGGCCTGGAGGTCGGCGGTCATCCGGAAGATCGGCGCCGGCAGCAGGTGCACCTCGTCGTAGACGATGAGGCCCCAGTCGCGGGCGTCGAGGAGCTCGAGGTGCGGGTAGACGCCCTTCCGCTTGGTCGTCAGCACCTGGTAGGTCGCGATCGTGACCGGGCGGATCTCCTTGACGGCGCCGGAGTACTCGCCGATCTCGTCGGCGGTCAGCGACGTGCGCGCGACGAGCTCGTCCTTCCACTGCCGGGCGCTGACGGTGTTGGTGACGAGGATGAGGGTCGTGGCCTGCGCGTGGGCCATCGAGGCGGCGCCCACGAGCGTCTTGCCGGCGCCGCACGGCAGCACGACGACGCCGGAGCCGCCGTCCCAGAACGACTCGGCCGCCTCGCGCTGGTAGGGGCGCAGGGTCCAGCCCTCCTCGGCCAGGTCGATCGCGTGGGCCTCGCCGTCGACGTAGCCGGCGAAGTCCTCGGCCGGCCAGCCGAGCTTGAGCAGGGCCTGCTTGAGGTTGCCGCGCTCGCTGGGGTGCACCGCGACGCTGTCGTCGTCGATGCGGGCGCCGACCATGCCGGCGACCTTCTTGGCGCGCAGCACCTCCTCGAGGACCGGGCGGTCGACCGACGACAGCACGAGCCCGTGCACGGGGTGCTTCTCCAGGCGCAGCCGGCCGTAGCGGCCCATGGTCTCGGCGACGTCGACGAGCAGCGCGTGCGGGACGGCGTAGCGCGACCAGGTCAGGAGGGCGTCGACGACCTGCTCGGCGTCGTGGCCGGCGGCACGGGCGTTCCACAGGCCCAGCGGCGTCAGGCGGTAGGTGTGGATGTGCTCGGGCGAGCGCTCGAGCTCGGCGAAGGGCGCGATCGCCTTGCGAGCCTCGGCCGCCGACGGGTGGTCGACCTCGAGCAGGAGCGTCTTGTCCGACTGGACGATGAGGGGACCGTCGTTCACCCGCCAATCCTACGGACGACCCTGTGGCGACGGGCCCGCGTCCGCGCTCAGCTGGCCGAGGCGGCCTTCTGCCGGGCACGGAACGCGGCCACGTTGGCCCGCGACGAGCACCGGTCGGAGCAGTAGCGACGCGACTGGTTGGGGGAGGTGTCGACGAAGACGTGGTCGCAGCGGACCTCCGAGCAGGTGCCGAGCCGGGTCGCGCCGAGGTCGCAGACCAGGTTGGCCAGCCCCATCAGGGCCTCGCCGACGAGCAGCTCGGACACCGACGCCGCCTTGTTGGCCACGTGCATGTGCAGGTTGGCCGGGTCGTGGTCGGAGATCATCGGGGTGACGGGGTGCGCGGCCAGCAGGTCGTTGAGCAGGCTCACCACGAGGGGGACGTCGTCGGCGTCGGAGGCCTCGAAGACCTGTCGCAGCCGGGACTGGAAGTCCTGGAGCGAGGCCACGTCGGCCGGCACCAGCGAGCGGTGCAGCCAGGACCGGTCCGCGAGGTGCTCACGCAGGGCTGCCTCGTCGGGCAGCTCGGCGTTGACGAGCGCGGCGGAGCGCTCGGCGTAGCGGATGAAGTCCATCCCACCACTCTACGGAGCGGGCGGGAGGCGCCGAACGATCGACCTAGGCGCGACGGACGCCCGTGATGCGGTGCACCGCGAACTCGCGTACGTCGTCCGCGCGGTGGTCGAAGGCCGAGAGCCGGCCGCCGTCGAGCCGGCGCGGGTCCACGACGCGCTCGCCCGTCGCGCCGTGGTTGTCGACGTAGCCGATGACCACCGTGCTGCCGGCCTCGATCGCCTCCCGCAGCGCGGCCAGGGCGCCCGACGGCGTGGTGGTCTCGGTGGTGGCGGGGCGCGAGGCCCCGGCCCGGTCGCCGGCGCGGATCGCGGTGGCCACGGCCTGGGCCTGGGCGACCTGCCGCGCGTGGACCGCACCGGCCGGACGCCGACCCCGACGGGTGCGGGCGCGGTGGAGGTCCGGGCGGCTGACCCGGACGGTCCCGTCGGCCGCCTCGACGACCGGGGCGGCACCGAGCTCGCGCAGCCGCGGCAGCAGCACGTCGAGGGGCGAGGTGGCGATCGCGACCGTGGGCGCCAGCAGGCGCAGGCCCAGCGACCGTGCCCGCGCGTCGTGCACGAGGGCGGCGAGCGCCGCCTCGTCGTCGGCGCGCAGGAACGCCTCGGCGTGGCCGACCCGGACACTGCCGAAGGTGCGGGCGACGTCGTCGACGAGGAAGTCCAGCGGCTGCGGCACCGGCGTCTGGGACACCGACGCCAGGAAGTCGCGGACCTCGAGGGCGGACCAGCCGGCGTCGAAGCCGCGCCGCAGCGACCCGGAGGTGAACCGGTAGACGGTGGCACCGCCGCGCGACTCGACGTCCGCGAGCAGGTGCAGCCGGCGCGCGACCTCCGTCTCGAGCGGCCCGGGCGCCACCGCGGTGAGGTCGGCCTGCAGCAGGACGTGGTCGACGGGCCGTGGCAGGTGGGGCGCGATCGTGGCGGCGGCTCCGGCCAGGTCCCCCTCCGCGACGAGCCGGCCGCTCGGGGGGAGGGCGCCGGCGCCGCTGACGCCGAGGGCCGCCGACTCGGTCAGCGCCGCGGTCACCAGGTCGGTGAACACCGCGGGTCGGCGCGGCCGCAGCCAGCCGACGCGCTGCACGAGCGAGGCGATCCCGGTGCCGGCCGCCAGCACCTCGCCGTCGGGGACCTCGGCGAGGACCCGCAGGGCCAGCCGCCGCGCCTCCTCTGCGAGCCCGCTCGACAGCTCGGGCGCCAGAGCGTTCCACGACTTGCCGGCGGCGTCGCGGGACCCGACCAGGGAGGGGACGCGGCTGCTGTCGAGCCACCCGCCCACCAGCCGCGCCCACCGCTCCGCGATGGGCAGCGTCGACCACACGTCGAACTCGTCGGTGGGCAGCCAGGACGGCGTCCCGTCCGCGACGGCGGCCTCGGCCACCAGGCCGGCCGACAGC
Source organism: Nocardioides sp. zg-1308 (assembly GCF_013155375.1). Lineage (GTDB taxonomy): Bacteria > Actinomycetota > Actinomycetes > Propionibacteriales > Nocardioidaceae > Nocardioides > Nocardioides renjunii. Next base: position 1,921,685 of record NZ_JABJQY010000002.1, read on the forward strand.
GCGACCTCCACGAGGAGCGCCGCGCCGGCCTCGTCGACGTGGAGCTCGCGGGCGACCGACTTGAGGTCGCGGACCGCGAGCCCGCCGCTGCGCAGCACGCTCGGCGGCGCGACCCCCCAGCCGTCGAGCAGCAGCTCCACCCGGCGTACGACGTCGAAGGCCGCGCCGGCCGCGCTGCGGGCGACCAGCGCGGCGTCGCGCGTGGAGCTGGCCAGCGCTGGCACGTCGTCGACGGGATCGGCGGTCGTCCGGCCGCCGCGCAGCGCGAGCCCCACCTCGCCGGGCAGCACGACCGTGTCGCCGTCGCGCGGCACCAGCAGCCGCCGGCTGATCAGCTCCTCGGCGGGCGACCGGGCCTCGTCGGGCGACACGGTGCGCCGGGCCGACCCCGTCGTGCCCTCGCCGCCGTGCGCGTCGACGTGGCGCAGCATCGCCGCGGCCGCCGGGCTCAGCTCGGCCAGGCGGGCCTCCACCTCGGCCGGCGGCGCCGGCTCGGGACTCGCCGGCCGGAGCCCGCTCGTGACCCCCGGCATGCCGCGCATCGCGTCGGCCACGGCGGTCAGGGCCCGCACCCCGCCGGAGCCCTCCCAGGCCAGGGCGAGGTCGAGCAGCCGCTGCAGCGCGGCCCTCGTCCGGGCCGGGTCCGCGTGGACGATCGAGATCAGCTGCTCCGAGGTGGTTTGGCCCGCCACGAGGAGGGCATCAAGCACGGAGAGCTCCAGGCGGTCCAGGCCGTCCAGGGCGCGGTGGATCGACGAACGAGTGGCGGCCCGCGAGGCCAGCTGTGAGGAATCCTGAGGGGCGGGTGTGGCGAGATCCGGACGGGCCCTGAGCAGCGCGAGGAGCCGCTCGTCCGACCAGCTGCGGAGCTGGTCGGCGAACGTGCGCGCGGGTGTCGTCGACGCTGGGCTGGACATCCCTCTTACGCTACTCGCCGGGTCGGCACCACCGCCCCCACATCTCGACACGGGCGAAGAGGGCCGGGCATGAAGAACGTCGATCTGCACCACGGGGCCTCGACCGACGTCGGGCTGGTCCGCAAGGTCAACGAGGACTCGTTCCTCGTGGCGCCTCCGGTGTTCGCCGTCGCCGACGGCATGGGCGGCCACTCCGGCGGCGACGTCGCCAGCCAGATGGCGGTCGAGGAGTTCCAGCGCCTCGCCGAGGACTACGACCCCGCGCGGGGCGCGGAGCAGGTCGCCGCCGCCTTCGCCCGCGCCCAGGCGCGCATCGTCGACTACGGAGAGGCCCACCGGGCCCTCCAGCCCGGCTGGCACGCCGGCACCACCGCCGTCGTGGCCGTGCTGGTCGACGACCACGGCGTGGCCAAGTGGCTCCTGGCCAACCTCGGCGACTCACGGATCTACCGGATCACCGAGGGCCGCCTCGAGCAGGTCAGCGTCGACCACTCCGTGGTGCAGGAGCTCGTCGACTCCGGCCGGATCACCCCCGAGGAGGCCGCCACCCACCCCGAGCGGCACGTCATCACCCGCGCCCTCGGCAGTCCCGAGGGCATCGACCCCGACTTCTTCCTGCTGCCGCTCGGCTCGGTCGAGCGACTCCTGCTGTGCAGCGACGGCGTGACCGGGATGATCGAGGACGAGGAGATCGAGCAGATCCTCGAGTCCGTCGCCGACCCCCGCGACGCGGCCGACCAGCTGGTGCGGGCCGCGGTGGCGGCCGGAGGTCGTGACAACGCCACGGCGGTCGTCGTCGATGTGGTGGGATTGGTGAAGGACGCGACCTACGACTCGCAGCGCCAGCTGGAGAGTCTCGAATCCAAGCTGGGGGGACGACTGTGAGCACAGAGGCCAGGTTCGCGACGGGGGACTGGTACGCCGTCGTGGGCGAGCGCGTCACGGTGCTCCTGCCCGGCAGCCGGCGCGACCGCGTCGCCGGGCTGTGGGACCTCGCCGACTCCGGTGCCGACGCCGACGCCGTCCTCGACGCGCTGCTCGCCGGCGGCCTCTCCTCGCTCGACCACTTCGCGCTCGTCGCCCACAGCGACGACTCCACCCGGCTCATCGTGCGGGGCGCCCCCTCCGCCGCCGTCTCGACCACGGCCGGCGACGACGTCGTCACCGCGGCCGCGGGCACGACCTGGGCCGAGCGGCTGGTCACCGGCGTGACCAGCCTCCGCGTGACGCTCACCGGCGACGGTCCCGCGGACCACGTGCTCACGCCCGGCCTCGCCCGCGTCTCCGTGGTCGAGTTCGGTGAGCCGGCCCACCGCGCGCCCGCCGCTCCCGCGTCCCCGGCCGCCCCCGCCGTGTCCGAGGCTCCGGCCGAGCAGTCCGACCTCGCCCCGGCCGCCGAGGACGGACCGGCCACCGAGGCCATGCCCGTCCTCGCGCCGGTCCTCGCGCCCGTCGCCGCCCCCGTCCCCGCGCAGGCTCCCGCCCCGGCGCCCTTCGTCGCCGAGGCCGAGCCCGTCGCGGCACCACCGCTCACCTTCGGCCGGCCCGAGGACGACCCGACGCCCACCGGCGAGACGCCAGCCGTCCCGGCCGAGCAGCCGGAGTGGCCCGACCTCGACGGCCAGACCCAGGCCGGACCACCGGCCGCGGCATTCGACCGTCCGCCCATCCCCGGGCAGGAGATCGCCCCCGAGGTGGTCGCCGACCCGGTGGCGTCGCTGGTCTTCTCCACCGGCGACGTCGTCGCCGTCGACCGCACGGTGCTCGTCGGGCGTGCCCCCGAGGCGCGACGCTTCGCCTCGCACGACCAGCCCCACGTCGTGACGGTGCCGAGCCCGCACCAGGAGATCTCCTCCACCCACCTCGAGATCCGCCCGGGCGCGGGCGCCGACCACGGGTCGGCCATCGCGACCGACCTCGGCTCGACCAACGGCACGGTGCTGGCCCAGCCGGGCCTCGACGCCGAGGAGCTCAAGCCCGGCATCGCGGTGAGCCTGATCCCCGGCGCGGTCCTCGACCTCGGCGACGGCGTCACGATCCAGGTCACCAACCCCTGAGCGACACCGCCGTGACCCAGCACCCCCACCCCACGACCTACCCGGTCGCCCAGCTCGAGCGGCGCTTCACCGCGTTCGCCGTCGACCGGCTGCTCGCCTGGTCGCTCCTCGCCCTGGTCGGCGTGGTCACCTACCTCGTCGTGTCCGACGACGTGTGGACCGTGGTCGGCGCGGTCGCCGGCGCCATGGTGCTGCTCTGGCTGGTGCTCGCCGTCGTCCTGGGCGTCAGCGGCACCTCGCCCGGCAAGGCGATGTCCGGGCTCCGCGTGGTCCACCACGGCACCGGGACGCCCATCGGCGTCGGCCCGGCCCTGCTGCGCTCGCTCGTGCTCGGCGTCGCCGGCCTGCCCACCTTCGGCCTCGGCCTCGCCACGCTGGCCTGGACGGCGGTCGAGGACCGCAGCCGCCAGCGCCGCGGCTGGCACGACCACCTGGCGCACACCGTCGTGGTCGACGTACGCCCGGTGACGGAGGTCGCCGACACCGAGGCCGACGAGGGCCCTCGCCACATCGTCAACCTCACCGCGATGCGGCTCGTGCCCGCCCCGCCGGTCGAGGCGGTCCGCACGCCCGAGAGGTCGGAGCACTCCGTGCGCCGCCAGCCGCTCCCCGCCGAGGTGACGACGCCCCCGGCGGGCGCCGTCCCCCCGGCCGCTCCACCCCGCTCGACCCCGCCGCCGGCGCAGCCGCAGCACCAGCCGGGCCCACGCCACGCGGCCCCGCCGCAGGCAGCACCGCCGCAGCAGAGCCCCCCGCAGCAGAGCCCCCCGCAGCAGGCGCCCCCTCAGCAGGCGCCTCCGCAGCACGCCGCGCCGCCGTCCCCCCAGGGCCCGCCCGGCCGGGTGCCTGCCGGCCCGGCGAGGTGGCGGGTGCACTTCGACAACGGCGAGAGCTTCGTCATCGCCGGCCTCGCGCTCGTCGGCCGTCGTCCCGAGGCCCGCAGCGGCGAGCAGGTCGCCCACCTCATCCCGCTCGCGTCCGCGGACATGTCGGTGTCCAAGACCCATGCCCAGTTCGGTCCGGCCGGCGACGGCACGATCGTCGTGATGGACCGCGGCTCGACCAACGGCACGATCCTGGTGCGCCAGGGCATGTCGCGGCAGCTCGCCCCGGGCAAGCCGGCCGCGCTCGTCGACGGCGACAAGGTCGTCTACGGCGACCGCGAGATGGTCATCACCCGCGAGCGCTGACCAGCGCCCGGCCCGCAGGCCCTAGCGGGTCAGCGCGACCGGGACCCGGGTGACCCCGCCCCGAGCGCCGAGCCAGACGAGCTGGCCGTCGTCGAGGCGGCCGGGGGAGCGGGGCCCGCTGACCGTGACGGTGAAGCTCGCCGACTGCCCCGGCGCGAGACGTACGGCGAGGGGGCGGACGCTCACCCGGTGCGAGGTGAAGCCCCGGGCGGTGACCGAGAAGTACTCGGCGCGGCGGCCGATGTTGGTCACCCGGCGGACCGCCGTGGTCTGCCGGGCCGACAGCAGCAGCGAGCTGGTGTTGAGGTCGGCCAGGGTGTGGGTGCGCAGCGCGCGGCGCCACGCGGCGGGGTCGACGTCGAGCGCGAGGTGGGCGATGGGGGCGCGACCCGGCAGGGCGCCCGAGCCCTGCTCGAGGGAGGACGAGCCCGGGACGGGCCGGGCGGACGTGACGACGAGGGACCGCACGACCGCCGCGGAGCGGTCCGGGTCCTCGCCGAGCACCAGTGCCGCCAGTCCGCTGGCGTGGGCGGTCGCGGCGGAGCTGCCGCTGAAGACGCCCCACCCGCGACCTAGGGAGTCGGGGACCGCGCCGAGGACGGCGTCACCGTCGGCGACGGCGTCGGGCTTGAGCGCTGCACCGCGCGGGTCGCCCGGCGCGCTCCAGGGAGCGGTGCGCCGGGTGCCGGGCTCGCCCTCCACCCGAGCCATCCGCAGCCGGGCGGCCGGGTGTCGCGCCACCCACTGGCTGAGCCGGCGACCGGCGTCGGCGGCGAGGTGGACCGTCGGGACGGTGTGGAAGTCGGCCGTCACGCCGCCGGGGCGCTGGTTGACGAGCACCATGGCTCGTCCGCCGGCCTGGGCGACGGACTCGGACTTGTCGATGCGGCCGATCCCGCCGCGGTGGCAGATGACGATCCGGTCGGCGACCCGCCGGGAGTCGAGCGCCCCCTGCCGGCACTGGGTGGCGACGCGACGGGGGACACCCGGCGCCGCAGCGTCCTGGGCCCGGACGGCCCGGCCGCGCACGTCGACCGGCCGACCACCGCCGGTCCACGACTGCCCGCCGGGCACCGTGATCCGACCTCGCGACATCCGCCCGACGGCGGCGCCGACCGTGGTGACCCACGGGCTCGCGTGGGCGGCGTACGACGCGTCGGCGGCGCTGCCGGCGGCACCCATCACCACGACGTCGGCCTCCGCGGCGCCGAGCAGGGCGCGCTGCAGCGTGTCGACGCCCTCGCCGCCGGCGAGGGCCAGGGTGAGCACGTCCACACCGTCGGCGACGGCGGCGTCGACGGCGGAGACCACGTCGGCCGTCGAGCAGCCGTCGTCAGCGGGGTCGGGTGCGCCCCAGCACGCCTTGTAGGCGGCGATGCGCGCCTGCGGCGCGACGCCGCCGAACCGGCCCGCGTCACGGCCGTCGACGCGCACGCTCACGCCGGCGTTGCCGGCGGCGACCGACGAGACCTGGGTGCCGTGGCCGAGGACGTCGAGGGGCGACAGCGCCTCTGACGAGCGGACCCGGTCCGCGCCGAAGCCGTCGACGAACCACCGGGCGCCCACGACCTTGCGCGTGCAGTCCTCGGCCGTCCAGCCCTCACCCTCGGCGCACGAGCCCGCGAACCCCTGCGGATCGGCGCCGAGTCCGGGCACCACCGCGAAGGCGGGGGACTGCGGGGCGATCCCGGAGTCGACGACGCCGATGACCACGCCGGCGCCGCCGCGCAGCCTCGGGCTGGCCGCGGCGCCGTCGACGGCGGCCGTGGCCGGGCGGGCCGCCAGCGGGCGCACCGTGTCGGCCTCGATGGCGGCGATGCCCGGCTGGTCGTCGAGGACGGCGACCTGCTCCTCGGTGAGCGGGGCCGCGAACCCGTTGAGGGCCGTCGTCCAGCGGTAGACGGGCTCGCCGGCCCCGATCGCGGCGAGGGCGGCGTCCTGGCGGGCGAGGAGCTCCGGTGCGTCCGCGCGGCCGGCGGCGGTGCCCGCGCCCTGGAGCGTGACGAGGGTCAACGGCTGCGCGGGGGCGGGGCCCGACGGGGCGCCGTCGGCACGGGCGGTGGTCGCCGCGGCCAGGGTGGGGACACCGAGCGCGAGCGCGAGCGCACCGGTCCCGAGCATCCGTCCCACCCGTCGTGCCGGCACCGCGCCCGTCCTCTCCGCTGGTCTGCTGGTCATCGGTCGTCCCACGAGTCTTGCATGGTCCCAGCAGCCTCGCCCCCCGATCAAACGCGGGACGGCAGAACCCGTTGGTCGGGCGCTGGGAGCGCCGCCTATTCTGTGCCAGCGCGCGTGGATCCACGCCGCGTCCGGCGGAGCTGAGTGGAGTGGACCGTGCCCAGTGGCAAGGTGAAGTGGTTCGACGCGGAGAAGGGCTTCGGCTTCCTGTCCCAGGACGACGGACCGGACGTCTACGTCCACTCCGACGCGCTTCCCGAGGGGATCGCCACGCTCAAGGCGGGCACGAAGGTCGAGTTCGGCATCGCCCAGGGCCGCCGCGGCGACCAGGCGCTGCAGGTGCGCGTGCTCGACGCGCCCGCCTCGGTCAGCCGCAACCAGCGCAACGCCCAGCGCAAGCAGCCCGAGGCGATGGTCACCATCGTCGAGGACCTCATCAAGATGCTCGAGGGCGTCGAGGAGACCTACCGCCGCGGCCGACACCCCGAGCGCGCGGCCGCGCGGGGCACCGCCAAGGTGTTGCGCGCCCTCGCAGACGAGCTGGAGGTCTAGCCCGGTCCCTGGCCCGCGCCCGTCGGTGGGCGTACGTCGTCGTGCCGCACGGGCGTCGGTGCGCTCCGCTGCGGTCGGCGGACCAGGACGAAGGTCGCCCACAGGCCCAGCACGCCGGCGGCGATGCCGAGCCCGAGCTGGGGCATGAGCGGCATGGCGATGCCGATGAAGCCGCCGATCACCCACGCCAGTTGCAGCGTGGTGTCGGAGCGGGCGAAGGCGCTGGCCTGGATGCGGCTCGGCACGTCGCGCTGGATCGTGGAGTCGAGCGACAGCTTGGCCAGCGACTGCGCCAGGCCGGCGGTCAGCCCGAGCAGCACGAGGGTGAGCAGTCCGTAGAACAGCGCGGCCAGCAGGGCGACCGCCGCGTCGGCGACCAGGGCCAGCACGACGGTCACCGACGGGTTGAGCCGTTGGAGCAGCGACCCGATGGCGATCCCGAGCGTGTTGCCGAAGCCGGCCGCGCCGATGACCAGCGCGAGCAGGAGCTCGGGGGCGTAGTCGCCGATGGGGTTGTCGCGCAGGAGGAACGCCATGAACATCGTCAGGAAGCCGGACAGCCACCGCGGTCCGCAGTTGGCGCGCAGGGCGAAGGCGACGGCCGAGGGGATGCGGGTGCGGGGTCGCCGGCCGGTGCCGGCGTCCTCGCTCTCGCCCGTCAGCGTGAGCTCGCCCTCGCCCTGGCTGGCGTCGACCTTCTCGGGCAGGCGGATCGCCCAGATGGTGGCGAGCACGAAGACGACGAACGCGTAGCGCAGCGACCACTCGGGACCGAACGTCGAGGCGACGAAGGCCAGCGGCGCCGAGATGCCCGCCCCCACGATGCCGGCGAGCGAAACCCGGGCGTTGGCCTTGACCAGGGTGAGGTCAGGCGGCAGCAGCCGCGGCACGGCGGCCGCGCGCGTGACGCCGTAGGCCTTCGACGCAACCAGCACGCCCAGCGCTGCGGGGAACAGCCAGCCCGACTCGGTCACGACCGCGGTCGCCAGGACCCAGCAGAGGAAGCCGCGCGTGGCCATCGTCGCGCCGACGGCCCAGCGACGACCGTGGCTGAACCGGTCGAGGAACGGGCCGATGAGGGGCGCCACGATCGCGAACGGCAGCATCGTGAGGCCGAGGAAGAGCGCCACCTGGCCGCGTGCCTCGCCGGTCGGCACCTGGAAGAACAGCGTGCCGGCCAGCGAGATCGCCACCGCGGCGTCGCCGGCCGCGTTGAAGGCGTGCAGCTCGATCAGCCGGGACAACCCGGAGTCACCGGCTCCCTCGGCCCGTGCGGCCCGACGCGCCTGGGACACCGCGAACTGGCCCGCCGTGCCCGCTCCGCGCCCGGCCACCTTCGCGCCCCGGCCGGCGGCCCGCACCCCGCGTGCGGCGCCCGACAGCGAGCGGCGTACGGCTCCCGAGCGGGGCGGCGAGGACTGCTCCCGACGCGGCCCCGGGGCGGGGTCGGGGCGGTCGGAAGTCACGGGCACCATCTTGGCGTACCGACCCGACAGCGCGGAGGAGGACGCGGAGGAGGACGCGGACGAGGACGTGAAGGCGGTGATGGGGGAGGACGTCCGCGACGCTCCGGCACGCGGCCCGGCAGGACAGGAGTGGTGGGCGTTTGCCACAATGCCCACGTGATCGCTCTCCCCACCCGTGCCGGCAAGCCGGACTCGACCCTCGCCAAGGCCGTCGACCTGGCGCGCAGTGTCGTGCTCGAGCTCGCCGACGCGTCCGAGGTGGGCGACCACCTCGGTGCGCACGCCGAGGGCGAGCGCCTCGTCACCCACCACTTCGCGTGCCTCAGCGCCGGCTACCCGGGCTGGTACTGGTTGGTGACCCTGACCCGCGCCAAGCGCGGCAAGGACCTCACGGTCAACGAGGTCGTGCTGCTGCCCGGCGACGACGCGATCGTCGCTCCCGCGTGGGTGCCCTACAAGGAGCGCCTCCAGCCCGGTGACCTGTCGCCCGGCGACCTGCTCCCCGTCGAGGACGAGGACGCGCGGCTGGTGCCGACCTACCTCGTCGGCGACGACCCGCTGGACACGCCGCTCGACGGCGACGCCCGGGCGCAGGTGCGCCGCGTGGCCGAGGACCTCGGCCTCGGTCGGGTCCGCACGCTGAGCCGCGAGGGCATCGACATGGCCGCCGAGCGCTGGTACGCCGGTCCCGGCGGTCCCGAGTCACCCCTGGCGAAGAGCGCCCCGGACACCTGCTGGTCGTGCGGCTTCCTGGTGCGCCTCAACGGCTCGCTCTCCGAGCGGTTCGGCGTCTGCGCCAACGGCAACGCCAACGACGACGGCCGGGTGGTCACCTTCGACCACGGCTGCGGGGCGCACTCCGAGGTCAAGCTCGCGCGCAAGCAGCAGCCGCTGCCCATGCCGGACCACGTCTTCGACACCCTCACCGACGACGAGATCGAGCAGCTCTGAGGCGCGCGGGCTCAGTCCCGCGCCAGCACCCAGACGGCGTACTCGTCGTTGGGCTCGTGCAGCTCGTAGCTGCCGAACCGGTGCACCACCCGGAGCCCGGCCGCGGCCACGTCGGCGACGAACTCGTCCGGCGGGTAGGTCCGGCTCCCGGTCTTCACCGCGCTGAGGTGGAAGCCGGCGAGCACCCGGCCGCCGGGCGCCAGGAGGTCGCGCAGCCGAGCCAGGACCGCACGCTCGGTGCCCTCGCCGAGGTAGATGAACACGTTGCCGACCACGACCACGAGGTCGAAGCCGCCGACCTGCTCGGGGTCGAGCGCCAGCGCCTCGTGGGGGAGCACCTCGAGACCGGCGTACGTCGCCTGCGACTGCGCGCGCAGCTCCGGGTCGGGCTCCGTCGCGACGACGTCGTGCCCGCGCGCGGCCAGGGCGGCGGCGACCCGTCCCATGCCCGAGCCGACGTCGAGGATCCGCGCTCCCCGCGGCACGAGGGCGTCGGCCAGCCGGGCCTCGCCGTCGACGTCGTCGCCGCGCGCCACCCGCTCGGCGAAGTGCTCGCCGTAGCCGCGGTTGCCCTCGCCGGCCAGCTCCCAGCGGGTGGGCGTCGGGCTCATCGGCCGGCCTGCTGGAGCGCGCGCTCCTTGCGGCGGCGGCGGCAGTACTCCAGGCCGCACAGCCCGAGGCCGAAGCCGGCCAGGCAGGTCCAGAGCCACCACGTCCGGCCGTTGTCCTGCAGCGTGCCCCAGAAGGGGAGCAGGCCGAGGAAGGCCAGCAGCCACAGCGCGGTGCCGACCTCGGTGGTGCGGACCCCGTCGACGTCGAGCGGCTCGACCTGCGCGACGACGTAGGTGCGGTTGCCGATCTCGTGCTGCGTCGGCTGCTCGTCGCCCAGGTCCACGCGGTCACGCTACACGCGCGACACGGGCGGAAACACGGGCGTAGCACGCTTCTGCCACACTGCCGTCCCGTGACCGACGAGACCAAGACGGCAGAGCAGTCCCCCAGGGCCACGGGCCTCGACGGGTTCTTCGAGATCACCGAGCGCGGGTCCACCGTGGGCCGGGAGGTGCGCGGGGGTGTCGTGACCTTCCTGACGATGGCCTACATCGTCGTGCTCAACCCGCTCATCCTGGGCTTCGTGCCGGACTCGACCGGCGCCTTCCTCGGCGGCGGCACCGGCGACGGCTCCAACCTGCCGGTGATCGCCGCCGGCACGGCACTGGTGGCGGGCGTGCTCACGATCCTGATGGGGTCGGTCGCCAACTTCCCGCTCGCGCTGGCCACCGGGCTCGGCCTCAACGCGTTCGTGGCCAACGCGATCGCCACCCGGTCCACGTGGGCCGACGCGATGGGGCTCATCGTGCTCGAGGGCATCATCATCCTGGTCCTGGTGCTGACCGGGTTCCGCAAGGCCGTCTTCCACGCCGTCCCGCAGCAGCTCAAGATCGCCATCTCGGTCGGCATCGGCCTCTTCATCGCGCTCATCGGCTTCGTCGACGCGGGCTTCGTCACCCGGATCCCCGACGCCGCCCTCACGACCGTCCCGGTGCAGCTCGGCAGCGGCGGCACGCTCACCGGCTGGCCGGTCCTCGTCTTCGCCGTCGGCGTCGTCCTCATCATCGCGCTGTGGGTGCGCCACGTGCGCGGCGCGATCCTCATCTCCATCGTCGCGACCGCCGTCCTCGCGTTCGTCATCCAGGCCGTGCTCGACCTCGGCTCGGTGGCCGAGGAGGGCCCGGGCAACTGGTCGCTCAACGTCCCCGAGCTCAACGGCGTCGTCGACGTGCCCGACTTCGGCACCCTCGGCGAGTTCTCCCTCTTCGGGGCGTTCTCCTCCGTCGGCGTGCTCGCCGCGCTGCTGCTCGCGTTCACGCTGCTGCTGGCCGACTTCTTCGACACGATGGGCACGATGACCGCCATCGGCGCGGAGGCCGGGCTCAACGACGAGGAGGGGATCCCGCCCCACGCCCAGCGCATCCTCATCGTCGACTCGGTCGCCGCGATGGCCGGTGGCGCCGCGGGCGTCTCGTCCAACACCTCCTACATCGAGTCCGCCTCCGGCGTCGGCGAGGGCGCCCGTACGGGCCTGGCGTCGGTCGTGACCGGGCTGCTGTTCCTGCTGAGCACCTTCTTCGCGCCGATCGTCGAGGCGATCCCCTCCGAGGCCGCGGTCCCCGCGCTGGTGCTGGTCGGCTTCCTGATGATGCAGCAGGTCAAGGGCATCGCCTGGGACGACCTCGAGATCGCCATCCCGGCGTTCCTCACGATCGTGCTGATGCCCTTCACCTACTCCATCTCGGTCGGCATCGGCGCCGGCTTCCTGGCGTACGTCCTCATCAAGGTCGTGGTCGGCAAGGCCCGCGAGGTGCACCCGCTCATGTGGCTCGTCGCGGCGCTCTTCGTCGTCTACTTCGCGATCGACCCGATCACCTCCTGGCTCACCTGAGGGTTCGGTCTGGCCGTCGTCGTCGTGCAGGAGTCCCCGCCCAGGGAGTCGGCGGGCCGGCCCCCGTGGTTTCCCCGCATATGCGGGGAAACCGGAACTTCCAGGGGTGTACACACCCCCAGAAGTTCGGACCTGCCTCGAGATGTCCACGGCCGGGTGCGCCGGCGACCCGTCAGGCGGCGCCCAGGGTGGCGGCAGATCGTCCCCGTACGTCGCCCGCGCTGCGATGTGCCGCCACCACGAGGCGCGAGCCGAAGAGCCGACGCACCCCGAGCGGCAGGCCCCGCCTCGCACCACCGCCGGAATAGTTAGCACAGGTAATGAGTTATGCTAACGACATGCCGACCAGAGACCTCCGCTCCGACGCCGGGCTCGCCTCCGAGCTCCGCGCAGGTGTCATGCGCCTGCGCCGCCGACTGGTCTCCGAGCGGCACCCCGACAACGACCTGAGCATCCCGCAGATGGTCGTGCTCGGGTTGCTGGTCCGCCTCGGCGACCAGAGCATCGGCGAGCTGGCCCGCGCCGAGCGCGTGCAGCCGCCGTCGATGACCCGGACGGTCAACTGCCTGGAGGCCGACGGCTACGTCGTGCGCCGGCCCCACGAGAGCGACGGCCGCCAGGTCGTCGTCACCCTCACCGACGCCGGCCGGGCGGCGGTGCTGGCCGACCGCCAGCGTCGTGACGCCTGGCTCTCCCAGCAGCTCGCGCGGCTCACCCCCGCCGAGCGCGCCACCCTCCGCGAGGCGGCCCCGATCCTGGCCCGCCTCGCGATGACCGACTGACCTGCTGACCCCACCACCGACTGAGGAGTCACCACGAGTCCCACCTTCCGCTCCCTGGCCAACGCCAACTACCGCCGCTACGCCGCCGGCGGTGTCGTCTCCAACACCGGCACCTGGATGCAGCGCGTCGCGCAGGACTGGTTGGTGCTCGAGCTCGCCGTCGGGTCCGGCGCCACGGCGCTGGGCATCACGACCGGGCTCCAGTTCCTGCCGTTCCTGCTGCTGACCCCGATCGCCGGCCTCGTCGCCGACCGCATGCCCAAGCAGCGGCTGCTCCAGCTGACCAACCTCGGCATGGCGCTGCCCGCCGCCGTGCTCGGCGTCCTCGCCGTCACTGGCACCGCCGAGGTCTGGCACGTCTACCTGCTGGCCCTCCTGCTCGGCGCCGCGTCGGCCTTCGACGCCCCGGCCCGCCAGTCCTTCGTGTCCGAGCTCGTCGACCCCGGTGACCTCACCAACGCGGTGGGCCTCAACTCCGCCAGCTTCAACGCCGCCCGCCTCGTCGGCCCCGGCCTCGCCGGCGTGCTCATCGCCGCGTTCGGCGGGGGAGCGGCCGCGACCGGCTGGGTCATCCTCTTCAACGCGGTGTCGTACGCCGCCCCGATCTGGTCGCTGCGCCACCTCGACGTCAGCCGCATCGACGCCGCGGCGCCCGCCGACCGGGGGCCCGGCGCCATCAAGGAGGGCGTCGCCTACGTCCGGGCCCGCCCCGACCTGCTCCTCGTCCTGAGCATGGTGTTCTTCGCCGGCACGTTCGGCCTGAACTTCCAGATCACCTCGGCGCTGATGGCCACCGAGGTCTTCGGCAAGGGGCCCGAGGAGTTCGGCCTGCTCGGCACCTTCTTGGCCGTCGGCTCGCTGACGGGGGCGCTGCTGGCCGCCCGCCGCGCCCAGGTCCGGCACCGGCTGGTCGTCGGCTCCGCCCTGGCCTTCGGCACGACCGTGGTGCTGGCCGGGCTGATGCCGTCCTACCTGACCTTCGCGCTGCTCGCGCCGGTCACCGGCCTCACGGCGCTCACCTTCATCACCGCGGCCAACACCTACATGCAGCTGCACACCGACGCCGGTGTGCGCGGGCGGGTGATGGCGCTCTACCTGATGATCTTCATGGGCGGCACCCCGGTGGGCGCGCCCATCATCGGCTGGATCGGCCAGGAGTACGGCGCGCGCTGGACGCTGATCGGCGGCGGGCTCATGACGATCGCGGGGGTTGCGTTGTCTGCGATCATGTACCTGAGGCTCGAACGGGCGCGTCGGGAGCGGGTCGTCGAGGCCGGCCGACCGGCCGCGGAGAGGGCGTCCGCGGCGTTTTGACCCTGCCGTGGCGCCCGAGTAGCCTCGTTCCTTGTGTGTCTGGCTCGTCCAGACCCATGCGCATGCACGGACGGCGCCCATTCGCAGGGCGCAGGCCCGGGGCGCAGCACCCCACGCACTCGCAACAGGCACACCGCAGCAACGCACGACCCCGAGTCCGGCACCGCGCCGGGCCGTGACGAGAAGACAGAGAGAGGGAACCGCCCGGTGCCCACCATCAACCAGCTGGTCCGCAAGGGCCGCCAGGACAAGGTGTCGAAGAACAAGACGCCTGCCCTGAAGGGATCCCCGCAGCGCCGTGGCGTCTGCACCCGCGTCTACACCACCACCCCGAAGAAGCCGAACTCCGCCCTCCGCAAGGTCGCCCGCGTGCGCCTGAGCAGTGGCGTCGAGGTCACCGCCTACATCCCGGGTGTCGGTCACAACCTGCAGGAGCACTCGATCGTGCTCGTCCGCGGCGGCCGTGTGAAGGACCTTCCCGGCGTCCGCTACAAGATCATCCGCGGCTCGCTCGACACCCAGGGTGTCAAGAACCGCAAGCAGGCCCGCAGCCGCTACGGCGCGAAGAAGGAGAAGTAATGCCTCGCAAGGGTCCCGCTCCCAAGCGCCCCCTCGTCGTCGACCCGGTCTACGGCTCGCAGCTGGTCACCCAGCTCGTCAGCAAGGTCCTCCAGGACGGCAAGAAGGCCGTGGCGCAGCGCATCGTCTACACCGCCCTCGAGGGTTGCCGCGACAAGACCGGCACCGACCCCGTCGTCACGCTCAAGCGCGCGATGGACAACGTCAAGCCGGCCATCGAGGTCAAGTCCCGCCGCGTCGGCGGCGCGACCTACCAGGTCCCCGTCGAGGTCAAGGCCAACCGCTCCACCACGCTGGCCCTGCGCTGGCTCGTGGGCTATGCCGCCGACCGTCGCGAGAAGACCATGGCCGAGCGCCTCATGAACGAGATCCTCGACGCGAGCAATGGCCTCGGTGCCGCTGTGAAGAAGCGCGAGGACACCCACAAGATGGCCGAGTCCAACAAGGCCTTCGCCCACTACCGCTGGTGATCGCGGAGGGCCGTACGACCCGCACTGCGCGGCGTACGGCCCTCCACCCCACCACCCCACCAACTCCGAGGGACTGAGACACAGACGTGGCCGTCGACATCACCACCGACCTCAACCAGGTCCGCAACATCGGCATCATGGCGCACATCGACGCCGGCAAGACCACCACCACCGAGCGCATCCTCTTCTACACCGGCATCACCTACAAGATCGGTGAGGTCCACGAGGGCGCGGCCACCATGGACTGGATGGAGCAGGAGCAGGAGCGCGGCATCACGATCACGTCCGCCGCGACGACCTGCTGGTGGAAGAAGCACCAGATCAACATCATCGACACCCCCGGTCACGTCGACTTCACCGTCGAGGTCGAGCGCTCGCTGCGCGTCCTCGACGGGGCCGTCGCGGTGTTCGACGGCGTCGCCGGTGTCGAGCCCCAGTCCCAGACCGTGTGGCGCCAGGCCAACAAGTACGCCGTGCCGCGCATGTGCTTCGTCAACAAGCTCGACCGCACCGGTGCCGACTTCTACAAGGTCGTCGACTCCATCGTCGAGCGCCTGCACGCGACCCCCCTCGTGCTGCAGCTGCCCATCGGTGCCGAGTCCGACTTCATCGGCGTCGTCGACCTCGTCGAGATGCACGCCAAGGTGTGGCGCGGCGAGACCGAGATGGGTGAGGACTACACGGTCGAGGAGATCCCGGCCGACCTCGCCGACAAGGCCGCCGAGTACCGCGAGAAGCTCGTCGAGACCCTCGCCGAGGCCGACGACGACATCATGGAGGTCTACCTCGAGGACGGCGACGTCTTCGACGTGCCGACCCTCAAGGCCGCCATCCGCCGCGCGACGCTGGCCGACAAGCTCAACCCGATCCTCACCGGCACCGCCTTCAAGAACAAGGGCGTGCAGCCCCTGCTCGACGCGGTCGTCGACTACCTCCCCTCGCCGCTGGACGTCGACGCCATCGTCGGCCACAAGCCCAACGACGAGGACACCGAGATCCTGCGCCAGCCGAGCGACGCGGAGCCCTTCTCGGGCCTGGCGTTCAAGATCGCCTCGGACCCGCACCTCGGCAAGCTGATCTACGTCCGCGTCTACTCCGGCAAGCTGGAGGCCGGCTCGACCGTGGTCAACTCGGTCAACGGCCGCAAGGAGCGGATCGGCAAGGTCTACCAGATGCACGCCAACAAGCGTGAGGAGATCGCGTCGGTCGGCGCCGGCCAGATCGTGGCGGTCATGGGCCTCAAGGACACCAAGACCGGCCACACGCTGTCGGACCCGCAGAACCAGGTCGTGCTCGAGTCGATGACGTTCCCGGCCCCGGTGATCGAGGTCGCGATCGAGCCCAAGACCAAGAGCGACCAGGAGAAGCTCGGCACCGCGATCCAGCGGCTCACCGAGGAGGACCCGACCTTCACCGTCAAGACCGACGAGGAGACCGGCCAGACCATCATCGCCGGCATGGGCGAGCTCCACCTCGAGGTCTTCGTCGACCGGATGAAGCGCGAGTTCAAGGTCGAGGCCACCGTCGGCAAGCCGCAGGTCGCCTACCGCGAGACCATCCGCCGCAAGGTGGAGAACCACTCCTACACGCACAAGAAGCAGACCGGTGGTTCGGGTCAGTTCGCGAAGGTCGTCATCACGATCGAGCCCAACATCAACCCCGAGACCGGCACCGGTGCGGGCTACGAGTTCGTCAACGCCGTCACCGGTGGTCGCATCCCGCGGGAGTACATCCCCTCGGTCGACCAGGGCGCCCAGGAGGCGCTGCAGTTCGGTGTGCGGGCCGGCTTCCCGATGGTCGACGTCAAGGTCACCCTCGAGGACGGCGCCTACCACGACGTGGACTCCTCCGAGCTCGCGTTCAAGATCGCCGGCATCCAGGCCTTCAAGGAGGCTGCGCAGCGCGCGCAGGCCGTCCTCCTCGAGCCGATGTTCGCCGTCGAGGTCACCACGCCGGAGAGCTTCCTCGGCACCGTGATCGGCGACATCAACTCCCGCCGGGGCCAGATCCAGGCACAGGAGGAGCGTCACGGCGACCTGGTCGTCAACGCCCTCGTGCCGCTGTCAGAGATGTTCGGGTACGTTGGCGACCTGAGGTCCAAGACCTCTGGTCAGGCGTCGTACTCGATGGAGTTCGACTCGTACGCCGAGGTTCCGACGAACATCGCCGACGAGATCGTGAAGAAGGTCCGCGGCGAGTAGTTCGCCCCGGATCCTCGGCACCAGCACCACCCCACACCCACGAGTCAAGTAACAACAATCAGGAGGAGCCCCAGTGGCTAAGGCGAAGTTCGAGCGGACCAAGCCGCACGTCAACATCGGCACCATCGGTCACATCGACCACGGCAAGACGACGCTGACCGCGGCGATCACCAAGGTGCTGCACGACAAGTACCCGGACCTCAACGAGGCTTCGGCGTTCGACCAGATCGACAAGGCTCCCGAGGAGCGTCAGCGCGGCATCACGATCTCGATCGCGCACGTCGAGTACCAGACCGAGGTGCGCCACTACGCGCACGTCGACTGCCCCGGTCACGCCGACTACATCAAGAACATGATCACCGGCGCGGCGCAGATGGACGGCGCGATCCTCGTGGTCGCCGCCACCGACGGCCCCATGCCGCAGACCCGCGAGCACGTGCTGCTCGCCCGCCAGGTCGGCGTCCCCGCCCTGGTCGTGGCGCTCAACAAGTGCGACATGGTCGACGACGAGGAGCTCATCGAGCTCGTCGAGATGGAGGTGCGCGAGCTCCTCTCCGAGTACGAGTTCCCGGGCGACGACATCCCCGTGGTCCGCGTTGCCGCCTTCCCGGCGCTGCAGGGCGACGCCAAGTGGGGCGACTCGGTCGCCGAGCTCATGCAGGCCGTGGACGACTACATCCCGACCCCGGAGCGCGAGACTGACAAGCCCTTCCTCATGCCCGTCGAGGACGTCTTCACGATCACCGGTCGTGGCACCGTCATCACCGGTCGCATCGAGCGCGGCATCGTCAAGGTCAACGAGGAGGTCGAGATCATCGGCATCCGCGAGGGCTCGCAGAAGAGCACCGTCACCGGTGTCGAGATGTTCCGCAAGCTCCTCGACGAGGGCCAGGCCGGCGAGAACGTCGGTCTGCTCCTCCGTGGCACGAAGCGCGAGGACGTCGAGCGCGGCATGGTCGTGATCAAGCCGGGCACGACCACCCCGCACACCAACTTCGAGGCTTCGGTCTACATCCTCAGCAAGGACGAGGGCGGCCGTCACACGCCGTTCTTCAACAACTACCGCCCGCAGTTCTACTTCCGTACGACTGACGTGACCGGTGTTGTGACCCTGCCCGAGGGCACCGAGATGGTCATGCCGGGTGACAACACCGAGATGTCGGTGGAGCTCATCCAGCCCATCGCGATGGACGAGGGCCTGCGCTTCGCCATCCGCGAGGGTGGCCGCACGGTCGGCGCCGGCCGCGTCGTCAAGATCACCAAGTGATCACCGCCGGTCGCTGACCGGCACCCGCAGCACACCGAGACCCCGTCTCCCGTGAGGGAGGCGGGGTCTCGTGCGTCCGGCACCGTCGGCCACGGCAGGATGGGGCCATGGGGTTCACGAGGGCGGAGCTGGAGTCGTTCCGCGACGTCGAGGTGCCCGACCTGCTCCCCGCCCCCGGTGAGCCGCTGCGACTGCTCTTCGTCGGCATCAACCCGGGACTGTGGACGGCCGCCACGCAGACGCACTTCGCCCACCCGGGCAACCGCTTCTACCCGGCGCTGCTGCGCGCCGGCATCCTCGACGTGCCGGTCGACCAGGCCGCGGGCATGACCGAGGACGACCGTGACGCGCTCCGCCGACGCGGGATCGGGATCACGAACCTCGTCGCGCGCGCCACCGCCCGCGCCGACGAGCTCACCGCCGAGGAGCTGCGCGTCGGCGGCGAGCGGCTGCGGTCCCTCGTGGCGGAGCGAAGCCCACGGGTCGTGGCGGTCGCCGGGGTCACCGCCTACCGCACCGCCTTCGGCGAGCGCCGGGCGCAGGTCGGGGAGCAGCCGCGCTGGGGCACGTCGCAGGTCTTCGTGCTGCCCAACCCGTCGGGCCTCAACGCGCACGAGACGGTCGGGACGCTGGCGACGGCGTACGCCGTGGCGGCGCGCGCCGCCGGCGTGATCGCGACCCCGGCGCCGTGACGCGGCGGACCGGTCAGCCCATGTCGACGCCCTCGAAGTCCTCGGGCGTGTAGTCGCGTCGCTCGACCAGCACCATCCAGTTGCCGGAGTTGTCGCGCATCAGCGCCTCGACGCCGTACGGGCGCTCCTCGGGCTCCTGGAGGAACTCCACGCCCTTGGCCCGGAGGTCCTCGTACGTCGCGCGGCAGTCGTCGACGTCCATGCCGATGCCGGGCAGCCCGCCCTCGTCCTGGGCGCGGTTCATCGCCTCGATGAGGTAGTCGGGGAGGGGGCCGCTCGGGGTGGTGAGGTGGAGGTGCACCTCGGGCTGCTTGGGGTGGTGGACGGTGCACCACCGGAAGTCGGGGCCGAGCTGGAGGTCGTCGCCGACCTCGAAGCCGAGGACGTCGGTGTAGAAGGCGAGGGACTCGTCGATGTCCTTCACCCAGACGGACAGGAGGGAGATGTTGGTGATCATGCCCCGAGCCTAGGAAGGGTCGGCGTCGTCCGGCTTCTCCTGCGTTGCGGAGCGCTCGACGAGCCCGGCCATGAACACGAAGCACCCGGGGATGCGGGGGTTGCCGCTGGCGGCGTACCTGCGCTGGAACGCGCTGGGGCTCTCGCCGACGATCTCGCGGAAGGTCGAGCTGAACGACCCGAGGCTGCTGTAGCCGACGGCGTGGCACACCTCGGTCACGGTGAGGTTCGCGGCGCGGAGCAGGTCCTGGGCGCGCTCGACGCGGCGCTGGGCCAGGTAGGCGGCCGGGGTGGTGCGGTAGGTCAGGGCGAACGAGCGCAGGAAGTGGAACCGGCTCATGCCCGCGAGGCTCGCGAGGTGGTCGAGGTCGAACGGCTCCGCGAAGTGCCGGTCGAGGTGGTCCCGCGCGAGGCGCAGGTGGATCAGCACGTCACCGGGGACGCGGCGCACCCCGCTCATCCGAGGAGCGCCTCCACGGCCCCGCGGAACACCGAGGTGTGGACGTCCACGTCGGCCTCGGTGTGGTAGGGGGAGAAGAGCGACATGTTGTGGAAGGGCGCGAGCAGCACCCCGCGGTTGACCGTCCAGAGGTGGAAGAACGCGTCGAGCTCCTCGTCGACCGCGGCGGCCGCCTCGGCGCCGGCCCTCGGCGGCGGGCAGAACCAGTACTCCGCGCGGCACCCGAGGCGCTGGACGTGCCAGGGCAGGTCGTGGGTGTCGATGACCTGCCGGATGCCGTCGGTGAAGCGCTCCGCGAGCGGGATGGCGACGTCGAAGTCCTCCTGGCGCAGCGCCGTGGACAGCGTCGCCCGCACGGCCGCCATGGCCAGCGCCGAGCCCGACAGCGTCCCGCCCACGCCGGCCACGTCGATGTCGTGGCCCAGCATCGGTCCCTCGAGGCGCTCGGCGACCTCGGCGCTCATGCCGTAGGCCGCGACCGGGATCCCGCCGCCGATCGGCTTGCCGATGACGACGAGGTCGGGCTCGAGGTCCCACGCCGCCGTGGCGCCGCCGGGACCGGCGCAGATGGTGTGGGTCTCGTCGTTGACGAGCAGGACGCCGTGCCGGCGGGTGACCTCCCGCACACCGGCCAGGTAGCCCTCCTCGGGCAGGACGATGCCGATGTTGGTGAGCGCCGGCTCCATCAGCAGGCAGGCGACGTCGCCCTCGGCCAGTCGCGCGTCGAGCGCGTCGAGGTCGTTGAACGGCACCACCGCGGTGGTCACGGCGACGTCGACCTGCGGTCCCAGGGCGCCGGGCCGGGCGACGACCCGGTCGCCCGCGCGGCCGTGCTCCAGGACGGCCAGCGTCTCGTCGACGGTGCCGTGGTAGCACCAGTCCATCACCGCGATGCGCGGCCGGCCGGTGAGGTGCCGCGCGAAGCGGAGGACGAAGCGGTTGGCGTCGGTGGCCGTCATCGCCATCTGCCAGCGGGGCAGCCCGAATCGCCGGCTCAGCTCGGCAGCGACCCAGGCGGCGTCCGCGGAGGGCAGCATCGTGGTGATGCCGCGCTCGGTGCGCTCACGCACGGCCTCGGCGACCGCGGGCAGGCAGTGCCCGGTCATCGACCCGGTGTCACCGAGGCAGAGGTCGACGTGGTCGATGCCGTCCACGTCGGTGAAGCGGCCGCCGCCGGCCGACTCGACGAACAGCGGGAACGACCCGGGCCACCGGGTCATCCACGGCATCGGCACCCCGGCGAGCAGGTGCTCGCCCGCCTCGGCGGCCAGTCGCGCCGAGGTGGGGTGGAGCTCGACGAACCGCTCCTCCTCCTCGGCGTGCAGGGCGGCGAGCCGGGTCCGGTCGATGCCGGTCACAGGGCGCTGCCGACGTACTTGGTCTCGAGGTACTCCTCGATCCCCTCGAAGCCGCCCTCGCGCCCGAAGCCGGAGTGCTTCACGCCGCCGAACGGCGCGGCGGGGTTGGAGACGATGCCGGTGTTGACGCCCACCATGCCGAACTCCAGCGCCTCGCTGACCCGCAGCACCCGCGCGTGGTCGCGGGTGAAGACGTAGGCCACGAGGCCGTACTCGGTGTCGTTGGCGCGGCGCAGGGCCTCCTCCTCGTCGCGGAACGTCGACACGGGCGCCACGGGACCGAAGATCTCCTCGCGGAAGACGCGCGCCGAGGCGGGTACGTCGACCAGCACCGTGGGCGGGTAGAACCAGCCGGGACCCTCGGGGACGGCGCCGCCGACCAGCGCCCGGGCGCCGATGGTCACCGCCTCGTCGACGAGCTCGTGGACGCCGGCGCGGGCCTTCTCGGTGATGAGCGGCCCGACGTCGACCCCGGCCTCGGTGCCGTCGCCGACCGTGAGGGCGCCCATCCGCTCGGCCAGCCGGCGGGAGAACTCCTCTGCCACCGACTCGTGCACCAGGAATCGGTTGGCCGACGTGCACGCCTCGCCGATGTTGCGCATCTTCGCGAGCATGGCGCCGTCGACGGCGGCGTCGAGGTCGGCGTCCTCGAAGACCACGAACGGGGCGTTGCCGCCCAGCTCCATGGAGACGCGGAGCAGCTGCTCGGAGGCCTGGCCGACGAGCACCTTGCCGACACCGGTCGAGCCGGTGAAGGTGAGCTTGCGCAGCCGCGGGTCGCGGATGATCGGCTCGCACACGCCGCCGGAGTCGGTGGTGGTGACGACGTTGAGGACGCCGGCCGGCAGGCCGACCTCCTCCAGCAGCGCCGCCAGGGCGAGCATCGTCAGCGGCGTCTCACCGGCCGGCTTGACGACCATCGTGCAGCCGGCGGCGATGGCGGGGCCGATCTTGCGGGTGCCCATCGCCAGCGGGAAGTTCCACGGCGTGATCATCAGCGTGGGACCGACCGGTGCCTTCATCGTGATGAGGCGGGTGGCGCCCGACGGCGCCTCGGAGTAGCGCCCGTGGATACGCACCGCCTCCTCCGAGAACCACCGGAAGAACTCGGCGCCGTAGGTCACCTCGCCGCGCGCCTCGGCGAGGGTCTTGCCCATCTCGAGCGTCATCAACCGGGCGAAGTCGTCGGCGCGCTCGGTGAGCAGCTCGAAGGCGCTGCGCAGGACCTCGCCCCGGGCGCGGGGCTCGGTGGCCCGCCACTCCCGCTGGGCGTCGGCCGCTGCTGCGAGCGCCCGCTCGCCGTCGGCCGGCGTGGCGTCCGCGACGCGCGCCAGCACCCGCTCGTCGGCGGGGTTGGTCACCTCGAAGGTGCCACCTCCGGTGGCGTCGACCCACGCGCCGCCGATGAGCAGCCGGGTGGGCACCTTCTCGACCACGGTCTCGTCGTGGTCAGGGCGGTCAGTCACGGGAGCCATCCCTCCACCCTGCCACCGTCCGTCCCACCGCGCCCCGGCCCCTCACCGTGCGTCCTGCTCGAGGGACGCCTCGAAGGCGGCCTCGAAGATGTCGAGGCCCTCGGCGAGCAGGTCGTCGCCGATCGCGAGGGGCGGCAGGAAGCGGAAGACGTTGCCGAAGGTGCCGCAGGTCAGGGTGACCAGGCCCTCGGCGGAGCAGGCCCGGTGCACGGCGCCGGCCAGCGCCGCGTCGGGCGTACGACCGGGGCCGTCGGCGACCAGCTCGACCGCCAGCATGGCGCCGCGGCCGCGGATGTCGCCGACCCGGTCGGGGTGCCGCTGGGCGAGCGCGCGCAGGCGCGGCAGGAAGGCCGCCTCGACCTCGCGCGCCCGACCGGGCAGGTCGGAGGCCTCCATCGTCTCGATGGCCGCGAGGGCGGCGGCGCACGCCACCGGGTTGCCGCCGTAGGTCCCGCCGAGGCCGCCGACGTGGACGGAGTCCATCACCTCGGCCCGGCCGGTGACGGCGGCGAGCGGGAGCCCGCCCGCCATGCCCTTGGCCGTCGTGAGGAGGTCCGGCACGACGTCCTCGTGGTCGCAGGCGAACCAGTCGCCGGTGCGCGCGAAGCCGGTCTGGATCTCGTCGGCGATGAGCAGGACGTCGTGCTCGCGGCACCAGTCGGCGACCCGGCGCAGCCAGCCCGGCGGCGGGACGATGAACCCGCCCTCGCCCTGGATCGGCTCGATGAGGACGGCCGCGCAGTTGTCCTCGCCCACCTGCGCGTGCACGGTCGACACGAAGGCGTCGAACGCCTCGTCGGCGCACGCCTCGGCGCCGCCCGGCCAGCGGTAGGGGTAGGCCATGGGGGCGCGGTAGATCTCGCCGGCGAACGGCCCGAAGCCGTGCTTGTAGGGCATGTTCTTCGCCGTCAGCGCCATCGTGAGGTTCGTCCGCCCGTGGTAGGCGTGGTCGAAGACGACGATCGCGTCGCGGCCGGTGTGGTGGCGCGCGACCTTCACCGCGTTCTCCACCGCCTCGGCGCCGGAGTTGAACAGGGCGGAGCGCTTCTCGTGCCCGCCGGGGGTGAGCTCGGCGAGCTTCTCGCAGACCGCGACGTACTCCTCGTAGGGAGTCACCATGAAGCAGGTGTGCGTGAAGTCGGCGACCTGGCGCTGGACGGCCTCGACCACCCGCGGGGCGGCGTTGCCGACCGTGGTGACCGCGATGCCGGAGCCGAAGTCGATCAGCTGGTTGCCGTCGACGTCGCGGAGGATGCCGCCGCCCGCCTGCTCGACGTAGACCGGGAGCGTGGTGCCGACGCCGGCAGAGACGCTCGCCAGCTTGCGGGCCTGCAGCGCCTGCGAGCGGGGGCCGGGGATCTCGGTGGCGAGGATGCGTTCCTGCGAGAGCGTCATGCCCGCTCCTCCATCGCCCACGCGGACCCGTAGCCCTCGGGCTTCGGGGCGGACAGCAGGTCGAGGAAGGGCTGGGGTGCCAGCGCCTCGGGACCGAGGACCCCGGTGCCCTTCCACGTGCCGTCGGACAGCAGCTCGAGGGCGACCACCGGGTTGATCGCGGTCTGCCAGACCACGCACTGGGCGCCGTAGTCGCGCATCGAGTCGGCGTTGTCGACCACGTGGTAGAGGTAGGTCGAGCGCGGCGCGCCGTCCTTGCCGGTGCCGGTGACGAGCACCCCGGCGCAGGTCTTGCCCTCCATGCGGGGACCGATCGTCGCCGGGTCGGGCAGGCACGCGGCGACCACGTCGCGCGGCGAGACCTGGACGCCCTTGACCGTCACCGGCTCGGTGGAGTCGAGGCCCAGCGTGTGGAGCGTGCGCAGGATGGCGATCATCTCCTCGCCCAGGCCGTACTTGAACGTCACGCGGTCGGCCTCGAGCCACCGCGGCATGAGGAGCACCTCCTCGTGCTCGACGTGCACGCACTCCACGGGGCCGATCCCCTCGGGGAAGTCGAAGACCTCCGGCTCGGAGAAGGGCGGCAGCACCGAGAACCCGGCCTCGAGGTCGCCGCCGCCCCGGGCCCGCTCCCACACCACGGGAGGGTTGAGGCACTCCTCGATGATCGTCCACATCGAGAAGCCCGGGGCGAAGACCTCGTTGCCGTCGTCGTCGCGGATCACCAGGTTGGCGCCGTCGCGCGTGCCGAGCTCGTCGATGTGGTCGAACAGCTCGTCGGCGGCGTAGCGGGCCAGCACGTCGGACAGGCCGGGCTCGACCCCGATCCCGAGCAGGGCCAGCCTCCCGGCCGACTCCCACTCGCCCGCGCGCGCGAACTGCTCGTCGCCGAGCTTGACCCCGACCTTCTCGAAGGGCGCGTCGGGGTCGCGCACGGACAAGCTCATCGCCATGTCGAGGTAGTCGGCGTCCGCGGCGAGGGCGCCGGTGAAGATCGGCATCACGAAGCGCGGGTCGACGGCGTTGAGGACGTGCGTGGCACCGACCTCCCGGGCCAGCGCGGTGACCGCCCCGGCGTCGGAGGCGTCCACCTGCGCCGCGGTGAAGCGCTGCTCGCCCGTACGCCGCTCGCGGGCCGCCGCGACCGTGCGCTCGGCGCGCGACGGGTCGTGGTCGGCGACCACCCACGCCTCGAAGAAGTCGCGCTCGACCGCGATCCGGGCGGCGGCGTCACCGACACCACCCGCTCCGATCATCAGCACCCGCATCGGCTCCGGCATCTCACTCCTCGACTCGGTTCTTGTACCTGGACGCCCGCACGGATCCCACGGCCTGCGCGCCGACGACGAGCAGGACGGCGAGCACGAACATGGAGAAGCCGATGACGTTGGCCTCGGCCGGGATGCCGCGACGGGAGGCGACGTAGACGAACTTGGGGAAGGTGTTCTCGTTGCCCGAGACGAAGTTCGTGATGATGAAGTCGTCGAACGACAGGGAGAACGCGAGCATGGCCGCGCCCAGGATCCCGGGCAGGATCAGCGGGAAGGTGATCTTCCAGAAGGTCTGCATCGGGCTGGCGTAGAGGTCCTGGGCGGCCTCCTCGATGCGCGGGTCCAGCGACTGGATCCGGGCCTTCACCGTGACCACCACGAAGCTCAGGCAGAACATGATGTGGGCGAACACGATCGTGCCGAAGCCCAGGTCGACCCCGATGTTGGCGAAGCCCTGCACGAAGATCGTCAGCAGGGCGGCGCCCATCACGATCTCGGGGGTGGCCATCGGCACGAAGATCAGCACGTTGCTGGCCGCCTTGCCGCGGAACCGGTAGCGGACCATCGCCAGTGCCATCAGCGTCCCGAGGACCGTGGCCACGAACGTGGAGATCGCACCGACCTGCAGCGAGGTCACCAGCGACTCGCAGGCCCCGGGGACCCCGCACGGGTCCTTCCAGTGCTCGAGCGTGAAGCCCTGCCACACGATGTTGGTCTTGCCGTGGTCGTTGAAGGAGAACGCGAACGTGTAGGCCACCGGAAGGAACAGGTAGAGCAGCACCAGGACCGCCGCGATGACCGCGAAGTGGTTGGCCAGCCACAGCTGCGCGCGCTTCGCCGCCGACGGGCGGTAGGCGGGGGAGTCCGCCGGAGGTGTGGGGGTCGTCCGGGACGTCGTCATCGTCGCCACCTCACACCAGCTCCTCGGTGCCGAAGCGGCGGACGTAGAGGAAGACCATGACGAGGATCGCCGCCATCAACGTGAACGACAGCGCCGCCGCGACGGGGTAGCCGCCCGGGATGGCGAGGAACTGGTCGTTGATGACGTTGCCCACCATCTTCCCGCGCTGGGGGCCGAGGAGCTCCATGTTGACGAAGTCGCCGGCCGCCGGGATGAAGGTCAGCAGCGTCCCGGCCAGCACGCCCGGCATCGACATCGGCAGCGTCACGGTGCGGAAGGTCGTGAAGCCGTTGGCGTAGAGGTCCCCGCCGGCCTCGATGACGCGCGGGTCCGCGCGCTCCAGGGAGGCGTAGATCGGCAGCACCATGAACGGGAGGAAGTTGTAGGTCAGGCCGGCCACCACCGCGAACGGGGTGTTGATGATGTTGCCGCCGGGCAGCAGGTGCAGGAAGTTGAGGATCCCGGCCACCCAGCCCTCGTCGGCGAGGATCTGCGACCACGCGAAGGTGCGCAGGATGAACGAGGTGAAGAACGGCGCGATGACGCAGATCATCATCAGGTTGCGCCAGCGGCCGGCCTTGAACGCCATGGCGTAGGCGAGCGGGTAGGCGACCACGAACGCGAGCAGGGTCGCCAGGCCGGCGTAGAGGAACGACCGGGCGAAGTGCGGGGCGTAGTCGGTCAGCGCCCTGAGGTAGTTCTCGAAGTTCAGGTCGCGGTAGTAGTAGCCCGGGAAGCCGGGGTAGCGGCTCTGTAGGCTCACCGAGGCCAGCTGCACCAGCGGCAGCACGAAGAAGACGCCGAGCCACAGTGCCCCCGGCAGCAGGAGGAGGTACGCCGTCCAGCTGCGCCGGGTCGTCTCCGGCGCCGGCGCGGCCGGGTCCGGCGACCGGCCGACCGACGGGTCGCCCGCGACGTGGGCCAGCGCGCTCACGCGAGCTCCCGGGCGGTGCTCATGCGTCCTCCACCGGGACGCCGAACGCGTGGCCCGGGTTCCAGGTCAGCCAGACCTCGTCGCCCGGCCGGAGGTCGATCGGGTCGACGTCGAGGTTCTGCTCGTAGCAGCTCCAGGTGGTGCCGCTGGGCATGTCGACGAGGTAGCTGGTCGCCACGCCGAGGAAGGACACGTCGCGCACGACGCCCTTGACGTCGTTGCCGACGCCCTCGGGCTGCTTGCGCGAGACGGTCACCTTCTCCGGACGCACCCCGAAGAGCACGTCGCCGCCCTGCACCTGCGAGCGCGACGCGAGGATCTTGACCTTGGTGCCGAGGACGTCGGCGACGAGGTGGTCGCCGTCGGTGTCCTCCACGGTCCCCACCCCGGTGTTGGCCTGGCCGAGGAAGTTGGCGACGAAGCGGGTGCGCGGCAGGTCGTACAGCTGCTCCGGCGGGCCGAGCTGCTCGATGTGGCCCCGGTTCATCACCGCGACCGTGTCGGCCATGGTCATGGCCTCCTCCTGGTCGTGGGTGACGTGGATGAAGGTGAGCCCGACCTCGGTCTGGATGCGCTTGAGCTCCACCTGCATCTCGCGGCGCAGCTTGAGGTCGAGCGCGCCGAGGGGCTCGTCGAGCAGCAGCACCTCGGGGTGGTTCACCAGCGCCCGGGCCAGCGCGACCCGCTGCTGCTGGCCGCCGGACAGCTGCGCCGGCTTGCGCCCGGCGAACTGCGTCATCTGCACGAGCTCGAGCGCCTCGGCCGCGCGCGTGGTGGCGTCCTTGTCCTTGCGCCGCTTGGGACCGAAGGCGACGTTGTCGCGGATGGTCAGGTGCGGGAAGAGCGCGTAGGACTGGAACACCGTGTTGACCGGACGCTCGTAGGGTCGCGAGCCGGTGAGGTCGGTGTCGCCGATCAGCACCCGGCCGGCGGTGGGCTGCTCGAGCCCGGCGACCATCCGCAGGGTGGTCGTCTTGCCGCAGCCCGAGGGGCCGAGCAACGCGAAGAAGGACCCCCGGGGGACCTGCAGGTCGATGTCGTCGACGGCGGTGAAGTCGCCGAAGCTCTTGGTGACGCTCTCGAGGCGGAGGTCGCCGCGCGCCTCCCGGAATCCGGCCATGTCAGTTCCCCATCACCTTCGTGGACCACAGGTCGGCGAACTCGATGTCCTCGTCGGCGTCGAGCACCCGGAACGACTGGACGTTGTTGTCGGCGATGAACTCGGCCGTGGGGAAGATCCACGGGCTCTCGGCGAGCTCCGGGTCGATCTTCTCCATCTCGGCCTGCGCGCCGTCGACGGGACAGACGTAGTTGACCCAGGCGGCGACCTGGGCCGCGACGGCCGGGTCGTAGTAGTAGTCCATCAGCCGCTGGGCGTTGCGCCGGTGCGTGGAGGTGATCGGCACCATCATGTTGTCCGACCACAGCGTCCCGCCCGACTCCGGGATGGTGAAGGTCCAGCTCGGGTCGCCGGTGTCGAACGCGAGCACGAAGATGTCGCCGCTCCAGGTGATGCCTGCCACGGCGTTGCCGCTGGTGAGGTCCTCCATGTAGGAGTTGCCCTTCACCTTGCGGATGTAGCCCTCCTCGATCTTCTGCTCGATGAAGTCCAGCGCGCTCTCGAACTCGGCGCGGCCCCAGTCGCTCTCGATGTCGACGCCCTGCGACTGCATCACCAGCCCGGCGGTGTCGCGGAACTCCGAGAGCACGACGATGCGGCCCTTGAGGTCGTCGGTCCAGAGGTCGTCGAGCGTCTTGAGCTCGCGCCCGATCTTGTCGCGGTTGTAGCCGATGCCGGCGAAGCCGCTCTGCCAGGTGATGGAGTGCTGGCGGCCCGGGTCGAAGGACACGTCCTTCAGGGGCTGCAGCAGGTTGTTGACCACGTTGGGCATCTGGATCAGCTCCAGCGGCTGGCACAGCTGGTCACGGATGATGCGGGCCGCCATCCAGTCGGTCATCGTGATGATGTCGCGGTCGATGCTCTGGTCGGCGCGCAGCTGCGGGCCGATCTTGGCGTAGTACGAGTCGTTGTCGTCGATGTCCTCGCTGTAGCTGACCTCGATGCCCGTCTTCTCGATGAAGGCCTCGAGCGTCGGCGACCGGGTCTCCTTGCCGTTCATGTCCAGGTAGGCCGTCCAGTTGGCCCACTTGAGGATCTTCTCCTCGTCGGAGACGTCCCGGGGGAGGTCGAGGCTGGCCGGGCCGCCGGACGGCGGGGCGGGCGGCGCGCAGGCGGTGAGAGCCAGCCCGCTGCCGGCGGCCAGACCGGTGCCGAGCAGCGCCCGGCGGCTCAGGCCCGCGCCGGCCGCCCGGGTGAGGGCGGCCGCAGGGGGTGACAGCTGGCGCCGTGCCCGGCGCGGGATGGGTGTCATGGTCTCAAGTCCTCCGCTCGGCCCCGAGTGGCTGTGGTCTGCGATGGTGCGGCGCGCTCAGCTCTCGATGTTGGCCATCACGTGCTTGATCCGGGTGTAGTCCTCGAAGCCGTACATGGACAGGTCCTTGCCGTAGCCGGACTTCTTGTAGCCGCCGTGCGGCATCTCGGCGACGAGCGGGATGTGGGTGTTGATCCACACGCAGCCGAAGTCGAGGGCCTTGGACATCCGCATCGCCCGGCCGAAGTCCCTGGTCCACACCGACGACGCCAGGCCGTAGTCGACGCCGTTGGCCCAGCGGACCGCCTCGTCCTCGTCGCTGAACCGCTGGACGGTGATGACGGGTCCGAAGATCTCGTGCTGGATGGCGTCGTCGTCCTGCCGCAGCCCGGAGAGCACGGTGGGCTCGAGGAAGTAGCCGTCGCCGAGGTCGGTACGCCGGTTGCCGCCGGCCGACACGGTCGCGTGCGAGGGGAGGTTCTCGATGAACCCGCTGACGCGCGCCAGCTGCGTGGCGTTGTTGACCGGCCCGAACAGCGCGTCCGCGTCGTCGGGGAGGCCGACCGGCGCGGAGGCGCGTGCGTAGTCGGACAGCGCGGCGACGAAGTCGTCGTGGATCCCCGGCGCCACCAGCACGCGGGTGGCGGCGGTGCAGTCCTGGCCGGCATTGAAGTAGCCGGCGATCGCGATGCCCTCGACGGCGGCCTCGATGTCGGCGTCGTCGAAGACCACGACCGGTGCCTTGCCGCCCAGCTCGAGGTGGACGCGGGTGAGGTTGGGGGCGGCGCTGGCCGCGACCTCCGCGCCCGCGCGCACCGAGCCCGTGATCGCCACCATGCCCGGGGTGGGGTGCTCGACGAGGAGGCGGCCGGTCTCGCGGTCGCCGGTGACCACGTTGAGCGTGCCGGCGGGGAGGAACTCCGAGGCGAGCTCGGCGAGGCGCAGCGTGCTCTCCGGCGTGGTGTCGCTCGGCTTGAGCACGACGGTGTTGCCGGCTGCCAGTGCGGGACCGATCTTCCACACCGCCATGAGCAGGGGGTAGTTCCACGGCGTGACCTGGCCGACGACGCCGATGGGCTCGCGCCGGATCCACGACGTGTGGCCGGCCATGTACTCGCCGGCGGCCTTGCCCTCGAGGACGCGCGCCGCGCCGGCGAAGAACCGCAGCTGGTCCACCATCGGCGGGATCTCCTCGCTCGCGGTGAGCGCCTTGATCTTGCCGGTGTTGGCCGACTCGAGGTCGATGAGCTCCTCGGCGTGCGACTCGACCGCGTCGGCGAGCTGGAGGAGGGCCTGCTGCCGCTCGCCGGGCGTCGTACGCCCCCACTCGCCGAAGGCCTTCCCGGCCGCCTCGTAGGCGGCGTCGACCTCCTCCGTCCCGCTGATCGGCGCCTGCGCCACGACCTGTCCCGTGGTGGGGTCCACGACGTCGCTCGTGGCTCCGGCCGTGCTGTCGACGAAGGTGCCGCCGATGAAGTTGCGCAACGTGCGTGGGCTGGTCACAGGATCCTCCCGGTCGGGTGCGGTGAGGGGAGACTAGGACGGGTGACGGGACAATCTCCATAGTTGCGGGCAAAGAAACTGTCGGAAGCGCAGAATTAACGGCCGCGAAATGCGGATTCCGCGTCGGTCGGCTTGCATCTCGGTCCCGCGGCACAGCACGATGTGGGCATGAGTGAGGGTCCTGTGCGGCTGGATGCGACGGCGAAGCGCATCATCGAGCTCCTCCAGGAGGACGGTCGGATCTCCTACGCCGCGATCGCGAAGGCCGTCGGCCTCTCCGAGGCCGCCGCCCGGGCCCGCGTGCAGAAGCTCCTCGACTCCGAGGTGATGCAGGTCGTCGCCGTCACCGACCCGACCCAGGTGGGGTTCACCCGGCAGGCGATGATCGGCGTCCGCACCGAGGGCGACCCGATGAAGGTGGGCGACCGGCTCGCGGAGGTCCGCGAGGTCGACTACGTCGTCACCACCGCCGGCAGCTTCGACCTCCTCGTCGAGGTGGTGTGCGAGGACGACCCGCACCTGCTCGAGGTCATCCGAACCGTCCGCGAGCTCGAGGGAGTCGTCTCCTCGGAGACCTTCGTCTACCTCAAGCTCAACAAGCAGCACTACAACTGGGGAACGCGATGAGCCAGCCGTCCAGCGACCACGAGTCCTTCGACTACCAGGCCGCCGGCCGCGACCACCTGTGGTTGCACTTCACCCGGCACTCGACCTACGAGAAGGGCGGCGAGATGCCGCTCATCGTCAAGGGCGAGGGGCACAAGATCTGGGACAGCCACGGCCGCGAGTACATCGACGGCCTGGCCGGCCTCTTCGTCGTGCAGGTCGGCCACGGCCGCGATGAGCTGGCCGAGGCGGCGGCGAAGCAGGCCAAGGAGCTGGCGTTCTTCCCGCTCTGGTCCTTCGCGCACCCCCGCGCCGTCGAGCTCGCCGACCGGATCGCCGCGATGGCGCCGGGCGACCTCAACCGCGTCTTCTTCACCACCGGCGGCGGCGAGGCCGTCGAGTCCGCCTGGAAGCTCGCCAAGCAGTACTTCAAGCTCACCGGCAAGCCCAACAAGCACAAGGTCATCTCCCGCGCGGTGGCCTACCACGGCACCCCGCAGGGCGCGCTCTCCATCACCGGCATCCCGCCGCTGAAGGAGATGTTCGAGCCGCTCGTCCCCGGTGCCCACAAGGTGCCCAACACCAACTTCTACCGTCGGCCCGAGTTCGTGGGCGACGACGAGAAGGCGTTCGGCCGGTGGGCCGCCGACCGCATCGCGGAGGCCATCGAGTTCGAGGGCCCCGACACCGTCGCCGCCGTCTTCCTCGAGCCTGTGCAGAACGCCGGCGGCTGCTTCCCGCCCCCGCCCGGCTACTTCGAGCGGGTGCGCGAGATCTGCGACCAGTACGACGTCCTGCTCGTCTCCGACGAGGTCATCTGCGCGTTCGGCCGGGTCGGGGAGATGTTCGGCGCGTCCGAGTTCGGCTACCAGCCCGACATCATCACCTGCGCGAAGGGCATGACGTCCGGTTACTCGCCGATCGGCGCCATGATCGCCAGCGACCGGCTCTTCGAGCCGTTCCGCACCGGCACCACCGCCTACGCCCACGGCTACACCTTCGGCGGCCACCCCGTGTCCTCCGCGGTCGCCATGGCCAACCTCGACATCTTCGAGCGCGAGGGCCTCACCGAGCACGTCCAGCGCAACGCCCCGGCGTTCCGCTCCACGCTGGAGAAGCTGCTCGACGTCCCCATCGTCGGCGACGTCCGCGGCCACGGCTACTTCTACGGCATCGAGCTGGTCAAGGACCGCGAGACCAAGGAGACCTTCGACGACGCCGAGTCCGAGCGGCTGCTGCGCGGCTACCTCTCCGGGGCACTGTGGGAGGCCGGCCTCTACTGCCGCGCCGACGACCGGGGCGACCCGGTCATCCAGCTCGCGCCGCCCCTCATCATCGGCCAGCCGGAGTTCGACGACATCGAGCAGCGGCTGCGCTCGGTGCTGACGGGGGCGCTGGCGCACCTCTAGATGGCGCTCGCTTCGCTCGCGCGTGCTCGCCGCCCCCGAAGACGGTGTCCTCCCTCCTCGCTCGACGGCGCTGCCTCGCTGCGCTCGTCACGCTTGCTCGCTCGTCAGTCCAGACACCGTCGGGCGGCGAGCGCGTGGGCTGGCGTCGCTGGCTGGAGGTCCGAAGTCCCTCCAGGCGGAGCGAGCGTGGGCGGGCCCCGAGCGCGTGGGCTGGCGTGGCCGTGTCCGGACTCCCTCCGGGCGCAGCGAGCAAGCCGAGGAGGGAAGACGACGTCTTCCAGGGCGCCGAGCACGCGAGCGAAGCGAGCCAGACAGCACCGTCCCCGCACGGGGCGGCCGGGCCGCGAGCCGGACGAGCAACCCGTCTCCCGATGTGCGCAGCGCCCGCTGCGCGGCGACAATGGTCCCGTGACCGACGTACGCCCCGCCCGACCGCACCTCAAGCTCACCGAGGACGGGCGGCGGATGCGGGAGGTGCTGACCTACTCGCGCCGCGGCAACCGGTTCACCCCGCGGCAGGCCGAGGCGTGGGCGGCGCACCAGGCGGACTGGGTGATCCCCGACGAGGCCGTCGACCGGCCGGACTTCTCGCTGGTGGAGTACTTCGGCCGCGAGGCGCCCCTGATCGTGGAGATCGGCCCGGGCGTCGGGGAGGCGACCGCCGTGCTGGCCGCGGCGCGCCCCGACCACAACGTCCTGGCGCTGGAGGTGTGGCGTCCCGGCGTCGCCGACTCGCTGTGGCGGGTCGCGGAGGCGGGCGCCGACAACGTGCGGTTCTGCTCGGTGGACGCCGTGTGGACCCTGGAGCAGCTGATCCCGCCCGCCGGCCTCGCCGAGCTGTGGACGTTCTTCCCCGACCCGTGGCGCAAGACCAAGCACCGCAAGCGGCGCCTGGTCAACCCGGCCAACGCGGCCCTCGCCTCCTCGCGGCTCGTGCCGGGCGGTGCCTGGCGGCTGGCCACCGACTGGGGTGACTACGCCGAGCAGATGCAGGACGTCCTCGACGCCGAGCCGACGCTCGAGGGCGGCCGGGTCGAGCGCTGGGCCGAGCGGCCGGTGACGAGGTTCGAGCGCAAGGGGGTCGAGGTGGGACGCGAGATCAGCGACTTCCTCTACCGGCGCACCACCGACACGTCAGTCGAGGGACAGCCCGGCCTCGCGGAGCAGGTGCTCGAGGCGTAGCCGCTCCGCCTCCCGGTCGGTGCCCTCCGGCACCTCGCTGAGGGTGTCGGGCACGCCGAGGCACACGGCCGCCTGCAGGAGCAGGTCCTCGTACGCTGCCCGGGTGCCGCGCCGGCGAGCCATCGTCGTGCCGGGGGCGGGCGCGAAGACCTCGGCGCGGACCCGGCGCAGCGACCGGGCCAGGTCCTCGATCGCGGGACCGTCCGGAGTCGGCGGGGGAGGGGACACCCGGTCGTGCACGCGTCGCCAGGCACGGCGGACGCGGTCGTACCAGACCACGGCCGCCCCGGCGCCCAGCAGCACCGCGAGGAGGAGGGCGTCGACCGGCCCGGTCATCCCTCGACGGTAGGTCGGCCCCGACACCGGCACAAGAGGTCCCGCCCGGAGGTCCCGACCAGGTCACGAGGGGGTGCGGCGGGAGTCGCGACGTACGCTTTCCGCAGGCGCCCGCGACCGCGGGGAGGGTACGGGTCGGCATCCCGCCACTGCGATTTGGCGTGGGCAGGCGGAGTCTGTCAAGATGTTCCGGTTGCTCCGGCGGGTCGCCGGGGTGCGGCACACCTTGACTTCTGAATCGCGTCTCCTTTGATCGAGCCAGTCGTCTGTGTGCGCCGCACCGGATCGAGAACTCTTGATCGGAGACCCGACCAGATCCGACGACCGTCGGGTGCCACCCAGAGCAGTACCGCTTCCCCACGGGGTCGTGTCACGAGTAACCAGCGCGACACGCCCGACCGCGGGGGTCGGAGGGTGGAGGAGAAACAGGCGGTGCTCGCCCAACGGGGGCTGAGCGCCGAGAGACCAGGCGTACGAGATCGAAGAGGACGAGAGAGACCTATGGCGGGACAGAAGATCCGCATCAGGCTCAAGGCCTATGACCACGAGGTGATCGACACCTCGGCGCGGAAGATCGTGGACACCGTCACCCGTACGGGTGCCAAGGTCGCCGGCCCTGTGCCGCTGCCGACCGAGAAGAACGTGTACTGCGTGATCCGCTCGCCCCACAAGTACAAGGACTCCCGCGAGCACTTCGAGATGCGCACCCACAAGCGCCTGATCGACATCATCGACCCGACGCCGAAGACCGTCGACTCGCTGATGCGTCTCGACCTGCCTGCCGGTGTCGACATCGAGATCAAGCTCTGAGGCGCGACATGGCAAAGACTTTCGAACGCAACGTCAAGGGACTGCTGGGCACCAAGCTCGGCATGACCCAGCTCTGGGACGAGAACAACCGCGTCGTCCCCGTGACCGTCATCGCGGCGAGCACCAACGTGGTGACCCAGGTCCGCCAGCCCGAGGTGGACGGCTACAACGCCATCCAGGTCGGCTACGGCGAGATCGAGGCCCGCAAGGTCAACTCGCCCGAGGCCGGTCACTTCACCAAGGCCGGTGTCACCCCGCGTCGTCACGTGGCGGAGATCCGCACCGCTGACGCCTCCGCCTACACCGTGGGCCAGGAGATCGGCGTCGACACCTTCGCCGCCGGCGAGGAGATCGACGTCACCGCCACCAGCAAGGGCAAGGGCTTCGCCGGTGTCATGAAGCGTCACGGCTTCCACGGCGTCTCCGCCTCGCACGGTGCCCACCGCAACCACCGCAAGCCCGGCTCGATCGGCGCCTGCGCCACCCCGGGTCGCGTGTTCAAGGGAACCCGCATGGCGGGCCGCATGGGCAACGACACGGTCACCACCCAGAACCTGACGGTGCACGCCGTCGACGCCGACAAGGGCCTCATCCTGCTCAAGGGCGCCGTTCCCGGCCCCAAGGGTGGCCTCGTGGTCCTCCGCTCGGCCGCCAAGAGCTCCGCTGTCACTGGCAAGGAGGCCTGAGCATGGCTGTCCAGACCGTCCAGGTCGACCTCCCCGCCGAGATCTTCGACGTCGAGGTCAACATCCCCCTGATCCACCAGGTCGTCGTGGCCCAGCAGGCCGCCGCGCGCCAGGGCACGCACGCCACCAAGACCCGCGGCGAGGTCCGCGGCGGTGGCCGCAAGCCCTACAAGCAGAAGGGCACCGGCCGCGCCCGTCAGGGCTCGACCCGCGCTCCGCAGTTCGCCGGCGGTGGCACCGTCCACGGCCCGCAGCCGCGCAGCTACGACCAGCGCACCCCCAAGAAGATGAAGGCCGCCGCCCTGCGCGGTGCCCTCTCCGACCGGGCCCGTAACGGCCGTGTGCACGTGGTCGACGGCCTCGTGCAGGGCGACAAGCCCTCCACCAAGGCCGCGCTCGCCTCGCTGGTCTCGCTGACCGACCGCGTGGGCTACCTCGTGGTGCTCGAGCGCTCGGACGCGATCACCTGGCTCTCGCTGCGCAACGCGCCCGAGGTCCACATCGTCGCGGTCGACCAGCTCAACACCTACGACGTGCTCAACTCCGACGACGTGGTGTTCACCAAGGGCGCCTACGACGTCTTCGTGGGTGGCGCCTCCGCCGCCACGGCCACCACGGCCGAGGTCACCGAGGAGACCGCCGCTGCCGAGCAGGCCACCGACGAACCGGCCGTGCCGGCCGGCGCCAAGGCCCCGCTCAAGAGCGGCAAGAACCCCAAGGGCTACGACGTCCTCGGCCAGGAGTCGGGCGTCTACCTCCTCGAGGGCGACGCCGGCTACGACACCGGGGCCGGTGACTTCTGGTTCAAGTCCGCCGAGGACGCCGAGGCCGCCGGGCTGACCCGCTCCGACGAGAAGGAGACCGACCAGTGAGCACCCTGCACAAGGACCACCGCGACGTCCTGATCGCACCGGTCGTGTCCGAGAAGAGCTACGGCCTGCTCGACGCCAACAAGTACACCTTCATCGTCCGCCCGGACGCCAACAAGACCGAGATCAAGATCGCGGTGGAGAAGGTCTTCGACGTCAAGGTCACCTCCGTCAACACGATCAACCGCCAGGGCAAGACGCGTCGTACCCGCTACGGGATGGGCAAGCGTCCCAACACCAAGCGGGCGATCGTCAGCCTCGCCGAGGGTCACCGCATCGACATCTTCGGAGGTCCGGTCTCCTGACCGGGCTGGTGAATAGGAACTGATATGGCTATCCGCAAGTACAAGCCGACCACCCCGGGCCGTCGTGGCTCGTCCGTGGCCGACTTCGTCGAGATCACCCGGACCACGCCGGAGAAGTCGCTGACGCGTCCGCTGCCCAAGAAGGGCGGTCGCAACAACCAGGGGCGCATCACCACGCGTCACCAGGGTGGCGGCCACAAGCGCGCCTACCGCGTCATCGACTTCCGTCGCTACGACAAGGACGGCGTGCCGGCCAAGGTCGCTCACATCGAGTACGACCCCAACCGCACCGCCCGCATCGCGCTGCTGCACTACGCCGACGGCGAGAAGCGCTACATCGTCGCGCCGAAGGACCTGACCCAGGGCACCGCCGTGGAGTCCGGCCCCAACGCCGACATCAAGCCCGGCAACAACCTGCCGCTGCGCAACATCCCGGTCGGCACGACCATCCACTGCGTGGAGCTGCGTCCCGGCGGCGGTGCGAAGATCGCCCGCTCCGCCGGCAACTCCGCCCAGCTGGTCGCCCGCGAGGGCTCGCGCGCCACGCTACGCATGCCGTCGGGCGAGATGCGCTTCGTCGACGTGCGCTGCCGCGCCACCGTCGGCGAGGTCGGCAACGCCGAGCAGTCGAACATCAACTGGGGCAAGGCCGGCCGCATGCGCTGGAAGGGCAAGCGCCCGACCGTCCGTGGTGTCGTCATGAACCCGGTCGACCACCCGCACGGTGGTGGCGAGGGCAAGACCTCCGGTGGTCGCCACCCGGTCTCCCCGTGGGGCAAGCCCGAGGGCCGGACGCGCAAGCGCAAGGCCAGCGACTCCCAGATCATCCGTCGTCGCAAGTCCGGCAAGGGTAGGAAGTAACCGACATGCCTCGTAGCCTCAAGAAGGGCCCCTTCGTGGACGGCCACCTGCAGAAGAAGGTGGACGCCGAGAACGAGAAGGGCTCGCACAACGTCATCAAGACCTGGTCGCGCCGGTCGATGATCGTGCCCGACATGATCGGTCACACCATCGCCGTCCACGACGGCCGCAAGCACGTCCCCGTCTTCGTGACCGACTCGATGGTCGGCCACAAGCTCGGGGAGTTCGCCCCCACCCGCACCTACCGCGGGCACGTCAAGGAAGACCGGAAGGGACGCCGTCGATGAGCACCACCGAGCGCAGCCGCACCAGTGCGCGCCGCGAGTCGCTGCTCGGCGACCAGCCGGGCGCGTTCGCCAGCGCACGCTACGTGCGGATCACTCCGATGAAGGCCCGCCGTGTCGTCGACATGGTCCGCGGCCTCCAGGTCGACGAGGCCCTGACCCTGCTGCAGTTCGCGCCGCAGGCCGCCTCCGAGACCGTCTACAAGGTGCTGGAGAGCGCCGTCGCCAACGCCGAGACGACCGAGGGCCTCAACCGGGCCGACCTGGTCCTCTCCGTCGCCATGGTCGACGAGGGCCCGACGATGAAGCGTTGGCGTCCGCGTGCCCAGGGTCGGGCGACCCGCATCAACAAGCGCACCAGCCACATCACCCTGGCGGTGCAGCCGGCCGACGCGATCACCGTGAAGAACGGTCGCGCCAACAAGAACGGAAGGGGTGCCTGATGGGCCAGAAGATCAACCCGAACGGGTTCCGCCTGGGCATCTCCACCGACCACAAGAGCCGGTGGTACGCCGACAAGCTCTACAAATCGTACGTCGGTGAGGACGTCGCGATCCGCAAGCTGCTCTCCAAGGGCATGGAGCGGGCCGGCATCTCCAAGGTCGAGATCGAGCGCACCCGCGACCGCGTCCGGGTGGACATCCACACCGCGCGTCCGGGCATCGTCATCGGCCGCCGTGGCGCCGAGGCCGACCGCATCCGCGGCGAGCTCGAGAAGCTCACGGGCAAGCAGGTGCAGCTCAACATCCTCGAGGTGAAGAACCCCGAGGTGGACGCGCAGCTGGTCGCCCAGGGCGTCGCCGAGCAGCTCTCGGGCCGCGTGCAGTTCCGTCGCGCCATGCGCAAGGCGATGCAGACCTCGATGCGCTCGGGTGCCAAGGGCATCCGGATCCAGTGCTCGGGTCGCCTCAACGGCGCCGAGATGTCGCGCACCGAGTTCTACCGCGAGGGCCGCGTGCCCCTGCACACGCTCCGTGCCGACATCGACTACGGCTTCTACGAGGCCCGCACCACCTTCGGTCGCATCGGCGTCAAGGTGTGGATCTACAAGGGCGAGGTTGCCGGCACCCGTGCCGAGCGCCAGGCCCAGCAGGCCGCCCGCGCCGGTGCCCCCGGCCGCGGTGGTCGTCCCAACACCCGTGGCGGCGACCGTCCGAGCCGTGGCTCGCGCGGCGACCGCGCTCCTCGCACCGAGGGCACCGCTGACTCGTCAGCGGCCCCGGCCGCCGAGGCAGCACCGAGCACCGGACAGGAGGCCTGACCTCATGTTGATGCCCCGTCGCGTCAAGCACCGCAAGCAGCACCACCCCAAGCGCCGTGGCGTCGCCAAGGGCGGCACCACGCTGGCCTTCGGTGACTTCGGCATCCAGGCGATCGAGGGTCACTACGTGACCAACCGGCAGATCGAGTCGGCCCGTATCGCCATGACCCGTCACATCAAGCGTGGCGGCAAGGTCTGGATCAACATCTACCCGGACCGCCCGCTGACCAAGAAGCCGGCCGAGACCCGCATGGGCTCGGGCAAGGGCTCGCCCGAGTGGTGGGTCGCCAACGTCAAGCCCGGCCGCGTCATGTTCGAACTCTCCGGCGTCGACGAGATCACTGCCCGCGAGGCCATGCGCCGCGCGATGCACAAGCTCCCGATGAAGTGCCGGTTCATCTCCCGAGAGGCCGGTGAATTCTGATGGCTACCAAGCTGAACGCCCACGAGCTCGACGAGCTCACCGCCACCGACCTGGAGGCGAAGCTGCGCGAGGCCAAGGAGGAGCTGTTCAACCTCCGGTTCCAGGCGGCCACCGGCCAGCTGGAGAGCCACGGCCGGCTGCGCACGGTCAAGAAGGACATCGCCCGCATC
The DNA here is from genome assembly GCF_013155375.1 of Nocardioides sp. zg-1308. Classification (GTDB taxonomy): domain Bacteria; phylum Actinomycetota; class Actinomycetes; order Propionibacteriales; family Nocardioidaceae; genus Nocardioides; species Nocardioides renjunii. The sequence continues at coordinate 1,962,072 of NZ_JABJQY010000002.1, forward strand.
TACACCGTGGTCCGCGAGCGCGAGCTCGGCATCCGCACCACGCCGGGCACCAACGAAGAGGCGAAGGCATGAGCGAGAACTCGAGCGAGAATACGGCGACCGAGGCCGCCGAGCGCAACCAGCGCAAGGTCCGCGAGGGCCTCGTGGTGAGCGACAAGATGGACAAGACCATCGTCGTCGCTGTCGAGGACCGCGTGAAGCACGCGCTCTACGGCAAGGTGCTGCGCAAGACGTCGCGCCTGAAGGCCCACGACGAGACTAACCAGTGCGGCATCGGCGACCGGGTCCTGATCATGGAGACCCGCCCGCTGTCCGCCACCAAGCGCTGGCGGCTCGTCGAGGTCCTCGAGAAGGCCAAGTGATCCCGCGGTGAGGTGAGCCCCGCTCGCCCCACCGCCCCAGCACCACCAGAACCCCACCAGTTCGGCCAGGCTCCCGCCCCGCGAGGGCTGGGAGAACCAGCTCGACAACCAGGAGAAATCAATGATCCAGCAGGAGTCGCGACTCAAGGTCGCCGACAACACCGGTGCGAAGGAGATCCTCTGCATCCGTGTTCTCGGTGGCTCTGGCCGTCGCTACGCCGGCATCGGTGACGTCATCGTCGCCACCGTCAAGGACGCGATCCCCGGTGGCAACGTCAAGAAGGGCGACGTCGTCAAGGCCGTGGTCGTACGCACCGTCAAGGAGCGTCGCCGCGCCGACGGTTCCTACATCCGCTTCGACGAGAACGCCGCCGTCATCCTCAAGAACGACGGCGAGCCGCGCGGCACCCGCATCTTCGGCCCCGTGGGCCGCGAGCTGCGCGAGAAGCGCTTCATGAAGATCATCTCGCTCGCCCCGGAGGTGCTGTGAGAGATGGGTAAGGACATGAACATCAAGAAGGGCGACACCGTCAAGGTGATCGCCGGCAAGGACAAGGGTGCCCAGGGCAAGGTCATCTCGGTGCTCCGCGAGGAGAGCCGCGTGATCGTCGAGGGTGTCAACCTCGTCAAGCGCCACACCAAGTCCGTCCAGCAGACCAACACCACCGGCGGCATCATCACCCGCGAGGCGCCCATCCACGTCTCCAACGTGATGCTCGTCGAGGACGACGGCGTCACCCGCGTCGGTTTCCGCCGCGACGAGGTCACCAAGCGCCGTCCCGACGGCTCGACCTACGCCGCCAGCCGCTCGGTCCGCGTGTCCCGCAAGACCGGCAAGGAGATCTGAGATGGCCGAGACCCAGACCACTGAGATTCCCCGTCTCAAGGCGCGCTACCGCGAGGAGATCGTCCCCGCCCTGCGCACCGAGTTCGACATCGCCAACATCATGCAGGTGCCCGGCCTGACCAAGATCGTGGTCAACATGGGCGTCGGCGAGGCGGCTCGCGACTCCAAGCTGATCGAGGGCGCGATCCGCGACCTCACCGCGATCACCGGCCAGAAGCCGGCCGTCACCAAGGCCCGCAAGTCCATCGCGCAGTTCAAGCTGCGCGAGGGCATGCCGATCGGTGCGCACGTCACGCTGCGCGGCGACCGCATGTGGGAGTTCCTGGACCGGCTGCTGTCCCTGGCGCTGCCCCGCATCCGTGACTTCCGTGGGCTCTCGCCCAAGCAGTTCGACGGTCGCGGCAACTACACCTTCGGTCTCACCGAGCAGGTCATGTTCCACGAGATCAACCAGGACAGGATCGACCGGTCCCGCGGCATGGACATCACCGTCGTGACCACCGCCACCAACGACGACGAGGGCCGCGCGCTGCTCAAGCAGCTCGGCTTCCCGTTCAAGGAGAACTGACATGGCGAAGACTGCTCTCAAGGTCAAGGCCGCTCGCAAGCCGAAGTTCGCCGTCCGCGGCTACACCCGCTGCCAGCGCTGCGGTCGCCCGAAGTCCGTCTACCGCAAGTTCGGCCTGTGCCGCATCTGCCTGCGCGAGATGGCCCACCGCGGCGAGCTGCCCGGCGTGACCAAGTCCTCCTGGTGACCTCGGTCCCCTCGCTCACCACCTCAACACGTTGAAGGTCGGCCGGCCGCGAGCCGCTCGAAACCACGACGAGAAAGAACCACATCATGACGATGACTGACCCGATCGCAGACATGCTCACTCGTCTGCGCAACGCCAACCAGGCGTACCACGACGTGGTGTCGATGCCTTACAGCAAGATGAAGGCCGGCCTCGCGGAGATCCTCAAGCAGGAGGGCTACATCACCTCCTACGACGTCGCGGACAACGTGTCCGCCGAGGGCGAGCCCGCCGTCGGCAAGACCCTGACCGTCACCCTCAAGTACGGCCGTAACCGGGAGCGCTCGATCGCGGGTGTCCGCCGCATCAGCAAGCCCGGCCTGCGCGTCTACGCCAAGCACACCAGCCTGCCCAAGGTCCTCGGTGGCCTCGGCGTCGCGATCATCTCGACGTCGCAGGGCCTGCTGACCGACCGCCAGGCGAACCAGAAGGGCGTGGGCGGCGAAGTCCTCGCCTACGTCTGGTGACCCGGACCAACTGAGACCAGGAAGAGAGAGAAGCATGTCGCGCATTGGCAAGCTCCCCATCGCGGTCCCGTCCGGTGTCGACGTCGCGATCGACCAGTCGCTGGTGACCGTCAAGGGCCCCAAGGGCACCCTGTCGCACACCATCGCCGCGCCGATCACGGTCGCCAAGGGCGAGGACGGCATCCTCGAGGTCAACCGGCCCGACGACGAGCGCACCAGCCGCTCGCTGCACGGCCTGACCCGCACGCTCATCAACAACATGGTGGTGGGCGTCACCGAGGGCTACGAGAAGAAGCTCGAGATCGTGGGCGTGGGCTACCGCGTCCTGCCCAAGGGTCCGACCCAGCTGGAGTTCCAGCTCGGCTACTCGCACCCGATCATCTTCGACGCCCCCGAGGGCATCACCTTCACCGTCGAGGGCCCGACCAAGCTCGGTGTCGTCGGCATCGACAAGCAGCTCGTCGGCGAGGTTGCGGCCAAGATCCGCAAGCTCCGCAAGCCTGAGCCCTACAAGGGCAAGGGCGTGCGCTACGCCGGCGAGCACATCCGCCGCAAGGTCGGAAAGGCCGGTAAGTGACATGGCGATCTCGCTGTCCAACAACAAGCACACCGCCACGCGGGTCCGTGCGCGCCTGCGCCGTCAGGCGCGGGGCCGCAAGCGGATCCACGGCACCACCGAGCGTCCGCGCCTGGTCGTGACCCGGTCCGCGCGCCACATCACGGTGCAGGTCGTCGACGACCTCGCCGGCACCACGGTCGCGTACGCCTCCTCCATGGAGAAGGACGTCCGCACCGGCGGTGGCGACAAGACCGCCCAGGCCAAGAAGGTCGGGGAGCTCGTGGCCTCGCGCGCCAAGGCGGCAGGCATCGAGGGCGTCGTCTTCGACCGCGCCGGCAACAAGTACCACGGTCGCATCGCGGCCCTCGCCGATGCCGCCCGGGAGGGCGGATTGTCCTTCTGATCGCCCACCGCGACCAGAGAGAGAACTTAGATATGGAGCACATCTCATGAGCGGAGCCCAGCGCGGACAGCGCAGCGGTGGCTCGGGCGACCGTCGCGGACGCGACAACGGTCGTGGCCAGGCCGAGAAGTCTGTCTACATCGAGCGGGTCGTGGCCATCAACCGTGTCGCCAAGGTCGTGAAGGGTGGTCGTCGCTTCAGCTTCACCGCCCTCGTGATCGTCGGTGACGGTGAAGGTCTGGTCGGCGTCGGCTACGGCAAGGCCAAGGAAGTCCCCGCGGCGATCGCCAAGGGTGTCGAGGAGGCCAAGAAGCACTTCTTCAAGGTCCCCCGCATCCAGGGCACCATCCCGCACCCGGTGCAGGGCGAGAAGGCCGCAGGCGTCGTCCTGCTGCGTCCCGCCGCTCCCGGTACCGGCGTGATCGCCGGTGGCCCGGTGCGTGCGGTGCTCGAGTGCGCCGGCATCCACGACGTGCTGAGCAAGTCGCTCGGCTCGTCCAACCAGATCAACATCGTCCACGCGACCGTCGAGGCGCTGCGGATGCTCGAGGAGCCCGAGGCCGTGGCCGCTCGCCGTGGCATGCGGGTCGAGGACGTCACCCCGGCCGCGCTGCTCAGGGCGCGCGCCGAGGGCCAGCTCGAGGCTGCTGCGGGGGTGCAAAAGTAATGGCACAGCTCAAGGTCCAGCAGACCAGGTCCACCATCGGACGCAAGGCCAACCAGCGCGAGACCATGCGCTCGCTCGGCCTCAAGCGCATCGGTGACGTGGTCGTCAAGGAGGACCGCCCGGAGATCCGCGGCATGGTCCAGACCGTCCGTCACCTCGTGACGGTCGAGGAGGTGGAGTGACATGACGCTCAAGCTGCACCACTTGCGTCCCGCTCCGGGCGCCAAGACCGCCAAGACCCGCGTGGGTCGCGGTGAGGGCTCCAAGGGAAAGACGTCGGGCCGCGGTACGAAGGGCACCAAGGCTCGCTACCAGGTCCCGGTCGCCTTCGAGGGTGGCCAGATGCCGATCCACATGCGCCTGCCCAAGCTGAAGGGCTTCAAGAACCCCTTCCGCGTGGAGTTCCAGGTCGTCAACCTCGACCGCCTCGGGGAGCTCTTCCCCGACGGTGGCTCGGTGACGGTCGACGACCTCGTCGCCAAGGGCGCGGTCCGCAAGGGCCAGCCCGTCAAGGTCCTGGGCCAGGGCGACATCTCGGTCGCCGTTCAGGTCAGCGCCAACGCGTTCTCGGGCTCCGCCAAGGAGAAGATCGAGGCCGCCGGCGGCACCGCGACCGTGGCCTGAGGGCCCATCTGATCGCACACTCGGTGAAGGCCCGGCCGCACAGTGGGAACTGTCGGCCGGGCCTTCGTCGTTACCCGGGAAGCGGGTCGAACACCGGCTGTTAGGCTTCCCCGGGCCCTCCGCCCCACAGCGGTGAGGGGTCTCTCGTCCGCCCGCCTGATCCTGGGCCGGGCACCCTTACGAAAGAGGAACCAGTGCTAGGCGCGTTCGCCAACGCTTTCCGGACGCCGGACCTGCGGCGCAAGCTGCTCTTCGTCCTGCTGATCATCACGATCTTCCGGCTCGGCTCTCAGGTGCCCACCCCGGGTGTCAACGTGGCCAACGTCCAGGCCTGCATCAACCAGCTGGAGGAGGGCGGGCTCTACAGCCTCATCAACCTCTTCTCCGGCGGCGCGCTGCTCCAGCTGACCATCTTCGCGCTGGGGATCATGCCCTACATCACGGCCTCCATCATCCTGCAGCTGCTCGTCGTGGTGATCCCACGGCTCGAGGCGCTCAAGAAGGAGGGCCAGGCGGGGCAGACGAAGATCACCCAGTACACCCGCTACCTGACGCTGGGCCTCGCCGTGCTCCAGGCGACCGGCATCGTCGCGCTCGCCCGCAACGGCGCCCTGCTCCAGGGCTGTGAGCGCGACCTGCTGCACGACAACGGCACGGGCACCTTCCTCGTCATGGTCGTCACCATGACCGCCGGCACCGCCGTCATCATGTGGCTCGGCGAGCTCATCACCGACCGCGGCATCGGCAACGGCATGTCGATCCTCATCTTCACCCAGGTCGTCGCCACCTTCCCGGCGGCCCTGTGGAGCGTCCAGACCTCGCAGGGCTGGGTCGTCTTCGGCGTCGTCATGGTGATCGGCCTGATCCTGGTGGCCGGCGTCATCTTCATCGAGCAGGCGCAGCGCCGCATCCCGGTGCAGTACGCCCGCCGCATGGTCGGACGCAAGATGTTCGGCGGCAACTCGACCTACATCCCGCTCAAGGTCAACCAGGCCGGCATCATCCCGGTCATCTTCGCCTCGTCGCTGCTCTACCTGCCGGCGATGGCGGTCCAGTTCAACCCCGAGAGCCAGAACCCGGTGCTCGACTTCATCGGGACCTACCTCGTCGGCGGCGACCACCCGCTCTACATGGCGATGTACTTCGCCCTCATCATCTTCTTCACGTACTTCTACGTCTCCATCACCTTCAACCCTGTCGAGGTGGCGGACAACATGAAGAAGTACGGCGGCTTCATCCCCGGGATCCGGGCGGGCAAGCCGACCGAGGACTACCTGTCCTACGTCCTGTCCCGCATCACGTTCCCCGGAGCTCTCTACCTCGGCCTGATCTCGCTGGTGCCGCTGATCGCCTTCGCCGCGATCAACGCCAGCCAGAACTTCCCGTTCGGTGGCACGTCCATCCTCATCATGGTGGGCGTCGCGCTGGACACGGTGAAGCAGATCGAGAGCCAGCTCCAGCAGCGCAACTACGAAGGATTCCTGAAGTAGATGAGACTCATCCTCATGGGCCCGCCGGGTGCGGGCAAGGGCACGCAGGCCCGCTTCGTGGCCGACCACTTCGGGGTCCCGGCGATCTCCACCGGCGACATCTTCCGCGCCAACGTCTCGCGGGGCACGCCGCTGGGGATCGAGGCCCAGCGCTACATGGACGCCGGTGAGTACGTCCCCGACGAGGTCACCAACAAGATGGTCCGCAACCGGATCGACGAGGACGACGCCAAGCCCGGCTTCCTGCTCGACGGCTACCCGCGCACCCTCGCCCAGGTCACCGAGCTCGACGGGATGATCGCGTTCACCGGCCACCGCCTCGACGCGGTCGTCGTGCTGACGGTCGACCCCGAGGAGCTCGTCCAGCGCCTGCTCCACCGGGCGCAGACCGACGGCCGCGCCGACGACACGGAGGACGTGATCCGTCGCCGCCAGGAGGTCTACGCCGAGCAGACCGCGCCGCTCATCGAGGTCTACCGCGGTCGTGGCATCTGCATCGAGGTCGACGGGATGGGTGAGGTCGACGACGTGACGACCCGCATCTTCGACGCCCTCGACGTGGTCCCGCAGAGCTGAGCCACCCATGGCGCTCCGGGACCGCGGGCTCGAGATCAAGACCCCCGACCAGATCGGGCTGATGCGCGTCGCCGGGCGGCTCGTGGGGGAGACCCTCGAGCTGCTCCGTGACGCTGTCCGACCGGGTGTGACGACGCTGGAGCTCGACACGCTCGCCGAGACCCACATCCGCGACCACGGCGGCGTCCCGTCGTTCAAGGGCTACAGCCAGCCGCCCTTCCCCGCCACCATCTGCGCCTCGGTCAACGACGAGGTCGTGCACGGCATCCCGGGTGCCCGCGCGCTGGTCGAGGGCGACGTCGTCTCGATCGACTGCGGCGCCATCGTCGAGGGCTGGCACGGCGACGCGGCCATCACCGTCCCGGTCGGCGAGGTCGCCGACGACGTGCGCGAGCTGCTCCGGGTCACCGAGGAGTCCCTGTGGCGCGGCATGGCCGCGGCGCGGCTCGGCGGGCGGGTGACGGACATCAGCCACGCGATCGAGACCTACGTCCGCGCGCAGGGGCGCTACGGCATCCTCGAGGACTACACCGGCCACGGCATCGGCACCGAGATGCACATGGCCCCCAACGTGCCCAACTACGGCCGACGGGGCCGCGGTCCCTCGATCGTCCAGGGCCTCGCCCTGGCCGTGGAGCCGATGGTCACGCTGGGCAGCAAGCACACCGACCTCCTCGAGGACGAGTGGACGGTCGCCACCGTCGACGGCTCCTTCGCCGCCCACTTCGAGCACACCTTCACCGTGACCGAGCGGGGGGCGTGGGTGCTCACCGCCGTGGACGGCGGCGAGGCCCGCCTCGGGGCGCTCGGCGTCCCATTCGGCGGACGCTGAGTCCCGTTTCGCCCGCCACCGGGCGGGCGTGGGAGACTGGCCTGCGTTGGAGGGGAGTATTCCCCGGCAGTGGTGTCGTCAGTACGGCGTCCGCGCGAGCGGCGTCCGGTGCCACTGGTTCGCCGCACTGCTGTTGTCCCACGGCGCGCGAGCGGAAGAGACCTCCGGCGTCCGCGTGCTGCGCGGACTCCGACTCGCCTCATCCCTAGGAGCAACAGAGTGGACGTCCCCACCTGGGTCTGGATCGCCACCGGCGTGGTGACCCTCGCGATCTTCACCTTCGACCTCGCCGTGGTCGGCCGCCGGCCGCACGAGCCGAGCATGAAGGAGTGCGCGACCTATCTCTCGATCTACGTCGGCCTGGCCGTGCTGTTCGGGCTCGGTGTCTGGTACACCTCGGGCGGCACGTACGCCCTGGAGTTCTACTCCGGCTGGCTGGTGGAGTACTCGCTCTCCATCGACAACCTCTTCATCTTCATCATCATCATGGCCAAGTTCGCCGTGCCGCGTGAGCTGCAGCAGTACGCCCTGATGATCGGCATCGTGATGGCGCTGGTCATGCGCGCCATCTTCATCGCGGTCGGCGCGGCCGCGATCGAGCAGTTCAGCTGGGTGTTCTACCTCTTCGGCCTGTTTCTGGTCTACACCGCGTTCAAGCTGGCCAAGGAGGGCGGCGAGGACGAGGACGACGAGTTCGAGGAGAACAAGCTGGTCGCCTTCATCGAGCGCCGCTTCCCGGCGACCTCGGAGTGGCACGGCAAGAGCCTGTTCGTCCACGACAGCAACGCCAAGCGGATGATCACGCCGATGTTCATCGTGATCATCACCCTCGGCACGACCGACCTGCTGTTCGCGCTCGACTCGATCCCGGCGATCTTCGGCATCACCAAGGAGCCCTACCTGGTGCTGACTGCCAACATCTTCGCCCTGATGGGGCTGCGCCAGCTCTACTTCCTCATCGGCGGGCTGCTGCAGCGCCTCATCTACCTGTCCTACGGCCTGGCGTTCCTGCTCGCGTTCATCGGCGTCAAGCTCTTCTTCCACGCGCTGCACGAGAACGAGCTGCCGTTCATCAACGGTGGCGAGCACCTCGACTACGCGTGGCTCGAGATCCCCATCTGGCTCTCGCTGGTGGTCATCATCGCCACGCTCGCCGTGACGGCCGTGCTGTCCCTGTGGGTCTCGAGCCGGATGAGCCCCGAGGAGCAGGACGCAGCCACCGGTCCGCGCCGCGACTGGGAGGACGACTGAGCGTGGCCCGACCGCTCAGGTCACGCACTGGCTGTCGCTGGGGGAGTTGTCGGACCCCCGCGTCATCCGCAGGTCGAGGCACACCGGCTCGTCGGTGCGCACCAGCAGCTGTCGCTGCCGGGTGCTGCCGTAGGTCCGGGTGTCGTCGCGGTAGTAGCTGAAGGAGTCGCCCGGCTCGAGGGGCACGGGCGGTCGCCACTCGAACAGCACGCCGCGGGCCGTGCGGCTGCCGGTGAGCGTGGGCGCCTCGGTGAGCACGTCGGGCACGACGTCGGCCGGCGTCTGCGACTCGGTCGGGACGACCACGCCGGGGTCCTCGCCGCGCCCGTCACCGCGGACCAGCAGGAAGCCGATGACCAGCGCCACCACCGCGGCCCCGATGCCGGCCCACACCAGCGTGGAGGTGCGGCCGGTGTCGTCGTCCTCGTCGGTGGTCGGCTCGGCGACCTGCGCGGCGATCCGCCGCGGGCCGCTGGCCGAGATCACGGTCACCGGCTTCATCGCGGTGGCGTCCTCGGGCGCCTCCGGGACCTCCGGCGCCATGACGGAGGCGTCGGGGCGGTCGCCCTCCACCGCCACGGAGGTGCGGGCCCAGCCGGCGGCCGACTCGATCCGCTGCAGGGCGCGGGCCAGCTCCAGGGCGCTCGCCGGCCGGTGCTCGGGGCGCTTGGCCAGGCACTGCTGGAGGAGCCGGTCGAGCGCCGGTGGGACGTCGGGCCGCTGGGTCGCCGGGGGAGCGGCGTGCAGGATGCGCGCGCTCAGCGCCCGCGTGGAGTTGTCGCCGGAGGGGATGGAGAACGGCGAGCGGCCCACGAGCAGGTGCCAGATCGTCGCGCCGAGGGAGTAGACGTCGGAGGCGACCGAGCCGTTGCTGCGGCCGTCGAGCAGCTCGGGTGGTGACCACGGGTAGGAGATGCGGACGTCGTTGTCGCCCTCGATGTCGGCGATGTGGCCGGCGATGCCGAAGTCGGTCAGGGCCGGCTCGTGGTAGGTCGTCACGAGGACGTTGCTGGGCTTGATGTCGCGGTGCAGGATGCCCGAGCGGTGCGCGGTCTCGATGGCGCTCGCGAGCTTGATGCCGGTCGCCACCGCGTCGACGGGCGCCATCGGGTTGGAGCGCACCCGGATGCCGAGGTCCGGCGGCGGGCAGTAGCGCATCACCAGGAACGGGCGGCCGCCCTCGGCGGTCACGCCGGCGGTGATCACCGAGACGATGTAGGGGTGGTCGGCCAGTCGCGCCATCGCGTTGGCCTCGGCGGTGAAGAGGTACTTCTCCCGGTCGGTGAGCGGCACGTCGGGCCGGACGACCTTGACCGCGACGCGCTGGCGCGGCCACTGCTGCTCGTAGAGGAAGACGTCGGCGAACCCGCCGCTGCCCAGGTGCTCGACGAACGCGAACCCGGGGATGTCCGGGGCGCTCACCGGGCGACCGCCCCGGTCTCGAACCGCACGGCGTAGACGTGCGCCATGTCGAGGACGGTGCCCGGCTCGAGGACGTAGGCGTCCCCGGGCCGCATCCGCTGCGGGTCGCGACCGGGCGGGGCCACGGTGGTGCCACCGCGGCTGTCGAGGTCACGCGCCACGACGTCCCAGCCGTCGAGCTCGATCTGCAGGTGCCTCCGGGACACGAAGGAGTGGTCGGCGGGCAGGTGGACGAGGTGGGGCCAGTCGGTGCTGCCCTCGGCGGGCGCGGGCTTGCGGCCGAGGATCACGCCGCGGTCGAGCGGCACGACCTCGCCGGTCGGCAGGCGCAGCCCGCCCAGCGACGGTCGCTCGACGCGACGCGGCTCCTGCGGGGCGACCCGCTGGTGACAGACCCGGCACTGCGGCGAGACGGGCGGCGTGAGGTGGCCCAGCGGGCAGCTCACCGCCAGCACGGTCGGCGCGGTGCTGTGGGACAGGTGCGCCGGGCGCATCGAGGTCGAGCCGTCGTGGTCGTCGGGGGCGGGACCGGGCTCGGGGGCGCGGTGCGGCGCGGACGCCGGCCGGATGGTCGTGTGGGAGCCCTCCTCGATGCGCTGGATGGCCAGCGGGTCGGGCTCCGAGGTGTCCATCAGCGACCCGGTGTCCTCGACCGGGCGGCGCGTGCGGGTGCGCGGGGGAGGGCCGTCGGGGCCCTTGGCGGCGAGGATCGCGGCCGGGATGCCGTCGATGAGCGCACCTCCCGGCGGGGCGGGTGCGGTCGCCTGCACCGTCGGCTGGGCAGGTGGGGCGGTGCGGGTGGAGATCGGCACGAGCTCGACGCGGTCCGCGGCGACCACCCCGCCGACGAGGCGCCGGGTCGGGACCAGGCGGTCGGGGTCGTCGCCGCCGTCGAGGCTGAGGATGCGCGACGGACCGGCGAGGCGTACGTGCCCGGCGCCGCGTGACAGCGCGGTGGAGGCCCCAGAGGTGAAGTCGACGAGGGCGAGCCCGGGGGGATCGCCGGCGAAGGACTTCTCGACGATGGCCATCACCCGCTCCACGACGGAGGATCCGGAGGGTGCGGTCATGGCCAGGACGTCCCAGATCTCTTGGACGACCTGCTCGTCACCGGGGTCGGTCAGCAGCACCCAGTGGGCCCCGCTGCCCAGAAGCACACCGGTCCCCCCGGCGTACCTCGCCTCCACGATCAACGTCGGCTCCCCTCGTACGCGCCCACCGCTCCATCATCACCCATCGCGCCGTTCCGGCGCAGGCAGTCCCGACTTGTCGTAACGTCGCTCCATACTTACCCTCCTCTGGGTGAGTGCGGCGGGCGCGCGTCATCCGCGGGGGCCAAGGGGGGCTGGCGTGGCACGTGCGACGTTCGTGCGTCGACACCGGGCGGGCATCGCCTCGAGCCTCGCGCTGAGCGTCGCTGCCGGAGCCGTCGTCGCCTACGCCGTCACCGCCAGCGGCTACAAGGCCCACGAGGCCGAGCTCAACGACGGCGGCGTGTGGGTCGTCAACGGCAAGAAGGGCTGGTCCGGCCGGCTCAACAAGCCCGTCAACCAGCTCGACGGCGTCGTGCCCAACCCGGACGGCAAGGCCCGCCTCGACGTCGTCCAGGACGGCGCGGCAGTCGTCACGCTCAACACCGACGCCGCCCGCGGCCAGGCGCTGGAGACCAGTCGCCTCGAGCTGCAGGACGGCGGCGCGGCCGCGGTCCCCACGCTCGGTGACGTGCAGATGGCCGGCGGCACCCTCGCCAGCGTCGACGCCGAGACCGGTGCGATCTGGGCGGTCCGCTACGACGACCAGCTCGGCAAGCCCGTGGTGAGCGCCGTCGACCGGCAGGCCGACCCGCTCGCCGAGGTCGGCGAGCAGGCCGCCCTGGCGGTCAGCACCACCGGCACCGTCGTGGCCACGTCGGCCGTCGACGGCACGGTGACCACGCTCGCCCCCGACGACACCGTCCTCGGCGAGCCCGTGACGCGCGACCTCCCGCGTGCCGCCGGCCAGGTCTCGTCGGTGACCACGGTCGGCGAGCGCGTGGTCACCCTCGACGAGGACGCCGGGGTGCTGCGGGTCCTCGACGGCGCCGAGGCCACGGTCCCGCCCGGCAGCGTCCTCCAGCAGCCCGGACCCGCCTACGACGCCGTGCTGGTCGCGGCGGCCGACGGGCTGCTCAGCGTGGACCTCGACACGGGGGAGACGACGACCGTGTCCACCCAGTCCGGCGAGCCGGTCGAGCCGGTCCGGCTCGGCGCGTGCGTCTTCGGGGCCTGGTCGGGAGGGGTCGGCGCGCTCGCGGTGCAGTGCGGCGCCCAGGAGGTCAACGAGAGGTCCCTCGGTGGCGACGCGGCGAGCCTGGCGTTCCGGGTCAACCGCGGCGAGATCGTCCTCAACGACGCCAACAGCGGGGCGGTGTGGGACGTCGAGCAGGAGAAGCCGGCCCGCATCGACAACTGGGACGCCTTCACGTCGAAGAAGCAGAAGGACGACGACGACGACCAGAACGACAACGAGACCGACGCCGACCGTCGACCGCCCCGCGCCAAGCCCGACTCCTACGGGGTGCGCGCCGGTCGCACCACGGTCCTGCACCCGCTCGACAACGACTCCGCGCCCGAGGGCCGGCTGCTGAGCATCGTCGACGTCGTGCAGCCCTCCGGCGGCGCCCGCGTGGAGATCAGCCCGGACGGGCAGACCCTCGTGCTGCAGATGCCGGAGGAGGCGCGCCCCGCGACGTTCGACTACGTCATCGACGACGGCCGCAACGGCCTGTCGGCCAGCGCCACGGTCGACGTGGAGGTGCGCGGCCAGGAGGAGAACGAGCCGCCGGACCTGCGCGAGGGCTACCGCAAGCCGACCTACCGCGTGCCCCACGGCGGCGCGCTGTCGGTCCCGGTCCTGGCCGACTGGCGCGACGACCGTGACGGCGACACCCTGCTCCTGGACTCCGCCGTCGCGGTCGACGGAGCGCAGAACGGCGCTGGTGCGCGGACCACCTCGGACGGCCGGATCCGCTTCACCGCGCCGACCACCGCCGCGTCCGGCCCGCAGCTGGTCCGGGTCGACTTCGCCGTGACCGACGGCTCGACGCCGGTGCGGAAGTCGCTGAGCTTCCAGGTGCAGGCCCCCAAGGACCAGAAGGCGTTCGCCCCGAGCGCCGAGCCCGACGTCGTACGCGGTGAGGTCGGCAAGCCGATCAAGATCCGCCCCCTGCTCAACGACCTGCCCGGCTCGGACCCCAACACGCCCAACGCGGAGCTCGCGCTCGGGGGCAAGGTGCCCCAGCAGCCCAACGCCAGGATCGTCTCCGACCTCGACGGGGGACAGCTCACCTTCACCGGGGAGCGCGCCGGCACCTACTTCCTCAGCTACGACGCGGCCTACGGCAACGCCCCGCTCGACCAGGGCACGGTCCGCGTGGACGTGAAGCCCAAGCCCAAGCGTGCCGCCGAGCCGGTGGCGATGCCCGACACGCTGACCGTCTTCGGCCAGGCGCCCGGGATCGTCGACGTGCTGGCCAACGACCTCGACCCGGCCGGTGGCCTGCTGGTGGTCCAGCGTGCCGCCGCGGACCGCGAGGGGCAGCTCGACGTCGCGATCATCGACGGTCGGTGGCTGCGGATCTCCGCCGTGCAGCCGGCGCTGTCGCCCCGCACGCAGACCATCTCCTACACGATCAGCAACGGGGCCAGCTCCGGCGTCCGCGGCGAGGTCGTCGTCACCCAGCGCCCCCAGCCCGCGGACAACACCCCGATCACGGCGGCCGACAAGGTGGTCGTGCGCGCGGGTGGCGCCGTGGCCGCCCCGGTCCTCGACAACGACGTGTCCCCGGCCGGCGACCGCCTGACGCTGCTCAACGACCTGGTCGACAGCGAGACGCCCGGCCAGCTCGAGGTCGTCCCCCCGATCGACGTCACGGGTGACGTGGGCCGCGCGTTCGTCTCGGGTCGCGTGGTGCGCTACGTCGCCCCCGAGCAGGTCGAGGAGCGCGACACCTACACCGTCACCTACGTCGCGCAGAACCTCGAGGGAAAGCGAGCCCAGGGGGTCCTCTCGGTGACCGTCGTGCCGGCCGACGACCCCAACGACCCGCCCGAGCCACCGACCCTGGAGGGTCGCGTGGTCGCCGGCGACGCGATCAAGGTCCGCGTCCCGGGCGTCGGCGTCGACCGCAACGGCGACCCGGTCACCGTCACCGGCATCACCTCGGCGCCCCGGCTGGGCCGGATCGTCTCCTACGGCGGCAACTTCCTCGAGTACCAGGCCTACCCCCGCACGGTCGGCACCGACGAGTTCACCTACTCCCTCGTCGACTCGCAGGGCGCCTTCGCCACCGGCACCGTCCGCATCGCGGTCGTCGAGGTGGGCCAGCCCCAGCCGCCGCTGGCGGTCGCGGACCGGCTCACGGTCGAGCCCGGAAGGACGGCGATCTTCGACCCGCTGGCCAACGACTTCATCGCCGCCGGCGACTCGGTGGAGGTCGAGCTGGTCGACGCCCCGGCGGGCGTCGAGCTGGACCCCCGGACCAACCTGGTGTCGGTGCCCGCCCCCGGGGAGCTCACGGCCCCGCCGGTGGTGGTCGTCTACCGCGTGACCAACGGCCTCCAGGAGTCCCGCGCCACGATGACCCTGCAGACGGCCGAGGGCTTCAACAACCCCCCGATCGTCTACGACGCCTTCGGCCGCGCCGACGACAGCGGCAGCGTCGTGGTCGACGTCCTCGAGGGCGCCTACGACCCCGACGGGCCCGCCAAGGGCCTCGAGGTGACCGACGTGAGCGGCGACGACTCGGCGCGGGTCGTCGACGGCGTCGAGGTCCGCGCCAACCGCGGGGCGGCGCCCAAGGTGCTGCCCTTCGAGGTCCGTGACGCCGACGGCGCCGTGGCCGTCGCGTCCGTCTACATCCCGCCCACCGGCAACGGCCTGCCCTACGTCGTCGACGACGCCCTGATCGAGCTCGAGCCCGGTGCCACCACGACGGGCAAGCTCTCCGACTACGTCGCGGCACCCGGGGACGCCGAGGTGCGCCTGGCGTCGGGTCGGCGCTCGTGGTCCGCCTCGCCGACGTCCCTCGCGGTCGGTCCCGACGGCGACAACCGCTTCACCCTGTCGGCCCCTGCCGCGTTCCGCGGACCGGGTGCCGTGCTCGTGGAGGTCACCTCGGCGACCGACGCCAGCGGCAACGAGGACACCTCCACCACCGACGACGGTGCGACGGTCCTGCTCTCCATCCCGGTCCAGGTGGGTGACGACAAGCCGGAGCTCACGTGCCCCTCCACGGTCGTCCCCATCTCGGCCGGGCAGAACTACGCCCTCGACATCGCCACGTTCTGCAAGGTCTTCACCCTCGACCCCCGGGACGCGGCCGGGCTCTCCTACACCGCCGACTGGAGCCAGCCCCTCGACGGGCTCGCCGTCGGCAGCCCCGAGGGCTCCGTCGTGTCGGTGACCGCCGCGGAGACCGCGACCGAGGGCGGCCAGGCGGCCCTCACGGTGCAGGCGGGGGACAGCAACACCCAGCTGGTGCGCTTCCAGCTGGCCCAGGCGCCGTCCCCGAGGCTGCTGCCCATCCGGGTCGAGACCATGGAGGCCGGGCAGAGCCGCAGCTACGACGTCGGCTCCTACCTCGAGGCCGGCGTGTCCGACCCGGACCCCACGATCGTCTCCGTGCAGAGCACCGGCAACCCCGGCGTCCGTGCGTCGGCCGACGGGGGCAGGCTGACGTTGACGGCGACCGACGACGCCCGCGGCGCCCGTGCCAGCTTCCGGCTGGTGGTCAGCGACGTCTCGTCCGACGCCCCGCCCGCCTCGCGGACCGCCGAGGGTCGCATCGAGTTCCAGGTCGTCGGGACCCCCGAGGCGCCCGGCGAGCCGCGTCCGTTCCCGCGCACCGACCAGATCGGCGCCGTGGAGATGTCGTGGGCGCCGCCGCGCGACGACGGCGGCGCGCCGATCCTGCACTACCTGGTGCGCGAGGAGAAGACCGGCGCCACGCAGCGGTGCGACACCAACGTCTGCGTCTTCCGCAAGCTCAAGAACGGCGGCAACTACAGCTTCCGCGTGCAGGCCGTGAACCGGGTCGGCAAGAGCGAGTGGAGCGGGCTCTCGAAGACGGCCCGGGCCGACACGGCGCCGGGGCGCGTCGAGAACATCCGGATGGTCGACCGGGGCGACGGCTACATCACCATCGCCTGGGACAAGCCGACCACCAACACCTCGCGGATCCTCGACTACACCATCACGTGGCCCGGTGGCCCGGTCGGTGTCGTCGCCGGGGACAACCCCCGCTACACCGCCACCGGCCTCGACAACAACACCCAGTACGCGTTCACGGTCAAGGCCCAGAACGTCGTCGACTACTCCGCGCCCCGCACGTCGGTCGAGATGCAGCCGCTCGGCACGCCTCCGGCTCCGGCGGCGCCGGCCGTCGCCGACCTCGAGTCGGGGGCCAACCAGACCTCCGTCCGCATCGCGTGGCAGGCCGTGCTCCCCGAGGGACCGGGACCCACCTCCTACACCGTCAGCTACTCCAACGGCACGTCGTCCGGCACGGTGCCCGGCTGCCAGAAGCTGGTGGCGCTGTCCTGCACCCACTCCGGCATCCCCTACGACGGCACCACCTACACCTACCGGGTGGTGGCCGCCAACGAGCCGGGCAAGCGCTCCCAGCCGAGCGAGGGCACCGCGATCCAGGCCGTGGGCCGGCCCGCGCCGTGGGGCAGCTTCGACGTGTTCGCGACCGGCGCCAGCCAGGAGGCCGAGGTCCGCTACACGGTCCCCGACTCGCGCGGCAACGTCAGCAAGGTCGAGGTCCTCGTCAATGGCGGGGTCGTCAAGCAGTTCGGGCAGCAGACCGGCTCCTTCACCACCCGGATCCCGACGCCCGGCAACGAGCAGCCCTACCCCGTCCAGCTCCGGGTGTGCAACGAGCGCGCGCCCACGGGCTGCACGCTCAGCGGCGTGCAGAACGTGCAGACCTACGGCCGCCTCGAGGGGATGCTCAGCGACATCGGCGACCCCGTGGTCAACGGCAAGACCGTGACCTGGACGGTGACCGGCTCCAGCAACGGCGACCCGGCCGAGCTGGCCTACTGGATCGACGGCGCCCAGCAGCCGACGATCCAGCTCGGCGGGGTCGGTGCCTTCAGCCAGTCGATCTCGACCACGACGGCCGACTTCGGCCAGGAGACCCGGCTCGAGGTGCGCCTGCGCGACTCCTCGCCCGGAGGGCGCGGCGAGACCTACCAGGACGACCGCGCCCGGAGCGGCGTGCCGCAGCCGGGTGTCAGCGTGGAGAAGCTCTCGGCCTGCCGCGACGACAACGACAGCCCCGACGACAACTGCTGGCAGGGCAACGGCTCGGGCAAGCCGCCGCCGTGCGAGGTCGAGTCCTGCGGGTTCATCCGGTTCAACGTCAACGGCTTCTACGAGGGCTTCACCTGCCGGGTGAGCATGACCTGGAACGGCTACACCGGCTGGCGCACCTACTCCTTCGGCGCCAACGGGCAGAACACCAACACCCAGGACACCGACTGGTACGCCCCCAGCGGCGGCGGAGCGACCGTCACCTGCCAGGGCAACGGCTTCTGGCAGCGCACGTCGAGCGGCTCCCAGACCTGGTAGACCCGGCGCCGGCACGGCCGCCCCATCCCGCCCTCGATCCCCCCTCACCGCCCCGCCCTGCCCCACCCCGCGACAGGAACACGACATGACGATCAGCCCCGAACAGGCCGAGTGGTTCAGGTCCACCTTCGACCAGCTCACCGACAACATGGAGAAGGCGGTCCTCGGCAAGCGTCACGTCGTACGCCTGGCGCTGACCTGCCTGCTCTCGGAGGGCCACGTCCTGCTCGAGGACTTCCCCGGGACCGGCAAGACGATGCTCGCGCGGGCCCTCGCCAACACCGTGCAGGGCAGCCACGCCCGCATCCAGTTCACCCCCGACCTGCTGCCCTCCGACGTCACCGGCGTGACCGTCTACGACCAGCACAAGGGCACGTTCGAGTTCCACCCGGGCCCGATCTTCCACACCATCGTCCTCGCCGACGAGATCAACCGGGCCTCGCCCAAGACGCAGTCCGCGCTGCTCGAGGTGATGGAGGAGGGCCGCGTCACCGTCGACGGCGTCGCCCACCCGGTCGGCAAGCCGTTCCTGGTCATCGCCACCCAGAACCCCATCGAGCAGGCCGGCACCTACCGCCTCCCCGAGGCGCAGCTCGACCGCTTCCTCATGAAGACGTCGGTCGGCTACCCCGACCGGCAGGCCACCGTCGAGCTGCTCAACAACGCCGCCGTGCGCGACCGCGCCGCGCTGGTGACCCCCGTGATCACCGCCGCGACCATCGCCCAGATGAGCGGCCTGGCCGACCAGGTCTACGTCGACCCGGCCGTCATCGGCTACGTCGCCGAGCTGGCCGAGGAGTCGCGCCGCCAGCCCCACGTGAAGCTCGGCCTGTCGCCGCGCGGCTGCCTGGCCCTCGTCCGCGTCGCCAAGACGTGGGCCGCTGCCGACGGGCGCGACCACGTCGTCCCCGACGACATCAAGGACCTGGCCGAGCCGGTGCTCTCGCACCGCCTGCTGCTCGACGCCGAGGCGCAGTTCAGCGGCGTGGACGTGCAGACGGTCATCTCGCGCCTGCTCGACGCCGTGGCACCCCCGACCGACCGCGTGGGGGTCTGACCCAGGCCATGAGGCAGCGGTTGAACGATGCGCTCGAGGTGATCAAGCCGATCGGCTGGTTGATCCTCGGGCTCGGCCTGGGTGCGCTCCTGGTCGCCAGCGTCACGCTGTGGCGTGAGCTGGCCGTCCTCGGCTGCGCCTGCCTGGCCCTGCTCGTCCTCGCCCTGCCCTTCCTCGTCGGCCGCACCTCCGTCTCCGTCGACCTGCGGCTCCAGCCCGAGCGGGTCGCGGCGGGGGAGTCCGTGGCCGCCGGCGTCATCGTCGTCAACCGCGCCTCCTCCCGCCTGGTCCCCACCACGCTCGAGGTGCCGGTCGGCTCCGCGATCCACCGCTACGGCATCAGCTCCCTGGCGCCGAGCGCCACCCACGAGGAGTCGTTCACCATCCGCACGGAGCGGCGCGGTGTCATCCCGGTCGGCCCGGCGATGACCCGGCGCGGCGACCCCGTCGGGATCTTCTCCCGCGACGTGGTGTGGACGCCGGTGCGCGAGGTGCTGGTGCGCCCGCACCTCGTGCCGATGGAGTCGCTGGGCGCCGGCCTGCTGCGCGACCTCGAGGGCGTCTCGACCGACGCCGTCAGCCAGAGCGACCTCGCCTTCCACGCGCTGCGCGAGTACGTCCCCGGCGACGACCTGCGCCACATCCACTGGCGCTCCTCGGCCAAGGTGATGGCCTCGACGGGTGAGTCGTCGTTGCTGGTGCGCCAGTACCTCGACACCCGGCGCAGCCACGCCACGATCGTGGTCGACGACCGGCTCTCCGCCTGGGCCGACCCCGAGGACTTCGAGACCGCGATGGCGGTCGCCGCCTCCATCGCCGTCCGCGCCGTGCTCGACGAGTTCGACGTCTCGTTCGTCTGCGGCGCCTCCGCCTCGTCGGGCTCCGACGGCCACCTCGCGCTCGACGCGGTCTGCCGTGCCGAGACGGGCGAGCGCGGGCTGGTCGAGTCGGGCCGGCAGGCCAGCATGCTCGCGCCCGACACCAGCCTCGCCTTCTTCGTCAGCGGCAGCGAGGCGCCGTTCACCGACCTGCTCCGCTCGGCCGCGGCGTTCCCGCCCGAGGTGCGCCGCTTCGCCATCGTCGTCGACCCGGCGGGCAACAGCCGGGTCACCGAGACCGGCGGTCTGCCGGTCCTGCACCTGGCCGCCAAGGAGGACCTGGGCGGCCTCCTGCGCTGGAGCGTGCGATGAGCCCGTCGACCCGCGCGGCCTCCCGCCACGCCGCCCGGGAGCGCGGTCCCGGCTCCGGCAGCACCGGCACCCGCACCCGCGTACGCCCCCACGCGCTGCTGCCCGACCGGCACACCTGGACCGACATCGGCTTCACGCTCGTGCTGGCCGCGGTGGTGCTGAGCTCGTTCGGCACCTCGTTCACCGGCTCGACCTACCTCGTCGTCGGCATGCTCGGCGCGGTCCTCGCGGTCGTCGTCACCCACCTCACCCGTGCGGCCGGCTGGCCGATCGTCTCGGCCGTGGTCATCTGCCTCCTCCTCTTCTTCCTGCTCGGCGGGCCGCTGTGCCTGCGCTCGCTGGGCGACACGTCGTTCCTCCCCGGCGCGTCCACGCTGGGCCGGGTGGCCGACCAAGCGGTGTTCGGGTGGAAGGACCTGCTCACGACGCTGCCCCCGATCGACGGCGAGGGCCCGCTCCTCGTGCTCCCGTGGATGGCCGGGATGCTCGCCGGGCTCGTCGGCCTCGCGCTCGCCGGGCTGCCGGTGCGCCGCGCCTGGCTCGCCGCCGCGCTCCCGGTCATCGGCATGACGGTCGTCCTGTCCGGCGCGATCGTGCTGGGTGTGCGCCGTCCCCAGTCACTGGTGGTGCAGGGGGCCGTGTTCGCCGCGCTGTCGCTGGCCTGGCTCGCGCTGCGGGCGCGTCGCGCCAGCGCGTCGGTGCAGGGCGGCAGCACCTCCTGGCTCCGCGGCGCCGGCGCCATGGCGATGCTGGCGCTGGCCGCCGGCGTCGCCCTGCCCGCCAGCGGTGTCATCGCCGGTGACGAGGACCGCCGGGCGGTGGCCCGCAACTGGGTCGAGCCGCCCTTCGACATCGGCCGCTACCCCTCGCCGCTGGCCGGGTTCCGCAAGTACGTCGACCTCAAGGGCCGCACCGACCCGACCAACGTCTACGACAAGACGCTGCTCGACGTCGACGGCGTGCCGGCCGGCACCCTGGTCCGCTTCGCGGCCATGGACCGCTACGACGGCATGGTGTGGGGCGCGACCGACAACGCCCTCCCGGGCCCGGCCGACGACTCCTTCCAGCGCGTCTCCTCGACCATCGACAACCCCGTCGGCGGTGAGGAGGTCGATGTCACGATCACCCTCGGCGAGGGCTGGAGCGGTGTCTGGCTGCCCACGGTCGGGGCGCTGCGGTCGATGTCCTTCGAGACCGCCGACGCGCGCGCCAAGGCGGAGGTCTTCCGCTACAACCTGGCCACCTCCACGGCGGTGGTCCCCACCGGGCTGCAGCCCGGCGACCGCTACACCTTCACCGCGGTCGAGCCCGACGACGAGCTGACCGAGGAGACGGTCGGCTCGGCCGAGCCGACCGTCCTGTCCCCGGCGGCCGCCTTCATCCAGCAGCCGACGGAGAAGTGGACCGAGGGCGCCGGCACCGACCCGATGGCCCGGGTGCTGGCCGCCGCCGAGCACCTGCGGAGCGAGGGCAAGTACTCCGACGGCGTCGGACGCACCGAGCGCGTCTACGTCGCCGGGCACAGCTCCTGGCGGCTCTCCGACGAGTTCGTCAACGCCCCGCAGATCGTCGGCAACGACGAGCAGTACGCCGCCACGATGGCGCTGATCGCCAACGAGATCGGCGTACCGGCTCGCGTCGTCCTCGGTGCGGTCGTGCCCGAGGGCGGCCGCGTCACCGGCAAGGAGGTCGCGGCGTGGGTCGAGCTCCGCGCCGCAGACGGCTCGTGGCGCACCCTGCCGACCGAGTCGTTCACGCCGACCACACCGCCCGCGGACCAGGTCCCCGAGACCAACACCCCGATGTCCGGCACCGTCATCCCCCCGCCCAACCCCATCCCGCCGCCGTCGGACGCGGGGGAGCAGAGCGACGCCGACCTCAAGGAGCGCAGGGCCACCCGCAAGAAGTCCGAGCAGGACGAGGAGGACGGGCTGATCCCGGACGTGCCGGGGTGGTTCGGGGTCGTGCTGACCTACGTCGGCGTGCCGCTGCTGGTGGTCGCGCTGCTCCTCGGTGCCGTGGTCGGCATCAAGGCGTGGCGCCGGCACCGCCGCCGCAGCGCCGACTCCGCCTCGGCGCGCTTCGTGGGCGCGTGGCGCGAGCTGGTGGACCACGCCCGCGACCTCGGCCAGGTCGTGCCGCTGGGACCGAGCGTCACCCGTCGCGAGCAGTCCGCCGGCATCGTCTCCGGCCAGGCCGGCGCGCTGGCCCGTCGCGCGGACAGCTTCGTGTTCGGGCCCCGCACGCCCGAGGTGGCCTCCGCGACGACCTACTGGGAGTCGGTCGACGCCGAGCGCCGCGCCATGTCGCGCGAGGTCGGGCGGTGGCAGCGCGTGCGCGCCGCGGTCAGCCTCCGCTCGCTGCGCCCGGGCGGCCGGGGGCAGGCCGCCGCGGCCGCCCCGTCCGCCACTGACACCGCTGCGGACGGGGCTGCGGACGCCGCTGCTGGGGGCCAGGCGGACGGCGCGGGGGAGCCGCGGCACACGCCCGGCCGTGCCGCCCGGCTGCGCGGGCTCGCAGATTGGCGTTCTCGAGGGACGCCTGACTAAACTGGTGCGTCGGCCCAACGTGGGCTGTGTTTCGTGGTGCCTCGCGGCTGCCCGCAAACGCCTCCGACTCGTCCCAGACGGTGAGGAGCGTGCCCGGGAAGAGGCTCCCGGATCCGCCCCCGAGGTCCACCGGTCTCCTGCTCGCAGGAGCCGGGCGGTTCCCGGGCCACGGTAGACAACCAGACAACAGATTGTGGAGGACATGCCGAAGAAAGAAGGCGTGATCGAGATCGAGGGCACCGTCGTGGAGGCCCTTCCCAACGCCATGTTCCGTGTGGAGCTCGCCAACGGACACAAGGTGCTCGCCCACATCAGCGGCAAGATGCGCCAGCACTACATCCGGATCCTCCCCGAGGACCGCGTGGTGGTGGAGCTCTCGCCCTACGACCTCACCAGGGGTCGGATCGTCTACCGCTACAAGTGACCGATCCCCGCGAGGGACTCGTCGGTCAGCGTCCAGCCAGCCGAGTAGCAAGGATTCGTTGACATGAAGGTCAACCCCAGCGTCAAGCCCATCTGTGACAAGTGCAAGGTCATCCGCCGTCACGGCCGGGTCATGGTCATCTGCGAGAACCCCCGCCACAAGCAGCGGCAAGGGTGATGTGAGGTCGCTGAGACCGGGCGCAGCCCGGGCACAGCGACCGAGCAAGCCGCGCAGCCGCTTGCGGCAAGCGGGCCTGAACCCCAGCAGGACCACAGCACCAACTGAAACCCACAACGTGATCGCTAGGCCAGGCACCGCCTGACCGAATCCACCTCCGGCGCTTTGGCCGGAGCTCACCCGAGGCGGGATGAGACGCGACACGACCAGAAACCAAAGCGACGAACAGACAAGGAAACGCCACATGGCACGCCTCGTTGGTGTCGACCTCCCGCGCGACAAGCGCATCGAGATCGCGCTCACCTACATCTACGGCATCGGCCGTACCCGCGCCCAGCAGCTCCTGGCTGCCACCGGCGTCGACCCGAACGCCCGGGTCCACACGCTCGGTGACGAGGAGCTGGTCAAGCTTCGCGACGAGATCGAAGCCAGCTTCAAGATCGAGGGTGACCTCCGACGTGAGGTCCAGGCGGACATCCGCCGCAAGATCGAGATCGGCAGCTACCAGGGTCGCCGCCACCGCATGGGCCTCCCGGTCCGCGGCCAGCGCACCAAGACCAACGCGCGCACCCGCAAGGGCCCCAAGCGCACCGTCGCCGGCAAGAAGAAGGCGAAGTGACCTGCGCCCCGGCGCAGTGATCACCGCACTCTTCCCAGAAGCTTTTCGACCAGACCTCATCAGGAGTTAGTGAATGCCTCCCAAGAGCCGCGCGACGAAGGTCCGCCGCAAGGAGAAGAAGAACGTCGCTCAGGGCGAAGCCCACATCAAGAGCACGTTCAACAACACGATCGTCACCATCACCGACCCGACCGGCGCCGTCATCTCGTGGGCCTCCGCCGGCACCGTCGGCTTCAAGGGCTCGCGCAAGTCGACCCCGTTCGCCGCGCAGATGGCCGCCGAGGCCGCCGGCCGTCGGGCGATGGACCACGGCATGAAGAAGATCGACGTCTTCGTCAAGGGCCCGGGCTCGGGCCGCGAGACCGCCATCCGGTCGCTGGGTGCCATCGGCCTCGAGGTCGGCACCATCCAGGACGTCACGCCCACTCCCCACAACGGATGCCGGCCGCCCAAGCGCCGCCGCGTCTGACCCGAGACTGAGAAAGAGAGACTGACACATGGCCCGCTACACCGGTCCCATGACCCGCAAGTCGCGCCGTCTCGGTGTCGACCTCGTCGGTGGCGACGCTGCCTTCGAGAAGCGTCCGTACGCCCCCGGCCAGCACGGCCGCGGTCGCATCAAGGAGTCCGAGTACCTGCTGCAACTCCGTGAGAAGCAGAAGGCTCGCTTCACCTACGGCGTGATGGAGAAGCAGTTCGTCCGCTACTACAAGGAAGCCAGCCGCCGCCAGGGCAAGACCGGCGACAACCTGCTGCAGCTGCTCGAGTGCCGCCTCGACAACGTGGTCTACCGCGCCGGCTTCGCCCGTACGCGTCGCCAGGCCCGCCAGCTCGTCGTGCACGGCCACTTCCTGGTCAACGGCAAGAAGGTCGACATCCCGTCCTTCCAGGTCACCGACCACGACATCATCGACGTGCGCGAGAAGTCGCTCGAGCTGACGCCGCTGATCGTGGCTCGCGAGACCCACGGCGAGCGCGTCGTCCCCGCGTGGATGGAGGTCATCCCGTCGCGGATGCGCGTCCTCGTGCACCAGGTCCCGGTCCGCGCGCAGATCGACGTGCCGGTCCAGGAGCAGCTCATCGTGGAGTACTACTCCAAGAAGTGACTCACGGCCGGTGGTCGTCCGAGACATCGGACGGCCACCGGCGCCCGCTCTTCCAAGTCCTCTTCTCCGCCAACTCCATCAGGTTCGGATCCGTCAAATAGTGGGTGGATCCGGAAAGGAAAACCTCCGTGCTTATTGCTCAGCGCCCGACCCTCACGGAAGAGACCGTCGACGAGTTCCGCTCGCGGTTCGTCATCGAGCCGCTTGAGCCGGGCTTCGGCTACACGCTCGGCAACTCCCTGCGGCGTACGCTCCTCAGCTCGATCCCGGGTGCCTCCGTCACGAGCATCAAGGTCGACTCCGTCCTCCACGAGTTCTCGACCATCGAGGGCGTCACCGAGGACATGACCGAGATCATCCTCAACCTCAAGGGCATCGTGGTGTCCTCCGAGCACGACGAGCCGGTCGTGATGTACCTGCGCAAGTCCGGTGCCGGTGACGTCACCGCCGCCGACATCACCCCGCCCGCCGGTGTCGAGGTGCACAACCCCGAGCTGAAGATCGCCACGCTGTCCGACAAGGGCAAGCTGGAGATGGAGCTCGTCGTCGAGCGCGGCCGCGGCTACGTCTCCTCGGTGCAGAACAAGGGCGCCGACAACGAGATCGGCCGCATGCCGGTCGACTCGATCTACAGCCCCGTGCTGAAGGTGACCTACAAGGTCGAGGCGACGCGTGTCGAGCAGCGCACCGACTTCGACAAGCTCGTCATCGACGTCGAGACCAAGCCGTCGATCCGTCCCCGCGACGCGATCGCCTCGGCCGGCAAGACGCTCGTCGAGCTGTTCGGCCTGGCCCGTGAGCTCAACGTCGAGGCCGAGGGCATCGACATCGGCCCGTCGCCGGTCGACGAGCAGCTCGCCGCCGACCTGGCCCTGCCGGTCGAGGACCTGCAGCTCACGGTCCGCAGCTACAACTGCCTCAAGCGCGAGGGCATCCACACCGTGGGCGAGCTCATCTCCCGCTCGGAGCAGGACCTGCTCGACATCCGCAACTTCGGCGCCAAGTCCATCGACGAGGTGAAGGCCAAGCTCGTCGAGATGGGCCTCTCGCTCAAGGACAGCGCGCCCGGCTTCGACCCGCACGCCGCCCTCGCCGCCTACGGCGACGACGACGACGACGCGTTCATCGAGGACGAGCAGCTCTGACCTCGGCTCCACCACCCAAATCGGCCCTGACCGGGGTCGTCTACCCGGGTACCTGACACGGCCCGAGAGAAGGAACCACCACCATGCCCAAGCCCAAGAAGGGTCCCCGCCTCGGCGGTAGCCCGGCCCACCAGCGCCTGATGCTCTCGAACCTGGCCACCGCCCTGTTCGAGCACGGCCGGATCACCACCACCGAGACCCGGGCGCGCCTGCTGCGCCCGGTCGCGGAGAAGCTGATCACCAAGGCCAAGCGGGGCGACCTGCACAACCGTCGCGAGGTCCTCAAGACCATCCGCGACAAGTCGGTCGTCCACACGCTGTTCACCGAGATCGCGCCGACGTTCGCCGAGCGTCCCGGTGGCTACACCCGCATCACGAAGATCGGCCCCCGCAAGGGCGACAACGCCCCCATGGCGGTCATCGAGCTGGTGACCGAGGCCTACAGCCCGAAGGCCCCGTCGGACAGGAAGACCCAGGCCGCCGCCGCTCCGGTTGCTGCTGAGCCTGCCCCGGCCGAGGCCGCCCCGACCGAGGTCGAGGCGGAGAACGTCGACGGCGAGACCGAGGTCGTGGCCGTCGAGCCGCAGGCCGAGGGCGACGCCGCCGAGGTCGAGACCGCGGACACCGCGTCCGAGTCCACCGAGGAGTCGACCGAGGAGCCGGCCGCCGAGGCCGACGCCGAGGACGAGACCAAGGCCTGATCCGGGTCACCTGCACCATCGCGAGGCCCGCCACCCCCACGGGGTGGCGGGCCTTCGTGCGTACGACGACACCGCGGCGCGGCCCGAGCGGTGGGTGAGGCAGGATCTCGGGGCTGCAGAAGGTGCCTCACTCACCGCCCGCCGGGGGTTCAGAGGCGGGCGAGGACGTCCGAGGCCTGCAGGCTGCGGGGCTCGCCGCCGGTGCGGGCGAGGTGGCGGGTGGCGGCGACGACGGCCTCGTTGACCGGGGTGGGGAGGCCGAGCAGGCGGCCCTGCAGGACGATCTCGCCGCCGAGGTAGTCGATCTCGGAGTCACCGGTGCCGCGGGTGAGGCTCTGCCACGTGGACCCCCCGCGGCGCTCGAGGTCGGTGCGTCGCTGCAGGACCGACCCGCGCCGCTCCCGGTCCTCCTCGGCGGTGACCAGGCTGACGCCGGCGGCGGCGAGCACGCGCTCGCCCTCGGCGACCGCCCGCTCGGCGAGCTCGTCGGCGGCCTCGTCCTGGGCGAAGGAGGCGTCGACACCGTTGCCGAGGTTGAGCAGGAGCTTGCGCCGCTTCCACGCCATGATGTCGGCGCGCTCCTCCGAGGCAATGCCGGCGGCGTGGAGGTCGGCCGCCACGGCCGCGGTGGTGGCGTCCGTGCCGTGCGGGATGCGGCCGATGTCGAGGATGGCCGGCGTCGGGTGGCAGCCCGCCACCACGACGCCCGGCTCGAGGTGCGTGGCGGGGAGCATCACGCACACGGCGTACGTCCGCGCGAAGAGCCGGAGCGCGGCGAGCTCGGTGGCGATGCCGTTGGTGGCGCAGACGACGGCTGTGTCCGCGTGCGCGTGCGCGCGCAGGTCGGCGAGCGCCGCGGCGGCCTGGTGGGACTTCACCGCCAGGAGCACCACGGTGTCGTCGGTCCACGCGACCTCGGCGGCGGTGTCAGTGGCCGGCGCGTCGATGCGGTGCCGGCCGTCGCCGGCGTCGAGCACCAGTCCGCCTGCACGGATGGCGGCGAGGTGCTCACCGAGGGCGACCAGCGTGACCCCGCGGCCCGCGAGGCGGAGGTGCCCGCCGATGACCCCACCGACGGCACCGGCTCCGTAGACGACGTACTCCATGTCCTCGACCCTACGAGGACGGCTCGGCCCGTCAGCCGGAGGGCGACGCTCAGCGGCGGACGCGGAACCGCAGGTGCAGCACCCGGTCGCCCTGGATGACGACGTGCGGGTCCTCGAGCAGCTGCTGGGCCTCGAGCGAGCCGAAGAACCGCTTGCCCGTGCCCAGCACGACGGGTGCGACGTCCATCGCCACCTCGTCGACCAGACCGAGGGCGAGTGCCTGCCCACCCACGTCGCCCGCTGCCACCGCGATCGTCCCGTCGCCCGCGAGCTCCTGCGCGGTGCGGAGGGCGGCCGTCACGTCGTCGACGAAGTGGTAGGACGCCTCCGGGTGCCAGCCGTCGGGCCTGGAGCGGTGGGAGACCACGACCACGTGGTCGCCGGTCGGTGGGCGGCCCTCCCACCCGTCGGTGATGTCGAAGAGCCGTCGGCCGATCACCATGCACCCGGTGGCGTCCCACTCGGGCCTGACGTAGTCGTACGACGTCCGGGACACCCGCAGACCGCCCGGCGCGGGATCGGCCATGTCCTGCGCGGTCAGGGGCTGGTCGCCATTGAAGTACCAGTCGAACAGGGGGCCGGGATCGTCGTGGGGGTCGGCGACGAAGCCGTCCACCGAGACGACCGCGTGCAGCACCACTCTGCTCACGACGTGCCTCCCGCGGGCGGGCGCCATGCCGGGTCGCGGCCGACGAAGCCCATCAGCTGCTCGACGGGGGCCGCGTCGTCGGGCACGGGCACCGCGGGGCCGTACTGCCCCGAGTCGCGGAGCATCGCCTCGATGGGCCGCATCCCCTCCAGCATCTGCCCGGCGACGTCCTGGTCGAGCCGCGGCTCCTGGTCGGTCGCGCGGGCGAGGTCCCACGAGTGCATGAAGACGTCGGCGGTGTAGAACCGGTCGACCGCCTGCCCGAGCGGGTGCGTGCCGGCGCGGGGGTGGCTGAACGCCTCCTCGCCGCGCTCCTCGACGAGCGCCTGGACGGCGCCGGCCTGGTGGTGCCAGGCGGCAGCGGGGTCGTCGGCGACCGGCGGGCCGGACGGCAGCTCCACACCACCTCCGGCCAGGAACCCGGGGAACCACGTGACGAGGTGCTCGACGACGTCGAGGGCCGTCCAGCCGTCGACCGGCGCGGGCGCCGCCCAGTCGGTCGTCCGATCCACCAGCCGGGAGAACTCCCCGGCCACCGCCTCGTGCCGGGCGGCCGGGGACTCGGGCAGCGACATCAGAGCGAGCCCTCCGCCAGCATCCGGTCGATCGCGGCGTAGCCGTCGTTGACGCCGGTCTCCATGCCGCTGCGCAGCCAGGCGTCCCGACCCTCGAAGGAGTCGCAGAGGCTGAACGCGTGCAGCCGGGTGCGGCCGTCACCGAGGTCCTCGAAGGTCATGGTCTCCAGCGAGACCGCGTCGGGCATGCCGTCCCAGGTGAAGGTCTGGACGAGGCGGTCCTCGCGCACGGTGTGGAAGCAGCCGCGGAAGGAGGTCTCGAACTCCTGGCGCCCGTCGGTGCCGCGCACGGAGTAGCTCCAGCTGCCGCCGTCGCGAGCATCCCAGTGGGTGACGTCGGTGCCGACGTCCTGAGGGCCGACCCACTGCGCGAAGATCTCGGCCTCGGTGTGCGCCCGGAACAGCTGCGCCGGAGTGGCGTCGAAGTCGCGCCAGATGTGGATCGCGGGCACGTGCTCGTCGGCCAGGATCTGCGCCTCCGGGAAGCGGGTGGTCGTGTCGGGGGTCTGCATGGTGGTCATGATGCGGTTCCTTCCGTCGGGTTGTCGCCCTCGTGGGCGGGGTCGTCGTCGTCCTGCATCCGCGCGAGCACGGCGTCGAGGCGCGAGAAGCGCTCCTCGGCCCGTCGGCGGTAGCGCTCGATCCATCTGGTCATGAGGTCGAACACCTCGGCTTCCAGGTGCACCGGCCGCCGTTGCGCCTCCCGGGTCCTGCTCACCAGGCCGGCGTCCTCGAGCACCTTGAGGTGCTTGGAGACCGCCTGGAGGCTCACGTCGTAGGGCGCCGCCAGGTCGTTGACGGTGTGGTCGGCCTCGGTGAGGCGGGCCACCATGTCGCGGCGGGTCGGGTCGGCGAGAGCGGCGAAGACACGGGAGAGCTGGTCGGTCACGGAGCACCTTCTTCAACTGATTGGTTGAATAGACGGTAGGCCGCTAGTCCGCGGGTTGTCAACCCTCGGATTGAATACGGGTTCCGACGGCGGCCGGGCGCCGTGGGGCCCGCCGGCGCCCCCGCCTAGGATCGCTGCGTGCGCCTGCGGATCGACTGTGCCTACGACGGCACCGACTTCTCCGGCTGGGCCGCCCAGCCGGGGCGGAGGACCGTGCAGGCGACCCTGGAGGCGGCCCTCGCCACCGCCCTGCGGCTGCCGGAGCTGCGGGTCACCGTGGCGGGGCGGACGGACGCAGGGGTGCACGCCCGCGGGCAGGTGACGCACGTCGACGTGGACCGGGAGGTCGTCGAGGCGTCCGCCGGCCGGTCGACCGATCCGCCGCTGGAGGCCCTGGCCCGCCGGGTCGACGGGATCCTGCCGCCCGACCTGCGCGTACGCCGGGTGCGCGAGGCGCCGGTCGGGTTCGACGCCCGCTTCTCCGCGACCTGGCGCCGCTACGCCTACCGGATCGCCGACGACCGCGAGCTCGCCGACCCGCTCGTGCGCGGCCACGTGCTGGAGTGGGGGCGCCGGCTCGACGTCGCCGCGATGAACGAGGCGTCCGCCCCGCTCGTCGGGCTGCGCGACTTCGCCGCATTCTGCAAGCAGCGCGAGGGCGCCACCACCGTGCGGACCCTGCTCGAGCTGGGCTGGAGCCGCGACGCGTCGGGGCTGGTGGTCGGAGCGGTGCGTGCCGACGCCTTCTGCCACAACATGGTGCGGGCACTGGTCGGCAGCCTCGTCGCGGTCGGCGAGGGACGACAGCCGGCCACCTGGCCGGCCGAGGTGATGGCCGGCCGTCGGCGCGACGCCGGCGTACGCGTGCTGCACGCCCACGGCCTCACGCTGGAGGAGGTCGGCTACCCCGACGACGACGAGCTGTCCGCGCAGGCCGACCGGGCCCGCGCCCGACGAGAGGCGATTGATGCCTGAGCACTACTTCTCCGCCGACCCGAGCGTCCCGTTCGAGCGGGAGTCCTTCACCGCCGAGCTGTGGGGCCACGAGCTGACGTTCGACACCGGCTCGGGCGTGTTCAGCAGGGGCCACCTCGACCACGCGACCGCGGTGCTGTTCCGCGAGCTGGAGCCCCCGGTGCAGGGGCAGTTCCTCGACCTCGGGTGCGGCTACGGCGTGATCGGCCTGGCCATCGCCGCCGCGGTGCCCCTGTCGTCGGTCATCGGCGTCGACGTCAACGAGCGGGCGCTGCTCCTGGCCAACGACAACGCCCGCGCGGCGGGGCTCGACCCCCGCTTCGTGGCCTGCCTGCCCGCGCAGGTGCCCGGCAACCAGGTGTTCGACGAGATCTGGTCGAACCCGCCGATCCGCATCGGCAAGGAGGCGCTGCACGAGCTGCTCCTCACCTGGCTGCCGCGCCTGGCGCCGGGTGGCCGGATGGTGATGGTGGTCGGCAAGAACCTCGGGGGCGACTCGCTCCAGCGCTGGCTCACCGAGCAGGGCTGGCCGACCGAGCGGCTGGCCAGCAGCAAGGGCTTCCGCGTGCTGGAGACGCGCCGCGGCTAGGGCTTGCCGTCGAGGAACATCCGCAGCCGGGTGCGGGTGCTGCCGGGGTCCTGCGGCAGCGCGCCGTTGATCGCGCGGCACACCCAACCCAGCCTCGTCCCGATCCGGGCGGCCTCATGCAGGTCGGCGGGAGCCAGGTCGTACGCCGCCTCGTAGGGGCGCAGGTAGGCGTCGAGGTGCGGCCCGAGGTCCTCGGAGTCCTCCTCGTCGTCCACGCCCCAGGCGATGACGCCCTCGAGCGTGACGGCGAGGGTGAAGAGCGGGTGCGAGACGCACGCGTCGCCCCAGTCGAGCAGCAGGTGCGTGCCGGTGCCGAGGAAGACCTGCCCGTCGTGCAGGTCGTCGTGCTGCACGGTCTCGCGGATGCCGAAGGCGGCGAGGCGGTCGCAGAGGTCCTCGATCGCGTCGGGGCCCGGCAGCCGGGGGTCGGTGTCGTCGACGGCCGCGAGCAGGTCGGCGTACGCCCCCGGCAGCGTGGGGAGGCGACGGTCCGGCAGGCCGAGGTCGAGCAGCGCGTCGACGTCGCCCTCGCAGGCGATCTGGATGCGCGCACAGGCCTCGAGCACGTCGTGCCAGCGCTCGAGGCTGCGCTCCTCGGGGATGACGTCGCGCAGCCGCGTCCCGGCGTCGGCGAGGAGCATCCACCCGGAGGCGGGGTCGTACGCGAGCGGCGCCGGCACACGACCGTGCGAGCGGGAGGCGACCAGGTCGAGGACCGCGGCCTCGTGGACCATGGCCTCGTCGTTGGCCTTGAACCACACCACGTCGTCGCCGGTCGGGACGCGCATCGCGGTCGACCACCCGGTGACGTGCGGCTGCGAGACCTCCCCGGTGCGGGACCGGCCCAGCTCGCGCAGCCTCGCGTCGATCCAGGTGTGCGCGGCGGCGAGGAAGGCGGGGTCCCGCCAGCGCTGCTCGAGGGCGTCCATGCCGCATCCAACCGCGCGGGCGGAGCGCCGGACAACGGGATTTCAGGCGGGCCGGGTCGCGACGAGGACGCCGATCTTGTCGATGCGGTGCTCGGGGTTGTCGAACCGGTCGGACCAGTAGTTGCCGTTGGCGTGGTCCTCGAGGGTGGCGCAGGTCGACACGGTGATCATCGGCCGGCTGGCGGCCTGCCCCGGCCGACCGGGGACCGGTGCCCGCTGCGCGCGCAGCGACGCCGGCTCACGGAACGACGTCCAGCGGGTGCGCCGGACCTCGTAGACGTGGACCGTGTCGCCGGTGCGGACCAGGATCCGGTCACCGGGGCGCAGCGAGGGGGACTGGCGCAGGGGAGCGGTCCCGGTGAGCCGGTGGCCGGTGACGATGAAGTTGCCGACCTCGCCGGGTCCCGTGCCGCCGCGCGGCCCGCGCGGCGAGGCCATCTCGCCCGCGTTCTGCAGCGCGGTGCCGGGCGCGTCGTCGGGGGAGCCCCGGTAGCGGACGACCGGGAAGTCGCGCAGACCGATGGCCGGGATGGTGACGAAGGAGCGCCGTGGCTCGGGACGCTCGGGCTCGGGATCGGCGGTCGGGCTCGTGCTGGGACCGGCGGTGGGGGTGCTGGCGGGAGCCGGGGCCTCCGGGGACGCCGGGGCAGCCGGGGGTGCGCTCGTCGTACGCCGCTCGGCGGGCGACGGCGACGACTCGCGGGTCACGTCCGCCGCGCAGGACGTCGCGGCCGCGGCCACGACCACTGCCACGACCGCGGCGAGGAGGACGCCGAACCTGCCTGCCACCCGCTCCACGGTACGGAGCGGGTGGGCAGCGCGCGCGCGGGTGGCCGGTCAGCCGAGGTGCACGGGCAGCCGCTCGACGCCGTGGACCACGGCGAGCTCGGTGAAGGCGAGGTCGGCGGGGTCGCAGGCCAGCGCGAGGTCGGGGAACCGCCGCGCGAGCGCGACCAGCGCCGTCCGCAGCTCCATCCGGGCGAGCTCGGCGCCGACGCAGCGGTGCAGGCCGTGCCCGAAGGCGAGGGTGCCCGCGGCGGCGGTCGTCGGGTCGAAGCGGGCGGGGTCGACGTGGCGGGCCGGGTCGCGCCCCGCGCCGGTGAGGGAGACGACGACGATGTCGCCCTCGCGCACCGTGCGGTCCCCGACGCGCAGCTCGCGGCGGGCCACGCGGGGGAAGGCGACCTGCACCGGGCACACGAAGCGCAGCAGCTCCTCGACGACGAGGTCGACCTCGCGCGGGTCGCCGCGGCGGAGCACCTGCCACGACTCGGGGTGCTGCAGCAGCACCCACGTGCCGAGGGAGAGCATGCTGGCGCTGGTCTCGTAGCCGCCCAGGAAGACGCCGTCGGCGAGGCCGCCGAGCTCCACGTCGTCGAAGTCCGCCCCGTGGTCGGCGACCATCCGCGACATGATCCCGTCGGGGAGGTAGGGGTCGCGGCGCTCGGTGGCGACGAGGTCGATGAGGAACTGCCGGGTCCCGGCGGCGGTGTCGAAGATGCCGGCGCCGGCGTCGCGGAGGTCGAAGCGTGCCGCGCCCCGGCGTCGGAAGGCCTGCCGGTCGACGTCGGGCATGCCGAGCAGGTCGCAGATCACGCCGAAGGGCACCTGGAAGCCGAAGCGCTCGACCAGGTCGACCTCGGGGCCGTGGGCGGCCATGTCGTCGAGCGCGGCGCCGACCACCCGGTCGATGTCGTCCTGCAGCTCGGCCAGCCGCCGACGGGTGAAGTAGGGGGTGAGGACCTGGCGCAGCCGACCGTGGTCGGGCTGGTCGGTCATCCCGAGACCGCCGATCCGCTCGGCGGGTGCGCGGTCCTGCCGGCCGATGAGGGCACGCACGTCGTTGGCGAAGGCGTCGGAGTCCGCGAGCACGGACCGGGCGACGTCGTAGCCGGTGACGAGCCAGACGCGGGTGCCGAGCAGCCGCGCGAGCTGGACCACGTCGCCCTCGCGCCGGCTCTCCTCCAGCCGCGGCACCGGATCCACGCCGTCGCGCTGCAGCGGGTAGCGGATGCTCGCCGGCACCCGGCGGGCCGACGACACGGCCACCCGGAGGGCCGCACGGCGCAGGGAGACTGGCATGGGGCAAGTCAACCGTGTCGCGGCGCCTCGTGCCATCAGGCATGACCCCGAGTCGCGCTCGGGGAGACCCCCGACCCCGGACCCGGCAGGATGGGGCCATGGCCTACGAAGCAGCGGAGAACAGGTACGACGACGCCACGGGCATGCACTACCGCGCCTCCGGGAGGAGCGGCCTCAAGCTGCCGGCCATCTCGCTGGGGCTGTGGCAGAACTTCGGCACGGACCGGTCCGAGGAGACGCAGCGGGCGATCCTGCGGCGCGCCTTCGACCGCGGGGTGACCCACTTCGACCTGGCCAACAACTACGGACCGCCCTACGGCCGCGCCGAGGAGAACTTCGGCCGCTACCTCAAGGACGACTTCAAGCCCTACCGCGACGAGCTGGTCATCTCGACGAAGGCCGGCTGGGACATGTGGCCCGGCCCCTACGGCCAGGGCGGCGGGTCGCGGAAGTACGTCCTCGCCTCTCTCGACCAGTCGCTCGAGAGGCTCGGCCTCGACTACGTCGACATCTTCTACAGCCACCGCTTCGACCCGGAGACGCCCGTCGAGGAGACGATGATGGCGCTCGACGCCGCGGTCCGGTCGGGGCGGGCGCTCTACGTCGGCATCTCCTCCTACTCCGCGGTGCGCACGCGCGAGGCGGCCGCCATCGCCCGCGACCTCGGCACGCCGCTGCTGATCCACCAGCCGTCCTACTCGCTGCTCAACCGGTGGATCGAGGGTGGCCTGCTCGACGAGCTCGAGCAGCAGGGCATGGGCTGCATCGTGTTCAGCGCGCTGGCGCAGGGCCTGCTCACCGACCGCTACCTCGACGGCGTCCCCGAGGACTCGCGCGCCGCGCGCGCCGACTCGACCATGACCGGTCTGGACGACGACGTGCTCGAGCGGGTGCGCGCGCTCGACGGCATCGCCCGGAGCCGCGGCCAGGAGCTCGCCCAGCTCGCGCTGCAGTGGGTGCTGCGCGACGAGCGCGTCACCAGCGCGGTGATCGGCGCCTCCAGCGTGGAGCAGCTCGACACCAACCTCAACGCGCTCTCCGGGCCGCCGCTCACCGGCGTGGACCGCGCCGAGATCGACCGCTACGCCGTCGAGTCGGGGATCAACCTCTGGGCGAAGCAGACGGAGCAGTGAGCGCGAGCGCTCCCACCCGGGTGCTCGTGCTGGGTGCCGACGCGGCCGGCATGTCGGCGGCCCACCAGGCGCTGCGCACTGCGCGCAGGACGGGGCGCGAGCTCGCCGTCACCGTGCTCGACAAGGGCACCCACACGTCCTACAGCGCCTGCGGGATCCCCTACTGGATGGCCGGGGACGTCGGCAGCGGCGACGACCTGGTGGCCCGCACCGCGGACGAGCACCGTGAGGCGGGGATCGACCTGCGCCTCGGCGTCGAGGTGGTCGCCGCCGACCTGGCCGCACGGACGGTCACCACCGCCGACGGCGAGCGGGTGGCCTACGACGAGCTCGTCGTCGCCACGGGGGCCCCGGCCTCCGTGCCCGACTGGGCGCTCGGACCCGACGGCGCGTGCTGGGACGGCATCGGCGTCGTCAAGACGCTGGACGACGGGGCGGCGTGGCGGGAGCGGTTCGCCGCTGCCGGCGACGGCGCGCACGTCGTCGTGGTCGGTGCCGGCTACGTCGGCGTGGAGGTCGCCGAGGCGGCCATGCGGCACGGCTTCGGCGTCACCGTCCTCACCCGCGGCCGCGGCATGTCGATGCTCGAGGACGAGCTGGCCGAGCGCGTGGACCTGGCCCTGTGCGAGGCGGGCGCGGAGGTGGTGCTCGGCGTCGAGGTGACCGGTGTCGACGTCGTCGACGGCCGGGTGACCGGGGTGCAGTGGGAGGGCGGCAGCCGGGAGGCCGACCTGGTGGTGGTGGCGATCGGCGTGCGCCCCGCGACGGGCTTCCTCGCGGGCAGCGGCGTCGAGATGGCCGACAACGGCGCGCTGCGACCCGACCCCCACGGTCGGGTGGCCGAGCACCTCTGGGCGGCGGGCGACTGCTGCGAGGTGCGCCGCCGCATCGACGACACGTGGGTGTTCCGCCCGCTCGGGACCCATGCCGCCAAGCACGGCCGGGCGCTCGGCGACAGCCTCGCCGGGGGCACCCTCTCCTTCGACGGCATGGTCGACTCCTCCATCACCCGCTTCGCCCTCGGCGAGGTCTACCTCGAGATCGCCCGGACCGGGCTGTCACGACGCGACGCCGAGGCGGCCGGGCTCGACCCGGTGGCGCTGCTCACCGAGGGCACGACCGCGAGCGGCTACATGCCCGAGGCCGAGCCGATCGCCATCTGGGTGATGGCCGACCGGTCGTCGCGACGGCTGCTCGGCGTGCAGGTCGTCGGGGGCCACGGCGCCGGCAAGCGGGTCGACGCGGCGGCCGCCGTGCTCTGGGCCGGTGGCACCGTGGACGACCTGGCCTGGATGGACCTGGCCTACGCACCCCCCTTCGCGACGGCCTGGGAGGTCCTGCAGATCGCGGCGCGCCGGGTCGCCGAGCGGCTCTGAGATCGAGGGGCGCCGCGGCGCCCGGCTCGGCGAGGATGGCGCCATGCACCTCGAGATCGTCACCCTCGCCGCGCGCCCGGACCTCAGGGACACCTTCTGGGACATGGAGACGTCGTGGCCGGAGCTCATGAAGCACGACCCGATCGGCAACGCCTACTACGACGCCCTCGACGCGTTCGACGAGTTCGTGCTGGTCTGCCTCGACGAGACGGGCCGGCAGGTCGCGAAGGCGCACTCGGTGCCCTTCCGGCTCGGTGACGGCGAGCTCCCGGACGCCGGCTGGGACGGCGCCATCCAGGACGCGTTGCTGACCCGGCTCCGCGGGGAGGAGCCGGACGTCGTGTCGGCCGTCGAGATCGCCGTCGAGCCGGCCCTCCAGGGCGCGGGCCTCTCCGGGCGCATCGTCGCCGCGCTGCGCGACAACGCTGGCCGGCTGGGCTTCCGCGAGCTGGTGGCGCCGGTGCGACCCAACGGCAAGACCGACGTTCGCGAGCCGATGGCGGCGTACGCCGCCCGCACCCGCGACGACGGGCTGCCGGTCGACCCCTGGCTGCGCGTCCACGTGCGCGCGGGCGGTCGCATCGACCGCGTGGCGCCCCGCTCGATGGTCATCCCGGGCACGGTCGCGGAGTGGCGCGCGTGGACCGGCCTGCCCTTCGACCGGACGGGGCCGGTGGAGGTGCCGGGCGCGCTGGCGCCGGTGCTGTGCGACGCCGAGCACGGCACGGCGACGTACGTCGAGCCGAACGTCTGGGTCCGGCACCCGACCGGCGCCTGACCTGCCTCCGGGAAAGGACGCACCCCCTCCCTAGGGGGTCTCGCCACCCCGCCGGGCCCGACCTACGTTGGGTCGACCACCCGTTCCGCCCGGCCGCTCCCGGCGACCGGGAACATCTCGAGGAGACCCCCTGTGAAGAGAACCCTCCAGTGGTCCGCGGCGCTCGCCGCCGGGACCCTCCTGCCGCTCGGCATGGTCGCGACCACCGCCACCGCTGCCCCCGCGCCGAGCAGCGCCGCACACTCCCAGCACCGCCTCGTCGACCTCCCGGCGAAGGACGCCCTCGAGCAGGCCGTCGCGCCCAGCGAGTGCGCACCGACGCTCCTCGACGGCTACATCGACCAGCTCTTCGCCGAGATGTCGGACGCACAGTTCGCCTTCCTCGTCGCCCACCAGGACGTCCTGCTGTCGGTGCCGACCTACGACGCCCTGTTCTTCGGCACCGCCGGCGACCCGGACTACGCGCTCGACTCCCACGCCGCGCAGCTGCGCAACACCTACCGCGACCTGCAGCGGTTCTGGGACATCGAGTCCGACGACATCCAGCTGATGGCGATGCACAGCGACTCGTTGCTCGACCCCGTCCGCATCGCGCGGACCCTCGAGGCGATGGTCGACGCCGGCGAGCTGCCGCCGATGACCGATGCGGCGATCGCTCAGGAGGCCCAGACCGTCGCCACCTTCATGCAGGCGCAGGACGAGGCGTTCCAGGACAACCCGCTCTGGACGCTCAACGCGTACGCCTTCTCCGCCGAGGGCGAGACCGACCCGGTCATCGCCGCCCTGCCCGACAAGCTGGTCTTCGGCGACGGCATCCTCGAGGCGTACGACGCCATCGGCCTCGGCGACGTGGGGCCGCGCGTGATCATGGCCCACGAGTTCGCCCACCACGTGCAGTTCGAGCTCGGCACGTTCGACACCGGCCCGACCGACCCCGCCGAGGCGACGCGTCGCACCGAGCTGATGGCCGACGCCATGGCGTCCTACTACGCCACCCACAAGAAGGGGCTGGCGCTCAACAGCAAGCGGGTCACCGACGCGCTGCTCAGCTTCTACAGCGTCGGCGACTGCTCCTTCGCCAGCCCGGGCCACCACGGCACCCCGCTGCAGCGTGAGCGCGCCGCGGACTGGGGCGCCGACCTGGCGGCCGCTGCGAAGCCGAGGAGCCTCGTGCTCTCCGCGGAGCGCGTCATCGAGCTCTTCGAGGAGGACCTCGCGGAGATCATCGCCGGCTGATCCGCAGCACCACCCGCAGCACCGTCGCCGAACACCCACCGCGCTGCCCCCGACCGTCACCGGTCGGGGGCAGTGTCATGCAGCGCTGACCGCCTTGCGCACCTCGTTGACGCACAGCGCGACGAAGGCCAGCGCGATGATCACCATCAGCACGTTGGAGTGCAGCTTGTTGCGCCACTGTGCCGGGGTCCGGTCGGTGTTGAGCAGCCACAGCAGCGTGACGGCGAGGAACGGCATGAAGAACGCGCCGAGCACGCCGTAGGCGAGGATCAGCCACACCGGCTTGCCGAGGAACATCATGGTCATCGGCGGGAACGTGAGCCACAGGATGTAGAGGCGGTACCACTTGCCGCCGGCGCGGGCGTCCGGGTCGTCGCTGTCGCCGCCGGTCACATTGGTCATGAAGTCGGCGAACATCAGGCTCACGCCGTTCCACACCCCGACGAGCGACGACATCGCGGCCGCCCAGAAGCCCAGCAGGAACAGCTTGCCGGCCCACTCGCCGTAGCGGTCCTGCAGGACGACGCCGAGGTCGAGCAGGCCCGCGTCGCCCTCCTCGATCGCGACGCTGGTGGAGTAGAGCAGCTCGGCGCCGACGACCAGGGTGGCCAGGACGAACAACCCCGTGACGACGTAGGCGACGGTGTTGTCGATGCGCATCACCCGCATGTGCGTCGGGGTGACCCACCCCTTCTCCCGCAGCCAGTAGCCGTAGGCGGCCAGCGTGATGGTGCCACCGACGCCGCCGGCGAGCGCGAGGGTGTTGACCAGGCCGCCGTCCGGGATGCGCGGTGCGAGGCCGGCCAGCAGGTCGGCGAGGTTGGGCAGGGTGAGCAGCGCGGCGCCCACCATCGTGACGAACATGATGCCGACGAGGGCGGCGAGCACCTTCTCGAAGACGTTGTAGCGGCCGGTCCACACGAGCGCGAGGCCGAGCAGGCCGGACAGGATGCCCCACCAGGTCACCGAGAGCCCGCCGAGGAGCCCGGCGAGCGCGAGCCCGGTGCCCGCCATGGCCGCAGCGCCGTAGACGAAGCCCCACAGCACGATGTAGGGCGCGAAGTACCACGTCGTCCAAGCGCCGAGGGAGCGCCAGCCCTGGAAGATCGTGCGCCCGGTCGCCAGCGAGTAGCGCCCGGCGCCCTCGACGAGCACGATCTTCATGACGCAGCCGACCACGACGCACCACAGCAGCGCGTAGCCGAACTTCTGCCCGGCGATGAGGGTCGCGACGAGGTCGGCGGCACCGACGCCGGTGGCCGCGACGACGAGGCCGGGGCCGATCACCTTCCACCGCGGGACGGTGGCCTGCTCTTCGGGGGTCTGGGTAGCCATGCGCTTCACCCTAGGACCGGTCCAGACCAGTTGTCAGCGCCCCGCTCCCGGGACCTAGTCCGGACCGATGGTCGGGTCCGGGCCCTCGGTGGGGATGGCGCCGTCGTCGGCGGACTGCCCGCCGGAGCCGCCGGAGCCCACGGCGCCGGCGCTACCTGCTGCCGCGGCGCCGTCGAGGGCGCCGACGTCCTCCGGGCGCCCGCCCTCGTCGGCGTGCTGGTCGGTCGTGCCGTCGCGCTGCTCGGGGGCAGCGCCCTGCCCGGATCCCTCGCCCATGTGCCCTGCTCCTGTCGTGGGGTGTGGCCGGGAAGTACCCGCGCCCCTCGCTCCCATGCCGACGGTCGGCGGAAACCGGATGACGCGGTCCCACCCGGCAGGGGAGAATCCTGCGACGTGGGACACGTCGACGTCGCTGGAGTGCGCTACGAGCTGCCGGACGGGCGGGTGCTGCTCGACGACGTCAGCTTCCGCGTCGGCGACGGGCAGAAGGTCGCCCTGGTC
Source organism: Nocardioides sp. zg-1308 (assembly GCF_013155375.1). Lineage (GTDB taxonomy): Bacteria > Actinomycetota > Actinomycetes > Propionibacteriales > Nocardioidaceae > Nocardioides > Nocardioides renjunii. The sequence continues at coordinate 2,003,104 of NZ_JABJQY010000002.1, forward strand.
GGCGCCAACGGCGCCGGCAAGACGACGCTGCTGCGCATCGTCACCGGCGACCTCAAGCCGCACGCGGGGGTCGTGACGCGCTCCGGAGGGCTGGGGGTGATGCGTCAGTTCGTGGGTCACGGGGGTGCCGACGAGACGGTCGCCGACCTCCTGCTCTCCGTCGCGCCGGCCGACGTACGTCGCTGGTCGGAGGAGGTCGCGGCGCAGGAGCTGCGGCTGATGGACGACGACAGCGAGCCGGTGCAGATGGCCTACGCCGAGGCGCTGGGCCACTACGGCGACGTCGGTGGCTACGACCTCGAGGTGGTGTGGGACAAGGTCACCACGGCGGCGATGGGGCTGCCCTTCGACCGCGCCCGCCACCGGTCCCTGACCACCCTGTCCGGCGGCGAGCAGAAGCGGCTGGTGCTGGAGTACCTCCTCCAGGGACCGGACCAGGTGCTGCTCCTCGACGAGCCGGACAACTACCTCGACGTGCCCGGCAAGATCTGGCTCGAGCAGCGCATCCGCGAGTCGGCCAAGACGATCCTGTTCATCAGCCACGACCGCGAGCTGCTCAACAACACCGCGACCCGCATCGTCACCGTCGAGCTCGGCAGCGCCGGCAACCGCGTGTGGACGCACCCGGGCGACTTCGCGTCCTACCACGAGGCCCGGACCGACCGGTTCGCGCGCTTCGAGGAGCTGCGCCGGCGCTGGGACGAGGAGCACGAGAAGATCAAGGCGCTCGTGCTGCGGCTCAAGATCAAGTCGGAGTACAACGACGGGATGTCGTCGCAGTACCGGGCCGCGCAGACCCGGCTGCGCAAGTTCGAGGAGGCCGGGCCGCCGATCGAGCAGCCCCGCGAGCAGCAGGTGACGATGCGCCTCAAGGGCGGTCGCACCGGCAAGCGCGCGGTCGTGTGCACCGACCTGGAGCTCACCGGGCTGATGAAGCCGTTCGACCTCGAGGTCTGGTACGGCGAGCGGGTGGCCGTGCTCGGCTCCAACGGCTCGGGCAAGTCGCACTTCCTGCGCCTGCTGGCGGCCGGTGGGTCCGACCCGGACGTGGAGCACCGGCCCGTGACGGATCCCCCCAAGCCGGTGCCGCACGCGGGCACCGCCAAGCTGGGTGCCCGGGTCCGCCCGGGCTGGTTCGTGCAGACCCACGAGCACCCGGAGCTGCGCGGGCGCACGCTGCTGGAGATCCTGCACCGCGGGGACGGCTCGCCCGACGGGCGTGCCGGCATGGGGCGTGAGCAGGCCAGCCGGGTCCTGGACCGCTACGAGCTGGCCCACGCCGGCGAGCAGACCTTCGACTCGCTCAGCGGCGGACAGCAGGCGCGCTTCCAGATCCTGCTGCTCGAGCTGTCCGGAGCCACCCTGCTGCTGCTCGACGAGCCGACCGACAACCTCGACGTGCAGTCGGCCGAGGCCCTCGAGGCGGGGCTCGAGGCCTTCGACGGCACCGTGCTCGCGGTGACCCACGACCGGTGGTTCGCCCGCGGCTTCGACCGGTTCCTCGTCTACGGCGCGGACGGCGAGGTCTACGAGTCCGACGGGCCCGTGTGGGACGAGGGCCGGGTGGCGCGCGCGCGATGAGCACCTCACCGGCCGCGCCCGAGATCCACGAGCTCGACCCGTTCGACGACGCCGCGCTCGACGCCTGGCACGGTGTCTACGCGGTGGCCGAGACCTTCGAGCTCGGAGCGGCCGCGACGGCATGGCAGCTGGAGGAGGTGCGCGCGATGATGCAGCGCACGACCACCCAGGCGTGGCTGGGGGGCTGGTCGGCCGTCCTCGACGGCGAGGTGGTCGGCGCCGGCTGGATGCGGACGCCGCTGCTCGACAACCTCGAGCTCGCCGAGGTCGCCGTCCACGTGCTCCCGGTGCACCGCCGGCGCGGCGTGGGGTCGGCCCTGCTCGCCCGGCTCGAGGAAGTGGCCCGGCAGCGCGGTCGGCGGATCCTCACCGGCCTCGCCTCCTGGGCCCACGACGCGGGCTCGGACGGCGCCGGCGGCTCCGGGCCGGGCTTCGCGGCGGCGCGGGGCTTCGAGCTGGCGCTGTCGGAGGTGCAGCGCGAGCTGGCCCTGCCCGTGGACGACGCGCTGCTCCGACGGTTGGCCGACGAGGCCGCGGCGCGCCACACGGCGTACACGCTCCGCTCCTGGGCCGGGCCGGTGCCCGACGAGCTGCTCCAGGGCTGGGCCGAGATCACGTCCATGCTCGTCACCGAGGCGCCGACCGGCGCGCTCGAGGTGGAGCGGGAGGCCGTGAGCACCGACGCCGTGCGGGACCGGGAGGAGACCGTGCGCCGGCAGGGCCGCACGAAGTACAACACCGTCGCGCTCGACGCCTCCGGAGCGGTCGTCGCCTACTCCGACCTCGCGACCACCGTCCACGAGCCGGGTCGGGCCTACCAGTGGGGGACGCTGGTGCGGCCGGCGCACCGCGGGCACCGCCTGGGGGTGGCGACCAAGGTCGCGAACCTCCGGCTCCTGCAGCGCGAGCGTCCCGACATCGTGCGGGTGACGACCTACAACGCCGAGGTCAACACCCACATGGTCGGCGTCAACGAGGCCCTGGGCTTCCGCCCGGTGGCGCGGCTCGGGGACTTCCAGAAGAAGCTGGGCTGAGGGTCCCCGAGCCGGCCGTGCTCAGCTGGTTGGCACCCCGCCCTCCGGCGGTGCGTCGTCGGCCTGCCCCGAGTCGTCGGTGGTGATCTCCGCGTCACCGATGTCGGTCACCAGCACGTCCGTGAGCGGCTCGCCCACACCGCCCTTCAGCTCCACCAGGCGCATCCCGGCGATGCCCATGTGGCTGTCGGCGCTGTAGCGGAAGGGCGCGAGCTGCGGTCCCTCCCAGTCGGCGCCACCCTCCTCGATCGCCGCCACGAGTCCCTCGCGGGTCAGGTCCTCGCCGGCCGCCTCGAGCGCCTGCACGAAGGCGTACGCCTGGGACATGCCGTAGATCCGGTAGTTGGTGAGCTCGCCCTCGCCGCCGTGGGCGTCCCACACCTCCTGCCAGAGCTGGACCCACGGGTCGTCGGCGCTGTCGATGCCGGGGATGTACTCACTCGTCATCACCCCGTCGAGCGCGGCCGAGTCGCCGGCGACCGCGCCCTCGGAGAACCGCTCGAGCAGCGAGCCGACCAGGGCCGGGTCGGAGCCGATGTTGGCGTAGAACCACGTCGGCGTGAAGCCCGTCTTGAGCGCCACGAGCTGGCTCAGCGCGGTGTAGGAGGGCGTGTTGAAGGCGAGCACGAGATCGACCTTCTCGGCCTGCAGGCCGGTGACCTGGGGGGCGACGTCGGTGTTGCCGGAGGTGTAGCGCTCCACGGCGACGATCTGGTCGTCGACGAACTGGCGCACGCCCTTCTCGGCGTCCTCGCCGAGGTCGTCGTCCTGGAGGAAGAGGCCGACCCTCGCGTCGGGCATGTTCTCCGCGACCCACTGGCCGATGATCTTGCCCTCCGACTCGTAGTCGGGCTGCCACCCGAACGTCAGCGGCCGTGCCTCGACGTCGTCGCCCCACTGGAGCGAGCCCGAGGAGACCATCAGCTGCGGCACGCCCTCGTCGTTGAGGTAGTCGGCGACGGAGGCCTGGGTCGGCGTCCCGAGCGAGCCGACGGTGGCGAAGACCTCGTCCTGCAGCACCAGCTCGTTGGTCACCGTGCTGGTGTTGGTGGGGTTGTAGGCGTCGTCCTTGACGATGTAGTCGATCGTGCGGCCGTGCACGCCGCCGGCCTCGTTGACGTAGTCGAAGTACGCCTGGGCGCCGGTGGGGATCTCCGAGTAGCCCGGGGCTGCCACGCCGGTCAGCGGGAAGGTCCCGCCGATGGTGACCGAGTCGTCGGTGACGCCCGGATCGGGGGCGCCGGTGCTGCCGTCCCCGTCCTCGGAGTCGTCGCGCCCGCCGGCGCCGCACGCCCCGAGTACGAGCGAGGCCGCCAGGGCGACCGCCAGGGGTCCTGCGACCCGGTTGTGTCTGCTCATGCTGCTGTTCCCTTCGATGAGGTGCTGCGGTGGGTGCTGCGTCGATGCGCGAGCGCTCCCCGGAGGGAGCCGACGATGCCGGCGGGGGCGAGGAGGACGACCGCGACCATCACCAGCCCGTAGACCAGTGGCGCGAGCTCGGCCGCGCGGATGTCCCCGAGCCCGGCCGAGCGGCCGAGGTCGGTGACCACGCCGGGGAGGAAGGTCAGGAGCGCCGCCCCGATCAGCGCTCCGGTCAGGCTGCCGAGGCCGCCGAGCACGATCGCGGCGAGCAGCGTGAGGCTCAGGGTGAGCGTGAACGCGCTCGGCGCGGCGAGCTTGACGGTGAACGCCAGGATCGCGCCCGCGGCTCCCGCCGCGGCGGCGCTGACCACGAACGCGGAGACCCGGGCCCGGCCCAGGTCGATGCCGGCGAGCTCGGCGGCGACCTCGTCGTCGCGCACGGCGCGCCACCGGCGTCCGGTGCGCCCGGCGCCCAGGTTGGCGAGCAGCATGTAGACGACGACGAGCGTCAGCCATGCGACGTACGCCGTGAAGCGCGAGCGGGTGAGGTCCTGACCGGTGACGAAGAAGGCCAGGTCGAGCACCCAGACGGGGATCTCGGGCATCACCACCGGCAGCCCCTGCTCGCCGCCGAGGGTCTCCTTGAAGTAGAGCGCGATGCCCGGGACGGCGACGGCCAGCGCCAGGGTCGCGCCGGCGAGGTAGGGCCCGTGCAGGCGTGCGGCGGCCAGCCCGACCACGGTGCCGACGAGCAGCGTGGTCAGGACGGCGGCGACGATGACCACGCTCAGCGGCACCGACGTGTCCCTGTCGGGCAGGAGCAGGGCCGCGGTGTAGGCGCCGACCGCCATCAGCGCGCCGTGGCCCAGCGACAGCTGGCCGTTGGTGCCGGTGAGGACGGTCAGGCCGCCGGCCGCGATGCCGAGGTAGGCCATGGCGGCGAGCTGCGTGTTGCGGTAGTCCGAGACGCTCTCGAGCACGACGACCAGCACCACGAGTGCGGCCAGCGCCACCACCAGGTGCCTGCCGAGGGTGGAGCGCCAGAGCCCTCCGAGCCGGGCGCGCATCAGACCCGCCGCTCCGGCGCGTGGGCGAACAGGCCGCCGGGGCGCAGCGTCAGGACGAGCATCAGGATGGCCAGCGCCGCCAGCGGCACGAGCTGGGAGCCGACGTAGCCGCTGACGAAGCTCAGCGAGACGCCCAGCACCAGCCCGCCGATCACCGATCCGAGGGGGCTGTCCAGCCCGCCCAGGACGGCGGCGACGAAGCCGAAGACCACGACGGAGTCCATGTAGGAGGGGTGGACCAGGCTCCCGCCCGCGATGAGCAGGCCGGCGAGCGAGCCGACCAGCGCCGCCAGCGCCCAGCCGAGCGTGAGCATGTGCCCCACGCGTACGCCGAGCAGTCGCGCGACCTCCTGGTCAAGGGCGGCCGCCCGCATCCGCAGGCCCACGTCGGTGAACCGGAAGAGAGCGACGAGCGCGCCCATCACGACCAGCACCGAGACGATGGTGAAGACGCCGAAGCCGTTGAGCGCGATGGTCGTGCCGCCGACCTCGAACCCGCGCAGCCCGAACGGCGCGGGGAACGACCGGTAGCGGTTGCCGAAGACGACGGCCGCGACGCCGTGCAGCACGATGAACAGGCCCAGCGTGAGGATCACCGCGTTGATCTCGGGGCCGCCCTCCGCCGGGCGGATGACCAGGCGCTCGAGGACGGCGCCGAGCACGAGCCCGGACAGCAGCGCGGCCGCGAACCCCAGCCAGTAGCCGTACCCGGCGTCGATGACCACGAGTGCCACGAAGGTGGTGGCCATCGCCATCGGCGCCTGCGCGAAGTTGACGATGCGGGTGGAGCGCCAGATCAGCACCAGCGCCAGGGCGAAGGCCGCGTAGACCATGCCGAGCGTCAGGCCGGTGAGGGCGGTGTTGAGCAGCTGCTGCACAGGGTCTCCCGACTCAGAATCCGAGGTAGGCGTGGCGGAGCTTCTCGTCGCCGGCGAGCTCGTCGGCCGGCGCGTCGGCGACCACGCGACCGAGGCTCAGCACGACGCCCCGATCGGCCACGGACAGGGCGCTGCGGGCGTTCTGCTCCACGAGCAGGACGGTGAGGCCGTCGGCGCGGACGAGGTCGCGGACCAGCCCGAAGATCTGCGCGACGATCCGCGGCGCGAGTCCCAAGGAGGGCTCGTCGAGGAGCAGCATCGTGGGCCGCGCCATGAGCGCGCGCCCGACCACGAGCATCTGCCGCTCGCCGCCGGACAGCGTCGTGGCCAGCGCCGACCGGCGGTCGCCCAGCACCGGGAAGAGGTCGTAGACCCGGTCGAGGTCGTCACCGCCGACCTTGCCGCCGCGCCCGAGGCCGCCCAGGCGCAGGTTCTCCTCGACGGTCAGCTCCGTGATGACCCCGCGGCCCTCGGGCACGTGCGCCATCCCGAGCCCGGGCATCCGCTCGGCCGGCACGCGATGGAGGGAGCGCCCGGCCAGCTCGACCGTCCCGGAGCGGGCGCGGTGCAGCCCCGAGACGGTGCGCAGGAGCGTGGTCTTGCCGGCGCCGTTGGCGCCGAGCACGGCGGTGATCTCGCCCTCGCGGGCGGTGAGGGTGACGTCGTCGAGGGCGGTGATGGGGCCGTAGCCCGCACAGAGGCCGGTGATGGCGAGCATCAGCCGACCTCCTCCCCGAGGTAGGCCGCCAGCACGGCCGGGTCCTCGCGCACCTGCTCGGGCACTCCCTGCGCGATGACGCGGCCGAAGTCGAGCACGGTGATCTGCGTGCAGACCTGCATGACGAGGTCCATGTGGTGCTCGACGAGGAGCACCGAGGTCGTCGCCGCGAGCGCCGTCACCAGCTCGCCGAGCTCGTCCATCTCGGCGGCCGACAGCCCGCTCGCCGGCTCGTCGAGGAGCAGGACGTCGGGCGCGGAGACCAGCGCGCGGGCCAGGGCGACCCGCTTGCGGACGGGGTAGGGCAGGCTCGGCGGGTAGCGGTCGGCGTACGCCGCGACGCCGAGGTCGCCGAGCACCGCCCGGGCCCGGTCGCGCAGCGCCCGCTCGTCCCGGCCGGCCCGTGGCAGGGCGAGCAGCGAGCCGAGGAAGCCGGAGCGGGCGTGGTGGTCGGCCCCCACCATCACGTTGTCCAGCACCGACATCCGGTCGAACAGCCCGAGCCCCTGCAGCGTCCGGGCCATGCCGAGCGCGGGCAGGTCGCGGGGACGCAGAGGGTCGATGCGCTCGCCACGGCGGCGGACCTCGCCGCTGTCGGGCTGGACGAAGCCGCACGCCACGTTGAACAGCGTCGTCTTGCCGGCGCCGTTGGGCCCGATCACCCCGTGCACCTGCCGCGGACCGACCTGCAGGCCGACGTCGTCGAGCGCGGTGAGCCCGCCGAAGGTCACGGTGATGGCGTCCATCTCGAGCTCGTCCACGTGCAGCCGACCCTCCCCGGTCCGGGACCTGACGTGGACCACTGTCACCGGATCGGGCTGCCAGCACATTGGGCGGGCAGCACAGAACCGGAGGCGATTTCGGGCCCGGTGGTGGCTATGTGTGTGCACCGGGTGCCACGGTGGGCTCGTGGACACCCGGGCGATCGACGAGCCGACGGTGGCCGCCGAGCGCGTCGAGCGGGCGTGGCGCTCGATCCTGCACCGCTCCGACGAGGTGGCCGACATGATCTCGGCCCGCTTGCTGGCCCGTGATCTCGACGCCTACGCCGAGATGAGCGAGCACCTGCCCGACGACATCCGGCACTCCTGCCGCGAGCACATCCGCCGCGGACTGCAGGTGCTGTCCGGGATCGACTCCGCCAAGGCGTCGGCCGTCGAGCTGTGGCGCGAGACCGGACGGCGGCGCGCGCGCCAGGGCGTGCCCCTCGAGCTCGTCCTCAACGCCTACACGATGGGGGCGCGGGTGCTCTGGGAGGCGCTCACCGAGGCGGCCGGTCGCGCCGGTGCCGACGACGTCCCGGACACCGACCTCCTCGTGGCGGCGCGTGCGGTGTGGTCGAACCTCGACGTGCAGAGTGCCGTGCTGATCGAGGCCTACCACCGCGAGCGCGACCGGGTGCACCGCCGGGACCAGCAGCGCCAGCAGACGGTCATGGACGGGCTCGCCGACGGGCGGGGCGGCGACCCCACCTTCGCCGAGGCGGCACGCGCGGCTCTCGGCCTCGGCCCCGGCGACGCCGTCGCCTGCGTGGTGGTCATCGCCGAGCCGGGGGACTGCGACCCCGTCGGCCGGCTCGAGGACCAGCTGCAGCGCCAGGGCATCAGCTCGCACTGGCACGTGCGCTCCGGCGTGGCCTACGGCCTCCTCTCCGGTCGCCTGCCGGACGAGCCCGGCCTCGTCGCCCTCATCGAGCCGGCGGCCGAGGGGCGGATCGCCGTCGCGTCGAGCAACGGCGTCCACGGCTTCGGCACGGCGTTCCAGCTGGCGATGCGCTCGGCACGGACGGTCCCGGTCGGCGGCGGTGTCGTCGGGGTCACCGACCGGCTGCCCGAGGTGCTGCTGGCCGGCGACTCGCACGTGACGCCGCTGCTCATCCACGAGGCGTTCGGTGCGCTGCTGGACCACCCGCAGGCCGACACCCTGCTCAAGACTCTGCGCTCGCTGCTCGCCCACGACGGCTCGCCGACCCACGCCGCGGAGGAGCTCTACTGCCACCGCAACACCGTCATGTACCGCATCAAGCAGATCGAGCGGCTCACCGGTCGCGACCTCACCGACCCACGCGACAAGATGCTGCTCTGGCTGGCACTGACGGCCCAGACCTGAGGGACCTCGTCGCGAGCCGGCTGTGTCGAGCCGGGCGCGCTCCACCGTCCGCGACCGGAGCGAGGTCCTCGGCGTCGGCCGCAAGCGCCGCGTCGTCACCCCGTCCCAGCGGGTCGCCCTGGCGATCCGGGACAGGGGATGCCGCACCATTCCCGGGCGCGGCATCCTGCTCTGCTCCTACCACCACCGGATCCATGACCCGGGCCACCGGCACACGCTCACGCCCGAGAGGCGGGTGGAGCTCACCCGGATCAACGGGCGGACGTGGAGAGGTTGCGTGCCATCATCCAGAGGTGCGCGTGGTGGTGGTCGGAGCCGGGGTCAGCGGTCTGAGCTGTGCCCGCCTGCTGCTCCAGGACGGCCACGACGTCGCCGTCGTGAGCGGCGACCCGCTCGACCGCACGACCTCCTACCTCGCAGCGGCGGTGTGGTTCCCCACCGCAGCGGGACCGGCGGACGCCGTCGCGCGCTGGAGCGCGACGACGTACGACATCCTGTCGGCGGAGGCGAGGGCCCTCGTCCCCGGCGTGGTGATGCGCGAGTCGCTCGTCCTCTACCGCGATGCGCGCGACCCCGCGCGTCCCGAGCCTGCGTGGGCGGCAGCGGTCGGCGAGGTGCGCGAGGCGGACCCGGACGAGCTGCCTCCCGGCTATGCGCGGGGGCTGCGGTTCGCCGTTCCCCTGGTGGAGATGCCGGACTACCTGCCGCACCTGCACGAGCAGGTGCTGGCAGCAGGAGCCAGCCGGGTCATGCGGCGGGTGGCACGACTGGACGACGTGCTGGACCTCGCCCCGGACGTCATCGTGAACGCGGCCGGCATGGGTGCCGGCGCGCTCGTGCACGACGACACCGTCTACCCCGTCCGCGGGCAGATCGTCCGGGTCACCAATCCCGGCCTGACGCTCTCCGTCCGCGACGAGCAGCACCCCGGCGGTCGGGCGTACGTGCACCCCCGGTCCGCGGACTGCATCCTCGGTGGGACGCTGGACGTCGGCAGCTGGAGCACCGAGCCGGACCCTGCCGAGACCGCGGCGATCCTCCGACGGTGCACCGACATCGCCCCCGGACTGGCGGGCGCAGAGGTCATCGACACAGTCGTGGGCCTGCGACCTGGGCGACCGGAGGTCCGGGTCGAGCTGGTCGAGGACTCGATGGAGGTGCCGGTCGTGCACAACTACGGCCACGGCGGCTCGGGGATCACGATCGGGTGGGGCTGTGCGCGCGAGGTGGCCGCACTGGTGGCGGAGGTTGCCGGGGACTAGCCCCCCAGCCCTGTCAGGAGACGTCGCTCACGACCCCAGGGCAGCAAGGATCCGCTCGTAGCGCGCCTGCGGGTCCAGGGCCAGTCCGGACTTCACGAACCGCGCCCAGTCGTCGGCCAGCACCTCCTGCACGCCCGACTCGACGGCATCGAGGCCGGCGTTCGCCAGGTCCGCGGGCGAGATCTTCGGGGCGTCGACGCCCTTGGCCATGTCGGTGTCCACGAGCCCCATGTGGACGCCGACGACGTGCGTCCCCTGCCCGGCGAGCTCGAGCCGGGTGCTGTCGGTCAGGGCCCACGCCGCAGCCTTCGAGGCGGCGTACGCACCCGCGCCGGGCAGGGTGAACCACGACAGCGCCGACACCACGTTGACGATCGCCCCTCCTCCGTTCGTCGCGAGGATCGGGGCGAACGCGCGCGTCATCAGCAGCGGACCGTAGAAGTTGGTGTCCATCTCGCGCCGGATCGTCGACTCGTCCCCGCTCACGAGCGGGGTGCCGGTCGAGACGCCCGCGTTGTTGACGAGCACGTCGACGTCGGTCGCGACCGCCGCCGCCGCGTCGACCTGGGCCGCGTCGGTGACGTCGAGCTCGAGCGCGTGGACGCCTCCGGCGTCGATGGCGCTGGCGTTGCGGCTGGCCGCGTAGATCTTGGCCGCTCCGCGTGCCTTGAGCTGCTCGACGAACTCCGCGCCGATGCCGCGGTTCGCGCCGGTGACGAGCACGACTGCGCCGTTGATGTCCATGGAGATCCATTCCGTAGTGGTCACTATTGATTGCCGACCGCGACCGTAGCACATTCCGTAGTGATCGATACGTTACGATGGTTCCCATGGCCGGCCGTCCACGGAGCTTCGATCGCGAGGCAGCGTTGGCGGTCGCCGTCCGGGAGTTCTGGCGAGCGGGCTTCGACCGGACGTCCGTGGCCACGCTGACCGCGGCGATGGGCGTGACGCCTCCGAGCCTCTACGCCGCCTTCGGCGACAAGGTCCGCCTGTTCGACGAGGCGTCGACGGTCTACTTCGAGCGCACCCGCGAGGCGGTCGAGCGCGCCCTCGCGCTGCCGTCCGCGCACGACGCGGTCGCCCAGGTCCTGCGGGACACCGCCCGCGCCCACACCGGTGCCGCGACGCCTCCCGGGTGCCTCATGCTGACCGAGCCGCGTCTCGACGCGCAGCGCGAGGTCCTCCGCCAGCGACTCGAGGACCGCCTGGAGCAGGGAGTGCGGGACGGGGACCTTCCCCCCGGGACCGACGCCGGGCACCTCGCGTCGTTCGTCGTGGCCGTCCTCCGCGGCATGTCCGGCTGCGCCCGCGACGGCGGCACCACCGAGGACCTGCTCGGCATCGCCGAGACGGCACTGGCGGCGCTGCCGGCACCGGTCGGCCCACACGACGCCGGAGCGTCCGCGGGGGAGTGAGGCAGACCTCCGGTGGGCCTACGGCGCCAGGAGGCGCCAGCTGCCCTCGGAGACGACCTCCACGGCCTCGCCGTCGACGCTGATCGCCGTCTGGTCGTCGATGACGTAGGCCGGGCCGTCGATCCCGTCGGCCCAGCGCTCGGCGTCGGCCATCGTGTTCTCCGGGAAGACGTCGAGGTGCGGGAAGATCGAGAAGTCGACGACCCCGAGGGTGCGGTCGTCCGGCGCCGACGCCCACTCGACGAAGTCGGTGCCGATGCGAGGGGTCAGCACCATGCTGCCGGCGCTGACGCCCACCCAGACCGTGTCGGTGAGCTCCGGGAGGAGGTCGGCCAGGCCGGACTCACGCATCCAGTGGCACAGGTAGGTGGCGTCGCCGCCGTCGACCAGCAGCACGTCGGCCTCCCGCACCCACGGCACCCACCGATCAGCGCCGACCGTGGGCAGCGCCGACAGCTCGAGCAGCCCCAGCGCCTTCCACCCGAGCGCCGCCAGGCCACCGTGCGGCGGCTCGCCCGTCACGGAGTTCCGGGCCGAGACCGGCCCGCACATCGGATGTCCCCACTGCGCCGTCGGGATGCAGAGCGCGGTGGCCTCGGTCGTCGGCCCGCCCAGCAGCCCGACCAGCGCCGCGTGGATGCTGGGGTTGGTCACCCCGCCGGACGTGAGCAACAGCTTCATGGAGCCTCCCCGGTCAGTCGGTGTCCCGCCGGGCGGGACGGAGCGCCGCTTCGTGCGAGGAGGCTACGCCGGACGCACGCTCGGTCGACAGCATCAGGGCGGCATCAGGGCGGCATCAGGGCGTACGGTGCCGGGATGGCCTCGCGTCCCGCGCCCTTCCACATCGCCCCGGTCATCGCCGTGACCGACCTCGACCGCGCCCGGTCCTTCTACGAGGACCAGCTGGGGCTGGAGGGCAGCCCCGCGCCGGGAGGGGGCTGGGTGCTCGCGGGCGACCACGGCACGGTGCTGAACCTGCTGCCCGACGTCGCGGACGCCGGATCGGCGAGCTGGCCGGTCGCCACCATCCGCGTCGACGACGTCCACGCGACCGTCCGCACCCTGCGCGAGCGCGGCGTGTCGTTCCTCGGTCCCGACGACCTGCCGTTCGACCTCGACGACGACCTCGTCTCGGTCGGCCAGGACGGCCTGGCGGTGGCGTGGATGCGAGACCCCGACGGGTCGGTCCTGACGGTGTTCTCGAGCTAGGGGCGCTCAGTCCTCGACCGGCAGCGCCGGGTGGTCCGTGGGATAGATGCCGACCGCGAACCCGTAGACGGTGTCGCCGGACCTCGGTGCCTGGTCGAACTCGGCGACCAGCTCGGCCATCCTCTCCCAGAAGGCGGAGGCCTGGTCCTCGGAGATGCGGGCGTGACGGATGAAGCCCCACAGTCTGCCCTGCTCGAACGCCGTCGCGGACTCGCGTGCGGCCACCTCGAAGTCGTTGAAGTCCGTCGGCGCCTGCTCGCCCGCGGCCGAGGGCTCGGCCGACACGTAGAACATCCGCGCGGTGCGTCCGTAGAAGCGCTCCTCGATCGCCCGCACCCGGCGGGTCCGCACCACCCGGAGCAGCCCCTCGCGGGTGAGCACCTCGACGTGGTGGGCGACGGTGCTCTTCGGCCGCTCGAGCGCCGAGGCCAGCTCGGTGACGGTCGCCGCCCGCTCGTGGAGCAGCTGCAGGATCGTGGTGCGGAGCGGGTGCCCGATGGCCCGCACCTGAGCCGGCGTGGTCAGCGCCATCCGGTCGGCGAGCTCGTGGCCGGGCGGGTTGTCGACCATGGCATATCAGACTAGCATCGTCGAACGTTCCGGAATCATGGATCATTCACCGAGGAGACAGCGCATGGTCGAGGTACTGCTGCACCACCACATCCAGGGCCTGACCGACGGGGTCAGGGCGTTCGCCGACGAGCTGCGGGCCGCCGGTCACACCGTGCACACCCCGGACCTGTTCGACGGCCGGACGTTCGACAGCATCGAGGACGGCTTCGCGTACGCCCGCTCCGCCGGTCTCGACGCCATCCGCGAGCGCGGTGCAGCCGCTGCGGACGACCTCGGTCCCGACCTCGTCCACGCCGGGTTCTCCTTCGGGGTGACCATCGCCCAGCGGCTCGCGCAGACCCGTCCCGGTGCGCGTGGCGCCCTGCTCGTCTACTCGTGCCTCCCGGTCTCCGAGTTCGGCGATGCGTGGCCGGAGGGCGTGCCGGTGCAGGTCCACGGCAAGGAGGACGACGAGTTCTTCGACGAGGACCTGCCGGCGGCGCGCGAGCTCGTCGCCTCCACCCCCGCCGCGGAGCTGTTCGTCTACCCCGGCGACCAGCACCTGTTCGCCGACTCCTCGCTCGACGCGTACGACCCCGAGGCGTCGGCGCTGCTGGTGCAGCGCGTGCTCGCGTTCCTCGCGTCCGTCTGACCGGGCCGGCGAGGGTGCAGGCATGATCGGTCCATGACCACGCGCCGCGGACTCTTCGTCGCCCCGTTCGACGCGCTCGCCGACCCGCGGGTGGTCGGCGACCTGGCTGCTGCCGCGGAGGAGGCCGGCTGGGACGGCTTCTTCGTCTGGGACCACCTGCAGTACGGCGAGCGGGTCGCCGCCGTCGCGGATCCGTGGACCTGCTGCGCCGCCGTCGCCCTGCGGACCGAGCGGCTGGTCCTCGGGCCGATGGTGACCCCGCTCGCCAGGCGTCGGCCGCAGGTCCTCGCCCGGCAGGCGGCCAGCCTGGCGGTGCTCTCGGGTGGCCGGTTCGTGCTGGGCCTCGGGCTCGGCGACGACTGGGTCGGGGAGTTCAGCGCCTTCGGCGACGAGCCGGATCCCAAGCGGCGGGGGCGGATGCTCGACGAGGGGCTCGAGGTCCTGACGGGGCTGCTCGCGGGCGAGCCGGTCGACCACGACGGCGAGCACTACGTCGCCCGGGACGTGCGGTTCCGTCCGGCACCGTCCGTGCCGATCTGGCTCGCCGGGCGGTTCGGCAACCGCGCGCCGGTGCGGCGGGCCGCGCGGCACGACGGCTTCTTCGTCATCGGCCTCGAGGGTCCGGACGACCTCGACGCGGTCACCTCCGGTCTCGCCGTGCACGACCCGCCGCCCGGCTTCGAGGTGGTGGTCGACCTGCGACCGGAGCAGGACGTCGCGCCCTGGCTCGACCGGGGCGCGTCGTGGGTGCTCACCCGGATCGGGCCCTACGACCTCGACCTCGACGAGGCACGCCGGGTCATCGACGCTGGTCCGTGAGCTGCCGGACGTCCGTCGCCGGACGCGGCGACGGGGACGGGTGCCGGGTCGACCCGCGTCGGGACCGCCGGCGCAGGGCGGACCGGGCCACGAGCCAGGCGACCAGGCCGACCAGGAGCACCAGGCAGCCGCGCAGCGCGAGGGGCCACGGACCGCGGTCGACCTCCGTCGGGCGCACCACGCGCAGGTCGTCCACGGTGGCCGACGCCAGCTGGAACCGGCCGACGCCGAAGCTCCCGAGGTCGGTGAGGCGCATCAGCGGAGCGGGTGCGGACCCGTCGAGCGGGACGCCCGACAGCGTCAGCGTGTCCGAGCCGCAGCAGGGGTCGTCGTTCTCCGTGTCGAGGAGCACCACCACCTCCTCGGGCCCGCTCCAGCCGAGGACGCGTCCCGGGCCGGCGAGGGACAGCGGCAGCGGTGCGGGGACCTCGGCGCCCGCGTCCGCGACGTCCACGAACGTCAGCCCCGTGGGCCGGCCGGGGGACTCGCCCGGTGCCCCGGGGTCGGGTCGCGTGGTCGTGGTGGCGAGCAGCCGTCCGTCGGGCGACCAGGCGGCAGGCCCGGCCAGCACGCCGTCCGCCTCGACGTCGCGTCGCGCCCTGGTGCCGAGGTCGACCACGGAGATGCGAGCCGCGGTGCCGGTCCGCTCGACCGCCAGCTCCGAGCCGTCGGGGGAGAAGGCGGCTGCGACGGCCGTCCGCTCCTCCAGCACCGTGGTGCTGTCGTCCGTGAGGTCGAGCAGCCCGACGTCGCCGGTGATCCGTCCGCCGGAGTAGGGGCTCGTCGGCTCCGGGGACAGCAGGTGCGCCACCGTGCGGCCGTCGCTCGACCACGCGACCGGTACGACGCTGCGGCCGGCCGGCAGCGCGTGCTCGGTGGTCTCGCCGGTGACCAGGTCGACGACGACCACGTCGGGACGGTCGGTGTCGTGGTCACCCACGGCGACCTTGGTGCCGTCGGGGGACAGGAGCATCGGTGCCGGGTCGCCCTGCGTCTCGGCGCCCGCACGGCGCTCGGCGACGTCGACGCGACGGTAGGTGTCGCCGCCCGCTCCCAGCACCACTGCCTGCGGCGAGTCGAGGAGCTCGACGCCGAAGCCGTGCTGGTAGAGCGCCACGGCCGCTCCGGGCGCGGAGTCCGACACCCGACCCGTGAGGTGCGAGTAGCCCGCGAGCTCCGCGGGGACCGCGACCGCGCCGGGGTCGGTGGTGGCCGGTCCGGACCGGCCGGTGAGGGCGAGGACGAGGGCGGCGGAGCCGAGGCCGATGACCGCGGCCGCCCCACCCACGATGCGCATGCGCCGACTCTAGGGCGGGTCGGGCGCGCCGTCACCCAGCCTCCACCCAGCCGTCGGTCAGCCGTCCCTCAGCCGGCCGTCACGTGAAGGCGCTGATCCCGGTCTCGGCCCGCCCGATGAGGAGCTTCTGGATCTGCGACGTGCCCTCGTAGAGGGTCATCACCCGGGCGTCACGGAGGTACTTCGCGACGGGGAAGTCGTCGACGTACCCGGCGCCGCCGTGCACCTGGATGGCGTTGTTGGCTGCGCGGACGGCGGCCTCCGAGGCGAAGAGCTTGGCCTTGGACGCGGCCGTGCCGTGGGGCTCGCCCCGGTCGATGAGGTCGGCGCAGCGCCAGGCGAGCAGCCGCGCGGCGTCGGCGTCGACCGACATGTCGGCGATGAGGTCCTGCACGAGCTGGAACGACGCGATCGGCTTTCCGAACTGCGTGCGCTCCGTCGCGTAGGCGACCGAGGCCTCGAGGCAGCCCTGCACGATCCCGACGCAGCCGGACGCCACGGCGAGCCGGCCCTTGTCGAGGGTGCCCATCGCGATCCTGAAGCCCTGCCCGACCTCGCCCAGGACGGCCGAGCCGGGGACGCGTACGTCGTCGAGGAACAGCTCGGCGGTCGCCTGGCCGCGCAGGCCGAGCTTGCCGGTGATCTCGCGGGCGGTGAAGCCCGGGGTGTCGGTCGGCACGAGGAAGGCGGTCACGCCGCGCGGACCGTCGTCGCTGGTGCGCGCGAAGACGAGAGCCAGGTCGGCCCAGGTGCCGTTGGTGATGAACAGCTTCTGCCCGTGGATGACCCAGTCGGACCCGTCGCGGGTCGCGCGCGAGGTGAGGTTGCCGGCGTCCGAGCCGGTGCCGGGCTCGGTGAGGCCGAAGCAGCCGAGCCGGGTCGCGGCGGCGAGCTGCGGCAGCCACTCCTGCTTCTGCTCCTCGGTGCCGTGGGCGAGGATCGACTTGCCGACCAGCCCGCTGCTCACCGACACGATGCCGCGCAGGGCGGAGTCGGCGCGGCCCAGCTCCTCCATGGCCAGCGCGTAGGTGACGTAGTCGCCGCCCACGCCGCCGTGCTCCTCGGGGATGGTCAGGCCGAAGAAGCCGAGCTCGGCCATCTTCGCGACGATGGCCA
Source organism: Nocardioides sp. zg-1308 (assembly GCF_013155375.1). GTDB lineage: Bacteria > Actinomycetota > Actinomycetes > Propionibacteriales > Nocardioidaceae > Nocardioides > Nocardioides renjunii. The sequence goes on from NZ_JABJQY010000002.1 coordinate 2,020,178, forward strand.
GGTCGACGGACTCGTCGCGGTCCCACTGCATGCGGTGCGGGACCGCCTCCCGCTCGAGGAAGTCGCGGGCCAGGTCGCGGAACGCCCGCTGGTCCTCGGTGAGGGAGAGGTCCATCAGACGGCTTCGACCAGCTCGTGGTCGTCGACCCGCCCGGCGAGCCGGGACAGGTGGTGGGTGTGGTTGCCCAGCCACTGCTCGAGGACGGTCAGGTGCGCGGTGCCGACCCCGACGGCGTACTCCGCCGTCATGCCGATCCCGCCGTGGAGCTGGATCGCCTCCTGGCCGATGTGGCGGGCCGCGCGCGAGACGTGGAGGCCGACGCGGTCGGCGGCGACCGCCACCGCGGCCGGGTCGCCGCCGGCGATGGTCATCGTCGCCCAGTCGACCATGCTGTGCGCCAGCTCGAGCGAGACGTACATGTCGGCGGCGCGGAAGGTGAGCGCCTGGAACGTGTTGAGGGTGACCCCGAACTGCTTGCGCGACCTCAGGTAGTCGGTCGTCGCGCGCACCTGGCTCTGCATCACGCCGAGCGCCTGGTTGGCCCCCATGATCCGGGTGAGGTCGCTGATCGTGGCGACGCTGGGGGAGAGGTCGCGGCCCGGCTCGCCGAGCGGGGTCGCGGCGCTGCCGTCGAAGGTGATGCTCGCCGCCCGGGTGAGGTCGGCGGCTGCGTAGCCGGTCCGCGTGACGGCTGCGGCATCCACGAGGAACACGCCCGTGCCCCCGTCGTCGGGCAGCGCGGCGGTCACCACGAGGACGTCGGCCGCCTCGCCGCCCATCACCGGGTCGGCCACGCCGTCGAGGGCCCAGACGTCGCCGGAGACGGTGGCTCGTACGCCGTCCGCCCGCGAGGTCCAGCGCGCGCCGGGCGAGGTGTCGGCGGCGGCGAGGACGAGCTCGCCGGCGCTCAGCCGGCCCAGCAGGTCGGCCTTCTGCTCGGGGGAGCCGACGGCCGCGACGAGCCCTCCGGCGTGCACCACGCCGGAGAGGTAGGGCTGGGGTGCCAGCACCCGCCCGAGCTCCCGGCACACGACCCCGATCTCGACCGGGCCTGCGCCGACACCGCCGTCGTCCTCGCTGAAGGGCAGCCCGAGGACGCCCATCTCGGCGAGCCGGTCCCAGAGCGCGCGGTCGAACCCGGGGTCCTCGGCCACGGCGCGACGCCGCGCCTCGTGGTCGGCGTACGCCGTCGCGAGCAGGCCGCGGACGGCGTCGCGGAGGGCGAGCTGCTCGTCGTCGTAGGTGAAGTCCATGTCGGTTCCCCTCACAGTCCCAGGATCGTGCGGCTGATGATCTGGCGCTGGATCTCGTTGGACCCGCCGTAGATCGACGCCTTGCGGAGGTTGAGGTAGGTCGGTGCCGTGCGTCGGGCCCAGCCCTCCTGCGGCGAGTCCTCGCCGGCTCGAGCGGCGAGCGAGGCCGGGCCGGCGAGGTCGAGGGCGAGCTCGCTGACGGCCTGCTGCAGCTCGGTGCCGCGCAGCTTGAGGACGGAGGAGGCGGGGTGCGGCTCACCGCCCGCCGAGTGGGCGACGACCCGCAGGGCGGTGAGCTCGAGGGCGAGCAGCTCGTTCTCGAGGTCGGCGACGCGGGCCCGCACCAGCGGGTCGCGCAGCTGGTCGGCGGCGGTGGCCTTGAGCGTCGCCAGCGCCCGCTTCGTCGCGCCCACCGGCGCGACGCCGACGCGCTCGTTGCCGAGGAGGAACTTCGCGATCGTCCAGCCGCCGTTGAGGTCGCCCACGAGGAGGTCGCCCGGGACGCGGACGTCGGTGAACCACACCTCGTTGACCTCGTGGCCGCCGTCGATCAGCTCGATGGGCCGGACCTCGACGCCGGGGGTGGTCATGTCGATGAGCAGCATGGAGATGCCGGCCTGCTTCTTCACCTCGGGGTCGGTGCGCACGAGGGTGAAGATCCAGTCGCCGAACTGGCCGAGCGTGGTCCAGGTCTTCTGGCCGTTGACGACCCAGTCGTCGCCGTCGCGCACGGCGGTCGTGCGCAGGCTGGCCAGGTCGGAGCCCGCGTCGGGCTCCGAGAAGCCCTGCGACCACCAGATGTCGAGGTTGGCGGTGGGGGGCAGGAAGCGCTGCTTCTGCTCCTCGGTGCCGAAGTGTGCGATGACCGGGCCGATCATCGAGGCGTTGAAGGCCAACGGGATCGGCACGCCGGCGCGCTGCATCTCCTCGTGCCACAGGTGGCGCTGGAGGTCCGTCCAGTCCTGCCCGCCCCACTCCACCGGCCAGTGCGGCACCGCGAGCCCCTCCGCGTTGAGCACCTGCTGGGTCTCCACGATCTGGTCCCGCGTGAGGTGGCGCCCCTCCAGGACGGTGTCGCGGATCTCCTGCGGGACCTTCGTGGTGAAGAACTCCCGCATCCGGTCGCGGAACTCCGCGTCGGTGGGGCTCAGCTCGAGCTGCATGTGACTCCTCGGGACGGGGACGACGACGGGGACGACGACGGCGGAGGGACGCCGAAGGCCGGCCGCACCATCATGGCGCGGCCGGCCTGACGAGGCGACGGTGGTGTCGAAGGTTTGGGCGCTCAGCCACCCGTCGCGTCGCTGTCGAGGGTCACGGTGGCGTCCTGCGACTCGCCGTCACGGGTCCAGGTGACCTCCACCTCGTCACCGGGGCGGTAGGACCGGATGGTCGCGACGAGGGAGTCGGCGCCGGTGATGCGCTGGCCGTCGATCGAGGTGATCACGTCGCCGGCCTCGATCCCGGCCTCCTCGGCCGTCGAGCCGGCGCTGACCTCGCGGATGACCGCGCCGGCCTCGTCGCCGGTCTCCGCGTCGCCGACCTGGATGCCGAGGCGGGCGTGGGTCGGGGTCTCGCCGGCGGCCATCTGGTCGACGATCGGCATGACCTCGTCGATGGGGATGGCGAAGCCGAGGCCGATCGAGCCGGACTGGGCCTCGCCGTAGGGCGAGCCCGACGCGGCGGTGCGGATGGAGGAGTTGATGCCCACGACCGCGCCGGTCATGTCGACGAGCGGGCCGCCGGAGTTGCCCGGGTTGATCGCCGCGTCGGTCTGGACGGCGGGGTAGGTCGTGGAGTTGCCCTGGTCGTCGGAGCCGACGTTGACCGGACGGTCGAGCGCGCTGACGATGCCGCTCGTCACGGTGGCGTCGAGGCCGAAGGGCGAGCCGATCGCGACGACGCCCTCGCCGACCCCGAGGTCGGCCGACCTGCCGATGGTCGCGGGGGTCAGGTCGGTGACGCCCGAGGCCTTGATGACGGCGGTGTCGGTGAGCGGGTCGGTGCCGAGGATCTCGGCGTCCGCGCTCGTGCCGTCGTCGAAGGAGACCCGCAGCGAGCCGCCCTCCTCGGCACCCTCGACCACGTGGTTGTTGGTGAGGATCGTGCCGTCGGCGGTGAGGACGATGCCGGAGCCGGACGCGCCGCCCTCGGCGGTGGCGACGTCGATCTTCACCACGCTCGGCAGCACCTTCTGCGCGACCGACTCGACCGAGCCGTCCGCGGCCGGGGCCTGCGACTGGTCCGCGACGGGCGAGGTGGACACCTGGTCGTCCCGGGCCGGGGTGGACGTCTCGTCCTGGGTCGCGTCCCACAGGGCGGCACCGCCGATGCCGGCGCCACCGCCGACGAGGAGCGAGGTCGCGAGGACCGCGGCAGCCAGGCCCGTACGCCGGCGGCGCGGGGGCTGCTCGGGCCGGTAGGCGGACCCGGGTGCGGGCTGCTCCGTCCCGCGGGGCTGGTACGGGTCGTCGGAGGCGTAGGGGGGTGGTGTCGAGCTCATGCGTCCACTGTGCCCCGCGTCCCTGTGGCCATGCTGAGAGACCGCTGGGAAGGCGCCGAGACCTGTCAGCGGGGCAGGTCGGGCAGCGCCATCCACTCCGCCCACGACAGGTCGCGGCCGACGTAGCGGGGGCGCTCGAGGGGCCAGTCCTCGGCGATCCAGCGTGGGACGAGCTCGTCGAGGGCGTGCTCGAGCTCGGTGCCGACGCACTCGTCCACGACCCACCAGGAGATCTCCGCGTCGGCTCCCGGCTTCTCGGGCGGGTCGATGTAGACGCAGCCGAGCAGCGCCGTCTCGTCGGTGTCGAGCAGGGCGTAGTTGAAGGACTCGTGAGTCTCCATCTCCGCGGCGTGGCGGGCCAGGTCGGCCCGGTCGGCCTCGTGCGACATGTCGGCCGGCGGCCACCCCCACGCCGCGCCGTAGATGCTCCACAGCCGCTCGCGCGAGCCCATCACCGCCACCATGTCGAGGTCGGTGTCCTCCGCCCGGATCGGGCGCAGGTGATGCCCGAAGGGCACCTCCACCCGGGTCGGGTGCACGAAGTCGTCGGGCAGCCAGGGTGCGGGGTCGGGGCTGGTCATGGTCGATCCTCTCAGGGTGGTCAGCCGGCGAGCGCCTGGTCGGCGACGCGGCGGAGCGCGGCTAGGCCGCGGCTGGTGTTGGACTTCACGGTGCCGGTGGAGCAGCCGAGGACGGCGGCGGTCTCGGCGATGCTGAGCTCCTCGTAGAAGCGCAGCGCCACCGCGGAGCGCTGCCGGCCGGGGAGGGCGAGGACGAGACCCCAGACCTCCGGTGTGCGGCGCTCGTCGGGCCGCCAGGTCTCGGGTACCGAAGCGGTCGTGACCTCGCGGCGGCACGGCCGGCGCAGCGCCGAGACGTGCTGGCGGGTGATGGTGCGGCGGACGTAGGCGTCGGCCGCTGCGCGGTCGCGGAGCCCCGCCCAGTGCGGCAGGACCCTGAGCAGCGACTCCTGCAGCAGGTCCTCGGCGCTGTGCGGGTCCCCGGCCACGGCCCGGGCCCAGCGGAGGAGCACCGGCCTGCGCTCGGCGACGTACGCCGCGAAGTCGGCCCACGTGTCCGCGTCCGCGCCGGCCCCCACCTGCTCCTCCGCGGGCACGTCAGGCCTCGCGGGCGGTGCGGAGCAGGCCGAGCGAGACCACGAGCAGCCAGACCGGCCCCGTCATGCCCGCCATGTACTGGGCGGGGCTCACCAGGAAGACGGCGGTGAGCCCGCCGAGCACGACGCTGACCCACCCGATCCAGCGCGGGTACGCGCCCTGCCGGAACGTCGCGGCCGCCACGGCGAGCCCGGTGAGGCCGGCGGCTCCCCACAGCCACGGCACGGTGCCGACCCAGTGCCCGAAGAAGGCGACGGTCTCGGGCACGAACGCGTCGTCCGGAGCGGCGAACGCGAAGGCGAACTCCGTCGTCAGGCCCGCGCCCATCAGCTGTGCGACCGCGACGAGGACCAGGCCGATGGCGGCCACGCCCGGCACCAGGCTGTCGGGGCCGGTGCGGTGGCGGAGCTGGCGGTGGAGCCCCGCGGTGAAGACCACGAGCAGCGCGCAGGACAGCATCGTCGCGGTGTGGAAGACCAGGACCTGCGCCACCTGGTTCGACATGGCCTCGGCGATCGCGTCGGCGTCACCGCTGGTCGCGGGGTCGTAGACGGCGTCGACGAGGCTGCTGGCGACCATCGAGACGATGCCCGCGGCTCCGGCGCCGACCCCGGCGAGCACCCACCCCCTGCCGCGCGGCCGGGTGGGTGAGCCGGTGCCGGGATCGTGGCGCGATCCGGACCGGGCGGACGGGTCGAGGGTGGTGCTCATGGCGGCTCCTGGGTGAGGCGGCACGGTGGTGTGCCGTGGCAGCACCCTGCGCCGCGCGGGACGGTCGGGACCACGGACAGCGGCAGCTGTACGAGAGGTGTACGGGTGCCGGCCGGGTCAGGCAGCGGGCAGGCGGGCGGACAGGCAGGCGGGTCAGCCGGCCCGGTCGGGCAGCCGGGCTCCGGCGGCGGGGTCGCGCAGCATCGCGGCGGCGGTGGCCGGCGCCAGCCCGCGGCCGGTGTCGAGCGCGTCGTCGTAGCGGTCCGGACCCAGGTGGGCGCGCGCGTCGTCCGCGGCGGCGGTGATGGTCGCCGGGTCGGGGCGGTAGTAGCCGTAGCCGTGCGAGCCCTGCGCCTCCCGGATGGCCTGGGCCGCGCCGAGCAGCAGCGGGACGCGCGCGTGCTGGCCCGAGGCCGCGGCCAGGACCGCGCCGGCGTCGAGCAGGTAGGCGAGATTGGCCTGGTCGCCCGTCTCGAGTGACAGCGCCGTGCCCTCCTCGAGGTGCCGGCGGGCGGCCGCGTGGTCGCCGCGGGCGAGCTCGACCTGGAAGAGGTTGTAGAGCGCGATATAGGACGTCAGCCGGTCCTCGCGCCGCCGCGCCGAGGCGAGCCCCTCGCCGATGAGCCGCACGGCCTCGTCGGGGTCCTCCCGCAGCAGCGCCACGGTGCCCAGCCAGATGTGCCCCAGCGCCCAGGTCCACTCGACCGGCGGCCCGCCGGCCTCCGCGTGGACGATCGCCTCGTCGAAGAGGCGCTGCGCCCGCGGGAGGTCGCCCGCCATCAGTGCGACGAGGCCCTCGCCCGCCACGGCGTTGGACAGGATGTCCGGACTGCCGCCGGCGTGCTGGTGCGCGACGCCCCACCACCCGGCAGCGGTCGGCACGTCGTCCATCGCGAAGGCCATCGTGGCGGCGCCGAGGGCCGCCCGAGCACGGACCTGCGCCTCGAGCGAGTCGGCGTGCTCGAGGGCGCCCTCCGCGAAGCGGCGGCCGTGCTCGTGGTGCCCGCGCAGCCACCAGTAGAGCCACAGCTCCCACGCCATCCGGGCCGGCGTCTCGACGTCGCCGGCGGCGAGGGCCCGCTCGGCGGCCGCGGTCATGTTGGCGTGCTCGAGGTCGATGCGGGCGAGGGCTTCCACCTGGCCACCGTCGCGGTAGCTCGCGCTGTGCTCGGTCGCGACGGCCAGGTAGTGGGCGGCGTGGGCGGCGGTGGCCCGCTCCCACTCGCCGGACTCCTGCAGCAGGTCGCGGGCGTACTGCGCGACCGGCTCGAGCAGTCGCAGCCGACCCGGACCGTCGGCCAGGACCAGCGAGTGCTCGACCAGCTCCTCGAGGCTCGTGGCCACCTCCGAGCGGTCGGTCCCGGCGCGCTGGGCGACCGCCTCGAGGTCGGCCAGGGTGGTGCCCCCCACGAAGACGCCCATCAGCCGGAGCAACCGTCGCCCGGGCTCGTCGAGCAGGCCGTGGCTCCAGTCGAGGGTGGCGCGCATGGTGCGCTGCCGCGGCGGCAGGTCGCGCGGTCCGGCCTCGAGGGCCGAGTCGAGGCGGTCGAGGAGGGAGGCGGGGTCGAGGAGCCGGGCGCGGGCCGCAGCGAGCTCCAGGGCCAGTGGCAGGCCGGCGAGCCGCTCGCAGGTCGCGGTCACCGCGTCCGCGTCCCCGGGGTCCGCACCCCACCCGGGCTTGACCCGCTGTGCCCGGTCGAGCAGCAGGCGCGCCGCGGGGGAGGGCGACCCGTCCGGCAGGTCCTCGACCTCCAGCGGCTCCACGGCGTACTCGGTCTCGCCCCGCACGCGCAGCGGTGCGCGGCTGGTCGCCAGCACCGTGAGGTCCGGCACCGCCGCGAGCAGCGCGGCCACGTCGGGGGCAGCGTCGAGGAGGTGCTCGACGTTGTCCAGCACCAGCAGCAGCTGCTGCCCGCGCAGGCGCTCGACGACGTCGTCGAGGACCGGGCGGCTCGGGTCGCGCGCCACGTCGACGGTGTCGGCGACGGCCTGGAGCAGCTGCGCGGGCTCCCTCAGCGGCGCGAGCTCGACGAGGCGTACGCCGTCGACGTACCGCGCGCGCACCGCGGTCCCGACCGCCAGGGACAACCGCGTCTTGCCGACGCCGCCGGGGCCGCTCAGGGTGACCAGCCGGCTGGTCCGCACGAGGTCCGTCACCCGGCGGACGTCGTCGTCGCGGCCGATGAGCGGGGTCGCGGGGACCGGCAGGTCACGCGGCCCCGGCCCGGGCGTGGAGGCCGCCGCTCGCGGCGACCTCGCCGGGACCGCGGCGAGGAGGCCGGCCCGGCCCTCCTCGCTGAGCCCGAGCGCCGCGGCCAGCGAGCGGAGCGTGTGCGGGTACGGGCGCGTGCGGGTGCCTCGCTCGAGGGCGCTGATGGCGTGCGGGCTGAGCCCCGCGCGCTCGGCGAGCTCCTCCTGCGAGAGCCCCGCGTCCTCGCGGAGCGCGCGCAGCAGGGGACCCAGCGTGCTCGCCCCACGTGTCCCCACGACACCTCCACGGTCGACCTCGTCGCCGGAGTGTAGTGAGCACGGAGCCGTCACGTCGCCCCCCGGACCGCGGGGCGGGCCCGCTTCCCACGTCTGGGTCGGGTGGACTTCACTGGCGAGGTGTCCTCACGCCCCTCGACCGCCAGCGCCCGCTCCACCGACCCCGCGGCCGACCTCACGCAGGCGCGGGCCCACTGGCTGCGCGCCGACCTGGTCGCGTGGGACGTGCCCGACGGGGGGAACGGGACCCACCGCCTGCACTGGTCGCACCAGGGCGACCTCGCCGTCGACGCGGAGGCCGTCACCGGGGGCTCGGGCGTCCGGCTCACCCACGACCCCGCGGGCCTCCCCGCCGACGTGCTGGCGCAGTTCCCCCACCTCGGGGGTTTCCAGGCGTTCCGGCTCGACCCGTCGGCGGCCGCGCGGGCGGGCGAGATCCTTACCGGCCAGCTCGCCGTGGCGTCGTACGCCCCGGACGGGACGCTGCGCGACGCCACCGGCGTGCAGGTGCCCGGGGTCCTCGACCACCTGTACGCCGACGCCGCGGACCGCGGGCTCGGCGTCACCTGGCGCGGCGGCACGCCGACGCTGGCGGTGTGGGCGCCGACCGCGCAGGACGTGACCGCCGTCGTCGGCGGCAAGGGCGTGCCGATGGAGCGACAGCGCGACGGCACGTGGACGGTCACCGGGTCTCCTTCCTGGAAGGACGCGGCCTACACCTACGAGGTGCGCGTGTGGGCGCCGAGCGCCCGAGCGGTCGTCACGAACCGGGTGACGGACCCCTGGTCGGTGGCCCTCACCACCAACTCCGCGCAGTCACTCGTCGTCGACCTGAGCGACCCGGCGCTCGCGCCGGCGGGCTGGGCGGACACGCCGCCCCCAGTGATCGCCCGGCCGGTGGACCGCACGATCTACGAGCTGCACGTGCGCGACTTCTCGATCGACGACGAGACCGTGCCGGAGGGCGAGCGGGGGACCTACCTGGCCTTCGACCAGGACGACACCGCCGGGATGCGGCACCTGCGCCACCTGGCCGAGGCGGGGCTCAACACGGTGCACCTGCTCCCGGTGTTCGACATCGCGACCATCGAGGAGCGTCGCGCCGCCCAGCTGGTGCCCGACTGCGACCTCGCGTCACTGCCGCCGGACTCCGAGCGCCAGCAGGAGTGCGTGGAGGCGGTCCGGACCGGCGACGGCTTCAACTGGGGCTACGACCCCCTGCACTACACGGCACCGGAGGGGTCGTACGCCACCGACCCGGAGGGCACCCGCCGGACCCTCGAGCTGCGCCGGATGGTGCAGGGCCTGCACCGGGCGGGGCTGCAGGTCGTCCTGGACGTGGTCTACAACCACACCGCCGCCGACGGCCAGGCCGAGAGGTCCGTGCTCGACAAGGTCGTGCCCGGCTACTACCACCGTCTCGACGCCGCGGGTCGCGTCGAGAGCTCCACGTGCTGCTCCAACACGGCCACCGAGCACCGGATGATGGAGAAGCTGATGATCGACTCCGTGCTCACCTGGGCACGGGACTACAGGGTCGACGGCTTCCGCTTCGACCTGATGGGCCACCACTCGCTGGAGAACATGACGAGGCTGCGGGCGGCCCTCGACGGCCTCACCGTGAGCCGCGACGGCGTCGACGGACGCACGGTCTACCTCTACGGCGAGGGCTGGAACTTCGGCGAGGTCGCCGACGACGCCCGCTTCGCGCAGGCGACCCAGCGCCACCTGGCCGGCACCGGGATCGGCTCGTTCAACGACCGGCTGCGCGACGCCGTGCGCGGCGGCGGACCCTTCGACGAGGACCCGCGCGTCCAGGGCTTTGGCTCGGGGCTCCTCACCGACCCCAACGGCGCCGAGGTCAACGGCACCCCCGAGGAGCAGCGCGCGCAGCTGCTGCACCAGCAGGACCTCGTCAAGCTCGGCATGGCCGGCAACCTCGCCGACTTCCGGTTCACCTCCTCCCGGACCGGGCAGGAGGTGCGGGGCGCGGACGTCGACCACGACGGCCGGCCGGCGGGCTACGCCGCCGAGCCGTCCGAGACCGTGGCGTACGTCGACGCGCACGACAACGAGACGCTGTGGGACTCCCTCGCCCTCAAGCTCCCGCGTGCGACGCCGATGGCCGACCGGGTCCGGATGAACACCGTGTCGCTGTCGACGGTCGCCCTCGGTCAGGGCGTGGTGTTCTGGCACGCCGGCACCGACCTGCTGCGCTCGAAGAGCCTGGACCGCAACTCCTACGACTCCGGCGACTGGTTCAACCGCGTCGACTGGCAGCGGCGGGAGAACACCTTCGGCTCGGGGCTGCCGCCGCGCGCCGACAACGAGGACAAGTGGGTGTTCATGCGGCCGCTCCTGGGCGACCCCGCGCTGCGTCCGGATGCTGCCGCGATGGACGAGGCGCACCAGCGGGCGCTGGACCTGCTCCGGATCCGGTCGTCCTCGCGGCTCTTCCGGCTCGGCAGCGCGCGCGCCGTGCAGGAGAAGGTGTCGTTCCTCGACGCCGTGCCCGGGGTCGTCGCGATGCTGCTGGACGACACGGTCGGAGCGGACGCCGATCCGGACCGCGACGCGATCCTCGTCGTCGTCAACGCCACGCCGCAGCCGCAGACCGTCTCGCGGACGGGCGCGGGGTGGTCGCTGCACCCGGTGCAGGCGGCGGGCGGCGACGCGGTCGTCCGGAGCAGCACGGTGGCTGACGACGCGGTGACCGTGCCGGCGCGCACCACCGCGGTGTTCGAGCGGTGACGGGAGCCCGCTCAGCGGTCCCCGAACAGCATCTCGCCGAGGCTGCCGGGATCGTCCACCGTCACGGTGCCGCTGGCGATGTCGATGGTGACGCCGTCGATCCCGACGTGCTCGGTGCTCACCCGGTCGAGCGAGGGGACCGTCTCCTCGTAGAGGTCGGCCAGGTCCCAGTCCCCGGGCTCGGTGTCCGGGGTGCGGTAGAGCTGCTCGCCCGTGCGGGTGTCGAACACCACGACCTGCAGGGCGTGCGTGCCGTACTCGTCGGTGGGGCCGCGCGAGCCGTCCAGCAGGGCCAGTGTCGACCGGTCGGGAGAGATCACCATGCTGCTCCACTGCAGGTCGCTCACCTCCTCGGTGCCGCCCTCGGCGCTGGTGAACCACAGCACCTGGCCGTCGATCCAGTACGCACCTGACGGGCCCACGACGTGGGCGGCCGGGTCCTCGCCGATCGTCACCCGACGGTCGCCCACGTGCAGCACGCCGTTCGACAACCACGACCGCTCGCTGACGTCCCACTCGGTCGGGCCCACGGGCAGCTCGAAGGGGGCCGCCCCGGCATAGCGGCTGAGCCCCCACCCTCCCGCCACCGCGGCGCAGACGAGCGCGGCCGCGACGAGCACACGTGTCCTCACGCCGCGATGCTCCCACCCGCGGCCACGAGGCGGACGCACCGACGCCCCCGGCCGGGAGACGGGGGCGTCGGTGTCGTGCGGGCCTGGTGAGGTGGTGCGAGGTGGTGGGCGTCAGGCCCAGCGCTCGGAGGCCGAGGTGAAGGTGAGCTCGCGGTCGCCGGTGTAGATCTGCTTGGGCCGGGCGATCTTCTGGTCCTTGTCCTGCACCAGCTCCGACCACTGCGCCAGCCAGCCCGGCGTACGGCCGATGGCGAAGAGCACCGTGAACATCTCGGGCGGGAACTGGAACGCCTCGTAGATGAGGCCGGAGTAGAAGTCGACGTTGGGGTAGAGCTTGCGCTTGACGAAGTACTCGTCCTCGAGCGCGATCTTCTCCAGCTCGAGCGCGATGTCGAGGAGCGGGTTGGTGCCGGTGACCTCGAAGACGTCCTCGGCGGACTTCTTGATGATCTTCGCGCGCGGGTCGTAGTTCTTGTAGACCCGGTGGCCGAAGCCCATCAGCCGTTCGTTGCCGTCCTTGACCCCGGAGATGAAGGCCGGGATGTTCTCGGTCGAGCCGATGCGGCGCAGCATGCGCAGCACCGCCTCGTTGGCGCCGCCGTGCAGCGGCCCGTAGAGCGCACCCACACCGGCCGCGACGGCCGAGTAGGGGTCGACCTGGGAGGAGCCGACGGAGCGGACCGCGTTGGTCGAGCAGTTCTGCTCGTGGTCGGCGTGCAGGATGAACAGCACGTCGAGGGCCTTGACCAGCCGCTCGTCGGCCTCGAACTTCTGCTCGCTCATCTTGAACAGCATCGAGAGGAAGTTGGCGGTGTAGCCGAGGTCGTTGTCGGGGTAGACGTAGGGCTTGCCCTGCGCGTGCCGGAACGACCAGGCGCCGAGCGTCGGCATCTTGGCGATCATGCGCACGATCTGCATGTGCCGGTTGTCCGCGTCGCTGATGTTGCGGGCGTCGGGGTAGAACGTCGACAGCGCGCCGACCGAGGCCATCAGCATGCCCATCGGGTGGGCGTCGTAGCGGAAGCCGTGCATGAAGTTCTTGACGTTCTCGTGCACGAAGGTGTGGTAGGTGATCTCGTGCACCCAGGCGTCGTACTGCTCCTTGGTGGGCAGGTCGCCGTGGATGAGCAGGTAGGCCACCTCGAGGAAGTTGGACTTCTCGGCCAGCTGCTCGATCGGGTACCCGCGGTACTCGAGGATGCCCTTGTCGCCGTCGATGTAGGTGACCGCCGAACGGCACGAGGCCGTGTTGACGAAGCCGGGGTCGTAGGTGGCGAGGCCGGGCTCGTCGTCGGTGAGGCGGATCTGCCCCAGGTCCTTGGCCGCGATCGTGTTGTCGGTGATCGCGATGTCGTACTCCTGACCGGTCCGGTTGTCCCGGACCGTCAGGGAATCCTTGGCCGCAACGTCGGTCACGTCGGCTCCTGTCCCATACGTGTGTACGTCTTCTGGTGTCCCCTCAACCTAGCCGCGGCTGTCGGGGGAGCGCGAACCAGGTGTCCACTACCCGGGTCGCGCCCGGGCCGAGCGGCGTCAGCGGCCGGCCACGCGGTGGGCGGCGAGCGCGATCCGGCTGGTGCGCGGCAGCCCGGCGTCCTCGCGGCGGTCGGCGGCCCGGTAGAGCCGGTAGAGCGCGTGCACGCCGAGCCAGCGCAGCGGCTCGGGCTCCCACCGGCGGACGCGGTGACCGGTCCACGGCAGCCGGACGAGGTCGGTGTCGTGGCCGAGCACCAGGTCGCGCAGCGTGCGAGCGGCGAGGTTGGTCGCGGTGAGTCCGGACCCGACGTAGCCGCCGGCGTGGCCGAGTCCCGTGCCGGGGTCGAAGCAGACGCTGGCGCTCCAGTCCCGCGGCACGCCCAGCACCCCGCACCAGGCGTGGTCGAGGCCGATGCCGGCGAGCGACGGGAACAGGTCGGTGAGGGTCGATCGCAGCGACTCGACGGTGGCCGGCTGGGTGCGCCCGTCGACGTCGGTGCGCGAGCCGAAGCGGTAGGGCACCCCGCGCCCGCCCATCGCGATCCGGCCGTCGGCGGTGCGCTGCGCGTAGCAGTAGGCGTGCGCCTCGTCGCCGAGCAGCTCGGCGCCGTCCCAGCCGATCCGCGCCCACTGGGCGTCGCTCAGCGGCTCGGTCACGACGATCGCGGAGTTCATCGGCAGCCAGTCGCGGCGGTGGCCGGCGAGCCCGGCGGTGAAGCCCTCCAGGCAGCGCAGCACGACCGGGGCACGCACGGTCCCGCGGTCGGTGCGCACGACGCCCGGCTCGACGGCCAGCGCCCGGGTGCCCTCGTGGATGCGGACGCCGCGCTCGCGCACGACCCGCGCGACGCCGGCGACCAGCCGGGCCGGGTGCACCCGCGCGCAGTCGGGGTCGTGGTGGCCCGAGACGGCGCCGGCCACGCGGACGCGGGCCGCGACCTGGTCGGCGGTGAGCTCGCCGCCGAGGCGCCGGCGCTGGGCCTCGGAGCGGGCGACCACCAGCACGCCGCTGCGCACGATGTCGGCCTCGATGCCCTCGCGGGCCGCGACGCCGATGACCTCGTCGACCGTGGCCCGCAGGGCGTCGCGCAGCCGCTGCACGCCGGCCTCGCCCGCCACCTCGGCGTACGTCGCCGCACTGCCGGCCAGCTCGCTGGAGAGCCAGCCGCCGTTGCGCCCGGAAGCGCCGAAGCCGGCGAACTCGGCCTCGACGACGCGGACGTCAAGGCCCGGGTCGGCCTCGTGGAGGTAGAGGGCCGTCCAGAGGCCGGTGAGGCCACCGCCGACGATCGCGACGTCGCACGTCACGTCGCCGTCCAGCAGGTCGGTGGGGGTGGGCAGCCCGACCTGCTGCCACCAGAAGGAGACGCCGCCGTTGCGCACGCCGCCATTCTGGGGGCATCCGTGGCTCCCGGACGCCCGCCCCGTCGTTTTGACCCCCCGCGCGGGGGCGCCGTACTCTTGCTGGTCGCGACTCCTGCCGCGTCCGCTCCCTCCCCACGGAGACCCGGAGCGGGTGCAGATCCGGACGTCATCCCCAGTCTCCGCCGAGCGGAGCGGGGGAGCGATCCGGGCCGTGTTCGTCAGAGGCCGCAGCACCACCACCCGCTCCTCGTCCGAGGCGCGGGACCCACGAACCAGAACGGGACATGCCGTGCGCACGTACAGCCCCAAGCCCGCTGACATCCAGCGTGAGTGGCTCGTCATCGACGCCACCGACGTGGTCCTCGGACGCCTCGCCGTCCAGACCGCCAACCTCCTCCGAGGCAAGCACAAGCCGACCTTCGCCCCCCACATGGACGTGGGCGACTTCGTGATCATCGTCAACGCGTCGAAGGTGTCGCTGTCGGGGAGCAAGAAGACGACCAAGATGGCCTACCGCCACTCCGGCTACCCGGGCGGCCTCTCGGCCACCCCGTTCGGTGAGCTCCTCGAGAAGGACGCCCGCAAGGCCATCGAGAAGGCCGTGTGGGGCATGCTCCCGAAGAACAAGCTCGGTCGCCAGATGCTGAAGAAGCTCAAGGTCTACCCCGGCCCCGACCACCCGCACGCGGCCCAGAAGGCCGTTCCCTTCGAGATCTCGCAGATCTCCCAGTGACGACTGAGGACTCACAGATGACTGAGAACACCACCGAGGTCGAGGAGACCTTCGAGACCGACGCCGAGGGCGTTGCCTACACGTCCGAGAGCGACGCCTCGGCCGACACCCCCGCCCGCCCGGCCACCATCGCGCCCGCCGGCGCGACCGGCCGCCGCAAGGAGGCCGTCGCCCGCGTCCGCATCGTCCCGGGCACCGGCGAGTGGACCATCAACGGCCGCACGCTCGACAACTACTTCCCCAACAAGCTGCACCAGCAGATCGCCAACGAGCCGTTCGCCGAGCTGCAGCTCGAGGGCCGCTTCGACGTGATCGCCCGCATCCACGGCGGCGGCATCGCCGGCCAGGCCGGCGCCCTGCGCCTCGGTGTGGCCCGCGCGCTCAACTCCGTCGACGTCGAGGCCAACCGCCCGGCGCTCAAGAAGGCCGGTCTGCTGACCCGCGACGCCCGCGTCGTGGAGCGCAAGAAGGCCGGTCTCAAGAAGGCCCGCAAGGCCAGCCAGTTCTCCAAGCGCTGACCTTGGCGCGACTCTTCGGCACGGACGGGGTCCGGGGCCTGGCGAACGCCGATCTCACGGCAGAGCTGGCCCTGGACCTCTCCGTCTGTGCCGCACACGTCCTGGCCGACCGCGGCGAGTTCGAGGGGCACCGTCCCCTCGCCGTGGTGGGCCGGGACACGCGCATCTCCGGCCAGTTCCTCGAGGCCGCGGTCGTCGCGGGCCTCGCCTCGGCGGGCGTCGACGTGCTCCTGCTCGGGGTGCTGCCCACGCCCGGCGTGGCCTACATGACCGAGCGCCTCGGCGCGGACCTCGGCGTGATGCTGTCGGCCTCGCACAACCCGATGCCCGACAACGGCATCAAGTTCCTCGCGCGCGGCGGCCACAAGCTCGACGACGCCATCGAGATCGCCATCGAGCGCCGGATGGGCGAGCCCTGGGCGCGTCCCACCGGCGGCGACGTCGGCCGGGTGCAGGCCTACGACACGGCCGTCGAGGAGTACGCCGCGCACCTCGAGAGCACGATCACCCACCCGCTGGTGGGGCTCAAGGTCGTCCTCGACTGCGCCGAGGGCGCAGCCCACGCCGCCGGGCCGCGGGCCCTCGAGGACGCCGGCGCGACGGTCATCGCGATCCACGCCGACCCCGACGGCCTCAACATCAACGACAACTGCGGCTCGACCCACCTCGGGTCGCTCCAGGCCGCCGTGGTCGAGCACGGCGCCCACGCCGGCTTCGCCCTCGACGGCGACGCCGACCGCTGCCTGGCCGTCGATGCCGAGGGCAACGTCGTCGACGGCGACCAGATCCTGGCGATCCTGTCGCTCTCGCTCCTCGAGCAGGGGCGGCTCGCCAAGGACACCGTGGTCGCCACCGTGATGAGCAACCTCGGCTTCGTGCAGGCCATGCGTGCCGGCGGCGTCGGCGTGCGCCAGACCAAGGTCGGCGACCGCTACGTCCTCGAGGCGATGAAGGTCTCCGGCTACTCCCTGGGTGGGGAGCAGTCCGGCCACGTCATCCTCCGCGACCACGCCACCACCGGTGACGGCATCCTCACCACGCTGCACGTCATGGAGCGGATGGCCACCACCGGCAAGTCGCTGGCCGAGCTCGCCTCGGTCATGACCCGGCTGCCGCAGGTGCTGCTCAACGTCGCCGGCGTCGACAAGTCGCGCGCCGACGAGGACGCCGTCCTGGCGGCCGCCGTCGCCGAGGAGGAGGCGGTGCTCGGCGAGCGCGGGCGGATCCTGTTGCGCCCCTCGGGCACCGAGCCGATCGTGCGCGTCATGGTCGAGGCCCCCACCCACGACGAGGCGCACGGCGTCGCCGTCCGCCTGGCCGACGTGGTCAAGCGCCAGCTGGCGCTCTAGCCGCTCGACCCCGGCCGCAGCGCCACCAGCCGGTCCGCGGCCCGACGGGCCGCCGCCGCACGCTCGGGGGCCGCGTCGTCGTACGCCAGCGCGGCCTCCCGGAGCGCGGCGATCTCGCTCTCGAGGAGGGCCAGCTCGTCCGCGTCGTCCAGCACACGCCGGGCCGCCTCGGTCGAGCCGACGCCGACCGGCGCCTCCTCGATCGCCCCGGCCCGCACCGCCGTCGGCACCGCCTCGGCGTTCTCCAGCGCGGCGAGCGTGGTGCGGAGCGCGGACACGGTCCCGGCGTCCCGGGCCCGGCGGGCCTCGAGCAGGGCGGCGCGCAGCCGGGAGCGGAGCGGGGAGTCGGTGGTCACGGGTCGAGCCTGCCCACGAGCGGCCCGGCGCGCACGGGGTTATCCGGGTGACGGGCGGCGGCGGCGCGGCTACGGTCGCGGCGTGGTCGACATCGAGCAGATCAACCCCCGCAACCAGGCAGCGCTCCGGGCCTGGTGGGAGGTCGGCGCCGCGGCGACCGCCGAGCGCCCCGGCAAGCCGTGGCCGCTGTGGGACCAGAGCCGCGTCGCGCTGCCCGCCGACAACCCCGAGCGTGCCGTGACGCTCATCGGGGCGATCGACGGCCGCGAGATGGTGGGCGCGGGCCTGCTCACCCGCCCCCTGCGCGAGAACCTGCACACCGCCATGGCGTTCGCCTACGTCCGGCCCGACCGGACCCGCAAGGGCATCGGCCGTCGGCTGGTGGAGGAGCTCGAGGTCGTGGCCGCCGGCGACGGGCGCACGACGATCCAGAGCGAGGCCTACCTCCCGCCGGGCGGGACCGGCGCATCCGAGGCGTTCGCGAGAGCCATGGGGTACGACGTCGCGAGCCGCGAGGCGATCAAGGAGCTGACGCTCACCGACTACCTCGCCCGCCGCGACGCCCTCGCGGTCGAGGCGTCCGCCGCCGACGCCTACCGGGTCATCACGTTCGACACCGTCTGCCCCGAGGAGCACCTCGACTCGTTCGGCCGACTGCTCGGCATGCTCATGTCGGAGGTGCCGCTGGGCGAGCTCGACCTCGCGGCCTCGGAGTGGACCCCGGAGCGCATCCGCGACGCCGAGCAGCGCCAGGTCGACGTCGGCCGACACGTGCAGACCGCCATGGCGATCGCCCCGGACGGCTCCGTGGCGGGCGTGTCCGACGTACGCGTCGACGACAGCGACCCGGCGTACGGGCAGGTCGGCATCACGATCGTGGACCCCGCCCACCGCGGCCACCGGCTCGGGCTCGCGCTCAAGCTCGCCACGCACGACCTGGCGGTGGCGACGTACCCCGACCTGGTCTCGCTGGACACCTCCAACGCCGAGGTGAACACCTGGATGAACGCCGTCAACGAGGCGCTGGGCTACCGCACCATCGAGACGCTGCTGGAGCTGCAGAAGAAGCGCTGATCAGCGCGCCTCGGCGGCGGCGTCGTAGTCGTCGCGGGAGGCGAGGATGCGGGACAGGTGGGTCTCGGCCCAGTCGGTGAGCGCCGCGATCGGCCCGGTCAGCGAGGCGCCGAGCTCGGTGAGCTCGTAGTCGACGCGGGGCGGCACCTGGGCGTGGACCGTGCGAGTCAGCAGGCCGTCGCGCTCCATCGCGCGCAGCGTCTGGGTGAGGACCTTGGGCGCGACGCCGCCGATCCGCGCACGGAGCACGCTGAAGCGGAGCGGGCCGCCGACGAGCGCGCCGATCACCAACGCCGTCCACTTGTCGCCGATGCGGTCGAGGACCACGCGGGTCGGGCAGTCGGGGTCGAAGGCGTCGCCACGCGCGGGTCGGTTGGTTACCACAAGGTACTTATAGCACGTTGAAGTCAACGGTTACCAGTGGTTACCGTCGGCGCCACATACCACCCGCACGACCGACCCGAAGGACTGCACCATGAAGATCGCCCTGTTCGGCGCCACCGGCATGATCGGCTCCCGCATCGCCGCCGAGGCCACGGCGCGCGGCCACGACGTCACCGGCCTGAGCCGCTCCACCGGCGGCGACGTCGCCGACCCCGAGACCGTGCGCGGGGCCGCCGAGACGCACGACGTGCTGGTCTCCGCGACCGGGCCGAGCCGCACCGGCGAGCCCCACCAGCCCTGGCTGGACGCGGTGGAGAACCTCATCGCCCACGCCGGTGGCACCCGCGTGCTCTTCGTCGGCGGCGCCGGCTCGCTCCTCACCCCGGACGGCGACCGCCTCCTCGACACCGATGGCTTCCCGCCGGAGTACCTCCCCGAGGCCACGACGGGCGCCGCCTCCCTCGAGCTCTTCCGCGCCGCCCCGGAGTCGGTCGACTGGACCTACCTCAGCCCGGCGCCGGTCATCGCGCCCGGCGAGCGCACCGGCACCTACGCCACCGCCCTCGACACCCCGGCCGGCGACTTCGTCAGCGCCGAGGACTACGCCGTCGCGCTCGTCGACGAGGTCGAGCAGGGCCAGCACCGCCGCCGGCGGTTCACCGTCGCGTCGGCCTGAGGGTCGCGGCTCGACCGGGCCGTTCGGCCCGGACGTCATGGCCGGCGGTTGCTCCGGCGACCGCCGCCCATGACGTCGTACGCCGATGTCATGGCGGGCGGCGGTCAGGACAGCCACCGCCCATGACGTCCGGCGAGCTCAGGGGCCGGAGCCGACATGGTGGTCGGTGGCCGAGGAGTGTCCACAGGAACGCGTCGAACCGTGTCGTCCACAGAAGTCTCCCCGTCGCTCCCGGACTGTCCGAGGCGGGCCCGAGCCTCGTCGCATGGACCACCAGGGCACGCGGCACAGCGCCACCGATCGGCAACGGATCATCGACGAGCTGACGACGACCGCCGCGCAGCAGGGTGGCGTGGTCTCCCGCGCACAGGCGTACGCCGCGGGGCTGACTCGAGGCGAGCTGCGCGCGCAGCTGCGAGCGAGGCGGTGGCAGCGGGTGTGGTCGCGCTCGATCTGCCTGCACACGGGCCCGCTCGCGACCAGGGGCGCGCAGTGGGCCGCGGTGTTCGAGGGCGGGGACCGGGCGATGCTGGACGGGGAGTCGTCGCTCATCGCCTCTGGGCTCGAGCACTACCGCTCGGACGCGTGGCGGGTGTCGGTGCCACGGGGCGTGAAGCCGCTCCGGGGCGCCGGGCTCGACGTACGCCGCACCCGGCGGTGGTCGGCCGAGGACCGCGTCGCGACCGGCGTGCCGCGGACGAGGGTCCCGGTGGCCGCCGTCAGGGCAGCGATGTGGGCGCGGAGCGACAAGCAGGCAGCCCTCCTGCTCACCCTGCCCGTCCAGCAGGGGCTCACCACCGCCGCCGACGTGGGGCGAGCGCTCCTCGCCGTCCGGCGTGACCGCCGGCGCGAGCTGATGCACGCGGTGGTCACCGACCTCCTGGGCGGCGTCCGTTCGCTCGGCGAGCTCGACGTCGCCCGGCAGTGTCGCCGCCGTGGGCTGCCCGAGCCGGATCGGCAGGTCGTGCGTCGCGGCAAGGACGGCCGCTACTACCTCGACGTCTGCTGGGACGACTTCCAGCTCGTCGTCGAGGTCGACGGCATCCACCACACCTGGGCGTCGAGCGTCGTGCCCGACGCCCTGCGCCAGAACGAGATCGCCCTCGGGCGGTCCACCGTGCTCCGGCTCCCGCTCCTGGGCCTGCGTGTGGCGGCCGACGACTTCTTCGCCCAGGTCGAGCGGGGGCTCCGGGCGGGTGGATGGGGGCGGGCGGCGTGAGGCCGCCTCGGCGGACGTCATGGCGGGCGGTCGTCGGGGCGGCCAGCGGCCATGACGTCGTACGACGGCGTCATGGCGGGCGGCTGCCGGGTCGACCAGCGGCCATGACGTCCGTCCGGGAGCCCCGACCGGGAGCGCGTCAGAGCTTGCGCAGCCGCACGTAGCGCACCGAGTGGTCGGTGTCCTTGCGGAGCACCAGGTTCGCGCGCGACCGGGTCGGGGCGACGTTCTGCACGAGGTTGGGCTCGTTGATGGAGTCCCAGATGCGCGTGGCCTGGCCGACGGCCTCGTCGTGGGAGAGGGCGGCGTACTTGCGGAAGTAGGACGCCGGGTCGCGGAACGCGGTCTCGCGCAGGCGCAGGAACCGGTCGACGTACCAGCGCTTGATGTCGGTCAGCGCCGCGTCGACGTAGACGGAGAAGTCGAAGAAGTCGCTGACGGCCAGGCCGGTGCGGCCGTCGTCGCGCACCCGCGCCGGCTGGAGCACGTTGAGGCCCTCGACGATGACGATGTCGGGCCGCTTGACGACGACCTTCTCGTCGGGGACGACGTCGTAGACGAGGTGGGAGTAGATCGGGGCCTCGACCTCGTCCTTGCCGGACTTGATGTCGATGACGAACTTGAGCAGCGCCTTGCGGTCGTAGGACTCCGGGAACCCCTTCCGGTGCAGCAGCCCGCGGCGCTCGAGCTCGGCGTTGGGCAGCAGGAAGCCGTCGGTCGTCACCAGCGCGACGTTGGGGTGCTCGGGCCAGTGGGCGAGCATCTGCTGCAGCACGCGGGCGGTGGTGGACTTGCCGACCGCCACCGACCCGGCGAGGCCGATGACGAACGGCGTGCGCGGCGGGGTGACACGGTGGAGGAACTCCTCCTGCTCGCGGTGCAGCCGGGAGTTGGCGGCGACGTAGAGGCTGAGCAGCCGCGAGAGGGGCAGGTAGACCTGCTCGATCTCGCGCAGGTCGAGCTGGTCGCCGAGGCCGCGGAGGCGGACCACCTCGTCAGGGGTGAGCACGGTCTCCGCCGTGCCGGCCAGCTGCGCCCAGGCCGCCCGCTCGAGCTCGACGTAGGGAGAGGCCTCACCGCCGTGGTGCGGCTCCGGGACCTCGGACATGGGTGCGATTGTGGCACCGCGCCGGGGCACGGCTGTGCGGCGCCCTGCCGATAGACTCTCGGCCCATGTGCGGAATCGTCGGGTACGTGGGCCACCAGCCGGCCGAGGCAGTCATCGTCGAGGGCCTCCGGCGACTGGAGTACCGCGGCTACGACTCCGCCGGGATCGCCCTCGTCGACGGCGGATCGCTCGTCGCGGACAAGCGCGCCGGCAAGCTCGCCAACCTCGAGAAGGCCATCGCCGAGTCGCCGCTGCCCGCCGTCACGACCGGCATCGGGCACACCCGCTGGGCCACCCACGGACCGCCGACCGACCGCAACGCCCACCCCCACCTCGGCCGCGCCCGCCGGGTGGCGCTGGTCCACAACGGCATCATCGAGAACTTCGCCGAGCTCCGTGGCCGCCTCGAGTCCGAGGGCGTCGAGATGGCCTCCGACACCGACACCGAGGTCGCCGCGCACCTGCTCGAGGAGCAGCTCGAGACGGGCGTCGACCTCACCGTCGCCATGCAGGCCGTCTGCCGCGGCCTCGAGGGCGCGTTCACCCTCGTCGCCGTCGACGCGCAGGACCCCGACCGCGTGGTGGCCGCCCGCCGCAACAGCCCGCTCGTCGTCGGGATCGGCGAGGGGGAGAACTTCCTCGGCTCCGACGTCGCCGCGTTCATCGAGCACACCCGCGAGGCGATGGAGCTCGACCAGGACCAGGTCGTCACCATCACCCGCGAGGGCGTGAGCGTCTCCGGCTTCGACGGCACGCCCGCCGAGGGCCGCCGCTACCACGTCGACTGGGACCTCTCGGCCGCCGAGAAGGACGGCCACGACTGGTTCATGCGCAAGGAGATCTTCGAGCAGCCGCGCGCCCTGGCCGACTCGCTCCTCGGCCGCCGCGGCGCCGACGGCCTGCTTCAGCTCGACGAGATGCGCCTGTCCGACCAGGACCTGCGCGACATCGACAAGATCATCATCATCGCCGCCGGTACGTCGTTCTACGCCGGCATGGTGGCCAAGTACGCCATCGAGCACTGGTGCCGCATCCCCGTCGAGGTGGAGCTCGCCAGCGAGTTCCGCTACCGCGACCCGATCCTCACCAGCGCCACCCTCGTCGTCGCGATCAGCCAGTCCGGCGAGACGGCCGACACCCTCCAGGCGATCCGGCACGCGCGGGTCCAGCGCTCCAAGGTGCTGGCGATCTGCAACACCAACGGCTCCACCATCCCGCGCGAGTCCGACGGCGTGATCTACACCCACGCCGGCCCCGAGATCGGCGTCGCCTCCACCAAGGGGTTCCTCACCCAGCTGGTCGCCTGCTACCTCCTCGCCCTCTACCTCGCGCAGGTCAAGGGCACCCGCTTCGGCGACGAGATCTCGCAGGTGGTCGACCAGCTCGAGGAGATGCCGGGCCACGTCGAGACCGTCCTGGCCAAGGCGGAGGAGATCTACGCCCTCGCCCGCGACCACGTCGACAGCCGCTCGGTGTTGTTCCTCGGCCGCCACGCGGGCTACCCCGTCGCGCTCGAGGGGGCGCTCAAGCTCAAGGAGATCGCCTACCTCCACGCGGAGGGCTTCGCGGCGGGCGAGCTCAAGCACGGCCCGATCGCGCTGGTCGAGGAAGGGCTCCCCATCCTCTGCGTGGTGCCCCCGCGCGGCCGCGACCAGCTGCACGACAAGATGATCAGCGGCATCCAGGAGGTGCGGGCCCGCGGGGCGCGCACGCTGTGCCTGGCCGAGGAGGGCGACACCACGATCGAGCCCTACGCCGACGTGCTGTTCACGCTGCCGCAGGTGCCGGTGCTCCTGCAGCCCATCGTCGCCGTCGTGCCGCTCCAGCTCTTCGCGTGCGAGCTGGCCACCCAGCTCGGCCACGACGTCGACCAGCCGCGCAACCTCGCCAAGTCCGTCACGGTCGAGTAGGACTGTGCCGGTCATCGGCGTGGGCATCGACGTGGTCGACATCGACCGCTTCGTCCGGTCCCTCGAGCGCACCCCGGGCCTGCGCGGGCGCCTGTTCACCGAGGCCGAGTCCGTACGACCGCCCGCCTCGCTGGCGGCTCGGTTCGCTGCCAAGGAGGCCATCGCCAAGGCGCTCGGCGCGCCGGTCGGGATGGCGTGGCACGACGCCGAGATCGTCTCGGAGGACACCGGCCGCCCGCGCTTCGAGATCCGCGGCACCGTCGCGGCCCGCGCGGAGGCGCTGGGCGTCGCCCACGTGCACGTGTCCCTGTCCCACGACGCCGGCATCGCCTCGGCGGTCGTGGTGCTGGAGTCCTGACGTGCTGCGCGCCCACCTGGTCGAGGACGTACGCCGCGCGGAGGCCGCCGCGATGGCCCGGCTGCCCGACGGAGCCCTGATGCAGCGTGCCGCCGCCGGCCTGGCCGCGGCGGTGCTCGACCTGCTGGGCGGGGGCTACGGCCGCCGCGTGCTGCTGCTGGTCGGCCCTGGCGACAACGGCGGCGACGCGCTCTGGGCCGGCGCCCGGCTCGCCGGACGCGGCGCGCGGGTCGAGGCGCTGCTGCTCGCGGACCGCGTGCACCGCGAGGGACTGGCCGCCCTGCGCGCCGCCGGCGGCCGGGCGACCCGCGACCTCGGCGAGGTCGACGCCTCACCGGACGTGGTGGTGGACGGCATCGTCGGCATCGGCGGCCGGCCCGGGCTGCGGCCGGAGGCGGTCGCGGCCCTCGAGCACGTCGCCGGGACTCCCGTGGTGGCGGTCGACGTGCCGTCCGGCGTCGACGTCGACACCGGTCGCCTCGACGGTCCGCACGTCCGCGCGGACGTGACGGTCACCTTCGGCACCCACAAGGTCGCCCACCTCGCTGACCCGGCCTCCCTCGCCAGCGGCGCGGTGCACCTCGTCGACCTCGGCCTGGACCCCCGCGAGCTCGGCACCCCGGCGGTCGAGGCGCTGCAGCCCGACGACGTGCGTCGGCTGCTGCCGCGACCCGGCCAGGTCGCCCACAAGTACACCCGCGGCGTGGTCGGCGTCCGCGCCGGGTCGGGCACCTACCCGGGCGCGGCCCTGCTCGCGGTGTCCGGCGCCGCGTCGGGGCTGGCCGGCATGGTCCGCTACGTCGGCCCGGAGCACGTCGCCGACACCGTGCGCACCCTCCACCCCGAGGTCGTCGGCGCCGGCCGGGTCCAGGCCTGGGTGGTCGGCCCGGGCGGAGGGGACGACGCCGGAGGGATGCTCCGGGACGCCCGCGCGGACGGCGTACCCGTGGTCGTGGACGCCGACGCCCTGCGACACGTCGACGGCCCGCTGCCGGGCTGCGTGCTGACGCCGCACGCCGGCGAGCTCGCCCGCATGCTCGACGTGCCGCGCGAGGACGTCGAGGCAGCGCCGCTGCAGCACGCCCGCGACGCCGCCGACCGCTGGCGGTGCGTCGTGCTGCTCAAGGGTCACCACACCCTCGTCGCGGACCCCGCCGGTCGGGTCCGGGTGACGACGACCGGCGTGCCGTGGCTGGCCACGGCCGGCGCCGGTGACGTGCTCGCCGGCCTCATCGGTGCGCTGCTCGCCGCGGGCCTCGAGCCGTACGACGCCGCGTCCGTGGGCTCCTGGCTGCACGGCGCCGCCGCCACGGAGGCCGCCGACGGCGGCCCGCTGACGGCGAGCCGGGTGGCCGTCCAGATCCCGCAGGTGGTGCGCGAGACGCTGGCGGATCGGGGATGATCGCTCCCATGACCGGTCCCGCGCCTCGTGCCGAGATCGTGGTGGACCTCGCTGCCGTGCGGCACAACGTCCGCGTCCTCAAGGACCTCGTGTCGGTCGACGGGCCGGTGCAGCTGATGACGGTGGTGAAGGCCGACGGCTACGGCCACGGGATGGTCGAGGTCGCGGCGGCCGCCCGCGACGGCGGCGCCGACTGGCTCGGCGTCGCGACGATCGACGAGGCCCTCGCCCTCCGCGCCGCCGGCGACGCCGGCCCGCTGCTGTGCTGGCTCAGCGCCCCCGGCGACGACTTCGCCGCCGCCGTCGCGGCCGGCGTGGAGGTCACCGCCTACACCGTCGCCGAGCTCGACGAGATCGCCGCCGCCGGGCCGGCGCGCGTCCAGCTCAAGGTCGACACCGGCCTGTCCCGCGGCGGGGCCCCGCGCGCGGAGTGGGACCGCATCTTCACCGCCGCGGCCGCCCACGAGTCCGCCGGGCGGATCAGCGTCACCGGGGTCTGGTCGCACTTCGCGGCCAGCGACGAGCCGGAGCACCCGGCCAACGACCGCCAGGAGGCGGCCTTCCGCGACGCGCTGGCGGCGGCGGACCGCGCGGGCCTCGACCCCGAGGTGACCCACCTCGCCAACTCCGCCGCGGCGGTCCTGCGCCCGTCCTCCCACTTCGACCTGGTCCGCTGCGGCATCGCGTCCTACGGCCTCGACCCGGCCCCGGGCGTCACCCCGCGGCTGGGGCTCCGGCCGGCGATGACCGTGCGGGCGCGGCTGCTCATGAGCAAGCCGATCGATGCGGGCGACGGGGTGTCCTACGGCCACACGTGGGTGGCCGATCGCGCCACCAGCGTGGGCGTCGTGCCCGCCGGCTACGGCGAGGGGATCCCGCGGGCCGCGGGCAACACCGCCTCGGTGTGGGTCGGGGACTCCCGGCGCCCGATCCGCGGGCGCGTGTGCATGGACCAGCTCGTCGTCGACCTGCACGGCGAGCTGCCGCCCAGCGGCACCGAGGTGGTGCTGTTCGGTCCCGGCGACCGGGGCGAGCCCACCGCGCAGGACTGGGCCGAGGCCGTCGGCACGATCAGCTACGAGATCGTGACGCGGGTCGGCGGCCGACTCACCCGCCGCCACGTCGACACCGACGTGACCGAGCACCTGACCGAGCACCAGACCGAGGAGACCACGCGTTGAGCATCAAGGGCCGCATCTTCGGCACCGTCGTCGGAGCGGCCGGCCTGGCCGCGGCGGCGGGTGCGGTGGGCATCGCCCGGCAGAACCGCATCATCGGCAACCGTGCCGCCGGGGAGCGCGTCGCCTTCGGCGAGCTGCGCAGCCCGGCCCGGGTGGTGGTCGCCGACGACGCCCTCGACCTGCACGTGGAGATCGACGAGCCGCAGGACTTCGGGGGGCACGAGCCCACCGACGAGGACCTGACCGTCGTCTTCGCGCACGGCTACTGCCTCGACCTCGACTGCTGGCACTTCCAGCGCGCCGCCTACCGCGGCCAGGTCCGCACGGTGTTCTACGACCAGCGCAGCCACGGGCGGTCGGGGCGTTCGAGCGAGGAGAACTGCACGCTCGAGCAGCTCGGCCACGACCTGCACCGGGTCATCGAGGACACCGTCCCCGGGCGCTGCGTGGTCGTCGGCCACTCCATGGGCGGGATGAGCGTCGTCTCGCTGGCCCAGCACTACCCCGAGCTGTTCGGCGACAAGGTCGTCGGAGCGGCGCTCATCGCCACCACCGCCGGCGGTCTCGACCCGGGCCGCATCCTCTTCCCGATGCTGCCGCTGGGCATCGGCGGGCGGTTCGTCGGTCGCGCCGTGCGCACCCTCGACCGCGGCCACCGGGTGGTCGACGTGGCCCGCTCGTGGGGCCGCGCGGTGGCCGACGTGGTGACCGACCGCTACGCGTTCGGCGACGACGACGTGCCCGTCGCCTACGTCGAGTTCGTCATGTCGATGCTCAACGCAACGCCGTTCGCCGTCGTGGCCGACTTCTACCCGGCGTTCGCGACCCTCGACCACTTCGACCACCTCGAGCCGCTGAGCCGGGTGCCCACGTCGATCATCTGCGGCACCGCCGACAAGATCACCTCGACCGGTCACAGCCGCAAGCTGCACAGCAAGATCCCCGGCTCCAGCCTGCTGGAGTGCGACGGGGCGGGCCACATGGTCGTGCTCGAGCGGCACAAGCAGGTGACCGCGGAGCTCGACGACCTCATCTCGCTCGCCCAGGGGAGGACCCCGTCGTGAGCGGCGCGAGGGACGTCGTCGTACGACGTGTCGGTCCCGAGGCGGCGGCCGACGTCCTGGCCGTGGTCCGGGAGGCGTTCGGCGCCCGCCCGGCGCTCGACCCGCCGGCCGACGCCCTCGGCGAGGACGTGGACACCGTCGCGCGGCTGCTGCGCGCCCGCGGCGGCCTGCTGGCGACGATCGAGGGCCGGCCGGTGGGGTGCGTCGTCCTTGACCCGCGGGCGGAGAGCCTGTGGCTGCGGCGCTTCGGCGTGGTGCCCGCCGCCCGGGGGAAGGGCGTGGCGACCGCGCTGGTGCAGGAGGCGGTCGCGGCCGCGGTCGGACGCGAGCGGGTGGTCGTCCTCGCGCGCGAGGAGCTGCCCGACACCGTCGCCTTCTGGCAGCGGCACGGCTTCGTCGAGGCGACGCGGTCGACGCCCTACGTCGAGCTCGAGCTCGCCCTCACGACCTCCTTCGAGGCGCCCGACGCGGAGTCCATGCGGGCGTTGGGGGAGCGGGTCGGGCGCAGCCTCGCCGCCGGCGACCTCGTCGTGCTGACCGGCGAGCTCGGGGCGGGCAAGACCACGTTCACCCAGGGCCTCGGCGAGGGCCTCGGGGTCCGGGGCGGCGTCACCTCTCCGACGTTCGTGATCGCCCGGGTGCACCCGTCCGTGGTGGGCGGTCCGGACCTCGTCCACGTCGACGCCTACCGGCTCGGCGGCCTGGCCGAGCTCGACGACCTCGACCTGGACGCCTCCCTGGAGGACGCGGTGACCGTCGTGGAGTGGGGCGCCGGGCTCGCGGAGGCGCTGGCCGAGGCGCGCCTCGAGGTGCTCATCGAGCGCGCCGTCGGGGACGGCCCGGCCGACGACGAGCTCGATCCCCGCCGCGTTTCCCTCCGCTGGGTCGTCGGACAGTAACCTCGACGCCGTGCTCCTCGCCTTCGACACCGCGACGCCGCTGGTGACCGTCGCCCTCCACGACGGCGAGCGGGTCGTCGTGGAGCACACGTCCGAGCAGCCGATGAAGCACGGCGAGCACCTCGCGCCCCTCATCGCCCGCGCCATGGAGGACGCCGGCATCGTGCGGCAGGACCTCACCGCCGTCGCCGTCGGCGTGGGCCCGGGCCCGTTCACTGGCCTGCGGGTCGGCGTCGTCACCGCACGCACGCTCGGGCTCGTGCTGGAGGTCCCCGTCTACGGCGTGTGCTCGCTCGACGCGGTGGCGCTCGAGGTGGTCGGCACCGGCGCGACGACCGGCAGCTTCCTCGTCGCCACGGACGCCCGGCGCAAGGAGGTCTACCTCGCCTCCTACGACGCCGACGGACGCCGGCTCGAGGGCCCGGTGGTGACCCGGCCCGCCGAGGTGGCGACCGACGCCCCGGTCGCCGGCGCGGGCCCCGGGCTCTACCCCGACGCCTTCCCGCACGCGATCGCCCCGGCACGGCCCGGTGCCGGCTGGTTGGCTGCGGGCGTGAGCTCGGAGCTCGTAGACTTGCTCGACCCCGAACCCCTCTACCTGCGGCGACCCGACGCGGTCGCCGGCGCACCAAGGAAGCCCGTCTCGTGATCCGTCCCGCCACCCTCGCCGACCTGCCGGCCCTCGTCGCGCTCGAGCAGGAGCTCTTCGGCGACGACGCCTGGAACGAGGCGCTGGTGCGCCAGGAGATCGAGGGCCCGGGGCGCAAGTTCGTCGTGGCCGACGACCTCTCGGGCTACGCCGTGACGATGACGGCCGGCGACATCGTCGACCTGCTGCGCATCGGCGTACGCCCCGCGGCGCGGCGCACCGGGATCGCCTCGCGGCTGCTCGAGGAGCTGCTCGTCGACACCGAGAGCGCCTCGCGGATGCTGCTCGAGGTGAGCGTGTCCAACGCGCCGGCGCTCGGGTTCTACGTCGCGCGCCAGTTCAGCGTGATCGACGTACGCCCCCACTACTACCGCGACGGCTCCGAGGCACTGGTGATGTGTCGCTGGCTCCCCGGCGCGGCCCGGGCGGAGACGGCGACGGCGCATGACTGACGAGCCCCTCGTCCTGGGCATCGAGACGTCCTGCGACGAGACCGGCGTCGGCATCGTCCGCGGGCACACGCTGCTGGCCGACACCGTCGCGAGCAGCGTCGAGGAGCATGCCCGCTTCGGCGGCGTCGTGCCCGAGGTCGCCAGCCGCGCACACCTCGAGGCCATGGTGCCCACCCTCGAGCGGGCCGCCGACGCGGCCGGGATCGCGCTCAGCGACATCGACGCGGTCGCGGTCACCAGCGGGCCCGGACTCGCCGGCGCGCTGCTGGTCGGCGTCGCGAGCGCCAAGGCGCTCGCCCTCGGTCTCGGCAAGCCGATCTACGGCGTCAACCACCTGGCCGCCCACGTCGCGGTCGACCAGCTCGAGCACGGCCCGCTGCCGGAGCCCTGCCTGGCCATGCTCGTCTCCGGCGGCCACTCCAGCCTGCTGGAGGTCTCCGACGTCACGGTCGGCGTGGAGCCGATGGGGTCCACGATCGACGACGCCGCGGGGGAGGCGTTCGACAAGGTCGCCCGCCTGCTCGGCCTGCCGTTCCCCGGCGGCCCGCACATCGACCGGGAGGCGCGCAGCGGCAACAGCGTCGCCATCGACTTCCCGCGCGGCCTCACCAGCCGTCGCGACCTCGAGCGGCACCGCTTCGACTTCTCCTTCTCCGGGCTCAAGACGGCGGTGGCGCGCTGGGTCGAGGCCCAGCAGCGCGCGGGCGCGACCATCGACGTCGCCGACGTCGCCGCCTCCTTCCAGGAGGCGGTCTGCGACGTGCTGACCCGCAAGGCGATCGACGCCGCCACGAGTCGCGGCATCGAGGACATCCTCATCGGTGGCGGGGTCGCTGCCAACAGCCGCCTCCGCGCGATGGCACAGGAGCGCGCGACCGCGCGGGGCATCCGGGTCCGCGTGCCGCGCCCGGGGCTGTGCACC
Source organism: Nocardioides sp. zg-1308 (assembly GCF_013155375.1). Taxonomy (GTDB): domain Bacteria; phylum Actinomycetota; class Actinomycetes; order Propionibacteriales; family Nocardioidaceae; genus Nocardioides; species Nocardioides renjunii. Next base: position 2,050,730 of record NZ_JABJQY010000002.1, read on the forward strand.
GACAACGGGGCCATGGTCGCCGCGCTCGGCGCCGAGCTGGTCTCGCGGGGGCGTACGCCGTCGCTGCTCGACCTGCCGGCCGACTCCTCGCAGCCGATCACGACCGTCGTCGCCTAGGCATCGCCCCGGGAACGACGAAGGTCCCCGCCCGGGAGCGGGGACCTGCGTCACGGAGCTGTGCCGGCGGTGGCGCCGACCGGTCTCAGTCGAGCACCCCGGGGGCGACGTCCTCGTCGCCGAGCCAGTCCTGGTCGAAGACGAGGCTGTCGCGCTGGGCGGTCTTGTCGCGATCGCCCTTGCGTCCGCCGCGACCCCCCGCGCCGGACCCGGCGGAACCCGCGCTGCGGGCGCCGCCGGCGCCGTTCGCGCCGCGACCGCCCGACCGGGAGCCCGCGCTGGAGCCGGTGGCGGCTCCGCGACCTCCCGCGCCGCCGCGACCGGCGGTGCTGCCCGAGGCCGCGCCGCGACCGGCTGCCGAGCCTGCCGCGCCCCGGGAGGCCGCGCTGCCGGCGGCGCCCGCGCTGCGGGCGGAGGCGCTCCCCGCCGAGCCGGCCGTCGTGGGCCGCGACAGCGCACCTGCGCTGCCGGCGCGGCCCGTGGCACCGATGGCCCGGACCGGGCTCGCGCTGCTGCTGGATGCCGTGAGGCCCGGGCGGATGGAGCCGGCCGCCCCGCCGGACATGCCACCCGCCGTGGCACCCGCCGCACCGGCTGCGCCCGCGGCCCCCAGGGACGCGGCCGACGCGCCGCCCGCGCCCACGGAGGCCGCGGGCCCGGAGACGCCGGTGCCGGGCTGGTAGGTCACACCGGTCTGCGAGGAGCCGCCGACCGTCGTGGTGGGGCCCTCGGGGCCGATCGGCGTCAGGGGCCCGGTCGGGCCAGTGGGGCCGGTCGGGCCGGTGGGAGTCGTCGGGGTGAGGCCCGGACCCTCGATGACGGGATCCCTCGTCGGGTCCTTGGTCGGGTCCTTGGTCGGGTCCTTGGTCGGGTCCTTCTCGGGGTCCCGGTCGGGATCGCGGTCGGGATCGCGGTCCGGCTTGTCCGGGTCGCGGTCGGGCATGCCGACCAGCGTCGGGTCGTTGCCGCCGTCGCCGTCCTTGCCGCCGCCCGTGACCGGCGGTGCCTGGGTGCCGGGCAGGTAGGGGCCCTGCGGACCGGAGGGCACGTGGGGAGGCGGCTCGGTCGGGTCCTTCTCGCCGTGGATGTCCTTCATCGGCGGGATGGCCCCGAGGAAGGCCGCGTCCATCTGCTTGGTGAGGGCGAGCGCCCGCGCCTCCTGCTTGTCGTACTCGTTCTGCCAGGCGGTGCGCTCGTTCTGCCGCGCCTGCGAGGCCGCCGCCTGCGCGGTGAGCTCCTCCTTGGTCGGCTCCACACCGGTGGTGTTGGCCGGGGCCTGGTAGGTCGCGGGCTTCTCGCCGAGGTCCTTGAGGGCGTCGCGGGCGTCGCGGGCGTCCGAGAGCTGCTGCCCGACCTGGCGCAGCGCCTCGCCCGCGGCGCGGAGCTGCTCGGACTTGGTGAGGATCGACGCGGAGGACTCCTCCATGCCGGCACGCAGCGCGGGGCCGGTCATCGTCTGCTCACCGATGCGCAGCTCGGCCTGGCCGGCCGCCTGCCTGAGCGCCTCACCGAGGACCTGGAGGTCGTCGGCCTTGTCCTTCCAGGCGGAGCCGGCGTTCTGGACCATGCCCTCGGCGGCGGAGTCGAGGTACTGGTCGAGGACGAGGCGGTTGGGTCCCTTGGTCACGGCTCAGTCCTCCTCGGTCGGCAGGGTGCACTGGTTGGAGCTGAAGTCAGGCGCGGCCACGCAGTCCGTGGAGGCCTGGATGAGGTTCATCGTGGCGGTGGTCTGCTCGGTCGTGGTCTCCATGTCCTTGCGGAACGCCTCGACCGACGAGCCCATCCCGCGCAGCCCGGCGGCCACCTTCTTGAGCTCCTCGGCGACGGCCTTGTGAGCCATCTCGGCATTGGTCCCGAGGCGGTAGCCCCCGGTGTAGGACTCGCCGAACGACGAGCTCTGCACCGGCGTGATCGGCTTGCTCTCGACACCCTCGGCGGCCTTGTCGAAGGACGCCATCAGGGAGGAGATCGTCTCGGGATCGATGTTGAGCCCCACCATGGTCTGGTTGAGCAGTTCCCGGTCTTCCAACGGCAGCATGGTCTGTCCTTTCCCCCTGGTCGCAGAACCAAAACCACTTTAGGTGGCCGATCTGTCGCCGGCAGCATCTTCGGGGATCGGTAGGCTCGCGCCATGCGTGCTCGGGGATCCCGTCGTCTCGTCGGTGCGAGCGTGGGCGTCCTGGCGCTCGCGGTCGTCACCGGCTGCCAGTCCTCCGCGGAGGAGCCCTCGGACCCCACGACCAGCGCCACGTCGTCACCGTCGACGCCGTCGCCCTCCTCGCCCGCCCCCGCATCGACGCCCGTCGTCGAGCCGGCCGACGGCAAGCTGGTCAAGGTGCCCGGCGCCAGCATGCGGGCGCTGCCGACCTACGAGCGCAACAGCGACTTCGGGATCGTTCAGGGATACCGCGACGGCCAGAGCTCGCTGACGCTGTCCCCGAGCCTCACCATGGCCCCGTCGCTGGACGCCTACGCCCGGGAGTGGATCCGCGAGCACGGTGGACGCCAGGTCCAGGTGCGCCAGGACGACGCCGTCGCGGGCGGCAAGTACTCCGCGTGGCACGTCGTCGACACCACGTCGGACCCCACCCAGCGGGTCCACACGTTCGGCACGATGTTCCTCGACTCCGCCTGGCTCATCATCATCCGGATCAACCTCGAGGGCGTACCGGAGACGCTGACCGAGGAGGAGGAGCAGGGCGTCATCGACAGCCTGCTCGCCTCCTTCAAGACCGACCTCGACTAGCCCGCGGCCGCGGCGACCTTGAGGGCGACGGCTCCGGGCCGCACCTCGACGCCGGCGCCGCCGACGCGCTCGACGGTTCCGTCGAGGCCAAGCCGGACGGCGTACTGCCGGCCGCCGGTGACCACGGCGGCGACGAGCGTGTCGTCGTCCTCCCAGGCCACCTCGGGGTTGATCCCGACGACCCCGGTGCGGGCGCCGGCGAGCTCGAAGTCGACCACGCGCTCGCCGCTCGCCGCGTCGAGGATCGCGAGGGTCGGGGAGCCGTCGGGCGTCAGGTAGTCGGTGAAGCCCAGGACGTGCCGGCCGTCGGGGCTGAAGGCGAGCACGGAGTAGTCGCACGTGCGCCACACCACCGGGGCGCCCTCGGTGACGGCGTCGCGGACCTGCCAGCACGAGCCGTCCCCGCTGAAGCTGGTCTGCCCGCTCACCAGGCCGCCGACGGGGTCGGCGGAGCCGGGGTGGATGAAGCCGGGCACCGGCGTCGTCGCGCCGTCCGGGGAGACGACGAGCGCGGACTCGTCGCCGGTCGCGGGATCGGTGCGGGACACGACCATCGCCTCGCCCGGCAGGAAGCCGACCGGGCGGACGTCTGCCTGCTCCGGGCCCAGCGGCAGCGGCGTACGCCGTTCGTCCCGCGCACCGTCGGCGGCCCGGTCGACCAGGACCCAGCGACCGCCGTCGTACTCCGCCCAGGCCAGGCGCGAGGCGTCCGACGAGACCGCCAGCACGCTGGCCGACGTCGCCTCGTCGAGGACCCCGAAGTCGGCGTCGAGCACCTGCAGGGTCTGGATCCAGCCGGCCGGCTCGTCGCTCACCGTGAGCCCCGCCCAGCCGTCGAGGTAGGGAGTGAGCTGGTGGTAGTCGCGGGGGAGCGGGGTCTTCTCGCCGTCGACCACGAGGCTCGGGTCGTCGACGTTGATGAGCGGGACGGCAGACGCGCCGCCGACGGGTGCGCTGCGCGGGTCGATGCGCACCGTCCCCGCCACCGCGGGGGCCGGCGGGTCCGTGGCCGGCGGTACGTCGCTGCGCTGGGTGGGGCCGGTCGCGGCGAGGCCGAGCGGGACGGCCACCGCCAGGACGGCGGCGACGGCCGCACCGGCAACCGCCCGACGACCCCGCTGGATCCGGCGGGCCCGGGTGCGGACGTCGGTCACCGTGAGCGGTGCGCGCTGCAGGGTGTCGACGCGGCGGTGCAGGCCGTCGTGTACCCGGTCCTCGAGGGGAGCGTCGTTCATCGGGCTTCATCTCCGGAGTCGTAGGGGTCGAGCGACCGGGGTGCGCGGGCGCGCAGTCCGGCGAGGGCACGGCTGGCCTGAGACTTCACCGTGCCGACGGAGATGCCGAGCGCGTCGGCGATCTCCGCCTCGCTCAGCTGCTCGTAGTAGCGCAGCACGACCACCGCCCGCTGCTTGGGCGGCAGGGTCTGCACGAAGGACCAGAGCACCCCGCCCATGCCGTCGTCGTACGCGTCGTGGGTGCCGGTCTCGGGCAGCGTGTCGGTGGTGTGCTCGCGCCGCTTCCACGCCCGGCGCCACAGCGAGCTGTTCTCGTTGACCATGATCCGGCGGACGTAGCCGTCGAGCGCCTCCCGGTCGCGGACCCGGTCCCACGACAGGTAGAGCTTGGCGAAGGCGACCTGCAGCAGGTCCTCGGCCGAGGCGTGGTCGCCGGCGAGGAGGTACGCCGTGCGGTAGAGGGCCGGCTGGCGCGCGGACATGTACGCCGAGAACTCGGCGTCCTTGTCGGACCCACCCCGGTGCACACCCATGTCGACGAGTGTCGCGGTCACCATCCACCTCCTGCCTCACTCCGCGCCCTGGGAGCAGGGCGTGTCGGGGTGAGGACGCGGTCGACGCCGGTGGGGTTGCATCTGGTTGGCTGGCGTCCACAGACGCAGGCAACATCGTCGTGATCCCCGTCGCGCAGGAGGAATCCATGCAGCAGGTCAAGGCCGTCGTCGCGCTCGCCAAGGGCGAGCCGGTGCAGCTCACCACGATCAACGTCCCCGACCCGGGGCCGGGGGAGGCCGTGGTCCAGGTGCAGGCGTGCGGCGTGTGCCACACCGACCTGCACTACCGCGAGGGCGGGATCAACGACGAGTTCCCGTTCCTGCTGGGGCACGAGGCGGCGGGCGTCGTCGAGGCCGTCGGTCCCGACGTGACGGGCCTCGAGCCGGGCGACTTCGTCGTCCTCAACTGGCGCGCCGTCTGCGGTGACTGCCGTGCCTGCAATCGCGGCGAGCCGTGGTACTGCTTCGCGACGCACAACGCGACGCAGCGGATGACGCTCGCCGAGGGCTACCTCGCCGGCACGGAGCTCTCCCCGGCGCTGGGCATCGGCGCCTTCGCGGAGAAGACGTTGGTGGCGGCGGGACAGTGCACCAAGGTCGACCCGTCGGCGCGGGCGGCCGCGGTCGGGCTGCTCGGGTGCGGCGTGATGGCCGGGCTGGGTGCCGCGATCAACACCGGCAACGTCGGCCGCGGCTCGACGGTCGCGGTGATCGGCTGCGGCGGTGTCGGTGCCGCCGCGATCGCCGGCGCCGCTCTGGCCGGTGCGTCGAAGATCATCGCGGTCGACATCGACGACCGGAAGCTCGAGACGGCGAAGAAGCTCGGCGCCACCCACACGGTGAACTCGTCGCAGGTCGACGCGGTCGACGCGATCCGCGAGCTGACCCCGCCGCCGGACGGCACCGGCCACGAGGGCGGCGCGGACGTGGTCATCGACGCGGTCGGGCGGCCCGAGACGTGGAAGCAGGCGTTCTACGCCCGCGACCTGGCCGGCACCGTCGTGCTCGTCGGTGTGCCGACGCCGGACATGAAGGTCCCTGACATCCCGCTCATCGACGTCTTCGGTCGCGGCGGCTCGCTCAAGTCGTCGTGGTACGGCGACTGCCTGCCATCGCGCGACTTCCCGATGCTCGTCGACCTCTACCAGCAGGGTCGCCTCGACCTCGACGCCTTCGTCACCGAGGAGATCGGCATCGGCGACGTCGAGGCCGCGTTCGACAAGATGCACGAGGGCTCGGTCCTGCGCTCGGTGGTGGTGCTCTGATGGCCGGGCCTCGTGGAGTGCGCGTCGACCACGCCGTCGTGTCCGGCACCTTCACCCTCGACGGGGAGACCTTCGACGTCGACAACAACGTGTGGGTCGTCGGCGACGACGAGCAGTGCATCGTCATCGACGCGCCACACGACGTCGGGGCGATCCTCGAGGTGGTGGCGGGTCGCGCGGTGAAGGCGATCGTGTGCACCCACGCCCACGACGACCACGTCCGCGTCGCGCCCGCGCTGCGGGTCGCCACGGGTGCCCCGATCCTGCTGCACCCCGACGACCGCCCCCTGTGGGAGCTGACCCACGGCGGTGACGAGGAGGGGGCCGAGCTCTGGGACGTCGACCTCTCCGACGGTCAGACCCTCACCATCGGCGGCGCCGCGGTCACCGTCCTCCACACTCCGGGCCACGCGCCCGGAGCGGTCTGCCTCTACGTCCACGACCTGGGCTGCGTCTTCACCGGCGACACCCTCTTCGAGGGCGGCCCGGGCGCGACCGGCCGGTCCTACAGCGACGCCGACCTCATCAAGGACTCCATCCGTCGCCGGCTCCTCGAGCTGCCCGACGAGACGGTGGTGCACACGGGCCACGGTCCCGACACCACGATCGGGGCCGAGCGCGCGAACGTGTGAGGGCGGGAACGTCTGAGCGCGGGACGTCCCAGCGCGAGCGCCATCAGGCGGTCAGCCAGCCGGCCGGCGGCCGCAGCCACGGCGACTCCGCCAGGATCCGCCGGCGCCGCTCCTCCCGGCGCTCGTCGAGGTGGACGGCCTCGGCGACGCACTGGGTGAGTGAGGGGTGGTCGACGGGTGTCCCGTCGAGCAGCCGGTGGAGGTGCCGCAGCGTCGTGTGGAACCTGATCGCCGGGTCGCGCCGGGCCCGCGACCGTCGCCGCCACAGCAGCCAGTCGGCCGTGGACCCCGACCCCCGCGGTACCCACCAGCCGGCCACGGTGAGGTCGACGTGCGCCGGGTAGCGACGCCCACCCCGGTCCCGCGCCCCGTCTCCCCGCAACGGCAGCACCTCCTCCTCCGTCGCTGGGTCCTCGACGCGCACGCGCAGGCGGGCCAGCCGCAGGAGCTCCTGCAGCGCACTCACCCGTGGGCTCGTCCGGCCGGTCTCCCAGCGGGCCACGACGGACTGCGAGACGCCGACGATCGCCGCCAGCCCCCGCTGGGAGACGTCGAGGATCCGCCGGACCCGGCGTACGAGCCCCGGCACCCCTCCGTCCGTCGGCCCCATCAGGAACCACTCCAGCTCCTCCTTGCTCATGCCCTCGCCCCGCGGCTGCGCGTCCATGCCTTCCTCCTGCTGTCGGTGTCGGTCGTCCTCCTAGTGCAGTGCGACCCACCGACATCCCGGCGTGCTCATCCACAGCCTCGCGGCGGCGCAGACCTGACCTGCCTCTCTGGGCAGTTGCACCTGAGTCGCCCGGGGACTCAAGGAGTAGTGCGGCCTCGCGAGGTGGAGCACGGGCTCGCTCGCGGGGCAGTGGCACCTGAGTCGCCCGGGGACTCAAGGAGTAGTGCGGCGGCGGGGTGGTGGGGAGCCGGGTGGTGGGGACCGGCCGAGGGACAAAGGGAGGCGGGACAGGCGCCGGCGGAAAGGGGTCGTCGGGGCCGGTCGCGCGGGCTAGCGTCGGGTGGGTGACCGACCACGCGTTCGTGCCCGAGGACTTCCGTCCGCCGACGACTCTGGTGACGGAGCAGTTCCGGCTGGAACCGCTGGAGCCGCAGCACAACGTGGCGGACCTGGCGGCGTGGACCTCGAGCATCGAGCACATCCGTTCCACGCCCGGCTACCCCGACGGTGGCTGGCCGCCGGAGAACGGCATGTCCGCCGAGGACAACCTCGCCGACCTGACCAGGCACGCGGCCGACTTCGACGCGCGGCGCGGGTTCACCTTCACGGTCCTGGATCCGGCCGGGTCGGAGGTGATCGGGTGCGTGTACGTCTACCCGACGCGGTCGCCGGACCACGACGTCCAGGTGCAGTCGTGGGTACGCGCCGACCGGGCGGAGCTGGACGGGCCGCTCGCGGACGCCGTGGCCGAGTGGCTGGCCTCGGACTGGCCATGGGAGCGCCCCGACCGCCGCGGTCGCTGAGCCCGGTCGCTGGGCCCGGTCGCTGAGCCCGGTCGCTGCGGTCGAGCGGAGATCGTGGTCCTGCGCGCCGCGTGCCACCATGACCTGATGCGCGGACGGCGGACAGCACGGTCGACGGGGAGGTCGACGGCGCTGCTGGCGACCCTCGCCATGCTGACCGCCGTGACCGCGTGCGACAGCGGCAGCGACGAGCAGGACGGCGACCCCGCGTCGCAGGAGGCGCCGGCGAGCAGCAGCCCGACCGTGCCGCCGACGCCGTCCGAGCGGCTGGGCCTGACCGAGGGGTGGGGGCCCGATCGCGCCGAGCTCGACCGCGCCGCGACCGTCGCTCGACGCATGCGGCTCCCCGACCTGGCGGGGCAGGTGATCGTCGCGGAGTGGCGGGGGACCGCCGCGCCCGTGCAGCTGGTCCGCAGCCTGCACCTCGGTGGCGTCATCGCGTTCGACTCCAACGTCGTCTCCGCCACCCAGGTCAGGGGCGTGAACGCGGCGCTGACCCGGCAGGTGCCGCGGAAGTGGCCGCTCTTCCTCGGCGTGGACCAGGAGGGCGGGGTGGTCGAGCGCCTGCGCGGTGCTGCCACCCGGCTGCCGACCTTCATGAGCGCCGGTGCCGCGGACGACCCTGCGCTGACGGAGCGGGCGTACGCCGCCAGTGGCGCTGAGCTGCGCGGCCTCGGCTTCACCGTCGACTTCGCGCCGGACGCCGACGTCACGTCGGGGCCGGGGGACCCCACGATCGGGTCCCGCGCCGCCTCCTCGCGCCCCGCGGACGTGGCGGAGCACGTCGTCGCCGCGGCGCGGGGGTTCGCCGGCGCGGGCGTGCTGCCGGTCATCAAGCACTTCCCGGGGCACGGGTCGGTGCCGGTCGACAGCCACCTCACGCTCCCGGTGCAGACGCGGTCGGTCGAGGAGCTGGACGCCGCCGACCTGGTTCCGTTCCGCGCCGCCGTCGAGGCCGGGCTGCCGGCGGTCATGGTGGGCCACCTCGACGTCCGCGCGGTGGACCCGCGGGTTCCGTCGTCGCTGTCGAGGCCCGTGGTCACCGGCCTCCTGCGCGACGAGCTCGGCTTCGACGGGCTGGTCGTCACCGACTCGCTGGCGATGGCGGGGGTCACCCGCGGCCGCACACCGGGCCGGGTCGCCGTGCAGGCGGTGCGCGCCGGGTCCGACGTCCTGCTCATGCCCCCCGCGCCGGCCGTCGCCCGCGCTGCGCTGGTCGAGGCGGTCAGGTCGGGTACCCTGCCGCGCCGCCGGCTCGAGCAGGCCGCCGCGCGGCAGATCGCCCTGCTCACCCACCTCGCCGGTCCCCGCGGCAAGCCGGTCGGCTCCGCCCGGGCGGCCTCGCGCGCGCTGTCGGCGGCCGCCGTCACCGTCACGGACGGGGCGTGCTCCGGGCGCCTGGTCGGTGACACGCTCCACGCCTACGGCGACCCGGGGGCCGTGAGCACGTTCACCGCGGCCGCGCAGGGCGCCGGCCTCACGGTGCTGCTCCGCCGGTCGCCGCCGGCGGCGCTGGTCCAGGCCGATCCGCGGCCGCAGCGACGCAAGGGCGAGCGCAGGAAGAAGTTCGAGAAGCGCCTCCGGGCCTGGAAGAAGGCCGACACCGCGCGCGTACGCCGACTCGAGGCGTGGACCGCGCGCGAGGAGGCCAGGCTCGCCGCCGGCACCCCGATCGGCTTCACGGGATACCGCGACGCCCCGGTCGACGGGACGATCGCCGTCGCGACGGACAGCCCCTGGGTGCTCGGGCAGGTGGGCGCCCCGACACGGATCGCGACCTACGGCGACACCCCGGGCGCCATGGCGGCACTCGTCGACGTGCTGACCGGCGCGGCGACGGCCCCCGGCCGGCTCCCCGTCAAGGTCGCCGGCGTCGCCCGCCCCGGCTGCTAGAAGGTCTCGACTAGGAGGTCTCGACTAGAAGGGCTCCACCAGCAGGGCGGTGCCCTGCCCGGCGACCCGCGTCAGCACGACCGTCGCCTCGTTCTCGCCCTTGAGCGCGAGCCGCTTGCGCAGCTCCTCCGGCACGACCTGCACGCCCCGCTTCTTGATGGTGAGCCGGCCGACCCCGCGCTCGTGGAGGGCGGCGCGGAGCTGCTTCTCGCGGTAGGGCAGGTGCTCCAGGACGCGGTAGCCGCGCGCGAACGGCGTACGGAACGACTCGTCGCTGGTGACGTAGGCGATGTGCGGGTCGACCAGGCCGCCGTCGACCCCCGCGGCGACCGCCGTCACCAGGCCGGCGCGGATGACGGCGCCGTCGGGCTCGTAGAGGTAGGCGCCGACGTCGCGCACGTCGGCCCCCGGGTCGTCCTCCTCGGTGATCGTGGCCAGGCCCCGCTCGCCGATCACGGTCGCGCGCCGGTCCGTCGTCGACAGGCTCGGCGACCACAGCACGGCCTCCTTGACGTCGCCGCCGTCGCTGACCCACTCGGCCTCCACGCCGGGAGGCACGAGGTCGTGGCCGATGCCGGGCGCCACCTTGACCAGCGAGCGCCGGCTCAGCAGCGCCAGAACCCACGACCACGGCGGGGTCCAGCCCTCGACGTCGAACACCCGGCCGCGTCCGCTCCGGCGGGCGGGGTCGGCGAAGGCGGCGTCGAACCCGCTCAGGTCGACGGTCGTGGCGTCGCCCACCTGCACGGCGCCGGCCAGCCCGAGGGCCGCGAGGTTGGCCTGCGCCATCGCGGCGCGGACCGGGTCGCTCTCGAGCCCGGCCGCGATGAGCCCGGCGCGGGCGAACGCCAGCAGGTCGCCACCGATGCCGCAGCCGAGGTCGATGACGCTGCCACCCGGGATCGCCGCAGCGAGGCGCGTGGCCCGGTGCTCGGCGACCCGCGAGCGGGTCGCCTGCTCGAGCGCGTCGGGGGTGAAGAACATCCGCGCCGCCGACTCACCGAACTTCGCGGCCGCCCGCTCGCGCAGCTGCGCCTGCGTGGTGGCCGCGGCGGCCTTCTCCGCGTCCGGCTCGAGGCGGCGTACGACGCTCGCGACCCGCACCGGGTCGCCGGGGTGGTCGGCCCAGGCCTGGGCGGCGTGGACGAGCAGGCGGCCGCCCTCGGTCGTCTGCAGCCATGCCAGCGTCTCGATCTCCACGGGGGCATCCTGACAGCAACCCCCGCTAGCACTCGGTCAGGGAGAGTGCTAGCGTCGCCTCTGGCACTCTCACCCTGAGAATGCCAACGCTCGCGAGCCTGGCACGACCCCCGCGACGGCGTGCCGCCCCGGACCGCGAGCCCACGTCCTGGGAGCGCAAGCTCCTGAAGAATCTCGTGAAGAGAAAGTGGAGGTTGATCCGAAGTGTCGGTCAACATCAAGCCCCTCGAGGACCGCATCGTCGTCCAGACCCTCGAAGCCGAGCAGACCACTGCTTCCGGCCTGGTCATCCCGGACACCGCCAAGGAGAAGCCCCAGGAGGGCGAGGTCGTGGCGATCGGTCCCGGCCGCGTCGACGACAACGGCAACCGCGTCCCGATCGACGTCGCGGTGGGTGACAAGGTCATCTACAGCAAGTACGGCGGCACCGAGGTCAAGTACTCCGGCGAGGAGTACCTGATCCTCTCCGCCCGCGACGTCCTCGCCGTCGTCTCCTGACGAGCTAGGCATCCCGGCCGGCTGCCTGCCGGCCGGGATCCCGCACGTCCCGAAACCTTCCTAGGAGCACACAGATGCCCAAGATCCTGGAGTTCGACGAGAGCGCCCGCCGCGCGCTCGAGCGCGGCGTGGACGCCCTCGCCAACGCCGTCAAGGTGACGCTCGGCCCCAAGGGCCGCTACGTCGTCCTCGACAAGAAGTGGGGCGCCCCCACGATCACCAACGACGGGGTGACCGTCGCTCGCGAGATCGAGCTCGACGACCCGTTCGAGAACCTCGGTGCCCAGCTCACCAAGGAGGTGGCCACCAAGACCAACGACATCGCCGGTGACGGCACCACCACCGCCACCGTGCTGGCCCAGGCCATGGTCCACGAGGGCCTGCGCGCCGTCGCGGCCGGCGCCAACCCGATGGGCCTCAAGCGCGGCATGGACGCTGCGGCCGAGGCCGTCGGCGACGCGCTGCGCGAGGCCGCCCGCGAGGTCGAGTCCCGCGAGGACATGGCGTCCGTCGCCACGATCTCCAGCCGCGACAGCCACATCGGCGACCTGCTCGCCGAGGCCTTCGACAAGGTCGGCAAGGACGGCGTGATCACGGTCGAGGAGTCCAACACCATGGGCACCGAGCTCGAGTTCACCGAGGGCATGCAGTTCGACAAGGGCTACATCTCGGCCTACTTCGTCTCCGACCCGGAGTCGATGGAGTCCGTCCTCGACGACCCCTACATCCTCCTGCACCAGGGCAAGATCTCCTCGATCCAGGAGCTGCTGCCGCTGCTGGAGAAGGTCATCGCGACCGGCAAGCCGCTCTTCATCCTCGCCGAGGACGTGGAGGGCGAGGCGCTCTCGACCCTGGTCGTCAACAAGATCCGCGGCACCTTCAACGTGTCCGCGGTGAAGAGCCCGGCCTTCGGTGACCGCCGCAAGGCGATGATGCAGGACATCGCGACCCTGACCGGTGGTCAGGTCGTCGCCCCCGAGGTGGGCCTCAAGCTCGACCAGGTCGGCCTCGAGGTGCTCGGCCAGGCGCGTCGCGTCGTCATCACCAAGGACACGACCACGATCGTCGACGGCGCCGGCGACAGCAGCGCTGTCGAGGGCCGCGTCAACCAGATCAAGGCCGAGATCGAGAACACCGACTCCGACTGGGACCGCGAGAAGCTCCAGGAGCGCCTCGCGAAGCTCGCCGGCGGTGTCTGCGTGATCAAGGTCGGCGCCGCCACCGAGGTGGAGCTGAAGGAGAAGAAGCACCGCATCGAGGACGCCGTCTCCGCGACGCGCGCCGCGATCGAGGAGGGCATCGTCCCCGGCGGTGGCTCCGCGCTCATCCACGCCGTGTCGGTGCTCGAGGACGACCTCGGCCTGACCGGTGACGAGGCTGCCGGTGTCCGCGTGGTCCGCAAGGCGGCCGACGAGCCGCTGCGCTGGATCGCCGAGAACGGCGGCGTCAACGGCTACGTCGTGACCGCCAAGGTGCGCGAGCTCGGCGTCGGCAACGGCTACAACGCCGCGACCGAGGAGTACGGCGACCTGGTCGCCCAGGGCGTCCTCGACCCGGTCAAGGTCACCCGCTCGGCGCTCGTCAACGCGACCTCCATCGCCGCGATGCTGCTCACGACCGAGACGCTGATCGTCGACAAGCCCGAGGAGGAGGAGCCCGCGGCCGGCGGTCACGGGCACGGCCACGGTCACTGACCTGCCACCGCCTCTCACGGCCCGCTCCGCCTCACGGCGGGGCGGGCCGTTCGGCGTCCTGGCTCGTGTCCGGGCAGATGTGACACCCGCGAAACCCGGTGCTTCCTGTCCCGAAACATCGGCGCGGCATGCTCGGCGCCATGTGGTGGAGAGTGCGGACGACGCTGGCCGGCCGTCCCGGCGCGCTGGCCGAGCTGGCAGCGGCGTGCGGGGACGCCGGCGTGAACATCCTCGGCCTGCACGTCTTCCCGGGCGTCGACCGGGTGACCGACGAGCTGGTGCTCCGCACCCCCGGGGACTGGGACCTCGCCGACCTCGCCGGGCTGGTCGAGCGCGCGGGCGGGTCCCGCGTGAGCGTGCTGCCGTGCACTGAGGCGGCGCTCTCGGACCAGCCCACGCGCTACGTGCTGGCCGCCCGCAGCATCCTGGCCGAGCCGACGACCTTCCCCGACGTGGTGGCGCAGCTGTTCGACGCCGAGGCGCAGCCCGCGGAGTCCGACCTCGACCCGGCGCTCGGCGGGATGGACCTCGAGATCGGCGAGGTGCTGGTGCAGCTGCGCCGTACGGCGCCGTTCACGGCCGCCGAGCACGCCCGCGGGACCGCGCTCGCCGAGCTGGTGACCGACGTGCTGGCGGCGGCACGGTCGTCCAGCCGCAGCGCCGACGTCCCGGTGCAGCACGGCCCGCCGACCTTCGACGCCTCGCCGGGTGCCGTGCGCGCCCGGGTCGGCGAGGTGGTCGTCGGATCCGCCACCTGGGAGGTCGACGAGGCGGCCGCCTGGCACCTCGACCTGCGCGTCGACCCGGTGTGGCGCCGGCAGGGCATCGGGTCGCGGCTGCTCCTCGAGGCGGCCCGCGCGGCCCGCGCGGGTGGGGCCAGCGAGATCGTCGTGCGCACCGCCGCCGACAACCCCGCGGTCCTGCCGCTGGTCCTCGGCACCCACCTGCGCGGACGCATCCGCATGGGCTCCGACGAGCTCACGGTCCGGATCCCGGTCCGGCAGCTCGTCAGCGGCTGACGGGAGGGACGAGCGGGGGCCGAGCCCTCAGTCGCCCCAGATCCCCCGGAACGGCGTCGTGCAGTCGACGTCGATGTCCACGGGCGCGACCGTGTTGAGGTGGTAGACCCGGTAGCGCTCGCAGGCGGTCCCCACGAACTCGTACTTGCGGATCACGTTGCGCTCGATGGGTCGCGTGCCGAGCTCGGTCCAGGTGGTCAGGAAGACCGCCTCGACGAACCAGGTCGGCGGGTTGGTCCCGGTCAGCACCGACTCGAGGTCCTCCAGGCCCGGGTCGAGCGTGCGCATCGGCAGGGACCACAGGTGGGGGTAGGGGGAGGCGGCGCGGCTCGACCACTGGATGTCGGCGCGGCCGCCGTAGACCAGCACCCGGTCGCCCGGTCGTCCCGCGGCGGCGATCGCCTCGCCGGTCCGCACCTCGACCGGCACCCGGCCGGCCGTCCACGTCACGGTCCACCACGCCATCGCGACGACGCTCGAGGCGACCAGCAGGCCCACCGTCGCCAGCGAGACCCGGTCCGAGACCCGGTGTGGGTCCCGGTGCGGCACCACGCCCAGGTGGCCGTGGGCGAGGAGCAGGGCCAGCGCGAGCGCCAGCGACGGGATCGGCACGAACAGGTACGGCGTCCAGTAGCTGCCGCTCAGCGCGACGGCGACCACGTCGACGAGCAGCATCGCCGCGACGCCGACGGCGGGCACCGCGTCGTGGCGCACGAGGGCCGGCAGCCGGAGCACGAACCACGCGAGCACCAGCACCATCCCCGTGCCGAGGAAGATCAGCAGGAGGACCGAGATCCGGTTGTTCTCCCCGACCGTGCTCTGCGCCGCGAGGACGCGGCTGGCGTCGGAGCGGAACGAGACTGCGGCATACCAGAGCGCCGGCAGCCGGACGCCCGCCGCCAGCGCCCAGGCGACCACCGCGAGGACCGGCACCGCCCCGCCGGCCACGGCCGCGGCGGCGCACCGCACGCCGACCCGCCACGGGAGCTGACGCGCCACCACGGACCCGACGAGCACGACGCCGCCGAGCACCAGCCCGCCGACGATGCTCTGCTTCATGCCGAGCGCGAGGACGCCGAGCAGCCCCGCCAGGAAGGCGTCGGCGGCCGAGGCCCGGCGCGCGGCGCGCAGCGAGAGCCAGCAGGAGGCCATGACGAGCGAAATGCCGAAGAGCTCGCCCTTGGCCCCCACCGGGTCGATCTGGGCGTTGGCGACCAGGGCAGCGGTGCCGACCGCCACCCATCCCGCGAGGCGCCGCACCGCGGCCGGGTCGACGACGCCGGCGCGGCGCGCGACCTCCCGCGCCGCTGCCGCCGCGGCCACCACCACCAGCGCGCAGCCGAGCGCTCCGACCAGCCGGTGGGCGTACGGGCCCCCGATCGCATCGGCGGCGCGCACCAGCCAGATGATCGGCGGCGGCCGGTCCACCCAGTAGTGGCCGTAGGGGGAGTCGGGCTCGGGCCGCCACGAGCGTGCCACCAGCAGGAACCCGGCCTCGTCGGGGCGCAGGGGCCACAGCAGGGAGGGGAAGCGCGCCACGAACGCGGCCGCAGCGGCCAGCCAGACCACGCGCCCCCACCTCGCCGGGCTCCCCCCCATGGCGACATGGTGGCAGAGCACCCCCGACACGCCCGTAGACTGAGGGGGTGGAGATCCCCGAGAAGTTCGCCGCCCTGGGCCTCACCTACGACGACGTGCTGCTGCTGCCGGGGGAGTCCGACCTCGCCCCGAGCGACATCGACACCACGACGCGGCTGACCCGCGAGATCTCGATCCGGGTGCCACTGATCAGCGCCGCCATGGACACCGTCACCGAGTCGCGCATGGCGATCGCCATGGCGCGCGAGGGCGGCATCGGCGTCCTCCACCGCAACCTGTCGATCGAGGACCAGGCCCGCCAGGTCGACCTCGTCAAGCGCACCCAGACCGGCATCATCTCCAACCCCGTCACGATCGGCCCCGACGCGACGCTGGAGGAGCTCGACCGCCTGTGCGGCGAGTACCGCGTCTCCGGCCTGCCCGTCGTCGACGTGGACGACCACCTGCTCGGCATCATCACCAACCGCGACCTGCGCTTCACGCCGGTCGCGGAGTGGGCCACCACCAAGGTCACCGAGGTGATGACCAGCGAGGGGCTGATCACGGGCCCGGTCGGCATCTCCCGTGAGGAGGCGACCTCCCTGCTGCGCGCCCACAAGCGCGAGCGGCTGCCGCTGGTCGACGGCGAGGGCCGCCTCGGCGGGCTGATCACGGTCAAGGACTTCGTCAAGGGCGAGCAGTTCCCGCACGCGTCCTACGACGGCGACGGCCGCCTGCTCGTCGGCGCGGCGATCGGCTACTTCGGCGACGCGTGGGAACGCGCCACCACGCTGGTCGAGGCGGGGGTCGACGTCCTCGTCGCCGACACCGCGCACGGCCACGTCCACCTGCTGCTCGACATGGTGCGCCGGCTCAAGTCCGACCCCGCCACCCGCCACGTGCAGGTGATCGGCGGCAACGTCGCCACCCGCGAGGGCGCCCAGGCGTTCGTCGACGCCGGCGCCGACGCGGTCAAGGTCGGCGTCGGGCCCGGCTCGATCTGCACCACCCGCGTCGTGACCGGCGTCGGCGTGCCGCAGGTGACCGCGGTCTACGAGGCGTCGCTGGCCACGAGGCCCGCCGGCGTCCCGCTCATCGCCGACGGCGGCATGAAGTACTCCGGCGAGATCGCCAAGGCGCTGGTCGCCGGCGCCGACTCGGTGATGGTCGGCTCGATGCTGGCCGGCTGCGAGGAGTCGCCCGGCGACGTGGTGTTCGTCAACGGCAAGCAGTTCAAGTCCTACCGCGGCATGGGCTCGCTCGCCGCGATGAGCAGCCGGGGCAAGAAGTCCTACTCCAAGGACCGCTACTTCCAGGCCGAGGTCGCCAGCGACGACAAGATCGTGCCGGAGGGCATCGAGGGCCAGGTCGCCTACCGCGGGCCGCTGTCGGCCGTCGCCCACCAGCTCGTCGGCGGGCTGACGCAGTCGATGTTCTACGTCGGCGCGCGCACCATCCCCGAGCTGCAGGACAAGGGCCGCTTCGTGCGGATCACGTCGGCCTCGCTCAAGGAGAGCCACCCGCACGGCGTGCAGATGACCGTCGAGGCGCCCAACTACTCCGCCAGCTGAGACCTCGCACGTCGCGCGGAAAAACGGTTCTTCGGTATCTATCCGCGCGCCCGGCGGGCCCCTAGCGTCAGGACCTCAGGGACTCGGGGCCCTGTTCGACCTGTTCTTCTCATCGTGAGCTCGGCCCTGCGTCCGAATCTCCATCTCGGGAGGAACATTCTTCATGCGCAGAACCGTGTCTGTCGCGGTCGGCCTCGGAGCCGCCGCGTGCCTCGTCACCCCAGCAGCCCTGTCCGGGGCCGCCCCCGCACCGGGTGAGGAGCCCACCCCCGGCCAGCAGCAGGCCCTCGACCTGGGCATCCAGGTCGCGCCGAAGGAGTCCGGGGCGGCCGCGCTGACGGCCGACACCAACCCCAACCCCTACCTCGCCAACCTCCCGTCGCTGACGGACGCCAACTACTTCGCCTGGAACAAGGACATGCACGCCGAGGCCGAGAAGCGCGCGGTGTCCCAGCGGCTGGCGGCCAACCGTCGCGAGGCGTTCGGCACGAGCAGGCGCGGCACGTCGGCCCGCGCCGTGCCGACCCCGTTCGTCCACGACGAGGAGGAGCCGGCCGGCACCTCCGGGTCCAACGACTCGCACGTCGACGCCGAGCCGATCCCCGGTTTCGGCACCGGCGCCACCCGGATCCCGGCCGTGCGCATCCTCGGCGGCCTCGCCGCCCCGCCCACGAGCGCCCCGCGCACCGTGACCACCACCGAGGACCAGGGAGCCATCCCGCTCGCCACGCCCACCGGCATCGTCGGGTCCGGGTCGTCGGTGACCACCTCGGTGCTCGGCGACGGACCGCACGGCCCCGCCGGCACCGCGAGCAACGACTTCGACTTCTACTCCGTCGACGTCGTCGCGGGCCAGACCCTGACCGCCAACACCGAGGGCAGCGCGAGCACCACCGACACCATCCTCGTCGTCTACGCCGCCGACGGTACGCCGCTCGTCGCCGACGACGACAGCGGCACCGGCACGTCCAGCTCGCTGTCCTACAAGCCCGCGACGCCCGGCACCTACTACGTCATGGTCGGCGGCTACGCCTTCGACCCGCTGCCGGCGGACCCGTTCGACTCCGGGAGCGGCGCCGGCGGCGCCGACGTCGGCGACTACCGGGTGGCGATCGCCAGCCAGGAGCTCGACGCCGACTTCTACTCCGTCCGGCTGCGCCCGGGCGACACCGTCGGCTCGAGCGCCGAGGGTGCGGCCACCGGCCTCACCGTGCGTACGCCGTCCGGCGAGGAGCGCGTCGGCGGGGTCGGCACCGACGCCTCCTCGCTCTACCCGCCCACCTCGCCGCTGATCGGCGGCGGCAACACCGCCATCGCCTACGTCGCGGAGGAGGCCGGCTGGTACTCCGTCGAGGTCAGCGGGGGCAGCGGCTCCTACGACGTGACCGTCGAGGGCTACCGCCCCGGCACGCAGGGCGACCGCGGTCGCCGCCAGACCGTCCTGCTCGACTTCGCCCCCGGCCGCGTCAACACCGCGACCTGGGGCGGCCCGGGCACCCGCCGGGTCTCGCCCTTCGCGGCGTTCGTCCCCCAGTGGGGCATCGCCCGCACCTCCGCGCGCGCCCTGGAGAACCGCATCCTCAACCAGGTGCGGGCCAACCTGCAGGCCGAGATCGCCGGCACCAACCCGACGGTCAACGTGGACGTGCTCAACGCCCGGCTCTACCCCGAGCTGATCGGTCAGGAGAACGTCTCGCGCATCTACATCGCCGGGACCATCGCCGAGACCGGCATCAACACGATCGGGATCGCGCAGTACATCGACCCGGGCAACTTCGGCCAGGAGGACGAGGCCATCGTCCTGCTCGACGTGCTCAGCGCCCCCGCCGGCCCGGCGTCGTCGCTGAACACCTACCTGAATGCCACCAGCGACCGGCTCGCGTTCGTCTCGCAGGCGGTGGCCAACGTGACGGCCCACGAGGTCGGCCACACGATCGGCAACTACCACACCGACAACGCCGACGAGGTCCACAACATGATGGACTCCGGCGGCGCGAACTTCGGCGTCAACCTCTACGGGGTCGGCCCGGACAACGTCGGTGGCACGGCGGACGACGAGAACATCGAGTTCCGCACCGACACCTACTCGCCGGTCGAGGGCTTCACTGGTCTCGAGGACACCGAGAACGTCACGTCGTGGGCCTACGCCGGCCGCTGACCTGACCCGGCACCACCCGTACGAGCCGCGCGGCGCGGTCACCTTCACCGAGGTGCCCGCGCCGTCGTGCGCGCGGGGTGCTGGGGATCAGGGGGTGAAGCCGGCCCGCGTCGGCGCCGTACGCCGGACCACGGCGGACGCCGGGCGGGTGAGCAGCCGGGCCCGCGCCACCCGGTCGCGGCCGGTCGCGACGACGAACACGCCGGAGTTGCTGCGGGTGACCAGGCCGGGGGACCGCGTCGGGTCGCCGGAGGAGGGCACCCGGCCCACCACGCGCGAGCCCTCACCGGGCACCGCGGCCCGGACGAGCAGGTCGCCCCGCGCGTCCACCGCCGCGACGTGGAGGCGGCCCGCGACCTCGCCGACGGCGGGCGAGGCGTAGGGGGACCAGTCGCCGGTGATGGTCTCCGCCGGGCCCCAGCGCCGCCCGCTGAGGGCGCGCACGCGCAGCGTCCCATCGCTCGTCACCTGGTGGAGGTAGGTGGTGCCGTCCGCGGCGCCGGTCAGCGCCGGCGTCGAGGTGGTCGAGGCGGCGGCGCCGCGCAGGCGGGTCAGCCGACCGTGCTCGAGGGACTGGACGTACGTGGCGCCGCGCCCGGTGACCGCGACCAGCCACGTACGCCCGGCGTCGTCGGCGCCGAGCACCGGCGCGACGTGCGTCGCCCAGGACCCGCTCCGACCGACGCGGTCGGGCCGGCTCCAGCGGCGCTGCTCGGTGAGGCGCCGGGTCGTCAGGGTGCCGGCGGGCGAGGTGGCGGCCAGCACCGGTCGGCCGGTGCGGGAGATCGCGAGGGCGGGGCTGGACGTCGGGGCCGCGGTGGCCACCGTGCGGAGCGCGAAGCGCGGTCCGCGCAGCGTCCCGGCCAGCACCCGGCCGTCGCGCGCGGTGGCGGCCAGCCACGGGCGGTCCGCGCGGTCGAGGACGAGGGCGGGGGCGGCGACCGGCGAGAACCCGTGCCGGGCGCCCACGACCCGGACGGGCCGGCCGGGGCGGGCGACGCGGAGGGTGCCGCCGCTGTCGACGCGCGCCGTCCAGGACTCGCCGAGCCCGTCGGGCACCGAGACGACGGGACGGTCCGAGCCGACGAGCGGCGACGGCGCGACGTCGGCGAGGTGGAGGTAGCGGAAGTCGCCGACGGGGACGGTGCGGGTGCCGTAGCCACCCGGGAGGGCGTGGTTGTACTCCTCGACCGTCACGGTGCCGGGCCCGATCGCGCTGACCCAGGCGACGTGCCCGACGCGGCCGGCGTCGGTCTGGGCGACCGCGCCGATGGCGGGCACGGAGTCGACGCGGTGGCCGAGGCGCCGCGCGAC
Organism: Nocardioides sp. zg-1308; assembly: GCF_013155375.1. Lineage (GTDB taxonomy): Bacteria > Actinomycetota > Actinomycetes > Propionibacteriales > Nocardioidaceae > Nocardioides > Nocardioides renjunii. Next base: position 2,071,677 of record NZ_JABJQY010000002.1, read on the forward strand.
GTCGTCCCAGTTCTCGGCGTTGCCCCAGTGCTCACCACCGAAGTGGTTGCCGAACCCGGCCATGCCGTTGGTCTCGTCGAGGCGCCAGGCCACGAAGCTCGTGCAGTTGCGCAGGACGAAGCCCCAGGGGTCGCCGATCGAGCCGTCGATCGACCACACCCACCGGGTGCAGGTCGGCTTCGGCCCGCGCGGGTCGTAGAGGTGCCCGGACACCGGGTCGAGGACCGGCGGCGGAGGTGGCGGGGGAGGAGGCGTCGGGGTCGCGGCGGGTGACGGCCTGGGCTGGCCGGGCTGGCCGGGCTGGCCGGGCTGGCCGGGCGTCGGCGACGGGGTGGGGGTCGGGGTGGGCGCCGGGTCCTCGATGGGCTCCTGCGGCGCGATCGGGCACTGACCCTGCCAGGCCCACGGGTAGTCGTCGGCCGCCTCGGCGCTCGGGGCGACGCCCAGCAGCCCGCCCACCGCGCACGCTGTTGCGAGTGCGCGTGCCACTGTTCGCCGCGGCCCGCGAACGGGTCGCTCCCCCTTGTTCCCCACGTCGTCGACGCTAGGGACGCGCGCCGGACACCGTCGGCGTTTGGCCGAGTTGTGCACGAGCCGTTGACGTGGCGGGCATGCCGCCGGGCCGCCGATAGGCTGCTGCCGTGACCGAGATCGAGATCGGCCGTGCCAAGCGCGGTCGCCGTGCCTACTCCTTCGACGACATCGCCATCGTGCCCTCGCGGCGCACGCGCGACCCCGAGGAGGTCAGCACGGCCTGGCAGATCGACGCCTACCGCTTCGACATCCCGGTCCTCGCCGCCCCGATGGACTCCGTGATGTCGCCGTCCACCGCCATCGCCCTCGGCCAGATGGGCGGGCTCGGCGTGCTCGACCTCGAGGGCCTGTGGACCCGCTACGACGACCCGACCGGCCTGCTCGAGGAGGTCGCCGGGCTCCAGGGCCCCGAGGCGACGCGGCGGATGCAGGAGATCTACACCGAGCCGATCAAGCCCGAGCTGATCACCGCCCGGCTGCGCGAGGTCCGCGCGGCCGGCGTCACCGTGGCGGGGTCCCTGTCGCCGCAGCGCACCAAGCAGCACGTCAAGGCGGTCGTCGACGCCGGTGTCGACATGTTCGTCATCCGCGGCACCACGGTGAGCGCCGAGCACGTCAGCAGCCGCGCGGAGCCGCTGAACCTCAAGGAGTTCATCTACGAGCTCGACGTCCCGGTGATCGTCGGCGGCTGCGCGACCTACCAGGCCGCCCTCCACCTGATGCGCACCGGCGCTGCGGGGGTCCTCGTCGGCTTCGGCGGCGGTGCCGCCCACACCACCCGCACCGTGCTGGGCGTCGCGGTGCCGATGGCCAGCGCGCTGGCCGACGTGGCCGCCGCCCGCCGCGACTACCTCGACGAGTCGGGCGGCCGCTACGTCCACGTCATCGCCGACGGCTCGATCGGCAGCTCCGGCGACATCGCCAAGGCGGTCGCCTGCGGTGCCGACGCGGTGATGATCGGCTCGCCGCTCGCCCGGGCGACCGAGGCACCCGGCCGGGGCTTCCACTGGGGCAGCGAGGCCACCCACGCCGACCTGCCCCGCGGCCAGCGGGTCGAGTTCGCCCCCGTCGGGACGCTGGAGGAGATCATGTTCGGCCCCTCCCGCACCGCCGACGGGACGATGAACCTCATCGGCGCGCTACGCCGCGCCATGGCCACCACCGGCTACACCGAGCTCAAGGAGTTCCAGCGGATCGAGGTCGTCGTCCACCGCTGAGCCGGTCAGGCGGTGCCTGAGAGACTGGGGCCATGACCCTCGCGAAGGCCCTCGACGCCGACCAGCGGGCCGACGCCCTCGAGCAGCTCGGGTCGGGCGAGCTCGACGTGCTGGTCGTGGGCGGCGGGATCGTCGGGGTCGGGGCCGCGCTCGACGCGGTGACCCGCGGGCTCAAGGTCGGCCTCGTCGAGCAGCGCGACCTCGCCTCCGGCACGTCGTCGCGCTCGTCCAAGCTGGTCCACGGCGGCCTGCGCTACCTCGAGATGCTCGACTTCGCGCTGGTCAAGGAGGCCCTGGAGGAGCGCGGCCTGCTGCTCACCCGGCTCGCGCCCCACCTGGTGCGCCCCGTGCCGTTCCTCTACCCGCTCGAGCACGCCTGGGAGCGGCCCTACGTCGGCGCCGGCGTCGCGCTCTACGACGGCATGGCGATGGCCGGCAGGTACGACATGGGCGTGCCCAAGCACAAGCACGTGTTCCGCAAGCAGCTCGCGCGGATGGCCCCCGACATCAGGACCGACAACCTCCACGGCGCGATCCGCTACTACGACTGCCAGGTCGACGACGCCCGGCTGGTCATGACGATCGCCCGCACCGCGGCCAACAACGGCGCCCACGTGGCCACCCGCACCCAGGTCACCGGCTTCCTCCGCGAGGGCGAGGCGGTGGTCGGGGTCACCGCCCGCGACCTGGAGGGCCAGCGCGACCTCGAGATCCGGGCCCGGGTCGTCATCAACGCCGCGGGGGTGTGGACCGACGAGGTGCAGGACCTCGTCGGCGGCCGCGCACAGCTCGACGTCGACGCCAGCAAGGGCATCCACGTCGTCGTCCCCAAGGACCGGATCCGCTCGGAGTGCGGCTTCATCACCAAGACCGCCAAGTCGGTCCTGTTCGTGATCCCGTGGGACCAGTTCTGGATCATCGGCACCACCGACACCGCCTGGGACCTCGACCTCGCGCACCCCGCGGCCAGCAAGGCCGACATCGACTACGTCCTGGAGCAGGTCAACCGGCTGCTCAAGGACCCCCTCGACCAGCGCGACGTGGTCGGCGTCTACGCCGGGCTGCGCCCGTTGCTCAAGCCGATGCGCAAGGAGGGCGACATGGGGGAGACCACCAAGCTCTCCCGCGAGCACACCGTCGCCAACCCGGTGCCCGGGCTCGTGCTGGTCGCCGGCGGCAAGCTCACGACGTACCGCGTGATGGCCAAGGACGCCGTCGACCACGCCATCCGCGACTTCGACACCACGCCCGCCTCGATCACCGACCGGGTGCCGCTGATGGGAGCGTGGGGGCACGAGGCGCGCACCAACCAGCGGGTGGCGCTGAGCCGCTCCTCGGGCCTCGACATCGGGGTCGTCGACCACCTGCTCGGCCGCTACGGCGGCCTCGTCGACGAGCTGCTCGCGCTGATCCACCGGCGGCCCGAGCTGGCCGAGCCGCTGCCCGGCGCCGAGCACTACCTGCGCGCCGAGGTGCTCTACGCCGTCACCCACGAGGGGGCGCGCCACCTCGACGACGTGCTCGCGCGGCGCACGCGCGTGTCCATCGAGACCTTCGACCGGGGGATCGCCGCCGCTCGCCCGGCCGCCGAGCTGATGGCCGAGGCGCTGGGCTGGGACCGGACGCAGCTCGAGGACGAGGTCGACCACTACCTGCGCCGGGTCGAGGCGGAGCGGCAGAGCCAGCTCATGCCGACCGACCAGGAGGCCGACGAGGCGCGCGTCCGGGCTCCCGACATCGTCTGACCTACGCTGCACGGATGACCGAGCAGAGCCCCGCCCCGAGCCCCGACGACCTCAGCGCCGGCCCCGCGGACCCCGAGCACGACAGCACCGCCACCTACGCCCTCGACCGCTCGTACGTCGACCGCCTGACGCGGCGCGTCGTGAGCACCACCGGCTCGACCGACGCCGTCTTCTCGCCGATCGGCGGCACCCCCCTCGCGCACGTGCCCCAGTCGAGCGCCGCCGACGTCACCGAGGCGTTCGCCCGGGCCCGCCGGGCCCAGGCGTCGTGGGCGGACACCCCGCTCGACGAGCGCGCCGCCGCGCTTCTCCGGCTCCACGACCTGGTGCTCGACCGCCAGGAGGAGCTGATCGACCTCGTCGTGTGGGAGTCGGGCAAGGCCCGCAAGGACGCCTACCTCGAGGTCGCCCACGTCGCGCTGACCGCGCGCTACTACGCCCGCACGGCGCACCAGCACCTCGACACCCGGCGCGTCGGCGGCATGTTCCCCGTCCTCACGCGCGCGGAGGTCCACCGCGTGCCCAAGGGCGTCGTCGGCAACATCTCCCCCTGGAACTACCCCCTCACCATGGCGCTCTGCGACGGGCTGCCGGCCCTGCTCGCCGGCAACGCGGTGGTCTCGAAGCCGGACGCGCAGACGATGCTCACCGCCCTGCTCGGCGCGGAGCTGCTCGAGGAGGCCGGCTTCCCGCCGGGGCTGTGGCAGGTCGTGGCCGGTCCCGGCCCCGAGGTCGGCGGTGCGGTCGTCGCGGCCGCCGACTACGTCTGCTTCACCGGCTCGACCGCGACCGGGCGGGTCATCGCGCGGCAGTGCGCCGAGCGGCTCGTCGGCTGCTCGCTGGAGCTCGGCGGCAAGAACCCGATGCTCGTGCTGCGCGACGCCGACGTGCACCGCGCGGCGGAGGGCGCCACCCGGGCGGTCTTCTCCAACGCGGGCCAGCTCTGCGTCTCGATGGAGCGGCTCTTCGTCGCCGACCAGGTCTACGACCGCTTCGTCGACGCGTTCGTGTCGCGCACGCAGGCGATGACGCTCGGCGCCAGCCAGGACTGGTCGGTCGACATGGGGTCGCTCATCTCGCAGGCGCAGCTCGACACGGTGACCCGCCACGTCGAGGACGCCGTCGCCAAGGGCGCGCGCGTGCTGACCGGCGGTCGTGCGCGGCCCGACCTCGGCCCCTTCGTCTTCGAGCCGACCGTCCTCGAGGGGGTGTCGGCCGACATGGAGTGCTTCGGCAAGGAGACCTTCGGGCCGGTCGTCGCGCTCTACCGCTTCCACGGCGAGGACGAGGCGGTCGATCGCGCCAACGACGGGCTCTACGGCCTCAACGCCTCGGTGTGGACGCGCGACGCCGTCCGCGGCCGGGCGCTCGCGCGCCGCATCAGGTGCGGCACGGTCAACGTCAACGAGGCCTACGGCGCGACGTTCGGCTCGCTCGGGGCGCCGATGGGCGGCATGCGGGAGTCCGGCCTCGGCCGGCGCCAGGGCGCGGAGGGCATCCACCGCTACACCGAGGCGCAGTCCGTCGCCACCCAGCGGCTGGTGCCGATCGCGCCCGTGCTGGGGATGTCGGAGGAGGTCAACGCGAGGGTGATGACGTCCGCGCTGCGGCTGCTCCACAGGCTGGGCCGCGCCTGATCGTCGGCGTCGGCGAATTCCTCGCCCGGGCCGTAACCCCCTCCCGCAGGCGTCGTTGGGCGGGTAAGGGGTCCGGCAGTCATGCTCCCTCCCAAGGGTCGGGCCCCTGGTTCTCGGCGCTGCTGCAGCACTGGGAAACCAAGTCCCAGGGTCCGGTCACCCTCCCTCCCCGATCGGGCCCTGGGACGAGCCGTCTCGATAGACTCCGTCCGTGACGCAGCCTGCAGAGCACGACCTGGTCCTCGTCGTCGACTTCGGGGCGCAGTACGCCCAGCTCATCGCGCGGCGGGTCCGCGAGGCGCGGGTCTACTCCGAGATCGTGCCGCACACGATGCCGGTCGCCGACATGCTCGCCCGCGAGCCCAAGGCGATCATCCTGTCCGGCGGCCCCTCGAGCGTCTACGCCGACGGGGCGCCGGGCATCGACGACACCGTCTTCACGGCCGGGGTGCCGGTCTTCGGGATGTGCTACGGCTTCCAGCTGATGGCCCAGGGCCTCGGCGGCGAGGTCGCGCACACCGGCGTGCGGGAGTACGGACGTACGCCCGTCTCGGTCAGCGAGCCGGGCACCCTGCTCGAGGGGATCCCGGTCGAGCACAAGGTGTGGATGTCCCACGGCGACTCGGTCGCCGCAGCCCCCGACGGGTTCACCGTGCTCGCCTCCACCGAGGGCACGCCGGTGGCGGCCTTCGAGGACGTGGGTCGCGGGCTCGCGGGGGTGCAGTGGCACCCGGAGGTCCTCCACTCCGAGCACGGCCAGAAGGTCCTCGAGCACTTCCTGCACCACATCGCCGGGGCGCGCCAGACCTGGACGATGCTCAACATCGCCGAGGAGCAGATCGAGCGGGTGCGCGAGCAGGTCGGCGACACCGGCCTCGCGATCTGCGGCCTCTCCGGTGGCGTCGACTCGGCCGTGGCCGCCGCCATCGTGCAGCGCGCCATCGGCGACCGGCTGCACTGCGTCTTCGTCGACCACGGCCTGCTCCGCGAGGGCGAGGCCGAGCAGGTCGAGCGCGACTTCGTGGCCGCGACCGGCGTCAACCTCCACGTCCACGACGCGCGCGAGACGTTCCTCGCCGCGCTCGCCGGGGTGACCGACCCGGAGGAGAAGCGCAAGATCATCGGCCGCGAGTTCATCCGCGCCTTCGAGGCCGCCGAGGTCCAGGTGCTCGGCGAGGCCGCCGAGCAGGGCGAGAAGGTCGGCTTCCTGGTGCAGGGCACGCTCTACCCCGACGTCGTCGAGTCGGGCGGCGGTGCCGGCACCTCCAACATCAAGTCCCACCACAACGTCGGCGGGCTGCCCGAGGACCTCGAGTTCGCCCTCGTCGAGCCGCTGCGCACCCTCTTCAAGGACGAGGTCCGCCTCGTCGGCGAGCAGCTCGGCCTGCCCGCGGAGATGGTGTGGCGCCAGCCGTTCCCCGGCCCGGGCCTCGGCATCCGGATCATCGGCGAGGTGACCGCCGACCGGCTCGACATCCTGCGCCGCGCCGACGCGATCGCCCGCCAGGAGCTCACCCGCGCGGGCCTGGACCGCGACATCTGGCAGATGCCGGTCGTGCTCCTCGCCGACGTCCGCTCCGTCGGCGTGCAGGGCGACGGCCGCACCTACGGCCACCCCGTCGTCATCCGCCCGGTGACGTCCGAGGACGCGATGACCGCCGACTGGGCCCGGCTGCCCTACGAGGTCATGGAGCGGATCTCGACCCGCATCACCAACGAGGTGGCCGAGGTCAACCGGGTCACCCTCGACATCACCTCGAAGCCGCCGGGCACCATCGAGTGGGAGTAGGCGGGTCTCACAGGAGGCCGTGGGCGCGGAACATCCGGTCGTAGATCTCCCGCACCACGGGTTCCTTGACGGCGTTGTAGCGCATCCCGAAGCCGAGCGCTCCGTGGTCGGCGTCGGGTGCGTCCACCTGGGCGAGCGCGGCGCGCTTCGTTGCGGCGTAGCGCTCGCGGTCCTCGGGGTGGTCGGTCAGCCAGTCGCGGAACATCCGGTGCCGGACGATCTCGGGGCAGTCGGGCCCGAAGACGTGCACGTGGACCCGTGGCTCGCCGAGCAGCTTGAGCAGCCGGTGCTGGTGCCAGGACGGCTCGGTGAGCCAGTGGACCAGCCCCAGCGACTCGAGCGCGGGGACGTACGCTGCCTCGTCGGCGGGGTCCGCCACGGCGACGTCGACGTCGATGATCGGCTTGGCCGGCAGCCCCGGCACCGACGTGGAGCCGATGTGCTGGATGGCGAGCAGCCGCTCGCCGAGCGCCGTCGTGATCTGCTGCTCGATCTCGGCGTAGCGCTCGGGCCAGGTCGGGTCGGGCTCCTCGATCCGCACGACGTACGCCGTCGGGTGCGCCCCCACGTGGACGACCTCGCCCTCGTCGTGGTGGCGGGTGATCTGCTCCGGCGTCGGCACGTGCCCCATCAGACCACGATCCGGGGTGACGGAGACCGACACACGGAGGGGTGGTCGCACGGAGCACCGCCCGGGTCTAGGTTGCTGGGTGGCCCAACCTGATCCCGGGAGGTAACTCCGTGTCCGACACCCTGATCGACGCGAACTGGCTGGACTACCTGCTGGTCGCGATCTACTTCGCCTTCGTCCTGGGCATCGGGGTGATGGCGCGCCGCTCCGTCTCCGACTCGATCGACTTCTTCCTGTCGGGCCGCTCGCTGCCCGCCTGGGTCACGGGCCTCGCGTTCATCTCGGCCAACCTCGGTGCGGTCGAGATCATGGGCATGTCGGCGAACGGCGCCGAGCTGGGCCTGCCGACGTTCCACTACTTCTGGGTGGGTGCGGTCCCCGCGATGCTGTTCCTCGGTGTCGTGATGATGCCGTTCTACTACGGCTCCAAGGTGCGCTCCGTGCCGGAGTTCATGTTCCGCCGCTTCGGCACCGGGGCCCACCTGGTCAACGCGATCAGCTTCGCCGTGGCCCAGCTGCTCATCGCCGGCGTCAACCTCGCGCTGCTGGCCGGGATCGTCCGCGCCCTGCTGGGCTGGCCGATCTGGGTCTCGCTCATCGTGGCGGGCGCCGTCGTGCTGTCCTACATCACGCTGGGCGGCCTGAGCGCGGCGATCTACAACGAGGTCCTGCAGTTCTTCGTGATCGTCGCCTCCCTGCTCCCGCTGACCCTGATCGGCCTGCACCGGGTCGGCGGCTGGGACGGCCTGACCGAGAAGATCACCGCGGCCGCCGACGGCGCGTCGTCCGCGTCGGACGCCCCACCGGCGTCGCAACAGCTCAATGCCTGGCCGGGGGAGGCGCTCTCAGGCTTCGACTCGCCACTCCTGTCCGTCATCGGCATCGTCTTCGGCCTCGGGTTCGTGCTGTCCTTCGGCTACTGGACGACCAACTTCGTCGAGGTGCAGCGCGCGATGGCGTCGGACTCCATCTCCGCCGCCCGGAAGACCCCGATCATCGGCGCCTTCCCCAAGATGTTCGTGCCGTTCATCGTGATCGTGCCCGGCATGGTCTCCGCCGTCCTCGTCGCGGAGATGATCGAGCTCAAGAACGGCGGCAGCCCCGAGGGCGGCGCGTCCGGGGAGGGCGTCGCCTACAACGACGCGCTGCTGCTCCTGATGCGCGACGTCCTGCCCAACGGGCTCCTGGGGCTGGCGATCGCCGGACTGCTGGCGGCCTTCATGGCGGGCATGGCGGCCAACATCTCCGCCTTCAACACGGTCTTCTCCTACGACCTGTGGCAGCGCTACATCCGCAAGAACCACTCCGACGACTACTACCTGCGGATCGGCCGGCTGGCCACCGTCGGCGCGACGGTCATCGCGATCTTCACCGCCCAGATCGCGCTCGGCTACGACAACGTCATGAACTACCTCCAGACGCTGTTCGGCTTCTTCAACGCGCCGCTGTTCGCGACGTTCATCCTCGGCATGTTCTGGAAGCGGATGACGCCCACCGCCGGCTGGGTGGGGCTGGTCGCCGGCACCCTGTCGGCGATCGCGGTCGACCGGACGGCGGCGGCCGGTGTCTTCGAGCTGTCCGGCCAGGGCGTGGCGTTCCTCGCCGCGTCGGTGGCCTTCGTGGTCGACATCGTGCTCAGCGTCGTGGTGTCGCTGGTGACCAAGCCCAAGCCGGCCAGCGAGCTGCGCGGCCTGGTCTACTCCGAGACCCCGCGCGAGGACCTCGTCGACCCGGCCGAGGCCGCCCGACCGTGGTACCAGCGCACGCTCCCGCTCGCCGGCATCGCGCTCGCGATGGTCATCGCCCTCAACTTCGCCTTCTGAGAGAGGTCCCACCATGTCCCACGCGACCGACTCCGACGAGTCGACCGGCACGCCGCACAAGGCCGGCCTCTTCGACATCCGCAACATCATCGGTGCCCTGCTGGGCATCTACGGCGTGATCCTGGCGCTCGCGGGACTCCTCGGCGAGCACGAGCCCGAGAAGACGGGCGGCGTGAACGCCAACCTGTGGACGGGGCTGGCCCTGCTGGCCGTCGGTGCCGGCTTCCTGCTGTGGGCGAAGGTGCGTCCCATCGTCGTGCCCGCCGACGTGCACGCTCCCGACGACGACCCCACCCGACCGGCTCCGCAGCGCAAGCGCCCGCCGGCACACTGACGCCGGCACCGCGGCCCACCCCTCGGATCCAGGTGGTCTGAACCGGTCGGTAACGAACCGGCAACGGCTGGGGGAACCGCCTTTACGTGACGGTCCTCACTCCATATGTTGTCCCGGACAACATATGTGCGGCGGCTGCAGAGGGTGCGCGCCGACGCGCTGGAGATCGCTAGGAGGCGGTTCGTGTGAAGCGGAAGCACAATTTGGTCGTCGTACCCCTGATCGGTGCCGCCATGGCCCTCACTGCCTGTGGCAGTGACGACGGTGGCAGCTCGGGCGAGGACACCGGCAGCAGCGGCGAGAGCCAGGCCGCGGAGGGCAAGATCGGCGTCATCCTCCCCGACACCGAGTCCTCGGTGCGCTGGGAGAGCGCGGACCGCCCGGCGCTCGAGAGCGCCTTCGAGGAGGCCGGCGTCGAGTACGACATCCAGAACGCCGAGGGCGACGCCGAGCGGATGACCCAGATCGCCGACACCATGATCGGTGACGGCGTGACCGTCCTCGCGATCGTCAACCTCGACTCCGAGTCGGGCGCGGCCATCCAGGAGAAGGCCAAGTCCCAGGGCGTCGCGACGATCGACTACGACCGGCTCACCCTCGGTGGCTCGGCGGAGTACTACGTGTCCTTCGACAACACCGTCGTGGGCGAGCTGCAGGGCCAGGGCCTCGCGGACTGCCTCGGCGACAAGGACGCCAACATCGTCTACCTCAACGGATCTCCCACCGACAACAACGCGACGCTGTTCGCCGAGGGCGCCCACAGCGTGCTCGACGAGATGAGCAACTACACCGTCGTCGGTGAGCAGGCCGTCCCGGACTGGGACAACGAGGAGGCCGCCACGATCTTCCAGCAGCTCTACACCGCTGCCGACGGCAAGGTCGACGGCGTGCTCGCCGCGAACGACGGCCTGGGTGGCGCTGCGATCAGCATCCTCGAGGCCAACGGCCAGGACGGCAAGGTCCCGGTCACCGGCCAGGACGCCACCGTCGAGGGCCTGCAGAACGTCCTCGCCGGCACGCAGTGCATGACGGTCTACAAGTCCGCCACGCAGGAGGCCGGCGCGCTCGCCGACGTCGCCATCGCGCTCGCCACGGGCGGGGAGGCCGAGACCACCGGCACGACGGTCGACTCCTCGGACGACAGCGAGGTGCCCTCGATCCTGCTCGAGCCGCAGTCCATCACCAAGGACAACGTGGGCGACGTGATCGAGGACGGTGGCCAGAAGGCCGCGGACGTCTGCACCGCGGACTTCGCCGACCTGTGCGCCGAGGCCGGGATCTCCTGATCCCCTGAACCGCACGGAGTGACGCCCGGGCCGCACCTGGTCCGGGCGTCACTCCGTTGGCTCGCACAACAAATTCTGCTGATCGGAGTGAGGAACATGGTCCAACCGCTGCTCGAGCTGCGCGGGGTCAACAAGAGCTTCGGCGTGGTGCACGTGCTGCACGACGTCGACTTCGCCGTCTACCCGGGGCAGGTCACCGCCCTGGTCGGCGACAACGGCGCCGGCAAGTCCACGCTCGTGAAGATCATCGCCGGCATCTACGGCCGCGACAGCGGCGACTTCCACTTCGACGGCCAGAAGGTCGACGTCCACGGTCCCCGTGACGTCGCCGCCCTCGGCGTCGAGGTCGTCTACCAGGACCTCGCGCTGTGCGACAACCTCGACATCGTCGAGAACATGTTCCTCGGCCGCGAGGAGACCACCCGCCTCGGCCTCGACGAGATCACCATGGAGTCGCGCGCGCGCGAGACCCTGGCGTCGCTCTCGGTGCGCACCGTGAAGTCGGTGCGCCAGAGCGTCGCCAGCCTCTCCGGCGGCCAGCGCCAGACCGTGGCCATCGCCAAGGCCGTGCTGTGGAACTCCAAGGTCGTCCTGCTCGACGAGCCCACCGCGGCGCTCGGTGTCGCGCAGACGCGCCAGGTGCTCGACCTCGTGCGCCGCCTCGCCGACCGCGGGCTCGGCGTGGTGCTGATCTCGCACAACATGGGCGACGTCTTCGAGGTCGCCGACCGGATCACCGCGCTCTACCTCGGCCGCGTGGCGGCCGACGTCCCCACCAAGGACGTCACGCACAGCCAGGTCGTCGAGCTCATCACCGCCGGACGATCCGGCAACCTCGGCATCGCCGAGAACCCCGCGACCGCGACCGTCTGAGAAGGACCGGAGACCTCACCATGACCGACGCCTCACCCGACGTCTCCTCGGACGTCTCGACGCACCCCACCTCGAGTGGTGCCTCGGCCGCCGACGGCGGCTTCGACAACGACAACGTCCAGGCCACCTCGATCGCCGACTCGGCCCGCGACTACGTCAACCGCCTGCGCGGCGGCGACATGGGATCCCTGCCCGCCATCCTCGGCCTGGTCTTCCTCGTCATCGTCTTCGCCTCGCTCAACGACCGCTTCCTGACGACCTACAACATGGCGAACCTCGTCGTGCAGGCCAGCTCGATCATCGTCCTGGCCATGGGCCTGGTGTTCGTGCTGCTCCTCGGCGAGATCGACCTGTCGGCCGGCGTCGCCGGCGGCGCCTCGGCGACGATCATCGCGCTGATGCTCATCGACTACGACTGGACCTGGTGGCTGGCCACGCTCGCCGGGCTCGCCACGGGAGCCGTCATCGGCCTCGCGATCGGCGCCCTGGTCTCGTTCCTCGGGATCCCGTCCTTCGTCGTGACGCTCGCCTTCTTCCTCGCCCTGCAGGCGGTCCCGCTCCGGCTCATCGGCTCCGGCGGCTCGCTGCGCTTCAACGACGAGGTCCTGCGCGGGCTGTCGATCAAGAACGTCCCGGTCACCGCCGGATGGATCGCGGCGGTGCTCATCGTGGCCGTCTTCGCGGGGCTCTCGCTGTGGCGCTACCGCTCGCTGTCGTCCCGGGGCCTGGTCCACCAGCCGCTCGGGCTGGTGGCCCTCAAGATCGCCGTGCTGGCCGTGATCGTGCTCGGGCTCACCGCCCTGCTGAGCGCCAACCGCGCGCCCAACCCCAACCTGTTCGACATCAGCGGTGTCCCGTGGGTGGCGCCGGTCGTCATCGCGCTGCTGCTGTTCTGGACGTTCGTCCTCACCAAGACCCGCTTCGGGCGCCACCTCTACGCCGTCGGCGGCAACGCCGAGGCCGCCCGCCGTGCCGGCATCAACGTGCGCCGGATGCGGATCTCCGCCTTCGTGATCTGCTCCTCGATGGCCGCCATCAGCGGGCTGCTGTCGGCGTCCTACACCGGCAAGGTCTCGCCGGGGTCCGGTGGCGGCAACGTGCTGCTCTACGCCGTCGCGGCCGCCGTCATCGGCGGCACCAGCCTCTTCGGTGGGCGCGGTCGCGCGATCGACGCGGTCATCGGCGGCCTGGTCATCGCCACGATTCCCAACGGCCTCGGCCTGCTCAACCAGGCGGCCTACATCAACTTCGTGGTCACCGGCGGCGTCCTGCTGCTCGCGGCGAGCGTCGACGCGATCTCGCGGCGGCGCCGGTCCTCGGCCGGCGTGTAGGTCGAGCACATGAGCCCGCAGCGGCGCTCGGGCCTCGGCACCAACCAGGAGGCCATCCGGCGCCACAACCTCGGCACGGTGCTGCGGCACGTCCACGGCGCCGGCCAGATCTCGCGGGCCGAGCTCACCAGCCGCACCGGTCTCAACCGCAGCACCATCGCGGGGCTGGTCGGCGAGCTGGAGTCGCTGGGGCTGTCCGAGCGGACCTCGCCCGTGGAGGGCGTACGCCAGGGCGCGGGTCGTCCCTCCGCAGGTGTCCGGATCGCCGCCGACGGGCCCTACGTCATCGCGGTGGACCTGGGCGTGGACCGGGCCGTCGTGGCCCGCACCGGGCTCGGCGGCCGGGTCCTGCAGCGGGCCCACGCCGCGGTCGACAGCGACGGCGAGGCGTGGCAGGTCGGCGCTGCGGTGGCGGCGCTGATCCGCACCGTCGTCGAGGACGCGCCGGCCTCGGCGCCGCTCGTCGGGATCGGCATCAGCGTGCCGGGCCTGGTGCGGCGCAGCGACGGGCTGATCCGGCTCGCCCCCAACCTGGAGTGGCATGACGTGTCCTTCGGGGGCATCGTGCTGGCCGCCCTGGGCCTCGACGTCCCGGTCTGCCTCGCCAACGACGCCGACCTGGGTGCCCTCGCCGAGCACACCCGCGGCGCCGGGGTCGGCACCGGCGAGCTGATCTACGTCTCCGGCAACGTCGGCGTCGGCGCCGGGATCATCACCGGCGGGCAACGCCTCGAGGGCGCGGGCGGCTACGCCGGCGAGGTCGGCCACCTGCGGTTCAACCCCGACGGCCGCCCCTGCCACTGCGGCAGCCGCGGGTGCTGGGAGACCGAGGTCGGCGCACACGCCATCGCCGCGGCGATCCAATGCCCGCCGGACAAGGTGGCCCAGCTCGACGAGGTGCTCGACGGCTTCGACACGCCGTCGGCCGCGCTGCGCTCCACCGGCACCGCCCTCGGGCAGGGCCTGGCGAGCCTGGTCAACATGTTCAACCCGCAGATGGTCGTCCTGGGCGGCTACTTCCGCTCGCTCTACCGGCTGGTGGCGGCGGAGGTCGACGCCGGGCTCGTCGACCGCGCCCTGCCCGCACCGCTCGAGTCGGTGACGCTCTCGCTCCCGGGCCTCGGCTCCGACTCGCCCCTGCTCGGTGCGGCGGAGATCGCCCTCGAGCCGTTGTTCACCGACCCGGTCGCCGCGCTCGGCACCGCCCTCGTCGACGTGCAGGGCCGGCTCGCCGGCTGACCCGCCGGGCCGACCCCGCGGCTGACCCCTTCGGTTAGCCGGGCAGCTCGGCGTCGCCCGCGAAGACGGCGTCGAAGGACTGCTCCGCGGCCCCGAGGGCCGCGGCCCGGATGCCGAGCGTGCTCGGTCGCAGGTCGGGGCGCACCTGCACCTCCGAGGCCAGGCGCTCGTCGAGCGTGCGCCGGGCGGGCTCGAGCACCAGGTCGCCCAGCGGGGCGAAGTAGCCGCCCATCACCACCACCTCGGGGTCGAGCACGCTGCTGAGCATGGCGATCCCCAGCCCGACGTCGCGCCCCACCCGCTCCAGGCCGGCGCGGACGCCGGCGTCGGTGCGTGCGCGCGCGGCCACCGACTCGGCCGTGCGCAGCGGGGTGTCGAGCTCCGGCATCCCGACGGCGGCCAGCATCGCGTGGAGGCCGATGGAGGCCTCCCAGCAGCCACGGCGCCCGCACCCGCAGGGCGCGCTCGAGTCGCCGACCGGCATGTGGCCGACCTCGCCGGCGAAGCCGGCACCGCCGCGCATCACCTCGCCGTCCTGCACGATGCCGGCACCGATGCCGACGGTCCCGGTGAGGTAGAGCGCGTGGGCGGCGCCCCGGGCAGCGCCGTGGTGCGACTCGGCGTACGCCGCGCAGTTGGCGTCGTTGCTCACCTGCACGCGCACGCCCGGGAGCAGGCGGCCGAGGGCGTCGGCCAACCCGGCGCCCTCGACCGCGAGGTTGGGCGCCCACGCCACCGTCCGGTCGTCGCCCCGCACCAGCGCGGGCACGGCCAGGGTCGCGCCGACGGTCGGCCGCTCCGGCCCGGTGTGCCGGCGGACCACGTCGCGGGCGAGGTCGAGCAGCGCGGCACCGGTCGGGGCCGGCCGGACCTCGCTGTGGAGCACGTCGCCGGCCAGGTCGACCACGACGGCCGAGACGTAGTCGACGTTGAGCTCGAGCCCGAGGGCCACGAAGCGGTCACCGCGCAGCCCCACCGGGCGGCCGGGGCGCCCACGCGCCCCGGACCGCGCGTCCTCCTCGGCCACCGCGCCCTTGGCCTCCAGGTCGGCGACGATGACGCCGACGGTCGCCTTGGCCAGCCCGGTGTGCTTGGCCAGCTCCGCGCGCGTCGCCGGACCGTGCCGGCGCAGCGCGCGGAGCACGGCTGCGGTGTTGTGCCGGCGCAGCCCCTCGGTGGCGCTGGCCTGACGGATGGGCCCGCTCAGCGGACGCCGTAGAGGTGCTCGAGCGCGAGCTGGTCGAGCAGCTCGAAGCCGCCGCCACGCGTGGCCAGAGCCTCGGGGTCCGGGAGCTCGGCGTCGAGCAGGCCCTTCCAGCCCTCGGCGGCGTCGACGGTCGGCACGGCGAGCTCGGTGACCTTCGCGGCCTCCAGCGCGGCCTGCACCTCGGGGTCGGCGCGGAACGCCTTCACCTTCTCGCGCAGGATGAGGTAGTTGCGCATGTTGGCCTCGGCCGAGACCCACACGCCGTCCTCGTCCTCGGTGCGCGCCGGCTTGTAGTCGAAGTGCACCGGGCCGTCGTAGCCGCCCTCGAGGAGCGCGTCGACCACCCAGAAGGCGCCGCGCACGTTGCCCGCGCCGAAGCGGAGGTCCTGGTCGTACTTGGGACCGTTCTGGCCGTTGAGGTCGATGTGGAACAGCTTGCCGGCCCACATGGCCTGCGCGTAGCCGGCCGCGGCGTTCATGCCGGCCATCTCCTCGTGCCCGATCTCCGGGTTCACGCCGACGAGCTCGGGGCGCTCGAGGCGCTCGATGAACGCCAGCGCGTGGCCGATGGTCGGCAGCAGGATGTCGCCGCGGGGCTCGTTGGGCTTGGGCTCGATCGCGAAGCGGAGGTCGTAGCCCTGCTCGGTGACGTAGTCGCCCAGGAGGTCGAAGGCCTCCTTCATCCGGTCCAGCGCCACGCGGGTGTCCTGCGAGGCGCCGTACTCGGCACCCTCGCGACCGCCCCAGGCGACGTAGGTCTTGGCGCCCAGCTCTGCGGCGAGGTCGACGTTGCGCATCACCTTGCGCAGCGCGAAGCGGCGGATGTCGCGGTCGTTGTTGGTGAACCCGCCGGACTTGAAGACCGGGTGGCTGAAGAGGTTGGTCGTGGCCGTGGTGACGACCAGGCCGGTGTCCTCGAGGCCCTTCTTGAAGCGGGCGATGATGCTGTCGCGGGTGGCGTCGTCGCTGCCGAAGGGGATGACGTCGTCGTCGTGGAAGTTCACGCCGTAGGCCCCGAGGGCGGCGAGCTTCTCGAGCGCGTGGACGGTGTCCATCGGCGGGCGGGTGGCGCCGCCGAAGGGGTCGACGCCCTGCCAGCCCACGGTCCAGAGGCCGAAGGAGAACTTGTCCTCGGGGGTCGGGGTGGGGATCTGCGTGCTCATGGGATGCCTTTCAGTCGGTCCAGGGGGTGGTGCGGTCGCGCAGGTCGGCGTAGGCCTCGCGCACGTGCGGGGTGGGCTCGGCCTCTAGGACCGTGGTGCCGGGCGCCGGCCACTGCGGCGGCTCGGCGGTGCCGGCCAGCGCCCAGGCGGCCTGCCGCGCGGCGCCGAGGGCGACGTACTCGCCGGGGGGCGGAAGGGTGACGGCCGCGCCGAGGACGGCCGGCGCGAGCGCGCGGACGGCCTCGCTCCGGGTGGCGCCGCCGACCACGAGCAGGCGCCGCGGTGGCTGGCCGGTGGCCGCCACCAGCCGGTCGACCGCTTCGGCGAGCGAGCAGAGCAGGCCCTCGTACGCCGCCCGCGCGAGGTCGGCGCGGGTCGTGGCGGGGGTCAGCCCGGTCCAGGTGCCGACGGCGTCGGGCCGGTTGGGGGTGCGCTCGCCGCCGTAGTAGGGGAGCAGGGTGACCCCGCCGGCGCCGGGTGCGGACTCCAGTGCCAGGGCGGCGAGGCCGTCGTGGTCGACGCCGAGCCACCGGGCCTGCAGGTCGAGGATGCCCGCGGCGTTCATCGTGGTGACCATCGGCAGGAAGCCGCCGCTCGCGTCGGCGAAGCCGGTCACCGTCCCGGTGCCGTCGGCCACGGCCGTCGCGCTCACCGTGGACGCCACTCCGGACGTCCCGATGGAGACGAGGACGTCGCCGGGGGCCAGCGCCATCCCGAGCGCGGCGCCCATGTTGTCGCCGGTGCCCCCGGCGACGAGCGCGCCACCGGACGTCTCGGCGGCGACCGTGCCCGGCGCGACGACGCGCGGGAGGACGGCGTCGTGGCCGAGCGCCTGCTCGAGGAGGTCGTGGCGCCAGGAGCCGGCGGTCGCGAAGTAGCCCGTGCCCGACGCGTCGCCGCGGTCGGTGAACGGCTCGGTCCCGGGGGCGCTGAGGTGGCGTGACACGAAGTCGTGGGGGAGCAGGACGCTGCGCACCCTGGCGGCCCGGTCCGGCTCGTGGTCGCGCAGCCAGCGCAGCTTGGTGGAGGTGAAGGAGGCGACGAGCACGCTGCCGATCGCGTCGGCGCAGGCCTGCGGACCACCCATCTCGGCGATCAGGTCGCGCGCGGCGGAGGCCGAGCGGGTGTCGTTCCACAGCAGCGCGTCACGGACCGGGGCGCCGGTCTCGTCGAGGGCGACCATGCCGTGCTGCTGCCCGGCGACCGCGACGGCGGAGGCCTGCTCGAGCAGCCCCTCGGTCGCGGTGTCGACGGCGCGCAGCCAGGCGGCGGGGTCGACCTCGGTGCCGGGCGGGTGGGGCGCGGTCCGCTCCGCGACGACGCTGCCGTCGTCGGCGTCAACGAGCAGCGCCTTGGTCGACTGGGTCGAGGAGTCGATGCCGAGGACGAGGGTCACCCCGCTATTAAGTACGAGTCTCGAACTAAAGTCAACAGGTCCGGCACAGGTCGTGTGCGCCGCGGGTGCCACGGCGCGGTCCGTCATGTCATAACCTCGACGCGATGCTCCGCGCCCGCCTCCCACTCGCCGCCCTCGCGCTCCTCGCCGCACCGCTGCTGTCCGCGTGCGCCGGCGACGAGCCGACCGTCGCCCTGCTGGTCGCCGACGGCACCGACTCCTCGTCGCGCGCGGTCGACGTCGAGGCGTTCACCGACCGGGTCGAGGCGACCTGTGACGAGTGCCGGGTCGAGGTCTACGACGCCGAGGGCGACGCGGCCACCCAGAAGAGCCAGGTCCGCCAGGCCGCGGCGACCTCCGCCGACGTCGTCGTGGTGGTGCCGGTCGACCCCGACGACCTCGGCACCCTCACCGATGGCGAGCTGCCCGTGGTCTCGCTCGGTGAGCTGGTGCCGGGCTCCGACCGCTTCGTCGGCCTCGACGGCGGCGCCGTGCCCACCCAGTCCGGCACGGACCTCGAGGCCGCGCGCGACGTGCTGCTCGGCGAGGAGCGGTCGATGACCTACGTCCCGACCCGGGCGATGAGCGAGCAGGCGGCCGACGTCGCCGTGTCCTACCTCGCGGGGGACCCCGCCACGGGCGGCGAGGACGTCGACGGGGTCGAGTCGTGGCTGCACCGCGACCAGGACGTGACCGTGGACAGCCTCACCTCGGTGCTCGTCGCCCAGGGCGTGCTCACCCTCGACGACCTGTGCAGCGGCGCCACCGAGAAGCGGTGCACGAGGTTGGGCCTGAGATGACGAGCCTGGGATGACGAGCCTGAGATGATGGTGCCGCGATGATCGAGATCCTCACCCCCGCCCAGGTCGACCGAGCGCGCAGGACCGGCGCCCTCGTCGCCGACATCCTCCAGTCGCTCAAGCAGCGCAGCACGGTCGGCACCAACCTCCTCGACCTCGACCGCTGGACCGCGGAGATGATCCGCGAGGCCGGCGCCGAGTCCTGCTACGTCGACTACGCGCCGTCCTTCGGTCGCGGACCGTTCGGCCACTACGTCTGCACGGCGGTCAACGACGCGGTCCTCCACGGCCGCCCGCGCGACCAGCGCCTGCGTGACGGCGACCTGCTGACCCTCGACCTCGCGGTGCGGCTCGACGGTGTCGCCGCCGACTCCGCGATCAGCTTCGTGGTGGGGGACAGCCGCCCCGCCGGGGCCTCGGACCTGATCGAGGTCACCCAGGTGGCGCTGGCCGCCGGCATCGCCGCGGCCGGGCCGGGCGCCCGCATCGGGGACCTGTCGCACGCCATCGGCTCGGTGCTCGGCGGCGCCGGCTATCCCATCAACATGCAGTTCGGCGGCCACGGCATCGGTACGACGATGCACCAGGACCCGCACGTGTCCAACGACGGACGACCCGGCCGGGGCTACCAGCTCCGACCGGGCCTGCTGCTCGCGCTCGAGCCGTGGGTGATGGCCGACACCGACGTCCTCGTCACCGACGAGGACGGCTGGACGCTGCGGAGCGAGACCGGCTGCCTCACCGCGCACAGCGAGCACACCATCGCGATCACCGACGACGGCGCCGAGATCCTCACGCTGCCCAGCAGCTGATCCCGGCGCCGACGGGCGGTCAGTGCACCGTCTCCAGGGGCCGTTCGGCCTCGGCCTGGGTGAGGGGCGCGTCCTCCGCGTCGAGCTTGCTGGGCCACCACATCTTGCCGCCCAGGTCGAGGTTGAGCGCGGTGACCAGCACCGACCGCACGACGAGGGTGTCGAGCATGACCCCCAACGCGACGGCCACGCCCAGCTCGGCCAGGAACACTAGCGGCAGCGAGCCGAGGACGAGGAACGTCGCGGCCAGCACGATGCCCGCCGAGGTGATCACGCCTCCGGTGGAGGCGAGGGCGATGAGCGAGCCCCTGCGGGTGCCGTGGGTCGCCGTCTCCTCCCTGACCCGGGTCATCAGGAAGATGTTGTAGTCGATCCCCAGCGCCACCAGGAACACGAAGGCGAAGAGCGGGAACCCCGGATCGGACCCGGCGAAGCCGAAGACGTACTCGAACAGCAGCGCGGAGATCCCCAGCGCGGCGCCGAAGGACAGCACCACGGTGGCCATCAGGATCACCGGCGCCACGATCGAGCGCAGCAGCCCGATGAGGATCAGCAGCACCACCAGCAGCACCAGGGGCATGATCACCCAGCTGTCGCGCTCGGAGGCGATCTTGGTGTCGAGGTAGAACGCCGAGCCGCCGCCGACCAGTGCGTCGGCTCCGTCGACGTCGTGGGCCGCGTCGCGCGAGTCCTCGACGATGCCGGCGGCCGTGCTGGAGGAGATGTCGGCGTTGATGGTGGCCTCGAACCAGGACCGGCCGTCGGCCAGCGGCTGGACCTCGCCGGGCTCGCCGAGCCCGTCGATGCCCTCCAGGGACGCGATCACGTCCGGGGCCGCGTCGGTGTTGGTCACGACCTGGAGGGTGTTGGAGTTGTCGGCCAGGCCGTGGTCGGTGAGCAGCCGCTGGCCCTTGATGGAGTCGAACTCCTGCGTGTAGGTGTCCTCGGTCGACAGGCCGGAGGCGTCGAGCCGGAACAGGCCCAGGCAGGCCAGCAGCAGCAGGCCGGTCGTGGTGACCCAGACCCGGCGCGGGCGGTGGCTGATGGCCCGACCGACCCGCGCCCAGATGCCGCTGGAGGTGGGCTCGGGGCTGCCGAAGGCCGGCCGCTTGGGCCAGAACACCCAGCGCCCGCAGATGACCAGCAGGGCCGGCAGGAGGGTGACCATGACGAGGAACGTCACCGCGACGCCGATGGCGTTGACCGGTCCCAGGCCCGCCGTCGAGTTCAGCTCGGCGAAGGACAGGCACAGCATCCCGACCGCCACGGTGGCGGCGCTGGCGAAGATCGCGGGCGCGGCACGGTGCAGCGCGAAGGCCATCGCCTCGTGCCGGTCGGCGTGGCGGCGCAGCTCCTCGCGGTAGCGGGCGACCAGCAGCAGGGCGTAGTCGGTCCCGGCGCCGATCACCAGGATGCTCAGGATCGCCTGGCTCTGGCCGTTGACGGTCAGCCCGGCGTACTTGGCGAGCAGGTAGACGAGCCCGGTCGCGATCGTGTTGGCCACGACCGCGCAGATGATCGGGAGCAGCCACAGGACCGGGCTGCGGTAGGTGAAGAGCAGGATCACGATCACCACGGCCAGCGTGGCGAGGATGAGGTTGGTGTCGATGCCCTCGAAGGCCGCGGCGGAGTCGGCCGCCTGGCCGCCGTAGCCGGCCAGGTGCACGTCGCCGCCGTCGATCTCGGCGATGCCCCGGATCTCCTCCGCGGCGTCCGGGATCGCGTTCCAGCCGTCGTCACCGAAGTTGAGGACGAAGTAGAGGTAGGCGACCTCGCCGTCCTCGGCCACGAGCGTGGGCACCGGCGCGCCCTGGGCGGCCGCCTGCTCGGCGGCGGCGGGGGTCAGGACACCGGTGTCGGTCACGCCCTCGAGGCCGGCGATCTCCTCGCCGTGCGACTCCATGGCGGCGAAATCGTCCTCGGTCAGGCCACCGTCGCGGTGGTAGACCACGAGCGTCGGGATGTCGTTGGGGTCGACGGACTCGGACAGCTCGTCGAGCACCTTGGTGGACTCCGCCGACGCCGGCAGCCACGAGGACGCCTCGTTGTTCTGCACCGAGGTGAGCTTGGTCGAGAACACCCCCATGATGGCCGTGATGGCCAGCACGGCGGCGAGGACGATCCACTTCGTGACGGGGCCGGTCAGTGACCCGGCGATCTGACGGTGCATGCGTCCAGTGGAGCAGCCCCGCCGGGTCGCCCGCATCGGTAAAAACCCTGAGGTCTAGACAGGGTCGCTCGTCCGGCACGGACCGGATCGCTCGTCCGCCACGGACCCGGTCACTCGTCCGGCACGGACCGGGTCACCTCGTCTGGAGCTGGAACGGCGGGGCCAGGTCCGGCGCGCGGCGGGGTGCGACGGCGTACTCCATCGAGCCGTCCACGCCGAGGCGCACCACGGCCCACCTCCCGGCCTGGAACGTCACCACGAGGACGTGCGTGCGGTCCTCCCACACCTCGTCGAAGTAGACCGCCGAGCGTCCTCCGCGGTCCGCGGTGAAGGACCGGACGACCGAGCCGTCCCTCGTCGCGAGCAGGTCGAGGGTCGTCGGGCCGAACCCGTCGCCGTACGCCGGCAGGCCGAGGACGTGGCGGTTGTCCGGGCTCACGTCGGAGAACCGGTTGTCGCAGGTGCGCCAGCGCACCCTCCAGTCGCGCAGCATCGCGCTGCACGACCCGGTGTCGCTGACCGAGGTGATGCCGCCGAGCCACGGCCCGCGGCCGGTCGAGACGTGGCGCAGGTGCGGGGGACGGTCGACGATGCCGTGGGAGGAGGTGTACCAGCCGCGGGCCACGCCGTTGACGTAGACCGTGCAGCCGGTGCTCGACCCGTCCTCCTTGCAGTCCTCGCCGCGCAGCGCCACCGCGCGGCCCTTGCCGGTGACCGGGACGGGGTTGAAGGAGAGCACCCGGTCGCCCTCCTCGTCGATCGACCAGACCCGTCCGCGGCTGCCCGAGAACGCGACGGCCCCGCCCCGCGCGGACACGGCGAGCCCGTCGCCGGTGCGCCACGCGCGTCGTCCCGGGGTGCCGTCCGCGGCGTACCAGCGGGTGGTCGTGGGGCGCTCGCCCGCCGTCTGCACGACGTGGCCCGAGCCCATCGGGGCGATCTCGGTGACCCCGTCGGGCACCGGTGTGGTCGTGCCGCCGGCACCGTGCACCACGGTCCTGCCGGCGCGGCGCTCGCTCCAGGCGATCGCCGGGGCGGCTCCCTGCTCGAGGTCGCGGACGTCGAGCACGGTGCGCGGGGCGTCCTGGGTCGAGCCCGCCGACCCGGGTGCGAGCCCCGCCGCCAGCGCGAGCGTCGTCGCGAGGGCGGCACCGCGGAGCACGGTCCTCATGAGTAGAGGCCCTCCACCACGTCGGCGTACTTCGTCTTCACGATGCGGCGCTTGAGCTTGAGCGTCGGGGTGAGCTCCTCGGACTCGGCGGTCCACTCGTCGGGCAGCAGCTCCCACGCCTTGACCTGCTCGGGGCGGGAGAGCCGCTCGTTGGCCTTGTCGACGGCCGCCTGCGCCATCGCGCGGATCTCCGGCTTGGTGGACAGGTCCGCCAGGTCGGTGAACTCGACGCCCATCTTGGCGGCCACCAGGGGAGCGATCTCACCGTCGAGGGTGAGGATCGCGACGACGTAGGACCGGTCGTCGCCCAGGGCCATCGCGTGGCCGACGACGGGCGACTCCTTCAGGTAGTTCTCGATGTTGGAGGGCGCGATGTTCTTGCCCGCCGAGGTGATGATGAGCTCCTTCTTGCGGTCCACGACCGAGTAGAAGCCGTCCTCGTCGACGGTGCCGATGTCGCCGGTGTGGATCCAGCCGTCCCCGTCGACGAGGTTGCGGGTGGCCGCCTCCTGCAGGTGGTAGCCGGGGGTGTTCACCGGGCCGCGGCACAGGATCTCGCCGTCGTCGGCCAGCCGCACCTCGATGCCGGGGTTGGGCCGGCCGACCGTCCCGAGCTTGAAGGCACCGGGTCCGTTGGAGGTGAAGGCGCCCGTCGTCTCGGTCATGCCGTAGACGTCGTAGACGTGCAGGCCGAGGCCGCCCATGAACTTCGCCACCTCGAGCGGCATCGGCGCGGCGGCGCTGGCCGCCCACTGCACCTGGTCGAGCCCCAGGAGCAGGCGCAGGAAGGCGAGGATCGCCTCGTCGGCCTCCTTGTAGGCGGTCTCGACCTCGGGCGTGAGCTCGTTGCCGTACTCGTGGGCCTGGGTCCAGGCGAGCCCGGCGGCCATCGCGTCGGTGGCCATCTTCTGGTTGGCCGGGTCGGGGTCCTCGGCGAGCTTGGCCGAGATGCCGGTCTTGATCTTCTCCCACACGCGCGGGACCCCGAAGAACGCGGTGGGGTGCACCTCGCCGAGCGCCCCGAGCAGCCCGGCCGGGTCGGGGATGGCGTGCACGTGGCTGCCGAGGAACGGGGGAGCGTACGTCGCCAGCACCCGCTCGGCGATGTGGGCGAGGGGGAGATAGCTGATCCCGCGCTGCGGGCCCGCGAGCCCGGCGTGGTCCAGCGTCGAGACCGCCTCGTACATGACGTTGTGGTGCGTCAGCACGACGCCCTTGGGGTTGCCGGTGGTCCCGGAGGTGTAGAGGTAGGTCGCCGGGAGGTCGGGGGTGATGCGCTCCATCCGCTCCTCGACGCCGCTGGTGTCGTCGCCGTGCGCCAGGAAGTCGGCCCAGGTCATCACGCGCGGGTCGTCGACACGTTCGGCGTCGGACAGCATCACCACGTGGCGGACCGAGTCGACCTCGGCGAGCGCACGCTCCCAGCGCTGGTAGCGGTCGTGGTCCTCGAGGACGACCACCACGGGCCGCGACTCGCCGGCGATGAAGGCGACCTGGTCCTGCGCCAAGGTGTTGTAGATCGACATCGGCACCGCCGCGGCCGTCATCGCGCCGTAGTCGGCGAGCGTGTGGGCGGTGCGGTTGGCCGCCATGATCGCCACGGGCTCGCCGGTCGCCACGCCCAGGCTGACGAGTGCCGCGGCGACCCGCTGGGTCTGCTCCCACGTCTCGGCCCAGCTGATGGTGGACCACGTCTCGCCCTCCGGCACGTCGAACCGGTCCGAGAAGGCCGGTTGGTCGCCGAACCGCTCGGCCGCCTGCCGGACGGTGGCCGGCACGTGGAGGCCGAGGATGCGGGCCTCGTACTCCGCCCGGGCCGCCGCGACGTCGGCGGGGATCTCGTGGGCCATGGGTCCTCCTCGAGGCACGGGGTCCGCGCCACGGGTGTGGCGGGGGTCACATCATGGTGCCCGGCCCGCCGGGCTGGCTAGGGTCGAGCCGTGTACTCCGACTACGACGCGTGCTCCGTCTGCGGCTCCGAGGTCCGCCTGCTCGCCCACCCCGGCACGGCCGGCGACGACGCCGGGCGACCGGCAGGTCCGGACGACGGCGTGGTGGGTGCCGGCGACGACCCGGTCGACGTACGGGAGTGCACCAACCCGGACTGCCCGTCGCACCGCGACGGCGGGCCCACGCCCTGACCGGTCCGGCTCGGTAGGCCCGCGCCCGCTGGGTACCGGGGCGCCATGACGACACACGTCGGGGAGCCCCCGTCGGCCGCGGCAGGCCTCATGTACGGCATCGGGCTGGGCGGGTTCGTGGACGGGATCGTGCTGCACCAGATCCTCCAGTGGCACCACATGGTGAGCGCGACCGCCGACCACCCGGTGACCACGGTCGCGGGCCTCGAGGTCAACACGCTGGCCGACGGCTTCTTCCACCTCTTCTCGTGGTTCGTGGTGCTGGGCGCCTCGATCGTCACGCTGGCCCAGTGGCGCCAGGGCCGGCTGCCGCCGAGCTGGCGGTTCCACCTCGGCGGCGTGCTGGCCGGCTGGGGCGCGTTCAACCTCGTCGAGGGCCTCGTCGACCACCAGCTGCTCGGCGTCCACCACGTGCGCGACGACCTCGGTGGGCCGCTGTCGTGGGACCTGGGGTTCCTGGCGTTCGGGGCCGCCCTGGTCGTGACCGGCTGGCTCCTCGCGCGCTCCGGCGCGCGGTCGCTGGCCGACCGGTCGTGGGCGCCTACGCCCGTGGCGGGAGCCGGTGCAGCGTGACGTCGTGCAGCTCGCCGTCGCGTGCCGTCGCCGTCAGGTAGGTGCAGTGCGGCTGCCGGCGCCGGTCGGTGGGTGAGCCCGGGTTGAGCAGCCGCAGCCCCGTCGCGCTCGTGGTGTCCCACGGGATGTGGCTGTGGCCGAAGACGAGCACGTCCGTGTCGGCGTACTGCGCGCTCATCCGCTCCTCGCGCCCTGTCGCCTGCCCCGTCTCGTGGACGACCGCGAACCGGATCCCCTCGATCTCGACCCGCGCCACCTCCGGCAGCCGCTCGCGCAGCGCGCCGTGGTCGTTGTTGCCGTGCACCCCGACCAGGCGCCGGGACCGCTCCTCGAGCTCGTCCAGCAGGTGTACGTCGACCCAGTCGCCGGCGTGGACCACCACGTCCGCCTCCTCGACGGCGCGCCACACCTCGGCGGGAAGGTCGCGGGCACGCTTCGGCAGGTGGGTGTCGGCGATCAGGAGGAGTCGGGTGGACATGGGTCCAGTCAACTGCGAGCCGCCGCGTACGGTCGAGCCATGGCCGAGAACACCATCGACGACATGGTCGCCGAGTCCGCGCTCCAGCTGTGGTCGGCGGCGCAGACCGACTTCGACCCCTTCCAGGTCCCGTCCGAGGAGTGGCCGGCGACCACGGTGCCGGTCCGCGACGCCGACATCGCGGTCGACACCCGCCTCGACGAGGACGACGTCCGCGCCGCCCTCGAGCGGCTCGACGGCGTGAAGGTCGTGCTGGGCCGGGAGGCGGGGACGGTCAGCGTGCTGCGGGTGGTGCCGGAGGACACTCCGCTCTGACCTCGGCCCGCAGCTGGGCCTGCAGCTGGGCCTGCACCTCGGCGTGGCGCACCAGGAAGGCGCGCTCGTCGAGCCGCTTGCGGCGCAGCCAGCCCGTCACCTCGTCGTTGCACTTGCTGGCGTTGCAGGAGCGGCACGCCGGGGCGATGTTGGGCAGCGTGTAGCGCCCGCCGCGGGACAGCGGCAGGACGCAGTCCTTCTGCAGGGGCTGCCCGGTCGCACCGCAGTAGGCGCAGCCAGCCCACGCCTCCAGCAGGGCGGACCACTCGGTCTCGGTCAGGTCGTGCTCGATCGCCGACATCCGCCGCTGCCGTCGACGCGCGGCCCGGGCCCGCCGGGATCGGTTCACCGCCACCGGGGCAGCGTAGGCGCTCGGGGCAGCCGCTCAGGACAGGCGCTCGGCCAGGTGGACCGTGACCTCGTCGCCGTCGTTCTTCCCGATGCGGTCGCGGACCTTCCGGGCGACGGGGAGCTTGTGGGTGCCGTCGCCGAGGGCCATGAACGCGCCGCGGAACGGCTCGCCGTCGACCGTCCCGGCCACCTTGACCAGGCCGCGGGTGCCGAAGGCCTCGGCCGACCCGGGCAGCTGGACGCAGGTCCAGGTGTCGCCGGGGCGCACCTTCCCGAGGGTGGCGGTGAACGTGATGTCGATCGGTCCTTCGGTGCTCGCGGACATGCGGGGCTCCTGACAGTGGGTGGTGGTCTCAGCGGAAGGCGCCGACGATGGCGCCGAGGGCGACGAGCTTGAGGAGCCAGTCGGCGGCGTGGACGGTCGCCCTCCGGGTGCTGGCGCCTTCGTGGAACACGGACCCGGCCAGGAGGACGAGCGGCACCACGACCAGCAGCAGGCCGAGCAGCGCGCCGTCGCCGGCGCCGGCCAGGTCGCCGAACGCCATCACGCCGGCGAGCATGGCGGCCACGGCGGCGCTGCGGGCGAGCTCGACCACCGCGGTGAGCCCTCCCGTGCGGGCCGGCGCCGGGACCGGCTCGAGGTCCGGCATCGGGACGAGCGCGTAGACGACCCCGCCGATGACGAGTCCGGCGACGGCGGCGAGGGCGATGCCGAGTGCGGTCATGTCGTGCCTCCCGGGCGAGTACCATGCGGTACTGAAAACGTACGCCCGATGTCGGGTACCGTCAAGTACTGAAAGGGGGTGACGGTGGAGGCCAGCACGCGACGTCGCGGTCGCCCCTCGGGCAGCCAGGGCGACGACCTCCTGTCCGTCGCGCGCGCGGTGATGCTCGAGCGCGGCCTCGACGGCGCCACCGTGAGCGAGGTCGCCGCCCGGGCCAGGATCTCCAAGTCCTCGCTCTACCGCGAGCACGCGTCCAAGGACGAGCTCTACTCCGCGGTGGTGCGGGACTGGGCCGCCCGGGGCAGGGGAGCGATGCGACCGGCGCTCGACGCGCTGCTCGCCGCCGACGACGTGCGGGCCGGGCTGCTCGCGCTGGCGCGCACGGTGCAGGCCGGCGTCCTCGCCCCCGACGTCGTCCGCATGCGCCGCCTGGTCGCCGCGGAGTCGCTGCGGTTCCCCGAGGTGGCAGCGGGCTACGTCGCGGACAGCTGGGACGCCAACATCGCGGACCTCGCCGAGGCCCTGCGCGAGCTGGACCGGCGCGGTGCCCTCTCGATCGACGACCCCGCGACGGCCGCCCACCAGATCACCTGGTTGGCGGTGGGCGAGCACCTCAACGCCCGGACCCTGCAGGCCGGTGCCACGGAGGTGGATCCCGCCGACCTCGCCGCCGTCGCGGTCAGCGCCGTGGAGACGTTCCTGGCGCGCTACGCACCCGGACCGGGAGCCGGCGCCTGACCTAGGGTGGCCGCGGACGGTCGCGGAGGGGCTCCGCGCCCAGGGTGGAGGAACGACATGGTGGCGAGCCGTTCGGCGCGCGAGCGCAAGGCCGCGCGGGAGGCCGGACCGCTCGCCCGGGTGAGGATCGACCTCGACGGCGAGCAGCAGTTCCTCTACCGGATCAGCTGCACGTCCTGCACGGCACGCGGCGACCGGGCGTGGTCGACGCACCGCGCCGGTGGCGACAACGGCTACCTCGCTGCCATGGACCGTTGGTCGTTCCACCTCGTCGAGAAGCACCCCGGCGAGGATGCGCCGTGCCTGGCCTACCTCGCGGAGGCCCAGCAGCGGCTGCACGAGAAGCGCGGCGGGGACTGACGCCCGCCGCGCGGCGGGTCGTGGCTCATGCCGGGGCGACCCGGAAGACCGGCCACCCGATCTCGGTGCGCCAGGCGGCCGGGTCGGCGGTGTCCCGCGGCCCGACGACGTACGTCTCGCGCACCGGGCCGGCGACCGCGAGCGCGGTGGCGACCACCCAGGCGCCGACCTCGCCGTCGGTCACCTCGATGTCGTCGTGCGCCCCGACGTGGGTGGCCACGGCCAGCTCCACGGCAGGCAGCGTGACCGGGTGCACGCGACCGCGGCGCGGCGGCCGCTCCGCCGGCCGGTGGACGAGCGCGTGCCCGCGGTCGACCTCGAAGAGCGCGTTGTCGTAGAGCCCTCCCGGCGGGCCCGTCGGCTCGTCGAGCACCGCGTCGAGCACCGCGTCGAGCTCGGCCATCGCCCCGGCGTACCAGGCCAGGAGGTCGTCCCGACCCACCTCGCCCTCGATCGCCGCCACCGTGGTCGCCGGCACCGAGCGCAGCTCGACGTGCACCGGCGCGGGGTCCGGTCGCAGCAGCCGGCGCAGCGACGCGACCGCCGACCGGGTGCGCTCCAGCTCGGCCTCGAGGTGAGGAGGGCTCGCTCCGGCGCTCGTCCGACTGTCGGTGGGTCCTGCTTGGCTAGGGTCGGCCCATGTCAGCGGACGTCGTGGTGGTGGGTGCGGGCCTGGCCGGAGTGGCGTGCGCGTGCGAGCTGCGCAGGGCGGGTGTCGGCGTGAGCGCGGTGGACCGCGGCCACCGCCCGGGCGGTCGGATGGCCTCGCGCCGCCTGTGGGACCGGCCGGTCGACCTCGGCGCCTCCTACTTCACCGTCTCCGACGGCGGCTTCGAGGACGCGGTCGACGACTGGTCCCGGCGCGGCCTCGCCACACCCTGGACCGAGACGTTCTGCGTCCTCGAGGACGGTGAGGTGCGGCTCTCGAGCGGTCCCGCCCGGTGGGGCGCACCCCGCGGGCTGCGGTCGCTGGTCGAGGACCTCGCCGCCGGGCTCGAGGTCCAGAGTCGGCCGGTCGAGGACGTGGCCGATCTCGACGCGGCCGCGGTCGTCCTCGCCATGCCGGACCCGCAGGCCCGTCGCCTCGTGAGGGACCACCCCCTTGCGGCGAGCCTCGACCGCGACTGGGAGCCCGTCATCGCCGTGGCCGCTCGCTGGCCCGAGCGCACTTGGGACGACGTGAGCCCGAGCGGTCGCTTCGACGGCGCCTTCGTCAACGGCGACCCGGCGCTCGGCTGGGTGGCGGACGACGGTCGGCGCCGCGGCGACGACGCCCCCGTCCTGGTCCTCCACTCGACCTCCGACCTCGCCGGCCGACACCTCGAGGATCCCGCCTCGGCGGTCCCGGCCATGGTCGGGTCCGTGCGCCGCCTGCTGGGACTGCCGGAGCCGGCGGACACCTACGCGCACCGCTGGACCTTCGCCCGGCCGGTCGGCGAGCGGGAGGACCCGTACGCCCTCGTCGGCCGGCCCGCCGGACTGGTGGGGGTGTGCGGTGACGGGTGGGGCCCGAAGCCCCGGGTCGAGGCCGCCTGGCTCTCGGGTGTCGCGCTGGCACGCGAGCTGGTGGACCGGCTCTAGCCCTCCTCAGCGCGGCCGGAAGCCTGAGCACATGATCCGCAGGTGCTCGATCCGCTCCGCGCCGCGGTAGTAGGCCTGCTGCTCCGCGACGTAGGCGCCCGACGGGTTGGTCAGGTCGAAGCGGTAGCCGACGCGTGAGGTGTCGGCGACCTCGTCGCCCTCGGTGACCTCGACGACACGGTCGACGTGGTCGGACTCCTCGAACCAGGAGCCGAAGACCGCCTCGACGACGGC
The DNA here is from genome assembly GCF_013155375.1 of Nocardioides sp. zg-1308. Taxonomy (GTDB): domain Bacteria; phylum Actinomycetota; class Actinomycetes; order Propionibacteriales; family Nocardioidaceae; genus Nocardioides; species Nocardioides renjunii. The sequence continues at coordinate 2,102,331 of NZ_JABJQY010000002.1, forward strand.
GTCCGGTCCGGCGCCCTCCCACAGGCGGCCCGGTGTCAGGCCCTTGAAGTCGACGTCGTCGGCGAGGAGCGCCCGCAGCGCTGCTTCGTCCCGGTCGGCGACGGCCTGCGCGAAGCGGACGCCCAGGCTCTGCCCCACCCCGGTCTCGGTCACCGGGACAGTGTGGCCCCGCGGAGCGCGGCCCGGGAAGGCCCTACGCCTCCTCGAGCAGGCCGCGGTCCTCGACCACCTCGAGGGCGAGCGTCCGGTAGCCCACCTCCTCGAAGAGGACCGTGACCCGGTCCTCCTCGACGTCGGTCACGGTCCCGGGCCCGAACTCCACGTGCCGGACCGTGCTCTGCACGGCGTACGGCTGGTCGGCGTCCGGCTCCTCGTCGGGGGCGGTGCCCGCGACGCAGTTGTCGCAGGCGCCGCACCGGGTGCGGGTGTCGGCGCCGAAGTAGCCGAGCAGGAAGGCGCTGCGGCAGCGGTCGGTCTCGGCGTAGGCCCGCATCATCTCCACGCGCGACGCCTCGAGCCTGCGCTGCGCCTCGGCCCGGGCCACCACGGCCTCGACGAGCCTGCCCACCGGGGCGTCCTCGGGCAGGTCGCCGGACGCGCGGGCCAGGCCCACCAGGTTCACGAGCCGGCCCGTCTTGCGCGGCCCGAAGTCGACGTGCTGGCTCACCTCCCGCGGGTCGTCGCTGCCGGCGGCCTCCAGCGCGGCGACGACGGCGCGGACGTCGGCCGGCTTCGGCACGGGCGTGGCGAAGAACCGCCCCAGCGAGAGGTCCTCGGGGCGGTAGGCGAGGACCGCCTGCGCCGGCTCGCGGTCACGACCGGCGCGGCCCACCTCCTGGTAGTAGGTGTCCGGCGACTCGGGCACGTCGGCGTGGACGACGAAGCGGATGTCGGGCTTGTCGATGCCCATGCCGAAGGCGGACGTCGCGGCGACGAGGTCCAGCCCGCCGTCGGGACCGTCGTCCATGAACGCCTCGTGCACCTCGGCGCGGCGCCGCTGGGGGAGCCCCGCGTGGTACGCCGCCGCGCGGTGTCCGCGCTCGCGCAGCGCGTCGGCGTACATCTCGGCCCCCTTGCGGGTCCGGCAGTAGACGATGCCGCTCCCGCCGCCCGGACCGACCAGCTCCGCGGACAGCTCGTCGACGAGCTCGAGGACGCGGTCCCGCTGCTCGTGGCCGTCGGCGAACCGCTCCACGGCCAGCGCGATGTTGTCCCGCTCGAAGCCGGTGACCACGACGCGGTGCCGTCGCAGGCGAAGCTGCTCGACGATGTCCTCCTGCGTCGGGAGTGCCGCCGTCGCGGTCATCGCGACCACCCGCGGCGACCCGAGCCGCTCGACGAGCTCACCGAGCCGCAGGTAGTCCGGTCGGAAGTCGTGGCCCCAGGAGGAGACGCAGTGGGCCTCGTCGACCGCGACGAGCGTCGGCTCGAGGGAGGCGACCTCGGCGAGGACCTCCGGGTTGGCCAGCTGCTCGGGTGAGAGTAGCAGGAACCTCACCTCACCCGCGCGGGCGGCGCGCAGCGCCTCCTCGCGGTCCCCCGCGGACTCCGCGGAGCTGAGCCGGGCGGCACCGATGCCGGCCTCGGTCAGCCCGTCGACCTGGTCCTGCTGCAGCGCGAGGAGCGGGGAGACCACGACGGTGCACCCACCGAGCAGCAGCCCGGCGAGCTGGTAGGTCAGCGACTTCCCCGCACCCGTCGGCGCCACCAGCAGCACGTCGTGCCCGTCGAGCAGCGCGCTGACCGCCTCCTCCTGCCCCGGCAGCAGGGACTCGTGGCCGAAGTGGTGCGCTGCTGCCTCCCGCACGCGGGCCGACCGTGTCGCCAACGCCTGTTCCTCCCCACCCGGCCGCCGGCCGGTCTGTCCGCGGAGGGTGGGGGTACCCCCGCTCGACCCGGCCCATGCGGGGCCGGCACGTGGTTGCGAGCCGTCGACGACCGCTCGATGATGGCCCCATGACCGCACCCTGGACGCCCGGTACGGTGGCCGTGCCCGGCGCCGTGCTCGCCTTCTCCGTGCTCGGCGACCTGGCCACCGCCACGCCCGACGCGCCGCCGCTCGTGCTGGCCGGGTCACCCATGGACAGCACCGGGTTCGGCAGCCTCGCCGCCGCGCTCGGCACCGACCGGGTGCTCGTGCTGACCGACCCGCGCAACACCGGCCGGAGCACGCGCGAGGACGACACCGCCGCCGTCACGCCCGAGGAGCACGCCGAGGACCTGCACGCCCTCGTCCGGACCCTCGACGCTGGCCCAGTCGACGTCCTCGCCTCGTCCGGGGCGGCCGTCAACTTCCTGCACCTCGTCGCCACCCACCCCGACGACGTACGCGTCCTGGTGGCGCACGAGCCGCCGATGACCGCGCTGCTGCCCGACGCGGACGCGATCGCGCGGGTGTGCGCCGACATGGTCGCCACCTACGACGCCTGCGGCCTCGGTCCGGCCATGGCCCGGTTCATCGGGCTGGTGGTGCACCGGGGCGAAGTGACCGGCGACGAGCCGGCCCCGGGCCCCGCGATGTTCGGCCTGCCGACCGACGACGACGGCTCGCGCAACGACCCGTTGATGGCCAACATGCGCGGCGAGGGCGTCACCCGCGTGCCGGACCTCGAGGCGGTGCGCCGCGCACCGACGCGGGTCGTCGTGGCGGTGGGGGAGGAGTCGGGCGGACCCACCGACGGCGAGGTCGCCGGCCGGTCGGCGTACGCGCTGGCGGCAGCGCTCGGGCAGGAGCCGGTGGTGTTCCCCGGCGGCCACAACGGCTTCCTGGGCGGGGAGTTCGGTCAGACCGGCAAGCCGCAGGAGTTCGCGGCGCGGCTGACCGAGGTGCTCGCGGCTACCAGGTGAGCTCGATCTCCACCTCGTTGGACTCGCCGAGCTCCACCTCCACCTTGAGGTTCACCTGCTCGGGCACGGAGACCGTGATGCGACCACCGTCGCGCAGGAACTCCACCGAGTTGTGCTTGGCGAGGGAGTCGGCGAGGGCGCGCAGCCTGGTCGCGGCCTCCTCGCGGGTCATCGTCCGGGTCTCGTCCATCTCGAAGAGGTCCATGGGGCCCAACCTAGCCCTCGCTCGACGTCACAGCCCCAGCATGCGCCCGATGATCTCCTTCTGGATCTCGGTGGTGCCGCCGTAGATCGTCTGGATCCGCGAGTCGGTGTAGGCCTTGGAGATCGGGTACTCGTCCATGTAGCCGTAGCCGCCGTGCAGCTGCACGCCCGCGTCCACGACCCGCTTCTGCAGCTCGGTGGTCCACCACTTCGCCATCGAGGCGAGGGAGGTGTCGACCTCGCCGGCGTTGAGGCGCAGCACGCAGTCGTTGATGAAGACCCGGGCGATGTGGGCCTCGGTGGCCATCTCGGCGAGCACGAACCGGTTGTGCTGGAACGACCCGATCGGCTTGCCGAAGGCCTCCCGCTCGCGGGCATAGGCCAGGCACAGGTCGAGGACGTGCTCGATGGCGGCCACCGCGATGCACCCGATCGAGATGCGCTCCTGCGGCAGGTTCTCCATCAGCGAGACGAAACCTGACCCCTCGGCGCCGAGCAGGTTCTCCTTCGGCACGCGTACGTCGGTGAACGACAGCTCGGCGGTGTCCTGGGCGTGCAGGCCCATCTTGGCGAGATTGCGGCCGCGCTCGAAGCCGTCCATGCCCCGCTCGACGACGAGCAGCGAGATGCCCTGGTGCCCGGCGTCGGGGTCGGTGCGGCACACGACGACCACCAGGTCGGCCAGGATGCCGTTGGAGATGAACGTCTTCGAGCCGTTGAGGACGTAGTGGTCGCCGGCGTCGACGGCCGTCGTACGGATGCCCTGCAGGTCCGAGCCCGCACCCGGCTCGGTCATCGCGATGGCGGTCACGAGGTCGCCGGAGACGCAGCCGGGCAGCCACCGCCGCTTCTGCTCCTCGGTGCCCAGCGAGGAGAGGTAGGGGACGATGATGTCGGTGTGCACGGCGAAGCCGGGGCCGGAGGCCCCGGCGCGGGCGGACTCCTCGGCGAGCACCATGTTGTAGCGGAAGTCGCGTATCCCCGGTCCGCCGTGGGCCTCGTCCACGTCGAAGCACAGCAGCCCGCGCTCACCGGCGCGGCGCCACACCTCGCGGTCGACGATGCCGTCTCGCTCCCACTGCGCGTGGAACGGCACCACCTCCTTGTCGAAGAAGGCGCGCGCGACGGCGCGGAAGTCCTCGTGCTCCTGCTCGAGGATGCTGGGGCGCTCAGGCATGGCGACGACTCCTGTCGGCGGGGTGGTCCCGCGGGGTGAGGTGGTGCGGCGGGGCCGCACCTACGGTGGCGGGATGGGTCTGGTGAGCACGTCGATACGCGCAACGCACCTCGTCACCAACGCCGCCTGGTTCGGTGGCTCGCTCTTCGGTGCGGTGGGCCTCAACCCGGCCGCGCGCGAGCCCGACACCCGGCGCGAGCAGGTCGAGGTCTCCGGCACCGGGTGGGAGCGCTGGGGACCGGTGCAGGGGGCGGCGATCGCGCTGCACCTGCTGAGCGGCATCGCGATCACCGCCGACAACCGCAACCGGGTCGCGGGGCACGCGCCCACGACCGTCACCACCGTCGCGAAGGCGCTGCTCACCGGCGCTGCGGTCGCCTCCACGGCTGCCGCGTACGTCCACGGCGAGCGCCTCGGACGCGCCGAGGGCGAGGACGGCCACCCGCGCGACCCACGCGCCGCCGAGCACGCGCGGCGCAGGCTGTCGTGGCTGCAGTGGGCCACGCCGGCGCTCACCGGCGCCCTGCTGGTGCTCGACGCCGAGCTCGGTGAGCAGCAGCGTGGGGCGGCGGGTCTGCTGGACCGGCGCTGGTGAGCGCACGGGTCAGGACACCCATTCCTTGACCCGGGCGACCGTTGCCGCGGGGTCGTCGGAGACCGGCGTGATGTTGAGGTCGGTGACGCCCGCCTCGCCGAACGCGGCGATGCGCTCCTTGACGTAGGACTCGGGGCCCACGAGGTTCGCCGCCTCGAGCCACTCGGCCGGGATCAGCGCCTCGGCCTCCTTCTTCTTGCCCGAGAGGTAGAGGTCCTGGATCTCCTCGGCCTCCTGCTCGTAGCCGTAGGCGCGGGCGACGTCGTTGTAGAAGTTCTTGCCCTTGGCGCCCATGCCGCCGACGTAGAGGGCGAAGATCGGTCGCGCGAGGTCGAGCAGCGCCTTGGTCTCCGGGCCCTCGCCGATGGCGACCATCCCGCCCGCCATCACCCGCAGCGGGGCGAGGCCCTCCTGCCGCTCGGCGTTGCCTGCGGCGAGCGCGTCGCCCCAGACGAGGTGCGACTTCTCGGGGTGGAAGAGGTGGGGGATCCAGCCGTCGGCGATCTGCGCGGTCTGCTCGACGTTCCTGGGCCCGAGGGCGGCGATCCAGATGGGGATGGTGTCGCGCTCCGGCCGCGTCAGCAGCTTGAGCGGCTTGCCGAGCCCGGTGACGGCGCCGTCGTCCTTGGTCAGCGGCAGGTGGAACTCGCCGTCGGCGGTGAGCGGCTCGCGCCGGAGGCCGCTGCGGATGATCTCGACGACCTCGGCCGTGCGGGCCATCGGTCGGCGGTAGGGCACCCCGTGGAAGCCTTCGATCACCTGCGGTCCGCTGACCCCGATGCCGAGGATCGCGCGCCCGCCGCTGACGTTGTCGAGCCCGGCCGCCGTCTGGAGCAGGGCGCCGGGCGTGCGCGAGTAGATGTTGAGGATCCCGGAGCCGATCTGCACCGTCTCGGTCTTCGCCGCGAGGTAGCCCATGAGCGTGGGGGAGTCGAAGCCGTAGGCCTCCGCGACCCACACGCTGTCGAGACCGGCCTTCTCCAGCGCGACCACCTGGTCGGCCGCGGTGCGGGGGTTGCCGTCGTACATCAGCAGGGTCGCGAGGCGCATACCGCAATCGTGACAGTGGAACTGTCACGATGGCAAGGTCGATACTCGGGCATGGGCCTCATCACTGACGTACGGGTGCGCCAGCCCGCCCGGCACGACCTCGTCGCACGCACGTTCCTCGTCGCCGGTGTCGGCAACGGGTTCGAGGGCACCATCGGCATCCGGGTGCTCGATCCCCGCGGCCGGGTGCTGGCCGAGGACTTCGCGCAGTCGGAGGGCGGGATGGCCGGCGTCGGCGCCTTCTCGGCACGGGTCACCGTGGCGAGTCCGCCGCGAGACGGCACCCGCCTGACGGTGCAGGTCTTCGGCGACAACCCGGGCCTGCCCGACGAGGGGCCCAGTCCGGGGTTCCACACCCGGGAGGTCGAGGTCGTGATGTTCGCCGACCTCCGCGGCTGGCTGCTCTACCGCGTGGAGACCGGCGACACGCTGACCTCGATCGTGCGGAAGCTGCGCGACTTCACGCGTACGACGGTCGCGCAGGTGGTCGCGGCCAACCCCGCGATCACCGACCCCGACGCGATCCGCGTCGGCCAGCGGCTGCGGATCCCCCAGAAGGACTGACGAGGCTTGTCACCGAACCGTGATCGCGGAAGATCCGAGCCACCAGGTGACTCGGATCTTCCACGATCAGCGTTCGGGTCGAGAGGACGTCAGCTGGGCAGGCCCGTGATCCTGGCGGCGATGCCCTCGAGGACGTTGGACGGGCGCTGCTCCTCGCCCGCCTGGGCGCTGACGACGACCAGGGCGCCGGTGAGGACCGGGACCGCCCACTGGAGCAGCTTGAGCTGACGCTGCGCGGCGGCCACGTCGGCGGGGGTGGTGCTGGCCGGCTCCGTGCCCGACTCGGCGGGCACGGCGGTCTCGGCCGAGACACGCTTGCCGAGGACGCGGCTGTAGGCGGTGACGCCGAGGGCGGCCGCGGTGAGGCCGGTCTTGATCAGCACGGTGCGGGTGGCGCCCTTCTGGGCCTTCGCACGACCGGCGTCGCTGCCGAGCATGCCGATGCTGCCGATGACGTGGGCAGCGATGGCCGCGGCGTTGACCGGGGTCCAGCGGTCCCAGCCGACGTTGGCCACGGCCCCGACGCGGCCGGGGGAGCCCGCCTCGGCGGCAGCGTGGTTGAGGGCCGTCGCGTTGGCGAGCGTGCCGCCGAACCAGGCCGCCAGGCCGACGTCGTGGAGCGAGCGGGACAGGGTGTTCGTGGACATGGGTCCTCCGGGGGTGGACGGGTCGGTGCGGAACTCGGTTCGTACCCGCCACCCCTCGATCCATGCCCGGCGCACCACCCGGAGGGGGGCCACCCCCGTGGGGCTCACCGACCGAGGTCGGGCACCACCTCGGCGCCCGGCAGGTCGACGAGCAGCCGACCCGGCAGGAGCAGCTTGGAGCGTCGCACGCCGCTGCCGAGGACGACGACGGGCTCGTCGAGGAGCGCCTCGTGCACCAGCACCCGCCAACCCTCCGGCAGCCCCACCGGCGTGATCCCGCCGTGCTCCATGCCGGTCTCGGCGACCGCCCGGTCCATCGGCAGGAACGACGCCTTGCGGACGTCGAGCAGCTTGCGCACCAGCGTGTTGACGTCCGCGCGGGTGTCGGCGCGGACCACGCAGGCGGCGACCCGCTCCTCGCCCGCCCGCGCCCCGGCGACGACCACGCAGTTGCCGCTGGCGGTCATCGCGACGTCGTACGCCTCGCTCATCGCGGCCGTGTCGGCGAGGTCCGGGTCGATCTCCACGACGGCGACCTCCGCCGCCCCCGGCCACGCCGCCAGCGCCGCCGCGACGGGTGCCGCCAGCAGGTCGGGCCGCTCGGTGGCGGGCAGGCTGGTGAGGGCGGACAGGGAGGGGAGCGTCACGCGGTCATCATGCGCCATTCACCTCGGGGTCATCGCACGGCAGCACGGGGCCCCCACGCTGGGCCCATGACGGTGACCCGCGAGGCGCCCCTCGACCGGCCGGTCGAGGCGGCCCCGTCGTCGGCCGCGTCGCTCGTGCTCACGCCGGCCGTGGTCGCCCACCGGGGCGCGAGCGGGCACCGGCCCGAGCACACTCTCGAGGCCTACCGCACCGCCATCCGCATGGGGGTCGACGACATCGAGCTCGACCTGGTCGCCACCCGCGACGGCGTCCTCGTCGCCCGCCACGACCTCGAGCTCAGCGCCACCACCGACGTCGCCGACCGTCCCGAGCTGGCCCACCTGCGCCGCACCCTCACCGTCGACGGCGAGGTGCAGCACGGCTGGTTCGTGCAGGACCTGACCCTGGCGCAGCTCAAGACGCTGGCCGCCCGCGAGCGGATGCCGCTCACCCGGCCGGGCAACACGGCCTACGACGGCGCGGAGGGCGTGCCCACGCTCAACGAGGTGCTGGCGATGGTCGGCGCGGAGTCGGCCCGCCGCGGCCGCACGGTCGGGGTGCTGCTCGAGCTCAAGCACGCCACCCACCACGACCTCGCCGGGCTGCCGCTGGACACCCCGCTGCTGCGCGACCTGGCCCGCCACGGCCTCGACCACCCGTGGGCGCGGGTGGGCATCATGTCGTTCGAGACGACGGTCCTGCGCCGGCTGGCCGGGCGCACGCGGCTGCCGATCATCCAGCTGGTGGAGCCGTCGTCGTGCCGTCCCGCCGACCTGGTGGCGGCGGGGGACCCGCGCACCTACGGCGACCTGCTCACCCCCGACGGCCTGGCGTGGATCGACGACTACGCGGACGGCATCGGGCCGCACAAGTCGATGGTGCTGCCGTGCGACGCCGGTGGTGCGATCGGCGCCCCGTCGACCTTGGTTCGCGACGCGCACCGCCACGGGCTCACCGTGCACGTGTGGACGGTGCGTGCAGAGAATCGCTTCCTGCCGAGCAACCTGCGCCGGGGCGCGGCTCCCGACGCCCCGGGCGACATGGGCGCCGAGGTCCGGGCGCTGCTCGCCGCGGGTGTCGACGGCGTGATCACCGACCACCCCGAGGCCGCTCTCGCGGCGCTCCGCGAGAGCGTCGCGCCGCGCTCGCACCGGCGTACGCTCGGCGCCTGACGCTCACCTGCGTGAGGGCCACACGGTCGCGGCGAGGCCTGCGGCCCCGGCAGCGATCCACGGGATCGGCATCAGCCAGCGCATCTCGCCGGTGTCGACCACGTCGCCCTGGACCAGCGCCCAGACCAGCACCATCCCGGCGAAGGCGACGCCCATGACGAGGTGGGCGATGTTGACCGGGTGCCGGCCGGACGGCTTCTCGGGAGCGTCGAGGGGACCGACCATCGGCTCGTCGTAGCCGTAGATGTCGGCGTCGTAGCTGTTCTCGCTCATGACTGCTTCGTTCCTCTGCGTCAGGCCGCTTCGCGGACGATGATCTCGCCGCCGAGCAGGTCGATGGTGATGGACATGTCGGGCACCTGGTCGCCGCCGTCGAGGAAGGCGTCGAGGGTGATGTCGAAGCCGTCCTGGCGCTGGTCGAAGACCCGGACGTCGCCGCCCACGACCTGCGCCCGCACGTCGACGTCCACGCCCTCGGGCACGATCACCTCGACCCGGCCGCCGACGCCGTCGACGGTGATGTCGCGTCCGTCGAGCTCGTCGACGTCGGACACGTCGGACATGTCCAGGACGAGCTCGCCGCCGCCGAACTCGTAGCTGTCCTGCACCGCGGCGGCGCTGACGGGGGTGTAGAGGCGGTCCTCGTCCTCGACGGTGCTGCCGATGGTCGCCGCGGCCGTGGCCAGGGCGGCCACCAGGCCGAGGGCGATGAGGCCGCCCGCGCGGCCCCAGAAGGAGCCGACCAGCAGCATCGCGGCGATGATGCCGAGGGCGAGCGCCGGGTAGGCGCTGTCGGTGACGTCCACCCCGGCCAGGTCGACCACGCCGAGGACCCCCTCGGCGAGCGCGACCAGGGCGAGGGTGAAGAAGAAGAGGATGGGTCCGCGCCGGCGCGGGTTGCGGAACTGTCGGGGCCCGCGCGGGCGGGCGTACTGCTCCCACTGCGGCTCGGTGCCGGGCCCCGCTGAGTACGGGTCGGCGTACGGGTCGGCGTACGGATCGGCGTACGGGTCGGCGTACGGGTCGACGGAGGTGTCGTCGGTGGCACCGGGGGGAGTGGCGTAGGTCGGTGCCGCGTAGCCGTACCCGCTGCGCGAGCCGCCCCTGTCCTTGCGGTGCAGGAACCACACGACCAGCGCCGCGATGATCGCCAGCGGCCAGGGGAACCAGAACGCGCCGGCCCAGTCGCCCACGGCGCACAGCACGGCGAGCACGCCGACGCCGCCGAGGGCGAGCGTGCGGCTGCGCGGGTCGAGGCCGAGCGGCTCGTCGTCGGTGCCCTCCTCGGGCACCAGGATCCAGGCGCCGACGTAGGCCAGGAGGCCTGCGCCGCCGAAGAAGACCGCCACCACGAGGGCGACCCGCACGATGACGGCGTCGACGTCGAGGTGCCGGGCGAGGCCGCCGGCGACGCCGGCGATGTGCCGGTCAGTGACGCTGCGGCGCAGCCGGCCCAGGTCCTTCATCTCCTCGCGGCTGACGCGGGGACCGGAGGGCCGGCCCGGCCCGCCGGGAGGCGGGGTGGGGTGCTCGGTGGTGGGGCTTGCTTCGTCCATGGCTCAACTCTCGTCGGCGGGGGCGGGTCGCACCATCGGGGACAGCCCTGATTCGCGGCCCCGATCCCGCGCGCCACCCCCGGGGACGACTCAGGGTCGGCTCGGGGTCGGTCCTCGGGTCGATCCTCATGGTCGCGCACGCGCGTGCCTGCGACGATGGAGCCACGATGACCCACACCTACCCCGTCCGGCCCGGCGCTCCCCGCCGTGCCTACCGCGACATGACCGCGCCGCTCGCCGGCGGGGTCGCGTCCGGCCTGGCCGAGCACCTGGCCCTGCCCGTGCTGTGGGTGCGGGGGTTCTTCGTGGCCACCGCCTTCCTCGGCGGGTTCGGCCTGATGCTCTACGCCGGCCTGTGGGTGTTCCTGCCCGCCGACCAGCGCTTCGAGCACAGTGCGCCGGGGCTGGAGAGCGCCACCCGCACCGGCAAGCGCCCGGGTCGCCGCTCGCGCCTGCGCGACGCCGGTCCGGCCATCGCGCTGGGTGCGCTGTTCTTCGGGGTGGTCCTCGGCGTCGAGCAGATCTTCGGCCAGGGCGTGCTGTTCTGGCCGGTCGTGCTCGGCATCGCCGGCATCGGCCTGCTGTGGCGGCAGGCCGACGAGGCCCAGCGCGAGCGGTGGATGGACTCCTCCGGTCGCATCGACCCGTTCCGGGCAATCTTCGGCAGCGGCGGCTGGGCCGCCTACGGCCGCATCGGTGCGGGGCTCGGGCTGATCGTGACCGCCCTCATCGTCTTCGCCGTCGCCGCCGGCCAGGCGACCTTCGCCGTGCCGGTGCTGGTGGCCGGGCTGCTGGGCCTGCTGGGGCTCGCGATCGTCGTCGGTCCCTGGGCGATGCGGCTCATCGACGACCTCAGCGCCGAGCGGGCCGAGCGCGTGCGGACCCAGGAGCGGGCCGACATGGCCGCGCACCTGCACGACTCGGTCCTCCAGACGCTCGCGTTGATCCAGAAGAACTCGCACGACTCGACGGCGGTCGCCCGGCTGGCGCGCTCGCAGGAGCGCGACCTGCGCCAGTGGCTGTTCGAGGCGGAGACCGCCGACGCCACCACCCTCGCCGGCGCGCTCAAGGAGATGGCCGCCGAGGTGGAGACGCAGCACAACGTCGTCGTGGACGTCGTGACCGTCGGCGACTGCCCCCTCGGCGACGAGCTCCGGCCGGTGGTCCACGCCGCCCGGGAGGCCGTGGTCAACGTCGCCAAGCACGCCGGCACCCAGCGCGCCGACGTCTACGCCGAGACCTCGCCGTCCGCGGTGGACGTCTTCGTCCGCGACCGCGGCACCGGCTTCGACGTCGACGGCGTCGCCGGCGACCGGCACGGGGTCCGCAGCAGCATCGTCGACCGGATGTCGCGCCACGGCGGGCGGGCGGACGTACGCTCGGCCCCCGGCGAGGGCACCGAGGTGCGGCTGCACATGCCGCGCGACCGCGCGCACGCCCAGACCGAGACCCACCCCCAGACCCACCCCCAGGACGAGGAGAACCGATGAACCAGGCCAGCCCAGGTGGAGCCGTGCGCGTCGTCCTCGTCGACGACCACGCGATGTTCCGCGCCGGCGTCCGCGCCGAGCTGGCCGCGACGGGCGCGGGGGTCGTCGAGGTCGTCGGCGAGGCCGCCGACGCCGACGCCGCGGTCGCCGTCGTGCGCGACCTCCGCCCGCAGGTCGTGCTCCTCGACGTGCACCTGCCCGGCGGCGGCGGGGTCGAGGTGATGCGGCGCCAGCCCTCGCCCGACACCTGCTACCTCGCGCTGTCGGTCTCGGACGCGGCCGAGGACGTCATCGGCACCATCCGCGGCGGCGCCCGCGGCTACGTCACCAAGACGATCACCGGTCCGGAGCTCGTCGACGCGATCACCCGGGTGGCGGGCGGCGACGCGGTGTTCTCACCCCGGCTGGCCGGCTTCGTGCTCGACGCCTTCGCCGGCTCGATCGACGTCGCGGCCGTCGACGAGGACCTCGACCGGCTCACCGAGCGCGAGCGCGAGGTGATGCGCCTCATCGCCCGCGGCTACGCCTACAAGGAGGTGGCCAAGGAGCTCTACATCTCGGTGAAGACGGTGGAGACCCACATGTCCTCGGTGCTCCGCAAGCTGCAGCTCTCCAGCCGCCACGAGCTGACCAAGTGGGCCTCGGACCGCCGCCTCCTCTGATCGCCGCACGACGCCCGTCGGGGTGGTGACGATTGACAGAACGGCGCCGACGCGGTGGGGTCGGAGGATTCCCCTTCCCCACTCGGAAATGGAGGCGCCCGTGGCCGACTCCGCCACCATCCCCCGTCCCGACGAGGACGACAGTGAGCTCAAGCGCTCCATCACCGGCCGCCTCCTCTTCTTCTACACGCTCGGCGACGTGCTCGGCTCGGGCATCTACGTCCTCATCGGACTGGTCGCCGCAGCCGTCGGCGGCGCGTTCTGGATCGCCTTCGCCCTCGGCGTGACCATCGCGGCGATCACCGGGTCGGCCTACGCCGAGCTGGTGACGAAGTACCCCCAGGCCGCCGGCGCCTCCCTCTACGTCAACAAGGCCTTCGGCAACCGGCCGCTCACCTTCCTGATCACCGTGTCGTTCCTCGCCGCGAGCATGGCGGCGTCGGGCTCGCTCGCCGTCGGCTTCGCGTCCTACTTCGAGACCCTGTGGTCCGGTCCGCCCGCCCTGCTCATCTCGCTGGTCTTCGTGGCGCTGCTGGTGGTCGTGAACTTCATCGGCATCACCGAGTCGGTGTGGATGAACATGCTGATGACCTTCGTCGAGGTCGCCGGCCTGCTCATCGTGCTGGTCATCGCGGTCGTCCACATCGCCGAGGGCAACGCCGACTTCGGCGTGCTCACCGAGATCGACACCTCGGGCGACTACGGCAGCCCGGCCCTGGCCGTGCTCGCCGGCATCTCGTTCTCCTTCTTCGCCATGACCGGCTTCGAGAACACGGCCAACGTCGCCGAGGAGACCATCGACCCCTACAAGGCCTTCCCGCGCTCGCTGGTCGGCGGCATGGTCGTGGCCGGCCTGGTCTACGTCCTGGTGTCGATGGCTGCCGCCCTGACGGTGCCGACCGAGACGCTGGCCACCTCGGACGCCGCGCTGCTCGAGGTCGTCAAGGCAGGCATCCTGCCGATCTCGACCGACTTCATGACCACGCTGTTCTCCATCATCGCCCTCGTCGCGATCACCAACACCACGCTGGTCACGATCGTCACCCAGCCGCGCGTCCTCTACGGCATGGCCCGCGAGGACGTGGTGCCCGCCGTCTTCGCCAAGATCCACCCGGTCCGCCGCAGTCCCTGGGTCGGCCTGATCTTCTCCGGTGCCGTGGTGGCGTCGCTGCTCGTCATCGGCACCCTCGTCACCGAGGCCGGTGGCGGCATCGACCTCGTCGGGCGCCTCGCCACCGTCACCGTCGTGCTCCTCCTGGCCATCTACGCGATCGTGATCGTGGCGTGCCTCAAGCTGCGTGGGCGCGACGAGGACCACCCGTTCTTCCGGGCCAACACGCCGCTGCTCTTCGTCGGCCTGGTCGGCAACCTCGCGATCCTCTACTTCACGATCTACGACGACCCGCACTCGCTGATCTGGTGCGCGGGCCTGCTCGGCGTCGGGTTCGTGCTCTTCCTCGCCGAGTACTTCTTCGGCAGCAAGGGCACCGGCTCGTCGACTCCGCCACTCGACCAGGAGGTCTGACATGCACGTCATCGTCGCCACGGACGGATCGCGGCAGTCGCTCGCCGCGGCCAAGCACCTCAAGTCCTTCGCGGACCCGGGGAAGGTCACCGACATCTCCGTGGTGGCGGTGATCCGCCCGCTGGCCTCGGTCGCGTTCGCCGACGACCTGTCCGAGGAGAACAAGTGGCCGGCCGGCTCGTTCCGCGACGCCGCCGAGAGCGCGGTCGCGACGATCGCGAAGGTCTTCGACGGTTGGGGACCCAAGGTCCACAAGCGCATCCGGAGCGGCTCCGCGGCCAACGAGATCATCAAGGCCGCCAAGCAGTACGACGCCGGCCTGGTCGTGGTCGCCGCCGGTGGCCGCGGGCTGAGCGACGCGGTCCTGCTGGGCAGCACCGCGCAGCGCGTGCAGCACTACGCACCCTGCCCGGTGCTCGTCGTGCGCCCCGCTCCCCGCAAGCCGCGCAAGCGCTGAGCCGCCTAGGGTGTCCGCATGGAGACCCTGCGGCTGGTGCTGCTCCTCGTCCACGTCCTCGGCTTCGCCGCGTTGCTCGGCGGCCTCCTGGTGCAGGTGCGCGAGCCGCACAAGGTCGTCAACCCGCCGATGCGCGACGGAGCCGGTACGGCGTTCCTGGCCGGGCTGCTGCTCGTCGGCGTGCTCGAGGCGGGCGACACGGACGTGGACCACGCCAAGATCGGCGTGAAGTTCGGCATCGGCCTGGTCATCCTGGTCCTGGTGATGGTCAACATGCGCAAGCCGCGCATCCCGCAGGGGCTCTACCTCGGTCTGCTCGTGCTGACGGTCGCCAACATCGCGGTCGCCATCTTCTGGTCGCCCGTGCACACCTGAGGTCGGCGACCGGGGCTGTCCCACCCGCCGCCTAGGCTGGGGACGACATGAGCCCCACCGACACCTCCCTCGATCAGGCCGCGACGGACCACCCCCTCCTCGAGGGCCTCAACGAGCCCCAGCGTGCGGCCGTGACGCACGCCGGCGCGCCCCTGCTCGTCGTCGCCGGCGCCGGCTCGGGCAAGACCCGGGTGCTGACGCGTCGGATCGCCTGGCTCATCGACGAGCGCAAGGCCCACCCGGGCTCGATCCTGGCGATCACCTTCACCAACAAGGCCGCGGCCGAGATGAAGGAGCGGGTCGAGGACCTCGTCGGCCGGCGCGCCCGGATCATGTGGGTCTCGACGTTCCACTCCTCGTGCGTGCGCATCCTGCGCAAGGAGATCGACCGGGTCGGTTTCAAGTCCAACTTCTCGATCTACGACGCCGCGGACTCCAAGCGGCTGATGACGCTCGTGCTGCGCGACCTCGAGCTCGACCCCAAGCGCTACCAGCCCAACGCCGTGCTGCACTGGGTCTCGGACCAGAAGAACGAGCTGCGCGACGCCGAGGACGCCGCCAAGGAGGCCCGCAACTCGTTCGAGGAGGCCTACGCCTCGGCCTACACCCACTACCAGCGCCGCCTGCGCGAGGCCAACGCCCTCGACTTCGACGACCTCATCATGACGACGGTGCACCTGCTCCAGGCGTTCCCCGACGTGCGCGAGAACTACCGCCGCCGGTTCCGCCACGTCCTCGTCGACGAGTACCAGGACACCAACCACGCGCAGTACAGCCTCATCCAGCAGCTGTGCGGGCAGTCCTTCGAGGAGACCGGGACGGCCGACGCCGAGGAAGCAGGCGAGCGGGTCGGCCCGAGCGAGCTGATGGTCGTCGGCGACGCCGACCAGTCGATCTACGCCTTCCGCGGGGCCGACATCCGCAACATCCTCGACTTCGAGCAGGACTTCCCCGACGCGTCGACCATCCTCCTCGAGCAGAACTACCGCTCCACGCAGACGATCCTGACCGCCGCGAACTCGGTCATCGGCAACAACCGCGGGCGCAAGCCCAAGCGGCTGTGGACCGACGCGGGCGACGGCGAGCGGATCGTCGGCTACGTCTCCGACGACGAGCACGACGAGGCGCGCTTCGTCAGCGAGGAGATCGACAAGCTCGTCGACGACGCCGGGGTCCGGCCCGCCGACGTCGCGGTGTTCTACCGCACCAACGCCCAGTCCCGGGTGTTCGAGGAGGTGTTCATCCGCACGGGCCAGCCCTACAAGGTCGTGGGTGGGGTGCGCTTCTACGAGCGCCGCGAGGTCCGCGACGCCCTGGCCTACCTGCGCATGCTGGTCAACACCGCCGACGAGATCTCGCTGCGACGGGTGCTCAACACCCCCAAGCGCGGCATCGGCGACCGGGCCGAGGCCTGCATCGCCGCCCTCGCCGAGCGGGACCGGACCACCTTCTGGGAGGCGCTCACCCGCGCCGCCGACGCGCCGGGCCTGGCGACCCGCAGCCTCAAGAACATCGAGGCGTTCGTCGCGATGGTGCAGGAGATCCAGTCGATGGTCGAGGCCGACGAGCGCCCCGACGTCATCCTCGAGTCCGTCCTGGAGCGCTCGGGCTACCTCAGCGAGCTCGAGGCGAGCGACGACCCCCAGGACGCCACCCGGGTGGAGAACCTCGCCGAGCTCGTCGCGGTCGCCCGCGAGTTCGCCGAGGACCCGCAGCCGGGTCCGAGCGCCGACCCTGCCGACATCGAGGCCGGGACCGTGGCGGTCGGCCTCGGTGACTTCCTCGAGCGAGTGGCCCTCGTGGCCGACGCCGACCAGATCCCCGACTCGCCCGACGGCGACGACTCCGGGGTCGTGACGCTGATGACGCTGCACACCGCGAAGGGGCTCGAGTTCCCCGTCGTCTTCCTCACCGGGCTGGAGGACGGCGTCTTCCCCCACCAGCGCTCGCTCGGTGACCAGCCCGAGCTGGAGGAGGAGCGCCGCCTCGCCTACGTCGGCCTCACCCGGGCCCAGCAGCGGCTCTACGTCTCCCGGGCGCTGGTCAGGTCGGCCTGGGGAGCGCCCAGCCACAACCCGGCCAGCCGCTTCCTCGACGAGCTGCCGGTCGACCTCGTCGACTGGCGCCGCACGGCCGTCGAGCAGACGCGCTGGGGGCGACCCGACCTCACCGGCGGCTCGACGCGCCTCGGCACGCCGACCGACGCCGGCCGGCGCAACTTCTCCTCAGCGGCGATGCGCGCCGACGTCGCCGCCAAGTCCAAGCCGGCCCGGCCGATCCCGAGCCTCGAGCCGGGCGACCGGGTCGTGCACGACTCGTTCGGCATGGGCACGGTCGTGGCGGTCGACGGCGTCGCGGAAAAGTCGGTCGCCTCGATCGACTTCGGCTCCGAGGGCGTCAAGCGCCTGCTGCTGCGCTACGCGCCGGTGGAGAAGCTCTAGCGGCGGGCTCCCGCCGGTCGGGACCGATGCTCGGCGTACGTCATGGGTGCTGGTCGCCGGGGCGACCGTCGGCGATGACGCTGCTGCCGTACGTCATGGGTGCTGGTCGCCGGGGCGACCGCCGGCCATGACGCTGTCGTACGTCATGGCCCGGCCTCGGTCACGGAACGATGCCGTGCTCGACGAAGGCCTGGAACGGGTCGACGGGGTCGCCGCCGCCGGGCCGCACCTCGAGGTGGAGGTGGGAGCCGGTCACGTTGCCGGTGGTGCCGACGGTGCCGATGACCTCGCCGCCGTTGACGCGGTCGCCGACCGAGACGTAGGTCGACGTCTGGTGGCAGAACCAGATCTCGGTGCCGTCGTCGAGGGTGATGACCGTCTTGTTGCCGTAGGCCCCGTCGTAGCCGGTCTCGGTGACCGTGCCGTTGGCGACCGCGATGATCGGGTCACCGCTGTTGGCGTTGAAGTCCAGGCCGGTGTGGTAGCTGGCCCAGAGGCCGTACTGCCCGAACGTCGCGGTGATGCCGTAGCTCTCGAGGGGGAGAACCCACTTGTTCTCCTTGATCTTCGCCGCCTGCTGCTCGGCGGCCCGGCGCATCTCCTCGAGCTTGGCCGCACGCTCGGCCATCTGCTTCTCGGCCAGGGCGAGGAGCTCGGGATCGGTCTCCTCGCCGGCCTCGCGGGTGGCGCTGCGGCTCGCGATGGCACCGCGGCGCGCGAGCGCCTGGCCGCTGATCGAGCCGACGGCGCCGCTGGCCTCGAGGGAGGAGCCCGTGGGGGTCAGGTTCGAGACGCCGGCACCGGACGCGGTGACGGCTCCACCGGCGGAGATGGCCAGGACGGCGACACCTGCCACGAGGGGCAGGGAAGGCAGGCTGCGGACCGCCGAGCGGCGGGGCGGCGTCGATGCGCGCCGCTTGCCGGTCACGGGTGCAGCCGGTGCCGAGGTGCGACGCTTGGGAGCGCGCTCCGCTCGGTGGTTGCCCATAGGGGTATTTACCAATCTGCCGGGTCAGGGGGGTCGGGTCGGCAAGACCGCGCACGACTGTAACGGAAAGATCACGGGAAAGTGCAACCCTCGACCAAATCGGTGGAGGTACCCGCCTCACCGGCCGCTATGCGGACGCCCGAGCAGCCGCCGGCTCGGCCGCCCGATCAGACGCGGGCCGCCTGGTAGCGCTCCAGCGCCTCCGCGCGCTCCGCGGCGTGGTCGACGATCCGGGGCGGGTAGCCGTGCTCGTAGCCGACGTCGGACTTCCACGGCTCGTGCGCGGCCTTGCCGGGCAGGTGCGCGAGCTCGGGGACCCAGCGGCGTACGTAGTCGCCCTGCGGGTCGAACTTGAGGCCCTGCGTCACGGGGTTGAAGACCCGGAAGTAGGGCGAGGCGTCCGTGCCGGTGCCGGCCACCCACTGCCAGCCGTGGTTGTTGGACGCCACGTCGCCGTCGATCAGCAGGTCGAGGAAGTGGCGCGCCCCGACCCCCCACCACACGTGGAGGTCCTTGGTGAGGAACGAGGCGGTGATCATCCGCAGCCGGTTGTGCATCCAGCCCACCTGCATCATCTGGCGCATCCCCGCGTCCACGATGGGATAGCCGGTCGTGCCGCTCTTCCACGCCTCGATCGCGTCGACCGGGTCGTCGTAGCGCATCCCGCGCAGCGCCGGCTTGAGGTCGGCCCAGGCGGAGGCGGGGTGGTGCCACAGCACGTCGGCGTAGAACTCGCGCCAGGCGATCTCGTTGGCGTACGTCGAGCGGGTGTCCATCTCGGCCAGCAGGGACCGCGGGTGCAGGACCCCGAGGTGGAGGTAGGGCGACAGGCGCGACGTGCCGTCGTGGTCGGGCCGGTTGCGCTCGGTCTTGTAGTGGCGCAGGCCGTCGTCGCGGAAGGCGCGCCACCGGCGCCACGCGGCGTCCTCGCCGGCCCCGGGCAGGTCGAGCGGTGCGTCGACCACGGCCTGCTCGAGGAGGCGGACCGCCTTCGGGTCCGAGTCGGCCGGCACGAGGTCGGGGGACCGGGGCGCGGCCGCGGGCTCGGGCCACCCGCGCTCGCGCCAGGCCCGCGCGTAGGCGCTGAAGACCTGGTAGGGCCCGCCGCTGCCGTTGCGCACCAGGCCGGGCCCGACGGCGTACGGCGAGCCGGTGGGCACGAGCTCGACGCGTCCGCCGACCGCGTCGTCGCGGCGGCGGCCGTAGGGCGTGGTCTCGGCCGAGACGTGCACGCGGCGTCCGTCCGCGAGCCGCGGCACGACCTCGCGCGGGTCGCCGTGGTGGATGGCGAGCGGGATGCGCTCGGCGAGCGAGAGGACGTTGGCGGCGAGCCAGGCGCGGCGCGCGGCCCCGGCGCCGTCCCAGACGGCCGGGTCGACGACGAACAGCGCCGCCGCCGGCCCCTCGTCGAGCGCCGCGAGGAGCGCGGGGTTGTCGCGCAGCCGCAGGTCGCGCCGGAACCACATCACCGAGGTGCTCGAGGTGGACATGTCCTCCAACGTAGCCGGACGGTGTGCTCCGACGGTGACGACCACCACGCGCACCCGACCTCGTGCGACCCACCGGACAGGACTAGGGTGCCGAGAGGAAATCCCGCGCACTGTTGCAGACGAAAAGGACTGGGTACGCCGTGGATCTGATGGAGTTTCAGGCGAAGGAGCTCTTCGCCAAGCATGGAGTGGTGACCACCCTGGGTGTCGTCGCCGAGACCCCGGAGGCCGCCCGAGCAGCCGCCGAGGAGATGGGCGGGGTCACGGTCGTCAAGGCGCAGGTCAAGGCCGGCGGCCGCGGCAAGGCCGGTGGCGTGAAGATCGCCAAGACCGCCGACGAGGCCGAGTCCTACGCCCGCGACATCATCGGGATGGAGATCAAGGGCCTGCGCGTCAACCGCGTCCTGGTCACCCCGGCGACGCCGCCGGTGGAGGAGTACTACTTCTCCTTCCTGCTCGACCGCTCCAACCGCTCGCACCTGTGCATCGCATCGGTCGAGGGCGGCGTGGAGATCGAGGAGGTCGCCAAGACCAACCCCGACGCCGTGAAGCAGATCCGCATCGACGCCCTCGAGGGCGTCACGCCGGAGAAGGCCGCCGCGATCGTCGACGAGGCGAAGTTCCCCGCCGAGCTGCGCGACCAGGCCATCGAGATGGTCCAGAAGCTGTGGCAGGTCTACGTCGAGGAGGACGCCACCCTCGTCGAGGTCAACCCGCTCGCCCGCCTCGAAGGCGACAAGCTCGAGGCGCTGGACGGCAAGGTCTCCCTCGACGACAACGCCTCGGAGGTCCGCCACCCCGACCACGAGCAGTTCGAGATCCGCGAGGAGGCCGACCCCCTCGAGGCGAAGGCCAAGGACAAGGGCCTCAACTACGTCAAGCTCGACGGCCAGGTCGGCATCATCGGCAACGGCGCGGGGCTCGTGATGAGCACCCTCGACGTCGTCGCCTACGCCGGTGAGGCCCACGGCGGCGTGAAGCCCGCCAACTTCCTCGACATCGGCGGCGGCGCCAACGCCCAGGTGATGGCCGACGGCCTCGACGTGATCCTCAACGACGAGCAGGTCAAGAGCGTCTTCGTCAACGTCTTCGGCGGCATCACGGCGTGCGACGAGGTCGCCAACGGCATCAAGGGTGCCCTGGAGATCCTCGGCGACAGCGCCACCAAGCCGCTCGTCGTGCGCCTCGACGGCAACAACGTCGACAAGGGCCGCGCGATCCTCGACGAGCTCAACCACCCGCTGGTCACCCAGGTCGACACGATGGACGGCGCGGCCGACAAGGCCGCCGAGCTCGCCCACCAGGCCTGAGAGAGAGAACTGAACCGATGAGCATCTACCTCAACAAGGACAGCAAGATCATCGTCCAGGGCATGACGGGCGGCATGGGTGCCAAGCACACCACGCTGATGGTCGAGTCCGGCGCCAACATCGTCGGCGGCGTCAACGCACGCAAGGCCGGCACCACCGTCGAGCTCGGCGGCAAGGAGCTCCCCGTCTACGGCTCGGTCGCCGAGGCGATGAAGGAGACCGGCGCCGACGTGTCCGTCGCCTTCGTCCCGCCGGCGTTCACCAAGGACGCCTGCATCGAGGCCATCGACGCCGAGATCCCGCTCCTGGTCGTCATCACCGAGGGCGTGCCGGTGCTCGACACCGCCGAGGTCGTGCAGTACCTCGAGGGCAAGTCCACCCGCATGATCGGCCCGAACTGCCCGGGCATCATCACGCCGGAGGAGTCGCTGGCCGGCATCACCCCGCACACGATCGCGGGCAAGGGCCCCGTCGGCCTGGTCTCCAAGTCGGGCACGCTGACCTACCAGATGATGTTCGAGCTCAAGGACTTCGGCTTCACGACCGCCATCGGCATCGGCGGCGACCCGATCATCGGCACCACCCACATCGACGCGCTCGAGGCCTTCGAGAACGACCCGGAGACCAAGGCGATCGTGATGATCGGCGAGATCGGCGGCGACGCCGAGGAGCGCGCGGCGGCCTACATCAAGGAGCACGTCACCAAGCCGGTCGTCGGTTACGTGGCCGGGTTCACCGCCCCCGAGGGCAAGACCATGGGCCACGCCGGCGCCATCGTGTCCGGCTCCTCGGGCACCGCGCAGGCCAAGAAGGAGGCCCTCGAGGCGGCCGGAGTCAAGGTCGGCAAGACGCCGTCCGAGACCGCGGCCCTGATGCGCGAGGTCCTTCAGAACCTCTGATCGGCACCCGCGCCCGGGCGATCCGGACGGCTCCCCTCCAGACGGCTCCGCAGGTCATCCTGCGGGGCCGTCCGGCCGTCGTGGCGGACCTCGTGCCGGGTCGGCCGCCTCGCCTCCCAGAGCACGCGCCAGACGACGTGGGCGCCGAGCAGACGGACCGGCGCCACCGGAGAGACGCGCCGTGGCGACGGGAGGGTCGGGCAGGCCGAGCTGGCCAGCGTCGAAGGAATGGACATGTCTAGCACCCCGTTTTCGTGAACACACACATCGCTGGGACGATCCTTCCGGTGGTCTCGGTGACCTCGTCGGCCTGGCTGCCCAGCGATGCAAGCGACCCCTCACCGTACGTGGTGACCATCACTCGTGCCGAGCCCACACGCGTGACCTGGAAGACCGAGCTGCCCAGGCCGTCGCTGTAGGTCAGGCCCACCGTGACCGTGTCGTGCCCCGTGTCCCGGTCGAGCACCGTCCACACCTGGTTGCGGACCGTGCGGCAGTCGGAGGCGGCCGCGCGCAGCACGTCCATCGCGCCGACGGCCAGCTGGGCGTCCTCGTGGACGACCAGCTCGCGGCCCTCGAAGTACTCCGGGCCCGATGCTCCGGTGACCAGGCGGCGGACGCCACCGGGGGTGGCCGGCTGTGGCCACACGACGCGACCGCACATCTCCACCTCGCCCATCCCGTCCCCGTCGGGCGAGGGGGCGGACACGGTGGTGTCGCCGCCGTCCGCGGGGAGCCCGACGTCGAGGGGGAAGTCCTCGGGGACGGCAGAGGGCTCCTGGGTCGGCTCCTGGGTCGGCTCCGTCGGCTCCGTCGGCTGCTGGGTCGGCTGCTGGGCCGTCGTGTCGTCGTCGAACATGCGCAGCGCGGCGGTGGCCTCCCGGAGGGGCGCGACGGTCGAGGCGACGCCCTCCTCGAGCTCGTCCGCCGTCCACTGGCCGTAGGTCGAGGTGACGAGCAGCGCCGCCCCGGCCGGCAGGACGTGGACGACGGTGGCGCCGTCCCCCGGCTCGCCACCGATGGTCCAGGTCTGCACGAGGGTGGAGGCGGGTGCCGGGCCGAACGGCGACGCGCGCACCTCGGTGAGCGTCTCGGTGTCGCCCGCCCGATCGGGCGTCTCGCACGCCGACGCCAGGTCGCTGATCGTCGTGGCCAGCCGGCCGGCCTCGTCGGCGCTGCCGAGGAGCACCAGCTCCCGGGTGTCGGCCGACTCGCCGCCGCTGTTGTCGGCGACCATCCGGTCCCGGAGTCCCAGGCCGCGCAGCGGCGTGCTGTGGCACAGCGTCAGGTCGCGGAGGCCGGTGCCGCTGCGCGACGTCGCGATGCGGTCGCCCGGTCCGCCCATCCCGCTGGCCAGCGGGAAGTCGTCCGGGATCTCGGTGCGGGCGGGCTGCCCCGACGAGTCCGCGGCGCTGCCACCCGAGGAGGCGGAGGCGTCCGGCGACCGGTCACCGCAGGAGGACAGCGCCAGCGCGCCGGCCAGCGCCCACGCCAGGGCCGGCACGGCTCCCGTCCGGGGGTGCAGGCGTCGCGTCATGCCCGGTATGACCACGGCGGCGGCCGAAAGGTTGCGCCGGGATCGCCCCGGATCCCACACCGGGTCGCGCAGGGCTCAGGAGCTGAGCGTGGCCAGGCGCTCGAGGACCCGCCGCGACAGCGCGACGAAGTCGGTCCGCGACATCGTCATGTCGCGGTCGGGGGCGAAGCCGAGCTGCGACACCGCGGTGCCGTCGCGCACGATCGCCATCAGGAACGGGAACGACTGCCGGTCGTTGAGCTCGATCGTCAACGACCAGACGCTGAGGTCGGTGGCCCGGGACGAGGTGGACGCCAGCTGGGTGACGGTGGTGCCGAGATTGGCCCGGCCGCAGTCGCGGATGCGGCTGCGCACCTGCTCGACGAAGTCGCGGGCCCGGGCCGCCTCCATGGCCCCGACCGTCTGGGTGAGGCCGAGCTGCGAGGCGTTGGGGGTCTCGGGGAAGAGGAAGGTCCGGGTCAGCGCCTTGCGGATGCCCTTGCCCTGGAAGCTCGTCCGGTCGCACCGGGTGGCGGCGTAGTTGGTCCGGGCCCGCTCGGGGTCGGTGCCCACCCACGGGCCGCGCACGGCCGAGACCGGCGGGAGGTCGACGACGGACAGCACGCCGGGCGGCGTACCGACGTCAAGCGGGCCGATGGCCCGGGCACGGGCGCGACCGGCGCAGGTGGCGGCGCCCTCGGAGCCGCACAGCCCGTTGACGGCGGCGGCCAGGCCGGTGGTCGCGGTCCGGTCGCTGACGGGCTTGCCCTGGCTGCGCACCACGTGGGTGACGACCATGCTGCCGGTGCGGGCCACGCCGACGGAGATGGTGGCCGGCTGCCTGCCCCACGTGCGGAGCCGGAACGTGCGGGCCTCGTCGCCGACGCGCTTGACCGTCCGGGTGGAGAGCAGCTGCGTGCGGGGATCGATGCAGCCGGCGTACCACATGGACGCCGTCTCGAAGCCCTGCTCGGCTCGCCGCTCGCCGCGCGACAGCTCGACCAGCTCGACGGCGGTCGACTCGATGCGGCTGACCTGCTCCTTGCGGGTGCGCTGCCGCTGGCCCCGGCCGACCTGCTTCTCCACGGTCCGGGTAGCCGAGCCGCGCCACGTGCGGGCGAGGGCGGTCACGGCGGCGGGGTCGGCGTAGCGCTCGCGCTGGCAGGGGGCGAGCAGCCCGTCGCCGCCGAGGTTGTCGGTGGTCGCGGTCTCGCGCCAGTCCAGGGCGGCGCCGTAGCGCTGCATCTGGTCGGGGGAGAGCAGTGCGTCCGCGCTGATGAGCTCCTCGCCGCCGGAGCTGGCGGACGGCGCGTGGACGGTGACGCCGGTGGTGGCCTTCTCCTCGCTCAGGCTGGTCGCCTCGGCACCCGCGCCCGTCGCGACGAGGGAGCCGGAGACCACGAGGGCGGCCGTCGCCACGGCGGCGCCGATCGCCGTGTGCGTACGACGCCGCGCGGCCCCGGCGCGCCGGATCACCGTGGCCCGGGGCCAGCGCGTCGACTCGAGGGGCGCCGCCAGGTCGTGGAGCAGCCGCGCGACCTCCGTCGTGGGGACGTCGCGGTTCAGGGAGAACTGGGCGGTCGCCGTCTGCAGCTCGCGCTCGGCGTCGGAGCGGGGCAGGCCCACCTCGCGGGAGATGTCGGAGAGGGAGAGCGTCGAGAGGCCGTTGAGCACGAGCAGCTCGCGCTGGCGTGCGGTGAGCTTGGAGAGCGCGTCGAGGGTGGCGCGCGCCTCGGCGTCGAGCGCCTTGTCGCGGTGCCAGATGCGGGCGGTGTGCCGGCGCCGGGCACGGCCCAGCGCGATCGGGCGGACGTAGCCGTCGCGGTCCTCGAGGGCCCCGACCTTGCGCCAGTGGTGCCACGCGACGACGAACGCGTCCCGCACGGCCGCGCGGGCCGCCGGCGCGTCCCCGGTCATCGCGTAGGCCTCGTGCAGGAGTCGGGTGCGTGTCTCGACGTAGTAGGCGTCGAACGTCTCGGGGCTCCTCATGACCGCTCCACGGTACGGGAGGGGCCCACGACGCGCACAACCCGACCGCAGCGGCGGCGAGGCCGCCCTGGGCGGCGTGGGAGCGTGATCCGTCCGGCCGGCCGGGTGATGATGGCCCGGTCATGACGTCGCTCCTCACCCGACCCGACAGCGCCCGGGCTGCCGCTGCGCGCCCGCGCCCCCTGGTCCTGATCGCGACGCTCGGCGGGGCGCTGGCCGCCCTGGGGCCGCTCGTCGTGCTGCTGGCGGCCGGCGTGATCGGCTGGTTCGTCACCGACGCGGGCGTGCACGGCGCACCCCGCGACGGGATGCGGATGGGCGCGCTCGCCTGGCTCGCCGGCCACGGCTCCGGCCTCACGGTCATGGGGGCGCGGATCACCCTCGTGCCGCTCGGCATCACGGCCGTCGCGGCGTGGTCGACGTGGCGCCTCGGCCACCGCGTCGGCGACTCGGTGTCCGGCCACGGTCCCGACGCCGACCGGATCTCCGACGGTGAGCGCGACCTCACCGTCCCGATCGCCATCGGCACGTTCTTCGCCGGCTACGCCGTGGTCGCCGTGGTGGTCGCCACCCTGGCCGCCGGTTCTGCTGTCGACCCCTCCGTGCCCCGCGTGCTGGGCTGGACGCTGCTGCTCACCGCCGCTGTCGCCGCCCCCGCCATCGCCGTCGGCTCGGGCCGCGCCGCGATCTGGGCGGCGCTCGTGCCGGCCGCCGTGCGGGCGGGAGCCGTCGTGGCGGGCGCCGTGCTGCGGAGCCTGCTGCTCGTCTCGGGCCTGCTCTTCCTCGTCGCGCTCGGACTGTCCTTCGGTGACGCGGCCACGATGACCTCCAGCCTGCACCCCAGCCCGTCGGAGGCCGGCCTCTACGCCCTGGTCAACGCCGCCTTCCTGCCCAACGCCGTGCTGTGCGCCGGCTCCTGGCTCCTCGGGCCCGGCTTCGCGGTCGGCGGCGCCACGCTGGTCTCGCCGGGCGCGGTCGTGCTCGGCCCGCTCCCGGTGGTGCCGCTCCTGGCCGCCCTCCCCGCAGCCGGTACGCCGCCGGGCTGGGTCGGTGCCCTGATGCTCCTGCCGCCCGTGGTGGCCGCGGTCGCCGCCCACCGTGCCCTGCGCACCCGGCCGCTGACCTGGGACCGGATCGCGCTCGCCGGCTGCGGTGGCGGTCTCGCGGCCGGCGTGGGGTTCGCCGTCCTCGCCTCGCTCGCCGGGGGCGCGGCCGGACCCGGCCGGATGCGGTTCGTGGGCCCGTTCGTGCCCGACGTGCTGGTGCACGCGATGACCGCGTGCGGCGTCGGCGCCCTCCTCGGTGCGTCGGTCCTCGCCCTCCCGGCGTGGCGCGCGGCGCGGGCACGGAGCGACGAGCCCGCGCCCGCACCGACGACCGCACCGACCACCGCTCCCGAGGACTGACGTGGGGGCCGGACACGGCCACGGCCACTCGTCGCTGGGGCCGCTGCCGCGACACCTGCGGATGGTGGTGGCCCTCGTGGTCGGACCGCTCGTCCTCGCGACCGTGGTGGGCCTCGCCCTGCTCTGGCCCGACGGCGACCTCGAGCTCGCCGGCCCGGGGACCGACGTGGAGCGGGGCACCGCCGAGGTGCGCTCCGTCGTCACCTGCGACCTCGGCGAGGGCTGCCAGCAGGCCGAGGTCGAGCTGCTGAGCGGGCCCGGTGCCCCGGGCGAGGCGCTGGCGCTGCTGCCCTTCGGCGAGAACGCACCCGACGTGCAGGCCGGCGACCGGATCGTCGTCTCGTTCACCGAGCAGGCCCCGGCGGGAGAGCAGTACGTCTTCCAGGACTTCGACCGCGGCCCGCCGCTGCTGACGCTGCTGGTCCTGTTCGCGGTGGGCGTCCTGGCGCTGTCGCGCTGGCGCGGCATCGGCGCGCTCGCCAGCCTGGCGTACTCCCTCGTGCTCATCGCGGTCTTCACGCTGCCCGCCATCATGGAGGGCTCCCCGCCGCTCGCGGTCGCGGTGGTGACCGCCGCCGCGATCATGCTCGTCACGCTCTACCTCTCCCACGGCTTCGACGTCCGCTCGACGGTGGCGATGCTCGGCACCCTCGTGTCGCTCCTCGTGATCGGTGGCGTCGGCTGGGTGTTCACCGAGGTCGGGCACTTCACGGGGCTCGTCGACGAGGGCAGCCAGTACATCTCCGGCATCGCGGCGCAGGTCGACCTCCGCGGACTGCTGCTGGCCGGGCTGGTGATCGGCGCCCTCGGCGTCCTGGACGACGTGACCGTCACCCAGACCTGGGCCGTGTGGGAGCTCGCCGACGTGGACCCGGAGGCGAGCGCCAGGTCCCTGTTCGCCCGGGCGATGCGGATCGGTCGCTCGCACGCCGCGTCGACCGTCAACACGCTCGTGCTCGCCTACGTCGGCGCGACGCTGCCGCTGATGCTGGTGTTCTCCGCGCTCGAGCTGCCGTTCGGGATCGCGGTGAGCCAGGAGGTCGTGGCCCAGGAGGTGGTGCGCGGACTCGTCGGCGGCCTCGGCATCCTCGCCGCCGTCCCGGTCACGACGGCCATCGCCGCACTGGTCGCCGGCCGCCTGGTCCGCGAGCGGTCCGCGGGCGCCGGGCCGTCCCGCCGCGCCTCGCACCGCGCATAGGATCCACGCGTGCAGCAGCCCACGCGCCTCGTCGTCCTCGTCTCCGGGTCCGGCACCAACCTGCAGGCCCTGCTCGACGCCTGCACCGACCCGGCGTACGGCGCCCGCGTCGTGGCGGTCGGCGCCGACCGCGACGGCATCGAGGGACTGGCGCGCGCCGAGCGCGCCGGCGTCCCGACGTTCGTCCGCTCGCTGTCGGACTTCGAGACCCGCGACGGGTGGGACGCCGCCCTCGCGACCGTCGTCGAGCGCTTCGAGCCGGACCTGGTGGTCTCGGCCGGCTTCATGAAGCTGCTCTCGACCGACTTCCTCGCGAAGTTCCTCACCCTCAACACCCACCCCGCGCTGTGCCCGGCGTTCCCCGGCATGCACGGCCCGCGCGACGCCCTCGACCACGGCGTCAAGGTCACCGGCGCCACGCTCTTCGTCGTCGACGCGGGCGTCGACACCGGTCCGATCGTGGCGCAGGTGCCGGTCACGGTGGAGGAGGGCGACGACGTCGCGTCGCTGCACGAGCGGATCAAGACCGCGGAGCGCGCCATGCTGGTCGAGGCGGTCGGGCGGATCGCGCGGGAGGGGATCACGGTCGAGGGCCGCCGGGTTCGCATCGGCGCCGGTGCTCGGTAGGGTTCGACCACACGACTGGCGCAGGTGGGCCACCACCAGGGAGTGACGCGCGAGGGCATCGAACGCCTGGGTGCCCCCGACTCGAACCGACCGAGGAGTCCCGTGTCCCCTGAAGCCGCTGAGGCCCGCACCCCGATCAAGCGAGCACTCGTCTCCGTCTATGACAAGACCGGTCTCGACGACCTCGTCCGCGCCCTGCACGACGCCGGCGTGGAGCTGGTCTCGACCGGTGGCTCCGCCGCGCTCATCGACTCGCTCGGCCTGCCCGTCACCCGCGTCGAGGACCTCACCGGGTTCCCCGAGTGCCTCGACGGCCGCGTCAAGACGCTGCACCCGCGCGTGCACGCCGGGATCCTCGCCGACCGGCGCCTCGAGTCCCACGTCGCGCAGCTCGAGGAGCTCGACATCGAGCCGTTCGACCTCGTCGTGAGCAACCTCTACCCGTTCACCGACACTGTCGCGTCCGGCGCCTCCCCGGACGAGTGCGTCGAGCAGATCGACATCGGCGGTCCCTCGATGGTCCGCGCGGCGGCCAAGAACCACCCGAGCGTCGCCATCGTCACCTCGCCCGCGGCGTACGACGACGTGCTGGCCGCCGTGGCCGCCGGCGGGTTCACGCTCGCCGAGCGCCGGCGCCTGGCCGCGGAGGCGTTCGTCCACACCGCGACCTATGACGTGCACGTGGCCTCCTGGATGGGCAACGTGCTCGCCGACACCAGCGACGGCTCGGGCTTCCCGGCGTGGATGGGCGCCACGTGGAGCAAGGAGGCGGTGCTGCGCTACGGCGAGAACCCCCACCAGCGCGCCGCGCTCTACAGCAACGGGTTCCTCCCCGAGGGTCCGGGACTCGCCCAGGCGACCCAGCACCACGGCAAGGAGATGTCCTACAACAACTACGTCGACGCCGACGCGGCCCGCCGGGCGGCGTACGACTTCGACGAGCCGGCCGTCGCGATCATCAAGCACGCCAACCCGTGCGGCATCGCCGTCGGCGAGGACGTCGCCGCGGCGCACCGCAAGGCCCACGAGTGCGACCCGGTCAGCGCCTTCGGCGGCGTCATCGCCACCAACGTGCCGGTCTCCGTCGCGATGGCCGAGCAGGTCGCCGAGATCTTCACCGAGGTCGTCGTCGCCCCGGGCTACGAGGACGGCGCGATCGAGGCGCTGCGGGCCAAGAAAAACATCCGGGTGCTCGAGTGCCCCCCGCTCGTCCGCGGTGGCGCCGAGATGCGCGCGATCTCGGGCGGCCTCCTGCTGCAGGAGCGCGACGTCCTCTCGGCCGAGGTCGAGGGCGGCGGCGACGACCCCGTCACGTGGACGCTGGCCACCGGCGAGGCCGCCTCCGAGGACGTGCTGGCCGACCTCGCCTTCGCGTGGCGCGCCTGCCGCGCGGTGAAGTCCAACGCGATCCTGCTCGCCGCCGACGGCGCCTCCGTCGGCGTCGGCATGGGCCAGGTCAACCGGGTGGACTCCTGCCGGCTCGCCGTGGAGCGGGCGGGGGAGCGGGTGACGTCCGCGGTGGCGGCCTCGGACGCCTTCTTCCCCTTCGCCGACGGTCCGCAGATCCTCATCGACGCCGGGGTCCGCGCGATCGTCCAGCCCGGCGGCTCGGTGCGCGACGCCGAGGTGGTGGCCGCCTGCGAGGCGGCCGGCGTGACGATGTACCTCACCGGCACGCGCCACTTCTTCCACTGATGGCCGACGTCCCTAGACTGACCGCCGTGACGGCACAGACCCTGGACGGCGCGGCGACGCTGCGCACCATCAAGGCGGAGCTCGCCCAGCGCGTCGCCGCCCTCGCCGAGCAGGGGGTCACCCCGGGCCTCGGCACGGTGCTCGTCGGCGACGACCCCGGCTCGCACTGGTACGTCGGTGCGAAGCACAAGGACTGTGCCGAGATCGGCATCACCTCGATCCGCCGCGACCTGCCGGCCACGGCCACCCAGGCCGAGGTGGAGGCCGTCATCGACGAGCTCAACGCCGACGACCAGTGCACCGGCTTCATCGTCCAGCAGCCCACCGGGCTCGACGAGTTCGCCCTGCTGTCGCGCGTCGACCCCGACAAGGACGTCGACGGCCTGCACCCCACCAACCTCGGCAAGCTCGTCCTCGGCGAGGCCGGCCCGCTGCCGTGCACCCCGGTCGGCTCCATCGAGCTCCTCCGCCGGCACGACGTGCAGATCGCCGGCGCGGAGGTGGTCGTCGTGGGCCGCGGCATCACGGTGGGTCGCCCGCTCGGGCTGCTGCTGACCCGGCGCTCCGAGAACGCGACCGTCACGCTGTGCCACACCGGCACCGTCGACCTCGCCGCCCACGTGCGCAACGCCGACATCGTCGTCGCCGCCGCGGGCGTGCCCGGCATCATCACCGCCGACATGGTCAAGCCCGGCGCGGCCGTCCTCGACGTGGGCGTCTCGCGCGTCGAGGGCAAGGTGACCGGCGACGTGCACCCCGACGTGTGGGAGGTCGCGGGCTGGGTCTCGCCCAACCCCAGGGGCGTCGGTCCGATGACCCGCGCGATGCTGCTCACCAACATCGTGGAGATCGCCGAGAAGTCCCTGCGGTCCTGACATGACGGAGTCCGAGCACGGCGACGGCCGGGAGGACGACGGGCGACGCTACCCGTCCACCATCGGCGGCGCGTTCTACCTGCTCGTCCTCGTGACCGTCGGCGTCGCGATGGTGCTGGTCGTGCTCGAGGAGTGGCGCACGGGCATCCGGTTGATGGGCGGAGCGCTCGTCTTCGCCGCCCTGGTCCGGCTCCTGCTCCGCAACCGCGACGCCGGCATGCTCGCCGTACGCCACAAGGTGCTCGACGCGGCGATCCTGTCGGTGCTCGGCGGGTCGCTCGTCTTCCTCGCCGGCTCGATCCCCAACCAGCCGGGCGGCTTCTGAGACGACGACGGCCGGGCACCCGCGTGGGGGCCCGGCCGTCGTCGGTCGCTCAGGGCAGGCCGCCTCAGACAAGCCCCAGCTCGGTGACCGCGGAGCGCTCGTCGGCGAGCTCGGCGGTCGAGGCGTCGATCCGAGCGCGGGAGAAGTCGTCGATCTCCAGGCCCTCGACGATCGACCAGTCGCCGCCGGAGGTGGTGACGGGGAACGACGAGACGAGGCCCTCGGGGACGTCGTACTCGCCGCTGGACACGACCGCCATCGAGACCCAGTCGTCCTGCGCCGAGCCGAACAGCCAGTCCCGGGCGGCGTCGATGGTCGCGGACGCGGCCGAGGCGGCCGAGGACGAGCCGCGGGCGTCGATGATGGCGGCGCCGCGCTTGGCGACGGTCGGGATGAAGTCGTTCTCCAGCCAGCCCTGGTCGCCCACGAGCTCGGCGGCGTTCTGGCCGTTGACCTCGGCGTGGAAGAGGTCGGGGTACTGGGTGGCCGAGTGGTTGCCCCAGATCGTCATCTTCTTGATGTCGGTGACGCTGGCACCGGTCTTCGCCGCGAGCTGGGAGATCGCCCGGTTGTGGTCGAGTCGGGTCAGCGCGGAGAAGCGCTCGCTCGGGATGTCGGGGGCGTTGCTCATCGCGATGAGCGCGTTGGTGTTGGCCGGGTTGCCGGTGACACCGATGCGCACGTCGTCGGCCGCGACCGCGTTGAGGGCCTTGCCCTGGGCGGTGAAGATCGCACCGTTGGCCGAGAGCAGGTCGCCGCGCTCCATGCCGGGACCGCGCGGGCGGGCACCGACGAGCAGGGCGAGGTTGACGCCGTCGAAGATCTTCTCGGCGTCCGCACCGATCTCGACGCCGGCGAGGTGCGGGAACGCGCAGTCGTCGAGCTCCATGACGACGCCCTCGAGCGCCTTGAGGGCGGGCTCGATCTCGAGCAGTCGCAGCTCGATCGGGCGGTCCCCGGCGAGTGCCCCGCTGGCGAGGCGGAAGAGCAGGCTGTAGCCGATCTGGCCGGCGGCGCCGGTGACGGCGACCTTGAGGGGTTCAGCGGAGGTCACGGTGGTTACTCCTCGCGAGGTGAGGTCGATGAGTCTGTCCCGCTGACGCTAGCAGCGGGGGGCGGCTGGCATGCTGGCGCCCATGTGGGGAGCCGTACGACGCCTGGCGGGCCTCGCCACGGCCGGGGTCCTGGCCGCCGGGCTCGCCGGCTGCGCGGGCATCGGCCAGCCCGCGCCGTACGACTCGCAGGGGATCAACGGGCTCGTCATCCCGACGCCGTCGCCGGACCCCGACGACTTCGTCGACGCCGTCGACAACCCCTGGCTCGCCCTCGAGCCGGGCGCGGCGTGGCGCTACACGGTCACCAAGGACGGGCGGACCGTGGGCACCATCGACGCCGAGGTGCTCGACACCACCACCGAGGTGGCCGGGCTGACCGCCACCGCCGTCCGGACCACGACGGACCTCGACGGAGCCGACCGGGACGACCGGGACGTGGAGGAGACGCGGTTCTACGCCCAGGACGACGACGGCAACGTCTGGCTGGTGGGCGCCGACTCGTTCCCCGGGGCCAGCTGGCGCGCCGGGGAGGGCAACGCCGAGGCGGGGCTGGCGATGCCGGCCGACCCGCGACTGGGCGACGGGTGGCTGGCCTTCCGTCTCGCCGACGGTCGGGAGAACGTCGTGAGGATCGAGGACCAGTCGCGCCAGATGCTGCAGACGCGCGACGAGGCCGGCACCGCGACGCGCAGGGTCTACGAGTCGGGGGTCGGCCTCGTCAGCGTCGAGGCCCTCGACGCCGGCTGGCTGGCCGTGCGCGAGCGCTAGTCGGGGCGGCGCACCTGCGTGCGGCCGTCGTCGTCGCCGTCGGGGTTGCCCCAGTGGCCGGGCGCGCTCTGCCCGGGCTGTCCCGGGTGGCCGGGCTGCTGGGCCGGGGGAGCACCCCACTGCCCGGGCTGGGCCGGCGGCTGCTGCGGGGCCGGCTGGCCCCACTGGCCGGGTGCCACCGGGGGTGCGCCCTGGGGTGCGCCCTGCGGTGCGCCGTAGGCGGGGTCGGGCTGCTGCGGCGGCACGGGCTGGCCCCACTGCTGCTGCGGGGGAGCGCCCCACGCGGCACCGGGCTGGCCCCAGCCGCCCTGCTGGCCTTGGTTCCACTGGGCCTCGTAGTTGCCGGGGACGAACTGGTCCTTGCGACCGCCGCCGAAGCTGAGGCCGGAGCCCGCGACGGGGGTGGCGCCCTGGCCGAAGAGCACGGGGTAGGTGAGCCCGGCGATCGCCGCACCGAGGAGCGGCGCGAGCACGAAGAGCCACAGCTGGACGATCGCGTCGGTGCCGGCGAAGACGCCGACCCCGATGGAGCGGGCGGGGTTGACCGAGGTGCCGGTCGCCGCCATCGAGGCGAAGTGGATCATCGCGAGCGACAGGCCGATGGCCAACGGACCGAGCGCCACGTTGACCTCGTTGCGCTCGTCGGTGACCGCGAGGATCACCCAGAGGAAGACGGCCGTCATGAGCGTCTCGAGCAGCAGCGCGGCCCACCACGCGAAGTCGAGGGCGCTCTGGTCGCCGAAGAAGTTCTGCGCCATGTTGCCCTCGGCGGAGAAGTCGGGGAAGCCCTGCATGATGCCGAGGAGCGCGGCACCGGCGAGCAGTCCGCCGAGGAGCTGGGCGGCCATGTAGATGCCGACCTGGTTCCACGGCAGGCGGCCACCCAGCACCGCGCCGAGGGTGACGGCCGGGTTGAAGTGGCCACCGGAGACGCGGCCGACGGCGTAGGCCATCACCACCACGGTGAGGCCGAAGGTCAGGCCGGTCGCGACGTAGTCGCCCCCGCTGATCAGCGCGGCACCGCAGCCGAAGAACACGAGCACGAAGGTGCCCAGCGTCTCCGCGGTGAACTTCTGTCCGGTGGTCGGTGAGTCTGCGACGGTGTCGCTCATGGCGAGCCCCCTCCAGGGTCATGGTGGCCGCACCCCGCGGCGGCCACGGGAACTCTAGCCGCGGCCGGGCAGGGGTGCGAGGGTAGGCGAGTCGTCACGAAGACGCGCGTCAGGTATCTTGACGTCAAGAGTTATGCCGCCCGATCACTCGGAACGATCACCAGGAGCTGTCCTACCCATGGCCAAGATCATCTACACCCACACCGACGAGGCGCCGCTGCTCGCGACGTACTCGTTCCTGCCGATCATCGCCGCCTACGCGAAGACCGCCGGTGTGGACGTCGAGACCCGTGACATCTCCCTCGCCGGTCGCGTGATCGCCCAGTTCCCCGACCGCCTCACCGACGAGCAGCGCCTCGACGACGCCCTCGCCGAGCTCGGCGAGCTGGCCACGCAGCCCGAGGCCAACATCATCAAGCTGCCCAACATCTCGGCCTCGATCCCGCAGCTGAAGGCGACCATCGCCGAGCTGCAGTCGCAGGGCTACGACCTGCCGGCCTACCCGGAGAACCCGCAGACCGACGAGGAGCGCGAGGTCCGCGCCCGCTACGACCGGGTCAAGGGCTCTGCTGTCAACCCGGTGCTGCGCGAGGGCAACTCCGACCGCCGCGCCCCCGCGTCGGTGAAGAACTACGCCAAGTCGCACCCGCACTCGATGGGCGCGTGGAGCAGCGACTCCCGGACGTCGGTCGCCACGATGGGCCACGACGACTTCCGCAGCAACGAGCAGTCGGTCGTGATCGACGGCGACGACACCCTCTCCATCGTCCACGTCGGCACCGACGGCGAGACGGTCCTCAAGGAGGGCCTGGCCGTCCTCGCCGGCGAGGTCGTCGACGCCACCTTCATGAGCGCCGCCCACCTCGACGAGTTCCTCGAGGCGCAGGTCGCCCGGGCCAAGGAGGACGGCGTGCTGTTCTCGGCCCACCTCAAGGCCACGATGATGAAGGTCTCGGACCCGATCATCTTCGGCCACGTCGTGCGCGCCTACTTCGCCGACGTCTTCGCCCAGTACGGCGAGCAGCTCGCCGCCGCGGGCCTGTCCGCCAACGACG
This sequence comes from Nocardioides sp. zg-1308, assembly GCF_013155375.1. Lineage (GTDB taxonomy): Bacteria > Actinomycetota > Actinomycetes > Propionibacteriales > Nocardioidaceae > Nocardioides > Nocardioides renjunii. The sequence continues at coordinate 2,138,049 of NZ_JABJQY010000002.1, forward strand.
GCCTGGGCGGCATCCTCTCCGGCCTCGACCAGGTCGAGGGCGGCGCCGAGATCAAGGCCGCCTTCGAGGCCGGCCTCTCCTCGGGCCCGGCCCTGGCGATGGTCGACTCCGACAAGGGCATCACCAACCTGCACGTCCCCTCCGACGTCATCATCGACGCCTCGATGCCCGCGATGATCCGCACCTCGGGTCACATGTGGAACGCCGACGGCCAGGAGCAGGACACCCTCGCGGTCATCCCCGACTCGTCCTACGCCGGCGTCTACCAGGCCGTCATCGACGACTGCAAGGCCCACGGCGCGCTCGACCCCTCGACGATGGGATCGGTGCCCAACGTCGGCCTGATGGCCAAGGCCGCCGAGGAGTACGGCTCGCACGACAAGACGTTCGAGATCCCGGCCGCCGGCAAGGTCGAGGTCCGCAACGCCGCCGGTGAGGTGCTGATGTCCCACGACGTCGAGGCGGGCGACATCTGGCGCGCCTGCCAGACCAAGGACGCCTCGATCCGCGACTGGGTCAAGCTGGCCGTCACCCGGGCCCGCGCCAGCGCGACCCCGGCCGTGTTCTGGCTCGACGCGAGCCGCGCCCACGACGCCAACCTCATCGCCAAGGTGAACGACTACCTGGCCGAGCACGACACCGACGGCCTCGAGATCGAGGTCATGGCGCCGGCCGCCGCGACGACGTACTCGCTCGAGCGGATCCGCCGCGGCGAGGACACCATCTCGGTGACCGGCAACGTGCTGCGCGACTACAACACCGACCTCTTCCCGATCCTCGAGCTCGGCACCAGCGCCAAGATGCTCTCGATCGTCCCGCTGATGAACGGCGGCGGCCTGTTCGAGACGGGCGCCGGCGGCTCGGCGCCCAAGCACGTGCAGCAGCTGGTCAAGGAGAACTACCTGCGCTGGGACAGCCTCGGTGAGTTCTTCGCGATCGCGGCGTCGCTGGAGCACCTCGCCGGCTACGACGACAACGCGCGCGCCAAGATCCTGGGCGACACCCTCGATCGGGCGACCGAGACCTTCCTCAACGAGGACCGCTCGCCGGGGCGCAAGCTCGGCACGATCGACAACCGCGGCTCGCACTTCTACCTCGCGCTCTACTGGGCCGAGGAGCTGGCGAAGCAGACCGACGACAGCGCGCTGGCCGAGGCGTTCGCGGCGCTCGCCAGCACGCTGCGCGAGGACGAGCAGACCATCGTCGACGAGCTGCTCGCCGTGCAGGGACAGCCGGCCGACATCGGTGGCTACTTCCGCCCCGACCCGGAGAAGGCGGCCGCGGTGATGCGGCCGTCGGCGACGTTCAACGAGGCGCTCGCGACGCTCTGACGCGCACGCGACCCGCGTCACAGGCAGGACCCCCGGGGAATACTCCTCGGGGGTCCTGCTCTTGCGGCCAGTGATGACCACGACTGCGACCGACCAGGCCTCCGGGGCCGCCGAGCCCACCCCGGAGGACCTCGACGTCGCGTCGGTGACCGCGCGGCACTTCGGCCTCGCCGTGCTGGCGCTGGCGATGGGCGGGTTCGCGATCGGCACGACCGAGTTCGTGACGATGGGGCTTCTCCCGCAGATCGCCGACGGCGTGGCCGTCTCCATCCCCACCGGCGGCCACCTCATCTCGGCCTATGCCGTCGGCGTCGTCGTCGGCGCGCCGGTGCTCGCCTTCATGGGCGCCCGGCTGCCGCGCCGGGCGCTGCTGGTGGCGCTGATGGCCGCCTTCGCGGTCGGCAACGCCGTGAGCGCGCTCGCGACGTCCTACGAGCAGCTGATGCTGGCCCGCTTCGCCGCGGGCCTGCCCCACGGGGCCTACTTCGGCGTGGCGTCCCTGGTCGCGGCCAGCATGGCGCGGCCCTCGCGCAAGGGTCGCGCGGTCGCGCAGGTGATGCTGGGCCTCTCCGTGGCCAACGTCCTCGGCGTGCCTGCCGCGACGCTGCTGGGCCAGGAGCTGGGCTGGCGGGCGGCGTTCTGGGCCGCCGCGGGCCTCGCCCTGGTCACGCTCGCGCTCGTCGTGTGGTTCGTCCCGTCGTGCCCCGGTGACGCCGAGGCGAGTGGTCGGCGTGAGCTCGCGGCCTTCCGGGTCCCGCAGGTGTGGCTGACCCTCCTGGCCGGCGCCGTCGGCTTCGGCGGCATGTTCGCCGTCTACTCCTACATCGCCCCCGTCGTCACCGACGTCGGCGGGCTGGGGGAGCGGTCGGTGCCGATCTTCCTGCTGGCGTTCGGGCTCGGCATGGTCGCCGGCACCGGCCTCGCCGGGATCATGGCCGACTGGTCGATCTTCCGCTCGCTGATCATCGGCGGCTCCGGGATGGCCGCCACGATGCTCGCCTTCTGGGTCGCGGCCCCCCACGGGTGGGCCGCCCTGCCCGTCGTCTTCCTCATCACCACGCTCGGCTCCGTGCTGGTGGTCAACCTCCAGCTGCGGCTGATGGACGTGGCCGGCGACGCCCAGACCCTGGGCGCGGCCCTCAACCACGCCTCGCTCAACATCGCCAACGCGCTCGGCGCGTGGCTCGGCGGGATCGTCATCGCCGCGGGCTGGGGACTGCGGGCCCCGGCGCTCGTCGGCCTCGGGCTCTCCCTCGCCGGCGTGGCCATCCTGCTGGTCTCGGCGCGCCTGCACGTGCGCGGCAATGCCGTCACGTCCGCCTGATTTTTCCTGCCGTTAACAATGCCGGAATCCTTGCGTAGCCTGGCTTTGTAACGATCCAATCAACGGGGGTGGATCGGCCACCCGCAACATTTCCCGGAGGTGGGTCATGGACGAGGAGAAGATCGAGATCCAGATGGGTCGGCGCCGCGAGCTCGCCGACCGCAACGTGCACGACGTCATCAGCCTGTTCGAGCGACGCCAGGACATCCGCGGGATCTACCCAATGGCCGACCTCGTCGCCGACAACGTCGGCTGGGTCGTCTGAGCCATCCCTCACCGGAAGCCGGGGAGGGCCTGCGAGCTCCAGGACGCTCCGTCGTCCAACGAGCACCGGAGCACGTCGACCTCCCCGGCCTCGGCCACCAGGCACACCCGGTCCGAGGCCAGGAACACCGAGTGGTCCTGGGGCGACTGCTGCACCGCCGACACCTCGCCCGCGGCACCCACCCGCAGCGCGCCGTGCGAGCCCGTCGTGAGGTAGGTCGATCCGACGTCGGAGACCGCGAGCCCTGACAGGTCCCGCAGGTCCCCGGAGCTGCGGGCCCGCTGCCAGGTGCGGGCCGCGTCCGGCGAGGAGGCGACCTCGAGGACGGGCACCGAGCCGTCGGGTGCGTCGCCGAGCAGCACGACGGCCACGCCGTCCTGGTGCCCGGCCATCGCGGCGCCCGAGACCGCCCCGGCCCCCGGGCGCGCCACGCGGCCCTGGAACCAGATCGGCCCGCCGTCGTTCCACCGGAGCTCGACGGCACCGGTGCCGAACGGGACGGCGACGACGAGGTCGCCCGCCGGGGTCGCGTACGCCGCCAGCACCTTGCCGCCGTCGGGCGATGGAAGCGGCAGCAGCTTCGTCCCGCGCAGCAGGCGCAGGCCGCCGGGGGTGGGCACCACGGCGTCGCCGGGCTCGACCGGCACGGCACTGCCCCCGGGGTCGACGACGCGGTCGCGGACGCCCTCCGCGGAGACGCGGAACAGGCCCGAGTCGTCACCGACCAGCCAACCGCCCGGGACCTCTGCCAGCGTCGGCGAGTCGCCCTCCAGCACGCTGCCGCGGACGTCGTCGCCGAGCCGGGTCACCAGCGCGGAGCGGCACTGCCGGTCGGCCGCGGCGTCGTCGGGGCACCCCCGCCACAGCGCCGCGACCCCACCGCCCTCCGACCCGGCGACGGCCCAGGGGTGGACCCGGTCCTCCCCGAGCACCTCGCGCACGTCCTCGGGCAGGCGCGCGTCGACCTCGGGCGCACCGTCCCACGTCTCGGTCGGGACCGGCGGCGCCGGATCGGGGGACTGCCGGTCGGGGTCCAGCCAGCCACCCGCGCCGAGCGCGACCCCGCCGACCACGACCGCGGCGGCGAGCGCCGACGCGACCGTCGTACGACGTCGGCGCCGCGCACGGCCGGCGCGGGCGAGCACCGCGTCGAAGCCGGGGGGCTCGGCGCGCTCGGCGACGTGCTGGGCGAGGTCGGTGGGCAGGCTCATCGGTGGCTCCGCTCGGGCTGCTGGTCGTCGGAGAGCAGCACCGCGAGCGCCGCGCGCCCGCGTGCCAGGCGGGCCTTGACGGTCCCCACCGGCGCCCCGACCGCCTCGGCCACCTCGTGCACCGGCAGGTCGGCCAGGTGGTGCAGCGCGATCGCCTCGCGCTGCGCCACGGGGAGACGGCGCAGGGCGGCGAGGAGGACCAGCCGGTCCTCCGGCAGGTCGGCGTAGGCCTTCTCGGCGACGAGGCGGTGGCTGACGTCGCGGAAGAAGCGGCTGCGCCGCCAGCGGGTGCGGGTCACGTTGACCGCGACGGTGCGCAGCCACGCCTCCGGGTTGTCGGCGGCGAGGAACGAGCGGGAGGAGTTCACGGCCCGCGCGAACGCCTCCATCACCGCGTCCTCAGCCTCGACCGGGTCACCGGTCACGCCGGTGAGCTGGCCGACCAGGCGGCGGTAGGAGGTGGCGTACACCTCCTGCACACGGTCCACCGCGCCGGTCCGGGGCATGGCCCACCCTCCCACTCGTCGTCTGCTCTCATGACGACGACTCGTGGGGAGGCGTTCCGGTTGCACCGGGCCGGAGGTCGGCAGGCGCGACGCGGTCAGCCCGTCAGGCGTAGACCATGCCCATCGCCTCGCGGACCTCGTCGAGCGTGGCCTCCGCGACCTCGTTGGCCCGCGCGTTGCCGCGACGGAGCACGTCCTCCAGGTAGCCGGGCTCCGCCTCGAGCTCCGCGCGTCGGGCGCGGAGCGGGGCCAGCTCGGTGTTGATCGCGTCGGTCAGCCGGCCCTTGAGGGCACCGCCGCCGCCGTCGCCGATCTCCTCGGCGACCGCCGCCGGGTCGACACCCTCGCAGAGGCCGATGAGGGTGAGGAGGTTGGCGACCTCGGGACGGTGGTCCGGGTCGTAGGTGATGACGCGGTCGCTGTCGGTCTTGGCGCCCTTGAGCTTCTTGGCCGTCTCGTCGGCGGTCATCCGCAGCTCGACGACGTTGCCCTTGGACTTGCTCATCTTGGTGCCGTCGGTGCCGAGGATCAGCGGCGCCTCGGAGAGGAGCGCCCCCGGCTCGGGGAAGACGGGGGCGTAGCGGTCGTTGAACCGGCGCGCGACCACCCGGGTCTGCTCGAGGTGGGGGAGCTGGTCGCGACCGACGGGCACGACGTTGGCCTTGCAGAACAGGATGTCGGCCGCCTGGTGCACGGGATAGGTGAGCAGCAGCCCGCCGATCGAGGTGATGCCGGCCGACTTCGCCTCGTCCTTGACGGTGGGGTTGCGCTGCAGCTCCGCGACGCTGACCAGGCTGAGGAACGGCAGCATCAGCTGGTTGAGCGCCGGGACCGAGGAGTGGGTGAAGATCGTGGCCCGCTCGGGGTCGAGACCCGCGGCGATGTTGTCGAGCAGCAGGTTGCGCACGTTGCCGGCGATGTCGCCGCCGACCTCGCGGTCGGTGATCACCTGGTAGTCGGCGATGAGCTGCCAGATCTCCGCGCCGCTGTCCTGCAGGCGGAGGCGGTTGCGGATCGAGCCGAAGTAGTGCCCGATGTGCAGCGCGCCGGTGGGGCGGTCACCGGTGAGCATCCGCAGCGAGGCCGGATCGGTGGCCATCTGCTCCTCGATGGCGTCGCTGCGAGCCTGGGCGGCGCGGAAGGTGTCACTCACGCGGCCGATCCTTTCACGCGGCCGATCGGCGCCGCGAACGGGTTCTGTAGGGTTCCGGAGGTGCCCACCATCGGAGTAGCCATCGCGATCCCCGAGCCCTGGGCGACCGAGCTGCAGGACTACCGGACGTCCATCGGCGACGCGACCGCGACGCACATCCCGACCCACATCACGCTCATCCCGCCGACCGAGGTCGCGGACTCCGACCTCGACGCCGTGACCGGGCACCTGGCCGAGGCGTCCGCCGGCGTGGACCCCTTCGACATCCACCTCCGCGGCACCGGGACCTTCCGTCCCGTGTCGCCGGTGGTGTTCGTGATGCTGGCCGAGGGCATCTCGGCGTGCGAGCTGCTCGCCGACGCCGTACGCCGCGGGCCGCTCGCGATGGACCTCCACTTTCCCTACCACCCGCACGTGACGATCGCCCACCACCTCGACGACGCGACCCTCGACCGGGCCTTCGACGAGCTCGCGACCTTCGAGTGCCGGTTCCCGGTCGGGGCGTTCAGCCTCTACGTCCACGACGAGCACGCCGGTTGGCAGCCCACCCACCACTACGAGCTGGGCTGAGCGATGTCCTTCGTGTCGAACGTCAAGCAACGCATCGAGGACGTGCGCGAGCACCGTCCCCTCGTCGACCACGCCGTGCGGATGGTGGAGCACTACGGCTCCGTCAACGGCAGCGCGCTGTCCGCCGCGGTGACCTACTTCGCCTTCCTGTCCTTCTTCCCGATCCTCGCGCTGTCCTTCGCCGTCTTCGGCCAGGTCGCGAAGGTGTGGTCGGGCGCCGAGGACACCCTCGTCGACGCGGCCAACTCCGTGCTCCCCGGCCTCGTGGGCGGCGAGAGCGGCGTGAGCCTCGAGACGCTCCAGGAGGCCGCGCCCGGCATCTTCAGCGTCGGGGTGCTGCTCACGCTCTACTCCGGGCTCGGCTGGCTCTCGGGCATGCGCACCGCGCTGATCGCCGTCTTCGAGGAGCCGGAGCGCGAGCAGCCGAACTTCGTCGTGGGCAAGGTGCGCGACGTGCTGGCGCTCCTCGCGCTGGGCTCGATCCTCGTCACGAGCGTCGCCGTGTCGGGCATCGCGACCAAGGTGCTCACCCCGATCGTGGAGTGGCTCGGCCTCGGCGTGGTCGCCGAGGTGTTCTTCTGGGCGCTCGCCCTCGTCCTCGGCATGGCCGCCAACACCCTGCTCTACTTCGCCTTCTTCCGGCTGCTGGCCCACCCCAACGTGCCGACCCGCTCGCTCTGGTCGGGCGCGCTGCTCGGGGCCATCGGCTTCGAGGTCCTCAAGCAGCTCTCGACGTTCCTGCTCAAGAGCACGGCGAGCTCGCCGGCCTTCCAGGCCTTCGGCATCGCGCTGATCCTCCTGGTGTGGATCAACTACTTCTCCCGCATCGTCGTCTTCGCCGCTGCCTGGGCCTTCACCTCGCCCGCCGCCCGCGCCGAGCGCGAGGCCCGCACGTCTGACGCCCGCGCGGTCGAGGGCCCGCAGATGGACCTGACCGCGGCCGCGGCCGTCGTACGCCCCGCCTCCGCCGGTGCCTCCACCACGGGTGCGTTCGCCGCCGGCGCCGCCTCGATGCTCGGGCTGGTCGCCCTCGTCCGCCGTCGGCGGTCCTAGGGGTCCGTGGGGTCCGCCCCCCGCCGCCTGGAGCGGTGAGTGAGACAACTTCTCGGCGTTCAGAACCTGCGTCACTCACCGCTGGGCTGTCGACTCCGACCTGAGCGGTGGGTGAGACAACTTCTCGGCGTTCAGAACCTGCGTCACTCACCGCTCGACGAGGGGGTTCCGCGCGCCACCAGCTGTCCACAGGTGCGCACCTCGGGAGGTCGTCCCCAAGGCGGTGTCGGAGCGGCTGGTCCTCGGCGGGACGGGCTGGCTCCATGGCGGGATGTACGCCGTCCCCGATGAGTTCCGCAACCGCCCCTTCCGACGCTCCGAGGCGCTCGAGTCCGGCATCACGCGCGGCGTGTTGGCAGGACCGCAGTTCCGCCGACTGTACGACGCTGTCTACTGCCACCGCGGCCTCGAGCCGTCGTTCGGCGACCGACTTGCAGCTGCGCGGCTCGCCCTGCCCGACGAGGCGCTGACGACAGGCATCACCCGGATCCAGGAGCTCGGCGTCGACTACGGTCCGCGCACCCCGCTCCACTTCGTCGTGCAGGGAGACCACCACCTGGCACTGCCCGACGTCTTCCTGCACCGGACGGTCAAGCTGCCTCCGAACGACGACGGCGCGGCCACCGCCGAGGCGGCCTACGTGGCCTACTGCGCGGCCGCTCGGTTGATCGACGCGATCAAGGTCGGTTGCGAGATGCGCCGCCTGGGCCTGCTGGACCTCGGCCTGCTCGATCGGATCATCGAGGAGGAGCCGTGGCGCCGGGGCGTCGCGGAGACGTCGTACGTGCTGCCCCACCTCGACGACCGGTGCCGGTCGCTGCCCGAGGCGGAGCTGCTGGCGTACGTCGTCCGCGCCGGTCTGCCCGTTCCACAGGTCAACCGCACGATCGAGCTCGCGCCCGGGATCGAGGTCACGCCGGACCAGTGGTTCGCCACGAGCGAGGTGGCGATCGAGTACGAGGGCAGGCAGCACCAGGAGGACCGAGGGCAGTACAACGCGGACATCGACCGCTACCGCGCCTACCGACGTCACGGCGTCGCCTACGAGCTGATCACCCAGGAGCGGCTGCGGACCCCGAGGACCGCCGTGCGCACCGTCCACGCTGCTCTCGTGCAACGCGGGTACGACGGCCCGGCGCCCGACTTCGGCGGGACGTGGGAGGCCCTCTTCCAGCCGATCAGCCGGCTGGTCCGCCCGCGCATCCCTCGGCAGCGGTGAGTGAGACAGGTTCCAGGTCGCCAGAAGCTGCGTCACTCACCGCTCAGCCGCGACAGAGCGCAGGAGCGGTGAGTGAGACAGGTTCTTGCCGCAGAAAAGCTGCGTCACTCACCGCCCACAGCGTCGCAGCACCACACACGCCACGAGGGCCGGGGGTGACACCCCCGGCCCTCGTCGACGCTGGTGGATCAGTGGCCGTGCTTGATGGCCGTGCGCAGGTCCTTGTTGAGCTGGGAGATCACGTCGAGCGGGATCTCCTTGGGGCAGGCCGCGGTGCAGGCACCGATGTTGGTGCAGCCGCCGAAGCCCTCGTGGTCGTGCTGGGCGACCATGTTGACCACGCGCTCGTCGCGCTCGGGCTGGCCCTGGGGCAGCAGGCCGAGGTGGGTGACCTTCGCGCCGAGGAAGAGCGAGGCGGAGCCGTTGGGGCAGGCCGCCACGCAGGCGCCGCAGCCGATGCAGGTCGCGACGTTGAAGGCGCGGTCGGCATCGTCCTTGGGCACGGGCACCGAGTGGGCCTCGGGGGCCGAGCCGGTGTTGACCGAGATGTAGCCGCCAGCCTGGATCATGCGGTCGAGGGCGCCGCGGTCGACCACGAGGTCCTTGAGGACGGGGAAGGCGTCGGCGCGCCACGGCTCGACGGTGATCGTGTCGCCGTCGGTGAAGGACCGCATGTGCAGCTGGCAGGTGGTGGTCACCTCCGGGCCGTGGGCCTCGCCGTTGATCATCAGCCCGCAGTTGCCGCAGATGCCCTCTCGGCAGTCGGACTCGAAGGCGACCGGCTCCTCGCCCCGGTCGTTGAGCTGCTCGTTGAGCACGTCGAGCATCTCGAGGAACGACATGTCGGGCGAGACGTCGGCCACCTCGTAGGTGTGGATGGCGCCCTCGGACGCCGCGTCCGGCTGACGCCAGATCTTCAGGGTCACGTTCACTTGTAGCTCCGCTGCTTCATCTCGATGGCCGTGTAGACCAGGTCTTCCTTGTGGAGGATCGGCTTCTCGTCGAGGCCGGCCCACTCCCAGGCGGCGACGTAGGCGAACTCCTCGTCGTGCCGCAGCGCCTCGCCGTCCTCGGTCTGCGACTCCGACCGGAAGTGGCCGCCGCAGGACTCGCGCCGGTTGAGCGCGTCGACGCACATGAGCTCGCCCAGCTCGAAGAAGTCGGCCACGCGGTGCGCCTTCTCCAGCGACTGGTTGAGCGACTCCGAGGCGCCGAGCACCTTGACGTTGCGGTAGTAGTCGTCGCGCAGGCCGCGGATCAGGTCGATCGCCTTCTTCAACCCGGTCTCGTTGCGCTCCATGCCGCAGTACTCCCACATGATGTTGCCGAGCTCGCGGTGGTACGAGTCGACGCTGCGGGTGCCGTTGACGGACAGGAAGTGCTCGGTGCGGGCGCGCACCGACTCCCGCGCCTCCACCACGGCCGGGTGGTCCTCGCCGATGGGCTCGAACGGGCCGTCGGCGAGGTAGTCGCGGATCGTGTGGGGCAGGACGAAGTAGCCGTCGGCGAGGCCCTGCATCAGCGCGGAGGCGCCGAGGCGGTTGGCGCCGTGGTCGGAGAAGTTGGCCTCCCCGGTCACGAACAGCCCGGGGATCGTCGACTGGAGGTCGTAGTCGACCCACAGCCCGCCCATGACGTAGTGCACGGCGGGGTAGATCCGCATCGGCACCGCGTAGGGGTCCTCGCCCGTGATGCGGGCGTACATGTCGAAGAGGTTGCCGTACTTGTTGGCGACCGCGTCGCGCCCGAGCCGGTCGATCGCGTCGGCGAAGTCGAGGTAGACACCACGGCGGGTGCCGTCGACCTCGGGGCCGACGCCGCGGCCCTCGTCGCAGACGTTCTTCGCGGCGCGGGAGGCGATGTCGCGGGGGACCAGGTTGCCGAACGAGGGGTAGATCCGCTCCAGGTAGTAGTCGCGGTCCTCCTCGGGGATGTCGCGCGGGTCCTTGTCGCAGTCGGCCTGGTTCTTCGGCACCCAGATCCGGCCGTCGTTGCGCAGCGACTCCGACATCAGCGTCAGCTTGGACTGGTGCGAGCCGGAGACCGGGATGCACGTCGGGTGGATCTGCGTGTAGCAGGGGTTGGCCATGTAGGCGCCCTTGCGGTGCGCGCGCCACGCGGCGGTGACGTTGGAGCCCATCGCGTTGGTGGACAGGTAGAACACGTTGCCGTAGCCACCGGAGGCGATGACGACGACGTCGGCGAGGTGGGTCTGGATCTCGCCGGTGACCATGTCGCGGGCGATGATGCCGCGGGCCTTGCCGTCGGCGACGATCAGCTCGAGCATCTCGTGGCGGGTGAACATCGAGACGGTGCCGGTGGAGATCTGCCGCTCGAGGGCCTGGTAGGCGCCAATCAGCAGCTGCTGGCCGGTCTGCCCGCGGGCGTAGAAGGTGCGCGAGACCTGCACGCCGCCGAAGGAGCGGTTGTCGAGCAGGCCGCCGTACTCGCGGGCGAAGGGGACGCCCTGCGCGACGCACTGGTCGATGATGTTGGTGCTGACCTCGGCCAGGCGGTAGACGTTGGACTCGCGCGAGCGGTAGTCGCCGCCCTTGACGGTGTCGTAGAACAGCCGGTGGACGGAGTCGCCGTCCTCCTTGTAGTTCTTCGCGGCGTTGATGCCGCCCTGCGCGGCGATGGAGTGCGCCCGGCGCGGGGAGTCCTGGTAGCAGAACGTCTTGACGTTGTAGCCGGCCTCGCCGAGCGTGGCGGCGGCCGAGGCGCCGGCCAGGCCGGTGCCGACGATGATGATGGAGAGCTTGCGGCGGTTGGCCGGGTTGACCAGGCGCGCCTCGAACTTGCGGTTCTGCCAGCGCTCGGCGACGGGACCGTCGGGCGCCTTGCCGTCGACCAGTGGCTCGCCCGGCGTGTAGTAACCCATCGCGTCGTCGTAGTCGCCGTCCGGCGCGACGGTGGCCGAGGCCTCGGTCGCGGTGACGGTGTCGGGCATGTCCATGTCGTGGCTCACGTGCGATGACCCCTTACTTGGTGATGATGCCGGCGAGGACGGCGAGCGGGACGAGGGAGTAGCCGCCCGAGATGACGAGTGCGGTGACGAAGCCGACCTGCTTGGCCCGGCGGCGCTTGGCGGCGGTGCCGGTCCAGCCGAGGGTCTGGGCGGCGCTCCAGATGCCGTGGTGCAGGTGGGCGCCCAGCGCCAGCATCGCGACGAGGTAGATCACGGTCATCCACCACACGTCGAAGGTGTCGACCATGAGGTTGTAGGGGTCGTTGGTCGCCCCGCCCTGCGGGTTGACCTTGCCGATCGTGAAGTTCAGCAGGTGCCAGACCAGGAACACCAGGATGGTGACGCCGCCCCAGCGCATCATCAGGCTCGCGCGGGTGACGCCGGAGTTCTTCTTCACGGCGTACTTCGTGGTGCGGGCCCGGGCGGCGCGGCGCCAGAGCAGCACGCCGGTGACGACGTGCACGACGAGCGAGATGATGAGGCCGAGCCGGAGGATCCACAGCGCGCCCTCGTGCGGCAGCAACGGCTCGCCGAGCTCGCGCAGGTGGTGGGCGTACTCGTTGAACGTGTCGTGACCGCCGAAGGCCTTCAGGTTGCCGTACATGTGCGCGAGCACGAAGCCCACGAACAGGAAGCCGCTGACGGCCATGGCGAGCTTCAGCGCGACGGTGGTGCGCGATGCCCGCGCGCCCTTCACCAGGGTGGGACCGGACGGGCGGGAGGCGTTGATTTGGGTTGCCACCTCTTCACCGTATATCTCGGATCACGCGGAGGCCGCGCCGAGGCAGTGTGAGGTTCGTCCGGGCGCGCCCACTTCCGCTGGAGTGTGACTCACGCCATAGTCGGAGCCATCGCCCGGACCCCACGCCCGGACCGTCTGGAGGACGCATGGCAACGACCGACCACGGCGTGACGAGTCCGACCCGCGCGCACGTGGAGGCGCGGACCCTGCGCCAGGACCGGTGGTGGCTCCAGCCGCTCGCGACGTTCGTGGTCTTCTCGGCCTTCGTCGTCTACGCCAGCGTCCGCGCGTTCATGGGACGCGACTACTACGCCTCGCCCTACCTGTCGCCGTTCTACTCGCCGTGCCTCGGCGACTGCGTCGAGGGGGCGTCCGACTTCGGGCAGCCGTTCGCCTGGTGGCCGCTGTCGGCGGCGCTGATCATCCTCGTCTTCCCGCTCGGCTTCCGGATGACCTGCTACTACTACCGCAAGGCCTACTACCGCGCGTTCTGGATGAGCCCGCCCGCGTGCGGCGTCGCGGAGCCGCACGCGTCGTACTCCGGCGAGACCCGCTTCCCGCTGGTCCTGCAGAACGTCCACCGCTGGTTCTGGTATGCCGCCGTGGTCGTCGGCCTGGTCCTCACCTTCGACGCGGTCCTGGCCTTCCGCCCGATGCCGGCGCAGTACGCCGTGGGCGACGGCGAGACCAGCGGGGTCCACATGGGGCTCGGCACGCTGCTGATGATCGTCAACGTGGCGCTCATCTGGCTCTACACGCTCTCGTGCCACTCGTGCCGCCACATCGTCGGCGGCCGGCTGCGCCACTTCTCCAGGCACCCCGTCCGCTACCGGCTGTGGACCTGGGTCTCGCGGCTCAACGAGAGCCACGGCCGGTGGGCGTGGTACTCGCTGTTCTCCGTCGCCCTCGTCGACCTCTACATCTTCCTGCTCGCCACCGGCACGATCCAGGACATCAGGTTCTTCTGAGATGACCCGACACGAGATGACCGGCAACGAGATGTCGCCCGAGGCCCGCGGCGGCATGGAGCGCCACGCGTACGACGTCGTGGTGATCGGTGCCGGCGGCGCCGGGCTGCGGGCTGCGATCGCCGCGCAGGAGGCCGGCGCCCGGACGGCGGTGGTCTGCAAGTCGCTGCTCGGCAAGGCCCACACCGTGATGGCCGAGGGCGGCGCGGCCGCGGCGCTCGGCAACCGGTGGCCCGAGGACAGCTGGAAGGTCCACTTCCGCGACACGATGCGCGGCGGCAAGATGCTCAACAACTGGCGGATGGCCCAGCTCCACGCCCAGGAGGCGCCGGAGCGGGTGCTCGAGCTCGAGGACTGGGGCGCGCTGTTCGACCGCACCGAGGACGGGCTGATCTCCCAGCGCGACTTCGGCGGCCACCGCTACGCCCGGCTGGCCCACGTCGGTGACCGCACCGGGCTCGAGCTGATCCGCACCCTCCAGCAGCGCACCGTGCAGCTCGGCATCGACGTCTTCATGGAGTGCACGGTCACCGACGTCCTCAAGGAGGCCGGCGACCGGGAGGGCCGCGTGGCGGGCGCCTTCGCCTACTGGCGCGAGACCGGCCGCTTCATCACCTTCGAGGCGCCCAGCGTGATCCTGGCGACCGGCGGCATCGGCAAGTCCTACAAGGTGACGTCCAACTCCTGGGAGTACACCGGCGACGGCCACGCCCTCGCGCTGCGGGCAGGGGCGAGCCTGATCAACATGGAGTTCGTGCAGTTCCACCCGACCGGCATGGTGTGGCCGCCGTCGGTGAAGGGCCTGCTCGTCACCGAGTCGGTGCGCGGCGACGGCGGCATCCTGCGCAACTCCGAGGGCGAGCGCTTCATGTTCGACTACATCCCCGACTACTTCCGGGCGGAGACCGCCGACACCGAGGAGGAGGCGGACCGGTGGTACGACGACAAGAAGAACAACCGTCGGCCGCCGGAGCTCCTGCCCCGTGACGAGGTGGCGCGGGCCATCAACTCCGAGATCAAGGCCGGGCGCGGCTCACCGCACGGCGGCATCTTCCTCGACATCGCCAGCCGCCGCGACGCCGACTACATCCGCAAGCGGCTGCCCTCGATGTACCACCAGTTCAAGGAGCTGGCCGACGTCGACATCACCGCCGAGCCGATGGAGATCGGCCCGACCTGCCACTACGTCATGGGCGGCGTCGAGGTCGACCCCGACACCCAGGAGTCGGCCGTGACCGGGCTGTACGCCGCGGGCGAGGTGTCCGGCGGGATGCACGGCTCCAACCGGCTGGGCGGCAACTCCCTCTCCGACCTGCTCGTCTTCGGCAAGCGGGCCGGCGAGGCCGCAGCGGCGTACGCCGTCACCTCCGGGCAGCAGGGCGCGCGTCCGGTGATCGACGAGGTGGACGTCAAGGAGGCGCAGGCGAGCGCGCTGGCGCCGTTCGACGTCGCAGCCGACGCGTCGGGGGGCTCCGAGAACCCCTACACGATCCAGCAGGACCTCCAGCAGTCGATGAACGACCTCGTCGGGATCATCCGCACCGCACCGGAGCTCGAGCGCTCGCTCGAGGCGCTGGAGCAGCTCAAGGAGCGGGCGACCCGGATGGTGGTCGAGGGCCACCGCCAGTACAACCCCGGGTGGCACCTCGCGCTCGACCTGCGCAGCATGCTCCTCGTCAGCGAGTGCATCGCCCGGGCCGCGCTGGCCCGCCAGGAGTCGCGGGGCGGGCACACCCGCGACGACTTCCCGGGGCCCGACCCCGGGTGGGGCGCCAAGAACCTGGTGCTCACGCTCGACGCGTCCGGCGACGGCGTGGACATCACGGAGCAGGCGCTGCCGGTGATGCCCGCCGACCTCGAGCAGCTCTTCCAGGACACGTGAGGGGACGGACATGGCCTACGACCTCAAGATGCGCGTGTGGCGCGGCGACGCGGAGGGCGGCGAGCTCACCGACTACACCGTCGAGGTGTCCGACGGCGAGGTGGTGCTGGACGCGCTGCACCGCCTGCAGGCCACCCAGACCGGCGACCTGGCGATCCGCTGGAACTGCAAGGCCGGCAAGTGCGGCTCGTGCAGCGCCGAGGTCAACGGCCGCCCACGGCTGCTGTGCATGACGCGCCTCTCGGACTTCGACCAGGCCGAGACGATCACGGTCACGCCGATGCGCACGTTCCCCGTCATCCGCGACCTGGTCACGGACGTGTCGTTCAACTACGAGAAGGCCAAGCAGCTGCCGTACGCCGAGCTCGGCCCGCGCGACGCCGACGGCAAGCGCCGGATGATGCAGGTCGACGTCGAGCGGGGCCAGGAGTTCCGCAAGTGCATCGAGTGCTACCTGTGCCAAGACGTGTGCCACGTGGTGCGCGACCACGAGGACAACAAGCAGCACTTCGCCGGGCCGCGCTTCTTCATCCGCTACGCCGAGCTCGACATGCACCCCCTCGACACCCACGACCGTCGCAGGCTCGCGCAGGACGCGGCCGGGCTGGGGATGTGCAACATCACCAAGTGCTGCACCGAGGTGTGCCCCGAGGGGATCCACATCACCGACAACGGGATCATCCCGATGAAGGAGCGCGTGGTCGACCGGAAGTACGACCCGCTGGTGTGGCTCGGCAACAAGATCGGCCTGCGCAACCGCGACGACGACGGCCGCACCGAGGTCTAGCCGGTCAGCAGCGGCTCAGGAGGGCTGGACCCGGCGGGACTTCCTCGCGCCGCCGCGGTGGGCGATCTCGATCCGGCTGCCGTCGCGGTCCGTGGCGGCGCCCTGCACGACGATGGTGACCAGGCCGTCCTCGAACGTCGCCTCGATCTGCTCCGGGGTCACGTCGTCCGGCAACGTGATCGCGCGCCGGAACTCGCCGTGGTAGCGCTCGCGGACCAGGAACGTCGCGTCCTCGGCGTGCTCGGCCTCTCCCGCCTGGCGCGCGCCGGAGACGGTCAGCACGCCGTGGTTGAACCGCAGGTCGACGTCGGCGGGGTCCACGCCCGCGAGCTCGATGCGGATCACCAGGTCGTCGCCCGTGGCGAGGATGTCGGTGCTGGGCACCCAGGCCGAGGCGTGGGTGCGCTCGGGGTTGTCGCCGGAGGACTCCAGCGCCCCGTGCACGCCCAGCGAGCGCAGCCGGGAGAGCTCGCTGACGAAGTCGGTCACGCCCTCGAACGGGTTGCGGCGGTCGGGCATCGGTGGCTCCTGGGTGTGGTGGCGGGGGATCGTGGGGGACGGGTGTCAGCCGCGCAGCGGGGTCATCAGGCCGACACGGCGCAGGAACGAGCGGGCCACGTCCGCCTCGCCGCGGCCGTCGGTCACCTCGGCGTTCATGTCCACCATCGCGTCCTCGGTGAGCTGGGCGTTGACGGTGTCGATGACGTCCATGAAGGCGTCGGAGTCGATGGAGTCGAGCTTGCCCTCGTCGACGACCATCACGACGTTCTGCGAGCCGAAGAGCAGCTCGGGGTCCTCCAGCAGCGTGAAGCCGCCACCGCGCAGCTGCGGGTCGGTGGTGAAGGCGTCGACCGCGTCGACCTCGCCGTCGTCGAGCAGGGCGTACTGCTCGCCGAGCTCCACCGGCGTGAACTCGACGTCCTCGAGCCCGTAGACCTCACGCAGTCCCTCGAGGCCGAGGTAGAGGTCCTCGAACTCGGGCCGCGCCCCGAGCCTCACCCCGTCGCCGGCGGCCAGGTCGGCGAGGTCGGCGATCGAGGTCAGCCCGTTGTCCTCGGCGAAGGCGTCGGCGACGGCGATGGCGTCCTTGTTCTCGAACGGCGTCGGCTCGCTGACCTCCATGTCCTGGTCGTCGTAGTAGTCCTCCACGGCGTCGTAGGTCTGCTCGGGGTCGAGGCCGGAGACCTCCTGTCCGGCGACGATGGAGAGCACGGTGCCGGTGTAGGCGACGTAGCCGTCGATGTCGCCGTCGCGCAGCGCCTGGTCGAGGTCCTCCGCCGGGCCGACGGCCTTGCGGAGGTCGACGGTGTAGCCGTTGACGGCGAGCGCCTGCCGCCACAGCTCGCCGAGGACCAGGGCCTCGGGGAAGGCTTGGGTCCCGATCGTCACGCGCAGGGTCGCTCCCTGCGGCTGCTGGGACGCGTCGCGCTCGGTGTTGGGCTCGCCGCACGCAGCGACGAGCGCCAGCGCGGCCAGGACGAGGGCGGACCTCGTCGCGCGGCTCACGGGGCGCCGCCCGTGCCCGCGCGCTCCTTCACGACCACAGCGGGTGTCGCGCCGCCGGCGGTCTCCTCGCGGAGTGCCTTGATCCAGCACCAGGCGACGCCCACGAGCACGAACGTGAACGGCACCGAACCCAACACGGCCGCCTGTTGCAGCGCCGTCAGGCCGCCGACCAGCAGCATGGCGCAGGCGATGCCGCCCATGAGCAGGCCGAGCACGATCACCACGAACTTGGAGGGCCGCAGCGAGCCGCGCGAGGCCATCGTGGCCATCACGACCGAGGCGGCGTCGGCGCCGCTGATGAAGAACAGCGCGATGAGCACGACGCAGAGCGCGCTGCTGAGGACCGGGAGCGGGAGCACGTCGAGCGCGGTGAACAGCACCAGCTCGGGTGTGGAGAGCGAGCCGACGATGTCGGCCCGGCCGCTGCGCTGCAGCTCGATGCCGGTGCCGCCGACCACCGCGAACCACAGGAAGCCGAAGCCGGTGGGCGCGGCCACCACGCCGACGATGAACTCGCGGATGGTGCGGCCCCGCGAGATGCGGGCGACGAACATCCCGACGAACGGTGCCCACGAGACCCACCAGGCCCAGTAGAAGATCGTCCAGCCCGCCATCCACTGCTCGTCCCCGACCCCGGTCTGCAGCGACATCGGCAGCACCTGCAGGACGTAGTTGCCGATCGACTCGATGCCCTGCGAGATGACCAGGACCGTCGAGCCGCCGACGACGAGGAAGAACACGAACAGGCCGATGGTGGCGAAGGCGCCGAGGTTGGCCAGGAAGTTGATGCCCTTCTCGACGCCGGAGGTCGCCGAGACCACGAAGAGGAGGGTCACCACGACGATGATCGTGACCGCGACGGCGTCGGACTTGGGCACGTCGAGCAGGTAGTTGAGGCCGCTGTTGAGCTGGAGCCCGTTGAGGCCCAGCGCGGTGGCGGTGCCGAAGAGGGTGGCGACGATGGCCAGGGCGTCGACGAGCCGGCCGAGCGGCTTGGTGGAGGCGTCCGGCCCGAGGACCGGGGTGAAGGTCGAGCTGACCAGCACGGGCAGCCCCTTGCGGAAGCTGAAGTAGGCCATCGCCCCGCCCATGACGGCGTACATCGCCCAGCCGTTGAAGCCCCAGTGGAAGTAGGTGTAGCGCAGCGCGACGAGCGCGGCGGCCTCCGACTCCGGCTCGGCGAGGCCGTGCGGCGGGGACGACCAGTGCGACACGGGCTCGGCGATGCCGTAGAAGAGCAGCCCGGCGCCGAGGCCGGCGGCGAACATCATCGACACCCACGAGAACGTGCCGAAGTCGGGCCGCGAGTCGTCGGGGCCGAGCCGCAGCCGACCCCACGGGTGGATGACGAGGAAGATGCACAGCGCCAGCACGGAGAACGCGATCAGCACGAACACCCAGCCGAAGTTGCCGATCACCCAGCCCAACGAGCTGCCCATGACGGTCGCGAGACTGGTCGGACCGAGGAGCCCCCAGGCGACGAAGGCGGCGATCAGGGCCGCCGACCCCCAGAAGACGATCGGGTCGACGTCCTTGAGCATCCGCTTCACATGGTCTCCCGAGGACGCGCGGGCGACGGTTTCACCCGGAGGATCGGTCCACCATGGTGGCGGGCGATCCGCCTGTCAATGCGTTGTCTTGCTCCTGGATCGACTTACTCAAGGTGCGGGAGCGGGATCCACCCAGATGGGCGAGGACCACGCGACCTCCCCGTCGACCTGGAAGACGCGGGCGTAGTAGAACCGCGAGCCGCCGCCCGGTGGCTCGGGATCGGTCCAGGTGAGGTCGAGCGACGTGGTGCCCAGGCCGGACAGGCCGCCGATCCCGGGCTGCAGGCGCAGGTGACCGTTGCCGTCGCCGCCGGGGACCTCGTGGACCGGGTGGTCGAGCAGCTCGCCGAGGGTCACCTCGGTGGTCCGCTCGCCGACGCGGACGCCCACCGTGGCGTCTCGCGGACCGACCACGGTCAGCTCGATCCCGCCGCGCTGCGAGCCGTAGGGCTCGCCGAAGCTGGCCGTCGTGCACGCCCAGCGGACCGACGCCTCGTCGACCTCGACGACCTCGGGGCTCCAGAACGGTGTCTGCACGACGCGGGCGCCGCTGACGCTCAGCGTCCCGTCCCACGCGGTGGTCCGGTCGCTCCCGCCCCACTCGACGCGCACCGGGACGCTCACCTCGCCGTCCGGCACGTCGTGGCCGGACGCGGTGGCGTGGACCACGACGCCGTCGCGCAGGATGTCGACGCGGGCGAGCTCGGCGTAGCCCTCGGCGTGGACGGTGACGGTGGCCGGGCCGTCGAGGACCACGGCCTCGCCCATCAGCGCCTCGCCGACACGTACGTCGAGCAGCAGGTCGCGGGTCGTCGCCGCGAAGGTGCGGCGTGCGTGCAGCGACTCGAACACCGAGGCACGGTCCAGCGAGGACGCGAACGCGCCGACATAGCTGGCGCCGTGGCCGTGGTCGGAGGAGGCGATGAACCCGAAGCGGTGCCCGCGCTGGAGACCGTCGAGGACGAACGTGCCCTCCTGGGTCGCGTCGCTGTACTGCCGGAACGCCCCCAGCGCCTCGTAGTTGCCGCGGCACGCCTGGAAGATCTCGACGAGCCGGCTGTAGTCGGGGTGGTGGTAGTCCCAGTCGTTGTAGACCATCGCCGACCCCGGGTGGTGGGGGATGGTGATCGCCGGGAAGTCGGGGTGCTGGGCCATCTGCTCCCACAGCCCGGCCGGGTCGGTGGTGCCCTCGGCGAACGCCGAGAAGATCGGCGCGCCGCGGGGGACGTCGCCGAAGATGACGTTCTGGTGGCCGCTGTCGGCCGAGGTCCACTCGAAGCCGTAGAGCGGGACGAACCGGTCGTCGACCTTGAAGAGGTCGGCGATCTTCTGGATCGACCACCACTGGTGGTCCGAGGAGTTCTCGGAGTGGTCGGTCACGGCCCAGAAGTCGTACTCGCACACGTCCCACGCGTAGCGGTAGAAGTCCTCGAGCGACGGCTCGTCGCCGGCGGTGCACCGGCTGACGAGCGAGTGCCGGTGCAGGTCGCCCCAGTAGAGCTGGTAGGTGCGCTCGCCGCTCGTGACGGTGTAGCGCTCGCGGCGCCCGTCGCGCGCGGCGGGCTCCGCCCAGCGCCGGGCGTCCGGACGGTCGCCGGCGTGGACGCGGCTCGTCCGTGCGCCGGCCGTGGGCGGTGCCATCGCGACACCGGCCGACGCGGTCCGCGCGAGGACGACGGTGCCGATGCCGTGCACCCCGTGCCACACGACGGCGCCGTGGTGGTCGTGGAGGTAGGGGCACTCGCGTCCGCCGAACCCCTCCGTCCAGTCGAGGGCCACTTGCAGCCGGGAGTCGGTCTGGGCGGCGACGACCACCTGCGAGTCCGGGCCCGCCGCCACGGAGACCTCCTCGAGCGTCCCGTCGGTGCCGCTGAAGGTCGTCGGCGGGAGCCACCCACCGGGTCCGAGCGCCTGGGCGGCGATCTCCCAGTAGTAGGTCATCAGGGGCAGCCGCCGGTGGATGCGGTAGGCCACGACCAGCCCACCGTCCTCGGTCGCGACCAGCTTGGGGAGCCCGGCCGGCACCACGTCGAGGGTCGGGGCGAGGTCACCGGGGGCGTCGAGGAACCCGTGGTCCGTCACGGCCACGACCCGGATCGACGCCGAGACGTCGGGCAGCAGCTCGGGCGGAACGTTCTCGCTGCCGGGCCGCACCCCGTCCACCACCGCGGGGTCGGCGCCGACGTCCGCGACCGGGCGCAGCTTGGTGGGTCCACTGCCGCCGTGGCCGACGACGGTGATCAGGTCGAAGGCACACCACAGCTGCTGGTCGCGGGTGACCGCGAGGTGGGGGTGCAGCGCGTAGTCGGACCCGGACGTCAGGTCCTGCGGCTCGCCCAGCTCGCCGTCGGGCGTGCGCCGCCGCACCACGACGCGGTAGGCGCCGTCGGCGTACTCGGACCAGGCGTAGGCCGTCGCGCCGTCGGCGAAGGCGGTGACGCTCGGGTCCCAGACGTTGGCCTCGACCCCGCTGCTGACCCGGACGGTGTCGCCCCAGCCGCCGAGCGGCGTCCAGCGACGCGTGAAGATCGCGAAGCGGTCCTCGTGGCGGGCCTGCCAGCAGACCTCGAGCCCGCCGTCCGGGAGCGCCACGGCCTCCTGGTTGAACGCCGGGTGCCCGCCGTCGCTGACCGGCTCGGCGTCCGACCAGCCCGTGCCGGTCCAGCGGGTGCCCCAGATCGCGACGTCGCCGTCGTCGCTGCGCCCGAAGAGCACCCACGCGACGCCGCCGGTCGTGATCGCGGCGGTCGGCCGGTGGACGTCGGCGACCTCGCCCGAGACGACGACCGACTCGCCGGCGTCGACCTGGTCGCCGAGCGCGGCCCGGACGAGCTCGCCGCGCTCGGGGACCCACTCGGTCCAGGCGACGAGCCTCGTGCCGTCGGGGCCGACGGCCACGGTCGGGCGAGCGGCGTTGCTCGCGCCGGCGACCGGGTCCGCGCCGGCGCGGGCGTGCCCGTCGTGGCGCGGCGCCTGGTCCAGCACGGCGTGGGCGTGCGCCATCATCTCGGCCACCCGGCCCTTGCCCTCGTCCACCCACATGAACCGCAGCGGGTCGGGGTCGAGCACCTCCTCGACCGCGCGGACGTCGAGACGCGAGTTGATCGCCTCCGACATGCGGCGGTTGAACGCCAGCACCAGGTCGAGGTCGGCGCGCTGCTGCGGCGTGTAGTCGCCCCGGTGGTGGTCGGGGCCGCCGCAGACGTGCGCGTGGGAGTGACCGTGCCCGTGCGCGTGGTCGTGCATGCCGCACAACCTAGCCCTGTCCGGCCCCCCTGTGGCCGGACGTGCGCCCGACGTAGGCGCGCGAGGCGCGCGCGACCAGCGGGTGGTGGTCGGCCCGGTGCAGCACCCACTTGCGGACGTGGAAGCCGCCGGCCCGCGCCCCGCTGCCCAGCACCTCGGCCACCCCGGGGAGGCGTCCCTCCGCCTGCCGGAAGGCCCGCCGGTAGCGGCGGAAGAGCCGCCCGTGGTCGAGGGCGAGCGACACGAGCGCCGCCTGCGTGGCGGCCAGCAGCTCCTCGTCGGCCACCTGGTCGAGCGCGGGACCGGTCCCGCCCTCGAGCGCCGGCACGAGGTCGGCGAGGTCCCCGTGGACCGTGAGGCCGCGGCGCGCCAGGTCGGCCACCACGCCCTCGCCGTACGCCCGCGCCCACGCCCGGTGCTCGGCCGGCAGCTCCGGCGGGCGACCGGCCGCCCCGGCCAGCCGCGCACGGATGCCCGCCTCCACCACGAACCGGTGCTGGCTGGTGGTGAGCGCTCCCGCGACCGACTCGTTGAGCCGCCGCACCGCCTCGAGCTCGGCCGCGCCGAGGGAGACGTTGCGCGCCGCAGGGAGGGTGCCGGCCCAGCCGTCGGGCAGGCCGGTGGCCCGGCCGAAGCGGTCGAGCAGGGTCGTCGGCCCGGCTCCCGGCGGCGGCACCGTCACCAGACGGATGCGCTCGGGCGGCACCGCCGTGGCCCACGCGTCCACCACCCGGCGCACGTCGTGCCGGTACCAGAAGGACAGGCCCTCGCTCGGCGGTGCGCCCGGCTCGCCGCGCACGCTCGAGACGAAGTCGTGCCACGTGACGCACCCGCCGTTGACGACCGTCTGCTGCCACGACGACACCACGGTGCGCGCGACGTCGCGCACCCCCACCACGACGAAGACCCGGTGGTCGCCGAGGGCCCGCACGAGGCGCCGCGCCTGTCGCGGGCGGGCCAGCGACAGCTCCTCCTCCGACACGACCACGCGCGCGCCGTCGTACGCCGTCACCTCGGCGAGCAGGCGGCGCAGCGCCCCCGGGACCTGGCCGCGCTCCTCGCCGTGCACCCGCTGGCCGACCAGGTCGTAGGCCGCCAGCCGCTGCGCGCGGTGGCTGCCACCGGGGAAGAGCACCCCCTCTGCGGCCAGCCTCCCGGCGCCGGCCTCGAGCGCCGCCTGGATGGTCGTCGTGCCGGTCTTGGCCAGCCCTACGTGGAGGTGGACGTCGGTCATGGCGGTGACGCTAGGAACGGCGCGGCACCTGGGGCATGGGTCTGCAGTCCCGGCCCGCCCGGGAGCCTGCGGAGGCCCGTGAGACCCATCCCACAGGCCGGCCGGTGTCCGCGGCGTGAGGCTCGTCCTATCCTGCGGACCATGACCGACCTCGAGGGTGGACTGGACGAGCCCGAGGAGCTGCAGCCCGCGGAGGGCACGCTCCGGCTCGTGGGGGACGACGACACCTACGACGTCGCGGCCTGGGAGGCGGCCACCGCCGCGGTGCTGCGCAAGGCCCGGCGCCTGGGCGACGACGCGCCCGACTCCGACGTGTGGGCCGCCCTCGCGCACACCACCCTCGACGGCATCGAGGTCGCCCCGATCGGCCGGCCCGCCGACCTCGAGCGCCTCACCACGAGCGGTCGTCCGCAGCGGACCGGCGCCTGGGACGTGCGGACGTCGCTGGTCGGCGACGACGCCGCGGCGATCAACGAGGCGGCCCTCGTCGACCTCGACAACGGTGCGACCTCGCTCCACCTCGATCTGTCCCGGACGGTCGACCTGCCCACCGCGCTGCGGGGCGTGCTGCTCGACCTGGCGCCGGTCACCCTGGACCGCCCGGACGCCGAGCAGTCCGAGGCGCTGGCCCGGCTCCTCGATCAGGTCGCGGGCGACCCGCACCCGGCCAACAACCTGTCGGCCGACCCGGCCACCGCGCTGGCGTTCGGCGAGCGGGTCGGGGACGACGGCTCGACCGTCGCCGACACCTTCGTCGCCACCGTCCGCCGAGCGCAGGGCCTCGGGGTCCTCGGCGCCGTGGTCGACGGCACCGCCCTCCACGACCGCGGCGCCAGCGACGCCCAGGAGCTCGGCTGGACGACGGCCGTGGGGGTCCACTACCTGCGCCTGCTCACCGACGCCGGCCTCACCGTCGACGAGGCCGCGGGGCTGATCGAGTTCCGCTACGCCGCCACCGACGAACAGCTCCCCACGATCGCCAAGCTCCGCGCCGCGCGCCGGCTGTGGGCGCGGGTGCTCGAGGCGAGCGCCGGGTCCGACGTCCCGCAGCGCCAGCACGCCGTCACCAGCCGGGCGATGATGAGCCGGTTCGACCCCTGGGTCAACATGCTCCGCGCCACGGTGGCCGCCTTCGCGGCCGGCGTGGGCGGCGCCGACGCCGTCACCGTCGTCCCGTTCGACGAGCGCCTCGGCCTGCCCGACGCGTTCGGTCGCCGCATCGCCCGCAACACCTCCTCGCTGCTCATCGAGGAGTCGCACGTCGCCGCCGTCGCCGACCCCGCCGGGGGCTCGTACGCCGTGGAGAGGCTCACCGACGACCTCGCCGTCGCGGGCTGGGCCGAGCTGGGCCGCATCGAGGCCGACGGCGGCTTCGGCGAGCAGGCCGCCGCCGGGGTGAAGGAGCGCGTGCGCGCCGTCCGCGACGCCCGCGACGCGGGCATCGCCGACCGCTCGCGGCCGCTGACCGGCATCTCGGAGTTCCCCCACCTCGGAGAGGTGCTGCCCGAGCGGGCGCCCTTCGGCCGGGCCGGAATCCGCTACGCCTCGGCCTACGAGGACATGCGCGCCGCGCCCGCCGACCGTCCCGTCTTCCTCGCCACCATGGGGCCGGTCGCAGCCCACACCGCCCGCGCCACCTTCGCGACCAACCTGCTCGCCGCCGGCGGCGTCGCCGTCGAGGCGGCCGGTGCCACGTCCGACGCCGCGTCGGTGCTCGCCGCCCACGCCGGCCAGCGGGTCGTCTGCCTGGCCGGCACCGATGCGGCGTATGCCGAGTGGGGCGCCGACCTCGTCGCCGCCCTGCGCGCGGCAGGGGCGTCGTACGTCGTGCTGGCGGGCCGGCCGGGGGAGCGGACGGTGACCGACGTCGACGACTCGTGCGCCGTGGGGGTCGATGCGCTGGGGTTCCTGGCCCGCGTGAGAGAGGAGCTCGCCCGATGAGCATTCCCGACAACTTCGCCGAGGTGCCCCTCGCGGGCCGTGCGTCGACCGGCGCGTCGCCCGGCGACCAGCAGCCCTGGACGAGCCCCGAGGGGATCGACATCCTGCCGGTCTACGGGCCCGAGCACCTCGAGGGCCTCGACGGGCTGGACACGTGGCCCGGGCTGGCGCCCTTCCTGCGAGGTCCCTACCCGACGATGTACACGACGCAGCCGTGGACGATCCGGCAGTACGCCGGGTTCTCCACCGCCGAGGAGTCCAACGCGTTCTACCGGCGCAACCTCGCGGCGGGCCAGAAGGGCCTGAGCGTCGCCTTCGACCTCGCCACCCACCGCGGCTACGACTCCGACCACCCGCGGGTGCGCGGCGACGTCGGGATGGCCGGCGTGGCCATCGACTCGATCTACGACACCCGCACCCTCTTCGACGGCATCCCGCTCGACGAGATGTCGGTGTCGATGACGATGAACGGCGCGGTGCTGCCGGTGCTCGCGCTCTACATCGCCGCGGCGGAGGAGCAGGGGGTCGCGCCGGAGCAGCTGGCCGGGACCATCCAGAACGACATCCTCAAGGAGTTCATGGTCCGCAACACCTACATCTACCCGCCGGCGCCGAGCATGCGGATCATCAGCGACATCTTCGCCTACACCTCGCAGCGGATGCCGCGCTTCAACTCCATCTCGATCTCCGGCTACCACATCCAGGAGGCCGGGGCGACGGCCGACCTGGAGCTGGCCTACACCCTCGCCGACGGCGTGGAGTACATCCGTGCCGGCCTCGGGACCGGCATGACGATCGACCAGTTCGCGCCGCGGCTGTCGTTCTTCTGGGCGATCGGGATGAACTTCTTCATGGAGGTCGCCAAGATGCGCGCGGCCCGGGCCCTGTGGGCGCGGCTCGTCGACGACTTCGAGCCGCAGAACCCGAAGTCGCGCTCATTGCGCACCCACAGCCAGACGTCGGGCTGGTCCCTGACCGCGCAGGACGTCTTCAACAACGTCGGGCGCACCTGCATCGAGGCGATGGCCGCCACGCAGGGCCACACGCAGTCGCTGCACACCAACGCCCTCGACGAGGCGATCGCGCTGCCGACCGACTTCTCCGCGCGCATCGCCCGCAACACCCAGCTCCTGCTGCAGCAGGAGTCGGGCACCACGCAGGTCATCGACCCGTGGGCCGGCTCCTACTACGTCGAGAAGCTCACCCACGACCTCGCCGAGCGGGCGTGGGCCCACATCCTCGAGGCCGAGCGCGCCGGTGGCATGGCGGCCGCGATCGAGCAGGGCATCCCCAAGATGCGCATCGAGGAGGCGGCCGCGCGCACCCAGGCGCGCATCGACTCCGGCGCCCAGAAGGTCATCGGCGTCAACACCTTCCGGCTCCCGGTCGAGGACCGGCTCGACGTCCTGCGCGTCGACAACGACGACGTCTACCGCCAGCAGGTGGCCAAGCTGGAGCGGCTGCGGGCCGAGCGCGACGACGACGACGTACGCCGGGCGCTGGACGCGCTGACCGCGTCGGCCGAGCGCGGACCGGTCGGCGGCGGGTCCCTCGAGGGCAACCTGCTCGCGCTCGCCGTCGACGCGGCGCGCGCGAAGGCCACGGTGGGGGAGATCTCCGACGCGCTGGAGAAGGTCTACGGCCGCCACCAGGCCGTGATCCGTACGATCAGCGGCGTGTACCGCGACGAGGCAGGCACCGCAGCCGGCTCCCGGGTCGCCGAGGTGCTCGCCGCGACCGAGGAGTTCGAGGTCGAGGAGGGGCGGCGCCCGCGCATCCTCGTCGCGAAGATGGGCCAGGACGGCCACGACCGCGGCCAGAAGGTGGTCGTCACGGCCTTCGCCGACCTCGGCTTCGACGTCGACGTGGGGCCGCTGTTCTCCACGCCGGAGGAGGTCGCGCAGCAGGCGGTGGACGCCGACGTCCACATCGTCGGGGTGTCCTCGCTGGCGGCCGGCCACCTCACGCTGCTGCCGGCGCTCAAGCAGGCGCTCGCGGACCAGGGCCGCCCGGACGTCATGATCGTCATCGGCGGCGTGATCCCGCCCGACGACGTCGAGACCCTGAAGGAGATGGGCGCCGCCGCGGTGTTCCTGCCCGGGACCGTGATCGCCGAGTCCGCGCTCGACCTGCTGGCCCGGCTGCGCTCCGCGTGAGGCCGTGATGGCGCGGGCCGCCCGTCCCGTGGACGTCGCCGCGCTCGTGGACGGCGTGCGCGCCGGTCGGCGCGCGGACGTCGCTCGTGCGATCACGCTGGTGGAGTCCTCGCGCGGCGAGCACCGGGTCGCGGCCCGCGACCTGCTGACCGCGCTCGCGCAGGTCGAGCGGCCGCCCGCGACGCGGGTCGGCATCTCCGGCGTGCCGGGCGTCGGCAAGTCCACCTTCATCGAGACCCTCGGCACCCGGCTCACCGCGGCCGGGCACCGGGTGGGCGTCCTCGCCGTGGACCCGTCGTCGGTGCGCACCGGCGGCTCGGTCCTGGGCGACAAGACCCGGATGGCGACGCTGTCGGTCGACCCCCGCGCGTTCATCAGGCCCTCCCCGTCGGCCGGCACCCTCGGCGGCGTCGCCCGCGCGACCGTCCAGGCGATGCTGGTGCTCGAGGCGGCGGGCCACGACGTCGTGCTGGTCGAGACCGTCGGCGTCGGGCAGTCGGAGGTGACGGTCGCCGGGATGGTCGACACGTTCCTCTTCCTCACCATCGCGCGCACCGGCGACCAGCTGCAGGGCATCAAGAAGGGCATCCTCGAGATCGCCGACGTCGTCGCGGTCAACAAGGCCGACGCGGCGGGCGGCGACGACCACGAGGGGGAGGCGCGGGTCGCCGCGCGCGAGCTCGCCGGCGCCCTGCGCCTGGTGCGCGGCCACGCCGAGTGGGCGCCGCCGGTCGTGACCTGCTCGGGGCTGACCGGCACCGGTGTCGACGACGTGTGGCAGCGCGTGGGAGCCCACCGCGACCACCTCGGCGAGGACGGGCTGGCCCGCAAGCGCGCGGGGCAGCAGCTCGACTTCACCTGGGCGCTCGTGCGCGACGAGCTCGACCAGCGGCTGCGGTCGTCGCCGGAGGTCGCCGCGGTGCGCGACGACGTACGCCGTGCCGTGCTGTCGGGGGAGCTCCCGGCACCCCTGGCCGCCGACCGGATCCTGGCCGCTTATGACCATCGCCCGCACGGGTGGGACGGACCAACTAACCTGTGAGGGTCATGCCAACCGCTGTCCCCGCCACATCCGTCATCGCCGAGGTCGTCGACAAGCACGCCGACGACCTCGTCGCCTTCCGTCGCGACCTCCACGCGCACCCCGAGCTCAGCTGGGCCGAGAGCCGCACCTCGGACCTCGTCGTGTCCGCTCTCGAGGACGCCGGCTGGACCACGAGCCGCCCCGAGGGCGGGGGTGTGCTCGCCGAGGTCGGGCACGGGGGACCGCTGGTGGCGCTGCGGGCCGACCTGGACGCCCTGCCGGTCGACGACCTCATCTCCGACCCGTGGCGGAGCACCAACCCGGGGGTCGCGCACGCCTGCGGGCACGACGTCCACACCGCCGGCCTGGTGGGCGCGGGGCTCGCGCTCGCCGAGGTCGCGACGCGCGGCCTGCTGCCCGGGCGCGTACGACTGCTCTTCCAGCCCGCCGAGGAGGTCATGCCCGGTGGGGCGCTGCACCTCATCTCGGCCGGCGCGCTCGAAGGCGTCAGCCACGTCTTCGGCCTGCACTGCGACCCCAGCCTCGACGTGGGACGGATCGGCCTGCGGGAGGGGCCGCTCACCGGCGCCGCCGACGCGCTGACCGTCCGGCTCATCGGCAAGGGCGGCCACACCTCGCGGCCCCACCTCACCGAGGACCTCACCTTCGCGCTCGGCAAGGTCATCACCGAGCTGCCCGCCATCCTCAGCCGTCGCCTCGACCCCCGCGCCGGGGTCAGCGTCGTGTGGGGCATGGTGCGCGCCGGCTCGGCCCACAACGTCATCCCGCACGGCGGCACGGTCGCCGGCACCGTGCGGATGCTCGACGCGGTCGCCTGGGCAGACGCCGAGCACCTCATCCGCCAGCTGATCAGCGCGATCGTCGCCCCCTACAGCGTGACCGCCGAGGTGACCTACCAGCGCGGCGTCCCGCCGGTGGTCAACCACGAGGTCTCCACCGCCCTGCTCGGCGAGGCCCTCGAGCGCGTGCTGGGCCCGCACGGTCACGTCTCCACCGCGCAGAGCCTCGGCGGCGAGGACTTCGGCTGGTACCTCGACTCCGTCCCGGGCGCGATGGCGCGCCTCGGCACCCGCTCGCCCGGAGGGCCGACCTACGACCTCCACCAGGGCAACCTGCGCATCGACGAGGGCGCCACGTGCATCGCCTCGCGGGTGCTGGCCGAGGCCGCGGTGACGGCGCTCTCAGCCGGTCGCTGACGGCACGTCGCCGTCCTCGGTGCCGTCCTCGGTGACCCTCGCCAGCGGGACGCCGAAGGTGAACGTGCTCCCGACGCCCGGCGTGGACCGCACGTCGAGCCGACCGCCCAGCAGGTCGGCGAGGGCGCGGCAGATGGCCAAGCCCAGACCCACCCCCCGGTGCTCGCGGGCAGCGTGGGGGTCGACCTGGGTGAAGGGCTCGAACAACGCCTGCAGGTGGTCCTCGGCGATGCCGATGCCGGTGTCGGCGACCTCGAAGCGCACCCAGGTGTCGGCGGTGCACTCCTCCTCGTCCGGGCACGGTGCGCCGCTGCGGGCCTCGACCCGCACCTCGACGCCGCCCCGGTCGGTGAACTTGAGCGCGTTCTGCACCAGGTTGGTCACCACCTGCACCACGCGGCGCCCGTCGCCGAACGCCGTCACGGGGACCGACTCGTCGACGGTGAGCGAGAACGTGAGGCCGCGGGCCTCGGCCAGGGGGACCGCCCACCCGGCGACGTCGTCGACGGCGGCGCGCAGCCCGAACACGCGGGGGTGCAGCACGTCCTGGTGCGCCTCGAGGCCGGAGTAGTCCAGCAGGTCGTTGACCAGGTGCATCAGCCGCTGGCCGGAGCGGTGCACCATCTGCACGTAGTGCTCCTGCTCCGCCCCCGGGTCGGCGTGCACCAGCAGCTCGGTGGCCCCGACGAGCGCCGCCAGGGGGGTGCGGACCTCGTGGCTGACGGTGGCGAGGAACAGGCTCTTGGCGGCGTTGGCCTCCTCGAGCTGGCGCACCAGCTCCTTCGCTGCCGTGACGTCCTCGGCGATGCCGTGCACGCCCACGACCTCGCCGCCGACCACGACGGGGATCATGGTGCACCGGATGTCGATGACCTCGCCGTCCGGCCGGAGCACGCGGGCCTCGGTGAGCTGGGGGATGCCGGTGAGGGTGTTGGCGAAGCTCTCGTCGATGAGGTGGACGTCGTCGGGGTGGATGACGTCGGAGTAGTGCGAGCGCCGCATCTGCTCCAGCGTCAGCCCGGTCATCGCGAGCGCGTGGCCGTTCGCGTCGGTGTAGTGGCCGCTGCGGTCCACCGAGTAGGCAGCGTGGGGGTGGTGGGTGAACATCGAC
Organism: Nocardioides sp. zg-1308; assembly: GCF_013155375.1. GTDB lineage: Bacteria > Actinomycetota > Actinomycetes > Propionibacteriales > Nocardioidaceae > Nocardioides > Nocardioides renjunii. Next base: position 2,169,013 of record NZ_JABJQY010000002.1, read on the forward strand.
GCGTAGCGCTCCGAGCCCTCGTCGGGTGCGCCCTCGGGCGACGTGCGCCCAGGGGCTGCGGGGCGGGGCCGGTCGTCGTGCATCGGGTTCCTCCCGGGTGCTGGTCGCGGTGAACGCCTCGGCCGGGCTCCGGCCGCCTTTTCAGTAGAGCACGAGAGCCGCCCGGGCGGTGACCGGACCCGGACATCCGCCGGCTGCGATGATCGCTCGATGGGCGAGCCACGGGACCTGCGGACGACCTTCGACTCCGCTGCCGACACCTACCAGGAGGCGCGGCCCGACTATCCCACCGAGCTGTACGACGCGCTCGTCGCCGCCGCCGGCCTGCACGAAGGCGACCGGCTGCTGGAGATCGGCTGCGCCACCGGCAAGGCGACGCTGCCCCTCGCGCGGCGTGGGTTCGCGATGACCTGCCTCGAACCGGGTCCGGCGCTCGCCGCCGCGGCGCGACGCAACCTGGCCGAGCTAGAGGAGGTCGACGTCGTCGAGACGGCCTTCGAGACCTACCGACCGGCGACGCCGCAGCGCTTCGACCTCGTCCTCGCCGCGACCGCCTGGCACTGGCTGGACCCGACGGTGCGCTACCGGCGGGCCTGGGAGCTGCTCGTGCCGGGCGGGCACCTGGCCTTCTGGAGCGCCACCCACGTCTTCCCCGACGGGGGTGACCCGTTCTTCGCCGAGATCCAACCGGTCTACGACGAGATCGGGGAGGCGCTGCCCGGCGACGCGGTCCGTCCCCGGCCCGGCGGGCTGCCCGACCAGCGCGACGAGATCGACGGGACCGGACTCTTCGAGGTCGTCACCGTCCGCGAGGTCGACTGGGAGGTCACCTACGACGCCGAGGGGTACCTGCGCCTGCTCGACACCTTCTCCGGCCACATCGCGATGGCGCCCGCGAAGCGGGAGCACCTGTACGCCGAGGTCCGCCGCCGGCTCGCGAGCCGTCCCGACGGGCGCCTCGTGCGCGGCTGGGGCGCGGTGCTGCAGGTGGCCCGGCGCCGCGGCTGACCCGCTCACTGTTGTCGGTAGGGCACTCCGTCCGCCGCGGGCGGCCGGGACCGGCCCACGAGGCCCGCCACCGCGAAGATGGTGACGAGGTAGGGGAGCATCAGCATGAACTGGCTGGGGACCGGGGAGCCGATCGCCGACAGCACGCCCTGGAGGTTGGACGCGAAGCCGAAGAGCAGCGCGGCCAGGGTGGCCCGGATCGGGTCCCACTTGCCGAAGATGACCGCCGCCAGCGCGATGTAGCCCGCCCCGCCGGTCATCTCGCGGTTGAACTGGGAGACCGAGACCAGGCTGTAGTAGGCGCCGCCCATGCCGGCGATCAGGCCCGCGAGCAGGATCGTGCGGTAGCGGGTGCGGTTGACCTTGATGCCGACCGTGTCGGCCGCCTTCGGGTGCTCGCCGACGGCACGGACCCGCAGGCCCCAGCGGGTGCGGTAGAGGGCGTACGCCACCAGCGCGACGACGACGTAGAGCACGTAGACGAGCGGGGTCTGGCGGAACAGGATCGGGCCGATCAGCGGGATGTCGCCGAGGATCGGGATGGGCAGCCGCTGGAAGCGGTCGGGGGAGTTCAGCGTCTCGGCGTTGGGCGTGAGCACCTGGCGGAACATGAAGTTGGTCAGGCCGAGCACGAGCACGTTGAGCACCACGCCGACGATGACCTGGTCGACGAAGTAGGTGATCGCGAACAGGCCGAGGACGAGCGCGACCAGGGCGCCGGCCACCGCGGCGGCGACGAGGCCGGCCCACGGCGAGCCGGTCGTCGAGGCGGCGATCGCGGCGGCGAACGCGCCGAGGAGCAGCTGGCCCTCGATGGCGATGTTGACCACGCCGGCCCGCTCGCCGAGCACGCCACCGAGGGCGCCGAAGACCAGCGGGATCGCCAGCGCCACGGCGCCGCCCAGCAGGCTCACCACGAGGATGGTGCCGTCGGCGGCGGCCCAGCTGAGGAAGCCGATCATCCACGCGACCGCGAAGGCGATCGGGATCCACAGCGGCTGCCGCGAGCGCGCCAGCATCCGGCGGAGGGCCTCGGCGGTGAGCGCGAGGCAGACCACCACCATCACCCACGCGGTCGGCCCGGACGGCACGACGATGTCGGGCAGCTGGACGAAGTCGCTGTCGACGGCGAGCTGGAACGTCGTGCTGCCGGAGTGGCTCGAGCGCAGCAGCACGACGGCGAGGAGCACCGTCAGCACGCCGAGGATGATCGGCAGCTTGCGGGCGCCGGCACCCCGGGTGGGGGTCACGGCCGTGTCGGGAGCCAGCCCACCGCTCTCGGGCACGGGCTGCTGGGTCGCGGTGCTCACTTGGCCTCCTGGGCGGGGAGCCGGAAGATCGCGCGCACCAGCGGGGGTGCGGCGAGGAAGAGGACGATCAACGATTGCACGACGAGCACCAGGTCGACCGAGATGTTCTCGGACGTCTGCATGGTGAAGCCGCCGGCCTTGAAGGCGCCGAACAGGATCCCCGCGGCGAGGATGCCCAGCGGACGGGAGCGGCCGAGCAGCGCCACGGTGATGGCGTCGAAGCCGATCGCCGCGTCGAGGTCGAGGGAGACGCCGCTCGTGACGGTGCCGAGCACCTGGTTGATGCCCGCCAGGCCCAGCAGCGAGCCGGCGACCATCATCACGACCGTGTAGGTCCGCCCGACGTTGATGCCGGACGCACGCGCGGCGTGCGGGTTCTCGCCGACGGCGCGCACCCGGTAGCCGAAGGTGGAGCGGTTGAGCACCCACCACACCACGGCGACCGCGACGAGCGCGATCACGAACCCGAGGTGCAGGTTGAACTGCTCGCCCAGCACGTCCGGCAGGACCGCCGACTGCTTCATCGGCGGCGACTTCGGGTTCACCGAGCCCGGCGTCTTGAGCAGCCACTCCTTGGTGAGGGCGTAGAAGAGCAGGTAGTAGGCGACGTAGTTGAGCATGATCGTGACGATCACCTCGTGGGCACCCGTGCGGGCCTTGAGGAGGCCCGCGATGCCGCCCCACAGTGCGCCGGCGGCCATGCCGACCAGGATCGCGAGCGGCAGGTGGATCGCCGTGGGGAGGTCGAGCTGGAAGCCGACCCAGCCGGCGGCGCCGCCGGCGACCAGCATCTGGCCGCGGCCGCCGATGTTGAACAAGCCGGCGCGGAACGCCAGCCCCACGCCGAGGCCGCCGAGGACCAGCGGGCCGGCGAACTTCATGGTCTCGGTGAGCGGGCGCCACTGCTGGGCGGGCTCGGTGAGGTTGTAGTTGAACACGGCGCCGCGGAACATCGCGCTGTAGGCGCCGGAGATGGCGTCCCACAGGGCGGTGAAGAAGTCGGAGGGTCGGGCGGTGACGTAGCTCGCGGTCTCCCGCACGGTCTCGTCGGTCGCGGCGATCATCACCGAGCCGACGAAGACGGCGAGGAACACCGCGAGCACCCCGGCCAGTGCGTCGCCGGAGGCGATCTCGCGCAGCAGGGAGCGCGACCGGTCGCCGGAGGTGGCGGCGGAGTCCTCGGCGGGGTCGACGGGCGCGTCGACGCGGGTGCTGCCGCCGGTGGGCTTCTCGTCGGGCTGCGGCTTGTCGGTGTCGCTCACGCCACCACGTCCTTCACGTCCTGGGGGCGTTCGCCGGTCATCATCAGCCCGAGGGTGGTGCGCGGGGTGTCGGCCGGCACGATGCCGACGACGCGACCGCGGTAGAGCACCATGATGCGGTCGGCCAGGGCCACCACCTCGTCGAGCTCGGTCGAGACCACCATGACCGGGATGCCGCTGTCGCGGGTCGCGACGATCTGCTTGTGGATGAACTCGATGGAGCCGACGTCGACGCCGCGGGTGGGCTGGGCGGCGACGAGCAGGCGCAGGTCGCGCGACAGCTCGCGGGCCACGACGACCTTCTGCTGGTTGCCGCCGGAGAGGTTGGCGGCCAGCGAGTGGATGTCGCGCGCGCGGACGTCGTACTCCTTGAGCTTCTTCTCGGCGAAGGCGCGGAGCGCGCCGAGGCGCAGGGAGCCGTTCTTGACGAACGGCGACCTGAAGCTGCGGTTGAGCATGAGGTTCTCGGCGATGGTGAAGCCGGGCACGAGGCCGTCGACCTGTCGGTCCTCGGGGATGAAGCCGACCCCGGCGTCGAGGATCCGGCGGGTGGAGCGGCCGACGAGCTGCTCGCCGTCGAGCACGACCGAGCCGCTGACGTCGTCCTGCAGCCCGAGGAGGGCCTCGGTGAGCTCGGTCTGGCCGTTGCCCTGCACGCCGGCCACGGCGAGGACCTCGCCGGCGCGGATGGTGAAGGAGATGCCGTCGACCTGGACGTGACCGGCGGCGTCGACGACCCGCAGGTCCTCCACGACGAGCGCCTCGGCCCCGAGCGTCGGCTCGTCCTTGTGGACCACCAGCTCGACGGGGCGGCCGACCATCATCGAGGCGAGCTCGGCGTTGCTGGCCTTGGGGTCGGCCTCGCCGACCACCTTGCCGTGGCGGATCACGGTGATCCGGTCGGCGACCTCGCGCACCTCGCGCAGCTTGTGGGTGATGAAGACGATGGCCTTCCCGGCCTCCTTGAGCTGGCGCATGATGTCCATCAGCTCGTCGGTCTCCTGCGGCGTGAGCACCGCGGTGGGCTCGTCGAAGACGAGCAGCTCGGCGTCGCGGGAGAGCGCCTTGATGATCTCGACCCGCTGCTGCACGCCGACCGGGAGGTCCTCGACGAGCGCGTCGGCCTTCACGTGGAAGCCGAAGCGCTCGGAGATCTCGGTGACGCGGTCACGGGCCGCGTCGAGGTCGAGGGTGCCGGCGAAGCCGGTGGACTCGTTGCCGAGCATCACGTTCTCGGCGACGGTGAAGACCGGGATGAGCATGAAGTGCTGGTGCACCATGCCGATGCCCGCGGCCATCGCGTCGCCGGGGCCGGTGAAGTGCTGCACCTCGCCGTCGAGCTCGATCTCGCCCTCGTCGGCCCGGTAGAGGCCGTAGAGCACGTTCATCAGCGTCGACTTGCCCGCGCCGTTCTCGCCGAGCAGGCAGTGGATCTCACCGGGCTCGACCGTGAGGGAGATCGAGTCGTTGGCCACCACGCTGCCGAAGCGCTTGGTGATGCCTCGCAGGACGAGTCTCATGGCATCGCATCCTAGGGGTCGGATCTTGGCAAAAGAGAGGGAGGCCGACGGGTCCGTCGGCCTCCCTCCGATGTGGAGCGCGGGTGATCAGCCCAGGTAGGAGTTCACCTTGATCGAGCCGTCGATGATGCCGGCCTTGACGGTCTCGAGCTCGTCGGCCAGCTCGGGGTTGACTTTGTCCTCGAAGTTGTGGAACGGGGCGATGCCGACGCCGTCGTTCTCGAGGGTGCCCACGTAGGGCTCGAAGTCGAACTCGTCGTTGCCCGCGGCCAGGACGGCCTCGTAGGTCGAGACCTTCATGCCCTTGAGGATCGAGGTCATGACGTAGTCCTGCGTGTCGGGGTCGGTCTCGAACAGGTCGGCGTCCACGCCGATCATGGCGACGTCGTTGCCGGAGTCCTCGATCGCGGTGATCGCGCCCTGGTAGATCGGGCCACCGACGGGGAGGACCACGTCGACGTCCTGGTCGAGGATCTGCTTGGCGGTGCTGGTCGCGGCCTCGTTGGCCTCGAAGCCCCCGGTGAAGGAGCCGTCCTTGCCGTCCCAGCCGACGACCTCGACGTCCTTGCCCTTCTCCTCGGCGTAGTACTCCGCGCCCTGCTTGAAGCCGTCCATGAAGATGGTGACGGTCGGGAAGGGCAGGCCGCCGAAGGTGCCGACCTTGCCGGTCTTGGTGTAGTCGGCAGCGGCGTAGCCGGCGAGGAACGCGGCCTCGGCCGTGTTGTAGAGCAGCGGCTTGATGTTGGGCTCGTCGGCCTTGCCGTCGAACGTCTCGCCGTCGTCGCCGCCGTCGGCGGAGTCGTCGATCAGGACGTACTCGATGTCGGGGTTGGCCGCGGCCGACTCCTTGGTCGCGGCGGCCAGGGCGAAGCCGACGGTCACGATGACGTCGCAGCCCTCGCCGACCAGGCTCTCCAGGTTGGGGGCATAGTCGTTCTCGCTGTTGGACTCGACCGGCTTCAGCTCCACGCCGAGCTCGTCGGCGGCCTGCTTGGCGCCCTCGTAGCCGAGCTGGTTGAACGACTTGTCGTCGAACCCGCCGGCGTCGGACACGATGCAGGGCAGGAAGTCGCTGGCGGCGGGCTCGCTCCCGCTCCCGCTCCCGCCGTTCGTCTCCTCCGCGGGTGCGTCGCCGCACGCAGCCAGGGTCGCGGCCGCGAGCAGGGCCACGAGGCCGCTCGAGACGACCTTCCTCGTCTTCAACACAAATGCCTCCAAAATCGTGCACCCCGGGGTTGGGGCCAGCGTTCGGCGTCATGATGCCTGCCACGGCTCGCTGCGTCACGGGGTTGCGGTGTTCCGAAATGCGTTTGAGACCTAAAACCCGCCGGAGGACTTTCGGCGGAAGATGCCGAAGACCGGCGGTTCGCCGTATGCGCCATAGTGGCCGCGTGGAACAGAGGGACTGGGACGAGCTCAAGCAGGCCGCCGTCGAGGTGATGGGCCGCGCCTACGCGCCCTACTCGCACTACCCCGTCGGGGCCGCGGCGCGGGTCGACGACGGACGCACGGTGGTCGGCTGCAACGTGGAGAACGCGGCGTACGGCGTCGTGCTGTGCGCCGAGTGCGGGCTGGTGTCCCAGCTGCACGCCAGCGGGGGCGGGCGGCTCACCCACTTCGTGTGCGTCAACGGCGACGGCGAGGTGATCATGCCGTGCGGGCGCTGCCGCCAGCTGCTCTTCGAGCACGGCGGGCGCGACCTGCTGCTGTGGACCGTCTCCGGGGTCAAGCCGATGAGCGAGGTGCTGCCCGACGCCTTCGGGCCCGACGACCTGGCCCGGGTGGCCACCGACGAGGCAGGACGGTCCTGATGCCCGCACACGACGCCGTCGAGGTGATCCTCGCCAAGCGCGACAAGCACGAGCTCACCGACAGCCAGATCGACTGGGTGATCGACGCCTACACCCGCGGCGAGGTGGCCGACGAGCAGATGTCGGCGCTCGCCATGGCGATCCTGCTCAACGGCATGAATCGCACCGAGATCTCCCGCTGGACCGCGGCGATGATCGCGTCGGGGGAGCGGATGGACTTCTCCACGCTGTCGCGGCCCACCGCCGACAAGCACTCCACCGGCGGCGTCGGCGACAAGATCACCCTCCCGCTGGCCCCGCTCGTCGCGGCGTGCGGCGTGGCCGTGCCGCAGCTGTCGGGCCGCGGCCTCGGCCACACCGGCGGCACCCTCGACAAGCTCGAGTCCATCCCGGGCTGGCGCGCGGACCTCGGCAACGAGGAGATGGTCGCGATCCTCGAGGAGGTCGGCGCGGTCATCTGCGCGGCGGGCGAGGGCCTCGCCCCCGCCGACAAGAAGCTCTACGCCCTGCGCGACGTGACCGGCACGGTGGAGGCGATCCCGCTCATCGCCAGCTCGATCATGAGCAAGAAGATCGCGGAGGGCACCGGCGCGCTCGTGCTCGACGTCAAGGTCGGCAGCGGCGCCTTCATGAAGGACGTCGACAGCGCGCGCGAGCTCGCCGAGACCATGGTCGGCCTCGGCACGGACGCCGGCGTGCACACGGTCGCGCTCCTCACCGACATGGCGACCCCCCTCGGCCTGACCGCCGGCAACGCGATCGAGGTCGCCGAGTCGGTCGAGGTGCTCGCCGGTGGCGGCCCCGCCGACGTGGTGGAGCTGACCCTGGCGCTGGCCCGCGAGATGCTCGCGGGCGCCGGGCGCGGTGACGTGGACCCCGCGGACAAGCTGGCCGACGGGTCGGCGATGGACGCCTGGAAGGCGATGATCCGGGCGCAGGGCGGCGACCCCGACGCGGCCCTGCCCGAGGCGCGGGAGTCGCACGTCGTCACCGCCCCGAGCAGCGGCACGCTGACCCGGCTCGACGCGATGGCGGTCGGGATGGCCGCGTGGCGCCTCGGTGCGGGCCGGGCCCGCAAGGAGGACCCGGTGCAGGCCGGCGCCGGCGTCGTGTGGCACGCCCGGCCGGGTGACGAGGTCACGGAGGGCGAGCCGCTGTTCACACTGCTCAGCGACGAGCCGGCGCGCTTCGAGCGTGCCCTCGCCTCGCTCGAGGGCGGCTACGACATCGGCTCGGGCGGCGACGGGGCGGACCGGGCGACCCCGAGCGACATCGTGCTGGAGCGCATCGGCTGAGGCCGTCCCCAACTCTGACGATGACCCGTCGGTAGCACCCGTTCGCCGCGGTTCTGTTCCTAGCGTTCCTTTACTTTAGGGATCCGGGGAGAGCCCATGCAGAACAACGACGAGCGCGGGTCGGGCCGCGCCAGGATGATGTCCACCGCGGTGCTGGCGACGGTGGTGATGGTGACGGGGCTGGTCGTCGGTGCGGGCGCGACCTGGCTCGCGATGGCCAGGCCGGGCAGCGAGGCCGCGGCGCCGGGCTGCGACCGGTTCCGCACCGTCGACGTGGCCGTGGCGCCCGCCATCTACGGCGTCGTCGTCACGGCCCTCGAGGAGGCCACGCCGGCCTGCACGTCCGTCGAGCCCGCCATGCGCTCGGGCATCGACGTCGCCCAGGGCGTGTCCATGGGAGGGGCGCTCCCGGACATCTGGATCCCGGAGGCCCGCTACCTCACCACCGCGGCCCACCTCGGTCCCGCCGCCCGGCCCGAGCTGCGGCTCGGGGCGAGCCTCGCCACGACGCCGGTCCTGCTGGTCGGCGGCAACCAGGCGCGCCGGTTCGGCTCCTGGGGCGACGCCGAGGCCTCCAAGCTGGTGTCCGTCCCCGACCCGGCCTCGTCCGTGTCCGGCGCGCTCGCCGTCACGGCCCCCGAGGCCGAGGCCCGCGCCGTGGGCCGCAGCCGCGTCGACGCCCGCGAGATGCTGGTCCCCTTCGCGCAGGCCTACGGCGCCCGCCGGGTGCGCGGTGCCGACGACACCGTCCGGCCCGCGATGTTCGCCCGCCGGTCGCCCCGGCTCGTCGTCACCACCGAGCAGGAGCTCACCGGCGTTCCCGACCGCGACGACCTGCGCGACCTGACCCCGGGCGTCGGCTCGCCCGCGCTCGACTTCCCGCTCACGGTGCGACGCGACGCCGCACCCGGCGCCCGGGCGCTCGCCCGTGCGCTCCGCGCCCACCTCGCCACCGAGGAGGGACGCCGCCTGGTGGCCGCCGAGGGGCTGCGCGCGCCGGGCGCGGCGGGCAAGGTCCTGCCGACGCCGTCGGGGGAGGCCATCTCCCGGGCGGTGCGGTCGTGGGGCCTGTTCAGCGTGCCCTCCTCCATGCTGGCCGTCGTCGACGCCTCCGGCTCGATGGACGCCGACGCTGGCACCGGGTCGCGCATGGACCTGCTGGCCGACGCCTCCCGGATCGGGCTCTCGTTCCTCCCCGACCACGCCCGGGTCGGGCTCTGGGTGTTCTCCATCGACCAGGGCGGGCCCGGGCAGGACTGGCGCGAGCTCGAGCCGATGCGCCGGCTCGACGACCTGCGCTTCGGCCGCACCCAGCGCTACGCCCTGCGCGAGCGCGCCGACCAGATGTCGGCCCTGACCGATGGCGGCACGGGGCTCTACGACACCGCGCTAGCCGCCTACCGGGAGGCGGTGCGCCGCTACCGCCCGCACTACTCCAACGCGGTGGTCCTCATGACCGACGGCCGCAACGAGGACCCGGGCTCGATCGAGCTCGAGCCGCTGCTGCAGCGGCTCGAGGAGCTGCGCGACCCCGAGCGGCCGGTGCGGATGGTCGGCATCGCGATCAGCGGCGACGCCGACCTCGCGGCCCTGCGCCGGATGGCGCAGGTGACCGGTGGCGAGGCCTACCTCGCCGCCGAGCCCGAGGACGTGCTGGAGGTGTTCGCCCAGGCGGTGCTGTCGCGGTGAGCCCGCGGCCCGGCCGCCTCAGCGCACGAACGCCCGCGCCACCGTGGCGGCGAGCGCCTCCCGGCGACGGCGGTGCAGGGACCCGGGGTCGCCGGGGTCGGCGGTGCGGGTGAGGGAGGCCTGCGCCCAGGTGCCGGCCAGCGCGATGAGCATCGACCAGAGGTCCTCGACGTCGACGTCGGCCACCAGCACGCCGGCGACCTGGGCCTCGTGCAGGCGGGCCAGCGCGGGACCGTCGTGGTGTGGGGTGGTGAACAGGTCACCGCTCGGCCGGCGCTCGAGCCGCGACCAGATCAGCAGCCGGACCAGCGAGGGATCGGCCAGGTAGGCGTCGTAGAGGCGGGTGGCGTAGCCGGGCAGGTCCTCGACGGTCAGGGGGACCCGGCCCACCGTGGCGGCGACGTGCAGAGCGACGGCGGCGTCGAACAGCGCGTCCTTGTTGCCGACGTGGGCGTAGAGCTGGGACTTGTTGATCCGGGCGGTCGCGGCGATGCGGTCGACGCGCGCCCCGGCCAGGCCGTGCGCCACGAACTCGGCCGTCGCCGCCTCGAGGATCCGCTGACGGGTCTGCTCGGCCTTTCCCACCGGGGTAGTCTACCGAGAACCAACCAACCGGTTGGTTCTGCACTGCTCGTCACCCCACCAGGAGTCACCATGTCCAAGGTCACCGGCTACCGAGCGACCGACCGCCCCGGCGAGGTGGAGCTCGTCGGCCTCACCCGCCGCGACCTCAGGCCCGACGACGTCGAGGTCCGGATCTCGCACTGCGGGGTGTGCCACACCGACCTGCACGCGCTCAGCGGGTCCGCCGCGGGCCGCGGCGGCACCCCGCTCGTCCCGGGCCACGAGTTCGTCGGCGAGGTCGTCGCGACCGGCCCCGCGGTCACGTCCTTCGCGGTGGGCGACCCCGTCGCCGTCGGCAACATCGTGGACTCGTGCGGGACCTGCGCGATGTGCGTCGCGGGCCAGGAGAACATGTGCGTCGAGTTCCCCACGCTGACCTACGGCGGCACCGACCGGGTCGACGGCTCCACCACGCTCGGCGGCTGGTCGTCGTCGTACGTCGTGCGCGAGGACTTCGTCTACCACCGCCCGCCCGCCCTGGACCCCGCCGCGGTCGCCCCGCTGATGTGCGCGGGCGTCACGGTGTGGGAGCCGCTGCGCGTGTGGGGCGCCGGACCCGGCACCCGCGTGGGCGTGGTCGGGCTGGGCGGCCTCGGCCACCTCGCGGTGAAGCTGGCGGTCGCGCTCGGCGCCGAGGTCACGGTGTTCACCCGCACCGCCGACAAGGCCGCCGACGCCCGCGCGCTGGGGGCGCACCGGGTGGTGCTCTCCACGGACGAGCAGGACATGGCGGCGGCGGGGGAGAGCCTCGACCTGGTCATCGACTGCGTCCCCGGCGCCCACGAGGTCGGCCCCTACCTGCGCACGCTCGCCCTCGACGGGACGCTGGTGGTGGTGGGCCACCTCGGCGAGGTGCGGGTCGACGCGATGGACCTGCTGCGCGCGCGCCGTCGGCTGGCCTCGTCGGGCAGCGCCGGACGGGCCAGGACGCAGGAGCTGCTCGACTTCTGCGGCGAGCACGGCGTCACCGCCGACGTCGAGACGGTCCCGTCCGCCCAGGTCGCGACCGCGCTGGAGCGGCTGGGACGCAACGACGTCCGCTACCGGTTCACCCTCGACCTGCGCGACCTCGGCTGACCAGCCGTACGGCGGCGTCAGGCGAGCAGCAGCACGACGTGCTGGGCCACGCAGGCGGGCTTGTCGCGACCCTCTATCTCGACGGTGTGCTCCACGATGAGCTGCTTGCCCTGCGGCAGGTCGCGCACCTCGCCGAAGCGCACGTGGGAGCGCAACCTGCTGTCGACCGGCACCGGGTGGGGGAAGCGCACCTTCTCCAGGCCGTAGTTGAGCCGCGCGCCCGGCGTCTCGAGGCGGAAGACCTGCGAGGCGAAGTGGGGGAGCAGGCTCAGGGTGAGGAAGCCGTGGGCGATCGTCGTGCCGAAGGGCCCGGCGCCCGCCTGCTCGACGTCCACGTGGATCCACTGGTGGTCCAGCGTGGCGTCGGCGAAGGAGTCGATCCTGGCCTGGTCGACCGCGAGCCACTCGCTGGTGCCGATCTCGGACCCTGCGGCTGCGGCGACGTCGTCGAGGGTGGTGAAGGTGCGCATGGGGGCGAACATAGTCCGCCTGCTTGGATGTGCCGGTGACCACTCCCACCCGCGACCAGGTGCACCGGGCCCCCAAGGTGCTGCTCCACGACCACCTCGACGGCGGGCTCCGTCCGCAGACGATCGTCGAGCTCGCCGCCGAGATCGGTCACGAGCTGCCTGCCGGCGACGCCGCGTCGCTCGGGCAGTGGTTCGCCGACTCCGCCGACTCCGGCTCGCTGGTGCGCTACCTCGAGACGTTCGACCACACGGTGGCGGTCATGCAGAACGGCCCGGCGATCGCCCGTGTCGCGCGCGAGTGCGTCGAGGACCTGGCCGCCGACGGCGTCGTCTACGCCGAGGTGCGCTACGCCCCCGAGCAGCACGTGAGCGGCGGGATGACGCTCGACGAGGTGGTCGCCGCCGTGCAGGAGGGCTTCGACGCGGGGGCGGCCGCGAGTGGCGGCAGGATCGTCGTACGCCAGCTGCTCACCGCGATGCGGCACCAGGCCCGGTCGATGGAGATCGCCGAGCTCGCGATCGCCTGGCGCGACCGCGGGGTGGCGGGCTTCGACATCGCCGGCGCCGAGGCCGGCTTCCCGCCCACCCGGCACCTCGACGCGTTCGAGTACCTCCAGCGCGAGAACGCGCACTTCACCATCCACGCCGGCGAGGCGTTCGGCCTGCCCTCGATCTGGGAGGCCCTCCAGTGGTGCGGCGCCGACCGGCTCGGCCACGGCGTGCGGATCATCGACGACATCACGGTGGCCGAGGACGGCTCGGTCGAGCTCGGCCGGCTCGCGGCCTACGTCCGCGACAAGCGCATCCCCCTGGAGATGTGCCCGAGCTCCAACATCCAGACGGGTGCGGCGGAGTCCTTCGCGGAGCACCCCATCGGCCTGCTGACCGACCTGCGGTTCCGGGTCACCGTCAACACCGACAACCGGCTGATGAGCGGCACGTCGATGACGCAGGAGATGTTCGGGCTGGTCGAGGCGTTCGGCCACACGCTCGAGGACCTGCGCTGGTTCACCATCAACGCCATGAAGTCGGCGTTCCTGCCCTTCGACGAGCGGCTCGCGATCATCGACCGCGTCGTCAAGCCGGGCTACGCCGACCTCATGGCCGAGGCCTGATCAGCTGCTGAGCTCGGCGTACGCCCGGTCACCGGTCGCCCGGCGGCACCCCTGCTCGACCGCGTGCGCGACCACGCGCTGCTGGTCGCGCATGAGCGCGAACCCGCGGCGCAGGAGGACCAGCGGCGGCTTGCGGTGCTCGCGCAGGTCGCGGGTGAGCCGGCGCCAGAACGTCACGAGCGGGTGCTGGGTGATGCAGTAGGCCGCGGCGAGCATGCCGTCGTCGCGGCAGGCGGCCACGACGTCCGGCGCGAAGATCCCCTCCGCCACGAAGCGGGTGCTGCCCCCGAGCTCCACGGTGCGGGACCCGCACCGCCCGTTCTGCGCGATCTCGTAGACGGGCACCTCGCTGCGCCCGGTGCCGCACAGCTCGCGCAGCGCCGCCATCGCGTCCTCGCGGTGCCAGGAGTCGGGGTGGTCCCAGTCGACGAGGCCCTCGTTGGCGCCGTGGGTGATGCGCGGGAGGGTCGGGTCGTCGCCGTCCTTGTAGAAGTCGTCGAGGCGCAGGACGGGGAGTCCGAGCCGCTCGGCGAGCCGCGACTTGCCGGCTCCGCTCGGGCCGGCCAGGACGACCACCTGGGCTGTGTGCATGGTTACAGACTCATTTCCTCGTTCGGCCACGGACGTCCGGACTGGAGATTAGTCTCGCCCAGACCCCCGATTGACACCTCTGTGGGAGGACCTCCATGAGTCTCGACGACTCGACCGCGACCGATACCGCGGACATCTCCGGCGGCGCTGCCCGGCGCCCCCGCAACACCTGGGTGCTGGCCGGGCTGGCGCTGCTCCTCGTCGTCGCCCTCGTCGGCTTCTTCGCCACCCGCGGCGACAGCAGCGAGCCCGGCGCGGCCGACTGCGTCTCCGAGGTGGTCACCCTCACCACGGCCCCCGTGATGGAGGACCTGGTCAGGAAGGCGGTCAAGGACGTCAACGCCGACGAGCCCTGCATCGACATCCAGGTCACGGCCGGGTCCGTGAAGGACGTCGTCGCGGTCCTCAGCGACCCGGAGGCCCAGCTGCCCGAGATCTGGATCCCCGACAGCCCCACCTGGAAGGGCCAGCTCACCGCGGCCGGCTGGACCGGCACCCCGGTCGCCGACGTCCTCGCCCAGACGCCCGTCGGGCTCATCGGTGGTCCGTCCTCCGAGGCCCCCGCCTCGTGGTCGCAGGTCCTCGACGGTGGCAGCCTCTCGATGGCCGACCCGAGCGCCGAGGGCGCCTCCGCGCTCGCGCTCCTGGCGCCTTACGCCGAGATGAAGAAGACCGGCCAGACGCCCGCCTCGATCGAGGCCAAGACCGTGCCCGTCGCCCAGACCTACGGCGAGCGCGCCGTCGCCGGCAGCGCCAACGAGACCGACCTGTCCACCATCTCGGCCTCGAGCACCCAGCTGGTGCCGGCCACCGAGCAGGCCTACCTGTCGGCCCGCCGCAGCAACGACCAGCTCACGCTGGTGGCTCCGCGCACCGGTGTGCCGATGCTGCAGTACCCGCTGATCGACGTGAACCGCGGCACCAAGGACATCCTCGCCTCGGGCGGCGACCTCTCCGCCCGCGTCGGCCGCGCGCTGACCCGCTGGTTCACCTCGAGCGCCGGCGTCGAGGCGATCGCCGCCGCCGAGCTCCGCGGCCCCGACGGCACCCCGCTGCCCAACGAGATCGGCCTCGGCAACGCCCAGGTCCTCGACACGGTGCCGCAGAAGACCACCGACGACGCGCTGCGCCAGTGGCGCGTGCTCTCGGTCCCCTCGAGCATCCTCGCCGTGGTCGACCTGTCCGGCTCCATGAAGATGGCGATCGGCGACACGACGCGCATCCAGCTCGCGGTCCAGGCCTCGCAGGTGGCGCTCGACGCGTTCCCGGCCCAGGCGCGGATCGGCATCTGGGGCTTCTCCAAGAACCGCGGCGAGGACGGCGCGTCCTTCGCCGAGTACGCCGCCCTGGACCGGCTCGACGCCGACGCCGGCGAGGCCGGCACCCACGGCGAGCTGGTCCGCAAGGAAGCGGACGCCCTGGTCGCCCGGGTGAAGGGTGCCACCGGCCTGATGGACACCACCCTCGCGGCCTACAAGCACGCGCAGGAGAAGTGGGACCCGGCGTGGTTCAACTCCGTGGTGATCTTCACCGACGGCGCGAGCGACGACTCCAGCTCGCTGTCGCTCGACTCGCTGGTCAACCAGCTCAAGTCGATCCGCGACCCCGCGAAGCCGGTCAAGGTGATCATCATCGGCATCTCGCAGGACGCCGACACCGGCGAGCTCGACCAGATCGCCGCGGCGACGGGCGGCCAGAACTACCTGGTCAACAACCCCAACGAGATCCTCGGCGTGCTGGCCCAGGCCCTGCTCAACCGCTGATCCGACCCGCACGCTGATCCGACCCGCACGCTGGTCCACCGGGCGCACCGCCCGGAGGATCAGCGTGCGAGGCGTTCGCGCAGGACCCCGACGCCCGGTCCGCGCAGGTCGTCCAGCGCCGCCGGGCGGCCGGTGACCGCCATCGCGAGGGCCTCCAGGGCGCCCTCCACCACGGCCCCGGAGCCGCGGGCCCAGTCCGCGTCGGTGGCTCGCAGCGCGAGGCCGTCGGTCCACCCCGGGCGCGTCAGGGCGGGTGCCGCCGTCCCGGACGCGAGGTGGTCGAGCAGCAGCAGCCAGTCCTCCCGCGGCACGTCGGCCGGCAGGCCGAGCGGCCGGGCGATGTCGCGCAGGTGGATGCAGGTGTCGGCGAAGGGCCCCATCGGGCCGACCCGCGGCGGGTCCACCCGGTCGGCCGCGCGCTCGCGCAGCAGGGACACCAGCTCGGCCGGCTCGCGGCGGGCGAGGGACCGGGTGACGTGGTCGACGGTCGCCGCCGTGTCCCCGCGGTGGCGCAGCGACACGAGCAGGAACCGACCGAAGCCGACGACCATCGGCTGCACGAGGTGGGCGGCCAGGTGCCGCACCGTCCAGCCCTCGCACAGGGTCGGCGCCTGCCACTGCTCCGACGTCAGCGACGCGAGGAGGTCCGCTGCCGCCCGCCGGTTGCGCGTCGTCCGGGCGAAGACGTCGTCAGCGTCCACCGGGACCTGCACCCAGGTCACTGCGCCCACCGGGCGCGGACCGCGGCCTCGACGCTGCGCAGCACCTCGGTCGCAGCGGCGATCTCCTGCACCGAGCACTCCGGGGCCAGTCGGGCGAGGTCCGCGAGCTCGCGGTCGTGCACCCGGCCGAAGAGGCGACGACCCTCGGCGGTCGGTGCCACGAGGACGGACCGGCGATGGTCGGGGTTGGGCGCGGTCGCCACGTGCCCGAGCCGCACGAGCTCGTCGACCTGGCGCTGGACGTTCTGCCGGGCGAGCGACAACCGCGTGGCGACGCGCGGGACGGTGGCCGCTCCGTCGACGACCAGCACCTCCATGACGGCGCGGGACCCCACGGTCCACCCCGTCCCGCGGAGGCCCTCGTCCACGACGCGGGCGGAGCCGAGCACGATCGGGCGGACCAGGCGGAGCAGGTCGTAGAGGACTTCACCGCGGGATGACATGACACCAATGATGTCATTTTGGGTCAGGAGCGGCAACAGGGATGGCAAGGGGTACGGCAACGGCCCCCGGAGGTCCTCCGGGGGCCGTCGTGGTCGATCGGTGGCTCAGACGCCGATCGGGTGCCAGACCGTCTTGGTCTCGAGGAAGCGCGTCATCCGGTCGAGGTCGGGCTCGGCCAGCCAGTCCGTGTCCGGTGCGGGACGGCGTACGCGCTTGAGGTTGTCGGCGGCCGCCACCTCGAGCTCGGTCGCGAGCGCGGGGTCGGTGACGCCGGTGAGGTCGATGCCGTTGACGTCCATGTGCGAGGCCAGCCACGGCGCGATCTCGGCCTGCGAGCCGGTGAGGACGTTGACCACGCCACCGGGCAGGTCGCTGGTCGCCATCACCTCGCCGAGGGTGATCGCGGTCAGCGGGTGCTGCTCGCTGGCGATCACCACCACGGTGTTGCCGGTGACGATGAGCGGCGCCACGACGCTGACCAGGCCGAGGAGCGGGCCTCGGGGTGCGACGACGGCGATCACGCCGCTCGGCTCGGGCGTGGACAGGTTGAAGTAGGGCCCCGCCACGGGGTTGGCGTTGCCGACGACCTGGGTGATCTTGTCGGCCCAGCCGACGTACCAGACCAGGCGGTCGATGGCGGCGTCGACGTAGGCGCGGGCCCGGGAGGAGGAGACCCCCTCGGCCGCGCGCAGCTCGGCCTCGAACTGCTCGCGGCGGCCCTCGAGGACCTCGGCGACGCGGTAGACGACCTGGGCACGGTTGTAGGCGGTGCGGCCCGACCACCCGCCGAAGGCGGAGCGGGCGGCGACCACGGCGTCGCGGGCGTCCTTGCGGGAGGCGAGCGCGGCGTTGGCGAGCAGGCGGCCCTTGGCGTCGTTGACGACGTAGGAGCGGCCCGATTCCGAGCGGGGGAACTGCCCGCCGATGTAGAGCTTGTAGGTCTTGCGCACGTCGATGCGGCTCATCAGCTGTCCGCTCCCTTCACGCTGGTTCCCTTGAGGTAGTCCTCGAGCCCGTGGCGGCCGCCCTCGCGGCCGTAGCCGGACTCCTTGTAGCCGCCGAACGGCGAGGTCGGGTCGAACTTGTTGAACGTGTTGGCCCAGACCACACCGGCCCGGAGGCGGTTGGCCATCGAGAGGATGAGCGAGCCCTTGTCGGTCCACACGCCGGCGGACAGGCCGAACGGCGTGTTGTTGGCCTTCTCGACCGCCTCGGACGGCGTGCGGAAGGTCAGCACCGACAGGACCGGCCCGAAGATCTCCTCGCGGGCGATGCGGTGGGCCTGGGAGACACCGGTGAAGACGGTCGGGGCGAACCAGTAGCCGTTGGCGGGCAGGTCGCACGGGGCCGACCACCGCTCGGCGCCCTCGGCCTCGCCGATCGCCGACAGCTCGCGGATCTTGGCGAGCTGCTCGGCCGAGTTGATCGCTCCGACGTCGGTGTTCTTGTCGAGCGGGTCGCCCACGCGCAGCGTCGCCATGCGGCGCTTGAGGCGGTCCATCACCTCATCGGCGACCGACTCCTGCACGAGCAGGCGCGAGCCCGCGCAGCAGACGTGGCCCTGGTTGAAGAAGATGCCGTTGACGATCCCCTCGACGGCCTGGTCGAGCGGCGCGTCGTCGAAGACGATGTTGGCGGCCTTGCCGCCGAGCTCCAGGGTCACCTTCTTGTCGCTGCCGGCGACCGCGCGGGCGATGGCCTTGCCGACCTCGGTCGAGCCGGTGAAGGCGACCTTGTCGACGTCGGGGTGCGACACGATGGCGCGCCCGGTGTCACCTGCGCCGGTGACGATGTTGACCACGCCGGGCGGGAGGTCGGCCTGCTGGCAGATCTCGGCGAAGAGGAGGGCGGTCAGCGGCGTGGTCTCGGCGGGCTTGAGCACCACGGTGTTGCCGCAGGCCAGCGCCGGCGCGATCTTCCACGCCAGCATGAGCAGCGGGAAGTTCCACGGGATGACCTGGCCGGCCACGCCCAGCGGCGTGGTGCCGAAGCCGGAGTACTGGAGCTTGTCGGCCCAGCCGGCGTAGTAGAAGAAGTGCGCGGCGACGATCGGGACGTCGACGTCGCGCGACTCCTTGATCGGCTTGCCGTTGTCGATGGACTCCAGGACGGCGAGCTCGCGGCCGCGCTCCTGGATGATCCGGGCGATCCGGTAGAGGTACTTGGCCCGCTCGGCGCCGGACATCCGCGACCAGACGCGGGTGTGGGCCCGGCGGGCGGCCTTCACGGCCGCGTCGACGTCGGCGTCGCTGGCCTCGGCGACCTCGGCGAGCACCTCCTCGGTGGCCGGGTTGACGGTCTTGAACGTCGTGCCGGTGCCGTCGACGAACTCGCCGTCGATGAACAGGCCGTAGGACGGCTTGATGTCCACGATCGCGCGCGACTCCGGCGCGGGTGCATACTCGAAGGGGTTGCTCATGTCGCTCAGCCTCAGTCCAGCGTGAAGTAGTCGGGACCGGAGTAGCGACCGGTCGTCATCTTGGTGCGCTGCATCAGCAGGTCGTTGAGCAGCGTGGAGGCCCCGAAGCGGAACCAGTCGGGGTCGAGCCAGTCAGCGCCGCAGATCTCGTTGACCATCACCAGGTACTTGATGGCGTCCTTGGTGGTCCGGATGCCGCCCGCGGGCTTGACCCCGATCATCCGGCCGGTCTGGTCGCGGAAGTCGCGGACCGCCTCGAGCATGACGAGCGTGACCGGCAGGGTGGCGGCCGGCTGCACCTTGCCGGTGGAGGTCTTGATGAAGTCGCCGCCGGCCATCATGGCCAGCCAGCTGGCACGACGGACGTTGTCGTAGGTCTGCAGCTCGCCGGTCTCGAAGATCACCTTGAGGTGCGCGCTGGTGCCGTCGGGGCGGGCGCAGGCCTCGCGGACCTGCGCGATCTCGTCGTGCACGTCGAGGTAGCGACCGGAGAGGAACGCGCCGCGGTCGATGACCATGTCGATCTCGTCGGCGCCCGCCTCCACGGCGTCACGGGTGTCGGCGAGCTTGATGTCCATCGCCGCACGGCCGCTGGGGAACGCGGTGGCCACGGCGGCGACGTGGACGCCGCTGTCGCCGAGGACCTCCTTGGCCGTCGCCACCATGTCGGGGTAGACGCACACGGCGGCAGTGGCCGGGCAGGACGGGTCGGCGGGGTCGGGCCGCATCGCCTTGGACGCGAGCGCGCGGACCTTGCCGTGGGTGTCCTGGCCCTCGAGCGTCGTGAGGTCGACCATGCGGATCGCGAGATCGATGGCGTAGGCCTTGGCCGTGGTCTTGATGGAGCGGGTGGCGAGGCCGGCGGCGCGGGCCTCGCAGCCGACCTGGTCGACGCCGGGCAGGCCGTGCAGGAAGCGGCGCAGCGAGGAGTCCGAGCGCACGATGTCGTCGAAGGCCCCGCTCACCTGAGGGCTGGCAGTGGGTGTCACCGACCCAGCATAGAGTTGGCCACGAAGAGCCCGGCAATCCCCAGAGGGCCGACATCTGCCCAGCTGGACGAGGAGAAGATGGCACGCCTGCAGGACGAGCACGACGGGCCCGACACGGTGGTCGAGCGGTTCCACGCCACCAGCGGCCGGGTCTCGGGCTGGCTCGCGCTGGTGCTGTCGAGCCTCGTCGTCGTGGCCGGGCTGGCCTACCTCGACGACGGGTTCCCGCCCTGGGTGGCCGCCGCCGCGCTGCTGGTCGCGGTGCTCTCCTGGGCCGCCATGCTGCGCCCGGCGCTGTGGGCCACCGAGCAGCACCTCGTCATGCGCAACCTCGTCGAGACCGTGCACATCCGCCTCGCCGCCGTCGAGGAGCTCGCCGTGCGCCAGGTGCTGGCCGTCCGCGCCGCCGACCGGCGCTGGGTGTCGACCGTCGTGGGCCGGTCGTGGCGCAAGTCGATCACCGCCGGACGGGGCGGGGGCGAGGCCGGCGGGGCGCGCGAGGGCATGTCCTACCCCGACTTCGTCGACGACCGGCTCCGCGAGCTCGTCGAGCACGCCCGCAGCGCCGCCGGGGTGCGGCCGGGGTCGCGCGAGCAGCTGGCGCTGCCCGACGCCGTACGCCGCGAGCCCGCGTGGCTGCCCATCGGGCTGGTGGCGGGGGCGTCCCTGGTGCTGGTCGTGTCATTCTTCCTGTGAGGCTCAGCCGGCGAGGGTCTGCGGACCCGGGACCCGGGTCCCGGTCAGCGCAGCGGGCCACGTCTCACAATCGCGCCTCGAGCCCGTCGAGGACCAGCGCGAGTCCCGGCTCGAACTCGTCGCCGTAGCTGTAGCTGCCGCCGACGACCTGCTGCGCGACCATCTCGGCGAGGTGCGGGAGCTCGGCGAGCAGGTCGATCCCGGCGACGAGCTCCTCGGCCGCCGCTCCCGCCTCGAAGGGCAGGTTCACCTCGGTCAGCACGAACCCGTAGACGTAGGCGTCGATGACGGAGAACGCCGACGCGGCCAGCGGGACGGAGAATCCTGCGGTCCGCAGGCAGCCCAGCACCGTGTCGTGGTGACGGAGGGTGGCCGGGCCGGGGTTGCGACGCGACTCGATCAGGCCGAGCCCCCAGGGGTGGGCGACGAGGACCTCCCGGGCCGACCGGGCGCGCAGCTCCATCTGGGCGCGCCACGGACGGCCGACCACTGGCAGGTCGACCTGCGTGAACACCCAGTCAGCGAGACCGTCGAGCAGCGCGTCCTTGTTGGTCACGTGGTGGTAGAGCGACATCGCCTCGACGCCCAGCTCGCGACCCACGCTGCGCATGCTCACCCCACCCAGTCCGGCGGCGTCGGCCACCCTCGTGGCTGCCTCGACGATGGCCGCGGGGGAGAGAGGTGGTCTGGACATCGTGCTCCTCGGATCGACCGGCTTACACACGTAAGGCTACAGTGCGGAACGGTCGTCTTACAGGCGTAAGGGAGTGGGTGCCATGAAGGCAGCAGTCGTCGAGCGGTACGGACCGCCGGAGGTCGTCTCGGTGCGAGAGGTCCCGGACCCGGCGGCCGGCGCTGGGCAGGTGGTGGTCCGGGTCGCGGCGACCACCGTCAACTCCGGCGACGCCCGCATCCGCGGGGCCCAGTTCCCCCGCGGGTTCGCCACGCCGGCCCGGCTCGTCCTGGGGGTGCGCGGGCCCCGGCGGCAGGTGCTCGGCGTCACGCTGTCCGGGGTGGTCGAGCAGGTCGGGGGCCGGGTCACCGGCCTGGCCGTCGGCGACGAGGTCTGCGGGATGACCGGCGCCGGCATGGGCGCGCACGCGGAGCTCGTCGCGGTGAAGGCGGACAAGCTCGTGCGGAAGCCCGCCGCCGTGAGCCACGCTGACGCCGCGGCTGTCCTCTTCGGTGGCAGCACCGCCCTGCACTTCCTGCGCGACCGCGTACGCCCGGGCACTGCCGTCCTGGTCAACGGCGCCTCAGGATCTGTCGGCGCGGCCGCCGTCCAGCTCGCGCACCGCGCAGGCGGACGCGTCACCGGTGTGTGCGGCCCGACCAACGGAGCACTGGTCGAGTCCCTCGGGGCGGCTGCGGTGATCGACTACGCCCGGACCCCGCTGGACACCGTCGCGGAACGGTACGACGTCGTGCTCGACACCGTCGGGAGCATCTCCACGGCCGTGGGTCGTTCGCTCGTCGCGCCGGGGGGCGTGCTGCTGCTCGTCGTCGCCGACCTCTGGTCGACCCTGAGGGCGCGGGGCGACGTCGTCGCCGGCGTGGCGCCGGAGCGAGCCGAGGACTTCACGACGCTGCTCGAGCTCGTCGAGTCGGGCGAGCTGGAGACCGTGGTCGACCGCACCCTCCCGCTCGCCGACGTCGTCGAGGCGCACCGCATCGTCGACTCCGGGCACAAGGTGGGCAACCTGGTGGTCACGCCGTGAGTCGCCTCGCCGCTGCCGCCGTCCCCGGCGTCGGGAACCAGCGCGCGACGACGGCGCTCTGGCCCAGCGTCCACGTGGAGCTGCACACCCAGTAGACGAGCAGCGCCACCGGGGCGACACCGCCGGCGAGGAGCAGGCCGCCCGCCGACACGACAGGGAGGACGGCCTGCGCGGTGACGACCGCCTCGGGCAGGCCGTCGACCGTGGTGTTCGACGCGACGACGTAGCGCTGGGTGACGTAGGACAGCGCCGCGGCGGTCACCGCCAAGCCCGCGACCACGGCGAGGTGGACGGCACCGGCACCGAGGTAGCCCCGTCCGGCGAGCGAGACCCCGACGACCGAGGCGGCGCCGAAGGACGACACGAGGTCGGGCCCCATGGCGCCGACGGCGGCACCGGAGGACACGTCGGCCAGCAGGTGGTAGAGACCGAGCCACACCGGCAGCTGCACCAGCACCGGGAGGCAGCCCAGACGGCTGACCCCGTGCTCGGCGGAGACCAGGCGGCGCTCCTCGTGGTGCGCCCGGAGGCTCTCGGCGTCGGTGCGGCCGCGGTAGCGCTCGGCGATCCCACGCAGGTGCGGCCGGGCGCGGGCGGCGGCGTGTGCCTGCCGGACCCCGTGGACCACGAGGGGGAGCAGCGCGGTGCGCACGAGGACGACCACGGCGGCGATGCACAGCAGCCACGTGGTGGCGGCGTCGGGACCGGCACCGAGCGAGGTGAGGCCGTCGTGGGTGGCCGCGAGGACCGCGGCGAGGGCGTGCTTGAACGGTTCGAGCAGGGACATGGTGGCTCCTGGAGCAGGTGGGGCGGGACGGGTCTGCGTGCTCGCGCGGGGGCGAGCGTCAGACGAGTCCAGGAGCGCGCGGTCGGACCGGGTGGTGGCCCACGTCGGTCGTCCGCCCGGCCAGCACGAGGGGTACGTCGACGGCGCGACGCCGCGGCCGCAGCGAGCGCAGGGTGGCGTCGGGGACGGCCGCGGGTCCGTGGACGGCCATCAGCGCCGTCGAGGTCGCCAGCGCGGCGAGCACGACGAGGGCCTCGGTCGACATCGCCGACACGGCCGACGCGGTCGGCGCGAGCGAGATGGCGGCGACGAGCGACGCCAGCGCGACCACCACGGACCGGACCATGGCGCCAGCGTAGCCCCGCGCGTCGGTCACCGGAGCTCGAACGCCCCGAGGTCGACCCGCCCGGCGACCGGGCGACGGACCTGCCGGGCGGGGGCGACGTACTCCCACCGGGCGCGCCAGCGCGCCGGGACGGTCACGCCGCGGTCGACGGCGGGGGAGCCGGGGCGGAGCCGGAAGTCCTCCGACCCGGGCGCCACGAAGCCGGCGGGGCCCACGCGGCGGTTGCCCCGCGCGTCGGCCGGCCCGCTGGTGAGGTCCCCGGGACCGACGAGGAGGTTGTTGCGCAGGTGGGCGCTGGCGCCCTCGGCCACCGCGACGTAGGTGCCCGACGAGCGCTGGTTGACGAAGGTGTTGTTGACGACCCACAGAGTGCGGGACGGGTGGGTGAGGCCCTCGGCGCCGTAGGACACGACCGCGGGGTTCTCCGAGGCGGGTCCCTGCACGACGACGTTGCCGGCGACCAGCGCGCGGCCGCCGTTGGGCAGGTCGATGGAGTAGCTCGCGGTGCTGTCGCCGTCGCTGATGCGGTTGCCGACGATGGTGGTGCGCGCGGCCCGCGACTTGAGCTCGTGGCCGGTGTCGGCTCCCGACAGCCAGCTCCCGGTGACCGTCAGCGAGCGCACGGCGCCGATGTAGACGTTGTGGGAGTAGCCGTCGCCGCCGCCGTTGCGGAAGAACCGCGAGCCGCGGATGACGATGTCGCTGGCCGGGTCGGCGCCGGTCAGGATGCCGTTCTCGTTGTCGTGGAACCAGCTGCGCGTGACGGTGAGACCCGTGCCCTCCTGCCGGATCCCGGCGCCGTTGCGGTCGACCACGGCGGCGCCGCTGAGCTCGATGCGGTCGACGGTCGTGCGGTCGCCGGCGATCACCCAGATCGCCTTGCCCTGGGCGTCCTGGCCGTCGGCGCGCAGGTGCGCCCGGCCACCCTCGCCGCGCAGGGTGAGGTCGTCCTGCGTCCAGGTCGCGACGTCGCCGGAGTAGGTGCCCGCGTCGATGAGCACGGTGTCGCCGTCGCGCGCGACGGCCGCCGCCTGGCTCGGCACGGTGAGCGTGCGGGTGGGGCCCACGTGCCACGTGCGCGGGGCGCTGTCGTCGTACGCCGCCGGGGCGGGCGCGGCGACGGACGCAGGGATGGAGGCGGGGATGGATGCGGCGCCGAGCACCAGGCCCACCACCGCGGCGAGCCCACGGGACGCCTGCACCTCAGCCACCGAAGGCGCTGCTGCGCAGGTCGGCCTTGATCGCGTCGAGCCGGCCGACGGCGGAGATGCGGGCGGCGTCGACGCCGCCGTCGTCGGGGTCCTCGCCGACCGGGACGACGACCTCGAGGTAGCACTTCACCTTCGGCTCGGTGCCGCTCGGGCGCACGATCACCCGGGCGTCCTCGGCGAGCGAGTAGCGCAGGCCGTCGGTCGGCGGCAGCTGCGCCGTGCCCTCGGAGAGGTCCTCGACCAGCTCGACCGCGAGGCCGCCGAGGGAGGTCGGCGGCGTGGCCCGCAGCCGATCCATCGTGGCGGGGATGTGGGCCAGGTCCTCGAACCGCACCGAGAGCTGGTCGGTGGCGTGCAGGCCGTGCTCGTGGGCGATGTCGTCGAGGATGTCGGTGAGCCCGCGTCCCTGCGCCTTGGCCTCGGCGGCCAGCTCGCAGACCAGCAGCAGCGCCGAGACGCCGTCCTTGTCCCGGACGTGCTCGGGGTCGCAGCAGTAGCCGAGTGCCTCCTCGTAGCCGAACGCGAGGCCCTCGACCCGGCCGATCCACTTGAAGCCGGTCAGCGTCTCCTCGTGCGGCTGACCGGCGGCCGCGGCCATCTTGCCGAGCAGGCTGGAGGACACGATCGAGTTGGCGAAGGTGCCGGTGCGGCCGCGGGCGAGCAGGTGGTGGGCCAGGAGGGCGCCCACCTCGTCGCCGCGCAGCATCCGCCAGCCGTGGGCGTCCGGCACGGCGACCGCGCACCGGTCGGCGTCGGGGTCGTTAGCCACCACGAGGTCGGCGCCGCTGCGGGCAGCCAGGTCCATGGCCAGGTCCATGGCGCCCGGCTCCTCGGGGTTGGGGAACGCGACGGTCGGGAAGTCGGGGTCGGGGTGCTCCTGCTGCTCGACGACGTGCGGGGCGTCGAAGCCGGCGGTCTCCAGGACCTGGGCCACGGTCGTGCCGCCGACGCCGTGCAGCGGGGTGTAGACGAGCGTGAGGTCGCGCGGGCCGTCGCCGGCCAGGCCGGCCACGGTGTCGAGGTAGCGGTCGACGATCTCCTCGCCGACGAGCCGGCCGGCGTCGCCGCGCGGCAGGTCGGCGAGCGGCCCGACGGCGGCGATCCGCGCCGCGATCTCGCCGTCGGCCGGCGGCACGATCTGGCTGCCGTCGCCGAGGTAGACCTTGTAGCCGTTGTCCTGCGGCGGGTTGTGGCTCGCGGTGACCATGACGCCTGCGGCGCAGCCGAGCTCGCGGATCGCGAAGGCGAGCAGGGGAGTGGGCAGCGTGCGCGGCATGACGTAGGCCTTGAAGCCGGCGCCGGTCATGATCTCGGCGGTGTCGCGGGCGAAGACGTCGGAGTTGTGCCGGGCGTCGAAGCCGACGACGACGGACCCGCCGGCGTGGCCGGTGTCCCGGAGGTACGCCGCCAGGCCGGCCGCCGCACGGGTCACCACGACGCGGTTCATCCGGTTGGGCCCCGCGCCGAGCGCGCCGCGCAGGCCGGCGGTGCCGAACTCGAGGGTGCCGGCGAAGCGGTCGGCCAGGTCGGTCGACTCACCGCGCCCGGCCGCCTCGACGAGGGCCCCGAGCTCGGCCCGGGTCTGCTCGTCGGGGTCCTCGGCGGCCCACGCACGGGCGCGCTCGATCAGCTCGGTCTCGGAGGTCGCGGCGGTCATGGACGCACGCTATCCCTCGGCGACCGGGCGGGACGTCATGGCCACTGGTCGCCGGCGCGACCGCGCGCCATGACGTTGTCGGTGGGCGGTGCCACGATCGGGTGATGATCGACCACCTGGGCATCAACTGCACCGACCTGCCGCGCGCAGCGGCGTTCTACGACAGGGTCCTGGGGGTGCTGGGCCACCGGCGCCTGATGGACTTCGGGGAGGCCATCGGCTACGGCACCGACACGCCGGACTTCTGGCTCAGCACCTTCGAGGGCGTGGGGCCCAACCGGGAGGTGCACGTCGCCTTCCTGGCACCCGACGCCGCCACGGTCCGGGCCTGGCACGCCGAGGCCGTCGCGGCGGGGGCGGAGTCGCTCCACGAGCCGCGGCTGTGGCCGGACTACCACCCCGGCTACTTCGGCGCCTTCGTCCGCGACACCGAGGGCAACAACGTCGAGGCGGTCTGCCACACCGGCGACTAGCGTGGGCGGGTGATCGCCACCGTCCGCTCCGTCAACACCGGCCCGCTGGCGCCGGTCGAGGGGCTGCGGCGCCCCAGCGGCATCCGCAAGCACCCGGTCGAGCGGATCGAGGTCCGCGACCCGGGCCCCAAGCGCGGCGGGCTCGGCAGCGGCGTCGTGGGTGACGCGATCTACAGCCGCAAGCACCACGGTGGCGCCACCCAGGCCGTCTACGCCGTCGCCCGCGAGGAGCTGGACTGGTGGGGCCGGGAGCTGGGTCGCGACCTGGCCGACGGGATGTTCGGCGAGAACCTCACGACCAGCGGCATCGACGTCGACGCCGCCGAGGTCGGCGAGCTGTGGCGCGTCGGCCTCACCCTGCTGGAGGTGTGCGGGCCGCGCGTGCCGTGCGCGACCTTCGCCAAGCACATGGCCGAGCCCCGCTGGGTGCGCCGCTTCAGCGACCGGGGACGCACCGGTGCCTACCTCGCCGTGCGCGAGGCCGGCGTGATCGAGCGCGACGACCCGATCGAGGTGGTCCACCGGCCGGCGCACGGGCTGACCGTGCCGATGTTCTTGCGGGCCTGGATGGGCGATCGCGAGCTGGCCGAGGTCTTCGTCTCGGCCCGGGTGCTGGCCGAGGCCGAGCACGAGTGGCTCGCCTCCCGCCTGTGACGCGTCAGCCCAGCGCGGCCACCGCTGCGTCGTAGTCGGGCTCCTGGCCGATCGCGTCGGTCAGCTGGGTGTGCAGCACGGTGCGGTCCTGGTCGAGGACGACGACCGCGCGCGCCAGCATCCCGGTCCAGGCGCCGTCGGCCATCGCGACGCCGTAGTCCTGGCCGAACGAGGAGCGGAAGGCCGAGCCGACCAGCGCGTCCTCGATGCCCTCGGCGCCGCAGAACCGGGCCTGCGCCAGCGGGAGGTCGACGGAGACGTTGACGACGGCGGCGTTGTCGAGGCCGGCCGCGAGCTCGTTGAACCGGCGCACGCTCGCCTGGCACACGCCGGTGTCGATGCTCGGGAAGATGTTGAGCACGACCCGCTTGCCGGCCACGTCGGCGTCGGTGAGGGACTGGAACTTCGTGTCCACCAGGTCGAACCCCGGTGCCTGCGAGCCGACAGCGGGCAGCTCGCCCACGGTGTTGACGGTGGTGTCGCCGAATTGTGTGGTTGCCATGGGGCATTCCTATCGCAGCCGCCCTGACCGCTCGTCGCTGGCTCTACAGTGCGGAGGTGACCACCTCGAAGCGCGCGGACGTCATCATCGACGTGCTGCGCGACGCGTTCGCCCCGCTCATGCGCGCCGACCCGGTGGCGTTCCGCGCCAAGTACCGCAAGATGGCGCGCGACCCGCTCGCGTTCTACCGCGGGACGGCCTGCCTGTTCTACTGCGACGTCACCGGCGAGGACGACCCCTGGGCGGACCACGGCGCCGAGCGCATCTGGATCCACGGCGACCTGCACGTCGAGAACTTCGGCACCTACCTCAACTCCGACGGCCGGCTGATCTTCGACGTCAACGACTTCGACGAGGCCTACATCGGTCGCTTCGCCTGGGACCTCCAGCGGTTCGCGGCGAGCCTGGCGCTCCTCGGGTGGCAGAAGGCCCTGCCCGAGGACGCGATCCGCAAGCTCATCAGCCGCTACGCGCGGTCCTACCTCGCCCAGGTCAACCACTACACCGGCACCGAGGAGGACGAGACCTTCGAGATCCGGCTCGACACCGCCCAGGGCCCGGTCCTCACGGCGCTCGAGTCGGCCCGCACGAAGCGGCGCGCCGACCTCCTCGACCGCATCACGGTGATGCAGCACGGGGTCCGGAGGTTCAGCGAGGACGGCACGACGAGGCGTCTGTCCAGCACGGAGCGGGCCAAGGTCGTGGCGGCCTTCCACGGCTACCTCGAGACCATCCCGGAGTCCAAGCGCTTCGACCGGGACCTCTTCTACGAGCTGCGCGACGTCGTCGGCAAGTCGGGCTTCGGCATCGGCAGCGCGGGCCTGCCGGCCTTCAACGTGCTCGTGGAGGGCTACAGCCAGGCGCTCGACAACGACGTGGTGCTGAGCATGAAGCAGGCCAACGTCCCGGCCCTGAGCCGGTTCGTCGAGAGCGCCGAGGTCGACGCCTACTTCGACCACGAGGGGCACCGCACGGTGGTGAGCCAGCGGGCGCTGCAGGTGCACACCGACCCGCTGCTGGGGCACACGAGCATCGACGGCACCGGCTACGTCGTCTCCGAGGTCTCGCCCTACGAGGTCGATCTCGACTGGAGCGAGATCAACGAGCCCGAGGACATGCGGTCGGTGGTCGACCTGCTCGGCCGCGCGACGGCCAAGATCCACTGCGCCTCCGACGAGGACAGCCAGCAGGACCTGGTCGACTTCCAGGTCGAGGAGGCGATCCACAAGTCCCTGGACGGCCGGCGCAACGAGCTGGTGTCGTGGCTGGGCGAGTGGGGGATCGCGTACGCCGCCCGCGTGCGCGACGACCACGCGCTGTTCGTGGACGCCTTCCGCGAGGGCCGGGTCGGGATCACCTCCACCTGACCCGGCACCTCGTGCGCGTCAGGCGTCGATGGTCGACATGTCGCCGTAGCGCTCGCCCGCGACCGCGTCGCGGGGGACGGCCTGCTCGAGCGCGGCGAGGTCGTCGTGGGTGAGCTCGACGGCGACGGCGCCGACGTTCTCCTCGAGGTAGGCCACGCGCTTCGTGCCGGGGATCGGCACGACGCCCAGGTCGGGGTCGCCCTGCGCGAGCACCCACGCCAGCGCGAGCTGCCCGGGGGTGCAGCCCTTGTCGGCGGCGAGCTCCTTCACCTTCGCCACGAGCGCGAGGTTGGCGTCGAGGGCGTCACCGGAGAACCGGGGGAAGCGCCCGGTGGCACGGGAGTCGTCGGCCTCGAGCGACTCGCGGGTCACCGCGCCGGTCAGCATGCCGCGGCCCAGCGGGGAGTAGGGGACCAGTCCGATCCCGAGCTCGCGCAGCACCGGCATGACCTCGTCCTCGAGGTCGCGGGTGAACAGGGAGTACTCGGTCTGCAGGGCCGTGACCGGGTGCACGGCGTGGGCGCGGCGGATCGTGTCGGCGCCCGCCTCGGAGAGTCCGAGGTGACGCACCTTGCCCGCCTCGACGAGCTCCTTCATCGCCCCGACCGTCTCCTCGATGGGCACGGTCTTGTCGACGCGGTGCTGGTAGTAGAGGTCGATGCGGTCGACGCCGAGCCGCTCGAGGGAGGCGTCGCACGCCCTGCGGACGTAGTCGGGGGAGCCGTTGATGCCGACCCACGAGCCGTCGGGGTTGCGCTCGTTGCCGAACTTGGTGGCGAGCTGGACCTCGTCGCGCCGGCCCTCGAGGGCACGGCCGACGAGCCGCTCGTTGGTGAACGGGCCGTACATGTCGGCGGTGTCGAGGAACGTGACACCGAGGTCGAGGGCCCGGCGGATCGTGTCGATCCCGGACTGCTCGTCGGGGGTGCCGTAGAACTCCGACATCCCCATGCAGCCGAGGCCGAGGGTGCTCACGGAGAGCGAGGAGGTGGTGCCGAGGGTGCGCTGGCCGATGGAAGTGGTGGTCATGACTCCCACCAAACTCCTTGGAGTGCGCTCGAAGTCAAGCCCCCTCCGCGCCTTCCCTGCGTGGATCAGCCTGCGGGGGTGACGACGCTGTCGTAGATGGCGATCTTGTGGTCGATCGCGCGGAGGTGGGAGGTCACCTCGGCCAGCTGGCGCTCGACCACCTCGCGGTGGGCGAGCAGGAGCGCGAGGCGCTCGGCCTCGTTGCCGTCGCCCTCGCGGACCAGCGCGGCATAGCGTCGTACGTCGCGGATGGGCATCCCGGTGGCGCGCAGCCGGGTCACCATCTGGATCCAGGTGAGGTCGCGCTCGGTGTAGCGCCGGTGCCCGGACGAGGCGCGCTCGACCGAGCCGAGCAGCAGCCCGTCGCGCTCGTAGTAGCGCAGGGTGTGGGCCGTCAGGCCGGTGCGCTCGGCCGCCTCGGCGATGCTCAGGCTGGTCATCGGACCAGTGTCCGACTTCGAGCGCACTCCAAGTCAAGGGCTCCGGCGACGCGCGGCCCGCCGGAGGAGGTCAGTCGCCCAGCGCCGGACGGTGGAACTGCGCGGTCGCGAAGGGGCCGCCGACGAACTCCGCCTCGGCCTCGTCGTCGGGCCCCGGCTCGACGCGGTCGGCGTGGTCCTCGGCGTCGTCCTGCGGCTCGTAGCCCAGGCGGCGGCCGGGCTCGAGGTCCCACCAGGCCCGCGTGTTGGCGCTGATGCCGTGGAGGACGGCGTAGCCGGGGGCCGGGGCGGTCAGCGCCGCCTCCACCATGCGTACGCCGTCGCCGTGGGACAGCCACGTCGACAGCGCGCGCGTGCTCGTCGGCTCCTCGAGGAACGAGCCGATGCGGCAGGCGACCGCGTCCATGCCGTGGCGCTCGGCGAAGAGCCGCATCAGCGCCTCGGCGGCGACCTTCGCGACGCCGTAGTAGGTGTCCGGGCGGGGCGGCACGTGCTCGGTGAGCTCGCCGTCGGCGCGTGGGGTGCGACCGACCGCGTGGTTGGAGGAGGCGTAGACCAGGCGCGGGACGTCGTGGGCGACCATTGCGTCGAGCAGCGCCGCGGTGGTGATGACGTGCGAGGTCAGCTCGTCGGGCAGCGACACCTCCTCCGGCACGCCGGCGAGGTGCACGACCGCGTCCAGGCGCTCCTCGGCGAGGACGGCGGCGACCGCGTCGGCGTCGGCGCAGTCGGCCTCGTGCCAGGTGAACGTCGTGCCCTCGGGTGCCGGCACCAGGTCCAGCCCGACGACGTCGTGGCCGAGGTCGACCAGTCCGACCGTGACGACCCGGCCCATGCTGCCGGCCGCGCCGGTGACGAGGACGCGCACGTCAGATCCTCGTGACGACCTGGCTGAGCAGGCCGCCCATCCGGCTGGCCGCGGCACGGCCCGCCTCGAGCACCTCCGCGTGGTCGAGCGGCTCGCCGCTCAGGCCGGCTGCGAGGTTGGTGACGAGACTGATGCCGAGGACCTCCATGCCCGCCTCGCGGGCGGCGATCGCCTCGAGCGTGGTGCTCATGCCGACGAGGTGGCCGCCGAGGATGCCGGCCATGCGCACCTCGGCGGGGGTCTCGTAGTGCGGCCCGGGGAACTGGACGTAGACGCCCTCGTCGAGCGAGCCGTCGACCTCCCGGCACATCTCCCGGAGCCGGGGGCTGTAGAGGTCGGTGAGGTCGACGAAGTTCGCCCCGACGATCGGGCTGGTGCCGGTCAGGTTGATGTGGTCGGAGATCAGCACCGGCTGGCCCGGCTGCCAGCCCGGCTTGAGGCCGCCGCACCCGTTGGTCAGCACGATCGCCGAGCAGCCCGCGGCCGCCGCGGTCCGGACCGGGTGGACGACGGCGGCGACGCCCTTGCCCTCGTAGTAGTGGGTGCGGGACAGGAAGACCAGCAGGTTGCGGTCGCCGCTCTCCGACGAGGTCCGGACGGAGCGGATCCTGCCGCTGTGCCCGGTGACGCCCGCGGCGTGGAACCCCGGCAGGTCGGTGGTCGCGATCTCCGCGGTGGCCTCGCCCAGCGCGTCGACGGCCGGCAGCCAGCCCGAGCCCAGGACCAGGGCGATGTCGTGGCGCTCGACGCCGGTGAGCTCGGCGAGCCTCTCGGCGGCGGAGCCGGCGGCTTCGTACGGGGTCTGGTCGTCCATGGGCGGCACTCTAGGCGCAGTCGGAGTGCCGGGTCACAGGCCGGTCGAGCGGCAGGCCCGGCGCCGCAGCGCGCCGACGTAGTCCTCGGGTGCCCCCGCCGCCTCGGCGGCGTCGGCGAGCACGCCGAGGTAGGACGCCGAGGGCAGGCCGCCCTCGTAGGCGTCGAGGACGTAGGCCCACACGACGAGCTCGCCGGTCATCGTCGAGACCCGCACCTTGGTCTTGCGGTAGAGCCCGGTGTCGGCGGACTCCCAGCCGTCGAGGGCGCGCTCGTCCTCCGGCGTGACGTCGTAGACCGCGACGAAGACCTGCTCGAAGGGGTCCTGGACGATCGTGGACAGCGCGCCGTCCCAGCCGTGCTCCTCCCCGCCGAACGTCAGCCGCCAGCCCGTCAACCACCCCGTGGAGTGGAGGATCGAGTGGGGGCAGCGCTCGCTCATCCGGGCGGGATCGAGGTTCGTCCCGTAGGCGGCGTAGAGCGTCACGGGCCACAGGATACTGAGCCCCGACCTCGGGTGTCCCCGCCGTGGGCCGGACAACTAGGCTGGCACCGTGACCGACACGCACTTCGACACCCTCGTCCTCGGCGCCGGCCCCGGTGGCTACGTCGCCGCGATCCGCGCAGCCCAGCTCGGCCAGAAGGTGGCCGTGGTGGAGGAGAAGTACTGGGGAGGTGTCTGCCTCAACGTCGGGTGCATCCCGTCCAAGGCCCTGCTGAAGAACGCCGAGCTGGCCCACACGCTCCAGCACGAGAAGGCCAAGTACGGCATCGAGGGCGACGTGACCATGTCGTTCGGTCCGACCCACAAGCGCAGCCGCGACGTCAGCGCCGGCATCGTCAAGGGCGTCCACTTCCTCATGAAGAAGAACAAGATCACCGAGATCGACGGCTGGGGCACCCTCCAGGGCCGCAACGACGTCGACGTGAAGGACAAGGACGGCCAGACCACCCGCTACACGTTCGACAACCTGGTCATCGCCTCCGGCGCGACCGTGCGCCTGGTGCCGGGCGTCGAGCTCAGCGAGAACGTCGTCACCTACGAGGAGCAGATCCTCACCGACCAGCTCCCGAGCTCGATCATCATCGGCGGCTCGGGCGCGATCGGCGTCGAGTTCGCCTACGTGATGGCCAACTTCGGCGTCGACGTCACGATCGTGGAGTTCCTCGACCGGATGGTCCCCACCGAGGACGCGGACGTGTCCAAGGAGCTCGCCAAGCACTACAAGAAGCTGGGCGTGAAGGTGCTGACCTCCACCGCCGTCAAGGGCGTCGAGGACACCGGCTCGGGCGTCAAGGTCACGGTGGCCCCGGCCGCCGGCGGCGACGAGCAGGTGCTCGAGGCCGACAAGTTCCTCGCCGCGTTCGGCTTCGCCCCCCGCGTGAAGGGCTTCGGCCTCGAGAACGTCGGCGTCGACGTCACCGAGCGCGGTGCGATCGAGATCGACGACTACTGCCGCACCAACGTGCCGAACGTCTACGCGATCGGCGACTGCACCGGCAAGCTGATGCTCGCCCACGTGGCCGAGGCGATGGGCATCGTGGCCGCCGAGACCATCAACGGCGCCGAGACGATGCCGGTGGAGTACGACTTCGTGCCGCGCGCGACCTACTGCATGCCGCAGATCGCCTCCTTCGGCTACACCGAGGCGCAGGCCAAGGAGATGGGCTACGACGTCAAGACCTCGACGTTCCCCTTCACCGCCAACGGCAAGGCGATGGGCCTCGGCGAGGCGTTCGGGTTCGTGAAGGTCGTCGCGGACGCCGAGCACAACGAGATCATCGGCACCCACATGATCGGCCCCGACGTCACCGAGCTGCTGCCGGTGATGACGCTGGCCCAGAAGTGGGACCTCACCGCCGACGAGGTGGCCCGCAACGTCTTCGCGCACCCGACGCTGGGCGAGGCCGTCAAGGAGGCCGTCCACGGCATCGCCGGCCACATGATCAACCTCTGACATGCCCGATCGCATCGTCATCATCGGCGGCGGCCCCGGCGGCTACGAGGCGGCGCACGTCGCGGCGCAGCTCGGCGCCGAGGTCGTGGTCGTCGACACCGACGGCGTCGGCGGCTCGGCGGTCCTCACCGACTGCGTGCCGAGCAAGACGCTGATCGCCACCGCCGAGCTGATGACCGACATGTCGTCGGCGCAGGAGCTGGGCGTCAACTTCCACGACCACCAGGGTGACGCGGCGACGACGATCACCGTCGACCTGGCGCGGGTCAACGCCCGCGTCAAGCAGCTCGCGGCCGACCAGTCGGTCGACATCGCCGAGCGCCTCGACCGCGACGGCGTACGCCTCGTGACCGGCCGCGGCCGCCTCGGGCCGGACCTGACGGTCACCGCCGTCACGGCCGACGGCGAGGAGACCCTGCAGGCCGACGCGATCATCGTGGCCACCGGTGCCGCGCCCCGTACCCTGCCGAGCGCGCAGCCCGACGGCGAGCGGATCCTCACCTGGGAGCAGGTCTACGACCTCACCGAGGTCCCCGAGAAGCTGATCGTGGTCGGCTCCGGGGTCACCGGGGCGGAGTTCGCGAGCGCCTACCTCTCTCTCGGCATCGACGTCACGCTCGTGAGCAGCCGCGACCGGGTGCTGCCGGGCGAGGACGCCGACGCGTCCGCCGTGCTGGAGGACGTGCTGACCCGGCGCGGGATGAACGTCCTGGGCCAGTCCCGGATGCAGTCGGTGACCCGCGAGGGCGACACGGTCACCGTGACGCTCACCGACGGCCGCACCGTCTCCGGCAGCCACTGCATCCTGGCCCTCGGCTCGGTGCCCAGCACCGCCGACCTCGGCCTCGAGGAGGCGGGGGTGGCCACGGACGACGGCGGCTTCATCGTCGTCGACCGGGTCTCGCGCACCTCCGCCCGCGGCATCTACGCCGCAGGCGACTGCACCGGCGTGCTGATGCTCGCGTCGGTCGCGGCGATGCAGGGCCGGATCGCGATGTGGCACTTCCTCGGCGACGCGGTCGCCCCGCTCGACCTCAAGAAGGTCTCCTCCAACGTGTTCACCTCACCGGAGATCGCCACCGTGGGCTGGTCCCAGCAGGCCGTGGACGCCGGGGAGATGCAGGCCGAGGTGGTGACGCTGCCGCTGGCCGGCAACGCCCGCGCCAAGATGCAGGGCGTGCGCGACGGGTTCGTCAAGCTGTTCTGCCGCCCCGGCACCGGCATCGTCGTCGGCGGAGTGGTGGTGGGCCCGCGTGCCTCCGAGCTGATCCACCCGGTCTCGGTCGCGGTCGCCGAGTCGCTGACCGCCGACCAGCTGGCTCACGCCTTCACGGTCTACCCGTCGATGAGCGGCTCGATCGCCGAGGCCGCCCGGCGCCTGCACGGGGTCTGACGCCGGGTCCCGCACCGACCCGCGCCTCCGGCCCGGGACCGGGCTGGCAGGCGCGGCACCACCAGGTGCGGCGGTTGGCCGCGTCGCCCGGGACCTCGGCGCTCACGCTCACCGGTCCGCCGCAGCGCCGGCACCCCTGGCGCTGGCGGCCGGTCACCCAGTGGTCGTCGCCGCGCGCCGACGATCCGGTCGTCACCTGGTAGGCACCCTCGACGGTCGCCGAGTGGCGCAGCATCCGGGCCGCTCGGTCCACCAGGTGCGCCACGTCGACGTCACCGATCGCGGTCCACGGGCTCACCCCGCTGAGGAAGGCGAGCTCGTTGACCCAGAGGTTGCCGAGCCCGGCCATGGCACGCTGGTCGAGCAGGGCGGTGACCAGCGGGGTGGTGGGGTCGCGGCGGAGGCGCCGGACGGCCTCCTCGGCGTCCCAGTCGTCGCGCAACGGGTCGGGACCGAGGTGGCCGACGAGGTCGCCCTCGCGGTCGGTCGGCACCAGCGCGAGGTCGTGGAGCCGGATGCCGTGGACGGTGCGGCCGTCGTCGAGGCCGAGCACGAGCCGCACGTGCGGCTGGACCGCGCCCGGCAGTCGCTTGCCCGGCGCGAGGGTCGACCAGGACCCGTCCATGCGCAGGTGGCTGTGGAGCGTCGCGCCCGGCGATCCGGCCATCGGGCCGAAGCGGGTGAGGAGGTGCTTGCCGTGGGTGTCGTGACCGAGGACCTCACGACCGGAGAGGTCACGGGTCGCCAGGGCGGGGGTGCGGAAGTCGGAGCGCACCACCGTGTGGCCGGCCAGCTGGCGGTCCAACCGGCGGGCGAGCTTCCAGACGCTGTCTCCCTCGGGCACCCCTCCAGTGTCACAGGAGCCCCTGACAGCCCCTCAGGTCCCGGAGCCGACGCCGTCGGCGCCGCCGGTGGTCTGGTGGAGGTAGGCCTGAGCCAGGTTCTGCTGTCCGTGGACACCGTGCCCGGACCGACGGGCCAGCTGCGCCCCGGCGTCGATCGCGCCGTCCACACCGCCCGAGAGGTGCCACGGCACCCAGCGGTCGCCGACCCGCACCAGGCGCTCCAGCGGCGCCTCGCCGGCCGACAGACGCCGTACGTCGGCCGCGCAGGCCGCGATCGTCCGCGGCACGCCTCCGGCCGGGGTCCACCGCACGTCCTGCATCGCCGGACCGTGGCGGGGGTCGAAGAAGCAGGGCTCGCGGCGCTCGGGCAGCCGGTCTCCGGCGAGGACCGCGACGACGGCGGCGCGGTGGTAGCGACCGTCGGCCACGACCTGCTCGACCGCCACCACGTCCTCGACCGTGGTGCTCGCCGCGAGCAGGGCCCTGGCCTGGTCGTAGTGCTCGATCGCACGCCGGTAGTGGCCGTGGGCCACTGGGTCGAGGTCCTCGGCGAGGATGTCGAGGTGCAGCTCGGCGACCTGCTCGCCCAGCACCGTGACGTCCTCGTCGACGAGCCGGCGAGCCACGCGCCAGCGGTCGAGCCGGGCGAGCTCCTCCTCGCGGCGTCGACGCCGTCCCCCGAACATGCCGGGAGCCTGCCACACGCCCGGTCCCGGGGCGGGCGGCTCCCGCGGATCCCTGCAGCCGTTCACCACTCGGCTGTACGCTCGGTCGTCTTGCTGTCGAACGTCCCGGGGGAGACCTCACCGACCATGTCGCGACCACGCCACCTGACCCGCACCCGCACCGCCCGCCTGCTGCTGGGCGTCGCGGCGGGCGCGATGCTGCTCCCGGTCCTGCCCGCCGCGCCGGCGCAGGCCGACGCGGGAGAGCCGCGCCGGGCGGTCGAGACCTGGCTGACGCCGGGCAGCACCGCGATCACGCTCACCGGGCACGGGTTCGGTCACGGCCACGGCCTCTCGCAGTACGGCGCCCAGGGCGCGGCCCAGCAGGGCGTCCCGTGGCAGCAGATCGTCGAGTTCTACTACCCCGGCACGACGTGGGGCGCCGTGACGGGCACGATCCGCGTGCTGATCACCGCCGACACCGGGCGCGACGTCCAGGTCGTCGCACGCCCGGGCATCGAGGTCCGCAGCCTGCAGCGCAACCGCGCGTGGCGGCTGCCGCAGCTCCCCGCGAAGAAGTGGCGGCTCGTCGCCGCGGGTGACGACACCCGGGTGCAGCGCACGACCGGCGGTGCCTGGCGCACCTGGCGGACCGTGCCGGGCCAGGCGGAGCTGTCCTCGAACCGCGGGCCCCTGACGCTGGTGCTGCCCGGCGCCCGCCGCGACTACCGCGGCACGCTGCAGTCGGTCACCTCAGGGCAGGGCAGGCGGCAGACGGTCAACCGGGTCGGCATGGAGGCCTACCTGCGCGGCGTCGTCCCGCAGGAGGTCCCGGCACTGTGGGAGCCGGCCGCGGTCAGCGCGCAGTCGGTGGCCGCGCGCACCTATGCCGCCTTCGAGCGCTCGCACCCCGCGGCGGGCCACTACGACCTCTGCGACACCACCCAGTGCCAGGTCTACGGCGGCGTGGACGTCGAGCACCCCGCGGCGACGGCGGCGATCCGGGCCACGGCGGGCCGGGGCGTCTTCCACGACGGCCGGCCGGCGTTCACCCAGTTCTCCGCCAGCAACGGCGGCCACTCCTCAGCCGGGTCGATGCCCTACCTCGTCGCCCAGCCCGACCCCTACGACGGCGTGAGCGGCCACCAGTACTCCACCTGGACCACGACGGTCGACGACACCCAGGTCGAGAAGCACTGGCCCGCCATCGGCGACCTCACCTCGATCGAGGTCACCTCGCGTGACGGCAACGGCGACTGGGGTGGTCGGGTCGCCGACATGGCGTTCGTCGGCACCACCGGCACGGCCCGCGTGGACGGTGACACCGTGCGTTCCACCCTCGGCCTCTACTCCGACTGGTTCACCTTCAGCGTGACCCCGCGGCAGAAGGGTCCGGCGCGCCAGTGACCGGGCTCCACCGTGCCGCCGCGTTGCTCGCGGCGCTCGTCCTGGCTGTGTCCGGCTGCTCGACCGGCAACGACGGCGACGGCGCCCTGCCCGACCCCGTCGTCGACACCGAGGTGACGACGGGCATCGACTACGTCGCGCTGGGCGACTCGTTCTCCGCCGGGCCGTTCATCGGCGCGATGCGGAGCGACCCCGAGGGCTGCGCCCGCTCGCGCGACAACTACCCGGCGTTCCTCGCCGACTGGCTCGACGTCGAGAGCTACACCGACGTCACCTGCTCGGCCGCGACGACGGCCGACCTCTACGCGCCGATGGTCATGTTCAACGGCGCCACCACCGGGCCGCAGCTCGACGCGGTTTCGGCCGACACCGACCTCGTCACGATCGGCATGGGCGGCAACGACTTCGGCATCTACGACTCCCTCATCCGCTGCCAGGCCGGCGGGGCCGAGGCCTGCCCGGTGGCGGACCTGAGGGCCGACGCGGGCAAGGTCGCCGCCCGCGTCGAGAAGGCGGTGCGCCGGGTCCGCCAGGCGGCGCCGGAGGCCGAGGTCCTCGTCGTCGGCTACCCCGACATCCTCCCCACCGAGGGCACCTGCGCCGCGCTGGGCGTCTCCGCCGACGTCCTCGGCCCGGTGGCCGACGTCGCCGGGGTGCTCAACGCGTCCCTGCGCCGGGGCGCCACGGCCGGCGGCGGGTCGTACGTCGACCTCGAGGGCCCCTCGGAGGGGCACGACGTGTGCGCCAGGGGACGGGCGTGGGTCAACGGGCCGCAGTTCCGCCTCGGGGTCGCCGCGCCGTTCCACCCCAAGGTCAACGGCATGCGTGCCGCCGCGGGGGAGGTCTACCGCGAGGTGACCGGTGAGGAGCCCGAGGTCACCGAGCACGCCGAGCCCGACCCGGACGCCATCGTCCTCAACGAGCCGGCCGGCTAGCCCCGGCCGATCACCAGCACCAGGTCGCCACCCTCGACCGCCTGCGTCGACGGCACGGCCAGCCGCGTCACCGTGCCGGCGACCGGCGCGGTGATCGAGGCCTCCATCTTCATCGCCTCGATGGTCGCGACGGTCTGCCCGGCCTCGACCCGGTCGCCCTCGGCGACCGTCACGGTGACCGCGCCGTCGTAGGGCGCCGCCACGTGGCCGCTGTCGGTCGGGTCGGCCTTCTCGGCGGCGCTCACGTCGGCGGAGATGCTCCGGTCGCGCACCTGCACGGGCCGGAGCTGGCCGTCGGCCGTCGCCATGACCGTGCGGATGCCCCGCTCGTCGGGCTCGCTGATCGCCTCGAGCCCGAAGAGCATCTCGCGGCCCTCGCGCACCAGGACGCCGTGCTCCTCGCCGCGTCGCAGGCCGTAGAGGTAGTCGATGGTCGAGACCGCGCTGAGGTCGCCGTACTTCTCCCGCGACTCGTGGAACGCGGCGGTGGGGCCGGGGAAGAGCAGCTCGTTGAGCGTGCCGCGACGGTCGGTGGCCAGGTCGGCCTGCTGCTCGGCGGTGAGGCTCTCGGTGGGCTGCTTCCACGTCCTGCCGGCCAGCGCCTTGCTGCGGAACGGCTCGGGCCAGCCGCCGGGCGGGTCGCCGAGCTCGCCGTTGAGGAAGCCGATCACCGAGTCCGGGACGTCGTACGACGCCGGGTCCGCCTCGAACTGCGCGGGGTCGGCGCCGGCGGCGACGAGGGCGAGGGCGAGGTCGCCGACCACCTTGGACGACGGGGTCACCTTGACCACGTTGCCGAGGATGTCGTTGGCGGCGGCGTACATGTCCTCGACCTGCTCGAACTTCTCGCCGAGGCCCAGCGCGATCGCCTGCTGGCGCAGGTTGGACAGCTGGCCGCCCGGGATCTCGTGGCGGTAGACCCGCCCGGTCGGGGACGGCAGGCCGGACTCGAAGGGCGCGTAGACGCGGCGGACGGCCTCCCAGTAGGGCTCCATCGCGTTGACCGCGGCGAGGGAGAGACCGGTCTCGCGCGCCGAGTGGTCGGTCGCGGAGATCAGCGCGGACAGCGCCGGCTGGGAGGTGGTGCCGGCCATCGACGCCGAGGCGGCGTCCACGGCGTCGACCCCCGCCTCGATCGCCGCCACCAGCGTGGCCAGCTGGCCGCCGGGGGTGTCGTGGGTGTGCAGGTGGACCGGCAGGTCGAAGCGCTCGCGGAGGGCGGTGACCAGGGTGCGGGCGGCGGGGGCGCGCAGCAGGCCCGCCATGTCCTTGATCGCCAGCACGTGGGCGCCGGCCTCGACGATCTGGTCGGCGAGGCGGAGGTAGTAGTCCAGCGTGTAGAGCGTCTCGCCGGGCGAGGACAGGTCGCCGGTGTAGCAGAGCGCGACCTCCGCGACGGAGGTGCCGGTGGCGCGGACCGCGTCGATGGCCGGGCGCATCTGCGAGACGTCGTTGAGGGCGTCGAAGATCCGGAAGACGTCGATGCCGGTCTCCGCGGCCTCCTGCACGAAGGCCTCGGTGACCTGGGTGGGGTAGGGCGTGTAGCCCACGGTGTTGCGCCCGCGCAGCAGCATCTGCAGGCCGATGTTGGGGATCGCCTCCCGCAGGGCGGCCAGCCGCTCCCAGGGGTCCTCGGCGAGGAAGCGCAGCGCGACGTCGTACGTCGCCCCGCCCCAGCACTCGACCGACCACAGCTCCGGCGTGGTGCGGGCGACGTGGTCGGCGACCGCCACGAGATCGCGGGTGCGGACGCGGGTGGCGAGGAGGGACTGGTGGGCGTCGCGGAAGGTGGTGTCGGTGACGGCGACGCGGTCCTGGGCCCGCAAGCGCCGGGCGAACTCGTCGGGGCCGATCTCGCGCAACAGCTGGCGGGTGCCCGCGGGGGCCGGCTGCGAGCGGTCGAGCGGGGGGAGCTTGCTCGCCGGGGTGATCGTCACGGGGGCGGCGCCGTGGGGCTGGTTGACCGTGACGTCGGCGAGGTAGGCCAGGAGCTTGGTGGCGCGGTCGCGGCCGACCTGGGCCGTGAGCAGGCCGGGGTGGTCCTCGATGAAGGAGGTGGTGACGCCGCCGGCGGCGAAGTCGGGGTCGGCCAGGACCGCCTGCAGGAAGCCGACGTTGGTGGACACCCCGCGGATGCGGAACTCCAGCAGCGCCCGGCGGGCCTTCTGGACCGCGGACTCGAAGGTGCGGCCGCGACAGGTGAGCTTGGCCAGCATGGAGTCGAAGTGAGGGCTGATCTCGGCGCCGGTGTAGGTCGTGCCGCCGTCGAGGCGCACCCCGGGCCCGCCGGGGGAGCGGTAGGTGGTGATCTTGCCGGTGTCGGGGCGGAAGCCGTTGGCCGGGTCCTCGGTGGTGATCCGGCACTGGAGGGCGAAGCCGCGCGGCTGCACCGACTCCTGGGTGAGGTCGAGGTCGGCCAGGGTCGCGCCGGCGGCGATGAGCATCTGCGACTGCACGAGGTCGACCGCGGTGACCTCCTCGGTCACGGTGTGCTCGACCTGGATGCGCGGGTTCATCTCGATGAACACGTAGCGCCCGCTCGGGTCGAGGAGGAACTCGACGGTGCCGGCGTTCTTGTAGCCGATCTCGCGCGCGAAGCGGACGGCGTCCGCGCAGATGCGGTCACGGAGGTCCGGGTCGAGGTTGGGCGCCGGGGCGATCTCGACGACCTTCTGGTGGCGGCGCTGGACCGAGCAGTCGCGCTCGTACAGGTGGATGACGCCACCCTCCGAGCCGGTGCCGTCCGCGAGGATCTGCACCTCGATGTGGCGCGGGTCGACCACCGCCTGCTCGATGAAGACGGTGGGGTCGCCGAACGCACCCTCGGCCTCGCGCATGCAGGTCTCGATGGCCTCGCGCAGGTCGGCGCGGTCCTCGACGCGGCGCATGCCCCGACCACCGCCGCCGGCGACGGCCTTGACGAAGAGCGGCGCCTCGATCCGCTCCGCCGCCGCCAGCAGCTCCTCGACGTCCGTCGACGGCGGCACCGACTCGAGGACGGGTACGCCGGCCGCCTTGGCGGCGGCGATCGCGCGCGCCTTGTTGCCGGTGAGGGTCAGCACCTCGGCGGAGGGGCCGATGAAGGTGATGCCGGCGGCGGCGCAGGCCTCCGCGAGCGCCGGGTTCTCGGAGAGGAAGCCGTAGCCGGGGTAGATCGCGTCGGCGCCGCACCGCACCGCCACCTCGACGATGGCCTCGGGGTCGAGGTAGGCCCGGACCGGGTGCCCGACCTCGCCGATCTGGTAGGCCTCCTCGGCCTTCATGCGGTGCTCGGACCAGCGGTCCTCGTGGGGGAAGACGGCCACCGTCCGCGCGCCGATCTCACGCGCGGCTCGGAAGGCCCGGACTGCGATCTCGCCACGGTTGGCGACGAGCACCTTGGAGAACATGGGCGAACCGTATCGAGAGGCCTCTGTGACCTGTGTTACCTGTCCGTACCTCGGGCCGGCCGGGTCACGCGGGACGTCATGGTGCGCGGTCGTCCCGGCGACCGCCGGCCGTGACGCTGTCGGCGTACGTCATGGAGGCGGGTCGTCCCGGCGACCACGCGCCATGACGTCGTGGGACGGGACGACGGACGGCCCGCCCGGGTGTCAGCGGGCGAGCGCGCGACCCGCGGCGCGGCCGGAGAAGATGCAGCCGCCGAGGAACGTGCCCTCCAGGGCGTTGTAGCCGTGCACCCCGCCGCCGCCGAACCCGGCGACCTCGCCGGCGGCGTACAGGCCGGGGACCGGGGTCCCATCGGCGGCCACGCACTGGCCGTCGAGGTTCGTCTCGAGGCCACCGAGGGTCTTGCGCGAGAGGATGTTGAGGCGTACGGCGATGAGCGGGCCGTGCGCGGGGTCGAGCACCTTGTGCGGCTTGGCGACGCGGATCAGCTTGTCGGTCCGGCTGCGGCGCGCGTTGTGGATGGCCATCACCTGGATGTCCTTGGAGAAGGAGTTGTCGACCTCGCGGTCACGCGCCTCGATCTGGGAGCGGAGGTCCTCGACGTCGAGCTTCGGTCCCCGGGCCAGCTCGTTCATGCCGGTCACCAGCGAGTCGAGGTCGTCGGCGACCACGAAGTCGACGCCGTGCTCCTTGAACGCCTCGACCGGGCCGGGCGCGCCCTTCGCGAGCCGGCTCTGCGCGAGGAACCTGAGGTCCTTGCCGGTGATGTCGGGGTTCTGCTCGGAGCCGGAGAGGGCGAACTCCTTCTCGATGATCGACTGCGTGAGCACGAACCAGGAGTAGTCGGCGCCCGCCGCCAGGATCTGCTTCATGGCGCCGATCGAGTCGGCGCCAGGGACGCCGGACATCCCCTCGAGGCGCCTGCCGGTCGCGTCGAACCACATCGACGACGGACCGGGCAGGATCCGGATCGCGTGGTCGGGCCAGACCGGGTCCCAGTTGTGGATGCCCTCGACGTAGGCCCACATCCGGTCGCGGTTGACCATGGTCGCGCCGGCGTCCTCGGCGATGGCCTGCATGCGTCCGTCGACGTGGGCCGGCACCCCGGAGATCAGGTGGTCGGGCGCGGGGCCGACCCGCTCGGTCGGCCAGCTGCGACGCATCAG
Source organism: Nocardioides sp. zg-1308 (assembly GCF_013155375.1). Classification (GTDB taxonomy): domain Bacteria; phylum Actinomycetota; class Actinomycetes; order Propionibacteriales; family Nocardioidaceae; genus Nocardioides; species Nocardioides renjunii. Next base: position 2,213,442 of record NZ_JABJQY010000002.1, read on the forward strand.
CTCGTGGTTGTGCCCGATGCCTCCGGAGGTGACCACGACCGCCGGGGCCCGGTGCTCGAAGTCGCCGGTGCGCTCGCGGCCCGACCGCACGCCCCGCGCGGCGGCGTCATCGGCGAGGAGGGTGCCGCGGACCCCGACGACGGCGCCGTCCTCGACCACGAGCTCGTCGACCTGGTGGCGGAACGCGAAGCGGACCAGCCCGTCCGCCTCGGCGCGCTGCACGGGCTCGGCGAAGATCCGGACGACCTCGGGGCCGGTGCCCCACGTGAGGTGGAAGCGGGGCACGGAGTTGCCGTGCCCGGTGGCGCGGCCGTCGCCCCGCTCGGCCCAGCCGACGAACGGCAGCGAGCGGAGCCCGAGGGCGTGGAGGTAGTCGCGCTTCTCCTCGTGCGCGAAGCGGACGTACGCCTTCGCCCACTGCTGCGGCCAGTGGTCCTCGCCGCGGCCGGGTCCGTCGGTGCCGTCGCCGAGGCGGTCGAACTGCGCCGAGCCCTGCCAGTCCTGCCACGCGAGCTCGGGGGAGTCCTTGATGCCCATCCGGCGCTGCTCGGGGCTGTCCACGAAGAGCAGGCCACCGAGCGACCACCACGCCTGCCCGCCGAGGTTCGCGCGGTTCTCCTGGTCGAGGACCAGCACCCGCCGGCCGGCGAGGGCCAGCTCGTGGGTGGCGACGAGCCCGGCCAGGCCGGCGCCGACGACGATGACGTCGGGGGTGAAGTCGGGCGTGCTCACGGCGTCTCCTGCGGGTAGTGGTGGACGATCATCTCGGCGAGCAGGCGCAGCGCGCGCTCGACGGTGCGGCCGGGGGCGGCCGTCGGGTCGGGGTCGAGGGCGGAGAAGGCCATCCCGTCGAGCATGTTGACCACGATGCTGAGCACCGCGGCGAGGTCCGCGGGGCCGAGCCGGTCGCCCCAGAGGTCGGTCGCGGCGTCGAGCATCTGCGCCTGGAGCGACTCGCGCGCCGGGACGAGGGCGGCGCGGAGCCCGGCGTCGGCGCGGGCCGCCACCAGCAGCTCGCGCCAGGTCTGGTTGGCCGGGGACAGGACCGCCCTGCGGAGGTGGGCCAGCACCGCCGCGACGTCGTCGACCGTCTCGACGTCGGCGCCGACGGTCGCCCGGAACGCCTCGACGTTGCGGGTGGCCACGCGCTCGGCGGTCGCCACGAGCAGCGCCTGCCGGGTCGGGAAGTGCCGGAAGAGCGCGCCCTGGCTGACGCCGGCCTCGGCGCACACCGCAGCGGTCGACGTGGCGGCGTACCCGCGGTGGGTCAAGCAGGTGACCGTCGCCTCGAGCAGCGCCTCGATGGTGCCCTCACGTCGCTGGGCCTGGGTGCGCCGCAGCGGCGGTCCGGTCTCGATCACCCCGGGATCCTCGCATAGAAAGCGAGTGCTCGCTATCTAGCGTGTCACCGCGCGGGCCGCACCCGCACGGGGGCCGACGTCGAGGTGTCGCGGCCGACCCGGACCACCAGGCGGAACCGGACGGTGGCGCGCGGAGCCACCTTGACCCGCCAGCTCACCGAGCCCGAGGGGGACAGGTCCTGGGACCGGACGGCCTTCCACCCGCGCGGCGTGCGCTGCTGCAGCACCGCCGGTGCGCCGTACGCCCAGGTGCCGGCGCGCCCGTCCAGCCGCACCACGCGCCGCGACACGCGCAGCGCCTCCAGCGAGACGGTGCGGGGTGCGGACGGAGCGGTGCTGGGTGCCGGGGTCGGGTAGGGAAGCGGCAGCGGGACCGGCACCGGGACCGGCACCGGCGCGGGGACCGGCGTGGGGACGGGGACCGGAGTCGGAGTCGGAGTCGGAGTCGGAGTGGGCGTGGGCGTCGGCGTCGGGGGCACCCAGTGGTCGTCCCGCTCGGCGCGCCAGGCGACCTCGCCGCGCAGGGCCGGACCGGCGCCCTCGCAGTGCTGCACGAAGGAGATGGCGAAGGCGACCAGGTCGCCGTCGTCGTACGTCGCCTCGTGGACGGTGAACTGCCCGGTGAGCTGGTTGCACCCGCGTCCGCTGCCGCTGACGTCCATGCCGGCGTTGCCCACGTTGAAGGGGTGGCGCGTGGCGCCGGTGTAGGTCGTGCCGGGCAGGAGGAGCTGGTTGTCCGGTGCCTCGAAGTCGGCCGTCCATCGGTCCCCGGCGTGGTCCACCGCCATCCGCACGTGGGTCTCGGTGCCGACGGCGCTGAGCCGGGCACCGGCCTGCGGGGTGTAGTCGTAGGTGCGCGCGCCGCCGACGAAGTCACCCGGCTCGCTGTGCATCCGCCACTGGGTGCGCCCCGGGATGCCGCGCCCGCGGAGCTCGGCGGTGTGCACGTTGCCGCGGTCGTCGGCGACTCGCAGGGTGCCGGTGCGGGCACCCGCGACGCCGGCGGTCAGGCCGACCCGGACCGTGCAGGAGGAACCCGCCGCGAGGGAGGCTGGGCAGTCGTCGCTCACCACGCTGTAGTCACCGGCGCCCTCGACCACCGCCGCGGTGACAGCGGTCGGCGTGGCGGCGGTGTTGGTGACCCGGACGGCGTAGGGGCGCGACGCCACGCCGGGGTGGGAGTCGGGCCAGTGGACGGCGAAGGCCTCGATGCCGAGCGCGGTCGCCGGCGCGTAGCCGAGGCGCACCTCGCCGAAGAGCGCCGGAACGGTGCCCTCGCAGTGCTGCTCGTAGGTGAACCACACCCGGTCCGGGCCGATGTCGTGCACGGTGAAGCGGCCCGTGCTCGTGTTGCAGCCCCGGCCGTCCCCCGAGACGCTGAGGGCCGGTCCGCCGTCGGTGGACGTCCGCGTCGCGTCGGAGTAGGTCCCGGGCGCGAGCGACTCACCCGTCGGCGCCGCGACCGTCATCGAGTACGGCCCGGCCGCGATGCTGACCCGGCTGTCGGTGATCGTGGCGTTCAGGTCGCCGCGGTAGGCCCGTGACTGCCCCTGCCCGATGTGGTCGCCGGACTCGCTGACCAGCGTGGCGTAGCCCGGCAGGGCGGTCGCCGCCGCGGATGCCGGTGCCACGGCGGGCAGCAGGACCCCCGCGACGACTCCCGCGACGGTGCTGACGAGCAGTGCTGAGCCACGACGTGCCGACATGCGTTCCCCCGGATATTAGTGCGTCGGCACCGGTGCCGACGGGAGGAGGCTAGTGAGGGAGTGGCGGATCGGTCCCCGGATTCGCCCGATTGGGGACGAGGACCATCGGTCGCCGAGCGTCAGCCCGTGATCTCGCAGATCACCGCGCCGTTGGTCACCGTGTCGCCGACCTCGGCCCGGAGGCCGGTGACGGTGCCGGAGCGGTGGGCCTTGAGCGGCTGCTCCATCTTCATCGCCTCCATCACGACCACGGTGTCGCCCTCGGCGACCTCCTGGCCCTCGGTGACGACGACCTTGACGATGGTGCCCTGCATCGGCGAGGTCACCGCGTCGCCCGACGCCGCGGCTCCGGCCTTCTTCGCCGACCGCTTGGCCCTGCCCTTCCCGGTGCCGCCCCCACCTCCGGCGGTCGCGAGGCCACCGAGGCCGGCCGGGAGGACGACCTCGAGGCGGCGACCGCCGACCTCGACGGTGACCTTCTGCCGCTCGCCCGGCTCGTCCGCCTCTGCAATGGCGCCGGCGTAGGGCTCGATCCGGTTGTCGAACTCGGTCTCGATCCACTGCGTGTAGACGCGGAACTCGCCCTCGCCCGACGGGGTCGACGGTCCGACGTAGGCGGGATCGGACACCACGGCGCGGTGGAACGGGATCACGGTGGGCATGCCGTCGACGACGAACTCGTCGAGCGCCCGGCGCGAGCGCTCGAGCGCCTGGGTGCGGTCGCGGCCGGTGACGACGAGCTTGGCGATGAGCGAGTCGAACGAGCCGGGGATCGTCTCGCCGTTCTCGTAGCCGCCGTCGAGGCGTACGCCCGGCCCGCTCGGCGGGCTCCACGCCGACAGCGTGCCGGGGGCGGGCATGAAGCTGCGGCCACCGTCCTCGGCGTTGATGCGGTACTCGATGGAGTGGCCGCGGACCTCGGGGTCGTCGTAGCCGAGCTCCTCGCCGGCGGCGATGCGGAACATCTCGCGCACCAGGTCGATGCCGGTGACCTCCTCGGACACGCAGTGCTCGACCTGGAGGCGGGTGTTGACCTCGAGGAAGGAGATCGTGCCGTCCTGGGCGACGAGGAACTCGCAGGTACCCGCGCCGTGGTAGCCGGCCTCGCGGAGGATTCGCTTGGAGGACTCGTAGAGCTCGGAGCGCTGCGCGTCGGTGAGGAACGGCGCGGGCGCCTCCTCCACGAGCTTCTGGTTGCGTCGCTGCAGCGAGCAGTCGCGCGTGGAGACGACCACGACGTTCCCGTGCTGGTCGGCCAGGCACTGGGTCTCGACGTGGCGCGGCTTGTCGAGGAACTTCTCCACCAGGCACTCGCCGCGGCCGAAGGCGGTGACCGCCTCGCGGACGGCGGACTCGTAGGCGTCGGGGATCTCCTCGAGCGTGCGGGCGACCTTGAGGCCGCGGCCGCCACCGCCGAAGACGGCCTTGATCGCCACCGGGAGGCCGTGGGCCCTGGCGAACTCGACGACCTCGTCGGCGTCCCGCACGGGGTCCTTGGTGCCGGGCGCGAGGGGCGCCTCCGCCTTGGCGGCGATGTGCTTGGCCTTCGCCTTGTCGCCCAGCGCCTCGATGGCGGCGGGCGGCGGGCCGATCCAGACGAGCCCGGCGTCGATGACGGCCTGGGCGAAGTCGGCGTTCTCGGCGAGGAAGCCGTATCCGGGGTGGATGCTGTCGGCACCGGACTTCTCGGCGATCGCGATGATCTTGGCGATGTCGAGGTAGGACTCGGCGGGGGTCGCGCCGCCGAGGGAGTGGGCCTCGTCGGCCAGCCGCACGAAGAGCGCGTCGCGGTCCGGGTCGGCGTAGACCGCGACCGAGCCGATGCCGGCGTCCTTGCAGGCGCGGACGACACGGACGGCGATCTCGCCGCGGTTGGCGATGAGGACCTTCTTCAAACTCACGCGAGGACTCCTGGGTGTGCGGCCGGGATGCGTACCGCTGGGCAGGCTACCGCGACCCGGGGGCGGGGAGGCGCGCGCCCGATGTGACGGGGGCCACCGGGGGTTAGCGATCGCTAACCCCCTCCGGCTAGGCTGCCGTCATGACCTTCGAGCTGTCCCCCGAGCACGAGCAGTTCCGTCGCAGCGTCCGTGACTTCGCCGAGGCCGAGATCGCGCCGCACGCCGCGCAGTGGGACCGCGAGCACCACTTCCCGACCGACGTCGTGCAGAAGATGGGCGCGCTCGGACTCATGGGGCTGACCGCCCCGGAGGAGTTCGGCGGTGCCGGGATGGCCGGCGAGGACGGCGGCTTCACGTCGCTGTGCCTGGCGATCGAGGAGATCGGTCGCGTCGACCAGTCGATGGGCATCACGCTCGAGGCGGCGGTGGGCCTGGGCATCAACCCGATCCTGACCTTCGGCACCGACGAGCAGAAGAAGACGTGGCTCCCCGCGCTCGTGGCCGGCGAGCAGCTCGCCGGCTTCGGCCTCACCGAGCCGGGCGCCGGCTCCGACGCCGGCGCGACGAGGACCAGGGCCGTCCTCGACGACGGCGAGTGGGTCGTCAACGGCTCCAAGCAGTTCATCACCAACTCCGGCTCCTCGATCACCTCCGTCGTCACCGTCACCGCGCGCACCGGCGACCGCCCGGACGGCCGACCGGAGATCTCGACGATCATCGTGCCGTCGGGCACGCCCGGCTTCACGGCCGAGAAGGCCTACGACAAGCTCGGGTGGCACGCCTCCGACACGCACCCGCTGTCCTTCACCGACGTCCGGGTCCCCGAGTCGCACCTGCTGGGCGAGCGCGGACGCGGCTACGCCCAGTTCCTCGCCACGCTCGACGACGGCCGCGTCGCGATCGCCGCCCTCGCGGTCGGCTGCATCCAGGCGTGCCTCGACATGTCGCTGCAGTACGCCGGTGAGCGCCAGACCTTCGGCGGGCCGATCGGCCGCAAGCAGGGCGTCGCGTTCCAGGTCTCCGACCTCCAGGTCATGCTCGACGCCTCGCGCCTGCTCACCTACAAGGCCGCCGCGATGAAGGACGCCATGGACGCCGGGTCGTCCTCGGTCTCCATGGCCGCCTTCAAGCAGGCCGCCGCCGTCGCCAAGCTCTTTTCCACCGAGTCGGCCGTCACCGCGACCCGGATCGCGACCCAGGTCTTCGGCGGCTACGGCTTCATGGAGGAGTACCCCGTCGTGCGCTTCTACCGCGACGCCAAGGTGCTCGAGATCGGCGAGGGGACCTCGGAGGTCCAGCGGATGCTCATCGCCCGGGGGCTCGGCCTGCCGGTCGAGTGACCCAGCGCGGCAGCCGCCGCGCGGATGCCTCCTGAGGGGGTTTCGCGCGGCGGGGAGTCGTGCTGCGCTGACCCTCCGCCCGTCCCCTTCCGGAAGGTCCCCCCATGCACGCACGTCTCGCAGCCGTCCTCGCCACCGCCGCGGTGGGACTGTCCCTCGTGGCCCCGTCCGGCCCCGCCTCCGCCAGCACCGGCGGGACCATCGACACGAACAACACCTACTCGGGCGTCGGCATGATCGCCTTCTACGACGAGGGCAGCCGCTACCGCTGCTCCGCGACGCTGGTCAGCCCGACCGTGCTGCTCACCGCGGCGCACTGCACGTTCGGCGTCGACGGCAAGACGGCCGTCACGTTCAAGCTCCTGGTCGACGACGCCGCACCCTCCAACCTGCCGGTCGCCAAGGACCCGGCAGCGGGCTACACGTCGGCCGACCTCGTCGGCACCGGCTACCTCTCGGGCACGGCCTACACCCACCCGGACTACTCCGACTTCACCGACGTCGACAACTGGAACGACGTCGGCGTCATCGTCCTCGACGCGCCGGTCTCGAACGTCGCCATCACCCCCATCGCCGAGGAGGGGACGCTCGACACGATCGCGCGCCGCGACCTGCGCACCACGATCTTCCGTGCCGTGGGCTACGGCACCGAGGTGCGTCAGGCAACCTCCGGACCGCGCAAGCCGACGCCGCAGAGCTATCCGATCGTGCGGCGCTACGTCGACATGCCGGGCCAGAAGCTCACCTCGCAGATCCTGCAGACCAACGGCAACGAGAACGACAACGCCGGCACGGGCGGGACGTGCTTCGGTGACTCCGGCGGCCCGCTGCTCCTCGACGGCGAGATCGTCGGGGTGACGAGCTACGGCTACACGTCGAACTGCCGCTACATCGACGGCTACCAGCGCGTCGAGATCGACGTCGTCCAGGACTGGCTGGCCACGTTCGGCCTCTGACCGTCATGTGATCGGGCGAGCCGTTGACGCCCCGCGACCCTCAGACGGGTCGCGGGGCGTACATGATCACGGCGACGCCGACCAGGCAGATGAGTGCGCCCGCGACGTCGTACCGGTCGGGACGGAACCCGTCGACGGCCATGCCCCACGCCAGCGAGCCGGCGACGAACACCCCGCCGTACGCCGCCAGGATCCGCCCGAAGTGGGCGTCGGGCTGGAGGGTCGCGACCAGGCCGTAGAGCCCGAGCGCGACGAACCCGCCGCCGATCCAGAGCCAGCCGCGGTGCTCCCGCACGCCCTGCCAGACCAGCCAGGCGCCGCCGATCTCCGCGACCGCGGCGAGGGCGAAGAGGAGCAGGGACCTGGCGACCGTCATGCGGGGGAGTCTCGCAGGCGAGCACCCGATCTCCCCCTCCCGGCGGATCCAGCAGCGACGGCCGGGTCCTACCCTCACCCCATGTCCCGGCTCAACCAGCGCGTCCTCGAGTGGTTCGGCGTGGACGACGACTGGGAGCGGCCACGCCCTCCGATCGGCCGCCAGGACGTCGTGCTCGCGGCGAGCGTCGGAGCGGTCGGCCTGCTGACGCTCGAGCTGGTGCGGAGCGCCGCCGGAGGATTCGAGCACACCGACGCCCCGATGTGGGCCCAGTGGCTCGCCGTGGCGCTGGGAGCGGTGCTGCTGCTCGGCCGGCGCCGGTGGCCGCTGGTGGTGGCGAGCCTCGCGGCACTGCACATGTTCGTCGCCGGGGTGGCCATGCCCGAGGTGATGGCGCAGACGTCGCTCCAGATCGTCTACTTCGTCGCGCTGCTCTCCGGCGTCGCGTGGGCCCGCGACCGGCGGGCGATGCTGCTGGTCGTCGGCGTGATCGTGCTCTTCATGTTCGCGTGGATCGGCTGGCAGTTCGCCATCGGCTCCGCCGCCCAGGAGTGGCTCGACGACGAGGAGGGCGCCGACCAGGTCGGGTTCTTCCCGCGGATCCCGGCCGCGGTCGGCTACTCCCTGGCGATCAACGCGCTCTACTTCGGCGGCGCGATCGCGGGTGGGGGCTTCTCGTGGCGCTCGGCCCGCCAGCGCGACCGCCTCGAGGAGCAGGCGGCCACCATCGCCGCACAGGCGGGCCGGCTGCGCCAGCAGGCCGTCGTGGACGAGCGCCTCCGCATCGCCCGCGACCTCCATGACGTGGTCGCGCACGGCGTCTCGGCGATGGGCATCCAGGCGGGAGCGGCGCGACGGGTGCTCGAGCGCGACCCCGACGCCGCGCGTACCGCCCTGTCCCACGTCGAGGAGGCGTCCCGCGACGCCGTCGCCCAGATGCGCCGCCTGCTCGGCACGCTGCGCGAGGGGACGGGCGAGGAGACCAGCAGCACGCGGACGACCGACGCCGGCGTCGGCGACCTCCCGGACCTCGTCTCCGAGGTCGACGGCCAGGGCCTCGCCGTCAGCCTCGACGTCGTCGAGGCGCAGCCGGGCGCGGCGTCGCGGCTGCCGCGCGGCCTCGGGCTCGCGGTCTACCGCACGGTGCAGGAGGCGCTGGCCAACGTCCGCCGCCACTCGACCGCCGACTCGGCCTCGGTCGTGGTGCGGGTCGACGAGGCGCCGCCGCGGGCCTACGCGGAGGTGGAGGTCGTCGACAACGGCCGCCCGCGCCACGGCACGTCGGGCAGCGGGCTCGGCCAGCTCGGGATCCGTGAGCGGGCGGCCACCCACGACGGCCAGGTGGACATCGGCCCGCGGGTCACCGGCGGCTACCGCGTCCGCGTGCGCTACCCGCTGGAGGCGTCGACGTGACCGACCGGCTGAGAGTGCTCATCGTCGACGACCACGCCATGGTGCGCTCCGGATTCGCCATGGTGCTCTCGGTCGAGGACGACGTGGAGGTGGTGGGTGAGGCGGCCGACGGCCTCCAGGCCCTCGAGCAGGCCCGGGCGACGCGACCCGACGTGGTCCTCATGGACGTCCAGATGCCCCGCATGGACGGGATCGAGGCGACGCGCCTGCTGGTGGCCGAGGACCTCGGCCGCGTCGTCATCGTCACGACCTTCGACCGCGACGACTACCTCTTCGACGCGCTCCGGGCCGGTGCCAGCGGCTTCCTGCTCAAGAACGCCGGCCCGGAGCAGCTGCTCGACGCCGTCCGCGCGGCCGGGAGCGGGCACGCCCTGCTGGCACCCGAGGTGACCCGACGGGTCATCTCCCAGATGGCGGGGAAGCGGGCGGCCGCGGAGGCACCCACCTCGGGTCGGGCGGCCGACCGGCCGGAGCCTCCCGGGCTGGCCCGCCTCACCGCCCGCGAGCGGGAGGTGCTGGTGCTGCTGGGCCGTGGGCTGTCCAACGGGGAGATCGCCGGCGAGCTCGTGCTCGGGGAGGCCACCGTCAAGACCCACGTGTCCAACGTCCTCGCCAAGCTGCACCTGCGCGACCGGGTCCAGGCCGTGGTCTTCGCCTACGAGGCCGGACTCATCCTCCCGACGGAGGGCTGAGGCCGAGGGCGCGCCCTCCACCTCGAGGTTCCGTCCCGCGGGGGATCCGGCGCGACTGCCGCGCCCCTAGCGTCGTGGTCATGTTGGAGATACGGGAGCTGACCAGACGGTTCGGTGACAACACCGCCGTGGACCACGTGTCGTTCGAGGTGCCCGACGGGCTCCTCACCGGGTTCGTCGGGGGCAACGGCGCGGGCAAGACGACGACCATGCGGATGGTCATGGGCGTGCTCGGCATCGACGGGGGAGAGGTGCTGTGGCAGGGCCGGCCGATCACCCGGCTGGACCGTCGGTCCTTCGGCTACATGCCCGAGGAGCGCGGCCTCTACCCGAAGCAGCCGATCCTCGACCAGCTCGTGTACGTCGCCCAGCTCAAGGGCCTCGGCCGGGTCGAGGCGCGGACCCAGGTCCTGGAGCTGCTCGAGCGCTTCGGCCTCGGCGAGCGGACGAAGGACCACCTCGAGAAGCTGTCGCTGGGCAACCAGCAGCGGGTGCAGATCATCGCCTCGGTGCTGCCCCGGCCGGCCGCGCTGATCCTCGACGAGCCGTTCTCGGGCCTCGATCCGATCGCCGTCGACTCGATGGTCGACCTGCTGCGCGAGTACACCCGCGACGGCGTCCCGGTCCTCTTCTCCAGCCACCAGCTCGACCTCGTCGAGCGCCTGTGCGACCGGCTGGTCGTGCTGGCCCACGGACGCCGGGTCGCCGCCGGGACGGTTGCGGAGCTGCGCGACGCGGGGGTGCCGCGCTTCCGCCTCGTCCTCGGCGGCGACGCCGGTTGGGTCCGCGACCACCGCGGGCTCGAGGTGCTGGACCTGGACGGCACCACCGCGCTCGTCGAGGTCCGCCAGGACGGCGCCGAGCAGCACCTGGTCGCCGAGGCCACGCGCCGCGGCGACGTCCACGAGTTCGTCCGGGTCCGCCCGGCGCTCAGCGAGATCTACCGGGAGGCCACCGCATGAGCACCGACAACCGCACCCACGACCGCACGCACGACCGGGCGCACGACCGGGACACCGGGACCGAGCCCGCTTGGTTGCTCGTCACCCGCCGCGAGGTCGTCTCGCGCATCACCGACAAGTCGTTCATGATCGGCACCGTCCTCATGGTCGTCATGCTGGTCGGCTTCATCGGGTTCTCGGCCTGGCAGGAGGAGCGCACCACCGAGGTCACCCTGGGGGCCACGCCCGACTCGGTCGCGATGGCGGCGGCCATCGAGGAGGCCGCTCCCGACGTCGACGACAAGGTCGCGGTCACCGTCGTCGAGCTCGACGACCGGGCCGCCGCCGAGACCGCGCTCCGCGAGGACGAGGTCGACGCCTGGCTGCACCCCGTCGACGACGGGTGGGAGCTGACCTCGGAGTCCAGCGAGCAGGAGTCGCTGACCGAGGTGGCGAGCGCCGTCGTGCGCCAGCAGGTGCTGTCGGAGAACGCGGCGAACGTCGGCACGTCGGTCGAGGACCTCGAGGCGGGCAGCACCGTGTCGACCGACTTCCTGCGCGGCGACGCGGAGAAGGCGGCGGTCGCGCAGGCGGTCGGGTTCGTCTTCGTCTTCCTCTTCTACTTCGCCGCCCTGATCTTCGGCATGCAGCTGGCCTCCTCGGTGATCGAGGAGAAGCAGAGCCGCATCGTCGAGATCATCGCCGCCGCCATCCCGCTGCGCCAGCTGCTCGCCGGCAAGGTGCTCGGCAACACGGCCCTCGCGATGATCCAGCTGCTGATCTACATCGCCGTCGGCCTCGTCGGGCTCTCGTTCACGTCCTACAAGTCCTACGTCCCGGCGCTGTCCGGACCCACCGCGTGGTTCATCTGCTTCTTCCTGGCGGGCTTCATCGCGCTCGCCTGCCTGTGGGCGGTGGCCGGCTCGCTGGCCTCGCGCACCGAGGACCTGCAGGCCACCTCGACGCCGCTGACGATGCTCATGCTGGTGATGTTCTTCGGGGGCGTCTCGCTCGACGGCCGCAGCCAGGTGATCGCGTCCTACATCCCGCCGGTCTCCGCGGTGGTGATGCCCAAGCGGATCCTCGCCGGTGGCGTGGAGTGGTGGGAGCCGCTCCTCGCACTGGGACTGCTCGCCGTCTTCGCCGTGGTGACGGTGTGGGTGGGCGAGCGCCTCTACCGCCGGGCGCTGCTGCAGACCGGTGGCCGCGTCACCCTCCGCCAGGCGTGGTCCAGCGCGGAGTAGCCGCGATGCGGCCGGGGCCTCACGACGGATCTCAGAACAGGTTGACGAGCCCGGAGGTCCCGGCCACGACCGCCCAGAACCTCAGCCCGCGACCGAGCGTCCCGGTGACGAGGAAGATCCAGAAGGGGACGCGCAGGATGCCCGCCAGCACCGCCGTGACGGCGTACGGCGGGAAGCCGGTGGCGGCGGAGACGAAGAGGAGGGCGGCCGTGAACCACGGCCGCCCTTCCGCGCGCTCGTGCCACTTGTCGAGCGACGCCTTGACCTTGGGCTTGGCGAGGTGCCGGTCGACCCAGGGGGCCCGGTCGAGGTGCATGCCGCCCCAGTACCAGAGGATCTTGCCGAGCATCTGCCCCACGATCGCGGCGACGAGCAGCGCCCACATCTGGTCGGGGGCACGGTTGACCGCCACCGCGAGGATGGCCTCGATGTTGATCAACGGGAGCAGGGCGGAGCCGATCGAGGCGCCCATGACGCTCCAGAAGAGCATCAGCCGACGGCCCCGGGCACCGGCAGCCCGATCCGCACCAGGCGGTGCAGCGAGACGCACTTGAGCACCAGCAGCGCCGAGGCGATGGCCAGGCCGACCCACATCCACCCGGTGACCAGCAGCAGCACCGCGAAGAGGGCGCTGTTGACCGCCTTGGCCGGCTTGGACCAGTTCCACAGCCAGATGGGCCGGTCGATGACGAAGAAGTAGTTGGGGCTGCGCACCGGCCAGGCGAGGAACGCGATCGAGAGGAAGAAGTCGACCACCATGAACTCGGCGAGGTAGACGAAGATCGCGGGGGACAGGTCCGGCTGCAGCCACGCCAGGCCGATGTAGAACGCGGCGGCGTTGAACCGGTCGCAGATGACGTCGAGGACCGCGCCGATGCGGGTCTCGCAGTCGCGGACCCGGGCGTAGAACCCGTCGAGCATGTCGCCGACCCAGTAGACCACGAGCGCGGCGACCAGCAGCTCGAGGCTGTCCTGGTGGGCCGCGAGGGCGGCCAGCATGACGGAGGCGGCGGTGCGCACGCCGGTGATGACGGTCGCGCCCGTCAGCAGGCGCTCGTCGCGCACCCCGTAGCGGTTCTCGGGGTCGGCGACGGGCTCTGCCTTCACCGAACCGGGGCCCCCCACGCCGGGGATGCTATCGGGTCACGCCCACAGGTCCGGCCACCCGTGCCCGAGTTCGAGGACCAGCTCGCGCAGCAGCGGCAGGCTGACGCCCACCACGTTGTGGTGGTCGCCCTCGATGCCGGTGACGAACGCCCCGCCGATCCCGTCGATCGTGAAGGCGCCGGCGACCTCCAGCGGCTCGCCGGTCGCGACGTAGGCAGCGATCTCCTCGTCGCTGACGTCGGCGAAGTGGACGGTCGTCGAGCCGGTGGCCGCCGCGACCCGTCCGGTCGCGGCGTCGCGCAGGCAGTGGCCGCTGTGGAGCACGCCGGAGCGGCCCCGCATCGCCTGCCAGCGGCGTCGTGCCTCGGCCGGGTCGTGGGGCTTGCCGAGCGCCTCCCCGTCGAGCTCGAGGACCGAGTCGCAGCCCAGGACGAGCGCGTCGGCGGGCAGGTCGTCCCGAGCGGCCACCGCCGCGCACTTGAGCTCGGCCAGCTGCAGCGCGAGCTCGGCGGGCGGCAGGTCGGACAGCTGCGACTCGTCGACGCCGCTGACGACGACCACGGGGTCGAGCCCGGCCGCACGCAGCGTCGTACGGCGTGCGGGGGAGGCGGAGGCGAGGACCAGCCGGGTCACAGGCGCCCCAGCGCGGTGCGCAGCGGGTCGAGCCCCAGCGAGCCCAGGTCGAGCGCGGCACGGTGGAAGGCCTTGAGGTCGAACCCCTCGCCCTGCCGCTGCTGCACCTCGGCCCGCGCCTCGAGCCAGATGCGCTCGCCGACCTTGTAGGACGGCGCCTGGCCGGGCAGGCCGAGGTAGCGCTTGACCTCGAACTGGATGACCTCGTCGTCCATCCGGCAGTGCAGCCGCATGAACTCCAGGCCCAGCTCGGGCGTCCACGTCTCGCCCGGGTGGAAGGCGGCGCCGCCGGCGCCGAGCCGGTTGTCCTCGGGGACGGTGAGGCCGAGGTGCATCCCGATGTCCACGATCACCCGGGCCGCGCGCATCGACTGGCCGTCGAGCATGCCGAGCAGGTCGGCGGGGTCGTCGAGGAAGCCGAGCTCCTCCATCAGTCGCTCGGCGTAGAGCGCCCAGCCCTCGCCGTGGCCGCTGCACCAGCACATCAGGCGCTGCCAGCGGTTGAGCGTGTCGCTGCGGTAGGCCGTCTGCGCGACCTGCAGGTGGTGGCCGGGCACGCCCTCGTGGAAGACCGTGGTCACCTCGCGCCACGGGTGGAAGTCCTCGATGCCGTCGGGCACCGACCACCACATCCGGCCCGGGCGCTCGAAGTCCTCCGACGGGCCGGTGTAGTAGATGCCGCCGTCGTTGGTGGGGGCGAGCATGCACTCGATCCGGCGGATCGGCTCCGGGATGTCGAAGTGCACGTCGGCCATGTCGGCGACCGTGCGGTCCGCCAGCCGCTGCATCCAGTCGCGGAAGGCCTCCCGCCCGTGCACGACCCGCTCGGGATCGGCGTCGAGGTGCGCGACCGCGCCGTCGACGTCGGCGCCGGGGAGGATGCGGTCGGCGGTGGCGTGCATCAGGTCGGAGAGCCGCTGGAGCTCGGCCCAGCCCCAGGCGTAGGTCTCGTCGAGGTCGACCTCGGCGCCGAGGAAGTAGCGGCTGGCGAGGGCGTACACCTCGCGGCCCACGCCCTCCTCCGCCCGGCCCTGGGGCTCCATCTCGTCGCTGAGGAAGAGGCCGAACGACGCCGTGGCCGCGCTCGCCGCGCCGGCCAGCGCCCGGAGCCCGGTGCGGTCGGGGACGTCGAGCCGCTCGACGAGGCCGAGGTAGAAGTCGCCCGCCTCGCCGGTCCGGCCGGTCCAGCGGCGCACCTGCTCGGCCACCTCGGCGTACTGCCGCGCCGCGACGACGTTGCCCTTGCGTGCCTCGTCGGAGAGCGTGACCCGCAGGCCCTCGAGGGCGGCGGGCACGGCGGCGAGCCGGGCCGCGATCGCTGCGACGGCGTCCTCGCCCTCGGTCGGCATCAGGTCGAAGACGCCCCGGACCTCGTGGAGCGGGCTCCACAGCACCGACATCCGGGAGCGGTTGACGCCGGCCTCCTCGAGCTCGAGCTCGAGGCGGGTGCGCTCGAGGAACGCGTCCTTCGCGGCCGCCTCCCGGTCGTCGACCGGCGTGGCCGCCTCGACCGCCGCCACGGCCTGGCGGGCCAGTGCCTCGCGGGTGTCGAACCCGGCGGGGGAGAAGTCCGTCAGCTCGTGGTCGTGCCCGCCGACGCCGATCGAGGTGGCGGTCAGCGGGTCGAGGGCGCAGTAGTCGTCGACGTAGGCGTCGCAGAGGGCGTCGATGGTGCGTGCGGTGCTCGGTCCGGGCATGGGCCACACCTTGCCACGTCCGGCCGGACGCCCTGTGCGAGCATCGGCCCATGACGACGCGCGCCCGTGCCGCCCTGCTCGCGCCCGCTCTCACCGTCACCCTGGCCTTCACCCTGGCCGCCTGCAGCGACGAGCCGGAGCCGGTGCGGGAGACGGGTGTCGACCCGGAGTGGTACGCCGAGCTGGACCGGGCGGTCGAGGACGCCGACCAGGTCGGGGACGTCCCGGTCCTGTCCTCGGGCTCGTGCCCGATCGACACCCCGGAGGTCGCCGGGCACGACCTGGACGAGGACTCGCCGGACGTCGGCGTCAGCACGCTGGGTGACAGCGGGCACCGGCTGATCTGCTCGTGGTCGCCCCCGGCGACCGACCTGGTCGTGGCCCGCTTCGACGACCCGGCCGAGCTCGAGCTGGCGCGAGAGGACGTCAGCCGGGTCGGCGAGGTGGACAACGGCCAGAACGTCCAGGTCACGGAGGCGATCACCGTCGGCCGACGCGAGTTCTTCGTCCGGCGGACCACCTTCCCCACCAACGACTCGCACATCGACTACGCCGTGTGGTTCCTCGACGAGGACGAGCAGGGACTGGTCCTGCTCGACGTGGAGACGACCGACACCCACGACCTCATCGAGACCTACGACGCGCAGCAGGCGGCGCAGGACCTGGCGGACCTGCTCTCCTGATCGCCGGTCGCCGTCGCAGGTCGCCGGGTCGCTGACGGCTCAGCACGGCAGGCCGCTGGCCCGCCAGCCGTCGGGCCCGTTGCGGTGCGGGTGCCGGACGCCGCGGGCCGGGTGGCTCCACGCCGGCCGCGGGCGGCGTGGAGCCTCGCCACCGGACGAGCCCAGGGAGGCGAACACCGCGACCAGGGCCGCGACCTCCTCGGGGGTCGCGTCCGGGTCGACGACCCGGAGCAGCGGCTGGTCCTGCTGTCCCTCTGACGCGGCCATCAGAGGGGGATGTTCCCGTGCTTCTTCGGCGGCAGCGTCTCGCGCTTGGAGCGCAGCAGCCGCAGGGAGCGGACGATCTCGACGCGCGTCTCGTGCGGCGCGATGACGGCGTCGACGTAGCCCCGCTCGGCGGCGATGTAGGGGTTGGCCAGCGTGGTCTCGTACTCGTCGATGAGCTCGGCGCGGCGCGCCTCGACGTCGCCCCCCTCGTCCTCGACCGCCTTGAGGGTCTTGCGGTGCAGGATGTTGGCGGCTCCCTGCGCGCCCATCACGGCGATCTGCGCGGTCGGCCAGGCGACGTTGATGTCGGCGCCGAGGTGCTTGGAGCCCATCACGTCGTAGGCGCCGCCGTAGGCCTTGCGGGTGATGATCGTGACCAGCGGGACGGTCGCCTCGGCGTAGGCGTAGATCAGCTTGGCGCCGCGGCGGATGATCCCGTCCCACTCCTGGTCGGTGCCCGGCAGGAATCCCGGCACGTCGACGAACGTCAGCACCGGCAGGTTGAAGGCGTCGCAGAACCGCACGAAGCGGGCGGCCTTCTCCGAGGCGTCGATGTCGAGGGTGCCGGCCAGCTGCAGGGGCTGGTTGGCCACGATGCCGACCGACTGCCCCTCGACGCGGCCGAAGCCGACGAGGATGTTGGGCGCGAACAGCTCCTGGACCTCGAGGAACTCCTCGTCGTCGAGCACGGCGGTGATCACGTCGTGCATGTCGTAGGGCTGGTTGGGGCTGTCGGGGATGAGGGTGTCGAGGCTGCGGTCGAGGTCGGTGACCTCCATGTCCGGTCGCTCGTCGTAGGTCGGCGACGGGTCGAGGTTGTTCTGCGGGAGGTAGGACAGCATCGCCTTGACGTAGTCGATGGCGTCCTCCTCGTCGGAGGCCATGTAGTGGGCGTTGCCGGACTTGGTGTTGTGCGTCCGCGCCCCGCCGAGGTCCTCCATCGTGACGTCCTCACCGGTGACGGTCTTGATGACGTCGGGACCGGTGATGAACATCGCGGAGGTCTGGTCGACCATGACCGTGAAGTCGGTGACGGCGGGGGAGTAGACGTGGCCGCCGGCGCAGTTGCCCATGATCAGGCTGATCTGCGGGATCACGCCCGAGGCGTGCACGTTGCGGCGGAAGATCTCGCCGTAGAGCCCGAGCGAGACGACGCCCTCCTGGATACGCGCCCCGGCGCCCTCGTTGATGCCGACGATCGGGCAGCCGGTCTTCATGGCGAGGTCCATCACCTTGGTGATCTTCTCGCCGTAGACCTCGCCGAGCGAGCCGCCGAAGACGGTGAAGTCCTGGCTGAACACGCACACCATCCGGCCGTTGACCTCGCCGTAGCCGGTCACGACGCCGTCGCCGTAGGGGCGGGTCCTCTCGAGCCCGAACGCCGTCGAGCGGTGCCGGGCCAGCTCGTCGAGCTCGACGAACGTGCCCTCGTCGAAGAGCATCTCGATGCGCTCACGGGCGGTCCCGCGCCCCTTGGCATGCTGCTTCTCGATCGCCTTCGCGGAGCCCGCGTGCACCGCCTCGTCGAGGCGCCGCTCGAGGTCGGCGAGCTTGCCCGCCGTGGTGTGGACGTCGATCTCCATGTCCTGAGGGGGGACGTCGGTGCCCTCACCCGGCTGTGCACTCACGCGGTGGCCTCCTGGTCGTCTCGCACGACGTCTGCGTCGTGATCGATCTCTGCGGCAATCTAGACCCATGACGGAGAGACCCGCACCGCGACCACCCCTCGACCCCGCCCGGCTCGCGGCGCCCCTCGGGTGGCGTGTCGAGCTGCTGGACGCGACCCCCTCCACCAACGCGTACGTCGCCGAGCGGGCCCGCGCGGGCGAGGAGCCCGGCCTCGTCGTGGTGACCGAGCACCAGACCGCCGGGCGCGGCCGCCTGGACCGCGCGTGGGAGACGCCGGCGCGGTCCTCGCTGACCTTCTCGGTGCTGCTGCGCCCCGACGTGGCGCCGACGTCGTGGCCGTGGCTGCCCCTCCTGACCGGGTACGCCGTGCAGGCCGCGCTCGCCGACCGGCTGCCCGACATCGCCCTCAAGTGGCCCAACGACGTGCTGGTCGACGCGGCCTCGGGGCCCGGGCGCAAGGTGTGCGGCATCCTCGTCGAGCGCATCGAGGCCGAGCGGGGGCCGATGGCGGTGGTGGGGGTCGGCATCAACGTCGACCAGACCCTCGACGAGCTGCCCGTCGCGCTCGCCACGTCGGTCGCGCTCGAGACCGGCGAGCCCGTCGAGCGCACCGGCCTGCTCGGCCAGGTGCTCGGCTCGCTGCACGGGCTGCTCGGCCTGCTCGACGACACCGAGGCGCTGCGCCGCGCCTACGCCGACGTGTGCGTCACGCTGGGCCGGACCGTCGACGTGCACCTGCCCGGGGACGTCGTACGCCGCGGGGAGGCGCTCGACATCGACGCCACCGGGGCGCTGGTGGTCGGGACCGGCGACGGCACCTTCACCGTGGCCGCCGGCGATGTGGTGCACGTGCGGCCGGCCTAGTGACATGATCGGCGCGTGGCCTACCCGAGCAAGCTCCTCAACGAGGGCGAGCACGTCGTCGTCACCACGAGGACGCACCCCAAGGCGCTGATCGGTCCGGCGCTGGTGCTCGTGCTCCTCGTGGCGGCCGTGATCTGGCTGAGCACCCTGACCGACTCCACACCGGTCGGCGTCGGCGCGGGGATCGTCGCCGTCCTCATCGTCCTGTGGTTCGTCGTGCGCCCGCTGGTCGCGTGGCTGACCACCACCTACACGTTCACCAACCGCCGCTTCATCAAGCGCTCCGGCTTCATCGCCAAGGAGGGCCGCACGATCCCGCTCAACCGGATCAGCGGCGTCGACTTCGAGATCGGCGTCATCGACCGGATCTTCGGCTGCGGCACGCTCGTGGTCTCCGACGCGAGCACCGACGGCAGCGTCCTGCTCCACGACATCCCCGACGTCGAGCAGGTCCAGCTCCAGGTCGCCAACGAGCTGCACCGGCTGTCCGGTGGTGACCGTCGAGACGATGGCGCCTGACCGCAAGTCGTCCCGAGCGCCCTCCGAGCCCGCAGCCAGGCAGGCGCCGGGGGAGAGGCTCGACGAGGCCATCCTGCGCAGCGCCCCGGAGTTCAACGCGCTCGAGGTGGCCACCGAGACCGGCGTGACCATCGAGCAGGCCCGTCGGCTGTGGCGCGCGCTCGGGTTCCCCGAGTTCGTCGGCGAGAAGGCCTACACCGCCGCCGACGTCAAGGCCGTCGCGACGCTGATGAGCTTCGTCGACGCCGGGGCGGTCGACTTCGACACGGCCGTCAACCTCACCCGCGGCGTGGGCCAGACGATGGCCCGGCTCGCCGACTGGGAGGTCTCCACCCTCGTCAGCCGCGTCGAGGAGATGGAGTCCGGCGCCGAGGCCACCGGCTCGCGCATCGGCTCCGCGCTGCGCCTCATCGACGAGGTCAACCCGCCCTTCGAGCGCCTGCTGGTCTACGCCTGGCGCCGCCACCTCGCCGCCGCGGTGGGCCGCATCGAGGCGATGGGCGCCAAGGACGAGGACCTCCACACCATCGACGTCAGCGTCGGGTTCGCCGACCTGGTGTCCTTCACGGCGCTGTCCAACACCCTCGACCGCGACGAGATCGGCGACCTCGTCGAGGTCTTCGAGAGCCGCTGCCAGGACGTCGTGGCGCGCTACGCCGGTCGCATCATCAAGAGCCTCGGCGACTCCGTGCTCTTCGTGACCAGCGGCGCCGAGGACGCCGTCGCGGTGGCCGAGGGGATCATCAACGTCATCGGCCGCGACTCCAAGATGCCCGACGTCCGCCTCGGCCTGGCCAGCGGACCGGTGGTCCAGCGCCTCGGCGACATCTTCGGCCCGCCGGTCAACATGGCCGCCCGGCTCACGCAGGTGGCCCGGCGCAACCGGCTGATCGTCGACCAGAACACCGCCGACCTGCTGCCCGCCGAGGACTGGGAGAGCCGGCGCCTCCCGGCCCGGCCGGTGCGCGGGTTCGGGCTGGTCGAGCCGGTGGCCGTACGCCGTCGCTGAGCGGCCCGGGTGCACCGCGGGACGGACCCGCAGGTGGACCAGACCACTCGGCCATTTTTCACCCATAAGGACCCCCCGGGCACCGTCTCCTCCCTACGTTCAGCGCGTGTTGGCTGTGCAGGACGTGCGACTCGACCCGACCACCCGTCAGGTGTGGCGAGGCGACCGCGAGATCAGGCTCTCGCGCAAGGAGTTCCAGCTCTTGCACGCCCTCATGTCCCGACCCGGTGACATCGTCACCCGCGGCGAGCTGATGGCGGACGTGTGGCAGACGTCGTTCTACACCAACTCCAAGACCATCGACGTGCACCTGGGGTGGTTGCGGCGCAAGCTCGACGACGACCCCCGCAACCCGACCCTGATCACCACGCACCGCGGCCGCGGGCTGCGCTTCGAGAGCCGCGCGCGCACCGTCGCCAGCTGAGGCGGGCGACCCCCTGCCCCGGTGCTTCTATAGGCTCCGGTCGTGTCCTCGACCGGTTCGCACCGTGCTCCCACGCTCGCCGTCATCGGGGGCGGCCAGCTCGCGCGGATGATGGCCCAGCCCGCGATCGCGCTCGGCCTGCCGCTGCGCCTGCTCGCCGAGGCCGAGGGCGTCTCCGCCGCCCAGGTCATCCCCGACCAGCTCGTGGGTGACCACACCGACCTGGCCACGCTGCGCCGGGTGACCGAGGGCGCCCGCGTGGTCACCTTCGACCACGAGCACGTGCCGACCGCGCACCTGCACGCCCTCGAGGCCGACGGCGTCGCCGTACGCCCCGGTCCCGACGCGCTCGTGCACGCCCAGGACAAGGCGGTCATGCGTCGCCGTCTCGCCGAGCTCGACGTGCCGTGCCCCCGCAACGCCGTCGTCACCACGACCGCCGACGTCGAGGCGTTCGGGATGCCGTGCGTCCTCAAGACGACCCGCGGCGGCTACGACGGCAAGGGCGTGTGGGTGGTGCGCAGCGCCGACGAGGCGCAGGCCGCCTTCGACGCCGCGACCGCGGCCGGGGTGGAGGTGCTGGCCGAGGAGCTGGTCGACTTCCGCCGCGAGCTGTCGGCCCTCGTGGCCCGCTCGCCCAGCGGCCAGGCCGCGGCGTACCCCGTCGTCGCCTCCACCCAGCTCGACGGCATCTGCCACGAGGTGGTCGCCCCCGCCCCGGACCTCGCGCCCGCCCTGGCCGGTCAGGCGCAGGAGATCGCCCTGCGCGTCGCCGGTGCGCTCGACGTCACGGGCATCCTCGCCGTCGAGCTCTTCGAGACCACCGACGGCAGGATCCTGGTCAACGAGCTGGCGATGCGTCCGCACAACACCGGCCACTGGACCCAGGACGGCGCCGTGACGTCCCAGTTCGAGAACCACCTGCGTGCCGTCATGGACCTCCCGCTGGGCTCCCCGGCCCCGCGCGCCCGCTGGACCGTGATGGTCAACATCCTCGGCGGACCCACCGACAGCGGCCACCTCTACGACGGCCTCCCGCACGCCATGGCGCGCGACCCGCACCTGCGCGTGCACCTCTACGGCAAGGACCTGCGGCCCGGCCGCAAGGTCGGCCACGTCAACGCCTACGGCGACGACCTCGACGACTGCCTCGAGCGGGCCCGCCACGCCGCCGCCTGGTTCCGCGGCGACCTGGGCGACGAGAGCGAATGAGCGCCGAGCCACCCGAAGCCATCCCGAGCCATCCCGAGCCAGCCCGAGCCAGCCCGAGCCAGCAGAGACCGACGAGAGGGTCGACCCATGAGTGAGCAGGTCCAGCAGGGCAGCGCGAAGGTCGGGATCGTGATGGGCTCGGACTCCGACTGGCCCGTCATGCAGGCCGCGGGGGAGGCGCTCACCGAGCTCGGCGTCGCCTGGGAGGCCGACGTGGTGTCCGCCCACCGGATGCCCACCGAGATGATCGAGTGGGGCCAGCAGGCCCACGTCCGCGGCCTGTCGGTGGTCATCGCCGGCGCCGGGGGAGCGGCCCACCTGCCCGGCATGCTGGCCTCCGTCACGCCGCTGCCGGTCATCGGGGTGCCGGTGCCGCTGAAGTACCTCGACGGCATGGACTCGCTGCTCTCGATCGTGCAGATGCCCGGCGGGATCCCGGTCGCCACCGTCGCCATCGGCAACGCGAAGAATGCCGGCCTCCTGGCTGCGCGCATCCTCGCGACCAGCGACCCCGAGCTCCGGCAGCGGCTGCTCGACCACGCGTCGACGCTCGCGGAGACCGCGCACGCCAAGGGCGACGTCGTCCGCCAGGCGGCGGCGGGCCAGACCCGCCGCGTCGGCTTCTAGTCCCGGTCGCGCACCCGGCCGCGCAGGGCCTTGGTGCCCGCTCGCTCCTTCTTCGCGCGCAGCCGGCGCTCCTTGGCGCCGCGACTCGGTCGCGTCGGGCGTCGCTGAGGAGGCGGCGGGGCCAGCGCCTCGCGCAGCGCGTCGGCGAGCCGCTCGCGGGCGGCGACCCGGTTGCGGTGCTGCGAGCGGTGCTCCGACGCGGCGATCGCGATCCGGCCCGAGGGCCAGCGACGCAGCGCGCGGGTGCGCTGGGTGTCGGTCAGCGCGCTGGTCGCGGCGACGTCGAGCTCGAGCTCCACGCGGGAGTCCGAGGTGTTCACCGACTGGCCGCCGGGGCCCGGCGAGCGCGAGAAGCGCTCGACGAGGTCGGTCGCGGGCACGACCAGGCCCTCGGGCAGGCCCGGGCCCGCGGGGACGTGGAGGTCGCGCATCCCGACATTGTGGCTTGACGGTGGCTGCCGCACCCACCAGCGTCCTCCGCATGGGGGAGATGAGGGTGGGGCTCGTCGGTGGCGGGATCCTCGGCGTCGCCATCGCGCGCGAGGTCGTCCGTCGCCGTCCGGGCACCGAGGTCGTGGTGCTGGAGAAGGAGGACCGCCTCGCGGCGCACCAGACGGGCCACAGCTCGGGCGTCGTGCACGCGGGCATCTACTACAGGCCCGGCAGCCTCAAGGCCGAGCTGTGTGCCCGCGGCAGGACGATGCTGCGCGACTTCTGCGCCGAGCACTCGATCGCGTACGACGCCTGCGGCAAGCTCGTCGTCGCGGTGGACCGTGAGGAGATGGGGCGTTTCGACGCCCTCGCGCACACCGCGACCGACAACGGGGTGCCGGGGCTGCGGCGCCTCGCGGCCGGGGAGATCGGGGAGGTCGAGCCGCACGCCGGCGGGCTCGCCGCGCTGCACTCGCCGGAGACCGCCATCACCGACTACACCGCGATCACGCAGGCGATGGCCGACGACGTGTTCGCCGGCGGCGGAGGGGTGCGGCTCGGGGCGAAGGTGGTCGACATCCGGCGCCGTGCGGGTGGCGCGACGGTGCAGGTCGAGGGCGATCCCACACCACTGCACTTCGACCACGTCGTCGTGGCCGCCGGCCTGCACGCCGACCGGGTCTCCGCGCTCGTCGACGGCGAGCGCGGGCCGGCCATCCTGCCGTTCCGCGGGGAGTACCTCGCCGTGAGCACCGCCAAGCAGGACCTGGTGCGGGGGATGGTCTACCCCGTCCCGGACCCGCGCTACCCGTTCCTCGGCGTCCACTTCACCCGCCGAGTCACCGGGGAGCTCGAGGTCGGCCCCAACGCTGTCCTCGCCACCCGGCGCGAGGGCTACCGGCGGCGCGACGTCTCCGCGACGGACCTCCGCGAGGTGCTGGCGTGGCCAGGCTTCTGGCGCCTGGCCCGTGAGCACTGGCGCACCGGCATCGACGAGGTGGTCGGCTCCGCGTCGCAGCGCGCGTTCATGCGCTCCGCGTCGCGCTACGTGCCCGCCATCGGCGTCGCGGACGTGCGCCGCGCCGGCAGCGGCGTGCGCGCGCAGGCGGTGGACCGCGACGGGAGCCTGGTCGACGACTTCCGCATCACGCACGCCGACGGCGTGACCTGCGTGCGCAACGCGCCCTCGCCGGCCGCGACCTCCAGCCTGGCCATCGCGCAGCACGTGGTCGACCGCGCCTGGTCCTGAGCCGAGCCCCTAGGGTCGTGCCATGACGACGCGCTGGGGAATCGCCGCGACCGGCGGAATGGCTGCGGCCTTCGCCACCGACCTGGCCCTGGTGCCGGACGCCGAGCTCGCCTTCGTGGGCAGCCGCTCGCCGGGATCGGCCGCCGACTTCGCGGACCGCTTCGGGGCGGCCGCATCCGGCACCCACCGCGACCTCCTCGACGCGGGCGCGCGGGGCGAGGTCGACGTGGTCTACATCGCCACCCCGCACCCGCAGCACCACGCGCTCGCGCTGGCCGCCGTCGAGGCCGGGACCGCGCTGCTCGTCGAGAAGGCCTTCACCGCCACGCTGGCCGGCGCCGAGGAGGTGGTGGCGGCGGCCCGCGCCGCCGAGGTCTTCTGCATGGAGGCGATGTGGACCCGCTTCCAGCCGGCGCTGCGGCACGCGCGCGACCTCGTCGCCGGCGGCGCGATCGGCGACGTGCTGCTGGTGCAGGCCGACTTCGGTGCCTTCCGCGAGTACGACCCCGGCAACCGGCTCTTCGACCTGGCGCTCGGCGGCGGGGCGGTCCTCGACCTCGGCGTCTACCCGATCTCGCTGGCCCAGCACTTCCTGGGCCGCCCGGACCGGGTGACCGCGACCGGGACGACCTACCCCAACGGTGCGGACCGCTCGGCCGCGATCCAGCTGTCGTGGGCCGACGGGCGCGCCGCGTCGCTGACCTGCTCGCTCGCGAGCGCGACGCCGGGACGCGCGCTCCTCGTCGGCACCGAGGGGACCCTCGAGCTCGTGCCGCCGTTCCACCACCCGAGCCGCGTCGTCGTACGCCGCAACGGGCAGGAGGCCGAGGAGGTCGAGCTGCCGCCGACCGGCACCGGCTACGTCCACCAGGTCGAGGAGGTCCAGCGCTGCCTGGCCGCGGGGCTCACCGAGAGCCCGGTGATGCCGCTGGCCGACACCCTCGACGTGCAGTGGGTGCTCGAGGAGTGCCTCGGCCAGCTCGGCATCACGATGGTCGAGGCGACGGTCGACCTCGAGGGCTAGCGGCCGCGGCGCCGCCACTCGATGGCGGGGCAGGTGTCCATCACCATCGCGACCCCCGCCGCGGTGGTGCGCGCGAAGGCCTCGTGGTCGACGACGCCGAGCTGGAACCACACGGCCTGCGCCCCGACCTCCACCGCCTGGTCGGCGAACTCGCCGGCCGCCTCCGAGCGACGGAAGACGTCGACGACGTCGATCGCGAACGGCACGTCGGCCAGGGAGGCGTAGCCCTGCTCGCCGAGCACCGCGGGGGCCGCGGGGTCGGCGAACTGCGGGTGCACGGGCACGATCCGCTTGCCACGCTCCTGGAGCAGCGCGGCGATCGAGTACGCCGTCCTCGACGGGTCGCCGGACAGGCCGACGACCGCCCACGTGCCGAGCTCGTCGAGCATGCGGTCGATGGCCTCGTGGTCCTGCCAGGCGGGAGCAGCCGGAGTGGTCATGCCCACACCGTAGACGCCTCCTCCAGAAAGGATGGACGTCCTACAATTCGTGCATGAGCGAGTTCCCCCTCTACGCCCTCCCCGAGGAGCACCAGGCGATCCGCGAGGCCGTCCGCGCGGTGTGCGACGCCAAGATCGCCCCCCACGCGGCCGCCGTCGACGAGGAGGCGCGCTACCCCCACGAGGCCGCCGCCGCGCTGCTCGCCTCGGACTTCCACGCCCCGCACGTGCCGGAGGAGTACGGCGGCGCCGGCGCCGACGCGCTCGCCACGGTGCTGGTGATCGAGGAGGTGGCCCGCGCGTGCGTGTCGTCCTCGCTGATCCCCGCCGTCAACAAGCTCGGCTCGCTCCCGGTGCAGATCGCCGGCTCCGAGGAGCTCAAGAAGCGCTACCTCGGCGCGCTCGCCCGCGGTGGGGGCGGCTTCTCCTACTGCCTCTCGGAGCCCGACGCGGGCTCCGACGCCGGTGGCATGAAGACCCGCGCCGTCCGCGACGGCGACGAGTGGGTCATCGACGGCGTGAAGCGCTGGATCACCAACGCCGGCGAGTCCGAGTTCTACACCGTGATGGCCGTGACCGACCCCGAGAAGAAGACCCGCGGCGGGATCTCGGCCTTCGTGGTCGAGAAGTCCGACGCGGGCGTCTCCTTCGGCGCCCCGGAGAAGAAGCTCGGCATCAAGGGCAGCCCGACCCGCGAGGTCTACCTCGACAAGGTGCGGATCCCCGCCGACCGGATGATCGGCGAGGAGGGCACCGGGTTCGCCACCGCCATGAAGACCCTCGACCACACCCGGGTCACGATCGCGGCCCAGGCCGTCGGTGTCGCCCAGGGAGCCCTGGACCACGCCCTCGACTACGCCAAGGAGCGCCAGCAGTTCGGCAGGTCGATCGCCGACTTCCAGGGACTCCAGTTCATGCTCGCCGACATGGGCATGAAGATCGAGGCGGCCCGCCAGATGACCTACGCCGCCGCCGGCCGCTCCGAGCGGGGCGACTCCGACCTGACGTTCTTCGGCGCCGCGGCCAAGTGCTTCGCCTCCGACGTGGCGATGGAGGTCACCGTCAACGCCGTCCAGGTGCTCGGCGGCTACGGCTACACCCGCGACTACCCGGTCGAGCGGATGATGCGCGACGCCAAGATCACCCAGATCTACGAGGGCACCAACCAGGTCCAGCGGATCGTGATGGCGCGCCAGCTGCTCGCAGGGGTCCAGAGCGAGCTCTGAGCCCGCGGTCTGGCCCGGTCAGCCGGGCGGCGCGCCCTCCAGCGCCTCGGCGTAGATCCGCTCGAGCATGTCGTGGGCGGACACGCGCTGCCGCTTGGTGGGCGTGCGGTCGTCCGCCGCCGCCGAGACGAGGGCCCGGGCGATGTCGCGCACCTTGCGGTTGGTGTCGACGGAGAAGGCGCGCAGCAGGACCCACGCCGTGTCGGCGTCCACGCTGTAGAGCTGCATCAGCACGCCCTTGGCCTGCTCGATGACCGCCCGGTGCCCGACGAAGTCCACGACCGCCGACTCCAGCTCGGCGTTGACGGCGTCGCGGCGTACGTCGGTGAGGTCGACAAGGTGTCCCGAGACGACGAGGGTGCCGTCCTCGTCCTCGACGTGGCCGGCGGCGATGACCACCTTGTGCGCCTGGGTGGCGGTGACGATGCGGTGCAGGAAGGAGTAGGCCTCTCCACGGCCCACGACCGCCTCCCGCGACTCCCAGGCGGCCTCCACGTCCTCGGGGTGGATGTGCCGCATGACCAGTGCCGTGGTCGGCACGACCGCCCCCGGCTCGAACCCGTGGATGCGGAACATGGTGTCGGACCACCACCACTCGTCCGTGGCGGGACGGTAGGTGTACCTCCCCACCAGGGCGCACAGCGAGGCGTTGAACGCCCCTCCGCCCGCTCCCTGCCCCATGCACGAATCCTGCCCACTCCGGCGCCCCTCAACAAGCCTCGAAGGAGTGCGGATCTACCAGTCCACCTCCTCGGCGTCGGCGACCAGGACGGGCCCGTCCGGGAGCCGCAGCCCGGCCGGCACCGCGTCGCGCAGGCTGGCGAACACGAGCCCGGTGCGCTCCTCGAGGAGCTCGAGCGGGACGAGGTAGGTGTCGAAGTCGTCGAGGAAGGACCGGTCGACGACGCCGTCGAGGTCCTGGGACAGCACGAAGCACTTGGACCGCAGCTGCCCCTCCATCCGGTAGCAGACGACCTTCCAGTGCTCGCGCGGCACCTGGACGATGTCGCGGTAGTCCGGGTCGTCGGCGCGCAGCACGGGTCCCGCGAACAGCGTGAGCCGGCGGTCCTCCAGCCCCTCCTGCGCGAGCACGGCGTTCTCGAGCAGGCCCCAGCTGCCCCCGCGCCCCGACTGGTTGAAGTCGTCGAGCTGGGGCGTGATGTTGGTGAAGTGGAAGGAGTCGGAGTTGGCCGCGCGTGCCTCGTCGAGGGTGCCCCACAGCAGGTCGGAGCGGCGGGCGACGTGACCACGGTCGAGGCGGTTGTCGGCATAGGCCGCGTCGAGCGTCTGCGCCTCCGCCGGGATCCGCGGGTCGGCGCGGAAGCGCTCGCCCGACCGGCTGATGCTGTCACCCGGGAAGAGCCGGAGCCCGTCGATGTTCCAGGCGACCCACCACGCCAGCCGCCGCGTGGGGTGCATGCGGAGGCTGAAGTGCACGTAGTCGAGCGGGCGCTCCAGCTCGGGGAACGGGCCGGGCTCGTCGGGCGCCTGCGGGGGCGCGAGGGTGGTGTCGAGGAAGTCGGGGTCGTAGCCGGGCTCTGCCATGGGTCGATGGTCCCGCACGGGTGCGACAGGCGTGCGCCGCACGCTGGTGCGGACCTCGTACGCTGACCCGGTGAGGACCCGCGCTGCCGCTCTCGGACTGGCCGGCGCCCTCGTCGTCGTGGGCACGCTCGCCGGCTGCACCGGCGAGGAGGGCCAGGTCGCCGCCGGGCACTCCCACGGCGCGGGTGGCGCGATGGTGTCGATGCCCGTGGGCGACGGCACCCGCACCAGCGAGGTGGGCTACTCCCTGGAGGGGCTGCAGGTGCGCCAGGCCGACGACGGCATCGGCGAGCTGCGCTTCCGGATCGAGGACCCCGACGGCCGGCCGGTCACGGACTACGTCGAGGAGCTCACCAAGGAGCTGCACCTCTACCTCGTCAACGACGAGCTCACCGTCTTCCGCCACCTGCACCCCACCCGCGCCGACGACGGCACGTGGACGGCGCCCTTCGACGTCCCGGACGCCGGTGGCTACCGCGTCGTCACGGAGTTCGTCGCGGTCGACGAGGGCGGCAACGGCGACCACGTGGTGCTCGGGCGCCCGCTCGCGCTCCCGCCGGGCGACCCGGGCGACACCGCTGCTGAGGACCGGGCCGTGCAGGTCTCGGTGGCCGAGGCGCCGGTCACCGGCGACAACGGCCTGCTGCGGCTGGTGGTGCGCGACGCGGAGGGGCAGCCGGTCGACATCGGCACGTTCCTCGGCGCCTACGGGCACGTGACCGGCTTCCACACCGGGACCGGCGCGATGGTGCACCTGCACCCGCTCGCGGCCCCCGAGCTCACCGAGGACGGGTCCGAGCTGACCTTCCACGCCGAGGTCGAGGAGCCCGGCGACTACCGGCTGTTCGTGCAGGTGCGCGTCGACGGCTTCCTGCACACGGTGCCGGTCGAGCTCACGGTCGCACGGTCAGCCTGACGGTCGTCACCGGGTTCTCGAAGCGGCCTAGCGTGAGGCTGACCTGCACCTCCCACTCGCCCGCCCGCGGGACGACGACCTCCCCGCGGTAGGTGCCCGCGGCGATCGACGTCACCGCGACCTCGCCGACGTCGAGCCCCTCGGTGCGGAGCTCGACCACGGGGTTGACCGGCGGGTCGTACGGCTCGCCCGAGGCGTCCTGCACCTGGACCAGCAGCGTGTTGCTGCCCGTGCGGCGCGGGTCCATCACGGCGAGCACCCGCAGGTCGTCCGCCGTGGCGGCGCCGACCCCGGTCGACCCGGTCGCGACGGTCACCGGGGCCGGCCGCGGGGACTGGTTGACGAGGAAGCCCGTCACGCCGAGGAGCGCGACCAGCAGCACCGCCTCGACGCGCACCGTGCGGGTCACCGCCGCCGCGGCGCGCTCGCGGTCGCCGAACCCGGCGGCCGCCTCGACCGCGGGCAGGGTGCGCCAGCGGTTCCAGCCGCCCGCGCCGGCCACCACGAGGGCGATCGCGACCTTGGTGAGCAGCAGCCAGCCGTACGCCGTCTCGACCAGGCCCGTCCAGGACCCGACGATGCGCCAGGCCATGAAGGTCCCCGTGGCGGCGACGGCGAGGAGCACGCCGCCGGCCAGGGCGGAGAAGCGGGCGAGGGTCCGGGCGGCGAGCAGCTCGCGGCCGGACAGCGCCCGCAAGGTGAGCGCGAGCCCCACGAGCCCGCCGAGCCAGATCGCCCCGGCGCCCACGTGCAGGACGTCGGAGGCGACGAGCAGCGCCGTCGGCGTGAACGCGCGGGAGTGGCCGACGACGGACGGACCGGCCACGGCGACGAGCGCGCCGCCGGCCAGCAGCAGCCGGTCCCACCGGCCCGGCGGCGCGGTCGTGCAGGCCGGCACCGCCGCGCCGAGCCCGGCCGCCACGAGCGCGGCGGCCAGCATCTCGTTGCGGACGAGTGCCTGGTCGAAGGCGTCGAGCAGGTCGCCCAGCTCGAGGCCCTGGCCGTAGACGGACGCCACCGGCACCTGGAGGACGGCGCCGGCCACGGCGACCGCGGCGGCGTACCGCAGCAACCGGCGGAGCCGGCCACGGACGTCGGTGCCCGCCCAGGAGCGGGGGAGGACGAGGGCCACGAAGACGGCGAGCCCCGCCGCGAGGAGCAGACCCACCAGCGAGACGACGGTGACCACGTCGCGGACCACCCTGACCGCGGCCGAGGAGGACGTCGGCTCGGGCGGGGCGGTCACCGACGCGCTGGGTGCGCCGACGGAGAAGGTCAGCGCGCCGGAGAAGGGGTGGCCGTCGCTCGACAGGACGTTCCACGACACGACGTAGGTGCCGTCGGCGAGCCCGGCCGCCCCGGGCAGGTCGACCGTGACGTCCGTGCCGCCGGCGCTGGCCGTCGCGTCGACCGGCTGACCGGCGGCGTCGTAGACCGCAACCTCCTGCGAGGTCAGCCGCACCGGCTCGTTGAACGTCAGCGTGACGGTCTCGGGAGCGGTCTCGACGACGGCCCCCTCGGCGGGGTCGGTCTCGACGAGCTCGGCGTGCGCCGAGGCGGACGAGCTGCCGAGGAGCAGGGTCGCGAGCGCGACCAGCGCGGTGGCCAGGACCCGGGCGAGGACCCCGGCCACGACGCCGGTGCGGCGCCTCCGCGCCGGTCGCGCCGGCGAGGTCACGAGGTGGTGCGCGTCCGAGCCAGGGCGAGACCACCGGCGGCGAGGCCGAGCAGCCCGGCGACGAGCCCGGCCCAGCCGAGGGCGGACGAGCCGTCGTCCGTCGGCGCCGAGGCCTCCGCCTCGGTCGCCCCGGTCGCTTCGGTCGGCTCGGCCGGCACGGCCTCCGCCTCGGCCTCGCTCTCGGCCGGCTCGGCAGCCGTCTCGTCGCCGTGGCCGTCGCCGCCGCTCGCGGGCAGGATCTCGAAGGACGGGGCCGGGCTCTCGAGCTCGTCGGCGTCCTGGCCCTCGGCCGGCACCTGGGTCCAGGCGGTCTCGCCCTTCGCGCAGGTCTGGATCGTCGGCCATGCGAGGGTCTCGCCGGCGGCGTCGGGCACCTGGAAGGACAGCTCGAAGGTGTCGCGCTGGCCGTCGGGCAGCGGGGTGTCGGCGGTGTAGACGACCGAGGCGGTGCGCTCGGTGACCTCGTTGCCGTGGCCGTCGGTGACCGGCTCGTCGAGCTGCTCGATGGTGGTCTCGACCTCGTAGAACGGGTTGCGGGTGGCGGTCACCGCCAGCACCGACTCGGGCACCTGGATCTCGATGCGGGTGGTGGGCGAGCCGTCGCAGCCGTGCGGCACGCTGAAGGTGGCGATGGTGTAGGCGCCCGCCGAGGCGTCCGAGACCGTCGCGCCGACGTGGGCGGAGGCGGGGGAGACGAGCGAGAGGGCGAGGGCGGTGGTGGCGGCCGGCAGCACGCAGAGGCGCGTGAGGGCACGGGTGGACAGCTCGAAGGACATGGTTCTCCTGGGTGAGGTGCGGGTCTGGGGTCGCGTGTGCCCCCGAGCCCGGACCGGGCTCAGGTGAGCAGGACCGCCAGGGGTGGTCCGCGCCTCGGGGAGACGAGCAGGTGCACGAGCGTGGTGCCCGCGGGGGCGTCGGCCGGGCGCCGGCGCAGCCGCGGGGTGACCGGCAGCGACGCGTGCGCGAGCAGCGTGACGACGTACGACGCGGCGCGCCGGCCGGCCCACCAGAGGACGGCGGTCGCGAGCGTGACGGACGCGTGGGCCGCCACCATCTGCCAGGTCCAGCCCGGGTCGGGCACGGCAGCGGCGTGGTGGTCGTGGCCGGCGACGAGGCCGAAGGACTCGTGCAGCCCGAGCTGGGCGGCGGCGACGACGGGCAGCAGGGCCCAGGCGGGCACGTCCCGGCCGAGGACCAGCCAGCCACCGGCGAGCACCACGGCGGCGACGAGCACCAGCCCCGGCCCCGTGGGCACCTCGCCGCCGGCCCACGTGTGGGCGGCGGCGGCGCCGGTGACCGCCACGACCGTGGCCGCGGCGGCGCGGGCGAGGCCGTGCGGCGCGCGCGCCTGCACCACCCTCGCCTCGAACGTCACGCGCACATGCTCTCAGAGAGCCGCGCGTGCGCTCGTGGTCGGCCCTACCAGCCGGCCGAGCCCCGCGGTCGCCGGTAGTCCGTCGCCCCGGGGTGGCCGGGGTGGCCGGCGTGACCGGGGTGGCTGGACTGCCACTGTCCGCACGACTGGCCCCGGCCGCGCAGGAACATGAGCGGGAAGACAAGCAGCCAGAACGGGGCGCCGGTGAGCACGCTCAGCACGATCAGCACCGCCAGGACCGGGAGCAGGGGGACGCGGGACCGACCGGGTCGCGGCTGCGGCGCACGTCGGGCGGGGGGCTGCGCCGCCCGCGGCCGCGGCAGGTCGCTGAACAGGACCGCCAGGTCCGCCCGCGTACGAGCCGTCCAGATCGCGTCGAGCCGCTCGTCGTACTCCTCGTGGTCGAGGCGGCCCTCCGCGTAGTGCTCCGCGAGGTCCGCCATGGCGCGCTCGCGGTCGCTGTCCGCGATCCGCATGCGGGGGTCGGGCGTGCTCATCGCTCGCCGTCCCGTCCGTCCGCGAGGATGCCGTAGAGGCGACGACGGGTGTCGACGAGGACGTCGAGCGCCGCGCGCCGCTGCTGCTCCGAGCCCTGGGTGGCCAGCTGCCAGACGGCGCTCATCACCTGCCCGATCTCGCTCTTGAAGTCGGCCTGGCCCGAGGGCTGGTCGGTCGCGGGCGTCTCGGTGCGGGCGAAGGGTGCCCAGACGCCGGCCAGCTCGTCGACGTGGTCGGCGGCCCAGGCGACACCGGAGTCGGTGAGCCGGATCGTGCGGCGGCCGCGCTCGTCGTCGGCCTCGACCAGTCCCTCGTCCTGGAGCTGCTGGATCGTCGGGTAGACCGAGCCGGGGGAGGGGCGCCACTCGCCGTTGCTCAGCTCGGCGATCTCCTGGATCACCTGGTAGCCGTTGATCGGCTCGTCGGCCGTGCGCGCGCGGTGCAGGACGTCGATGATCGCCATCCGCACGTCGCCGCGGCGCACGCGGGGGCCGCGCGGCTGCGGTCGCTGTGGTGCGGTGGCGAGGCCGAAGATCTCGCCGAGCCACGGCGGCGGGCCGCTCGGGCGTCGGCCGCGGCCGACGCCGCCGGAGGTGAAGTGGCTCCAGGTGCTGCCCCAGTCGGCGCCGGCGCGCTCGCCCCGGTCCGTCCGGTCAGCCGTGTCGTCGCGGTCGTTGCCGGGCCAGTCGGCGCCGGGCCAGTGGTGTCCCATGTCGTGCTCCCTCGGTCAGATGGTCGGAGACGAAGCGAACGGTCGGTGACGGTCGTGATGTATCGCAGACCTATCGATGACGTATCGCGATATATCGTGAGCGTACGCCGGGGGTGGCCGCCGATCAAGGGAGTTGCACCGAGCGGTGAGTGAGGCAGGTTCTGGGATCGCAGAACCTGCCTCACTCATCGCTCGGGGTGCGGGCTCGCACAGCGTGCGCGAGGGTCAGCGCGCGCGGCCGGTCGGCGTGCACGCCGCCTTCGGGACCTCGGAGTCGTCGATGATCGCGGTGAAGAGCTGGGGCGCCCGCTCGGGGTCGGCGACGATCCGGTTGGGGTCGCTGGGCGCGGGCAGGTTGGGCATGGTGCAGGTCTGGCTGTCGCCGGTCATCGCCAGGGCGAAGCGACCGAGGTCGAGCGGGTTCATCTCCTCGTCGACCCGGATGGCACCGGACGCGGCGTCGTTGATCCCCCAGTAGCGGACCGGGTTGACGAACGTCCACGGCGAGAGCGCCTCGTCGCCGAGGGCGCTGATCACCTCGCGCTGGCGGGCGACGCGGTCGAGGTCGCTGAGCGCGGTGACGTGCCGCGAGCGGGAGTACGCCAGCGCGGTGAGGCCGTCGACCTCCTGGCAGCCCTTCTTGATGTCGAGGCGGGCGAGCGGGTCCTTCATGTCCTGCTTCGGGCAGATCTCCACGCCGCCGAAGGCGTCGACGGTGTTGATCATGCTGCCGAAGCCGAGCTCGACGTAGTGGTCGATGTGGATGCCGGTCAGCCCCTCGACGCTGGACACCAGCAGCGGCGGGCCGCCGAGCGCGAACGCCGAGTTGATCATCTGCGTGCCGTGGCCAGGGACCTCGGTGAGGGTGTCGCGCGGGATCGACATCATCGTCCGCCCGCCGGAGCCGGTGTGGAGCACGATGATCGTGTCGGTGTTGGTGCCGCCGCGCGGTCCGGTCTGCAGCAGCTTGCGCTGCTCGGCGGAGAGGTCGTCGGCCTTGTCGGACCCGACGATCAGGTAGTTGGTGCCGGGCTGGTCGGCCGGGCGGTCGCCGTCGGGCGCCGCGTCGACCTTGTCGATCGTGGTCCAGTGGTAGAGCGGGACGGCGACGAGGTAGACCACGAGGAGCAGCAGGAGCAGAGGGATGAGCCCGAGCCGGAAGCGGGGACGCCAGCGCCGCTTCGCCGGCTGCGGACGCGGTGGCGGCGCGGCGGTCGCCGTACGCGTGCCGCCGGGCGGCTGCCCACCGGACCCGCGCGCCTCGCGACGGGCGGCCGGCATGACCCGGGTCTCGTCGGGGCGCTGTGCCGACGACGCGCCCCCGCCCCCCGCCGACTGCGCCGGCATGCGCTGGGTGGCGTCGCCGGGCGGGGTCCTCGGCGTGCTGCCGTAGAGCCAGTCGTACTCCGGGGTCCCCTCTTCGGGCATGCCGGAGCCCTGCGGACGATCAGCCATGCGCATGGACGCTACCGTGCGGGTCATGACGGATCCGCGGCCCACGTCCTACAGCCGGGTGAGCCTGGGGATCATGGCCCACTCGAGCGAGGCCAACCTCCTCGGCAACGTCCACGGCGGCGAGATCATGAAGCTCGCCGACTCCACGGCCGGCGCGGTGGCGCACCGGCACAGCGGCGGCCCCGCGGTCACGGCGGCGATGGACGACATGACCTTCCTCGCGCCGGTCCACGTCGGCGACATCATCAAGACCTACGCGCAGGTCAACTGGGCGGGCACCTCCTCGATGGAGATCGGCGTGCGGGTCGAGGCGCAGCCGTGGGGCAACGCGACCGACGAGCCGGTGCACGTGGCCAGCGCCTACTTCGTCTTCGTCGCGATCGACGACGAGGGCCGGCCGCGGCCCGTCCCGCCGCTGGAGACCGAGACCCCCGGTGACGTACGCCGCCGGCGCGAGGCCGAGATCCGGCGCTCGCACCGGCTGGCGCGCAAGGCCGAGATCGACGAGGGCCGCGAGGGATGACCGCGGCCCACGCCTGATCCCCACCCCCGGGGCGACGACCTCGTGGCCCCGGCGCGTCGCGACCGGCTGTGACAGGTGTGACTGGTGATACTGGGCGGGCTGACTTCCCCCAGCAAGAAAGGCCCTGCGATGTCGTCCGTCCCCTCTGGGTCGACCCAGCCGCGGTTCACCACGCTGCACCGCGCCCAGCGCGTGCGCTTCCGGCGTGCGGTGACGCTGATGCTGATGACCCTCGTCCTCCCGGGATCGGCCCAGCTGGTCGCCGGCAGCCGACGGGTGGGCAGGATCGCGCTCCGCACGTGGCTGACGCTGGCCGTCCTGGCGCTGGTCGCCGCGGTGGCGTCGTACGTCTGGCACGGCGTCGCCTTCTGGGCCGGCACCAACACCGGCCTCCTCCAGCTCCTGCGCGTGGGCCTGATGGCGCTCGCGGTCGGCTGGGCCTACCTCTTCGTCGACGCTTGGCGGCTCGGCCAGCCGCTGACGCTCCAGCGCCAGCACCGGCTCGCCGTGGTCGGGGTCAACGGCTTCCTCTGCTTCAGCGTCGCCGGCGCCCTGCTCTTCGGCGCCCACGTCGTCGGCGTGCAGCGCCAGTTCATGATCACGATGTTCGGCGAGGGCTCGGCGGTGAGCGCCGCCGAGGGCCGCTACAACGTGCTGCTCATGGGCGGCGACGCCGGCGCGGGCCGCTGGGGGCTGCGTCCCGACTCGATGACCGTGGCCAGCATCGACGCCGAGACCGGCAAGACCGTGCTGATCTCGCTGCCGCGCAACATGCAGAACTTCCCGTTCGCCGAGGGGTCGGTGATGGCCGAGCAGTTCCCCGACGGCTTCGACGTCGAGGGCATGTACCTCAACGGCCTCGCCACCTGGGCGCTCGACCACGCCGAGCTGTTCAAGGGCTCGGAGAACCCGGGCGTCGACGCGACCGTCCAGGGCGTCGAGGGCATCACCGGCCTCGACATCAACTACTGGGCGATGGTCAACCTCGAGGGGTTCAAGGACCTCGTCGACGCGGTCGGCGGCGTGGAGCTCAACGTGCGCCAGCCGATCCCGGTCGGCCTGCCGCACGAGGAGTCGTTCCACTACATCGAGCCCGGCAAGCGCACGCTCGACGGCCACGACACCCTCTGGTTCGCCCGGGCCCGCGAGGGCTCCGACGACTACTCCCGCATGGCCCGCCAGAAGTGCGTGATGAGCGCGATGCTCCAGCAGGTCAGCCCCCAGGACGCGCTGCGCAACTTCGAGAAGATCGCCGGCGCGAGCTCGGCGATGGTCTCCACCGACGTCCCCCGCGGCGAGGTCGACCGCTTCGTCGAGCTCGCCCTCAAGGCCCGCAGCCAGAAGATCGCCACGCTGTCGCTGGTGCCGCCGATGATCAACACCGCCGACCCGGACATCGCCCTGGTGCAGCGCAAGGTCGCCGCGGTGATCGCCCGGGCCGAGGGCCGCCAGCCCGCCCCGGACACCGCCGAGGCGGCCCCGGCGGCCGACGCGCCGACGGAGGAGGACGCCGCGTCGACGACGACGGACGCCACTCCTGACGCCGGCTCCGACGGCACGGCCGAGACCCCGGCCCCGGCCGGCGACGACGCGTCCGCGCCGGCCACCCCGACGGCGCCCACCACCCCCGACGACGTCACCGGCGGCTCGATCGGCTCCCTCTCCGAGGGCTACGCCGCCAACCAGTCGGAGGACCTCGGCGCGGTTTGCTGACGGCTCGACGGCGGCCCCTAGTGTGTACGCCGTGACCACCGGACCCCTGCCCCGCATCGTCGCGGTCGTGGTCACCTTCAACCGCCTCGAGCTGCTCGAGCGGCTGGTGGCGAGGCTGGGGGAGATCGACGGCCTGGCCGAGGTGCTGGTCATCGACAACGCGTCCTCCGACGGCACGGGAGCGTGGCTCGCCGCCCGCCCCACCACGGGCGAGGTCCCGATGCGGTCGCGGACGCTGTCGACCAACCGGGGCGGTGCCGGCGGCTTCCACGACGGCCTGGCGTGGGCGATCGACCGCGAGGCCGACCTGGTCTGGCTGATGGACGACGACGGCCTCCCCGACGTCGACTGCCTGGATCGGCTGCTCGACGAGACCGACCTCGACTTCTGGGGTCCGCTCGTGGTCGACGAGGCCGACCCGGGCCGCCTGGTCTTCCCGATCCGGATGCCCGGCAGCACCCGCGTCGTGCACGCGGTCGACGACGTGCGCCGCGCCGCGCGCGAGGACCGTATCGACGGCATCGTCATCCCGTTCAACGGGGTCCTGGTCACCAAGGAGCTCGTCGACCGGATCGGCCTGCCGCGCGAGGAGTTCTTCATCTGGGGCGACGACCACGAGTACCGGCTGCGCGCCGAGGAGGCGGGCGCCCGCGTCGCCACCGTGGTCACCGCCACCGTGCGGCATCCCAGCGTCGGCAACCTGGGCTCGCCGATGATGTTCGGCCGCACGACCTACAACGACTCGCCGAGCGACCTCAAGCACTACTGCATGGCTCGCAACAACCTCGTCAACCTGCGCGACTACCGCGGCCCCGCGCACGCCGCCGCCTTCGTCGTGAAGACCGCGTGGTTCTACACCTTCACCCGGCCGAGCCTGTCGCGGCTGCGGCTCAGCCTCCGGGCCATGCGCGCCGGGATCGCCGGCGACTTCGACGGCCACCGGAGGTTCCTCTCGTGAGCGGGACCACCGACCCGACCGCGGACGGGGCCGGTCGCGAGACGGTGGCGGTCGTCGTGGTGACCCACGACCGCGCCGACCTGCTGTCCGGCATGCTCGACGGCCTGGCCGCCCAGACCCGGGCTCCCGACACGGTCATCGTGGTCGACAACGCCAGCACCGACCACACCCCCGACGTGCTCGGCGCCCGCTCCGACCTGCCCCTGCAGGTGATCACGCAGGCCAACCTCGGCGGTGCCGGCGGCTTCCACCGCGGGGTGCAGGCGGCCTACGACGGCGGCCACGACCGCATCTGGCTGATGGACGACGACGTCGTGCCGGCGCCGGACTGCCTGGAGCGGCTGGTGGCGGTCGACGAGGACTGCCTCATCGCGGTGCGCGAGGACCTGTCCGGGGCCCTCGTGGAGAAGGCGGCCGTCGAGTTCGACCTGCGCAACCCGCTCTCCATCCACCCCAAGCGCTCGACCGTCGACGGCGTCTACCGTGACCGCGCCTCGATGCCCGCGCTGGTGGAGGTGCAGAACGTCGCCTTCGAGGGCTTCATGGTCCGCCGCGACGTCGTCACCGAGATCGGCTTCCCCGACCCCACCTTCTTCATCTTCTACGACGACGCCGAGTACGCCGTCCGCGCCCGGCGCGCCGGCCGCAGGGTCTGGGCCGTGCGTGACGCCGTGCTGGTGCGCCAGCTCGACTTCAACCAGCAGCACGACCTGTCGGGGTGGAAGGGCTTCTACATGTACCGCAACCTCTTCGTGGTGCACCTGCGCCACGGGGAGAACGCGCTGGTCCGGCTCAAGCCGTGGCTGATCACCCTCGCCGTGGTGCTCCTCAGCCCGGCGCGCGGCGGGCGCGCCGAGGCGCGCAACGTGATCCGCGCCATGGCCTCCGCGCGGGGCATGCGCCGCCTGCCCGACCCCGCTCAGCCCCCTCGTTAGACTCAGTCAGCGCATCTCACTACAGGAGTTCCTCCCTTGTCCCAGGGTCAACCACAGCTTCCCGACCTCGTCATCGTCGGCGCCGGACTGTTCGGTCTCACCGTCGCCGAGCGCTGCGCGGAGGAGCTCGGTCTGCGCGTGCTCATCCTCGAGCGCCGCCACCACCTCGGCGGCAACGCCTACTCCGAGCGCGACCCCGAGACCAACGTCGAGGTGCACAAGTACGGCGCCCACCTCTTCCACACCTCCAACCAGCGCGTGTGGGAGTACGCCAACCGCTTCACGTCGTTCACCGACTACAAGCACCGGGTCTTCGGCAAGTACCAAGGGCAGGTCTACTCCCTGCCGCTCAACCTCGCGCTGATCAACCAGTTCTTCGGCACCTCCCACACCCCCGACGAGGCCCGCGCGCTCATCGCCGAGCAGTCGAGCGAGGTCGCCACCGAGGACGCCACGAACCTCGAGGAGAAGGCGATCAGCCTGATCGGCCGCCCGCTCTACGAGGCGTTCATCAAGGGCTACACCGCCAAGCAGTGGCAGACCGACCCCACCGAGCTGAGCGCCGACATCATCACGCGGCTGCCGGTGCGCTACACCTTCGAGAACGGCTGGTTCAGCGACACCTACGAGGGCCTGCCGGTCGACGGCTACACCGCCTGGCTCACCAAGATGGCCGACCACCCCAACATCGAGGTGCGCCTCGAGACCGACTTCTTCGAGGTCGCCGACGACTACCGCGGCAAGGTCCCGATCGTCTACACCGGGCCGGTCGACGAGTACTTCGGCAACTCCGAGGGCCGCCTGTCCTGGCGCACGGTGGACCTCGAGGAGAGCGTCGTGGAGACCGACGACTTCCAGGGCACGGGCGTGGTCAACTACAACGACCAGGAGGTGCCCTACACCCGGATCATCGAGTTCAAGCACTTCCACCCCGAGCGGGAGAAGACGCACCTGCCGGGCAAGAGCGTGATCGTCCACGAGTACAGCCGCTTCGCCCAGGAGGGCGACGAGCCCTACTACCCGGTCAACACCGCCGACGACCGCGCCAAGCTGCTCAAGTACCGCGAGCTGGCCAAGGCCGAGCCGATGGTGCTGTTCGGCGGGCGCCTCGGCACCTACAAGTACCTCGACATGCACATGGCCATCGGGTCGGCGCTGTCGATGTACGACAACAAGCTCAAGCCCCACTTCACCGAGGGCGCCGAGCTGACGAGCGGAGGCATCGACGCATGACCACCACCACCCCGACGAGCGCGAGCACCAGCAGCGCGCCGAGCACGACCGACGCGGTGCCCGCCGGCACCGTCACGCGCCTCCTGCAGCGCCAGATCCTGCCGATCGACCGCGACACCGACGTCTTCCCGCTCTACGTCGACCTCGAGGAGGCCAGGCTCGACACCGACCGCCACGAGGTCGGCGGCAACAAGTCGGCCAAGGACCTCAACAACGCGGTCATCCGCCAGTCGACCTCGACCGGCCGCAAGCTGCACCCCGACCAAATCCGCTCGCGCACCGAGCTGCAGCTCGAGCCGTCGCAGCTGCTCTCGTTCGGCACCTACTTCAACGCCTTCCCGGCCTCCTACTGGCGTCGCCACACCGTCGTCACCGACGTCGAGCTCACCGTCCGCGTCAGTGGTGCCGGATCCGTCGTCACCGTCTACAAGTCGATGGCGCGCGGCCACTCGCAGCGCGTCGACGCGGGCGTCGTCGAGGGTGACTCCGGCGCCTTCACCTTCAGCCTGCCGCTCAAGCCCTTCGTCGACGGCGGCTGGTACTGGTACGACGTCGTCGCGGGCGACGACGGTGCGAGCGTCGCTGGCGCCGAGTGGACCGCCCAGGTCCCCGCCGACCGCGCCGAGCACGGCACCGTCGACATCTGCATCACCACCATGAACCGGCCCGACTTCTGCGCCAAGCTGCTCGCCCAGCTCGGCGAGGACGAGGTCGCCCCCTACCTCGACACCGTGATGGTGATGGAGCAGGGCAAGGACCTCGTGTCCGAGTCCGAGTTCTTCCCCGCGGCGCAGGCGGCGCTGGGCGACCGGCTCCGGGTCCTCGTCCAGGGCAACCTCGGCGGCTCCGGCGGCTACGCCCGCGGCCAGCTCGAGAGCGTCCGCAAGGGCACCGCGACGTACGCGCTCATGATGGACGACGACGTCGTCTGCGAGCCCGAGGGCGTGATCCGTGCGGTCACGTTCGGCGACCTGGCCAAGCGGCCGACGATCGTGGGCGGCCACATGTTCAACCTCTACAGCCGCTCGCAGCTGCACTCGTTCGGCGAGATCGTCCAGCCGTGGCGGTTCTGGTGGCAGACCCGCCTCGACGGCTACAGCCAGTGGGACTTCGCCGCCCGCAACCTGCGCTCCTCGCGCTGGTTGCACAAGCGCGCCGACGTCGACTTCAACGGCTGGTTCATGTGCCTCATCCCGCGCGTGGTGCTGGAGGAGGTCGGGCTCTCGCTGCCGGTCTTCATCAAGTGGGACGACTCGGAGTTCGGCCTGCGCGCCAAGGACGCCGGCTACCCCACGGTGTCGTTCCCGGGCGCCGCCGTGTGGCACATCCCGTGGACCGACAAGAACGACGGCGTGGACTGGCAGTCCTACTTCCACCACCGCAACCGCATCATCGCGGCGCTGCTGCACTCGCCCTACGAGCGCGGTGGCCGGATGGTGCGCGAGAGCTTCAACCACCAGGTCAAGCACCTCGCCTCGCTGCAGTACTCCACCGCCGAGCTGCGCCACCTCGCGATGGAGGACGTGCTGCGCGGGCCGCACGCCCTGCACGGCGAGCTCGCGACCAAGCTCGCCGAGGTCAACGCGTTCCGCAAGCAGTTCATCGACGCCCAGCTGGTCGAGGACCGCGACGACCTGCCCCCGGTGCGGCGCAACAAGCCGCCCAAGAAGGGCAAGAGCGACATCGAGATCCCCAGCCGCCTCGGCACGCTGGTCGCCGCCGGCCTGGCGCCCCTGCGCCAGCTCCGCCCGGTGCGCGAGATGTCGCGGCACTACCCCGAGGCGGAGCTCCCGGCGATGGACTCGGCCTGGTACAACCTCGTCAAGTACGACTCCGCCGTGGTGTCGATGAACGACGGTGCGTCGGTCGCGCTCTACCGGCGCGACCCGGCGCGCTACCGCGACCTGATGAAGCGCACCATCGACATCCACCGTCGCTTCCACCGCGAGTGGCCCGAGCTCGCCCGCCAGTACCGCGAGGCACTGGGTGACATCACCTCGCCCGAGGCCTGGGAGAAGACGTTCGAGCCGTGGACGGGTGACGAGCGGGCCGACGGTGACCAGTGAGCGGGTCGTGAGCACGGCGTCGAAGGGCCCGGCCCGGCCCACCACCGCGGAGCTCGAGGCCCTGCCGCTGGCCCCGCCGGCCGCGACGGGGCTGCGCGAGGTCGTACGCCGTCGCTACCTGCTCGGCATGCTGGTGCGCAACACCATCAAGTCGCGCTACCAGGGGACGGTCCTCGGCTGGCTGTGGAGCTACCTGCAGCCGGCGACCCGGTTCCTGATGTTCTACTTCCTGTTCCAGGTCATGATCGGCCGTGGGGCGGGGACGATCGAGAACTTCGCCATCCACCTGTTCGCGGGCATGGTGATCGTCCACTTCTTCACCGAGACGTTCAACGGCGGCACCCAGTCGCTCGTGCAGAACCGGTCGCTGATCACCAAGCTGCCGGTCCCGCGGGAGATGTTCCCGGTGGCTCGCATGCTCGTGGCCGCCTGGCACACGGTGCCCATGCTGGTGATCCTGGTCATCCCGTGCATCCTGCTGGGCTGGCGTCCGGACCCGGTGGGGATGGCCGCGGCCCTGCTCGGCTTCAGCCTCGCCGCGGCGCTCGGCCTCGCGCTGGGCCTGCTCTTCAGCGTCGGCAACGTCTTCATGCGCGACGTCGGGAAGATCGCCCAGACCCTGACGATGTTCGTCACCTTCAGCGTGCCGATGATGTACTCCTACACCCTCGTGGAGGAGCGGTTCGGGGCGACCGGTGCCGAGCTCTACCTCTACAACCCGATGGCCGAGGCGGTGCTCCTCATCCAGCGCGGCTTCTGGACCGGCACCACGAGCGACCCAGCGGCCACGGCCGAGGTGCACCTGCCGGACCACCTCTTCACGCGCGGCCTGGCCATGACGGCCGTCTCCGTCCTCCTGCTCGTCCTCGCCCAGCGGGTCTTCGCCAGGCTCGAGGCCAAGGTCCCGGAGCGGCTCTGATGACGACGATGATCAAGGTCGACAACGCGACCAAGGTGTTCACGCTGTCCTACCAGCGGTCCCTCAAGCAGACGGTCCTGGCCAAGGCGAGGGGCCGCAAGACCCACGACTCCTTCAACGCGGTGGACGACGTGACGTTCAGTGTGCGCGAGGGGGAGTCGGTCGGACTCATGGGGCTCAACGGATCGGGCAAGTCCACGCTGCTCAAGCTCGTCAGCGGCGTGATGCGTCCCGACTCGGGCTCGGTGCTGACCCGGGGCCGGATCGCCGGCCTGATCGCGACCGGCACCGGGTTCGACAACAACCTCAGCGGGCGCGAGAACCTCTACCTCAACGCCGCCATCCTCGGGATGTCGCGGGCCGAGACCGACCGCAAGTTCGACGAGATCGTCGACTTCGCCGACCTCGGCAAGTTCCTCGACACCGACGTGGCCTACTACAGCTCCGGCATGAAGGCGCGCCTCGGCTTCTCGGTGGCGGTCAACGTCGACGCCGACATCTTCATCGCCGACGAGGCCCTCGCGGTGGGGGACCGTCCGTTCAAGCGCAAGTGCAAGAAGCGGATGGACCAGATCGTGAAGTCGGGCGTGACGATGTTCTACGTCTCGCACGCCCCGGGCGCCGTGCGCAACCTGTGCGACCGCGTCCTGGTGATGGAGAACGGCAGGCTCGGCTTCGACGGCGACGTCGAGGAGGGCATCCACTACCTGCACTACGACGAGACCGACGAGGACAGCGGCGAGGACGACGGCCTCGGAACCGACGTCTAGGGGCTTGCGGACGACATCCGCGAAGAATGACACCCGTGTAACGGCGTGTCGACTGGAAATTACAGTCGTGTAGTTACTCAGAAACCCTTCCGTGACTGATGTGACTGGTGTGAACTTCTGCCTTGTGTGACCTTCCCCCACACAGGAGTAGAGATCTTCATGCGACCCCTTCAGGCCCGTCTCGTCACCCTCTGCCAGCAGGTGCTGGCGCTCGGTGTCGTCCTCGTCGTGCTCACCCCGGCCTCCGGTGTGGTGTCCCTCGACATCGTCGGTAAGCACCCCGGCGCCGCGACTGCGCAGGGCGGACCGGTGGAGCTGGTCTCGGCCACCGTGCCGACCGCTCCGGTGACCCCCGAGGTGACCGAGGTGCCGTTGACCGGCGCCGCCGGTGGCTTCGCCGGCCTGCGCGGCCGGACGGTCGCCGGTGCCGCCACCCCGGCCCGCGTGCAGAGCACGCCGCAGGAAGTGAGCGGCTTCGCGGCGGTCGGCGTCACCTGGCAGCACGGCGAGCAGCTCGAGGATCACCAGATCT
Source organism: Nocardioides sp. zg-1308 (assembly GCF_013155375.1). Taxonomy (GTDB): domain Bacteria; phylum Actinomycetota; class Actinomycetes; order Propionibacteriales; family Nocardioidaceae; genus Nocardioides; species Nocardioides renjunii. Next base: position 2,258,242 of record NZ_JABJQY010000002.1, read on the forward strand.
CCCTGCGGGTGCGCACGCGCACCGGCGACGACTGGAGCGACTGGGAGGCCCTCGAGTACCACGACGAGCACGGCCCCGACGCCGACAGCGCGGAGGGCGCGGCCGCCCGTCCGGGCACCGAGCCGATGTTCGTCGGCGAGGTCGACGACGTGCAGGTCGCCGCCAGCACCGACGGTGCGACGCTGCCCGACGACCTCTCCCTCGCGCTGGTCGACCCGGGCTCGGCCGGCGGCAGCCGCACCGAGGCGCCGGCCGACCGCGGCGACGCCGACGGCACCGCGTCCTACGAGCAGGACTACGCCGAGCAGGGCTCGATGGCGCAGGAGTCCTCGGCCTCGTCGGGGTCGGGCCTCGTGCTGCAGGCGGCCCGGACCGGCAAGCGCACCGCCGCCCAGCCGACGATCTTCTCCCGCGCCCAGTGGGGCGCCGACGAGAGCATCCGTGACAAGGGCGCGCTCCGCTACGGCAGCATCAGCGCCGGCTTCGTGCACCACACGGTCAACGCCAACGACTACACCGAGGCCCAGGTGCCGGCCATCCTCCGCAGCATCTACGCCTACCACGTGAAGTCGCGGGGCTGGAGCGACATCGGCTACAACTTCCTCGTCGACCGGTTCGGCCGGATCTGGGAGGGCCGCTACGGCGGCATCGACAAGCCGGTCGTGGGTGCCCACACGCTCAACTACAACGACTACGCCTTCGCCATGTCGGCCATCGGCAACTTCGACGTCGTCCAGCCGCCCGAGGTGATGGTGCAGGCCTACGGCCAGCTCTTCGCCTGGAAGCTGTCGCTGCACGGGGTGAACCCGGCCTCGACGGCGCAGAAGGTCGGCCGCTCGACCTTCCCGGCGATCAACGGCCACCGCGACGCCGGCTCGACGGCGTGCCCGGGCAAGTACCTCTACGCCCGGCTGCCGCAGATCCGGGCCTACGCCAGCACCGCGGCGCCCGTGACCCCGGTCGTGCAGCCGGTCACCGTGTCGGAGCCCAACCCGCAGAACAACCTCGACGCCTCGCCCTACCCGGACCTGGTCGTCCGCCGCGCCTCCGACGGCCGGGGCCTCGTGCTCCCGACCGGTGGGCTCACGTCGTTCCAGAAGCGCCTCGTGGTCGGCAAGTCCGGCTGGGACCAGCGCGCCGACGTGGTCGTCTCGCCCGACCTGACGGGCGACGGCGTCCCCGACCTGGTCACCGCCGACGCCTCCGGGATCGTCCGGGTCCGGGCCGGCCGGGGCAACGGCAAGTTCGGCGACACGACCCGCAAGCTCAGGCTGAGGGGCTACTCCCTGATCACCGCTGTCGGCGACCTCAACGGTGACGGTCGCAACGACCTCGTCGCGCGGTTCAAGGGCAAGCTGGCCACCCTGCTCGGCACCACCGAGCGCGGCTTCTCTCGCAAGGTGACGCGCAAGGGCTACGGCAACTACCGCCAGCTCATCGGTGCGGGCGACCTCAACGCGGACGGCCGGGCCGACCTGCTGCTGCGCACGAAGAACCGGCTGTTCCTCCAGACCGGCTACGGCACGGGTCGCTTCGCCGCCCCGCAGCGCGTCGCCGGCTCCTGGAGCTCCTACAACCGCCTCGTGGCCGGCGACTTCAACGGCGACGGCCAGTCCGACCTGGTGGCGCGCACGAGCAGCGGCAAGGTCGTGATGCTGCCCGGCCGCGGCAACGCGACGTACGGCGCCGCGCTGGGTCCCGCCGCCAACCTCAAGACGATGCGCTTCCTCACCGCGGCCAACCTGGTGGGTGGCGCGGGGGCCGACCTCGTCGGCGTCTCGGGCAAGCAGCTGGTGGTCGTCGCCAACCGCGACACCTTCGAGCTGGGCGCGCCGGTCGACACCGGCGTCTCGTTCGCCGGCATGGACACCCTCCTCAACGCCGGTGACGTCAACCGCGACGGGGCCGGCGACGTGCTGGCGCGCGACACCTCCGGGCAGCTGTTCCTCTTCGCCGGCAACGGCACCGGTGCCCTGCAGCCCGCCACGCTGCTCGGTGGCGGCTGGGGCGGCGTCGCCGGGCTGGACGCGGTGGGCGACGTGACCGGCGACGGCATCCCCGACCTCATGGGCACGCCCGCCGGTGGCGCGTTGTCGGTGTGGCCGGGCAACGGGTCCTCCTTCAACGCCCCCTCGCCGGTGAAGGGCACGGTCCCGACCCGGTCGGGCCTGCCGTCCGACCTGTCCAGCTACGACTGGGTGCTCCAGGTGCAGGCGATGCAGCTCAAGGGCGGCGGGGACTACGTGGTCCGTGACCGGCTGAGCGGGGTCGTCTACCTCTTCCCCGGGCGCAGGTCGGGCGTCTCGACGCCCCGCGTGCTCGGCGAGGGACTGGGGGCCTTCGACCTGGCCGGGTGAGGCCGGTCAGGAAGCAGCGCGATCAGGCCCGGGCAGTCGCCCGTTCGGCGTCGTGGACGGCGTCGAGGCGATCCGGGTCGGGATTGCGGACAAGGACCAGCGAGCCGCCTCGTCCGAGGGGCTCGGTGAAGGTGGCCGTTCCCGGTGGGGAAGCCGGGTCGGCCACCGAGAGAAGACGGCCGCCGTCGGTGAGCGAGCTCCCGACGGCGGCCGTCCGGTCGTCGCGGGGCGACCACAGCTCGCGCTGGGTCAGCGTGTCGGTGGCGGGGTCGTCGTCGGTCGGCGGGTCCCAGGCGGTGAAGCCGTCCGGCTGGCCCCAGATCTCCACGCCCACGTCGTGCACGGCCGGCGGGAGCGGCTCGGCGAACCGCACGCCGAGCGGGCGCAGGCTGCAGGCGAGCACCGGCACGTCGGCCGCGAGCGGCGCCCACGTCGCGAGCCCCTCGGGGCCGCACACCACGGCGGCCGGCTCGTCGGAGGTCGTGACCCGCAGCCCGACGGTCCAGGCGGCGCCGAGGAACACGGTCGAGAGCCAGTGCGGCGGGAGGTCGATGCGCAGCGACATGCCGCGCTCGAGGTCGGCGACGTCGGTGAGCAGTCCGGACGCCTTCGCCACCCAGTTGGCGTACGTCGTCACCGACAGCTCGACGCGCTCGTCGGTGGCGTGGTCGTAGAACGTGACCAGCGGACGCCCGGGGTCCCGCCGCAGCTGGGCGGCGAGCACCTCGGCGAAGGTCGTCACGGGCGGGACCTCGGCGGCCGGTGGGCGGCGCTCAGAGGACCGTCGGCTCGGAGGAGTCCATGTAGGGGTAGTCCTGCAGGAACGTGTCCAGCGCCGCACCGCTGACGTCGGAGCAGTACTGCCATACGCCGACCTGCTTGGTGGGGTCGGTCTCGCCGACACCGCCCACGGACCAGTGCGTGAAGGCGACGTGCTGGCCCTTCGGGAAGGCCTTGCCGTCCTCGGAGGTCCACGGCACGGCCTTGAACTTGTCGCGCAGGTTGGTCGTGCTGTCGAGCTTGGAGGCGATGGCGCGCAGCTGGTCCATCTGCTCGGAGCTGTCGGCGACGGTCTCGTCGTACCAGAGGATGGTGTAGCCGTGCTCGAGGTTGTGCACGAGCTCACCGAGGTCGGGACGGTCCGAGGCGGTGTAGAGCTTGCGGTCGATCGTGTCCCACATGTTCCAGTGGGTGCCGAAGGCCGGCGGCGCGTCGGGGTAGCTCATCGGCGTGCCGACGTCGACGTGGTCCTGGTTGCCCTCGGCCGGCTTGGTGGTGACCTTCTTGCACACCGACGCCTCGGCGCCGATCTCCGACAGGGAGGCGGAGGAGTAGGCCCGCAGGTCGTACCAGTCCTTGACCGGCTTGAAGGCGGCCGCTCCCACGATCACCACGGCGACCAGGACGCAGATGCCCACGATGGCCATGCCGCGCCGGTTCTCGGAGCGGGACTGCTGGGAGCGGATGGAGTCGATGACCGCCTGCCGGTCGGTCTTTGCCTTCTTGGCCACGGTGCTCGGTGTCTCTCGGTCGGGGCTGGGTGATCGGGGTACGACGGGGCTGCGCGGGCAGAGTCTACGTAGTCAGGGGTGAGACGTCGCACACGACGGTCACATCGGGCCCGCTGGTCAGCCCTCGGGGCGCTCTCGCTCCCAGTCCTCGGTGCGCCAGCCGTGGGCGAAGCAGACCGCGGCGACGGCCGTGCGGTCCGCGCGTTCGGGGAGGCGGTCGAGCGCGGCCGCGAGCTCCGCGGGCGGAGCGGGGTGGCCGAACGGCACCCGGTCCTCCTCGGCGCCGGCGAGCGCGCGTACGACGGCCTCGCGGGCACCCCAGCCGAAGAGGTCCCCGCCCTCGGCGCGAACCAGCGACCGCGCGCCGGGGCCGTCCTCGCCGGGCGGCAGCACCAGGTCGCCGCGGCCGCGGACCACCGCGACGGGGCGGCGCCCGAGCTTGCCCTGGGCCAGCTCGGCAGCACCGGCGACCTCGTCGGCCACGGCCGGGAGCGTGACGGCGAGCGGGTTGCCGTGGGTGTCGGTGCGGCCGGCGAAGTCCTCGGCCACGACCAGCCCGGCGGCGCCCACGGCGATGTCGGTCTGGCCCTCGCGCCACGCCCGGCCGGCGGTGTCGGTGACGACGACGCCGACGTTGGTCCCCGCGCGGCGGTGCACCTCGGCGCGCAGCTCGCGAGCGGAGGCGTCGGGGTCGAGCGGCAGCAGCACGACCACGCCGCTCGCGACGTTGGAGGCGTCGACGCCGGCGGCCGCCATCGTCAGCCCCAGCCGGTGCCGCACGATGCGGGTGGCGCCGCGCCGGGCCACCACCCGCTCGGTCTCGTCGTCGATCGCCGCCTCGCGGTCGCCGACCCGGGTGCGGCCCTCGGCCTTGCTCACGACCTTGCTGGTCACGCAGACGATGTCGCCGTCGGCGAGGTCGGCGCCGCCGGCCAGTCCGGCCAGCACGAGGCCGGCGAGGTCGTCGCCCGCCCGCACCTCCGGGAGGCCGTCGGGTGCCCACACAACGAGGCGACCGGGGCCGGTCATGCCGGCCCGTCCGCCACCAGCGCCACGGCCTCGGCCGCCATCGCCGCGGTGGCGTCGTGGTCGGTCATGAGCAGCGGCACCGCGCGGGCCCGGAGGCCGGCCCCCTCGAGCCGCCCGACGTGCGCGGCGTCGGTGGTGTCGACCAGCCAGCCGTCGAGGACGCCGCCGCGGGACCGGGCGCCGTAGTGCTCGCCGACCGCTCCGGCGCTGACCTCCACGCCGATGCTGGTCAGCATCTGCCGCGCCATGCCGTGGACGTGGGAGGCGCCGATGATGGGGGAGACCCCGACGACCGGCGCCTCCGTGGCGCGGACGGCGTCGCGGATCCCGGCGACCCCGAGGATGGTGCCGACCGAGACCACCGGGTTCGACGGCGGCAGCACCACCAGGTCGGCGCCCGCGATCGCGTCGAGGACGCCCGGCGCCGGCGTCGCGGCGTCCTGGCCGACGACGAGCACCGCCTCGGCCGGCACCTCCGCACGCAGGCGCACCCAGTACTCCTGGAAGTGGATGACCCGGCGGCCGCTCGGGCTGGCGGGGTCCGCGACGGCGATGTGCGTCTCGACGCGGTCGTCGCTCATGGGCAGCAGCCGGACCAGGCCGCCGTGGACGTCGGCGAGCCAGCGGCGGCACAGCGCCTCGGTCACCTGCGACAGCGCGAAGCCGGCCTCGAGCATCTGCGTGCGCACGAGGTGGGTGGCGATGTCGCGGTCGCCGAGGCCGAACCACGTCGGCTCCACTCCGTACGCCTCGAGCTCGGTCCTCGCGCTCCAGGTCTCGTCGCGCCGGCCCCAGCCGCGCTCGACGTCGATCCCGTCACCGAGGGTGTACATGAGCGTGTCGAGGTCCGGGCAGACCTTGAGCCCGTGGATCCACCAGTCGTCCGCGGTGTTGGCGACGACGGTCACCTCGGTGGCGGCCGAGCCGCCCGGGACGACCCCCGAGCGCAGGCCGTGGAGGAGTCCCTGGACGAAGCGGGCACCGCCGACACCGCCGGACAGGACGGTGACGCGACGGAGCGTGGACGCGGATGATGGCATAGGAACAGCCTGCCGGAAGGGGAATGGCCATATCAGATCCGGGCTTGACTTGCGGGGTACGACAGGCATGTAATTCCCACAGTGTCATCCAGTTCTGGACAAGGGTCGAAAGGGCGTCAGCCATGAGAGCAGAACTGTTTCTCCTCGAGCCCGAGGGCGAGGAGTTCGGTTGGCAGGACCGCGCCCTGTGCGCGCAGACGGACCCGGAGGCGTTCTTCCCCGAGAAGGGCGGCTCCACCAGGGAGGCCAAGAAGGTCTGCCTGACGTGCGAGGTCCGCGACGACTGCCTCGAGTACGCCCTGATGAACGACGAGCGCTTCGGCATCTGGGGCGGGCTCTCCGAGCGCGAGCGCCGCAAGCTCAAGAAGCGCGCGGTCTGACCGACCTCCCGGCCGCCCCCTCCGCGGCTTTTTGGCGGTGCCGAGCCCCTCGCTAAGGTGCTCCGGTGTCCGTCACAGCGCTCCTCGTCACCCATGACGGGGCGCGGTGGCTCCCGGCGGTCCTCGCCGGTCTGATCGGGCAGACCCACCCGGTGGACCGTGTCGTGGCCGTCGACACCACGAGCCGCGACGACAGCGTCACCCTCGTCCGCGAGGCGCTCGACCGCGTCGGTCCCGCCGGCCCGCAGGTCGCCCTCGACGTCGTCCCCGGCTCGACGAGCTATCCCGCGGCCGTGCGCCACGGCCTCGACATGGTGCCGACCGCGGCTGCGGGGGAGGACCTCGACGAGTGGGTGTGGCTGCTCCACGACGACAGCAACCCCGAGCCGACCGCGCTGGCCGCCCTGCTGGCCGCGGCGCATGAGCACCCCGAGGCGGCCGTCCTCGGGCCCAAGCTCCGCGAGTGGCCCTCGCTGCGCCGCCTCCTCGAGGTCGGCCTCACGATCAGCGGCACGGGCCGGCGCGAGACCGGCCTCGAGCGCGGCGAGTACGACCAGGGCCAGCACGACGCCGTGCGCGAGGTCCTCGCGGTCAACACCGCCGGCATGCTCGTACGACGACGCGTGCTCGAGGCGCTCGGCGGCCTCGACGAGGAGCTGCCGATCTTCGGCAACGACATCGACTTCGGCTGGCGCGCCGCCCAGGCCGGCCACCGCACGCTAGTGGTGCCGCAGGCGGTGGTGTTCCACGCGGAGGCTGCACACCGCGGCGTGCGCCGCACCCCGCTCACCGGGCGCCACACCCACTACCAGGAGCGGCGCGCCGCGCTGTTCACCTCGTTGGCCAACGTGTCTTCGCGCGGCTTCGCCTGGCAGTACGTCCGGCTCTTCACGGGCTCGCTGCTGCGGGTGCTCGGCTTCCTCGCCGTGCGCTCGGTGGGGGAGGCGCTCGACGAGCTGGCCGCCGTGCTGTCCGTGCACGGCCGTCCCCGGCACGTGCTCGCCGCCCGGCGCGAACGGGCCCGCCGTCGTGAGGGCGAGCCGTCCGACGTACGCCGCCTGCTGGCGCCGACGTGGCTGCCCTACCGCCACGGCCTCGACTTCGTCACCGACCTGGCCTCCGCCGCGACGAGCCAGGCCGCCGACGTGGCCGAGCGGCGACGGCTGGCGAAGGACCCCCAGGCCTCGACCAGCCGCGAGGAGCGCGGGAGCTCCGCGTCCTCGGGCGAGGACGACGAGGACGCCTACCTCACCGACACGGGGCTGGTCGCCCGGTTCTTCACCAACCCCGTGGCCGTGGTGCTCGTGCTGTTCGGCGTGCTCGCGCTGGTCGCGGGGCGCGAGGCGTTCGGCTCCATCACGGGCGGCGCGCTGTCCCCGGTGCCCTCCGCGGCGGGGGACTGGTGGCGGCTGCACACCGCGACCTGGCACCCGCTCGGCACCGGCACCGACGTCCCCGCCCCGGCCTACGTCCTGCCCTTCGCGGTGGCCGCCTCGGTGCTGCTCGGCCACACCGGCGCGGTGGTCTCCGCACTGATGCTGCTGGCCGTGCCCGTCGCCGCCTGGGGCGCGTGGCGCCTGCTCAAGGTCGTCGGGCACCTCGTGGACCCGCTCGGACTGCCGCGCTGGCTGGTGGTGTGGGGAGCGCTCACCTACGCGCTGGTGCCGGTCACCTCCGGCGCGTGGAGCGAGGGACGGTTCGGCACGGTCGCCGTGGCGGCGCTGCTGCCGTGGGCCGCCCACGCCGCGCTCGGCTTCGTCGACCCCGACCGCGACCGCCGCTGGCGCGCCGCGTGGCGCACCGCTCTCCTCCTCGCCCTCGGTGCCGCCTTCGTGCCGGGACTGTGGCTCTTCGCCCTGCTCGCCACCGCCGTGGTGCTCGGCGGCGCCGCCGTCATCGCCCCACGGCTCCTGCGGGAGCGGGACAGCTGGGGACCACCGGTGGTGGCGGTCGCGGCGACGCCGGTGCTGCTCGCGCCGTGGCTGGTGCCGCTGCTCACCACGGGGTCCGCGGCGGGCCTGCTCCTGGAGGCCGGCCGGCTGACGGTCGACCGGGTCACCTTCGAGGGCCTGGTCACCGGGCGGCTCAACGACCTCGGGGCGCCGTGGTGGCTCGGCGTGGTGCTCGGCCTGCTGGCCTTCGCCGCGCTCGTGCCGCGGCGTACGCGCGTGCCCGTGGTCATCTGCTGGCTCGTCGCGCTGGCCGCCGCCGTGGTCTCCGGCGCCCTCTCGCACGTGACCCTCGACCTGCCCTCGGTCACCACGCGACCCAGCCTGGGCCTCTTCGTGGTCATCCTGCAGGGCACCTCGGTCGTGGCGGTCGTGCTGGGCGCAGACGCCTACCTGCGCCGCCTCGACGAGCACCACCCGGTCTGGCAGCGCGTGCTGGCCACCGCGCTGGCGGTCGTGGCGGCCGCCGTCCCGCTCGGCGGGCTCGGCTGGTGGCTCACCACCCCCGACAACGCGATGGCCCGCGAGGCCGAGCAGGCGGTGCCGGTCTACATGCAGCAGAGCTCGCTCACCGGCGAGGAGCACGGCGTGCTCGTGCTCTCCGGCTCGGTGGAGGACGGCATCACCTACCGGATCCGGCGCGAGGACGGCACCACCGTGGGCGAGGACGAGATCCTGACCCTCGCCGACGAGGACGAGGAGATGACCGAGGAGGTCCGGGCGCTCGTCTCCTCGCCGACCCCCGCCGTGGTCGCCGCGCTCGGCGACCGCGGGGTCGAGTACGTCGTCCTCAGCTCGCCGGCCGACGGCTCGGTGTCGTCCCTCCTCGACGCCACCGCCGGCCTCGAGCAGGCCAGCGCGGAGGACCGCAGCATGCGGGCCTGGCGCGTCGACCGCCCGCTCGACGCCACCACCCTCGACCGGCCCCGGTCCTGGTGGCGCACCGCGCTGATGGTGCTGCAGGGACTGGCCGTCGTGGTCGCCCTCGTCCTCGCCGCCCCGACCGTGCGGCAGCGCCGCGAGAGGGGGAGCGATGTCTGAGCCCACTCCCGATCCCGCGCCTACTCCGGGCGGCCGGCGTCGCGTCGCCGAGGCGAGCCGCCGCCCGTCGCCGGTGACCCTGCTCGCCGTGCTGATCCCGCTGCTCACGGTGGCGGCGCTCGCCCTGGTCCGGCCCGCGCAGACCCCCGCGACGACCTATGACCCCGCCGGCGCACCGCTCGACCGGTCGACCGCCGTGTGCCCGGCCCGGCTGCCCGGCGCCGACGAGCTGCGCCTCGGCAGCACCGGCCTCGCGTCCGGCGACCTCACCCTGCGCGTGGGCCGCGAGGAGGACACCGAGGCCCTCACCGACGGCGTCGCCTCCCGGCGCGAGCGGTCCGCGGTCGTCGTCGGCGCCACCGGCGACCTCGCCGCGGGCCTCGTCGTCTCGCGCTCGGCCGCCGGGTCGGCCATCGGCTGCGCCCCGCCGGAGCCGGAGCGCTGGTTCACCGGCCTCGGCGCGTCGGCCGAGCACGCCTCGACCCTCACGCTGGTCAACCCCGACCGGGGACCCGCCGTCGCCGACGTGACGGTGTGGGACGGCAGCGGCGTCGTCGACGTCCCCGCCCTGCGCGGCGTCCGCGTGCCCGGGGGCGGCTCGGCCACCTTCGACCTGTCCGAGGTCGCGCCCAACCGCGACGCTCTCGCGATGCAGGTCCTCGTGTCGCGTGGCCGGCTCGGCGCGAGCGTGGTCGACGTGCTGGACCCCGTCGGCCGCGACCGCCCGGTGCGCGAGTGGCTGCCCGGCCAGGCCGCGCCCGCCACGACGTCGTACGTCCTCGGCGTCGGGACGACGCCGGCCGACCGCACGCTGACGCTGGCCAACCCGGGCGACTCACAGGTGCGGGTGGCGTTGGAGCTGGTCAGCGAGGAGAGCGAGTTCGCGCCGTCGGGCTTCGAGGAGGTGACCCTGGCGCCGGCGTCGGTCACCGAGGTGGACCTCGGCGGCGTGCTGCGCGGCCGCACGGCCCGCGGCGTGCAGGCGCTGCGGCTGGAGGCGACCGGTCCGGTCACGGCCGCCCTGCGCAACCGCACCGACGGTGACCTCGCGCTCGCCGTGGCGGGTGATGCGGTGGCGAGCGAGACGGCCGTCGCGGTGCCGGCCGGCGCGAAGCGCCTCGTCGTGGCCGGCGCGACCGCAGCGGGCGTCCTCACCCTCCGGGCGTGGGACGAGGACGGCGACCCGGTGGTGCGGGAGCGGCGCGTCGAGCTGGCGCCCGCCACCGCGGCGCGCATCCGGATGCCCGACGAGGCCGTGCTGGCGCAGGTGACGCTCGAGCGGACGGAGGCGGTCGTGTCGCTGGAGGTCAGCGACCGCGGGCTGTCCGTGCTGCCGATGGCGCAGCTGGTCACGACCAGCCAGGTGCCGGACGTACGACCGGCACGGCGCTGAGCCCGGCGCCGGGAGACGTCAGTCGGTGTAGCGCTCGTCGACCTGCCCGGGCGTGAGCCCCAGCAGCTCGGCGAGCTGCTCGACCACGACCGTGTGCACCATCGCCTCGAGCTCGTCACGGCTGGTGGCGCGGTGCTCGATGGGGCGTCGGAAGAGCACCAGCCGGGTCGGGTCGGTGCCCTTGCCGCGCACCAGGGACGACAGCGGCACGGTCTCGTCGCCCCAGTCGTCGGGCAGCATCGGGGCGTCCTCGACGGCGTACTCCACGAGCCCGAGGTGGCGCTGCCAGCGCTCGTCGAGCGGTGTGACGACGTCCAGCACGAGCTGGTCGAAGCGCTGCCGCGCGGTGCGCACGGCCGGGGTGCCGGGCTCCGGGGGCAGGATGCCCGGTCCGCGCATCCCGCGACCGCGGCGGTCGCGGGTCCTGCGCCGGGTCCCGGGAGCCTCGGCCGGGGTGCTGACGTCGTCCACGCCGCGAGCCTAAGCGCCGCTCGTGCGTGGGGCGGGTAGCGTCGGCGCCGTGAGTCCTGCCCGTCGTTGTTCGCGTACGGCGTGTGGCCGTGGTGCGGTCAACACGCTGACCTACGTCTACGCCGACCAGACCGCTGTCCTGGGTCCGCTCGCCACCTACGCCGAGCCCCACGCCTACGACCTCTGCGACACCCACAGCGAGCGGCTCTCGGCGCCGCGCGGCTGGGAGGTCATCCGGCTGGCGCCCGACCCGCGCGCCCAGGGTCCGAGCAGCGACGACCTGCTCGCGCTGGCCGACGCCGTCCGCGAGGCGGCCCGCCCGGCTCCCGCGCCGGCACCGCTCCACTCCACCGACGACCCGACCCGGGGCGCGAAGCGCGGGCACCTGCGCGTGCTCACGCCCACTGACTGACCGGTCCGCGCACCCCCTAGGATCATCGGCGTGAACATCGACCCGCAGCTGCTGAGCATCATCGTCTGCCCGGCCTGCCACGGCACCCTGGTCGAGGAGGCCGAGGAGCTCGTGTGCCAGGGGTGCGGCAACGCCTACCCCGTGCGCGACGACATCCCCGTGCTCCTGGTCGACGAAGCCCGCAAGCCGGCCTGAGGTCGCGGCCGTGCCGACCTGGTTCGACGAGTCCCGCCTGGACGACCCCGGCGTGCTGGAGTCGGTGGACCTCCGGCTGCGCACGCTCGCCGAGAGCGGGTCGCGGGTGCGCCGCGAGGCGCACGAGGCGGCCACCGCGACCGCCGAGCTGATCGCCCGTGGCCGCGACGGCGAGCGTCCGCGCGCGGTCATAGCCGCCGGCCCCGACTCGCGGCTGCTGCGCGCCGTGCTCGAGCCGTGGTGCCCGGTGCCCTTCGTCGCGTGGCCGAGTCCCGGCCTGCCGGGCTGGGCGGGGTCACTGGACCTCGTCGTCATGCTCGCGCCCGAGGGCAACGACCACGGGTCCGCGTCCGCCGTCGCCGAGGCCGTACGCCGCGGCGCACAGGTCGTCGTGGCCTGCCCGCAGCGGTCCCTCGTCGGCGAGCACGCGGCCGGCCGCGACGTGACCGTGCTGCCGACCGTGACCGGCGACCAGCTCGCCACCGCGGTCGTGATGCTCGACTACCTCGCGCACGTCCACCTCGGCCCGCGGGCCGACGCCGACTCGGTCGCCGAGTCGCTCGACGAGGTGGCCACCAGCTGCTCGCCCCACCGCGACCTCGCGGTGAACCCGGCGAAGATGCTGGCGATCGCCATGGCCGACACCAACCCGCTCGTGTGGGGCGGCTCCGTGCTCGCCGCGCGGGCGGCCCGACGGCTCGCGGAGTCGCTGCGGCGCACCAGCGGGCGGTCCGCGATCGCCGGCGACGCCGAGCACCTCCTGCCCGTCATCGAGGCGACCAGGCCCCAGGACGTGTTCGCCGACCCGTTCGCCGAGGAGGTGGCCGAGATCCGGCCGCTGCTGCTCGTCCTCGACGACCGCGCCGACGACCCGGTCGTGCGCGAGCAGGCCGGCATGCTGAAGGCCGCGGCCGCCCGCCACGGCGTCCGCGTCGAGACGCTCGAGACGGACGCCGACGCCGAGGTCGCGCGCTACGCCTCGCTCCTGCTCACCGGTACCTACGCCGCGGAGTACCTCCGGGTCGGGCTCGTCGACGACTGACGCCGGCGGTCACGAGCCCAGCGGCAGCCGGCAGCCGAAGACCAACGCGTCGCCGCCGTGGACGTACGCCGTCCGCTCGACCTCCATGCCCAGCGCGCGGGCCACGCCCTGCGAGGGCGTGTTGTCGGGCCGGACCAGGGCGACGAGGTGCGTGATGCCGTGGGCGGCGGCGCAGTCGCGCACGGCCGTCGCGGCCTCGACGGCGTAGCCACGGCGGCGCAGCGCCGGCAGGACGTGGTAGCCGACCTCGACCTCGGCGGTGCCCTCGACGTCCTGCACGGTCAGCCCGCAGTCGCCGACGAAGACGCCGTCGTGGGTCTCGATCACCCAGAGGCCGAAGCCGTGCGCGGCGTAGTTGCGCTCCTGCCACTCGATCCACCGCACCGCGTCGTCGGGGGTCCGGGCCGGGCGGTCCACGGGCACCGGGTCGGGTGCGGTGAGCAGCGCGGTGACGTCGTCGAGGTCGGCCATCGTCATCGGGCGGAACCGCAGCCGCGCGGTCGGCTCGGGCAGCACGGCTCAGCCCTGCCGGGGGCGGGTGCCCTCGGGCGCCTGCTGGTCGACGTCCGTCCACACCTCGGTCAGCTCGGAGAGCAGGCCGTCGCGCATCGTGGCGAAGCTCGCCACGGCGAACACCAGCTCCCCGCCGGTCCCGCTCGTGCCGACGACCCGCGCGCGCAGCACGCCGCGGTCACCGCGGTCGCCATCGGCGACGAGGTCCTCGAGGTGCAGGCGCTGGAAGCCGGGGTAGTCCGCGTTGAGCCGCACCCAGCCGTCGCGGTCGAACACCTCGCCGGTGTGCACGAGCCGGCAGGTGAACTCGGGGTGCAGCAGGTCGGGCAGGGCGTCCCAGTCGTGGGCGTCGATGACCTCGGCGAGGCGGGTCAGCAGGGCGGCGGCGTCCATGCCGCCAGTGTGCTGGTGGGCACCGACAGCCGTCTGTGACCGTTGCGGCCCGGAGTGCACGTGCACGTGGAGGTGCCTCGAGTCCTGGTAGGCCCCGAGGTTCGTCAGGACCGCGGCCGCGCCGTGCTCCTCCTCCACCTGCCGCGCCACCCGCTGCACCACCCGCAGCAGCGCGCGCACGTCGGCCTCGTCCTCCGTCGTGACCGTCGTCAGGGACCCGATGTGCCGCTTGGGCACGACCACCACGTGCACGTCCCAGAAGGGCCGGGTGTGGTGGTAGGCCAGCACGAGCTCGTCCTCGTGGACGACGTCGAGCGGCACGGCCCGGGGCACGGCGACGTCGCAGTAGAAGTCGGTGCCGTCGTAGTCGGGAGCAGTCACGAGGGCAGCGTCGCAGAGGTCGCCCTCCTGGTGCAGGGGACGATGCGGCGAGAGGTGGCTCCGGACTGGCTCAACCGACCCGGTGCCACGGACTGTCGAGGAGCCTGGCCGACCGTGCAGACCATTCACTCGGACCTGGCGTGTGGGCCCATGCGCCGCTGATGCGACCCGGTGGGCCGGCAATGGCTTCGCTCGACCATGTCCACCGCTCTTCCCGCACGCCGGCGGCAGGCACCTGCAGCGCGGCTTCCGCGACTCGTTGGCGGACCTTCTTCCGTTGGAGCACGGATGGGCGTCGATTGAGCCTTCTGCCGTGCTACCCGATCGACCTGAGACATCCGGGCGTGCTCATGGCCCCGTCGAGGTCAGGTCGGCGGGGTGTGGGGCGGGGTCATGGTCGAACGGGCGGGTCGGCCCCAGCAGCAGCGCCACTGATCCGGGTGGTGCCGGTGTGGTCGCGTCGGTAGCGGTGGCCGTGCGGGCTGGTCCACTCGTAGACACCGGGTCCGGCCACGTCGTAGCGCCAGGCGGTGTGGGTCTTGAGTCGGTGGTGCCAGCGACATTCCGGGGCGAGGTTGGAGCTGACTGTCGGACCGGGTTGCGTACGGCCCTCCGTGTGGGCGTCGTGGTCGTAAGCGATGACGTGGTCGATGTCGCAGGCGCGCGCTGGTCGGCTGCACCACGGGAACACGCAGGTGCGGTCACGGAGGATGACCTGTTCGCGGATCCGGTCGGGGATGTCGTAGCCGGGCGCGGTGAGCTCGGTGGTGAGGTCGATGACCGGTTTCACGGTGACCTTGGTGCGGGAGTCGCCGCACCAGTCCTTCACCTGTTCGAACAGGACCAGCCGCTGGCCCTCCTCGAGGCGGCCGGTGGGACCAAACACGGTGTCCAGCCCGTCGCGCCCGTCGAGGGACGCGTCGAAGTGGGCGTGCAGGACGACTTCCCGGGCGATGGGCAGGCCGTCCTCGCTCCTGGCGGCGGTCGAGCCTTGGGTGTGGAGGTCGAGCGCGGTCTGGGTGCGCGCCAGGTCGCCCAGCGCTTGCGAACGGCGGGAATCCAAGGGTGCGACTGATCCCAACGCCGCGAGCGTCTCGGCGCCGTGGGCAAGAGCCCGGTCCAGGTCGAGGGCGTCGGCGATGTCGAGCTCGGCCTCGAACCGCATGGTCCCGGCGTAGTGCACGTCCTGGTCGTGCACCGTGGCGTGGCGCGGGTCCACCGACAGGTAGCCGTCATCGGGATCAGTCGCGGGGTCGTGGGTGTCGAGGTGGTGGCGCTTGATCGTCTCGGCGACAAGGCGGTCGAGCTGCGCGGGACCGACCCGGCCGGCGACGGCCGCGACCTGGGTGTCGACCCACCGCGCTGCCTCGACCGTGAGGGACGGGGTGGCATGGATCGTGGCTTCGGCGACCGTGCGGGCCCGCCACGCCGGCACCGCACCGGCCTGGACCTGAGCCCACAGGCGTGGCAGTCGGTGACGCAGCTCGAGGGCGTGACCGATCAGCCGCTTCGCCGACGTCGACGAGATCCCGAGCACTGTTCCGAGCTCGGCGATGCAGAACTCAGCCACCGCCGGACAGCCCTCGCCGGCGATGGGCTCCTCGTGCTGCAGGCCGTAGCGCCCGCCGTCGCTGAACACCGCGGCGGAGTGGATCGACTCCGGCGGGTGCAGGTCGGCCCACCGGGCAGCGAGGTCGAGCTGATCGGCCGCGGCCCGGTCCTCGACCGCCTTGCGCTCGCGGAGCGCTCGCAGCAGTTCGGAGGGGGAGAGGTCCTCGACCTCTACTCCGGGTGCCGCTGCCAGCGTCTCGATCATGTGTTCGATTCTACGGGCGACCACCGACAATGGACGGTGTTGGAGAAGTTCCGTGGAAGGGTCTTGATACGCCTCGTTCCTCGGCTACTCGACCACCGAGGCGGGGGTCTCGACACGCCTTGCTCGTGCCTGGCTCGGCTGCTAGACCAGCGAGAGCTGCCGCCTCCTCCACTTCGCCAGCCCACCCCCGATCCGCTAGACCTCCAGCATGCCGCCCCGCTCCTCCGCGAGATGCGCCCCGAGGACGTCCCGGCGGTGCTCGCCGGCCAGGAGCCGGCGGCTGTGGCTGGGCTGTCGGAGGTGTTCCCGCAGGACCTCCACCCGTTCCCACGGCAGACGATCGCGGATCGCTGGCTCGCCGAGATCGAGGATGCCGCCACGTCCTGCTTCGTCATCGTCCGGCACGACCGGGTCGTCGGCTTCGCGGCCGTACGCGGCGACGAGGTCGTGCACTTCGGCGTCGAGGTCGCGCAGTGGGGGACAGGTGTCGCGGCCGCGGCGCAGGACGAGCTGCTCGAGGTGATGCGGGCGGGCGGTGTGCAGCGTCCGTGGCTGCGGGTCTACGCGGGCAACGCCCGGGGTCGGCGGTTCTGGGAGAAGCTCGGCTGGCGGCCGACCGGGGAGACCGCCCGCGGCACCCTGCCGCCGTACGCGGAGCTCCTCACCTACGAGCTCGCCGGCTGAGCGGCTCAGCGCGCGGCAGCCAGCAAGCCCAGCACGTCGTCGGTCGAGCGGACGTCGCCGTAGGACCGGTGCACGACGTGCAGCGTGGCGTTGTGGTCCCGGTCGCGCATGGCCGCGCACGCGTCGGCGACGAGGACGACCCGCAGGCCCGCCGAGCTCGCGCCGCGGACGGTGTCCTCGACGCAGACGTTGGTGACGGTGCCGGTCACGACCACCGTGTCGATCCCGCGCGCCGCGAGCAGCTCGGGCAGCCGAGACGAGCCGGGGGACCAGGCGCCCCGCATCGTCTTCTCGACCGCGAGGTCCGCCGGGTCGACGTCGAGCCCGTCGTGCAGTCGCGAGGCCACCGGTCCCTCGCCGCCCGAGCGGGCGTAGGCCTCGGCCACCTCGTCGCCGAAGAACTCGCGGTCCTTCGCCGTCGGCTCGGTGTAGCCGGGCACCACCCACGCCACCACGCCGCCGGCGGCGCGGAGGGCCGCCGCGAGCGCGTTGACGCGGGGCACGATGCCGCGCACGTACACCGACTCGCGCACGAAGAACGGCACGATGTCCACGGCGACGAGCGCGGTGCGACGCGGGTCGAGGTGCTCGTACGCGTGCCGCCGGCCCCGGCGGGCCTCGTGGCGTGCGTACTCGCGCTCCTCGACGAACCAGTCGTGGTCGGCGACGTCGTCGAGGTCCGGTGGCGGGGTCACCGGGCGAGGCTACTGCCGCCGATGGTGGGCTGGGTCGCGCATCGAGACCCCCGACATGGGCACGGAGTGTGGCAGACGCAGCGCCGATAGGCTGCAGCACGACCTGTTGGACCCCACCCGACCCACGACCCGAAGGATCGCCCATGGCCGGCGGACTGTTCGCCCTCCTCGACGACGTCGCCGCACTCGCGCGCATCGCCGCCGCCAGCGTGGACGACGTGGGTGCCGCCGCGGCCCGCGCGAGCGCCAAGGCCGCCGGCGTCGTGGTCGACGACACGGCCGTGACGCCGCAGTACCTCCACGGGTCCGCCGCCGCCCGCGAGCTGCCGATCATCAAGAAGATCGCGATCGGCTCGCTGCGCAACAAGCTGCTCTTCATCCTCCCGGCCGCGGTGCTGCTCGGACAGTTCCTGCCCTGGCTGCTCCCGGTGATCCTCATCTTCGGTGGTGGGTTCCTCGCCTACGAGGGCGCGCACAAGGTCTACGAGCGCGTGACCGGCCACGCGACGGAGGCCGAGGAGGACATCTCCCCCCACGGCGAGCTGACCCCCGAGCACGAGGCGCGCACGATCGCGCAGGCCGTCCGCACCGACTTCATCCTCAGCGCCGAGATCATGGTCATCGCGCTCAAGGAGGTGGTGAGCTCCGACCCCGACGCCAGCATCTGGATGCGCGCCATCGTGCTGGGCGTGGTGGCGGTCCTGATCACCGTCCTCGTCTACGGCGTCGTCGCGCTGATCGTGAAGATGGACGACGTCGGCCTCCACCTCGCCGAGAAGCCGTCCAAGGGCTCGCAGCGCGTCGGGCTGGCGCTCGTCTCCGCGATGCCCCGCCTGCTCGCCGCGATCTCCTTCATCGGCACCCTCGCCATGCTCTGGGTCGGCGGCCACATCTTCCTCATTAGCCTCTACGAGATCGGCGGCCACGACGGCCTCCTCGAGGGCACCGCGGTCGGCGACGCCCTGCACGCGCCGTACGACCTCCTGCACCACTGGGAGGAGGACGTGCACCACGCCATCGGCGGGGCGCTCGGCAGCCTGGTCGGGTGGCTGCTCAACACGGTCGTCTCCGCCCTCGTCGGTCTGGTCGTCGGTGGCATCGTCCTGGCGGTCCTCCACGCCTTCGGGATCGGCGGCGGCCACGGGTCGGAGCACGGGTCGGAGCACGGGTCCGAGAACGGGTCGGACCACACCGATGAGCACGCCGACGAGCACGCCGGTGAGCAGCCCGGAGGGGCGACCGCCGAGGATTCCCCGAATCGCTGAGCCCGGTCCTACGCTCTTCTGGTCCGCGCGGGAGATCCCGACGATGCACAGATGTGCGGCGCAGACGGCCTCCACCGAATCCGGGAGACAACCACATGGACTTCAAGGTCGCTGACCTCACCCTCGCCGCCTACGGCCGCAAGGAGATCGAGCTCGCCGAGCACGAGATGCCCGGCCTCATGGCCATGCGCGAGCGCTACGGCAAGGACCAGCCCCTCAAGGGCGCCCGCGTCGCCGGCTCGCTGCACATGACGATCCAGACCGCCGTGCTCATCGAGACCCTCGTGCACCTCGGTGCCGACGTCCGCTGGGCCACGTGCAACATCTTCTCGACCCAGGACCACGCCGCCGCGGCCGTGGTCGTGGGCCGCGACGGCACCGCCGACGCCCCGCAGGGCACGCCCGTCTTCGCCTGGAAGGGCGAGTCGCTGGCCGAGTACTGGGACGAGGCCGAGAAGGTCTTCGACTTCACCGACGCCGACGGCAACGTCATCGGCCCCAACGTCCTCCTCGACGACGGTGGCGACATCACGATGCTGCTGCACCTCGGCGTCGAGTTCGAGAAGACCGGCGTCGTGCCGTCGCAGGACAGCACCGACAACGAGGAGTTCAAGGAGGTGCTGCGCGTGCTGGCCCGCTCGGTCGAGAGCAAGCCGCAGCACTGGACCGAGATCTCGAAGGGCATCAGGGGCGTCTCCGAGGAGACCACCACCGGCGTCCTCCGCCTCTACGACCGCTTCCGCGAGGGCACGCTGCTCTTCCCGGCGATCAACGTGAACGACTCGGTCACCAAGTCCAAGTTCGACAACAAGTACGGCTGCCGCCACTCGCTGATCGACGGCCTCAACCGTGCCACCGACGTGATGATCGGCGGCAAGGTCGCCGTCGTCTGCGGCTACGGCGACGTGGGCAAGGGCTCCGCGGAGTCGCTGCGCGGCCAGGGTGCTCGCGTCATCGTCACCGAGATCGACCCGATCTGCGCGCTGCAGGCGGCGATGGACGGCTACGAGGTCAAGCGCCTCGAGTCCGTCGTGGAGACGGCCGACATCTTCATCACCACGACCGGCAACTTCGACATCATCACCGTCGAGCACTTCCACAAGATGAAGCACCAGGCGATCGTCGGCAACATCGGTCACTTCGACAACGAGATCAACATGGCCGGCCTCGCCCGGATCCCCGGCATCGTCAAGGACGAGATCAAGCCGCAGGTCCACCAGTGGATCTTCCCGGCGACCGAGGACAAGCCGAGCAAGAAGATCATCGTGCTGTCCGAGGGCCGCCTGCTCAACCTGGGCAACGCCACCGGCCACCCGTCGTTCGTGATGTCGAACTCCTTCACCAACCAGGTGCTGGCGCAGATCGAGCTGTTCACCAAGGCCGACGAGTACGAGCTCGGTGTCCACGTCCTGCCCAAGCACCTCGACGAGGAGGTGGCCCGCCTGCACCTCGACGCCCTCGGTGTCGAGCTGACCGAGCTCACCAAGGAGCAGGCCGCCTACCTCGGCGTCGACGTGGAGGGTCCCTACAAGTCGGACCACTACCGCTACTGACCAGTTGCGTACGGCCTCCGGTCGCGGGGGCTGTCCCTACACTGGCGCCATGAACGACCTCGCCGAACCCGCGCGCGGCAGCGTGCTCGTCGTCGACGACGACGCCTCCCTGGCGGAGATGCTCTCCATCGTCCTCCGCCAGGAGGGGTTCGACAGCCGGATCGTGGGCCGCGGTGACGTGGCCCTCGATGCGTTCCGGGACTACAAGCCCGACCTGGTCCTCCTCGACCTGATGCTGCCCGGCAAGGACGGCATCGACGTCTGCAAGGAGATCCGCGCCGAGTCGGGCGTGCCGATCGTGATGCTCACGGCGAAGGGCGACACCATCGACGTGGTCGTCGGCCTCGAGTCCGGGGCCGACGACTACATCGTCAAGCCCTTCAAGCCCAAGGAGCTCGTCGCCCGGATCCGCGCCCGCATGCGGCGCAACGACGTCACGCTCGACGAGGGCCTCACGATCGGCGACATCGCCATCGACGTCGCAGGCCACTCCGTCACCCGCGCCGGTGCCCCGATCAACCTGACGCCGCTCGAGTTCGACCTGCTCGTGTGCCTGGCGCGCAAGCCGTGGCAGGTCTTCACCCGCGAGGTGCTGCTCGAGCAGGTCTGGGGCTACCGGCACAGCGCCGACACCCGGCTGGTCAACGTGCACGTCCAGCGACTGCGCTCCAAGGTCGAGCACGACCCGGAGAACCCCGAGGTCGTGGTGACCGTGCGCGGCGTCGGCTACAAGGCCGGCAAGTCCTGACGGACCAGAGGACACCATGACCAGCCCAGCGGGATCCTCGGGGCCCCGACGCCTCCTCGACCGCGTGCCGGCGGTGCTGCGCCACGGCCCCGCCTTCTGGCGGCGCTCGGTGCAGGCGCGGGTCGTGGTCAGCACGGTGCTCCTCTCGGCCGCCGTCGTCGGGGTGGTCGGCTGGTTCCTCATCCAGCAGACCCGCGACGGGCTCCTGGAGAACCGGGTCGACGCGGTGGTCCAGGAGGCCGAGAGCGAGACCGAGACGGCGCGCGCGGCGCTGGCCGCGATCCCCGTCCTCGACGCCGACGAGTCGGCCCAGCAGCAGGCCCTCGTCGAGCTCATCCAGGCGCGCGGCGCGACCCGCGGCTTCGGTGTCGTCCTGTCGCCGCCGATCAGCGAGGGCGTCCGGCTCGCCGACGGCGGCGCCAAGTTCACCGAGGGCCTCGAGCTGGCGAGCGTCCCGGAGACGATGGAGGCGCGCTTCGACTCGGTGAGGCCGACCGCCTGGACCTTCACCGACATCAGGACCTCGCGGGAGGTGACCGGCCTGCCGGAGGGGCCCGGCATCGTGGTCGGCAGCCAGGTGCGGCTGCCGGCGGACGACAACGCCTACACGCTCTACTACCTCTACCCGCTCGCCGAGCAGCAGGAGACCCTCGCGCTCGTCTCCCGCGCGATGCTCGTCGCGGCCGTCCCGCTGCTGCTCCTCATCGCCGGCCTCACCTGGCTGGTCACCCGCCAGGTGGTCACCCCGATCCGGATGGCACGCCGGGTGGCCGAGCGGCTCGCGGCGGGCCAGCTCCAGGAGCGCCTGCGCGTGCGCGGCGAGGACGACCTGGCCCGGTTGGCGACGTCGTTCAACCAGATGGCCTCCAACCTGCAGAAGCAGATCCGCCAGCTCGAGGAGCTCAGCCGCCTCCAGCGCCGGTTCGTCTCCGACGTCTCCCACGAGCTGCGCACGCCGATCACGACGGTGCGGATGGCCAGCGACGTCATCCACGACGCCAAGCCGTTCCTCGACCCGGTCACCGGCCGGGCGGCCGAGCTGCTCCAGAAGGAGCTCGACCGCTTCGAGACGCTCCTGGCCGACCTCCTGGAGATCAGCCGCTTCGACGCCGGCGCCGCCGTGCTCGAGGCCGAGGACGTCGACCTCGTGGACGTCGCCCGACGGGTCGTCGACATGACGTCCGTCCTCGCCGCCCAGCGCGACACCCGCGTCGTGCTGCACGACCCCGGCACGCCCTGCGTCGCCGAGGCCGACGTACGCCGCGTGGAGCGGGTCGTGCGCAACCTGGTCACCAACGCCATCGACCACGCCGAGAGCCGCGACGTGGAGATCTTCGTCGGCTCCGACCGCCGCTCGGCCGCGATCGCGGTCCGCGACCACGGCGTCGGGCTGGGGCCCGGCGAGTCCGCCATGGTCTTCAACCGGTTCTGGCGCGCCGACCCCGCCCGGGCCCGCACCAGCGGCGGCACCGGTCTCGGCCTGTCCATCTCGCTGGAGGACACCCACCTGCACGGCGGCTGGCTCCAGGCGTGGGGACGCCCGGGCGAGGGTGCGCAGTTCCGGCTGACCCTGCCCCGCACCCTCGGCACCCAGCTGCGCCACTCCCCGCTCCCGCTGGTCCCCGACGACGCCCGGGAGACCGCATGACGACGCGCCCCACGACCCGCTCGCGGTCCGTCGTGAACGCCCTGGTGGCGGTGGTGACGTGCGCCCTGCTGGCGGCGTGCGTCCAGATGCCCACGTCGGGCCCGGTCGTGGAGCCGCCGGTCACCACCGGCGCCGACGACGTGCCCGGCATCTCCTTCGACCCGCGCCCCCCGCAGGCCGGCGACCCGCCGGTCGACATCGTGTCCGGGTTCCTCGAGGCGATGAAGGCGACGCCGATCAGCCAGACGGTCGCCCTCCAGTTCCTCTCCCGCGAGGCGGCCGAAGCCTGGGCACCGGAGCAGCAGGTCATGACGTACTCCGACCTCGGCACCGTCGTGGGCGACATGACGGTCCAGGTGCCGCTGGCCGACGTGAGCCTCTACGACGCCCGCGGTGCCTGGCAGCGCACCCAGCCCGCCGGCCAGCTGGTCCTCGGGATGGTGCAGGAGGACGGTGAGTGGCGCATCAGCGAGGTGCCCAACGCGCTGATCGTGCCGGACTCGTGGTTCGACGACTGGTACCAGCGCGTCTCCCTCTACTACTTCGACCCCTCGGCGCAGGTGCTGGTGCCTGAGCCGGTCCACGTGCCGCGCGGCGAGCAGCTCGCCTCCTCGCTGGTGCGGGGCCTGCTCACGCCGCCCAGCGGTGAGCTGCAGGACGTCGCGGTCACCTACTTCCCACCCGACACCGACCTCGAGCTCTCCGTCCCCATCGAGTCCGGGATCGCCCAGGTGGCCCTCTCGGGGGATCCCGACGCCGTCGACGCGACCACCGCCGACCTCATGCGCGCCCAGCTGGCCTGGACGCTCCGCCAGGAGGAGCGGATCAACGCCGTGCAGCTCAGCATCGGTGACCGGGCGTTCAACGGCTCGGGGGGATCGACCCAGGTCCGGCTCAACGTCGGCAGCGCCTACGACCCCACCGGCGACCCGAGGAGCCCCGACCTCTTCGCCCTCGACCGGAACCGCGTCGTGTCCGGCACCATCGGCGCGTTCGAGGAGACCTCCGGCCCGCTCGGCCAGCCGGGCTACGCCCTGCGCGGCATCGGGGTCAGCATCGACGGCTCGCGCGTGGCGGCGGTCTCCAGGACGGGCTCGGACCTCTTCGTCGCGCCGACCGAGTCGCCCACGGGTGAGGTGACCCGGCCGGTGGTGGGCGGGGTGGACCTGGCGGATCCCCACTGGGACGTCCGCGACCGGACGTGGGTCCTCGACCGCAACGCGGGCCGGGCCAGGGTCATCGTCGTCGTGGACGGCTCCGCCCGCATCGTCGCCGTACCCGGCATCAGCGGCCGGGCCGTGACCGACCTGCTCGTCTCGCGCGACGGAACCCGGCTGGTCGCGCTCGTGCGCGGGCGCACGAGCGACCAGGTCGTCTCGTCGCGGGTCCGTCACGACCCGTCCGGCGCGATCCTCGGCTTCTCCTCGCTCCGCATGCTGTGGCTGCCGGACGAGGGCAGCCCCCGCATCCGCGACATCGCCTGGCGCAGCACGACCGCCATCTCGGTGCTGAGGGACATCACGGCCGGCTCCCAGGTCAACACCATCTCCGTCGACGGCGCGCCGGGTGAGATCACGACCGGCGGCAACACCCGCCTGCGCGGCCCCAACCGGCTCCTCGTCTCCTCCCCGGTGGAGGGCGGCGAGGTCTACGCACTCGCCGGTCGAGCCGTCCTGAGCCTGACCACGCCGGAGCGCGCGGTGCCCGACCTGCCGCGCGGCCTCACGTCCCTGACCTACGTGGGCTGACCGCCCTCCACAGGGCGTACGCCGTCCGGTTGCGGCCGCGGCGCCGCACCTGCTGGCATGGGCGGGTGCTCGACGAGGCCCTCGACCTGTTCCTCGGCAGCCGCTGCGTCGGGTGCGACGAGCCCGGGCGGATGCTCTGCCCGAGCTGCCGCACCGCGCTGTCGCGCCGGGCCGCGGTCGCCTGGCCGACGCCGGTGCCCGACGGCCTCGTGGTGCCCTGGGCCACCGAGACCTACGACGGTGCCGTGCGGGCGCTTGTCGTGGGTCACAAGGACCGCGGCCAGTGGAGCCACCGGCGCGTGCTCGGCGAGCTGCTGGCCGAGGCGGTCCGCGCCGCCGTGAGCGACCTCGAGGACCCTGGCCGCGAGCCGCTGCTGCTGGTGCCCGTGCCCTCCCGGCCGGGAGCCGGCCGGCAGCGCGGCTACGAGGCGACCGCCGCGCTGGTGCGGGCCGCGGCCGCCCGGCTGCGGCGCGAGCAGCGCCGACGGGTGGTCGTCACCGCGCCGCTCCTGGTCTCGCGCGGGGCGGCGGACCAGGCCGGCCTCGACGCCGGCGGACGGGCCGCCAACGTGCACCGCTCGATGCACTGCCCGTCGCGGGCGCTGGCCCGCGTGGCACGCCGCTGGCCGCGGGGCCACGTGGTGGTCTGCGACGACGTCCTGACCACCGGCGCGACGGCGCGCGAGGCGCAGCGCGCCCTCGAGGCGGTCGGTTTGCCACCGCTCGCGATCGCCGCCGTCGCCGCCACGCGCAGGCGTGGCGGGAGCGACGGGCCAGGACGCGACCGACTGGTGGCCTGACAGTTGGCCCGCAGCCATGGAGGGGCTAGCGTCGGTGCATGGAGTCCGCCCGGGTCCGTGGTTGCGTCACGGGGACGGGTGTGCGCGGCACCGCGAGGTGCGGCGCGCGATCCGAACCGTGGCTAGCCGATGCCAGTCGCAGGCGAAACGGTCCACGTAAGTCCACGAGCGCGGTGCTGCCCAGCAGCACAGGGCCCGTCGGACGATCACGGTGCGGCTTAGAAGTAAGTCCTGCCTCTGCGCCGACACCAGATGTGTCGGTGGCCGGGAGAAGGCCAGTAGTGACGGAGAAGTCGCGAACGCTTCAGCAGGCGGTTGTGGGGTCGAAGACCAGGTCGGCCGGGCGGGCTCCATCCCACCCTGCCCCGGCGGGTGTGCCGCCGCGGCGAAATGGAGGGGTGCGGACCGTTCGCTAGTTGAGGAGGTTCACATGGAGGTTGTGGTCACGGGACGGCACTGCGAGGTGTCCGACCGGTTCCGCGAGCACGTGTCCGAGAAGCTCACCCGTCTGGAGAAGCATGACCACCGGATCATGCGGGTCCAGGTGGAGGTGGAGCTCGAGAAGAACCCCCGACAGCACGACCGGTCCACCAAGGTCGAGCTGACCGCCTTCTCCAAGGGCCCGGTCATCCGGGCCGAGGCGGCGGCCGAGGACAAGATGGGCGCGCTGGACCTGGCCCTCGACAAGATGCAGGCGCAGATGCGTCGCGCGGCCGACCGGCGCCGGGTGCACAAGGGCCGCAATGCCCACGTCTCGGTGGGCGAGGCCCTCGCGGGGATGCCCGAGGTGCCGGACTCGGCGGCCGAGCCCGACGACGCCGTCATCGAGCGCAAGGTCGGTCCGATCACCGTGACCGGCGACGGACCGCTGGTGGTGCGCGAGAAGTCCCACAGCGCCACACCCATGACGCTCGACCAGGCGCTCTACGAGATGGAGCTGGTCGGGCACGACTTCTACCTCTTCGTCGACAAGGAGAGCGAGCGCCCCGCGGTGGTCTACCGCCGCCGCGGCTACGACTACGGCGTGATCTCGCTCGACGTCGCCGAGCTGGACGACGCGCCGGCGCCCGACGTGGCCGCCGTCGACCAGCGCTGAGCACCGCTGACCAGCGCTGACCCAGTGAGGCGCCCCCGGTCACGCGCGCATGACATGATGCGCGCGTGACCGAGGCAACAGGGACCGAACCCGTCCGCGTCCTGGTGGTGGACGACCAAGAGCTCTTCCGCCGCGGGCTGATCATGCTCCTCGGTGGCGACAGCGACATCGAGGTCGTGGGTGAGGCCGCCGACGGCATCACCGCGACGGACCTCGCGGTCTCGACGGCTCCCGACGTGATCCTGCTCGACGTCCGCATGCCCCGGCGCACGGGCGTCGAGGCGTGCCGCGCGATCAAGGAGGCCGTGCCCTCGGCCAAGATCATCATGCTCACGGTCTCCGACGAGGAGGCCGACCTCTACGAGTCGGTCAAGAACGGCGCCTCGGGCTACCTCCTCAAGGACTCCTCCATCGAGGAGGTCGCGCAGGCCGTGCGCGTCGTCAACGAGGGCCAGTCGCTCATCAGCCCGTCGATGGCGGTCAAGCTGATCGACGAGTTCAAGCAGATGTCCAAGCCCGAGCGCGAGCAGGGTCCGGCGCTGCGCCTGACCGAGCGCGAGCTCGAGGTGCTGCGGCTGGTGGCCAAGGGCCTCAACAACCGTGAGGTCGCCAAGGAGCTCTTCATCTCCGAGAACACGGTGAAGAACCACGTGCGCAACATCTTGGAGAAGCTCCAGCTGCACTCCCGCATGGAGGCCGTCATGTACGCCATGCGCGAGAAGCTGCTCGACCTGCCCTGACCCCGCGCCGGCCCTGGGGCCGGGCGGCTGTTGGCGCGCTCTGGTTGAGTTCGTCCCGTGACGGAGACCCTCAGCAAGCTCCAGGCGCGCCGCATCGCGCTCGCCGCCCAGGGGTTTACCGACCGGCCCCACACGACCCCGTCCATGCGCACGCTCGAGCGCACGGTCTCGCGCACCGGCGTGCTCCAGGTCGACTCGGTCAACGTCCTCCAGCGCGCCCACTTCATGCCGCTCTACTCGCGGATGGGCCCCTACGACGTCGACCTGCTGCGGCGCGCGGCCGAGCGGCGACCGCGCCGCCTCGTGGAGTACTGGGCGCACGTCCAGGCGCTGATGCCGGTCGCGCTGTGGCCGCTGATGCGGCACCGCATGGACCACTACCGCTCCGAGCGCGGCAAGTGGGGCTTCGTCGCCGCCGACCCCGGGCTCGAGGCGCGGGTCCTGGCGGCCGTCGCCGAGCGGGGGCCGGTCACCGCGCGCGACCTCGAGGAGGAGTTCAGCACCGGCCCGCGCACCCGGGAGCACTGGGGCTGGAACTGGTCGGACGCGCGCAAGGTCCTCGACTACCTCTTCCTCGTCGGCGACGTCGCGATCGCCGGGCGCACCAGCCAGTTCGAGGTGGTCTACGACCTCCCCGAGCGTGTGCTGCCCGCCGACGTCCTCGCCGCCCCCACGCCCACGCCGCAGGAGGCGGTGACCGAGCTGGTGCGCCTGGCCGCCCGCTCGCACGGTGTCGCCAGCGCCACCTGCCTCGCCGACTACTACCGGCTGCGCCTGCAGCCCCCGTCCGGCCGGGCCAGCGCCCGGGTCGCGGTCGACGAGCTGGTCGCGTCCGGCGAGCTGGTGCCGGTCCGGGTGCAGGGCTGGAAGCGCCCGGCCTACCTCCACCGCGACGCAAAGGTCCCGCGACGGGTTGTGGCCCGCACCCTGCTCAGTCCGTTCGACCCCGTCGTGTGGGAGCGCGGACGGGCCGAGGCGCTGTTCGACTTCTTCTACCGCATCGAGATCTACGTCCCGGCCGAGAAGCGGCTCCACGGCTACTACGTCCTGCCCTTCCTGCTGGGCGACCGGCTGGTCGCCCGGGTGGACCTCAAGGCCGACCGGGCCGGCCGCGTGCTGCTCGTCCGCGGCGCCTTCGCCGAGGAGGCCGCGCCCCCGGAGACCGCCGAGGAGCTCGCCGCCGAGCTGCGCCGACTGGCCGGCTGGCTCGGCCTCGACGACGTGACGGTGGGCGAGCGCGGGAACCTGTCCGGGCCGCTGTCGCACGCATTGGGTCGAGCGTTGGAGCGGTAGGTACAGTTACCACTCGTGCCTGCCATCATCGACAAGCTGCTCCGCATCGGCGAGGGCAAGATCCTCCGCGAGCTGGAAGCCATCTCCAAGGCCGTCAACGCCATCGAGGACGACTTCGTCAAGATGACCGACGACGAGCTCCGCTCGATGACCGACGAGTTCCGCGAGCGGCTGGCGGGCGGCGAGACCCTCGACGACATCATGCCGGAGGCCTTCGCCACGGTCCGCGAGGCCAGCAAGCGGGTGCTCGGCATGCGCCCCTTCGACGTGCAGATCATGGGTGCCGCCGCGCTGCACCTCGGCAACATCGCCGAGATGAAGACCGGTGAGGGCAAGACCCTCGTCGCCGTGCTGCCGTCCTACCTCAACGCCCTCGAGGGCAAGGGCGTGCACGTCGTCACGGTCAACGACTACCTCGCGAGGTTCCAGTCCGAGCAGATGGGCCGGGTGCATCACTTCCTCGGCCTGACCGTCGGCGTGATCCTGCCGTCGATGCGCCCGGCCGAGCGCCGCGAGGCCTACGGCTGCGACATCACCTACGGCACCAACAACGAGCTCGGCTTCGACTACCTGCGCGACAACATGGCCGACTCGGTCGAAGAGTGCGTGCAGCGCGGCCACAACTTCGCGATCGTGGACGAGGTCGACTCCATCCTCATCGACGAGGCGCGGACCCCGCTCATCATCAGCGGCCCGACCCAGGACGAGGTCAAGTGGTACGCCGAGTTCGCCAAGATCGCGCGCTCGATGGTCCGCGACACCGACTACGAGGTCGACGAGAAGAAGCGCACGATCTCCGTGCTCGAGCCGGGCATCACCAAGGTGGAGGACCACCTCGGGATCGACAACCTCTACGACTCGGTCAACACCCCGCTCATCTCGTTCCTCAACAACTCCATCAAGGCCAAGGAGCTGTTCCGCAACGACAAGGAGTACGTCGTCATGGACGGCGAGGTGCTCATCGTCGACGAGCACACCGGCCGCATCCTGGCCGGCC
The DNA here is from genome assembly GCF_013155375.1 of Nocardioides sp. zg-1308. Classification (GTDB taxonomy): domain Bacteria; phylum Actinomycetota; class Actinomycetes; order Propionibacteriales; family Nocardioidaceae; genus Nocardioides; species Nocardioides renjunii. The sequence continues at coordinate 2,287,432 of NZ_JABJQY010000002.1, forward strand.
GCCGCTACAACGACGGCCTGCACCAGGCCATCGAGGCCAAGGAGGGCGTGACCGTCCGCGAGGAGTACCAGACCCTCGCCACGATCACCCTGCAGAACTACTTCCGCCTCTACTCCAAGCTGTCCGGCATGACCGGCACGGCCATGACCGAGGCCTCCGAGTTCGACAAGATCTACGGTCTCGGCGTCGTCCCGATCCCCACGAACCGCCCGATGCAGCGCGTCGACAACGTCGACCTGGTCTACCGGACCGAGGAGGCGAAGTACGAGGCCGTCGCCGACGACATCGCCGAGCGCCACGACAAGGGCCAGCCGATCCTCATCGGCACCGTGTCGGTCGAGAAGTCCGAGTACCTCTCCAACCTGCTCAAGAGGCGCGGGATCCCGCACACCGTCCTCAACGCCAAGCAGCACGCCGACGAGGCCAAGGTCGTCGCGCTCGCCGGCCACAAGGGCTCGGTCACCGTCGCCACCAACATGGCCGGCCGCGGCACCGACATCATGCTCGGCGGGTCGGTCGACTTCCTCGCCGACCAGGAGCTGCGCCAGCTGGGCCTCGACCCGGTCGAGGCCCCGGAGGAGTACGACGCGGCCTGGCCGGCCACCGTCGAGCGCATCAAGGCCCAGGTGGCGGCCGAGCACGACGAGGTCCGCGACCTCGGCGGCCTCTACGTCGTCGGCACCGAGCGCCACGAGTCGCGCCGCATCGACAACCAGCTCCGCGGTCGGTCCGGCCGACAGGGCGACCCGGGGGAGTCCCGGTTCTACCTGTCGCTGCAGGACGAGATGATGCGGCTCTTCAAGTCGGAGTGGGTCGACCGGATCCTCACCGTGCTCAAGGTCCCCGACGACGTGCCGATCGACGCCAAGCGGGTCAGCAACGCCATCGCCGGCGCGCAGGCCAACATCGAGTCGCAGAACTTCGAGTCGCGCAAGAACGTGCTCAAGTACGACGACGTGATGAGCCGGCAGCGCGAGGTCATCTACGCCGAGCGCCGCCGCGTGCTCGAGGGCGCCGACCTGGGCGAGCAGATCCGCGGCTTCATCGACGACGTCATCACCGGCTACGTCCGCGGTGCCACGGAGGGCTACGCCGAGGACTGGGACCTCGACGCCCTGTTCACCGCCCTCGGCCAGCTCTACCCGGTGGGGCTGACCAAGGACGGCGTGATCAAGGAGGCCGGCGGCCTCGAGAACATCAGCCGCGAGAAGCTCATCGAGGACCTGCAGAAGGACGTGCAGGAGGCCTACGACCGCCGTGAGGACGAGATGGGCGAGGAGGTGCAGCGCGAGCTCGAGCGCCGCGTCGTGCTCTCGGTCCTCGACCGCAAGTGGCGCGAGCACCTCTACGAGATGGACTACCTCCGTGAGGGCATCTCGCTGCGTGCGTACGCCCAGCGTGACCCGCTCGTGGAGTACCAGCGCGAGGGCTTCGACATGTTCACCGCCATGATGGACGGCATCAAGGAGGAGTCGGTCGGCTTCCTGTTCAACCTCCAGGTCGAGGTCGACGACGAGGGCGACGACGACGCCGCCGCCGTCGACGCGCAGCCGGAGGCCCAGGTCACGACGCCGCAGGCGCCCCAGATCTCCGTGGCCACCCCGCAGATCGACTTCGCCAAGGCCGCCGCCCACGCACCGGGGGCCCAGCCGGCACAGCCGGCTCAGCCGGCTCAGCCGCAGCAGCCCACCATCCGGGCCAAGGGGCTCGACAAGCCCAAGCGGACGCAGAACCTGTCCTACAGCGCTCCGTCCGAGGACGGCGAGGCCGAGGTGCACGCCGCTCCCGAGGCCGACAGCGACGACCCGTTCGCCGGCGTCGGTCGCAACTCGCTGTGCCCGTGCGGCTCGGGGCAGAAGTTCAAGCGCTGCCACGGCGCTCCCGGCGGCGCGAGCGGTCGCGCCACGGTCGGCGGCTGACCCGGCGGTCGGTGCGAGCGGTCAGCCCCAGCTGATCGCGACGCACTGCTAGCGGTCGCGCACGACCTCGAACCGTGCGGCGACCGCCCGGGAGCGACGGCCGTAGCGCACGTGCGCGCTGGCCTCGACCGCGTCGCGGCGGATCAGCGCGGTCCGGACGCCCACCACGACGGGCCGGGCCGAGTTCGGTCCCCGGACCTGCCCGGCCGTGAGACCGGCGGCGGCGCGGACGGTCCGGGCGCGCTCGGACAGGTCCTCGTAGACGTCCGGCACGGTGTGGCGCAGCAGCTGGCTCACCGGCCGGTCGCCGGCGGCGATCTCGACCAGTGCCTGCAGGCACCGACCGACGAAGGCGTCGACCTGGAGGCGCTCGGCGGCCGCGACGTCGACGAGGTCGACGGCGTGGGCGCTGCGCAACCGGGGTCGCGGGGGAGCGGTGCGCGGCGTCAGGTCCAGGGCCAGCGACCCCTGCACGCTGGCCAGGGCGGCCGGCGGCCTGAGGACGATGACCTCGGCGTCAGCGGTGTCGGGTGTGCTCATCATCGTGCTCCGTCCTTCTCGTCGGGCTTGTCGTCGGGCTGCTGGCGGGGCTGCTGGTCGGGCAGGCGCAGCACCTGCCCGGGGAGGATCAGGTCGGGGTCGTCGCCCACGACGCCGCGGTTGGCCCGCCAGATCGCGCGCCACCGCGCCTCCACGGAGCCGCCGTCCGGGTGCGCCCGCGCGATGGACCACAGCGAGTCACCGGACCGGACGACGTGGACCGCCGGGCCCGGCCGCCGCGACGGGCGGATCGACGGGGTCGGCGGCGCTGGCTCGACCGCGCGCTCCGGCAGCGCCAGGCCGACGAGCAGCTCGGGACCGTCGGCGACGGCCGGGGTCGCGGTGCCGGCCACGACGGCGACACCGCACGCGGCGAGCACGAGGCGCCGGGTCGCGCCGGCTGCGTCCTCGCGGAGCCGGCCGGTCAGCAGCCCGACGACGGTCGCGGTGGTCACCGCCCACAGCCACGCGAGGGCTGCGCACAGCGCGAGGGCGCACCCGGCGACCACGACGTCCACGACGCGGCCGGCACCCACGCCGCTCGCGGCCGCGTGCCACGAGCCGGGCAGCACGGTGGCCGCTATGGCCGCCGCGGCGGTCACCGCGCCCCAGACGACCACGGGTCGTCCCTTGCTGCTGCTGTCCCGAGACACCGCCGAACCCTTCGTTTGCGTGTGTTTGCATCATTCAACGCCCGACAGCATGAGCCGGTCAACGGTTGCGCGTGGCCTGTGGAGGGGGAGGGCCAGCACACGAGGGCGTCCTGAGCCGACCCGGAGTGCATCCACCCGCGCACTTCGGACGGAGAAGCAGGTGTGCCGCAGATCGCGGTCACTGACGAGAGGACGAGACCATGAGATTGTTCCGCCGCTTCGCCGTGAGCCTGGCCGTACCCCTCGCCGCCGCGCTGGTCGCACCCGCAGGTGCTGCCGGCGCCACCGGCGACGGGCCTCCTGGTACTCGCAGCCTCGCCGCCGTGCTGACGTCCGACGGCAACCAGTTCGACCGCAACTGGCACGACTACGACATCGTCACCGAGGCCGTGCTGGCCGTGATCGCGGCCGACGCCGATGCCGACAGCCCGGTGCGACTGCTCACCGACGGCACGGTCCCGCTGACCGCCTTCTTGCCCAACGACCGGGCCTTCCAGCTCCTCGTCAAGGACCTCACCGGGCAGTGGGTGCGCAGCGAGGCCGACGTGTTCGCCGCGACGGCCGGGCTCGGGGTCGAGACGGTGGAGGACGTGCTGCTCTACCACGTCGTGCCGGGGGCGACGATCACCGCCCGTGACGCCGTCCGCGCCGACGGGGCGGAGCTGACGACCGCCCTCGGCCCCGTGATCGGTGTCCGCGTCTACAGCCGCTACCTGCCGCTCATCGGCCTGCGCGACCAGGACCCCGACGATGCCGACCCGATCGTCAACCCGTTCGCGCTCGACATCAACCGGGGCAACGCACAGATCGCGCACGGCATCACCTTCGTGCTCCGGCCCGTGAACCTCTGACCCCCTCCACCCGGCCGTCCTCGCGACAGGCCTCCCGACCGACCTCCCGCGTCGTTACAGTCCCTGCATGCCCTGGGAGCACGAGCTGTTCGCCCTCCTCGACGACCTCGAGGGACAGGCGGCAGCGGCGTGGGAGGCCGACCGCGAGGCGGAGCTCGCCGACCGGGCCCGCAGCGAGTACGGCGCGGTCACCCTGGCCAGCCGGCTGATGGCGTCCCGGGGGCAGGTGGTCGCCCTCGACCTCCCGCACCTCGGCCGCATCGAGGGCCGGCTCGACCGGGTGGCGTCGGAGTGGTGCCTGCTCAGCGGCACCGGCCAGGACTGGCTGGTGCCGCTGGGCGCGGTGGTCGGCGTCCGCGGCGCCAGCGCGCGATCCGTGCCGGAGGTCGCGTGGTCACCGGTGGACCGGCTCGGGCTCCGGGCCGCGCTGCGCCGCCTGGCCGAGGCCGGGGAGCGGTGCCTGGTGCACCTGACCGACGGCACCCGCCACGAGGCGTACGTCGACCGCGTGGGCGCGGACTTCGCCGACTGCCGCACCGCCGGGGACGCGCCGGCCGGCGTGCTGCTGGTGCCCTTCTCGGCGCTGGTCGCGGTGCAGAGCCGCGAGGATCAGGTCGCCTCGACGTCGTAGGGCGGGACCTGGCCCTCGGGGAGCGTCGGCTTCCTGGCCTGCTCCCGGTCGACCTCGGCCATCGCCTCGGTGATGTGCTTGCGGACGATCGTGCGCGGGTCGAGGTCGCGCAGCTGCAGGTCGGCGTAGTCCGGTCCGAGCTCGTTGCGGAGCTCGTCGCGGGCGTTGTGCGCCAGCCCGCGCGCGCGGTGGAGCAGCTGGGCCGCCTGACGGGCGAGGTCGGGCAGCTTGTCCGGACCCAGCACGACGACCGCCACCAGGGCGATCACGGCCAGCTCGAGGAGCCCGACGTCGAACATGCCCCAGAACCTACTGGGTCAGAACTTGCTGGAGGGCGTCAGGCCTAGCTGCATGCCCGCGAGCCCGCGACCGCGGCCCGACAGCGACTGGGCGACCGAGGCCAGCTCGCGTGCTGCCGGGGCGGCGGGGTCGGCCTCGATGATCGGCTTGCCGACGTCGCCGCCCTCGCGCAGCGAGATGTCGAGGGGGATCCGTGCGAGCACCGGCACGTCGTAGCCGAAGCGCTCCGACAGCGTCTGCGCCACGCGGGTGCCGCCGCCGGTGCCGAACACCTCGAGCCGGTGGTCGTCCTCCGGCGGGCAGTGGGGGCAGGGGAGGTAGCTCATGTTCTCGACGACGCCGATGACGCGCTGGTGCATCATCGAGGCCATCGTCCCGGCGCGCTCCGCGACCTCCGCGGCCGCCTCCTGCGGGGTGGTGACCACGATGACCTCGGCGCTGGGCAGGTGCTGGCCGAGCGAGATGGCGACGTCGCCGGTGCCGGGGGGCAGGTCGAGGAGCAGGGCGTCGAGGTCGCCCCAGTAGACGTCGGCGAGCATCTGGACCAGCGCCCGGTCGAGCATGGGGCCGCGCCAGGCGACCACCTGGTCGCGACGCGGCTTGAGCATGCCGATCGAGATGACCGAGACACCGCTCGCCGTCGGCACCGGCATGATCAGGTCGTCGACCTGCGTCGGACGGGCGTCGGCGATGCCCAGCATCGCCGGGACCGAGTGGCCGTAGATGTCGGCGTCGACGATGCCGACCTTGAGGCCCTGGTGGGCCAGTGCGAGGGCGAGGTTGACCGTGACCGACGACTTGCCGACGCCGCCCTTGCCGCTGGCGATCGCGTAGACCTTGGTCAGCGAGCCGGGCTGGGCGAAGGGGATCTCGCGCTGGGCACGGCCGTCGCTGAGGATCTCCTTGAGGCCGGCGCGCTGCTCGGCGCTCATCACGCCGAGGGTGAGGTCGATCGCGGCGACGCCGGGGACCTTGGTGACGGCGGCGGTGACGTCGCGGTTGATCGTGTCCTTGAGGGGGCACCCCGCCACCGTGAGGAGCACGTGGACCTGCACCGATCCGTCCGGCCCGACCTCGACGGAGTCCACCATCCCGAGCTCGGTGATGGGGCGCTTGATCTCCGGGTCGTCGACGGTCGCCAGCGCGTCCATCACCTGCTGCTGCGTGGGGGTGCTCATGATGGTCCAGTCTACGAGCCGACCCCGAAGGATCACTGTCCCGGCCGCTGCACCCGGTCCGGCGGAGCCTGGGCCGGGTCCTCCGGCTCGGTGCGGGAGAGCTCCTCGATGTCGCCGAGCAGGCCCCGCAGCTCCGAGCGGAGGAAGTCGCGCGTCGCGACCTCGCCGACGGCCATGCGCAGCGAGGCGACCTCGCGGGCGAGGAACTCCATGTCGGCGTGGGCGCGGGCGTTGGCCTGGCGGTCCTGCTCGGCCACCACCTTGTCGCGCTGCTCCTGGCGGTTCTGGGCGAGCAGGATCAGGGGAGCGGCGTACGACGCCTGCAGGCTGAGCATGAGGGTCAGGAAGATGAACGGGAACTCGTCGAAGCGCAGGTCCGCGGGCGCGAGCACGTTCCACAGCACCCAGGCCGCGACGAACATCGTCATCCACAGCAGGAACTTCGCCGTGCCCATGTAGCGGGCGAACGACTCCGCGAAGACGCCGAAGGTGTCCGCGTCGACGGTGGGGCGGCGCACGATCTGGCGCCGGCTCTCGCGGGGGGTGTCGAGGCGCACCCGGCGATCGGTCATCGGGTGCCCCCGGCGATGGGCCCGGGCCGCGGGGCGCGGTCGCGCCAGCCCTCGGGCAGCATGTGGTCGAGCAGGTCGTCGACGGTGACCGCGCCGATCAGCCGGCCCTCGTCGTCGACCACGGGGGCGGCGACGAGGTTGTAGGTCGCCAGGTGGGCGGCCACCTGGTCCATCGAGGCGTCGGCGCGCAGCGGGTCCATCGAGTCGTCGAGCGCCGCCGCGACCAGGGTCGAGGGCGGCTCGCGCAGCAGCCGCTGGATGTGGGCGGCGCCGAGCAGCCTGCCCGTCGGCGTCTCGAGCGGCTGGCGGCAGACGTAGACCAGCGCCGCCAGCGCGGGGGTGAGCTCGGGGTTGCGCACGTGGGCGAGCGCGTCGGCGATGGTGGCGTCGGGGGAGAGGATCACGGGCTCCGGCGTCATCATCGCGCCGGCGGTGTTGTCCTCGTAGGACATCAGGCGCCGGACGTCCTCGGCCTCGTTGGGCTCCATCAGCCCGAGGAGGGTGGCCGCGGTCTCCGGGTTGAGGTCGGCGATGAGGTCGGCGGCGTCGTCGGCCGACATCTCCTCCAGCACGTCCGCGGCGCGCTCGGAGTCGAGGTGCTCGAGGATCTCGACCTGGTCCTCCTCGGGCAGCTCCTCGAGCACGTCGGCCAGGCGCTCGTCGTCGAGGGCGGCCACCACGGCCGTACGCCGCTCGGGCGGCAGGTCGTGGATCATGTTGGCGGCGTCGGCCGGCCGCATGTCGTTGAGCGCGGCGATGAGGTGGGTGGCGCCCTGCGTCGGCTCCTGCCGGGTGAGGCCGGTGACGTCGCGCCACTCCACGACGTGGGTCTGGCCGCGGCGCCGGAAGCCCTTGCTCGGCTCGCGGACGGCGACCCGGGACAGCACCCAGTCGCGGTTGCGGGCCTGCTCCATCGCGACGTCGTAGACGACTCCCGTGATGGGCTCGCCCCTGCCCGGGTCCTTGATCGACACGGTGCGGTCGAGCATCTGCCCCATGACGAGCGTCTCGGTCGAGCGCTGCTCGAAGCGCCGCATGTTGAGCAGGCCCGTCGTGTGCACCTGGCCGCTGTCGATGGCGGTGATCCGGGTCATCGGCACGAAGATCCGGCGCCGGCCGAAGACCTCGGCGACCATGCCGAGCACCCGCGGCTGGCTCGTCTCGGTGCGGAGCGCGACGACCAGGTCGCGCACCTTGGCCACCTGGTCGCCCTGGGGGTCGAAGATCGGCAGCCCGACGAGCCGGGCCACGAAGACGCGGGTCGGGGTGGTGCTCACGTCCGCAACCGTAGCGTGCGCGCAACGCGCGGAGTCAGGCCCACACCGGGCACCGGATGTTACGCTTGCGCCGCAGGAGTCACTCCTGTCACATCGATCGAGCCCGGGCCCGTGTGCTCCGGGGCCCGGTCGGGTCACCTCGACAAACGCCACTTCCCCGACGACTGTGAGGCCCCACGTCATGTTCGGCTCGTCCCTGTTCCGCCTCCCGCGCCCGTCCCGTCCCGCCCGACGCCTCGGCGCCGTGGCCCTGACGCTCGCGACCGGGCTCGCCCTCGCCCCCGCCGGCGGGGTGTCGTCCGCCTCCGCCGTCGCCGTCACCGACGATGCCCTCCAGACCACGCCGGCCACGGCGTTCCGCGTCGGCACATTCAACGTCCTCGGAGCCGACCACACGGCCCCCGGCGGCAACCGCAAGGGCTGGGACCCGGGCGTCGTCCGGATGGACCGCGTGGTCAGCCTCATCGGCGAGCACGAGCTCGACGTGGTGGGCTTCCAGGAGTTCCAGCCGCCGCAGGCGACGCGGTTCCAGGAGCTGACCGGGACGTCCTGGCAGACCTACCCCGGCCTCGACGCGACGGTGGGGCCCTCGGTCAACTCGATCGGGTGGCGCACGGACGTGTGGCAGCTGCTCGAGTCCCGCACGCTCCCGATCCCGTACTTCTCCGGCGCGCCCAGCCGGATGCCGGCCGTCCTGCTGCAGAACATCGAGACCGGCCGTCGGGTGTGGTTCTTCAACACCCACAACCCCGCCGACGTCCGCGGCCCGGCGCAGCAGTGGCGCGACGCCGGCTTCGCGATGGAGGCTGCGCTCGCCAACGAGCTGCGGGCGACGCACCCGGACGCGGCGTTCATCTCCCTGGGCGACAAGAACGACCGCGCCCGCTACTACTGCTCGGTCGCGATGGCCGCCGACATGTGGTCCGCGAGCGGCGGCTGGACCGACGGCACGAGCTGCTCGGCGCCGGCCGGCGGCGCGATCGACTGGATCCTCGGCACCAAGAACGTCTACTTCAACGGCTACACCCGGCTGTGGAACGACTACGTCTCCCAGACCAGCGACCACCCGCTCTACTACGCCAACGCCGTCGTCCCGGCCTCGGCCCCGCCGGCCGTCGACCACGTCGTCGTCGTGGCGGTGCCGGGACTGACGTCCACCGTCGCGCGGAGCCTCGCTCCCGACGTCGCCGAGCTCGGCCGCCTGTCGGCCAACGGCGCCTCGACGCTGAACGCCAGGACGGTCGCCGAGAACACCGGGCCGGATGCCAACCTCGTCTCGCTCCTCACCGGCCGGCGCGTGTTCCCCAAGCAGGGCGGCCACGGCGTCGGCTCCACGAAGGCCCTCCCCTCGACGGTGCACCAGTCGGCCGGGCAGTACGTCTCCGGCATCTTCGACCTCGCCCACAACAACTCCTACCGCACGACGTTCGTCTCGAGCCGCTCGCAGACCGACCTGCTCCGCCGCAGCTGGAACAAGCAGACGGGCGGCAAGGACCCCTACGGCAAGGACGACGGGACCGCCAAGATCGACCGGTTCAAGGTCAAGCGCGACGACGCCGCCTCCGTCGGCTGGTGGCGCGACAACATCGCCCGCAAGCCGAGCCAGCTCAGCGTCATCGAGCTCGGCGGGGTGGCGAAGACCGCGCTGGCCGAGGGCTGGAACGGCCCGGCCTACCAGAAGGCCGTCCGCAAGGCCTTCCAGAAGGTCGCCGCGATCCGTCGCGGCATCGACAAGCAGCCGGCCATGGCCGGCACGACGCTCCTGGTCGTCACCGGCACCGGTGGCGCGCAGCGGTCGAAGGGCTCCTCGACCACCTGGAAGCAGAGCTACCGCGTCCCGATGTGGGTGACCGGCCCCGGCGTCGCTGCCGGCAGCAGCCTGTACTCGCTCAACCCGGCGTTCACCGAGCCCGGCGAGGCGCAGGTGCCCTACTCCGGTGACCAGCCCATCCGGGTCGGCGACCTCGCCAACCTGGTGACGCGCTCCCTCGGGCTCCCGCCGGTGCCGGGCGCGACCATGGACCCCGAGCAGCGCTTCTCGGCCTTCGACCCGCTGGCGGTGCCCGGCTCCTGAGCAAAGGTTGGGACGTGGTGGTGGGCTCCCGTTAGGCTGGCCCCTCCAGAGCCGGTCGCGCGCTCCTGGCGACGTGGCCGCGACGTGCGGCTCACGTCCCCCAGAAGGTGTCCGTGAAGGTCAGTCGGTTCTCCCTGAGCGCTCGTGGGCTGCGGTGGCCCCCGCCCGGCGTGTGGGCACCCGTCCTGGCGATCGTGCTGGTGGTCGTGGTCGTGTGGACCTCGTTCTTCGCGGGTCCCGGACCCGGCAGCACCGCGACCGACCGGACCAGCGCGGAGCCGACCGAGGTGCCGCGGTCCGAGCGACCGGACGGTGACGGGGGTGACGGGGGCGACGGGCAGTCCGGCTCCGACGACGGCCTCGACGTCGGACCCGAGGCGGAGCCCGGGACCGCGGACGGCAAGTCGGCCACCGCGGCGCTCGACCGGTCCGTACGCCGCTTCCGCGCCGCCCAGCGCCGGCTGGCCCAGCAGGTGTCCCGGCAGCTCGAGCGCCAGGAGCGTCGCGCCCAGACGCTGGAGTTCCGGGTCGCCACCTACAACGTGCTGGGTGACTCCCACACCGGTCCGGGCGGCAACAAGCCCGGCTTCCCCGACGCCGGACCGCGCATGGACATGGCCATCGCGGCGCTGCGCAACAACGGCATCGACGTGGTGGGCTTCCAGGAGTTCGAGTCGACCCAGCACAACATGTTCACCTCCCGCGCCGGCGAGTACGCCCTCTACCCGGGCCTCGCGCTCGGGGACAAGTCCGTGCGCTTCAACATCGCGTGGCGCTCGAGCATGTGGAGCCTCGTCGAGGCGCACACGCTGTCCATCCCCTACGCCGGGGGCAGCCGCATCGACATGCCGGTGGTGCTGCTCGAGTCCACCACGACCGGCCGGCGGGCCTGGTTCGCCAACTTCCACAACCCCGCCGACACGCCGCGCCTGGGCAACAACGCGCACTGGCGCTCGATGGCGGCGGGCATCGAGATCGCCCACCTCACCGAGCTGCACGCCCGCGACGGCCATCCCGTCATCGTCACCGGCGACTTCAACGAGCGCTCGGAGATCTTCTGCCGGTTCACCGCCGGCGGCGTCTTCAGCGCAGCGGCGGGCGGCAGCTCCGCCGGTGGGTGTGCCCCGCCGCCCAGCATGCAGGTCGACTGGATCTTCGGGTCGACCGGAGTGGCCTTCGAGGGCTACGCCGTGACCGGCACCGGCGTGGCCTCGGACCACAACCTGGTCCACGCGCAGGCCACGCTGACCGAGGTCGAGTGAGCGGGTCCGCGCTCGATATACTCCGCCGCGTGAAGTCACTGGGCCAGCTACGGCGTTCGGGCGGGCTGGACGTGCACCGCATCGACGTCGACGGGGTCCTGATGGCCAGCCCGCGCGAGCAGCTGGTCGACGTCGCCTTCGACGGCCGGCGCATCTGGTCGTTCTGGCTGCACCGCGACGGCGAGGAACGCGAGGACGGCGTCCTCGCGCGGTGGCCCAAGCCGCTGCGGCCCTTCCTCGACGGCGTCACCGAGGTGACGCTGACCGATCCCGGAACGGGCACGGTCCTGCACGAGGAGACGGTGCAGTTCGGGGACCACCCGGGTCGCATCGAGGTGGTCAACCCGGCCGGCCGGCCGTTGAGCCTCGACAAGTCGCTCAAGCTGGTCGAGACCTTCGACACCCGCGACGCCGCCCAGGTCGAGCCGCTGCTCGACGCCATCGAGGAGGTGCTCGGTGCGCTGCGCGAGGTGGGGCTCGACGCGTTCCTCGCCTACGGCACCGCCCTCGGCGCCATCCGCGACGGCGGCCTGATCGGCCACGACAGCGACGCCGACCTCGGCTACGTCAGCGCCCACGACCACCCGGTCGACGTGATCCGCGAGTCGTTCCGGATCCAGCGGGCGCTCACCGACATGGGCTACCGGGTGACCCGCTACTCCGCCATCGCGCTCAAGGTCCACGTCGCGGAGAGCGACGGCCTCGACCGTGGCCTCGACGTCTTCGGCGGCTTCATGCGCGACGGGGTCCTCTACCTCATGGGCGAGATCGCGGTCCCCTTCGAGCGCGACTGGATCCACCCCCTCGGCACGGCCTTGCTCGAGGGACGCGAGTTCCCGGTGCCGGCCGACACCGACCGCTTCCTCACCGCGACCTACGGTCCCCACTGGCGCGTGCCCGACCCGGCCTACAAGTTCACCACGCCGGCCAGCACCATCGAGCTGTTCAACGGCTGGTTCCGCGGCATGCGCACCGGTCGTGCCGGCTGGCACGGCTACCACAAGCGCACGATCAACCAGCCGGCTCCCGTCTCGGCGGTCGCCCACCAGGTCGCCGAGCGGCACCCCGACCTCGCGACGTACGTCGACATCGGCTGCGGTCGCGGCGCGGACGTGGCCTGGTTCGCCGACCGCGGCACCTCGGCCATCGGGCTGGACTTCCAGCCCTTCGCCTACGCCGAGGAGGCCGAGCGCCGGGCCGACGACCCGCGGGTCACCTTCCAGCTCTTCAACCTGCTCGAGCTGCGCCACGTGCTCGCCGTCTCGGCGTGGGTGGCCCGCACGCCGGGTCCGCGTGCCGTCGGCTGCGTCCACGTCATCGAGCGGCTCGGGCGGCGCGGCAGGCTCAACATGCTCCGCTCCGCGCGGATGATGCTCGCCGGCACCTCCGGAGCCCTGCACCTGCAGTTCCTCAGCGAGCGCGGCCGCGACGGCTACCCTCGTCGTACGGGCGCCCGCAAGGCCCTCGACCCGGCCGTCGTCGCCGCCGAGGTGGCCGAGTCCGGTGGCCGGGTCCTCGAGCAGGTGCGCGAGCGCGTCTCGCCGGGCCCGGACGGATCGCAGGTCTGCCGGATGATCATCGACTGGAACGCGTGAGGTGGGAGCAGACATGTTCGGACGCAGGAACCGGCATGGCTCCGAGGGCGGTGACCTCGAGCAGAGGGTCGCCGCTCTGGAGGAGGCCGTGCAGGAGAACCGGGCGCTCAACGTGCGCCTGGCCGAGCTGACCGACGTGGTGAGCGAGCTGCTGCTGCCCGTCGCCGCCCGCGACGAGGAGAGGTTGGAGGAGCTGCTGGGGAAGTACCGCGGGGACTTCTCGTGAGCACAGCCGGCGGCCCGCGCCGGGTGTTCCTCCACATCGGGCTCCCCAAGACCGGTACGACGTACCTCCAGCAGGTGGTCTGGGGCAACCGCGAGCGGCTGCGCGAGGCCGGCGTGCTCGTGCCGGGCTTCGGCCACCGCGAGCACCTCTGGGCCGCGCTCGACCTCCAGGAGCGGCCGCGGCTGGCCCGCCGCCACCCCGACGCCCCGGGCGCCTGGCAGCGGCTCGTCGACCAGGCGTCCGCCCACCCCGGCGACGTCCTGCTGACCCACGAGTTCTTCTGCGGCGCCAGCCGGGCGCAGGCGGCGCATGCCCTCGCGAGCTTCCCCGGCGCCGAGGTGCACCTCGTGGTCACCGCTCGCGACGCCGCGAGCGTGGTGTCGGCGGGGTGGCAGGAGTCGGTCAAGAACGGCAGCACCGTCGACCTTGACTCCGTGATGGCGGGCACGGCGGCCGGCGGCCCGGAGTTCAGCATGCGCACCTGGGACCTCGCGGGCGTCCTCGAGCGGTGGACTCCCGACCTGCCGGGCGAGCGCGTCCACGTCCTGGTGATGCCCGGACCGGGGGAGCCCCGCGACCTGCACTGGCGGCACTTCGCCGAGGTGCTGGGCGTCGACCCCGAGGCCGTCGACGCACCGACCGAGGCCGCCAACCCGGCGCTCGGCATCGTGCAGATCGAGACGCTGCGGCTGGTCAACCGCCACCTGCCGTCGTACTCCGCGCACGACCGCGGCGTCTGGATCCGCGGCTACCTCGCCGAGGACCTGCTGGCGCGCCAGCCGCGCGAGCGCGGCGGACTGCCCGAGCACCACCTGGCACGCTTCGCCGAGCTCGACCGCGCCGCCGTCGAGATCGTCACCGACCGCGGCTTCCACGTCCTGGGCGACCTCTCCTCCCTGGGGGTGGGGAGGGGGCCGGGCGGCGCGGGCCGGTTGCCCGGCACGGTCACCGCCGAGGAGCTTCTCGAATCGGCCTCCCGCCTGGTCGCTGATATCGTCGCAGACGTCCGCGCGAGCACGGGTGACGTGCCGCCGCGGACCCGGGGAAGTCACTGACCCGGGTGCCGAGGGGCACCCCGAGGGAGTTGTCGCGTGCGTTCCAAGTTCATTGCCCTGATCGCAGCCTGTGGCCTGACGGCCGCGCTGGTCGCGCCCGTCAGCGGGTCCTCGTGGGCCGGTGCCGGTCCTGCGGCGGGCGCCGCCGCGGCCGCGCAGCCGGCCGCCGCCGGCCTGGCCGCCGCGACGGCACGCAAGCCCGGGAAGCCCAACAAGAAGTGGAAGGTCCCCGTCGGGACCAAGTTCAACAACCCGATGGTCCCGAAGGACCGCTTCGTCATCGAGCGCCACCTGCTCCGCGCGATCCGCAACACGCCGCGCGGCGAGAAGATCATCATCTCGGCCTACTCCCTCGACCGCGGCGCGTTCGCCGACGCGCTCATCCGCGCCAAGAAGCGCGGCGTCAAGGTGCAGGTGCTGCTCAACGACCACCTCGTCACCGGCGCGCAGGTCCGCATCCAGCGGGTGCTCGGCAACAACACCAAGAAGTCCAGCTTCCTCAAGCGCTGCGTGTCCGGCTGCCGCGCTGACGAGAACGAGTACAACAACCTGCACAGCAAGTTCTACCTGTTCAGCCGCACCGGCCGGAACCGCAACGTCGTCATGCTGGGCTCGCAGAACATGACGCTCAACGCGGTGCGCTGGCAGTGGAACGACCTCTGGACGACGGCCGGCAAGAAGACCCTGTTCGACCAGTTCGAGGCCCTCTTCAACGACATGCGCCCCGACTGGGACAAGCGCCGCGCGTCCTACACGTTCTGCGACAGCGGGCGGGTGTGCCCGGCCGGCGACATGCAGAAGTACCACAACGTCGTCTTCCCGCGGCACACGACGCCCACCAAGGACGTCGTCCTCGACATCCTCAACAACGTGCAGTGCGTCTACACCGACCCGGGCGGCTTCCAGAAGCGCACCATGCTGCGCCTGTCCATGCACACGATGCGCGGCGGTCGCGGCAACTACATCGCCGACAAGCTGCGCGACCTCTATGCGCAGGGGTGCAACCTCCGCGTCAACTACGGCCTGATGGGCTTCCACACCAAGCAGCACAT
Organism: Nocardioides sp. zg-1308; assembly: GCF_013155375.1. GTDB lineage: Bacteria > Actinomycetota > Actinomycetes > Propionibacteriales > Nocardioidaceae > Nocardioides > Nocardioides renjunii. The sequence goes on from NZ_JABJQY010000002.1 coordinate 2,302,617, forward strand.
CGGTGCGCCGACGGCCCGCGGCCGCGTGCCGCTGCGGTCGACCGGCTTCAACCTCCGCGACGACGTGCCGACGGGTGACCCCGAGATCGACAGCATGCCCGAGGCGATCGAGCGCTACACCCACCACAAGTACTTCGTGCTGCGCGGCTCCTACAAGGGCGTCATCGACAGCAACATCGTGTGGACCGGGTCGACCAACTGGTCGAGCCTCGGCACGCCGCAGGACGAGATCCTCTTCACCATCCACGGGCGTGGCGTGGTCCGCGACTACCTCGACAACTTCAACCTGATGTGGAAGAAGCCGTTCAGCCGCGACGCCTACACCACGACGTACTCGTCGTGGCGGATGGTCGACGGCCGCCGGGTCGGGGTGGACCCGATGGTGACCGTCGAGCCCGACGGGCTCCGCGGTGGCGGCTCCACCTGGGAGAACGACTGAGGGTCGGCCCTCAGCCCTCCTGCTCGCCCGCGTCCTCGGCCGGCAGGAGGGACTCGGCCAGGCCGCGCACGGTCTCCTGGTCGGGCCCCTGCAGCACCACCGTGCTGCCCTTGAGGTCGTAGGCCAGGACGGACGCGCCGTCGTGGTCCCACGAGGACCAGGGACCGGTGCCCCAGTCCGAGAGGTCCACGTCGTCGCCGGCGGTGAGGCCCGCCTCGGCGAGGACGTCGGCGGCCTTGCCCGGCATCTGGTCGAGGACCACCTCGCCGGTCGGCGCCGTGAACTCCATGCGCCACCACTGCGGGTCGGGCGTGTAGCCGCCGCCCATCGTCTCCCAGCCCTCGGGCAACACGGTCGGGACCATCGTGATGAGGTCGTCGTCGACCGCCCGGAGCGCGGCCTTCTTGTAGCGGGGCTCGAGCGCGGGCTCGTCGCCGAAGTCGACGGGCTCCACCGGCGCGGGGGACTCGCTCGCCGAGGGCGTCTCCGACGCGGCCGGGTCGTCGGCCGAGGAGCCGGTGTCGTCGCCGCACGCGCCGGCGAGCAGGACGAGGGAGACGCCGAGGGCCGGTCCGATCGCACGGTGCAGTCGCATGCCCCGAGTGTCTCACGCAGGCGTGTGACAACGGTCTCGGACGCGAGCCCTGCCCAGGTGAACGACCAGTAACTAGACTCCGAGCGATCCAGCCGCGAGCGCCCAGGAGCCACGCCATGCCCCGCCTCTGCCAGACCGACGGCCTCTCCGAGGACCAGATCGAGATCCTCAAGGCCGTACGGCAGTTCGTGGACGAGCAGATCATCCCAGTGGCGCAGGAGCTCGAGCACGCCGACGAGTACCCCACCGAGATCATCGAGGGCCTCAAGGAGCTCGGGGTGTTCGGGCTGACGATCCCCGAGGAGTTCGGCGGGCTGGGGGAGTCGCTGCTGACCTACGCGCTCGTGGTCGAGGAGATCGCGCGGGGCTGGATGAGCGTCTCGGGCGTGATCAACACCCACTTCATCGTGGCCTACATGCTCATCCAGCACGGCACGGACGAGCAGAAGCAGAAGTACCTCCCGCGGATGGCGACCGGCGAGGTGCGGGGCGCGTTCTCGATGTCCGAGCCGGGGCTGGGCTCCGACGTGTCCGCCGTCAGCACCAAGGCCACGAAGGCCGAGGACGGGTCCTATGCCATCACGGGCCAGAAGATGTGGCTGACCAACGGCGCCACCTCCACGCTCGTCGCGGTGCTCACCAAGACCGACGAGGGCGCCGAGAGCGTCTACAAGAACATGACGACCTTCCTGGTGGAGAAGGAGGCCGGGTTCGGCGAGACCGCCCAGGGCATCACCGTGCCCGGCAAGATCGAGAAGATGGGCTACAAGGGCGTCGAGACCACCGAGCTCATCCTCGAGGGCCACCGGATCGCCGCCGACCAGGTCCTCGGTGGCGAGCCCGGCAAGGGGTTCTTCCAGATGATGGACGGCGTCGAGGTCGGCCGCGTCAACGTCGCGGCCCGTGCCTGCGGGCTGGCGTGGCGCGGCTTCGAGCTCGCCATCGCCTACGCCCAGCAGCGCAGGACCTTCGGCAAGCCGATCGCCGAGCACCAAGCCGTGCTGTTCCGGCTCGCGGAGATGGCCACCAAGGTCGAGGTCGCGCACACGATGATGGTCAAGGCCGCCCGCCTCAAGGACACCGGCCAGCGGATGGACGTCGAGGCCGGCATGGCCAAGATGGTCGCGAGCGAGTACGCCAACGAGGTGGTCGAGGACGCGTTCCGCATCCACGGCGGCTACGGCTACTCCAAGGAGTACGAGATCGAGCGCCTCATGCGCGAGGTCAAGTTCATGCTCATCGGCGAGGGCACCTCCGACATCCAGAAGATGATCATCGGCCGCAGCCTGCTCAAGGACTACCAGCTGCGCTGAGCGTCCGGGTCGGGCACCACGCCCTACTGGGCGACGGCCACACCGACGGGCATGCCGGCGGCCGCGTCGGCCGCGGCCAGGGCCTCGCTGGCCGCCTCGACCACGTCGGGGGACAGGACGTGCTCGATGGCCAGCGCGGAGGCGCCCAGCACCGCCGCCTCGCCACCCGCGCGGGACGTCACGATGCGCAGGTGCTCGGTGGCCAGCGGCAGGGAGCGCTGGTAGACCGACTCGCGGATCCCGGCGAGCAGGTGCTCGCCGGCGCCGGCGACCTGGCCGCCGATCACGACCACCGACGGGTTGATGAGGTTGACCATCGTGGCCACGATCTCGCCGATGTCGCGACCGGCCTGGCGGACGACGGCCATGGCGGGCTGGCTGCCGGAGCGGACCAGCTCGACCACGTCGCTGCCGGTCTCGGCCGGCTCGCCCTGGGCGCGGACGGCTGCGGCGAGCGCGGGCCCTGCGGCCACGGCCTCGAGGCAGCCGGAGTTGCCGCAGCGGCACGGCACGTCGTCGGCGCCGGGCACCCGGACGTGCCCGAGGTCGCCGGCGGTGCCCTGCGCGCCGCGCTGGAGGATCCCGCCGGAGACGATCCCGGCGCCGATGCCGGTGGCGACCTTGATGAGCACGAGGTCGTCGACGTCGCGCAGGTGCCGGCGCCGCTCGCCCAGCGCCATGATGTTGACGTCGTTGTCGACGAGCACGGGCACGGGGTAGTGCTGCTGGAGGTGGCCGGGGACGTCGTAGCGGTCCCACCCGGGCATGATCGGCGGGTTGATCGGCCGGCCGGTGGAGTGCTCGACCGGTCCGGGGAGGCCGATGCCGATCGCGGCGAGGTCCTCGATCGGCCGCTGGCTCGCCTCGACGAGGTCGCGCACCGACTCGACCACCCACGACAGCACCGCGTCCGGGCCGTCGGCCACCGCGATGCGGGTGTCGACCTCGCCCAGGATCACGTCGTTGAGGTCCGTCAGCGCGGCGCGTGCGTGGGTGGCGCCGATGTCGACGCCCACGACCAGCTTGGCGGCGGCGTTCAGCGCGAAGAGGGCCGGCGGACGGCCGCCGGTCGAGCGCGCACCGCCGTAGGGCGCGACCAGCCCGAGCCGCGTCAGCGTGTCGATCCGCGCGGTGACGGTGGAGCGGGCGAGGCCGGTCGCCTCGGCCAGCTGGGCCCGGGTCCACGGTCTTCCGTCGCGGAGGAGATCGAAGAGTTCACCCGTGCGCACGGAGTGAGTCAAGCACATGCAGCGCTTTCCGCAATAGAGGTGAGTCTTTTGACGGGTGCTCGACAAAAGCGGGTGACGCATGCCACAGTTCTGCCCGTGTCCTCCTCACATGAGCCTGTGCGGGGCGAGGCCGGGCCGGTCAGCGGCGCGTCCGCGTCGGCCGGCGCTCCTCGATCCTCCTCGACCCCGCTCCTCGAGATGCGCGGCATCGTCAAGCGGTTCCCGGGCGTGCTCGCGCTGGGCGGCGTCGACCTCGACGTGCGCGCCGGCGAGGTGCACTGCCTCCTGGGGCAGAACGGTGCCGGCAAGTCGACCCTCATCAAGGTGCTGTCCGCCAGCTACCAGCCCGACGAGGGCGAGATCCTCTGGGAGGACCGACCGGTCACGCTCACCACGACCCAGTCGGCGATGAAACTAGGCATCTCCACGATCTACCAGGAGCTCGACCTCGTGCCGGGCCTCACCGTCGCGGAGAACATCTTCCTCGGCCACGAGCTGTCCTCGGCGGGCATGATCCAGCGCGGCCAGACCAACCGCGCGGCAGCCGACCTGCTCGCGCGCCTCGGGCACGGCGAGATCCCCGCGACCCGGGAGGTCGGCCGGCTCACCCCCGCCGCCCAGCAGATCGTCAGCATGGCCCGCGCGCTCTCGCAGGACACCCGCCTGCTCATCCTCGACGAGCCGTCGGCCGTGCTCGACCAGGGCGAGGTCGACAACCTGTTCCGCGTCATCCGCGACCTCACCGCCGAGGGCGTGGCCGTCGTCTACATCTCCCACCGGCTCGAGGAGATCCGCCAGATCGGCGACCGCATCACCGTGCTCAAGGACGGCAGCACCGTCGCCTCGGGCCTCGCGGTGGCCGACACCCCGACCGCCGACCTCATCAAGCTGATGACGGGGCGCTCGATCGAGTACGTCTTCCCCCCGCGCTCCGGCACCGCGCCGGTCTCGGGCCAGCCCGTCCTCGAGGTCAGCGGCCTCGAGCTCCCCGGCGTCTTCTCGGGTGTCGACCTGAGCGTCCACGCGGGCGAGATCGTCGGCCTCGCCGGGCTCGTCGGCGCCGGCCGCTCCGAGATCCTCGAGACCGTCTACGGCGCACGCCGTCCCTCCGCCGGCACCGTGCGCGTCAACGGGCGCGAGCTGCGCCGCGGGTCGGTCCCCGCCGCCGTGAAGGCCGGACTCGGTCTGGCCCCGGAGGAGCGCAAGAGCCAGGGCCTGCTGCTCGACCAGGCCGTCTACAGCAACATCACCATCTCGACGCTGGGCCGCTTCGCCCGCCTGAGCTTCCTGGACAGCGGCGAGGAACGCCGCCGCGCCAAGGAGGTCACCGAGTCGCTCGACGTACGCCCCGCGGGCGTCGACCGGCTGGTCCGGCTGCTCTCGGGCGGCAACCAGCAGAAGGTCGTCCTCGCGCGCTGGCTGCTCCGGGAGTGCCAGGTGCTGCTGCTCGACGAGCCCACCCGGGGCGTCGACGTCGGCGCCCGCGCCGAGATCTATGCCGTCGTCCGTGCGCTGGCCGACTCCGGCGTCGCCGTCGTCGTCGTCTCGAGCGAGGTCGAGGAGGTGCTCGGGCTCGCGGACCGGGTGCTGGTGGTCCGCGAGGGCCGAGTCGTGCACGAGGGACCGTCGAGCGAGATCGACGAGTCCCGTGTCCTTGATCTGGTCATGAAAGGAACTGCCGCATGAGCGAGCACCACACGAGTCCCGGGGCCCACGAGGCGCCCGACCTGGGTGCCGTGGAGAACACCGTGGCTCCGTCCGGCGACACCATCAAGGTGGAGCAGGCCGCCGCCGAGAGCGAGTCGGCCAACCGGGGCGCGGGACTGATGAGCGGCCCCTTCGGGCGCAACCTCGGCCTCGTCGTCGCGCTGCTGATCATCTGCGTCGTCGGCGTCGCCACCACCGGTGACCGCTTCGCCAGCATCGACAACGTCCTGACGATCCTGCGCTTCGCGTCCATCGTCGGGGTCGTCAGCATCGGCATGACCTTCGTCATCATCGGCGGCGGCATCGACCTGTCCGTCGGTGCGATCCTCGCGCTCGCGTCCGTGTGGGCGACCACCTTCGCCACGCAGACGATGGCCACCGACACCCACTGGCTGGTCATGGTCTTCGTGGCCATGGCGGTGGGCGGGGCCTGCGGGCTGATCAACGGCGTGCTGATCGCCTACGGCAAGATCGTCCCCTTCATCATGACGCTCGCCATGCTGGCGTCCGCGCGCGGACTGGCGGAGATCATCTCGGAGCGACGCACCCAGATCGTCACCGTCGAGGGTTTCCGCGACGTCTTCACGGCCGACATCCTCGGCGTCCCGATCCTGGTGGTCATCTTCGCGGTCGTGTCGGTCGGCGGGTGGGTGCTGCTCAACCGCACCACGTTCGGTCGGCGCACCCTGGCCGTCGGCGGCAGCCCCGAGGCGGCACGGCTCGCGGGCATCAACGTCAACCGGCACACGATGATGCTCTACGTGCTGGTCGGGCTCTGCTGCGGCCTCGCGGCCCTCATGTTCATCGGCCGCACGTCCACCGGCAGCTCGACGCACGGCACGCTCATCGAGCTCGACGCCATCGCCGCCGTCGTCATCGGCGGCACGCTGCTCACCGGCGGGCGCGGCACCATCGTCGGCACCGTGTTCGGCGTCCTCATCTTCAGCACCCTGAGCAACGTCTTCGTCCTCAACAACCAGGACAGCTCCACGCAGGCGGTCGCCAAGGGGATCATCATCGTCGTCGCCGTGCTGCTCCAGCAGCGGCTGGCCCGGCGTACGACCTCGACCTAGCACGCCCACGGCTCGGGCCACACCACCGCACCACAGGCACCACCGCAGCACCGCAGCACCGCAGCACCGCAGCACCGCACGACCGCACCACCTGGAGCAGCACCCACCGCTCGGTTCAGCACGGCACCCATCCCAGAAACAAGGAGCACATCCCATGCGACTGCGCACCACTTCCCGACGGCAGCAGAGCCGCCGCTACCCCGGCCTCGTGGTCGGCGCGGTCGCCGTCCTCGCCCTGACGGCCTGCACCGGCAGCGCCGAGGACGCCTCGAACGACGAGGACAGCAGCAGCGACGCCGCCCGGGCCGCCGCCGCCGGCAGCAACGACGAGGAGGGTGACACGGTCACCATCGGCTTCTCGGCGCCCGCCGCCGACCACGGCTGGATGGCCGCCATCACCAACAACGTCCGCGACCTCGCCGAGGAGTACCCCGACCTCGACCTGCAGATCGCGGAGGGAACCAACGACGTCAACCTGCAGATCAGCCAGGTCGAGACCTTCATCAACGACGGTGTCGACGCCATCGTGCTGCTGCCCTTCGACGGCGCGGCGATGACCCCCGTCGCGATGCAGGCCATGGAGGCCGGCATCCCGGTCATCAACGTCGACCGCGAGTTCGACGACCCCAACGCCGCCCGCGTCACCGTGCTCGGTGACAACTACGGCATGGGTGTCTCCGCAGGCCAGTACGTCTGCGAGCAGGCCGGTGGCAACGAGGACGCCATCGTCGCCGAGATCGCCGGCATCGACTCGCTGCCGCTGACCCAGGACCGCAGCCAGGGCTTCGAGGACGCGCTGTCCGAGTGCGGCCTCGACGTCGACGCCCGCCAGGCGGCCGAGTTCACCGTCGAGAGCGGCGAGGAGGTCGCGTCCAACCTGCTGCAGGCCGAGCCGAAGATCGACTTCCTGTGGAACCACGACGACGACCAGGGCGTCGGCGTCCTGGCCGCCATCGAGAACGCCGGTCGCGACGAGTTCGTGATGGTCGGTGGCGCCGGCTCGGCCAACGCCATGCGCTCGATCCAGGAGGACAGCGGCGTCCTCAAGGCGACCGTCATCTACCCGTCGACGCAGGGCGCCGACGGCGTCAAGCTGGCCCGCCTGCTCGTGCAGGAGAAGGCCATGGGCGACCTGGTCGAGGTCGAGGTGCCCCGCATGGTGCAGCTCTACGCACCGGTCGTGACGTCGGAGAACGTCGACCAGTTCATCGACTCGGCCTTCGAGTCCTGACAGACCCGCGGCGGCTCCCGGTCCTCCGGGAGCCGCCGCGGTCCTCCGTCCCCGACCGGGGCGGACCGCTCGACCGATCCTGATCGCTCCACCGATCTCGTACGAGGAGTCCGATGACCACCACCTCCGACGGCACCGGCGACCTCGCGGTCGGCATGGTCGGCTACGCCTTCATGGGCGCCGCCCACTCGCAGGCCTGGCGCAGCGCGCCCCGATTCTTCGACCTGCCGATCCGCCCGCGGATGAGGGCCCTCGCCGGCCGCGACGCCGGCCGCGTCGCCGCGGCCGCCGACCGCCTGGGCTGGGAGTCCACCGAGACGTCCTGGAAGGCGCTGGTCGCCCGCGACGACATCGACCTCGTCGACGTCTGCACCCCCGGCGACACCCACGCCGAGATCGCCATCGCGGCGCTGGAGGCGGGCAAGCACGTCCTGTGCGAGAAGCCGCTGGCCAACACGGTCGAGGAGGCCGAGGCGATGGTCCGCGCCGCCGAGGCCGCCGCCGCCCACGGCGTCCGGTCGATGGTCGGCTTCACCTACCGCCGCGTCCCCGCGATCGCCCTCGCCCGCCAGCTCGTCAGCGAGGGACGGCTCGGGACGCTGCACCACGTCCGCGCGCAGTACCTCCAGGACTGGATCGTCGACCCGGAGGCGCCGATGTCGTGGCGCCTCGACAAGTCGCAGGCCGGCTCCGGCGCGCTCGGCGACATCGGCGCCCACATCATTGACCTGGCGCAGTTCATCACCGGCGACAGCATCCGCCGGGTCTCGGGCCGGCTGCGGACCTTCGTCGAGGAGCGCCCGCTGCCCAGCGAGCACTCGGGGCTGTCCGGGACGGCCGGGACGGGGACCGGCACGGTCACCGTCGACGACGCCGCGACGTTCCTCGCCGAGTTCGACGGGGGAGCGATGGGCGTCTTCGAGGCGACCCGCTTCGCCAACGGCCGCAAGAACGCGATCCGGGTCGAGATCAACGGCTCCGCCGGAAGCCTCGCCTTCGACTTCGAGGACATGAACATCCTGCACTTCTTCGACGGCACCGAGGACGCCGGCACCGCCGGCTTCCGGCGCATCCTGGTCACGGAGGCGCAGCACCCCTACGTCGAGGCGTGGTGGCCGCCGGGCCACCTCATCGGCTACGAGCACGGCTTCACCCACCAGGTCGTCGACCTCGTCAACGACATCGCCGCCGGCAACGACCCGGCTCCGTCCTTCGCCGACGGCCTCCGCGTGCAGCGGGTCCTCGCCGCGGTGGAGACGAGCTCCGACACCAACGCCTGGCAGGACATCCCCCGCTGAGCGGCGCCCCGCCGGCCACCATCAGCAGACGACGACCAAGGAGCGACCGATGACCCGACCCATCACCCTGTTCACCGGCCAGTGGGCCGACCTGCCGTTCGAGGAGGTCTGCAAGCTGGCCTCGGGCTGGGGCTACGACGGCCTCGAGATCGCCTGCTGGGGCGACCACTTCGACCCCTGGGCCGCGGTCGAGGACGACGGCTACGTCCCGGCGAAGCGCGAGATGCTGGAGAAGCACGGCCTGCAGGTGTTCGCCATCAGCAACCACCTCAAGGGCCAGGCCGTCTGTGACGACCCGATCGACGCGCGCCACCGCGACATCCTGCCCGACCGGATCTGGGGCGACGGCGACGCCGAGGGCGTGCGCCAGCGCGCCGCCGAGGAGATGAAGATGACCGCCCGGGCCGCGCGCAAGCTCGGCGTCGACGTGGTCGTCGGCTTCACCGGCTCCTCCATCTGGAAGTACGTCGCGATGTTCCCGCCGGCCTCGCAGGCGCTCGTCGACGCCGGCTACCAGGACTTCGCCGACCGCTGGAACCCGATCCTCGACGTCTTCGACAGCGAGGGCGTGCGCTTCGCGCACGAGGTGCACCCCTCCGAGATCGCCTACGACTACTGGACGACCGTCGCCGCCATGGAGGCCATCGGGCACCGCGAGGCGTTCGGCCTCAACTGGGACCCCAGCCACTTCGTGTGGCAGGACCTCGACCCGGTCGGCTTCCTCTGGGACTTCAAGGACCGGATCTACCACGTGGACTGCAAGGACGCGAAGAAGCAGGTCGGCAACGGCCGCAACGGACGCATGGGCTCCCACCTGGCGTGGGCCGACCCGCGACGCGGCTGGGACTTCGTCTCGACGGGCCACGGTGACGTCCCCTGGGAGCAGTGCTTCCGGATGCTCAACACGATCGGCTACGACGGGCCCATCTCCGTGGAGTGGGAGGACGCCGGGATGGACCGCCTGGTCGGGGCGCCCGAGGCGCTCGAGTTCGTGCGTCGCCTGGCCTTCGACGCCCCCACGGCGGCCTTCGACGCGGCCTTCAGCACGCAGTCGTAGGGCTGATCGCCTCTAGACTCCGCGCATGAGGGGCTTCCGGGCGAAGGACGCGGACCGCGACCGGTTCGTCGAGCTGATCGAGGCGGCGTACGTCGACGGCCAGCTCGGCGCCGAGGACCGCGACCTGCGGGTGAGCCGGGCCCTGACGGCCGAGACGCTCGACGAGCTCCAGACGCTGACGCGCGACCTGCAGCTGCCGGAGGGCCACGTCCCTCCGGCAGCCCCCAGCCGGACGCCGGTCCGGGTGCTGTCCCGACCCTCGTCCGGGGCGCGTGGCGTGCTGGTCGGGCTGGTCGTGTTCGTCGTGCTGGTCGCGGTGGGGGTCACCGGGGTGGTGGCCCTGGCGATGTTCGCGGTGAGCGGTGGCCCGGACGCCACGACGTCGACCGTGGTCGACCCGGCACCGGCCGTGCCCGGGCAGGACCCGGCGATCGGGCAGCCGGGGCCCCCGTCGTTCGAGCTGACCCCGGCCGGGGTGCGCGGCCTCCTGCGCGACTACGAGGCGGAGTTCGGCACGCTCGACGCCTTCGAGACCGGCCTCTACCCCGAGCACGCCTGGGCCTTCGTGCCGGTGCGGGGCGCGCGTCCCCGCTACGAGCGCTGGTCCTTCGACGGCGCCTGGAGCCGGCAGTCGGACGCGTCGGCCGTGCGCGACGGGAGCCCGGTCATCGACCTCGGCGCGCTCGACGTGCGCCGCCTCTTCGCCAACATCGACACCGCCCAGAAGACGCTCGACGTGCCGCGCGGCGAGCTCACGCACGTGCTGGTCAACTCGTGGATGGAGGCGAGACCGTCGGTCAACATCTACGTCGCCAACCGCTTCGACGAGAGCGGCTACCTCAGGACCACGCTGGCCGGCGACGTCGTCCGCGCTTACCCCTACGGCGGGTGACCGATCCCACGTGACGCCAGCCGTCCGTCCGTCGCGGGTTGCGGCACCATGTCCGCCATGACCGCACACGCAGCGAAGACCGACCCCGGCCGCTTCTTCGAGGACTTCGCCGTCGGCCAGGTCATCGACCACGCCACCCCGCGCACCGTCACCGAGGGCGACCGGGCGCTCTACGGCGCGATCTACCCGACCCGCTTCGCGATCGCGTCGTCGGCGGAGTTCGCCGCGTCGGTCGGGCTCGTGCCCCACCCGGTCGAGGAGCTGGTCGGCTTCCACGTCGCCTTCGGCAAGACGGTCCCCGACGTCTCGCTCAACGCCGTCGCCAACCTCGGCTACGCCGAGTGCCGCTTCCACGCCCCGGTCGTGCCGGGCGACACGCTGCGGACGCGCTCGGAGGTCATCGGCCTCAAGCAGAACTCGAACGGGAGGACGGGCGTCGTGTGGGTGCGGTCCACGGCGACCAACCAGCGCGGCGAGGTCGTCATCGACTGGGCCCGCTGGGTGATGGTGCACAAGCGGTCGGCCGACGCGCCGGCGCCGGAGACCGTCGTGCCCGCCCTCGCGGACGTCGTCCGTCCCGAGGACCTCGTCGTCCCGGCGGGCCTCGACCTGACGTCGTACGACGTCGCTGCCGCCGGCGGGCCGCACCTGTTCGACGACTACGAGGTGGGGGAGCGGATCGACCACGTCGACGGCGTGAGCCTCACCGACGCCGAGCACATGATGGCCACCCGGCTGTGGCAGAACACCGCGAAGGTCCACTTCAGCACCGACGCCCGCCCCGACGGCCGGCGACTGGTCTACGGCGGGCACGTCATCTCCCTGGCACGGGCCCTGTCGTTCAACGGCCTCGCCAACGCCCAGCTCGTCGCCGCGATCAACGCCGGCGCCCACGTCGCGCCGGCCTTCGCCGGCGACACGGTCTACGCGTGGTCCGAGGTCCTCGACAAGGCGACCGTCGACGCGCCGGGCGTCGGTGCGCTCCGGCTCCGGCTGGTGGCCACCCGCGGCCGCGACGAGTCGATGACCCTGCGCGGCGAGGACGGCAGGCACGCCGACGGCGTCCTGCTCGACCTGGACCACTGGGTGTTCATCCCGCGCTGACCCTCGATCAGCTGCGCGAGGGCTCCGGGTCGGGCACGGTGCGGGCCAGCAGCTCGGCGGCGATGAGCTCGAGCGCGTCGTCGAGCGCCTCGGGCGGAGCCACGCCCAGCCGGTCGAGGACCACGGTCGCGGCGTCGAGCAGCTCGGCGTCGTCGGCCTCGTCGGGCGTACGCCCCGCGCGCGGGGCGGCGGGCAGGAGGTCGTCCAGGTCGCCGACGACGTCGTAGGACCGTTCGCCGAGCGTGGCGACCATCGCCTCCGCGCGCTCGCGCACCCAGTCATGGTGCTTCGCGGGGAGGACGAACGGCTCCGCGGGTGCGCTGCCAGCGAGCACGTCGCGGGTGAAGGCGCCCTTGCGGTAGCGCGTCACGTCGAGCGAGCGGCGCTCGCGCGGGAAGCGGTCGTTGACCCGCCGCAGCAGCTCGGCCTCGACGATGCCGATCGAGTCGTTGGGGAGGCGCGGCACGGTGTCGAGGTCGGTGACCTCCACGCCGAGCACCGTGCCGGCGCGACGCCACAGCTCGTCGCGGGGCGCGCCGGACGGGGGGACCGTGACCAGGTGGACGCGCTCGTCGGGCAGGCCCACGGTCCAGCGGTCGAGGATGGCCGGGACGTCCTGGTAGCGCCAGAACTTCTGCTCGCCGTCGCCGCGACGGGCGGAGCCGAGGAACCTGCCGAAGGGCTGGCGCGCCCCCTGCTTGACGCGCTGCTGCCAGGCCGACGGGAGCACCCGGCCGAGGTCGCGCACGGTCAGCACGAGGTGCACCTCGTCGGCGACGGCGGCGAGCCGGTCGAGCGCGCCGGCAGCGGCCTCGGGAGGGGAGTCGGAGAAGTGCTCGTGGCTGATCAGCACGTCGTCGCTCCACTCACCGGACCGCTCGAGGAGCCGGTCCCAGGTCCGCAGCTGCTCCTCGTCGAGGCGGCTGACGAGCGCGTCCATGCCCTTGACGACGGCGGCCGCGACGAAGTGGTCGCGCATCACCGCGCCCGGGAGGAGCAGCCCGCGGTGCCGCAGCGTCTCGCGGTGCTGCCACCACAGGTCGTGCAGGTAGGTCGTCCCGGACTTCGCGGTGCCGACGTGGAGGAACGCACGGCGGGCCATGCCGGTGACCCTACTGGGTGCGGCAGACTCGCCCCGTGGCCTGGGATCGCGACTTCTTCTACGACACCTACCCCCGGGCGGAGGCCGCGTTCGGGGAGCGCCTCGACGAGAGCCTGGACCCGCGCGGGCCGTCGGTGCTGCTGCAGGTGGTGCGCGAGCTGGACCTGCAGCCGGACAGCCGGGCGGTCGACGTCGGCTGCGGCGAGGGCGGTCACGCGTTCCGCCTCGCCACCCACTTCGGCTTCCGGGTGCTGGGCATCGACCCCGTCCAGCGCCACCTCGACCTGGCCCGCGAGGCCCGCCGCGAGGAGGTGCCCGACATCGCGGCGCGCGTCTCCTTCGAGCGCGGCTCGGCGACGCGGATCCCCGTGGCGGACTCCTCCCAGGACCTGGTGTGGTGCCGCGACGTGATGGTCCACGTCGACGACCCCGCCGAGGCGTACGACGAGTTCGCCCGGGTGCTGCGCCCCGGTGGCCACGTCGTCGGCTACCAGGCGGTCGCCACCGACCTGCTCGCCCCCGAGGAGGCCGACTGGCTCTTCGAGGTGATGGGGGTGGTGCCCGGCTCGGCGGACCCGCGCGTGCTCGACGCGGCGATCGCCGGCTCGGGGCTCGAGGTCGTGGACACGATCGACCTGGCCGGCGAGTGGGGGGAGTGGTCGCAGGAGCAGGACGGCCGCGCCGCGCGGGCGCTGCTGCACCTGGCTCGGCTGCTCCGCGCGCCCGACCGCTACCGCGCCGAGTTCGGCGACGCGGCGTACGACGTGATGCTCGGCGACTGCCGCTGGCACGTCTACCGGATGATGGGCAAGCTCGCCGGGCGCATCGACGTGCTGCGGGCGCCCGATCGCCGATGAGGTCGGCTTAACCGCTCGACCGGGGTCGACGTCTTTGGCAGGGTGGCAGTCCGCACCACGAGGCCGCACGCGACCCCTTTGATCCAGGAGGACCCATGCCTGACCAGGACCCCAACGCAGACATCAAGGCGAAGATGCGGGAGGCCCTCGATCGCAAGAAGGGTCACCACCACCCCGACGACAGCGCCGGCTCGCGCGAGAAGGCGCACGGCTCGGAGGTCAGCGACAAGAACGTCGCGAAGCCGATGCACCGCCGCAAGGCCGGGGGCGGCGGGGTCTGAGACCCGCTCCGACCTAGGACCGCGACGCGCCGGCGGACGACCCCGCGGGGTTCTCGTCCGCCGGCGCGAACGCCCTCGCCAGCCAGAACAGGGCCACGACCATGACCAGCGGCACCGCGAACCCCACCCGCAGGGAGCCGGCGCCGACCGCGCCCGTCATCACCGCCCCGAGCAGCGCCCCGGCGTAGTTGAACTGGTTGAACCGCGCCACGACGGCGTCCACCCGGGCCTGCCGGGTCGCCGGGTCCGCGTCGCGCCCGGCGAGCGCGGCGGCCGCCGAGAAGCTCAGCGGCGCCACGACCGCCACGCCGCAGCCGAGCAGCGTGAAGCCGACGACGGCCACCGGCCACGACGGGGCGGCGACGACCACGACGAGGGCGACGAACGCGATGGCGGCGCCCGCGCGCAGCAGCCGCACGGCGCCGACCTCCTCGGTGAGCCGGTCGCCGACCAGCCGCACCAGGCCGCTCGCGACCAGGTAGGGCAGCGTGGCGAGCGCGACGAGGTCCTCGGGTGCGCCGAACTCGTCGTCCAGGTAGACCGGTCCCCACGTGGCGGCGGCCGTGTCGACGGTGTAGAACGCCACCAGCGCCAACCCGACCATCACGATCGCCCGCCAGGGCACGCCGGTCTGGGTCGACGTGGCCGCCTCGCCGTGGTCCCGGGCGAGGTAGGGGGCAGCGGAGGCCAGGACGGGCAGCACCGCCAGCAGCGCGACGGCCGACCACGGCACGTCGCCCGTGCCGAGGGTGATCAGCGCACCGATGACCCCGCCGAGGGTCCAGGCGCCGTGGCAGGACGGCAGCACCACCCGGCCGAGCCGGTGCTCGAGCGCCACGGCCTGCATGTTGCCGGTGGCGTCCACCAGGCCCAGCCCGACGCCGTACGTCGCCAGCCCGAGCACGAAGACGACGGTCGAGGGGGCGAGCACGGCCACCGCGACGCCCGCGGCGAGGACGAGCAGACCGGCGCGCAGCACGGTCGCGCTGTCGAGGCGCGGGGCCAGCCGCTCGGCCACCAGCGAGCCGACCCCCGCCAGGAGCACCATCATCAGCAGCACCCCGGACAGGGCCAGCTCGCCGAGGTCCCACCGGTCCTGGATGCGCGGCAGCCGGGTGGTGAGGCTGATGAAGACCAGGCCCTGCACCAGGAACGCCGCGGAGATCGCCAGGCGGGCCCGCCGCAGGTCTGCAGTCATGGCGAGCATGGTGGCAGGCCGACCTCCCGCGCGTGGCAGACTCGCGGCATGTCGTCAGCCGAGGGAGCCGAGCTCTGGGTCGTCCGCCACGGCGAGACCGAGTGGAGCCGCGACGGCAGGCACACCTCGACCACCGACCTGCCGCTCACCGACGTGGGGGAGCTGGCCGCCGTCTCGCTGGCGACCCGGCTGGCCGAGGTGGAGTTCGACCTCGTCCTGACGAGCCCGCGCCGGCGCGCCCGTCGTACGGCCGAGCTGGCCGGCTTCCCCGAGGCGCAGGTCGACGAGGACCTCGTCGAGTGGGGCTACGGCGACTACGAGGGCGTCACGACCGCGGAGATCCGCGAGACGGTGCCGGGCTGGACGGTGTGGACGCACCCGAGCCCGGGCGGCGAGAGCGCCGACGAGGTGTCCGTCCGCCTCGACCGCGTCGTGGAGCGGACCCGGCGGCACGGGCGCAGCCTGGTCTTCGCTCACGGCCACTCGCTGCGGGTGCTGACCGCGCGCTGGCTCGAGCAGCCGGCCGACGAGGGGCGCTTCTTCAAGCTCGACACCTCCACCATCTCGGTCCTCGGGTTCGAGCGCGAGCACCCGGCGCTGCTGAAGTGGAACAGCTGACCGTGCGGATCGACCTCCACACGCACTCCCGGGCCAGCGACGGCACCGACACCCCCGGCGACCTCGTCCGGGAGGCGAGGGCCGCCGGGCTCGACGTCGTCGCGCTCACCGACCACGACGCGATGTCGGGCTGGGTGGAGGCGCAGCAGGCCGCCGACGAGGTCGGCATCACGCTGGTGCCCGGTCTCGAGGTCAGCACCGCCTACCACCACCGCGGCGTGCACCTGCTCGGCTACCTCCCCGACCCGGCCCACCCGCCGCTCGTCGCCGCGCTCGACCGGATCCTGGCCGGGCGCACGGCGCGGACGCCGGCCATCGTCGACGCGCTGCGCCGGCACGGCATCGGCATCACCGAGGAGGACGTACGCCGCGAGGCGGGCGGGTCCGTGGCCGCCGGCCGGCCGCACGTGGCGGACGCCCTGGTCCGGCTCGGCGTCGCCGCCGACCGCACGCAGGCCTTCGACGAGCTCCTCAACCCGGGCCGGCCCGGCTACGCCAACCGCTACGCCGCGCCGCTGGAGGAGATGGTGCCGATCATCACCGCCGCGGGCGGAGTGACGGTGATCGCCCACCCGTGGGGGAGGAGCGGGCGCTCCGTCCTCGACGTTGATGACTTCGCCCTCCTCAAGGACCTCGGGCTCGCCGGGATCGAGGTGGACCACCAGGACCACGACGCCGGCACGCGCGCCGAGCTGCGCGGCATCGCGCGCGACCTCGACCTCGTCGTCACCGGCAGCAGCGACCACCACGGGCTCGGCAAGGTCGACCACGACCTCGGGGTCAACACGACCGACCCGGAGCAGTACGAGCGGCTGATGTCCCTGGTCGCCTCCCGCACGTGAACGGCCCCCTGCCCGACCGGATCCTCGTCTACGGCGTCACCGGCAGCGGCAAGAGCACGGCCGCCCTCGCCATCGGTGCGCGGACCGGGCTGCCGGCCACCCTCGTCGACGAGCTGACCTGGCTGCCCGGCTGGGTGCCGGTCGAGGAGGCGGTACAGCGGGAACTGATCGGCGCGATCGTCTCCGAGGACCGGTGGGTGCTCGACTCGGCGTACGGCGCCTGGCTCGACCTCGTCCTGCCGCGCACCCAGCTCGTCGTCGGCCTCGACTATCCCCGCTGGCTGTCCTTCGCCCGGCTGGTGCGCCGCACCGTCTCGGGCGCGGTGACGAAGGAGCCGCGCTGCAACGGCAACGTCGAGAGCTGGCGCAACATGGTCAGCAGCGACTCCATCCTCCTCTGGCACTTCCGGTCCTTCGCCCGCAAGCGGGCACGGATGCGCGCCTGGGCCGCCGATGCCGAGGGTCCGGAGGTGCTCCTGTTCTCGCACCCGCGCGAGCTGGCGGCATGGATGGAGGGGCTGGGCCGCGCGGAGCCGTAGGGCCTGGCGCTCGTCGTGGGTTGTGGCGCCTCCGATGCCACGAGAGGCACGAGGGCCGCCACAGGGCAATGGGCGCCATGAGCGCATGTGTTCGAAAATGCCGATTCACAGGCCTGTTGCAACAGGTCAGACTGTCGGTGGGTGCTGCCACGATGGACCCATGTCCAGTCACACCATCCGCACTCCCGCCGCCCGGGCCTCCCGCCGCAGCGCGCTGGACCGAGCCGCGGCGGCGATGGCCGCCAAGCGGCGCGTCGAGGTCGAGGTGCTCGAGTCCGCGCTGGACTGGGCACGGACGCACGTCGTGTCGGCGGACGAGGACGCTGCCGGGTGGCGGTCGGAGACGGTCCGCCCGCTGGGCGGTCCGGGTGCGTTGTTCGGCGACCGGGCGCTGCCGATCGCGGGCGAGGGAACGCCGCTGGTGGCGGAGTTCGCCGTCATGGAGCTCGCTGCGGTTCTCGACCTGTCGCACGAGGGGGCGCTGTCCCTGGTCGGCGACGTGCTGGACCTCGCCCATCGGCTGCCGCGGTTGTGGGAGCTGGTCCGGGCGCTGCGCGTGCCGGCCCACCTCGGTCGCGAGGCGGCGCGGGAGTCGCGCGACCTCTCGCTTGCCGCCGCGGCCCGTGCCGACCGCCTCCTGGTGTGGCAGCCACGTCGGCTCAACCCCCACCGGGTCGGGGTCCTGGTCCACGAGGCCCGGCTCTACGCAGATCCCGACCGCGCGTTCGCGGACCACGACGCCGCCCTCGCATCCCGCCGCGTCGAGGTCCACCACGAGCACGGCGCCCCCGGGACCTCGGAGGTCTTCATGACCCTCGACACGGACGACGCCATCGCCTTCGACCGGACGGTCTCGACCATGGCGGCCACCATGCGCTCCCTCGGGCACCCTGGCGAGCTCGGGCCGCGCCGCGCCCACGCCGTCGGCCTGCTGGCCGACCCGCAGAAGGCGCTGGACCTGCTGGCGGTCGATCCAGCCGATCCGGACCGACCTGACCCGGACACCGACCCGTCCGTCGTCCTCGCCGAGGATCTGGCCCACGCCTCGCCGACCCCGTTCGGGGGAGTCGGCCACGGCGCCCGCGAGGCGGTGGTCGTCCTCCACGTGACGGACCGTGACCTCCTCGCCGTCGGCACACCCGACACGTCGTACCCCACTGCCGGCGGAGGTCGGTGCCCCGAGCTGGGCTCGCTCCTGGTCGGGCGGCTGCGCACCTGGCTCCTCGCGGCCGACAAGGTCACTGTGAAGCCCGTCCTCGACCCGGCGACCATGACCTCGGTCGACCAGCACGACCCGCCTGCCGCGATGGTCGAGGCTGTTCGCCTTCGCGACGGGACCTGCGTCTTTCCTCGCTGCAGCAGGCCCTCGAGGTCCTGCGACCTCGACCACATCGAGCCCTACGCCCCGTTCGACGAGGGAGGGCCGCCGGGGCAGACCAGGCCTGACAACCTCGCCCCGCTGTGCCGACGGCACCACCGAGCCAAGACCTTTGGTCGCTTCGCGTACGTCCGACTGCCCGACGGGTCCTACGAGTGGACCCTTCCCGCCGGGGGCCACGTCACCACCGATCCTCCGCGTCGACGACCCTGACCGCCCCGCCGATCCCGACACCTCGTGGTGATCGGGCTGGCAGCACGTGGACGGCTTCAGCGGTAGGGGAGGAAGTCGACGCGGTGGGCTCGCCGTCGCCACCCGGGCCACGGCCATGCGTTCCTCCAGCTCCGGGTCGTGGCGCCAGCGTTCCTTTCCTCGAGGCAACCGCCGCGACCGAGATGGAACGCCGTCGCGCGTCCTTCCACGGCGAGTCGGATGACCTCGTCGATCGACTGGACGGCCAGCGCGACGTCCTCGCTGAGCTCCGCCGGGACCGCCGCCTGGTCGTCGAGCTGCACCGTCCCGTGGTACCCGTTGCCGAGGTACAGGACGACACCGACCGCATCCGGCCTGCGCGGCACGATGCGGAGGAACGTCGCTCCGTGGTCCTCGCTGGTCTGGAGAGTGGCGCAGTCCGACAGTCGAGCGGCGTATTCCTCGAAGTGCAACCGGGGCACGGACACGGGGTCGACCATGGCCACCGAACGCCCCCCGGTCAGCCGGTCCGGTCCGTCGACCTGCGCGGGTGGACCTCGGCCGGCACACCCTGCCGCCCCTGCCACGCGCCCAGGAGGAGGAACGCGACCGCCACGACCGGCGCGGCGGGATCGACGGACAACGGGGTCGGGGCGAGCAGGGAGGCGAGGAAGAGCAGGGCAGCGCCGGTCAAGACGGCGTACCACCCGTCGCTCAGCATCCCGATCGCCATGAGGGAGAAGGAGGTCCGTAAAAGCTCACGCGCGCCAGACTAGTGGCCAGCGAGCCTGCCGCCAGGGCGTTCGGGCAGCGGGCTCAGGTCACGCGCCCCGCTCGCGGCCGCTGGTGGGCGTCGACCCGTTCGCGGACGTGCCCGGCAAGACCGTCCACCGCGAGCAGCGAGGGAAGCAGGGCCGGCTCGACGGTCAGGGCGCGGAACAACGTCGCCACGGTGATGCCGTGCGCAGGCCGCTCGACCACGTCCACGGCGTCGCCCGCTCGCAGCAGTCCTTCGTCGAGGACGCGGAGGTAGACGCCGGGCCGTCCCTCCCTCGTGAACCGCTTGACCCACGCGCTGGGGTCGTAGCCCGTGCGCTGCATCCACGTCTTGAAGTCGTTGCAGGGCGTCCGGACCGACGCCACCTCCAGGACGACGCCACCGATCCGCCAGCGCTCCCCGAGCAGGCACTGGCCGTGGTCGATCCCGACGGTGGTGAGGTTCTCGCTGAACTGCCCGTCGCCGATGCTCCTGCCCAGCTCGGCCGCCCAGTGGTCGAGGTCCTCGCGCGCGTACGCCGACACGGCGCGGTCGGGCCCGCCGTGGTTCACCGTGTCGAACACTCCGTCGCCGCGCAGCCCGCTGCTGGTGATCGGCACGGCGCCGGTGGCCGGCGCCTTGTCCATCCCGGTGGCGCCGAGCCCGGCCCAGGGCGCCGGCCGCGGCAGGCCGACGTTGACGGACGCGACGTGCGGCACGACGTCCTCGCGGATCACGGTCCCCCCTTGCCCGGCGTGCGGCACGCCTGCGCCGAGCCGTACCCCACCACACCCGGACGGATGCCGGCGTGCGCCTACCCTAGGAGCTCACCTTCCTCGGGGGTCCCTGTGCACCTGCTCCGCCTGCTCTCCGCTCCTGCCCTCGTCGGCGTCGTCGCCTCCCTCGTCCTGCCGTCACCCGGTGCGGTCGCCGGGGTGGAGGACGCTTGGAGCCCGCTGCAGGACGTGGGTGGCGCCACCGTCGCCGTGGCGCTGGAGGACGGGACGACCGCGCTCGTCAGCGTCGGCGGACCCGACGACGCCACCATCTTCGACCAGCGCCGCACCGCCGACGGCACCCTGCTGCCGCTAACCCTGGTGACCTCGGTCGAGCACGCGAGGAGCTGCCGCCCGGCCGAGGCCGTCACCGCGCGGGGCAGCTTCGCGGTCGCCGTGGAGTGCCGAACGAAGACCGGCGAGGACGACCCGCCCGCCACCCTGGTCGAGCTGGTGTGGACCCAGGACGACGGCTGGGTGACGCGCGTCGAGCCGGAGGCCGAGCTCGGGTCGCTCGACTACTCGGCGGGGGGCCAGTACGTCGCCTTCGCGACCAACAGCGAGTACGGCGAGCCGCACCACGTGACGAGCTACCACCCCGACCTCGGCTGGCGGGACCTCACCCGTGACGAGCTCGGCCTGACCGGGGACGACATCGTCGCCGCGATCAGCGACTCCGGCAACGTGGTCGCCGTGCGCGGTGCCGGCTTCGAGGACGAGCCCGGCTACTACTGGGGCGGTCGGCTCCGCGTCGAGACGTACGACGACGCGGCGGGCACCTGGACGCGACGGCTCGACCGCAGCCACCCCGACGGCGGCATCGACCCGCTGGCGGTGGACCTCGTCGGGCGTCGGTTCACCGCGACGATCGTCCGGTCCCGGTCGACGGGCGAGCTCGACGGCCTCGACGACCGGGTCGTCGTCCTGTCGGGCCGGCCGGGCGACCCGCGATCGTCCTCGGCGTCCCGCTGGAGCCGCTGGGTCCTCACCGGCTCGGCGGCCACCACGCGAGCGGGTGTCGCCGTCGCGTCGTGGCACGCCGTCGACCGCCGGGGGACCGCCAAGCCGTGGCTGGCGACGTGGGCCCCGAAGCGCCCGAGACCGTCCGTGACGGACCTCCGCTGGCGCACGACCCTGACCGACGGTGCGATCTTCGGTCGGGCCATGGACGTCTCGGTCAGCGCGAACGGCCGCGGCGCCCTCGCGTACGTCCGGCACCCCCGCGAGGACAGCTCGTGGACGGTGGCGGGCGAGTCGTTCCGGGTCGCGCGCGACGGGCGCCTGACCGACCGGGTGCCGGCGACGTGGGCGCGTCCGGCCGACACGATCGTCACCTCGGTGGCGAGCGCGCGGACCGCCAGCATCACGCTCGGGGGCATGATCGGCTCGGAGTTCCCGACGCTCGAGACGAGCTACACCACCCTGCCCTGAGCCCTCAGCGACGCCCGACCGACTGCGTCAGCCGCAGCACCCGGTTGGGGATGGCGCGTGTGAGCGCGACGATCGTCTTGTACTGCGCGCCCGGGATCGAGTACGCCCGGCCCTTGTCGAAGTCCTCGAGCGAGGTGCGCACGAGGAACTCGACGTCGAGCCACATGAAGCCCTCGCCGCGCTTGACGTCCATCCGCTGGTGGAACTCGGTCTTGGTGAAGCCGGGGCACAGCGCCATGACCCTGACCCCGCGGGACCCGTACTCCAGGTGCGCCCACTCGCTGAAGCTGTTGACCCAGGCCTTGGCGGCGGAGTAGGTGCCGCGGGGGAGGAACGCGGCGACGCTGGAGACGTTGATGATCCCGCCGTGGCCCCGCTCGGCCATCGGGCGGAGCGCGGCGTGGCTCAGCCGCAGCACGGCGGTGACCAGCACCTCCAGCATCGCGGTCTCCTCGTCGGCGGTGTTGTCGAGGAAGCGCTGCTTGAGGCCGAAGCCGGCGTTGTTGACCAGCAGGTCGACGGGGCGGTCGCGGTCGGCGAGGCGGGCCTCGACGCGGGCCAGGTCGTCGCGGTCGACGAGGTCGGCGACGAGCACCTCGACCTCCACCTGGTGGGCGCGGCGCAGCTCGTGGGCCACCTGCTCGAGACGGGCGGAGTCGCGCGCCACGAGGACGAGGTCGTCGCCGCGCGCGGCGAGCTGGACGGCGTACTCGTGGCCGATGCCGGCGGTCGCGCCGGTGATCAGTGAGGTGCTCATGGCGCCAGCATTTCAGTACGCGGCTCGCGCCCGCGACCCCGTCCTGCACAATTGCGGGCAATGAGCACCGAGAGCCGGGCCCTAGGCCCCGTGACGCTGGCCGTCGCCAACCAGAAGGGCGGCGTCGCCAAGACGACGTCCGTCGCCTCGATCGGTGCCGCCCTGGCCGAGCTGGGCCACCGCGTGCTGCTGGTCGACCTCGACCCGCAGGCGTGCCTCACCTTCTCCCTGGGCATCGACCCGGAGGACCTCGAGACGTCCGTGCACCACGTGCTGACCCAGGGCGTGGACCCGGCGGAGGTGATCCTCGAGACCGAGGACGGCGTCGACGTCCTGCCGGCGACCATCGAGCTGGCCCGCGCCGAGGCCGACCTGCTCACCCGCACCGGGCGCGAGCACGTCATCAAGGGCGCGCTCGAGCAGCTGGCCGAGGACCTCGCCGACTCCGACGAGGGACCCTACGACTGGGTCCTGCTGGACTGCCCGCCGTCGCTCGGCGTGCTCACGGTCGCCGCGCTCACCGCCGCCGACGGCGTGCTGGTGCCGCTGCAGTGCGAGACGCTCTCGCACCGCGGGGTCGGCCAGCTGCTCGACACCGTGCACGACGTACGCCGCTTCACCAACCGCGGCCTCGAGGTGTGGGGCGTGCTGCCGACGCTCTACGACGGCCGCACCAACCACGCCCGCACCGTGCTGGAGACGATCAGCGAGACCTACGACCTCGAGGTCGTCGAGCCGCCGATCCCCAAGACGATCAAGTTCGCCGAGGCGCCGGCAGCCGGACGGTCCATCCTGGCCACCAGCCGCAGCAGCAAGGGCGCCGCCGCCTACCGGCAGGTCGCCGAGAACCTGGTCGCCCGCGCCGCCCGGCCGAAGGCCGCACCGGCCCGGACGCGGAAGAAGGCCCCCGCGCGCGAGCGCTGAGGGCCTCCTCCGTCGAGCCGGTGGATCAGGCGTTCGGCGTCTCCACGCTGCTGCCGCCGCGGGTGCGGCGACGGCTGCGGTTGCGGCGGCGCGGGGCGTCACCGGAGGACTCGCCCGAGCCGGAGGTCGCGCCCGACCCCTCGCCGGAGCGCTGACCCGAGCGCTGGCCCTCGGAACGGCCGCCGGAGCGCTGGCCCTCGCCGGAGCGACGCTCGCGGGGAGCCCGCTCCTTCTTCTCGACCGGCGCCGGGTCGACGATGCGGCCCTTGGTGCCGGCCGGGATGCCCTGGTCGTGGAAGAGGTGCTCGGAGGTCGAGTAGGTCTCCTGCGGCTCGTCGAAGGGCAGGTCGAGCGTCTTGTTGATCATCTTCCAGCGGTGCAGGTCGGCCCAGTCCACGAAGGTGATCGCGGTGCCGGTGGCACCCGCGCGACCGGTGCGGCCGATGCGGTGGACGTAGGCCTTGTCGTCCTCGGGGCACGTGTAGTTGATGACGTGGGAGACGCCGCGCACGTCGATGCCGCGGGCGGCGACGTCGGTGCAGACGAGGACCTGGATCTTGTCCTCGCGGAAGCGGGCGAGCGCCTTCTCGCGGGCGACCTGCGCCATGTCGCCGTGGAGGGGGGAGGCGTTGAAGCCCCGCTCCTGCAGGTCCTCGGCGATGCGCTGCGCCTGACGCTTGGTGCGGGTGAAGACGATCATCTTCTCCGCGTCCTCGGCCTGCAGGACCCGGCCGATGATCTCGGGCTTGTCGAGGTCGTGGGCCTGGTAGATGAACTGCGCCGTGGCCGGGACCATGGTCGTGTCGTAGGACGACTCGGCGCGGATGTTCATCGGGTGGCGCATGTGGGTGCGGGCCAGCGCGACGATGGCCGCCGGCATGGTGGCCGAGAAGAGCATCGTCTGGCGGGTCTCGGGCGTCTTGGAGAGCAGCGTGATGACGTCGGGCAGGAAGCCGAGGTCGAGCATCTCGTCGGCCTCGTCGAGCACGAGCGCGTGCACGTGCGAGAGGTCGAGGGCCCGGCGGTTGGCCAGGTCGATGAGGCGACCCGGGGTGCCGACGACGATGTCGACGCCGGACTCGAGGGTCTCGAGCTGGGTGTCGTAGCCGACGCCGCCGTAGACGGTGAGGACCCGCAGGCCGAGGTCCTTGCTCGCGAGGTGCAGGTCGTTGGAGACCTGGAGCGCCAGCTCGCGGGTCGGGGCGACGATGAGCGCCTGCGGCTTGCCCTGCGGCATGTCGGCGTAGGCCGGGTCGCTGGGGGCCACGGAGCGCTGCAGCACCGGGATGCCGAAGGCGAGCGTCTTGCCGGTGCCCGTGCGGGCCTGGCCGATGAGGTCGGTGCCCAGGAGCGCGACCGAGAGGGTCATCTCCTGGATGGCGAAGGGGGTGGTGATGCCGGCGCGGTCGAGCGCGTCGCAGATCTTGGGCAGCACGCCCAGTTCACGGAAGGTGGTCACGAAGTGTCGCTTTCAGAGTCGGGTCGTCCCACGCGTTTGCGGTCAGCCCACTCCGATGAGGATCGCCGACCGCGCACATACAGGCGGCCACCGGACACGTTGTCGGCGGCTCGGTCGACATCATGCTATCGCTACGCTGCGCGCATGACTGAATCGCCCGACGAGGACTACCGCCTGGCCGCGATCGACCTCCTCGGAGCGATCGCCTACGGCGAGCTGTCCGCCTTCGAGCGGCTCGTCGAGGACGCCAAGATGGCGCCCGGCATCGACGACAAGATCGCCATCGGCGCGATGGCCACCGCCGAGTTCGGGCACCTGCAGAAGCTGGTCGGCCGGCTCGCAGAGCTCGGCGCCGACCCGGCGGAGGCGATGCAGGTCTTCCGCACGAGCTTCGACAGCTTCCACGCCCACACCGCGCCCTCGGACTACTACGAGGGGCTCATCAAGGCCTACGTCGGCGACGGCCTCGCCGCCGACTTCTACCGCGAGATCGCGGCCTACCTCGACGCCGAGACGCGCGAGGTCATCATCAGCTCGCTGGAGGACACCGGCCAGACGGCCTTCATCGTCGAGCGGGTGCGCGCCGGCATCGCCGAGGACCACCGGCTCGGCGGCCGGCTGGCGCTGTGGGGCCGGCGGCTGATGGGTGAGGCGCTCACCCAGGCCCAGCGCGTGGCCGGCGACCGCGACGCCCTCACCGCGCTGCTGGTCGGGGGAGTGGACCGCCCGGGCCTCGACCTGGCCGCGCTCGGGCGCATGTTCACGCGGCTCACCGAGCTGCACACCGATCGGATGGCCGAGCTCGGCCTCGAGGCCTGAGCCGCCAGCACGGACGAAGGGCCCCGCACCGGTCGGTGCGGGGCCCTTCGTGGTGAGCCGTGCGGACGTGCCGCGGGATCAGACCGGGGTCAGACCCGCGTGCGGCTGCCGCTGTTGCGTCCGGTCACCGTCGAGGCGATGACCACGAGGACGGCTGCGGTCACGACCGCGACGATCCAGCGGACCCAGTCGATGCCACCGGAGCCGTCGCCACCGAACAGCGAGTAGATCCAGTAGCCGAGCAGCACGCCACCGATGCCGCACAGGATCGTGAGCCAGATGGGGATGTTGTCCTTGTCGCCCGGGGCGACCAGCTTGCCGAGCAGCCCGATGATCGCTCCGATGACGATGAGGACGATGAGATCTACGACCATGATGGATCACCCTTTCTTTGTCACGAGCTCGTGACTGGAGTGCCGGCATCGTGTGCCGGCTCTTCACCCTGTTCCCCGTGTGGGAAGGACTAATCGTCCCGTCCCCCCGTAGGGATGAAGCGCTTCACCCCGGGTGGGGCCTCAGCGGAAGCCGACGGTGCTCGTGGTCGGCGAGCCGAGCTCGACGTAGGCGATCTTGTCCGCGGGCACGACCACGGCGCGGCCCTTGGTGTCGGCGAGCCGCAGCAGGCCGCCGGAGGACAGGGCCTCCGCGAAGTGGGTCTCGATGTCCTCGGGCGTGCTCTCGGTGTCGAGCACCAGCTCGCGCTGGGCGTTCTGCACGCCGATCTTGACCTCCACGTGGTGCTCCTTCAGCTGTCGTCCTGGTCTTAGCCAGGGATGTCGTGCGGGATTGTCGTTCGGGGGTGTGACCCGAGTGTGCCGGGTCGGTGGTCGCGACCTGCTCAGTGGTCGTCGGTCCTCGGGTAGCCCCGGATGCCGCGCCAGGCCAGGCCGGCGATCAGGGCGGCCGCGTCGTCCTGGGTGATCTCGCCACCGCCCGCGAGCCAGAACCGCGCGGAGACCTGCGCCATTCCCACCAGCGACACCGCGAGCAGCTCGGACGCCTCGTCGGGGAGGCCGGTGTCGGTGCGGATCACGTCGGCGATCATCGACGCGCACTCGGTGGTGACCCGGTCGACCCGCTCGCGCACGTCGGGCTCGCTGGTGAGGTCGGACTCGAAGACGAGGCGGAACGCACCCTCCTCCGAGGCGACGTAGCTGTAGAAGACCCGCATCGTCGCGGCGACGCGGTCCTTGTTGTCCGAGGTGGAGGCCAGCGCCTCGCGACAGTTGTCGATGATCATGTCGCAGGAGCTGTCGAGCAGCGCGAGGTAGAGGTCGAGCTTGCCGGGGAAGTGCTGGTAGAGCACCGGCTTGGAGACCCCGGCGCGCTCGGCGATGTCGTCCATCGCGGCGGCGTGGTAGCCCTGGGCCACGAAGACCTCGAGCGCGGACTCGAGGAGCTGGGCGCGACGCTCGCGGCGCGGCATCCGGCCGCCGCGCGGGCGCGGCGCGGTCTCGGACGTCGTGTCGGGCCTGCCTGCGCTCACGTGGTGCTCCTGGTGCTGCTGACGTTGCTCGGAGTCGGGTGGGGGTGGTTCGGGGAAGGGTGGGGGGAGCCTATCGGCAGCCGGGTCCGCGCCGAGCGACACGGTGCACGGGCGACGCTCGCGCCCGGCACCGGGTCCGGATGCCGGGACGTCGTACGGCGGGCCGGGGCGGCGGCGGGAACATGGAGGCGGTCCCGCAGGTTGTGCCGGGACCTGCCCGTCCCCCGAAGGAGTCACCGTGTCGCAGTCCTCGCCTCGACTGGCGCCGCTCGTCGAGCCGGCCGCCGAGCTCACCATCGACGAGGTCCGTCGCTACAGCCGCCACCTGATCATCCCCGACGTCGGGATGGCCGGGCAGAAGCGGCTCAAGAACGCCAAGGTGCTGGTCATCGGGGCCGGCGGCCTCGGCTCGCCGGCGCTGCTCTACCTCGCCGCGGCCGGCGTGGGCACCCTCGGGATCGCCGAGTTCGACACGGTCGACGAGTCCAACCTGCAGCGCCAGGTGATCCACGGCGTCAGTGACATCGACAAGCCCAAGGGTCAGTCGGCCAAGGAGTCGATCGCCGAGATCAACCCCTACGTCGAGGTCGTGCTGCACCCCGACCGGCTCGACAACGACAACGTGCTCGACGTGTTCCGCGGCTACGACCTCATCGTCGACGGCACCGACAACTTCGCCACGCGCTACATGGTCAACGACGCGGCGTACTTCCTCGGGATCCCCTACGTCTGGGGCTCGATCTACCGCTTCGACGGCCAGGCGTCGGTCTTCGCGCCGATGCTCGGCGAGGACCTGCCCTGCTACCGCTGCCTCTACCCCGAGCCGCCGCCGCCGGGCATGGTCCCCAGCTGCGCCGAGGGTGGCGTGCTGGGCGTGCTGTGCGCCTCGATCGGCTCCATCCAGGTCAACGAGGCCATCAAGCTCATCACCGGCATCGGCGAGCCGATCGCCGGCAAGCTGATGATCTACGACGCGCTGGAGATGGAGTACCGCAAGCTCAAGGTGCGCAAGGACCCGAGCTGCGCGCTGTGCGGCGAGAACCCGACCGTCACCGAGCTCATCGACTACGACGCCTTCTGCGGCGCGGTGTCCGACGAGGCCGCCGAGGCCGCCGCCGGGTCGACCATCTCGGTCGTCCAGCTCGAGCACATGCTCAAGGAGCGCGAGAACGGCGAGCGCGACTTCCTCCTCGTCGACGTCCGCGAGCCCAACGAGGCCGAGATCAACCACATCCCCGGCGCGGTCCTGATCCCCAAGGGCGAGTTCCTCAACGGCAACGCGCTCACCCAGCTGCCCAGCGACAAGCAGATCGTCATGCACTGCAAGTCGGGCGTGCGCTCCGCGGAGACCCTGGCGATCGTCAAGGGCGCGGGCTACGCCGACGCGGTGCACGTGGGCGGCGGCGTCGTGGCCTGGGTCAGCCAGATCGACCCCAGCCAGCCGACGTACTGACGCACCACTCGCCTGCACCACTCGCACGGCGCGACCCGCTCACCTAGGGTCGCGCCATGCGTGCGTTGCGAGACCTCCCGGCAGCGCGCGCGGTGCTGCTGGTGGCTGCGACGAGCCTGTTCATGGTGCTGGTCGCATGGGCCACGCTCATCGGGCCCGGCGAGGTCTTCACGGGTCCCGGCCGGATCGACCGGCCCGCGCCGACCCAGACGCGGACCTGCCTGCCCCTCGAGGTGGTGACCGGGGCCGACGGGACGACCACCGAGGAGGTGCCCGACAACCCCCGCGGCCTGCCGCTGTGCGAGCAGCCCGCCGGGGGCGAGGACCGCTCGGACCCGCCGCCGCGGTCCGACGCACCGCTCTGGCTGCAGGTGCTCGCCTGGGTCTTCCTGCTCGCCGTGCTGGCGGGGGTGCTCGCCGCCGCGGTCCTCGTCGTCCGCCTCGCCCGGGACCGGTCGGGCCCGCGCCGGCGCGAGCGCCGCGAGGCCGTCGAGTTCACCACGCTCGACGAGCCCGACCGGCTGGTGGAGGCGATCACCGAGGACGCCGCCGAGCAGGACGCGGTGCTCGGCACGGGTGACCCCCGCAACGCGATCGTCGCGGCGTGGCTGCGCTTCGAGGTGCAGGGCGCGTCCGCGGGTGTGGGGCGCAGGTCGTGGGAGACGTCCTCGGAGTACGCCCTCCGCATCCTCGACCTGGTCTCCGCCGACTCGGGGGCGGTCACCCGGCTGGCCGACCTCTACCGGGAGGCCCGCTTCTCCCAGCACCCGATCACCGAGGACCACCGCAGCCGTGCCCTCGAGGCGCTGGCCACGATCCGGCGCAGCCTGGAGGTGCGCACATGAGGCTGCCCGCCCCGTCGCGCCGGTGGCGCGGCCGGCTGCTCACCGGCGCCGTGGTCGCGGCGGTCGGCTACGGCTACGCGTTCCTGCTGCGCTTCGACCCGCAGCCGGTGCCGTACGTCGTGATGTCGGTCGTCGTCCTCGCCCTGGCGTGGCTGGTCCTCGACACCGCCGACGCCGAGACGGCGCAGTGGGTCTCGGTGATCCCGCGCACCGGCGACCGCGCCGACGAGGCCACCTCCGACCTGCGCGTGCTCACCAGCCACCAGCAGGCGCGGGCGCCCTCGGAGGCGCTGCGCGACCGGCTCGTGGCCCTGGCCCGGGGCCGCGACCCCGACCTCGGTGACGCGCTGCACGCCGAGCTCGAGCCCGACCGCCGGCTGTCGCCGGCGGAGATCGACCGGATCCTGACCCGAATCGAGGAAGCCCGTGACTGAGGCACCCGTCCACCCGTCGGCCGTCGCGCCGTTCGCCGAGCGCGTCCTGGACGAGGTCGGCCGCGCCGTCGTCGGCAAGCGGGAGGCGCTGACGCTGGTGCTCGCCGGCGTGCTCGCCAAGGGCCACGTGCTGCTCGAGGACTTCCCGGGGCTCGGCAAGACGCTCGCGGCGCGCTCGCTGGCCGGCGCCCTCGGCCTGCAGTTCGCGCGGGCCCAGTTCACCCCCGACCTGCTGCCGGCCGACCTGACCGGCTCCTACGTCTACGACCAGCGCCGCGCCGAGTTCGACTTCCGGCCGGGCCCGGTCTTCGCCGGCCTGCTGCTGGCCGACGAGATCAACCGAACGCCGCCCAAGACCCAGGCCGCCCTCCTGGAGGCGATGCAGGAGGGACAGGTCACCGTCGAGGGCCAGACCCACCGGCTGCCCAGCCCGTTCCACGTCCTCGCCACCGCCAACCCCGTGGAGTACGAGGGCACCTACCCGCTCCCGGAGGCCCAGCTCGACCGCTTCCTGCTCCGCGTCGGCTTCGGCTACCCCAGCGCCGGCGAGGAGTACGACGTGCTGCGCCGTCGCCTCGACCGCCAGCGCGAGGAGGTCGACATCGCGCAGGTGACCGACGCCGCCGGGCTCGCGGCCGTGCAGGCCGCCGTCGAGCGGGTCTCGGTCGACGAGTCCGTGGCCCGCTACTGCGTCGACCTGGTCGCAGCGACCCGCGTGCACGCCGACGTGCTCACCGGGGCCTCGCCGCGCGGCAGCCTCGGCCTGGTCCTCACCGCCCGCGCCTGGGCGGCGATCCGGGGTCGCGACTTCGTGGTGCCCGAGGACGTCAAGGTGGTCGCTCGGGCGGTGCTGTCGCACCGGATCACGGTCAAGCCGGAGCTCTGGATGACCCAGGCCTCGGGCGCCCGGGTGGTCGACTCGGTGCTCGGCACCGTCGCGACGCCCCGCACGCTGGAGTCGCCGCGGTGACGCCCTGGCGGCCGACGCCGTCGCTCGTCCGGTCGTGCCTGCTCGCCCTCGGCGGCCTCGCCGGTGGCGTCGTGGCCGGCCTGGACGTGCTGGTGGTGCTGGCCGCCCCGTTCGTGGTCCTGGCCGCGGCGGGCGTGCTCGGCCGCCCCCGGCACCTGCCCCGGGTCGCCAGCGAGATCGACCACCACCGGCTCCACGAGGGCCAGGGCACCGCGTCACGGCTGGTGGTCGACGACCTCACCGGCGTCGAGCACGTCACCCGGGTCGCCGCCCCGGCGCCGCACGTGGCCACCCGGCCGACGTACGGCGCCTCCGGGGCCCTCGTGGCCGACGGCCTCCCCGTGGTCGAGCTCAGCCCGCGCCGGTGGGGTCGCCGCGTCATCGGCGCCGAGCGGGTGGCGCTGACGGGCCCGTGGGCCGGCTGGCGCTGGGGTCCGACCGACCTGCCCGAGCACGGGCTGTTCGTGCTGCCGCAGACCGCGCCGTACGACAGCCGCGCGGAGGTGCCGCAGCCCGACGGCCTCGTCGGCCGGCACCGTTCCCGCCGCCTCGGCAGCGGCACCGAGTTCGAGGGCATCCGGCAGTTCGCCGCCGGTGACCGGCTCAAGCGGATCACGTGGCCGGTGTCCCTGCGCACCGGCGAGCTCCACGTCATCACCACCCGCGCCGAGCAGGACGCCGGCGTGTGGCTGGTCGTCGACGGGCTGCGCGACATCGGCGCCTCGGGCGGCATCGACGGGGAGGCGAGCTCGCTCGACCTCACGGTGCGCGCGGCCGCCGCGCTGGCCGAGCACCACATCCGCACCGGCGACCGCGTCGGCCTGCTCGTCGTGTCCTCCGACCGCGCGCGGGTGCCCCTCGGCTCCGGCCCGCGGCACCTGCACCGGCTCGAGGGCACACTGGCCCGGATCCGCACCGACGCGCGCAGCAAGCCGCCGTCCCGGCTCGACCTCGGCGCGGGAGCCGGCAGCGTCGTCCACGTCCTGTCGCCGATGCTCTTCACCCCGCTCGTGACGGCGACCGCGGGCCTGCAGCGCCGCGGTGCGTCCGTGGTCGTCATCGACACGCTCGGCGACCGGACGACGGGGCAGGACCGCCTCGCCCTGCCCAGCCTGGCCGCCCGGATGCAGAAGATCGAGCGCGACGACCGGCTGCGCCAGCTCGCGGCGCTCGGGTGCCCGGTCGTCCCGTGGCGCGGGCCGGGGACCCTCGACACCGTCCTGCACCAGCTGGCGCGGCGCGCCCAGGTGCCGAAGGTCCGGTCGCGGTGAGCACCGAGCAGAGCACCGCGGACGGGATCGTCGCGAGGATCCTCCCGCCCGGCGCCGCCCGGTCGGGACTGGCGCTGCGCACGGTCCTGTTCCTCCTGCCCTGCGCGGCCCTGGCGGTGGCACTGCCGGAGGTGCCGAACCTGGTCGTGGTCGCCCTGGTCGTCGCGTGCTCGGCCCGGTGGGCGGGCACCCCCGACCACGTCGCGGGAGCGGTCGCGCTGCTCCTCGTCGCCGGCTGGTGGGCGGCGCACGGGGTGGTGGACTGGCGCGTCCTCGTGGTGGCGGTCCTCCTCGTCGCGGCCCACGTCGTCGCGACGGTGCTCGCGCACGGACCGGTCACGTTGCCGGTCGACGCCGGCCTCGCCCGGCTGTGGACGCGGCGCGCGCTCCTCGCGCTGGTGCCGATGCCCGTCACGTGGCTCGCCGTGCGCGGGCTCGACGCCGACCTGGCGCCCCCGTGGTTGTGGACCGCGGCGGCCGTCGCGACGGCGGTCCTGCTCGCGGTCACCGCCCGCTTCACCCAGCCGGAGCCCGAGTGACGACCGAGGAGGAGCGCGAGCTCTATGCCGAGCTGGTGCTGCGGTGCGCGGAGTCGGTGCCGCGCGGGCGCGCGACGACGTACGGGGCGATCGCCGACGTGGTGGGCGAGCGGCTGGGTCGCGGCGGTCCCCGGCTGGTCGGGTCGGTGCTGGCCCGCCACGGCGGGGGAGTGCCGTGGTGGCGCGTGGTGCGGGCCGACGGCTCGCTGCCGCCCTCGCACGACGAGGAGGCGCGCCAGGCCTACCTCGAGGAGGGCACGCCGCTGCGGGCGAGCGGCGCGGTCGACCTGGGACGCGCGTTCGCCCGGCCGAGCCTCGGGGCACAATGACCCGCATGCTCTACACGGTCGCGCACGGAGTCATCCCCCCGGTGGCGCGCGCCGTGTGGCGCCCGACGGTCGAGGGGCTGCACCACATGCCCTCGACCGGCCCGGTGATCGTGGCCAGCAACCACCTGTCCTTCTTCGACAGCGTGGTGATCCCCGTCGTGGTGCCCCGCAAGGTGGTGTTCCTGGCGAAGTCCGACTACTTCACCGGCACTGGCGTCAAGGGCACGCTGACGCGGGTGTGGTTCGAGGGGCTGGGCATGCTGCCCGTCGACCGCGACGACACCAAGGCGGCGATCGCCAGCCTCGACACCGCGCTGGAGGTGCTGCGGCGCGGCGAGGCCTTCGGCATCTACCCCGAGGGCACCCGCTCCCGCGACGGCCGGCTCTACCGGGGCCGCACGGGCGTGGCCCACCTCGCCCTGACCGCAAGCTGCCCGGTCGTGCCGGTCGGGCTGAGCGGCACCGAGGACATCCAGCCCGTCGGGACCAACCGGCCCCGACTGGGCAAGGTGGAGGTCACCGTGCGGTTCGGCGCGCCCATCACGGTCGGGAGCGAGTACGACGGCGTGCCGACCGGTCGCGCGCGCCGCGACCTCACCGACCGGATCATGGGCGCCATCGGTGAGCTGACCGGTCAGCAGCCCGCCGGCGTCTACAACGAGCGTCCGGCCGAGGCGCAGGACCCGTCCTAGAGCCGACCGCCGTCAGGCCCCCGCCCCGGGCGTGCGCGCGGCGAGCGCGGCCAGCGCCTGCGGGAAGATCTCTGCCGGCGGGGTGACCAGGCCGGCGCCGACCTGGCCCACGCCCGCCACGCGACCGGCCATGCCGGTGTTGATCTGGGGCAGGATGCCGGTGCGGCAGACCTTGCTCACGTCGATGCCGGTCGGGGTGCCCTGGAACTCCAGGACGGGCACGGACCACCGCGGGTTCTCGGCGAGGGTGATCTCGTGCATCCGGCGGGTGGTCGCGAGCGCGTCGGGCACCGACCCGCCGACGAGGCGGACGATCGCGGGTGCGGTGGCCATCGCGAAGCCGCCGATGCCGGCGGTCTCGGTGATCGCGGAGTCGCCGATGTCGGCGTTGGCGTCGTCGGGGCCGTAGTCGCCGAGGAACAGCCCCTCGGCCACCTGCGCGGGACCGGTGAACCACTCGTCGCCGGTGCCCGAGACCTGGATACCGAAGTCGGTGCCGTTGCGGGCCATCGCCACGACCATCGTCGAGCCGGGGATGTCGCGCCCGGCGTCGAGGGCCAGCTTGCAGGCCGGCATCGCGAGGTTGAGGAAGAAGTGGTCGTTGCCGCCGACGAAGCGCAGCGCCTCGGCCACGTCCGAGCCGTCGAACCCGGCGTCGGCACCGCTGGCGACCATCGCCGGAGCGAGGTCGCGCAGCAGCATCAGCGTGCCGGCGCGGTTGCGGTTGTGGGCCTCGTCGCCCATCTGCAGCATCTGGGTGAGGATGCCGGTCACGTCGACCGGCCCGGACTCCGCCACGACCGCCCGGGTCGAGGCCTGCAGCAGCGGGCCCAGGACCTCGCCCATCCAGCGCAGCCGGGCGAGCACCTCGGGTCCGTAGGCGCCGTAGCGCAGGACCTTGCCGAGGCCCTCGTTGAGCGAGCAGTAGGTGCGCCGGCCCGTGGTGCCGTCCTCGAGCACCCACATCCACATCGAGGGGGTGACGACGCCGGCCATCGGTCCGACGGCGCTGCGGTGGTGGCAGGGCTCCAGGCTCACGGAGCTGCCGGACTCGAAGAGCGCGACCGCGTCCTCGGGGTCGGTTACGAGGCCCTCGAGCGCCGCACCCCCCATGAGGGCGCCGCGCAGGGGACCGGACGCCCGGTCCCAGCCGATCGGCGGGCCGGCGTGGAGGAACTGGCCCGGCTCGAGGCCGAGGACCTCGGACGCCGGGGCGACGTCGACGAGGGTGGCGGTCACGCCGAGCACCGCCTCGACCGCGCGGCGGTTGGCGTCCGGGCGGCGCGGGTCGGTGGCGACCGCGGCGAGGTCCGCCTCGGTGCCGGGCATCGGCGGCCGCCAGTCGACGCGCTCCACGCCGACGGCCTGGCCCGCGACCGCCTCGGCGAACATGTCGGCACCGCAGGTGACGACCGTGGGACCGGTGGCCCCGGGGGTGACGACGGTGGGTTCGCTCATCACGACGCCTCCAGCTGGCTGAGCAGGTCGAGCGCGCGGCGGGTGGCCGCGGCGTTGGACAGGTGCACCTCGGCGCCGGCCGCGACGAGCGCGTCGCGCTGGGCGGTGAGGCCCTGCGGGTCGAGGTCGGTGCCGACCAGGCTGACGACCACCGGGACGGGCCGGTCTGCGCGCGCCGCCGCGATGGCGGGCGCGAGACCCGCCGCCGGGTCGGGCTCGGCGCCGTGGCCGAGCACGAGGTCGAGCAGCAGGACGCCGGTCGCGGGGTCGGCCGCCGCGCGGGCCAGCTGCTCGTTGCGCAGCGTGGGGTCGATCATCGGGTGCGCCCGGCCCTGGGTGAGGGCGTCGTCGCCGAAGTCGACCATCGTGTGGGTGTCCACGAGCAGCTCGTCGGGCGCCAGGGCGAGGTCGTCGGCGAGCGGGATGTTGCTGCGGATCGGGCCAAGGGCCTCGGTCGCCATCAGCATGGACTCGTCGCAGAGGGTGCCGCCGACGAAGAGCCCACGCAGCAGCGGTCCCGTGGCGGCACCGGTGTTGTGCGCGCCGGCGACCGGCCACTGCGGGGCGTCGTGGCCGAGGCGGGCGAGGACGGCCTCGGCGACCGCGGTGAGGTCGCGCTGACCGGGTCCGAGCAGGCCCAGCTCGACGGGCGTGCCGAGGGCCTCGGCCTCCGTCGCGAGGGCGTCGGCGACCTCGGGCGCCGGTGGCTTGGAGACGACCACGACCAGGTCGACGTCGGCGTCGGCGTCCAGCCGGCGCAGCGCCTCGCGGGTCGCGAGCCCGCCCACCGCGGCGGACAGGTCGCGCCCGCCGACGCCGAGCGCGTGGCGCACGCCGACGCCGTCGCTGCCGTGGGCCGCCAGCTCCTCACCGGCGTGGTGCAGCAGCGCCAGCAGCTGCTGGCAGCCCGTGCCGGAGGCGGCGACGAGGCCGATGCGCCCGGGGCGCACCGTGTTGGCGAAGCCGAGGCCGACGCCGTCGATGACCGCGGTCCCGCAGTCGGGACCCATCACGATCGCGCCGCGCGTGGCGGCGTACGTCTTGAGGGCGACCTCCTCGGCGACCGGGACGTTGTCGCTGAAGACCATCACGTCGTGGCCGGACTCGAGGGCGTCCATCGCCTCGACCGTCGCGCTCGCGCCGGGCACCGAGACGAGGGCGACGGCGCCCGGGCCGGCGTGCCGCAGCGCCGACCCCGTGGTCCGCGGCGGCGCCACCCGGCTGTCGCCGGAGCCGGGCCGGGTGGGGACGAGGGCGGCATCGACGGCCGCGAGCGCGGCGCCCAGCTCGGCGTCGTCATCGAGGCGCAGCGCGACCACCATGTCGTTGGGCGAGGACCCCGGCACGTCGAAGCCCATGCCGGCGAGCACCTCGAGGTTGAGCCCGGTGGCCATCGCCACCTGCGCGGCCACCACGCCCGGCGTGGCCTGCACCGCGCGGCTCACCTGCAGCAGGGTGACGGAGTCGGCGTACGCGCCGGGGCGGAGCTCGACGTGGTCCTTCACGACTGGTCCTTCATGCGGCCCTCCCGGGGCGGTCGGTGGAGACGGAGGCCAGGGCGAGCCCGGCTCCGGCGAGGAGGCCGGCGCCCGAGGTGGCGCCGACGGCGAGCAGGGCATCGGTGGCGGCGGCGGTGGGGTCGGCCAGCCACGCGGCGAGCTCGGGCAGCGCCTCCCCGCGGAGCGCGCAGTCGAGCAGCGTGGCGGACAGGAGCGTGGTGACGCCCAGCCGCCGGCGGAGGTCCGCGACGAGCGCCGGGTCGGGGAGGCCGAGGGCCGCCCGGGTGAGGAACCACCCGGCGAGCACGTCGTCGCCGAGCGGGGTCAACCCCGGGCCGCGCCCGAGCAGCCGGTCGACGTGCGCGGGGGTGAGCCGGCCGTCGGCAGGGAGGTCCCAGCCGTACGCCGTCACCGCGGCCGGTGTGGGCGGGACGACGTCGTGGCGCCCGACGCGGGCGACGCCGGGGTCGGCGAGGCGCACCACCCGGAGCTCCTGGTCGCCGACCACCAGCGTCCCGCCGTGCACCGCCACGGGCAGCCCGGCGAGGTGCGCGAGGTCGGGCAGCGTCGACCACACGGCGCACGGCACCCGGGTCGCCGTGGCGGACACCAGGCCGACGCACCAGCCGTCGAGGTCGACGTAGACGCCGGTCGCGCTCGCGTGCAGCACGCGGCGGGGTCCGTCGTGGGCCGCGGCCAGCCGCGACCGCACGCGGGTCGGTGCAGCCACCGGAACCTGGCGGGCGATCACTCCCCAGACGC
Organism: Nocardioides sp. zg-1308; assembly: GCF_013155375.1. Classification (GTDB taxonomy): domain Bacteria; phylum Actinomycetota; class Actinomycetes; order Propionibacteriales; family Nocardioidaceae; genus Nocardioides; species Nocardioides renjunii. The sequence continues at coordinate 2,340,223 of NZ_JABJQY010000002.1, forward strand.
TAGCGGCACGTGACAGACTCGCGAATGTGAGAACTTGTCAGCGCAGGGGGCAGATGTGGGCCAAGACTTGATGAACGACCCGGAGGCGGTGGCGGCGCTCGAGCGCGCCGACGCGCTGCACACGGCGCTGACCCACATCGTGCTCGAGGGCGGCGACCTGGCCGCGATCGCCGAGGCCGTCGGCGACGCGCTGGGCTGCGGCGTCGTCTTCACCTCGACCGACGGCCGGGAGCGCGCCGCCCACCTCGACGAGGCGCAGCGCGAGTCGCTGGCGGCCGCCGACCTGCTCGACCCGACCGGTCGCCTGCGCGTCGAGCGGATCGACCCCGACGGCACCGCCGTGGGCGAGGGGGAGGCGCTCGTGCGCCGCGTCGTGGCCGCCGGCGTCGACCTGGCGCGGCTCGTCGCGCTGCGCCCGGACGGCACCATCCACTCCTCCGACGTGCACGCCCTGGAGCGGGCGGCGATCGTGGCGGCGCTGCTCGTCACGCGCGTCGAGGCGATCACCGCGGTGGAGAACAAGTACCGCGGCGACTTCCTCCGCGACGTGTTCCTCGGCCGCGCCGGCGAGGAGGACTACGTCGCCGAGCACGCCCAGGCCTTCGGCTGGCACCTCGACCGCCCGGTCCTGGTGGTGGTCGCGGTCCTCGACCCCGACGCGATCGCCGCCCTCGGGCCGGACCCGGAGGAGCGCCGCGCGTGGCAGGACCGGTTCGCGCAGGCCTGGCGCCAGGTCGCCGCGACGGTCGACGGCAGCATCGCGTCGGTCGCGTTCAGCCGCGAGGTGGTCACGCTGGTCCCGGTCGGCACCCCGGTCGGGAGCGCTCCCGGTGGCCCGGGCGGCGGAGTGGGGGACCACGGCGCGGTCGACCGGATCATCGAGGCGGTCCGCGGCGACCGCGGCGGCGGCCGGGTCGCGTTCTCGGCCGGCGTCAGCCGCGTCGCGAACGGCCTCGGCGACCTTCCCGAGGCGTTCCGCCAGGCTCAGCGAGCCGTCGAGATCGGCCGTCGGGTGCACGGCGGGGGATCGGTCACCCGCTTCGACCAGCTCGGCCTGCACCGGCTCCTCGCGCTCGTGCCCGACAGCGCCGAGCTGACCTCGTTCGCCGCCGACGTCCTCGGTCCGCTGGCCGAGCGCACGCCGGAGGCGGCCGACCTGCGCGAGACGCTGCAGGTGCTGCTCGACACCAACTTCAACGTGGCCGAGGCGGCCCGCGCCCAGTTCTTCCACTACAACACGATGCGCTACCGCGTCGGCAAGCTGCAGCGCCTCCTCGGCCCCGTCGCCAGCGACCCGCACCTGCGCCTCGACGTGGCCGTCGCGCTGCGCGCGCTGGAGATCGTGGGCTAGCGCGGCAGCGCCCTCAGGCCAGCGGCTTCTCGTAGAACACCCGCGTGAAGCCGTGCTCGGTCGTGCGGTGGGTCTCGGTGTAGCCGAGGCGCGTGTAGAGCCGCTGGTTCTCGAGCATCGTCTCGTGGGTGTAGAGCCGGATCCGGTGCAGGCCGTGCGCCAGCGCCCGCGACTCCGCCAGGTCGAGGAGCCTCCGTCCGTGGCCCCGGCCGTGGTGGTCCGGCGGCACCGCGACGTTCTCGAGCAGCATCGTGTCGGGCTCGGGGACCAGGATGAGGAAGCCCACGACCTCGCCGTCGACGGTCGCGACCCACGCCTCGGAGCCCTCGACCGCGCCGGCGTAGTCGGTCTCCATGGGCCCGGGACGCAGCCCGCCCATCCGCGCGACGTAGGGCGAGTACGCCGCCTCGGCGATCTGCTGCAGCGCCGGGACGTCCGCGGCCGTCGCGCGGCGGAGCTCGGTGTCGGCGGTCATGTGGGCATTGTCGTACGTCGGGTGGACCCGCGGAATAACTTGTCATCGACCCCGGCGTTCCTTCGGCAGATGTCGCCAGTGAGGGTGTGTGATGTGGCGCACTAGTTTGTGGCTTCTCGGGTACACATCCCCGCCGAACTGGAGGCCTGCACATGTCGATGTTCAAGTGGGACGTGGTCGATCCCGCCCCGGGTGAGTCGGTCCTCCCGCGGCAGCGCCTGCCGTGGGGCAAGACGATCGGGCTCGGTGCCCAGCACGTCGTCGCGATGTTCGGCGCCACCTTCGTCTTCCCGCTGGTGATGGGGCTCGACGCCAACCTCGCCATCATGTTCTCGGGCCTCTGCACGATCTTGTTCCTGCTCATCGTGCAGAACCGGGTGCCGAGCTACCTCGGCACCAGCGCCTCCTTCGTGGCCTCCGTCGCGGCGATCCGCGCGCTCGACGAGGGCAATGACTCCTCCTACGTGACGGGCGCGATCCTCGTCGGCGGGCTCGTGCTGGCCGCGGTCGGCGTGCTCGTCCACTTCGCCGGCGCCGGCCTCATCCACCGGATCCTGCCGCCGGCCGTGACCGGCGCGGTCGTCATGCTGATCGGCTTCAACCTCGCCCCGGTCGTGGCCGGCGTCTACTGGCCGCAGGACCAGTGGATCGCCCTGGCGACCGCGGCCTTCATGGTCTTCGCGGCGGTGGCCCTGCCCGGCTTCTGGTCCCGCGTGGCCGTCTTCCTGGCGCTGATCTTCGGCTACGTCCTGTCCTACGTCGCCGACCTGCTGTTCGGACCCATCACGTCCGTCCTCGGCGGCGCCACCGAGGCCACCGAGCACGACCGCGTCTCCTGGGCCGGGGTCGAGGCCGCGAGCTGGATCGGCTTCCCGAGCGGCACGCTTGCCGACGGCGTCTCCGTGGTCCACGGCCCGTCCTTCTCGCTGACCGCCATCCTGCTCGTCCTGCCCGGCGTCATCGCGCTCGTCGCGGAGAACACCGGCCACGTCAAGGCGGTCGCCGAGATGACCGGCGAGGACCTCGACCCCTACATGGGCCGCGCCATCGGTGCCGACGGCATCGCCACCGCCTTCGCCAGCGCCTTCGGCGGCTCGCCCACCACGACGTACGCCGAGAACATCGGCGTCATGGGCGCCACGCGGGTCTACTCCGTCGCGGCCTACTACGTCGCCGCGATCGTGGCGATCCTGCTCGGCCTCTGCCCGAAGTTCGGCGCGATCGTCAACGCGACCCCCGGTGGGGTGCTCGGCGGCATCACGGTTGTGCTCTACGGGATGATCGGTCTGGTGGGTGCCAAGATCTGGGTCGAGAACAACATCGACTTCGGCAACCCGGTCAACATGGTCGGCCTCGCCGCCGGCCTGATCGCCGGCATCGGCGGCGTGACCCTCACCTTCGGCGACGACTTCGAGCTCGGCGGCATCGCGCTCGGCACCATCCTCGTCATCGTCTTCTTCCACATGGTCAAGGGTCGCGGCGACCACCGCTCCGGCTCCGGCAACGTCACCCGCAACCTCAGCCACCCCGACTACGACGGTGGCGTCGACGACGTCGCCTCCGGAGGTCCCGCGCCCCGATGAAGCCCGCACCCTTCGCCTACCTGCGCCCCACCACCCTCGAGGAGGCCCTCGCGGCCCTCGCCGGGGAGCAGGGGGCGAAGGTGCTGGCCGGCGGCCAGTCGCTGGTGCCGCTGCTGTCCATGCGGCTGGCGGCGCCGTCGATGCTGGTGGACGTCAACGGCCTCCCGGACCTCGACCACGTCCACTGCGACCCGTCGGGCGTGCGCATCGGGGCCCTCGCCCGGCACGCCCACGTGCTCGGCTCCGCGGAGGCCGCCGAGGTCCAGCCGCTGCTCGCGCTGGCGCTGTCCCACGTCGCGCACCCGACGATCCGCAACCGGGGCACCACCGTGGGCTCCATCGTGCACGCCGACGCCGCGGCGGAGATGCCGATGGTGCTGCGGCTCCTGGAGGGATCGGTCGACGTCGCGTCGGTGCGCGGTCGTCGTACGATCCCGGCGGCGGAGCTGTTCGCCGGACCGCTCGAGTCGACGCTGGCCCACGACGAGCTCGCCGTGGAGGCGTTCTTCCCGGCCCTGCCCGCCGGCGCCGGCGTCGCGTTCCAGGAGATCGCGAGGCGCCACGGCGACTACGCGCTCGTCGGCGTCGCCGCGCTCGTCGAGACCGACGGGGACGAGGTGACCCGCGCGAGGGTCGGGTTCGTCTCGGTCAGCGACGTCCCCGTCGTCGTCGACGTGACCCATGCGCTCGACGCCCCTGCGACCGCGGCGCTCGCCGAGCTCGACCCGGCCCAGGACATCCATGCCACCGCGGCCTACCGCGCGCACCTGGTCAGCGTGCTGACCCCGCGCGTGCTGGCCGCCGCGACCGACCACGCCCGCTCCCGGGCACGAGAGGTGAGCCCCGCGTGACCAGCGAGAAGCTCCACGACGTGCGCCTGCACGTCAACGGGTCCGTCCACGAGGTGCAGGTGCCGGCCCGGCGCCTGCTCTCCGACGCCCTGCGCCACGACTGCGGCCTCACCGGCACGCACGTCGGCTGCGAGCACGGCGTGTGCGGCGCCTGCACGATCCTGGTCGACGGCGCCCCGGTGCGCTCGTGCCTGATGTTCGCCGTGTCGGCCGTGGACGCCGAGATCACCACCGTCGAGGGGCTGACCGAGGCCGACGGGTCGCTGTCGCCGGTGCAGCAGGCCTTCTCGGACTGCCACGGCCTGCAGTGCGGCTTCTGCACGCCCGGCTTCCTCACCACCATCACGGCCGGCCTGCGTGACAACCCCGACCCGTCGGAGGACGAGGCGCGGGAGATGATCGCCGGCAACCTCTGCCGCTGCACGGGCTACCAGAACATCGTGAAGTCGGTGCTGCGGGCCTCCCAGATCCAGGGCGGGACCAAGGTCGGGACGGAGGAGGAGCGCGGATGACCACCAAGCTCTTCGGCACCAAGGTCCCGCGGGTGGAGGACCAGCGCTTCCTGCGCGGCCAGGGCCGCTACGTCGACGACCTGCTCACCGACGACCCCCGGCTGCTGCACTCCGCGGTGCTGCGCTCGCCGCACGCGCACGCCCGCATCCTCGACATCGACGTCTCCGACGTCCTCGACGTCGAGGGCGTGCTCGCCGTGTGGACGTGGGAGGACCTCACCGGCCCGATGGCCGAGCCGCTGCCGCTCCTCATCCCGCACCCGACCCTGACCCACGGCCGCACGCAGTACGCCCTGGCGAAGGACGAGGTCAACTACGTCGGCGAGGCGATCGCCTTCGTCGTCGCCGTCGACCGCTACGTCGCCGAGGACGCCGTCTCGCGCATCCGCGTCGACTACGAGCACCTCGAGCCCGTCGTGGGGATCGCCGCCGCGCGGGCCGCGAGGCGGACGGTGCACGACGACGTGCCCGACAACGTCGGTGCCCGGATGGAGCAGGAGAACGGCGACGCGCGGGCCGCGATCGCCGCGGCCCCCCACACCCTGACGCTCGAGCTCGACGTCGAGCGCTCGGCGTGCACGCCGATGGAGGGTCGCGGCACGGTCGCGAGGTGGGACCCCGACACGTCGCGCCTCACCGTGTGGTCCTCGACCCAGACCTCCACCGGCGTACGCGGCTGCGTCGCGGCCAAGCTCGGTCTCGACCTCGCCAAGGTCGACGTCATCACCCCCGACGTCGGGGGCGGGTTCGGGGTGAAGATCAACCACCCCTGGCCCGAGGAGCTGCTGGTGCCGCTGGCGGCGATGACACTGGGCCGGCCGGTGAAGTTCACCGAGGACCGCCGCGAGCACTTCATCTCCTCCGCGCACGAGCGCGCCCAGCAGCACCACGTCGAGGTCGGCTTCGACGACGACGGCCGGCTGCTCGGGCTCGACGTGGAGTTCTGGCACGACCACGGCGCCTACACGCCCTACGGGCTGATCGTGCCCATCATCACCTCGACCCAGCTGCTCGGCCCCTACAAGCCGCAGAACTACCGCGTCGTCTTCGAGTCGCTCTACACCAACACCGTCATCGTCACCCCCTACCGCGGCGCCGGCCGGCCGCAGGGGTGCTTCGTGATGGAGCGGACGATGGACGCCATCGCGGCCTACCTCGGCAAGGACCGCACCGAGGTGCGGAGCACCAACTTCATCCAGCCCGACGAGTTCCCCTTCGAGCACGGGCTGGTGTTCCAGGACGGCCGCGAGCTGACCTACGACTCCGGCGACTACCCCGCCTCGCTGGTGAAGCTCAAGGAGCTGGTCGGCTGGGACGAGTTCGAGGACTTCCGCGCCGAGATGGCCGCGCAGGGCAGGCGGGTCGGCATCGGCCTCGCCTGCTACGTCGAGGGCACCGGCGTCGGCCCCTACGAGGGCGCGCACGTGCACATCGAGACCTCTGGCAGGGTCAAGGTCGCCACCGGGCTCACCACCCAGGGCCAGGGGCACCAGACGGCGTTCGCGCAGATCGTCGCCGACACCCTCGGCGTGCGGTTCGAGGACGTCGAGATCACGACCGGCGACACCCGCAAGATGCCGTACGCGGTCGGCACCTTCGCCTCGCGCGCCGCCGTGATGAGCGGCTCCGCCATCCACCTCGCCGCCCTGCGCGCGAAGGAGAAGGCGCTGCGGATCGCCGCCGAGGCGCTCGAGGCCTCGGAGGACGACCTGGAGATCGCCGGCGGCGTCGTCTCGGTGCGCGGCACCGACACCTCGATCGACCTCGGCACGGTCGCCGTCCTGTCCAACCCGCTGCGCTACGCCTTCGACGAGGCGTCCAAGGCCGCCACCCAGTTCTCCGTCGGCGACCCGGGCAAGCCGCCGGTGGCCGAGGACGACGAGCCCGGCCTGGAGGGCAAGGACTTCTACTCGCCCGAGCGCTCGACCTTCGCCAGCGGCATGCACGCCGTCATCGTCGAGACCGACCCGGACACGGCCGAGATCACGATCCTCAAGTACGCCGTCGTGCACGACTGCGGCCACCTCATCAACCCGATGATCGTGGAGGGCCAGATCCACGGCGGTGTCGCCCAGGGTGTCGGCGGCGCGCTCTACGAGCGGATGGCCTACGACGAGTCGGGGCAGCTGCTCAACGCCTCCTTCATGGACTTCCTCATGCCCTACGTCACCGAGGTGCCCACCACCATCGACATCGACCACCTCGAGACCCCGTCGCCGCTCAACCCGCTCGGCATCAAGGGCGCGGGCGAGGCGGGGGTCATCCCGTCGGCCGCGGTCTTCGCCGCCGCCATCGAGGACGCCGAGGGCTTCCCGATCACCGCCATGCCGATCTCGCCGTCCGAGCTGTTCGCGCTGCGCCTGGCGCACGCCGACACACCCGCAGAAGCCATCGCTGAGGAGACCCGATGAAGTTCACCGGAGACAACGTCCTGGCCGCGCCGGTCGAGCAGGCCTGGGACGCGCTCCTCGACCCGGCCGTGCTCGTCCGCACGATCCCCGGCTGCGAGCGGCTCGAGGCGACGGGCGAGAACGCCTACGCCATGACCGTCACCGCGGGCGTGGCCTCGATCAAGGGCACGTACGCCGGGTCGTGCCAGCTCCGCGACCTCGTCGAGCACGAGTCGCTGGTGATGAAGCTCGACGGCGCCGGCGCGCCCGGCACCATCGGCGCCACGGTCAACGTGCGGTTCACGCCGGAGGGCTCCTCGACGCGGATCTCCTACGACGCCGACGCGGTCGTCGGCGGGATGATCGGCGGTGTGGGCCAGCGGATGCTCACCAGCGTCTCCAAGCGGATGGCGGGGGAGTTCTTCGGCAACGTCGACGCCGCGATCGCCGGCGGCGGCGCAGCCGCTCCCGCCGGGACGGCCACGGAGGTCGCGGCGGACACGAGCGCCCCGGCCGCGACGAGCAGTGGTGCGGTCTTCACGGCGCCCGCCGCCGCGCCGACGGCCGGTGGCCGGCAGGAGCTCCTGCTCGGCGTCGCGATCGGGGCCGGCCTCGTCGCCCTCGGCGTGCTGCTGGGTCGTCGCCGGTGACCGACCTGACGGTCGACTCCACCGCGCGCGACCAGGCCGCGGCGGTCCAGGCCGGCGAGGTCTCGGCCCGCGAGCTCCTCGAGCTGCACCTCGACCGCATCGCCGAGCGCAACCCCCACCTCAACGCCATCGTCTCCCTCGACGAGGAGCGGGCCCGTGCCGCGGCGGCGGGCGCGGACCAGGCGATGGCCGCGGGTGAGGAGCTGGGCCCCCTCCACGGCCTGCCGTTCGCGGTGAAGGACACCCACGCGCTGCAGGGCTGGCGCACGACGTACGGCTCGCCGATCTTCGCGGACGCCGTCGCCGACCACGACGACCTGCTGGTCGAGCGCGTCCGCGCGGCCGGCGCCGTGTTCGTCGGCAAGACCAACGTGCCGGAGTTCGCCGCGGGGTCCCACACCTTCAACACCGTCTTCGGCGTCACCCGCAACCCGGTCGACCCGACGCGGTCGGCGGGCGGCTCCAGCGGGGGAGCGGCGTGCGCGCTGGCGGCCGGCATGGTGCCGCTGGCCGACGGGTCCGACATGGGCGGCTCCCTGCGCAACCCGGCGTCCTTCTGCGGCGTGGTCGGGATGCGGCCCTCGCTGGGCCGCGTGCCCGAGTGGCCCCTCTACAACCAGTGGGAGAGCACGTCGGTCGGTGGACCCCTGGCCCGCAACGTGGGCGACCTCGCCCTCCTGCTGTCCGTCCTCGCGGGTCCCGACCCCCGGGCGCCCCAGGCGCTCGGCGACGCCGGCTCGACGTTCGCACCGCCCCTCGCCCCGGCACCGCTCGCCGGCCTGCGGGTGGCCTGCTCGGTCGACCTCGGCGGCGAGATCGTCGTCGACCACGCCGTGGCGGACGTCGTACGCGCCACGGCGGCGCGGCTCTCCGACGCCGGCGCCGCGGTCGCCGAGGCCCACCCGGACCTCTCGCTCGCCGACGACACCTTCCGCACCCTGCGGGCCTGGCACTTCCAGGCCAAGCTCGGCCCGCTGCTCGCCGAGCACCCCACGGCGTTCAAGGCATCCCTCGAGGCCAACATCCGGGCCGGGGAGCCGCTGACCGGTGCGGACGTCGCCCGCGGCTACACCCAGCGCACCGCGCTCTCGGAGACTATGCGGCTGTTCTTCGGCGACCACGACGTGCTGCTGCTGCCGACGTCGCAGGTGCCGCCGTTCCCGGTGGAGCAGGAGTTCCCCGAGACGATCAACGGCCAGGAGATGCCCGACTACCTCGCCTGGATGCGCTCGGCCTACTTCATCACCGTCACCGGCTGTCCCGCGATCTCCGTGCCCGCCGGCACGACGCCCGACGGGCTGCCCGTCGGGGTGCAGCTCGTCGCCCGGCACGGCGCCGACCGCCGGCTGCTCGAGGTGGCGGCTGCGCTCGAGGCGCTGCTCGCCGGCTGACCCGCGAGCGCCAGCACGGCCCGGCGGTTGACCCGTGCCGGTGTCGTGGACAGGTGCAGCTCACCCTGGCCCTCGAGCAGGCCGTCGACCAGGCGGAGCCGGACGCCGACGCGGGCCAGCATCGCCTCCGAGGCCAGGTTGCCGGGCTCGACGGTCGCCTCCAGCCGGGTGATGCCCCGCGCGTGGGCGACCGTGGTGACGGCGTCGACGAGTGCCGAGCCGATGCCCCGGCCGTGGTGGGCGTCGACGACCTCGAAGGCCAGCTCCGCGGCGTCCGGAGCGGTCCTCACGTAGCGGCAGATGCCCACGGGCTCGCCGTCGACGAGCGCGACCCAGGCGACGTGCCGGTAGCCGTCCACGTCCGCCAGCGCGCGCCGGTGGGCACCCGGGAGGCGCGGCATCGGGACGAGGAAGCGTCTGCGCCGCGACTGCGTCGACAGGCCCTCGAAGACGGCCTCCAGGACGGAGACCTCCCCGACCTCGAGCGGCCGGAGCAGGGCGGACCCGCCGTCGCGGAGCCGGACGTGGACGTGGACGTGGGTCGGGCGTGACGGCCACACGTCGCCTGCGGTGGTGCGTGGCGCGGTCAGGGTGCTGCAGGTCATGAGGACCTCCTCCGGGACCGGGTCGAGGGACGCGTGCGGCGCACCCGCCTGCTCGGCGGGACGTCGCCGTCGAGCTCGAGCGCGTGGGCCATCAGGTGGTCGGGACGGCGTACGACGGTGCGCAGCTCCCGTTCGCGCGAGCCCGCGAGGGCCGCGCTGAGGTCGTGGTGCATCAAGTGCTCCTGGGTCGGTGTCGGACTGGACCACCGAGGCTGGTCCGACCGCCTTCCGGCGCCCTTCCCTCCCGACGGGCCGCGCGGGGAAGGAATCCGGAAGGCCCGCGGAAGGTGCGCGCAGCAACCTCGTGCCGTCACCCCATCCAGCGCCGGGTCACCGGCATCGACACAGGAGAAGATCGCATGAGCACCACCATCGAGAGGGCGCCCCTCAATGGAGTGGACGTCGCCACGCTCCTCGGCACCCGCGACGCCGTCAAGCAGACGAACGAGATCGCCAAGTTCCAGTTCCGGGCCACCAACGCCTGGGTGGCCGGGACGCACAGCCGATCGACGTTCGCCGACTTCCACGGCGCCATGCAGGAGCTGCGCCACGAGCAGGACACCGTGGTCGAGTCCGACCACCCGGCCGTCCTGGTCGGCAGCGACGTGGCACCGACGCCCGTGGAGTACCTCCTCCACGCCATCGCGGCGTGCCTCACCTCCGGCATCGCCAACGTCGCCGCGGCCCGGGGAGTGCGGCTCACGCACGTGTCCTCGACCGTCGCCGGCGACATCGACCTGCTCGGCATCCTCGGCCTGTCGGGCGGCGCGGTCCGCAACGGCTACGAGCAGGTCAAGGTCACCTTCCGCGTCGAGGGCGACGCCGACGACGCCACCCTGCGCGACATCGTCGAGCAGTCCCGCCGTCGCTCGGCCGTCTACGACGCGCTGACCAACCCCACACCCGTCCACATCGAGGTCGTGACGGGCTGACCCCGTCGCCCGTGCGAGCGGCCGGCCGGACCTCCGGCCGGCCGCTCCTGGAAAGGAAACCCGGATGACCACCATCGACACCGTCGTCATCGGTGCCGGCCATGCCGGCCTGGCGGTGAGCAAGCTCCTCACGGACGCGTGCCGCGAGCACGTCGTGCTCGACCGCGGCCGAATCGGCAACCGCTGGCGCACCGAGCGCTGGGACTCCCTCCACCTGCTCACCCCGAGCTGGATGACGAGGCTGCCCGGCTGGGGCTATCGCGGTCCCGACCCCGACGGCTACCTGAGCGTCGGCTCCTTCATCGGCTACCTCGAGGCGTACGCCGCCTCGTTCGACGCGCCCGTGGTCGACGGCGCGACCGTGCACGAGGTCTCGGCCGCGACCGGCGAGCCGGCGGCCCGGCGCTACCGCGTCGTCACGAGCCGCGGCACCTGGCACACCCGGCACGTCGTCATCGCGACGGGGCCGCACGGGACGCCGTACGTCCCGGCCGGACTGGCCGGGCTCGACACCGCCCGGGTCGACCTGGTCACCTCCAACAACTACCGCAACCCGTCCCGGCTCGGGTCGGGAGGAGTGCTCGTCGTGGGCGCGTCGGCGTCGGGCGTGCAGATCGCGGACGAGCTCAACCGCGCCGGCCGGGAGGTCACGCTCGCGGTGGGGACGCACACCCGGATGCCGCGGCGCCACCGCGGCCTCGACATCTTCTGGTGGCTCGAGAACACCGGTCGGCTGGCGCGGACCATCGACGAGATGGATGACCCGGTGGCTGCACGCGCGGAGACGTCGTTGCAGCTGGTCGGCCGTGACGACCGGGTGCGTGCCACTGAGGACCTCGACCTCGGGCGCCTCCAGGAGCACGGCGTCCGACTGGTCGGACGACTCGATGCCGTCGAGGGATGCACGGCGCGGTTCCGCAGCGACCTCGCCGCGAACGTCGCGGCGGCGGACGCCACCTTGGCCGAGCTGCTCGAGAGCTTCGACCGCTTCGTCGAGCGTGTCGGCCTGGGCGGACAGCTGTGGGACGGGCCGCGCCCCCGCCCGGTCGCGATCGGGCCCGCCCGCACCCGGGTCGACCTGCGCGCCGAGGGCATCGGCACGGTGCTGCTCGCCGCCGGGTACCGACAGCACCACCCGTGGTTGCGACTCCCGATCACCGACGCCGACGGGACCGTCCGACAGCGCCGCGGCGTGACGCCTGCCGAGGGCGTGTACGTCGTCGGCCAGCGGTTCCAGCACCGGCGCGACTCCGGCCAGATCGACGGCGCCCGGCACGACGCCCGGGCCGTGGTGGACCACCTCCTGGCGGCCTCCGGGACCCCGACGCCGGCGACGGCCGGGGCCGGCGCGCGTCGACGGGAGCCGGCGGCATGAGGCGGTACGACGTCGTGGTGGTGGGCGGACGCGTCGCCGGCGCCTCCAGCGCCATGCTGCTGGCCCGGGCCGGCCTGTCGGTCGCCCTGCTCGACCGGGGGCGGCGGGGGAGCGACACCCTCTCGACCCACGCCTTGATGCGCGGCGGTGCGCTCCAGCTCGCGCGCTGGGGGGTGCTGGAGGGCCTCGTGGCCGCCGGGACCCCGGCCGTGCGGCGCACGGTCTTCCGCTACGCCGACGGGGAGGTCACCGACGTGGCCATCGGCCCCCGGGCCGGCGTGGACGCGCTGTACGCCCCGCGCCGCCACCTGCTCGACCGGCTCCTCGTCGAGGCCGCCGAGGAGGCCGGAGCACACGTGCTGCACGAGACGACCGTGACGTCCCTGCGCCGCGGCAGGACCGGCCGGGTGGCCGGCGTCGTCGCCCGCACCAGGGCCGGCGCTCGCGTCGAGCTGGCCGCCGGCCTAACGATCGGGGCCGACGGCCTCCGGTCCCGGGTCGCGGAGCAGGTCGGCGCCCGGGCCCTGCGGCAGGGGCGGACCTCGAGCGCCGTGCTCTACCGCTATGTCGAGGACCCGTGGGGAGACGGCTACGAGTGGGCCTACGGCGACGCCGCCGGCTCGGGGCTGATCCCGACCAACGACGGTGCCTCCTGCCTGTTCGTGGCCACCACGCCCGGACGCATGCGTCGCCTGCGCCGTCTCGGGGTCGAGCGCGCCTTCGCCGACCTCCTGGGCGAGACAGGACCCGCCGCGGTGGAGCGTGCGCACGACCTGGGGACGGTGTCTCCGGTCCGGGGCTGGGGAGGCGTGCCGGGCTTCGTCCGTGAGTCGGGCGGTCCCGGCTGGGCGCTGGTCGGGGACGCGGGCTACTTCAAGGACCCGATCACCTCCCACGGCATCACCGACGCGCTGCGCGACGCCGAGCTGCTCGCCGAGCAGGTGCTCGCCGCCCACGCGGGCGCCGTCGCCGAGCAGGTGGCCCTCGCGCGCTACGAGGGCACCCGCGAGCGCCTCTCCCGGCAGCTCTTCGAGGTGACCGAGCGCGTGGCGGCGTACGACTGGGACGCCCCGGGCATCCGCTCGCTGCTCCTGCAGTTCAGCGCCGCGATGGGTGACGAGGTCGAGCACCTCGAGTCGCTCGGCCGGCTCGACGTGGCCGGCTGAGCGCCCCGCCGGCGGGCCGCGGTCGCACGACCCCAGAATTGGCGTCGATCCGGGTGCCCGCGCGGGCGTAGAGTCGCATCGCTCGTGGCTGGGAGGGTGCGATGCACGTCGACATCAGCCTCCTCGGAGGTTTCGCGGTCGTCGTCGACGGCCGCGCTGTTGCCGCGAACGCATGGGGCCGTCGCAGCGCGGCCACGCTCGTGAAGGTGCTCGCGCTGCGCCCCGGGCGACAGCTGCCCCGCGAGCGGCTGGTCGACCTGCTGTGGCCCGACCTCCTGCTGGAGCAGGCGGCGCCCCGGCTGCACAAGGCGGCGCACTACGCCAGGACGGCGGTCGGGATCCCGTCCGCCGTGGTCCTCGCCGGCGACGTCGTCGCCCTCCTGCCGGGTGCCGAGGTGACGGTCGACGTCGAGCGCTTCGACCGGGCGGCGGGGGACCCGTCGTCGGTCGGGGACGCGATCGACCTCTACCGGGGTGACCTGCTGCCGGAGGACCTCTACGAGCCGTGGGCCGACGCCGAGCGCCAGCGCCTGCGGGTCTGCTACCTCCAGCTGCTCCGCGCTGCCGGGCGCTGGGCCGAGCTGCTGGTCGCCGAGCCGCTCGACGAGGAGGCGCACCTCCGGCTCGTCCAGCAGCACGTCGAGAGCGGCGACCGCGGCCAGGCGCTGCGCCAGCTGGACGCGATGGCGCGGCTCTGGCGCGACGAGCTCGGTGCCGAGCCCGGGCCGGCCGCCCGAGCGCTGCACGCGCGGGCGCAGGCGATGCCGCCGGTCGAGCCGTCGGCGCTGGCGCCGGGCTCGGGCTCGACCCGGGTGCCGCGGCCGGCGACCCCGACGGTGGGGCGCGAGGACGACGTGGCCGCTGTCGTCTCGCTGCTCGAGGACCACCGCCTCGTGACCCTGCTCGGCGTCGGGGGAGTCGGCAAGACGCGGCTGGCGGCCGAGGTGGCGCACGCCTACGGCAGGGCGACCCCGCACCGGACCGCCTACGTCGACCTCACCAAGGTGGCCGACGCCGGCCTCGTCGCCGAGCTGGCCGTGAGCGAGCTCGGCATCAGGTCCGGCGACAACTCCAACGTCGTCCAGATGCTCCACGAGGCGTTGCAGCGACAGGACATGCTGCTGGTGCTCGACAACTTCGAGCACGTGGTCGAGGCCGCCGACCTCGTGAGCGAGATGCTCCAGTGGTCCGCCGACCTCCGCGTCCTGGTGACCAGCCGGGCACGGCTCCGCGTCGCCGGCGAGCACGTCTACGAGGTGCATCCCCTGACCGTCGACGGCGACGAGGGCCTCACCGACGCCGTCGCCCTCTTCGAGCAGGTGGCGACCGCCGTGGACCCGCACTTCGAGCTGGGACACCACACGGAGGACGTCGTCGCGATCTGTCGAGCGGTGGACGGCCTGCCGCTGGCCATCGAGATCGCCGGAGGCCACCTGCGCACCCTCTCCCCGGCGCTGCTGCGCGAGCGGCTGACCAGCCGCCTGGGCTCGGCGGCCGCCGCGGGCCGCGACCTCCCCGACCGGCAGCAGACGATCCCGGCCGCGATCGACTGGAGCCTGCAGCTGCTGGGGCCGGCGGAGCAGCGCCTGTTCGGGCTGTTCTCGCTGTTCCACGGCGCCGTCCCGCTCGAGGCGGTCGAAGCGGTGTGGGCCGACGGGGACGTGGTCGACCCGTTGAGCGTCCTGGTGGACCACAGCCTGGTCCGGCGCACGACCGGCTACCGCAACGAGCCGCGCTTCGGGATGCTGTCGCTGGTGCGGGAGCACGCCGCGCGCCTGGTCGACGGCGACCGGGACGCCGGCCGGGCGGCCCATGCCGCGTTTTTCGCCTCCTACCTCGACGACCTCTACGAGCGGCGGTGGACCGACGCGACGTACCGATGGCTCGACGACATCGGCGAGATGCTGCACGAGGTGCGGGCCGCGCACGCCTGGGCGGCACGCGAGGGGGACCTGACGCTCACCGCGAGCATCACGGCGTCGCTGGGCGCCTACTGGTTCCTCGAGGGCAACCACGCCGAGGGCCTGCGCTGGATCGACGAGATGCTCGCCGTGGAGGACCAGCTGGACCCCCTCGTGTCGGCTCGCATCCGCCTCGCGGCGGGATTCATGGCCTTCCCGTCGAGCCGGCCGGAGGCGCGCACCCACTGGGAGCGCGCAACCGGGCTCTTCCGCGACCTGGGGGAGACCCGGCTCGTGGCCTACGGGCTCGCGGTCACGTCGGCGACCTACATCGACGACGACGAGCGCATCGACCTCGCCATGCAGACGAATGACGAGGCGCTGGAGCTGGGACGTGGCGTGGGCAGCCCCGCCCTGGTCGCGCAGGTGCTCAACATCCGGGGCGAGCTGACCCGCGTTGCCGGGCGCGACGAGGAGGCGCGCGCGGCCTACGAGGAGGGCCTGCAGATCTCGTCCGACCTCGACGACGAGCTGTACGTCAGCGTGTTCCTCTCCAACCTGAGCTACCTGGCCGACCACCGCGGCGACCACGAGGAGGCCCGGCGGCTCACCCACCGGGCCCTGCGGATCTGCTGGTCGCAGGGCCGCCGGCTGATGGCGGCCTGGACCGTCTCGCAGCTCGCCGGCCCCGAGCACGCACTGGGCCGGCCCGAGCTCGGCGCGGTGCTCATCGGTGCCGGCGACGAGGCGCTGCGCGTGCTCGGCGCCCGGCGCCACCCCGGCGACGTGCCCGAGCACGACCGGGTAGTCGCGGCGATCCGGGCCGCGCTCGGGGACGAACGGTTCGAGGAGCTACGGTCCGAGGGGGCCCGGATGACGCTGGACGAGGCCCTCGACCTCGTCCTCGACCGGCCCCGGGTCGAGCCGGCGCGTGGGATGACCGACCCGGACTACCGCCACCTGCCCGCGCCGGTGCGGCTCGATGACACCATCGCCGAGGTCGACCCCGAGCCGCCCCGCGATCCCGAGGGCGACGGCAACCGGGACCACTACCGGGCCCTGCGCGACGACTGACGTCCACACGATCTGCCGAAGGTAGACCCGGTCGTCGGCAATCCCTGCCGTGGTCGCCGCCCACCCGGCGTCGGTTGAATCGAGCCCATGACGCGGATCAGGATCGGCATCGACACCGGCGGCACGTTCACCGACGTCGTCGCCCTCGACGAGGACTCGGGCGAGCTGGTCACGACCAAGACCCCCAGCACCCCGGGCAACCCCGCCGACGGCTTCATCGCGGGCATCGAGAAGATCCTCGGGATCGTCGGTGCCGGGGGCGGCGACATCACCGCCGTCTCCCACGGCACGACCGTGGCGACCAACAAGCTCCTCGAGGGCAAGGTCGAGGCGCTCGGGTTCATCACGACCGAGGGCTACGAGTTCATGCTCGAGATCGCTCGCCAGTCCGTGCCGGACGGCTACGGCAACTCCTACTTCTGGGTCAAGCCCGACCGCATCGTGCCGGCCGACCGGGTGCGCACGGTCGGTGGCCGCCTCGACTTCACCGGCGCCGAGATCAGGCCCTTCGACGAGGAGGCGGCGGTCGCCGCGGCGCGATGGTTCCGCGACCAGGGGATCACCACGCTCGGCGTCTGCTTCCTGCACGCCTACGCCAACGACGAGCACGAGCTGCGGATGCGCGACATCCTGCGCCGCGAGCACCCCGACGCGGTGGTCTCGATCTCCAGCGAGGTGCTGCGCGAGTACCGCGAGTATGAGCGCGCGATGACCACGCTCGTCGACGCGGCGGTCAAGCCCAACGTCAGCCGCTACGTCACCAACATCACCGAGCGGCTGCACGCCTTCACCGGCGGGCGCAGTGCCGGCGGCGCCTCGATCCCGTTCTACGTGATGAAGTCCAACGGCGGCGTGCTCTCGGCCGACGAGGTCGTCCACCAGCCGATCACCACCGTGCTGTCCGGGCCCGCCGCGGGCGCGCTGGGCGCGGCGCTCATCGCCGAGGTCGCCGGCTTCCCGCGGATCCTCACCTGCGACGGCGGCGGCACGTCGACCGACGTGTCGGTCGTGCTCGACGGCCAGCCGACCCTCACCACCGAGGGCACGGTCGGGGCCTACCCGAGCAAAATCCCGATGATCGACGTGGTCACCGTCGGCGCCGGCGGCGGCTCCATCGCCTGGCTCTCGCCCGAGGGCTCCCTCAAGGTCGGCCCGCACTCGGCCGGGGCCGACCCGGGCCCGCTCTGCTACGGCAAGGGCGGCACCCAGCCCACCATCACCGACGCCCATGTCTCGCTGGGCCGGATCCCGCCGCACCTGCTCGGTGGCGAGATCCCGCTGGACGTCGAGGCGGCTCGGCACGGGATCGCCGACCTCGCCGAGCAGCTCGGGCTCGACTTCGAGCGGTGCGCCACGGGCATCCTCGAGATCTCCGCCTGGAACCAGGCCAACGCCCTGCGCCAGGTCAGCGTCAAGCGTGGCCTCGACGTGCGTGACTTCATGCTGACGACCTTCGGCGGATCCGGCTCGCTGCTGGCCTGCCGCCTCGTCGACATCCTCGACCTCGCCGGCGTCGTCGTACCCCCCGACCCGGGCAACGTGAGCGCGTTCGGCCTGCTGACGGTCGACGTCAAGAACGACTACGTCCAGACCCACGTCGCCAAGGAGTCGGCGCTCGACCACGCGGTCGTGCAGGCGATCCTCGACGACCTCACCGACCGCGCCCGGAGCGCCCTCGACAAGGAGGGCTTCACCGCCGACCAGCACCAGTTCCTGCGCACCATCGACGTCCGCTACGTCGGCCAGGCCTACGAGGTGCGGGTCCCCGCCCCGGACGGCGCCGTCGACGACACGTACGTCGCGCAGGTGGCCGACACCTTCCACGCCGAGCACCGCCAGCTCTACGGCTACGACTTCCGCGGCGACCGCGACCAGCAGGTCGAGTGGGTCAACCTCCGGGTCACCGGCATCGGGCCGATCACGCGTCCTGAGATCCCGATGCTCGACAAGGCCGACGGCGAGGTGCTCGAGCGTGCCGTGCGCAGCCGGCGACAGGTGTGCTTCGACGCCGACGAGGGCTACGTCGACACGCCTGTCATCTGGCGCGGCGACCTCGGCGCCGGCGACGCCTTCAGCGGCCCGGCGGTGGTCGAGGAGTTCGGCTCGACCATCCCCGTCCACCCCGGCTTCGAGGTCGTGGTCGACGACTGGGCCAACCTCGTGATCCGGAAGGAGGCCGCCCGATGAGCGGCACCGCAGTGGACCCCGCCTACGTCACCGCCCGGCCGGCCAACCCGGCCGGCCTGCCCACGGCCTACGAGCACGGCGGGCGACTCACCGCCGAGGGGACGACGGTCGACCCGATCCTCGTCGAGATCGTCCAGGGCACGCTCGCCAGCGTCGAGATGGAGGTCGAGACCGCGATCGGCCGCACCAGCCGCTCGCCGATGATCCGCGACGCCCACGACTTCCGGGCCGGGATCCATGACCGCCAGCTGCGCAAGCTCACCGGCCGGTCCTACAGCGCGCTCGTGCACCCGATCGTCCGCGACTTCCCCATCGAGGAGATGCGGGAGGGGGACGTCTTCTTCCACAACGACGTCTACGAGTCCGAGGGCGGCATCGGCCACCTGCCGGACCTGTGCGTCACCGTCCCGGTGTTCCACGAGGCCGATGGTGTGAAGAGCGTCGTCGCCTTCGTGCAGGCCTTCGGCCACCACGACGACATCGGCGGCGCGGTGCCGGGCTCGATGCCCAGCAACGCGACCACCGTCTACGAGGAGGGGCTGGCCGTCCCGCCGATCAAGCTGTGGGACGCGGGCGTCCCCAACAGGTCGGCCCTGCGGATCATGACGCGCAACTCGCGCATGCCCGACAGCCTCGCCGCCGACCTCGACGCCGAGTGCTCCGCCTGCCTGATGGGGGCGCGCCGGCTCGGCGAGCTCTTCGAGCGCTACGGCCGCGACGCGATCGAGGCGTCGTTCGACGCCATCCTGGACGCGACCACCGAGACCTACCGTCGCGAGATCCTGTCGAAGATCCCCGACGGCACCTACGTCTGGGAGGACTACGCCGAGCACGACGGCGTCGACGAGCCACAGCTGCACACGCAGCGGATCACCCTGACCAAGGTCAGCGACGCGCCCGCCGACCCCGACAACGGCCGCCCGGCCGGCCCGCGGCTGATCATCGACTTCACCGGCACCAGCGCCCAGGCCAAGGGACCGATCAACCACTGCGGCGACTACGTCGGCGGCAACTTCCTCAAGAAGTGGCTCGCGCCGATCCTGCGCAACCTCGCCGACACCCCCGAGCGGATGGCCGAGCTCGACGTCAACGAGGGGATCGTGCCGCTCATCGAGATGCGGTTCCCGGAGAAGGGCACGCTGCTCACGCCGATCCACCCCGCGCCGACCAACGCCCGCACCTTCGTGATCCTGCGGCTGCTCGGCGTGCTCGCCGGCGTCGTGGCCAAGGCGGTCGACGGCAAGATGCCCGCCGACCAGGAGACGATCCGCTACACCGGCGTCTACGGCAAGGACCTCGACGGCAACGACTACCTCATGCGCGAGGTGCTCGGCGGAGGCTCCGGCGGTCGCTACTACGCCGACGGCGAGGACACCATCCACGTGGTGCCCGACTCGCGCAACCTGCCCACCGAGTTCACCGAGTCGCGCTTCCCCTTCGTCGTCGAGCGCCTCGGGCTCGCCGTCGACTCCGGCGGCGCCGGGCAGTTCCGCGGCGGCCTCGGATACGAGAAGCACATCCGGATGCTGAAGGACGCGCACTTCATGTCCATCGCCGACCGCTCGATCCTCGCCTGCTGGGGCGTGCGCGGCGGCAGGGCGGGCTCGCCGTTCCAGGTCGTCATCGACCCGGGCGGGCCGGAGGAGCGCGAGGTCGACGCCCTCGCCGACGCCGAGGTGGTCCGCGCCGGCCAGGTCGTCCGCATCCGTACGACCGGCGGAGGGGGCTGGGGCGACCCGCTGGCCCGCGACCCCGAGCTCGTCGTCCGCGACGTCGTGTGGCGCAAGGTCTCGGCCGAGGCCGCGCTGCGCGACTACGGCGTGGTCCTGACCGGCTCGGTCGACGACGGCAGCCTGGCCCACGACGCGGACGCGACCGCCGCGGAGCGCGGCGGCCGGGCGCCGTGGAGCCGTGAGGACGACGCCTTCTTCGACCGCGGTCCGGGCTACGCCTCGCTGGCCGACGGGGCGCCCCACGCCGACGTCGACACCGTCTGAGCGGCGGTCGGGGGTGCAGGCGGCCGTGCGGGTCGCGGTGCTCGGCGGCCACGGCAAGACCGGCCGCGCCGTCGGTGCTGCGCTCGCCGACCGCGGCGCCGAGGCGCTGCCGCTGGGTCGGGCCGAGTGGTCGTCCCTGGCGGTCGCGCTGGCCGGCTGCGACGCGGCCTACGTCATCGCGCCCAACCTGCACCCGGACGAGCCGGCCTACGTCGCCGCGGCGCTGGCAGCGCTCCACGCCGCCGGCGTCACCCGGGTGGTCTACCACTCGGTCGCCTCGCCCTACGTCCCTGCGATGCCGCACCACCTCGGCAAGGCGGCCGGTGAGGACCTGGTCCGCCGCAGCGGGCTCGAGTGGACGATCCTGCAGCCCGGCGCCTACCTCCAGAACCTCGACCTCACCGGGCGCCTCGAGGTGCCGTACTCCCTCGACGTCCCCTTCGGCTTCCTCGACCTCGCCGACCTCGGCCGCGCCGCGGCCTTCGTCCTGACGGAGCCGGGGCACGGCGGGGCGACGTACGAGCTCGCGACCCGCGTGGCCACCGTGCGCGAGCTCGCCGACGAGGCGGGTGTCGAGGCCCGTCGGGTGGACGACCCCGGGACGCACCCGTGGCTGACCGCGATGTTCGCCTACTACGACCGACACGGGCTGCCGGCCGGGACGCGGGTGCTGGGCGCACTGCTCCGCCGCTCCTAGGGTGTGCGCATGGCCGTGACGTTCGGGACCGGGTGCTTCGACCAGGGGCGAGGGTGGGAGGCCGAGCCACGGTTCAGGGTGGCCACGGACACCGTCGAGCTCGCCGCGGACGCACTGCTCGTGGCAGCGGAGCGCTTCATGATGGTGGGGGAGAGCGGCACCGAGCACAGCGAGGACGAGGACTTCTGGGACGAGGAGGACCGCGGGCCGAGCAGCACCGCTGTCTCCGTCGACGAGGACGCGGCCTACGTCGCTGCCGACACCGACGCATGGCTGAGCCGCCGGATGGCCGACACGATGAAGTCGATCCTCGTCCAGGAGCTGACCCGGGTCGGCGTCTCCGCCGTCGTCACGGCCGACTACGACCCGATCCGGGGCATCCGCGCCCGCAGGTGGCCGGCTCGCACGAGCTGACGCCTGGTGCCGCACACCCGTCAGGCAGTCGATCCGGAGCGCCACCTTCCTGCGATAGACCAGTACTCGTCGCAGGAACCTGGTGCACAGGATCGACTGCGCGACGACAGGGTTCCCGTGCTGCCATGATCGGTGGATGACCGACCCCGCGACGTACGCCGACCTCGGCGAGGCGGCGTGGCGCTGGGTGCTCGACCAGGTGCGGTGGGACGACGCGGGGCCGTGGATCCCCGAGACGGTGCCGCACGCCGGGGGACCGCCCGAGGAGCGCGACGGCATGCACAGCGGCATCGGCGGGCTCGCCCTCGTGCTCGCCGAGGTCCGGCTCGGGCGGGCGTGGACCGACGAGGAGCAGCGGCTCGCCGACGGCATCGCGGCCCGGATCCGCGCAGGACTGCCGACCCAGGGGCTGGCGACGTACTTCGACGGGGTGGTCAGCGACCTCGGGGTGCTGATCGCCCTGGACGCACGAGGCGCAGGCAGTGCCGAGGATGCCGGCGTCGCGGTCGCGCGGCTCGTCGAGCTCGCGACCGACGACGGGTGGGAGCAGCCCTACCTGGTGCCGCCCCCGTTCGCGCCGCACACCCGCATCAACGACGTCACGCTGGGCACGGCCGGTGTCCTGCTCGGCGCGGTGTGGGCCCACCGGCACGGCGCACGCGGGGCGGAGGACCTGGCTGCGCGGGCGGCCGGCATCCTCCTCGCGGAGGGGGAGCCGACGCAGGCGGGGACCGACTGGTCGTTCGTGCCGAGGCGCTTCCGCGCCGACGTGCCGGTCGAGCGGCAGCGCGAGATGCCCAACTGGTCGCACGGCCTCGCCGGGATCGCGGCCGCGCTCGCGGTGGCGGGCAGCGAGCTGCGCCGGCCGGACCTCGTCGACGCGGCACGCCGCGGGGCGGAGCACCTGGTGACGCTGGGCGACACCGGCGGCGACGGCTTCGTCGTGCCGGCGGCGATCCCGCCCTCACCGGGACTCGAGGAGGTCACGTTCACCTGGTGCCACGGACCGACCGGCACCTCGCTGCTCTTCACCGCCCTCGAGCACGCCGGCGTCGACGTGGTCGCGGGCGAGTCCCCGGCCCAGTGGCACCGCCGTTGCCTGCGCAGCGTCCGCACGTCCGGCGTGCCGCGACGGCTGCGCCCGGGCTTCTGGGACAACGACGGACGCTGCTGCGGCACCGCCGGTGTCGGCGAGGTGTTCCTCGACGCGTGGCAGCGGCTCGGCGACCCCGACGACCTCGCCTTCGCGACGGTCCTGGGCGATGCGCTGCTCGACCGGGCCGTCCGCGACGGCGACCGCGCGTGCTGGCGCTTCACCGAGCACCGCAGGGACGACCCCCTCCTGCCGCCCGGAGTCGGCTGGATGCAGGGCGCCGCCGGCATCGCGGCCCACCTGCTGCGGCTCTCGCGGGTCCTCCGCGAGGGTCGTACGGCGCCCGCCGTCGCCCGTCTCGACACGTGGTGGAACCTGCCGCCAGCCTGAGCCGCGCGGCGCTCAGCCGCCGGCCCCCGCGAACCGGGCCGCCAGCACCCGGCACGCCGCCGCCAGCTCGGGCGGCGCCACGACCTCCACGTCGGCGTCGAAGCGGGCGAACGCCGCCGCGAGCGCCACCCACGACCAGGCGCCGAGCGTGACCCGGCAGGTGCCGTCGGCGAGCGCCTCGACGTCGCCGTCGCCGACGAAGGGCGCCACCTCGGAGGCGGGTGCCCGCAGCACCGCGGTGCCCCGGCACGGCCACGCGTCCTCGTCGGCCGAGCCCTTGAAGCGCGCGGACACGAACGTCGCCACGTCGGGCGCCGGCAGCTCGCGGGGCACGAAGCGCGGACCGTGGGGGGTGCGCAACCGCATCCTGTCCAGCCGGTAGGTCCGCCAGGCCTCGCGGTCGAGGTCCCACCCGACGACGTACCAGCGGGAGCGACGCCGGACCAGGTGCACCGCCTCCGTCCGCCGCGGTGGCGCGCCGGGCGACTCCTCGCCGTAGTCGAAGCGCAGCACCTCGCAGCGGCGGATCGCCGTGCTCACCTCGACGATGACGGCCGGATCGACGGCCGGCCCGCGGTCGAGCGCCGTCACGCGGACGGCGTCGACGCGGTGACGCAGGTGGCTGGGCAGCACCTGGCGCACCGTCGCAAGGGCGCGGGCGGCGCCCTGCGCGACGCCGTCGTCGGTGCCGTCGCCGCTTCCGGTCGCCAGGCGTAGCGCCACGGCCAGCGCCACCGCCTGCTCCTCGTCGAAGAGCAGGGGAGGGAGCTCGCTGCCCGACTCCAGCCGGTAGCCGCCGTCGGGTCCCTTGGTGGCCGTGACGCGGTAGCCCAGCCCGCGCAGGCGGTCCACGTCGCGACGCACCGTGCGCTCGGTGACCTCCAGCCGCTGCGCCAGGACACCCCCGGGCCAGTCGCGGCGCGCCTGGAGGAGGGAGAGCAGGGCGAGGAGCCGCCCGGTGGGTCCTGACATGGCCCCAGTGTGCCCGAGGTAGCGGACAGGAACGGTCCTCTTCCGGCGAGAGAGTGAGGGCACCGGCCGGAACCGCCGACCGGGCCACCAGGAGGAACCACCATGACCATCGACGTCACCCCGCACCTCAACTTCCGCGGCAGCGCCCGCGAGGCGCTCGAGCTCTACCGCGACGCCCTGGGCGGCGAGCTCACGATCGTCACCTACCGCGACGCCCACGCCGTCCAGGACCCCGCCGAGGGCGACCAGGTCATGTGGGGCCAGGTCGCGGCGCCGAGCGGGGCACGGGTGATGGCCTACGACGTGCCGTCCGCGCTGCCCCACGACGCCGGGACCATCCCGTTCTTCGTCTCGCTCCGCGGCGCCGACGCGGACGAGGTCTCCGCGGCGTGGGCGGGGCTGCTCGACGGCGCGACTGTCGTGCAGGACCTCGCGCCGTCCGGCTGGTCCCCGCTCTACGGCATGCTGCGCGACCGCTTCGGGGTCACCTGGGTGCTGGACGTGGCGGTGGCGTACCCGTCGGCCTGACGAGCCGGCCGGCCGCAGCCGGCCCGGGACACCGGGCCGGCTCCGGGCGCACACTGGACCGATGGACGAGGACGTCGAGGACATGAGCCGCGAGCAGCTGGTCGCCGAGGTCCGCACGTTGCGGGCGGCGATCCGGACCCACCGCGACAGCTCGGGGCACGACCTGTGCTGGCACCACCCGGACCTCTGGGGCACGCTCCCGGAGCGGGTCGAGCCGGACGTCGCGGTGCCGCCGTGGCCGCAGTTCCTGCGCGGGTGCCTGGCCTACCGGCAGTCGCTCGACGAGCAGGTGGCGGGCGCCCCGGCACATGCGGCGGAGTACGACGCAGGGGCGTCCTGACCTCGGCCGGAGGCGCTGGGCAACTGTTGCCCTCCGTCCCGCGTGTGCCTGACAACTCTTGCCGGTGGGGGCTGTGCCGCCGGTCACTAGGGTCGAGCGCATGAGGGTCCTGCTCGCACTCGGCGGCAACGCCATGACGAACGCCGACGGGCGGGCGCGTCCGGAGGACCAGATCGCCGCGGCGGGGGTGGCCATGGCCGCCGTCGCCGGACTGCTCAAGCACGAGCACGAGGTCGTCGTCACCCACGGCAACGGTCCGCAGGTCGGCAACCTGCTCGTGAAGAACGAGCTGGCCGCGGGCGTCGTACCTCCCGTGCCGCTGGACTGGTGCGGGGCACAGACGCAGGCCACCCTCGGCTTCGTCCTCATGGACACCCTCGACCGCGAGCTCGACGCGCGGGGGATCGACCGGCGCAGCGCCGCGCTGGTGACCCGCACCCTGGTCGACGCCGACGACCCGGGCTTCACCACGCCGACCAAGCCCATTGGACGCCACCTTCCCGAGGCGGAGGCGAAGCTGCTCGTGGGCCACGGCGAGACCTGGGAGGACCGCGGCGAGAAGGGCTGGCGCCGCGTCGTGGCCTCGCCCGAGCCGCAGGAGATCCTCGACGCACCGGCCGTGCTCGCCCTCATCGAGGCGGGCTTCGTCGTGGTGGCCAACGGAGGCGGCGGCATCCCGCACGTACGCCGCCCGGACGGGTCGCTGGCCGGTGTGGAGGCCGTCATCGACAAGGACCTCGGCGCCGCGCTCCTGGCCGCGACGACGCGGGCCGACGTCCTCGTCATCGCCACCGACGTGCCGCACGCCGTCATCCGCTGGGGCGAGCCGGACGCCGAGCCGCTCGGTCGCCTCACCGTGGCCGAGCTGCGCGCCCACGCCGCCGACGGCCACTTCGCGTCGGGGTCCATGGGACCCAAGGTCGACGCCGTGTGCCGCTTCGTGGAGGCGACCGGCCGCACCGGCGTCATCACGAGCCTCGACCAGATCACCGCAGCGGTCGCCGGCGACGCCGGCACCGTCGTCGTACCCACCCCGAAAGGAAACCGCTGAACATGCCCAGCGCCATTGAAGTCCGCAAGGTCCCGATCCACTCGGTGTCCGACGCCTCCGAGCTGACGAAGCTGATCGACGAGGGCGTCATCGCCGCCGACCGGGTCTTCGCCATCATCGGCAAGACCGAGGGCAACGGCGGCGTCAACGACTACACGCGGATCATCGCCGACCGCGCCTTCCGCGAGGCGCTGGTCGCCCAGGGCGCCGACGCCGAGCAGGTCAAGGGCATCCCCATCGTGTGGTCGGGCGGCACCGACGGCGTGATCAGCCCCCACGCCACCATCTTCGCGACCACGGACGTCCCCGAGGACGACCCGTCGCGCCAGGAGATGCGGCTCACCGCCGGCTTCGCGATGAGCGAGCCGATCCTGCCCGAGGAGATCGGCTACACCGCGATGGTCGAGAAGGTGGCGGCCGGGGTGAAGGTCGCCATGGAGCGCGCCGGCATCACCGATCCCGCCGACGTGCACTACGTCCAGACCAAGACCCCGCTGCTGACCATCCACACCATCCGTGACGCCAAGTCGCGCGGCAAGACGGTGTGGACCGAGCACACGCACGAGTCGATGGACCTCTCCAACGGCGTCACCGGCCTCGGCATCGCCGTCGCCCTCGGCGAGATCGACATGCCGAGCGACGCCGACATCATGCACAACCGCGAGCTCTACTCCGCTGTCGCCTCGTGCTCGTCGGGCGTCGAGCTCGACCAGGCGCAGATCGTGGTCGTGGGCAACGCCACCGGCGTCGGGGGCCGCTACCGCATCGGCCACTCGGTCATGGAGGACGCCCTCGACGCCGACGGCATCTGGGAGGCCATCCGCTCCGCCGGCCTCGACCTGCCGGAGCGCCCCCGCACCAGCGACCTCGACGGCAGGCTCGTCAACGTCTTCCTCAAGTGCGAGGCCAGCCAGGACGGCATGGTCCGCGGCCGTCGCAACGCCATGCTCGACGACTCCGACGTGCACTGGCACCGCCAGATCAAGGCGGCGGTCGGCGGTGTCACCGCGGCCGTGACCGGCGACCCGGCCGTCTTCGTGTCGGTCTCCGCGGCCCACCAGGGTCCCGAGGGCGGCGGCCCGGTCGCCGCCATCGTCGACCTCGGCTGAGCCGCTCCGACGCACCGCTCGTACGCCCCTCGGCGGGGCCGGCAGGTGACTGTCGGTCCCGCGTGATGGGGTGTCTCCCGTGAGCACGACGACCCGCTACCGGCTGGTGCGCCCCGACCGCGAGGTCGTG
Organism: Nocardioides sp. zg-1308; assembly: GCF_013155375.1. Lineage (GTDB taxonomy): Bacteria > Actinomycetota > Actinomycetes > Propionibacteriales > Nocardioidaceae > Nocardioides > Nocardioides renjunii. Next base: position 2,367,387 of record NZ_JABJQY010000002.1, read on the forward strand.
GTGCCCGAGCTCGACGAGCACCAGCAGCGCGTCGTCGACCACGAGGGCGGTCCGCTGCTCGTGCTGGCCGGCCCCGGCACGGGCAAGACCACCACCCTCGTCGAGGCGATCGTGGACCGCATCGAGGTCCGGGGCGCCTCGCCCGACTCGGTCCTCGCGCTGACGTTCTCGCGCAAGGCCGCCGAGCAGCTGCGCGACCGGGTGACGGCCCGCGTCGCCCGCACGACCTCGGCCGCCTCGTGCTCGACGTTCCACTCCTTCGCCTACGCCTTGGTCCGCAAGTACGCCCCCGCCGAGCTCTACGAGGGAGCCATCCGCCTGCTCTCGGCCCCCGAGGCCGACGTGGTGCTGCGCGAGCTGCTGCGAGACAACCCCGAATCGGTGGTGTGGCCCGAGCCGCTGCGGCGCGCGGTCGGCACCCGGGGGTTCGTCCGCGAGGTGCAGGCGGTGCTGGCCCGTGCCCGCGAGAAGGGCCTCGACCCCGCCGGGCTGCGCAGCCTCGGCATCGAGCACGACCTGCCGGAGCTCGTCGCCGCCGGGCTCTTCCTCGAGCAATACCTGACGGTCCTCGACAACCTCGGCGCCACCGACTACTCCGACCTCATCCGCCGGGCCGTCATCGAGGCCGAGGCCCACCGCGACGAGCTGCGCGCGCGCTGGGGCCACGTCTTCGTGGACGAGTACCAGGACACCGATCCCGGCCAGGTGGCCCTCCTGCGGGCGCTCGCGGGCGACGGCCGCGACCTGACCGTCGTCGGCGACCCGCACCAGTCGATCTACGGCTTCCGCGGCGCCGACGTGCGCGGCATCCTCGACTTCCCGGCGAGCTTCCCGACCGCCGCCGGCGAGCCGGCCCCCGTCGTCGTGCTGCGCCGCACGAGGCGCTTCGGCCCGCGGATCCTGCTCGCCGCGGGCCGGGTCGCCAGTCGGCTGACGCTGACCGGCAGCATCGGCGCCGAGGCCCGGGAGGCGTTCCTGGCGCCCGAGGCGGTGCCGGGGCCGCACGGCAACGGCCGCGTCGAGGTCTTCACCTACGACACCGAGCGGGCCGAGGCGGAGCGGCTGGCCGACCTGCTGCGCCGCGCCCACCTCGAGGACGGCATCGCCTGGGACCGGATGGCCGTCCTCGTGCGGTCCGGCCGGACCAGCATCCCGCCGCTGCGCCGGGCGCTGGCCGCCTCCGGCGTGCCCGTGGAGGTCGCCTCCGACGACCTGCCGCTCGTGCACGACCCGGCCGTGCTGCCGCTGCTCGACGGGCTCCGCGCCGTGGTCAACCTCGACAACGACGACCCCGACTCGCCCGACTTCCTCGACCCGGGCCGGATCGAGTCGCTGCTGCTCTCTCCCCTGGGCGGCCTCGACGCGTCCGACCTGCGCGCCCTCGTGCGCCGCCTGCGCACCCGCGAGAAGGAGCTCGCCGACGCCAGCGCCCGGCGCACCTCGCGCGAGCTGCTGCGGCTGGCGGTGGTCGAGGACGGCTTCCTCGACGGCCTCGACGGGCCCGACGTCGAGCGCGCCGCTGCGCTGGCGGGCCTCCTGCGCGACGGCGCCCGCATGCTGGCCGACCGGGCCGGCGTCGAGGACGTCCTGTGGCACCTGTGGTCGACCACCGCCTGGCCGCAGCGCCTGCGCCGCCAGGTCGACACCGGAGGAGCGGGCGCCCGGCGGGCCCACCGCGACCTCGACGCCATCGTCGCGCTGTTCGAGCTCGCGGCCCGGGCCGTCGACCAGCGCGACCACGTCGGGGTGGAGGCGTTCTTCGCCAGCCTGGTCGCCCAGCAGCTGCCCGCCGACACCCTCGCCGAGCGCGGGGTGCGCGGCGCCGCGGTCAGGTTGCTCACCGCCCACCGCTCCAAGGGCCTCGAGTGGGACCTCGTCGTGGTTGCCCACGTCCAGCAGGAGGGCTGGCCCGACCTCCGGCGCCGCGCCACCCTGCTGGGTGCCGACCGGATCGGTGTCGACCCCGTCGGGCACCCCGACCTGGTCCCGCCCGTCACGACCCGCGCGCTGCTGATGGAGGAGCGTCGGCTGTTCTACGTCGCCTGCACCCGCGCCCGCCGCCGGCTCGTGGTGAGCGCCGTCCGCTCTCCCGAGGACGACGGCGAGCAGCCGTCGCGGTTCCTCGAGGAGCTCGGCGTGAGCATCGAGCACCAGGACGGCCGCCCCCCGCGGCCGCTGTCGCTCGGCGGCCTCGTGGCCGAGCTGCGCCGCACCGCGGCGGACCCGCAGGCGTCGACGGCGCTGCGCGAGGCGGCCGCGCGCCGGCTCGCCGCCCTCGCGGCCGAGGAGGTCGACGGGCGCCAGCTGGTGCCGGCCGCCGACCCCTCGACCTGGTGGGGCACCCGCAGCGCCACCCGGTCGATCGAGCCCATCCGCGACCCCGAACGGCCGGTGCCGGTCTCGGCCAGCATGCTCGACTCCATCCTGGTGTGCCCCGCGCAGTGGTTCTTCGAGCGCGAGGCGGGCGGGGTCTCGGCGGTGCACCAGTCCGCCAACCTCGGCCAGGTGCTCCACGCCCTCGCCGAGCGCGTCGCCCGCGGTGAGCTCCCGGCCGAGGAGGCGCCGCTGATGGCCGAGGTCGAGGCGATCTGGGACCGGCTCGCCTTCCGGACCCCGTGGTCGCGCCAGCGTGAGCTCGCCCGGATCCGCAAGGCGGTCGCGCGGTTCGTGCAGTGGCACCTCGCCAACCCCCGCCAGGTCCTCGGCGCCGAGCAGCGCTTCGAGAGCGTGGTCGACGTCGACGGCCGCCCCGTGCGGCTCACCGGCTTCGCCGACCGGCTCGAGATCGACGACGACGGCCGGGTCGTCGTCGTCGACTTCAAGAGCGCGCGCACCGCCCCCACCGGTCCCGCGGTCGCCGGCAACCTCCAGCTCGCCCTCTACCAGTACGCCGTCGACGCCGGCGCCCTCGACGAGGCGGCGGGTCGTCCGGTGTGCTCCGGCGGGGCCGAGCTCGTCCAGCTCGGCATCGACGACGACTCGGCCGTCGCCAAGGTGCAGGGACAGTCCGTCCACGACGACGCCGGGCCCGAGCGCGCGCTGCTCCGCGCGGGGCTGGCGCGTGCCGCCGACCTGGTGCGCTCGGAGAACTTCCCCGCCACGGCCGGCCCGCACTGCCGCGACTGCCCGTTCGTCCCGATCTGCCCGGCGAAGGGCGCAGGGAGCGTGACCGTCCAGTGACCGGGACCAGCCTGCGCGAGACGACCGTCCCCGAGCGGGAGCCGGTCCGCCTCGACACGCCCGCGGACCTGCAGGCGCTGATGGGCGGCCACGCACCGAGCGACGAGCAGTGGGCCGCCATCACCGCGCCGCTGCGCCCCACGGTCGTGGTCGCGGGAGCCGGCAGCGGCAAGACGACCCTCATGGCCCAGCGGGTGGTCTGGCTCGTCGCCACCGGCAAGGTGCGGCCCGAGGAGGTCCTCGGCCTCACCTTCACCACCAAGGCCGCCGCCGAGCTCCGACAGCGCGTCACCGCCGCGCTGGGCGCGGCGGGCCTGCTCGACCGCTCCGTCGTCGTCGAGGGGGAGGACGTCCTCGAGCCGACCGTCGCGACCTACCACGCCTACGCCGCCACCCTGCTCACCGACCACGGCCTCCGCATCGGCCACGAGCCCGACACCCGCGTCGTCTCCGACGCCTCCCGCTACCAGCTCGGCGCGCGGGTGATCGAGCGCTTCACCGGCCACATCGAGCTGCTCACCGACCATCCCGCCACCGCCATCCAGAACCTCCTCGCCCTCGACGGCGCGATGAGCGAGCACCTCGTCGACGCCGACGACGTACGCCGCGTCGACCAGGACGCCCGGCGCGGGTTCGAGCGCGCGATCGAGGAGGAGCAGGCCGGCAAGGCCCGCTCGACCTACCTCGGGCCGCCGGCCAAGGCGATCAACGCCATCGACCGCCGCGCCGAGCTCTTGCAGCTCGTCAGCGGCTACCGCCGGCTCAAGGCCGACCTCGGCCTCATGGACTTCGGGGACCAGATCGCCCTCGCCGCCCGGCTCGTCGAGGACCAGCCCGAGGTGGGCGAGATCGAGCGGGCGCGGTTCAAGGTCGTGCTGCTCGACGAGTACCAGGACACCTCCGTCGCGCAGGCGACCATGCTGGCGCGGCTCTTCTCCGGCCCCGACCCCGAGCGCGGGCTGGGTCACCCGGTCATGGCCGTCGGCGACCCCAACCAGGCGATCTACGGCTGGCGCGGCGCCTCGGTGTCCAACATCCTCAACTTCGCCGACACGTTCCCGGCCGCCGACGGCGAGCCCGGCCGGCTCCCGCTGACCGTCAACCGGCGCTCGGACCGGCGCATCCTCGACGTGGCCAACCGGCTGGCCGAGCCGCTGCTCGCGGCCTACGGCGACAAGGTGGCGCGGCTCCGCGCGGCGGAGAGGGCAGCCGACGGCCGCGTGGAGGCCGCCGTCTTCGAGCGGGCGTCCGACGAGCTCGCGTGGCTCGCCGAGGCCGTACGCCGCGAGCACGACGCGGGCAAGGCCTGGTCCGACATCGGCGTGCTGAGCCGCGACAACGCGCAGGCCGAGGACGTCTACGACACCCTCACCGCCGCCGGCGTCCCGGTCGAGATCGTCGGCCTCTCCGGCCTGGTCCGGCTCCCCGAGGTGGCGGAGGTCGTCGCCACCCTGACCCTGCTCCACGACGTCACGGCCAACTCCTCGATGCTCACCCTGCTCACCGGCCCGCGGTGGGCCATCGGCCCGCGCGACCTGCGGCTGCTGGCGCTGCGCGCGGCGGAGATCGCCGGGGTGCGGGGTCGCAAGGAGGCCGCCTCGGTCGCCGCCCAGCTCCTCCAGATCGCCGACGGCATCGATGCCTCCGAGCTGCCGGCCCTCAGTGACGCCGTGGAGTCGCCCGGCGAGGCGGCCTACTCACCCGAGGCGCTCGACCGGTTCGGGCTGCTCGCCGGCGAGCTGCGGCGCCTGCGGGCGCACGTCGGCGACCCGCTGCTCGACGTCGTGCGTCGCATCATCGACACCACGGGGGTCGACGTCGAGCTCGCCTCGGCGACCTCGCCGGCCGCTGCCGCGCGCCGTGACAACCTCGACCTGTTCGTCAAGGCCGTGGCGGAGTTCCAGTCGGTCGACGGCGACGTCACCCTGCCGGCGCTGCTGGCCTACCTCACGGCGGAGGACGACCAGGGCAACGGCCTCGACGTCGCCGTGCCGACGGCCGCCGACTCGGTCAAGCTGCTCACCGTCCACCGCGCCAAGGGCCTGGAGTGGTCCTCGGTGTTCTGCGTCGGCGTGGGGGAGACCCGCTTCCCGAGCAACCGCTCCCGCACGCTGTGGACCTCCTCGCCCGCCGTCCTCCCGGCGCCGCTGCGCGGCGACCGCGCCGACCAGCCGCAGCTCGTCGGCCACGACAAGGCCGCGCTCGACGCCTACCGCGCCGCGACGAAGGCCCACGACGCCGAGGAGGAGCTGCGCCTGGGCTACGTCGCCTACACCCGCGCCGCCCACCACCTCGCGGTGACGTCCTACCTCTGGGGCCAGCGGGCGACGCCCTTCGGGCCCTCGGCCTACCAGTGCGTGGTCCGCGACCAGCTCGACGACTGGGGCGAGCCGGTGGAGCGGTGGCTGGAGAAGCCGGCCCCCAAGTCGCCCAACCCCAACGACGACGTCGACCCCTCCCGCCCCTGGCCCGTGCCGGGGCCGGGGGAGGAGGCCCGTCGGCGGCTGGCCGCCGCCGAGCTGGTGCGCAGCGTCGACCGCACCGCCCCCGACCACGACCTCGACATGGTCGAGGCGGCCCGGGTCGCCGACTGGGACGACGACCTGGCGCAGCTCCTGACCGAGGCCCGCGCCGAACGCGCCACGTCCGTCGACCTGCCGCTGCCGAGCAGCCTGTCCGCCACCTCCGTGGCCCGGCTCCGTGACGACCCCGAGGGCTTCGCCCGCGAGCTGGCGCGACCGATGCCGCGCCCGCCTGCCCCGGCCGCGCGGTTCGGCACGGCGTTCCACGCCTGGGTGGAGGAGCGGTTCGGCCAGCAGGCGCTCATCGAGCCCGACGAGCTGCCGGGGCGTGCCGACGCCGGCATCGACGACCAGGCCGACCTGGGGGAGGTGGTCAAGCGGTTCGAGGACGGACCGTTCGGCGACCGGGCCCCCCACGCCGTCGAGGCGCCGTTCGCGCTCGTGCTCGCCGGCCAGGTCGTCCGCGGTCGCATCGACGCCGTCTACGCCGAGCCCTCAGGGTCGGCGGACGCCCAATTCCTCGTCGTCGACTGGAAGACCGGTCGCCACGAGAGCGCCGACCCCCTCCAGCTCGCCCTCTACCGGCTGGCGTGGGCCGAGCTCACCGACACCCCGCTCGACCGCGTGCGGGCCGCGTTCCACTACGTCCGGACCGGTCACACGGTCGAGCCCGAGGACCTGCCCGGTCGCGACCAGCTCGAGGCGCTGGTGCGCGAGGGAGCCGTCGGCGCCTGACGCTGGTGCTCCACCCACGGCGCGCGGGCCGGGTGGTGGCGGCAGATCGCGTCGTGCGGCGGGTCTGGCGTGCGAGGTGCCGCCACCCAGGTCGGTGGTGGCCGGGTGGTGGCGGCAGATCGCGTCGTGCGGCGGGTCTGGCGTGCGAGGTGCCGCCACCCTTGTCGGTGCGCGGGTTCGGGTGGTGGCGGCAGATCGCGTCGTAGAGAGGGTCTGGCGTGCGAGGTGCCGCCACCAACGTCGGCGCCTGACGCGGACGGACGGCTCAGGCGAGCGCCGCGGTGAGGGCGATCTCCACCATCTCGCCGAACGTCTGCTCGCGCTCCTGCGACGTGGTCTCCTCGCCGGTCACGATGTGGTCGGAGACGGTGCAGATGGCCAGCGCCCGGCGCCGGTGCTTGGCGGCTAGCGTGTAGAGCGCACTCGCCTCCATCTCGACCGCGAGCACGCCGTACTTCACCATCTCGCCGAGCAGCTCGGGGCGCGCCGGGTAGAACGAGTCGCTGGAGAAGATCAGGCCGACGTGGAACGGCGAGCCGCCCTCGCGCGCCTCGGCCGCCTCGACCGCGCCGCGCAGCAGCCCGAAGTCGGCGACGGGTGCATAGTCGATGCCGTGGAACGCGATCCGGTTCATCGATGAGTCGGTGCACGCCCCGGAGGCGATGATGACGTCGCGCACGCCCACGTCCTCGGTCACGGCGCCGCACGAGCCGACCCGCACGATCGACTGCACGTCGTAGTCGGTGAAGAGCTCGTTGACGTAGATCGACATCGACGGCTGACCCATGCCGGACCCCTGCACCGACACCGGACGGCCGTTCCACGTGCCGGTGAAGCCGAGCATCCCGCGCACCTCGCTGTAGCAGCGGGCGTCCTCGAGGAAGGTGTCCGCGATCCACCTGGCCCGCAGCGGGTCGCCGGGCAGCAGGACGATGGGGGCGATGTCGCCGGGCTGGGCGCCGATGTGCGTGCTCACCGGCCGAACGCTACCGACTAGCGTGGGAAAGCGTGAGCGACCCGAGCCCCGTTGAGCGCCCCCTCCCGCACGTCGCCCTGTCGGCGCACGCCCACAACCGGATGGGGCTGCGCCGGACCGACGAGGCGTGGCTCGCCGAGCGGACGGCCGACCAAGCCACCCGCGTGCTGGTGGTCGCGGGCAACCGGTTGCGCCCGGTCGACGGCGCGGTCGCGTGGGTGAGCCCCGACGCCGCACCCGAGGGCCGGCTCGTGCTGCTCGGCGACGCGGACGGCGTCGTGCACCTCGCGGTCCTCGTGGAACCCGACGACGCGCCGGGGGACCCGGAGGAGTGGGTGCCGCTGCGCTCCGTGCTGACCGCGGTCGCCGACCACGCGCCCGACCAGGCGCCGCTGCTCATGCACGCGATCGGGCTGGCCGAGTGGCACCACGCGACGCGGTTCTGCCCGCGCTGCGGCGGGACGCTGGTCAGCCGGTCCGCCGGGCACGAGCTGCGGTGCACGCAGTGCGACCGCGCCCAGTTCCCGCGCACCGACCCCGCGGTGATCATGGCCATCACGAGCGGCGACGGCGACGACGAGGCGCTCCTGCTCGGTCGCAACCGGGCCTGGCCGACAGGCCGCTGGTCGACCCTCGCCGGCTTCTGCGAGCCGGGGGAGACCCTCGAGGACGCCGTACGGCGCGAGGTGGAGGAGGAGGTCGGCGTGCGGGTCGGCGAGGTGGGCTACTTCGGCAGCCAGCCGTGGCCGCTGCCGGCCAGCCTGATGCTGGGCTTCACCGGGCGTGCGCTGACGACCGACATCGACGTCGACGGCGCCGAGATCGAGGAGGCGCGCTGGTGGACGCGCGCCGAGCTCGAGGCGGCGGTGCGCTCGGGCGAGGTCGCGGTGCCGCACGGCATCTCGATCTCGTCCTCGCTCATCGAGAGCTGGTTCGGCCGGCCCCTCGACGGGCCGGGCTGGGGCTGACCGCAGCCCGGCTCAGTCGCACTGGTCGCAGATCCCCGTGGCGGGGAGCGCGATGAAGCAGCGCGGGCAGAGGTTCACCGGCCGGTCGCTCGCGGCGACGCGCGGACGGCTCGTGCCGGTGCTGCGGGTCGAGGTGGTCCGGGTCCGCGATGAGCCGGAGGAGCTCGACGGGGCGCTGGACCGCGTCGCCCGCGTGCCGGCCACGCGCTCGGGCGGCGAGTCGTCGCGGATCTCGAAGCCCAGGCGTCTCAGCGCCTTGGTCGCACCGGCCGAGCCGCCCGGGATGTCGGCGGGCGTGAGCGTACGTCCGGTGGCGAGGCCGTGAGCGATGCCGGCGATGGCGGCGGCGTCGTACTCCTTGCCGTGGTGCAGCAGGACGTGGGTCGAGACACCGCCGCGCACGAGCATGTAGTTGGCCCCGCCGGCTGCGTCCCATGTCTCCATCGCGGTCAGGACGTGGTCGCGGTCGATCGAGTTGAGCAAGGACACGACAGCAGGCTAACCCTGCTCGCCGACGACCGTGGGGGCGAGGCTCACGCGAGCGCCGCCAGCTTCTCCTTGACCTGCGCCACCGACGGGTTGGTCAGCGTGCTGCCGTCGGCGAAGAGGAGCGTGGGCACCGTCTGGTTGCCGCCGTTGGCCTGCTCGACGGTGAACGCGGCGTCGGGCTCCTGCTCGATGTCGACGATCGAGAACGCGATGCCCTCGCGGTCGAGCTGGCTCTTGAGGCGGTGGCAGTAGCCGCACCAGGGGGTGGTGAACATGGTGAAGGTCATGGGATGGAGTGTCCCCTCCGACGTCTAGGCTGGCGAACACCCCTCTCAACCACGACGTCGCAGGAGTTGTTCCGTTGCTCGAAGCGCTCGATCCCGAGCAGCGACAGGTCGCCGAGGCGCTGCGCGGGCCGGTGCGCGTCCTCGCCGGCGCGGGCACCGGCAAGACCCGCGCGATCACCCACCGCATCGCGCACGGCGTCGCCCAGGGCGTCTACGCCCCCACCGAGGTGCTGGCGCTCTCGTTCACCACGCGGGCGGCGGGCGAGATGCGCGAGCGGCTGCGTCGCCTCGGCGCCCCGGGCGTCCAGGCGCGCACCTTCCACTCCGCCGCCCTGCGCCAGCTCCGGTTCTTCTGGCCGCGGGTCCACCAGCGCGACCTGCCCGAGCTCACCGAGTCCAAGCTCGGCATGCTCGCCCTGGCCGCGCGGCGCCAGCGGCTGAGCGTGGACAAGGCGACGCTGCGCGACCTCGCCAGCGAGATCGAGTGGGCCAAGGTGTCCAACGTCGGTCCCGACGCCTACGCCGCGCTGGCCCGCTCGCGCGGCCGGGCCGTGTCAGGCCTCGAGCCCGAGGTCGTGGCCCGCGCGTTCGACGCCTACGAGGAGGTCAAGCGCGGCCAGGGGCGCATGGACATGGAGGACGTCCTGCTCTTCGGTGCCGGCCTGCTGGCCGACAACGAGGCGGTGGCGGCGCAGGTGCGCCGGCAGTACAAGTGGTTCGTCGTCGACGAGTTCCAGGACGTCTCCCCGCTCCAGCACGCGCTCCTCGACCTGTGGCTCGGTGGCCGCGACGAGCTGTGCGTCGTCGGTGACCCCGCCCAGACGATCTACTCCTTCGCCGGCGCCGACGCGCGCTACCTCCGCGAGTTCACCCACAAGTTCCCCACCGCCACGAGCGTCGAGCTGGTCCGCAACTACCGCTCGACGCCGGAGATCGTCACCGCGGCCAACCAGCTGCTCGCCGGCACCGCCAGCAAGGGCGTCGACCTGGTCGCCCAGCGACCCGCGGGAGCGCGCATCACCTACCGCGAGGCGACCGACGAGGTCGCCGAGGCCGACGCGGTCGCCGAGCGCCTGGCGGGGCTGCGGGCCGCGGGCACCCCCGCCAGCCGGATGGCGGTGCTGCTGCGCATCAACGCCCAGTCCGAGCGCTTCGAGGAGGCGCTCGCGGCGCGAGGCCTGCCCTACGTCGTGCGTGGTGCGGCCCGCTTCTTCGACCGCCCCGAGGTGCGGCAGGCCATCACCCTGGTCCGCGGCGCCGCCCGCAGCGGTGAGGCATCCGGTCCGGTGGCGGACTCCGTGGTGGCGGTGCTGTCCCAGATGGGCCACTCGACCGACCCGCCCGAGGGCAGGGGCGAGGTCCGCAACAGATGGGAGTCCCTCCAGGCGCTGGTCGACCTGGCTGCCGACTTCGGCCGCGAGCGCCCCGACGCGGTCCTGGGCGACCTCGTGGACGACCTCGACCGGCGTGCCGGCGAGCAGCACGCCCCGGTCGCCGACGCGGTCACCATCGCCACCATCCACTCGGCCAAGGGCCTGGAGTGGGACGCCGTCTTCGTCGCGGGCATGCACGAGAAGATGATGCCGATCTCGCAGGCCCAGACGCCGGCCGAGATCGAGGAGGAGCGGCGCCTGCTCTACGTCGCCATGACCCGCGCCCGCGACGAGCTCGCGGTGTCCTGGGCGGTCGCGCGCGAGCCTGGTGGTCGGGCCAACCGGGGGAGCTCGCCCTTCCTGGCCCCGGTGCTCGACGGGGTGCCGGGCGTCTCCGGGCAGCGCCGCGAGCGGAGCAAGCGCAACCGCGCCGCGCTCCACTGCCGCGAGTGCGGGGGCGCGCTGTCCAACGCCCGGGAGAAGAAGACCGGCCGGTGCGCCGACTGCCCGGCGTCCTACGACGAGGCGCTGTTCGAGAAGCTGCGCGAGTGGCGCCTGGCGCGCGCGTCGGAGGACAGCGTGCCGGCGTTCGTCATCTTCACCGACGCCACCCTCCAGCTCATCGCCGAGCACGTCCCCAGCAACGAGTCCGGACTGCGCGCCATCAGTGGCGTGGGACCGAGCAAGATCAGCAAGTACGGCGACGAGGTGCTCGCCCTGGTCGCCGCCGAGTCCTCTCGCTGAGGGTTCGTCGGAGCGCCCACGAGCCTCGCGCGAGGCTCGCGGGCGGGCCGTCGCGGGGCCCCGGCGAAGATTCTCGAAGAAATTCTTGGTAATACCCATAAAATGGTTTGCCCCTGACGACACCCAGGGTCTAGCGTTCCACTCACAACAACCCGCGCACTGGGATCGCTGACAACGATCCGCGCCCGACGCACCGAAGGAGGTGGCCCCCATGGAGAACTACACGATGACGATGACGGCGTGGACGCCGTCCTTCGGCATGTCCACCCTCGGCCGCCCCTGCGCGCACACGCGCGCCCTCGGCGCCGGCGTGGTGGCTGTCCAGGACGCCGCCGCCATCGTTCGCATCAAGGGCGATTTCCCGGGTTCTCCTGCCTGGAGTCCGTCGAGCTAGGTCACACCTCGCATCGGCAGCCTCCAGGCCGCGGAACCCGACACCGGGATCCGCGGCCTCTTTGTTTGTCCCACCGATCCATTCCATCCGCGATCAGGTCAACGAGTAGGAGGTGAACACATGACCATCAGCGTTCTCGACCGCCCCCGAGCTGCCGACGCACAGACCCAGCTGGAGCCGCAGGCTGCACTGGGCGCCCTGCACGACGCAGCTGCCGGAGTGGATGAGGAGTTGCTGCCCTGCCGCGTCAACGACGCAGAGCTGTGGTTCGCCGAGTCCCCCGCGGACGTGGAGCACGCCAAGGCCCTGTGCACGGACTGCCCCGTGCAGGCGCTGTGCCTCGACGGAGCCCTCGAGCGGCGCGAGCCGTGGGGCGTCTGGGGAGGCGAGCTCTTCCTCCAGGGCGTGGTGATCCCGCGCAAGCGGCCGCGCGGCCGGCCCCGCAAGTCCGACCAGCCCGCCGCGTAGGCACACCGCGTCATCCCCTCCAAGGAAATACAGGAATCAACTTCAATGAATACCTACCGAAATGGACGCAACGACATGAATCTCATGCATGAAGAACTCGCACGCGCGCAAATGTCCGCGCGCCTGGGAGAGGCGCACGAACTGCGACGCGGCCACCACCTGGCCATGGCCCGTCGGTTGAGCCGCAAGGCCGAGCAGGCCGCGCAGCAGGCGCGTCTCGCCCTCGCTCGCGCGATCTGAGCACAGCACCTCGAGGACGGACCTCGGGACACGCTCCACCCTGATCGCGGGTGAACCCAGCACGAGCCGGTACGTCGTCACGGTGACGACGTACCGGCTCGTCTGCGTCCCGGGGGTAGCCTCGGCCGGGTGAGCGACGTGGTCACCTGTGCCTTCTGCGGCACCGAGGCGCCCGAGGCGGAGACCCTCACCTGGACCGTCGCGGTGGAGAACGGCCGGCGCCGGGCGTTCTGCGACACCTGCTCGCGCAGCAACCTGCGAGCCATGGAGGGCAAGCTCGACAGCGAGTGGTGGTGACCGCGCCGCTCGCGGCGGGTCAGCCGGTCTCGAACCAGGCGCACCCGCAGTAGGGGTGGCGCTGCCAGCGCCGGTCTCGCGGGACCGGCTCGTGGTCCAGGAGCCACGACGTCAGCCAGGTGGACGGCGTCTCGCCGCGAGCCCAGGCGGCGAGCTCGCGGGCCGCCGCGCCGGCGGCCATCGCCAGCAGGGGGCGGGGCGGCTGCGGGTCGTGCACCGCGCCACCCTCGTCGAGGACGTACGCCGCGACGCACCGGGCGCACGGACCGACGCCGGGCGCCGCCCACGGTCCCACCTCGACGGCGTGCGGGCGGACGCCGACCAGCAGGTGGGGGAGCGAGGACACGGTCCAGTCGTCGACCGTCCCCGACACCTGACGGCCGGCCGCCACGGCGAGGCCCACGGGCGCGGCGGCGTCGACGACGACGCCGGCCGCGGTGAGGGCGGCGAGCACCGGCTCGCGCCAGGCGCGGGGGCAGTCGAGCTGGGCGCGGAGCGGGACGGACCAGGGGCGGGCGCTGGCGGGCAGGCTGGCGGGCATGTCCTGACGTTGCCACGCGGGACGCGGCGACGGCCGGTCGTCCACAGCCCCGTGAATGCAGCAGCGGCGCCGCCCGGGGGGCGGCGCCGCTGTCAGGTGCTCACAGGGTGAGGCTCACGCCTTGCCGAGGATGCGGTTCAGGTTGGTGCCGCAGACCGGGCACACGCCCTTGGCCATCTTGGTGCCCTTGTCGTTGACCTTGATCTCGCCCTCCGCCTCGCGCTTCTCCTTGCACTTGACGCAGTAGAACTCACCGCTCCAGGTCTCCGCCATGACGGCCTCCTTGCTTCGTAACTTCGTGGTCGTCGCGGCGGGGTGGTCGAGGGGGAAGCCCGCCGGGGAGGGCCGGCGGGTGCCAGCGCTCCGTCGACGACACTACGCCACGCGTGACCCACGCTCACGCACCACACGCGCTGAGCGTGAATCCGCCTCCCGCCACGCCTGGCCGGCTCAGTACCCTCAGGCCATGCCGGAGCCCCTTGCCGACCTCGCCCACCTCCGCCTCGAGCGGCCCTCCGAGGGGGTCGCGCTGCTGACCCTCGACAACCCGGGGATGCGCAACGCGATGAGCGACGAGATGACCTCGTCGTGGGTCGCCGCGATCGACCACCTCGCCGCCGACACCTCGCTGCGCGCCCTGGTCGTGACCGGGGAGGGCGGCGCCTTCTGCTCGGGCGGCAACACGTCGTGGATCGCGAGCGAGCCCGAGGCGAGCGTGGACCGCCTGCGCAGCCGGATGCTGCCGTTCTACCGCGCCTGGCTGTCGGTCCGGCGCCTCGAGGTCCCCACCATCGCCGCGGTCAACGGACCCGCGATCGGGGCCGGGCTCTGCCTGGCGCTGGCCTGCGACATCCGCTACGCCGCCGCGGGCGCCCGGCTCGGCGTGCCGTTCAACACGCTCGGCATGCACGCCGGGATGGCCGGCACGTGGCTGCTGCCCGAGGTGGTCGGTCCCGCCCACGCGCGCGACCTGCTGCTCACCGGCCGGGTGGTCGACGCGGACGAGGCCCTGCGCCTCGGGATGGTCTCGCGGGTCATCGACCGGGACGGCTTCCTCGAGGAGGTCCTCGAGACGGCCGCGGGCATCGCCGCGACCGCGCCCATCGCGGCCCGGCTGACCAAGATCGCCCTCGCCGACGGCGGCCACGCCGACTTCGAGGCGGCGCTGCAGTGGGAGGCCCTCGCCCAGCCGATGACCCTGGCCACCGCGGACCTCCAGGAGGGCATCCGCGCGGCGAAGGAGAAGCGGGCGCCGGAGTTCCGGGGCCACTGACCGGGCCACTGACCGGGTCCACGCAGGGGGGGGCCACCCCTGTGGACAGGCCTGTGGACGCCCTGTGCACGGCGCGGCGCCGTACTGTGCGGGTGACCAGCGACAACGGCAGCAGCGCGGTGGTGAGGAGAGAGAAGTTGGCCGAGAGCACGTCGAGCCAGGCACCCGACCAGGCGCGAGGACCCGTCGCCACCCTGCGCCGCATCGCCTTCCTCATGGAGCGCCAGCGCGAGGAGACCCGCCGCATCGAGGCGTTCCGCAAGGCGGCGCGCACGATCCTGCCGCTGCCCGAGGAGGACGTACGCCGGCGCGCCGCGGACGGGACGCTCACCGAGCTCGCGGGCATCGGCCCGAGCACCGCGGCGGTGATCACCGACGCCTGCAACGGTGTCGTGCCGGAGCGCCTGCGGGCGCTGGAGGAGACGGCGGGCCCGCTCGCCACCGGCGGCGAGGAGCTGCGCGCGCGGTTGCGCGGCGACCTGCACTCGCACTCGGACTGGTCCGACGGCGGCTCGCCGCTGGAGGAGATGGCGATGACCGCCATGGAGCTCGGCCACGACTACCTCGTGCTCACCGACCACAGCCCGCGCCTGCGGGTCGCCAACGGGCTCAGCGCGGAGCGGCTCACCCGGCAGCTCGCCGTCGTGGACGCGGTCAACGAGCACCTCGACGGGACCTTCACCCTCCTCAAGGGCATCGAGGTCGACATCCTCGACGACGGGTCGCTCGACCAGACCCCCGAGATGCTCGGGCGGCTCCAGGTGCGCGTCGCGTCGGTGCACTCCAAGCTCAAGATGGAGGCCCCGCAGATGACGAGGCGGATGATCGGCGCGGTGCGCAACCCGCACACCAACGTGCTGGGGCACTGCACGGGCCGCCTCGTGACCGGCGGGCGCGGCACCCGTCCGCAGAGCCAGTTCGACGCGCGCGCCGTCTTCACCGCGTGTGCGGAGGAGGGCGTCGCCGTCGAGATCAACTCCCGCCCGGAGCGCCGCGACCCGCCCACCCGGCTGCTCGAGCTGGCGCGCGACACCGGCTGCCTGTTCTCGATCGACTCCGACGCCCACGCCCCCGGCCAGCTCGACATGCTCGACCACGGTGCGGCCCGGGCGACCGAGGCGGGCATCGACCCCGACCGGATCGTCAACACCTGGGAGCGCGACCGGCTGCTCGCCTGGGCCGCCTCCCGGCTCTGAGCGCGGCTCCGGGACGTCGTGGGTGCGGACGGCTAGGTTCGCCCCATGAGCACGACTGCGCCGACGCCGCCGGGGGTCCCGGAGGTGGAGGTACGCCGCTCGCGGCGCCGGCGGCGGACGGTCTCGGCCTACCGCGACGGTGACCGCATCGTCGTGCTCATCCCCGCCACCATGAGCAAGCGCGACGAGGCGACGTGGGTGGCCGACATGGTCGCCCGCATCCAGCGCCAGGAGCGCCGCAGGATGCGCTCCGACGACGACCTCGTCGCCCGGGCGGCCACGCTGAACGACCTCTACTTCGGCGGGCTCGCTGTGCCGGCGTCGGTGCGCTGGGTGAGCAACCAGAATGCCCGCTGGGGCTCCTGCACCCCCGGCGACCGCACGATCCGGCTCAGCCACCGGCTGCAGAAGGTGCCCGGGTGGGTGGTCGACTACGTGCTGGTGCACGAGCTCGCCCACCTCCTCGAGGCGGGCCACACGCCGGCCTTCTGGGCGTGGGTCGACCGCTACCCGCGGGCCGAGAAGGCCAAGGGCTACCTCGAGGGCTACTCCGCCGCCGCCCGCCTCGAGCCGCCGCCCGGCGGTGAGCAGCCGGACGGGGGAGCGGTCGAGGACCCGGTCGAGGACCTGAGCGACGACGCCGACTAGGCGGACGGCCCGGCGGGCCAGGACCGGCTAGGACAGGCCGGTCCGACGTCCGGCGTCCGACCGGCCGCGCACGCGGGCCACCGCGACGTCGACGAGGGCGTACATGTCGTCGAAGGTCGCCGGCAGGTCGTCGACGGGCCACCAACGGACGTCGAGCGACTCCTCGCTGGTGGCGTGGGTGCCGCCGGGGTCGGCGACGGCCAGGAAGCGCACGTCGAGGTGGTGGACGGTGCCCCGGGCGGAGCAGAACTCCACGGCGTGGGCGTCGAGGCACAGCGGCTCGGGGTCGAAGGTGAACGACGCCAGGCCCGACTCCTCGACCAGCTCGCGGCGGGCGCCGTCGGCGAGCGAGCCGTCGCCGGGTTCGAGGTGGCCGCCGAAGGCCAGCCACGCGTCGGCCTTGCGGTGGTGGTTGAGCAGGACGGCGTCGCCGTCCGGTGACACCACGATCGCCCCGGCGGTGAGGTGGTCGGGGAAGCACGCCTTGGCGAGCCCGTCCGGGTGCGCAGCGAGGTGGGCGAGGAAGCGGTCGCGCAGCGCGGCCTGGTCGACCGACGGCGGTGCCCAGCCGGTCAGCGCGGCCACCGCCCTCGCGTGGAGGCCGGTGCTCACTCGGACCGGGGGTCGTCGCCGCCGCCGTCGAGGAGGTCGCGCAGCCCGGCGTCGAACTCCTCGTCGGAGAGCTCGCCCGGCGAGACGGAGTCCTCACGGAAGCCGAGCGGGTCGTCGAGGTCCTCGGCGGTGGGCAGGAGGTGCGGCGACATCCACACGCCGTCGCGGGCCTCGGCACCCTGGCGCGTGCGGAGCGAGCCCCACAGCGTCGAGGCGTCGCGCAGCCGGCGTGGCCGCAGCTCGAGGCCGACGAGGGTGGCGAACGTCTGCTCGGCCGGCCCGCCCGCGGCGCGGCGGCGGCGTACGGTCTCCTGCAGCTTGGCGGCGGCGGGCATCCGCTCGGCGGTGGCCTGGCTGACCACCTCGTCGACCCAGCCCTCGACGAGCGCGAGGGTGACCTCGAGCTTCTCCAGCGCCGCCTTCTGCGCGGCGGACGGCTCGGGGTCGAACAGCCCGCCGGCGAGCGCCTCCTGCATCGCCTCGGGGTTGGCCATGTCCATCCCGCGGAGCTTCTCCTCCATGCCGGAGGTGTCGAAGTCCATGCCGGCGCCGTACTCGGCGACCGCGCCGATGAGGTGGTCGCGCAGCCACGGCACGCCTGCGAAGAGGCGCTGGTGCGCGGCCTCGCGCAGGGCGAGGTAGAGCAGCACGTCGTCGGTGGTGACGCCGGGCAGCTCGGCGGCGAACGCTGCCACGTTGGTGGGCAGCAGCGCCGCCTTGCCGATCGGTCCGAGGGGCAGGCCGATGTCGGAGGCGCTGAGGACGTCGCCGGCCAGCGCGCCGAGCCCGCTGCCGACCTGGGAGGCGACCATCGCCGCACTGGCCTTGCCGAGCATCGCCATGAGCGGGCCGGCGAGCTGCTTCATCTCCTCGGGCATCGCCTGCCCGAGGGCGGACGTGGCGGAGCCGGCGATCGGCTCGACGAGCACCTTCCAGACGTCGATGGTCTCCACGATCCACTCCGCACGTGACCACGCCGCGGTGGTCGTGACGCCGGAGGGGAACTCGGTGGTCGTGTCGAGCCAGTGGTCGGCCAGTCGCACGGCGTCGGCGACGGCGCCCGACTGGGCGGCGGTGACCGTGGGGTCGGGCTCCTGCGCGGCGGTGCGGCGTGCCAGGTCGGTGACCGTCTGCCAGTTGACGGGGCCCTCGTGCGGGGCGAAGAGCGACTGCATCTGCGCCATCAGGGCGTTGAGGTCGGGCATGCCGCCCCCGGCCCCGAAGCCGCCCATCTGCGAGAAGATCTGCTCGAAGGGCGTGCCCTTGAAGGGGTTGTCGTCGTCGGGGCCCTGCCCAGCCGGTCCGGAGCCTCCGGGGGTGTCACTCATGGCGTCAACGGTACTCACCGCGCCCAGCCCCGGCATCCCCGCGCGCCTAGACTCTGAGCCGTGACCGACCCCGTCCCCGACCCCGTGAGACTCGTCGACATCCGCGACACCCCGCTCGACGTCACCGAGGTGCTCGACGCGCTCGGCGACGACGGCGCCGGTGGGCTCACGCTCTTCGTCGGGCAGGTCCGCGACCACGACGGGGGCAAGGGGGTCACCGCCCTCGACTACTCCGCTCACCCCACGGCGCTCGAGCGCCTGCGGGACGTGTGCCGGCGGGTGGCGGCCGAGCACGACGTGCGCGGCGTCGCCGCCGTGCACCGCGTCGGCGAGCTGCGCATCGGCGACCTCGCCGTCGTGGTCGCCACCACGGCCGCCCACCGCGGCGACGCCTT
Source organism: Nocardioides sp. zg-1308 (assembly GCF_013155375.1). Taxonomy (GTDB): domain Bacteria; phylum Actinomycetota; class Actinomycetes; order Propionibacteriales; family Nocardioidaceae; genus Nocardioides; species Nocardioides renjunii. The sequence continues at coordinate 2,386,053 of NZ_JABJQY010000002.1, forward strand.
CGCTGCGTCGCGCGCGCTGATCGACACCCTCAAGGCCGAGGTGCCGATCTGGAAGCACCAGGTCTTCGACGACCGGACCGAGGAGTGGGTCGGCACGCCGTAGGACCTGACGCAGCCCACGGTCGCGGAGGCCTAGGCTCCGGTGCGTGGAGATCCTGCTCTGGCTCGTGCCCTCCGTCGTCGTGACGGCGGTGGCCATGCTGTGGGTGTCGTGGGTCAGCCGGGACGGGCGCGGCGAGGTCGACCGCGACGTCGCCGCCCAGCGGCTCGGCAGGGCCCTCGCCAAGGACCTGCCGGCGGGCACCCGCCGTACGCCGCCGCAGGCGCGCGACCGCAGCACCGGCATCGCCGTGCGGCCCAGCCACGGGGCGGGCCCGGGGGAGGGCTCCCACGGCGGCGCCACCCGTCGCGCGTCGTAGTTGCGCCGGTTTGAGAGAGTTGCGCCCATGAGTCAGCGGACCAGGGCGGGCCTGCTCGCACTGTGCCTCCTGGCCGTGCTGTGGGGCACTGCAGCCTTCGTGCCGCTGCCCTACGTCACCTACTACCCCGGACCGACCGTCGACATCCTCGGCACGGGCGACGACGGTGAGGAGACGGTGCAGGTCACCGGCCACGAGGCCTTCTACGACGAGGGCGAGCTGCGGATGACGACCGTCTACGTCAGCTCGCCGCAGGAGGACGTGACCCTGCCCGACCTGCTGAAGGCCTACTTCGACCCCGACGCCGCGGTCTGGCCGCGGTCCTCCATCTACGCCCCGGACGAGACCGACGAGTCCAGCGACCGCCAGTCCGACCTGGCCATGATGTCGTCGCAGGACACCGCCATCGCGGCGGCGCTCACCGAGCTGGGCGAGGACCTCGACCCGGTCGTCGAGGTCCTCGACGTCACGCCGGGGCTGCCCGCGGACGGCAACCTCGAGGTGCGCGACGTGCTGCTCGAGGTGGGCGACACCACGATCACCGAGGCCCAGGACGTCGTCGACGCGGTCGAGGGCGCCGAGGTGGGCGAGCCCCTCCCGTTCGTCGTACGCCGCGACGGCGAGCGCGTGCGCGTCGAGATCACGCCGGAGGAGGTCGACGGCAGCCCGCGCGTCGGCATCACGCCCGCCGAGGGCTTCGACTTCCCGTTCCAGGTCAGCGTCGCCATCTCCGACAACATCGGTGGCCCGAGCGCCGGGCTGATGATGTCGCTGGCCATCTACGACACCCTCACCCCCGGGTCCATGACCGACGGCGCCGACATCGCCGGCACGGGCACCATCACCCCCGCCGGAGAGGTGGGACCGATCGGCGGCATCCAGCAGAAGATCGCCGCCGCCCGCGACGCCGGCGCGCAGCTCTTCTTCGTGCCGGCCGACAACTGCGACGGCATCGGGGGAGTCGACCCCGGGGACATGCGGCTCGCCAGGGCCACGACCATGAGCAGCGCCGTGACGACCCTCGCCGACTGGGTCGACGATCCCGACGCCTCCCTTCCCAGCTGCGAGGACACCGCTTCATGACCGAGACCCCGGACACCCCGGAGACGCCCGACCTGCCCGACGTCCCCCCGCCCGGTGCCCTCCCCGAGGACCCGGCGCTCGCCGCGGCCGTGCTGGAGATCGAGGCGCACGTCGCCCAGGACGGGTGGGACCAGCCCGCCCGGCTCTACGCGCTGGTCGACACCGCCGAGCTGATCGCGCAGGAGCCCGCCCTCGCCGCGGCCATGTCGATCGACGGACCCGGTGACGAGGGGTCCTTCACCCCGATCGAGCAGGAGGGGCTGCCGCCCGGGCAGGCCCTCGAGGACGCGCTGCCCTCGATCGCGTGGCCCGAGAGCGTGGCCGGCTGTGCGGCCGTCATCGAGCGGCTGGTCCTGCCTCCCGAGGTCGACGACGAGATCCCCGACGACCCGACCGCCGCCGAGCTGTTCGCCCGGGAGCACCCGCACCGCCAGGAGGTCCGCATGGTCGCCGGCGTGACCCGGGCCGGCGCGTCGTACTGTGCCCTCCGGTTGCGCGCCCACGACGACGAGCAGTCGGTCGTCAACGGCACCGAGCTGGTGCCCGGCCTCCTCGACCTCCTCCACGCCACGCTGCACGACACCGACCCCGACGCCCAGTCGGACACACCCCACGAGACCTCTGAGCAGGGGCCCGCATGAGCAATCCGTTCGACCGACCCAGCGGACCGAACGGTCCCGACGGCCCCCAGCGGCCCGGTGGACCGGGAGGACCGGGCGCCCAGCGCCCGGCGGCTACGTCGCGCCGTCCCGGTGCGCTCGTCATCACCGCGATCATCCTGGTCCTCGGGTTCATGCTCCTGAGCGGCTTCGCCTCGTTCTGGACCGAGCGGCTGTGGTTCGGCTCCGTCGGCTACAGCGGTGTCTTCACGACGCTGCTGCTCACCCGCATCGGGCTCTTCCTCGTCTTCGCGGGGCTGATGGCGGCGACCGTGGCGCTGTCCATGGCGATGGCCTACCGGTTCCGCCCGGTGCTGTGGCCCGGCATGCCCGGGATGCCAGACGACGGGATGGACCGCTACCGGCAGGTGCTGGCCCCCCGCATGGGCTGGGTGATCGCGGGCGCCTCGATGGTGATGGGCCTGTTCGCCGGCGCCTCGGCGACCGGGCAGTGGCGCAGCTACTCCCTGTGGCGCCACAGCGAGTCCTTCGGCACCACCGACCCCTACTTCGAGAAGGACGTGGGCTTCTACGTCTTCGAGCTGCCGTTCTGGCACTACCTCGTCGACTACGTCATGGCGCTGGCCGTCGTGGGCCTGCTCGCGTCGGTGGTGATGAACTACCTCTTCGGCGGCATCCGGCTCTCGGCGCGGCCCGGCGAGCGGCTCACGAGCGCGGCCCAGATCCAGGTGTCGGCGCTGCTGGCGCTGTTCGTGCTCGCCAAGGCCGTCGACTACTGGCTCGACCGCTACGACCTGGTCACCAACTCGGGGTCCATCTTCACCGGCATGGGCTACACCGACGACAAGGCGGTGCTCCCGGCGAAGGAGATCCTCGCCGGCATCGCGATCGTCTGCGCCCTGCTCTTCCTGGCCAACATCTGGCGCCGCACGTGGCTGCTCCCGTCCGTGGGCGTCGCGCTCTTCGCGCTCTCGGCGATCATCCTGGGCCTCATCGTCCCGACGCTCGTCCAGGCGATCCGGGTCAACCCCAACGTGCCGGACCGTGAGGGCCCCTACATCGCGGCCAACATCGAGGCCACGCGCGCGGCCTACCAGCTCGACCAGATCGAGACCCGGCCCGTGGGCGGCGGCGCGCAGGTCGACGGCCGGCTCGAGGCCCTCGACGGCGTCACCGACGGCGTACCGCTGGTCGACCCCCAGATCGTCAGCGAGATCTTCGAGCAGCAGCAGCAGGTGCGGGCCTACTACTCCGTGCCCAACGTGCTCGACGTCGACCGCTACGAGATCGACGGCCAGGACCGCGCCGTCGTCCTCGGCGTGCGCGAGCTCGACCAGAGCGGACTGGCCGAGGGCGACCAGAACTGGTCGAACCTCCACACCGCCTACACGCACGGCAACGGCGTCATCGCGGCGTTCGCCAACCAGCGTCCCGAGGACGACTCGACCCAGCAGACCGGCATCCAGTGGGCCGAGGGCGCCGAGGCCGACGAGGACACGCTGACCCGGCTCGCCGGGCCCGACGGCTACGAGACGCGGGTCTACTTCGGTGAGCAGAGCCCGACCTACAGCATCGTGGGCCTCGACCCCAGCGGGAACCCGGTCGAGTTCGACCTGCCGCAGGGCGACCGCAGCGAGGAGGACGTCGCGACGACGTACGACGGCAAGGCGGGCGTGCCGATCGGCAACCTCGTCAACCAGCTGCTCTACGCCGTGCGCTTCAGCGAGCCCAACCTGCTGCTGTCGAGCCGCGTCCACGACAACTCCAAGATCCTCTACGACCGCGAGCCGCGGCAGATGGTCGAGAAGGTGGCGCCGTGGCTCACCGTGGACTCCGACCCCTACCCCGCAGTGGTGGACGGCCGGATCCAGTGGATCCTCGACGGCTACACCGTCACCGACAAGTACCCCCTCTCGCAGCGCGAGTCGCTGGAGGAGATGACCGACGACTCCCTGCAGGAGAACACCGGCTTCCAGACGCTGCCGACCGACGAGATCAACTACCTGCGCAACTCGGTGAAGGCGACCGTCGACGCCTACGACGGCACGGTGTCGCTCTACGCCTGGGACGAGGAGGACCCGATCCTCAAGGCGTGGCAGAAGGTGTTCCCCGACGTCGTCCAGCCCAAGGACGCCATCCCGGACGCGCTGACCGAGCACCTGCGCTACCCCGAGGACCTCTTCAAGGCGCAGCGCTACCAGTTCCAGCGCTACCACGAGACCTCCGCGTCCGCGTGGTTCGAGGGCTCGAGCCGCTGGGAGGTGCCCAGCGACCCGCAGCTCACCAGCCGCCTGCAGCCGCCGTACCGCCTCTTCACCGACACCGGCGAGGGCGAGACCTGGTCGCTGACGTCGGTCTACGTGCCGCGCGACAAGGAGAACAACCTCGCGGCCTACATGGCGGTCAACAGCGACGCGACGAGCGAGGACTACGGCAAGGTCTCGGTGCTCGAGCTGCCCAACGAGCCGACCGGCGGGCCGCTGCAGATCGCGAACACGTTCTCGACCAACGAGGACGTCAGCCAGGCGCTCCTGCCCTACACCACGGGTGATGCCGACCGGGTGCCCGGCAACCTGCTGACGCTGCCGGTCAACGACTCGTTCATCTACGTGCAGCCGGTCTACACCCGTCGCGACGGTGAGTCGAACTTCCCGATCCTGCGGTTCGTGCTCGTCTCCTACGAGGGCCGGGTGGGCATCGGCACGACGCTCACCGGCGCCATCGAGGACGCCCTGCTGGCGGAGGCCACCTCCGGGGACGAGACCGAGGAGCCCACGGAGGAGCCGACCGGCGAGCCCACGGAGTCGCCGGGTGCGTCGCCGACCGAGGAGCCGTCCGAGGAGCCCACGACGCCGTCGGGCAGCACGCAGCAGCAGATCCGCGAGCTGCTGCGCCAGGCCGAGGCGAAGTTCTCCCAGGCCGACGCGGCCCAGCAGGCGGGCGACACCGTGCGGTGGGCGCGCCTGATGGAGGAGGGCCGCGAGCTGATCGAGGAGGCCGTCCGGCTGGCCGGCTGACCCCCGATTTGGGCTCCACCCCCCGCCCCTGTAATGTTCTGTTCACCGACGCGGGGTGGAGCAGCTCGGTAGCTCGCTGGGCTCATAACCCAGAGGTCGCAGGTTCAAATCCTGCCCCCGCTACAAAGAACAGGGCCCGACCTGCGGAGACGCAGGTCGGGCCCTGTTGCTGTCCGCCCGTGGCCCTTGCATCGGTCGCCCGAAGGGGCTGTCCGCCGGGTGGCGCGCGTCACATGGGCGCCCGGAATGATGAAGCAGGTCGGGCCGTTGTGAAGGACAGCTGGTCCGAGATCTTGCCCCCGGGCCTCACCCTTCGCCGCTACGAGCGGCCACCCGCCGAGAGGCGGCAGACGGACCAGCGAGCAGCACCGCGAGACCGCCCGCCGGGTAAGCCCCGGTCCGGGCGGTCACGTGTTTCCGGGCCAGGGTGTCGTCAGCGTGGCGGCTCGCGAAGCGGCGTGGTTGTCGCGGGGACCACGCTGCCGCGATGCTGTGCGCATGGATCCGCGCGGACTCGACGTGCGCCGGCTGCTGATCTTCCGGGAGGTGGCGGTCGCGGGGTCCCTGGGCGCGGCGGCCCGCTCCCTGGGGTGGACGCAGCCGGCGGTCAGCCAGCAGGTGCGCGCCCTCGAGAGGGAGCTCGGGTGCCCGCTGGTCCTCAGGACGTCGAAGGGCGTTGTCCCGACGGCTGCCGGGGAGCTGGTGCTCGCCCGGGCACAGCGGATCGCCGAGGAGGTCGACGCGCTGCGCGGCGAGCTCGCCGAGCGCGCCGCCGGCTCGAGGTCGGTGGTGCGCATCGCGGCCTACCCCTCGGCATCGGCCACGCTGATCCCGCGCGTGATGGCGGCGCTGCAGGACACGGACCCGGACATCACCACCGAGCTCGTCGAGGCCGAGCCCCCCGAGGCCGAGGTGGCGCTCCTGGCCGACGAGGTCGACCTCGCGCTCGTGTTCCGCTACCCGTCGGAGAGCGCGACCGCGGGGGGTCTGCACTGGCTCCCGCTCTTCGAGGAGCGGATGGACCTCGTCATCGGCGGCGACCACCCGCTGGCCGCGCGGGCTGCGGGCAGGGACGCGCCTCCTACGGTGGCCGACCTCGCCGAGCAGACCTGGGTCGCCGGCTGCGAGCGCTGTCGGCGCCACGTGACGGAGATCTGTGCGGCCGCCGGCTACGCCCCGACGATCCGCCACGCCACCGATGACTACGTGCTGGTCCAGAACATGGTCGCGGCGGGACTCGGGGTCGCGGTGCTCCCGCAGTCGGCGCTGAGGGCGTTCCGGCACCCCGACGTGGTGGTCGTGGCCGGTCCCTCCTTCGGACGGCGCGTGTGCGGCCTGGTCGTCCGCGACGAGCCGGTCGGCGAGGCGACCGAGGCGCTCGTCAGGGCTTTCCGCCCCGTGCGGGACCGGTCGCTCGAGGAGCCCGCCGACGCCTGAGCACCGGGGGCTCAGGCGCGAGCGCCGAGCCAGCCGAGGAGCGCGTCGGCTGTCCAGGCGGCGTCCTCCATGTGGAGCAGGTGACCCACGCCCGCCCTGGTCCGGAAGTCCCACCGCTCCGGCACGCTCGCGTGTGCCCGCACCGACGTGGCGAGCCGGGTGGCGTCGTCCAGCGGGACCTTCAGGTCGTCGTGCCCCTGCAGCCACAGCGTCGGCACCGCGACCTCCGCGAGCCGGTCGCGCCACTCCAGCGGGCGGGCCAGCAGGTCGATGGTGCCGAGGATCGCGTTCCACTGGGTGCGCCGGGCAGCGGCCGCGTCCGGGGCGGAGGCCCGGACCTCCTGCTCGGCGACCGAGGCAGCGAGCGCGGCGGCAGGGACGCGGTCGGTGTGGGGCGTCGCCTCCGCGACCTGGCGCACCACGAGGTCCGCCGGCGCCGTGCGTCGCAGCTGCCGGTCCACGAGCCCGCGGACCAGCGACGTGCCGAGGACCGCCCGTTTGGCCGCCAGTCCACGGTCGCGCGCCGCGTCGGTGCGGTGGGGCACCGGCGGAGCCAGCAGCACCAGCCGGTCCACCGTCTCCGGGTACGCGAGCGTGTGCAGCACGGCGAGCACCCCGCCGAGCGAGTGGCCGACGAGGACGACCGGTTCGTCGACGCGGGTGGCCACGTAGGTGGCGACCAGGTCGAGCTGCTCCTCGACCGCGGCCGAGGCTGACAGCTCCGGCCGGCCCGAGCGCGTGCCGCCATGACCGAGGAGGTCCAGCGCGACGACCCGGTGGCGCTCCGCGAGGAGCGGGGTGACCGGGCCGAAGTTGAGGGCCGACCCGCCGAGGCCGTGCAGGCAGAGCACAGTCGCGACCTCCTCGGTCCCGGCACCCGGGCCGGGCCGGACCCAGGCGTGCACGGGGCCGCCGATGTCGACGGTGGTCGAGGTGGCGCCGTACGGCGTCCGGATGTCGTGGCTGTCGTCGGGCATGGTGCTCCTTCTCGGTGCGGTCACGGACGGTCAGGGGCCGGTGCTGGTGACGATGGCGGCGAGGGCCAGGTCGACGGCGGCCAGGGCGTGCAGGGCCATGGAGTCGATGAACGGCACGGGACAGTCCTCCTGGCGCAGCAGCAGCTCGATCTCGGTGCAGGCCAGCACGACCGCTTGGGCGCCGGCGTCGGCGAGGTCCGCCACGACCCGGGCGTACGCCCGTGCCGACTCCTCGCGGACCGTGCCCTGCGTCAGCTCCTCGAAGATCACGCGGTCGACCATCGCCCGGTCCTCCGCGCCCGGGGTGAGGCAGCGGACGCCGGCAGCGGCCAGCCGGTCGCGGTAGAAGGGCTCCTCCATCACCCAGCGCGTCGCCAGGAGGCCGACGGCGGTCAGCCCCCGCCCGAGCGCCTCCGCCGCGACGATGTCGGCGATGTGCAGCACGGGGACGGTCACTGCCGCCGCCACGTCGTCGGCCACCTTGTGCATGAGGTTCGAGCAGATCAGCAGCACGTCTGCGCCGGCGGCCTCGCAGTCCCTGCCTGCCGCGGCGAGCATCCTGCCGGCCGCGGGCCAGTCGTCGCGCAGCTGGTGCTCGCGCACCGCCGCGAAGTCGACCGAGCGCATCGCGATCTCGGCCGAGCCGTGCCCGCCGAGCCTCCGCTGCGTCTCCTCGTTGATCGTCCGGTAGTACTGGGCGGTGGAGTACCAGCTGAGCCCGCCGATGAGACCTGTCGTGTGCATGCCCCAAGCATCTGCCCGCCGGAGCCGGTCCGGTAGCCCTCGCCTCGTTGGCAGCGTCCCAAGCCGTGCTTGGGACCATCGCCCGGCGCCACCTTGCCGCTGCTAGGTTCGACGCCGAGCGGCGGGTGCCGCGACGCCCGTCGAGGGCGGCGATCCCCAGGAGGGCCAGCAGTGAGCGTTGAGGTGGTCGACGTCCCCGAGCGTCAGCGGTTCGAGGCCCTCGTGGACGGCACCCTGGTCGGGTTCGCGGCCTACCAGACGACGTCCGAGATGGTCGTGTTCACCCACACCGAGGTCGACTCGTCGGTCGAGGGCCAGGGAGTGGGTGGCGCACTGGTGCGTGGAGCCCTCGACCAGGTGCGCGGGGCGGGGCTGCGGGTGTTGCCCATCTGTCCCTTCGTGCAGGCCTGGATCGCGCGTCACCCCGACTACGCCGACCTCGACTACCGCCGCCCGCCGAGCAAGGTGACCGACTGACCCGACGGTCGCGTCAGCGCGACCCCTGGTCGAGGTAGTGCAGCACGGCCGTGACGCGACGGTCGGCGTCGTCGGAGGGCGGCAGGTCGAGCTTGGCGAAGATCGAGCGGATGTGCTTGTGCACCGCGCCCTCGGTCACGACCAGGGCCTGCGCGATCGAGGTGTTGCCGCGCCCCTCGGCCATCAGCGCCAGCACCTCCCGCTCGCGAGCGGTGAGCCGTGACAGGCGCGCGTCCGGGCGCGCCACCAGCTGGCCCACCACCTCGGGGTCGATCGCCGTCCCGCCGCGGGCGACGTGCTCGAGGGCCTGGACGAACATCTCCACCCGCCCGACGCGCTCCTTGAGCAGGTAACCGAGACCGGCGCTGCCGTGGGCGAGGAGCTCGGTGGCGAACGCCTGCTCGACGTAGGCCGACAGGACGAGCACGGGCAGCCCGGGCCGTCGCCGGCGCGCCTCGACGGCGGCCCGGACGCCCTCGTCGGTGTGCGTCGGGGGCATGCGGACGTCGACGACCGCGACGTCGGGCTCGTGCTGCTCCACGGCGGCCAGCAGCAGCTCGCCGTCGCCCACCGCGGCGACGACGTCGTGGCCCTCGGCGAGCAGCACGGCGCTGATCCCCTCACGCAGCAGCGGGTCGTCCTCGGCGATCACGATCCGCACGGGACCACCACCCGCAGCTCGGTCGGGCCGCCCGGCGGGCTGGTCAGCGACCAGCGGCCGTCCATCGCTTCGACCCGGTGCCGGATCCCGGACAGCCCGGTGCCGACGCCCTCCCTCGCACCGCCGGCGCCGTCGTCGCGGACGACCGCCTCGACGACCTCGGAGCCGTCGTCGGCCGCCCGCAGGCGTACGTCGACGTGGGCCCGCTCGGCACCGCTGTGCCGGGCGACGTTGGTGAGGGCTTCGGCGACCACGAAGTAGATGGTGGCCTCCACGGACGCCGCGCTGCGCACCGGGACGTCCACGGTCGTGGTGCACGGCACCGGGCTCGCGGCGGCGAGCCCCTGCAGCGCGCCCGCCAGGCCGCGGTCGGCGAGCACCGGCGGGAGGATCGTGCGCACCACGGCGCGCAGCTCGGCGAGGGCGAGCTCCGCCGCGTCCTGCGCCTGGCCGAGCAGCTGGTCGGTCGCGGCCGGACCCGTGGTCGCCAGGCTGCGGCGGGCCGCGCCGATGAGCACCGTCGTGGCCACGATGCGGTTCTGCGCACCGTCGTGGAGCGAGCGCTCGATGCGCCGCAGCTCGGCCGCGTGGGCGTCGAGCGCGGCGGCGCGGGTGCGGGTCAGCTCCGCCACCCGCATCGTCAGGTCGCCGGGGTCCTGCCCGAGCAGCCGCCGCGCGACCCGCAGCTGCCGGCGCGCCGCGACCGGGGCCAGCAGGACGGTGGCGGACGCCCAGCAGGCACCGAGGAGGACGACGCCCGGCACGCCCGACCACTCGCGGACGACCCAGAACCCCAGCGAGGGGCTCGCCCAGCCGTCCGGCAGGGTCCACCACCACAGCGGGAACGTCAGGTCGCGTGCGGCGGAGAACGGGGCGAGCACCGCCAGGAAGCCGACCACGTTGCCGGCGACGGCGTGCCGCGCCAGCCACGCCAGCTCCGACCTGGTGGCGGGGTCCCGGAGCGCCTCGCCGAGGCGTACGGGCCGGACCGCCGGCGCCGCCACCTCGACGCCCCAGCGCCCGAGCCGGGCCCGCTCGCGGTCGGCCAGGCCGTGCACCAGACCGAGGGTGGTCGCGGCGGTGAACCAGCCCAGGGTCACGGCCCACACCAGCAGTCCGAGCGCCAGCAGCGCGGTGCCGAAGCCGCCCAGCAGCTGCTCCAGGGACAGGAGGGTGCGCCGCAGGGCGGGTCGGACGCGCGCTGTCGTCGCCACGGTGCTGCTCCCTCCTGCCGACCGGCCCGGCGACCGGTCGTGCGTGCTCGTGCGGATGTGCCGGCCACCGCACCGTAGGGGGAGCGACGTGCTCGGCCCAACACCTGCGGGCCAGGAGTAGTGCCTGCTGTACCAACCGCTCGGCAGCCAGCGGGATCGATCGCCGGCGCGGGAACGACGACGGTTGAGGGACACATCGACACCCCATCCGAGGAGATCACCATGTTCCGTCGCATGTCCCGCACCACCGCCGTCGCCCTGACGGTGTCGGCCGTCGCCGTGTCGGTCACCAGCAACGTCGTCGCCGCGAAGGCGGCCCCGGCGCCGGATGGTGCCGGGCACCACGCCGCGACGTCCACCCAGGAGCGGCTCGACCGGCTCGTGTCCCGCACAGGCTTCCCGGGCGTCATCGCCACCGTCCGCGGCGCGGACGGGAAGGTGCGCACCTGGACCGCCGGCAGCGGCGACCTCGCCACCGGTGCCCCCGTCCCGGAGGACTCGCGGGTCCGGATCGCGAGCAACACCAAGATGTTCACCGCCACCGTCGTGCTCCAGCTGGTGGGGGAGGGCCTCGTCGAGCTGGACGCGCCGGTCGAGCGCTACCTGCCGGGGGTCGTGCGCGGCGGTGGCAACGACGGTCGGCGCATCACCGTGCGCCAGCTGCTGCAGCAGACGAGCGGGCTGCCCGACTACGACTCGCTCGTGATCGAGGCCGGCGGCTCGCTGAGCGCCGTCGCGCACACCTACTTCGAGCCGCACGACCTGCTCGACGCGGCACTGGCCGAGGGGCGGGACTTCCGCCCGGGCACGCGCTGGGCGTACTCCAACACCAACTACGTCGTCCTCGGCCTGCTCGTGCAGCGCGTCACCGGCCGCCCGGTCGGGGAGGAGATCGCCCACCGGATCATCGAGCCGCTCGGCCTGCGCGACACCTACTGGCCGCGCGCCGGCGAGCAGCGGATCCGCGGCAGCCACCCGCACGGCTACCTCGCCGCCGAGCCCGGCGCGCCCGGCGCGCCGTGGGAGGACATCACCCGCATGGACCCGTCCCTCGGCTGGGCCGCCGGCCAGCTGGTGTCGACGCCGGCCGACCTCGGCGCCTTCATGGGCGCGCTGGTGGGTGGCGAGCTCCTCGAGCCCGCGCAGCTGGACGCGATGCAGCAGACCGTGCGGGCGCCCGGCTTCGACGCCGAGCCCGGCTGGCGCTACGGGCTGGGCCTCGCCAGCCAGCAGCTCGACTGCGGCGTCGTGGGTTGGGGCCATGGCGGCGACATCCAGGGCTTCGAGACCCGCAACCTTGTCGCCTCTGACGGCCGGTGGGCGGTCGTGGCCGTGACGGCGCTGCCGACGAGCATGGAGATGCTCGCCGACGTGAGCGGCACGGTCGAGGACCTCGTCTGCGGGGCCTGACGCGACGCGGGCCCCACTCCCTATGGGTGGGGTCCGCTTGCCCTCCGAAGCCGTCCGTGGTTCGTTTACAACGTAAACCCGCCGCGACGGCGTGCCGCCCGTGAGCCGGTCGACCCGTTCGCCGGCAGGCGCTCGGTCGCGCTCCCAGCCCTGTGCGGAGCGCGCCGGGTGCTGTCGCGGTGTCCCCCGGACCAAGGAGAAACGCATGCAAGAATCACTCGAGAACGGCTTGCGGAGCGGGTTCAGCCTCATCGCCGAGTTCCTGCCCAAGCTCGTGCTCTTCCTGATCATCCTCGTCGTCGGCCTCCTCGTCGCGAAGGCCATCGGCAAGGCGCTCAACGCCGTCCTGGAGCGGGTCGGATTCGACCGCGCGGTGGAGCGTGGAGGTGTGCGGAAGGCGCTGGAGAACTCCAAGATGGACGCGAGCGACATCGTCGCCAAGCTCATCCACTACACGCTCGTGCTGTTCGTCCTGCAGCTCGCCTTCGGGGTGTTCGGGCCCAACCCGATCAGCGACCTGCTGACCCAGGTGATCACCTTCCTGCCCAGCCTGATCGTCGCGATCATCATCCTCGTGGTCGCCTCCGCGATCGCCGCTGCGGTCAAGGTCCTGGTCGAGGGCGCCCTGGGCGGCCTGTCCTACGGCAAGGCACTGGCCAACGTCGCCTCGATCTTCATCCTCTTCCTCGGCGTGGTCGCCGCGCTCAACCAGGTCGGCGTCGCCACGACGGTGACGACCCCCGTGCTCGTCGCCATCCTCGCCACCGTCGGCGGCGTGATCGTGGTCGGTGTCGGTGGTGGCCTGATCAAGCCGATGCAGCACCGCTGGGAGGGCTACCTGTCCCGCGCCGAGGAGGAGGCTCCCCGCATCAAGCGCGAGGCCGCCGCCGCCCCGAGCGTCGGCGAGCAGGCGCAGCAGGCGACCTCCAGCCTGCGCACCGGCACCGGCACCGGCACCGCTGGTGGCTCCACTGCCGCCGGCGGGACGTACGACCCCACGTACAACTCGACCTTCGGTGCTCCGGGGACCGACGGCACGCCGCGGACCTGACACCCGGTCAGGCAGCCAGCGCCCGCACGTCGTCGGTCTCCCCGACGGCGTCGCGGGCGCCGCTGCGCTCGGCGCCGATGCCGGCCGCCACGACGAGGGAGATGCCCACGACGGCGATGCCGTTCGGCACCTGGCTCAGCGCGACGAACCCGATCACGAGGGCGAATGCCGGCTCGAGGGCCATCAGGGTGCCGAAGGCGCCGGTGGTCAGCCGCCGGAGGGCGACCAGCTCGAGCGCGAAGGGCACGACGGGCAGCAGGATCGCCAGCCCGAGGCCGAGGAGCAGCAGCTCGGGGGTCAGGTGGTCGACGACGCCCGGCCCCGCGACGACCGTCGCGACCAGCGCCGCGACGGGCATCGAGATCGCCAGCCCGCCGAGGCCGCTCACCGCGTCGCCGACGCGCTGCGTCAGCAGGATGTACGCCGCCCAGCACAGGGCGGCACCGAGCGCGAAGGCCACGCCGAGGGGGTCGGCGGCGCCCGTCCACGGCTGGGTCAGCAGCACGACTCCCGCCGCGGCGACCAGGGCCCAGGCGCGCCCGACGCCGCGGCTGCGCCACACGGCGACCCCCAGGGGTCCCAGGAACTCCAGGGCGCTGGCGGTGCCGAGGGGCAGCCTCGCGATGGAGGCCATGAACAGGAGCGTGACGCCGGCGGTGACGACGCCGAGCGCCGTGCCGGCCACCAGGGCCTCGCGGCTGTAGAGCCCCCGCCGCGGGCGGACGATGAGCAGCAGCAGGATCCCCGCCCAGAAGAGCCGCAGCCACGCCGCGCCGGACGCGCCGACGTCGTCGATCAGGCCGACGGACGCGGCCAGCCCGAGCTGGACGCAGAGCATGGAGGCGACAGCCATCGAGGCACCGGTGCGGGCGGGGGAGAGGGGCATGCCTCCAGTAGAGACGACGCCCACCGTTCGCGTCCACGTGACTTTGCTGGACATATCGTTCGTCATCCCGACACAATTGGGGGATGGACGTGCGGCGACTCCGGATGCTCCTCGAGCTCTCCCGGCTCGGGTCGATGCACGAGGTGGCGGACGCGCTCGGCACCACGACCTCGAGCGTCTCCCAGGGCATCGCCGCCCTCGCCCGCGACGTCGGGAGCCCGCTCCTCGAGCCGGACGGCCGGCGCGTCCGCCTGACGCCGGCCGGGCGACGGCTGGCCGACCACGCCGTGACGATCCTCGCGGCGGTGGAGTCGGCCCGGCTCGACCTCGACCCCGCCGCCGAGCCGGTCGGCGTGCTGCGGGTGGCCGGGTTCGCCTCGGCCGTGCGCCGCTCGCTGCTCCCCGCGATCGACGACCTGCAGCGCACCCATCCCGGCATCGAGGTCCGCGTCCTCGAGTACGAGCCGCTCGAGGCGTTCGGGCTGCTCGCGCGCGACGAGGTCGACCTCGCGCTGGTCTACGACTACGACCTCGCGCCCGCCGACTGGCGCGAGGACCACGAGGTCGTGCCGCTGTGGCAGGTCGAGTGGGGCGTCGGCGTGCCCACCCGCGACCGCGGGCTCACGCTCGCCGACCTCGCCGACCGCGACTGGATCATCAACTCGCGCAACACCGCCGACGAGGACGCACTGCGCACCCTCGCCTCACGGGCCGGCTTCGTCCCGCGCATCGCCCACCGCATCGACGCCCTCGAGCTGGTCGACGACCTGGTGGTCGCCGGCCGGGGGGTGGGGCTGCTGCCGCGCGGACGCGCGTCGCGGCGCGGGGTGAGCGTCGTACGCCTGCGCGACCCCGGGCTGTGGCTGCGCGCCTACGCCGTCACCCGGCGCGGCCGCGCGACCTGGCCGCCGCTGCGTGCGGTGACCGAGCGCCTGGCGACCGGCTGAGTACCCGCTGATTACAGGGGGAGGACAGGGGGGAGGACCGGGCCGGCGTCAGCGGACGAGGCTGTTGCCGTGGACGGCGGCGAGCCGCGCCTTGACGCTGAGCAGCGTCTCGATGATGAGGTCCTCGCGGCCGTTGTCGAGGCGGCTGATCGGCACGGCGACGCTGAGGGCGTCGACGGCCTGGTGGCTGAAGGGCAGGGCGACGCCGAAGCAGCGCACGCCCATGCACGACTCCTCGCTCTCGGTGGCGTAGCCGTGGATCTCCGCGCGCTCGATGATCTCGAGGACCGCGTCCTTGTCGGTGGTGGTGTTGGGCGTGATCGCGCTGATGTGGTCGGGGACCATGTCGCGGCGCTCCTCCAGGGGCAGCTCGGCGAGCAGCGCCCGGCCCAGGGAGGTGGCGTAGGCGGGCAGGCGCCGGCCGACGGCGGAGTGCATCCGCAGCGGGTGCATCGACTCGCGCTTGGCGGTGTAGATGACGTCGTGGCCGTCGAGGCGCCCGAGGTGCACGGTCTCCTCGGTGGCCGCCGCGACCTCGTCGAGGACCGAGGCGGCACGCGCGAGCACGGGGTCGCCGTCGAGGTAGGCCGAGCTCACGACGAGGGAGTGGATCCCGAGCTGGTAGACGCTGCCGGTGGGATCGGTCTGCAGCCACCCGCGGTCCACCATCGTGCGCAGCAGCGCGTGCAGGCTGCTCTTGGGGATGCTCAACCGGGTCGAGAGCTGCAGCTGGGTGCCGGGGCCGTTGGCGGCGATCTCGTCGAGCAGGTCGAGCGCCCGGGCGGCCGACTTGACCGGACCGGCGGCGGTGGGCGGAGCGAGCTCCTTCTGCAGCGTCATGGACTCGTCTCCCCGTGATGGTGCGGGGCTCCGTGCCCCGTCGTGCTCGATCGTAGCGCGAGTTCGCATACATGGACAGTGGTCCAGATGCTTGACCAGTGACGGGCGTCACGTATACGCTGAACTCAGTTCACATAGACGAACGCAGTTCATAACACCGAGGAGTGTTCCCGTCATGCAGGTGCGATATTCCACGTCTCCGACCAGTGCGGAGACTGCCACCACGGCAGACCTGCGCGACACCTTCCTGGTCCCGGACCTCTTCGTCAACGGTGAGGTCCACGCCACCTACACCCACGAGGACCGCATGGTGATCGGCGGCGCGGTGCCCGGCACGGGGCAGCTCGACCTGCCGGCCTGGACCGACGTCCTCGGCACCGAGTCCCACCTCGAGCGCCGCGAGCTCGGCGTCACCAACGTCGGCGGCGCCGGCCACGTCATCGTGGACGGCGAGAAGTTCGAGCTCGAGCACCTCGACGGCCTCTACGTCGGCCGGGGGAGCGAGGTCGCCTTCGCCGGCGAGGAGGCCGCCTTCTACTTCGTGTCGGCCTCGGCCCACGCGACCTACCCCGCCACCCTCCTGAGCCACGAGCAGGTCGAGCCGGTCGCCCTCGGGTCGCCGGAGGCGGCCAACGAGCGCAGCCTGTTCCGCTACGCGTGGGGCCAGGACCTCGAGACCTCCGTCCTCCAGTTCGGCGTCACCGTCATCGCCGACGGCTCGGTGTGGAACACGTTCCCGCCCCACCTCCACGCGCGCCGCACCGAGGTCTACTGCTACGTCGACCTGGCCGAGGACGACCGCGTCTTCCACTTCATGGGCCAGCCCGGGCACACCCGCCACCTCGTGGTGCGGAACCGCCAGGCCGTCATCGCGCCGCCGTGGTCGATCCACGCCGGCGCCGGCACCGGGTCGTACGCCTTCATCTGGGCGATGGCCGGTGAGAACAACTGCTACACCGACCTCTCGCCCGTGGCGGTGGACGACCTGTGACCCAGCTCGCCCCCTCCTCCTCCCGGTCCGGCTCCCCGTCGCCCGCCACCGACGGCGCCCGCTCACCGTTCGACCTGCACGGCAGGTGCGCGGTGGTGACCGGTGCCGGTCGCGGCATCGGGCGTGCGGTGGCCCTCGGCCTCGCGCAGGCCGGCGCCGACGTCGTGCTCCTCGGTCGCCCCGGCGCCCAGGACGCCACGCGTGACGCCGTGCAGGAGCTGGGCCGGTCGGTCGACGTGGTCGACCTCGACGTGAGCGACCACGACGCCGTCGAGCGCGTGGCCGCCGAGCTGGCCGCCGAGCGCCAGGTCGACGTCCTCGTCAACAACGCCGGGATCATCGACCGCGAGGACAGCGTCGACGTCGACCGCGCGTCGTGGGAGCGGGTCCTCGACGTGAACCTCACCGGGATGTTCCTCCTCTGCCAGGCGCTCGGGCGTCCGATGGTCGAGCGCGGCCACGGCAAGATCGTCAGCATCGCCAGCCTGCTGTCATTCCAGGGCGGCGTCCGCGTGGTGTCGTACGCCGCCAGCAAGCACGGCGTCGCCGGCGTCACCAAGGCGCTCGCCAACGAGTGGGGACCGCACGGCGTGCAGGTCAACGCGATCGCGCCCGGCTACATCTCCACCGACAACACCACCGCCCTGCGCGAGGACCCCGACCGCTCGCGGTCCATCCTCGAGCGGATCCCCGCGGGCCGCTGGGGCTCGGCCGACGACATCGCCGGCGCGGCGGTCTTCCTCAGCTCGTCGGCCGCCGACTACGTCAACGGGCACGTGCTCGCCGTCGACGGCGGCTGGATGGCCCGCTGACCCACCCGGTTCCCCGCACCACCCCCACCGCACCATCGCTCACCCCGCCGCACCACCCCACCGCACCACCCCTCACCGCACCACCACTCGGGGCAGTACCTGACCCAGTCAGTCCCACCGCCGGACAACCGGCTCCGAAAGAGAATGAGGATCGACCATGAAGTTCACCTCTCGACCGACCGCAGTCGTGCTCGGCCTGACCCTGGCAGCTGCCGCCCTCGCGGGCTGCAGCGAGGAGGCCGGTGGCAGCGGCGGTGGCGGCTCCGAGGCTGGAGCCTGCGCGCCCGAGGACGTCACCCTGGTGGGCCAGGTGCGCAACGAGTCCAACCCCTACGAGGCCTCGTGGCTCGACGGCGGCGACGCCTTCGCCGAGCAGGTCGGCCTCGAGCAGCAGCGCCTCACCTACGACGCCGACTCGACCAAGCAGCAGGAGCAGATCACCCAGCTGCTCGCCGGCAACACCGACTGCCTCGTCATGAACATCCTGCCCAACGGCGACTCCGACACCCTGCCGATCGTCGAGGGTGCCGAGGAGGCCGGCGCCTACCTCGTCACGCAGTGGAACAAGCCGGCCGACGTCAACGTCACCGACTACGACCAGTGGCTGAGCCACATCACCTACAACGGCGTGGAGTCCGGCCAGCAGATCGGCGACGCGCTCGCGGAGGCCATCGGCGGCTCGGGCGGCATCATCGCCCTGCAGGGCATCCTCGACACCGGTGCCGCCAAGGACCGCTTCGCCGGGCTCGAGGCGTCGCTGGAGGCCAACCCCGACGTCGAGCTCCTCGACGACCAGACCGCCAACTTCTCGCGCGACGAGGCGCTGGCCGTCACCAAGACGCTCCTCACCAAGCACGGTGACGACGTCAAGGGCATCTGGGCCGCCAACGACGACATGGCGCTCGGCGCGCTCGCTGCGCTCGAGCAGGCGGGCCGGGACGACGTCGCGGTCGTCGGCATCGACGCCGTCCCCGACGCGCTGACCGCCATCGAGGACGGCGCCATGACCGCGACCGTCTCCTCGGACGGCCCGTGGCAGGGCGGCATCGGCCTGGCCATCGGCTACTGCGTGGCCACCGGTGAGCTCTCCGTCGACGACATCGCCGACGAGGACCGCGCCTGGTTCGCCGAGCAGTTCCTCATCACCGGCGACAACGTCGGCGAGTTCACCGCTCCCGAGGTGGACGAGTCCGACTTCGCGTGCGACAACGTCTTCAGCCGGTCGCAGGGCCCGATCTCGTGACCATGACATCCCCCGCCAAGGCCGACGACGAGGTCGTGATCCCGCCGCGCCCCCAGCCTCGGCGGGGGGTGTCGCTCCGGGACGCTGGTCCCCCGATCGCGCTGGTGGTCATCGTCGGCATCTTCTCGGTGCTGAGCCCTGACTTCCGCACGGTCGGCAACGTGCAGAACATCCTGGACGCGGCGGCGGTCCTCGCCGTCGTCACGTGCGGCATCTCCTTCGTGCTGATGATGGGGTCGATCGACCTCTCGGTCCCTGGAGTGATGGGGGCCTCCGCGATCGCGGTCGCCCTGCTCGTCGCCAACAACCGCAACGGCAACGACTGGGGACTCCTCGGCGTCCTCGTCGCGGTCCTGCTCGGCTCGGCCCTCGGCTGCCTGAGCGGCATGGCGCTGGTGACGCTCAAGGTCCCGTCCTTCATGACCACGCTTGGGGTCTCGGCCGTCGGGCTCGGCGTCGCGACGCTGCTGTTCTCCGGCGTGCAGCCCAACATCTCCGACGAGATGCTGCGCAGCTGGGCCGTCAGCCGCTTCCTGGGCCTGGCCTACCTGACGTGGATCGCCGTCGGCTGCGTGCTCGTCGGCTGGCTCGTCCAGCGCTACTCGCGCCTGGGCCGCTACGCGTACGCCATCGGCGGCGCCGAGGAGGTGTTGTCCCTCTCCGGCGTGAAGGTCGCCCCCTACAAGGTCGCCGTGTTCACCCTCGCCGGGTCGTTCTACGGGCTCGCGGGCGTGCTGGTGACGAGCCAGCTCAGCGCCGGGCTCGTCCAGGCGGGCAAGGGCTACGACTTCGCGGCGATCACCGCCGCCGTCGTCGGTGGCACCCTGCTCACCGGCGGACGCGGGGGAGTGCTCCACTCCGCCGTCGGCGTCCTCCTCGTCACCGTCCTGACCAACGGCCTCGTCCAGATCGGGGTCAGCCCCTACTGGCAGGGCGGTGTCCAGGGCCTCATCGTCGTCGCGGCCGTCTCGGCCGCGGTCATCCCCCAGCGTCGTAGGAACCAGGTGACCAAGTGACCACCGACCTGCAGCTCCAGCCCGACGCCCCGGCGCCGGCTCCCGTCCCCGCCCTCGAGGTGCGCGGACTGGTCAAGCACTACCCGGGCGTCAAGGCGCTCGACGGCGTCGACCTCGTCGTGCGCCAGCACGAGGTGCTCGGCCTCGCCGGCGAGAACGGCGCCGGCAAGTCCACGCTCCTCAAGGCGCTCGTCGGCCTGGTCCGCCCCGACTCCGGTGAGATCTGGGTCCGTGGCGAGAAGGTCCGCCTGCGCAGCGTCGTCGAGGCCGCCGACCACGGCATCGGCATGGTGTTCCAGGAGCAGTCGCTCGTCCCCAACCTCACCGCCGCGGAGAACATCGTCCTGGGCAGCGAGGGCGCCGGGGTGCGCCGCGGGATCTACCGCTGGGACACGATGCGCAAGCTCGCGCAGGCCCAGCTCGACAAGATCGGCTCCCACATCGATCCGCTGGCCCGCACCGACACGCTGACGTTCGCCGAGCGGCAGATGGTTGAGATCGCCAAGGTCCTCCGCATCGAGGAGCGCACCTCCCACCCGCCCGTCATCATCCTCGACGAGCCCACCTCGGTGCTGGAGTCCAAGGAGATCGAGACGCTCTTCACCCAGGTCCGCCGGCTCCGCGAGTTCGCGTCGGTGGTCTTCGTCTCGCACCGCCTCGACGAGGTGCTCGACGTGTGCGACCGGGTCACCGTGCTCCGCGGCGGGCAGTCGGTGGGCGAGGTGGCCACTGCGGGCGCCGCGCCCTCGGAGCTGCACCGCATGATGATCGGCTCGACGGGCTCCGACGACCACTACCACGCGGGACTCTCGGAGCGCTCCGCGGCGGAGGCCGAGCCCCGCCTGGTCGTCACCGGGCTGTCCGGCAGGACCTTCCGCGACGTGGACCTCGCGGTCAGGGCCGGTGAGATCGTCGGCATCGTCGGCGTGCACGGCTCGGGGCGCGAGGACGTGTGCCGCGCGCTCTTCGGGGCCGAGCCCACCCTGGCCGGCGAGGTCACCCTCGACGGCCGGAAGCTCGACCTGTCCGGCACCCGGGCCGCCGTGGCCTCCGGCGTCGGCTACGTGCCCGCCGAGCGCAAGATCGAGGGCATGGTCGGCCCGATGTCGGTCGCCGACAACATGACCCTCACCAAGCAGAAGTCGCGCTGCGCCGGCCCGATGGTGGTGCCGCAGAAGCAGGCCACCCTGGTCGACAAGTGGATCGAGCGGCTCTCGATCCGCACCCCGCACCGCGGCACGCAGATCGGGCGCCTGTCCGGCGGCAACCAGCAGAAGGTCGTCCTGGCGCGCTGGCTGGTGGCCGGCGACATCCGCCTGCTGCTCCTCGACCACCCGACCCGCGGCCTCGACATCGGCGCCCGCTCGGAGGTCTACCGGCTGATGCGCGAGCTCGCCAACAGTGGCGTGGCCACCGTGCTCCTCGCCGACAGCCTGGAGGAGGCCATCGGGATGTCCGACCGGATCATCGTGATGAGCGACGGTCGGGCGACCGCCGAGGTCGCGTGCCCCCAGGGCGGCAAGCCGACCCCGCTCGACCTGGTGAAGGAGATGGTCTGAGATGAGCACACCGGTCCTCACGACCCCCGAGTCCAACCCGGCGGCCGAGCCCGCCATCGTCAAGGGCGGTCCCACCGTCGGTCAGCGCGTCACCTCGTTCATGCCGCTCATCGCGCTCGTCGCGCTGCTCGCGGCCCTCACGGTCGCCGACCCCGACTTCCTCACCCAGCGCAGCCTCACCGCCGCCGTACGCACGTCGGCCCCGCTGGTCGTGCTCGCGGCCGGTGCCACGCTGGTGGTGCTGTGCGGTGGCATCGACCTGTCGATCGCCGCCCTCTGCTCCCTGTCGACGGTGTTCTTCGCGATGTGGTTGCCCGACCTCGGTGGCCTCACCGTGCTGGGCGTCATCGCCGCGGCCGGCGCCATCGGCGCCGTCCAGGGCATCGCGCACGTGCTGCTGAGGATCCCGTCGTTCGTCGTCACGCTCGGGGGCATGAGCATCTTCTCCGCGATCGCGCTCGTCATCTCCGACGCCGGGCCCATCCGGGTCGTCGACCGCGACGCCACGAAGTGGCTCAACCTCTACGTCGCCGGCTACGTCCCGATGTCGTTCTTCGTCGCGCTCCTCGTCGTCGCGGTGATCTCGCTCGTCATCAAGCTCACGCCGCTGGAGAGCTTCGTCCGGGCCACCGGCTACTCGGAGTCGGCCGCCCGGCTGGCCGGCACGCCCGTCGACCTGGTGAAGGTCGCCGCGTTCACGGTGTCGGGCGCCTGTGCCGGCCTCGCCGCCGTCATGCTCGCCTCCCGCAACTTCAGCGGCAGCCCGACGATGGCCGACAACCTGCTGCTCCCCGCGGTGGCGGCCATCGTGGTCGGCGGCACGGCCATCACCGGCGGTCACGGCTCGCTGTGGCGCAGCCTCGCCGGCGCCCTCGTCGTCACCCTGCTCCGGGTGGGCCTGCCGATCGTCGGCGTCCCGTCCGCCTGGGAGCAGATCCTCTACGGCGCCATCATCGTCGCCGCCGTCGCGCTCACCCTCGACCGGTCGAAGGTGCTGATCATCAAGTAGCAGCCCGACCCCGACCGCGACCCTGACCCTCCCGACCCCGATCGCCCCGACCCCCGATCCACGATCCGCCACGAACCCCGCCACGAACCCGGAAGGCCTCCCATGTCCGAGAACTCCCAGCTCCTCCCCGCCGTCTCCTCGTTCCTCTCCTCGCCGCGCCAGCTGCTCATCGACGGCGAGTGGGTCGACGCCAAGGACGGCCAGACGTTCGACACCGTCAACCCGGCCACCGAGGAGGTCCTCGTGCAGGTGGCCCGCGCCTCGGCCGTGGACGCCGACCGCGCCGTCGTGGCCGCCCGCAACGCCTTCGAGGCCGGGTCGCCGTGGTCGCGGATGACGCCGCGCGAGCGCTCGCACCTGCTGTGGCGCATCGGCGACATGATCGACGAGCGCGCCGAGGAGTTCGCCCAGCTCGAGTCGCTCGACAACGGCAAGAGCCTGGCCTCGGCCCGCGGCGACGTCGGCGTGGCCGCCGAGCTGTTCCGCTACTTCGCCGGCTGGGCCACCAAGATGGAGGGCACCACCATCCCGATGTCGGTGCCCGGTCGCGAGTTCCACGCCTACACCCGCCGTGAGGCCATCGGCGTCGTCGCCGGCATCGTCCCGTGGAACTTCCCGCTCACCATGGCGGCGTTCAAGATCATCCCGTCGATCACCGCGGGCAACACCGTGGTGCTCAAGCCGGCCGAGCAGACGCCGCTGACGGCGCTGCGGCTGGGCCAGCTGCTGCTCGAGGCCGGCGTGCCTGCCGGCGTGGTCAACATCCTGCCCGGCTTCGGTGACGCGGGCGCCGCCCTCGTCGACCACGCCGACGTGGACAAGGTCGCCTTCACCGGCAGCACCGAGGTCGGCAAGAAGATCGCCGCCGGCGCGTCCAGGAACCTCAAGAAGGTCTCGCTCGAGCTCGGCGGCAAGGCGCCCAACATCATCTTCGCCGACGCCGACCTCGACGCCGCGATCGCGGGAGCCGCGCT
The DNA here is from genome assembly GCF_013155375.1 of Nocardioides sp. zg-1308. Lineage (GTDB taxonomy): Bacteria > Actinomycetota > Actinomycetes > Propionibacteriales > Nocardioidaceae > Nocardioides > Nocardioides renjunii. Next base: position 2,409,440 of record NZ_JABJQY010000002.1, read on the forward strand.
CGCGGGCTACTTCAACGAGGGCCAGTGCTGCGTCAACGGCTCGCGCCTCTACGTCCAGCGCGAGGTCTTCGACCAGGTCATCGAGGGCGTCGCTGCCGCCGCGAAGGCGATCCGGGTCGGCGACGCGTTCGACCCGGCCACCACGATGGGGCCGCTGGTCTCCCAGGAGCAGCACGAGAAGGTGATGGGCTACGTCCGCGGCGCGGTCGCCGACGGCGCCACCATCGCCGCGGGCAGCCCCGACCCGGCGGCCGAGCGCGGCTACTTCTTCTCCCCGACGCTCATCACCGACGTCACCGAGCAGATGGCCGTGCAGACCGACGAGATCTTCGGCCCGGTCATCACCGCGATCCCGTTCGACTCCGAGGACGAGGTCGTCGCCGCCGCCAACAACACCGTCTACGGCCTCGCGGCCGGCGTCTGGTCCAAGGACCTCGGCACCGCCCACCGGGTCGGCGGCAAGCTGCGGGCCGGCACGGTCTGGCTCAACACCTGGCACGCCGACGACGTCACGCTGCCGCGCGGTGGCTTCAAGCAGTCCGGCTGGGGCCGCGAGCTCGGGTCGTTCGGCCTGGACGACTACACCGAGCTCAAGACCGTCATCGCCGAGCTCCGGTGATCCACGGAGTGAAGCCCACCGTGAGTGCGACCGACGTCCTGGGCGGCCACCGCATCGTGCCGGTGGTCGTCCTGGACGACCCGGCCAGGGCCGACGCGCTCGGCGCCGCCCTCGTCGAGGGCGGGCTGCCGGTCGCCGAGGCGACGTTCCGCACGCCCGGGGCGGCCGCCGTCCTGCGCCGGCTCGCCGAGAACGCCGACCTGGTCGTCGGGGCGGGCACCGTCCTCACCGACCGCCAGGTCGACGAGGCGCTGGAGGCGGGGGCGCGGTTCGTCGTGTCGCCGGGCCTCAGCGCCGCCGTCGTACGACGCTGCCAGGACGCCGGCGTGCCGGTCGTCCCCGGCATCGCCACCCCGACGGAGGTCATGCAGGCCCTCGACCTCGGCCTCGACACCGTGAAGTTCTTCCCGGCCGAGGCCAACGGGGGACTGCCCACGATCAAGGCGCTGGCCGCCGCCTTCCCGCAGGTGCGGTTCATGCCCACCGGCGGGATCACGGCCGAGAGCGCCCCGGCCTACCTCGCCCACCCGGCGGTCGCCGCCGTCGGCGGCAGCTGGATGGTCGCCGGCGACCTGCTGGCGGCCGGCCGCTGGGACGAGGTCGCCGCCCGCTGCGCCGCCTCGACGCGGCTCTACCACCCGACCCTCGAAGGAGCACCCGCATGATCGAGACCCGTCCGGCCGAGGAGTGCGAGCTCGACATCGTCGCGCTCGGGGAGGTGATGCTGCGCCTCGACCCGGGGGAGGGCCGCATCCGCACCGCCCGCCGGTTCGAGGCCTGGGAGGGCGGCGGTGAGTACAACGTCGCCCGCGGCATGCGCAAGGTCTTCGGCCTGCGCGCCGGGGTCGTCACCGCCCTCGCCGACAACGAGATCGGCCACCTCGTCGAGAACCTCGTCATGCAGGGCGGCGTGGACACCTCGCTGATCCGCTGGGAGGACTACGACGGCATCGGGCGCACGGTGCGCAACGGGCTGAACTTCACCGAGCGCGGCTACGGCGTCCGCGGGGCTGTGGGTGTCTCCGACCGGGCCAACACCGCGATCGCCCACCTGGCGCCCGGCACCGTGGACTGGGACGACCTGTTCGGTCGACGTGGCGTGCGCTGGCTGCACACCGGCGGCATCTACGCGGCCCTGTCCGAGAACGCCGCCGCCGTGGCGGAGGAGGCGATGGCGGCCGCCCGGAGGCACGGGACGATCGTGTCCTTCGACCTCAACTACCGGCCCAGCCTGTGGGCGGGCATCGGCGGCACCGAGCGCGCCCGCGACGTGAACACCCGGCTCGCGGAGCACGTGGACGTGATGATCGGCAACGAGGAGGACTTCACCGCGGCCCTCGGCTTCGAGGTGGCCCACGTCGACGAGCACCTCAGCACGCTGCCCATGGACAGCTTCGAGGCGATGGTCGCCACGGTCGCGGAGAAGATGCCCTGGCTCCAGGTCGTCGCGACGACCCTGCGCACCGTGCACACCGCCAGCGACAACGACTGGCAGGCCATCGCGTGGTCGCCGGAGACGGGCGTGCTGGCCTCGACGCCCCGCGAGCACCTCGGCATCTTCGACCGCGTGGGAGGCGGTGACGGCTTCGCCTCCGGGCTGGTCTACGGCCTGCTGGAGGGCGAGCCGCTGCAGCAGTGCCTCGAGCTCGGCGCCGCCCACGGCGCGCTCGCCATGACCACCCCCGGTGACACCTCGATGGCCACCCGGGAGGAGGTGCGCGCGCTCGCCGGTGGCGGCAGCGCGCGTGTACGCCGCTAGCCGCCGGCTGGCGCACGCCACCCAGACCAGGCCTGGGCGGTCCGACCCCGTGCGGGGGATCGGCCGCCCAGGCCTGCTTTCATGTATCGGAACGTTTGCGCCGTCGAGTTCACAATTCTGGACAGAGTTCTTGACTCTGTGTGATGCCCGTCATACGTTTCGGCTGTCTCGTGAGCGCTGACCGCACCCGCCGCCCGCCGAGCTCCGCCCCGCCGAGCCCTAGGGAAACGTTGATGAACCTGCTGCACCGATCTGCCCGCCGGCGCCCGACACGGCGCCTCCGCCGCGCAGCGACACGAGTCGTCGCCCTGACCGCCGCCCTCGGCGTCGCGCTCCCGCTCGCCACCCTCGCCGCCGCGCCCGCGACCGCCGTGACCGCGTCGGCTGCGCCCGGCGACGACGACGTGCTGCGCGTCCTGCTGTTCTCGAGCGGCGACGGGGTGCACGGCTCGGTGGCCAACACCCGCGCCGCGGTCAAGGAGATGGCCAACTCGCTCGCGGCCCAGTACGGCCTCGACGGCAACACCGGCGACGCGTCCAAGGCTGTCGCCGACGTGCAGGAGACGACCAACGCCGCCGTCTTCACCCCCGAGAACCTCGGCACCAAGGACCTGCTGGTGTTCGCCCACACCGCGGGGGTGCTCTTCAACACCGACCAGCGGGCCGCCCTGGAGGGCTACATCCGCGGCGGCGGCGGGTTCGCGGGCATCCACTACACCTCGTGGTCCCCCGACCAGACCGAGCACGACGTGAACCCGTTCTACCGCCGGCTCGTCGGCGCGGCGTCCACGGGCCACCCCGAGCCCGCCGGCGGCCAGCGGGGCACCGTCACCGTCACCGACGGCGCCCACCCGCTCACCGCGGGCATCAGCTCGCCCCTGTCCTACACCGACGAGTGGTACGAGTGGGACGTCAACCCCACGCAGAACGTGCGCACCCTCGTGACCGTCGACGAGTCCACCTACGCCCCCGGCGCCCGGATCGGAGAGGAGGGCACGTCCCACCCGGTGACCTGGTGCCAGTCCATCGACCAGGGTCGCTCGTGGTACTCCTCGCTCGGGCACCACGCCTCGGCCTGGACCGCGGCCGACGACGGCGGCAACGCCAACGACAACCAGGCCGACGACTTCGTCCGGGCGCAGCTGCGCAACGGCATGGCCTACTCCGCCGGCCTGCTGCCCGCCGACTGCTCGCCCCCGAAGAAGGACGAGCAGGGCGAGATGAGCGCCGTCACGCCGTGGCCGCTCATGCCCATCAACGCCGCCCTCACCTCCGACGGCAAGGTCCAGTCCTTCGGCTCGGTGGGCTCGGGCTGCACCGACAACACGCCGTACGACTACAGCGGCAACGACTGCGTCACGCAGGGCGGCCAGATGGAGATCGACGTCTGGGACCCGACGGTGGTGCGCACCGTGGCCAACCTGGTCTCCGGCGTCGTCCCCAACGCGACCTACACCGACCTCTTCTGCTCCATGCAGGTGCAGATGCCGCACCGTCGCTCGACGTTCACCGTCGGCGGTGACGACGGCCTCGGCGGCAACGCGCCCAACGACGCCGCCATCGGCGTCACCAGCTACTCCACGGGCAAGGGCCTCAAGAACGAGGCGCCGATGAACTTCCCGCGCTGGTACCCGACCGGCACCACGCTGCCCAACGGCTCCATCGTCGTCCAGGGCGGCTCGCTGCGCGGCGGCCCCGGCGGCCCGGGAGTGCTCACGCCCGAGGTCTACGACCCGCAGCAGGGCAGCTCCTGGAAGCTGCTGACCGGCGCCACCAGCGCCCAGGCCTACGGCGACGGCGCCGACGCCCCCCAGGACGAGAACCGCTGGTGGTACCCCCGCGCCTTCGTCGCCCCGACCAACGGCAACGTCTTCACCATCACCGGCACCCAGATGTTCGAGCTCGACCCGTCCGGCGACGGTGCGGTCACGATGCGCGGCACGCTGGGCAACGGCACCGGCAACCAGGGCGCCCTCGGCAACCCGGTCGGCGCCACCTCGACCGCCACGATGTACCGCCCCGGCAAGATCCTGCAGGTCGGCGGCGGCTGGTGGGCCAACGGCGGCGGCCCCGCCGGCGCCCGTGCCGGGTTCACCGTCGACATCTCGGGCGGCACCGCCGCCCCGGTGGTCACCGCGACCGACCCGATGAAGCACCGACGCCACTGGGCGACCTCGACGGTCATGCCCGACGGCAGGGTGCTCGTCACCGGTGGATCGCGCGACAACAACGGCCAGGGCGGCTACGTCACCAACCCGGAGATCTGGAACCCGGACGCCCCGAGCGGTCAGCAGTGGACCGAGGTCGAGATCCCCTACGAGCACGCCCGGCTCTACCACTCGGTCGCGCTGCTCCTGCCCGACGGCCGGATCATGATCGGCGGCGGCGGCGCCCCGGGCCCGCACAACTACACCGACGTGGAGTACTACTCCCCGGCCTACCTCTTCGACGGCGACGAGCCGGCCGTGCGGCCGGTCGTCACCAACGCCCCGAGGAAGATCGGCTACGACGGCACGTTCTCGCTGTCCTCGGACAAGCCGGTCGAGCGGGTCACCCTCGTCCGCAACGGCTCGGTCACCCACGGCTTCAACAACGACCAGAACTTCCAGGACCTGTCGTTCACGCAGTCGGGCGGCACGGTCAGCGTCACCTCCCCGACGAACGCCAACTTCGCGCCTCCCGGTGCCTACATGGTCTTCGTGTGGAGCGGCGGCGTCCCGTCCGTGGCCAAGATCGTCCAGATCGACCCGACCGTGAAGATGGCCGCGCCGGCTCCGACCGTCGTCGACCAGTTCGAGTACCCCCGCCTGCCCGCCTCGTGGCGGTCCGGCACCTACGACAGCGTCCAGGTGGCGGCGGGCAACGGCCGCATGTCGCCGTGGGTCGTCGACGACCAGGTGCAGCTCATCCGCGCCAACGCGGGCGGCATGGGCGCCCTCGGCCTCACCGGCTACCACCTCGCGGTGGGTGCCGACGGCGAGCTGACCCGCACCCTCAAGGGCCTGAGCGTGGGCAAGCAGTACCGCCTGTCGGTGCGCTACGCCCGTGACAGCCGCTCAGCCGGCACCGCGCCCGGCACGGCCGCCCTCTCGATCGCCGACCTGACCACCACCTTGTCGGCGTCCACCCAGAAGTCGTCCAACGCCGCCTTCGACACCTTCGTCGGGACCTTCACCGCCACCGCGCGGCAGCAGGACCTGACGATCTCGGGCGGCGGGCCGGGCGGCAGCGTCGTCCTCGACGACCTCGTGGTCGTCGGCACCGGTCTCGGCGTCGACGACGCCGTGGTCCAGTACGCGTTCGAGGAGGGCACCGGCTCCACGGCGGCCAACACCGGGTCCGACAACACCGTCGGCGCGGCCACGCTCACCGGCACCACCGGGTGGAGCACCGACGGGGTCACGGGAGGCGCGCTCGACCTCCCGGGCGGCACCAACGCCAACACGGTCGACCTGCCCGACAACCTGCTCCAGGGCGAGACGGACTTCACCACCTCGTTCTGGGTCCGGCCCGACACCAAGGGGAACTGGATCAACCTGTTCCACATCGGTGACGGCCTCGGCGACGCGGGCAGCTTCTTCCAGGTCCAGATGCAGACCCAGGCCAACGGCAACACCGGCCTCGCTGCGACCTTCAAGAAGAAGGGCAGCAACGTCCAGGAGCGGGTCTTCGCCGTGCCGACCAAGGACGTCGCCGCGGGCAGGTGGAACCACGTCGTGTTCACGCGACAGGGCGCCACGGGCACGCTGTACCTCGACGGCCAGAAGATCGCCAGCCGCAACGACCTGACGATCACCATGACCGACGTCGGTCCGACGACCAACAACTGGCTGGGCCGCAACGGCTACCCGGACCCCGCGTTCGACGGCCGGATGGACGACGTACGGCTCTGGACCACCGCGCTCACGGACGCCGACGTCGCGGGGCTCCACGCCGACGGCACGGCGGTCGACACGACCACCACCGTGACGACGTCGCCCGCCTCCCCGTCGGCCTTCAACACCCCCATCACGGTGTCGGCCACGGTCAAGGACGAGGCGAACGCCAACCCGACCGGCGTCGCCGAACTGTGGATCGACGGCACGAGCCAGGGGGGCCAGGTCGCGGTCACCAACGGCCAGGTCGTCTTCCCCGAGGTCACGCTGGCGCCGCGCCAGCACGACATCGAGGTCCGCTTCATCGCGGCTGCGGGCTGGCGCGACTCGGTCGGCGCCACCCAGCACACGGTGGCGCGTCCCCCGGTGGGCGAGGGCGTCCCGGTCCGCTACACCTTCGACGAGGGCACGGGCACGTCGGCCGCCAACTCCGGGTCCGACCCGGCCATCGGCGCCGGTGTGCTGCAGGGCAACGCCGGGTGGACCGCTGCGGGCAAGTACGGCAGCGCGCTCAACCTGCCCGGTCAGGGCCACGTCCAGCTGCCCAACGACATCACCGAGGGCATGGAGGAGGAGATCACCATCTCCACCTGGATCCGTCCGACCGCCCTGCCCAACTGGACGTCCCACGTCCAGATCGGCAAGGGCCAGGACGAGTTCCTGCTGGTCCAGTCCGAGTGGGACAGCGGCGCACGCGGCTTCGTGGTCACCCTGCGCAACAACAACGGTGAGCAGTACCGCACCGCGCTGCCCGGCACGCAGGACCTGCCGCTGGGCCAGTGGACGCACGTCGCCGTCACCATGGGACCGGCGGCCTCGGGCACCGGCTCCACGGTGAAGATCTACTTCGACGGCGTGCTCCGGGCGGAGAACACCGTCCCGGTCATGATCGGCGACATCACCGAGGGCGGCACCAACGCCAACTTCATCGGCAACGGCAGCTGGCCCGACCCCCGCCCCACCGAGCAGCAGGACGACTTCCGCATCTACGGCTACGCGCTGAGCGCGGAGGACGTGCTGGCCATCTTCAACGGCACGACCAACGTCGCGCCGGTCGGTGTGCCGGACGCCTACGCCACGACCGAGGGGCAGGTCCTCGAGGTCTCGGCCGAGGACGGTGTCCTGGCCAACGACACCGACGCCGAGGGTGACGACCTCACCGCCGGCGACGTGTCCGGGGCCGCCGGTGGCGTCGTCACGGTCGACGCGGACGGCTCGTTCAGCTACGTCCCGGACGAGGGCTTCAGCGGCGCCGACACCTTCACCTACAAGGCCAGCGACGGGACCGCCACGTCCCCGGCCACCACCGTGACCGTCACGGTGGAGGAGGTCGCCGAGACGCCGAACAGGGCGCCCGTGGGCGTCGACGACGCCTTCGCGACCGTGGCCGGTGAGCCGCTGACGCTCGCCGCGCCGGGTGTCCTCGGCAACGACACCGACGCCGACGGCGACGCGCTGACCGCGACGCGGACCAGCCAGCCCGTCAACGGCTCGGTGACGGTGAACGCCAACGGTTCCTTCACCTACACGCCCGACGCGGGCTTCGCAGGCAGGGACGTGTTCACCTACACGGCGGGCGACGGCACCGACACCTCGGCGCCGGCCACCGTCACGATCACCGTGAGGCCCACGGGCGGCAACGGTGGTGGTCCGCTCACCTCCGCGGTGGCAGGCGCCTCGACGCCCATCACCTACGGCCAGGCGGGCACGATCGTGGCGAGCGTCGCGCCGTCGGGGGCCACCGGCAGGGTCGAGGCGGTCGACGGCACCACGGTGCTGGCGTCCGGCGTCCTCGCCTCCGGGCAGGCCAGGTTGGCCCTCCCGGCCAGGAGCCTGCTGCCCGGCACGCACCGGCTCACCCTCCGCTACGTCGGGGACGACGGCCACCGTGCCTCGTCCTCGTCGATGGAGGTCACCGTCGCCAAGGTCGTCCCGCGGATGACCGTGAAGGCGCCGAGCACGGTGAAGAAGGGCAAGGCCGCGAAGGTCACCGTCGTCCTGACGGCTGCTGACGACGTACCGGTCACGGGCACCGTGTCGGTCGCGGTCAGGGGCGGCAGGACCGTCACCGGCACGTTGCGGGACGGCAGGGTCGTCGTCAGGCTGCCCAAGGCGACGAGGACCTGGCGGCTGACCGTGACCTACGGCGGGAGCGCGCTCGCCGAGCCGGTCTCGGACAAGGTGACGATCAAGGTCCGCAGGAAGAAGTAGCAGGACCACGCAGGACCAGGCAGGAAGGAGCAGGCCCCGGAGGAGCGATCCTCCGGGGCCCGCTCCGCTTCACCGGGTCCGGCGTGGCACCGTTCAGCCGATGGTGAGCCGGCCGAGGAGACGTGGGTGAGCAGCAAGAAGCAGCGCGAGGCACGCCGCAGGGCCGAGCGGGAGCAGTGGGAACTCGACCAGCGGCGCCTGGCCGCGCGTCGCCGACGTGGCACGGTGCTCGGCGTCGTCGGGGCAGTGCTCGCCGTCGTCGTGGTGGTCGTCGCCCTCACCGGGCGCGACCAGCCGGATCCCGGCGCCGGGGAGACGCAGGTCCGCGACACCGAGCTGCTGGCCTCCGAGGCGGCCGGTGAGGCGCAGGCGTCCGCGGCGGCCGGTGCGGTCGAGGCCGGCGCGGTCCTGGCGGAGGACTTCACCGTCGAGCCGGGGACCGCCGTGGACAGCGGTGTGCGACCAGCGAAGGACGACCGTCCCGTCGCCTGCGGGGCCGAGGCACCGGCGGACGCGCGTGCGTCGCGTCCCCGCTATCCCGGTGGTCCGGCCGACGTGCTCGAGGACGGCGTCGACTACGTCGCGAGGATCGAGACGTCCTGCGGCCCCCTCGTCATCGACCTGCTGGAGCGGGACGCCCCGGTGGCGGTCAACTCCTTCGTCTTCCTCGCCGAGGAGGGGTTCTACGACGGGCTCGAGGTCTTCCGCGACTTCGGCGCTGTCGCCGCCGTGCAGGCGGGCAGCGGCGACAACACCGTCCGCTGGGACGTCGGCTACCTCCTCCCCGACGAGCTGGGCCGGGCGAAGCGGGAGGGCTACCCCGTCGGGACGGTGACCACCGCCGGCACGGGTGCTCCCTACACCGCCGGCAGCGGGTTCTTCATCGCCTACGGCAAGGAGTTCGACGCCGGCTACCGGACCGACCGGGTCCAGACGACGTTCGGCCGGGTGCTGGCCGGGATGGACGTCATCGACACGATGACCGCGATGGACCGGCTGGGGATGGGCGGGGAGGCGTTCGCCGAGCGGCTGTTCCTGGAGTCGGTCACCATCGAGCGGCGCTGACGCCATGGACCCGAGGACGACGACGCCTCCTCGCGAGCGAGGAGGCGTCGTCGTGGGACCTGCTGGTGCCGGCTCAGTCGTCGGCCAGCGCGGCGACCACGCCGGCGCGGCTCTCGTCCTCGCTGGCCAGCACACCGCCGTTGGCCACGATGTCGGGGGTGATCTCGCTGAAGACCATGCGGACGTCCTGGCGACGGGCACCGAGGATCTCCACGGCACTGTCCGCCACGGCCTGCGCGAAGTCGCGGCGCTGCTCGACCGAGCGTCCCTTGAGGAGCTCGACGGTGATGTTGGGCATGGGGTGTTCCCTCTCTGTCGTTCTTCGGACGGACCCGCGTCGGGGCGTCCTGTTCAGGATGACGACCACGGTTCGGTGACTTGAATCACGGTAGTGCCAGTTCACATCCTTGACAACAGTTCGAGCCGCTGGTTGTGTGACCGTCACCACCCCACCCCCGTCCCACCCGTCCCTCCACGCCTCGTCGGGAGCTCCCATGAACCGGATCCGCGCGCTCGCGGCCGGCGCGAGGTCGGGAGCGGCGGCCGGTGTCGCGGTACTTGGCCTGGCCCTGACCGCGTCCCCGGCGGCGGCCCACGTGACCGTCACGGCCAGCACGACGGCCGCCGGCGCGACCGCGGAGGTGCGGATGCAGGTCCCGCACGGCTGCGAGGGATCGGCCACCACGGAGATCGCCGTCCGGATGCCCGACGAGGTGGCCGAGCTCGTGCTCACCGACACCGAGCGCTGGTCCGCCGAGCAGGTCGAGGGTGGCGCCACCTTCCGCACCGACGACCCGTTGCCCGACGCCCTGCGCGACGAGGTGGCCTTCTCCGTACGCTTGCCCGACGTCGCCGGCACCGAGCTCGTGTTCCCGGTGGTGCAGCGGTGCGAGCAGGGGGAGGCGGCCTGGACCGAGGTCGCCGAGGACGCGGCCAGCCGGGACGAGCTCGACATGCCCGCGCCGGTCATCGTCGTGACCGCCGGCGAGGAGTCCGCGGGCGCCCCGGCCGACGACCGGGAGCAGGGCGGACGGGTGATGGCCTGGAGTGCCGGTGGCGTGCTCGCGCTGGGGTGCCTGGCCAGCGGCACGGTCCTGCTGCTGCGCCGCCGACGCGCATGACCCCACGCTCCTCGCGGCGCCGGGCGGCCGGCTGGCTGCTGCTCGCCTCCGCCCTGGTGCACGCCGCGCTCCTCCTCGTCCTGGGCACGGCCTCTCCGGCGGCGGCGCACGCGACCCTCGTCAGCACCGACCCGGCGGAGGGTGCCGTGCTGGAGGCGGCACCTGACCAGGTCACCTTCACGTTCAACGAGTCGGTCATCGGCGTCCCGGCCGGGATCCAGGTGTTCGACGCGTCCGGTGAGGAGGTGGCCTCGACGGCGTCGGTGCGCCAGGCGCAGCTCGTCGTGGGCCTCGACGAGGAGGTGGGCCGAGGGACGCTGGTCGTCGTCTGGCGACTCGTCTCGGCCGACGGCCACCCCATCGGCGGGTCCCTCAGCTTCTCGGTCGGCGAGCGGAGCGACGTGGTGGACGTCCCCACGACGAGCGCGGACGCGGGGACGGAGGCGCCGCTGCTCCTGAGCGTGGTGAGGTGGCTGGGCTACGTGGGCCTGCTGGTCGCCACCGGCGTGGCCGCGTTCGCGGTCCTCCTCCTCCCGGCCGACCGGGCCGACGACGGCTCGCGGCGCCGCCTCCGGGCGGTGGCGCGCGGCGCCGCGCTCGTCGGGGCGGTGGCCTGGTGCGCGGCCGTCCCGATGGTCGCGCTCTACCAGCTCGGCCTGCCGGCCTCGGCGCTCGGCGACGGGTCGACCTGGGCGGCGCTGGCGCCCGCCGAGCGCGTCGTACCGGCCCTGGTGGTCACCGGCCTCGCGCTCGCAGCCGTGGCCGTCCCGGCGGGTCCCCCGGGTCGCGGACGGACTGCCCTGGTGCTGGCCGGGTGCGCCCTCGCCCTGGCGGCACCGGCGCTGACGGGCCACACCCGTGCCAGCACCCCGGAGGCGCTGGTGGTCGCGGTCGACGTCCTGCACCTCGTCGCGGGAGCACTGTGGGTCGGTGGGCTGGTCGCGGTCGCGGCGGTGCTGGGCGACCTCGCCGCGCGCGGCGAGGACGGCGCCGTGGTGCTGTCCCGGTTCTCGACGTGGGCCTCGGGCGTGCTGGCGGTCCTCGTCGTCGCGGGCTCGGTCCTGGCCTGGCGCATCGCCGGCTCCTGGAGCGCGCTGCTCGACACCGGCTACGGCGGGTTCCTGCTGGTCAAGGTCCTCGCCGTGCTGGTCGCGATCGGCATCGCCGCCTGGAACCGCCTGGCGCTCCTGCCGCGCCTGCGCGCGGCGTCGCGCAGGCGTGAGCGGCGGGACGCCACCGCCCTGCTGGTGCGGACGACGTTCGCCGAGGCGGGGGTGCTGGTCGTCGTCCTCCTGCTGACCGGGTTCCTCGTCGACCGCAGCCCCGAGCCGGACGTGGCCGTCACCTCCCCGGCGGCGGGGGAGACAGCGTCCCGCACGCTCGACCTCGACGACATCTCCGCGAAGGTGACGCTCGAGCCGCTCGGGGTGGGCCCGGCGACCGTCACGATCGAGCTGCGCGACGACGCGGGCGCGCCGACCGAGGGCTACGAGGCACCGCGGGTCAGCCTGTCCGGCGACGAGGTCGACCTCGGGGAGGTGCAGCTGAGCAACCTCGGGCCGGGCGTCTACGCCGGCGACGTCGTGCTGCCGACCGTCGGCACCTGGGAGGTGCAGCTCTCGCTGCGCACCACCGAGTTCGACAACCCGGTGCGCAGCACCACCTTCGACGTGCCCTGACCGCGCGCGAACGGCCTCGTCCCCCTCAGAAGGCGTAGCGCACGCGGCACTCCGGCAGCTTCTCGGCGAGGAGGTCGGTGAGCTGGCGCACCCATCGACCCTTCCAGCCGGTGCGGTAGCGCACATTGGTCTGACCGCTCTGGCTGCGCTTGGTCTCCTGGATGTCGGGGCGCCACAGCAGCTCCTCGCCGCGCGGGTGCCAGCCGAGGTTGACCTCGTGCAGGCCCTCGTTGTGGGTGAGGAAGATGACCTCGGCCGCGAGCTGGGCCCGGGTGCGCGCGCTGGTGCCGTCGGCGACCTGCTCGAGCAGCTCGGCCCACTCCTCGAGCCAGGTCTCGTGGACGATCACCGGGCTGAGATTGAGGTGCACCTCGTAGCCCGCCTCGACGAAGTCGTCCATCGCCGCGATCCGGTCGGCGATCCTGGACGTGCGCACGTCGACGAGGCGGGAAGGGCCCTCCGGCATGAGGCTGAACCGGACCCGGGTGCCACCGCGCGGGTCCCAGCCCAGCAGGTCGCGGTTGACGAGCTTGGTCGCGAAGCTCGCCTTGGCGTGGGGGAGGCGGGCGTAGAGGTCGACCAGGTCGCGCACGTTGTCGGAGACGAGCGCGTCGGCCGAGCAGTCGCTGTTCTCGCCGATGTCGTAGACCCAGTCGACCGGGTCGCACTGGTTGGGCTCGGGCTTCACGCCCTGGCGTCCGGCGTGGCGCTCGAGGTAGCCCAGCACCGCCTCGATGTTGGCGAACACGGTGATGGGGTTGGCGAAGCCCTTGCGCCGCGGCACGTAGCAGTAGGAGCACGCCATCGCGCAGCCGTTGGCGGTCGACGGCGCGATCCAGTCGCTGGAGCGCTCGTTGCGGCGCGCGCTGAGCGACTTCTTCTCGCCGAGCACGAGCACCTCGCGCTTGTTGCGGACCCAGTCCTCGACGGCGCCCGCGTTGCCGTGCAGGCCGGGGATCGCCTGGTGGGAGAGCACCTGGATGCGCTCGGCGTCGGGGAAGCGCTCGAGCACCTGGCGGGCGCGCGGGAACCGCTCGATGTCGGGCTCGTGGTAGATCCGGCGGACGTCGAGCAGCCGGTCCGCGAGGTCGGCAGGCACACGGCGGTTCAGCTGCGGAGCACCTTCTCCATCGGGCGGCCCTTGGCCAGCTCGTCGACGAGCTTGTCGAGGTAGCGGATGCGGCGCATCAGCGGGTCCTCGACCTCCTGCACCTTCACGCCGCAGACCGACCCGGTGATCTGGTCCACCCGCGGGTTGAGGGTGGCGTCGGCGAAGAACGCCTCGAAGGTGGTGCCGCGGTCGAGGTGCTCGCGCAGCGCGGCCTCGTCGAAGCCGGTGAGCCACTCGATCACGCGGTCGACCTCGGCGGCCGTGCGCCCCTTGCGCTCCACCTTGGTGACGTAGTGCGGGTAGACCGACGCGACGCTCGTGCCGAAGATCCGGTGCATGGTCCGAGGATAGGTCGAGGCGGTGACAGTCAGCCCTTGTCGGGGTCGGCCGCCCGACCGAGGACCTCGGCCTCGCTGGCCACGGCCTTGACCGTGGCCGGGTCGACCAGCGGCTCGGTGCCGGGCTGGTAGAGGTCGGTCTCGATGGTGTCGGGGTTGTAGCCCTCGTCGGCGGCGGGGATGCCCGAGGGGGTGCGCAGGTCGTCGGTGGTCTCCACCCCGACGCCGTCGGCGACCTCGTCCTCGGTCAGGCCCAGCGCCGGCGCGAGGACGGCGGCCTGCTTCGAGGGTGCCTTCTTCGCGGGTGCCTTCTTGGCGGCTGCCTTCTTGGCGGGCGCCTTCGCGGCAGCGGCCTTCTTCGCCGGTGCCTTCGTGGCGGGTGCCTTCTTCGCGGCGGCCCTCTCAGCAGGTGCCTTCTCGGCGGACGCCATGGCCGGCGCCTCCGAGCTCACGTCGGAGGTGCCGCTCGAGGTGGCTGCAGAGGTCGGCTCCTCCGCGGTCAGGGTGTCCTGCGCGGGGCGCGGCGCCGGCACAGACGAGGCGCCGTGCTCGGCGACGGTGCCCGCGGCCCGCTCGACCGCCCACCCCACCACCCGTGCCGTCGTCCTCAGCCCGGCGGTCGCGACGCCGACGGACGCGCCGACCGTCGCTCCGGCGACTGCGCCGACGGTGCGTGCCGGGTGGGTGATGGCTGCGGTGACCTTGCCTAGCGGGTTCACGTGGGTTCCTCTCGTCAGGGCTTGCCTCCGACCGTACCCCCGTGCGCCCATCCCACTCCGTGGCGTGCGCCACGTCGCCGGGCCTCGCTCGTCCGGGTGGTGCGCACGCGTGACGGGACGCGGCGTGGGTACCGAGCGGCACGCGCACAGCGGGTGCGCCACCGAGAGGAGCAAGCCGATGGCCGACAACATGCACGTCCGATCCACGTCCACCGCAACGCGCGCGCCGGTGCAGGCCGCCGCCGCCGCGGTTGGTGCGGTCTTCCTGCTCGTGGGGGTCCTGGGCTTCATCCCGGGCATCACGACCGGCTACGACAGCCTCGAGGCCGCCGGCCACGAGTCCCACGCCAAGCTCCTGGGGATCTTCCAGGTGTCGGTGCTCCACAACATCGTCCACCTCCTGTTCGGGGCCGCCGGCCTGGCGCTCGCGCGCACCGCCTCGGGTGCCCGGACGTACCTCATCGGCGGCGGTGTGGTCTACCTGGTGCTGTGGCTCTACGGCCTGGTCATCGACAAGTCGTCGCAGGCCAACTTCGTGCCGCTCAACACCGCAGACGACTGGCTGCACTTCGTGCTGGGCCTGGGCATGATCGCCCTCGGCGTGGTGCTCGGCAAGCGCCCGGCGACGCGCTGATCCGCTGATCCCATGGCCACCGGGGACAGGCTCCACTTCATCGGCAACGCCACCACGGTCCTGACGCTGGGGTCCTTCACGCTGCTCACGGACCCCAACTTCATCCACCGTGGCCAGCGCGCCTACCTGGGGTGGGGCCTGTCCACGCGGCGCCTCGTCGATCCCGCGATCGAGCCCGAGGACCTGCCGGTGCTCGACGCCGTCGTGCTCTCGCACCTCCACGGCGACCACTTCGACCGCGTCGCCCGCCACCGGCTCGACCGCACCGCGCCCGTGCTGTCGACGCCCGAGGCCGCGCGACGCCTGTCGCGGTGGGGCTTCGAGACGCAGGACCTGAGGACCTGGCAGGCGCACTCGCTGGTCAAGGGCGGCGAGGAGCTGCGGGTCACCGCCGTCCCGGGCATCCACGCCCGCGGCCTGCTGGGGAAGATGCTGCCGTCGGTGATGGGCAGCATCCTCGAGCACGTCGTCGACGGCGACGTACGACGTCGCGTCTACCTCAGCGGCGACACGCTCACCGGGTCGCACGTCGACGAGATCGGCGCGCGCTTCCCCGACATCGACGCCGCCGTGGTCCACCTCGGAGGGACGCGCGTGCTGATGCGAACGGTCACCATGGACGCCCGGATGGGCGTCGACTTCGTCAACCGCTGCCGCCCCTCCGTCGTGGTGCCCGTCCACCACGACGACTACACCGTGTTCCGCTCGCCCCTCTCGGACTTCCTCGACCGGGCCCGCGCCGAGGGCCTCGCGGCGACGCTCCGCTGCCCCGGCCGGGGCGAGGTCGTCAGCCTCGACCCCACGGAGCCCGACACCGCCGCCTGAGGACGTGACCGGCGCGACCCGCCCCGTGCGCCGTCAGCCGGCCCGTCCGGGCAGGTCGACCGGCCGCCCCAGGAACGGGGCGACCATCTGTCGCATCCGGTCGCTCGGAGCCAGGCCGAGCTCGTCGGCGAGGAGGCGCCGGTAGCCGTCGTAGTGGCGCAGCGCCTCTGCCTGGTTGTCCTCCGCGAGGTGCACCTGGATCACCCGTCGGTGGGCGCTCTCGCGCAGGGGCTCCGAGCGCACCGCGCCCAGGCCGGCCGACAGCGCGTCGTGGTAGCGCCCGGCCCGGCACAGCAGGTCGGCGCCGCGCTCCAGCGCGTGCAGCCGGCGCTGGCGGAACGACTCCTGCTCGACCGCGAGCCAGGAGTCGTGCCACGTCGGAAGCAGGTCGTGGGTCAGCAGCGCGAGGTCGGGGAGGTCCTCGACCAGCGGGGCGACGGACCCGCACAGCAGCTGTGCCTGCGTCTCCGCCTCCCAGAGGTCGACCCAGAGGTCGGGGTGCACCCACACCTCCATCGCGTCGCCGAGGACGAGCGCGCGCCCCCGGTCGCGCGGCAGCCGCCACAGCACCGACCGCAGGGTCGAGGTGGCGCGCGCCGGGTCGGAGTCGGGCCGCATCGCCTCGGCGAGCGCGGTCCGCGAGACGCGACGCCCGCGGTGCACCACCGCCAGCAGGGCCAGGAGCCGGCGCGCGGTGGCGGGCACCGGGTGCGGTCGACCGTCGAGCTCGAGGGCGAACTCGCCCAGCAGGTGTAGCCGTGCCGCAAGAGCCATGTCGCCTCCCCAGGTCGCGTGGGCTCCCCAGTGCCCCCGACACGGGCGCTCAATGCGTCGTTGCGGTGACGCCGCGGTGACGGTTGCGGTGACGCCCGGGGCGCGGCCCGAGGGACGCCGAGGAGGCGCCCGGCGAGGCGCGACGGAGGCGCCGGGGGAGCGGTCGCCGTCACGCCGTCGGGACGGGCGTCCCCGAACGTGGAGGGGTCAGGAGCGAACGGCGCTCCCGCCACCGAGAGGAACGACATGTACCGGCACACGAAGGAGCTCCAGTGGAGCGCCAAGCCCGACCGTCCCGACGCGCTCTACGCGGCCAAGCTGCAGGAGGTCATCGGCGGCCAGTTCGGGGAGATGACCGTGATGATGCAGTACATGTGGCAGGGCTGGGCCTGTCGCACCCCGGGCAAGTACAAGGACATGATCCTCGACATCGGCACCGAGGAGATCGGCCACGTCGAGATGCTGACGACGCTCCTGGCCCGGCTCCTCGAGGGCGCGCCGGCCGAGACCCAGGCCGAGGCGGCGGCCGCCAACCCCGCACTGGCAGCCGTGCTCGGCGGGCAGAACCCGCAGCACGCGATCGTCAGCGGTGGCTTCGCGATGCCCACCAACAGCATGGGCGTGCCGTGGAACGCCGGCTACATCGTCGCCAGCGGCAACCTGCTCGCCGACTTCCGCCACAACGTCATGGCCGAGGCACAGGGCCGGCTGCAGGTCGCCCGCCTGATCGGGATGACCGACGACCCGGGCGTCAAGGAGACGCTGTCCTTCGCGCTGGCCCGGGACACCTTCCACCAGCAGCAGTGGCTCCTCGGCATCGAGCAGCTCATCGAGGACGGCCACACCGACGGGCTCGAGGACTCGCGCAAGGACGAGGAGGCGGCCGGACAGAACGACGTCTTCTACAGCTTCCACGAGGGCAGCACCGCCCACGAGGGTCGCTGGGCGCAGGGCTCCACGCTGGTCGGCGACGGTGAGATCCGCTTCGAGGAGGGCCGCGCGCTCCAGGACGACGTCCAGGAGCTCCCGGCGCCCGACCCGCTGCTGTTCGGCACCTACGACGGCTCGAAGGGTCCCGGCAAGCCGGGCACCGCGGGAGGCGCCTTCGTCCAGGGCGCGCAGAACCTGGTCAGCAAGGCCAAGGACAAGCTCACTCCCGGGGAGTGAGCGGCTGCCATGTCCTCCGCGCTGACCGAGCTGCTGCTCCGCCCGCTCGCCGACGCCTTCATGCAGGTCGGCGTCTTCGTCGCCCTCATGGTGGCGCCGTTCGGCTGGGCGCGCTGCCGGTGGGGCCACCGCCTCGATGCCGCCCTCGAGCGGCGTCGGGGCGCCGGCCCCCTGGTGGCGGCGGCGCTCACGATGCCGCCCGGGTGCGGCGGCGCCATCCTGGTGATGGCGGCGTACGGACGCGGCGCGGTGTCGTACGGCGCGGCGGTCGCAGCCCTGGTGGCGACCATGGGCGACGCGTCGTGGGTGCTGCTGGCCCACGACCCGTGGCTCACCGTGCAGCTCAAGGCGCTGCTGCTCGTCGTGGGCGCCTGCACCGGGTGGCTGGTCGACGCCGTGGGCATCAGCCCGCGACGCCGCGCGGTCGCGACGGTGCCGGCGCCCGCGCCGCAGCGCCCGCCGGTGCCGGTCACGCCGGCCCAGCCGGCGCTGCCACGACCCGCCTTCGCCCTCCACGAGGTGGGCGTGCTGCCGGTGCTGCTGTGGCTGGCGATCGGCGGAGGCGCGACCGTCAGCGTGCCGGTCACCTTCCAGCTCCTCGACCCCCAGACGCTCTACCTCGTGCTGGGCGTGCTCGGGGCGTCGATGGCCATCGTGGTGTTCGTGCGCGGCGGGTGCCGCCTCGCCGACGACGACGAGGCCAGTGCGGAGGAGACCTCGTTCGCCGCGGTGCTGCGGCACGGCGGCCACGAGGTCGCGTTCGTGACCGTCTGGGTGGCCGTGGCCTACGTCGCCTGGTCGCTGCTCACCCACGTCACGGGCTTCGACGGCTCGCAGCTGCCCGTGCTCGGGCTCGCCGGTGTCGTCGTCGGCGCCCTCATCGGCCTCGTGCCGGGGTGCGCCGTGCAGATCGTCTTCGCCGGCATGTTCGCTGCCGGCGGCATGCCGCTGGCCACCCTCGTGGCCAACACCATCAGCCAGGACGGCGACGCGCTCCTGCCGCTGCTGGCCCTCGAGCACCGCTCGGCGCTGGTGGCCACGGTGCTGACCACCATCCCGGCCCTCGTGGTCGGGCTCGGGTTCCTCGTCCTCACCTGACCTCGGACCCAGTCCCGACCTGTCCCGACCCGTCCCGACCTGTCCCCACCAGCCCGGAGGTATGCCATGTCCGCCCACCGACTCGCCCCCGCACCCCGCGTCGTGCCGCGCACGACCGGCAGCGAGCGGCTGCACCTCCTGCTCGCCGCCTGCTGCGCGCTGACGCTGATGCCGCTGGGCCTCACCATGGCGGTCGTGGTGCTCGCCGTGCTCGTCGCCCGGCGGCAGGCACGCCGCTCGCTGCAGCGGTCAGTCGCGGTGGGTCGAGGGATCCTCGCCCCGGCGCAGCAGCCCCGCGTGCTCCACACGGCCGGTCACCGCCGCCAGGCCGTCGCTCGCCCGTGACGCCTGCACGTGCAGGTGGGGGAACCGGCGAGCGCCGGACTCCAGCACGTCGCGGGAGCGGTCCAGCACCGTCAGCGGCAGCGCGGCCAGCGCGTTGCCGGGCGGTCGGCGCGAGACGACCGGGTGCGGCCGGGTCGGCGCCGTGCGCCGTACGGCCTCCCACGCCACGCCCAGCAGGCGGAGTCGGCGCACGCCGACGGCCTCCTGCAGGCGGGGGAGCAGCTCGTCCTCCTCGTCGCGGACGTCCTCGCGCAGCACGGTCGTCAGGCGGGCCAGCGCCTCGGCCCGCTCCGGGCTTCCGGACGGGAGGTCCTCGAGCGAGGTCCACAGCTCGTTGACCTCCTGGTGCTCCTGCTCCACCTGCAGCGTCAGGGCCTCGCCGTCGGGCAGGACGCGACGCGCCTCGGGCCACAGCACCGACTCCTCGGCGAACGCGTGCGGGAACACGAGGCGGGCGATGGCCTGCAGAGTGGTCTGCTCCTCCACGCCCGGGGCGCTGCGGTCGAGGCGGTGGAGCAGCCGGTCGAGCCGCTCGTGGTCGCGCTTCTGGCGGGTCAGGATGCTGAGCGGACCACCGAGGCTGTCGAGGTCCTGGTCGGCGAGCGAGGTCATGCGAGGTCGTACCCCGTCCGGCGCGTCGTCACGCGTCCGACGACGCCGGACCGGGCCGGCCGATGAGCAGGATCAGCGCCGGCGAAGGGCGCGGACCGCCCGCCACGCGCCGTACGTCCCCAGCGCCCACGGCGCGCCGTTGACCACGGGGTCGAGGACCTGGTGGCGCACGTCGACGCGACCCCTGCGCGAGCGCAGGCCGCCGTGCGTGAGCTCACCCTTGATCCCGGTCTGCGTGACCGGGTTGTCCGGTCGCAGGGTGGCGAACGACCGCACCACGTGCTCGGCGACGTCGACCCGGTCGGCGGCGATGAGCAGCAGCCAGTGGGCCGCCTTGCCCTCGCTGTGGCGCGCGTAGGCGTAGCGGCGGATCGGGGCGGCGAGGCCGCGCAGTGGCTGGGCCGTGCCGAAGACCGGCGGCAGCATCCCGTGCTCGATCGACATCTCCCGTCCGCCCGTGTCCGGCTGGCGCTCGGGGAAGTCCCAGTGGGCGCCCGTGCCCGCCGGGTCGAAGACCTCGCGGGGGAACGACGGGCGGTCGGCGGGGTCGAGGTCGGCGCCCCAGCCGGGGATGCGAGCACGGAGCTGGTCAGGGGTCTCGGCGACCGGTGGCTTGTCTGCGGTGTAGGGCATGGCGGACTCCTTCGTCAGTCGGCGGAGGGGACGATGAGTGGCTTGATGCAGCCGTCCAGCTTCGCGGAGAACACGTGGTAGGCCTCGGCGATGTCCTCGAGCGGGAAACGGTGAGTGACGATGTCGCTGGGCTTGAGGTAGCCATTGCGGATGTGCTCGAGCAGGCGCGGCCACTGCCGCTTCACGGGGGCCTGGTTCATCCGCAGGGTGAGGCCCTTGTTCATGGCGTCACCGAACTTGACCGAGGTGAAGATGGGCCCGTAGGCGCCCACCACGGAGACGGTGCCGCCCTTGCGCACGCCGTCGATCGCCCAGTTGAGCGCGACCGGTGACCCGCCCTGGAGCTTGAAGCGCGCGGAGGTCAGGTGCTGGGTCAGGTTGCCGTCGGCCTCCGCGCCGACCGCGTCGATGACGCGGTCGAACCCGAGGTGCTCGGTGAGCTTCTTCATGGTGACCACGACGTCATCGACCTCGGTGAAGTTCAGCACCTCGGCATGGGCGAAGGTGCGCGCCTTCTCGAGGCGCTCCTGGAGGTGGTCGATGACGACGACGCGGCCGGCACCCATCAGCCAGGCGCTGCGCGCGGCGTAGAGACCGACCGGCCCGGCGCCGAGCACGGCCACGGTGTCACCCTCGTGGATGTCGGCGATCTGGGCCCCGAAGTAGCCGGTGGACAGCGCGTCCGTCATCAGGAGCGCGTCCTCGTCCTCGAGCCAGTCGGGGATGACCGAGGGGCCGACGTCGGCGAACGGCACCCGGACGTACTCGGACTGGCCGCCGTCGTAGCCACCCGTGGTGTGGGAGTAGCCGTAGATGCCACCGACCGCCGTCGCGTTGGGATTGACGTTGTGGCAGTTGGAGAACAGTCCGCGGGCGCAGAAGAAGCACGAGCCGCAGTAGATGTTGAACGGGACCATCACGCGGTCGCCCACACTCAGGTTCTGCACCGACGAGCCGACCTCGTCCACGACTCCGATGAACTCGTGGCCGAACGTGTGGCCGACGCGGGTGTCGGGCATCATCCCGTGATAGAGGTGCAGGTCGGAGCCGCAGATGGCGGCCAGCTGGACGCGGACGATCGCGTCGTTGGGGTGCTCGATCACCGGTCGGGGCTTGTCCTCGACGCGGACGCGGTAGGGACCGCGGTAGACCATGGCGCGCATGGCGACTCCAAGGGTCGGGACGTCAGGTGGGAGACGTCTGCGTGGAGCGGAGTGGAGCGGGGGAGGTCAGCCGCGCCGGCCCGCCCGCAGGCGGGCCGGCGCAACCGTGGTGCTGGGCTGTGGTGCTGTGACCGGCCGTCGACCGGTCGGGCGTCAGGTCAGGACGAGGACGTCTGCGACTTGACCTCGTCGACGCCGGACTGGCCCTCGGACTTCACGCGTTGCGCGCTGTCCGTGGCGGTGTCCTTGACCTCCTGCACGGCCTCGGTGGCCGTGCCCTTGAGGTCCTGCGCGACGTCCTGCGCCATGGACTTCGCCTGGTCCACGACCGGCTGGCCGTGCTCCTTGGCGGCGTCGACCACGTGCCCGGCCGCGACGGCCTCCTTCTCGGAGGCGGGGATCAACGCGGCGACGATCATCCCGGCGCCGAAGGCGACCAGTCCCGCAGCCAGCGGAGATCCCTGCATCTTGTCCTGCGCGGTGCTGACGGTGTCCTGGGCAGTGCCCTTCACCGAGTCGACGGCCCCGAGGGCCGACTCCTTGGCGGACCCGGCGCCGCCGGACGCGGACGAGCGGGCGCTGTCAGCGGTGCCCATGACCTTCTCGCGGACGCCGAGGATGCGGCTGCGGGCCGCCTCCTTGCGTCGCTCCACGATGGCCGACGGGCTCACCCGGTCCTGCAAGGCGTCCACGTTGGCCGTCATCGACTGGCGCGTCTGGGCGATCTCGCTGCTCAGCTCTTCTGTGCTTTGACCCATTGTGCGTCCTCCTTGAGTGTCTGCTGCGTCTCCGGCAGCTGCGGGTTTGCGTTCTTGAGCTCCTTGCGGCCCTTGGCCGCGAGGACGGCGCCGACGATCGCCCACAGGAGCGTGACGATCAGGAAGGCCAGCTCGACCGGCATCCAGTTGTCGAGCAGGTAGGCGAGGGCGAACGAGCCCAGGATCAACGCCAGGAGCCCGGCGACGCCGGCGCCCCCGAGCATCCCGGCGCCCTTGCCCGCCTTGGTCGCCTCCTCCTTGAGCTCGGTGCGCGCCAGCTCGAGCTCCTTCTTCACCAGCGTGGTCAGGTCGGTGCTGATGTCGCCGACGATCTCGCCGAGGCTGCGCTCGTCGCCGCTCCCGCGCGGGGTGGCGTCGCCCACCGCGTGCGAGCCCGACGTCATCGGGTCCACAGGCGTCCCGACGATGGGGTCGAATCCCGAGGGCCCTGTCACGGCGTGTCCTGCGTGCGCTGGCCCGGGAGCCCGGACGAGGTGGAGTCGGTGCTGGCCGGGGTGGTCAGCGTCGGGTCGGCCACCGGGGTGTCGTAGCCCGTGGTGCCGGGGTTGTTCGTGCTCGACTCGGTGGCCAGCGGGTCGGTGCCCAGCGTGCCGGCGCCGGCGCCCGTGCCGTAGCCCGGGTCGTAGCTGGTGCCGGTGTCGTAGCCGCTGCTGTAGCCGGTGCCGGTGCCGGCGTACGACGTGCCGGTGCCGCCGGACTCCGCCAGCGAGGCCGCGGCGGCGCCGTCGGCGGTCGCGCGGAACATCCGCCCGGCGACCACGCCGGCGGCGAGCGCGCCCAGCAGGAACACGCCGGGGCGGCGACGGGCGAAGGAGCGGGCGTCGTCGAGCAGGTCGGCCGGCTCGCGGTTCTCCAGGTGGTCGCCCAGTGAGCGGACCCGGTCGGAGATCTCGCGCGCCACGTCGGCGGCCATGCCCTGCCCGGAGCCCTCGCCCTCGACCATCTTCTGCAGGTCGTCGCCGAAGGTGCGCAGGGTCTGCGACAGGTTGTCGCGCTGCGTGGTGGCCTGGTCGCTCAGCTGCGAGGTGACCTGCTGCTTGGCGTCACCCACCACGCTGCGGGCCTGCTGCGCGGCGGTGCCGGCGACGTTGCGGGCCTCCTCGGCGGCGGTGCCGGCGACGTGCTTGCCCTGGTCGGCCGCCGTGGAGGCCGCCTCCTTGGCCTTGCCGGTGGCTCCGCTGCTCTCGCCGCCGGTCGTGCTCGTGCCGGTCGTGCCGGTCTCGGTCGAGCCGGTGTCAGTCGTGCCGTAGCCGGTCGTGCCGGTGCCGGTCGTGCCGGTGCCGGTCGTGCCGATTGGGTCGCTTCCGTAGGTCGTCATGCGTCCTCCTCGTTGTGGATGGGGGTGGTGCCTGCGTCCGGGTCGGGGTCGGGGTCGCTGGCCGGCTCGGAGTCCGGGTCCAGCTGACCGGTGTCCGGCTCCTCACCGTCCGGGGTGGGCGGCTCGGCGTCCTGGTCGTCGGTGCGGGGGTGTTCGGTCATGGCACTCCGTACCCCGTCGTCCCGGATGCACTCCACCCCTGCGGGCGGTCTCCGTGACACCTTCGACCGGTCGGTCCCGGGGCGGTCGTGGATGGCGTTCCAGCTCCCGTGCCCCCACCCCTACCGGCGTATGCGCCTTCACCGCATCGGGCACTGTTGCGCCATGGCCGCCTTCCTGCAGCACGCCCCCGTGGCCCCTCCGCCGCACCGCTCGTACGACGACCTCACCGACGCCGAGGTCGAGGAGATCGGCCGGACGCTGGACGCCCTGCGCCAGGAGGTGCTCGCGAACCGAGGCGCGCGCGACGCGGCCTACATCCGGCGGGTGATCGCGACGCAGCGGTGCCTCGAGGTGGCCGGGCGGCTGGTCCTCCTCGGCAGCCGCAGCCGCCCCGCGTGGTGGGTCGGCACCGCGGCGCTGACGCTGTCCAAGGTGCTGGACAACATGGAGATCGGGCACAACGTGCTCCACGGCCAGTGGGACTGGATGCGCGACCCGCGGATCCACTCCTCGACGTGGGAGTGGGACCACGCCTCCGCGCCGGAGCAGTGGCGGCGCGCGCACAACGACCGGCACCACGTGAACACCAACGTGCTCGGCAAGGACAACGACCTCGGCTACGGCATCCTGCGCGTCGACGAGGCGCAGGAGTGGAGCCCGCGCCACCTCGCGCAGCCGCTGTGGAACTTCGTGAACGCCTGCATCTTCGAGTACGGCATCGCGATGTACGACCTGGACCTCGGTGAGTCGCTGCGCAGCGGGCGCGGGTTCACCGCTGAGCAGAAGGACGAGATGCGGGTGACCGCGCGCCGGGTCGCCCGCAACGCGCTGCGCGACTACGTCCTGCACCCCGCGCTCTCCGCGCCCACCGGCTCGGCCCGCACCACGCTGACCGCCAACCTCGTCGCCAACCTGGCCCGCAACGTGTGGAGCCACTCGGTGATCATGTGCGGCCACTTCCCCGAGGGGGTGGAGACCTTCGAGGTCGACGAGCTCGACGAGCACGAGACGCGCGGTCGGTGGTACGTCCGGCAGATGCTCGGGTCGGCGGACATCTCCGGGCCGTGGCTGCTGCACGTGCTCTGCGGCAACCTGTCGCACCAGATCGAGCACCACCTCTTCCCCGACCTGCCGAGCAACCGCTACCGCGAGGTCGCCGGGCCGGTGCGCGAGCTGTTCGAGCGCCACGGCCTCGCCTACCACAGCGCCCCGCTGCTGCGTCAGGTCGCCAGCGCCTGGCACAAGGTCCTGCGCCTGTCCGTGCCGTCGCGCGGACGCCACGTCGCGGCGAGCGCCTGAGCGGTGCATGTGCGAGTGCTCGGCGGGGCACCTGTCGGGCATGACGGGGGCGCTCTCCCACGGTGCGGAGCCACGACAGGACGGGGGTCACGCGCGGGTGCCCGCGTGGGTGCCCGGCGGTGACCTCACGGTCGGCGTCGAGGAGGAGCTGATGCTCGTCGACGACGCCGGCGAGCTGCTCGGAGCGGCCGGGCCCGCGGTCGTGGCGACCCTGCAGCGGACCACTCCCGACGGCGTGGTGACCGGCGAGGTCTACGTCGACCAGGTCGAGCTCAACACCCCGGTGTGCACGGGCGCCGAAGGAGTCGCCGCCTCGCTGCGCACGCTGCGCGGGTCCGTGTCCGCGCGGGGCGTCCGCGCGCTGGCGGCGGGCGTGCACCCGACGGCGCCGCTGGGCGGCGCGGTCCTCGCCTCGTCCCCGCGCTACGACCGCATCCGCGAGGAGTACGCCGGCCTCCTCCGCACGCCCACGGCGGCGCTGCAGGTCCACGTCGGCTTCCCGGACGAGCAGACGGCGATGCGGGCCTACCGCGGCCTGCGCCATGCCGTGCCGCTCCTGCGCGCCCTCGCGGCCGGGTCGCCGTACTGGCACGGCGTGGACTCCGGCCTCGCCTCGACGAGGTCGGCCATCCTCCGGTCCTACCCCCGCACGACCGTCCCGCCCCTGCTGCGCTCCTGGGAGCAGTACGTCACCCGGACGGAGACGGTGCTCGACGCCGCCGAGGCCACCGACCACACCTACGTCTGGTGGGACCTGAGGCCGAGGCCCCGGCTCGGGACCCTCGAGGTGCGGATGATGGACGCGGTGCCGTCCCTCGCGCTGGTGGCCGGACTGACCGCGCTGGTGCAGGGCATCGCCCGCTGCGCGCTCGAGTCGCCGGCTCTCGCGGACCTGCCCGACGACGTGCTCGCGGTGAACGACCACCGGGTCGCCCGCCACGGCCTCGAGACCACGGTCGTCGACCTCGACCGGACGCACCGGCCGCTGCGCGAGGTCGCCCGACGGACCCTGGCCGACGCGCGGGTGGCGCTGGCCGTGGACGGGCTCGAGGGCCCGCTCGAGGCGGTCGAGGCGATGCTCGCCGGCCCGGCCGAGCCCGTGCGGCAACGTGGCCTCGTGGCGAGCGGCGGCATGCCGGCGCTGCTCGACGACCTGGTGGCCCGCACCGGCGACCTGGACGGCTGAGCGCGTGTACGCCGACCACCTGGTGCAGCCGTGGTACGACCGCGTGCTCGAGGAGCTGCCCGAGGGACCGGTGCTGGACGTGCACACGCACATCGGTGACCGGGACTCGGTCTCCGCGACGGTCGAGGAGCTCCTGACCGCGGTGGACGCGGCCCGTGCCCGCGCCCTCGTGTTCCCGCTCTCGGAGCCCGACGGCTACCGCGCCGCCAACGCCGCCTGCCTCGACGCCGCGCTGGGCAGCGACGGCCGGCTCACGGCGCTGGCCCGGGTGGTTCCCGACGAGGTGGACGGGCTCGAGGCCCTGCTGGACGCCGGCGCACGCGGCATCAAGCTGCACCTGTCCAGCGACGAGCTCGACCTGGCCGACCCGCTGCTCGAGCCGGTCTTCGCGATCGCGGACGAGCGACGGCTCCCCGTGGTGGTGCACGCCGGTCCCGAGGTGGACTCGGTGCGGGGGACCGTCCTGGAGACCTGCACGCGGCGCCCGGGCCTGCGGATGGTGCTGGCCCACTGCGCGATGTCGGACCTCGGCCGCCTGCACCGGCACGTGGGCGACGTGCCCAACCTCTTCTTCGACACGTCCTGGTGGACCCCGGCGCACCTCATGGCGCTCTTCCGGCTGGTGCCGCCCGGCCGCGTGCTGGCCGCCAGCGACCTGCCCTACAGCACCCCGGTGTCGTGGCTGATGGCGACGGCGCGCTGCGCGTGGCAGGCGGGGCTGGACCGTGACCACGTCGCGTCGGTGCTCGGCGGCCAGGCGACCCGGCTGCTCGAGGGGCGGGAGCCGCTCGACCTGGGTGGGCCACCGGAGCGGGAGGCCCGGGCGGTGGGGCCGTTCCTCGAGGTCGCCTCGACCAACCTGCTGGCCGCGCTGGAGGCGATGCAGCGGGGCCTCTACCCCGAGGTGCCGCTCACCGTGGCCCGGCACGCGTGCGACGTACCGTCGGACGACCCGGACGCACCGGTTCTCGCCTCCGTGCTCCGTCTGCTCGACCTCTACGAGGAGCACCGCGAGCGACTGCAGCGTCGCAACGGGTTCACCCCCGGGTGGGACCTGCTGTCGGCGGCGTCTGTGGTGGCGCGGACGCCGGCGGCGCCCCTGCCCTGATCCGGTCTCCCGGCTCCCGCAGCAGCCACCAGGCCGCGAGCCAGGCCGCTGCACCCGCGACGACCTCCAGGTGCAGCTCGGCGAGCGCGAGCGCGACCAGGGTCGTCACCGCCGCCGAGCCGAGCGCCTCTCCGGGCATGCCGGTCTCAGCGTCCGCTCGGTGCGTCGGCCGACGCCGTGCTGCCGGCGGCGTCGCTGGCAGCGCCGGTCACCGCGGCGCGGCGGCGGGCGTCGAGGGCGGAGGAGCGGCGCGAGAGCCGGTGGTCGAGCAGCGCGGCCGCGTCGGCGTTGCGACCGGCCATCGCCAGCACGTGCACCAGCGTGTCCTCGACGACCTCGCGCTGCGCCTTGCTCCCGCCCAGCGGGTCCATCGTGGTCACCACATCGGCGAGCGTCGCCGCAGCGGCGTCCCAGCGCTCCTCGACGACCGACACGAGGCCGGTGCACAGCGGGGCGACGACGTCGCGGAAGACGCGGTCCTCGTGCTGGGCGGCCTGTGCGGACAGCCGGGTCAGGGCGGCTGCGTCGCCATCGGCCGCCAGCAGCACGGCGCCGTGCATCGCGGCGAACGGCGTCGGGGGAGTGCGCAGCCACTCGGCCGGCGCCTTGGCCCGGACCTCGCGCACCGGCAGGTCGTCGGTCCAGGCGCCGGTCACCCGGCCGCGCCACAGGAGCGAGCCGCTGTCGACGACGACACGGCTGCCGCTGACCACCGCGGGGTCGAGCTCGCGGCGGAACCGGCGTCGCACCGCCTCGACGTCGTCCTGCATGAGCTCGTGGAGCGCGGCGTGCCAGGAGAAGTGCGAGCGGTGGTTGGCCTCCGGCCCGCGGGTGCGGATCCACTCGTCGAGCCAGGCCAGTCCGGCGGCGTGGTCGCCCGTCTCGTAGAAGACGTGGGCCCGGGCGTGGACGGCGTGCCCGGAGGCGGGCTCCACCGAGAGGGCGTAGGACGACAGGTCCTCGGCCTCGGCCCAGCGCTCCTGGTCCTGGCGGACGAAGGCGAGCTGGCCGGCGTACCACCAGTCGTCGCCGTAGGAGCGGCCCAGCGACTCCACGAGCTCCGCGGTCTGGGTGCCGCTGGTGAGGCCGCCGAAGGCGACGGTCGGCACCGCCACGCTGACGGCGAGGGCGTCGCGCGGGAAGAGCCGGACGTGGCGCAGGAGGGCCGCGGCGCCGGTGGCCTCGTCGGTGCGGAGCCGGGTGGTGACGGCGTCGAGGAAGCTGCTCTCGCGGTCGTCGAGGTGGCGCTCGGCCGCGGCGCGGTGCGCGGCGCGGAGCGAGGCCTGCCAGTGCGTGGTGGCGCCCCACTCGTGGCCGAGCAGCGCCAGCGCGGCGTGCGCCTGCACGAACCCCTCGTCGGCGGCGACGGCCTGCGCCAACCCCTCCTCGACGCCGCCCTGGAGCCGCAGCAGGCGGCCGAGCGCCGCGTTGTAGCGGGCGGCCGCGCGGCGGTTGGTCGAGAGCGTGAGGCCGTAGGGGTCGACCGGGCGGCGCCGCGACTCGCCGTGCAGCGAGCGACCGACGACGCGCGCGACGTCGTAGGCCTGCTCGCGGATCTCGGGCATCGCGGTCGACTCCCAGAGGTTGCCCCGGCGCAGCGAGCCGACGGCCAGGAACGGCCGGGTCTCGGGCAGGGTGCCGACGATGCGGCCGTCGTCGGCGGTGTCGATGCCCAGGCCGGCCGGGCCGGGACGGACCAGGCCGCTGTGCGCGAGTCGGGCGAGGAGCGGGTCGGCGGCGATCGAGCCGACCGGGCCGGTGCAGTTGACGACCGCTGCGACGCTGAGCTCGGTGCCGTCGTCGAGCGTCACGTGGAGGGCGTCGTCGTCGGCGCGCACGGCCGCGATCGTCCCGCGGTGCCGCACCAGCCGACCCCCGGCCGCGACCGCGTCCAGGCGGCGGGCGGTGGCGGGCGCCATCCGGTGGCGGTGCACGTCCCAGGTGCGGGCGTCCTCGGCGATGAACCGGCGCTTGTCGGCCTCCGACAGCCCGCGCCACAGCTGGGCGGTGACGGGTCGCAGGCCGTCGACGGCCGCGCGCCAGTCGCCGGTGCTCTCCACGGTGCTCGCGACGTGCGCCGCCAGCGTGGAGCGGAGCGCGTCGAGGCCCTGGGTGCGGGTGATGCCCGGCGGCGGCGGGACCGGGGGAGTGGTGGGCAGCACGTGCGGGTGCGGCACCGCGTCGGAGCGGGACACGACGTGGAGCGTGCGGCCGGGCCGGTCGGCGCTGATCGCGAGGTCGACCATCGTCAGCCCCGAGCCGAGCAGCAGGACGTCGCCCTCCTCGGGGATCGGCTGCGTCCACGGGTCGGCGACGAGCCGTGGGTCGACCGCCAGCTCCGGCGGCGCCCAGCCGGTGCCGGGGCGGCTGCTGGTCGCCAGCACCACCGCGCGCGCCTCGAGGCGCTCGCCGTCGGAGAGCTCGACGACGAAGCCGGTGCCGGACCCCTCGACGTCGACGACCTCGGCGCGACGGCGTACGAGGCGGGCGTTGCCGGGGAACTCCGCGGCGGTGGTCAGCAGGCTCTCGACGTAGCGGCCGAACACGGCGCGCGGCGCGAACTCGTGCGGCTGGAAGTCCGGGTCGTGGTGGTTGCGCAGCCAGCGCAGGAAGTGCTCCGGGTCGCGGGGGAACGCGCTCATGCCGGAGGCCGGGACGTTGAGCAGGTGGCGGTCGTCGGTGGTGGAGTAGGCCTGCCCGCGCCCGGTCGTCGCGACCGGGTCGACCAGCTCGACGCGGAACCGCGAGGACAGCGCCGTGACGAGGTGGGTGGCGACCAGCGTCCCGCCGGCGCCCGCACCGACCACCACGACTCGACAGTCGCCCTCGTTCGACCCCATGGCGCGCTCCTTTGTCCAGTGAATTGGTTGACTAAAGGTAGCAAGGAGGTGCGGGCCGAGGCGACTCGGGGCGCACGACGGCGGGTCGCGGCTCAGGCGGTGCCCCGCATCACCACCCGGGGGAAGCCGGCCGACGTGGCCCCGGTCGGCGCGGCGAGCCTGAATCCGGCGTCCTCGAACAGCTTGCGCGTGCCGACGTAGGCCATCGTGAGGTCGACCCTGGCGCCCTGGTTGTCGACGGGGTAGCCCTCCACCACGGGCGCGCCCTGCTGCCGGGCGTAGGCGACCGCACCAACGAGCAGGACGTGGGAGATCCCACGCCCGCGGTGCCCGGGGCGGACCCGGATGCACCACACCGACCAGGCGTCCTGGTCGTCGACGTGCGGGATCTTCGTGGACCGGGCGAAGGGCAGCTCGCTGCGCGGCGCGACGGCCGCCCAGCCCACCACCTCGTCGCCGTCGTAGGCGAGCACGCCCGGCTTGGTGCGCCGGCGGGTCAGCGCCTCGACGTAGGCCCCGCGCGCCGGTCCGGCCAGCTCACGGTTGTCCTTGGCGGGGATGCGGTGGCTCAGGCACCAGCAGACGCTCGACGTGGGGTTCTTCGGGCCGACCATGGTGCGGACGTCGTCGAACCGCGCGTGCGTGGCGGGGTGGACGGTGAACCCGTCGGTGCGCAGCAGCGGCGTCGCGGCCATGGGGCCACGCTAGCGGCGGGTGGGGGTGTCGGTCGTCGGGTCGCCGGTCGCCTGGGACACGTGTCCGAGATGTTGCCCCGGCACGGGCACTCCGGGGGCCGTTGCCCGGACACGTGTCCGAGATGTCGCCCCGCACCCGGCACTCCGGGGCCGTTGCCCGGACACGTGTCCGAGATGTTGCCAGGCACCCGGCGCTCCGAGGGCTGTTTCCCGGACACGTGTCGAGAGGCCCGGCGTCAGCCCTGCGCCGGCCAGAGCGAGTGGTAGGCGTTGATCGCGGGCTGCCCGCCGAGGTGGGCGTAGAGCACGTGCGAGTCGCGGGGGATCTCCCCGCCGGCGACGAGGTCGATCAGGCCGGCGAGCGACTTCCCCTCGTAGACCGGGTCGGTGATCATCGCCTCCAGCTGCGCGCCGAGGGCCATCGCCTCCATGGTCGAGTCGACCGGGAGGCCGTAGAGCTCGCCCGCCCAGCCCTCGAGGACCGTGATCTCGTCGTCGCGCAGGTCGCGGCCGAGCTCGATCAGCTCGGCGGTGCTGCGGGCGATGCGGGCGACCTGGTCGCGGGTCTTGTCGAGGGTGGCGCTGGCGTCGATGCCGATCACCCGACGGCGTACGCCGGTGAGGTCCTCGAGTGCCGCGAAGCCGGCGATCATGCCGGCGTGCGTCGAGCCGGTGACGGTGCAGACGACGATGGTGTCGAAGGTGACGCCGAGCGATTTCTCCTGCTCGGCCACCTCGAAGGCCCAGCTGGCGAAGCCGAGACCGCCGAGGCGGTGCTCGCTGGCGCCGGCCGGGATGGCGTACGGCGTGCCGCCGGCCTCCTCGACCTCGCGGATCGCGTCCTTCCACGAGTCGCGGATGCCGATGTCGAAGCCGTGCGGGTCGAGGCGGGAGTCGGCGCCCATCATCCGGCTCAGCAGGATGTTGCCGACCTGGGTGTTGGTCGGGTCGTCCCACGGCACCCACTTCTCCTGGACGAGGCGGCACTTGAGACCGAGGTGAGCCGCGACGGCGGCTACCTGGCGGGTGTGGTTGGACTGGAAGCCGCCGATGGACACGAGCGTGTCGGCACCGCTGGCGAGGACGTCGGGGACGATGTACTCCAGCTTGCGGATCTTGTTGCCGCCGTAGGCCAGCCCGCTGTTGACGTCCTCCCGCTTGGCCCACACCTGCGCACCGCCGCCCCGCGCCGCGAGGTGGGCGCTGAGCCGCTCGAGGTGGTGGACGGGGGAGGGGCCGAAGGTCAGCGGGTGGCGGGGGAACTGGTCGAGGATCACGGGGTCTCCTGGCTGGGCTGGTCGGGCACGGGCTGGTCGGGGTCGGGGATGAGCTCGGCGAGGGTGTGCCACGTCCGGAACGAGACCTCGGCCGCGGCGTCTGCGTCGCCGGCCGCGCAGGCCTCGACGAGCCGGTCGTGCAATGCCACCGACTCCTCGCCGGCGTGGCTGGCGAAGCGGCGCCGCTCGAGGCGACGCACGACCGGGCCGAACTGGTCGAGGACCGTGGCCACCGCGCGGTTGCCGGAGGCGGTGACCGGCACGGCGTGGAAGTCGTCGTCGGCGCGGAGCGCGGCCGCGGTGTCGCTCCCACGGAGCGCCGCGGCGAAGCGGGCGTTGGCGTCGCGCATGAGCTCGAGGTCCTCGGCCGTCAGGCGCTCGACCGCCTCGGCGACGGCGAGCCGGTGCATCGCCGCGACGACGGAGTGGGCGGCGCGCACCTCGTCGAGGTCGATCCGGGCGACGACGGTCGAGCGTCCGGGCGCGGCCCGCACCAGGCCGGTCTCGCCCAGCCGGAGCAGCGCCTCGCGGACCGGCGTACGGCTCACGCCGAGCCAGGCGGCGAGCTCGGTGTCACGCACGACCTCGCCGGGGGCGAGCGTGCCGTCCACGATCGCGTCGCGCACCCGGTCGTGGACGGTGTCGCGCAGCAGGGAGGTCCGGATGGGGGCAGCGGACGGCGGGACAGGCATGCAATATATTGCACATCGCGCGGCGCGAGGTGTCAAGGGACACGTGGTGGCGCGGCGGTCCCGTGGGTACCTCTGCAGCATGCCCCTCTACCGCGATGCCTTCCGCGAGCTGGCCGCGCTGCGCTCGGCGCCCGCCTTCCACCCCGACGGGGTGCTCTACGAGGGCCGGGCCGAGGTGCGCGGACCCGGACCACTGCCCCTCGGCGAGGTCGACTGCCTCGTCCGGCTCTCCAAGGGGATCGGGACGCTGCGCGGGGTCCCCGACCTCCTCGGCATCGCCGTGCGGCTCCTCCACGAGCCGCCCGTCGACTTCCTGTGCACGACGGGTCCCGGCAGCACCGGCTGGCGGCGCTTCGTGCTGCGCCCGAGCCGCCGGTGGGCGAGGTCGACCCTCACCTCGCTCATGTACTGGCGCGCCCCCCACGTCGAGCGCCTCCACGTGCTGGTCGACGTGCCGGACACGCGGCTCGACTCGCCCGACCCGGACGTCCTGATCGGCAGGCTGCCCGTGCGGCTCGGCCTGCGCGTCGTCGGGCGGGACGGTGACGTCCAGGTCGGCACCATCGAGGTGACCCGCCGCTCGGAGCTCGACCGGCCGGCCTTCGACCCGGTCCTCCACCCGCCCGCCGGCTGGCGGCTCGGCCCGGCGTGGCTGGCGAGCCTGCGGGAGCGGGCGTACGTCGGCAGCCGGGCCGGGCAGGGGATCGACGCGACCACCGGCCGGGACGTCCGGCTGGAGCAGTTGCGCTGACACCGTGCTCACCGTCGTCATCGCGCTCGCCGCGAACACCACGCTGGCCGTCCTCAAGAGCCTCGTCGCGGCGGTGACCGGCTCGGCGTCGATGGTCGCCGAGGCCGCCCACTCGTGGGCCGACGCCGGCAACGAGGTCTTCCTCGTCGTGGCCGAGCGGAGGTCGGCGCGGGAGGCCGACCGCGCGCACCCGCTCGGGCACGGGCGCGAGGCCTACGTGTGGTCGATGATCGCCGCCTTCGGCCTCTTCGCGGTCGGCGCCGCGGTGTCGGTGATCCACGGCATCCAGTCGCTGGACGCGGAGGAGCAGGAGGCGGACTACCTGTGGGCCTACCTCGTCCTCGGGGTGGCGCTGGTGCTGGAGGGGATCTCCTTCCTCCAGGCCCGCCGCGAGGTGCGCCGCGGCGCGCGGGACGCCGACCTGAGCCGGGCGACCTTCCTGGACCGGACGTCGAACCCGACCCTGCGCGCCGTCTTCTTCGAGGACGCGGCCGCGCTGACCGGCATCCTCATCGCCGCCGCCGGCCTCGCGCTGCACCAGGCGACCGGCCAGCCCGTGTGGGACGCCATCGGCTCCATCCTCGTCGGCCTCCTGCTGGGGTGGATCGCCATCTACCTGCTGCGCCGCAACATGGCCTTCCTCGTCGGCCAGGTCGCGGACCCGCGGGCCCACGCCGCGGTCCTCGAGTGGCTGCGCGCGCGGCCCGAGGTGCAGTCGGTCAGCACGCTGCACCTGGAGTACGTCGGCCCGGACCGGTTGTTCCTCGTCGGCTCCGTCGACCTGGCCGGCGACGACCGCGAGAGCGAGGCCGCCGAGGAGCTGCAGCGGCTGGAGGACCAGCTCGAGCAACGCCCCGAGGTCGCCCGGGCCGTGCTGTCCCTCGCCGCGCCGGGTCGCCCGCCGAGCCTCCTCGGGAACAACGAGGGTGGTTGAGCGTTGAACCAGTCATGAAGAAGATCGGGTTCCTGAACTTCGGCCACTGGACCGACTCGCCGCAGTCCGCGGTGCGCTCGGCCTCCGACACGCTCCTGCAGTCGATCGACCTCGCGGTCGCGGCCGAGGAGCTCGGCGCGGACGGCGCGTACTTCCGCGTCCACCACTTCGCGCGCCAGCTCGCCTCGCCGTTCCCGCTGCTCGCCGCGGTCGGCGCTCGTACGAGCCGGATCGAGATCGGCACCGGCGTGATCGACATGCGCTACGAGAACCCGCTCTACATGGCCGAGGACGCCGGCTCGGCCGACCTCATCTCGGGCGGCCGGCTCCAGCTCGGCATCAGCCGGGGATCACCGGAGCAGGTCATCGACGGCTGGCGCTACTTCGGCTACCAGCCCGCCGAGGGCGAGGACCAGGCCGACATGGCGCGCCGACACACCGAGGTCTTCCTGCAGGTGCTCGAGGGCAGGGGCTTCGCCGAGCCCAACCCGCGGCCGATGTTCCCCAACCCGCCCGGCCTGCTGCGTCCCGAGCCCCACTCGCCGGGCCTCCGCGACCGCATCTGGTGGGGGGCGGCGTCCGACGCGACGGCCCGGTGGACCGCTGAGAAGGGCATGCACCTGATGAGCTCGACCCTCAAGGCCGACGAGACCGGCGAGCCGTTCCACGTCCAGCAGCGCAAGCAGATCGAGGTCTTCCGCGACGCCTGGCGCGAGGCCGGCCACGAGGGCGAGCCGCGCGTGTCGGTGAGCCGCTCGATCATGCCGATCACCACCGACCTCGACCGGATGTACTTCGGCCACGAGGGCCGCAGCTCCGACCAGTTCGGCCAGATCGAGGCTGACC
Source organism: Nocardioides sp. zg-1308 (assembly GCF_013155375.1). Classification (GTDB taxonomy): domain Bacteria; phylum Actinomycetota; class Actinomycetes; order Propionibacteriales; family Nocardioidaceae; genus Nocardioides; species Nocardioides renjunii. Next base: position 2,445,075 of record NZ_JABJQY010000002.1, read on the forward strand.
TGCGTGCGGTCTTCGGCAAGACCTACGCCGCGGAGCCGGACATCCTGGTGAAGGAGCTCGCCGACGACGAGGCGGTCGCGGCGGCCGACACGCTGCTGCTCACGGTGCCCAACCAGCTCGGCGTCGACTACAACGCCCACCTGCTCGAGACGGTGCTCACGGACGTGGCGCCGGACCTCGGCTGGCGCTGAGCCCCGCAGTCCTCAGGGGGCGGCCGCCCGCAGCTTCTCGAGCAGCGGGCCGGCCGCCTCGTCGAGGAACCGGTCCTGGCCCTCGTCGCCGACCTGCACGAGCGCGATGTCGGTGAAGCCGGCCTCCCAGTAGGCCGAGACCGCCTCCACGACCTTGTCGAGGTCGGGGCCGCAGGGGATCGACTCCGCGACGTCCTCCGGGCGGACGAACTGCGTCGCCCCGGCGAACCCGGCCGGGGTGGGGAGGTCGGCGTTCACCTTCCAGCCGCCGGCGAACCAGCGGAACTGCTCGTGCGCCCGGGCGATCGCGGCCTCCTCGTCGGGGTCCCAGCAGATGGGGATCTGCCCGACGGCCCGCGCGTCCTTGCCGATGCGCGGCGCGCCGTCGACGTCGTTCCAGTTCTGGATGATCTCCGCGTCCGGCTCGGTCGCGACGAGGTGGTCCGCGAGCGGGGCGAACCGCTCGATCGCGCGGGCCCCGGCGACGGCGACGCCGATCTCGACGCCCTCCTCGGGCAGGTCCCAGATGCGGGCGGAGTCGACCTGGAAGAAGTCGCCGCGGTGGTCGACGAGCTCGCCGGTGTGCAGCGACCGGATCACCTCGATCGCCTCGGCCAGCAGGTCCTGGCGCTCGGCGATGGCCGGCCAGCCCTCGCCGACGACGTGCTCGTTGAGGTTCTCGCCGCTGCCCAGGCCCAGCGTGAAGCGTCCCTCGGCGAGGATCTGCAGCGTCGCGGACTTCTGGGCCACGACAGCGGGGTGGTAGCGCAGCGTCGGGCAGGTCACGTAGGTCATCAGGCCCACGCGCTCGGTCGCCTGCGCGACGGCCCCGAGGGTCGTCCAGGCGTACGGCGCGTGGCCCTGCTCGGTCAGCCACGGCGAGAAGTGGTCGCTCGACACCTCGAAGTCGAAGCCCACCCGCTCGGCGGCGACGGCGTAGCCCACCAGCTCCCGGGGTCCGCTCTGCTCGGTCATCAGGGTGTAGCCGAAACGCGTCATGTGACGACCGTAGCCAGCCCGGCCGGGACCGCCCACCACCCACTCAGGTGAGCCCTCGTCAGGTGCCCGGTGCTTGTGTGGAGGCACACCCACGAGGAGGACCACGATGAGCGCATCACCCAACGAGGACAAGACCGACCAGGACGGCAACGAGGGCCAGGTCTCCGAGACCGCGTCGGAGTTCGGGGAGCAGATCAGCTCGGGTGACTCCGTGGCGGGCCAGCCCGACCCGCACCCCGGCGAGGTCGACGAGGGCGCCCAGGGACCCAACGCGATCCCGGACGACCCGACCGGCGAGCACCCGCACAAGCCGTGACCCGCGTGCGGTAGGACTGTCGGCATGAGCAGACCGGTCATCGTCGTCGTCGGGGCCGGCCCGGGCGTCAGCGGGTCGGTGGCCCGGCGCTTCGCCGACGCCGGTCACGACGTGGGCCTGCTGGGCCAGGACCAGGAGGTCCTGGACCAGCTGGTCCCCGACCTCGAGGCACGGGGCGCCGCCGTCGGCCACGCCGCCGTCGACGTCACTGACGACCGGGCCGCGCGCGACGCCGTACGCCGCATGGGCGAGCACACGGGCCGGATCGACGTCCTGCACTTCAACCCCAGCGCCTACCGGGAGAAGGACCCGCTGACCCTGACGGTCCCCGAGCTGCTCGAGGACGTCGCGCTCGGGGTCGGCGCACTGCTGACGGTCGTGCAGGCGGCACGGCCCCACATGTCCGCCGGCGCGCGGATCAGCGTCACCGGCAGCATGGCCGCGGACCAGCCGTGGGAGGGAGCGGCCTCGCTCGGGGTCCAGAAGGCCGGCGTCCGCAACCTCGTGCACAGCCTCGACAAGGCGCTGTGCGGGGACGGCATCCGCGCCGTGTCGGTGACCGTGTGCGGCACGCTCGCCCGCGAGGGCGCGTTCACCCCGGACCGAGTCGCCGAGGCGCTGTGGGCGGCCGTCACGACCGACGAGTCCGAGTGGCGCAGCGAGGTGCGCTACACCGGCTGATCCCGGTGACGCCTCAGCGCTTGCGACCCCAGGCGAGGTAGGCGATCGGGCCGAGCGGCTGCACCGACAGCGCGGGCCCCCACAGGAGCTTGGGGCCGCGGACCAGGTCGGCGGGTCGCTCCTTGAGGTCGCGTGCGCACCAGGCGGTGACGGCGACCTCGACGATCCCCGCGACGACCACGATGTTCTTCTGCATGGGCGTCATGTCGCCCCAGGACTTCTTCGCCATGGCGGCACCGTAGCGCGATCGCCTCCGCCAGCCGACGAGCCTGCCGCCGCAGATCGGGTCAGGCGCCCTCGAAGCCGTTGAGCAGCAGCCAGAACACGACCACTCCGACGAGCGCCGCCAGCAGGCCCAACCAGGCGCCGGTCATCGCCCGTCGCCCGGTGGAGGCGCCCTCTCTGGCGAGGCCGGGCAGGGCCACGGTCACGGCGGCGCCGAGCAGCGCCATGGCGAGGAGCTGCACCGGGACGATCCAGTTCTCGGTGCCCTGGTCGTCGAGCAGGGACGCCGACACCGGCAGGCTCAGCATGCCGAGGACGAGCAGGACGACGATGCCGACGATGCGCTGCACGGGTCTGGTCATGGCGGCACGCTAGTGGGTCAGGCCTCCTTGGCGACCAGGGTCAGCACGTCGTACGTCGCGACCGGCTCGCCGTCCTGGTTGGTCACCAGTGCGTCCCAGCGGACCTCGCCGTAGTCGGCCGACGAGCGGGGGGTGACCTGCTTGACCGTCAGCGTCACCGCGATGGCGTCGCCCGCCTTGACAGGGGTGAGGAAGCGCAGGTGGTCGACGCCGAAGTTGGCGAGCACGGGGCCCGGGGCGGGGTCGACGAACAGGCCGGCCGCCATGGAGACGATGAGGTAGCCGTGCGCCACGATCCCGCCGAAGAGGGGGTTCTGCGCGGCCGCCTCGGGGTCGGTGTGGGCGTAGAACGTGTCACCGGTGAAGTCGGAGAAGTGGTCGATGTCCTCGCGCGAGATGACCCGCGGCTCCGACGCGATGGTGTCGCCCACCCGCAGGGTCGCGAGCGAGTGGCGGAACGGGTGCTCGGGGGTGATCGTGCGCTCGGAGCCGCGCGTCCACCGGCCGGTGATGGCGGTGAGCATGTCGGGGGAGGCCTGGATGGCGGAGCGCTGCATGTGGTGCAGCACCCCGCGCACGCCGCCGAGCTCCTCGCCGCCGCCGGCGCGACCCGGGCCGCCGTGCACGAGCATCGGCAGCGGGGAGCCGTGGCCGGTCGACTCCGGGGCGTCGTCCCGGTCGAGGACCAGGATGCGCCCGTGCCAGGGCGCGAGGCCGAGCACGAGCGTGCGCGCGACCTCGGGGTCGTGGGTGACGACCGAGCCGACCAGCGAGCCCTTGCCGCGGGCGGCCAGCCGGACGGCCTCGTCGAGCGAGTCGTAGGACATCACGGTCGACACCGGGCCGAACGGCTCGACGTCGTGCGGCTCGACGGCGCCCGCGCGTGCCCGCAGCAGCACCGGCTCCATGAAGGCGCCGCGCTCGCCGTCACCCGCGAAGCCGGTGGTCGAGGTCGGGTCGCCGTGGACGACGTCGGCGGAGGAGCGCAGTGCCTCGACGGCCTTGCGGACCTCCTCGCGCTGGCCGAGCGAGGCGAGCGGTCCCATCCGGACGGACTCGTCGCCGGGGTCGCCGACGGTGATGGTCGAGAGGCGGGCGGTGATCGCCTCGGTCATCTCCTCCGCGGCCGCGGCCGGCACGATCACGCGGCGGATGGCCGTGCACTTCTGCCCGGCCTTGGCGGTCATCTCGGTGACGACGCCCTTGACGAACAGGTCCCACTCGGGGTCGCCCGAGGTGACGTCCGGTCCGAGCACCGAGCAGTTGAGCGAGTCGGCCTCGACCTGGAGGCTCACGCCCCCGTGCAGCACCGAGGGGTGCTGGCGCAGGATGCCGGCGGTGTGAGCGGACCCGGTGAACGCCACGGAGTCCTGCACGCCGAGGTGGTCGAGCAGGTCGCCGGCCGATCCGGCGAGCAGCTGGAGCGAGCCCTCGGGGAGGATCCCCGACTCGACGATGCGGCGGACCACGAGCTCGGTGAGGTAGGCCGTCTGGCTGGCGGGCTTCACGATCGAGGGCAGGCCGGCGATGAAGGCCGGCGCGAGCTTCTCGAGCATCCCCCACACGGGGAAGTTGAAGGCGTTGATCTGCACCGCGACGCCCGGGCGCGAGGTGTAGACGTGCTGGCCGAGGAAGACGCCGGTGCGGCCGAGCTGCTCGAGGTCGCCGTCGCACACCACGTGGGAGTTGGGCAGCTCGCGGCGCCCCTTGGAGGAGTAGCTGAACATCGTGCCGAAGCCGCCGTCGATGTCGATCATCGAGTCGCGCCGGGTCGCGCCGGTGGCCAGCGACAGCTCGTAGAGCTCGTCCTTGAGGCCGGTGAGGTGCGTGGCCAGCTCCTTGAGCAGCAGCGCGCGCTCGTGGAACGTCATCTCCCGGATCGCCGGACCGCCGACGCGGCGCGCGTGCTCGGTCATCGCGGCGATGTCGAGACCGGCGCTGGAGATGCGCGCGACCTCCTCGCCCGTGGCGGCGTCGAGGAGCGGGTCGCCCTCGGCGGAGGCGGCGTACCAGCGGCCGGCGGCGTAGCTCTCGAGCAGACGGGTCACGGTGTCCCCTTCGGGTGGCGGGCGGGCGCACACCGGTGTTTGCGTGCCGGAGTGACTGGTGACACACTAATACCAGACCGATCGGTCAGTAAATGTGGTCCGGACGCCCGGCCCGGACCGAGCCCAGGAGGCCGGATGACCCTCACCGACACCTCGCGCGACGCCGCCACGCCCGACGAGCTCGAGCGCCACTTCGAGGCGACCATCGCGCGCAACGACCGGATCGAGCCACGCGACTGGATGCCGGAGGGCTATCGCAGGACGCTCGTGCGGCAGATCGCCCAGCACGCCCACAGCGAGATCATCGGCATGCAGCCGGAGGGCAACTGGATCAGCCGCGCACCGAGCCTGCGCCGCAAGGCGATCCTGCTGGCCAAGGTGCAGGACGAGGCGGGCCACGGGCTCTACCTCTACTCCGCGGCCGAGACGCTGGGTGTCTCCCGCCTCGAGCTGACCGAGCTGCTCATCGCCGGCAAGCAGAAGTACTCCTCGATCTTCAACTACCCGACGCTGTCCTACGCCGACGTCGGCACCATCGGCTGGCTGGTCGACGGCGCCGCGATCTGCAACCAGGTGCCGTTGTGCCGCACCTCCTACGGCCCCTACGGCCGGGCGATGATCCGCGTGTGCAAGGAGGAGTCCTTCCACCAGCGCCAGGGCTACGAGCTGCTGGCCACGATGATGCGCGGCACCGACGAGCAGCGGGCGATGGTGCAGGAGTCGGTCGACCGCTTCTGGTGGCCGGCGCTGATGATGTTCGGCCCGCCCGACGCCGACTCGCCCAACACCGCCCAGTCGATGGCGTGGGGCATCAAGCGCAACACCAACGACGAGCTGCGCCAGAAGTTCGTGGACATGTCCGTGCCCCAGGCAGAGGCGCTCGGCGTGACGCTGCCCGACCCCGATCTCGTCTGGAACGAGGAGCGCGGTCACCACGACTTCGGCCAGCCCGACTGGCACGAGTTCATGGAGGGCGTGAAGGGCAACGGTCCCTGCAACGCGCAGCGGATGGCCCACCGCCGCCGCGCCCACGAGGACGGCGCGTGGGTGCGCGAGGCCGCGACGGCGTACGCCGCGTCGCAGGCGGGGGGCGCCCGATGAGCGACCAGCCGACCGGACGCGACCTCAGCGCCGAGGGCGGGCACGGTGCGGTGCCGCTGCAGGGCGTGCCGACCGGGCAGGGCGTCACGCCGCCCGAGCCGGAGTGGCCGCTCTACGAGGTCTTCGTGCGCGGCAAGCGCGGCCTCAACCACGTGCACGTCGGGTCGCTGCACGCCGCCGACGACCGGATGGCGTTGCTGCACGCGCGCGACGTCTACACCCGGCGCAACGAGGGCGTCAGCATCTGGGTCGTCCGCGCCGACGCGATCACGGCGTCGAGCCCGGACGAGAAGGACCCGATGTTCGCGCCCAGCGGCGACAAGGTCTACCGCCACCCGACGTTCTACGACATCCCCGACAACGTCCCACACATGTGAACCACCCCACGACGTTCTTCTTCCCCCGCTGCGCTCCTCCAGAACAACGCCGCGGGGACCCCGGTCCCTCCAGCAGTCGGACGAGAGAACCTGATGCCTGACATCCACATGACTTCAGAAGACGAGCACGACAGCGCCTACTCCGGGCTGCTCGTCAACGACGCGCACTGGGCCTTCGGCACCGACTTCGAGGACCCGCTCGCCGGCGTCGACACGACGATCCCCGACGGCGTGGACGCCCCGACCCTGGCGGCGTACGCCCTGATGCTCGGCGACGACGCCCTGGTCATGTCGCACCGGGTCGCGGAGTGGACCAGCAACGCGCCGGACCTCGAGGACGACATCGCGCTGTCCAACATCGCGCTGGACCTGCTCGGCCAGGCGCGGCTCCTGCTCGCGCGCGCCGCGAAGGCCGACGAGTCGGTCGTGCCGGCGCTGCCCGAGGGCTCGCCCGCACCGCCCGAGGACGCGCTCGCGTTCTTCCGCGAGGCCCACGAGCTGCGAAACGTCCGCCTCGCCGAGCTCGTCAACGGCGACTTCGCCGAGGCGACCGTGCGGGTGCTGCTGTTCTCCACGTGGCGCCTGGCCGTGTGGGAGGAGCTGCGCACCAGCCGCGACGACGTCCTCGCCGCCGTCGCGACGAAGGGCGTCAAGGAGCTGGCCTACCACCGCGACTACTCCGCCCGCTGGTTCGTCACCCTCGCCCGGGGGACCGACGAGTCGCGCCGCCGGCTGCTGGCCGCGCTCGCCGCACTGTGGCCGCTGTGGCCCGAGCTGTTCGACACCCACCCCGTCGAGGCGGCCGCAGCCGCGTCGGGCGTCGGGGTCGACCCGGCCACGGTCCGTGACGCCGCCGAGGCGGTCCTCGACCAGGTGCTGGCCGCCGCCGACGTGCCGCGCCCCGAGGCGGCGCGTCGTGCCGGCGTGCTCGGTCGCACCGGCCGCGACGGCATGCACGGCGAGGCGCTGAGCCGGATGCTCGCCGAGATGCAGTCGGTGGCCCGGGCCCACCCGAGGGGGCTGTGGTGAGTCTCCTGAGCCGTACGACGCTCGACCGCGCCCGTCGCGTGGCGGCCACGGTCACCGACCCCGAGCTGCCGATGCTCACCCTCGTCGACCTCGGCGTGCTGCGCGACGTCGACGTCGTGGGGGAGGGCCACGTCGTCGTCGACATCACCCCGACCTACTCCGGCTGCCCCGCGATGGCCGCGATGCGCGACGACCTGGTCCGCGAGCTCACCGGCGCCGGCTTCCGCCGAGTGGACGTCCGGGTCAGCCTCGACCCGGCCTGGACGACCGACTGGATCACCCCGGAGGGCCGTACGGCGCTCGCGGCGGCCGGCATCTCGCCGCCCGGTCCTGCGCCGTCGACCGACGGGCCGATCCCGCTCACGTTGCTGCCCACGGCCCGTCAGGTCCGCTGCCCGCAGTGCGACTCACCGGCCACCGACCTCGTCTCGGAGTTCGGGTCGACGGCGTGCAAGGCGCAGTACCGCTGCACCTCCTGCCTCGAGCCCTTCGACCACCTCAAGGAGATCTGATGGCCGGCCCGGTCTTCCACGAGCTGACCGTGCGCGACGTCGAGCCGCTCACCGACGACGCGGCCGCGGTCACCTTCGACGTCCCTGACGACCTGCGCGAGCTGTTCGACTTCGAGCCGGGGGAGTCGCTCACGCTGCGCCGCGTGGTCGACGGCGTCGAGCACCGCCGGACCTACTCCATCTGCGCCCCCGCCGGCGCCCCGCCCCGCATCGGCGTGCGCGAGATCCCCGGCGGCATCTTCTCCTCGTGGCTGATCCACCAGGTGCGGCCCGGCGAGCGGGTCGAGGTCGCCGCCCCGTCGGGCAGCTTCCGAGCCGACCCCGCCCTCGCCGGCCGGCACCTGTGCATCGCCGCCGGCTCCGGCATCACGCCGATGCTCTCCATCGCGGCGTCGGTCCTCGACAACCCCGCCAGCTCGGTGACGATGCTCTACGGCAACCGCGAGACGACGTCCGTGATGTTCGCCGAGGAGCTCAGCGACCTCAAGAACCTCCACGGCCCCCGCTTCGACCTGGTGCACGTGCTCTCCCGCGAGCCGCGCGACGTCGAGCTCTTCTCCGGCCGCCTCGACGCCGACCGGCTCCGCCGGCTGCTGCCCCTCAAGGTGCCGGTCGCCGCGCTCGACCACGTGTGGATCTGCGGGCCGCTCGGTCTCGTCGAGGACGCCCGGGCGGTCCTGGCGGAGCTCGGGGTGCCCCCGGAGAAGGTCCACTTCGAGCTGTTCTTCGTCGACGAGCCGCCACCGACGCTCCGCCACGCCGACCGGGTGGTGGAGGGCGTGACCAGCGACGTCACCGTCGTCCTCGACGGGCGTACGACGACCACGCCGGTGGCGCGCGGCACGACGATCCTCGACTCCGCCCAGGCCGTCCGCAGCGACGTGCCGTTCGCCTGCAAGGGCGGGGTGTGCGGGACGTGCCGCGCCCAGGTGGTCGACGGTGAGGTCGAGATGGTCCGCAACTACGCCCTCGAGCCGGCCGAGGTCGAGCAGCAGTTCGTGCTCACCTGCCAGACCTACCCGGTCAGCGACGCGGTGACGGTCGACTTCGATGCCTGACCCGGCGTCCGATCCCGCGTCCGACCCGGCGGTGGCCATGTGGGCCGACGACGTGGCGAGCGCGATGCTGGGCATGCGCCTGGTGGAGGTCGGTCCGGGTCGGGCGCGGGTGTCGATGCCGGTGCGCAGCGACATGGTCAACGGCCACGACCTGTGCCACGGCGGCCTCATCGCCACCCTCGCGGACTCCGCGTTCGCGCTGGCCTGCAACTCGCACCGGCCGGCGACGGTCGCCGCCGGCTTCGCGATCGACCTGCTGGCCCCCGCCCGGCTCGGGCAGACGCTCCACGCCGAGGCGCGGGTGGTGTCGCTGCGCGGGCGCTCCGGGATCTACGACGTCACGGTGCGCGCCGACGACGCCGACTCCGGCGAGGTCATCGCCGAGCTCCGCGGCCGGAGCCGGACGCTGCCCGACCCGGCAGGCGCGTCCCGTGGGTGAGCCCGTCGAAGGCCAGCGCCGCGACGGAGTCGGCCAGCGCCTCCGCGTCGACCCCGGGACGCAGCCACTCCACGAGCGAGTTCACCATGCCGAAGAGCAGCCGGCTGATCACCAGCGGCTCGACGTCCTCGCGCAGCACGCCCTCCTCGACGGCCGCCCGCACCATGTCGGCCAGCCGCTCGTCGAGCGCGCGACGCCGCGCCAGCGCGGCCTTCTCGACCGGCGTGTTGCCGTGCACCCGCAGGAGCAGCGTCACGGCGGGGAGGTGGCCCACCAGGACGACCACGCTGCTGCGCACCGCGGCGCGCAGGCGCTGCTCGGCGTCGAGGCCGTCGTCGGCCGCCACCTCGTCGAGCGCGGCGGTCAGCGCGTCGAGCGCCTCGTCGACGGCGCTCTGGAGCAGGTGCTCCTTGCTCGGCACGTGGTGGTAGATCGCGGACTTCGTGATCCCGAGCTCTCGGGCGACGTCACCGACGCTCGTGGCGTCGTACCCCTGGCGGTTGAAGAGGTCGACCGCGACGCGCAGCACCGACTGCTGGTCGTGACCCGGCCGTCCGCGTCGCGCGGCTCCCTCCACCATGGGTCACAGCCTCCCACGACCCCGCTCCCGACACGGAGGACCGCACCGTGCACGACCTGAGCCCGCGACCCGGCGACCTCGACCCGGTCGAGACCGCGCCGCTCGACGAGCTGCGCGCCCTGCAGCTCGACCGCCTGCGGTGGTCGGTGCGGCACGCCTACGACAACGTCGCGCACTACCGGCGGGCGTTCGACGAGGCCGGGGTCGGCCCCGACGACATCGCGTCGCTCGCCGACCTCGCGCGGCTGCCGTTCACGACCAAGGCGACGCTGCGCGACAACTACCCGTTCGGGATGTTCGCCGTGCCGCGGGAGGACGTCGTGCGCGTGCACGCCTCGAGCGGCACGACGGGCAAGCCGACCGTCGTGGGCTACACCCGCGACGACCTCGACATGTGGGCCGACGTCGTCGCGCGTTCGATCCGGGCGGCCGGCGGGCGCCGCGGGATGATCCTGCACAACGCCTACGGCTACGGCCTGTTCACCGGCGGGCTCGGCGCGCACGCGGGCGCCGAGCGACTCGGCTGCACCGTGGTCCCGGTCTCGGGCGGCATGACCCAGCGCCAGGCGCAGCTCATCCGCGACTTCGAGCCCGACGTCATCATGGTGACGCCGTCCTACATGCTCTCGATCATCGACGAGCTCGAGGCGCAGGGCGTCGACCCGCGCTCCACCTCGCTCAAGGTCGGCATCTTCGGCGCCGAGCCGTGGACCAACGACATGCGCCGCGAGATGGAGGAGCGCACCGACATGCACGCGGTCGACATCTACGGCCTGTCCGAGGTCATCGGGCCGGGCGTCGCCAGCGAGTGCGTCGAGACCAAGGACGGGCTGCACGTCTGGGAGGACCACTTCTACCCCGAGGTCATCGACCCGGTCACCGGTGAGGTGCTCCCCGACGGCGAGGAGGGCGAGCTCGTCCTCACCACGCTGACCAAGCAGGCGATGCCGGTCATCCGCTACCGCACGCGCGACCTCACCCGGCTGCTGCCGGGCACCGCACGCACCATGCGCCGGATGGAGAAGATCACCGGTCGCACCGACGACATGATCATCCTGCGCGGGGTGAACCTGTTCCCGACGCAGATCGAGGAGGTCGTGCTGGGCCTGCCGGCGCTGTCCCCGCACTTCCAGTGCCACCTCGACCGCGCCGACAACCTCGACAGCCTCACCGTCCTCGTCGAGCGCCGGGAGGGCACCTCGGCGCACGAGGCCGCGCTCGCACAGGACGAGCTGGTGCGGCGGATCAAGGAATCGATCGGCGTCAGTGTCGCGGTGCAGGTCGTCGACGTCGCCTCGATCGAGCGGTCGGTGGGCAAGATGCGACGGATCGTCGACCACCGTCCGACGCGCTGAGGCGTTGGTTACCGGCAAGGCACCCCCGGGGGCTACAGTGGTCCCAGCGTTCCAGACGCCGTACCGCTGTGATCACCCCAGATCCACCGGCCACCGCGCACCTGACGCCCGCTCCACACCTCCACGCCGCGCCGTGCAGGTCAGCGCCGACAGGCTCGCCTGCTCCACGACGCGTACCCCGTCCGGGAGGACACCTTGGCCCAGCGCCAGCGTTCACGCGGCAGTCGCCGCACCCCTGCGCACGCCCGCCACAAGGACAACGAGGGCATCGTCCCCGTCCTGGCCCGGGCGGTGCGCGAGCTCGAGTCCGCGGTCCAGCGCGGCCCGCTGGCGCCGGGACAACGCGTCCGGTTCCAGGTCGTGGCGCTGCTGGCGCGCGAGCACCGCACCCACGTGCGCGCCTCGACCGAGCTGAGCGACGCGCAGAAGGCCGACGAGCTCAAGCGCCTCGACGGCATCGCGACGATCCTGGCCAAGACCGCGACACGCGACCCCTCCCTGTTCGGCCTGTTGTCCGAGGACTCGGTGATCACCGACAGCGCCCGCGACCTGCGCCTGGAGATGCTGCGCAAGGCCGGCATCGAGGCCGTCGCCGAGGAGCCGAAGCCCGACGACGAGTCGGGCCCGGGCCTGTTCGAGCGCCGCGTCATCCCGCAGTCGGTCGTGCAGCACCAGCTGGCCAACCCGTTCCTCGTCCCCGACTTCGACATCGGCCGCGAGCGCCGCAGCGTCCACGGGCAGCTGGCGACGTGGGAGCTCCTCGGCCCGCTGTTCCGCTCCTTCGAGCTCGGCGGCTCGTCCTCGTGCATGGACCTTCCCGAGGCGACCTCGCTCAACGCGCCCGGCAAGCTCGAGCTCATGCCGCACCAGGCCCGGTTGATCGCCGCTGCTGCGGAGGGCCACCGCACCTTCCTGCTGGCCGACGAGCCCGGCCTCGGCAAGACCGCGCAGGCCCTGCTGGCCGCCCAGGCCGCCGACGCGTTCCCGCTCCTGGTCGTGTGCCCCAACGTCGTCAAGACCAACTGGGCCCGCGAGACCGAACGGTGGACCCCGCGCCGCCGCGCCACGGTGATCCACGGCGACGGCGACCAGGTCGACGCGTTCGCCGACGTCATCATCGTCAACTACGAGATCCTCGACCGGCACGCCGGCTGGCTCGGCAGCTTCGGCTTCCGCGGGATGGTCGTCGACGAGGCGCACTTCATCAAGAACAAGACCTCGCAGCGCTCGCGCCACGTGCTCGAGCTGTCCGAGCGGCTGCGCACCCGCACCGCCCGCCCGCTGCTGATGGCGCTGACCGGCACGCCGCTGATCAACGACATCGAGGACTTCCGCGCCATCTGGCAGTTCCTCGGCTGGATCGACGACACCAAGCCGATGGCCCGGCTGATGGAGCGGCTCGAGGAGACCGAGCTGACGCCGGCCGACGCCCCGTTCTACCCCGCGGCCCGCAAGGCCGTCATCGACATGGGCATCGTGCGGCGCCGCAAGGTCGACGTCGCCGAGGACATCCCTGCCCGCCGCATCGCCGACATCCCCGTCGAGCTCGACGACGAGGACACCCGCTCGATCCGCGCGGCGGAGGACGACCTCGCCCGGCGGCTCGTGCAGCGCTACAGGGCGGCGCTCGAGACCCGTCGTACGGGCTCCGTCGTCGACGGCATCGACCACGAGCTCGTCCGCCGCGTCGCGACGTGGGAGCGCGAGGAGATGGACCAGGGCACGGGTGGGGAGAACGTCTTCTCGATGTTCCGCCGCATCGGCCGCGCCAAGGCCGGGCTGGCCGCCGACTACGCCGCGCAGCTGGCGCGCAACGTCGGCAAGGTCGTCTTCTTCGCCCGCCACGTCGACGTCATGGACATCGCCGAGGAGACCTTCACCCGGCGCGGGCTCAAGCACGCCTCGATCCGCGGGGACCAGACCCCGAAGGCGCGCGAGCGGGCCATCGAGGCGTTCGTCAACGACCCCGACGTGCAGGTGATCGTCTGCTCGCTGGCCGCGGCCGGCGTCGGCGTCAACCTGCAGGTGGCGTCCAACGTGGTGCTGTCCGAGCTGTCGTGGACCGACGCCGAGCAGACGCAGGCGATCGACCGCGTGCACCGGATCGGGCAGAGCGACCCCGTCACCGCGTGGCGGATCATCGCCGCGCAGACCATCGACACGCGGATCGCCGAGCTGATCGACTCCAAGGCCGGCCTCGCCGCCCGGGCGCTCGACGGCTCTGACGAGGAGGTCACGTCCTCGGCCAACATCCAGACCGAGGCCCTGGTGACGCTGCTGACCGAGGCGCTGGAGCGCGAGCTCGGCTGACGGGGGCACGCGGCTTGTCCCGCGCCTTGTCCCGCGCTGGTCGGTCGGACAGGGTGGGGGCATGACTGAGGACCGCGAGACCTACGGCGACCTGTCGATCGACGACGAGGACCAGCTCCAGTCCGGGGACACCCTGGACGACACGGACGTCGACGACGTGCTCGACCGGGGCTACTCGCCCCCCGACCGCGCGCCGAAGGGCTACGACGACTACCCCACCGAGGCCGAGCGCCTCCGGGGCGAGTCGCTCGACGAGAAGCTCGCCGAGGAGGAGCCCGACATCGACCCCTACGCCGAGGACGACGCGGACGACGACCACGAGGACGAGAACGCCCTCGACGAGCAGCTCGGCCTCGACGAGGCCGACGAGCGCACGGGGCGGCTCGTCCAGCCCGACGAGGGCCTCGGCCTGGACGTCGACAACCAGGAGCGCGCCCGCGACGTCGGCATCGACGGCGCCGGTGCGTCCGCCGAGGAGGCCGCGATGCACATCACCCGCGAGCCCGAGCCGCCGGAGGGCGACGAGTACTGATCGGCGTCAGCTCGCGCGGCCGCCATCAGCCCGCCCAGTGCCGTGAGGGCCACGAACCGGGTGGAGGGGCGTCGCGATGCCGGGCGGCTGGGTGGCGAGCGAGACGTCCGGCATCCCGTCGGGCTCGGCGGCGCCGACCAGGTGCTCGACCAGCGAGCCCATGGCCCACCTGGCCGGCCCTTCGCCGGGACGTCGCACCACCACGCCCTGGCCCTCGCGCGGGGCTGGACGCCGGCGACGTACGCCGAGCGCGGCTCGCGGACCTGTGGACCCGGCTGCTGCTGGCGGACCCGCTCGGCCGGGAATGACCACTCCTAGGGTGGGAGGCACCCGACGAAAGGACACACCACCATGGCGCACGTGACGTCAGCGGACGGCACACCCATCGGCTACGACCTGCTCGGCGACGAGGGACCCGTGGTGGTCCTGGTCAGCGGCGGGCTGGACGACGGGTCCGAGAGCCGTCCCCTCGGCGAGCACCTGGCGGACGCGTTCACCGTGGTCGCCTACCGGCGGCGCGGGCGGGGCGACAGCGGGGACACCCAGCCCTACGCGGTGGAGCGTGAGGTCGAGGACCTCGCGGCTGTCATCGACGCCACCGGCGGGCGGGCGCACCTCTTCGGTGCGTCGTCGGGTGGCGCCCTCGCGCTGTCGGCTGCCGCGGCCGGGCTGCCGGTCGACCGGATCGCCGTCCACGAGGTCCCCTACCAGCTCGACGAGGAGATGCTCGGCGCCTGGCGCGCCTACCGGGCGGACCTGGCCGCTGCGCTCGGTGCCGACGAGCCCGACCAGGCGCTGCGTCTGTTCATGCGCCTGGCCGGCTCCGCCGACGCGGACATCGCCGCTGCCGAGGCCGCGCCGGTGTGGCCCGCGCTGCGCGCGCTCGCGCCGACGCTCGCCTACGACGCCGCCTGCCTCGGTGACGGAGCGCCGCCCGCCGACCTGCTCGCGGCCGTGGCACAACCCGTCCTGCTGACCACCGGCGCCACGACCGACCCCCACTCTGCCGGCCTGCCCGTCGACTACTTCGGCGCCGCCGCCGACGCCGCGGCGGCCCACCTCCGCGATGCGCGACGGACCACGCTCGAGGTGGCTGGACACGTCGCCGACCCCGCCCTCCTGGCGCCTGTCCTGACGGAGTTCTTCCACGGTTGAGGCGCAGGTGGCCTTGCGCCTGTTTTCGAACAGGTGTACGATCGTGCGTAGCACGCCGGTCCACCACGGATCCATCGTCTGAGGTGACGAGGGTCCCGGGACCGGGACAGTCACCCATAGAACCCGTCGTGGTGCTGACGGGACGCCTCTGGCTCACCCGGTGACGACCTGGCAACGGCGCCGCCAGTCATGCCTCACCGCTCCGCCCCGGACCAGGGCGGTGTCCCGTGAGCGTGCCAGGAGGTGGCCAGTGCATCCGATCATCGCGTGTGCCGCCGACCTCCGGGCCGCCCTCAAGGCGGTGGCGTCGGTCGAGCCGACGTTCATGGTGACAGCGGACAAGCAGTCCGCGCTCCTCGCGCTGACGGAGGTCCGGTCACAGCTCGACGCGGTGACGGCTCGGGTCCTCGCGGCCTCCGACGACGTGGGCGAGACCCACGGGCTGCGCGACGCCGCCGCCTGGTTGGCGGTGCAGACCCGCACGACCCGGCGAGACGCCCAGCGCGACCTCTCTCTGGGCCGGGCCCTCGAGCAGCACCCGTGCGTCTCGGACGCGCTGACCTCCGGCGGGCTGCGCTCGGAGCAGGCGCGCGTGATCGCCGAGGCGGTCGACGCCCTCCCGCCTCGGGTCGACGCCGACGTGCGCGGGCTCGCCGAGGAGACGCTCCTGCGGCTCGCGGACCGGCACGACGCCCGTGAGCTGCGGCAGATCGGCAAGCGGATCCTCGACGTCGTCGCGCCCGAGGTGGGGGAGTCCCACGAGGAGGCCGTGCTGGCGGCGGAGGAGTCCCGAGCCGCTGCGGGGGTCGAGCTCACGCTGCGCGACGACGGAGAGGGCCGCTGCCACGGCCGGTTCAGCATGCCGTCCCACGTGGGAGCCGTCCTCGAGCGCCACCTCCTGGCGCTCGCGAACCCGGCCCGGCACCTCGAGTCCGAGCTGCGCGACGAGTCCGGAGGCTTCACGCCGCTCCGTCGACGCCTGGGCGAGGCGTTCGTCGAGTACGTCGAGCGCTACCCCGTCGAGGCCACGCCACAGACGGCGGGAGTCAACGCCACCGTCGTGGTGACCATGACCCTGGAGCAGCTGATGGCGGAGCAGGCCACGGCACTGCTCGACGACGGCTCGCGGATGTCGGCCGGGCAGGCACGCCGGCTGGCGTGCGAGGCCGGGATCATCCCGGTGGTGCTCGGCACGGCGTCCCGACTGCTCGACCTCGGGCGCACGGCACGGTTGTTCACCAGGGCCCAGCGCATCGCCCTCGGCCTGCGCGACGGCGGCTGCACCGCGAGGGGCTGCGAGACCAGCGCCTCCGGGTGCCACGCCCACCACGAAGACCCGTGGTCGCGCCTGGGGCGCACCGACCTGGCCAACGGCCGGCTGCTCTGTCCGCGCCACCACCGCCTGGCCCACGACTCCCGCTACGAGAGAACCATCCATGCCGACAACACGGTCAGCTTCCACCGGCGGACGTAGAAGCCAGTGGGCGGGCTGGCTCTCGGCCTCTTCTTCGTCACCCAGAACGTGGTGACCGGTGGGGTCACCTGGGAGGACTTCCTGCCACTTGCCGCGATGGTCTTTGCCCTTGCCGTGATCGAGGAGACGAACCGGGTCGAAGAAGCGCACCGGCGCACGCGCCGCCACTCCGGTTGAGTCCTCCCCCTGTTTCTCGCGCCGCGCTGGCAGTGGTCGACGGGGTGATCAGCCGCCCGTGACGGGCTCTCCCGAGTCCCACACGTTGCCACGCCACTCGTTCCCGGCGGCCGACGTCTGGAAGGCCGTCGCCGGTCCGTAGACGCCGCACCGGCGGTTGGGACCGCGCTCGAAGACGTTGCCGATGAAGCGGATCTGCGTTGCGACCGGGTAGGGCTTGCTCGGGGAGTAGCCGCCGTACGCGCAGTAGGAGATCGACGAGTTGTTGGCCTTCAGCAGGTTGTTCTCGACGAGCACGTCCCGCACAGGCCCGAAGTCGCCGAAGAGGGAGACGTTCGCCGTGCACCCACCGTCGGTCGAGTTGAGGATCGAGTCGCAGTGCAAGGTGTTGTGCCGCAGCACCATTCCGTCACCGCCATTGGTGAGGAAGGCGTTCGAGTGGACGCTGCCGCCGGCAGGGTTGTACTGGGCGTGGAGCCACGAATCGACGATGGTGCAGTTGTCCATGCAGTGCACGGAGTGCTGACCGCCCGTCACCTCGACCCGGGTGGCGGTGATGTTGGAGCCCCACAGTGCACCGTCCGACCAGCCTCCGGCGACGACGTCGCTGTCGCGGATGTCGAGGCGCTGGTCACGCGCGGTCACCTCGACACGAGGCACGCGGCTGTTGCGGATGGTGAGCGAGAACGGGTGGTAGGCGACCAGCTCGTTGCACGTCGCGCGGACGTCCTTGCCGTCGATGACAGCGGACGAGCCGTGGGACTCACGGAAGATGCACGGCCCGGTGTACCGCTCGAGGGCGACCCCAGCGGGGACTCCCGTGCTTGCGGCGTCCGGGAAGCCCGTGGGCGTGGGCGTCGGCGTCGGCGTGGGCGTCGGGGTCGGTTCCGGGGTGGGTGTCGGTTCCGGGGTGGGTGTCGGGGTCGGGGTGGGTTCCGGGGTCGGGGTGGGTTCCGGTGTCGGAGTCGGGGTCGGCGTCGGGGTGGCAGTGGGTTCCGGTGTCGGGGTCGGGGTCGGGGTCGGGGTGGGGGTGGGTTCCGGAGTCGGGGTGGGGGTCGGCGTGGGCGCGGGAGTGCCCTCGGACGCGTCATGGTTCGCCAGGAGTGCCTCGATCCGGTCGAAGCGACAGCTGTCGTAGGCGTACAGGGCTTCCACGGTGATCGGGGGCGTTGGTTCTGCGCACGTGGGGACGGGCGCCGCATCGGGCGCTGCGGCGTACCCGACCGCGGCGAAGAGGGTGGCGATGGTGCCCAGCGCGAGGCCGGCAGGGCCGAAGCGCCTGAGTGGGGACATGGGAAGCTCCTTGCGGGGGTGGGGTCGCGCACGTCTCGACGAGTGCCGCACGGCACTCATCGAGGCAGGGGTCGTCGCCGTCGTCGCGGCGGTGCCGCAGATGGCGGTGTGGTCCACGTCGGTGCTCAGCCGGCCCCGACCCACCTCACGGCGGAGGGATCACGTGACGGTACCCCGCAGCCGGGCCGCTCTTGCACCCCTCAGCGGCAGCGAGCATCGATCTACCCACAATGTGCTCTCGAGCGGTGTCCCCGTGGACACCGCACCGTGCGCACCCGCCGATGAGCAGACGAGGAGCTCCGCGAAACTCGCTGGTGGCCCGCCGCGGATCGTGTGAACGTGCCGTCATGGCCGACGACGACGCACTGAACAGAGCGGCGGAGGTGAACGAGCAGCTCCGCGCCGTCGAGGTGACGGCTGAGACGGTCACTCGACCTGCCGGTCCGCACACGCGGACCGTGCACTCGTTCCTGCGGCACCTTCGGGAGAACGGTCTGGACTGCGTTCCCGAGCCCGTGTCGCTCGACGACGAGACCGAGACGCTTCGATTCATCGAGGGCGACAGCGGCGGTGACGGATGGAGGAACCAGCACGACGAGCATGGGCTGCGCTCGGCAGCGCGCTTGCTGCGGCGCATCCACGACGCCTCTGCTGACTGGGCTCCACCCCCTGACGCCGTCTTCGCTGCTCCGACGGCCGATGGCGGCGACGTCTTCGTCCATGGCGACCCCGGACCCTGGAACTTCGTCTGGCGCGACCGGGAGGCTGTCGCGCTCATCGACTGGGACTTCCTCCATCGAGCGCCCAGGCTCGACGACGTGGCGTACGCCCTCCGGTGGTTCACACCGGCACGAGACGACGAGTCGACGCTCGAGTGGCACCACTTCCCACACGTCCCCGACCGGCGCGCGCGCATCGAGGCCTTCCTGGACGCGTACGGCATCCCGGCCGACTTCGACGTCGCCGACGCCGTTGTCCGACGCATCCACGCCACCCTCGACCACCTCCGTTTCCTCGCCGAACGAGGGCAGGAACCGCAGAGGACGTGGGTCGCTGAGGGCAGCGTCGAGAGACAGGAGCTGGCCGAGATCGCGTGGATCGAGGAGAACAGGGCGTTGCTGTCCCGTTGACCGCCGGGGCGCGCTCAGCGACCAGCTCGCGACCCATCAGCCGAGGACCGCGCGGTGATGGCACACGTCTGAGCCAGGCCCAGCGCCCAGCACGTCGGACACCCGCGCAGCAGCACCGCGGCCGGCACGCTGAGCAGCAGCGCGAGCGGTCCGAGCCACGGGATCAGCACGAAGGCCGCCACCATCATGGGGAGCCCCAACGCGCCCCGGACGAGATGCCGAGGAACGCTCCGGCTGGCGAACATCGTGTCGGGCTGGCTCATGCCGTGGGTTCGCGGCTGACGCGGCGAACGGATGGGTCACCGACCGGACAGCACGGCTGCCCCTCGGCCCAACGGCTGGTTCGCCCACGACCCCAACGACCCCGAGCGCCGCGACGCTCCGGACCGACGGCCACCGCCTCCGTGGCGGACCCGGCATCCCCGGCCGCGCTCGACGGCGAGCCGCCGTGCTGTCAGGCTCGCGGGATGGACGACGGCGAGCGCGAGAAGGCACGGATCGCGGGGGTCTTCGACCGCGCCTCGGCGACCTACGACCAGCTGGGCATCGAGTTCTTCGGGACGGCGGCCGCCGAGCTCGTCCGTCGTACTGACCCGCAGCCGGGTGAGTCGGTGCTCGAGCTCGGCAGCGGTCGCGGGGCGTCGGTGCTGCCTGCCGCCGACGCGGTCGGGCCCCGCGGTCGCGTGGTCGCGACCGACCTGGCTCCCGGGATGCTGGCGGGGCTGCGCGCGTTGACCGCGGACGTGCCGTGGGTGCAGGTGGCCGAGGGCGATGCCGAGCACCCACCCGAGGGACCGTGGGACGTCGTGCAGGCAGGGCTCGTGCTCTTCTTCCTGCCCGACCTCCACGGCACGCTCGACCGCGTGCGTGACGTGCTCGCGCCTGCGGGACGCCTGGGCTTCACCTGGTTCGGCGAGAGCGACGACTCCTGGCAGGAGCTGACCCGGCAGCTGCGGGAGCTGGCGCCCGAACCGACCGGCCCCGACCCCGCTGACGAGGACCGCGGGCCGTTCTCCTCGGTGGCGACGATGCACGACGTCCTGTCCGACCACGGCTTCCGTGACCCCACGACCAGCACCATCCGGGTGCAGGTCGAGTTCTCGGACGCGGAGCAGTGGTGGGCGTGGATCTGGTCGGCCGGGCTCCGGGTGATGGTCGAGCGGCTCGAGGCCCACGGCGTCCTCGACCGGGCCCGGGCCGTGGCCGCCCCCGAGCTCGAGCGGCGAGCGATCGCAGGGACCTTGTCGTGGTGGACCGACATCCGGTGCACGCTGGCCCACCGCTGACCGCTCGGGCCCGTGCAGTGACGCACCACAGATCCGTCAGCGCCGGCGGAACCACCCTCGGCGCTGCGGTTCCTCCACCGGCAGCTCCTCCTCGACCGGACTCCCGAACGGCTCGAGCGAGCCGTCCCACCCGTTGACGTCCGACTGGGTGAGACCACCGTCGGCGTAGGTGTAGCGCCACTGCGAGCCGTCCTCGCCGGTGATGAGCACGGTGCCCTGGGTGACCCACCTCGCCAGCTCGGCGTAGAACGCCGTCGCCTGCTCGGACCACTTCGGGTCGCCCTGGTCGTCGGTGGCCAGGACCAGCCACTCACCGTCGCGCTCGACGGAGGTCGCGGCGTACGTCGCCAGGTCGGCGAGGGACGAGACCGGCCACTGGTCGTCCTCCGGGTCGAACCAGCCCTGCCGGGTCGCCATGGCCGCCGTCAACGCCTCGAACGCGGCGCCCTCGTCCGCGGTGGGGAGCAGCAGCCGGCCCGTCGTGTCCACGAGGTAACCCATGGCGGCGAGCGTGTCACAGCGCTCGCCGACTGCGCTCCGGAATCGCTGTGCCAGCGTCGCGCAGCGTCAGGACGAGCCCGTCGGTCAGGGCGCCAGCAGGGACCGCAGCGACGCAGCGACGCGGTCGACATCGACGACGCGGGACGTGTCCACCTCGAGGAGGGGACCCAGGCCGAGCGGCGCGACCTGCTCGCCCCACAGCTCCGCCTCGGTCCGGAGGCCGTCGAGGTGTCGCGGGTCCCTGACCCGACGGCCGTAGCGCTCACGGGCGACCTCCAGCGGCACCCGGCAACGCACCTCGATGATCGGACCCGGCAGTGACCGCGCCAGCGGCTCCACGTACGGGTACCAGGTGCTGTCGATGACGGCGGCACGACAGCCTCGCGCGGCGCCCAGCAGGGCGAGCACCGCCATCCGCCCCAGCCGTCGGGACGCCTCGACGTCGGAGGGAGGCCCGACGGCGTCCATGAGCGCCTCCTTGACCGCGTCCTTGGACAGGTGCGGGACGTCCAGCTCGGACGCGAGCGCGCCCGCCAGGGTCGTCTTGCCCGAGCCCGGCCATCCGCCGACGAGCACATAGCCGCGCATGGCACGAGCGTGCCACGCGCCAGTGGTGCGCGGTGCTCGACCTCTGCGTCGCCGTCATGCTGGTGACGCACGGAACCTGACCCGAAGGAGACACCCATGCGCGACACGCAGCTCCCCCCGTTCGCCGCCTGGAGGTTCGTCGGCGTGGTCGACGGGTTCGAGGTGCTCTATCCCGACGGTCGACACCTGCGCGGGCACACGTCCGCCGTTGAGGACGGGCGACCGTACGCCGTCCACTACGACATCACCGTGGACGATGAGTGGCGCACCCGTGAGGTGCGGGTCAGCACCGACGTCGTCGGCGGCCCGCGCTCGCGTGTCCTGGTGTCCGACGGGCGCGGACGCTGGTCGATCGACGGCGAGGCCGCGGCCCACCTGGACGGCCTAGTCGACGTCGACCTCGAGGCGTCGGCGTGCACCAACATGCTGCCCGTCCACCGCATGGAGATGCCGGTGGGGGAGGTGGTGGCCGCGTCGGCGGTCTACGTCCAAGCCCTCGACCTCGAGGTCCGCCGGCTGGACCAGACCTACCGCCGCCGCGACGAGCGCTCGTTCGACTACACGTCCGAGGGCGGGTTCGCGGCCCTGCTGACCTACGACCCGGCCGGGTTGGTCACCGACTACCCGGGCATCGCGACCCGCTTCGCGTGAGCGACGGACGCCACCGGGGTGACGACGGCCCCTCAGCCCATCCTGCGCAGCACGCCCACCGGGACGTGCTTGACCACGAACCCCAGGGGGGCCCAGGGCCAGGCCGGGACGCGCGCGGACCTCTTCTCCTTCTCGATGGCCTCGACCATGGCGCGCACGCCCTTCTCGGTCGAGGTCATCAGCGGCGTCCGCGCCGACGTGCCGGACATCTCCGAGACGATGTAGCCGGGGTAGAGCACGGTGACCTTGATCGGCGTCCCGTGCACGTCGGCGCGGAAGCCCTCCGCGAGATGGGCGACCGCGGCCTTGGTGGCGGCGTACGTCGTGATGTTCCTCGGCATCCCGCGCAGCGCCGAGAAGCTCGACACCATCACGAGGTGCCCCGCACCCTGCGCGCGGAAGATCGCGGCCGCCGCCTCGGTCTGCGCGAGCGCGCCGATGAAGTTCGTCTGGGCGGTCTCGCGGTTGGCGTCGAAGCGGCCGGTGCCCAGCGGCTGGCCCTTGCCGAGGCCCGCGTTGACGACGACCCTGTCCAGGCCGCCGAGCTCCTCGCGGAACTGCTCGAAGACCTCGAAGACCGCGTCGTGGTCGTTGACGTTGAGCGCCTTGACCGACACGGTCACGCCGGCGTGAGCGGTGGTGATCTCGTCGCGGAGCTCCTCGAGGCGGTCGGTGCGCCGTGCGCACAGCGCCAGGTCGTGGCCGAGGGCCGCGAACTGTCGGGCCATCTCGGCGCCGAGGCCGCTGCTGGCACCGGTGATGAGGATCGAGGGCACGGGAGGTCTCCTGAGGGGCGAGGGGTCAGCGGTAGGTGAGCAGGTCGGGGGAGAGGTGGTCGTGGGCGTTGAAGGCGACGAGGGTCGTGCCCCGCGAGCCGCGGACGACCGTCGAGGTGCCGGTGTTGACCGAGACGGGGTTGAGCCGCATCCACAGCCCCGTGCGGGCCGGGGCGTCGTCGGCGAGCAGCGACGCACACACCCAGGCGACCGGTCCGCCGCTGGTGAGCACCAGCGCGGTCCCGCCGCGGGGGAGGGACGCCGCCAGGTCGGCCAACGCCGCCTGCACGCGGGAGGCGAACGCGGCGAACGACTCGTCGTAGGCGTCGTCGTGCTCGCCGGAGGTCCACCGCAGCGTCGCCTCCTCGAACCAGCGCTGGAAGGCCGCCTTCTCCGACTCGCCCTCGGCGGTGCTCGGCTGGTCGTGGACGGCCAGCACCTGCAGGTGGTCGAACTCGTTCCACCCCGGGTCGACCTCGACGGCCCCCTGCAGGCCGGCGCCCTCGAGGACGCCGGCGGCGGTCTGGTGGTGCCGCCTCATCTCGCCGGCGACCACCACGTCGGGCACGATGCCGCGGGCCGCGAGGGCGGCGCCCAGCACGCGTGACTGCTCGTGCCCGGTGTCGGAGAGGTTGTCGTAGTCGGCCGCTCCGAACGACGCCTGCCCGTGCCGCACCAGCAGGATCCGGCTCACGCCGTCCCCTCGACGAGGCCGTCCAGCCGCCGGCCGATGATCTGCACCGCGGACCCGAACAGCGCGTACATCTCGTTCGTGGTCTGGCCGTGGAACCAGCGGTAGTAGATCTGCTGCGCGATCACGGCCATCCGGAACAGCCCGAAGACCTCGTAGAAGCGCCACTGCCCGGGCGTGACGGCGCGACCGGTGCGCTCGGCGTACGCCGTCACGATCTCGTCGCGGGTCAGCATCCCCGGCAGGTGGGTCGGCACGCGCCGCATCATCTGGAACTCGTCGGGGTCGTCCGCCTGCACCCAGTAGGCCATCGAGCCGGCGAGGTCCATGAGGGGGTCGCCCAGGGTGGCCATCTCCCAGTCGAGCACGCCGACGACGCGGGTGACGTCGTCCGCGTCGAGGACGAGGTTGTCGAGCTTGAAGTCGTTGTGGATGACGCAGGTCGCGACGTCGTCGGGCTGGTGCGCGTCGAGCCACGCCATCACGGACTCGAGGTCGGGAACGTCGTCGGTGCGGGCGTTGCGGTAGCGCGTCGACCAGCCCTCGACCTGGCGGCGGACGTAGCCGAGGCCCTTGCCGAGGTCGGCGAGGCCGGCGGCCTCGGGGTCGATGGCGTGGAGCTCGGCCAGCACGTCGACGGCGTCGAGGCACAGGGCGCGGGCCTGCTCGGGGGACAGCGGGACGTCGGCGGGCCACTCGCTGCGCGGGATGACCCCGGGGATGCGGTCCATGGCGTAGAAGTCCCCACCGACCACCTCGGGGTCGTCGCAGAAGGCGACCATGGGCGCGACGTAGCCGAAGACCGGCGCGAGGGCGGACTGGATCGTGAACTCGCGGCGCATGTCGTGCGCGCCCCTGGCCTTGGTGCCCTGGGGTGCGCGGCGCACGACGAGGTCGCGCCCGGACGGGTAGCGCAGCAGGTAGGTGAGGTTGGACGCCCCGCCGGTGAACTGCCGCACCTCCGGTTGGCCGTCCAGGCCATCGGGAGTGGCGGCATGGGCGCGGAGCCAGTCGGCGACCCGCGCCACGTCGAAGGCGTCCTCATCGCGCACGTCGCGGGCGCCCGGCACGGCGGTCATGACGCCCCTCCGGCGCCCGCCTGCAGCCGGGCCGCCTGGCGCCGCATCACCTCGTCGTAGGCCGGTCGGTCGGCCCACTTGAGGAAGTACGCCTGGCGCGCCGGCTCGTCCGGCACGATGACGTCGTCACCGGCGTCCATGCCCGCCAGCACCGCGGCCGCGATCTCCTCGGCGGTGATCGAGGAGCGCTCGACGAGCCCGGCGACGACCTGCCCGACGACCTCGTCGCTGCCCTGCATCGAGTCCATGAGGTTGGTGCGGAAGTAGGACGGGCACACCGCGCTCGCGCGGATGCCGAACGACGCGAGCTCGTGCCCGCACGTCTCGGTGAAGGCCACCACGGCGGCCTTCACCGAGTTGTAGGAGCCCATGCCCCCGGGGTGGACGAGCCCGGCCAGCGAGGCCACGTTGACCAAGTGCCCGGAGCCCTGCTCCTTCAGCATCGGCACGAACGCCTTCGTGCCGCGCACCAGCCCGAAGAGGTTGATGTCGAAGATCCACTGCCACTCCTCGAGCGTGGTGCGGTCGACCCGCCCGCCGCCCGCGACCCCGGCATTGTTGACGAGGACGTCGAGGCCGCCCCAGCGCCCGCGTACGACGTCGACCGCTGCGGCCCAGTCGTCGTCGGAGGTGATGTCGAGGACGAGGTCCATGCCGTCGGCCTCGACGCGGTCGGTGGCGAGCACCTCGTCGCCGCGGGCGCGGAGGGCCGCGACCAGCGCAGCGCCGAGGCCCGACGCGGCGCCCGTGACCAGGACCCTCCTGGCGTCCGCGGTGCTCACGAGGTGTGCTTCCCGAGCTCGATCTTGGCGATGACGTTGCGGTGCACCTCGTCGGGGCCGTCGGCCAGCCGCAGGGAGCGGGCCCCCACCCAGGCCGAGGCGAGCGGGAAGTCGTCGCTCATGCCGCCACCGCCGTGCAGCTGGATGGCCATGTCGATCACGTCGAGGGCCATGCTGGGCACCTCGACCTTGATCTCGCTGACGGCCGAGTAGGCCTCGCGGCTCATGCCCTGGTCGAGGAGCCAGGCGGCGTGCATGACCAGCAGCCGCGAGCGGTTGATGGCGATCCGGGCGTCGGCGATGCGCTCGCGGTTGCCGCCGAGGTTGGCGATCGGCTTGCCGAAGGCGGTGCGCGAGGTGGCGCGGGCGCACGCGAGCTCGAGGGCGCGCTCGGCGAGGCCGATCGCGCGCATGCAGTGGTGGACCCGGCCCGGCCCGAGCCGCCCCTGCGCGATCTCGAACGCGCGGCCCGGACCGAGGAGCACGTTCGACAGCGGCACGCGTACGTCGTCGAAGGTCACCTCGCCGTGGCCGAGCGGCTCGTCGTAGTAGCCCATCGTCGTCAGCATCCGCTCGACGGTGACGCCGGGGGCGTCGCGGGGGACCAGCACCATCGTGTGCCGCGAGTGCCGGTCGGCCTCGGGGTGCGACAGGCCCATGAAGACGAGGACCTTGCAGTCGGGGTTGCCGACGCCCGTGGACCACCACTTGCGCCCGTTGATGACGACCTCGTCGCCCTCGACCTGTGCCGTGGCGGCCATGTTGGTCGCGTCGGAGGAGGCGACCGCGGGCTCGGTCATGCAGAAGGCGCTGCGGATCTCCGCACGCAGGAGCGGCTCGAGCCACTGCCGGCGCTGCTCGTCGGTGCCGTACTTGAGCAGGACCTCCATGTTGCCGGTGTCCGGGGCGTTGGAGTTGAAGACCAGGGGAGCGAGGAAGGAGCGGCCCATCTCCTCCGCGACCGGCGCGTAGTCGACGTTGGAGAGGCCCTCGCCGCCGTCCGTGCCGAAGTCGGCGGCGTAGCGGCCCGCGTGGGCGGCGGGCAGGAACAGGTTCCACAGTCCCTGGGCGCGGGCCTTGGCCTGGAGCTCGGCGATGAGCGGGTCGGGGGTCCACCGGTCGCCGCCGGACTCGCGCAGCCGGGTGATCCGGCGGTGCGCCTCGTACTCGATCGGTTCGATCTCGTCCGTGACGAACGCGCGCACCCGCTCGCGGAGGTCGGCGGCGCGCGGGGAGAGGGAGAAGTCCATGCGTTGACCTTGGCACACTGTTGAGCAATGCTCAACAGTGTGTCCGACCCTGCCGCGCCCGCTCCCGCACGCCGTCGGCTGAGCGCGGACGAGCGCCGGCGCCAGCTGGTCGCCATCGGCCTCGCCAAGATCGTCGAGACGCCGATCCAGGACCTCTCGATGGACGACATCGCCGCTGAGGCCGGCATCTCGCGCGGGCTGCTCTTCCACTACTTCCCGACCAAGACGGACTACTATCTCGCTTGCATCGCGGCGGCGGGGCGGCGGATGCTGCGCACCACGGCGCCGGACGAGTCGCGCCCGGGCCCCGAGCAGGTCGAGACCACGACCCGGCTGATGGTCGAGCAGATCGAGCGGCGCCGCGACTTCTACCTCGCGTTGGTGCACGGCCACGGCGTGGGGGACCCGCGAGTCAGCGAGGTGATGGACTCGGTCCGCGACGGCAGCACCGCGCGGGTCATGGCGGCGCTGGAGGTCCCGGAGCGCCAGCGCGACGTCGTCCGCGCGTGGTGGGCCTACACGGAGGACCGGGCGCTCACCTGGTCGGCTGTGCCGACCGGCGAACGCCCGGTCTCGGTGTCGGAGCTGGTCGAGGAGTGCGTCGCCGCCCTCCACGCCCTGCTGTCGATCAGGGCCTGACCAGTCCTGGGTGCTGCTCGGGTGCTACTTGGTGACGCGTCCCGTCACGCTGAAGCGGGACCTGTCGTCGAGCGGACGCCCGCCGCAGGCGAGCACCGTCCGGCGGTTGCACTGGTAGCGCGTCGAGGCGTTGACGAGCGTGACCGTCACCGCGCCGACCCGCTTGCTGCTGAACGCGACCGTCTTCCGGCCGTCGCCGCCGCGGTTGAGCTTGACGAGCTTGACCTGCCGCTTGCCGTTGACGAGGTGGACCACGACGACCGCGGCGGGGGAGGTGCGCTTGTCGGGACCGGTGACGGACACGGCGAGCTTCCACTTCTTGGCGCCGAGGCCCTTGCCGGGCGTGAAGGCGTACGACATGGAGGCGAGGTGGTTGATCTTGGCGCCGTAGCGCTTGGTGCGCTTGTTCTTGCTGAGCGCCTTGGCGGCCTTGACGCCGGGGAAGGGGTACTCCGCGCCCTCGGGGTAGTTGGCCGCGGGCGTGAGGTTGCCGGCCGCGAACGTGGCGTAGTTCTTGGTCAGCCCACCCTTGCCCTTGAGCACCTTCTCCAGCGCCGGGATGCTGTTCTTGCCGCCGTCGCCCTTGAGCGAGCCGGCCTGCTTCCACGCCTTGTTGACGATGCCGAGCCCGTAGCGGGTGCTGAGGTACTCCCAGAAGATCCAGTTGCCGTACTGGAAGGTCGAGGTGCGGCTGAAGACGTCGAGCGGCACGTAGGGCGCGTAGAGCTGGCTGGAGGGGAGGTACTGGCGGTTGTCGTTGACCAGCGTGGCGATGCGCTCCTCCATCCACGTGGCGGTGGATTCCATCATCCAGAGGTCCTCGCCGTAGTCGTAGGCGAACTGGACGGCGTGGAAGAATTCGTGCCCGGCGGTGACCGTCAGGTTGTCGGTGGGAGTGCCGGTGGGGAACTGCGCCGCGACGTAGTCGTTGTCGAGGACGCAGTAGCCCGAGGCCGTGCGCTTCTTCACCTGGCGCTCGGGAGCACAGAAGCCGTAGAGCCCCGTCCCGAGGTCCTTGAGGTAGACGTCGAAGAGCGGGTTGCCGCCGGCGGCGCCGTCGGTCAGCGGGGCGCGGTAGCCGAGCTGGTCGACGATCGTGGTCCACACCGAGTCGAGCACCGCCAGGTTCTGCGCGGGCCACTCGGGCGTGGGCGGCGCGTCGGTGCCGCTGGGGACGTAGTGGAGGCACAGGCGCGTGTTGCAGACGGGCGGTGCCTCGGCAACGGTGTAGCCGAAGCCCTGCGGGTCGCCCGGGCCGTCGGTCGGACGCGCCAGGAGCGCCTCCGCGCGGCGCAGGTCGGCGCCGCGCAGCTGCGACTTCTTCATGAAGAGGTCGCGCAGGGCGAGGGTCGCCGACGGGTCGGCCGGCCGGGCCTTGCCGTCGAGCACCCGTCGGGCGGCGGCGAGCGCGTCGGTCGCGGTCGGCGACCAGGCGTCGGGGAGCGCGACCTGGGGAGCGGCGAGCCGCTCGGACGGGCGGCTCAGCGAGCCGATGGGGCCGGTGGGCGTGTCGTTGTCGGCGGCGACGGCGGGGGCGGAGAGTGCCGCGCCGCCCATCAGTGCGATGGCCACTGCCGTGGTGAGCAATCTGCGCATGTTTCCCCTCGTGGTTGTCATGTCGGGCATGACCATAACGCCCCCGTGCGACGTCGCGGGGGTCCGCGCAGCCGTCAGAGGTCGGCGATGTGCTCGATGATCGCGGTGGTGGAGATGGCAGGGGTGCGCTCGAGGTAGACGACCTCGCACACGTCGGCGTACTCGTCGAACTTCCCGGCCCAGTCGTCGCCCATCACGAGGACGTCCGCACCGTGCTCGACGATGTAGTCGCGCTTCTGCTCCAGGCTCTCCTCGACGAAGACGCCGTCGACGACCTTGAGCGCCCCGACGATCGCCAGTCGCTCGCGCTGGCTGAAGATCGGCGCGCGGCCCTTCTTGCGCTCGTTGAGCGCATCGGCGGAGACGCCGACGACGAGCCGGTCGCCCAGCGCCGCCGCGCGCTCGAGCACGCGCAGGTGCCCGACGTGGAACACGTCGAACGTGCCGAAGGTGATGACGGTGCGAGGCATGCGCGGCATTCTGGCACGGTCAGGGAGGATGGCGAGCATGCCCGACCAGGCCACCGCCCACCCTCCTCGCATCTCGCTGATCACCCCCGACCCGGGCGCCGACGAGGCGCGCCGCCGCGGCCTGCGCCGGATGCGCACGGTCGCCGTCGGCCTGCTGGTGCTCGCCGCGTGCGTGTACGTCGCCACGCTCGGGCGCGACGGCGCGTGGGGGTTCGTCAACGCCGGGGCCGAGGCGTCGATGGTCGGCGCCATCGCCGACTGGTTCGCCGTGACCGCGCTCTTCAAGCACCCGCTCGGCCTGCCGATCCCGCACACCGCGCTGATCCCCAAGCGAAAGGACGAGCTCGGCAAGGGGCTCGAGGAGTTCGTGGGGGAGAACTTCCTCCAGGAGGACATCATCCGCGAGCGGGTCCTGGCCGCCACCATCTCGGCCCGGGTCGCCGACTGGCTGGCCGACCCGCTCAACGCCCGCCGGGTGGTCGACGAGGCCTCCGACGTGGCGGCGATCGCGCTGGGCAAGGTCCGCGACGACCACGTCGCCGACCTCGTCACACAGGCGCTGGTGCCGCGCTTCCACGAGGAGCCGATCTCACCGCTGCTCGGTTCGGCGCTCATGGAGGTGCTGCGCGACGACCTGCACCACGGGGTCGTCGACCTGGCCCTCGACGAGATGCACCGGTGGCTGCTC
This sequence comes from Nocardioides sp. zg-1308, assembly GCF_013155375.1. Lineage (GTDB taxonomy): Bacteria > Actinomycetota > Actinomycetes > Propionibacteriales > Nocardioidaceae > Nocardioides > Nocardioides renjunii. Next base: position 2,475,416 of record NZ_JABJQY010000002.1, read on the forward strand.
GACAACCCGGAGACCTTCACCCGGGTGCTGGAGGAGCGCGCGCCGTGGTGGGCGCCGCCCAAGCTGAACGACGCCGTGACCTCCCGCCTGCACGTCCAGGCCGTGGCGTGGCTGGAGGACATCCGCGACGACCCGCACCACCGCGCCCGCGAGGCGCTCGACTCGATGCTCGGCCAGCTCGCCCACGACCTCCTCAACGACCAGGAGACCCGCAACCGCGCCGAGGCGTTCAAGAACCGGCTGCTGGACCACCCGCAGGTCGTCACGACCGCCATCTCGCTGTGGAAGGCCATGCGCTCGGCGCTGCTCGCCTCGGTGAGGGACAAGGAGGGTGCCGTCCGACAGCGCCTGCTGGCCGAGCTCACCCTGTTCTCGCAGCGGCTCCGCGAGGACGCCGTCCTGCGCGAGCGCCTCGACCGGGCGGCCGCGGACCTCGCGGTGTTCACCGTCGAGCGCTACGGCGCGGAGGTCACCACGGTGATCACGTCCACCATCGAGCGGTGGGACGGCAAGGAGGCCGCCCGCCGCATCGAGCTGCACGTGGGCCGCGACCTCCAGTTCATCCGGATCAACGGCACGATCGTGGGCGGCTTGGTGGGCGTGCTGATCCACGCCGTCAGCCTGGCCGTGCACTGACGGTGCACTGACGCGGCGGGCCGGCCGTCAGGCGCGGCAGGGCTTCATCACGGGCATGATGCGCGTCCGGCTCTGGTGCGCGTGGGTGTACGCGTCGTCGAAGTGCGCGAGGTACTGGCGGTGCAGCCACGTGTCGTCGACGACGCGCACCATCACCTCGTCGTTGTAGAGCAGGCCGCCGCAGGTGGTGTTGGAGGTCCCGGTCACCACGAGGCGCGTCGGACGTCCGCGGAACCGGGCGTGGACGGCGAGCATCTTGTCGTGCGTGAGCACCGTGCGCACCTGCCCGTCCGGGATGTCGCCGCTGGGCAGCGGCGTCTGGAGCCAGTTCTCCACCGTGTCGCGGGAGGTGACGATCCGGACGCGGCAGCCGTCGCGGGAGAGCCGGGCCAGCTCGGCGCGCACGTCGGCGCGCTGGATGACCGCGAACATGGCCGACACGTCGCGGGCCCCCCGGGTGCACGAGAGCTCGCGCAGCGTGGAGAGCAGCAGGTCCTTGCGGGACGGGTAGACGGCCGCGGTGATCGGACCGCTGCTCCAGGTCTTGCGCCGGTCGTCCCACCGCGTGCCGCGCACGCTCAGGCTCTGCGCCTCGAGCCGGGCGAAGTAGTCGAGGCCGAAGGCGTACAGCCCGGGGTCGTCGATCTTGAGGAACGAGTTGTACTGGCGGTACTGCCGGTCCTCGAGGTTGGCCGAGGACGTGATGAACGACTGCACGCCGCCGATCTCGGTCAGGTAGAACTTCAGGTGCTGCACGTCCTGGCTGTCGGGGAAGGGGCCCGGTGCGCGCCACGGCAGGCAGGCCCCGCGGCAGATCGTCACGTTCGTCCGGGCGGGGTCCTGCGCCTCGAGCGTCTCGATGAGGCGGCGTCCCGACCGGTTGAGCCGCAGGTCGTCGTCGCCGACGAGGAGCACGACCGCCCCGCGGCGCTGCGCGGCCAGGAGCGCGTCGGTGGGCGGCTCGATGTCCCAGCGGAACATGGCGACCCGGATGGTGTCACCGGCACCGGCCGCGTCGAAGAGCCGGCTCGCGCGGTCGAGCACCGTCGGGTCGTCCGGGACCGTCGGCGGCGAGGTGAAGCAGACCTCCGTGCCGGACCGCGACCGGCACCCGCTCCTGCCCGCAGCCGGTGCTGCCGCGGGGGAGGCCCGCTCCGAGGCGGCCCGTTCGGCGGCGGCCGGGGCAGGCGCCTGGAGGGGGGCGAGCAGGCACAGGACCGCGGAGGCGGCGGCGAGGGCGGCGGCGACTGGACGAGGGCGTCGCGTCATGTCAGGAGTCCTCCGTCGGAGAGGCGGTGGGCACGGGCACCACCCTAGGCGGCTGGTTCACTGGACCCATGTCCTCCCCGACCAGCGAGCCCGTCGACGTGCCGATCCGTGACGAGTCGATCCGGCTGGGCCAGTTCCTCAAGCTCGCCAACCTCGTGGAGACCGGTGCCGAGGCCAAGCCGGTGCTCGCCGACGGCGCGGTGACCGTCAACGGGGAGGTCGAGACGCGGCGGGGCCGCCAGCTCGTCCCCGGTGACGTCGTCACGCTGGGCGGGCTGGCGGCCCGGGTGGCCACCGGTGACGTCGAGATCGACGTCCCGTGGTGACTGAGTGGTGACCGGGTGGTGACCGTGTGGTGACCGTGTGGTGACCGGCTACTTCACCTCGCGGTGCAGCACGCGGTAGGTGCCGACCGCGAGCGGCAGGAGGACCCACACGGCGGTGGCCGTCGACAGCTGGGCCCAGTCCTGCGACCCCATCTCGCCGGCGAAGAGGGGACGGGTCACCCGGTCCATGTCGAGCCAGGCGCCCACCTCCTCCAGCGCGCTGACGACCTGCGTGGCGATGGCCCACACGGTCGGCAGGACCAGCACGGACACGATGGCGACGGGCGTGTTGAGGAAGAGCAACCCGAACGCCACGCCCTGCAGGACGTAGAGCAGGAGGGCCAGGACGAGGCCGCCGCCGGCGGCGGCGGTGAGGTCCCACTCGCCGTTGCCACCGACGACGTTGGCGAGCGCCGACGCGGCCACCGCCACGGCGAGGACCACGACGGCGAGCAGCAGCGCGGCGAGCGCCTTGGCCAGCACGACACGTCCGCGGTGCGGCTCGAGGGTGAAGGTCACCAACCCGGTGCGCTGGGTCCACTCGGCGGTGGCGGCCATGATGCCCAGCACGGGCAGCAGCATGGCGAGGGGCAGCGTGGCCAGCTCGAGCAGGCCGTTGAACGAGGCGTCCTCGGCGGGTCCCCAGATCACGAACGCGACGAGCACGATGGCTGCGACGGCGGCCATCACGACGACCATCCAGAGCCCGGCGCGGGTGTCGACCATCTTGCGCAGCTCGGCGTGCAGCGTGCGGCCGAAGGGCACCCCGGGCCGGCCGGGGAGGGCGGTCGGCGCCGCGGCGCCGCCGGCGCGGTCCCCGCCGATCGCGGGGGTGGTGGTGGTGCTGGTGTCGGTGCTCATGCGGCTTCTCCTTCGCGCGAGGTGGCGGCCGTGAGGCCGAGGAACATCTCTTCGAGGCCTTCGGAGCCCCCGGACCGCAGCTCGAGCAGCACGACGCGCTCCTGCGCGGCGATCCGGCCGACCACCTCGGGGTCGGCGTCGACCACCAGTCCCGAGCCGGCGCGGGTGAACGGCACGTCGGCGGCCTCGAGCAGCGAGGCGAGCTGGGCGTCGTCGGTCGAGTGCACCGTGGTGCCGCCACGGCTGAGCAGCTCCTCCTTGGAGCCCATCGCCACGATCCGCCCGCGGCCGATCATCACCAGGTCGTCGGCGACGATCTGCACCTCGTGCAGCAGGTGGCTGGACAGCAGGACCGTGCCGCCGCCGTCGGCGAAGCGCCGCAGCAGGCCGCGCATCCAGTGGATGCCCTGCGGGTCGAGCCCGTTGGCCGGCTCGTCGAGGACCAGCACCTGCGGCTCGCCGAGCAGCGCCGCGGCGATGCCGAGCCGCTGCCGCATGCCGAGGGAGTAGTTGCGCACGCGGCGGTCCGCCTCCTCCCCGGTCAGGCCGACGAGGGCGAGGACCTCCTCGACCCGCGCCTTCGAGACGCCGACCGAGATGGCGGCCACGCGGAGCACCTCGCGGCCCGTGCGCCCCGGGTGCTGCGCCGAGGCATCGAGCATCACGCCGACCTGGCGGCCGGGGTTGTGCAGCTCGCGGTAGGGCTTGCCGAGGATGGTGGCGCGCCCGGACGTGGCCGGGGTGAGGCCGGTCATCATCCGCATCGCGGTGGACTTCCCGGCGCCGTTGGGCCCGAGGAACCCGACGACGCTCCCGGGCCGCACGTGGAACGAGATGTCGTCGACGGCAGTGAACCCGCCGTAGCGCTTCGTGAGGTTCTCGACTGTGATCATGGCTCCAGCCTCGCCGTCGGGAAGCCCCCGCACATCGGGCACAGGGCTCGTCGACGTCCGACCTCGGTATCGCCCCCCGCCCCACGGTCGACACCTGGGTCGGACGCGGGAGCGCCCGGCGTACCTCTAGCCTCGGGCCATGCCAGTCGAGTCGCGCCAGGCGGACGCGCCCGCCGACGGGACCAGCCTCCTGGCGTCGCTCTGGCGCTACGCGCTGGCCGCGGTGATCAGCCTGCTGGCCTGGAGCCTGATCCTCGTCGGCGCCGCGGAGCGCCCCTGGGACGCGGCGATGGTGTGGTTCCTCGTCGGCGACCCGCTGCTCGGCCTGACGTCGTTCGTCGTCATCCGGTGGCGGCACCGCCGCCCCGCGGTCGTGGGGATGGTGCTCACCCTGTTCTCGTTCGTCTCGCTGTCCAGCGCCGGCCCGGCGTCGTGGATCCTCGGCTCGATCGCCTCGCACCGCCGCTGGCGGCTGCTGGCGGTGATCGTGCCGCTCAGCCTCCTCGCCGGGCTGGTGCAGGAGCGCATCGGGATCTCCGAGGAGTCCCTGCCGCTGTGGGCCTCGGTCGCGTTCGGGGCGCTCGTGACCGGCATCATCGTCGCCACGGGCTACGCCATGGGGTCCCAGCGCCAGCTGGTCGACTCCTACCGTGCCCGGGCCGTCACCGCGGAGCGCGAGCAGATCGCCCGTGTCGCCCAGGCGCGCGCCGCCGAGCGCACCCGCATCGCGCGCGAGATGCACGACGTGCTCGCCCACCGCATCTCGCTCGTCGCGATGAACGCCTCGACGCTCAGCTATCGCACGGACCTGTCGGAGGAGGACCGCGCCACCGCGGCCCGGTCGATCGAGGACAACGCGCACCGGGCGCTGTCGGACCTGCGGGCCGTGCTGGGAGTGCTGCGCGATCCCGCCCAGCCCGTGGACGCCGCCCCCGAGCGGCCGCAGCCCGGCATCGACGACGTCGCGGACCTGGTGGCGGAGGAGGTCTCGGGCGGGATGCGGGTGCGCCTGACCAACGAGGTGGAGGACGGGCTCCCCGCGGCCACCGGGCGGACGGCGTACCGCATCGTGCAGGAGGCCCTGACCAACGTGCGCAAGCACGCACCGGGGACCGCCGTCACGGTCGACCTCGCCGGCACGCCCGGCGACGGCCTGGTGATCGCGGTGCGCAACGCGGCGCCGGTGGGACCCGTACGCCGCCCGGGGCTGCCCGCCTCGGGCCTGGGCCTGCTCGGCCTCGCCGAGCGCGCGGCCCTCGCCGGCGGCCGGATCACGCACGGCGTGGACGCCACTGGCGGCTACGCGGTCCGGGCATGGATACCGTGGGCGTCGTGAGCGAGGGAGTGGGGACCGAGGCTCCCATCTCGCTCGCCGTCGTGGACGACGACCCGATGGTGCGCGCCGCCCTCGGCATGATGCTCGGCGGCAGCTCGGGCATCCGCGTCGTCGCCGAGGCCGGCGACGGCGAGGAGGCGCTCCGGGTCGTGCCGTCCTCGGGCGCCGACGTGGTGCTGATGGACATCCGGATGCCCGTGCGCGACGGCCTCAGTGCCACCGAGGAGCTGCTGCGCGCCCACCCCGACCTGCGCATCATCGTGCTGACGACCTTCGACACCGACGACATGGTGCTGCGTGCGCTCCGGACCGGCGCGGCCGGCTTCCTGCTCAAGGACACCAAGCCGGCCCGGCTGGTGGAGGCGATCCGGACGGTGGCGTCGGGCCAGCCGATGCTCTCGCCCAGCGTGACGGCCCAGCTGATCGCGGCCGTGACGCGCGACGGGACCGACCCCGAGAGCCGGGACCGCGGGCGGACGGCCCGTACGGCGCTCGCCGCGCTCACCGAGCGGGAGCGCGACGTCGCCGACGGGGTGGCGCGCGGCCTCAGCAACGCCGAGATCGCGGCCGAGCTCTTCATGGGCGTGCCCACGGTGAAGACCCACGTGGGGCGCCTGTTCGCCAAGCTGGGCGTCGAGAACCGGGTGCAGGTCGCGATCCTGGTCCACGACGCCCAGGCCTGAGGCGTCAGTCGTGCAAGGTCAGTGGACCTCGAGCAGGTCGACCACGAAGATCAGGGTCTCGCCCGGCTTGATGGCGCCGCCGGCCCCGCGGTCGCCGTAGCCGAGGTGCGGCGGGATCACCAGCCGGCGGCGGCCGCCGACCTTCATGCCCTGCACGCCGGTGTCCCAGCCGGAGATGACCTGGCCGATGCCGAGGCGGAACTGCAGCGGGGTGCCGCGGTTGTAGGACGCGTCGAACTCCTCGCCGGTGGAGTGGGCGACGCCGACGTAGTGGACGGAGACGGTCGAGCCGGACGTGGCCTCGGCACCGTCGCCCTCGACGAGGTCGGTGACCTCGAGGTCGGTGGGCGCCTCGCCCATATGGGGGTCGACGTCGGGCTTCTCGCTCACGGTTGCTCCTCTTCGTTGTGGTGTCAGGTCTGGTGGACGTAGCTGTCGAGCTGGTCGCGCTCGAACTCGAGCTCGCCGATGCGGTTCTTCACCACGTCACCGATGCTGATGATGCCGGTCAGCCGTCCGTCGGCCACCACCGGGACGTGCCGGATGCGGTGCTCGGTCATCGTCTGCATGAGGTCGGTCAGCCCGTCCTGGGCGGCGCAGGTGCGCACGTCGGCGGTCATGATCGTGCTGACGGTGGCGTCGAGCACGGCGTCCTGCTCGTGCAGGCGGCGTACGACGTCGCGCTCGCTGACGATGCCCGCGACCCGCTCGCCGTCCTCGCTCACCACGAGCGCGCCGACGTTGTGCTCGGCCAGCAGGGCCACCAGCTCACGGACGGTGGCGTCCGGCCGGATGGTCACGACGGCCTGGCTGCCCTTGCCCTGGATGACGTCCTGGATCCTCATCGTCTCCACCTCTCGTCCGGCCGACTGCCGATGAGCCACCGTAGCCAAGCCCGGCGCCGAGGGACAGGTGCTGGCTGGTCGGGCTGGTCGAGCGCCGGAGGTCCTGGTCAGTCGAGCACCGGAGGTGCCTGCCGGTCCCGCAGGTTGCTCACCGAGCCGGGGCCCCGCCGCGGCACGTCGGGGTCGGCCTCGTCGTCGTCCATCGCGCCGAGGAACGACAGCGCGGCCTCGTGCAGGTGGCCGTTGGAGGCCAGCGCGTTGCCGCCCCAGGGGCCGTCGGTGCCGTCGAGGGAGGTGAACCGGCCACCGGCCTCGCGCACGATCACGTCGAGGGCCGCCATGTCGTAGAGCTCGAGCTCCGGCTCCGCCGCGATGTCGACGGCGCCCTCGGCGAGCAGCATGTAGGACCAGAAGTCGCCGTAGGCGCGGGTGCGCCAGCAGCGTCGCGACAGCGACACGAAGTCGTCGAGCCGGCCGCGCTCGTCCCAGCCGGAGAGGGAGGAGTAGCTCAGCGACGCGTCCTCGAGGCGGCGTACGTCCGACACCTCGCACCGCGTAGCCTTGAGCAGCGAGCGGCCGGTCCACGCGCCGCCGCCGGCCGAGGCCCACCACCGCCGCTGGAGCTGGGGCGCCGACACGACGCCCAGCACGACCTCGTCGTCGACGGCCAGCGCGATGAGCGTCGCCCAGACCGGGACCCCGCGCACGTAGTTCTTGGTGCCGTCGATCGGGTCGACGATCCAGCGCCGCTGGCTGTGGCCGGTGGTGCCCTGCTCCTCGCCGACGACCGCGTCGCGGGAGCGGACCCGCGAGAGCGTGCGGCGGATGCCCTCCTCGACGGCCTTGTCGGCGTCGGTCACGGGCGTGAGGTCCGGCTTGCTCATCACGTGGAGGTCGAGGGCCTTGAAGCGGGCCAGGGTCAACGAGTCGGCGTCGTCGGCCAGGACGTGGGCCAGGCGCAGGTCGTCGGTGTGGTCGTGGGAGCGAGCCGAGCCGGTGATGGGCATGTTCACAGGCTATTGCCAGCAAGGCGCCCTACTGTGCACGCCATGGAACTCAACGGTGTGCCTCTGCACCCGCTCGTGGTGCACGCGGTCGTGGTCCTCGGTCCGCTGTCGGCCCTCGCCGGACTCGCCTACGCGGCCGTCCCCAGGTGGCGGTGGCTGCTGCGGTGGCCCCTGGTCGTGCTGGCGGTCGTCACCGCCGTCGCGTCGGTCGTGGCGGTCGCGGCGGGCGAGGACCTGCTGTCGTCGCGGCCCGAGCTCGCGCCGATCGTGGTCGAGCACCAGGAGGACGGCGAGCTGCTGCGCCTGTGGTCGATCGGCTACGCGCTGGTCTCGCTGCTGGGCGCGTGGGCCCTCGGCGGCACGTCCGCGCTGGCGTCGGGCCGCGGTGCCCGCGCGACGCGGTTCGGCATCCCCGTGGCGGTCCTGCTCGCCGTCGGTGCGGTCGGGCTCGTGGTCACGGTCTACCTGGCCGGCGACTCCGGCGCCACGGCCGTCTGGGGCTGAGGCCGGGCGTCACCAGTCGGTGGCGCTGCGCGCCGCGAGCAGCCGTCGGAAGGACTCGACGCGGTCGGGGTCGGTCTGGCCGGACGCGACCGCCTCGTCGAGGCCGCACTCGGGCTCGTCCGCGTCGTGTGAGCACCCGCGGGGGCAGTCCTCCGTCATCTCCTCGAGGTCCGGGAACGCCTCGATGAGGTTCTCCGGTCGCACGTGCGCGAGGCCGAACGACCTGATGCCGGGGGTGTCGATGATCCAGCCCTCGCCCCGGCCGTCGGGACCGGGCAGCTCGAGGAGGTAGGCGCTCGTCGAGGTGTGCCGGCCGCGACCCGTCACCGCGTTGACGATGCCGACCTCGCGGTGGGCGTCGGGCACGAGGGCGTTGACGAGCGTCGACTTGCCGACCCCGCTGTGGCCGACGAGCACGCTGGTGCGTCCGCGCAGCCGGTCGCGCAGCTCGGTCAGGTCGCCGGCACCCTCGCCCTTGAGCTGGGTGACCACCCACGGCACGCCGAGTGAGCGGTAGGTCGACAGCAGCGTCTCCGGGTCGGCCAGGTCGGCCTTGGTGAGGCAGAGCAGGGGGGTCATGCCGGCGTCGTACGCCGCCACGAGCGCGCGGTCGATCAACCGCGGGCGTGGCTCGGGATCGGCGAGCGCCGTCACCACGACGAGCTGGTCGGCGTTGGAGACGATCACCCGCTCGACGGGGTCGTCGTCGTCGGCGGTACGGCGCAGCGTCGTGCTGCGCTCGACGACCTCCACGATGCGTGCCAGCGAGCCGTCGGCGCCGGTGGTGTCGCCCACGACGCGCACGTGGTCGCCGACCACGACGCCCTTGCGCCCGAGTGGTCGCGACTTCATCGCCATCACCCGGTGGCCGCCGAGGAGCAGGGTGAACCGGCCGCGGTCGACGGTGACGACCCTGGCGTCGACGGCGTCGTCGTAGGTGGGCCGGTCCTTGGTGCGTGGCCGGGTGCGGCGCCTCGGGCGCTCGTAGTGCTCCTGGTCGTGCTCGGAGTAGCGACCGGTCACGTCGGCGCCCCGGACCGGTCGGGGGAGGTGCCGAGGACGGCCCGGCTCCAGGCGGTCGCGAAGTCGGGGAAGGTCTTGGCCGTCGTGGCGACGTCCTCGACGAGGACGTCGTCGACCGCCAGCCCGAGGATGACGCCGGCGTGGGCCATGCGGTGGTCGGCGTAGGTCCGGAACGTCCCGCCGTGCAGGTCCGCGGGGCGGATCGTCAGCCCGTCCTCGCGCTCGTCGACGTCCGCGCCGAGCCGGCCGAGCTCCGTGGCGAGCGCGGCCAACCGGTCCGTCTCGTGGCCGCGGATGTGGGCGACGCCGCGCAGGTGCGAGGGCGAGCCGGCGAGCGCGCACAGCGCCGCGACCGCCGGGGTGAGCTCGCCGACGTCGTGCAGGTCGAGGTCGACGCCCGAGAGCCGCTCGGGCCCGACGACGGTGAGGTCACCGCCGGACAGCGTCACGTCGCACCCCATCAGCGCCAGGATCTCGCGCAGCTCGTCACCGGGCTGCGTGGTCCGCGACGGCCACCCCGTGACCGTGACCCGGCCCCCGGTGGCGGCGCCGAGCGCGAGGAACGGCGCGGCGTTGGAGAGGTCGGGCTCGATCTCGTCGTCGACCGCCCGCACGGGGCCCGGGGCGACGGCCCACCGGTTCGCGTCGGAGTCGTCCACCTCGACGCCGCGGCGGCGCAGCATCTGCACGGTCATCTCGATGTGGGGGAGCGAGGGCACGGGCTTGCCGACGTGGCGCACGTCGACGCCCTGCTCGTAGCGGGCTCCGGCCAGCAGCAGCGCCGACACGAACTGCGACGAGGCGCTCGCGTCGATGGTCACGGTGCCACCCGCGACCGTGCCCGTCCCCTGCACCGCGAAGGGCAGCGCGCCCCGGCCGTCGTCGTCGACCCGGACGCCGAGCGCACCGAGGGCCGCGAGCATCTGGCCCACGGGCCGCTGCCGCATGTGGGGGTCGCCGTCGAACCGCACGGTCCCGCGCGCCAGCCCGACCACGGGCGGGACGAACCGCATCACCGTGCCGGCCAGGCCGCAGTCCACGTCGGCGTCCGCGTCCCAGGAGCCCGGGGTGACGGCCCAGTCACCGTCCCTGTCCTCGATCCCGGTGCCGAGCGAGGCCAGGGCGCGCGCCATCAGCAGCGTGTCGCGCGAGCGCAGCGGACGTCGTACGACGCTCGGCCCGTCGGCGATCGCGGCGAGCAGCAGCGCCCGGTTGGTCAGCGACTTGCTCCCCGGGAGCGAGACGACGCGGTCGACGGGTCCGTCCGGGCGCGGCGCCGGCCAGGGGTCGGTCGGCGTCGCGGCGTCGGCAGCAGGCTCACTCACCGGCGCACCCTATCGAGGTCAGGTGAGCTGGGCCTTGGCCAACTTCGCCTCGCGGCGGGCGTCCTTGGCGACCTGCTTGGCCTCACGGCGCACGTCGGACGCGGCGCGGCGGGCGCGCCAGGCCAGGCCCGGCTTGCCCTCGGTGTCGACGCCAGCGAGCAGCAGCCCGCCGAGGACCGAGGCGTTCTTGACGAACTGGAGCCGCTGCGCGGACTTGGCCTGCGGGTCGGTCTCCTCCCAGAAGGGGTGCCCGGCGAGCGTGGTGGGCACGAGGGAGGCGGCGAGCACGGTCGCGCTCAGCCGGGGGACCCGGCCGGTGGCGAGGGCCGCGGCGGCGAGGATCTGGGCGCCGGCGTTGATCCGGACCAGGGTGACGGGGTCGGTGGGGATCGAGACACCCGGGGCCGCCTGCTGGGCCAGCGGGACGACGCGGTCGGCGACCTTCTTGGCCTTGGCCGCGTGGACCTCGGTGTTGCGGAGGGCGTTGACGCCGCCCGCGACGAACATCGAGGCGAGCAGGGGGCGGGCGAGCAGCCGAGTGATCGTCATGGGTCCCATGTCTACACGATCCGCGTCGGCGGCACCGCGCCCTCAGGGGTGCGCTGTCGCGACGGGCTGGTCGGGGCTGCGCCTGCTCAGTCGAGCAGGGCGCGCCACGTGTTGTTGGCGAGGTTGGTCTCGCCAGGAGCCGCCTGGAGGGTCGCGGCGACGCTCCCGTCGCCGACCGAGACCAGGGTCATCCCGATCGGGGAGGACTGGCCGGAGGCCACCTGGCAGGTGATGCCACCCTGCCGCACCACGCAGCGCTCGTCGACGGCGAAGGCGAACTCGACGCCGGTGAGCTCGACCTGCAGTCGCGCGCTCGACCCCGTCGGGAGCCCTGCGACGCGCATCGTGACCCGGTGGATCAGGTTGGTGCCGGTCACCGAGCCGGTCACCGACGAGTCGACCGGCACGGGCTCGGGATCGACCGTCGGGTCGGGGTCCTCTGTCGGGTCGGGGTCACCGGTGGGGTCGGGGTCACCGGTGGGGTCGGGGTCACCGGTGGGGTCGGGGTCACCGGTGGGGTCGGGGTCACCGGTGGGGTCGGGGTCGTCGGTGGGGTCGGGGTCACCGGTCGGGTCGGGGTCACCCGTCGGGTCGGGGTCCTCGGTGGGGTCCGGCTGCTCCGTCGGCGTGGGGTTGCCGGTCGGGTCGGGGTTCTCGGTCGGCTCCGGCTGCTGGGTCGGCGTCGGGTTCTCCGTCGGACCGTCGGTGGGGTCGTCCGTCGGTTCCTCGGTCGGTTCCTCGGTCGGGTCGTCGGTGGGGTCGTCCGTCGGGTCGTCGGTGGGGTCGTCGGTGGGGTCGTCCGTCGGCCCGTCGGTCGGGTCGTCGGTGGGCCCGTCCGTCGGCGCCTCGGTGGGCACGTCCGTCGGCAGGTCCGTCGGCACGGTCGTGGGCAGCACCTCGGGGAACGGGTCGTCGCTGAGCGCAGGGTCGGTCACACCGGGCAGCGCTGCGACGGGGGAGCGGCCCCGGCGCTGCTGCAGGCCGTCGGGGGGCCCGGGGGACGTCCCGCTGGACGGCGTGCTCGACGCGACCGCGGGCTGCCGGAGGGCGGTGGGGTCGCCGGGCACCTCGCCCGGGCCACCGACGCCGAGCGCGATGCCACCGGCGACGATCACCGTGCTGGCGGCCACGCCGGCCACGGCAGCGGTGCCGGCGTTGGCCATGACGAGATCGCGCACCCGGCCCACCACGGCGCCGATCCCGACGGGCACCGACCCGGCGGCCACGGCCGTACCGAGGTAGGCGGTGGCCACGCCGCCGAGGAGCAGGGGTGCGAGCAGGGCGCCGAGGCTGGAGTTCACCTCGGTGAGCTCGAGGTAGATGGCCATGCACGAACGGCACTCGTCGAGGTGCGCCTCGACCTTCGCGGCGTCGCGCTTGGAGACGGCCTTGCGGACGTAGGAACCGAGCTGGCTGTGCGTCCAGCGGCAGGCGTCCTCCTCCAGCTCGGCGACGTGCTGGGTGAGGAAGGCCTGCTTGAGGCCCTCGCGGGCCCGGTAGGCCAGGGCGGACACCGAGTTGGCGCTCATGCCGAGCAGCGGGGCGATGTCGGCCGGCTTGTCGCCCTCGACCTCGGTGTGCCAGAGCACGAGCTGCCAGCGCTCGGGCAGCGACGCGAACGCCCTGGCCGCCGCGGCGTTCTCGAAGCCTTCGACGGCCGTGTCGCGGAACGGGACGCCCGGGTCGAAGGCCTCCATGTCGTCGGTGGTGTGGAGCTTGGAGCCGGCGCGGAAGCGGTCGACCTGCAGTCGCCTGACGGCGGTCAGCAGGTAGGCGCGGAACGCCACGTCGGGGCCGCCGCCGCGCTGCAGGACACCGAGCACCTTGACGAAGGCCTCGGACACCAGGTCCTCGGCGTCACCGGCCGGAACGAGCTGCCGGGCCAGGCGCCGGGCGGCGTCGACGTGCCGCTCGAACAGGGTGCCGTAGGCGTCGACGTCCCCGCCGCGGACCGCCGAGATCAGCTCGGCGTCCCCCGGTGCTTCGACGCTGGTGGCACTGCTCATGTGGATCGACGCTTCCCGGAAGCACTCCTGTGTGGTGTCGGGCGACTCCGACTGTAGACCGCGGAGCGGCGGATCGGGGCGTTGACGGAAAAAACCGAAACTCAGTGGTCTGGTCAGCGTCATGCCCTGTGGGCTGCCCCGTCTCACTGGTGCAGGACGGGACAGGAGGGGGTGGCCGTGAGGATCTTCGCCGTACGCGGGCGACGACCTGCGGCCGCCGGTCCTGAGATGGGCGATGCACGGTCTGCCGACGTGCGGTCGGGGTTGCCGCACCGGTTCGAGGCGGTGGGGGAAGCGCTCATCTCAGGATCGGACGTCTTGGGGGTGTGCTCCGTCGCGGGCCAGGTCATGGCCCGCGACGGGGCCTCGGTCGAGGAGACGCTGGCCGGGCTGCGCGAGACGTGCCGCAGCATCACCGGCGAGGACCCGACGTACGACGTGGTGGCCGCGACGCTGTCCGCCTGGAGCGACACCACACTCGGCTACCTGCACCAGCTCTCCTGCGAGGACCCGCTCACCGGGCTCTCCAGCCAGGCGCACCTCCGCGGCCGGCTCTCCGAGCTCTACCGGCTCGGCGACGCCGACCCCGGCGGGATCACCGGGCACGGGCTCGTCGTGTGCGCCCTGCCCCTGGGGGACGACCCGTCGGAGGAGCCGGGCGACCACTTCACCCGGGCCATGCGGCTGGCGCGGGCCGGCGAGCTGGCCCGTACGGCGTTCGCGCGCGACGAGACGGTCGCCCGCGTCGGGATGCACCGGGTCGCCGTCCTCACCCGTCGCGACGACCGCATGGGCCGCCGCGTGCGCGTGCTGCGGACCATGCTCGAGACCGCGCAGCCCGGGGGAGCGGGCACCTCCGCGGTGCGGGTGTGGATCGAGGGCCTGCCGCCCACCGACGCCGGCGCCGGCATGCTGCTCGACGAGCTGGCGCGCGGCTGAGGCTCCGGGCGGACCGGTCCGCCCCACGGTCCGCCGACGCCACGCCGGTGCCCGAGGAAGCCCCTAGGGTGGCCCCATGTGCGGCCGCTACGCCTCGTCCCGACAGCCCGACGACCTCGTCGAGGAGTTCGAGGTCGTCGAGAGCCGCATCGCGGCGGCGCTGCAGCCCGACTACAACGTCGCGCCCACCAAGGAGGTCTACGCGGTCGTCGAGCGGCCGCCGTCGCGCGAGTCCGGGCGGGACCGGTCCGAGGCGCCGCAGCGACAGCTGCGGGTCCTCACCTGGGGACTCGTGCCGTCGTGGGCCAAGGACCCCTCCATCGGCAACCGGATGATCAACGCACGGATGGAGACCGTGGCCGACAAGCCCGCCTTCCGCAAGGCGTTCGCCACCCGCCGCGCCCTGCTGCCGGCCGACGGCTACTTCGAGTGGTATCCCACCTCGCAGACCAACGCCAAGGGCAAGCCGGTCAAGCAGCCGTTCTTCATCCGGCCGAAGGACGGCGGGATCCTGGCCATGGCAGGCCTCTACGAGATCTGGCGCGACCCGGGCAAGGCGGAGGACGACCCCGACCGCTTCCGGTGGACGTGCACGGTGCTCACCACCCAGGCCGAGGACTCCCTGGGCCACATCCACGACCGGATGCCGCTCATGGTGGAGCGGGAGCGCTGGCACGAGTGGCTCGACCCCACGCACCCGGGTGACACGTCGCTGCTCGTGCCTGCCGCCCCGGGCCGGCTCGAGGCGTACGCCGTCCCGACCCTGGTGAGCAACGTGCGCAACAACGGCCCCGAGCTCGTCGAGCCGCTGGAGGCCACGTCGTGAAGAAGGCGACGATCCGCGCGGTCGACACCCCGCACGGCGAGGGTCGGCTGCACACCCGACGGGCCACCAGCCCGATGGCGACGCTGCTGCTCAGCCACGGGGCGGGGGGCGGCGTGGAGTCGCGCGACCTCTGGGCGCTGGCCGACGCGCTGCCCGCGCAGGGCGTGTCGGTGGTCCTGTTCGAGCAGCCGTGGCGGGTGGCCGGCCGCAAGGTCGCGACCGCGCCGCCCACGCTCGACGCGGCCCTGAGGTGCGCCGCCGACGTGATGCGGGTGCGGACGCCCCTCGTGGTCGGCGGTCGGTCCGCGGGCGCCCGGTCGGCGGCGCGGACCGCCCGGTCGCTGGGGGCGACCGGTTGCCTCGCCCTGTCCTTCCCGCTCCACCAGCCCGGGCGGACCGAGCCGACCCGGCTGCCCGAGCTGCGCGGGGCCGGCCTGCCCACCCTGCTGGTGCAGGGCGAGCGTGACCCGATGGGGCGCCCCGACGAGTTCCCCGGCGACCTCGAGGCCGTCGACATGGTGGTCGTGCCCGGCGCCGACCACGGGCTCAAGGTGCCCGCCCGGGGCGAGGTGAGCCAAGAGGAGGCCATGGGGATCGTGGTCGAGTCGACGCTGGAGTGGCTGGTGCGCGAGGTGGTCGGGAATCCTCGGACGGGGTGACGTGTTGAGCCCTGTGTGCAGTCACTGATCCTCGAACGCCCCCGCGCCACCGAGCGCGGTGCTTCGCCTGCACCCACAGCGCTATCGTGGGAGGCGATGACTGAATCAATCAAGGACGACATGTCCCCGGCGGACGACGCCGTCGAGATCGTCGTGGATGACGAGTCCTCCGACGACCGGTCCGCGCGCTTCGAGCGCGACGCGCTGCCCTTCCTCGACCAGCTCTACGGCGCGGCGATGCGGATGACGCGCAACCCCGCCGACGCCGAGGACCTCGTCCAGGAGACGTTCGCGAAGGCCTACAGCGCCTTCCACCAGTTCAAGCCCGGCACGAACCTCAAGGCCTGGCTCTACCGGATCCTCACCAACACCTACATCAACTCCTACCGCAAGAAGCAGCGCCAGCCGCAGCAGTCGATGTCCGAGGACGTCGAGGACTGGCAGCTCGCACGCGCGGAGTCGCACTCCTCGACCGGGCTGCGCTCGGCGGAGATGGAGGCGCTGGAGCACCTCCCCGACTCGGAGGTCAAGGACGCCCTGCAGCGACTGCCCGAGGAGTTCCGCCTCGCGGTCTACCTCGCCGACGTCGAGGGGTTCCCCTACAAGGAGATCGCCGAGATCATGGACACGCCGATCGGCACCGTGATGTCGCGCCTGCACCGCGGTCGTCGTCAGCTGCGCGACATGCTCGCCGACTACGTCCGCACCAACGACCTGCTGCCGGCCTCGGCCACGGAGGGGGTGAAGGGGTCGTGAGCACGCACGAGCACGGCAACGACGACTGCGTCGACTACATCGAGCGGATCGTCTACTTCCTCGACAACGAGCTCGACCAGGCCGACTGCGCCGTCGTCGAGATGCACCTGCGCGAGTGCGGTCCCTGCCTCGAGCGCTACGACCTCCAGCGGGCCGTCAAGCAGCTCGTCGCCCGCTCCTGCACGGAGTCGGCGCCGGAGTCGTTGCGCGACCGCGTACGCCTCCAGCTGCGCGAGGTCAGGATTCAGATCACCGAGGGCGAGGCCTGACCCGATTCGCCGCTCACGGGGTTTTGTTGACACACTGCTCCGAGCACCGATTCCAGGAGGACGACCATGGGCAAGACCGGACGCAAGCGCCGCGCTCGCAAGAAGAAGGGCGCGAACCACGGCAAGCGCCCCAACGCCTGACGCGCGCACCACGTAGAAGTCCCCGCCGAGGCGGGGACTTTTGCATGTCGGGAGGAGGCGGTCGCGCTCAGACGAGCGGCTGGAGCTCGACGAGCACCGGGCACCCGTGTCCGGGGAAGCGCACGACGAAGTCCACCGCCGCCGCCACGTCCTCGGGCTGGAGCAGCGACGTCGGGTCCTCCACGCCCTGCGGCGAGAGGAGCCCGGCTCCCGCCGCGACGAGGCCGGGGGACACGACGCTGACCCGGACGCCGTGGCGCTTGACGTCGAGGAAGCTCGCGGCGGCCAGCGCCGCCAGGCCGTGCTTGCTCGCGACGTAGGCGGCGTTGTCGGGGAACACCCGGTGGGCGGCGCCGGACCCGACGAGGACGAGGGTGCTGGGCGACGTCGTCACCAGCCGCGTGAGCAGCTGCGGCGTGGCGCGGGCAGCGGCCACCAGGTTCACGTCCAGCAGGTGCGCCCAGGCGTCCGGGTCGGCCTCGTGGGCCGGTCCCCAGTCGAAGACGCCGACGGCCCAGACCACCACGTCGAGCGGGGACGGGGCCTCGCCGTCCAGCCGGGTCAGCCCCGCGCGGACCGCCTCGGCATCGGTCACGTCGACCTCCTGCGTCGACACCGAGCGACCGTGCTCCGCCACGAGCGCCGCCAACCGCGGCTCCGACCTGCCCCAGGCCGACACTGACCGCCCGCCTGCCACCAGCCGCCGCACTATCGCGGCGCCGATGTCGCTCGTGGCCCCGACGACCAACGCGTGTCCTGACGTCATGCGGCCAGTGTGCCCCTGCCGTCCGACGCTGGTGCCCGACGCTGATGTCCGACGCTGGTTCCCGACGTACCGGCTCGCGCGTGCGGCGCCGGATATCGGTAGGGCTACGGATGCGGCGCGACCGGCCCGGCCGTCAGGCTCGGAGCACGCCATCGCTCCAGGAGACCGACATGTACACCACCCTTCGCCGCAGTGCGCACGCCGACCAGCTCGAGGCCGAGCTGCGCGACGCCCGCTGCTGCGACGCCCGCCGGCGGTGCGTCGGCTGCCAGGCCAAGGCCGACGAGATCCGCGCGGCCCGCCGCGACGCGATCATCTACTCGCTCAGCACCGTCAGGCCACGCCGCCCGGTGTCGTGACCGGGGCCGACCCGCGCAGACGGACCGGGTACCCGCCAGCCGGACCCGCATGCCGCCGGTCGCAGCCGCCCCAGTCGCCGGGCGAGCGGCGTGACGGTTCCCACGCCACTTCGTCCGGATCGGCCCCTACGGTCGACCCATGACCGCCTCCTACCCCGATCACGCTGTCCCCGTCGCCCAGGTCGACGCCGGCCGCGAGCCTGTCGCCCGCCGGTGCGTGGCCACCTCGTCCGGTGGTGCGGTGCGCCATGGCTGAGTTCGGCGAGGAGGACCTCAGCGGGTCGACGTTCGACCGGACCGACCTCAGTGGATCCACGTTCCGGGCGGCCTCGCTGAGCAACGTCACCATCCGGGGCACCGACCTGCACCACGTGAGGATGACCGGCGTCGAGCTCTGGGACGTCGACATCAGCGGCGAGATCAAGGACCTGCGGATCAACGGGGTCGACGTGACGGCCTACGTCGAGGCCGAGGTGGCCCGCCGCGAGCCGGACCTGGCGAAGATGCGTCCGGAGGACCCCGCCGGCTTCCAGGAGGCCTGGGCCCTGCTCGAGCAGCGATGGGACAGCACCGTCGGGCGGGCCCGGCGCCTGGACCCGCAGCAGCTCCACGAGCAGGTCGACGGCGAGTGGTCCTTCATCGAGACGCTGCGGCACCTCTCCTTCGCGACCGCCTCATGGGTCCACCGTGCGATCAACGGCGAGTCGGCCCCGTGGCACCCGCTCGACCTGCCGTGGGACGAGGCGCCCGAGGGCAGCTTCCCGCGCGACCGCGCCGCCCGACCCTCGCTGGACGAGGTCCTGGAGGTCCGCCGCGCCCGGCAGGCCGACGTACGCCGCGTCATCGAGGGGCTCACCGAGGAGTCGCTCGCGGCCGAGACGACCCCGCCTGACGACGGCGGCTGGCCGCCGCCGCGTCCCTTCACGGTGAAGGAGTGCCTGTCGATCGTGCTCAACGAGGAGTGGTGGCACCGGACGTACGCCGAGCGTGACCTCGCCGTCCTCGAGACACGAGCCCAGTAGCCACGTTCCTGCAGCGCCCGCGCCTGTCTGCGTCGGTGGAAGCGGGGTCGCCGTTGGAGAGGCGGTCGGGGGGTGTCCGGTGTGGTGGGCCACTGCGGCGCCACTCGTCGTACGTCCGGGGCCCGGGCCGTGCTCGAACGTCACAGCCGGCTCATGAACCGCTCCGCGTCCACCACGACCCGCGTGATCTCCCCGGCCGCGAGCACCTTCCCGCCTGCGGTGTCCCGGGCGCTGACCGTGAAGCGGTGCAGGCGCCCGTCCTCGTAGGCGCTCGACGCGCTCACCTCGACGGTCGCCCCGACCGGGCTGGCCGCGAGGTGCTCGACCTGCACGCGGGTGCCCACGCTCGTGGCTCCCTCGGGCAGGACCGGGTCGAGGCAGGCGCAGGTGGCTGCCTCCAGCCAGGCGAGCAGCCGCGGCGTGCCGAGCACGGGGAGGGAGCCGCTGCCCACCGCCTCGGCGGTGTCCTCGTCGGAGACCGTGAAGGTCAGCGTGGCGGGCTCGGGGTGCGACATGGCGGGCCTTTCGGAACTTCGTCGGACGGTGAGGCAACCTGAGGAGCACCCACACGTCTACCAGACATGAGCGCGAGGACCCTGGGCATGGAGCCATCAGTGGACATCACTGAGCTCTACGCCGCCCACCGGCTGTCCCTGGTCCGGCTCGCGGTGCTGCTGGTCGACGACGTCGCCTCCGCCGAGGACGTCGTCCAGGACGCCTTCGCCGCGCTCGCCCGCCGCCCGGACGCGGTCCGGGACCCGTCGAAGGCGCTCGCCTACCTGCGCGTCTCGGTCGTCAACACCGCGCGCTCGTCGCTGCGACGACGGCGTACGGCGCGGGCGTACGCGCCGCCGCACGACCTGTCGCCGCCCACGCCCGAGGACAGCGCGGTGCTGGCGGAGGAGCACCGTGAAGTCATCGCCGCGCTGCAGCAGCTCGCGCCCCGGCAGCGGGAGGTGCTCGTCCTGCGCTACTGGTCGAACCTCTCCGAGGCGGAGATCGCCCGGACGCTCGACATCAGCCAGGGCACCGTCAAGTCGACCGCCAGCCGTGCGCTGGTCGCCCTGGAGAAGGCCATGCACGCCCACGTCGGACAGCGAGCGGGAGGGGAGGGGTCATGAGCACCACGCCACGCACGACCAGTGACGTCGAGGAGCGGCTGCGGGCCGCGCTGGCGGCGCGCGCCGACCTCGTCGGGCCCGACGACCTGACCGCGACGGCCCCGGCGCCGGTCGTGCCGCTGCGCTCCCGCTGGGCGTCGCCGTGGGTCCTCGTCGCCGCTGCGGCTGCCGTCCTGCTGGTGCTCGGCGTGGTCCTCGCCGGACTGCCGTCCCGCCAGCGGTCCGACGACGTCGCGCCGAGCCCCGAGGAGCCGCGCATCGAGCTGCCCGCCGACGTGGGACGCGAGTGGCAGGCCGACGACCTGTCGTCGGTCGAGCGCCTCGACCTCGACGGTGACGGCACGGACGAGGAGGTCGAGTTCCTGGCGGAGCCGAGCAAGGACTTCGACGGCCGCACCCGGATCGAGACGACGCTCAGCTCGACGGGGGAGGAGGCGTACGGCATCGTGCAGCTCTCCACCACCATCGGCACCGACGCCCTCGACCCGATCGACGCCGACGGGGACGGCGACCAGGAGCTCGTCCTCTACGACGACGACCCGAGCGCCGTCGGCGGCGGCGGGTATCCCCTCGTCCTCGACCTGCGCGACGGCCTCCTGGTGCAGGCGGCGGTCGAGGATCCCGACCTGCTGGTCCGCGGCAGCGTGCCGGTGCCGGGGGAGGGGACCGAGCACTACGATGTCGTGCGCCTCCACGACTACTGGGTCGAGGACGGCCGGCTGTGGTCGGGCCGCTCGCGCAACGCGTACGCCGCCGGAAACATGACGCTCCACCGACCCGAGCGCGTCGTGCTCGAGGCCTGGACGTGGGCCCTCGACGACGCGGGCGTCCTGCGCGCGTCGGACCCCACGTGCCGCACGGACGTCCTCGGCGAGCGCGGGACCTGCGAGCCCGGCGAGGCCGACTCGCTGCCGCGGCTCGGACCCGCCGCGACGGGCACGATCGGCGAGGGGGAGCAGGCCGACTACGGCGAGGGCTTCTCCTTCACCGGCGCTGTCGCCGACGGCGCGCTCGTCGCCCGGGTGGGCGACGCGGGCGAGATGCGGCTCGACCTGGCCGTGGACGACCCGCTGCTCAACACCCGGCAGCCCACCGGGGTCTTCTACGACGGCGCCTCCTTCGTGGTCACCTCCGCCTCCGACCCCGCGCTGGTCCAGGTCGTGGTCCAGCGCGGCGACGTCCTGAGGGTGGTGGAGCCGGTCGGCGAGGTCCCGCTGCGCGACGACGGCGACGTCCGGACGTGGCTCACGCGCGACGGTGCGCTCGTCACCGCGGTGGCGGACGGCGACGCGTGGCGGACGTGGCAGTGGGAGATGGTGTCCGGCACCGAGATCGCCGCACTGCCCACCGGCACCGTCTGCTTCGACGACGTCGAGGACCCGGCGACCGCGCGCGCCTGCTGAGGGCCTGCTCAGGCTCCAGGCGCTCAGAAGGGCTTGGCGAACGCGATCAGGTCGACGCCCGGCATCGGGGACCAGTCACGCTGCGGGTCGCGGACGTAGCCGAGCCGGGCGTAGACGCGGTGGGCGGCGACCATGGTGGCGAGGGAGGACAGCGCCATGCCCGTCGCGCCGTGGAGCCGGGCCCGCTCCTCGCAGAGGGTGGCGAGGGCCGTGCCGGCGCCCGCACCCTGGGCTGCCGGGTCGACCGCCAGCATCCGGAACTCGCCCTCGTCGCTGCGACCGATCTCGCGCCACGGCGACCCCGGTGGGCAGAAGGTGACGTTGCCGAGGAGCCGGTCGCCGTCGACCGCCACCCAGACCTCGGCCTCGGCGTCGCGCCGGGCGACGTCGTGCAGCCGCGCGCGGTAGTCGTCCTCGGCGCCGGTGAGGAACGGCTCGTAGGCGGCCACGCACACGTCCCCGGCCGCGGCGTGCTCGCCGGGCCGGATGCGACGCAGCTCCACCTCAGATGCCGAAGGTGGAGCGGGGATAGGCCGCCTCGACGTCGGTGATCACGTTGACCAGGTAGGGGACGCCGGCGGCATAGGCGCGGTCGAGGGCCGGCCCGATCTCCTTCGGGTCCGAGACCGTCTCGCCGGCACCCCCCAGCGCCTTCACCACGTCGTCGTACGGCGTGCGCTGCCCGAGGTCGGCCGCGACGTCGTAGCCGTAGAGCATCTGCATCGGGCCCTTCTCCAGGCCCCAGGCGGAGTTGTTGCCCATGACCATGACGACCGGCAGGTCGTGGCGGACCAGCGTGTCGACGTCCATCAGCGAGAAGCCGGCGGCACCGTCGCCCAGCAGGAGGGTGACCTGCGCGCTCGGCCGGGCGATGCGAGCGGCGATCGCGGCACCGAGTCCCGCGCCGAGGCACCCGTAGGGACCGGGGTCGAGCCAGCCGCCGGGCCGCTTGGGCTCGACGTACTTGCCGGCGAACGACACGAAGTCGCCGCCGTCGCCGATGACGACCGAGTCGTCCTCGAGGCGGGGCACCAGCTCGCCGTAGATGCGGGCGGGGTGGATCGGGTCGGCCTCGGCGGTGAGCAGCTGGGCGTCGCGCTCGGCGGCGGCGCGGACCTGGTCGGCGAGCTGGTCGGACCACGCCGACCAGTCGGGCTTGTCGCCGCGCTCGATGGCGGCCTGGAGGCCGTCGAGGACCGTGGTGAGGTCGCCGGAGACGGACGCGGCGAGCTCGGCGTGGCCGGAGACCTGGCCGGGGGAGTCGGCGACGTGCACGACGCGGGCGAACTCGCCCTGCGGGTTCTTGTCGGGGCCGCCGAAGAGGCCGTAGCCGAGCCGGAAGTCGAGCGGCGTCCCGACCACGACCACCAGGTCGGCGCCGGACAGCGCGGCACCGCGCGCCTTGGTGACCAGGCTGCGGTGGCCGCCGGGGATGACGCCGCGACCCATGCCGTTGGTGAGCGTCGGGATGCCGAGGTCCTCCACGAAGCGCAGCGCCGCGCTCTCGGCGTGGTCGGCCCACACGTCTGTGCCCAGGATCAGCACCGGCCGCTGCGCCTGCGCGAGCAGCCGGGCGACGGCGTTGATCGCGTCGGCGTCGGGCTCGACGCGGGTGCCCTCGCCCGTCGCGGCCGAGCCGGAGGCCGAGTTGAAGAACTCGTCCATCGGTACGTCGACGAAGACCGGCCCGCGGTGGCTGGAGCGGGCGAGCGTGAACGCGTCGTCCATGCCGGCGGCGACCTCGCCGGCCGTCATGAGCGTCCTCGCCGCCTTGGCGACGGGCGCGATGATCGGCGGCTGGTCGAGCTCCTGCAGCGAGCCGGTGCCCCAGCGGTTCTGCGGCGCGCGGCCGCCGACGACGACCATCGGGGACCCGGCGAACTGCGCCTGGGCGATCGCGCTGATGCCGTTGGTGACGCCCGGCCCGGCGGTGAGCACGGCGAGGCCGGGGACGCGGGTGAGCTTGCCGGTGGCCTCGGCGGCGAACGCAGCGGTCTGCTCGTGGCGCACGTCGAGCAGGCGCATCGGCGGGCCCTGCCCCTCCTGCTGCGTCTTCACGGCGCCGTCGTACATGGGGAACACGTGGGCGCCGGAGAGGGTGAACATCGTCTCGACGCCGTGGGCCCGCGCGACGTGGACGGCCAGCTCGCCGCTGTGGCCGGAGATCTCGTTGGTCTCGCTCATGCCCGCAGGTTAGCCGTTGTCTACTCGCAGGTAGGGGGCGTTGGTCATCCGGAGCGCCTCGATCACGACCAGCAGCAGGTCGGGGCGCACGGTGGGCGGGTCCGGGGCCAGCGACAGCTGCACGAACAGCGCCCGGAGGAGCCCCTGCGGACCGGCGGTCGGGGCGAACGGGTCGTGGTCGACCGGGCCGCCGAACGGGTTGGCCGCCGCGCCGATGCGGTGCACCCACGGCTCGAGGACGTCGGTGGCGAGGGTGTTGCGACGGAGGATGCGCAGCGCTGCGTGGGCGATCCGGTCGGGCTCGCCGGCGGCGAGCGGGGCCTCGGCCGGCTGCTGGAGGAGCCGCTCGGCGAGGATGTCGAGCAGGAGCGCGTGCTCGGGACCGGCCAGGTGCGGCGACTCGCCGAGCGCGCCGATCGTGTCGGCGCCGTGGGCGATCGCGTGCGCCCAGCCCTTGCCCAGCACGAAGCCGCGGGTGTCCTGCTCGGTGAGGAACCAGGTGGCGATGCGGTCGCCCCACTCCATCACCTTGGCGGCGGGCAGCAGGTGCTGCTCGTTGTCGCGCTCGAGGCACTCGGCCAGGACCAGCGCGCTGAAGCTGCGGCGGAACACCGTGTCGGTGCCCGACTCGCCCTGCCCCACGGCGAGCCCGGCGACCATGCCGTCACCGAGGCCGGTGAGCAGGTCGTCGTAGACGCCGCGGTCGATCCACGTCGCCAGCGCGGGGTAGGCGGTGCCGTCTCGGACCTCGGGGCTGGTCGAGCCGAGCATCGTGGTGAGCTCGGCGGTGAGGTCGTCGAGGGGGCGGTCGCCGGGGACCTCGAACCCGGTGGCCTGCACCTGGTCCCAGTAGCCGATCGACATGGCTCCATCCTGCCAGTCGCCCCCGACCCCGCCATAGGCTGGTCCGGTGCCCTCCCTCCACGAGCTCGTGCGAGCCCACACCGACCTCGTCGAGGACGACGTCACGTGGCTGCAGCGGCTCATGGCGGACTGGCAGATCCTCGCCGACCTCTCCTTCGCCGACCTCGTGCTGTGGCTGCCGGACCGCGAGGACAAGGGCTACTGGGCCGGCGGGCAGATGCGGCCCACCACCGGGCCGACGGCCCTCGTCGACGACGTGCTGGGGACCTTCATCCCCACCGGGCGCCGCCGGATGCTCGACGAGGCCTTCGCCACCGGGCGGCTCGTGCGCGAGGGCGACCCCGAGTGGCGCGACGACGTGCCGGTGCGGGTGGAGGTCATCCCGGTGCGCCGCGCCGGCCGGGTGATCGCCACCATCGCCCGCAACACCAACCTGCTCGGCGTACGCACGCCCAGCCGCCTCGAGCTCAGCTACCTCCAGACGGCGGCCGACCTGACCCAGATGATCGCCGCGGGCCACTTCCCGCTGCCGGGCCAGCGCAGCGACCACGCCGACTCGCCGCGGGTGGGCGACGGGTTCGTGCGGCTCGACCCCGCGGGCAGGGTCGTCTACGCCAGCCCCAACGGGCTCTCGGCCTACCGCCGCCTCGGGCTCCACGGCGACCTGACCGGCCTGGTGCTGACCGACCTCACCCGCGACCTCGTCCCGGCCCGCAAGCGGCTCGACGAGGAGACGCTGAGCGCCGTCCTCGGGGGACGCGACGGCCGGGCGACCGAGGTCGGCACCGACGAGGTCACCCTCATCGTGCGCAGCATCCCGCTGCGTCCCCAGGGGGACCGCAGCGGAGCCCTGCTGCTGGTGCGCGACGTGACCGAGCTGCGCAGCCGCGACCGTGAGCTCGTCACCAAGGACGTCACCATCCGCGAGATCCACCACCGGGTGAAGAACAACCTGCAGACCGTGGCCGCGCTGCTGCGCCTGCAGGCGCGGCGCACGCAGGCCGAGGACGCGAAGGCGGCCCTCGAGGAGGCCGTACGCCGGGTGGGGTCCATCGCGATCGTCCACGAGACGCTCAGCCAGGCGGTCGAGGAGACCGTCGACTTCGACGAGATCGCCGACCGACTCGGCGCGATGGTGGTCGACGTGAGCGGGGTGGAGGTCCCGGTGCGGGTGGTGCGCGAGGGGTCGTTCGGCAAGCTGCCCTCGGGGGCTGCGACGCCGCTCGCCATGGTGCTCACCGAGGTCCTGCAGAACGCGGTCGAGCACGGCTACACCGGCGCCTCGCACGCTGACGGATCCGGGCCGGCCGCCGGCCGCGTCGTGGTCACCGCGCGCCGCATCGTGGGGCGGCTGCACATGGTCGTCGAGGACGACGGCCGAGGCCTGCCCGGCGGGTTCGACCTCGACACCTCGACGCAGCTGGGGCTGTCCATCGTGCGCACGCTCGTCGAGTCGGAGCTGGGCGGCGTGCTGGAGATCGGCCCGGGGAGCCGCGGCACGCGGGTGCAGGCGGACCTGCCCGTCGAGTGAGCCGGAGGGTCGAGCGGGAGCGGGGCCGGAACCGGCCGACCCGCCCGGGATCAGGCGGTGCGGATGCGGGCGCGGGCGTTGCGGCGCTTGAGTGCGCGCCGCTCGTCCTCGCTCAGGCCTCCCCAGACCCCGTGGTCCTGCCCGGCCTCGAGGGCCCACGCGAGGCACTGCTCGCGCACCTCGCAGCGACGGCACACCTGCTTGGCCTCCTCGATCTGGAGGATGGCCGGTCCGGTGTTGCCGATCGGGAAGAACAGCTCAGGGTCCTCGTCGAGGCATGCAGAGCGACTGCGCCAATCCATGAGTGGGGAATTCCCTCTTTCCAAGTCACAGGCAGTTGCTGTTGTCGGACATTCAGCTGAGCCCGGGCGCGAGAAGCGCAGCGACAAGACTCGCAACCTTTGAACGTTCACACAACCCCATCAGGTGGTCGTGTCCGTCACAACTACAGTTGCGCAGTGCCCGTTACCTCGTCCGGTATACCCGATGGCCGACCCGATGGTGCGGAGCCCGTCCCACCGCCGCCGCTCGTGGTGGCCGCGTCCCTCGTCGCGGTGGAGTCCCTCCTCCTGGCCGGACTGGGGGCCCTCGAGCTGGCCAACCTCCGCGCGATCCGGCTCACCATGGGCGTCACCACGGCGATCTTCTTCCTCGCCGCGGCGGCCGGACTGGCCTTCTGCGCCTGGTCGCTGCGACGCGTACGCCGCTGGGCGCGCGGCCCCGTGGTGATGGCCCAGCTCATCCAGCTCGGGATCGCGTGGAACCTGCGCGACGGCTCGACCCGGGCGCTGGCCGTCGGGCTGGCGATCGCGGCGGTGGTGGTCATCGCCGGTCTGCTGCACCCGGCCACGACCGCGGTCCTCGAGGAGGACGCGCGGATGCCGGACTGACCGGCCGCGGGCGGGTGTCGGCGGCCCGGCCCGGCCGGCCCGATGGGCCCGCTCGGCTCAGTCGGCCTCGAGCGAGGTGCGCAGCTGGGCCAGCGTGCGGGTCAGCAGGCGCGACACGTGCATCTGGGAGACGCCGATCTCCTCGGCGATCTGCGACTGCGTCATGTTCTTGAAGAAGCGCAGCAGGAGGATCCGCTTCTCACGCTCCCCGAGCCCCTCGAGCAGCGGCTTGATGGACTCGCGGATCTCGACGTGCTCGATGTTGGCGTCCTCCACGCCGAGGCTCGCGAGCATCGCCGGGGGACCGTCGTCGCTGTCGTCGGAGGCGTCGAGGGAGAGCGTCGCGTAGGCGTGCGAGGACTCGATGCCCTCCATGATCTCCTCCACCGTGCAGCCGATGACCTCGGCGAGCTCGCGGGGGGTGGGGGAGCGGCCGAGCTTCTGCGTCAGCTCCCCGGTCGCGCCCCCGATCTGCATGCGCAGCTCCTGGAGCCGGCGCGGCACCCGGATCGCCCACCCCTTGTCGCGGAAGTGGCGCTTGATCTCGCCGATGACCGTCGGCGTCGCGTAGGTCGAGAACTCGACCCCCCGGTCGGTCTCGAAGCGGTCGACGGCCTTGATCAGGCCGATGGTGCCGACCTGCACCAGGTCCTCGAACGGCTCCCCGCGGTTGCGGAAGCGGCGCGCGCAGTGCTCGACCAGCGAGAGGTGCAGGTGCACCAGGTCGTCGCGCGCGACCGAGCGCTCGGCGTCGCCGGCGTCGGCGTCACGCAGCACCGCGAACAGCTCGGCGCTGCGCGCGCGTACGTGATCCAGACCGCTGAGCACGACGTCCTCGTCGATCTCGCGGTCGACGGCAGCCTCGACTGCCTCGTCCCCCGTGTCTGTGCTCATGTCAGAGCTCGGCACCCGTCATTCCCGCAGTGATCGTCGAGGCGACCGTGAAGCGGACCCTGAAGCGTCCGGCCTCCGATCCCGCCGACGCGTCCTGCGCCATCGTGTCGAGCACCTGCCAGGCGAAGCTCTCGGTGTCGAGCGGAGGGTCGTCGCGCGCCTCCGTCTCGAGCACGACGGTCATCGACCCACGCCCGAAGACGAACTGCGCCACGAGATCGGTCCCCGGGTCGGCGGCCGGGATCGCCAGGGCCGTCGCCTCTCCGATCGCGATGCGCAGGTCCTCGATGTCGTCGATGGTGAAGTCCAGCCGCGCCGCGAGCCCGGCTGCCGTCGTGCGGACGATCGTCGCGTAGGCACCCTCGGCCGGAAGTCGGAGCTCGACGTCGGCGCGAGAGCCCCCCGTGTGATCTGCCATCTGCGTCCATGTCCCGTCGTCGAGCGGATCTGCTGGCCCACACAGTAACCGGGCCCGGCCTCCACGATGCGTGGCGACCGGGCCCGGTGGGCTCGTGCGGAGACGGAAGGGGCGGAGCAGCGAACTGCTGGGAAGAAGGCCTCAGCGGCCCCCGCTCCGCGGTATTGAGAAGCGGAGCAGCAAGCTGCTGGGAAGAAGGCCTCAGCGGCCCCCGCTCCGCGGTGTCCGCTCAGGCCTTCTTCGTCTCCCAGAAGATCTCCGCGATCTCGTCGATCTTGGCGAGCAGCTGGTCGGCCACCTCGGCGTCGAGGACGGCCTTGGTGCCGCCACCGCCACCGGCGAGCTTGGTCGCCTCGTTGACGAGGGTGTGCAGCTGCGGGTACTTCTCGAAGTGCGGCGGCTTGAAGTAGTCGGTCCACAGCACCCAGAGGTGGTGCTTGACCAGCTCGGAGCGCTGCTCCTTGATGAGGATCGCGCGCGTGCGGAAGTCGGGGTCGTCGTTGTCGGCGACCTTGGCGATGATCGCCTTGATCGACTCCGCCTCGATGCGCGCCTGGGCGGGGTCGTAGACACCGCAGGGCAGGTCGCAGTGGGCGGAGACCTCGACAGTCGGGGCAAGCAGGTGGCGAAGCATCGGGTTCCTCTCGATCGGGAAAGGTGTCTGTCCGGACGGTGTGCCGTCCGGCAGAGGGCATCTGGCTGCGACACTACTCCGCGTGCAACGGCGTCGACAGCGGGGTCTCGCCGCGGCGGGGGGTGCCCCCCGACCGCCGTTCGGGACCGCGGTCGTCCGCGGCCGGTCGATGCTCCCAACCCTGCGCGAGGGCGACCTCCTGCTCGTCCGCCACGGCGCCCGGGTGCGCCCGGGGGACCTGGTCGTGGCCCGCTTCCCGGACGGCACGCTGACCGTCAAGCGGGCGCTGGAGCGGCGGCGTACGAGGGCGGGTGCGGACGCCTGGTGGCTGGTCAGCGACAACCCCGACGAGGGGGTCGACTCGCGCCACCGCGGGCCCGTCGCGGACGACCAGGTGCTGGCCGTCGTACGCCTGCGGGTGTGGCCCTTGCCACGTCTGGGACGCCCCCGTCGGGGCCCCTGAGCTGTGCGAGGATCCCCGGCATGGCCTCGCTTCACCCGCACGCGGGCGATCCAGTGTTCGACCTGCACCTCGGCGGCAAGATGGAGACGGTGTCGACGGTGGCCCTCCACGGCCCCGACGAGCTGTCCCTCGCCTACACGCCGGGCGTGGCGCGCGTGTGCGAGGCCATCGCCGCCGACCCCTCGATGACCCAGCACTACACCTGGGTGCCCAACACGGTCGCGATCGTCACCGACGGCACCGCGGTCCTCGGCCTCGGCGACATCGGCCCGGCCGCCGCGATGCCGGTGATGGAGGGCAAGGCGGTGCTCTTCAAGCAGTTCGGCGGCGTCGACGCCGTGCCCATCTGCCTGGACACGACCGACGTCGAGGAGATCATCGAGACGGTCGTCCGGCTGGCGCCCAGCTTCGGGGGCGTCAACCTCGAGGACATCTCCGCCCCGCGCTGCTTCGAGATCGAGGCGCGCCTCAAGGAGCGCCTCGACATCCCGGTCTTCCACGACGACCAGCACGGCACCGCCGTGGTCGCGCTCGCCGCGCTCACCAACGCCCTCCGGCTGACCGGTCGCGACGCCGCCACCGTGCGCGTCGTGGTGCAGGGCGCCGGCGCCGCCGGCGTGGCGGTGGCCCGCATCCTGCTCGAGGCCGGGGTGCGCGACATCGTCGTCCTCGACCGCCGGGGCGTGCTCACGTCGGAGCGCTCCGACCTCACCGAGGTCAAGGCCGCGCTCGCCCGCGACACCGCCGACACGTTCGGCCGCCGTGGCGACCTCGCGGAGGTGATGGTGGGCGCTGACGTCTACATCGGCGTCTCCGGCGGCCAGGTGCCCGAGGAGGTTGTCGCCTCGATGGCCGCCGACGCGATCATCTTCGGACTGGCGAACCCGACCCCGGAGGTCCACCCCGACCTGGCGCACAAGTACGCCCGGGTCGTGGCGACGGGCCGGTCGGACTTCCCCAACCAGATCAACAACGTGCTGGCCTTCCCGGGCATCTTCCGCGGCGCCTTCGACGTGCACGCCACGGCGATCACCGAGGGCATGAAGGTCGCCGCCGCCACGGCCCTGGCCGAGCTCGTCGGCGACGACCTGCGCGAGGACCTGGTGATCCCCTCGCCGTTCGACCCGCGGGTGCCGGGGGCGGTGCGCTCTGCGGTCGCCGAGGCCGCCCGGCGCGACGGGGTCGCCCGCCGCTGAACCGGGCGACGGTCAGTCGAGCAGCGCCGTGACGGTGCGGGTCTCGCCGTCGCGGGCCACCGCGAACTTCACGCCGTCGGCGTTGTCGAGGAACTCCCGGACGGCACCGAGCTCGAGGCCCGTCCGCTCCGCCACCGCGGTGTCGGGCACGCCGACCGCCGTCGCGTCGGTGTCGTCGGGGGCGGCCGCGTCTCCCTGCTGCGCCTCGCGCCACAGGCCGCGGATGGTCTCGTAGAGGTCGTCCGTCGTGGTGTCCAGGTCACTGGTCATGCCACGACCGTACCCACGTCCCGTCGTTCCAACCACGCCGCCCGACGGCGCGGCCCTCGGGCCGCCGCGGACGAGGCGACGTCGGGACAACCGGGAGCGCCCCGGCGGCGTCTCAACCGCAGGCGACACCCGCCGACATGGTCGCAGTGCCCATCGCACCGCGCGCGTACGAAGGTCCCTCATGTCTGTCCCACGCACCCTCGCGAGCAGTGCCCTGGCCCTGCTCGTGCCCGCAACCCTCCTGGCCGCGGCACAGCCCGGCTCGGCCACCGGTCCGGCCGTCGGCTCGGCCGCCAGCTCGGCCGCCGGCTCGGCCGCCGGCTCGAGCGTCGGGTCGATGGCCGACCCCGCCGAGCCCCCGGCGGCCAGCGTCTCGGTGCGCACGACGTCCCGGCAGCGCGTCACGCTGGAGGCGCTGCCGCAGGTCGTGCAGCACGGCGCGCGGCCCGCCGACGCCGACCAGGCCAGGGCAGGGGTGACCGCCACCATCCGCCCGGTCCGTCCGGGTCGCCGGGTGCACCTGCACGTCCGCCGCGGTGAGGCCTGGGAGACGGTGACCACGACCCGGCAGGACGCCCGGGGCCGGGCGCAGTTCGCGGCCGCCGGTTCCGAGGCCGGCGACCCGCTGACCTACCGCGTCAGGGCCGCCGCGGCGGGCGGTCTCCGCGCCGTCACCAGCGGCGTGGTGAGCACCGAGCGCTGGTTGGACGCCACCTGGACCGACGAGTTCTCCGGGACCCACCTCGGCCCCGAGTGGAGCCACCGCGGCCGCGACTACGTCGGCTCGAACCGCCGCTCGTGCTCCAAGGGTGACCCCAGCGCGGCGAGCGTCGGTGAAGGCACCCTGCGGCTCAGCGTCGTCAAGGACCCCGAGGCGACGAGCAGGTGCCGCATCCGCGGTCGCGACGCGGTCGGCGGCAGGTTCGCCTACCGTCTCAACGGCCACGTCGGCACGCAGGGCGCCTTCTCCTTCCGCTACGGCGTCGCGGCGGCCCGCGTGAAGTTCCACCGCCTGCGTGGTCAGCACGGCGCGTTCTGGCTCCAGCCGGCCGCCGGCATGTACCCCGGCGCCACCGGGAGCGAGATCGACGTCGTGGAGTACTTCGGCGACCGCCACCCGCAGGGCGGCCTGGCCAGCTTCGTGCACCGCTACGACGGCCGGCGTCGGGTGTCGGCGGGCGGGTGGATCCCCGGCTCGGAGTCGTTCCTCGCCAGCCGGCGCGACGGCTGGTCGAAGAACTACCACGTGTTCTCGGTGGAATGGACGCCCCGCTCGCTGGTCTTCCGGATCGACGGCAAGGAGACCGGTCGGATGGGCCGCGGCGTGTCCGACGTCCGCCAGTTCCCGATCCTGAGCCTCATCGCCGCCGACTACGAGATCCCCAAGATCCAGGGGCGGCGCCTGCCCCAGCACATGTACGTCGACTGGGTGCGGGTGTGGGAGACCGGCGGCTGACGGCTCAGAACCCGATGGACGGCTCCGGGGCGACGAGCGTACGCATGGCGCGGGCCAGCCGGGCGTAGGCGCCCGGCCGGTGCTCGCGCACCAGGCCGGCCCGCAGCCGGCCACCGACAGGGTGGCCGAGGAAGCCGGCACCGAGGACGGCGACGTCGAGGTCCACGTCGGCCTCGGCGTCGGTGCGCGTCGCCGCACCCGTCCCGGACGAGGCGGAGAGTCGCCAGCGACCGGCGTTCCACGGGGCGTGGCGGTCCGCGACCTCGACCACCACGTCGCAGTCGTCCTCGTAGTGGCGCAGGGACCACGCCGCGCCGACGTCGACGAGCCGCACCCAGGTGCTGTCCCAGGTCTGCAGGTCGCCGGTGCCCCGTGGCCCGCCCACCCAGGCGTGCACCGGGTCGTCGACGCCGATGTTCTCCAGCTTGACCGAGCCGGTCAGGTCGACGTCCACCAGCCGTCGCAGGAGGGCCAGCCGAGCGGCGGGTCCGGCGCACAGCAGGCCTGCGGTGACGCTGCCCGAGGGCCGGGCGTTGCTCCACTTGTGCTCGCGCCGCAGTCCCACCCAGCCGACGTCCTCGCCCTCGCGACGCGCGAAGAGGATGCGTCGGGGCTCCTTGCCGCGCAGCGTCTCCGGCGTCTCGAGGGCCAGCAGCGAGTAGAAGTCGGGGGAGCCGACGATGGTCCCGGGAAGGTCGCCGGCGAGGGCGAGGTGGCAGGCGCGCATCCGCTCGGTGACGCCCGGGTCGGCCATCGTGGCCAGGTGGGTGGAGATCCCCGCGACCTCCTCCTCGAGCTCCGGCGCGGTGAACGTGGTGCCCCGGCCGAGCGTGACCTGGTGGGTGAGCACGGCCGTGCCGTAGCCGAAGCGCCCGTAGATGCCGGGCTCGCTGGCGTGCAGCACGGACAGGGCGGTCCCGGCCGCACGGGTGCGGGCGAGGTGGTCGGTCATCATCGCGGTCAGGACGCCCCGACGCCGGGCGTCGGGGTGCACCCCGACCCACGTGAGGCCCGCGACCGGGACGACGGACCCGCCGGGGAGCGACATCTCCATCGGCCGGACGCCGTAGATGCCGCTGTGCAGGTCCTCGGGCCCTTCGGGGGCGTCCGCCACGAAGCGCTGGTCCTCGGGCAGCCCGAGGCGCATGTGCTCGGCGTCGGCGTCGCTGGTCTCGCCGAACCAGATCAGCTGGTCGGTGGCGAGGTAGGCGGCGGCGTCGGCGGAGGGGCGTACGTCGATGCTCACCCGGCCAGCCAATCGTCCGGCGCCGGGACCCGCAACCGCGTTTCAGCGCCGGGACAGTGGGTAGCCTCCCGGGCGTGACAGACGCACAGCACACGGGCACAGGGGGAGTGACCGCCCCTCCCGTCGTCTACCTACCCGTCGACATGGACGCCAACGGGCAGGTCACCGACTTCCGGATGATCAAGCTCGGGGACGGACGAGTGGCCCTGCTCGGCTACACCGCCCTCGACCGGTTCATCGACGCCTGGGGTGAGCACCAGTCCTGGTTGCTCTTCGAGACCCGCAGGATCGACGAGATCCAGCAGGCCAAGCCGTTCGACCTCAAGCTCCTCGACGTCGCCGTGCCCGAGCACTTCCGTCCCGGCCCGCCGCAGGAGGTGACGTCATGACCCTGCGCCTGGACCCCGGGGCCGCCGACCGGATCGCGAGCCTGCACGAGGAGGCGGCCACCGCCATCGACGGTGCTGCTCCGTCCGCGCCGACGTCGGTGGACGCCGGCTACGGCAGCGGCCACGTCCTCGACATCCTCGCCGGCGTGAGCGAGACCGCCGGTGAGATCGCCGCGGTCAACGCCGGCGTCGCCACGCTCGTGCGCGACGTCGCCGACGCGCTGGGCCTCACCGAGGAGGCCATCGGGCGCGAGTTCGACTCGATGGCGAGGGTGGGTGGCTGATGCTCGACACGAAGGTGGAGGGCTCGCCCGCCGCTGTGACCACGGCAGCCACCTGGCTGCGCGACACGCTGGCGAAGAAGGTGGCCGACGCCGGCGACAAGCAGCAGGACGCCCGCAACGACGCGCGCGGCAGCTGGGAGGGCGAGACGGCGTCGTCCTACCAGAACCTCACCGGCGACGTGCTCAAGGCCAGCGACAAGCACGAGGACCGCGTCAAGGCGGCGGCGCGCGCGCTCGACGACTACGCCGCCAAGCTCAAGGCCCTCGAGGAGGACATGAGCTCGATCCGCAGCCGGGCCTCCGGCGGCGGTCTGACGGTGTCGGGCACGGTCATCCACCCGCCGCCCGAGGCCCCGGGCGGCGAGTTCGAGGTCGGGTCGCCCGAGGAGAGCGCCCACAGGGCCGCCGTGGCGAAGATCGAGCTGTGGAACACGCTGGTCGAGGACGCCGCCCAGGACTACGAGACGTTCGTCGACTGGGTTGACAGCACGATGCCCGGCGCCGTGGCCAAGGCGCGGGAGAAGGATGGCTCCGACACGGTCTTCGAGACCCTCGAGGGGCTGATTCCCAACTTCGCGGGGGGCAGCGGCGCCGGGCTCACCGGCCTCGCCCTCGGCAGGACCGCCGACGGGTTGAAGGCCGAGGCGCGCGAGTTCCGGCGCAAGAGCAGGATCTCCGGCAACCCCGCCGTGAGGGGGTCGGCCGACACCCCGTCCGGCAAGGCCAAGCTCGACGACCTGCTCGGCAAGGCCGACTGGCTCGGCAAGGGCGGCCGGTTCCTCGGCGGACCCGCCGGCATCCTCATCGACGTCGGGTTCGGCGTCGCGGAGGGCATGGAGACCGGCAACTGGGAGCGGGTGGCGCTGACCA
The DNA here is from genome assembly GCF_013155375.1 of Nocardioides sp. zg-1308. Classification (GTDB taxonomy): domain Bacteria; phylum Actinomycetota; class Actinomycetes; order Propionibacteriales; family Nocardioidaceae; genus Nocardioides; species Nocardioides renjunii. The sequence continues at coordinate 2,510,529 of NZ_JABJQY010000002.1, forward strand.
CCGGCACCAGCATCGCCGTCGGCCTGGGTGCGACCGCGCTGGTGGCCGCGGGTGTCGTCACCGCACCGGCGTGGGTCACGGTGGTCGCGGCCGGCGCGGTCGCGGCCGGTGCCTCGTGGGCGGTGGGCCAGGTCTACGACAACTGGGACGACATCACCGACAGCGTCGGCGACGCGTGGGACAGCGCCACGGACACGATCGGCGACGCCTGGGACTCGGTCACCCCGTGGTGACGGGCACCGCGCGGCTGATCCCGCGGTGGTACGCCGTCACCGTCGTCACCGTGCTGGCGCTGTTCACCCTGGGGCTGGCGGCTGCGACGGCGGCCTTCGCCGACGACCTCGCGGGCCGCTCGATGTGGGGACTGGTCGCCTGTGCCGCCCTCGTGCTCGTCGCCGCCGTGTCGTCGCTGCTGCGGCCGCGGCGCCGGCGCGAGCCCGAGGTCACCGCCGACGGCACCCGGGTCTTCCGGGCGCCGGCGCTGACGGTCTGGCCGCTGGTGCTCGGCTGGTTCGCGCTCCTGGCGACGGCCGCGGTCTGGGGCTGGGTCGCGCTCACCGACTTCGACGCGCTGGAGTCGCCGGGCTTCTCGATCGTGGCGATCGTCGGCGCGCTCGCCTCGCTGCCCGACCTGGTCCGCCTGCTCACCGGGCGGCTGCACCGCTGGACCCTCGAGCTGGGGCCCGAGGCCGTCACCTACCGCGGCTACCGGACCGACGCGACCGTCCCCTGGAAGGACGTCAAGGGTGCCGCCGTGCAGGAGCGCGGTCCCGCCGGCGTCCGCATCGACCTCAGGGGTGGCGGGACGGACCCCGTCGTGCCGATCACGGCGTTCGACGTGCCGGCCGAGCAGCTGGTCGACGAGATCGTGCGGGCGCGCAAGGGTGCCCGCCGCTAGCCCGACCCACGCCCTGCGCGCGTCCCTCGTGCCCGGCTAGGGTCGGCACATGTTCGCCGTCTACGCAGAGTCCTTCTCCCTCGACGACCCGCTCAGCGGCCTGGTGGTGGGGGAGCGGCCCGCTCCCGAGGCGCCGGACGGATGGGCCACCGTGACGGTGCGGGCGGCCAGCCTCAACCACCACGACCTCTGGTCCCTGCGCGGCATCGGACTGCGCCAGGAGGCGCTGCCGATGATCCTGGGCTGCGACGCCGCGGGCGTCGACGAGAACGGCAACGAGGTCGTCGTCCACGGCGTCATCGGCGACCCGGCGTGGACCGGCGACGAGGCCGACGACCCCGGTCGGTCCCTGCTCTCGGAGCGCCACCAGGGCGCCTTCGCCGACCAGGTCGTCGTACCCCGCCGCAACCTGGTGCCCAAGCCGGCCTCGCTCTCCTTCGAGGAGGCGGCGTGCCTGCCCACCGCGTGGCTGACGGCCTACCGGATGCTGTTCGTGCGGGGCGACCTCAAGCCCGGCGAGACGGTGCTGGTCCAGGGCGCCGGCGGCGGCGTCGCCACGGCCCTCATCACGCTCGGCCGCGCGGCCGGCCTGCGGGTGCTCGCCACGAGCCGCGACGAGGCCAAGCGCGCCCGCGCGCTCGAGATCGGCGCCCACGAGGTGTTCGAGTCCGGCGCGCGGCTGCCCGTCAAGGTCGACGCCGTCATGGAGACCGTCGGCAAGGCGACCTGGAACCACTCGGTCCGCTCACTGCGTCCCGGGGGCCGCATCGTCATCAGCGGGACGACGTCCGGCCCCGACGTCGACGACGCGGGGCTCACCCGGGTGTTCTTCCTCCAGCTCTCCGTGATCGGCTCCACGATGGGCACCCGGGGCGAGCTCGACCGGCTCGTGCAGCTCCTCGACGCCACCGGCGCCCGCCCGCTCATCGACCGCACGCTGCCGATGGAGCAGGCGCGCGACGGCTTCGCGGCGATGGCGGAGGGTGACGTCTTCGGCAAGATCGTGTTCACCCGATGACCCGGAGGCGCACGCACGTCGTCACGGGTGCCGGGTCGGGGATCGGCCTGGTGCTCGCCCACCGCCTGGCCGGGCGCGGCGACGCACTGGTCCTGCTGGCGCGCACGCAGGCGCGCGCCGACGAGCTGTCCCGCACCTTCCCGCAGGCGCAGCTCCTCGTGGCCGACCTGGCAGACCCCGGCACCCTCAACGGGCTCGGCCGGCAGGTCGACGGACCCGTGGACAGCGTGCTGCACGTCGCCGGCGTGGTCGACCTCGCCCCGGTCGAGCGGCTGCGCCTGGCGAGCTGGGAGGAACAGGTCACCGTGAACCTGACCGCCCCCGCGGTCCTGACCCGCGAGCTGCTCCCTCACCTGCGGGCCGGCCGCGGCACCGTGGTCTTCGTCAACTCCTCGGCCGGTCTGACCGCCAGCGCCGGGTGGTCGGCGTACGCCGCCTCGAAGTTCGGCCTGCGTGCCTTCGCCGACGCCCTCCGCGCCGAGGAGGTCGAGCACGGGGTGCGCGTGAGCACGGTCTACCCCAGCCGCACCGCCACCCCGATGCAGGAGAAGGTGCACGAGCAGGAGGGCCGGACGTACGACTCCTCGCGCTGGATCAGCCCGGAGACGGTCGCCGACACGATCCTGCACGTGGTCGACCTGCCGGCCGACGCGACCATCCCGGACGTGACCGTGCGCCCGGTCGTGCCGCGGCCCGGCACCTGATCAGGGCTCGCGGGCGAGGGCCCGGACCCGACTAGTCCTCCGGGTCGTCCAGCCTGGCCAGCCAGGTCGCGAGCCGCTCGACCGGCGTCTCGAACTCGGGGTGGGCGTCGACGAAGGCCTGCAGCTGCTCGGCGAGCCACGCCAGGGTGACCTCCTCGTCACCCCGGCGCCGCTCGAGCTCCTCGATGCCGCGGTCGGTGAAGTACATCGGCGTGCGGACCGGCTCAGTAGTCGGTGCCGCGAGCGTCGGGCGAGGCGAACGCGGCGTCGAGCAGCGTCTTCTGCTCCTCGACGTGGCGCTTCACGGTGCCCACCGACGGCGACGCCGACGACGGCCGCGTGACCGGCTCGACCGTGAGGCCGAGCTCGGGCCAGACGCCGAGCTGGTAGTGCGGCCACGGGCCCATGTTGCGCGGCTCGTCCTGCACCCAGCGGATCGCCTTGAGGTTGGGGTACTTCGCCACCTCCGCGCGGATCTCGTCGAGCGGGTTGGGGTAGAGCCGCTCGATGCGACCGATCGCGAACTTCGCCCCGTCCTCGCGCTTGGTGCGCTCGACCATCAGGTCCCACGTCACCCGGCCCGAGCACATGAGCAGCACCTCGACCTGCGAGGCGTCGGCCCGGTCGTCGCCGATGAACGGGCGGAACGTGGTGTCCCCGACGAAGTCGGCCGGCTGGGAGGCCGCCTCCTTGCGCTTGAGCATCGACTTGGGCGTGAACACGATCAGGGGACGGTGCTCCTCGCCCAGGGAGTGCCGGCGCAGCAGATGGAAGTAGGAGGCCGGGCTGGACGGCTGCGCGACGACCATGGCGTTCTCGGCCGACATGGCGAGGAAGCGTTCGATGCGCGCCGACGAGTGGTCGGGTCCCTGGCCCTCGTAGCCGTGGGGCAGGAGCAGCACGACGCCGGACTGCTGGCGCCACTTGGTCTCGCCCGCGGAGATGAACTCGTCGATGACGATCTGCGCGCCGTTGACGAAGTCGCCGAACTGCGCCTCCCACAGCACGAGCGCCTCGGGCCGCGCCACGGAGTAGCCGTACTCGAAGCCGAGGGCGGCGTACTCGGAGAGCAGCGAGTCGTAGATGTGGAACTTCGACTGGTCCTCGGTGAGGTTGGTCAGGGGGGTCCACTCGTCGGCGTTGGTGCGGTCGATGATCGTGGCGAACCGCTGCACGAAGGTGCCGCGACGCGAGTCCTGGCCCGCCAGGCGGACCGGGCGGCCGTCCATCAGCAGCGAGCCGAACGCCAGGATCTCGCCGGTGCCCCAGTCGATGGGACCGTCGGTGATCGCTGCGGAGCGGCGCTGCAGCTGCGGCATCACCTTGGGGTGCACGGTGAAGCCCTCGGGCGGGGTGACGTAGCTGTCGGCGATCCGCTTGAGGACCTCCGGCGTGACCGCGGTCGAGAAGTCGCCGGCGGGCTTGTCGGGGTAGTCCGGGACGGTCGTCCACTCCGTCGGCGCCTCGGAGCTGGCCTCGCGCACCTCGGTGAAGACCCGCTCGAGCTGCTGCTGGTAGTCCTTGAGGACCTGCTCGGCCTCCTCGATCGTGATGTCGCCGCGACCGATGAGGGACTCGGTGTAGAGCTTGCGCACCGAGCGCTTCTGCTCGATGAGGTCGTACATCAGCGGCTGCGTGTAGGACGGGTCGTCGCCCTCGTTGTGGCCGCGGCGGCGGTAGCAGACGAGGTCGATGACGACGTCCTTCTTGAACGCCTGGCGGTAGTCGAAGGCGAGCCGCGCGACGCGGATGCACGCCTCCGGGTCGTCGCCGTTGACGTGGAAGATCGGCGCCTGCACCATCCGCGCCACGTCGGTGGCGTAGAGGGAGGAGCGCGAGGACCCGGGCGCGGTGGTGAAGCCGACCTGGTTGTTGATCACCACGTGCACGGTGCCGCCGGTGCGGTAGCCGCGCAGCTGGGAGAGGTTGAGCGTCTCCGCGACCACGCCCTGGCCGGCGAAGGCGGCGTCACCGTGCACCAGGAGCGGGAGGACCGGGAACTTCTCGCCCTGGTCGAGGATGTCCTGCTTGGCGCGGGCGATGCCCTCGAGCACCGGGTTGACCGCCTCGAGGTGCGAGGGGTTCGCGGCGACCGACACCTTGATCTTGTCGCCCGAGCCGGCGACGAACTCGCCCTCGGCGCCGAGGTGGTACTTCACGTCGCCCGAGCCCTGCACGGTGCGCGGGTCGATGTTGCCCTCGAACTCGCGGAAGATCTGGCTGTACTTCTTGCCGACGATGTTGGCCAGCATGTTGAGCCGCCCGCGGTGGGCCATGCCGATGGTGACCTCGTCGAGGCCGGCCTCGGCGGCCGCCTCGCAGATCTCGTCGACCAGCGGGATGGTCGTCTCGCCGCCCTCGAGGCTGAACCGCTTCTGCCCGACGAACTTCGTCTGCAGGAAGGTCTCGAACGCCTCGGCCTGGTTGAGCTTGAGCAGGATGCGGAGCTGCTCCTCGCGGGGCGGCTTCACGTGCGGCTGCTCCACGCGCTCCTGGATCCACTGGCGCTGCTCGGGGTCCATGATGTGCATGTACTCGATGCCGGTCGTGCGGCAGTAGGAGTCGCGCAGGATGCCGAGGATGTTGCGCAGCTTCATGAAGCGGCGGCCCTCGCCACCGAAGGACCCGGTGGCGAACTCGCGGTCGAGGTCCCACAGCGTGAGCCCGTGCGACTCGATCTCGAGGTCGGGGTGGCTGCGCTGGCGGTACTCCAGCGGGTCGGTGTCGGCCATGAGGTGGCCGCGGACCCGGTAGGCGTGGATGAGCTCGAGGATGCGGGCCTGCTTGACGATGTCGTCGTCGTGGCTCGCCACGACGTCGCGGGCCCAGCGGATGGGCTCGTAGGGGATCCGCAGCGAGCGGAAGATCTCGTCGTAGAAGCCGTTCTCGCCGATGAGCAGGGCGTGCACGCGCTTGAGGAACTCACCCGACTGCGCACCCTGGATGACGCGGTGGTCGTAGGTGGAGGTCAGCGTCATGGCCTTGCTGATGGCGTTGCGGTTGATCGCCTCCTCGGAGGCGCCCTGCCACTCCGGGGAGTACTCCATCGCGCCGACGCCGATGATCGCGCCCTGGCCGGCCATGAGGCGGGGCACCGAGTGCACGGTGCCGATGCCGCCGGGGTTGGTCAGCGAGATCGTGGTGCCCTGGAAGTCGGCGACGGTGAGCTTGCCGTCGCGCGCCTTGCGGACCATCTCCTCGTAGGCGGTCCAGAAGGCGGCGAAGTCCATCGCCTCGGCGCCCTTGATGCTCGGCACCAGCAGCTGGCGGGTGCCGTCGGGCTTCTGCATGTCGATGGCGAGGCCGAGGTTGATGTGCGCGGGCGTGATGAGGTTGGGCTTGCCGTCGACGACGGTGTAGCCCACGTTCATCTCGGGCATCGAGCGCAGCGCCTTCACCAGGGCGTAGCCGATGATGTGGGTGAACGACACCTTGCCGCCGCGGGCGCGGGCGAGGTGGTTGTTGATGACCGTGCGGTTGTCCCACAGCAGCTTCACCGGCACCGAGCGCACGGACGTGGCGGTCGGGACGGTCAGCGAGGCGTCCATGTTGGCCGCGGTGCGGGCCGGAGCGCCGCGCAGGACGGTGTAGGTCGGCTCGTCGCCGCTCTGCGACGGCGCGGGCGGCGTGGGGTCCTTCGCCACGGGGGCGCTGGTGCCCTTGGCCGGCTCGTCGGCCTGGGCGGCCGGGCGCGGCGTCGACGTCGGGGCCGCGGCGGCGGACTTCGCGGCGGGCTTCGCCTCGGACTTCGCCTCGGGGGCCTTCTGGGCGGGCTCCGGCGCCTTCGCGGGAGCGGCGGCGGGGGCCTTGGCGGGAGCGGCGGCGGGGGCCTTGGCGGGAGCGGCGGCGGGGGCCCTGGCGGGAGCGGCCGCGCCGGCCTTGGCGGGCGCCGAGGCGGGTGCTGCCGTCTCGGACCGGGCGGGGGCACTGGCCCCGTTGCCGAAGTAGGCCGCCCACTCGGGACCCACGCTCCCGGGGTCCTTGTCGTACTGCTCCTTCATCTCCTCCACGAGCCACTCGTTGGCTCCCAGGTCAGATGACGGTGCAACCGAGGACTGGTTGCCGGACTGCCCGTTCGGGGACTGCGCCACGCTTGTTTCGCCTCTTCCAGATCTCATCGCGCGAGGGTTTGACCAAGTCGCAGACAAGGCTAGTCGCACACGCACGCAAATGCAGGGGCGGGCTCGTCCTTTGGGGCATGGTGTGGCGCACACCCGCACCACCTGCTCTGGAGTCGTCATGCCAAGCCCCACACCGGGCCGCCGTCCGGGGGCCCGCCGCTGCGCGGCGCTCGGGCTCGCCCTGCTCGTCACCCTCTCCGCCTGCCGGTCCGGCACGGACCCGTCCGCCTCCCCCCAGAGGCTCAGCCGAGGGGATGCGCAGGCCTCGCTGGCCTCCCAGCCGGCGCCGACGAGGACCCGGATCCACCGCGTCCACGGCCGGCTGTCCGAGGCGCGCCGCAAGCAGGTGCGCGAGCAGGTGGGCGAGGTCGTGGACGGCTGGTGGGAGGCCGCCTACCTCGGTGGGTCCTACCCCCGCACCGGCTTCCCGTCGGCGTTCCCGGGCTTCACCACCGGGGCCGAGCAGCGGGCCCGCGCCGACAAGGCGCTGCTCACCAACGAGACGCAGGCCCGGCGCATCGACTCGGTGACTCCCCGGCACCGGTCGGTGGCGCTCGACATCCTCGCCACGGACGGGCGGGCGCGGTCGGTCACCGCACAGTTCGTCCTCCGGTTCGACACCACGGGCCAGCGGAGCGCGACGACGACCGTCCGCGGCCGGCTCTTCCTCGTCCACGGCGCGGGCGGTTGGCGCGTCTTCGGCTACGACGTCGCGAAGGGATCGAAGTGATGGAGCCCCAGCAGCACCTGCGCCTCCTGCGCCGCTCCCGCCGGGTCGCCCGGGCGGTCGCCCGGGCGGTCGCCCTGGCCGCCGTCCTGGCCGTCACCGCGCTGGTCGTCCCGCAGTCCGCCGTGCACCCCACGGACGTCAGCCTGGTGAAGATCCGGCACGCGCAGGGGGTCGCCACGGGCGGCGAGGACGTGGTCTGGATCCTCGCCGTGGGCTCGGACGCGCGTCCCGGCGAGGCGATGACGAGGGCTCGCGGCGACGCGCTGCAGCTCGTCGGCATCAACACCCGCACCGGCTCGGCCACGGCGATCGGCGTGCCCCGCGACTCGTGGGTCGAGATCCCCGGGCACGGGCGGGAGAAGATCAACTCCGCCCTCTACTTCGCGGGCCCGCGCGGCATGGCCGGCGCCATGCACAACCTGGTGGGCATCGAGGCCGACTACGTGATGGTGAGCCGGTTCCCGTTCTTCGAGGACATGGTCGACGACATCGGTGGCATCACCGTGTCCAACCCGCGCCGGTTCCAGGACCCCTACCTCAAGAAGGAGGGCTTCGGGCGGGGCCGGATCCACCTCGACGGCTACAACGCGATGGCGTTCTCCCGCATCCGCAAGGGCCTGGCCGGCGGCGACTTCGACCGCTCCGCCAACCAGCAGCGCACCCTGCGCGGCATCCATGCGCGCATCCGGTCGCAAGCCGACCGGCCGGGATTCATCGAGCGCGGCGTGATGACGGTGATGGAGCACATGGACACGAACGCCTCGCCGGCCGAGCTGTTCCAGCTCGCGCAGGCGGTCGCGCAGGTGGACCCGCGCAGGATCACCACCTGCGTCGTCCGCGGCCGGATCGGCTACGTCGGCGCGGCCAGCGTGGTCTTCCCCGACGTCGCCCAGGCCCGTCGCCTGGGTCGCGAGGCCCGGACCGACGCCGCCCTGCGGGGCTGTTGACCCGTCCCGGGAAAGCACCAGCGGCAGCACCCTGGGGGTGCTGCCGCTGTCTGCGCCTCCGGCAGGATTCGAACCTGCGGCACCTGGTACCGGAAACCAGTGCTCTATCCCCTGAGCTACGGAGGCCTGCGCGGTCCCGGGGCGTCCCGGGCCGGTGCGCGGTGAAGACTACCGGTCCGCCGACCGGGTCGTGAAACCGCCTCGCGCGGCGCGTCGCGTCAGCGCAGCGCGAGCGAGCCGGACGTCGTCGCCGGGAAGTCCAGCGCCTGGTGCTCGGCCACCCGGGCGTCGAGGGCGGCGGCCACCTCCTCGGGCCACGGCGCGGTCCGACGGGTGGAGAGGTCGATGTGCAGGAAGATCTCCTCGACCACGCAGGCCACCGTCCGGTGGGTCTCGTCGAGCAGGTAGACGAGCACGTGCGCAGCCCGCTCGGACCTTCCGAGGAGGCGCACCCGGGCGGACATGGTGTCGCCGGTGCGCAGCTCGCTCAGGTAGGTGACGTGGTGCTCGGCGGTGAAGCAGGCCTGACCGTGCGTCAGCGGCCACATCTGTCCGATGCCGACCTCGACCAGCGACTCGTCGAGGCCCTCGCTGGCGATGCCGATGTAGTGGCGGACGTTGAGGTGCCCGTTGATGTCCTCGAACGGCATCGGCACGGGCTGCTCGACATAGGCCGGGAGGTCGACCAGCTGGTCGTAGGTGGGGTGCGTCGTCACAGCGGAGAACCATAGGCCAGTTCCCCCGGTGTGACCCGCGGCGCAGCCGGGTGCCAGGGCGTGAAACCGGTTCGGTCGGTGGCAGGCGCCGCCGATAGGCTTGCCCGGTGAATCCTGATCAGCTCTCCGAGACCATCGTCGACGCGCTGGGGGCCCTCGTGGCCGACGGCGCGATCACGCTGCCCGACGGCGTGCCGACCCAGGTCACGGTGGAGCGACCCCGGCAGAAGGGCCACGGCGACTACGCCACCAACGTCGCGCTCCAGCTGGGCAAGAAGGTGCAGGTCGGCGGGGAGCCGACCAACCCGCGCGCCTTCGCCGAGCTCGTCGCCGAGCGGCTGCGCTCCTCGTCCGGCGTCAGCGACGTCGAGGTCGCGGGTCCGGGGTTCCTCAACGTCACGGTCGAGGCCGGCGCGCAGGGCCAGGTCGCGGCCGACATCGTCGCGGCGGGGGACGCGTACGGCTCCTCCGACGCGTTCGCGGGCGAGAAGATCAACCTCGAGTTCGTCTCTGCCAACCCCACAGGGCCGCTGCACATCGGCGCCGTCCGGTGGGCCGCCGTCGGCGACGCCCTGGGCCGGGTCTTCACCTTCTCCGGCGCAGAGGTGACGCGGGAGTACTACTTCAACGACCACGGCGCCCAGCTCGACCGGTTCAGCTCGTCCCTGCTCGCCTGGGCCAAGGGACGGCCCGTCCCGGAGGACGGCTACGGCGGCGCCTACATCGAGGAGATCGCCAAGGACGTCGTCGCCAAGCGGCCCGAGGTCCTCGACCTGCCCGAGGACGAGGCGCAGGAGGTCTTCCGCGCCGAGGGCGTCGAGCTGATGTTCGCCGAGATCAAGCAGTCGCTCCACGACTTCGGCGTCGACTTCGACGTCTACTTCCACGAGAACAACCTGCACGAGTCGGGCGCCGTGGGGCGCGCGATCGAGCGGCTCACCGAGATGGGCAACACCTACGAGACCGACGGGGCGCTCTGGCTGCGCACCGAGAAGTACGGCGACGACAAGGACCGGGTGATCATCAAGTCCGACGGTCAGGCTGCCTACATCTCGGGCGACCTGGCCTACTACCTGGACAAGAAGGAGCGCGGCTTCGACCGCTGCTTCATCATGCTCGGCGCGGACCACCACGGCTACGTCGGCCGGATGAACGCCATGTGCGCCGCCTTCGGCGACGAGCCGGGCAAGGACCTCGAGATCCTCATCGGCCAGATGGTCAACCTGCTGCGCGACGGGCAGCCGATGCGGATGTCCAAGCGCGCCGGCACGACCGTCACGATCAACGACCTGGTGGACGCCATCGGTGTGGACGCGTCGCGCTACGCGCTGGCGCGCTACACCAACGACACCAACATCGACCTCGACCTCGACCTGTGGGCCCGGGCGCACAACGACAACCCGGTCTACTACGTGCAGTATGCCCACGCGCGCACCTGCCGGATGATCGAGAACGCCGCCGACCTCGGCATGACGCTGCCGGGCGACGCGTTCGACCCGACGCTGCTGTCGCACGAGCTCGACGGACGGCTGCTGCGGGCGCTGGCCGAGCTCCCGCGGGTGGTCACGGCGGCCGCCGAGCTGCGTGCCCCGCACCGGGTCGCGCGCTACCTCGAGGACACCGCGTCGGTCTTCAACAAGTGGTATGACACCAAGGAGTGCCGCATGCTGCCGATCGGCGACGAGCCGGTCACCCCGACCAACGAGGCGCGCCTCGTCCTGGTGCACGCCGTGCGGACGGTCCTGGCCAACGGCCTGGCCCTGCTCGGCGTCTCCGCTCCCGAGAGGATGTGATCGGGCGTGCCGACCGCCCATCCCTCCGGCTGGGCGCACGCCGACGGCGCCCTGCGCGGGCCGCACTGGCTGCGTGAGCCCGGCGACCCCAACGAGCTCGTCGCGCTGCTGTGGTCGCGGACCGCGACCAAGACCGACGGCGTCCTGAGCGTCGGCGGCGTGCCGCTGCCCGACCTGGTCCGTGAGCACGGCTCGCCGGCGTACGTCCTCGACGAGGTCGACCTCCGCGGCCGGGCGCGCGCCTTCCGCGACGCGTTCGCCGGCTACGAGGTCTTCTACGCCGGCAAGGCCTTCCTCTGCACCACGGTCGCGCGCTGGCTCGCCGAGGACGGCCTGTCCCTCGACGTCTGCTCCGGCGGCGAGCTGGCGGTCGCCGAGCGCGCCGGGTTCCCCATGGAGCGCGTCGGCTTCCACGGCAACAACAAGACGCTGCGCGAGCTGGAGCGGGCCGTCGAGCTCGGGGTGGGCCGGATCGTCGTCGACTCCTTCGTGGAGATCGAGCGGCTCGCCGGCGTCAGCGCCGAGCTGGGCCGCACCGTCGGCGTGATGGTGCGGGTCACGCCCGGCGTCGAGGCGCACACCCACGAGTACATCGCCACGGCGCACGAGGACCAGAAGTTCGGCTTCTCGATCTCCAGCGGCGACGCGATCGAGGCGGTGCGCCGCGTGCACGCCGCGCCGGGGCTGCGGCTGCTCGGGCTGCACTGCCACATCGGCAGCCAGATCTTCGACACCTCGGGCTTCGAGGTGGCGGCCCGCCGCGTGCTGGCGCTGCACGCGCAGGTGGCCGACGAGGTGGGGGTCGAGATGCCCGAGTTGGACCTCGGCGGTGGCTTCGGCATCGCCTACACCACCCAGGACGACCCCTCCGACCCCGCGCAGCTGGCGACGGAGATGACCAAGATCGTCGAGCACGAGTGCCGGGCGCTCGGCGTGGCGCAGCCGCGGCTGTCCATCGAGCCCGGCCGGGCGATCGTCGGGCCGGCGATGTGCACGGTCTACGAGGTGGGCACCGTCAAGGAGGTGGCCCTCGACGGCGGCGTCAGGCGCACCTACGTCTCCGTCGACGGTGGGATGAGCGACAACATCCGCACTGCCCTCTACGACGCCGACTACTCCGCGACGATCGCCTCCCGCGACTCCGCGGCGCGACCGGAGCTGGCTCGCGTCGTCGGCAAGCACTGCGAGGCCGGCGACATCGTCGTCAAGGACGAGTTCCTGCCCGGGGACGTGCAGCCCGGTGACCTCGTCGCCGTGCCCGGCACGGGCGCCTACTGCCGGTCCATGGCGTCCAACTACAACCACGCGCTTCGCCCTCCGGTGATCGGAGTTCGGGACGGGAGGACGTTCACCGTGCTGCGGCGGGAGACTGAGGCCGACCTGTTGGCGACCGATGTGGGTGTTCCTCATGAGTGACGGTGACAAGCGCTCCCTGAAGGTGGCCGTGCTCGGCTGCGGTGCGGTCGGCTCCCAGGTGGTGCGGCTGCTGGCCGAGCAGCACGACGACCTCGCCGCCCGGGTCGGGGTGCCGGTCGAGCTCGTGGGCGTCGCCGTACGCCGACTCGACGCACCGCGCGACGTCGAGGTCCCCGACGGCCTGCTGACCACCGACGCGGAGGGCCTCGTGGCCCGCGACGACGTCGACCTGGTCGTCGAGGTCATCGGCGGTCTCGAGCCGGCGCGCACGCTCATCCTCTCCGCCCTCGACAACGGCGCGAGCGTGGTGACGGCCAACAAGGCGCTGCTGGCCGAGGACGGCCCGACGCTCTTCGAGGCGGCCGCCAAGGCGGAGCGCGACCTCTACTACGAGGCCGCCGTCGCCGGGGCGATCCCGATCCTGCGACCGCTGCGCGAGTCGCTGGCCGGCGACCGGGTCACCCGGGTGCTGGGCATCGTCAACGGCACCACCAACTTCATCCTCGACAAGATGGACACCTCGGGCGCCGGGTTCTCCGAGGCGCTCGAGGAGGCCCAGGAGCTCGGCTACGCCGAGGCCGACCCGACGGCCGACGTCGAGGGTTTCGACGCCGCCGCCAAGGCCGCGATCCTGGCCAGCCTCGCCTTCCACTCCCGCGTCACCGCCGCCGACGTCTACCGCGAGGGCATCGCGGAGGTGACCGCCGCCGACGTCGCCAGCGCCCGCGACATGGGTGCGGTGGTCAAGCTGCTGGCGATCTGCGAGCTCCGTCCGGGCCCGGACGGCCAGGACCAGGTCGCCGCCCGGGTGCACCCGGCGATGATCCCGCGCTCGCACCCGCTCGCCAGCGTGCGCGAGGCCTACAACGCCGTCTTCGTCGAGTCCGAGGCGGCCGGGCAGCTGATGTTCTACGGCCCCGGCGCCGGCGGCGCACCGACGGCGAGCGCCGTGCTCGGCGACCTCGTGACCGTCGCGCGCAACCGGCTCGCGGACACCCGCGGCGCCGGCGAGTCGGCCTACGCCGACCGCGCGGTGCTGCCGATGGGGGAGACCCGCACCCGCTACCACGTCGCCATCGACGTCGACGACCGCGCGGGCGTGCTCGCGGCGGTCGCCAACGCCTTCGCCGACCACGACGTGTCGATCCAGACGGTGCGCCAGGAGGGTCGCGGCGCCGACGCCCAGCTCGTCGTCGTCTCCCACGCCGCCCCGGACGCGGCGCTCAGCGCCACCGTCGAGCAGCTGCGGAGCATGGACATCGTCCGCGAGGTCACCTCGGTGATGCGGGTGGAAGGGGACGGCGAGTGAGCGGGCGGCGCACCCACCAGTGGCGCGGCGTCATCGAGGAGTACCGCGAGCTGCTCGACCTGCCGCAGGACATGCCCGCGGTCACGCTCCGTGAGGGCGGCACCCCGCTGGTCCACTCGGAGTGGCTCTCCGGGCTGACGCGCGGCGAGGTGTGGCTCAAGGTCGAGGGCGACAACCCCACCGGGTCGTTCAAGGACCGCGGCATGACGGCCGCGATCTCGCACGCGCGGCACCTGGGTGCCGAGGCGGTGGTCTGCGCCTCGACCGGCAACACCTCTGCGTCCATGGCGGCGTACGCCGCGAAGGCCGGCCTCAAGCCGCTCGTGCTCGTCCCCGAGGGCAAGATCGCGGCGGGCAAGCTGGCCCAGGCCGTCGTGCACGGCGCGCAGGTGATCATGGTGCGCGGCAACTTCGACGACTGCCTGTCGATGGCGATCGGTCTCTCGAAGGGCTATCCCGTCGAGCTGGTCAACTCGGTCAACCCGGTCCGGCTCCAGGGCCAGAAGACCGCGTCGTTCGAGGTCGTCGACTTCCTCGGCGACGCCCCCGACCACCACCTGCTCCCCGTCGGCAACGCCGGCAACATCTCGGCCTACTGGCTCGGCTACCAGCAGTACGCCGAGCTCGGCCGCGCCACGAAGCGCCCGCGGATGCTCGGCTTCCAGGCCGAGGGCGCCGCGCCGCTGGTGACCGGCGAGCCGTTCCCCGACCCGGAGACCAAGGCGACCGCGATCCGCGTGGGCAACCCGGCGTCGTGGCACCTCGCCGAGCAGGCGGCCAAGGAGTCCGACGGTGGCTTCGCCGCCCTTTCCGACGCGCAGATCCTCGCCGCGCAGCTCGAGCTGGCCCGTCACGACGGCGTCTTCGTCGAGCCGGCCTCGGCGGCCGGCGTCGCGGGGCTGCTGGCCGTGCTCGACTCCGGCCGGAGCCTCGCCGGGACGACCACCGTCATCACCGTCACCGGCCACGGGCTCAAGGACACCGCCACGGCGCTGGAGTCGTGCGGCGAGATCGTCGACACGGTCGTCGACGCGGACGTGGCCACCGCTGCTGCCGCGGCGGGACTGGCCTGAGGTGCCGACCTTCGTCGACGGCCCGGTGCGGGTGAGCGTCCCGGCCACCTCGGCGAACCTCGGCCCCGGCTACGACACGCTCGGCCTCGCCCTCTCCCTGCGCGACGAGCTCGAGGCGGAGGTGCTGCCGGACGGCCTCGTCGTCGACGTGGCGGGCGCGGGTGCCGACGCCGTGCCGCGCGACGAGTCGCACCTCGTGGTGCGGTCGATGCGTGCGGCCTTCGCGCTGATGGGGGAGCAGCCGCCCGGTCTGCGCCTGTCCTGCCGCAACGTGATCCCGCACGCGCGGGGCCTCGGCTCCTCGTCGGCGGCGATCGTCGCGGGGGTCGTGCTCGCCCGCGCGCTCGTGGCCGGTGGCCAGCTGCTCGCCTCCGACGACTCGCTGTTCGAGCTCGCCGCCGACCTCGAGGGCCACCCCGACAACGTCGCGCCGGCCTTCTACGGCGGCTTCGTCATCTCCGGCCGCGAGGACGGGCGCTGGTACGCCGTGCGCGCCGGCGTCGACCCGCGCGTCACGGCCGTCGTCTTCGTCCCACCCACCGGTGTCGAGACCGTGGTCGCGCGCGGGCTGCTGCCCGGCTCTGTGCCCCACGCCGACGCTGCCGCCAACTCCGGTCGCGCCGCCCTCCTGGTCGCGGCCCTCACCGGGCAGCCCGAGCACCTGCTCGCGGCCACCCGCGACTGGCTGCACCAGGACCAGCGCGAGCCCGCGATGCCCGAGACGCTCGCCCTCGTACGCCGCCTGCGCAGCCACGGCGTACCCGCCGTCGTCTCCGGCGCCGGGCCCACCGTCCTGGCGTTCGGGACCACCGACACGGCCGCCCTGACCCAGCGGTGCCCGGACGGCTGGGCGTGCCACGACCTGGCGATCGAGCCCAGCGGCGCCGTCCTGCTAACCTGACCGCGCGCCGTTCGGCGCACCTGCCCGCCCCGGTCTCTGACTGCGTGCACGGGCGACCACCATCCGCCTCGCGGGCCGCTCGTCCGGTCACGCAGGCGACGCAACGTGCGAAGGATCCACGTGACCGAGACTGCCTCTGCCGCCCCCGAGACCGCTGAGGCGGGCAAGCCCGCCAAGAAGGCGGCCTCGAAGTCGGCCCCCCGGTCGGGCTCGAGGTCGGCCGGCCTCGGCTCGATGCTGCTCGCCGACCTGAAGTCGATGGCCGCCGGCCTCGGCATCCCCGGTGCCGGCTCGATGAAGAAGGCGCAGCTCGTCGACGCGATCAGGTCAGCCCAGGGCGGCGGCACCCAGCCGAAGGCCGAGCAGGCCCCCGCCGGGCAGCCGCGAGGTGAGCAGGCCACTGCCGAGCAGCCGAGCAGCGCGTCGGCGCCCGCCGCGGAGGACCCCGCTCCCCAGACGACGGTCCGCACCCGGACCCGCAAGCAGCGCCAGGCCGAGCAGGCCGAGCAGCGTGCCGACCGGCCCGCCGACCAGCCGACCGACCAGCCCACAGACCAGGACGCCGAGCAGTCCGACCAGTCCGCTCCCCGCCAGCGGGACCGGCAGCAGGACAAGCAGCAGGACAAGCAGCAGGACCGGCAGCAGGAGAAGGCCCGGCAGGACAAGACGGACCGCCAGGACCGTCAGGACCGCCAGTCGCGCCAGGACCGCCAGGACCGCCAGGACCGCCAGGAGCAGGGCGGCAACGAGCAGCAGGTCCAGCAGCAGGGCCAGCGACAGGGCAAGCAGAGCCAGCAGCAGGCCCAGCAGCAGCACGCCCAGCAGCAGCAGGCCCAGCAGGCCCAGCAGCAGCAGAGCCAGCAGCTCGACGACGACGACGACGGCGAGGGCGGCAGCCGCCGCAACCGCCGCCGCCGCGGTCGCGACCGTACGCCCGCCCGCGCGGGTGGGCGCAACGAGCCGGACACCACGATCCTCGAGGACGACGTGCTGGTGCCGGCGGCCGGCATCCTCGACGTGCTCGACAACTGCGCCTTCGTGCGCACCTCGGGCTACCTGCCCGGCCCGGAGGACGTCTACCTGTCGCTGTCGATGGTGCGGAAGTACCACCTGCGCCGCGGCGACGCCGTCGTCGGCCAGGTGCGCCAGCCCCGCGAGGGCGAGCGCCGCGAGAAGTTCAACCCGATGGTGCGCATCGACAGCGTCAACGGCACCGAGGCCGACGGGGCCAAGGAGCGCGCCGAGTTCTCCGACGCGGTCCCGGTCCACCCGCACCAGCGCCTGCGACTCGCGACCGACGACGCCAACCCCACCGGGCGGGTCATCGACATCGCCGCTCCCGTGGGCAAGGGCCAGCGCGGGCTGATCCTCGCCCCGCCGCGCACGGGTGCCACCTCGCTGCTGCAGTCGATCGCCCAGTCGGTGACGACGAACAACCCCGAGTGCCACGTGATGGTGGTGCTGGTCGACACGCGCCCCGAGGAGGTCACCGACTTCCAGCGCGCCGTGAAGGGCGAGGTCATCGCCTCGACGTTCGACCGCCAGCCGGCCGACCACACCCTGGTCGCCGAGCTCGCCATCGAGCGCGCCAAGCGCCTCGTCGAGCTGGGCCACGACGTCGTCGTGCTGCTCGACTCGCTCACCCGGCTGGGCCGGGCCTACAACCTCGCCGCGCCAGCCAACGGCCGCATCCTCGGTGGCGTCGTGGACGCCTCGGCGGTGCACCCGACCAAGGAGTTCTTCGGCGCCGCCCGCAAGATCGAGGACGGCGGCTCGCTGACCATCCTTGCCGCGGTCTCCGTGGGCACCGGGTCGGCCATCGACGAGTTCTTCCTCGAGGAGCTCACCGGCACCGCCAACCTCGAGCTGGTGCTCAGCGCCGAGCGGGCGGCGCGGGGGATCCTGCCGGCCGTGGACGTCACGGCCTCGGGCACCCGGCACGAGGAGAAGCTGCTCGCCCCCGCGGAGGGCGCGGTCGTCGGTGACCTGCGCAAGCAGCTGGCCGCCGCCGACTCGGCTCCCGCCGTCGCGAAGGTCTTCGGCTCCCGCTGAGGCCTCCGCCCAGGCGCCCGCCGGGCCCGCCGCCGACCTCGCCGGCCCGGCGGGAATCCCCGGATTGGCGCCGTTGTTCAGACCGGTGGCACACTTGTGCGCCGGTTCCGGTTCACGTCACGCGATCCACGCAGGCGACCCGGAGCAATCGAGAGGACACCATGAAGAAGGACACCCACCCCGACTACGTCGAGACCGCCGTCACCTGCACGTGCGGCGCGTCGTTCACCACCCGCAGCACCGCGACCTCCGGCAGCATCCACGCCGACGTCTGCTCGCAGTGCCACCCCTTCTACACCGGCAAGCAGAAGATCCTCGACACCGGCGGCCGCGTCGCCCGGTTCGAGGCCCGCTACGCCAAGAAGGCCCCGGCCGC
Organism: Nocardioides sp. zg-1308; assembly: GCF_013155375.1. GTDB lineage: Bacteria > Actinomycetota > Actinomycetes > Propionibacteriales > Nocardioidaceae > Nocardioides > Nocardioides renjunii. The sequence continues at coordinate 2,528,583 of NZ_JABJQY010000002.1, forward strand.
ACCTGCCGAGACCTCCGACAGCAAGTAGCCACGTCCAGGCGCCGGTCGCCCGCATCGCGCGGGTGGCCGGCGCCTTGTCGTCTGTCCGGGAGTCCGCACGAGGAGCAGGAGCACCATGTTCGAGGCCGTCGAGGGCATGCGCGAGGAGCACGCCGACCTCGAGCGACGCCTGTCGCTGCCCGAGACCCACGCCGACCAGCGCCTGGCCCGGCGGCTCAACCAGAGGTACGCCGAGCTGACCGCCGTCGTCACCACCTGGCAGGAGTGGCTCGGGCTCGGCGACGACGTCGAGGCGGCCCGCGAGCTCTCCGCCGACGACCCGGCCTTCGCCCAGGAGGCCGACGAGCTGGCCGCGCGCCGCGCGACCGCCGAGGAGCGGCTGCGCCGACTCCTGGTGCCGCGCGACCCCGCCGACGCCAAGGACGCCCTGCTCGAGATCAAGTCGGGGGAGGGCGGCGAGGAGTCGGCGCTGTTCGCCGGCGACCTGCTCCGGATGTACTCCCGCTACGCCGAGGCGCGCGGCTGGAGCGTGGAGCTGCTCGACGCCAACGAGTCCGACCTCGGTGGCTACAAGTCGGTCACCGCGGCCGTGAAGGCCCGCGGCGCCGTCGAGCCCGGCCAGACGCCGTACGCCCTGTTGAAGTTCGAGGGCGGCGTGCACCGCGTGCAGCGGGTGCCGGTGACCGAGTCGCAGGGTCGCGTGCACACCTCCGCCGCCGGCGTGCTCGTCATGCCGGAGGCCGAGCAGGTCGACGTGACGGTCGACGACAACGACCTGCGCATCGACGTCTTCCGCTCCAGCGGCCCCGGCGGGCAGAGCGTCAACACCACCGACTCGGCCGTCCGCATCACCCACCTGCCCACAGGCATCGTGGTGAGCTGCCAGAACGAGAAGAGCCAGCTGCAGAACAAGGAGCAGGCCATGCGCATCCTGCGCGCGCGCCTGCTGCAGGCGGCCCAGGACGCCGCCGACGCCGAGGCCAGCGAGGCCCGCAGGTCGCAGGTGCGCACCGTGGACCGCTCGGAGCGGATCCGCACCTACAACTACCCGGAGAACCGCATCTCCGACCACCGCACCGGCTACAAGTCCTACAACCTCGACCAGGTGCTGGACGGCGACCTCCAGCCGGTGCTCGACTCCTGCGTCGAGGCCGACATGGCCGCCCGGCTCGCGGCACTGGAGTCCTGAGTGCGGCCCCGCGACGCCCGGCGGCACGCCGCGGAGCTGCTCGTCGAGGCCGGCGTGGCCTCGCCCGAGCGTGACGCCGACCTCCTGCTCGCCCACGTCCTCGACGTGCCGCTGGGACGCCTGCCCTTGCTCGACGACCTGTCCGGGGAGGCGCAGGAGCGCTACGACGCCCTGGTGGCGCGACGGGCGGCCCGCGAGCCGCTGCAGCACCTGACCGGCACCGCGGCGTTCCGCCACGTGGAGCTGGCCGTGGGGCCCGGCGTGTTCGTGCCCCGTCCCGAGACCGAGCTGCTGGCCGGGTGGGCGGTCGACGCCGCCCTGGCCCTCGACCGGCCGGCCGTGGTGGTCGACCTCTGCACGGGCTCGGGCGCCATCGCCCGCGCGGTCGTCGACGAAGTCCCGGACGCCGACGTGCACGCCGTCGAGCTCGACGAGGGCGCCCTGGCCTGGGCCGAGCGCAACCTCGCCGGGACCGGGGTGGACCTCCGCCACGGCGACCTGGCGACCGCCTTCGACGACCTGGCCGGCACGGTCGACGTCGTCGTGTGCAACCCGCCCTACATCCCGCTCGAGGCCTGGGAGTCGGTGGCCGCGGAGGCCCGCGACCACGACCCGCACCTGGCGCTGTTCTCCGGCCAGGACGGCCTCGACGCGATGCGCGTGCTCGAGCAGCGAGCCGCCCTGCTGCTGCGGCCCGGGGGAGTGGTCGGCGCCGAGCACGCCGACGTCCAGGGGGAGTCGGCCCCCGGCGTCTTCGCCGCGACCGGCCGCTGGCTCGACGTGGCCGACCACCGCGACCTCGCGGGTCGACCGCGCTACGTGACCGCGCGACTGGCACGATGAGCGACGTGGACAGGTTCGAGACCTCGACCGAGGAGGAGCGGGAGGCGGCGGTCACCGCTGCCGCCGGCGCCGTGCGCCGTGGCGAGCTGGTGGTCATCCCCACCGACACCGTCTACGGCATCGCCGCCGACGCGTTCGCCCACGACGCCGTGAAGAGCCTGCTGGCCGCCAAGGGACGCGGCCGGGAGATGCCGCCGCCGGTGCTCGTCTCGGCCGCCACCACCCTCGACGCGCTCGCCGAGGGCGTGCCGCCGTGGGCGCGGACCCTCGTCGAGGAGTTCTGGCCCGGCCCGCTCACGCTCGTGTGCCGCCAGCAGTCGTCCCTCATGTGGGACCTGGGGGAGGCCCGCGGCACCGTCGCGGTCCGCATGCCCGACGACGAGATCGCCCTCGCCGTGCTCGAGCGCACCGGACCGCTCGCGGTGAGCTCGGCCAACCTGACCGGCCGACCGGCCGCGACCGACGCCGACGCCGCGGAGGAGATGCTCGGCGACGCCGTCTCGGTCATCGTCGACGGGGGCGCCTCGCCGGGCAGCGAGGCCTCCACGATCATCGACGTCACCGTGCCCGAGGGCCGGGTCCTGCGCCTGGGCGCCCTGTCGCTCGACGTGCTCAACGCCGCGATCGCCGAGCACGGCGTGGTGCTCGCGGACGAGGGCTGACGGTGCGGGAGTACCTCCTCGTCTTCCTGGTCGCCCTGTCGGTGACCTACCTGCTCACCGTCCTGGCCCGCGAGTTCGCCCTGCGCACCGGTGCGGTGGCGCAGGTCCGCGACCGCGACGTGCACGCGGAGCCGATCCCCTACCTCGGCGGGCTGGCGATGCTCGGCGGGCTGTGCGCTGCCTATGTCGTCGCCCACGAGCTGCCCTTCCTCGGCCTGCGCAGCGAGGGCTTCGTGTTTAAGGACGCCGGCGCCGTGCTGCTGGCCGGGGCGCTGGTGTGCGCGGTCGGGGTCATCGACGACATCTTCGACCTCGACGCCCTGACCAAGCTGGGCGGGCAGGTCCTCGCCGCGGGTCTCCTGGTCGCGCTCGGGGTGCGGTTCTACTACTTCCCCGGGCCCGACGGCACCCAGTTCGCGCTCGACGACGCCCAGGGCGCCGTGCTGACCCTCGTCGTGGTGATCGGCACGATGAACGCCGTGAACTTCGTCGACGGCCTCGACGGGCTGGCCGCCGGCGTCGTCGGGATCGGCGCCGCGGCGTTCTTCGTCTACTGCTACACACTCGCGGACCAGAACAACCTCACGCTCGCGACCACCGGCGCCCTGCTGAGCGCGGCGCTGGCCGGGGCGTGCGCGGGCTTCCTGCCGCACAACTTCCACCCGGCACGCCTCTTCATGGGCGACTCCGGGTCGATGCTCATCGGCCTGGTCCTGTCCGCGAGCGCCCTGACGCTGACCGGGCAGTTCTTCGGCATGCCGACCACCGAGGGCAACAGCCTCTTCGTCACCGTCCTGCCGGTGCTGCTCCCCATCTCGCTGCTCATGGTCCCGATCGTCGACCTCGTGCTGGCCGTCGTACGCCGCACGCGCGCCGGCCGCTCGCCGATGAGCGCGGACAAGCAGCACCTCCACCACCGCCTGCTCGAGATCGGCCACTCCCAGCGGCGCGCGGTGCTCATCATGTGGCTGTGGGCCTTCACCCTCGCCGCGGGTGCGGTGATCGTGAGCCTGTCCACCAGCCCGTGGGTCTGGTGGAGCCTCGGCTCGATGCTGGCGCTCACGATCACCATGACGTTCGTGCTCCCCAAGCTGCACCGACCGCCCAAGACCGGCCTGGGCGACACCGGCCTGCCCGAGAACGCCTTGGTCGAGGGCCGCGCCGACGGTGAGCCCGACGGGTCGACCGAGGGGCCCGCCGAGGGACCGGACGGCCCCGACCGAGCGGCCACCGCGCCCGCCGGCGGCCCGGGGGACACCCTGCGCTGAGCGTCTGCCGACCCTCCGGCCGGGCTGTCCATGACCTCGTCATGACCTCTCGGCCGGGCCTCGGTTTCGAGCCGGGGAGGACTTTGTGATAGTTTTCACGAGCGATCACGCACCGACCGCCGAGCACAGACAGGCCGCCGCCATGACGACCGAGAGCAGCGCGACATACCGCCGCAGCAGCCTCGTGCCGGGCGTACGGGTCGTCGTCCGGGCGGCCGGGCTGACGGTCCTGGCGGGCGTCGTCATGACGTGCGCGGCCGCTGTCGTCCACGGCGCGGAGCCGGCTGCCGCCGCGGCCCTCGGTGCCGCCCTCGTGGCGCTCGTGGTGTCCTTCGGGACCCTCTCGCTGCACGTCGTGGCGAGCGCGATGCCGACCGCGTCCCTGCTGGTCGCCCTCGTCACCTACCTCACCCAGCTCGCGATCGTCATGCTGGTGTTCCTCGCCATCACGCGCGGGGACCTCTTCGGCACCACCGAGGCCCGGGGCTGGCTGGCGGCGTCCATGGTCGTCGCCACGCTCGTCTGGACGGCCGCCCACCTCGTGCTGACCGCCCGCGAGCGGGTGCCCTACTTCGACCTCCCGACCGGGGGTGAGTCATGACCACGACGACTGCTAAAGTCCGCAGCGCCATGGCCGAGTCCGGTGCCACTTCCTCCCAACCTCCGCGCAGCAGTGCTCCCAGCTACCTCGTGGCCGGGGTGCTGTTCTACGGCTTGGTCGGTTGGCTCCTGGACCAGTGGCTGGGCACCCGCTTCCTGGTGGCGGCGGGGGTCCTGCTCGGCGGCGTCCTTGGCACGTACATGATGGTCGTGCAGCTCCGCCGGCAGACAGCCGCGGAGATGGCGCACCAGGACCGCACGAGCAACACGACGAGCAAGACGAGCAACGAGGAGTCGGAGTGAGCATCACCCAGCCTGTCGCGGCCCAGCCCGTAGCAGCAGAGGGCGGTTCGGGCTTCCACGCCCCCGGCCCGGGGAGCTTCGAGCTGCCGCCCATCTTCGGCGACGTCACCAAGCCGATGCTGCTGCTGGCGCTGTCGGCGCTCCTGGTCTTCGGCTTCTTCTACCTCGCCACGCGCAACGCCTCCCTCGTGCCGGGCCGGCTGCAGTTCGCGGGCGAGATGGTCTACGGCTTCGTGCGCAACAACATGGCTCGCGACAACATCGGCAGCGAGCACTACATGAAGTTCGTGCCCTACCTCTTCACGCTGTTCACCTTCATCCTGGTGAACAACTACTACGGCGTGTTCCCGTTCCTGCAGTTCCCGAGCTTCTCGCGCATCGGCTTCATCGTGCCGCTGGCCCTGCTCAGCTGGGTCATCTACGTCGGTGCCGGCGTCTGGAAGCACGGCCCGCTCGGCTACCTCAAGCACGCCACGATGCCCGGCGGCGTGAAGGGCCCGATCCTGCTGCTGCTGGTGCCGCTGGAGTTCTTCTCCAACATCATCATCCGTCCGGTCACGCTCACGCTGCGACTCTTCGGCAACATGTTCGCCGGTCACCTGCTGCTCATCCTGTTCGCCACGGGCGGCGCGGCGCTGCTCGCGAGCGGCAACATCGTCTACGGCGCGGTCGGCCTGCTGTCCTTCGGACTCGGCATCGGCGTCAGCTTCCTGGAGATGCTGGTCATGTTCCTGCAGGCCTACGTCTTCACCCTGCTCTCCTCGATGTACATCGGCGAGGCCCTCGCCGACGAGCACTGAGGCTCCCCAACCCACAAGTTTCGCCAGAAAAGTCGGCACCACCACCGGTGCCGAACGACGAAAGGAAAAAGCCGTGGAAGGCTCCATCAACCTGGTCGGTCTCGGCCTGTCCGCCATCGGACCCGGCGTAGGCATCGGCCTGATCTTCGCCGCCTTCATCTCCGGTGTCGCCCGCCAGCCCGAGGCCCAGAGCCGTCTGCAGTCGATCGCCATCCTTGGCTTCGTCCTTGCCGAGGCGCTCTTCATCATCACTGTCGCGCTCGCGTTCGTCCTGCCTCTCTGACGACCGCTGCACCCCAGCTCTAGACCGTAGGAGTTCGACTCATGGACCACATCGTCCTGGCGGCGACGGAGGGTGAGACCCACAGCCCGGTGCTGCCGGTCTGGTCGGAGGTCATCCTCGCCCTGATCGTCTTCGCGATCCTCTTCGTGCTGTTGCGCAAGTTCGTCGTGCCCAGCTTCGAGAGGACCTTCGCGGAGCGCACTCAGGCGATCGAGGGCGGGCTCCACGCAGCGGAGTCCAAGCAGGCCGAGGCCGACGCCAAGCTCGCCGAGCTCGAGAAGCAGCTCGCCGACGCCCGGCACGAGGCCGCGCGCATCCGCGAGGAGGCGCGCGAGCAGGGGGCACAGATCATCGCGGAGATGCGGGAGCAGGCCCAGGCCGAGTCCACCCGCATCGTCGAGCATGGCAAGACGCAGATCGAGGCCGAGCGCCAGCAGGCGGTCACCTCCCTGCGGGCCGAGGTCGGCACCCTCGCGACCGGCCTCGCCGGTCGGATCGTGGGCGAGAGCCTCGACGACGAGGCTCGTCAGAGCCGCGTGGTCGACCGCTTCCTGTCCGAGATCGAGGCGCAGGGCAGCACCACGACGGGGAGCGTCAACTGATGATGCGAGGAGCGTCTGCCGACGCCTACGCCGCCACGGCCGGGTCCCTGACGGGCTCCGGCGACGCCGGTGCCGTCGGTCGGGACCTGTTCGGCGCGGCGGACCTCCTCCGCAGCGAGCCGTCCCTGCGGCGCGTCGCCACCGACGCGTCGATCCCGGCCGAGGCCAAGGCGGGGCTGCTCCGCGAGGTGCTGGCCGGCAAGGTCTCCGAGGCGGCGCTGATCGTGGTCACCACCGCGGTCGGCCAGCGGTGGACCTCCGGCCGTGACCTCGCCGACGCCCTCGAGCGTCTCGGCGTGGTCTCGGTCGCGCGGTCCGCGGGAGGCGACGCCGGTCGCCTCGAGGACGAGCTGTTCGCCTTCGGGCAGGTCCTGCAGGACAACCCGCCGCTGCGCGACGCGATCTCCGACCCGGCCCGCAGCCGCGACGACAAGGCGCGCCTGCTGGACACCCTGCTCGACGACAAGGTGCTCCCGGCGACGATCGCGCTCGTGCAGCAGTCGCTGTCCGGCAGCTACCGCACGGTCTCGGTCGCCCTGGCCGACTACCAGAAGGTGGCGGCGGACGTGCGCGGCGAGTCCGTGGCGACCGTCCGGGTCGCCCGGCCGCTCGCCGACAACGACCGCACGCGGCTCACCGACGCGCTCACGCGCGCCTACGGCCGCCAGATCCACCTCAACGTCGTCGTGGACCCCGACGTCATCGGCGGCATGCGCGTCGAGATCGGGGACGACGTCATCGACGGGACGGTGTCCAGCCGCCTCGACGACGCCCGACGCCGGCTCGCCGGCTGAGCCACGCGCACCATCCAGCACCACACTTTCGAGCAACTCCAGCGAACTCCAGCAGACCCAGGAACAGGTGAGATGAGATGACGGAGCTTTCCATCCGTCCGGACGAGATCCGGGACGCGCTCCAGCGCTTCGTGTCCGACTACAAGCCCGACGCGGCGACCACGGAAGAGGTCGGCACCGTCGCGGAGGCCGGCGACGGCATCGCCCGCGTGAGCGGCCTGCCCTCGGTCATGGCCAACGAGCTGCTCGAGTTCGAGGACGGCACGCTGGGCATCGCGCTCAACCTCGACACCCGCGAGATCGGTGTCGTCGTGCTCGGCGACTTCGACAAGATCGAGGAGGGCCAGCCGGTCCGCCGCACCGGCGAGATCCTCTCGGTGCCCGTCGGCGACGGCTACCTCGGTCGCGTCGTCGACCCGCTCGGCACCCCGATCGACGGGCTCGGCGAGGTCGAGACCTCCGGTCGTCGTCCGCTCGAGCTGCAGGCCGCGACCGTCATGGAGCGCAAGTCGGTCCACGAGCCGCTCGCGACCGGCATCAAGGCCATCGACGCGATGACCCCGATCGGCCGCGGCCAGCGCCAGCTCATCATCGGCGACCGCGCGACCGGCAAGACGACGATCGCCATCGACACGATCATCAACCAGAAGCAGAACTGGGAGACCGGCGACCCGGACAAGCAGGTCCGCTGCATCTACGTCGCCATCGGCCAGAAGGGCTCGACCATCGCCTCCGTGCGTGGCGCCCTCGAGAAGGCCGGCGCCCTGGAGTACACCACCATCGTGGCCTCCCCGGCGTCCGACTCCGCCGGCTTCAAGTACCTCGCCCCCTACACCGGCTCGGCCATCGGCCAGCACTGGATGTACGAGGGCAAGCACGTCCTCATCGTCTTCGACGACCTCACCAAGCAGGCCGAGGCCTACCGCGCCGTGTCGCTGCTGCTGCGTCGCCCGCCGGGCCGCGAGGCCTACCCCGGTGACGTGTTCTACCTGCACAGCCGGCTGCTCGAGCGCTGCGCGAAGCTGTCCGACGAGCTCGGCAAGGGCTCGATGACGGGTCTGCCCATCATCGAGACCAAGGCCAACGACGTCTCGGCGTTCATCCCGACCAACGTCATCTCGATCACCGACGGCCAGATCTTCCTGCAGTCCGACCTGTTCGCCGCCAACCAGCGCCCCGCCATCGACGTCGGTGTCTCGGTCTCGCGCGTGGGTGGCTCGGCGATGACCAAGGCGATGAAGGCCGTCACCGGCTCGCTCAAGGTCGACCTGGCGCAGTTCCGCGCGATGGAGGCGTTCGCCATGTTCGCCTCCGACCTCGACGCGGCCTCGCGCCAGCAGCTCGACCGCGGCCAGCGCCTGATGGCGCTGCTCAAGCAGCCGCAGTACTCGCCGTACCCGGTCGAGGAGATGACCGCCTCGCTGTGGCTCGGCACCACCGGCCGCCTCGACAAGGTCCCCACCGACGACGTGCTCCGCTTCGAGGCCGAGTTCCTCGACTACCTGCGGCGCTCGCACGAGGGCATCCTCGCCGGCATCCGGGAGACGCATAAGTTCGACGACGACGCCGACGCCGAGCTCGTGCGGGCCTACGACTCCTTCCTCGACCAGTTCGAGACTTCCGACGGCCAGAGCATCAAGGCCGGCAAGGAAGAGCACGTCGCCCTCGAGGACGAGGACGTCGAGCAGGAGCAGATCGTCAAGCAGAAGCGGAGCTGACGCAATGGCTCTCTCGGTACGCGAGTACCGCGCGCGGATCAAGTCGACGGAGTCGATGAAGAAGATCACGCGTGCCATGGAGCTCATTGCTGCGTCGCGCATCATCAAGGCACAGCAGCGGGCCCAGGCGGCCGCGCCGTACGCCCGCGAGCTGACGCGTGCGGTGTCGGCCGTGGCGACGTTCTCCAACGTCGACCACGCGCTGACCACCGAGCCGGAGGACCCCAAGCGGGCCGCCGTCCTCGTGGTCACCTCCGACCGCGGCCTCGCCGGTGCCTACTCCTCGAGCGTCATCAAGGAGGCCGAGCGCCTCGTCGAGAAGCTCAAGGGCGAGGGCAAGGACGTCGACCTCTACACCAGCGGTCGCAAGGGCGAGGCCTACTTCAAGTTCCGCCAGCGTCCCGTGGCGCAGGCATGGACGGGCTTCTCCGACCAGCCGACCTACGACGTCGCCGCGGAGATCGGCGCCACGCTGATCGCCGCCTTCCTCGCCGACGAGGACGAGGGCGACGCCGAGGCCAACCCGGTCGACGAGGTCCACGTGGTCTTCACGCGGTTCCGCTCGATGCTCAGCCAGGAGCCGACCGCCGTACGCCTGCTGCCGCTGGAGGTCGTCGAGGGCACCGAGCCGCCCGAGAAGGGTGACCTGCTGCCGCTCTACGAGTTCGAGCCGTCGCCGTCCGACGTCCTGGACTCCCTGCTGCCGCGCTACGTCCAGAGCCGCATCTTCTTCGCTCTCCTGCAGGCGGCCGCCTCCGAGCTGGCCGCCCGGCAGAAGGCGATGAAGTCCGCGACGGACAACGCCGACGAGCTCATCAAGAAGTACACCCGAATCGCCAACCAGGCCCGCCAGGCCGGCATCACCCAGGAAATCAGCGAGATCGTCGGTGGCGTCAACGCCCTCGCCGACGCCAACGCCGGTCAAGACTGAAGCGGAGAAGAGAGAAATGACTGCAACCGTCGAAGAGACCCGGACCTCCGGCACTGCCGGCTCGGTCGGTCGCATCACGCGCGTCATCGGCCCCGTCGTGGACATCGAGTTCCCGACCGACGCCATGCCGGCCATCTACAACGCCCTCAAGGTCGACCTGACCCTCAGCGGCGAGACGACGACCATCACCCTCGAGGTCGCCCAGCACATCGGTGACGGCATGGTCCGCGCCATCTCCATGAAGCCGACCGACGGCCTGGTCCGCGGCGCCCAGGTGACCGACACCGGTGAGTCCATCACCGTGCCGGTCGGTGACGCCACGCTCGGCAAGGTGTTCAACACCACCGGCGACTGCCTCAACCTCGCCGAGGGCGAGACGCTCGACGTCAAGGAGCGGTGGGGCATCCACCGCAAGGCACCGGCGTTCGACCAGCTCGAGGCCAAGACGCAGATGTTCGAGACCGGCATCAAGGTCATCGACCTGCTGACCCCCTACGTCCAAGGCGGCAAGATCGGCCTGTTCGGTGGCGCCGGCGTCGGCAAGACCGTGCTCATCCAGGAGATGATCGCCCGCGTCGCCAAGGACCACGGTGGTGTGTCGGTGTTCGCCGGTGTCGGCGAGCGCACCCGCGAGGGCAACGACCTCATCGTCGAGATGGAGGAGGCCGGCGTCATCGGCCAGACCGCCCTCGTGTTCGGCCAGATGGACGAGCCGCCGGGCACGCGCCTGCGGGTCGCGCTGTCGGCGCTGACGATGGCGGAGTACTTCCGCGACGTGCAGCAGCAGGACGTGCTGCTGTTCATCGACAACATCTTCCGCTTCACCCAGGCCGGGTCCGAGGTGTCCACGCTGCTGGGCCGCATGCCGTCCGCGGTGGGCTACCAGCCCAACCTCGCCGACGAGATGGGCCAGCTCCAGGAGCGCATCACCTCGACGCGTGGTCACTCGATCACCTCGATGCAGGCGATCTACGTGCCCGCCGACGACTACACCGACCCGGCCCCGGCCACGACGTTCGCGCACCTCGACGCGACGACCGAGCTGTCGCGCGAGATCGCCTCGCTCGGCATCTACCCGGCCGTGGACCCGCTGACCTCGACGTCGCGCATCCTCGACCCGCAGTACATCGGCGAGGAGCACTACCGCTGCGCCGTGCGGATCAAGCAGATCCTGCAGCGCAACAAGGAGCTCCAGGACATCATCGCCATCCTCGGTGTCGACGAGCTCAGCGAGGAGGACAAGATCATCGTCTCCCGCGCCCGTCGCATCCAGCGGTTCTTGTCGCAGAACACCTACGTCGCCAAGCAGTTCACCGGCATCGAGGGCTCGACCGTCCCGGTGGCCGACACCATCGAGGCGTTCAACAAGATCGCCGACGGTGAGTACGACCACGTGGCCGAGCAGGCCTTCTTCATGTGCGGCGGTCTCGAAGACGTCGAGCAGAAGTGGGCCGAGATCCAGAAGAGCCTCTGATGGCGGGCCCGTCCACCGACAAGGTGCTGCAGGTCGAGCTGGTCGCTGCCGACCGGCTCGTCTGGTCGGGCCAGGCGACCATGGTCATCGCCCGCACCACCGAGGGCGACGTCGGGATCCTGCCCAACCACGCGCCGCTGCTGTCCTCGATCATCGAGGGCGTCGTCGACGTGCAGACCGTGGAGGGCGAGACCTGGGTCGCGGCGGTCGACGCCGGCTTCTTGTCGGTGGCCGACAACCGCGTGTCCATCCTGTCCGAGCGGGCCGAGATGTCGCACGAGATCGACCTCGAGAAGGCGCGCCAGGACCTCGAGCGGGCCCAGTCCGCCGGGGGCAACGACGACGCGGCCGACGAGGCCGTCCGTCGTGCCGAGGCGCGCATCCGCGCCGTCGAACGGGCCTCCTGACAGGTCCTCCCGCACGACCGCTAGGGTGAGCGCACGGACCTCCGGGTCCGTGCGCTCGTCTGTTTCTCGGTCGCTGGTCGGACCGCCCGTCGGCGGTCGTTGGGAGGGTGGATGCCGGTCTGGGAATGGGTGCTCGACATCGTCGGGCTCTTCTTGTTCCTCGCCCTGCTCTACGGCATCTCGCTGATCGTCCGGCGCCGCCTGCTCGCCCGTCACGGCGGCACCTTCGAGCTCAGCTACCGGATGCGACCCGAGCACCCCGGTCGCGGCTGGCTGCTCGGCATCGGGCGCTACTCCGGGCAGTCGCTGGAGTGGTTCCGCATCTTCTCGCTGTCCCCGCGCCCCAAGCGGGTGTGGGCCCGCGACCTGCTGGAGTACTCCGGCCGACGGGCTCCCGAGGGCGCGGAGGAGATGTCGCTCTACGACGGGCACGTCGTCGCCTCGTGCCACTACGGCGGTGACCCGCTGGAGATCGCGATGAGCGAGGCGTCGCTCACCGGCTTCCAGTCCTGGCTCGAGTCAGGGCCGCCCGGGACGGACTGGAACCGGCGCTAGGCCGGACCGGTCGACCCGCCGACGCGCAGCTCCACGGGGAGCACGACGTCGGCCACGGGCTCACCGGCGATCCGGGCCAGGGCGGCGTGCGCCGTGGCGCGACCCTTGTCGGCGAGCGGCTGCACCACGGTGGTGAGGCTGAGGTCGAGCCACGGGGTGTCGACGCCGTCGAAGCCCGCGACGCTGAGGTCGCCCGGCACGGACAGCCCGCGGCGCCGCGCCTCGAGGACCACACCGGCGGCCTGGACGTCGCTCTGGCAGACGATCGCGGTCACGTCGGGACCGGTGGCGAGGTAGTCCGACGCGAGCGACTGGGCCTCCGCGAGGTCGCTCGCGCAGGCGCCGATGACGTGGGCGTCGGGGAAGACCTGCCGCAGTCCCGCCTCCCGCTCCCGCTGCGGTCGGGACGCCTCCAGCGTCATCGTGGCGACCCGCCGGTGGCCGTGGTCGTGGAGGTGGGCGGCGAGGGCGGCCGACCCGCGCCGGTGGTCGATGTCGACGAAGGTCGTCCCGGGCCAGCACGGGCCCTCGACGACGACCAGCGGCACGTCGCGGGCCACCAGGTCGTCGTAGGCGTGCCAGGTCTCGCGCCCGCAGTTGTCGTAGATGACGGCGTCGAGGGGGAGGCGGGGGTGCGCGTCGTCGTCGGCCATCAGCAGCAGCCCCATGCCGGCCGCCCCGAGCACCTCCGACACGGCGTCGAGCATGGGCAGCGCCGCGGGGTCGCGGAACGCCGAGCTGAGCTGGCCGACGGCGATGCCGACCACGCCGCTGCGGCCTCGGCGCAGGTTGCTGGCCAAGGGATTGGGGCCGGCGTAGCCGAGCGACGACGCGGCGGCCAGGACCCGCTGGCGGGTCGCCTCGGAGACCGGCTTGTTGCCCGAGAACGCCAGGGACGCCGTCGACAGCGAGACGCCCGCCACTGCGGCGACGTCGGCCAGGGTCGGGGGGCGAGGTGGACCGGACACGCTCGGCAGGATAGCATCGAAACGATTCGATCGAAACGATTCGCCGTCGTCTCGGATCACGCTCGTCCAGACCCTGACCCACCCGCTCGAGGAGTGCCGTGCCCACCCTGACCGCCGCCCGCAACGCCGTGGGGATGACGTTCTTCCTCAACGGCCTGGTCTTCTCCAGCTGGGTCTCGCGGATCCCCGAGGTGCGGTCGAGCTTCGACCTCACCAACGGCCAGCTCGGCCTCCTGCTCCTCGCGATCGCGGTCGGGTCGGTCCTGGCCCTGCCGACCACCGGCGCGGCCATCAACGCGTGGGGCACGGAGCGGATCGTCCGGGTCGGGGCGGTCGCCGCCACGCTCGGCATGGCCATGGCGGCCCTCGGCCTGGGGCACGTGCTCCTGGTGACGGTGGTCGGGCTGTTCGTCTACGGCCTCGGCATCGGCGTGTGGGACGTCGCGATGAACGTCGAGGGCGCCGAGGTGGAGCGCGGGCTGGGCCGCACGATCATGCCGCGCTTCCACGCCGGCTTCAGCGGGGGCACCGTGGTCGGCGCGCTCCTCGGTGCGCTGCTCATCGAGCTGGACGTCCCGGCGGTGGTGCACCTGCTCGGCGTGGTGCTCGTCGCCATCGCGCTCGTGTGGCGCTCGTCGCCGGCGTTCCTGCCGGTGGAGACCGCGCACGAGGAGGAGCGGACGTCGGCGGCCCGCGCCTGGCTGGAGCCGCGCACGCTGCTGATCGGCGTGATGGTGCTGGCCCTGGCGATGACCGAGGGGACCGCCAACGACTGGCTCGCCGTCGCGCTCGTGGACGGCCACGACGTCTCGCACGCCGTGGGCGTGGCCGGGTTCGCCGTCTTCGTCCTCGCCATGACCGCTGGTCGGTTCGCGGGCACCGGCCTGATCGACCGCTTCGGGCGGGTCGCGGTGCTGTGGGGCACCATGGCGCTCGCCGGCGGGGGAGTGCTGCTCATCGTCTTCGCCGACCAGCCCGTCCTCGTCGTGACCGGCATCGTCCTGTGGGGCGTCGGTGCCTCGCTCGGCTTCCCGGTCGGCATGAGCGCCGCCGCCGACGACCCGGTCCGCGCCGCCGCGCGGGTCAGCGTCGTCTCCACCATCGGCTACGCCGCCTTCCTCGCCGGCCCGCCGTTCCTCGGGTTCGTCGGGGACGAGGTCGGCACCCTCAAGGCGCTGCTCGTGGTCGCCGTCCTGCTCATGCCGGCGGCCCTGGTCGTGCCCTCGGCGCGCGAGCAGCGCCCCGAGCGGTCCGAGCGCGTCTGAGCCGGGTCGGGGGACCGCTCAGCGCTCCCCGCCCGGCACCCACAGCACGTCGCCGGTGTCGCGGTTGGCGTGGCGGGCCAGGATGAAGAGCAGGTCCGAGAGCCGGTTGAGGTAGGTGATCGCGAGGACGTTCATCGTGTCCTCGTGCTCGGCCCAGGCCGCCCAGCCGGCCCGCTCCGCACGGCGTACGACGGTGCGCGCGACGTGCAGGTGGGCCGCGGCGACACTGCCGCCGTTGAGGATGAACGAGCGCAGCGCCGGCAGCTCCTCGTTGTAGTGGTCGCACCACCCCTCGAGCCGGTCGACGTAGTCCTGCTCGATGCGCAACGGCGGGTGCTCGGGGTTCGGGACCGCCGGGGTGCAGAAGTCGGCACCCACGTCGAAGAGGTCGTTCTGCACGCGGGTGAGCACCGTGACCACGTCGTCCTCGAGCCCGCCGTGCGCCAGGGCGACCCCGATGTGGGCGTTGCCCTCGTCGACGCAGGCGTACGCCTCGAGCCGCGGGTCGGTCTTCGAGGTCTCGCTCATGTCGCCGAGCCGGGTGCGTCCGGCATCACCGGTACGGGTGTAGATGCGCGTCAGGTTGACCATGTGCCGACCCTACTGGCCGGGACTCGCCGCAAAGGTGGTGCGTGCGGGCAGCCGAACGGGGTACAACAGCGTCCTAGGAGTGACAGCAGTCACGTGAGCGGCGTCGGGGGACGTCGGGGAGGGGCGCCCGATGGACATCATCTCGGATGGCCACACGCTCGTGCTGCAGGGCGACTTCGACGTGCGGAGCACGTGGGAGGTCCGCAACGCGATCTACGAGCGCATCGACGTGCTCGACGACGACGTGGTGATCGACATGACGGCGGTGTCCGCCATCGACGCCACCGCCCTCCGCCTGCTGGCCGTCGCCACCCGGCACGCCTGGCTCTCCGGCCACCACCTCACCGTCCGCAACCCCGGGCCGGCGGTGCGCCGGATGGCGCACCTGACCCGGCTGGCGCACGCCATCGAGGTGGAGCGCGTCGCCGCGACCGCCTGATCGGCGATCGCGGCTCCGCCCTCCCGGCCGTCCCGCTCAGCCGGCCGGCACCACCTCGATCGCGGAGATCTTGGCCTGGTTGACCACGGAGTCGAGGTCGACGTCGACCTTGCCGTCGGTGACCTGGACCGTGTAGGTCTTCACCGCCGCGGTCGCGGACCCGACGTCGGCCACGATGTCGTAGTTGTCCAGCCGCAGCTGTCCCTCCACCGCGACGTCGAACGTACGCCGGCCGGTCCCGCCCGGGCCGCCGCCCGGGGCGCCGAAGTAGATCTCGGCGAAGTGCAGGCGGACCGTGTGGGAGCCGTTCTGCACCGGGATGTCGTAGTCGATCGACCCGGTCTCGGTGGAGTACTCCGACTGGTAGAGCACGTCGTCGGTGGTCCCGGCGATCGCCACGGCGTTGGTGAACGTCTTGCCGCCGGTGCCGTACTGCTGGGCGCCCCACGCGACGCCACCGGTGGTGACCGCCGGTCCGCCGGCGTTGATCCGGATCGCCGCCTGCGGCCGCGGCGGCGTGGTGACGCTCGCCGTGGCCGAGGGGGCCGACGCGTTCTGCGACGTGTCCACCGCGAGCACCCGGTAGGTCACCTGGGTGCCACCCGGTGCGGTCGTGTCGACCAGCGACAGCCCGGCGACGGGGGTCTGGTTGACCCTGGTCCAGGTGGTCGCCCCGGCGGCCTGCCGCTCGACCACGTAGCCCCCGAGGTCGGCGGCCGCGACGGCGTTCCAGGAGACCTGCACGTCGTTGCCCGAGACCGACGCCGAGACGCCTGTGGGCGCCGTGGCGGGGGCGGTGGTGTCCGCCGACGCCACGGGGGCGATGTTGGTCATGAGGAACACGTTGTCCTGGTAGTCGCAGTTGGCGCTGCCGCCACCGCACCCGTTCTGCACGAAGTCCTGCCCGACCAGGTAGGCACCCGGGACGGTGCGCCCGCCGACCTCGACCGGCCACACGCGGATGCCGAGGTTGGCGGGATCGGTCGACGTCGGGGCCTTGTTGGTGGTGTAGCCCGCGATCGTCAGCGCGAAGCTGCCGGTCGGGTTGGCCTGCCCCTGCTGGAAGGGCGCCGAGGCGGGCGCGGTGCCGTTCTGCGCCACCCGGGGGTAGAAGGACTGCCCCCAGGCACCGTCGTGGGAGCCGGAGATCGGGCTGGCGATGTTGTCGCCCGTCTCGCTGCAGCACCCGTGCAGGGCCGTCAGCTGGCGTGCGGTGACCGGTCGGGACGGGTCCAGCCGCTTCCACAGCAGGGACCGCACCTCGTCACCCTGGAGCGGACCGCTGTAGGCGTCCTCGAGCGGCTCGCCGATGGCGGTCGACCAGCCGAACACGCGGGCGACCTCGGTCATGGTGGGCTCGACCCCGCCCTCGGGCTGCGGCTGCCAGTAGCCGCGCAGCTGCACGGGCAGCTGCGGGCGGTTGGCGGCGTTGGACGTGATCGTCATCGTCGCGCCGTAGGCGCCGCGGCTGCCGGCACCCCCGAACTGCACGCGCAGGTCGTAGGTCCCGCCCGGTGCCACGGTGAGCGGCAGGGTGGTGCCCGGGGTGGTGAAGTTGGTCGTGCTGGCGCGCACGCCCGGCGTCGGGTCCACCGGGGCCGACAGGCCCAGGCCGGTCACCACCAGCGGGTCGTCGGGGTCGGTGTTGCTGATCCTCAGCGTGGCCGTGTCGTGGGTGAGCGCGGCCGCGTGGGTGGGGGTGCTCGTCGTGCGGTCGTTGAGGTGGTGCATGACGAGGAAGTCCTCGGCCATGCCCGGCACCACGGTGCCTCCCACGCGCTGGGCGTCCTGGTTGGCGATGGCGATCGCGGCCACGCTGCCGTCGACGATGGTGAACGTCCGCGTCGCGGTCGTGTCGTTGCCGGCCGCGTCGGTGGCCGTGACGGTCACGGTGTGCGCGCCCAGGCCGGTGACCTCGAGCCGGTCGCCGGACGGACGCGGGACGTCCGCGCCGTCGAGCGTCCAGTCGACGAACTCGGTGCCCGAGCCGCCACGGTCCACGACCTCGGCGACGACCGTGGCCTTGGTGACGTAGCCACCGGGGCCCGTGACGCCGGTGACCGACAGGTCGACGGTCGGCGGGATGACGTCGACCTCGGAGCCCGAGGCGACGCTGACCCACTGCACCTTGGTGTTGCTGCCCGTGGAGGCGAGCGTGAGGCGCCCGTCGGTCACGTCGACCGACGCCGTGGCCACCCGGTAGTCACCGGGGCCGGTCGGGACGAAGCCCGACACGAGCGGCACGCCCTCGGCCGCGAGGCCGTGGGAGGAGTCCGCGAAGCCGGCGTCGCCCACCGACACCGAGACGGTGTAGGTGCCGTCGGCGACGGCGAGCTCCCACTCGCCGTCGACCACGCCGGCGACCTGGGTGTCGTCGACGATCATCAGCGTGCTCGTCAACGGGTCGGGGTCCTGCGTGCGGGCCCGCGTGTCGGCGGTCTTGGTCGCCCCACCCTCGGTCCGCACCCAGCCATAGCCGCGGGCCGTGGTGAACAGCTCGCCGCTGTCGGCCGACCAGCCGGCCGGCGTGGGGGACGCGGCGGGCTGGAAGCTCACCTGCGCCACCGTCTCGCCGCCCCCGCCGGTGACCGGCGTGACCTCGAGGTAGTCGATCTTGGCGTTGGTGCCGCCGACGGCGTCGACGGTGAGCTCACCGTCGGACACCGTGACGACCTGCGTGCCGGTCGCGTGGTGGCCGGCGCTGCCCGCCGGTCCGCTCGGGACGTGGGGCGCCGCGAGCAGCGGCACGCCCTCGACGCGGACCTGGTGGGCCTCGGGGTCGGCGTTGGCCGCCGGGTCGCCGAGGGCCGCCGTGACCTGGTAGGTGCCGTCGCCGAGCGCGAGCCCCCACGTGCCGGTGTTGCAGTTGTTGGCCGTGCAGTTCGGCGCGCTCTGCTGCTGGTACTGCATGTGCATGAACGTGTCGAGGCGCTGGTCGCTGTTGAGGTTGCGCTCACGGCCGGAGGTCGTGCGGGCCTCGGGCGCCAGCGTCGAGGCGTTGCGCCAGCCGTAGGTCAGCCCGCCCTGGTCGGCCAGGGTCCGCGGACCGTAGGCCTGGCCGAAGTCGCGGAGGTGTCCCGCCGGCACGGCGGCCGTCTCGCTCTGGAAGTTGACCCGGATGGCCTGTCCCGGCGGCTGGGTGCCGCCGGCCGGCTCGACGTTGCGGACGATGAAGACCACGTCGTTGAAGTCGAACCCGGACGTGTGCTCCTCGGTCGCGACGACGTACGCGTGCGGCACCGGCTGCCCGCCCTCCACGAGCGGGTAGACCCGGACGTGGTTGCCAATCGCGCCGGCGAACGTGTTGAGCGAGTCCTGGGTGTGGACCAGCCGGTTGGCGAAGAACGGCCACCGCGAGACGAACCCGAAGGTCGACTGGCCCGGGTCGAGCTGCAGCGCCCCGGTGGTCGTCGGGGTCAGGGTCTGGCCGTTGGAGGCCGGCGAGTTCGACACCGAGAACAACGTGTTGCGCGTCGCCGGTGCGGCGTCGTCGTACCACGACACCTCGGTGACCGGCGCGCTGTCGGTGGGCCCGAACACCGAGATCGGCTCGACCGTGACCGGGCCGTCGGCGAAGCGGGTGAACGTCTCCACGTCGATGCTGTCGCCGAGGGTCGGCGAGACGCGCTCGCTCGAGCTGGAGTGGATCTCGTTGGTGGCGTCGTTGTCGTCACCGGTGTCGATGCCCAGCTCCCACGCGTCGAGGACGTACTGGAGCGACGGCTCCGCGGAGCCGCCGAGCCCGTCGGTGCCGAGCCCGCGGAGCGAGACCGAGGGCGCGCTTCCGGCGCTCAGGGTCAGCCCGAGCGAGGCCGCTGCCACGCCCTCGCTGCTGGGGTCGAAGCCGACCGTGACGGTCATCGACGCCCCGGGGGCGAGCGTGGCCGGCAGCGACGTGCTGGTGGTGCGGGAGTAGGCCGCGGCACCGGTGCCGGTGATGGCCGCGCCGGTCACCGTGGTGGCCTCGCTGCCGTCGTTGGTCACCGTCACGGTGCCCAGCGTCCGCGAGCCGGCGCTGGTGACCTGGTTGCCCACCAGGCGCCGGGTGCTCAGGGAGACGTCCGCGCCGCCCTGCCCGTCCGGGACCCGGAGCAGGTAGAGCCGCGGCTGGCCGCTGCTCTGGTCGTAGGAGTTGACGTAGAGGTTGCCGGTGTCGAGGTCCTCGACGATGTCCAGCGGGTCGTCGAAGCCGGAGAAGCCGCCGATCGTCGAGCCGGCCTGGCCGCCCTCGACCTGGCCGTTGGCCGCGGTCTCCAGGGTGAAGACGTCGTCGAAGTTGGAGAACCGGACCACCATCAGGCGGCCCTTGAGCTTGCCGCCGAAGGTGTTGGAGCGGTACTCGATGACGCCGTTGGGCGACTTGTTGAACTCGAAGTCGTAGGCCCAGCCGCGGTAGTTGCGGTCCGGCGCCACCGAGGTGGCGTACTTCGACCCGCCCGAGCCGGCGCCCTCCGGGTTGCCGCCGTTGTTGAGGACCCACTCGCAGCGCGACGGGTTCGGGTGGCCGTAGTAGCCGCCCGCCTCGACGTCGAAGAGGAAGTCGCGCTGGGTGTTGTGGTTGGTCACCGCGGGCACCGACGGGGCCGTGTAGGGCGTGCCGTCGATGCGGCGGGTGGCGCACTGGGAGGTCACGTTGCCCCCGGGGACCTGGCCGGTCCGGGTCAGCGTGCCGCCGCTGGCCGTCACGCCGGGGCTGTTGCCGCCGCTGGCCGTGCCGTTGGTCGGCACGTAGAGGCTGCCGTTGGAGGCGTGCACGAGGTCGTAGGCGTTGCGGATGCCGGTGGCGTAGATCTTCAGCGGCGCCGAGGCGGCGAACGGGTCGTACGAGCCGCCCTTGTCGACGGTCTGCACGTCGACCGGCCCGGAGGCCTGCACGCGCTGCCACGCGTCAGCGGGGTCGAAGGTCAGCATGGCCGCGGTGAGCAGCGTCTCGCCCCGGTCGCCCCAGGCGCCGTCGGGGTCGCCGGCGGCCTGGTTGGAGCCCTGGAGGAAGTAGAGCCTCCCGCCGGGGCCGTAGGAGATGGAGTTGGACAGGTGGTCCTTCTGCGAGCGCGGGAGGTTGACGAACACGTCGGAGACGACCGGGTTCGCCACGCTGGTCGAGAAGTCGACCCGGCTCAGCTTGGAGCCGAAGGCCTGCGACTCGTTGCCGATGTTGGCCGTCGCGTGGGTCACCCATGCCACGTCGGGGTTGGTGCGGTCGAACACGAAGCCGACCGCGGCGCGGCCCTGGAAGGCGTTGATGGGCTGCTCGGCACCCAGGGTGCCGTCGGCATTGATCGGGTAGCGGAACATGCCCTGCCCGATGGTGGTGGCCCACAGGTGGCCGTCGTGGACCACGAGGGAGGCGTAGTACTTGCCGTTCTTGCCCAGGTCGACCTTCTGGAAGTCGACGCCGTTGACCGGGTCGAAGGTGCCGTTGGGCGGCTGCACGTCACCGGTGCCGGTCGTGAACAGCGAGCGGAAGGGGACGAAGGTGCGGCCCGTGGTGTCCTTCACGCCGTCGACCACGAACCGGTAGGTGGTGGTGGCCTTGAGGTTGCCGCTCTGCTGGAAGTTGATCGAGTCGCCACCGCCGGTCGTGTTGCGGTTGCCCGCGACCTCGACGTCGGGCGCGCTGCCCGGGACGACCTCGAAGAGCCGCACCGTGGCGTCGGTGACCGTGGCCGGGTCGACCGGTCCCGGCTGGGCGCTGGTGCCGACGAGGTGGACGTCGGCCGCCACGCCCTCGCCGAGCGGAGCACCGAGCGACCGGTTGGCCGGACGCGTCTGCACGACGAACGGCAGCGGGTCCGCGGCGGTGGCGCTCGCCGACCTGACCTCGACGTAGGCCAGCTTGGTGTTGGTGCCGCCCGTGGCGTTGATCGTCAGCTCGCCGTCGACGACGCCGACCCGCGTGGTGGCGGTGTCGAACTCGGCCGACGCGCTGCCGGTGAACCCCTCGATGAGCGCGGAGTTCTCCACGTTGACCGCGTGGAGGCTGTCGTAGCTGGTGGCACCCGGCTGGTCGCCGACCGCGACGGTCACGTCGTAGGTGCCGTTGGCGACCGCGAGCTGCCAGTCGCCGTCCTGGCAGATGTTGGGCGGGCAGGCCGCGTTGGGCACGTCCGCGAACTGCATGTGGATGATCGAGTCGAGCCGCGGGTCCACGCCGGTCCGGCCGCGCACGCGGCCGTTGCCGACGAGGGACAGCTCCTCCTCGCTGTTCTCCTTGACCCAGCCGTAGACGTGCTCGCCGCCGCCCTGCGAGGCGCCGCTGCGCTGGCCGTAGGCCTGCCCGTAGTCCTTGAGGTAGCCCGGGGCCGGGGTGCCGGCCTCGGAGGTGAAGTCCACCTTGACGTCGAGCGGGGTGTAGGGCTCGACGACGCCACCGATGAGCTCGGCGGAGAAGTCGGCGAAGGACACCACGACGTTGTCGGAGGCCGGGGCGCCGCGCTTGGTGGCGTAGACGCCACCGAAGGTGACCGGCCCGCCGGCCCCGAGGTCGGCGCCGGCGAGGAAGGCCGCCGGCACGGGGAGCTGGGTGGGGCCCGCCGTGTTGGCCGGGTCGGTCAGGACGCCGAGCTGGCCGTCGCCCACGGCGTACGAACCGCGGACCACCGGCTGGGCACCGGAGGCGTCGACCTGGAGGACCAGGCGGACCCGCTGGCCGCTCGGGAAGCTGGCGGAGTTGAGCTCGTACGTCGTCGCGGGCTGGGCGATCCCGCCGACCTCCTTGACCAGCTGGACCTTGTTGGTCGTGGCCGAGACCCGGACCACGGCGAGCTTGACGTAGTTGTCCTCGTCGAGGCCGAACCAGAGGCCGCCCTGCTGGCTGCCGTTGGTCGTGCCGGGGAAGGTCGGGTCGACGACCGTCGTCTGGAGCTCGTAGCCGTCGGTGCCACCGGCGAGGCCGACGCCCAGCATGTTGAGCTGCGAGTTGGTGCCGGCGCTGTCGGCGGGCCGCCGGTAAGCGATGCCTTTGGTGGCGGTGATGTCGAGGTTGCCGGACGGGCTCACCGCGAGCAGACCGGGCTCGAAGCCGGGCACGTTCGGGGTGGTCGGCGTCGCGGGCGCCGGGGCCTGGTCCACGTTGGCGCGGGCCGAGGGGTCGTCGACCATGGTGAAGCCGGTGCCGTCCAGGCCGCCCTGCGGGCCGCTGAAGCCGAGGACGTAGGGCGTGTCGACCCGCACCGTGGAGCAGGGCTCCGTGCTGATCGGCAGGCACGGCGCGCCGGCCTTCGCGACGGTGATGCGGAACGTCCGCGTGCCGGTGGCCCGGCCGTCGCTCGCGGTGACCACGACGGTGTAGGGGCTCGCGGCCGCGGTCCCGGCGGCGGGAGTGCCCGCCAGGGTGGCCGTGCCGTCGCCGTTGTCGGTGAGGGTGAGCCCACCCACGGCGAGGTCGGAGGTGATCGTCACGTCGTCGCCCTCGGCGTCGGTCGTGGTGATGGTGACCGGGGCGATGGCGGTGCCCTCGACGGCCGCGACGTCGGCGACCGCTGCGACGACGGGTGCGGTGTTGGGGACCTCGTGCGCCTCGACGGCGAAGTCGCCGAAAGTCGCGGTGACCGTCTCGGTGGCCAGCGCGTTGCGCTTGGTGGCGAAGAGGCCCGCGAAGCCCTGCGGCGCCTCGGTGCCGACCGTGGTCCCGGTCAGGAAGGACTGCGGCACGGGGACGCCGTCGTTGTCGACGGTGTTGGCCGTGTCGACGAGCAGGGTGCGCTGGCCGGCACCGACGGTGTAGAAGAGCTGGGCCGTGCCGCCGGCGCCTGCGGTGTCGACGACCTCCAGCTCGAGCTTCACGTCCTGGCCGACGTTGAAGCCGGCGCTGTTGAGCTCGTACTCAGTGCCAGGCGTCGCCACGCCGTTGACCTCACGGAGCAGCTGGACCTTGTTCTGGGTCGCCGAGAGGCGGGACACGACGGCCTTGACGTAGTTGTCCTCGTCGAGGCCGAACCACAGTCCGCCCTGCTGCGAGCTGTTGCTCGCGCCGCCGAAGCTCGGGGCGAGCACGGTGGTGGTGAGGTCGTAGCCGGTGCTCGAGCCGCGCACGCCCACGCCGAGGGCGTTGAGCTGGGCGTTGGGAGAGGTCGCCGCCGGGTTCTGGCCCGGGGCGCGGTACATGATGCCCTTGGTCGCGGTGATTTCGAGCTGGCCGCCACCGGGAGCCACGAGCGCGGGCTCGAAGCCGGGCGCGTCGGCGTACGTCGGCGTGGTGGGGGCGGGTGCCTGGTCCACACCGGAGCGGAGGGACGGCGGGTCGACCATGGTGAAGCCGGTGTCGTCCAGGCCGCCCTCGCTGCCGGTGAAGGCCAGCGAGAAGGGCAGGTCGACGGCGATGTCGCCGCACGGCAGCGTCGAGCGCTTCGCGCACGGGGTGCCGGGCGCCGGTGCGACCACGACCTCGAAGGTTGCGGTGTCGGAGCCGCCGTTGCCGTCGGAGACGGTGACGGTCGCGGTGGACGTGCCGTCCGCGGTCGGCGTGCCGCCGAGGGCGATGCCCGTGGCGGTGCCGGTGCCGGTCATCCCGGCCGGGAGCCCGGTGACGGTGCGGGTCAGCTGGTCGCCCTCCTCGTCGGTGGCGGGAACGAGCACGGCGGTGTCGACGGCCTGGCCCTGGGTCACCTGGACCGTCGCGGGGCTCGGGTCGCCGGCGACCGGGGCGTCGTTGACCTCGGCGACGGTCAGGACGAAGGTCTCGCTCGCCTTCGCGCCCGCGGCGTCGGTGGCCGTGACGGTCACCGAGAAGGTGCCGCCGACGGTCGGGGTGCCGCTGATCTTGCCGGTCGCGGCGTCGTAGGAGACACCGCTGGGGAGGCCCGACACGGTGATGGCCGGCGTGCCGTCCTCCTCGTCGGTGGCCGCGACGGCGATGGCAGCCATCGCCTGGCCCTCCGTGGCGGTGGTGTCGTCGATCCCGGTCAGCTGGGGTCCGTCGTTGACCTCGGTGACGGTGATGGTGAAGACGACGCTCGCGGTCGCTCCGGCGGAGTCCGCGGCGGTGACTGTCACCGCGAAGGTGCCGCCCACGGTCGGGGTGCCGGTGATGGCGCTGGTGGCCTTGTCGTAGGAGACGCCGGCGGGCAGGCCCGACACGGTGACGGACGGCTTGCCGTCCTCCTTGTCGGTGGCCACGACGGCGACGGCCTGCATCTGCGTGCCCTCGAGCGTCGTGACGTCGCCGAGGGGACCGACGACGGGCGGGGTGTTGACCGGCCCCTCGGGAGCGACCTCGAGCGCGAGGACCTCCCAGGCGGAGGTGTCGAGGCCGTCCTCGGCGCGGAAGCGCGGGGAGTACGTGCCGGCCGAGCCGGTCGGCGGCGTGCCGGAGACGACGCCGGTGGCGCGGTCGAGGGACAGCCAGCCGGGCATCGTGGCCGGGTCGGCGACGTACGAGACGGGCTGGGGCGCGGCGTCGGCGTCGGCGCCGGCCAGCTGCAGGGAGAAGGGCGTCCCGACGGTGGCGGTGCGGGCGCCGACAGGGGCCAGGGTGGGTGCCTGGGTGCGGACGGTGAGCCGGTAGGACACGGACGTCGTGGCGAGGCCGTCGGAAGCCTGGCTGGTCACCTGCCACGCCATGCCGACCGCGGACGCGGGAACGGTGCCGGTGAGGACACCGGTGGTGGCGGAGGTCG
Organism: Nocardioides sp. zg-1308; assembly: GCF_013155375.1. GTDB lineage: Bacteria > Actinomycetota > Actinomycetes > Propionibacteriales > Nocardioidaceae > Nocardioides > Nocardioides renjunii. The sequence goes on from NZ_JABJQY010000002.1 coordinate 2,553,892, forward strand.
TCAGCCAGGCGGGCGGCCCGGCCGGGGTGCGGCCGTTGGCCGGCGCGAAGCCGGTCACCCACGAGAGGGCCCGCGGACCCTTGTCGGGGTCGCTGGCCACCGGAGCGACGCGGACGGCCTGCCCGGCGTCGGCGACCACGTCGGCGAGGGTGGCGACGACGGGGGCCTGGTTGGCCGCCACGCGGAGGGTGAACTTCTCCTTGTCGCTGGCGCGGCCATCGGTCACCGTCAGCACCAGCTTGTACCGGTCGCCGACGGCGGACTGCGGCGCCCGGCCGGTGAGGACGCCGGTCCTCCGGTTGAAGGACGACCAGGCGGGCTTCTCGGCGAGGCGGAACCGCAGCCGGCTCTCGGGCCCGTCCGGGTCGGTGGCGCGCGGCCGCACGACCAGCAGGTGGCCGACGACCGCGGTGGTCGTCGGGATGGCCTTGATGCGCGGCGGCTTGTTGCCCGGCGCCGCTGCTGCGACCGGACCGAGGCCGGTCAGGACCAGGGCTGCCAGGAGCAGCGCCGTCAGCGCTGCGCGCCAGGTCCGGGACGAGAAGGTACGACTGTTCACCGACATGGACGATGTCCCCACGAGTTCCCCACGGAAGAGCCCCACGCTCTTCACCGAGTCGCAATGGCAACACGGAAGCCAGACGGCGGAGTCACCACAATTGGGGAGAAAACCTCGTAGGTCTGACCCACTTCACCCCCACGAGGGGACGGCCGCCGGAGGGCCGGCGAGCGTCCGGACGTGAGGCCCGTCTCACACCCGTGACCGGTGACTGGGCGGTAACAACGGTCCTACTGTGTCGCCATGACCGAGACCGAGGACCGGCCCGAGGACCAGACGCAGCGGCGGGTCAAGGACCGGCCCTGGGTGATGCGCACCTATGCGGGCCACTCGACGGCCGAGGCGTCCAACGCGCTCTACCGCACCAACCTGGCCAAGGGCCAGACCGGCCTCAGCGTGGCGTTCGACCTGCCGACGCAGACCGGCTACGACCCCGACAGCCCGCTCAGCCGCGGCGAGGTCGGCAAGGTCGGCGTACCGGTGCCCCACCTCGGCGAGATGCGCAAGCTCTTCGCCGACATCCCGCTCACCGAGATGAACACCTCGATGACGATCAACGCCACGGCCATGTGGCTGCTGGCGATGTACCAGGTCGTGGCCGAGGAGCAGAACCCCGACCTCTCGCCCGACGAGGTCGCCCACCTGCTGGCCGGCACCACGCAGAACGACATCATCAAGGAGTACCTCTCCCGCGGCACGTACGTCTTCGGCCCGGAGCAGTCGCTGCGCCTGATCGGCGACCTGATCGCCTACACGGTGCACGAGATCCCGAAGTGGAACCCGATCAACATCTGCAGCTACCACCTGCAGGAGGCCGGCGCGACGCCCGTGCAGGAGCTGGCCTACGCCATGTGCACGGCGATCGCGGTGCTCGACCAGGTGCGGGGCTCGGGACAGGTCTCTCCCGACGACTTCGAGAAGGTCGTCGGACGCATCTCGTTCTTCGTCAACGCCGGCGTGCGCTTCGTCGAGGAGACCTGCAAGATGCGGGCCTTCGTCGAGCTGTGGGACGAGGTGACCCGCGAGCGCTACGGCGTCACCGACCCCAAGATGCGGCGCTTCCGCTACGGCGTGCAGGTGAACTCGCTCGGCCTGACCGAGGCCCAGCCGGAGAACAACGTGCAGCGCATCGTGCTGGAGATGCTCGGCGTCACGCTGTCCAAGGACGCGCGTGCCCGTGCGGTCCAGCTGCCCGCCTGGAACGAGGCGCTGGGCCTGCCGCGGCCGTGGGACCAGCAGTGGTCGCTGCGCTTCCAGCAGGTGCTGGCGTTCGAGTCCGACCTGCTCGAGCACGACGACATCTTCGCCGGCAGCCACGTCATCGAGGCCAAGGTCGCCGAGCTCGTCGAGGGTGCACGGGCCGAGATCGAGCGGGTGCAGGAGATGGGCGGCGCGATCGCCGCGGTGGAGTCCGGCTACATGAAGCAGAACCTCGTCTCCGCGCACGCCGCCCGCCGGGCGCGCATCGAGTCGGGCGAGGAGGTCGTCGTGGGCGTCAACCGGTTCCAGACGACCGAGCCCTCGCCCCTGACCGCGGACCTCGACGCCGCGATCCAGGCCGCCGACCCCGAGGCCGAGCGCGCCGCGCTCGCGAGCCTCGAGGCGTGGCGGGCGCAGCGCGACGACGCCGAGGTCGCCGCCGCGCTCACCGCCCTCGCCGAGGCCGCGAGGACCGACGCCAACCTCATGGGGCCGACGCTGGTCGCCGCCCGCGCCGGAGCGACCACGGGGGAGTGGGCCGGCGCCCTGCGCGAGGTGTTCGGCGAGTTCCGCGCCCCGACCGGCGTCTCCGGCGCCGTCGGCATGGGCGGTGGCTCGGGCGCGGCCGGGACGGAGCTCGCCGCCGTCCGGGAGCGGGTCCGGGCCACCGGCGAGGAGCTGGGCGGCCGGCTGCGCGTGCTCGTCGGCAAGCCGGGCCTCGACGGGCACTCCAACGGCGCCGAGCAGGTCGCCGTACGCGCCCGGGACGCCGGCTTCGAGGTGATCTACCAGGGCATCCGCCTCACGCCGGAGCAGATCGTGGCCGCCGCCGTGGCCGAGGACGTGCACGTGGTCGGCCTCTCGATCCTGTCGGGGTCGCACATGGAGCTGGTGCCCGACGTGCTCGACGGCCTCGCCGCCGCGGGCCTCGGCGACCTCCCGGTGGTGGTGGGCGGCATCATCCCGGCCTCGGACGCCACGGCACTGGTGGAGCGCGGGGTCGCCGCGGTCTACACGCCCAAGGACTTCGGGCTCACCGAGATCATGGGCGGCTTCGTCGACGTGATCCGCCGGGCCAACGGTCTGGACTGACCCTTCCCGGCCCCGACGGCTGGCAGACTCACCGGCATGGCTACCCCTGCGGCTCCCTCTGCGCGGCGCGTGATCGTGGTCGGGGCCGGTGTGGTCGGCCTGTCGTGCGCGGTCCGACTGCTGGAGGCGGGACACCGCGTGGACGTGGTCGCCCGCGACCTGCCGCTCGAGACGACGTCGGCGGTGGCGGCCGCCCTCTGGTACCCCTACCGCGCGCTGCCCCAGGACCGCGTGACGGCCTGGTCCGCGACGACGTACGACGTCTTCGCGACGCTCGCGGCCGACGAGGCCACGGGCGTCCGGATGCTGACGGGCACCGAGGTGCTGAAGACGCCGCAGCCCGACCCGTGGTGGCGCGCGGCGGTGCCGTCGCTGGACCGCGAGACGTCGCTGCCGCCGGGGTACGCCGACGGCTGGACGTTCGTGAGCCCCGTCGTCGACATGCCGCGCTACCTGCGCTGGCTGGTCGCGCGGGTGGAGGAGCTCGGCGGCACGCTGACCCGGATGAACCTGTCCGCGCTCCCCGACGACGGCAGCCTCGTCGTCAACGCGACCGGGCTGGGCGCCCGCCACTTCGGTGCCGACCCGACCGTGACTCCGGTGCGCGGCCAGGTGGTCGTGCTCGAGCAGGTCGGCCTCGACCGCTGGACGCTCGACAGCGGCGGCCTGACCTACGTCGTCCCGCGCACCGACGAGATCGTGGTCGGCGGCACCGACGTGGAGGGCGAGTGGAGCCGTACGCCCGACCCCGCCGTCGCGGAGGCGGTGCTGCACCGCGCGACGGCCCTGGTGCCCGTCCTCGAAGGGGCTCGGGTGCGTCGGCACAAGGTCGGCCTGCGACCGTCGCGCCCCGAGGTCAGGCTCGAGCGGGTGGGCGACGTGATCCACTGCTACGGGCACGGCGGAGCCGGCGTGACGCTGTCGTGGGGCTGCGCCGGGGACGTCGTGGAGCTCGCCGGTGGCTGACTTGCAGTGCGCCGCCCGCGTGCACGTCGCCCGGCACGGCGCCGGCACGACCGGCGACCCGGACCCGTTCGCGGACACCTTCGCGTCGTGGCTGGACGGCGACCTCACCGCGCGGATCCCGGGCGCGGAGAGCGGCCACGAGGTGGCCGCTCGCTACGAGGCCGTGCTCCTGGAGATCGCGGACGAGCACCGCGGCGAGGCGGTGCTGGTGGTCAGCCACGGCGGGGTCATGCGCCTCGCGCTGCCCGCGCTGGCGCGCAACCTGACGCCTGGGCATGCGCGCGGCCTCCCGCTCGACAGCTGCGACGTGGTGGCGCTGGACGCCGATGCCGACGGCTGGCTCGTGCGGTCATGGGCCGACCGGCCGCTCGCCTGAGCACCGCGAGGTAAGCCTTCCCTAAGTCTCGGGTAGGGTCTCCGGCGTGGGGTCCAAGAGCGCGAAGAAGGCCGGCAAGGCCAAGGTCGCCAAGCTGCCCAAGAAGAAGTGCTGCGTGTCCTCCAAGAAGTGCAACCGGTGTCCGCTCCGGATGCTCAAGGAGGGCACCCTGCCCCCCGGCTACACCGTCAAGAAGCGCCGGCTGGTCAAGGTCGACGTGAAGAAGTCCGGGAAGGGCGACAAGGCCGCCTGAGCCCCCGTCACGTCAGCGCGAGCGCGACGACGAGGACCGCGAGCATCACGGCCAGCGCGATCCCCATCCGTACGGCCATGCCCTTGATCCACAGCGACATCAGCGTCTCCGTGCCGCCCCTGCGGTCGAGCGGCACGACCTCGACCACGGCGGAGCGGTTGATCGGCCCGTGGACGTGCGGGTACGTGTCGTCCCCGACCGCCTCCACCAGCACGTCGGCGTCGGTGAGCCGTGCGGGGTCGATGGTCAGCAGGACGAGTCGCTCGCCGAGGCCGCGGTAGTAGCGGTCGAAGACGCCCTGCACCTGGTCGCGCCGGCTGGCGTGGATGAACCCCTCCTCCTCGAGGCTCCGCCCGACCGTCGAGGTGGTGTAGGTCCCGGTCGCCAGCGTCCGCCGCCAGTCGGCCTCGCTCGCGATGTGAAAGATGTGCTCGGGCACGGACGCGGTCACCGTGGGAGGGTAGCGAGGAGCGCGGAACATCCGCGTCACCGAGTGACCCGGATCTTCCGCGCTGATGCCTCGCGTCAGAAGAGCCGGTGCTCCGCGTCGTCCATGCCGCGCAGCGCGTCGTAGTCCACCAGGGCGCACGCGATGCCGCGGTCGGTGGCCAGCACGCGCGCCTGGGGCTTGATCTCCTGGGCGGCGAAGATGCCGCGGACCGAGCCCTTGCGGGTCAGCGCCGGGTCGCGGTTGAGCAGGTCGAGGTAGCGGGTGAGCTGCTCCACGCCGTCGATCTCCCCGCGCCGCTTGATCTCCACCGCGACCGAGAGGCCCTCGGCGTCACGGCACATGAGGTCGACCGGACCGATCGCGGTCATGTACTCGCGGCGGACGAGCGTGAGGCCGTCGGCCAGCGTCGCGGGGTGCTCGGCGAGCAGCTCCTGGAGGTGCTTCTCCACGCCGTCCTTCTGCAGGCCGGGGTCGACGCCGAGGTCGTGCGAGGTGTCGTGCAGCACCTCGTCGATGAGGATGCGCAGGGTGTCGTCGGACTTCGTCGCCGAGACCAGCCACTCAGCGCGGCCGTCCTCGGCGACGCCCTCGCGGACCGTGCAGGGCGGCGACATCCAGTTGAGCGGCTTGTAGGACCCGCCGTCGGAGTGGATGAGCACCGAGCCGTCCGACTTCAGCATCAGCACCCGGGTGGCGAGCGGGAGGTGGGCGGTCAGCCGACCTGCGTAGTCCACCTGGCAGCGCGCGACGACGATCCTCACGACGGGCGAATCTACAGGGATCGCGCGTCGCGCCACGCAGCGCTCCCGTCCGGCACCCGGCGCCCGCGGCGTGACGGTTCCCACACCCGCCAGCCGGCAAGCGCGTGGGAGCATGCGTGCCATGACTGACGTGCCTGCTCGCGAGTTCACCACCGTCGGAGTGATCGGCCTGGGCACCATGGGTGCGGGCATCGCCGAGGTGTTCGCCCGCAACGGCCACCGCGTCATCGGCGTCGAGGTCACCGACGCGGCCGTCGAGCGCGGCCGGCAGCACCTCGAGCACTCCACCGGGCGCGCGGTGAAGCGCGGCAAGATGACCGAGGAGCAGCAGGACGAGATCCTCGGGCGCATCACGCTCACCACCGAGATGAAGGACCTCGCCGTCGCCGACCTGGTCGTCGAGGCGGTCGTGGAGTCGCTCGAGGTCAAGAAGGCGATCTTCCGGACGCTGGACTCGATCGTCGACCCGGAGGCCGTGCTGGCCACCAACACCTCCTCGCTCAGCGTCACCGAGATCTCGACGGCCAACTCCCGGCCCGGTCGGGTCGTCGGCGTGCACTTCTTCAACCCCGCGCCCGTGCAGAACCTCGTCGAGGTCATCCGGACGGTCGTCACCGAGCCGCAGGTCCTCGCCGACGTGGTGGACCTGCTGCGCGACCTCGGGAAGAACCCGGTGGTCTGCGGCGACAAGGCGGGGTTCATCGCCAACACCCTGCTCTTCGGCTACCTCAACCACGCCGTCGCGATGTACGAGGGCAAGTACGCCTCGCGCGAGGACATCGACGCCGCCATGCGCTTCGGCTGCGGCTACCCCATGGGCCCGCTGGCGCTGCTGGACCTCATCGGCCTCGACACCGCCTACGAGATCCTCGACACGATGTACAAGCAGGGACGCGACCGGCTGCACGCGCCGGCGCCGCTCCTCAAGCAGTACGTCACCGCCGGCCTGCTGGGCCGCAAGTCGGGCCGTGGGTTCTACACCTACGAGGCTCCCGACAGCCCCGTCGTGGTGGCGGACGCGCACACCCCGAGCGAGGACGACAAGCCGCGGCTGCACCACGACATCCGGCTCGTCGGTGTCGTCGGCACCGGCACCATGGCCTCGGGCATCGTGGAGGTCTTCGCGAAGGCCGGCCACGACGTCGTGTTCACCGGCCGCGGTCAGGACAAGGTGGACGGCGTCGTCGCCGCGATCACCAGGAGCTTCGACAAGCAGATCCAGCGCGGGCGCGCCACCGAGGAGGAGAAGGCGGAGGTGCTCGGCCGGGTCCGCGGCACGACGTCGCTCGACGACCTGCGCGACGTCGACCTGGTCGTCGAGGCGATCGCCGAGGACCTCGCCGTGAAGACGACCCTGTTCGAGAACCTCGACGAGATCTGCAAGCCCGGCGCCATCCTGGCGACCACCACCTCGTCGCTGCCGATCATCTCGATGGCCCGGGTGACCAAGCGTCCCCAGCAGGTCATCGGCATGCACTTCTTCAATCCCGCAACGATCATGAAGCTGGTCGAGGTCGTCTCGACCGTCGCGACCGACGAGGCCGTCACCGAGACGGTGCTCGCGCTGTGCGAGAAGGTCGGCAAGGTGGCGGTGCGGTGCGGCGACCGGGCCGGGTTCATCGTCAACGCGCTGCTGTTCCCCTACCTCAACGACGCGGTCAAGATGCTCGAGGCGCACTACGCCACCGCCGACGACATCGACACCGCGATGAAGCAGGGATGCGCCCTCCCGATGGGCCCGTTCGAGCTGCTCGACGTCGTCGGCAACGACGTGTCGCTGGCGATCCAGCGCGAGCTCTACCTCGAGTTCCGCGAGCCCGGCTTCTCGCCGGCCCCGCTGCTGGAGCACCTGGTGACCGCCGGCTACCTCGGGCGCAAGACCGGGCGGGGCTTCCGCGACTACAGCGGCGCCCGCTGACCCGACCGGAGCGGGCCGACCGGCGCGGCCGGGTGCCGTACGGAGCGGGCCGCGTCAGTCGAGGCAGAACTCGTTGCCCTCGGGATCGGTCATGACGATGTGGCCGGCCGACATGGGTGGGGCCGGCTCGTGCCGCTCGACCCGGGCGGCGCCGAGCGCCACGAGCCGCTCGCACTCGCCCTCGAGGGCCGCCATCCGCTCCTCGCCCTGCAGGCCGGGGGCGGCGCGGACGTCGAGGTGGACCCGGTTCTTGGCCGTCTTGCCCTCGGGCACGCGCTGGAAGAACAGCCGCGGGCCGTCGCCCTCGGGGTCCTCGGCGGCGGAGGCGGCGTTCCACTCCGACTCCGGCACTCCGTTGCCACGGAGGAAGTCGTGCCACGCCTCGAAGGGGTCCTGCCCCTCCTCGAGCTCGCGCCCGGGCGGCGGCGGGATGGAGTAGCCCATCGCGTCGGCCCAGAAGCGGGACAGCGCCTCGGGGTCGTGGGCGTCGAAGGTCACCTGGATGGTTCGGCTCATGGGAGGCATCCTGCTCCTCCCCACCGACACTGTCAGCCGTCAGCGACGGGCCTCAGCCGCCGTGCACCACCAGCGCGGCCAGCCGGGCGCGGGTGTTGATGTCGAGCTTGCGGTAGATGTGGGTGAGGTGGGCGTCGACGGTGCGCGGCGAGACGAAGAGCTCCTCGGCGATCTGGCGGCTGGTCAGCCCGTGAGCGACGCGGTCGGCCACCTGCCGCTCGGCGGGGGTCAGCGCGTCGAGCGCCGACGGGGGAGCCGAGGTCGGGCGGTTGAACACCGCGGTGACCAGCGGCGTGACGTCGGCGGCGAGGTCGTCGCCGGCGAGCCACTCCGAGGGCGCTCGGCTCGCGGGCACCACGTCGTAGTCGGCGGAGTAGCCCCAGCGCACCGCCATCCGCGGGGTCCGGAGCGCGAAGGCGGCGGCCGCGAGGGCGCGGGCCTCGGGCAGGTCGCGGGCGCGGGCCACGCCGGCCAGCCCGTCGAGCACGTCGGCGGCCCGCAGCGGCAGCCCCATGGAGCGGCAGCTCTCGAGGGCGGTGAGGTAGGTCGTGGTCGCCTGGTCGAGGTCGCCCAGCGCGACCAGCGCGCGCCCCAGCAGCAGCCGGGCGTCGACGCCGTCGCGGCCCAGGCGCGCGGAGTCGGCGAGCGCGACCACGTCGGCGGCCAGCCCGGCGGCCTGCCGCGCGTCACCGCGGACGAGGAGGTCGCGGCCGTCCTGGGCGAGCACCGGGAGCCGGACCGCCCACGGGAGGGTCTCGCGGACCACCTCGGAGGGCTGCCACGAGGGGTCGATGCCGCGCAGGAGCGTCTCGGCCAGCAGCCCGACCCGGTCCTCCGCGAGCTCGCGGGACTCCAGCACGACGGCGCGCGCGCCGGCGACCGCCTCCGCGATGCGCCCCTGCTCGAGCGCGATGCGGGCCAGGATGGTGCGTGCGGACAGGTCGATCCAGCGCTCGTCGCGGCTGGTGCGCGCCGGCATGGCGTCACTCGCGGCCTGGGTCGCCTCGGCGAAGCGACCCTGCGAGGCGTAGACGTCGGCCAGGGTGCGGGTGGCCTGCCGGCTGATGGATCCCTCGGGGTCGAGGCTGATCGCACGCCGGGCCTCGGCCTCGGCGCTGACCATCTCGCCGGCGTCGAGGTGCATCTCGGCGCGGATCGACGCGGTCTTGGCGAGCTGCTCCTCCGGCCGCGGGGCCGCGGAGGAGTGCTGGTCGGCCCGGTCCAGGAGCCACAGCCCCTCGTAGGTGCCGCGCACCTCGGACGCGGCGATGCCGGCCCGACGGGCGACCTGCGCGCCGATCGCCGAGGGTCCGTCGCCGCTGGCCAGTGCGCCCTCGAGGATCTCGAGCGCCTCGCGGGTGCGCATGGAGGTGTAGAGGGAGGAGAAGATCCGGTTGGCCACCGAGTAGCCGTCGGCGCGCGTCTCGGGCCGGGCGCACGCGGTGAGCACCGCGTGCCGCATCGCGGGGAGGTCGCCCAGCCACGCGGCGTCGGCCGCGCCGTAGTTGTCGTGCTCGGGGGCGTGGTCCTGCGCCCACGCCAGGAGTCCGGCCTCGACGGCCGCCACGTCGTCGGTGCCGGCCAGCGCGCGGGCCCGCCCGCGGATGGGGGAGAGCATGTCGAAGCGACCGCCCTGGTCGACCTCGAGGAGGCTGCGCCGGACCAGGCCGCCGGCCAGCTCGGCCGCCTCGGGGACCGGGAGGTCGAGCACGCGGGCGAGCACCTCGAGGCCGACGGGGAAGTCGAGCACCCCGACGCGCCGCAGCGCCGTGGCGCTCGCGTCGTCGAGCAGGGCGTGCGCGGAGTCGACGGCCTGGTCGAGGCTGACGGTCGACATGGCGTTGCTCAACCCGACCAGGGCCGACTGCACGGCCACCTGCTCGATGAGGAGGGGCAGCCCGCCGGTGGCGGTCAGGAGGCGGCGTACCTCGTGCGCCTGTGCCGCGAGGTCGACCTGCTGCCCGCCGGCCGAGCGGATGCGGCGCAGGAAGAGCTCGACGGCCGGTCCCTCGAGCGGACCGCGCTGGTGGGGCACCGGCAGCGGGCCGACGCGGATGACGGACTCGTAGGGCTCGTCGGCCGTGGTGCGGGCGGTGATCACCACGCGGGCGTCGCTGGTGCTCTCCAGCACCGACTGCAGCACCGGCCCGGCGCCCGTCGCGTCGAGGTCGAGGCCGTCGAGGACGAGCAGGCACTCGCGGCCGTCCACGGCCCGCCCGAGCGCACCGGCGAGGGAGTCGCCCGGCGCCGTCTCGGCGTCGAGGCTCGCGAGCGCGGCGACGAGCACCTCGTCGATGCTGCGCAGGGCGCGGGCGTCGACCCAGGACGTGGTCGAGTCGGCGGCCACGTGGCGCACCACGAGGGTCTTGCCGCTGCCCGGCGGGCCCACCACGGTCACCCACCGCGACTCGAGCAGCGCCTCGCCCAGCGCTCGACGGACGTCGTCACGACCGAGACAGGGGGACAGCACGCGCTGAATGTATCGCTCCCGCAGGACAGTTACGTAGGACTACGGATGCCGCCGCGCACGCGATCGCGGGAGTCTTCTCGTACGCCGAGGGCGTCGGGACCGCACGAGGGGATGGCCCCGCAGCCCACCGGCCGCCTGTCGGAGCAGGCCGCACGTCGTCGGGGGTCGACGGGCGGCCTGCTCCTCCAGGTCCGGCGCCGCTGAGCGGTTGCCGCGGCTGCGTACGCTGGATGCATGGAACTCGTCCTCGTGCTGGTCGTCCTCGGCGGGTTGACGGCGGTCGCCGTCACGGCGGGGAAGACGGGCAAGAAGCGCGAGCTGGCGCGCGCCGAGGCCGAGGTGGCGCCCGTGAAGAGGCTCGCCGAGGAGGACGTCACCGCCCTCGGCGTCGAGCTCCAGGACCTCGACATCGACCTGGCCGGCGAGCCGCTGGACCCGGGCGCCAACGCCGACTACCAGCGCGCCCTCGACTCCTACGAGTCCGCGAAGGTCGCCGCCGCCGGGCTGACGCGGCCCGAGGACGTCAGGCACGTCACCGAGATCCTCGAGGACGGCCGCTACGCGATGGCGTGCGTCCGCGCGCGGGTGGCCGGACAGCCGCTCCCGACGCGCCGCCCGCCGTGCTTCTTCGACCCGCGCCACGGGCTGTCCGTCGCCGACGTCCCCTGGACGCCGCCGGGCGGCGCGTCGCGCGACGTCCCGGCGTGCGCGCTCGACGTGGAGCGGGTCCGCGCCGGTGCCGAGCCCGACATCCGCAAGGTCATGGTCGGCTCGCGCCGCGTGCCCTACTGGCAGGGCGGCCGGGCCTATCAGCCCTACGCCCAGGGCTACTTCGGCGGGTTCGGCCCGATGGACTGGATGTTCATGGGCATGCTCTTCGGCGGCGGCTTCGACGGCCTCGGTGAGGGCATCGGAGCCATCGGCGAGGGCATCGGCGACATGTTCGGCGGCATCGGCGACGGCATCGGCGACCTGTTCGACGGGTTCGACTTCTAGTCCGACCCCCGCCCGGGGCACGCTCGGACCGGCGCGGCGGCTCCCGCCGCCGTGACCGGGCGGCCCGTGCGCGAGGATGGGCCGGTGAGCCTGCACCGCACCGAGCTCGGCCAGACGGGGTCGCGCGTCGTCTTCTGCCACGGCCTCTTCGGCCAGGGGCGCAACTGGACGCAGATCGCCAAGGCGCTCAGCGCCGACCACCGCGTCCTGCTCCTCGACATGCCCAACCACGGGCGCTCGCCGTGGACGGAGACGTTCGACTACCTGGACCTCGCCGACATCGTCGCCGACGCGATCGGCGACGAGCCGGTCACGCTCGTCGGCCACTCGATGGGCGGGAAGATCGCGATGTGCCTCGCGCTGCGCCACCCGGAGCTGGTCGAGCGGCTGGTGGTCGTCGACGTCGCGCCGGTGGCGTACGCCAGTGGGCGGGAGTTCGTCGGCTACATCGAGACCATGCGGGGGATGGACGTCGCCTCGATCGAGCGGCGCGAGCAGGCCGAGGAGGCGCTGCGCGAGGCGGTGCCCAACCCGGTGGTGCGCAGCTTCCTGCTGCAGAACCTCAGGCGCACCGAGGACGGCTGGCGCTGGCAGGTCAACCTCGACCTCCTCGGCGAGCACATGGCGTCGCTGACCGGCTGGCCGGGCGAGGCGCTCGGCCCGGCGGCGTACGACGGACCGGTGCTGTGGGTCGGTGGGGCAGGCTCGGACTACATCTCCGACGAGCACGCCGGCGAGATGGACCGACGGTTCCCGCGCAACCGCCGCGTCCTGGTGAAGGGCGCCGGCCACTGGGTGCACTCCGAGCAGCCGGAGGTCTTCCTCGAGGTGCTGCGCCGGTTCCTGGCCTGAGGTCGGACCGAGGTCGGACTGAAGACCGGCCCGGTCGCCCGGACCTCAGGCCTTCTGCCGGGCCCGGTAGGCCGCGACGGCCTCGCGGTTGCCGCACGTGGTCGAGCAGTAGCGCCGGGAGCGGTTGCGCGAGAGGTCGAGCACGACGTCGTCGCAGTCGTCCGCGGCGCAGCGGTCGAGGCGCGACATCTCGTCGGCACGGATCACGTCGACCATGGCCATCGCCGTCTCGACGACGACACGCTCGTCGAGCGGTCGGTCGGGGCCCACGGCGTGCAGGTGCCAGTCCCAGCTGTCGTGGCGCTGGAGCTGAGGGAGTGCCCGGGCCTTCGCGAGCATGCCGTTGACGATGCCCGCGGCCTCGTCCCGCTCGGCCAGCAGCAGCTCCTTGAGCGCGGGGCGCAGCCGGCGCACGGCCGCCAGCTCGGCGGGCGTCGCGTCGTGCCGCCCGGTGTAGGACCACGAGGCGAGGAACGCCGAGAGGTCCTCGACCGACCCGAGCGGGTCGCCGGGCTCGTCGGTCGAGTTGACGAGGGCGACGGCCGCCTGGAGGGCCGCGTCCGTGTCATCCGTGAAAAGCATGTTGACACATTACACCGACCCGCCTACGGTCATGACCGTGACGGCTTTGACACATGACACCCGATCCTCCCGGACCGCCGCCGGCCTGCTCTTCGCCGTGGTCTCGGCGACGTCGTTCGGCATGTCCGGAGTCCTGGCCCGGGGCCTGCTCGACACCGGCTGGAGCGCGGGCGCCACCGTCGCCCTGCGGGTCGCCATCGCCGCCGCGGTGCTCGTCGTGCCGGGCGCCCTGGCGCTGCGCGGTCGCTGGCACCTGGTGCGCGACAACGCCGGCCTCATCGTGGTCTACGGCGTCGCGGCCGTCGCCGGGGCCCAGCTGTGCTACTTCTACGCCGTCACCTACATGCAGGTCAGCGTCGCGCTGCTCCTGGAGTACACCGCGCCGGTGGCCGTCGTGGTCTGGCTGTGGCTGCGCCACGGCCACCGTCCCTCCGGACTGACGCTGCTCGGGGCCGCGATCGCCGCGACGGGCCTGGTGCTCGTGCTCGACGTCGTCTCGGGCGCCGAGCTCAGCACGGCCGGGGTGCTGTGGGCCCTCGGCGCCATGGTGGGTGCGGCGACCTACTTCGTGATCTCGGCCGACGAGGACAACGGCCTGCCGGGCATCACCCTGGCCGCCGGCGGGCTGCTCGTCGGCGCGACGGTCCTGGTCGTCGCCGGGCTGGTGGGCGTGCTGCCCTTCGACGCCTCGACCGCCGACGCCGTCTACGACGGACGCGAGGTGGTGTGGTGGCTGCCCGTCGTCGCGCTCGGACTCGTGACGGCTGCGCTCGCCTACGTCACCGGCATCGCGGCCGGGCGCCGCCTGGGCAGCCGGCTCGCGTCGTTCGTCGCGCTCGGCGAGGTCCTCGCCGCGGTCGTCTTCGCCTGGCTGGTCCTGGGGGAGCTGCCCCGGGCGATCCAGATGGCCGGAGGCCTCCTGGTGCTGGCCGGCGTCGTGGTCGTCAAGCTCGGGGAGGGGCGCTCGCCGCTCATGGTGGAGCCGGTGCCCGAGCGCGAGGTCAGTGGGCGTCCTGCCGCTTGAGGAACACCTCGCGGTGCAGCAGCAGCAGGGCGGCCGCGACGGGCACGGCCAGCAGCGCGCCGATGATGCCCATCAGCGAGCCGCCCACCAGCGCGGCGACCACGGTCACCGACCCCGGGATGTCGACCGACTTCTTCATGATGCGCGGGTAGATGAAGTAGGACTCGAGCTGCTGGTAGGCGAGGTAGTAGATGAGCGCCACCAGCGCGACCGTCGGTGAGACGGTGAGCGCGAGCAGCGTCATGATCGCGCCGGAGACGAAGGCGCCGACGACCGGGATGAGCGAGAACAACCCCACGACGAAGGCCAGCGCGAAGGCGTAGTCGCTCAGCCCGATGAGGAACGAGAACACGAGCGTGCTGAGCCCCGCGCACAGCGCGACGATGAACGCACCGGCGACGTAGGCGCCGGTCGAGCGGATGATGCGGTCGCCCAGCTCGCTGACGCGGGGCCGCTTCGAGGCCGGCGCCAGGGAGTAGCCGGCGTGCTTGATGCTCGGCAGCGAGGCGAGGAAGTAGATCATCAGCACGATCACGATGAGGCTGTTGGTGAGCGCGGACAGCACCCGCAGGCCGAAGCCGAGCGCGCCGCCGAAGACGCGCTCGCCGAACCCGCCCTCCTCGATGTACTCGCGGGCGCGGGCGATGACGTCGTACCGGTCGTCGAGGCGCTGCACCTGGCGGTTGTCCTGGAGCTGGTCGAGCCAGCCGGGCGCGCTGCGCGTGATCGCCGCGATCTGCTCGCTGATCACCGGCGCGATCGCGAAGACGAACAGCGTGAGGACGGAGATCACCACGACGAGCACGAGCAGCACCGAGAGCCCGCGGCGGATCCCCCGGCGCATGAAGAACTCCACGACCGGGTTGAGCCCGATCGCGAGGAACATCGACATGACGAGCAGCACCAGCACCGAGGAGATGCTCAGCAGCTGCTGGCTGAGGAAGACGGCGACGAGGGCACCGAGGGCGCCGAAGAAGCCGATCTTGAACGGCGAGTGCCGCAGCAGGAGGGGCGGCGTCGTCGGCTCCGCCGGGGCGTACGGCGCGGGCGTCGCCTCGTCGACCACGAGGTCCGTGGCGTCGTCGATGCGCTCGGCGATGACCGCGGCCGACCGGACCGACTCGTCGGCGGCGTCCTCCGCAGCGTCGGCCGCCGCCTCGGCGCGGTCGGCGTGGTCGCTGACCTGCTCGACCGCCTCCGTGACCTGCTCGGTGACCTGCTCGGTGACCTGCTCGGTGACCTGCTCGGTGACCTGCTCGGTGACCTGCTCGGTGACCTGCTCGGTGACCTGCTCGGTGACCTGCACCGGGGCCTGCACCGGGGCCTGCTCGCTGACGTGGTGGGGCACCCCGTCCGCCTCCGGCGCCGCGGCCCCGGCGTCCCGGGGGGCCACGGCCTCCCGGAGCCGGTCGCGCCAGGTCAGGACTCGTCCTCGCTGAATCCCGCGACGACGTCGTGCAGGGCTCCGAGCTGTGCGGTGATGGCATCGCGGCGCTTGCTGACCCGGTCGACCTCCGCCCGGATGTTGGCGAGCTCGCGCTCGGCCTCGGCGACCCGGGTGGCACCGATGGAGTCGGCCTGCGACCGCGCGGACGCGACCACCTGCTCGGCCTCGCGGCGCGCCCGGCTCAGCAGGCCCTCCGCCTCGGACTGCGCCTGCTGGCGGTGGGCGTTGGCCTGGGCCGTCGCCTCGCGGGCACGCTGCTCGGCCGCGTTGGCGCGGTTCTCCGCCTCGGCGACGAGCCGCTGGGTCTCGGCGGTGGCATTGCTGTGGTGCTCGGCGGCCTCGCGGGCCAGCCGCTCCTTCTCCACCGCCAGGGTGCGGCGGGCCTCCTGCACCTCGCGGTCCGCGGCGGCGCGGGCCTGCTCGGCCTCGCGGGTCGCGGTGACCCGCATCTCGTTGGTCTCCTGCCGGGCGGCGAGGCGCAGCTGGTCGGCCTCGCGCTGGGCCGCGGCCAGCAGGTCCTCGGCCTCGGCCTTGGCGAGGTTGCGCTCGGTCTCGGCGTCGGTGACGAGGCGCGAGCGCATCTCGTCGAGCTCCTTGAGCTGCACCATGCGCATGTCGTCGGCCTCGCGGGACGCGTCGGCGCGGATGCTGTGGGCGTCGCGCTCGGCCCGCGTGCGGATCTCGTCGGCGTCGCGCTGGGCGGCCGAGCGCACGTCGGCGGCCTCGTCCTCGGCCATCTTGAGCATCGAGGTGGCCCGTCCGCCGAGGCCGGCGTAGGTCGGGTTGAGGTGCTCCTCGAGCTCGCTGCGCAGCTGCTGCATCTCCGACTCGAGGTCGATGACGCGCTGCTCGCTGCTGGCCAGGCTGGCGGCCAGGCCGGACTTCTCGGTCTGCAGCTGGCCGACGCGCTGGTCGACGGCAGCCTTGTCGTAGCCGCCGCGCCGGACGACCGGCAGCGGGGCCGCGGCGGGCGGCGGGACCGGGGCCGATGCGGGGGCGTCGACCCGGGCCGGGCGGGCCGCGGGCGGGGCGGACCGGGGGGCGGACCGGGGGGCGGACCGGGGGGCAGACCTCGGGGCGGACTGGGGGAGCGGCGGCGGGATGATCGGCGCCTTGCGGGTGGCCTCGGGCTCCGGCGACGGGGCCTGCTCGGGGGCGGCCGGCGGCTCCGGCGCCGCGGCCGCGGGAGCGTCCGGTCCGTCCTGGGGCGCGACGGGCAGCACCTGGGTCTCCTCGGCTGCGCCGTCGGCGGACTCCGGCTCGTCGAAGATGGACAGGCCCTTGTCGGAGCTCATTCGGGGCACCTCTCTCAGGTCGTGCGGACTGCGTCGGTGCCAGTGTCCCTGATGCCCGGACACAAACACACCCCGGCTCGCGGGCCCTCGCCGATCGGGGTGCGATCGTGACGTGGCGAGGGCGGGCCGGGGTGTGCGGGGGTGTGCCGAGACGTGCGCGCGGGCGGTGCTCAGACCCCGCGGAAGCGGTTGATCGCCGTCTCGTGCCGGGCGCGCATCTCGTGGTCGAGCACGCCGAGGCCCTCCTCGGGTGCCAGGCAGAGGACGCCGACCTTGCCCTGGTGGGCGTTCTGGTGGACGTCGAGGGAGGCCTGGCCGACCTCGGCGAGCGGGTAGGTGCGCGAGAGGGTCGGGTGGATCCTGCCCTTGGCGATGAGGCGGTTGGCCTCCCACGACTCGCGGTAGTTGGCGAAGTGGCTGGAGATGATGCGCTTGAGGTTCATCCACAGGTAGCGGTTGTCGTACTCGTGCATGTAGCCCGACGTCGAGGCGCAGGTCGTGATGGTGCCGCCCTTGCGGGTGACGAAGACCGACGCACCGAACGTCTCGCGGCCCGGGTGCTCGAAGACGATGTCGATGTCCTCGCCGCCGGTCAGCTCACGGATGCGCGCGCCGAACCGCTTCCACTCCTTCGGGTCCTGCTGGGTGCCCTCGTCGTTCCAGAACCGGTAGTCCTCCTCGGAGCGGTTGATGATGAGCTCCGCGCCCATGCTGCGGGCGATGGCGGCCTTCTCCTCGTTGGAGACCACGCACACCGGCGTCGCGCCGCCGTTGAGGGCGTACTGGGTCGCGAAGCCGCCGAGCCCGCCGGAGGCACCCCAGATGAGGACGTTGTCGCCCTGCTTCATGTCGCCGCCGTTCTTGCTCACCAGCTGGCGGTACGCCGTGCAGTTGACGAGGCCGGGGGAGGCGGCCTCCTCCCACGTGAGGTGCTCAGGCTTGGGCATCAGCTGGTTGGCCTTGACCATCGCCACGTCGGCGAGGCCGCCGAAGTTGGTCTCGAAGCCCCAGATCCGCTGCTCGGTGTCCAGCATCGTGTCGTTGTGACCGTCGGGACCCTCGAGCTCGACCGAGAGGCAGTGCGCGACGACCCGGTCGCCGGGCTTCCAGCGGGTGACGCCGGGGCCGGTCTTGAGCACGACGCCGGACAGGTCGGAGCCGACGACGTGGTAGGGCAGGTCGTGGCGCTTGGTGAGCTCCGAGCTGCGGCCGTAGCGCTCGAGGAAGCCGAACGTGGAGACGGGCTCGAAGATCGAGGTCCACACCGTGTTGTAGTTGATGGCGGAGGCCATCACGGCGACGAAGGCCTCACCCGGGCCGAGCTCGGGGAGCGGGACCTCGTCGACGTGGAGCGACCTGCGCGGGTCCTTCTCCTTCGCCGTCAGGCCCTCGAACATGTCGACCTCGTCCTTCTTCACGAAGGCGGCGCGGTAGGACTCGGGGAGCTCCAGGGAGGCGAAGTCCTCCGTGGTGGCACTGCCGGACTGGATGGCGTCGAGGATGTTCTGCACGGCTGTCTCCTGGTGAGGCATCGGTGGCACGATCGGGGCAGCGTACCGGCGAGTAACCTTGCGCGGTCCGGGGTGTGAGATACGTCGCGTCGGTCGCCGGTCAGTGAGGTGAGGCGGCCGGCTCGACCAGCTCGACGAGCACCCCGCCGGCGTCCTTGGGGTGGACGAAGTTGACCCGGCTGCCCGCCGTGCCACGCCGCGGCGCGTCGTAGAGCAGGCGCAGCCCGCGCTCGCGCAGCACGGCGGCCGCGTGCTCCACGTCGTCGACCCGGAAGGCGAGCTGCTGCAGGCCCGGGCCGCTGCGGTCCAGGAACTTGGCGATGGTCGACTCCGGGGTCAGCGGCGCGAGGAGCTGCAGGCAGGAGCCGCTGGGGTTGGAGTCGGTGCCGCCGACGCCCACCATCGCCTCGCGCACGCCCTGCTCCTCGTTGACCTCCTCGTGCAGGACCTGCATGCCGTAGGTGTCGCGGTAGAACGCCAGGGCGACGTCGAGGTCGGGCACCGCGATGCCGACGTGGTCGATCGCCGTGAAGAGGTGCTGGACGTCGTCGGGCAGCGCGGGGGTGCTCATGGCAGCACATCGTGCACTCCGGGGCGGTGGCGCGCGAGGGGGTGTGACGTGTGCCTCACGGCGGCCGCCCGGCGCACCCTGCCGAAGGGGCCGGTGGCATGGGTATCGTCCGAGGAGGCCCCGGGGCAAGCACGCCCCGCCCGCTCGCTCGACCCCACGCTCGACCCCACGCTCGACCCCACTGCTCGACCGCACCCTGGAGGAAGCCCATGACCGGATCCGACGTCTCCGTCCTCGTCGCGGGGGCACGTACGCCGATCGGCCGCCTGCTCGGCGGCCTCAAGGACCAGACGGCCGCCGACCTCGGCGGTGTCGCGATCAAGGGCGCCCTCGAGAGGGCGGGCGTCACCGGTGACCAGGTCGACTACGTCATCATGGGCCAGGTCATCCAGGCCGGCGCCGGGCAGAACCCGGCCCGCACGGCCGCGGTCAAGGGCGGCATCCCGATGACGGTGCCGTCGATCACCATCAACAAGGTGTGCCTGTCCGGGCTCAACGCCATCGCGCTGGCCGACCAGCTCGTGCGCGCGGGCGAGTGCGACATCGTCGTCGCGGGCGGCATGGAGTCGATGACCAACGCGCCCCACTTCCTGCCCAAGTCGCGCGAGGGCGTGAAGTTCGGCGACGTCCAGCTCGTCGACTCGATGGCCTACGACGCGCTCTTCGACCAGTTCACCTCCCAGGCCATGGGCCTGCTCACCGAGGAGTGCAACGCGGCCGGCGCCAACCTCACCCGCGAGGAGCAGGACACCTTCGCCGCCTACTCCCACCAGAAGGCCGCCGTCGCCTGGAAGAACGGCGTCTTCGCCGACGAGGTGGTCCCCGTCGAGGTGCCTCAGCGCCGGGGCGAGCCGGTCGTGGTCAGCGAGGACGAGGGTGTGCGCGGCGACACCACCGTGGAGTCGCTCGCCAAGCTGCGCCCGGCCTTCAGCAAGGACGGCACCGTGACCGCGGGCTCCGCGTCGCAGATCTCCGACGGCGCCGCCGCCGTCGTCGTGATGAGCAAGGCCAAGGCCGAGGAGCTCGGCCTGACCTGGCTCGCCGAGATCGGCGCGCACGGCCAGGTCGCCGGTCCCGACTCGACCCTCCAGCTCCAGCCTGCGGCCGCGACGGCCAGGGCGTGCGAGAAGGAGGGCATCTCGCCGGCCGACCTCGACCTCGTCGAGTTCAACGAGGCCTTCGCCGCCGTGGGCATCTCCTCGGCCCGCGAGCTGGGCATCGAGGACGCCAAGGTCAACGTCAACGGCGGTGCGATCGCGCTGGGCCACCCGGTCGGCATGTCCGGCACCCGTGTCGTGCTGACCCTCGCGCTGGAGCTCAAGCGCCGCGGAGGCGGCGTCGGTGCCGCCGCGCTGTGCGGCGGTGGCGGCCAGGGCGACGCCCTGATCGTCCGCGTCCCCTCCTGATCGCGTGGGCGGGGCACGCGTGGGCGGACGGGGTGCCCCGGCGGTCCCCGACCTCGTCGCGCGTGCCCGTCAGGGCGACCCCGCCGCGGTCGCGCGACTGATCACGCTGGTCGAGGACGCCTCCCCGCTGCTGCGGGAGGTGATGTCGGCGCTGCGCGAGCACGTCGGCCGCGCGCACGTGCTGGGCATCACCGGGCCTCCCGGCGTCGGCAAGTCCACCTCGACCAACGTCCTCGTGGCCGGGATGCGCCGTGCCGGCCGGCGGGTGGGGGTGCTCGCCATCGACCCGTCGTCGCCGTTCTCCGGGGGAGCGCTGCTCGGTGACCGCGTGCGGATGGGCGACCACGCCCTCGACCGCGACGTCTTCATCCGCTCCATGGGTGCTCGCGGGCACCTGGGCGGGCTGGCCTGGTCGACGCCGCAGGCGGTGCGGGTGCTCGACGCCGCGGGCTGTGACGTGGTCGTCGTCGAGACCGTCGGCGTCGGGCAGAGCGAGGTCGAGGTCGCCGGCCTGGCCGACACCACCCTCGTGCTGGTGGCGCCCGGGATGGGCGACGGGATCCAGGCGGCCAAGGCCGGCATCCTGGAGATCGGTGACGTGTACGTCGTCAACAAGGCCGACCGCGACGGCGCGGACCGGACCCGCCGCGAGCTGCGGACGATGCTCTCGATGGCCGACCGGCCCGAGGGCGCGTGGCGACCGCCCGTGCTCCGGACCGTCGCCAGCACCGGCACGGGCATCGACGAGGTGCTGGCCGAGGTCGACCGGCACGCCGCCTGGCTCGCGGAGTCGGGCGAGCTCGCCCGTCGGCGTACGGCCCGGGCCCGCCGCGAGGTCGAGGCCATCGCGCTCGCCGCGCTCCGCGAGCGCTGGGGCGGGGCGGGTGGTCGGGGGGACCTCGACGGCCTGGCCGGCAGGGTGGCCGCCGGCGACGTCGACCCCTACGCGGCAGCCGACGAGCTGCTGGCTCAGGACTGAGCCGACAGCACCTCGCCGAGGTCCGCCGCGGCGCGGCGCGTCCACGCGTGGAGCAGGGGTGCGCTGACGCCTTCCGCGGTCACCGAGAGCAGGTGGTCGCCCGCCGCGTCGCCGGACACGCAGGCGATCACCGTGGTGCGCCCGTCCGCGCTGAGCTCGACGGCGTCGGGCACGGCACCGGGTGCGGATGCGGACGGGGAGGCGTGCTCGGCGAAGAGGCTGCCGGTCACCTGGGCGGCCCGGACGAGGTCGGCCCGGCCCAGCCCGTGGATCGCCACCGGGGCGCCGCCGGCGGTGCACAGCACGGCCGACGTCGGGGTGTCGATGTCACGCAGCACCTCGACGAGCTGGTCCCACAGCTCCTGGACCCGGGCGGCCTGCTCGGACTCGCGGGAGCGGACCTGCTGGCGGCGCAGGTGCGAGGCACGCCCCGCCCATCCGGCGCCGAGCCGGCGGGAGGGAGAGGAGATGAGTTCGGCGGTCATGGTGAGCACGTCCCTTCCGAGTGACGAGGAGCGACGGAGCCCGAGTCGGCCGATCAGCGCTTGTGGATGTCTTGTGGATGTTTGTGCACGAACCGTAACCGCGGCCCTCTCGGCGCGCGGGTGATTTCGGCATAAACCATCCGGATTGACCGGAGACCCGTGCCGGACGGGCTCGACCGATCGGTCAGCCGACGCGCAGCGTGTGCCCGGTGATCCGGGAGGCGGCACTGCTGGCGAGGAAGAGCGCGGCGTCGGCGACCGCGTCGCCGACCCGCTGCTGCTGGGTGCGGACGAGCGTGCCCCCGGCGACCCGGCTGCCGCCGACGGGGGCCGACGGGGCGTACTGGCGGGGCAGGACGGTGCGGGGTGCCTGCGTGACGGAGTTGACCCGGACGCCGAGCCCGGCCCACTGCTCGCCCGCGCGGGCGGTCGTGTCGACGAGCTGGGCGTGCGCGGCCTCGGGAGTCGAGGACAGCTCCAGCCAGGCGCGTACGGCGCCGGTGTTGACGACGCACCCGCCGCCGAGCGCCGGGCTCTTGCTGAGCTTGAGCCGCAGCCGGGTGGTGAGGAAGGTCGGCCCCAACAGGCCCGAGCGGACCGCCTCGGCGATGAAGGCCTGCTCGCCGGCGGGGAGGCCGAACGGCAGGTGGCACGACGCGGCGAGCACGAGCACGTCGATGTGGTCGACGAGCCCGACGAGGTTGTCGATCGAGTCCTGCCGGGCGAGGTTGACCGACTCGTAGTCGAAGGCCGACAGGTCGCTGTCGTAGAGGGACCGGAGCATCATCGTGCCGGTGACCGTCACGGACGCGCCCGAGGCGGCGAACGACGACGCGATGGTGTGGCCCTCGCCGCGCGTGCCGCCGACCACGAGGACCTGATAGCCCGTGAAGTCGTACGACCCCGATGTCGTCATGCCGTGGCGTCCCCTCCGTCGAGCTCCCGGCGCAAGTTCTACCACGCAGTAGGCGCGCCGAGATAGGCGAGCCGGTGCCCAGTTCGGCCACAGTCCGTCGGCCCCGCCTCAGCGGCGGGCCACACCGTCCCCAGCCGTCACTCCACCCTCACGGCGGACTCCACCGGAGCGTCCGGGACGGGGGCGACGCCCACCGCGCCGACATCGCGGACCGCGGCGAAGGTCCACAGCTTGTTGAGCACGAAGGACAGCGGCGTGACCAGGGCGATGACGATCAGCTGCGACCAGTAGAGCCGGCTGCGCAGCCCCGAGGAGTCGTCGAAGACGCTGCTGGGCAGGCTCACGGGCGAGCCGGGGTGCATCAGCGAGGTCAGCAGCGCCAGGCCGACGACCTGCCCGCCGAGGCCGACGACCAGGAACGGCCAGTACTCCGAGCGCCAGCTCGCCGCCCGGGTGCTCCGGAAGGTCCACGTGCGGTTGAGCTGGAAGTTCGCGAGGTTGGCGACGAGGAAGGCGAGCGTCGAGTACACGTGGTACCAGCGGAGGTTGTAGTCCGAGGACCCGAGCGCGACCACCGCGTCGTCGAAGTGGGGGCCGAGCTTGCGCAGCACGATGAGCGTGAGCATGTTGACGACCACGCCGGTCGCTCCGACCGCGCCGAAGCGGGCCAGCAGCGTGAGGTTGCGCCGATGGCGCGTCAGCAGCGCTGCTCCCCGAGAGGCCATGTCGTCGAGGCTACCGACCCGTGCCCGCCGGGCTGGCGCTTCTCCCTAGACTTTGGCCCATGACGCAGCAGCCGTTCAGCCGCCCAGGTGCCATCGACCTCTCCGGGCTGGGCAAGCCCGCCCCGCAGGCCCCGCAGCCCGCGCCGCGAGGCGCCGCCCCGACCCAGCCCGGTGCGCCGACCGGTGGCGGGTCGTCGTACACCGTGCTCGTCGACGAGCAGAGCTTCCAGGGCCTGCTCGAGCAGTCGATGGCGGCGCCGGTGCTCCTGGCGTTCTACTCCCGCACCCGGATGCCGGAGAGCGGGCAGCTCGCCGACGACCTCGCCACGGTCGTCGAGGAGCACGAGGGCCGCTACCTGCTCGGGCTGGTCGACATCGACGCGGTGCCGCAGATCGCGCAGGCGATGCAGATCCCGTCCATCCCGCTCGTGGTGGCCGTCGTCGACGGCCGGCCCATGCCGCTGCTGCAGGACGCGCTCCCGATCGCCGAGCTGCGCACGGCCCTGACCCAGGTCGGCCAGCAGCTCACCGCGCAGGGCGTCACCGGCCGGCACCAGCCGCGCTCGGTCGCGGCTCCCGCAGCCGAGGGTGATGAGGAGGCGGTGGACCCGCGCTACGCGCCCGCCCAGGACGCGCTCGCCGAGGGCGACATCGACCGCGCGGTCGCGGAGTACCAGAAGCTCGTGGACGCCAACCCGGCCGACGTCGAGGCGGCCGGCGGCCTCGCGATCGCCAAGGTCATGCAGCGCACCCAGGGCGTCGACCTCGCCCAGGCGCGCTCGGCCGCGGCCGACAACCCCGACGACGTCGACGCGCAGACGCTGGTGGCCGACCTCGACATGCTCGGCGGGCACGTCGAGGACGCCTTCACCCGGCTGGTCAACCTCGTCGCCCGCACCGCGGACCCCGAGCGGTCGAAGGCGCGCGACCACCTGCTCGGCCTGTTCGCCGCGGTCGGCAACGACGACCCGCGCGTGCTCGCGGGTCGACGCAACCTGGCCTCAGCGCTCTTCTGAGGGCCGCTTCTCGAGGATGGAGCGGCCGGCCTCGAGACGGGCGACCGGCACCCGGAACGGCGAGCACGAGACGTAGTTGAGCCCGATGCGGTCGAAGAAGTGCACCGACAGCGGGTCACCGCCGTGCTCGCCGCACACGCCGACCTTGAGGTCGGGCCGGGTCTCGCGGCCCTTCGCCGTTCCCATCTCGACCATGCCGCCGACGCCGCGCTGGTCGAGCGACTCGAACGGCGAGACGTCGAAGATCCCGTGCTCGAAGTAGCGCGAGAAGAACGACGACTCGACGTCGTCGCGGGAGAAGCCCCACGCCATCTGGGTGAGGTCGTTGGTGCCGAAGGAGAAGAAGTCGGCGGCCTTGGCGATCCGGTCGGCGAGGAACGCGGCCCGGGGCAGCTCGATCATCGTGCCGATCGAGATGTCGAGCGCGACGCCCTTGGCCTCCTCGACCTCGGCGATGACCTCCTCGATCTCGTGGCGGACGATCTCCAGCTCCCGCACGCTCGCCACCAGCGGCACCATGATCTCCGGGCGCGGCGTGCCGTGGGCGGCCATGCGGTCCGCCGCCGCCTCGGCGATCGCGCGGGCCTGCATCCGGAACAGGCCGGGGATCTGGATGCCGAGGCGCACGCCGCGCAGGCCCAGCATCGGGTTCTGCTCGTGGAGGCGCCGGACGTGCTTGAGGAGCGCTGCGTCGTGCTCGTCGACCGTGCCCCGCTCCTCGGCCAGCGCCACCTCGACGCTCAGCTCGGTGAGGTCGGGCAGGAACTCGTGCAGCGGCGGGTCGAGCAGCCGGATGGTGACCGGCAGGCCGTCCATGGCCTCGAGGATCTCGGTGAAGTCCTGGCGCTGCAGGGGGAGCAGCTCGGTGAGCGCGGCCTCCACGCCGGCCTCGTCCTCGGCGACGATGAGCTTCTCGACCAGCTCGCGGCGCTCGCCGAGGAACATGTGCTCGGTGCGGCACAGCCCGATGCCCTGGGCTCCGAAGCGCCGGGCGCGGGCGGCGTCGTCGGGGGTGTCGGCGTTGGTGCGGACCCGCAGCCGGCGGGCGCCGTCGGCGTGGGCCATGATCCGCGCCACGGCGTGCGCGAGGTCGTCGTCGAGCTTCTCGCCCTCGAAGTGGCGCACGACGACCGAGTCGGCGACGGGGACGGCGCCGGCGAACACCTCGCCGGTGGTGCCGTCGATCGAGATGACGTCACCCTCGCTGACGGTCTCGCCGTCGCGGACGGTGAACTGCTTGGCCTTGGTGTCGACGTCGAGGGACTCTGCGCCGCACACGCACGTACGCCCCATGCCGCGCGCCACGACGGCCGCGTGCGAGGTCTTGCCGCCGCGGCTGGTGAGGATGCCCTGCGCTGCGACCATGCCGCGCAGGTCGTCGGGGTTGGTCTCCTTGCGGACGAGGATGACGTCCTCGCCGCGCTCGGCCCACGCGACCGCGGTGTCGGAGTCGAAGACGGCCTTGCCGACGGCGGCGCCGGGGGAGGCGTTCATGCCCTTCGCGAGCAGCGTGCGCTCGGCCTCGGCGTCGAAGCGGGGGAACATCAGCTGGGCGAGCTGGTCGCCGGTGACCCGCAGCACCGCCTCGTCCATCTGGATCAGGCCCTCGTCGACCATGTGGATCGCGATCCGGAACGCGGCCTCGGGCGTGCGCTTGCCGACGCGGGTCTGGAGCATCCACAGCTTGCCGCGCTCGACGGTGAACTCGATGTCGCACATGTCGCGGTAGTGGCGCTCGAGCCGCGTCATGATCTCCAGCAGGTCGTCGTGCGACTGCCGGTCGATCTCGGCCATGTCGGCCAGGGAGACGGTGTTGCGGATCCCGGCCACGACGTCCTCGCCCTGCGCGTTCTGCAGGTAGTCGCCGTACTCGCCCTGCGCGCCGCTGGCCGGGTCGCGGGTGAAGGCGACGCCGGAGCCGGAGTCCATGCCGAAGTTGCCGAAGACCATCGCCTGCACGTTGACCGCCGTGCCGAGGTCCTCCGGGATCCGCTCCTGGCGGCGGTAGAGCCGGGCGCGGTCGGTGTTCCAGGAGTCGAAGACGGCGCGGATGGCGAGGTCCATCTGCTCGCGCGGGTCCTGGGGGAAGTCGCGGCCGGTGTCCTCGGCGATGATCGCCTTGAAGGCCTCGACCACGCCACGCAGGTCGTCGGCGTCGAGGTCGAGGTCGGACTCGGTGCCCTTGGCCTTCTTCACCTCGTCGAGCGCGTCTGAGAACCGCTCGCCGTCCACGTGGAGCACGGTGCCGCCGAACATCTGCAGCAGCCGGCGGTAGGAGTCCAGCGCGAACCGCTCGGACTCGCTGCGGGCCGCCAGGCCGCCGACGGAGACGTCGTTGAGCCCGACGTTGAGCACCGTCTCCATCATCCCGGGCATCGAGAACTTCGCGCCGGAGCGCACCGAGACCAGCAGCGGGTCTTCCGCGTCGCCGAGCTTCTTGCCCATCGCCTCCTCGAGCGCGGCCAGGTGCTCGCTGACCTCCTCCGCGAGGCCCTCGGGCTCATCACCCTCGCCCGTCTCCTTCAGGGCGAGGTAGGCCCGGCAGGTCTCGGTCGAGATCGTGAAGCCCGGCGGCACCGGAAGGCCGAGGCGCGTCATCTCGGCGAGGTTGGCTCCCTTGCCGCCCAGGAGGTCCTTCTGGTCCTTGCTTCCCTCTGCGAACTCGTAGACCCAGGTCATGCAAGGCATCCTGCCTCAGCGACCGGACTCCGTATACGGCTGAGCGCCGGAGACGGCCGCGCGGACGCGGCGGGCCGTGAAGTCGGCGGCGAGCTCGTCGACCTCGTCGAGGGTGCAGAACCGCACGTCGCGGATCTCGCGCTCCTGCATGACCACGTCCGCGAGGACGGTGGGCTCGTGCGTGCCCCCGTCGAAGACCAGGCAGACCGCGTCGTCCCAGCCGCCCCACGGTGGCAGCCAGTCGGTGAGCACGAGATCGCCGGGCTCGATGACGAGGCCGAGCTCCTCCTCGACCTCGCGCTGCACGGCCAGCCGGGGCGACTCGCCGACCTCCACGACCCCGCCGGGCAGGTCCCAGTCCCGCTTGTAGGTCAGCTGGCACAGCAGGACCCGGCCCTGGGGATCGCGCACGAGCATCTGCGAGATGGCGCGCTTGCGGGGCAGGAAGGAGTTGAGCAGCGACCGGAACCCCTCCGGCTGGTCCACCGGCTGGTCGTCGCGCACCCGGGCGTACACGACCCGGTCGGCGACCTCGCCGTCCACGGTGAGCCCGCGGCTCACGCCTTCCTTGAGCAGGCCCGCCCACGTCGCCGCGCGCTGCGCGCCGCGGTCGTCGAGCGGCACCAGCGCCTCGACGCGGCTGTGCTCGACGAGCGCCGTCGCGACCTCGCGACGCAGCGCGTCGACCGTCGGTTCGCCCTGCCACTGGATCCGGGCCACGCCCTCGGCCACGGTCGTCACGTCGATCAGGTCACCCACCCGGCCACCCTAACGAGAGGTGGGTCGGGGGCCGTGTCCCCGCCTGTCCGTCCGACGATCAGGCGTCCCGGCGGAACCACACCGTGGCGAGCGGCGGCACCACGATGTCGGCGTACGCCGGCTGGCCGAGGTGGTCGCCCGCGGTGGCGGTGATCGAGCCGAGGTTGCCCACGCCGGAGCCGTGGTAGACCTCCGCGTCCGTGTTGAGGACCTCCGACCACGTGCCTTCCGACGGGAGCCCGAGGCGGTAGCCCTCGTGCGGGGTGCCGGCGAAGTTGGCCACGCAGACCAGGTCGGGGTGGCCGGGTGCCTTCCGCACGAACGAGAAGACGTTGCGGCCCGCGTCGTTGGCGTCGATCCACGCGAAGCCGGCGGGGTCGCTGTCGCGGCCCCAGAGGGCCCCGGACGCGGCGTAGGCGGCGTTCATGTCGCGCACCATGGCGTGGACGCCGGCGTGCTCGGGGTGCTCGAGCAGCCACCAGTCCAGCTCGCGGCTCTCGGCCCACTCGGACTCCTGGCCGAACTCGCAGCCCATGAACAGCAGCTGCTTGCCGGGGTGGGCCCACATGTAGGCGAGGTAGGCCCGCAGGTTGGCCAGCTGCTTCCAGCGGTCCCCGGGCATCTTGCGCAGCAGCGAGCCCTTGCCGTGCACGACCTCGTCGTGGCTGATGGGCAGGACGTAGTTCTCCGCGTAGGCGTAGACGAGGGAGAACGTCATCGCGCCGTGGTGGTGGCTGCGGTAAAGCGGGTCCTTGGCGACGTAGTCGAGCGAGTCGTGCATCCAGCCCATGTTCCACTTGAAGCCGAACCCGAGGCCGCCCTGGCTGGTCGGCCCGGTGACGCCCGGCCACGCCGTGGACTCCTCGGCGATGGTGACGATGCCGGGGACCCGCTTGTAGACCGTGGCGTTCATCTCCTGGAGGAACTGCACGGCCTCGAGGTTCTCCCGCCCGCCGTGCTTGTTGGGCGACCACTCGCCGTGCTCGCGGGCGTAGTCGAGGTAGAGCATCGAGGCGACGCCGTCCACGCGGAGGCCGTCGGCGTGGTACTCCTCGAGCCAGAACACCGCGTTGGCATAGAGGAAGTTGCGGACCTCGTTGCGCCCGAAGTTGAAGATGTGGGAGCCCCACTCCTTGTGCCAGCCGCGCTGGGGGTTGGGGTCCTCGTAGAGCGGCGTTCCGTCGAAGCGGGCCAGCGCCCACTCGTCGGTGGCGAAGTGACCGGGCACCCAGTCGAGGATGACGCCGACGCCGGCCTGGTGCAGCCGGTCGATGAGGCGCTTGAGCCCGTCGGGGTCGCCGAAGCGCGAGTCCGCGGCGAAGTAGGACGTGACGTGGTAGCCCCACGAGCCGCCGAACGGGTGCTGCATCACCGGCATGAGCTCCACGTGCGTGAAGCCGAGGTCGGAGACGTACGGCACCAGCGCGTCGGCGATCTCGTCCCACGAGTAGAGCTCGCCGGAGTAGTGCTTGCGCCACGAGGCGAGGTGCACCTCGTAGACCGACATGGCCTCCTCGACCGGCTTCTTGTCGCGCCGGGCCTCGAGCCACGCGTCGTCGCCCCACTCGTGCTCGGAGCGCCACACGATCGACGCCGAGCTCGGCGGCTTCTCGGCGAACTGGGCGAGCGGGTCGGCGCGGTCGCCCCACTGGCCGTCGGCGCCG
The DNA here is from genome assembly GCF_013155375.1 of Nocardioides sp. zg-1308. GTDB lineage: Bacteria > Actinomycetota > Actinomycetes > Propionibacteriales > Nocardioidaceae > Nocardioides > Nocardioides renjunii. The sequence continues at coordinate 2,583,361 of NZ_JABJQY010000002.1, forward strand.
CGCAGGCGGTACTTGTAGTGCGCGCCCACCCCGACGCCGTCGACGTGGACGTGCCACACGCCCGAGCCGTCGAGCTTCGTCATGGGGTGGGCCGAGCCGTCCCAGCCGGCCCACTCGCCGGCGACCTGGACCTCGAGCGCGTTGGGGGCCCAGACGCGGAACGACGTGCCCGCGTCGGTGACCTGGGCGCCGAGGACGGTCCACAGCTCCTCGTGCCGCCCCTCGCCGATGAGGTGCAGGTCGAGCTCGCCGGGGGCGTGCGGGACGACGTCCTTGCTGGCGGTCGCCGTCGGGCTCGTCTTCGGGCTCTTCTTCGGGGTCTCGGTCACTTGGCTTCTCCCAGCGCTGCCAGCGGGATGGAGATCCATCCCGGTCGGTTGCGTGCTTCGTAGACGGCCTCGTAGACGACCTTGTCGGCGAGGTAGGCGTCGAGGAGCGTCGACGCCGCAGCGCCCAGCTCCTCACCGCGCTCCGCGGTGTAGGCGTCGAGGAAGGCGGCACGGTTGCGTGCCGACCACTCCGCTGCCCGGTAGTCGCGCTGGTCGGCCTCGGCGCCGGGCTCGAGCCCGCCGCCGGTGAGGGCCACCACGCGCGGGGCGTAGTCGAAGGACCGGATCATCCCGGCCACGTCGCGCCACACCGAGTCGGGCCTGAGCCGCTCGGCGAGCGGCTTGGCGGGCTCGCCCTCGAAGTCGACGATCTTCCAGCCGCGCGCGGTGCGCAGCGTCTGGCCGAGGTGCAGGTCGCCGTGGACCTGCTGGACCTCGATGCCGTCGAGCTCGCGGAGGCGGCCGAAGGTCTCGCGCAGCCCGGTCGCGAAGGGCGCGAGGTCGGGTACGACGTCGAGCGCGGCGTCGAGGCGACCCTCCATCGCCGCGGCCAGGTCACCCACCGCCGCGGCGTCGGGGTGCTCGACCGGGAAGTGCTGCGCGAGGTCGGCGTGCACCTCCGCGAGCGCCGTGCCCAGGCGGGCCGCCTCACCGGCGAAGTCGCCGCCGACCTCGTCGGCGTGCAGGTCGGCCTCGGCGAACAGGTTGCGGACGCTGGCGAGGGCGAGGTCCCAGCCGTCGCTCGCCGTGCGCAGGAACTGCTGCAGCATCGCGAGCTGGATGGTGGTGTTGGTCTCCTCGTCGACGAGGTCCAACCAGCCGTAGAGGGAGGCGACGTGGGTGGATCCGGCCTCGGTGAGGACCTGGTGGATCGCGATGTCGGGGTTGACGCCGGGCGTGACCTTGCGGAACACCTTCATCAGCGCGTCCTCGCCGAACGCCACCGAGGAGTTGGACTGCTCGCCGGAGAAGAGCGTCGAGTGGGCCTCGAGGTCGAGGTCGTGCCCGGGCAGGCTGTGGAAGTCGAGCACGCCGCGGGCCGTGCTCGTCGGGGGAGCGGCGAAGGCGCGCAGCCACAGCGCCATGGCCTGCTTGTCGTGCAGCGCGTCGTAGACGTGGACGTGGCCGAAGTCCTCGTCGTCCCACTCGCCGACCTGCGCGTGATCGAGCCGCTCCTGCGGCTCGGAGTAGTAGGCCAGCGGCAGCTGGTAGAGCTCGGTGTCCCCGGCGGACCCGGCGTCGTCGCCCGCCGCGTCGTCCGACGGGGGCGAGGAGTACGTCACCTCGGCCAGCTCGATGGCGACCCGCAGCCCCTCGGGGGCGTCGGGCAGCTCACCCGCGCGGCGCGTGCCGGTCAGCGACCAGGCGCGTCCCTTGCCGCCGAACCAGCGGGCCTCGGCGATCCAGTCCTGCAGTGCGTCGTTCATGATCCCTCCACTCCCGAGGTCGTCGGCTCGGTCAGCCTGAGCCACAGGAAGCCGTAGCCACCCAGCGTCAGCAGGTAGGACAGCTCGCCGATGGCGGGGAACGGGACCCCGCCGAGCAGCTCGATCGGGACCATGCCCTCCCAGTGGCGCAGGTCGAGCTCGACCGGCTGGGGGAAGCGGGACAGGTTGTTGACGCAGAGGATCACGTCGCGACCGTTGGGCCCGTCGTGCTCGCGGATGTAGGACAGCACGCTCGGGTTGGAGCCGCCGAGGTCGACGAAGTCGCCGAGCCCGAAGGCCGGGTGGCGGCGCCGCGCGTGCACGAGCCGGCGGGTCCAGTGCAGCAGCGAGGACGTGTTCTCCAGCTGCGCCTCGACGTTGACCGACTGGTAGCCGTAGACCGGGTCCTGGATCGCCGGCAGGTGGAGCTTGCCGGGCGTGGCGGAGGAGAAGCCCGCGTTGCGGTCGGGCGTCCACTGCATCGGCGTACGCACGCCGTCGCGGTCACCGAGCCAGATGTTGTCGCCCATCCCGATCTCGTCGCCGTAGTAGAGGACCGGCGAGCCGGGCAGGGACAGCAGGAGCGCGGTGAAGAGCTCCATCCGGTTGACGTCGTTGTCGAGCAGCGGCGCGAGGCGGCGGCGGATGCCGATGTTGGCCTTCATCCGCGGGTCGTGGGCGTACTCCGACCACATGTAGTCGCGGTCCTCGTCGGTGACCATCTCCAGGGTCAGCTCGTCGTGGTTGCGCAGGAAGATGCCCCACTGGCAGCCGTCCGGGATGGCCGGCGTCTGCTCGAGGATCTCCGAGATCGGGAAGCGCGACTCGCGGCGCACCGCCATGAAGATGCGCGGCATCACCGGGAAGTGGAAGGCCATGTGGCACTCGGTGCCGACCCAGCGGCCGTCCTCGGTCTCCTCGGGCCCGAAGTACTCCACCACGTCGGCGGGCCACTGGTTCGCCTCGCACAGCAGCACGCGGCCGGGGTAGTGCTCGTCGACGAAGCGGCGGCACTTCTTGAGGAACTCGTGGGTCTCCGGCAGGTTCTCGCCGTTGGTGCCGGGCCGCTCGTAGAGGTAGGGCACGGCGTCGAGGCGGAAGCCGTCGAGGCCCATGTCGAGCCAGAACGCCATCGCGTCCAGCATCGCGTCGTGGACCTCGGGGTTGTCGAAGTTGAGGTCCGGCTGGTGGTGGAAGAAGCGGTGCCAGAAGTACTGCTGGCGCACCGGGTCCCACGTCCAGTTGGACGGCTCGGTGTCGACGAAGATCACCCGGGCGTCCTGGTAGAGCTCGTCGGTGTCGGACCAGACGTAGAAGTCGCCGTAGGGGCCCTCGGGATCGCTGCGGCTGGCCTGGAACCACGGGTGGGCGTCACTCGTGTGGTTCATGACGAAGTCGATGATCACCCGGATGCCGCGCTGGTGGCAGGCGTCGATGAACTCGTGGAAGTCCTCGACCGTGCCGCACTCGGGGAGGATGTTGTTGTAGTCGGCGACGTCGTAGCCGCCGTCGCGCAGGGGCGAGGTGAAGAACGGCGGCACCCACAGGCAGTCGACGCCGAGCCACTCGAGGTAGTCGAGCTTCTCGATCAGGCCCTTGAAGTCACCGGTGCCGTCGGCGTTGGAGTCGCGGAACGACCGGACCAGGACCTCGTAGAAGACAGCCGTCCTGAACCACTCCGGCTCCGCGTTGAGCACGGCGGTCGCCGCTCCGGCGTCCGTCGGCATCTGGGCTGAGGTGGGGTGGTCGGTCAACTGGTCCTCCTGACGGTGATGACGTGGGCAGGTTCGTAACCGGGGTCGAGCCGGACGTAGTTGTGCTGGCTCCAGCTCCAGTCCTCGCCGGTGATCTCGTCGTGGGCGACGAACGAGTCGTGCCAGCCCAGGCCGAGCGCGCCCATGTCGAGGTGGATGATCGTCTCGCGGGTCCCGTGGGGGTCGAGGTTGATGACGCTGATGACCACGTCCTCGCTGCCGTCGGGCAGCGTGTGGCGCTTGCTGAAGACGAGCACTTGGTCGTCCTCGCTGGAGTGGATGCTGACGTTGCGCAGCAGCTGCAGCGCGGGGTGCTGGCGGCGGATCTCGTTGAGCCGGGTGAGGTAGGGCGCCAGCGTCGTGCCCTCCGCGTCGTGCCGGGCCCAGTCGCGGATCCGGACCTGGTACTTCTCGGAGTCGAGGTACTCCTCCGACCCGGGCTTCACCGCCACGTGCTCGAACAGCTCGTAGCCGGCGTAGACGCCCCAGCTCGGCGACCCGGTGGCCGCCAGGGCCGCGCGGACCTTGAACGCGGCGGGACCGCCGTACTGCAGGTAGGCGTGGAGGATGTCGGGGGTGTTGACGAAGAAGTTGGGCCGCATCAGGTGGTCGGACTCGTGGGAGACCTCGACGAGGTAGTCCTCGATCTCCCGCTTGCCCGTGCGCCACGTGAAGTAGGTGTAGCTCTGGTGGTAGCCGACGGCGCCGAGGCCGTGCATCATCGCTGGCTTGGTGAACGCCTCCGACAGGAACAGGACGTCCGGGTCCGTGCGCCGCACCTCGGCCAGCAGCCACTCCCAGAACGCGAGCGGCTTGGTGTGGGGGTTGTCGACGCGGAAGATCCGCACGCCGTGGGAGATCCACAGCTTGACGATCCGCAGCACCTCGCGGCAGATGCCGGCCGGGTCGTTGTCGAAGTTGATCGGGTAGATGTCCTGGTACTTCTTCGGCGGGTTCTCGGCGAAGGCGATGGTGCCGTCGGCGCGCGTGGTGAAGAACTGCGGGTGGGTGGTCACCCACGGGTGGTCCGGCGCCGCCTGCAGCGCCAGGTCGAGGGCCACCTCGAGGCCGAGCTCGCCCGCGCGGGCCACGAAGGCGTCGAAGTCCTCGAACGTGCCGAGGTCGGGGTGGATGGCGTCGTGGCCGCCGTCCTTGCTGCCGATGGCCCACGGTGAGCCGGGGTCGTCCGGACCGGGGGTGAGGGTGTTGTTGGGGCCCTTGCGGTTGACCTCGCCGATCGGGTGGATCGGCGGCAGGTAGAGCACGTCGAAGCCCATCTCCGCGACGCGCTCCAGCCGCTCGGTCGCCGTGCGGAACGTGCCGGAGGTGACCTTGCCGGTCTTCTCGTCACGGGTGGCGCCCTCGGAGCGCGGGAAGAACTCGTACCAGCTGCCGAAGAGGGCGCGCACCCGGTCGGCGCGGAACCGGAAGGGACCGCTCACCGACAGCAGCTCACGCAGCGGGTGCGCGAGCAGCACGGCGTCGAGCGCGGGGTCCTGCAGCGCCGCGAGGCGGGCGGCGACGGGGCGCTCCTGGTCGCTGGCGGCGGCGATGCCGCTGGCCACCAGCGCCTTGTCGGCCTTGTCGAGCTTGTCGGGGCCGGTGCCGGCCGCGACCCGCTCGAGGAGCAGCCGCGCCTCGGTGAACATGAGCTCCACGTCGACACCCGCGGGGATCTTGATGCCGGCGTCGTGCTGCCAGGTGGCGATCGGGTCGGACCACGACTGGACCTCGAAGGTCCACTCGCCCTCGACGTCGGGGGTGACGTGGGCGACGTACTGGTTGGGCTCCTCGCCGTAGGGCCACATACGTACGGGGGCCCGGCGCCGGCCTGCCGGGTCGATGGCGACGACCTCCGCGCCGAGCTGGTCGTGGCCCTCGCGGAACACCGCCGCCCGCACCGGCATCGGTTCGCCCACGGTGGCCTTGGCCGAGAGCCGACTGAGGTCGACGACGGGGGAAACATCCATCACGGGTATGCGTCCAACCATGCCCCCACACTGGCGAAGGTGGGTCGGCGACGCAAGCCGAGGGGGGTGCGGTCTCACCCTGTGGGGCGACCCACCTCCCAACGGGTTGGATCGATCCAAGAAATGCCCTAGCGTGCTGGATCGTGCGAGCGTTCAGACGATTCACGGTCCGTCCCGTCCTCCCCGAGCCGCTGGGGGCGCTGTCCGTCCTGGCGGCCAACCTGCGCTGGTCGTGGCACCCACCCACGCAGGACGTCTTCGCCTCGATCGACGCACGCCTGTGGCGCGAGATGGCCGGCGACCCGGTCCGGTTCCTCGCGGCCGTGGGCCGTGAGCGGCTCGACGAGCTGGTCGACGACGGCGACTTCCGCGCCCGTCTCGACGCGGCTCACGCCGACCTCCAGCGCTACCTCAGCGAGGACCGCTGGTATGCCCGCAAGGCCGGCGAGGGCGCGCCGCGCTCGATCGCGTACTTCTCCCCGGAGTACGGCATCACGTCCGTGCTGCCCCAGTACTCCGGCGGCCTCGGCATCCTCGCCGGAGACCACCTCAAGGCGTCCTCGGACCTCGGCATCCCGCTGATCGGGGTCGGGCTGTTCTACCGCCACGGCTACTTCAAGCAGGCCCTCGACCGCGACGGCTGGCAGCAGGAGAGCTACCCCGTCCTCGACCCCGACGAGCTGCCGCTGACGCAGCTCCGCGAGGCCGACGGGACCCGGGCGACCGTCTCGATCGCGCTGCCCGACGGCCCGGACCTGGTGGCCCGCATCCTCGTCGCGCAGGTCGGCCGCGTCCCGCTGCTGCTGCTCGACACCGACATCGAGGACAACAGCGCCCACTACCGCGACGTGACCGACCGGCTCTACGGCGGCAACTCCGAGCACCGGCTGCGCCAGGAGCTCCTGCTCGGCGTGGGCGGCGTGCGCGCGCTCCGTGTGTGGTCGCGCATCACCGGGGCACCCGCTCCGGAGGTCTTCCACACCAACGAGGGCCACGCCGGCTTCCTCGGCATCGAGCGGATCCGCGAGCTCACCGTCGATGACCAGGGCCCGCACCTCGACTTCGACACGGCGCTCGAGGTGTCGCGCGCCGGCACGGTCTTCACCACCCACACGCCGGTGCCGGCCGGCATCGACCGCTTCCCGCGCGAGCTGGTCTCGCAGTACTTCGGGGGCAACTCGCCCACCCCGGGCGTACCCGTCGATCGCGTGCTCGCGCTGGGTGCCGAGGACTACGACGGCGGCGACGCCGGCGTCTTCAACATGGCGGTGATGGGCTTCCGCCTCGCGCAGCGCGCCAACGGCGTCTCGCAGCTCCACGGCCACGTGTCGCGCGGGATGTTCAACGGGCTCTGGCCCGCCTTCGACGAGGCCGAGGTGCCGATCACTTCGATCACCAACGGCGTGCACGGGCCCACCTGGATCGCCCGCGAGGTCATCGAGCTGGCCGCCGACCGCGGCGGCGACGTCGACGGCGACGACACCGACGCCCTGTGGCCGCTCGTGGACCAGATCGGCGACCGCGAGATCTGGGACCTCAAGCGCACGCTGCGCACCCACTTCATCGACGACGCCCGCGACCGGATGCGGCGCTCGGCGGCGAAGCGGGGCTTCGCGCCCGCCGAGACGACGTGGGTCGACACCGCGCTCGACCCCGACGTGCTCACCATCGGCTTCGCCCGTCGGGTGCCGACCTACAAGCGCCTCACGCTCATGCTGCGCGACCCGGCCCGCCTGAAGAAGCTGCTGCTCGACCCCGAGCGGCCGATCCAGCTGGTGATCGCCGGCAAGGCCCACCCGGCCGACGAGACCGGCAAGCGGCTCATCCAGGAGATGGTGCGCTTCGCCGACGACCCGGAGATCCGCCACCGCATCGCGTTCCTGCCCAACTACGACATCGCGATGGCGCAGCCGCTCTACCCCGGCTGCGACGTCTGGCTCAACAACCCGCTCCGGCCCTACGAGGCGTGCGGCACGTCGGGCATGAAGGCCGCGCTCAACGGCGGCCTCAACCTCTCCATCCTCGACGGCTGGTGGGACGAGTGGTGCGACGGCAACAACGGCTGGGCGATCCCGTCGGCCGACGGGATCGACGACCCCGACCGCCGTGACGACCTCGAGGCCAACGCGCTCTACGACCTGCTCGAGAGCGAGGTCGTGCCGCGCTTCTACGAGACCAACGACGAGGGCGTCCCGCCCCGCTGGCTCGAGATGGTCCGCCACACCCTCAAGTCGCTCGGGCCCAAGGTGCTGGCCACCCGCCAGGTGCGCGACTACGTCCGCGAGCTGTACGCCCCGGCGGCGCACACCGCGCGCTCGCTCAACTCCGACTACGCCGGTGCGCGCACGCTGTCCGGCTGGAAGCAGACGGTCCGCGCGGCGTGGCCCGGCGTCCGGGTCGAGCACGTCGACTCCGAGGGCGTGGGGGACCAGGCCGAGGTGGGCGCCACGCTCACCGTCCGCGCCTGGGTCGCGCTCGGCTCCCTGACGGCCGACGACGTCGAGGTGCAGGTCGTCCACGGCCGGATCGGCTCCGACGACGTGCTGACCTCCACCCTCGTCGCCCCGATGGAGGTGCAGGAGTCCTACGACGGCAACCGGCACCGCTTCGACGCCACGGTGTCGCTCGCGCACTCCGGAGCCTTCGGATACACGGTGCGCGTCGTGCCCCGCAACGAGGCCCTGGCCTCCGTCGCGGAGCTCGGCCTGGTGGCGGCACCGGCCGAGCCGGCCTGACCCGCCCCCGGCCGAACCCCGTTGCGGTCGGGGGTCGTGGCGAGGACGATCACGCCATGTCCTCCGCCTCGTCCCCCTCAGCCCCCGCCGACGTCCTCGACCCCTTCCTCGCGGCCGCGGAAGCGGCGGCCCGGGCGCGTCCGGACGTCGAGGTCGACCTGGCTCGCGAGGTCATGGCCGAGGCGGCGTCGATGCTGCACGACAGCCTGGCCCTCGACGACCTGGACCCGCGCGACCGCGACGTCGTCGTGCAGGCCCTGGCCGAGGACCTCGCCTCGGAGGACCCCGGGGCGGCGGTGCGCGCACGGGAGACGGCGCTCGCCGGCGGCGACCCGACCCTCCACGACCCGGAGCGGGCGAGCGGGACGTACCTCGTCGTGCTGTCGGTGCTGCAGCTCTGAGCCCGGGGGCGTGGCGCCCGTCAGCCGAAGGTGAGCCAGAGGCCGACCGCGGTGGGGACGACCCCGAGCAGCAGCCACGGCGACACGATCGACTTGCCGTGGATGGCCCGGCCGGCCGCGACGGCGAACGCGCCGAAGATGCCGGCGATGACGTTGAGCCCGGCCCGCGAGGTCACAGGGGACTCGTCCAGCATCACGGCGGCGACGACGAGGCCGACGACGAGGTGCAGGATCGTGGTGACGGCGAGCGTCGACATCACCCAGCGCTGCACGCGCGCGAGGTCGCGCGCGTCCTGCTCCGGGTCCTTGACGACCCGGCGGGGGGCGTTGAGGTCGAGGAGGTGTCCTCGACCCTTCTCCCGCCGTCGTGCGGGGACGCTGCTGGCCATGCCTCCAGTGTCTCAGGTCGACCGCGAGAAGCCCGCCTCGGGCAGACTGCGCAAGTGCGATCAAGCGCGACGCACCGCGGTTCACGAGGGTGGTGGGCATGACGACAGCGGCCGACACCTTCGCCGCGTTCCTCGACGCCCTGGCCGAGACCCTCGACCTCGGCAGCGAGGAGCGGGCGCGGCGGCTCCACCTCTCGCGCTTCCACCTCGACCGGGTGGTGTCGGCGACGGGCGGCGAGCCGCCGGAGCGGATGCGGCGCCGCCTGCTGCTGGAGCGGGCGGCGTACCGCCTCGTGACCAGCGACCAGCAGGTGGTCGACGTGGCGTTCGAGGCGGGCTACGGCTCCCACGAGGCGTTCACCCGGGCGTTCGCCCGGGAGTACGGCGCTTCTCCGAGCCGCTGGCGTCGGCACCCCACCCGGACCCGGATCGAGGGTCCGAGCGGGGTGCACTTCCACCCACCCGGCGGCCTCCGGCTGCCGACATCTCGAGAGGTGACACCGATGGACCTGATGACGCGCATGATCGAGCACCACGTGTGGCTGACCGGCGAGATGCTCGACCGGGCCGCGCGCCTGGACGACGAGCAGCTCGACGCCCCGATCGAGGTGCCCATCGGCACCATCGACGACGACATGTCCATCCGCTCGGTGCTGGGCCGGCTGGTCGGCCAGCTCGCCCAGTGGAACGCCGCCGTGTCGCAGCGCTCGTACGACTGGGGCCAGGAGCGCGGCGTGTCGGTCACGACGCTGCAGCGCCGGCTCGCCGAGGAGGGGCCGGCGTTCCTCGAGCAGGTCCGCACGACGGTCGCCGAGGGCCGGCTCGACGACACCTTCGTCGACGTGACCTGCGAGCCACCGCGGGTCTTCACCTACGGCGGGATGATCGCCCACGTGCTGACGTTCGCCGCCGTGCGCCGGCTGGTCGTGCTGGGAGCACTGGAGAGCCTCGGCGTCACCGACCTCGACGCCGGCGACCCGGCGCAGTGGGTGGCGCAGCCCGCCTGAGGAGGCTCAGGTCTGCCGGAGCACCAGCACCGAGTGGGCCTGCAGGAGCAGGGTGCCCCCGGCGACCACGGGGGTGCCCGGCGCCACCTCGGCGTTGGTCGACAGCACCACCTCGCCGTGGTGGACCCACTGGTTGTCGGGCAGGACCAGCTCGACGTCCGACCCGCCGGCGTTGAGCCAGATCATGAAGGACTTGTCGTGGACCTGCTCGCCCCGCGGGCCGGGGGAGCGCAGCGGCGCGCCGTTGAGGAACATCCCGACCGTGCGGCACGAGTCGTCGTTCCAGTCGTCGGTCGACATCTCCCGGCCGCTGGGGTGCACCCACACCAGGTCCTTGATGCCGCCCCGGATGGTCGGTCGGCCCTCGAACCAGTGCCGCTGGCGCAGGGCCGGGTGCTCGCGACGCAGCCGCAGGGCGGTCTTGGTGATCTCGTAGACGTCGAGCCAGGCGTCGTCGGGGCGCCAGTCGATCCACGAGGTCTCGTTGTCCTGGCCGTAGGCGTTGTTGTTGCCCCGCTGGGTGCGGCCGCGCTCGTCGCCGGCCGTCAGCATCGGCACGCCGCTGGAGAAGCAGAGCGTGGCCATGAGGTTGGCGGCCTGGCGGCGGCGCACCGCGATGATCGACTTGTCGTCGGTCTCGCCCTCGACGCCGCAGTTCCACGACCGGTTGTTGTCGGTGCCGTCGCGGTTGTCCTCGCCGTTGGCCTCGTTGTGCTTGTCGTCGTAGGACACGAGGTCGCGCAGCGTGAAGCCGTCGTGGGCGGTGATGAAGTTGACCGAGGCGTAGGGCGAGCGGCCGTCGTCGGCGTAGAGGTCGCTCGACCCGGCCAGCCGGGTGGCCACGGTGCGCACGCCGTCGGAGCGACCGCGCCAGAAGTCGCGCATGGTGTCGCGGAACTGGTCGTTCCACTCGATCCACGGCGGGGGGAACTCCCCGACGCGGTAGCCGTCCATCGACGCGTCCCAGGGCTCGGCGACCAGCTTCACGTGCCGCAGCACCGGGTCCTGGCCGATCGCGGTCAGCAGGTGGCTGCCCATGTCGACGACCTGGTTGGTGCGGGTGATCGCGCTCATCAGGTCGAACCGGAAGCCGTCGACGTGCATCTCGTTGACCCAGTAGCGCAGCGAGTCGAGGATCATCCGCAGGCTCTGCGTGTGCGTGCTGTCGACGGTGTTGCCGCAGCCGGTCACGTCCCAGTACGTCACGGGCGCGGGCGCCTGCCCCGGCTGCGGGGCCGGCGGCACGACGCGCTGGTAGTAGCCGAGGTCGTCGAGGCCGCGGAAGCTCAGCGTCGGCCCGAGCGGGCCGGCCTCGGCGGTGTGGTTGTAGACCACGTCGAGGATCACCTCGAGGCCCGCCTCGTGGAACGCCTTCACCATCTGCTTGAACTCGGTGACCTGCTGGCCCCGGTCGCCGGCGTGGGAGTACGCGTTGTGCGGGGCGAAGAAGCCGAGCGAGTTGTAGCCCCAGTAGTTGACCAGCCCCCGTCGGGCGAGCGCCGGCTCCGAGAAGAACTGGTGCACCGGGAGCAGCTCGACCGCGGTCACGCCGAGGTCGCGGAGGTAGTCGGTGACCGCGGGGGTCGCCAGGCCGGCGTAGGTGCCGCGCAGCTCCTCGGGCACCCGGTCGTGCAGCTGGGTCATGCCCTTGACGTGCATCTCGTAGATGACCGTGTCGCGCCAGCGCCGCCGCGGCGAGGTGTCGGTGCCCCACTGGAAGTCGTCGTGGACCACCACGCTGCGGGGCACGAACGGCGCGGAGTCCAGGTCGCTGCGGGTCTCCGGGTCGCCCACGACGTAGCCGAAGATCGCGTCGTCGGCGACCAGGTCGCCCGCGACCGCCTTGGCGTAGGGGTCGAGCAACAGCTTGGCGGCGTTGAACCGCAGGCCCGCGTCAGGCTTCCACGGACCGTGCGCCCGGTAGCCGTAGAGCGTGCCGGGGGCGATCCCGGGCAGGGCGCCGTGCCAGACGCCGAGGGAGTGCTCGGTCAGCAGGTGGCGCCGCTCGGCGCCGTCGTCGTCGAAGACGCACACCCAGACGCTCTCCGCCTCGGGCGCGTAGACCGCGAAGTTGGTCGACTCGTGCGACCACGTCGCCCCCAGGGGGTAGTGGCGCCCCGGCCAGACCGACATGGTCTCGCCGTCGTGCTTCCACACAGTGGTCGTCTCGGGCGGGGTCACGCGGGTCATTGTGGTGGAGACGGTGCCGCACGGCACAATGCGGCTCGCACAGGTGCCGCCTCGCGCACATCGCATACACGATGAGGAGCAGCCATGGAGTTCGTCTCGATCGACGTGACCGACGGGGTCGCCGTCCTGCGTCTGGACCGCCCCAAGATGAACGCGATCAGCGTGCAGGTGCAGGCCGACCTCCGCGAGGCCGCCGCCGAGCTCGGCGAGCGCGACGACGTACGAGCCGTGGTGATCTGGGGCGGCGAGCGCGTCTTCGCGGCCGGAAACGACGTCAAGGAGATGGCCGACCTGTCCTACGCCGACATGGTCAAGGCCTCCGCGTCCGTCAGCTCCGCCACCACCGCCATCGCCCGGATCCCCAAGCCGGTGGTCGCCGCGGTCAACGGGTACGCCCTCGGCGGGGGCTGCGAGCTCGCGCTCGCCGCGGACCTGCGCTTCGCCGCGGAGGACGCCGTCCTCGGCCAGCCCGAGGTGCTGCTCGGGATCATCCCCGGCGCCGGCGGCACCCAGCGCCTCTCGCGCCTGGTCGGTGCGTCGCGGGCGAAGGACATCGTGTTCACCGGCCGCTTCGTCAAGGCCGACGAGGCGCTCCGCATCGGCCTGATCGACCGGGTGCTGCCCCCCGAGCGCGTGCTGGAGGAGTCGGTCGCCTACGCCTCGCAGTTCAGCGGCGCCGCCGCGCTGGCCCTCCGGGCCGCGAAGGAGTGCATCGACCGGGGGAGCGAGGTCGACCTCGACACCGGCCTGGAGATCGAGCGCCAGCAGTTCGCCGGGGTGTTCGCCACCGAGGACCGCACCCGCGGCATCACCTCGTTCGTCGAGAACGGACCGGGCAAGGCCACGTTCGTGGGTCGCTGACCCGCGGCGTCACGACCGACGACCCCGACGGGCCGACGACCCGACACCCCACCGAAGGGAGACCGACCAGTGGCATCGAAGATCCGGGCGACGCTGGCCCAGCTCGTGTGGCTCGCCTGCGCGCTCGCGGCGCTGGTGCTGGCCCTGGGCGCGCTGCTCATCGCCCTGGACGCCAACACCTCCAACGAGCTGGTCGCCCTCGTCCTGGACGCCGCCGCGTTCGTGGACCTCGGGGTCTTCTCGCGCTCCGACGGCATCAAGGAGTTCCGCGGGCAGGGCGCCGAGGTGAAGAACGCGCTCCTCAACTGGGGTCTCGGCGCCGTGGCCTGGCTCGTCCTGGGCCGCGTGCTCGACCGCATCATCAGGCCCTGAGCCCGACGCCGGGGGCGTCGCGCACGCACGACTGCCGCTACCGGACGCTCACAGTGACAGTGTCACTGTGAGCGACCCCACCCGGTCTGCCATTCCGGTCCGGGTGAACGACTTGTAACCTCGCAAGCACACCCGATTGCACAGGAGGGGCCGCAAGGCCACACCACCATGAACATTGTTGTCTGTGTGAAGTACGTGCCGGACGCGACGGCCGACCGCAAGTTCGAGGACGACTTCACGGTCGACCGCGTCGGGGTCGACGGACTGCTGTCCGAGCTCGACGAGTACGCCGTGGAGCAGGCCCTGCAGTTCCGTGAGAAGCGAGAGGGCGAGGACATCACCGTCACCGCGCTCACCATGGGCCCGGAGAAGGCCGTCGACGCGGTCCGCAAGGCGCTGCAGATGGGTGCCGACTCCGCCGTCCACGTCTCCGACGAGGCGATCGCGGGCTCCGACTACGTCGCGACCTCGCTGGTGCTGGCCAAGGCCGTGGAGAAGATCAAGGCCGAGCAGGGCGGCGCCGACCTCGTCGTGTGCGGCATGGCCTCGACCGACGCCGCCGGCTCCGTGGTCCCGGCGATGCTCGCCGAGCGCCTCGGGCTCCCGCAGGTCACGCTGGCCTCCGTGGTGGAGTCGCAGGGCGACCAGGTGCGCATCAAGCGCGACAACGAGGGCTCGACCGAGGTCATCGGCGCGACGCTCCCCATCGTGCTGAGCGTGACCGACCAGTCCGGTGAGGCGCGCTACCCCTCGTTCAAGGGGATCATGGCCGCGAAGAAGAAGCCGCTCGAGACGTGGTCGCTGGCCGACCTCGGCGTCGACGCCGGCCAGGTCGGCCTCTCGGTCGCCTGGACGCACGTCGAGGACACCACGCAGCGCCCGCCGCGCACCGCCGGCGAGATCGTCACCGACGAGGACGGCTCGGGCGCCGGCGCGCTGGTCGACTTCCTCGCGTCCAAGAAGTTCATCTGAGCCGGCCGACACAGGAACTGGAGAGAGCCGAACATGTCTGAAGTCCTGGTGGTGGTCGACCACGCCGACGGCGAGGTCAAGAAGCCCACCTACGAGCTGCTCACGATCGCGCGCCGCCTCGGCGAGCCGGCGGCCGTGTTCTTCGGCTCGCCCGATAAGGGCGACGCCGTGGCCGAGAAGGTCAAGCAGTACGGCGCGGCGAAGGTCTACGTCGTCGACGACGCCGCGATCAAGGGGTTCCTCGTGGCCCCCAAGGCCGAGGCGCTGCAGCAGCTGGCCGAGCAGAGCAGCGCAGCCGGGGGACTGGCGGCGATCCTGCTGCCCTCGACCTTCGAGTACAAGGAGGTCGGCGCCCGCCTCGCCATCAAGATCGGCTCGGGCCTCATCACCGACGCCGTCGACGTCGAGGCCGGCTCCGACGGCGGTGCCGTCACCACGCAGAGCGTGTTCGCCGGCAGTTACACCGTGCAGGCCCGGGTCACCCAGGGCACGCCGATCATCACCGTCAAGCCGAACTCCGCGGCGCCCGAGCAGGCCGAGGGCGCCGGAGCGGTCGAGGCCTTCACCGCGACCGTGTCCGACGCCGCCAAGGGCGCGCAGGTCGTGGCCACCCAGCCGCGCCAGTCCACCGGACGCCCGGAGCTGACCGAGGCCGCCATCGTGGTCTCGGGCGGTCGCGGCACCGGCGGCAACTTCGAGCCGGTCGAGGGCTTCGCCGACAGCCTCGGTGCGGCCGTGGGCGCCTCGCGCGCCGCGGTCGACTCCGGTTGGATGCCGCACGCGTTCCAGGTCGGCCAGACCGGCAAGACGGTCTCGCCGCAGCTCTACGTCGCCAACGGCATCTCCGGTGCGATCCAGCACCGGGCCGGCATGCAGACCTCCAAGACCATCGTGGCGGTCAACAAGGACCCCGAGGCGCCGATCTTCGAGCTCGTGGACTTCGGCGTGGTGGGCGACCTCCACCAGGTGCTTCCCGCGGCCGCCGAGCAGATCACCGCTCGCAAGGGCTGAGACCCGGCACCGCACGGCGAACGCCCCCGACCAGCAGGTCGGGGGCGTTCGTGTGTCCGGGTCAGCCGCGGTCGCGGCGCGCCGACCACCGGCCGTCGCGTTCGCGGATCCGCACGGTGTAGCCCCGGACGCGCCAGCCGATGTCGAAGGAGTCGAACGTCGGCCCCGAGGCCTGGAGCGAGCGACAGACGCGTGACGGGGTCGGCAGCGTCGTCCTCGACAGGCGGGACCATCCCTGCGGCGTCGAGTGCTGGAGGACGGTCGGCCAGCCCTGGTTGCGCCCGGCCGACGTGAGGAGCACCGCTCCGTCCGGACCGTCGGGGACCGCGACGTCGCACCGGCCGGTCACCCCGCCCGGGAGCGACACGACGCCTCGCTCTCGCGAGATGACGTGGGTGCGGGAGCGCGCGGGGACGACGACGTACCGCCCGTCGGCGGAGATGCCGCGCGGGGTCCGACTGCCCTGCACCGCCCGCCAGCTGGTGCCGTCACCGGTGGTGAGGGCGACCCGGCGCCCCTGGCCGCACCTCAGCTCGGCCACCAGCACCTCGATCGACTCCGAGGTCGAGGTGTCGCCCCAGTGGCACCAGCGGCCGGCGTCGTACACCGTGACCGGCCGGCTCCAGGACTGCGCGACCGGGTCATAGGTCTGCGCGAGCAGGAAGCGGCGGTCGGGGGAGCCCAGGGCGAGCAGGGGCAGTCCGGGGGCGGTGAAGTACCGCTGGTCGAGCATGTTCCAGGTCTGCTCGAGGCGCGGGGCGTCGACGGGCGCGATCGCCGCGATGGTCCACGGCGAGGCCGGGTCGGCGCGGGAGATGAGGGTGCGACGGGCGAGCGAGCTCCGGCCGTCGGACCAGACCGTGTCGCTGTCGAGGTTGTCGAGGGGGGTGTAGCCGCACCCGCTGGCGGTCTCGAGGTCCTGCCGCGCCGGCACGGCATCGCCGGTGCGGGTCAGGACCACGAGACGGCAACCGTGCGGGAGGGAGACGGAGTAGAGGAACGAGACCTGCGCGGCGTCGGTGATGGTCGCCGTGACCGGCATCTCCTGGCCCTCGCTGTCGACGAGGTGCTCGTCGAACCCCGCGGTCGACCGGGTGACGTAGCGGCCGTGCTGCGGCCACACGGCGTTCTGTCCGTCGGGGGAGATGCCGGGCTCGTCGTAGGCCTCGCCCTCGAGGGCGTACGACGACCAGGTGGCACCGTCGGGTGACCAGAGCGCGCGGGAGGCGGTCGGCACGTCCTCCTCGATGTAGGCGCCGTCGTCGCACCTGGCGATCGCGGCGACGGCGCCGTTGGCGGTGCGGGCGTCCACGTCGCCGCAGAAGAGGTTCCTCGTGCGCAGCACCTCCCGCCGCTCGCCCCACGTGCCGGTGGTGGCGTCGCGTCGCTTCGCCCAGACCGCGCGGTGGTCGTCCGCAGCCCAGATCCGCAGCAGGTCACCGTCGGCCACGGACAGCTCCACGCCACCGGGGACCTTCCGCGGCAGGTCCGGCGTCGATCTCGCCGCAGCCGTCGCCCCCTGCGAAGCCCCTGCCGTGGTCGAGTCGGTGCGCATGGGGCCCAGGACAGCCGCTGCCACCGCGAGCGCGACGACCGCCCCCGTGATGCGAGACATGGATCGAGGGTAGGCCTTGGCGGACTAGGCTCGGCGCCATGAGCAGCGAGGACGCCGTGCGCGAGGTGGCCGCTCGCGCCCGTGCCGCGAGCCACGAGCTGGCCACGGCCACGCGCGCCACCAAGGACGCAGCCCTCCACGCCATGGCCGAGGCGCTCCTCGCCGCGGCGCCCCAGGTGCTCGCCGCCAACGCGGAGGACGTGGGGCGGGCCGAGGAGGCGGGCACGCCCGCCAACATCGTGGACCGCCTGCGCCTCGACGACAGCCGGCTCGCGGCGATGGCCCAGGGGCTGCGCGACGTCGCGGGGCTGCCCGACCCGGTGGGGGAGGTGCTGCGCGGCAGCACCCTCGCCAACGGCCTGGAGCTGCGCCAGGTGCGGGTGCCCTTCGGCGTCGTCGGGGTGATCCACGAGGCGCGACCCAACGTCACGGCCGACGCGGCCGGCATCTGCGTGAAGGCGGGCAACGCCGTCCTGCTCCGCGGCTCGTCGAGCGCCCGCTCGAGCAACGCCGCCGTCGTCGCCGCCCTGCGCGGCGCGTTGCCGGGCAGCGGCCTGCCGGAGGACGTCGTACAGCTCGTGCCGGGGGAGACCCGCGACTCCGTGACCGCGCTGATGCGCGCCCGCGGGCTCGTCGACGTCCTCATCCCACGGGGCGGGGCAGGCCTGATCCGCAGCGTCGTCGAGGGCTCGACGGTGCCGGTCATCGAGACCGGGGTGGGCAACTGCCACGTCTACGTCGACGCGACCGCCGACCTCGAGCAGGCGCTCGCGATCGTGCTCAACTCCAAGACGCAGCGCACCAGCGTCTGCAACGCCGCCGAGTCCCTGCTCGTGCACGAGGACGTCGCCGACGAGTTCCTGCCCCTCGTCGTCGAGGCCCTGCAGGCGGCCGGCGTCCTGGTCCACGGCGACGAGGCGTTCGCGGAGTACGACGACGTGGTGCCGGTGACCGACGAGGACCACGCCGCGGAGTTCCTGGCGCTCGAGATCTCCGCCGCGGTGGTCAAGGACGTCGAGGGGGCGATCGAGCACATCCGCCGCTGGTCCTCGGGCCACACCGAGGCGATCGTGGCGCGCGACCAGGCCACCATCCGGCGCTTCGTCGCGGCCGTGGACTCGGCCGCGGTCATGGTCAACGCGTCCACCCGGTTCACCGACGGCGGGGAGCTCGGCTTCGGCGCCGAGATCGGCATCTCCACGCAGAAGCTGCACGCCCGTGGCCCGATGGGGCTGCCGGAGATGACGTCGAGCAAGTACGTCGTGGTCGGCGACGGCCACGTCCGCTGATGCCGGTAGGGTGGCGCCCATGCTGAGCACCGCCATCACGCTGGCCGCCGAGACCGCCGAGCACGACGCGCCTGCCGTCAGTCCCTACGTCATCGGCGCCGTGGCGCTCGGCCTGCTCCTCGTCCTCCTGCTGGCCGTGGTCTCCTTCGGTGGCGGGCGCGAGCACAGCTGAGCCGGGTCGACGGCGTGAGTGAGCCTTCCGCGGGCCGCCGGGTCGGGGTGATGGGTGGCACGTTCGACCCCATCCACCACGGCCACCTCGTCGCCGCCTCCGAGGTGCAGGCCTGGTTCGACCTCGATGCCGTCGTGTTCGTGCCGACCGGGGACCCGTGGCAGAAGAGCGACCGCGTGGTCACCGGTGCCGAGCACCGCTACCTGATGACGGTGGTCGCCACCGCGGCCAACCCGCGCTTCACCGTCTCCCGCGTCGACATCGACCGCGACGGACCGACCTACACGATCGACACCCTGCGCGACCTCAAGGGCCAGATGCCCGACGCGGAGCTGTTCTTCATCACCGGTGCCGACGCCCTGGCCGACATCTTCACCTGGCGCGACGCCGAGGAGCTGTTCGCCCTCGCCAACTTCGTGGGCTGCACGCGTCCCGGCTACGCCATGGACCCCGCGACGCTGGCCAAGATCCCGTCCGACCGGGTCACCATGGTGGAGATCCCGGCTCTCGCGATCTCCTCGACCGACTGCCGCGAGCGCAAGCGTCGCGGCGAACCCGTGTGGTACCTCGTGCCCGACGGTGTGGTGCAGTACATCGCCAAGCACGACCTCTACGCCTCCACGTCCGGCTCGTCCGGCTCGTCCCGCTCAACCAGCAAGGAAACCGCATGACTGCCACCGACCACGCCCTCGAGCTCGTCGCCGTCGCCGCCCAGGCCGCCTACGACAAGAAGGCCGACCAGGTGCTGGCCTTCGACGTGAGCGACCAGCTCGCGATCACCGACGCCTTCGTGCTGGCGAGCGCCAACAACGAGCGCGCGGTCGGCGCCATCGTCGACGAGGTCGAGGACAAGCTCCGCGAGCACGGCGCCAAGCCGATCCGCCGCGAGGGCCACAAGGAGGGCCGCTGGGTGCTGCTCGACTACGGCGAGATCGTCGTGCACGTCCAGCACGAGGAGGAGCGCTCCTTCTACGCCCTCGAGCGACTCTGGAGCGACTGCCCGCTCATCCCGCTGACCCTGACGTGAGGCGGCTCGTCCTCCTGCGCCACGGCCGCACCGCCTGGAACGACGCCGGGCGCGCGCAGGGGCACGCCGACGTGCCGCTC
Source organism: Nocardioides sp. zg-1308 (assembly GCF_013155375.1). Taxonomy (GTDB): domain Bacteria; phylum Actinomycetota; class Actinomycetes; order Propionibacteriales; family Nocardioidaceae; genus Nocardioides; species Nocardioides renjunii. Next base: position 2,602,962 of record NZ_JABJQY010000002.1, read on the forward strand.
GACGAGCTGGGGGAGGCGCAGGCCAAGGCCGTCGCGCCGGTCCTCGCCGCGTGCCGGCCGGTCGCGGTGTGGTCCTCCGACCTCGCCCGCGCGGCCGGCACCGCCGCCGCGGTGGCCGCCGAGGCGGGACTCGCTCCGGTCCTCGACCCGCGGCTGCGCGAGTTCGACGTCGGGCCCCACCGGATGGGCCTGACCAACGAGCAGTACGCCGCCCGGCACCCCGAGGAGCACGCCGCCCTCCTCGCCGGCGAGATCGAGCGCATCCCGGGGCGCGAGACCGTCGACGACGTGCTCGGCCGCTTCCTGCCCGCGCTGACGTCGTACGCCGACGGGCTGGGGGAGGGCGAGACCGGTCTCCTGGTCTCCCATGGTGCCGCCCTGCGCGCCGTCGTGCCGGCCTTCCTCGGCTGGGGCACGGAGCCGGCGGAGACGCTGGGCGTCCTCGACAACTGCGGGTGGGTCGAGCTCGAGCACGCGGCCTCGACGTGGACCGGCGGCATCGAGAGGTGGCGCCTCATCGCCTGGAACCGTGTCGTGACGCCGTGAGCGACCGGGCGCGGGACCCCGATTTCACCTCGCCGTCGCCGTCGGCTAATGTTCTCCGCGTTGTCCTCCAGCACCACCGGAAGACGATGTTGGGGCTGTGGCGCAGCTGGTAGCGCATCTGCATGGCATGCAGAGGGTCAGGGGTTCGAGTCCCCTCAGCTCCACCGACACGAAGGCGCCTCCGGGCGCCTTCGCTGCATTTCGGCGTCTTCCGCAGCAGTCCTCGGCCGGTGCATGATCGGCGGATGGCCGAGCTGATGCCCTTCGCGGAGCAGGAGCGGAGTGACCTCCTCGGGCTCGCCGAGTCCCTGACTCCGGAGCAGTGGGCCGCCCCGTCGCTGTGCGAGGACTGGTCGGTGCGTGACGTCGTGACCCACGTGGTCAGCTATGACGAGCTGTCGGTGCCGCAGACGGTGACGACGTTCCTGCGCGGCGGCCTGCGACCCGCGACGGTCAACGAGGTCGCGCTGCGCCGGTACGCCGAGCTCGAGCCCGCCGACGTGGTCCGGCTTGTCGCGGCCTGCCGGCGCCCACGGGGGCTCCCGTCCGCCATGGGCGGAGGCGTCGCGCTGACCGACGGCACGATCCACCACCAGGACGTCCGGCGGGCGCTGGGCATGCCGCGGGTCATCCCTCGGGAGCGCCTCGTGCCGGTGCTCGACTTCTCCCTGCGCGCTCCGACCCTGCCGTCGAGGAGCAACGTGACGGGGCTCCGCCTGGTCGCCGAGGACATCGGCTGGACCGCCGGCCACGGACCGGAGGTGGTGGGCCCGGGCGAAGCCCTGCTGATGGCCGCTGCGGGCCGGGCCGTCGCGCTCGACGAGCTGCGTGGGGAGGGGCTCGCGACCCTGCGTCGGCGTGTTGGCGGAACGGCCGCCGGGTGACACCATGCGGACATGACCGCGACTGACCTCTCCACCCGCACCAGCAGCGCCACGGCAGCGCACATCGAGACCACCGAGCGCTACGCCGCGCACAACTACCACCCCCTGCCGGTGGTGCTGGCGCAGGGCGAGGGCGCCTGGGTCGTCGACGTCGACGGCAACCGCTACCTCGACTGCCTCGCGGGCTACTCCGCGCTCAACTTCGGCCACAGCAACGAGCGCCTGGTGGCGGTCGCGCGCGAGCAGCTGGGCAAGCTCACGCTGACCAGCCGCGCGTTCTTCAACGACCAGCTCAGCGGCTTCGCCGAGGCGCTCGCGCGACTGACCGGCAAGGACATGATCCTGCCGATGAACTCCGGCGCCGAGGCCGTCGAGACCGCGATCAAGGTGAGCCGCAAGTGGGGCTACGAGGTCAAGGGCGTCCCAGCGGGCCAGGCCTCGATCATCACGATGCAGGGCAACTTCCACGGCCGCACGACGACGATCGTCAGCTTCTCCGACGACGAGGTCGCCACGGCCGGCTACGCCCCCTTCACCACGGGCTTCCGCAGCGTCACCTACGGCGACGTCGACGCGGTCGCCGCGGCCATCGACGACACCACGGTGGCCGTCCTCTTCGAGCCGATCCAGGGCGAGGGCGGCGTCGTCATGCCGCCCGAGGGCTTCCTGCGCGACCTCCGCGCGCTGTGCACCGAGCGCAACGTGCTGATGATCGCCGACGAGATCCAGTCGGGCCTGGCCCGCTCGGGCAAGACCTTCGCGTGCGACCACGAGGACGTCGTCCCCGACGTCTACATCATGGGCAAGGCGCTCGGCGGCGGCATCTACCCCGTCTCCGCCATCGCGGCCGACCACGCCATCATGGACGTCATCACCCCGGGGTCGCACGGGTCCACCTTCGGTGGCAACCCGCTCGCCGCGGCGATCGGCACCGAGGTCGTGGCGATGCTGGAGGAGGGCACCTTCCAGGCCCGCGCGGCCGAGATCGGCGCGCAGATCGAGGCCGGGTTCCGCCCGCTCGTCGGCAAGGGCCTCATGGCGGTGCGCGTCCGCGGCGCGTGGGCCGGCATCGACATCGACCCGGCGCTGATGACCGGTCGCCAGATGTCCGAGGCGCTCATGGCGCGCGGCATCCTCGCCAAGGACACCCACGGCTCGACGGTCCGCTTCGCCCCGCCGCTGGTGGCCAGCGACGAGGACATCGCCGGCCTGGTCGACGCGGTCGCCGAGATCCTCACCGCCGGCTGAGCGCCACGTCCGGGCTGCCGTCGCCTCAGCGGTCCTCCTGCGTCACCTCGATGTCGAAGTCCCCGCCGTCCTCGAGCATCGTCAACGTCAGCTCGTCGGTCCCGCCGTCGTCGTAGCGCACGACGCAGTGGCTGGTGGAGCCCTTGGCCCTGCCCATCTCCTCGCAGTCCGCCGTCGTCATCCGGACCGATGTCCCGAGGGCCACCTGGTGCTTGTTGAAGGCGTTGCGGACCGCCAGGTCGGGGTCCCACTGGGCGCGCACGGGTCGCTCGCCGGGCAGGTCGAGCTGCCAGTAGGGGTAGGTCAGCTTGAGCAGCCCGACCACGGCCACGCCCGCCACGGCCAGCAGGCCCGCGCGGGATCGTTCGACCTGCGCCATCTCGGTCAGGCGATCGTCAGGCCGCCGTCGACCGGGATCATCTGGCCGGTGACGTAGCCGGCAGCGTCGGAGGCCAGCCAGACCGCGGTCGCGGCGAGCTCGCGCGGGTCGCCCTTGCGGCCGGCCGGGACGCGCTGGAGCGCGAGGTCGATGTAGCCCTCGGGGTAGGTCTCGGTCATCTCCGAGGCGAAGAACCCGGGCGCCAGGGCGTTGACCCGGATGCCCTTGCGGCCCGTCCACTGCTGGGCGAGGTCGCGGGTGAGGCCCCCGAGGCCCGCCTTGGACGCGGAGTACGCCGCCTGGGGCAGGCCGCCGGTCGTGATGCCGAGGATCGAGGAGATGTTGACGATGCTCGAGCCGGGCTGCATCACGCGGCCGCACGCCTGCGCCATCCAGTAGCACCCGTTGAGGTTGACGTCGATGACCGAGCGGAACTGCTCGGGCGTCTCCCGGGTGGCGGGGACCGCCGTGCCGACGCCGGCGTTGTTGACCAGGACGTCGACCCGGCCGAACTTCGCCATCGCCTCGTCGACGAGGCGCTGGCACTGCTCCGGGTCGGCGACGTCGGTCACGACCGTGTGGACCCGGCGCCCGGTCGAGCGCACCGAGCCGGCGACGCGCTCGAGCTTGTCGGCCCGCCGCGCCCCGAGGACCACGTCGGCCCCGGCCTCGGCGAAGCAGTGGGCGAAGGCGACCCCCAGGCCGCTCGAGGCGCCGGTGACGATGACGACCTTGTCGTCGAGGCGAAAGTGATCGAGGACTCCCATGGCGAGAATCTACGGCGTGGTGGTGGTCACCGTCGCCGCAGGGGTCGCCGGCGCGCGCGGCAGGTTGCGCACCGACCCCGAGCAGAGGACCAGCGCGACGATGGCGGCGTACGCGACGGCCGAGGCGATGAGGACCGGCCGATAGCCGAACACCGCTGCGAGGGGACCGAACGCGATCTGGCCGATCGGGATGGCGACGAAGGAGCCCAGTGCGTCGTAGGAGTAGGCGCGCGACAGCATCCGGTCCTCGATGTTCTCCTGCATCGCCAGGTTCCATCCCATGCCGAACACCTCCGTGCCGGCGCCGGCCGCGAAGGCCGCGACCACCAGGCCGACCAGGTGCGGCGAGACCCCGAGGATGAGCATGGGCGGTGCCATCAGCAGCACGCCGAGCATGCCGAGCAGGAGTGGCCGCTCGAGGCGGACCCGGAGCAGGACGACGGTCGTGACGAGGAACCCGGCCGCCTCCGCGGACAGCACGAAGCCCCAGCCCTGGCGGCCGATGGTGTCGTCGGCGATCGCGGGACCGAGCGTGGTCCAGGCGCCGGCGTGGATGAGGTTGAGCACGCCGAAGCCGACGACGACGATCCAGAGCCAGGGCGTCGCCCAGAAGAAGCTCCACCCCTCGCGCAGCTCACGGACGGTGTCGGCAGGCTCGCCCGCGGACTCCCTGGGCGGGATCGTCACCGGCACCAGCAGGAGGGCGGCGAGCGCCCACGTGAGCGCGTCGACCGCGAGCGCCCACCCCGACCCGACGGTGACGACCAGGAGGGCGCCGAGGGTGGGGCCGATCACCATCATCCCGTTGCGGGTGAGCGAGACGAGCGCGTTGGCCGGCTGCAGGTCGGACCGGGGGACCAGCTGCGGGAGCGCGCTGGCCATCGCCGGGAAGCCGACGCCCGACACGGCGCCGTGCACGATGCTCAGGCACACGAGCATCCAGATCTCCGCGTGCCCGGCGAGGACCAGCACGGCGATCGCGCCCTGGCTGATCGCCGAGGCGACGTTGGAGAACTGCAGCACGAGGGTGCGCGGGATCCGGTCCGCGATCACCCCTCCGTACAGCAGCAGCGCGACCATCGGGATGGTGTGCGCCGCGAGCACCTGGCCCAGGGCGGTGGGGGAGTCGGTGATGTCGAGGACGGCGAACGCCAGCGCGACGGTCGCCATCATGTTGCCGAACGTGTTGACGAGGCGCGAGGCGAAGTACCACGCGAAGTTGCGGTTGCGCAGCGGCGCGAGCGAGTCGGACCAGTTCATCGGGGCTCCTCGGAGGGCGTCCAGCGGACGGCGTCGCCGGTGAGGCCGCCCGTCATCGTGAAGGCGGTGGACGTGGCGCTGACGTGCACCGTGTCCGGCGTGCCGGCGGGACGCGCCGCCGCGTGCAGGACGTGGGACGCCTCGTGCAGCAGCTGGACCGCGCGGTGCCACGCCTCCACCGGCACCCAGGCCTCCAGGTCGCTCGACGAGGAGTGTCCGGGTGCGACGTCGAGCAGCCGCCGCTCCACCTCCACGGCCGTCGCGCGGGCGTACGCGATCCGGTCGCCGACCTCCGCCCCCTGGGCGGGCAGGTCCCGCGTCGCGTCGTAGCGATAGCGCTTCGCCACCCCGCCGCGGATCTTCTCCTCGCTCTCGACGACCAGCTCGCCGATGGCGTGCAGGACCCGCAGGTGGTACGACGCGTTGGCGTGCGTCACGCCGAGGGCGCGGGCCACGTCCGCTGCGCTCATCGCCTCCGCGGTGAGCAGCGAGAGGATCCGCAGGCGCAGGGGGTGTGCGGTCGCCCGCAGCCGCGCCACGGCGCCCGCCGTGACCTCGCCCGTCTGGTCCGCCATGTCACCCTCCAAGAGTCGTTGGGGAGTGAGTCTGGACGCGGAGACGCTCGACTGTCAAACACTTGTTGGGGACCTGTGCGCAGGACGGGGACGCCGTCGGCGTACCGAGGACCCCGGACCGCACCCTGACCCGACCCTGATCACCCCCTTGGAGCGCGTGATCCGCGCGCCTCGGCGTGGGAGGCTTGTCGCATCGCAGGGCACCCGGCCCACCGAGGAGTGAGTGAGATGTCCGACCAGTACCCGCAGCACCCGCAGGACCCCGCCGCGCAGGGCCAGCCGTCGTACGGCCAGCCGACCTTCGGCCAGCAGCCCTACCAGCAGCCTTCCTCCCAGCCACAGGGCACCTACCGGCAGGCGCCGGCCACCATGTCGCCCGAGGACGAGCGGACGTGGGGCGCGATCAGCCACGCCGGCGCCGTCGTCGCGATGATCTGCTCGGCCGGCTTCCTCGGCTTCCTGGCCTCGATCGCCGTCTACGTCATCCAGAAGGACCGCGGCCCCTTCGTGCGGGCGCACGCCGCCAACTCGATCAACGTGCAGATCTCGATGTTCATCTGGCTGGTCGTCGCCGCGGTGATCTACGTGGTCCTCGGCATCGTCACCCTCGGCATCGGGTTCGTGGTGTTCCTGCCGGTCTTCGCCGTGCCGCTGGTCGTCGCCGGCGTCCTGCACGTGATCGGGGCCGTCAAGGCCTACAACGGCGAGTGGTGGAACCCGCCGTTCACCCCCCAGCTCGTCAAGTGAGGCGGGCCAGCACCCCGTCCTGCCACGCGAACGCCGCCCGGGCCCGGACCGCGAGGTCCGGGCCGGGCAGCAGCGCCTCCACCCGCTCGGCGTAGCCGGCCGGCAGGTCGGTGCGCAGGTAGCGCAGCCCGTAGTCGTGCCGTGCCGGGCAGTGCTCGATACGCAGCAGCCGCACCAGCGGCTCGACCGCCAGGCGCAGGTGCAGGGTCGTCGCCTCGGCGAGGTCGCCGCGCGCGAGCGCCCGCTCGACCAGCCAGGCGGCGGTCTGGCGGCGTGCCGCCGTCTGCTGGACCGCGTACCGGCGCTGCGCCTCCAGCTCGGCCTCGTCGTCGTCCTCGAGGACGAGCCGACCCTCCGGGTCGTGCAGCACGACGGGGACGCCGTGGCGACGGGTGTCCATCGTGAGCCGTTCGGGCATCGTCTGCACGACCAGGTCGACGAGCCGCGTGGGCCGGCTGAGGTCGGCCGCGTCGGGCTGGAGGTGCACGAAGCACTGCCGGCCGTCGGGCCACGTCGCCTCGGGCAGCTCCCACACGTGGTCGACCTGGAGCTCGTGCCGCGCGAGCGCCAGCACGGCGTCGTACGTCGCGGCCGCGTCGCCGCTGCACCAGGCCTCCACGTCGAGGTCGGAGTGCTCGTCCCAGCCGCCGGTGACGGCCGATCCGTTGACGACGACGACCTGCAGCGCGGGCACCTCCTCGGGGAGCCGGCCGAGGAACGCGAGCACGTCGTCGTACCTGCTCAGGTCGGCAGCCATGGATACGAGTATGCTGGCTCTCGTGCACCAGGACCTGCTCCTTCCTCAGCCGCGCTGACCAGTCCCACCGGACCGGCACGCGGCTACCCCTCCATGTGAGGGGTTTTTTCATGTCCGACCCCGCTTCGCCCGCAACTGCCCCAGAGGACCAGCCATGACGACCGACACCGGAGCCCACGACCCGAGCGCCACCGAGCGCGCGTCGTACGACATCGAGGCCACCGAGACGAAGTGGCAGCGCGTCTGGGGCGAGCTCGAGCCGTTCCGCGCCGACGACCACAGCCCGCGCGAGAAGCGCTACGCGCTGACGATGTTCCCCTACCCCAGCGGTGACCTGCACATGGGCCACGCCGAGGTCTTCGCGCTGCACGACGTGGTCGCGCGCTACTGGTGGCAGCGTGGCTACGAGGTGCTGAACCCGATGGGGTTCGACTCGTTCGGCCTGCCGGCGGAGAACGCCGCGATCCGCAACGACGAGCACCCCGACACCTACACGCGCGCCAACATCGCGCGCTCGATCGAGTCGTGCCAGAGGTACGCCGCCTCGTTCGACTGGTCGCGCACCTTCAACACCTCCGACCCGGAGTACTACCGCTGGACGCAGTGGCTGTTCCTGAAGTTCTACGAGCGCGGCCTGGCCTACCGCAAGAACAGCCCCGTCAACTGGTGCCCGCAGGACCAGACCGTGCTGGCCAACGAGCAGGTCGTCGGCGGCTTCTGCGAGCGGTGCGGGGCGGAGGTGACCAAGAAGGAGCTGACGCAGTGGTACTTCAAGATCACCGACTACGCCCAGGAGCTGCTGGACGGTCTGGACGAGCTCGAGCCCACCTGGCCGGACCGCGTGGTCACCGCGCAGCGCAACTGGATCGGCCGCTCCGAGGGCGCGCACGTCACCTTCGCGCTGCACGCCGCCGACGGTGAGCGCGAGATCGAGGTCTACACCACCCGACCCGACACGCTGTACGGCGCGACGTTCATGGTCGTCGCGGCCGACGCCGCGCTGGCCGGGGAGATCGTGCACCCGGACCGCGCGCAGGCACTGGCCGACTACCTGGTCGAGGTCCGCAAGGCCTCCGACATCGACCGGCTGGCCACCGACCGCCCGAAGACCGGCGTCGACCTGGGGATCACCGCGACCAACCCGGTCTCGGGCGAGGAGATCCCGGTGTGGGCGAGCGACTACGTCCTGGCCGACTACGGCACCGGTGCGATCATGGCCGTGCCCGCGCACGACCAGCGCGACCTCGACTTCGCCCGCGCCATGGACCTGCCGGTGCGCCGCGTCATCGACACGGGGGAGGACGACCCGGAGGAGACCGGGGTCGCCACCTCGGGCGGCGGCGCCTACGTGAACTCGGGGGAGCTGGACGGCCTGAGCGACAAGGTCTCGGGGATCCGCGCCATCATCGAGCGGCTGGAGGCCGACGGGCGCGGCTCCGGTGCGGTCAACTACCGCCTGCGCGACTGGCTGATCAGCCGTCAGCGCTACTGGGGTCCGCCGATCCCGATCATCCACTGCCCGGTCGACGGCGAGGTCCCCGTCCCCGAGGACCAGCTGCCCGTGACGCTGCCGATGCTCAAGGGCAGCGACCTGAAGCCGAAGGGCACCTCGCCGCTCGGTGGCGCCACCGAGTGGGTCAACGTGGAATGCCCCACGTGCGGGGGCCCGGCCACGCGCGACACCGACACCATGGACACGTTCGTCGACTCGTCCTGGTACATGTTCCGCTACTGCTCGCCCCACGAGGACGACCGGCCGTTCGACACCGAGGTGGTCAACGCCTGGATGCCGGCCAACCTCTACGTCGGCGGGGTGGAGCACGCCGTGCTGCACCTGCTCTACGGACGCTTCTTCACCAAGGTGCTCAACGACATGGGCCTGGTCGACTTCCGCGAGCCGTGGTCGGCCCAGCTCAACCAGGGCTTCGTGATCAACCAGGGCAAGAAGATGAGCAAGTCGCTGGGCAACGGCGTCAACCTGGGGGACCAGCTCGCGGCCTTCGGCGTGGACGCCGTGCGGCTGACCCTGGTCTTCGCGGGTCCGCCGGAGGACGACATCGACTGGGCCAACATGTCGCCCGACGGGTCGCTGCGCTTCCTGCAGCGGGCCTGGCGGCTGTCCGGCGACGTCACCTCCGCCCCGGGCGTCGACGTGTCGACCGGTGACGTCGCGCTGCGGCGTACGACCGCGCGGACCGTGCACGACGCGGCCGAGCTGGTCGAGAACTACCGCTTCAACGTGATGGTGGCCCGGGTGATGGAGCTGGTCAACGCCACCCGCAAGGCGATCGACTCCGGCTGCGGTCCGGACGACCCGGCCGTGCGCGAGGCGACCGAGGCGGTCGCCGTGCTGCTGTCCCTGGTCGCGCCCTACACCGCGGAGGAGATGTGGGAGCGGCTGGGCCACCAGCCCACCGTCGTCCGCGCCGGCTGGCCGGCCGTCGACGAGGCGCTGCTGGTCGAGGACACCGTCACCGCCGTCGTGCAGCTCAGGGGCAAGGTCAAGGCGCGCCTCGAGGTGTCCCCGGACATCACCGAGGCCGACCTGGAGGCCGCGGCCCTGGCCGACGCCGGCGTGCAGCGGGCCCTCGACGGCGAGACCGTGCGCAAGGTGGTCGTGCGGGCGCCCAAGCTCGTGAACATCGTCGTCTGAGGAGCGTGACGGCCGCTAGGGTCGCCCCCATGTCCCAGGTCGAGCCCCCGGTCGATCCGCGAGCCGTGCCCAGCGTCGCGGTGGTCACCGACTCGACCGCGAGCCTGCCCGCCGACCTGGCGGCGGACCGCGGCATCCGGGTCGTGCCGCTGCAGGTCGTGATCGGCGCGAGGGTGCTCGACGAGGGGCCGGACGGCGCGACCCCGGAGGTCGTCGCCTCGGCGCTGCGCGAGTTCGTGCCGGTCAGCACCTCCCGGCCGGCGCCCGCGCTGTTCGTGCAGCTCTACCGCGAGCTCGCGGCCGCCGGGGTGGAGGAGGTCGTCTCGGTGCACCTGTCCCGCGAGATGAGCGGCACCTTCGAGTCCGCCCAGCTCGCCGCTGGAGAGGTGGACCTCCCGGTGCACGTCGTCGACACCGGCCAGGTCGGCATCGCCACCGGGTTCGCCGCGCTGACCGCCCTCGACGTGCTCGAGGCCGGCGGCAGCGCGCAGGAGGCCGCCGAGGCGGCGCGGTCGCGCGGGCGGGCGGCGACGTCGTTGTTCTACGTCGACACGCTGGAGTACCTCCGTCGCGGCGGGCGGATCGGCGCGGCCGCTGCCATCCTCGGCAGCGCCCTGTCGGTCAAGCCGCTGCTCGAGATCGTCGACGGCAAGGTGGCGCCCCGCGAGCGCGTGCGTACGGCGTCGCGAGCGCTCGCCCGGCTCGGCGAGCTCGCCGTCGAGGCCGCGGGCGACCAGGCCGTCGACGTCTGCGTCGCGCACCTGTCCAACGCGGATCGCGCCGAGGAGCTGACCGCGATCCTGTCGGAGCGGCTGGCCGACGGCCTCGAGGGCCGCGAGGTGATGTGCGGCGAGCTCGGTGCCGTGCTCGGCGCGCACGTGGGACCGGGCATGGTCGCCGTCTGCGTCTCGCCCCGTCCGGACGCCTGACCCGCGACCTGACGTCCGCAGGACACCCTCCGCAGGACACCCTCCGCAGGACACCCGGAACGGGTGACCCCGGAGCCTGAGTTGCGTGCCACCCTCGGGGACCACGCGGGCGTGCCGGCGGCGCGACCCTCGCGCCGGACGCACCGGACGTGCGCCCGTCGAGCTCTGGAGGTGCCGATGGCGTCAAGGCTCGGCCGGCTCGCGGGGCAGGTCACCGATCGGGTCGTCCAGACAGTCGACCCGGACATCGTGCTGAGCGCCGTGGACATCAACGCGCTGCTGGCCCGGGTGGAGATCGACACCCTGCTGGACCGGATCGACGTGCACCGGCTGCTGGACCGGGTCGACCCGAACTCGGTGATCGCCCGGGTGGACGTCGACGCCGTCCTCGCGCGCGTCGAGCTCGACCCCGTGCTGGGCCGGGTCGACGTGACCGCGCTGGTGACCCGCGTGGACCTCGACACGATCCTCCAAACGGTCGACCTCGACCGCGTCCTGGCGGGAGTGGACCTCGACGCGCTGCTGGCGCGCGTGGAGCTGGACCCCGTGCTGGACCGCATCGACGTCAACCGGCTGCTGGAGGGTGTCGTCCTCGACCGGCTCCTCGCCCGCGTGGACCTGACCGCGCTGCTGACGAACGTCGACCTCGACCTCGTGCTCGACAAGGTGGACCTCGACCGCGTGCTCGGCAGGGTGGACCTCGACCGGGTCGTGGCCGGGGTGGACCTCGACGGGGTGCTGGACCGCGTCGACGTCAACGCGGTGCTGGACCGGGTGGACCTGGACCGGGTGCTCGGCAAGGTGGACGTGGACCGGGTCGTGGCCGAGGTGGACCTCGACGCCGTGCTGCGCCGGGTCGACGTCAACGCGGTGCTGGACCGGGTCGACCTCGACTCGGTGCTCGACAAGGTGGACCTCGACCGGGTCGTGGCCGGGGTGGACCTCGACGCCGTGCTGCGCCGGGTCGACGTCAACGCGGTGCTGGACCGGGTCGACCTCGACTCGGTGCTCGACAAGGTGGACCTGGACCGGGTGATTGGCAAGGTGGACCTGGACCGGGTGCTCGACAAGGTGGACCTGGACCGGGTCGTGGCCGGGGTGGACCTCGACGCCGTGCTGCGACGCGTCGACGTCAACGCGGTGCTCGACCGGGTCGACCTCGACCGGGTCCTCGCACACGTCGACGTCGCCCAGCTGGTGGAACGGGTCGACGTCGCCGCGATGGTCAGGGCGAGCACGGGCCAGGTGGCCGTGTCCGTGCTCGACCGGGTCCGCGTCACGGCCGCGTCGCTCGACACCGGTGTGGACCGGGGCGTGGAGCGGGTACGGCCCGGCGCTGACGCTGACCGGTCGACCACCAGCGGACCGGTGGCGAGGGCCCTCGGCGCCCTGGTCGACGTCCTCACCGTCAGCGGCACCTTCGCCCTGGGGTGGGCCGCGACGGCCGTGCTGGTGGACGCCTTCACCCGCCGCCAGCTCGGCAGCCAGGACGGCCTCGTCGCGGGCGTCGCCTTCGCCGTCTGGTGGTTCGTCTACACGACCGGGTGCGTCGCCGTCGCCGGTCAGACGGCTGGGAAGTGGCTGGCCGGCACCCGCGTCGTACGGACCGACCGGACGCCGGTGTCGGCGCGGCAAGCCGTGGTGCGCACCCTGGTCTTCCCCGTGAGCTGCCTGCTGGCGGGGCTCGGCCTGGTGGGCATCCTCGTCGGACGGGATCACCGCGCCCTGCACGACCTCGCGGCCGGGACGGTCGTCGTACCCGACGGGGATGTCCTGCTCCGCACCGCGGTCTGACGCCTCGGGCTGCGTCATACGAACCCGCACGCATGCGCACGGATCGGGATGAACGCTCAGGTGGAGTGTGGGACGCCGGGTCTCTCTCCACAGATCGGCGAACGCCCCTGTCGGAGGGGGTGCCGGCGTTCCTAGCGTGGAGGCATGCGCCGATCCCAGTCCTCCTCCGAGCACGCCGAGGCGGTGTCGAGGCGACTGGCGACGCTCAGCGCCGAGCTCGCCGCCGTGCGCGGCGACCCCGGCGACCCCGGCGACTACTCGTCGGCGCACACGCGCGTCCGCGAACGTCCCGAGGCGGCGGCCCCCGCCCCGGCGCCGGTGGTGCTGCCGGTGCCGGGGCGTCACGCCTCGCGACGGCTGCGCATCGGCGGGCTGCAGCTGGGTCCGGTGCACCTCGCCGTGGTTGCGGTCGTGGCCGCGGCGGCGGTCGGGCTGGCGGCGTGGTGGTCGGTCCGGGACCAGGCGGAGGTGGTCCCGGTCGCCCCGGTGTCGTCGGCGCCCTCACCGCTGACCCCGCTCGCCTCGGACGGCGGCGCCGACGCGCCCGGCTCCACGGGGACCGGTGACCCCGGCGCGACCACCGAGTTGGTGGTCGACGTGGCGGGCAAGGTGCGCCGACCCGGCATCGCGGTGCTGCCACCCGGCTCCCGGGTCGTCGACGCCCTCGAGGCGGCCGGCGGCGCGAACCGCGGGGTCGACCTCACCGGCCTCAACCTCGCCCGTCCGCTCGTCGACGGCGAGCAGATCCTCGTCGGCGTGGCACCGGCGGCCGGTGTGGCCGGCACCCTCGGTACGCCGACCCCGCCGGGCGGGACCCTGGTCAACCTCAACACCGCCGACCGGGCGGCCCTCGACACGCTGCCCGGGGTGGGCCCGGTGACCGCGGACGCCATCCTGGCCTGGCGCGACGCCCACGGGGGCTTCACCTCCGTCGACGAGCTCCTCGAGGTCGACGGCATCGGCGAGGCCACCCTCGCCGACCTCGCGCCGCTCGTCACCCTCTGAGCCGTGCCTGACCTCCGCGCGCTCACCCTGGGTGCGGGTGCCTGGGTCGGAGCCCTGCTCGTGCTGCTGCTGCCCGGGTGGGTGGCCCTCGCGGTGGTGGTGCTGGTCGCGTCGGCGGCGGTGCTCGGGGTCGCGCGTCGGCTGGTCGCTCCCGGCTGGCTGGGACCGACCGCGGCGCTGGTGGCGGTGGCGGGCGTGGCGACCCTGCAGCAGACCCTGGTCGCCACCTCGCCGCTGGCGGCCCTGGCCGAGGAGGGGGCCGTCGTCTCGCTGCGTCTCGAGGTCACCTCGGACGTACGCGTCGTCGCCGGCCGCTTCGGCGACCTGCAGGTCGCGCAGGCCAGCGTCTCCCGGGTCGAGGGGCGGGGGAGCGCGTGGTCGCTCGACGCGCCGGTCGTGGTGATGGCCGACGCGGACTGGCCGCGCCCGCCGCTCGGCACGTCGCTGGAGACCGCGGCGCGGCTGGTGCCCGCCGACGGCGACGTGGCGGCACTGGTGCGTCCCACCGGTGAGCCGCGGGTGGTCGCCGAGCCGGACGTCTGGTGGGACGCCGCCGCAGCCGTACGCCGGTCGGTGCGGGCCGCGGTCGAGCGCCGCGACGCCGACGCCCGCGAGCTCGTGCCGGCGCTCGTCGTGGGCGACGACGGCGGTCTCGACCCGGCGCTCGCCGACGACTTCCGCACCACCGGCCTCACGCACCTGCTCGCCGTGAGCGGCACCAACCTGACGCTCGTCGTCGGCTCCGTGCTCGTCCTCGGCCGGTGGCTCGGCGTGCGCGGGCGGTGGCTGCACGCGCTGGCGGCCGTCGGCATCGTCGGCTTCGTGATGACGGCCCGCGCCGAGCCCAGCGTCGTACGCGCCGCGGCGATGGGCGCGGTCGCGCTCGTCGGCATGGGCGCCAACGGGCGCTCGCGCGGCGCCCGCGCCCTGGGCGTCGCCGTCCTCGGTCTCCTGCTGGTCTGGCCGCGGCTCGCCGTGACACCGGGGTTCGCGCTGTCGGTGCTGGCGACCGCCGGCATCCTGCTGCTCGCGCCGCCGTGGCGGGACGCGCTGATGCGGTGGACGCCGCGGTGGGTGGCCGAGGCGGTGTCCGTGCCGTTGGCCGCCCAGGTCGCCTGCACCCCCGTGGTGGCGGCGCTGTCGGGACAGGTGAGCCTGGTGGCGGTCGGCGCCAACCTGCTGGCCGCACCGGCCGTCGCGCCCGCCACGGTCCTCGGCCTGGCGGGCGGCCTGCTCGGACTCCTGTGGGCGCCGCTGGGCGTCCTCGTGGCCGCTCCGGCCGCCTGGTCGGCCGCGTGGATCATCGCGGTGGCACGGCGCGGGGCGGACGTGCCGACGGCGGCCGTGGACTGGGGCACCGGTCCCGTGCCGCTCGCGGCCCTCACGGCCCTGTGCGTGGCGGCCGTGCTCGTGGCACCGCGGCTGCTGGGCAGGCCGGCCTCCGCGATGGCGTGCACGGGGCTGCTCGTGGTGGTGATGCTGGTGCGGCCACCGACCCCGGGCTGGCCGCCACGCGGGTGGGTGCTGGCGGTGTGCGACGTGGGGCAGGGTGACGGCCTCGTGCTGCGCGCCGGCGACCACGACGCCGTGGTGGTGGACGCCGGGCCCGAGCCGGCGCCCATGGACGCCTGCCTCGACCGGCTGGAGGTGACCTCGGTGCCGCTGCTCGTGCTGACCCACTTCCACGCCGACCACGTCGGCGGGGTGGCCGGGGTCGTGGACGGGCGCCGGGTGGGCACGATCGAGGCGACCGGCCTCCTCGACCCCGCCGCGGGCGTGCTGTCGGTCGAGGACGCCGTGGGCCGCGACCCGGCGCTGTCGGCGTACGGCGCGACGCGGGTGGTCGGCGACGTCACCCTCCAGGTGGTGTGGCCGCGGCCCGACGGGAGCGGGACCGACCCGAGCGAGAGCGCGCCCAACAACGCCAGCGTGGTGCTCGTGGCCGAGGTGTCGGGAGTGCGCATCCTGCTGACCGGGGACGTGGAGCCGTCCGCCCAGGCGGCCCTGGCGCGCGAGCTGCCGGGGCTCCGCGTCGACGTCCTGAAGGTGCCCCACCACGGCAGCCGGCACCAGGACCTCGACTGGCTCGCGTCGCTCGGCGCCCGGCTGGCGCTGGTGTCGGTGGGCGAGGGCAACGACTACGGCCACCCGGCCCCCGACCTCCTCGCCGCGCTCACGGCAGCCGGCGCGCGCACCTGGCGCACGGACCTGTCCGGCGACCTCGTGGTGGTGGAGCGGGAGGGCGGGGTCGGTGTCGTCGCCCGCGGATAGAGTTGCCGCACCATGGCACGCACCCCCTCCGCCGCGCAGGTCCTCGGCCACGTCGTCCTCGTGACGGGCAAGGAGGAATACCTCTCCGCGCGCACCGTCGCCTCGGTCCGCGAGGCCGTGCGGGCCCACGACGCCGAGGCCGAGCTGGCCGAGTCCGCGGCGTCCGACCTGACGCTGGCCTCCCTCGGGGAGATGTCCGCGCCGTCGCTGTTCTCGACCGTGCGGTGCGTGGTCGTGCGGGGCCTGGAGGACCTCCCCGACGAGTCGGTCGACGGCCTGCTGTCCTACTGCGCCGCCCCGGCCGACGACGTCGCGCTGGTGCTCGTGCACTCCGGCGGGGCGAAGGGCAGCGGCGTGCTGACCAAGCTGCGCAAGCTGTCGGCCGTGACCGAGGTGAAGTCCGAGGAGGTCCGGGCCAACGAGATGCCCGGCTTCGTGACCTCCGAGGTGGCCTCGCGCGGTGCCAAGATCACCTCCGACGCCGCGACGTTCCTCGTGCAGGCGGTGGGCAACGACCTCCGCTCGCTCGCCGCGGCCGCCGACCAGCTCACCAACGACTACCCCGGCGAGCAGCTCACCGTCGAGAAGGTCCAGCGCTACTTCGGTGGACGCGCGGAGGCCAAGTCCTTCACCGTCGCCGACGCCGCCTTCTCCGGCAAGCGCGCCCTGGCGCTCGAGGAGCTGCGCTGGGCGCTCGACACCGGCACCGCCGCGGTCCTGGTCACCTCGGCCATGGCGGCCTCGGCCCGCAGCCTCGCGCGCTACCTCGGCTCCTCGCGCGGCGCCCGCGACGCCGACCTCGCCCGCGACCTGGGCGTCCCGCCGTGGAAGGTCCGCACCGTGCGCGACCAGTCGCGGTCGTGGAGCCCCGAGGGCATCGCCGCGGCGGTCCGGGCGGTCGCGGTGGCCGATGCGGACATCAAGGGCCAGGCCCACGACGCGTCCTACACGCTGGAGCGCCTGGTGCTCACCGTGGCCGGGCTGCGCGACTCCCGTTGAGGTCCCCGAAATGCGAAAACACCCGCCACGTGGGCGGGTGTCTTGCTCAGCAGGCCCGGGTCAGAGCGACGCGGCCTTCTTGGCGATCGACGACTTGCGGTTGGCCGCCTGGTTGGAGTGGATGACACCCTTCGACGCGGCCTTGTCGAGCGCGCGCATCGCGTCGCGGCCGGCAGCCGCAGCGGCGTCCTTGTCACCGGTCTCCGACAGCTCGCGGAACTTGCGGACCGCGGTCTTCAGGCGCGACTTCACGGCCTGGTTGCGCTGACGGCGCACCTCGTTCTGCTTGTTGCGCTTGATCTGGGACTTGATGTTCGCCACGTGTGGATCCTCGGATGCTCGAACTGGTCAGGAAAAGGAAGTCTCGTGCTTGTCGGCTGCCTGGCAACCCCCCAGATGCAGGAGAGGGTCGGGTGCCGGACATGCAGGGAGAAACACTACCGCCACGCGTGCCGCCCGCCCAAATCGTTCGAGGTCAGCGGCCGGTGCGGCGTGCGACGGCCTCCAGCATGCGCCGCGACTCGCGGATCCGGAAATCGTTGAGCGTCGGCAGGTTGACGTCGACCGCGACGACCGAGCGCACCGCCATGTGGGCGGCGAAGCCGGCGAGGAAGGCCGTCACGGCGTCGTCGCCGGCCGCAGCGAGGGCGGGGGAGGACCCGGCCGAGTCGTCGAACCACGGCTCGTCGACGCGCTCCATCCGGGCGAGCAGGGGGTCCACCCACGCCGGTCCCCGCGCTGCGAGGCCCCAGTCGAGGAACACCACCTCGCCGCCGGGGCGACGCAGCAGGTTGTCCACCCGGATGTCCCAGTGCGCCAGGTGCGACATCGGTCGGGCCGCGTGGTCGCGGAGCACCTCTGCCCAGCCGTGGGGATCGCCGCGCAGCCAGTCGGGCACCGGGGCCGCGGCGGGTGCGTCCGCGAGCGTCGCGAGGCAGTCGGCCCACTTGCGGAGGACGAGCGCGACGTCCACGAGGTCGAGCGACGCGGGGACGGTGCGCTGCTGCAGGACGGCGGAGAGCCGGTCGGCGCCCACGAGCACCGCCTCCAGCTCGCCCGCGTCGGCGAAGTCGGGGTGCCGGCCTTCCACGTCCTCGATCAGCAGAGCCACCCAGTCGCCGTCGTCGTACGACGCCCGCAGGCCCGCCCACAGCTCGTGCTCGCCGAGGTGGCCCAGGACGCCCACCTCGCGGCGGAACAGGCGCGGGGTGTCGGGGTTGAGCCCGGCACCGACGGCCTTGACGAACGCACGCGTGCCGTCGGCGCACGTGAGCCTGGTGGCGCAGCCGGGCGACATGCCGCCCACCTGCTCGGCGACCGCCACCACCGGCGAGCCGAGCTCGCGCTCGACCCAGTCGCGGACGCCGGCCGGCACCTCGGCGTACAGCAGGCGTACGCCGACCGCACGCGGTGCCGTCACGACCAGCCCTGCCGCTCCGCGAGCCAGTCCCAGCACACCTCGCCCTGCCAGCGCTGGTGGGCGCGGATGTGGGGGGAGGTCGAGGGGACCGGCAGCTCGCACTGCGTGAAGAAGTAGCCGACGTAGAGCGCGAGGTTGACGTCGAGGGCCTCGGGGTCGACGTCGCGCAGCAGCCGGCGCCCGGCGATGACGGCCTCCACGTCGAGGCCCTCGCCGCGCGGCCCGATGAGGGCGGCGAAGGAGTCGAACCAGGCGGCGCCGCGCACCGGCCAGTTCCAGTCGCACACGAGCGCGCGGCCGTCCGGGTCGATCAAGACGTTGTCGGAGCGGATGTCGGTGTGCACGAGCGTGTCGCCGCCGACCACCTCGGCGTAGCGCCGAGCCAGCGCCTCGGCCTCGGCCAGGCGGTCCGGGTCGAGGTCGGTGCGGGTGGCCCGCAGGGTCGCCCAGCCCTCGAGCAGCGGGGCGAAGTCGGCCTCGGCGGTGTCAAGGCGGAGCTCGGCCGGAGGCGGGGTCAGCGCGTCGGCCGCCTCCTCGAGCGAGTCGAGCAGCGCGTCCAGGTCGTCGGCCTGCCAGGGTCGCTGCGGCAGCCGGGCGGCGACGTACTCGATGCCCAGCACCACCCAGTCGTCGTCGAGGTGCCACAGCAGGCGGGGCGCCGGCACGGCCGGCGGCAGGGCGGCGAGCTTGCGCGCCTCCTCGCGGTAGCTGTCGGCGAACATCCGCTGGGCCTTGACCGACGCCGCCTTCACGAAGTGCCGCGAGCCGTCCTCGCAGACCAGGACCGAGGCGAACCCGGGGGTGAAGCCGCTGGTCTGGGAGATCGCCCGCACGACCGGCGAGCCGCACTTGCGCTCGATCCACGCCCGCAGGTTGGTGGGCAGGAACGCCCACTCGAGCCGGCGCGCGGTGGCGGTGTGCGGGACGGGGTAGGGAGCGACGGGCATGCCGCGCATCCTTCCCCACGCCCGCCGGACGGACGACCCGATATCCGCTGGAGCCGCGTGGCCGGGAGCGGCGAGACTGGCGCCATGCCCGAGCTCGTGCTGCCCACCACTGCCGTCCGTGAGTCCTTCCTCGAGGCGATGGATGAGTTCGTCGCCGAGGGCGTCGAGCGCAGCCAGACCGCCGCCTGGATCGACACCCACGCGCCGAGGTGGTCGCAACCGGACACGTTCGAGACCTTCGTGCGGGCCGTGCGGGCCGACGCCGAGGAGGACAGCCCCCGACCCGAGTGGCACGTGCCCTGCACGACCCTGTGGTGGATCGACGGCGACTCCTACCTCGGCCGGCTGGCGATCCGCCACCGGCTCAACGACTTCCTGCTCGACGTGGGCGGCCACATCGGCTACGACGTACGTCCCTCCCGCCGCCGCGAGGGGCACGCGACCGCGATGCTGCGGGCCGCGCTGCCGTGGGCGCGGCGGCTCGGCATCGACCCGGCCCTCGTCACCTGCGACGTCGACAACCACGGCTCCATCCGGGTGATCGAGGCCGCCGGCGGGGAGCTGGAGGACGTGCGGGGCGTGAAGCGCCGCTACTGGGTGCCCACCGCCTGACGTCCGGCCCGGTCGCGACCGAGGCGCCCGGCCAGACGTGGACGCCGACGGGACCTAGACGCCGGCCGGGACGGGTGCGCTCCGCGTCCGGGTGGCCGCCGCCACGCCCACGACGGCGACGACCAGCCCCACCAGCTGCGTCGGCGACAGGGTCTCGTCGAGGACCACCCACGCCAGCACCGCGGTGACCGGCGGGCTCACGAAGAACAGGCTGGCCGCGGCACCCGACCCGCCACGCAGCACGAGCAGCGACAGCAGCACGAGGCCCACGATCGAGTTCACCACCGCCAGGAAGAGGACGGCCACGAGGGCCTGGCGGGCGTCGGTCACCGGCCAGGCGCCCTCCGTGGTCCACCCGAGGACCAGCAACGGAGGCGCCGACATCGCGAACTGCACGGCCGCCGACCACAGCAGGTCGGGCTGCGCGCCGATCCACCGCTGGCCGAGCGTCCCGAGGCTCAGCGTCAGCATGCTGAGGCAGCCGATGAGGACCGCGACCGGACCGCCGGCGTGGCCGAGGTCCGCGCCCAGCACCAGCAGCACGCCCGCCACCCCGACGCCGAACCCGGCGACCTGCACCTTCGAGACCCGCTCGCCGAGGAGCGCGGCCGCGAGCAGGGCGGTGAGCACCGGGCTGAGCGCGTGGAACAGCGAGGCCAGGGTCGCACCGAGCCCCAGGTCGAACGCGACGTACATCAGCCCGAACTGCAGGGCGTTCATGACGAGCCCGACGACGGCCACCCGGCGGAGCGTCGCCCGGTCCATCCGGGTGGGTCGCCGCAGGACGAGGGCGAGCCCGGCGGCGAGCAGCGCTGCCACCACGAAGCGCCAGCCCAGCACCGAGAACGGGGCGGCGGCGTGCACGGCGGCGGGCCCGGAGATGTAGCCCGACGACCAGACCAGCACGAAGGCCGCGGCCGGGACGAGCGGCAGCGTCGAACCGGTCCGTGGGGGCACCGCCGCACGCTAGCGTCCCGGCACCTGGGGGCCGGTGGGAGGCGCGGCCGCCGAGACGGCCCGCTCCGGCGGCCCGTCGCCGGTTCGGTCGGGCAGGACCCGCGTGGAAGAATGACGCGATCCCGCCGTCGTACCACTGAAAGCAGTCCGTGAGCCTCAAGAACGCGCCGCAGCCTGGCTCGACCGACCCGTCGATCATCCGCAACTTCTGCATCATCGCGCACATCGACCACGGCAAGTCGACGCTGGCCGACCGGATGCTGCAGCTCACCGGGGTGGTCGACGAGCGGGCGGCGCGCGCGCAGTACCTCGACCGGATGGACATCGAGCGCGAGCGCGGCATCACGATCAAGAGCCAGGCCGTGCGGATGCCCTGGACGGTGCCGGCCGACAACGACGAGGGTGCCGACCCCGGCACCTATGTGCTCAACATGATCGACACGCCCGGCCACGTCGACTTCACCTACGAGGTGTCGCGCTCGCTCGAGGCCTGCGAGGCCGCCGTCCTGCTCGTCGACGCCGCGCAGGGCATCGAGGCGCAGACGCTGGCCAACCTCTACCTCGCGATGGGCGCCGACCTCCACATCATCCCGGTGCTCAACAAGATCGACCTGCCCGGGGCGATGGTCGACAAGTACGCCGCCGAGCTCGCCGGCCTGGTCGGCTGCGAGCCCGAGGACGTGCTGCGCGTCAGCGCCAAGACCGGCGTGGGCGTGGCCGGCCTCCTCAACGAGATCGTCCTGCAGACACCCGCGCCCGTCGGCGACGCCGACGCGCCGGCGCGCGCCCTCATCTTCGACTCGGTCTACGACACCTACCGCGGCGTCGTCACCTACGTCCGGGTCGTCGACGGCAAGCTCACCCACCGCGACCGGATCAAGATGATGTCGACCGGCGCGGTGCACGAGATGCTCGAGGTGGGCGTGATCAGCCCCGAGCCGGTGAAGGCCGCGGACCTCGGGGTCGGCGAGGTGGGCTACCTGATCACCGGCGTGAAGGACGTGCGCCAGTCGCGCGTCGGCGACACCGTCACCAGCCAGCACCACGGGGCCACCGACGCGCTGGGCGGCTACAAGCACCCCAACCCCATGGTCTACTCCGGGCTCTACCCGATCGACGGCGACGACTACCCGACGCTGCGCGACGCCCTGGAGCGGCTGCAGCTCAACGACGCGGCGCTGACCTTCGAGCCGGAGACCTCCGGTGCCCTGGGCTTCGGCTTCCGCATCGGCTTCCTCGGCCTGCTGCACATGGAGATCACCCGCGACCGGCTCGAGCGCGAGTTCAACCTCGACCTCATCTCGACCGCGCCCAACGTGGTCTACGAGGTGGTCATGGAGGACGGCACCGAGGTCACGGTGACCAACCCGAGCGAGTACCCCGAGGGCAAGATCAGCGAGGTCCGCGAGCCGGTGGTCAAGGCGACGATCCTCAGCCCGAGCGACTACATCGGCACGATCATGGAGCTCTGCCAGACCAAGCGCGGCAGCCTGGAGGGGATGGACTACCTCTCCGAGGACCGCGTCGAGATGCGCTACACGCTGCCGATGGGCGAGATCGTCTTCGACTTCTTCGACCAGCTGAAGTCGCGCACCAAGGGCTACGCCTCCCTCGACTACGAGCGCTCCGGCGAGCAGGCGGCGGACCTGGTGAAGGTCGACATCCTGCTGCAGGGCGAGCCGGTCGACGCGTTCTCCGCGATCGTGCACAAGGACGCGGCCTACGGCTACGGCGTGATGATGGCCGGCAAGCTCAAGGAGCTCATCCCGCGCCAGCAGTTCGAGGTGCCGATCCAGGCCGCCATCGGCGCGCGCGTGATCGCCCGCGAGAACATCCGCGCCATCCGCAAGGACGTGCTGGCCAAGTGCTACGGCGGTGACATCAGCCGCAAGCGCAAGCTGCTCGAGAAGCAGAAGGCCGGCAAGAAGCGGATGAAGAACATCGGCACCGTCGAGGTCCCGCCCGAGGCCTTCGTCGCCGCGCTCTCGACCACGCAGCCGACCGAGAAGTCCGGCAAGAAGTAGCCGTGCCGGTCGTCCGCGCCGACGACGTCACCGCGCGGCCCTGGGCCAACGGTGGCGGCGTCACGCGCGAGCTCGCGACGGCCGCGGACGGCTCGTGGCGGATCAGCCTCGCCGACGTCGACCGCGACGGGCCCTTCTCGACGTTCCCGGACCGGCAGCGGCTGCTGACGCTCGTGGACGGCGCCGTGCTCGGGCTCGAGGTCGACGGCACGGCCCACGTCGTCGAGCCGCGCCGCCCGTTCGCCTTCGACGGTGGAGCCGCCGTCGTGGCCACGGTGCCCGAGGGGCCGGTGCGGGTGCTCAACGTGATCGCCGGGCCCAGCGTGACGCCGTACGTCACCGTGCTGGAGCTCGGCCGCACCTCGACGCTGCCGCTGGCCGAGGACCAGGCGGCGTACGTCCTCGCCGGCCGGCCGGACGGCGCCGAGGTCGGCTGCCTGCTCACCGGTCCGGGTGGGGTGTCGGGTCGGTGCACCGTGGCGGTCGTGACGCTCGAGGCCGTCAGCTGACGGTGGCCGGCTCCCAGCGGGGGTCGCGGCCCAGCCGGGCGAGCAGCCGGTCCGTCGCGCTCGCGTCGGGGTCGACGTCGACGGGCCCGGTGCACACGCCGTCGGAGTAGAGGGCGTCGCCCCAGCCGTCGGCGGTGGCGTGGAGCTCGGCGGCCTCCGCCTCGTCGATCGACCACGGCTGGCGGGTCGCCCGGGCGACGTCGGAGCCGTGGACGACGAGGTCCCAGCCGTAGAAGTCGGCCATCGTGGCGGCGATCGTGGTGCGGCCGAAGAAGCCGTCGTACTCCCGGTCGGCGACGCCGTCGCGGTCCAGCACCGCGGCCACCTCGGCCGCGTGCCGGCGCCATCCCGCGGCCGGGTCGGTGAGGTCGGGCCGGGGGCCCGGGGCGAGGTCGTGGCGCTCGAGGAAGTCGCGCTCGGTGTCGACGACGTGCGCGACGACGTCGCGGACGGACCAGCCCTCGCAGGGCGTGGGGGCGTCCCACTGCGCGTCGGCGCGGTCGAGGATGTCGGCGAAGGTGGCGGCGCGCTGGGTGAAGTGCTGTGCGGTGGTGGTCATGGGTCCACGCTCGCACCGCTCGTGTCGGTGCCTCTTGTGATAATCCGACACATGACCGGACAGGTGCCCCTCCAGCCGGTCGACCCGGTCGACCGCGCGCACCTCACCGGCCTGAGCAGGCCCTCGCCGCCCATCCACCGCTACGCGCCGTCCGCGCACCTCGCCCACCTGGTCGAGCGCTACTGGATCCCGGTCTGGTCCCTGGCCGAGCCCTCCACGCAGAGCACGCTGCAGCACCCGGTGTGCCTCGTCGTGGTCAGCAACACCTACGCCCGCTTCTACGGCGTGGCGCGCGGCCGGTCCAGCGTCACCCTCGAGGGCGACGGCTGGGCCGTCGGCACGATGCTCGCGCCCGCGGCCGGGCGTCTGGTCCTCGGGCGGTCGGTCGCCGAGGTGACCGACACGTGGATCGACCTGTCCGAGGTGCTGCCCGACGACCACGCCGGGCTGGTCGACCGGGTCCGGGCCGCGATGGCCGACGAGCCCGGCAGCCCCGTCGCCCACGCGGCCGCCATCGCGGCCACCGAGGACTGGCTGACCACCCTCCTCCCGGTCGACGCGCAGGGCCTGCAGGTCAACCGGCTGGTCGCCTGGCTGCGCGAGCACCCGGAGGCGACCCGGGTGGGCGACCTGGCGCGGGAGGCCGGGTTGTCGGAGCGGAGCCTCCAGCGGCTGGTGGAGCAGCGCCTCGGCCTCGCCCCCAAGTGGCTGGTCCAGCGGCGACGGCTGCACGACGCCGTGCTGGCGCTCAAGACGGGCGACGGCGCCCTCGCCGACATGGCGGCCGACCTCGGCTACACCGACCAGGCCCACTTCACCCACGACTTCCGCACGGTGACGGGCATGACACCGGGGGAGTACCTCCGCGACCAGCCGTCCGCTGGGACGTCAACCTGAGGTTGACAGACGGTGGCCCGCGCGGCACGGTGGTGGCATGTCCCCGATCCCGGCCCACCTCCTCGTCGCCCTCGCGTTCACGGTCGTCGTCGGCCTGGTCTCCGGCGGCACCTGGCCCTACTTCGTCATGGGCGCCGGGCTGGCGCTCTCGCTGTGGGTGATGCTCTTCGCCGGCTCCTGGGCCGGTCCCGAGCGGGAGACCCACGGGCGCACCTCCGCCTCGCACTACGCCGTCGCGGCAGCGGTCGCGCTCGTGCTCGGCTACGCCATGTACGTCGTGGGCGACGGCGCCTCGTGGTGGGCCACCGGCGTGATCCTCGCCGGCGTGCTGGTGCCGGCCGGCCTGGTGGCCAGCCGGTCGCGAGCCGGCGACGGTGCCTGAGGACGACCCGCTCGACCGGGTGAGGGCGGCCGCCACCGCGGTGCACCTCGCCGAGCGCGCCCTCGCCGACGCCGTGCGGCGCGCGCAGGCGGCCGGCCACAGCTGGGCCGCGGTGGGCGCGGTCCTCGGCACCTCGCGGCAGGCGGCCTTCAAGCGGTTCGGGACGCCGCGCGACCCGCGTACGGGCCGGCCGATGGCCCCCGCCGACACAGCCGGCGTGGTGGCGACCACCGAGGGCGTCTTCGCGGCCCTCGACGCAGGCCGCTACGACGAGCTCCGCGCGATGATGCCCGACGACGTCGCCCGGGTGCTCACCCGCGACGTCGTCCTCGGCGCCTGGGCGCGCGCGGTCGCCGACACCGGCAACCTGGTCGCGTGCCGCGACACGGTCGTGCAGCTGCCCGGAGGTGAGGACGCGCCGTCCGCCGAGGTGCTCGGCACCGTGGTGGGCGCCACCACGCTGGTCTGCGAGGCCGGCGAGTGGCAGGGCCGGGTCGCGCTGGGCCAGGACGGGGGCCTGCTCGGCCTGCTGGTGGTGCCGGTCGGTGCGGACGGGCTGCCGTTCTGAGCCGTTCTGACCCGTCTTGGGCCGTTCTGGGCCGTTCTGGGCCCTTTCGCCGAGACCGCGAGGCGCCTCAGACGGCCTCGCGGGTGAGCGACACGTCCGTCACCTCGATGCCCAGGGCCGCCTCGAGGGCCGCGACCGGCTCCTCCAGCTCCGTCCTCGTCGGCTTGCGGGTGCGGGCGAACCACGTGACCTCGAGCGGACGTCGCCGCGAGCTGCCGCCGGCCCGCCAGAAACCGGTGATCCTCCCGTCGACCAGCAGCGGCGGGAGCAGCATCCCGTTGGACTCGTTCCACAGGCGGCGGTTGTGCTCGGGGCTCACGAAGCGGTCGCGCGCCTTGGAGTCGTAGCCGCACAGCAGCGCGTCGAACTCCGGGAGCAGCCGTACGCCGGGCAGGTCCCGCGGCGGCGGCGCGTCCGCCAGGTCGAGGTAGCCGCGCCCGTCCGGACCCTCGTCCTCGACGACGTCCGTGCCGCCGAGGCCCGCGAGGCCCTCCTCGACCGCGCCCAGGGACACCCCCGACCACCACGCCAGGTCCTGGCGGGACGAGGGACCGTGGGCCGCGAGGTGCAGGCGGACGACGTCGGTCGTGGTGGCCGGCCCCGTGCGGTCGAAGGTCCGGTAGACGGGCCTGCCCTGACCCTCCCACCGGTCGCCGGAGGCCGGCCGGCGGACGAGCCCGCCGTGGGCGAAGGACAGGTAGCGCCCCGGGACGGTCTCCGTGGCCCCCTCCGCGTGCGGTGCGTGCCGGCCGAGCCAGTCGACGAGGTGGTCGCGGAGCTCGTCGGGGGTGCGCCACTCGCGGGCGAAGTCCTCGATGGAGAGCCACAGGGCCGCGAGCTGGTCGTCGGTGACGCCCAGCATCCGGGCCCAGCGGCGGTGCTGGCCGACCCGGGTCGCCTCGGCGAGCACCGTGTAGGCCGCCGAGCTGGCCGTGTGCACCGTGCCGCGGATCGTGCTGCCCCGCACGATCGCGCCCGCGTCGTACGCCTCGGTGATCGCCGCGTGGGTGGTGCCGGGGAAGCGGGCGCCGAGCCCGATGAAGGCGGAGCGGGCGGTCTGCGTCTGCATGTCGCCGATCGCGTGCACCGCGGCCGCGACCTCGGCGCCGCTGCCGGGGACGGGACGGTCGGGGAGCTGCCGGGCCAGCGACGCCGCGCCCAGCTCGGCCCAGGTGCGCGCCACGTCTCAGCCGCGCATCGGGCCGCCGGGGCGGCCGTGGGACTCGGCGACGATCTCCGCGACCACTGACAGCGCGATCTCGCCCGGGGCCCTGCCACCGAGGTCGTGGCCCGCAGGCACGTGGAGAGTGGACACGTCGACGCCCTCGGCGAGAAGCTCCTCGACCAGCCCCGCGGCGCGTCGCCGGCTCGCCATCATGGCGACGTAGGCCGCCTCGGAGGCGAGCGCAGCCCGCAGGACCGCCGGGGCGTCCGGGGCGTCGTGGTCGCAGAGGACGACCGCGTCCCCGGGGCGGGGGTCGAGCCCCGGACCGCCGTCGTCGGCCGGCTCGACGACCACGGTGCGGCCCACCGTCGACGCGATGGCGGCCACCGCCCGGGCGATCGGGTTGTCGCTGAGGACGAGGATCCGCCCGTGCTCGACGCCGTCGTCGGACCACGGCCGCTGGCGATCGCTCATGGCGGCCAGCCTAGAGTCGCGGCATGCCCGTCACCATCCCTCCGGGACTGCTCGCGCAGCGGGCGCTCGGCGAGGACTGGTCCGGGTGGCTGGACCGGTTGCCGCGCCTGGCCGCCGACCTCCTCGAGGAGTGGCGGCTCACGCCGGTCGCGCTGCCGCTGCACGGGTTCTGCTCCCTCGTGCTGCCGGTCACCGACGCCGACGGCACGGGCGCGGCCCTCAAGATCACCTTCGACGGCGACGAGGAGTCGCTGCACGAGGGACTGGCCCTGCAGCACTGGGGCGGGCGCGGCGCCGTACGCCTGCTCCGGGCCGACCCGCGGCGGCGCGCGCTCCTGCTCGGGTGGCTGCCCGGCCCCGACATGGGCGACGTGTGGGACGTGGAGGCGTGCGAGGTCGTCGGCGGGCTCTACGACCGGCTGCACGTCCCCGCCATGCCGCAGCTGGCCACCGTGGCGTCGTACGTCGAGCGGTGGCTGCGCGACCTCGACGAGCTGGGCCGTGACGTGCCGATCCCGCGGCGCTACGTCGAGCAGGCGTTGGCGCTCGGCCGCGACCTCCTCGCCGATGCGGCCGGCCCGGTCGTGGTGCACGGCGACCTGCACTACGCCAACGTGATGGCCGACGACGCAGGGGCGTGGCTGGCCATCGATCCCAAGCCGATGGCCGGCGACCCGCACTACGAGCCCGCGCCCATGCTGTGGAACAGGATGGAGGAGCTGAGCGGCCCCGGCGCCGTCGGCTCGGTGCGCGACGGGCTGCGGCGCCGCTTCCACGCCCTCGTCGACGCCGGTGGGCTCGACGAGGCGCGGGCGCGCGACTGGGTCGTGGTCCGGATGGTCGTCAACGCCGGGTGGACGGTGCAGGACGCCCGCGCTGACCGTCGTCGGCTCACGGCCGAGGAGCAGGACTGGATCACCCGCTGCGTCGCGATCACCAAGGCCGTGCAGGACTAGTCGTCCGCCGCGGCTCACTGGTCCGGTCAATTCGCCGTGTTTGCTACCACTCGGTAAACCAAGTGATCTAGGTTACAGCCCAGTCAGCAGCAAGCCCCGCTGTGTGACGCGCCGCGTCACGCTCCGACGAATGAGTAGGTAACAGATGCCGATCACCATCGACACGGCGTTCCTCGACACCATGCCACCCAACGTGGCCGTCCAGTTCTTCGACCGCGTCGCGGCGTCGCCCGACAGCGAGGCGTTCCGCTTCCCGCGCGGCGAGGCCTGGGAGTCCGTCACGTGGAAGCAGGCCGGTGACAAGGTGGAGGCACTCGCCGCGGGCCTGATCGCCCTGGGGGTCGAGCCCGAGCAGCGCGTGGGGATCGCGTCGGGCACCCGCTACGAGTGGATCCTGGCCGACCTCGCGATCATGTGCGCCGCCGGCGCCACCACGACGGTCTACCCGAGCACCAACGCCGAGGACACCGTCTACATCCTGGGTGACTCCGAGAGCCGGGTCGTCTTCGCCGAGGACGCCGAGCAGCTCGCCAAGCTCACCGCGCACCGCGCGGAGCTGCCCCACGTCAGCAAGGTGGTCGTCCTCGACGGCCAGGGCGACGGCGACTGGGTGATCTCCCTCGACGACCTCGCCGCGCTCGGCGCGGCCAGGCTGGCCGAGCAGCCCGACGTCGTGCGTACGACGTCGCAGGCGATCGCCCCCGACCAGCTCGCCACCTTGATCTACACCTCCGGGACCACCGGTCGCCCCAAGGGCGTGCGGCTGCGGCACTCCTCGTGGGTCTACGAGGGCGAGGCGATCCGCGCGCAGGGCATCCTCGGCCCGGACGACCTCGAGTTCCGCTGGCTGCCGATGGCCCACTCGTTCGGCAAGGTGCTCATGTCGACGCAGATGGCGTGCGGCTTCGCCGCCGCGATCGACGGCCGCGTCGAGAAGATCGTCGACAACCTCGGCGTCGTGAAGCCGACCTTCATGGGCGCGGCCCCGCGCATCTTCGAGAAGGCGCACGGCCGCATCGTCACCATGCAGGCCGCCGAGGGCGGCGCCAAGGAGAAGATCTTCAAGAGCGCCTTCAAGGTGGGCCTCGAGGTCGAGCGGCTCAAGCGCGAGGGCAAGTCCGTCCCGCTGGGGCTCAAGGTCCAGCACGGCCTGTTCGACCGGCTGGTCTTCTCCAAGATCCGCGACCGCTTCGGCGGCAACGTCCGCTTCTTCATCTCGGGCGCCGCGGCGCTCAACCGCGACATCGCCGAGTGGTTCGGCGCGGCCGGCATCACGATCCTCGAGGGCTACGGCCTGACGGAGACCTCGGCCGGCTCGTTCGTCAACCACCCCCAGCAGAACAAGTTCGGCACGGTCGGTCCGGTCTTCCCGGGCAGCGAGGTCAAGCTCGGCGAGAACGACGAGATCATGATCAAGGGTCCCGGCGTCATGGACGGCTACCACAACCTGCCCGAGGAGACGGCGAAGACGCTGACCTCCGACGGCTGGCTGCACACCGGTGACAAGGGCGCCCTCGACGAGGACGGCCACCTGGTCATCACCGGTCGCATCAAGGAGCTGTTCAAGACCTCGGGCGGCAAGTACATCGCCCCGCCCGCGATCGAGTCGAAGTTCAAGGCCGTGTGCCCCTACGCCAGCCAGTTCATGGTCTTCGGCGACGAGCGCAACTACTGCGTCGCCCTCGTCACCCTCGACCCGGACGCGATGGCCGGCTGGGCCGAGGAGAACGGCATGAGCGGTGCGTCCTACACAGACATCGTGCGCTCGGACGCGGTGCGCCAGATGGTCGCCGACTACATCGAGGACCTCAACAGCCACCTCAACCGTTGGGAGACGATCAAGAAGTGGAAGCTCCTCGACCACGACCTGACGGTCGAGTCGGGCGAGCTCACCCCGTCGATGAAGGTCAAGCGCAACGTGGTGCAGCAGAACAACCAGGCGCTCATCGAGGAGATGTACGCCTGACCGTCACGGTTGCGTGAGCGGGGGTGCACGCGTGGTTGGATACCCGCGTGCCCCCCGCTCAACCCGACGGCGACCTCGCCCCCGAGGACGGCCTCTTGCCCGACGAGGCATGGGCGCAGTTCGGCAGCCGGCCCTTCGGCCTCTACGTCCACGTGCCGTTCTGCACGGTGCGCTGCGGCTACTGCGACTTCAACACCTACACCGCCCACGAGCTCGGTGACGAGGTCGGCGCCAGCCGGTCGACGTACGCCGAGGCGGCCATCCGCGAGATCCGCTTCGCCCGCAACGTCCTCGGCCACCGCGACGTGCCGATCGAGACGATCTTCTTCGGCGGAGGCACGCCCACGCTGCTGAAGGCCGCCGACCTCGGGGCGATCGTGGCGAGCGCGGCCGCGGAGTTCGGCCTCGCCGACGACGTCGAGATCACCACCGAGGCCAACCCCGACAGTGTCGCGGCCTGGGACCTCGAGGAGCTGCGCACCGCGGGGTTCAACCGGATCAGCTTCGGCATGCAGTCCGCGGTCGACCACGTCCTGCGCACCCTCGACCGCACCCACGACCCGCTGCGGGTGCCGGCGGTGGTCGACTGGGCACGCCGGGCCGGCTTCGAGGACGTCAGCCTCGACCTGATCTACGGCACGCCGGGGGAGTCGCTCGCCGACTGGGAGACCTCCGTCGACGCCGCCCTGGCCTGCGAGCCCGACCACGTCTCGGCCTACTCGCTCATCGTCGAGGACGGCACCGCGATGGCGCGCCAGGTGGCGCGCGGCGAGCTCCCCATGCCCGACGAGGACGACCTCGCCGACAAGTACCACCTCGCCGACGAGCGGTTCACCGCCGCCGGGCTCGGCTGGTACGAGGTGTCCAACTGGGCCACCTCGCCCGACCACTGGTGCCGCCACAACCTCCTCTACTGGACCGGCGGCCACTGGTGGGGCGTCGGCCCCGGCGCGCACTCGCACGTCGGCGGCGTCCGCTGGTGGAACGTCAAGCACCCCGCCGCGTACGCCCAGCGGCTCGCCACCGGCGTCTCGCCCGCCCTCGCCCGCGAGGTGCTCGGCTACCGCGACCAGCGCGTCGAGCGGGTCCTGCTCGAGATCCGCCTCGTCGAGGGCCTGCCGGTCACCGCGCTCGAGGCCGCGGGCCGCTCGCACGTGGCACGGCTCGTCGCCGACGGCCTCGTCGAGCTCGTGGCCGAGCGGCTCGTGCTCACCCAGCGCGGCCGGCTCCTCGCCGACGCCGTGGTGCGCGACCTGGTCGACTGAACCCGCTCGCTGGTCGAGTAGCCCGCGAGGGACGAGCGGGCGTATCGAGACCCATCAGTCATCGCGGATCTCGATACGGGTCGCCGGTCCCTCGCTGCGCTCGGGTCCGGCCGAGCCCTACTCGATCTCCCGACGTGATCTTCCCTGAGCAAGCTCAGGGAAGCGTCGTGAAGTCGATGAGCTCCTCGACCCGGCCGAGCAGGGCCGGCTCGAGGTCGGCGTACGACGTGACCCGGCCGAGGATGTGCTTCCAGGCGCGGGCGATGTCGGCCTGGTCGCGGTGCGGCCAGCCGAGCTGCTGGCAGGTGCCGGTCTTCCAGTCGATGCCCTTGGGCACCGAGGGCCAGCGGGGGATCCCGAGCCGGTCGGGCTTGACCGCCTGCCAGACGTCGATGAACGGGTGGCCGACGACGAGGACGTGCTTGCCGACGGGGGAGCGGGCGATGCCCTGCGCGATGCGGGCCTCCTTGGACCCGGGGACCAGGTGGTCGACGAGGACGCCGACGCGACGCTCGGGTCCGGGCCTGAAGTCGCGGAGGTGGTCGGCGAGGTCGTCGACGCCGCCGAGGTACTCCACGACGACGCCCTCGATGCGCAGGTCGTCGCCCCACACCTTCTCGACGAGCTCGGCGTCGTGGCGGCCCTCGACGAAGATCCGGCTGGCGCGGGCGACGCGGGCGCGGGCGTTGGGCACGGCGACGGAGCCGGACGCCGTACGCGTGGGCGCGGCGGGGGCGCCGCCGCGGACCGGGCGGGTGAGGATCACCGGCTTGCCCTCGAGCAGGAAGCCGGGACCGAGCGGGAACGTCCGCCGCTTGCCGCGCCGGTCCTCGAGGGTCAGCGTGTCGATGTCGCGGTCGACCGCGACCACCTCGCCGCACCAGTCGGTCGTGACCTCCTCGACGACCATCCCGAGCTCGGTGGGCACCTCGACGGCACGGCCGTTGCGGGGCGCCTTCCAGTCATCGGAGAGGACGTCGGTTCCGTAGCGATCGCTGGGCACCGGGTCACGTTAGGCGGCCGACGCCGCGAAACGGGGGTGGCACGCCGTGGCCAAGCGCTCCAGGCCGACCCAGCAGAGCGACATCGCGCGCTCCTTCGGGGGCCGCAGCGGGTTCGCCTCCGAGGAGCTCGACGCCCGCGGTCGGCGTGTCGCGCCGATGAGCCGCTGGGAGTGGGCCGCGGCCCGGCTCACGTGGGACGAGTCCGGCAACCACTACGAGGACCACGCGGACGACGACCACGTCCCGCTGTTCCGGCTGGTGCCGTCGGCCGAGCTGCTGGTCGCCGTCGCGTGCGTGCTCGTCTTCGTCGGGGGGTTCGCCGCGCTGATCGCCTACCTGGCGCTCACGCGCTGAGCCCCGGCGCCGCGGCGAGAGGTCAGCCCTCGGCGATGCCGTCGCCCTGGGCGCCCTCGCCACTGTTGGCGTCGACGCTCGTGTCGGTGGTCGAGGCGTCGGGCTCGCGGCTCGCCTGGCCCGCACCCTCGCCCGGGCCGCCGCTCTGGCTCGGCGCGGTGCTGGCACCGTCGTCGTTGCCGAGGTCCTCCTGCGTGGCGTCCATCTCGAGCTCCTCGCGGCTCTTGGTCTCCTCGGCGTCGGGGTCGAGCGGCTCCGCGAGCGGGTTGTCCTCGCCCGGCTGGAGGTCCTCGGGGAGCTGGTCGTCGGAGATGCCGCCGAGGGTCGCGGAGTCGGGCGACGTCGTACCTCCCGAGTGGTCCGAGTCCGCCGGGCTGGTGCCGCTGGAGGACCGCGGGGTCTCGGTGTGGTCGGGCTGGGACTCGGTGTTCTCGGTCATGTCCTCATGCAACCGACTCGAGCCGGTCGCGTCCAGCCCCATGGGGGTGTGGCGTCTCAGCAGAGGCCGGCGTGCAGCTGTGAGCGCAGCGCCTCGCCGAGCTCCTGCGGCGAGGACACCGTGCGCAGGAAGTTGAGGCGCTCGGTGTGGGCCCCGGCCGAGTCGAGCCACGACACGTCGACGCCCGACGGGTCGACCCGCAGCAGGCTGGCCGCGAGGAGGGTCCGCGCCGGGATCCCGAAGGTCGAGGCCATCGCCGTGCGCAGCTCGCTCTCGTGCGCCTCGTTGGCGTGCTCGGCGGTGCGCTGGAGGTAGCCGGGGTTGAGGACGTGGCGGCGGTCGCGGAACCGGTCGAGGTCCACCGGCACCGGCCGGTCGTCGCAGAACAGCGTCACCCGCGTGGGGTCGAGCGCCACGAGGGAGCGTGACCCACCGCAGCACGCGCAGCCGGAGCCGCGCTCGGCGAGTCGGCCCAGGAGGAACAGGTCGATCCGACGACCGCCCGTCGCCGGGTGGCTCAACCCGCTGGACACCTCGACCACGCCGCCCGCGCCGCCACGGGCGGCAGTGACCAGCGCGGAGTCCTCGCAGGCGCTGAAGACCGGCGCGCCGTGCACGTCGCAGGTGACGTCGTAGTCCTCGTCGAGGCTGGTCTCGCGGTCCTCGCTCACCCGGAGGGTGATCGCGTCGGGGCACGACAGCACGCTGCGGGCCAGCACTGCTGCTTCGGTCGGTGTCATCGGTCCTCCGGCAATTAGGTAAGGCAAGCCTAACTGGCTGGAGGGTGATCACACCAGAGGGAGCCGCTTCTGGCTGCGGGGCAGGTGCTCGTAGCCCAGGCGCACGGCGCTGACGAGGAGTGCCGGGTCCCACGGCCATTCGCCCTGGGCCAGGGCCTCGGACTGCGGCACGCCGCGCGACGCCAGGTCGCGGATCGTCTCGGCGACCACGCCGAGATCGACGCGCTGGTCCTGGACGAACGCCTTGTCGACCACCCGGCCGTGGCCGGGGACGACCACGGTCGCGTCGGTCATCAGCTCGAGGACGAGGTCGAGCGTCAGCGGCCACTCGAGCGGCCAGGAGTCGTCGCCGATGAATGGCGGGTCGGACTCCTCGACCAGGTCGCCCCCGAGCAGCACGTCGGCGTCGGGGACGCGGACCACGAGGTCGCCGGCGGTGTGGCCGCGGCCGGGGTGCACGAGCTCGACCGCCCGGTCGCCCAGGTCGAGCTGGACCACCGACGAGAACGTGTGGGTGGGCGGTCGGAGCGCCGTGGCGAGGATCTCGTCGCGGTGCGGGTCGCCCGCCGCGTCCTCGTACTTCGCGAAGGTGCGCTCCGCGGACTCGACCATGTGCTCGGCCGCCCAGTCGGTCGCGTGGATGGGCACCTCGCCGAGCTGCTCGACCACGGTGGCGTTGCCGAAGTGGTGGTCCCAGTGCTCGTGGGTGTTGACGATCCCGGTCAGCGGCCCCGCGCCGAGGCGTCGTACGTCGTCGGCAACGGCGCGCGCCTGGGCGGCCGAGCCGTGCGTGTCGACCATCAGCAGGCCGTCGGACCCGCCGACGAGCGTGATGTTGACGTGCATCCAGTCGTAGTGCGCCACCCAGACCCGCGGGGCGACCTCGGTGAAGCGGGGGGTGTGGTCGGCCATGCTCGCGAGCCTACGGTTGGCTAGTAGTCTTGGCACTCAGGACGAACGAGTGCCAGCCCGTGCCGGATGGCACCGGGTGCGCCGCCCCGCGAGCGAGGAGGGATCCCATGGTCGACGACCGCAAGCTGGACGTGCTGCGCGCGATCGTGGAGGACTACGTCGCCACCGAGGAGCCGGTGGGCTCGAAGGCCCTCGTCGAGCGCCACGGCCTAGGCGTGTCACCGGCGACGGTGCGCAACGACATGGCCGCCCTCGAGGACGAGGGCTACATCCACCAGCCGCACACCAGCGCCGGCCGGGTGCCGACCGACAAGGGCTACCGGCTATTCGTCGACAAGCTCGCCACCCTCAAGCCGATGAGCGCGGCGGAGCGCCGGGCCATCTCGACGCTGCTGGACGGCGCCGTCGATCTCGACGACGTCGTGCAGAAGTCGGTGCGGCTGCTGAGCCAGCTCACCCGCCAGGTCGCGATCGTGCAGTACCCCACCCTGTCCCGCTCGACGGTGCGCCACATCGAGCTCGTCTCGCTCACCCCGACCCGGATCATGGTGATCCTCATCCTCAGCACCGGCCGGGTCGAGCAGCGCCTCGTCGAGCTCGACGAGGCCGTCGTCGACACCGACCTCGCGGAGGTGCGGGTCGCGGTCAACCAGGCGAGCGCGGGGGTGCAGATCGCTGCCGCGGCCGCCGCCCTGGGCGAGCTGCCCGACGCGGTCCGCCCGGAGCAGGCCGAGTCGACGCGCGCGATCGTCAGCGTGCTCGCCGAGGCGATGTCCGACCACCGCAGCGACGAGCGCGTCGCGGTGAGCGGCACGTCCAACCTGGCCCGCTACGGCGATTTCGAGACGGCCGTGCGGCCCCTGCTCGAGGCGCTCGAGGAGCACGTCGTGCTGCTCAAGCTGCTCGGCGAGTCGGGCGTCGATGCGCTCACCGTCCGCATCGGGCACGAAGGCCCCTACTCCGAGCTCGCGGCCACCAGCGTGGTGGCCACCGGCTACGGCCCGCAGGAGTTCCACCTCGGCTCCCTCGGCGTGGTCGGTCCGACCCGCATGGACTACCCCGGGTCCATGGCAGCCGTGCGCGCGGTCGCGCGCTACGTCTCCCGGATCCTCGATGAAGGAAACCAGTGACCCAGGACCCCTACGAGATCCTCGGCGTCTCCCGAGACGCCGGTGCCGACGAGATCAAGAAGGCCTACCGCAAGCTCGCCCGGCAGCTGCACCCCGACGTGAACCCGGACCCGGAGACCCAGGACCGGTTCAAGGACGTCACCCGCGCCTACGAGGTGCTGAGCGACCCCGGCAAGCGGGCGGCGTACGACCGCGGCGGTGACGCCTTCAGTCAGGGCTTCGGCGGTGCCGGCCAGGGCTTCTCGTTCACCGACATCATGGACGCGTTCTTCGGCGGCGGGGCTCCCGGCGGCGGCCAGACCCGCGGCCCGCGCTCGCGGGCCCGCCGTGGCCAGGACGCGCTGATCCGCCTCGACGTGACGCTGGCGGAGGCCGCCTTCGGCGTGACCCGCGAGCTCAAGGTCGACACCGCCCTGCGCTGCGAGGCGTGCGAGGGGCAGGGCACGGCGCCCGGCACCTCGCCGACGACCTGCGAGACGTGCCACGGCCAGGGCGAGGTCGCCGTCGTGCAGCGCTCGTTCCTCGGCGAGATCCGCACCCTGCGCCCGTGCGCGGCGTGCCGCGGCTACGGCTCGATCATCCCCGACCCCTGCCGGGAGTGCTCCGGCGACGGCCGGGTCCGCTCGCGCCGCACGCTGACCGTGAAGATCCCCGCCGGCGTCGACCACGGCACCCGCGTCCAGCTCACCGGGCAGGGCGAGGTCGGCCCCGGCGGCGGACCGTCCGGCGACCTCTACGTCGAGATCCACGTCGAGCCGCACCCGACCTTCAATCGCAACGGCAACGACCTGCACACCACGGTGTCGCTGCCGATGACGGCGGCCGCCCTCGGCACGCACCTCACCCTGCCGCTGCTCGAGGCCGACGTGGCGAGCGCCGACTCGGAGTCCGGGACGGAGACGACCTTCGAGCTCGAGATCAGCCCGGGCACCCAGTCCGGCAGCGAGCAGGTCATCCGTGGCTTCGGCGTGCCGAGCCTGCGCGGCGGTCGTGGCGACCTGGTCGTCAGCGTCGTCGTCGACACCCCCACGCGGCTCGACCCGCGCCAGGAGGAGCTGCTGCGCGAGCTGGCGGCGATCCGCGGCGAGGAGACGCCCGACGGGCAGGTCGAGGCCCCGCACAAGTCGATGTTCGGCCGCCTGCGCGACGCCTTCCAGGGCTGAGTCGGGCGCCGCGCCGTGTCGCTGCCGGTCCACCTCGTCGAGTCGCTGGCCGACGCGACGGTCGGGTCCCTGGTCGAGGTGACCGGTGACGAGGCGCACCACGCCGTCGCCGTACGCCGGCTGCGCGAGGGCGAGCAGGTCGTGCTGACCGACGGCCGCGGCACGTCGGTCACCGGCGAGGTGGCCGCCACCGGCAAGCGGCTGTTCACCGTGACGGTGGGCTCGCTCGAGCGCACCACCCGCCCCGACCCGGCCGTCACCGTGGTCCAGGCACTGCCCAAGGGCGACCGCGGCGAGCTCGCCGTCGAGGTGCTGACCGAGGTCGGGGTCGACACCGTCGTCCCGTGGGCCGCGTCGCGATCCGTCGCGGTGTGGAAGGGCGAGCGGGCCGCGAAGTCGCACGCCAGGTGGCAGGCCACCGCCCGCGAGGCCGCCAAGCAGTCCCGCCGCTCGTGGCTGCCCACCGTGGCCCCGCTCGCCTCGACCGCGGAGGTCGGGCGCATCGTCGCGGCGGCCGACCTCGCCGTCGTGCTGCACGAGGACGCCGCCGCTCCGCTCAGCGCGGTCGACGTACCCGCCTCCGGGCGGATCGTGGTGATCGTCGGGCCCGAGGGCGGCATCGCCCCCGAGGAGCTCACCGCCTTCGCCGAGGCCGGCGCCCAGGCCGTCCGGCTCGGCGACGAGGTGCTCCGCACCTCGACCGCGGGCGTCGTCGCGGTCGCGGCGCTGCTGGCCCGCACCGCTCGCTGGGGCTGACGGCGCGAGGGGGCGGGCTGGTCGGTCGGCTGGCTCCGGCTCGGCGGTCACCGGATATCCGGGGACTCCCGCGACAACGCGGAAGATCCGAGTCACCGGATGACTCGGATCTTCCGCGGTCTCGGCCGACGGCCGACGGCGTACGACACGCCGCGACGCGCCTACCGGACGGTGATCGTCTTCGTGTCGACCGACGGCCCGTTGCCCTCGGCCCCACCGCTGGGGTCGTCGGTCTCGCACTGGACGACCACCTCGCCGGTGACGCCGCCGAGCGGCAGCTCGACCTCGAACGGGAAGAGCCGGTCCTCCATCCACCCGTCGGACTGGTAGCCCTCGAGCGCGACCTCCTGGCCGCCCTGCAGGAGCCGGCAGGGGCCCGACGCCTCGAAGGAGTTCGCCACGCCGGTGACCGTGACCGTGTCGCCGGAGACCGTGTCGCCCTCGGCGGGCGAGGTGATGTTGACCAGGTTGAGGGTACGCAGCGCGCTGGCCGCCGAGACCGGCGTGCCGGTGGGTCGACCGAAGAGGTCGAGGCCCGGGGCGTCGCGCTGGACGACCACCGGCACCCGCTCCTGCTGGACGCCCTGGAGGGTGAGCACGAGCTGCTGCAGGGCGAGGCGGGCGTCGCGCCTGCTCATCCCGTCGGGCGCCTCGGTGAAGGCGTCGGAGGGGAGCTGCACGAGGAGGACGCCGTCGGTGGCGGTGACCGAGGCGACCTCCATCTGCGGCCACAGCGTGCGGTAGTCCGGGTCGTCGGGCTGGCCGCCGCCCGCGACGAGGCGGGCCGCCTCGGTCAGCGGGTCGCCCTGCACCCGGTGGAACTCGCGGAACAGGGCGGTCCTGCCGCCCGGGCCGTCGCCGGCGAAGTAGACCGGGACGGCGGTGCCGGACTCGGACGGTGCCTCCGAGGTGGACTCGGTGGGCGACTCGGTCGGCGTCCCGGTGGAGGACTCGACCGGCGAGGGCGAGGGGGACTCCGACTGCTGCGCCCCGTCGCTCGCCGTCGGCTCGCTGGTCGAGTCGGAGACGGGCCTCGGGTCCTCGCCGCAGGCGACGAGGACCAGGCTGGTCGCCACGACGACGACCGCGGCGCCCGCGCGGCGTCGTACGGCGCGGGCGAGAACCGCTCGGGACGTGGTGGGGGTCATGGTCGTCACGGTACGGCGCCTCGGCGCCCGCCGATCCGCGCACACGCCGCGCCACCCCGACCACCCCGGCGCACCCGCACCCGCCGAGCGCGGCCGATCACCCGACCGTCGATTCCGGGCGCCGCGCGCGCCCCGCAGCCGTAGGGTGGCGCCATGAGCGACACCTCGGCGGACTGCGTCTTCTGCAAGATCGTCGCCGGGGACATCCCGGCCGACGTGCTCGGTCGCAACGACCACGCGATCGCGATCAAGGACCTCAACCCGCAGGCCCCGTTCCACGCGCTCGTGCTGCCGGTGGCGCACCACGAGAACGCCGGAGCCTCGGCCGCGGCG
This sequence comes from Nocardioides sp. zg-1308, assembly GCF_013155375.1. Classification (GTDB taxonomy): domain Bacteria; phylum Actinomycetota; class Actinomycetes; order Propionibacteriales; family Nocardioidaceae; genus Nocardioides; species Nocardioides renjunii. The sequence goes on from NZ_JABJQY010000002.1 coordinate 2,642,456, forward strand.
GACCCGACCGGCACCGGGCACGCGATCGCGCTGGCCGACGAGGTCGCCCGGGCGTCCGGCAACGACGACTACCGGCTCGTCGCCAACACGGGCGCCTCCGCCGGCCAGACCGTCTTCCACACCCACTTCCACGTCCTCGGCTCCGCGCCCGGGATGACCGAGTCGCTGGTCTGACCCGGTGCTGACCCGACCCCGCCGAGCGCTCGCCGCCGCCCTGGCCTCCGGGCTGCTGCTCCTGACCGCCTGCGGAGGCGACGACCCCGCCTCGGACCCCGCGGGCGACCGCACCGCCACCCAGCCGGCAGGGGCCGATGCCGCGAGCCCGGAGTCGGCCGCCGACGCGGGCGAGGAGCAGGCCCAGCAGGCCGGCCACGACGGCCACTACGCCGAGCCGGCGCGGTCGAAGAGGCTGCGCGCCGGCGAGACGCGTACGACGATCGCGATGCCCGGCAGCTACACCCCGTCAGCCCCCTACGGCACCGGCACCGACGACTACCGCTGCTTCGTCCTCGACCCGGGGCTGGAGCGCGACGCGTGGCTCACCGGCACCCAGGTCCTGCCCGGCAACCCCGACACCGTCCACCACGTCATCCTCTTCCAGCTCCCGCCGGAGCAGTCCGCCGCGGCCGAGGAGAAGGACGCGACCGAGGAGGGCGAGGGCTGGACGTGCTTCGGTGGCACGGGGCTCGAGCGCGTGCAGAACGTCGACCGGTCGTCGTGGATCGGCGCCTGGGCGCCCGGTGGTGAGGAGACGGTCATCAAGCCCGGCTTCGGGATCCGCCTGGCCAAGGGCAGCCGGATCGTGATGCAGGTGCACTACAACCTCCTCGCCGGCCAGCAGGCCGACACCTCGGCCGCCCAGCTGCGCCTCGCCCCGGGCACGCGGCGGCTCGAGTCGCTGAGCACGATGCTGCTGCCCGCCCCGGTCGAGCTGCCGTGCCGCCCGAAGCACTCCGACGGCGAGCTCTGCGACCGCGCCGCGGCGCTGGCCGACGTCAAGGAGCGCTTCGGTGCGGAGGGCAACACCGCCGACCTGCTCCACCTCCTGTGCGGCGGGGAGCCGGAGCCGGGGGAGGTGCAGTCGTGCGTGCGCACCATGTCCGAGCCGCTGACCATCCACGGCGTCGCCGGTCACATGCACCTGCTCGGCCGCTCGCTGACGATCGAGGTCAACCCCGGCACGCCGCAGGCACGCACGATCCTCAACATCCCCGTGTGGGACTTCGACGACCAGGGCAGCCGGCCGATCGAGCCCGTCCGGCTCGAGCCGTTCGAGCAGGTCAAGGTGACCTGCAGGCACGTGCAGTGGCTGCGCGACAGGCTCCCGTCGTTCGAGGGCCAGCCCGACCGCTACGTCGTGTGGGGCGAGGGGACGACCGACGAGATGTGCCTGGGGATGCTGCAGGTCACCCGCCCCTGAGGGGTCGGCCACAACCGGGTGGGCTGCGCGCGGCCCGCTCGGTAGCATGGAGGTGCTCTGCCACCGACCCGGAAGGCCGCCCGATCACGGGCATCCATGACTGACACGACCGGCACCAACACCCAGCAGGACAAGCCGACCCACACCGTCGTCGTCCCCAACAGCATCGACATGGTCTCGGTCCTGGGTCCGGGCGACGAGCACCTCCGGTTGATCGAGCGGGCCTTCGACGCCGACGTCCACGTGCGCGGCAACCGCATCACCCTGGCCGGCGACTCCGCCGAGGTGGCCATGGCCGAGCGGCTGCTCGACGAGATCGTCACGCTCGTCCGCACCGGCCAGGGCGTCTCCGGCGAGACGGTCGAGCGGATCATCCAGATGCTGCAGACCGAGACGCAGGAGCGGCCGGCCGACGTGCTGAGCCTCAACATCCTGTCCAACCGCGGCCGCACGATCCGACCCAAGACGCTCAACCAGAAGCGCTACGTCGAGTCGATCGACAAGAGCACCATCACCTTCGGCATCGGGCCGGCCGGCACCGGCAAGACCTACCTGGCCATGGCCAAGGCCGTGCAGGCGCTGCAGGCCAAGGAGGTCAACCGGATCATCCTCAGCCGCCCGGCCGTCGAGGCGGGGGAGCGGCTCGGGTTCCTGCCCGGCACGCTGAGCGAGAAGATCGACCCCTACCTGCGCCCGCTCTACGACGCGCTGCACGACATGGTCGACCCCGAGACGATCCCCAAGCTGCTCGCCGCCGGCACGATCGAGGTCGCGCCCCTGGCGTTCCTGCGCGGGCGCTCGCTCAACGACTCCTTCATCATCCTCGACGAGGCGCAGAACACGACGCCCGAGCAGATGAAGATGTTCCTCACCCGGCTCGGCTTCGGCTCGCGGATCGTCGTCACCGGCGACACCAGCCAGGTCGACCTCCCCTCGGGCACCCAGTCGGGGCTGCGGGTCGTCGAGGGCATCCTCGACGGCGTGGAGGACATCACGTTCTGCCGCCTCACCGGCACCGACGTCGTACGCCACCGGCTGGTCGGCCGCATCGTCGAGGCCTACGAGGTCTTCGACGCCACCGACCAGGCGCGCGGGCCCAAGTCCGGCCAGGCCAAGGGCAAGCCCGTCTCCGCCACACCGGTCGCCACCACGGTCCCCGCCGCGAGCGACCGCGGCACCGACGGGCGGAAGCCCCGGTGAGCATCGAGGTCCTCAACGAGTCGGGGCGCGACGTCGACGTACGCCGCCTGTCCCGGCTCGCACGCTTCGTGATGGACGAGATGCGTGTCCACCCGCAGGCCGAGCTGTGCATCAAGGCCGTCGACGAGGACACGATCGCCGACCTCAACGAGCACTGGATGGAGAAGCAGGGCCCGACCGACGTGCTCGCCTTCCCGATGGACGAGCTGCGTCCCGGCAAGGTCAACGAGGAGCCCGAGGAGGGCGTGCTCGGCGACCTGGTGCTCGCGCCGACCGTGGCCGAGCGCCAGGGCGAGGATGCCGGGCACGGCCGCGAGGCCGAGATCGACCTGCTCACCGTGCACGGCATCCTCCACCTGCTGGGCTACGACCACGCCGAGCCCGACGAGCACGCCGTGATGTTCGGGCTGCAGGGGGAGCTGCTCGAGAAGTGGCGCTCGAGCCCCGAGCCCGCCTGAGCACGACGCTCCCCACATGACCCTCCCGACACGACCCTCCCGACATGACCTCCCGAAGATGACCCTCCCGACATGACCGCCGACATCTGGCAGCTCGGCTCCGCCGCCCTGCTGGTCCTCCTCGCGGGGCTGTTCTCCGCGGCCGACGCGGCCCTCAACGGGTTCTCGCGCGCCCGCGCCGAGGAGCTGAAGGCCGAGGGCCGCGCGGGTGCCACGCGCCTGCTGATGCTGCTCGACGACCCGCCGCGCTACCTCAACACGGCGCTGCTGCTGCGGCTGCTGTGCGAGATCAGCGCCATCGTGCTCGTCAGCACGTGGGCGCGCGACGCCTACCAGGACTCCCTGGTGCCCAGCGTGCTCACCACGATCGGCGTCATGCTCGTGGTGTCCTTCGTCGCGATCGGCGTCGCGCCGCGCACCCTCGGTCGCCAGCACGACGCCACGGTGGCGCTGCTGTCGGCCGGTCCGCTGTCGCTGGTCACCACGATCCTCGGACCCATCCCCGCCCTGCTCATCCTGCTCGGCAACGCCATCACGCCGGGGCGGGGCTTCAGCGAGGGCCCGTTCTCCACCGAGACCGAGCTGCGCGAGCTCGTCGACCTCGCCGAGGCGTCGGCGGTGATCGAGTCCGGCGAGCGCCGGATGATCCACTCCGTCTTCGAGCTCGGCGACACCATCACCCGCGAGGTGATGGTCCCGCGCCCCGACGTCGTCTACATCGAGCGCCACAAGAACCTCCGGCAGACGCTGTCGCTGTTCCTGCGCAGCGGCTACTCACGGATCCCGGTCATCGGCGACAACCTCGACGACATCGTCGGCATGGCCTACCTCAAGGACCTCGTCCGCCGCGACTTCGAGGCCCCCGACGTCGAGTTCACCCAGCGGGTCGACGAGGTGATGCGCCCGGTCCACTACGTGCCCGACTCCAAGCCGGTCGACGCGCTGCTCACCGAGCTCCAGGCCCGCCGCCAGCACATCGCGGTCGTCGTCGACGAGTACGGCGGCACCGCCGGGCTGATCACGATCGAGGACGTGCTGGAGGAGATCGTCGGCGAGATCACCGACGAGTACGACGCGGAGGAGGTCGAGGTCGAGCACGTCGAGGGCGGCGCGATCCGGGTCTCCTCGCGCTACCCGGTGGACGACCTCGACGAGATCGTCGGCGTCTCGGTGGAGGACGACGACGTCGACAGCGTCGGCGGCCTCATGGCCAAGCACCTCGGCAAGGTCCCGATCCCGGGGTCGGTGGTCGAGTGCCACGGCCTGCGCCTCGAGGCCGAGCGGGCCACCGGGCGGCGCAACAAGATCGACACGGTGCTCGTGTCCGTCCTGTCGGACGCCGCCGAGGACGCCTCCGACGACGCGGCCACCCACGTGGGCTCCGCCGGTCGCTGAGCACGCTGGGGAGGCCGGCTGCCCCCTCACTACGCTGCTCGCATGACCGACCTGTCAGCCGACCTGAGTGCCGAGGACGCCAAGCTGGTGACCCTCGCACGCGCCACCCGCGCCCGGGCCCGCGCCGCCGAGGGCGCCGCCGTGCGTGACCTCGACGGGCGGACGTACGCCGCGGCCAGCGTCGACCTCCCGCACCTGCGGCTGACCGGGCTGGAGGTCTGCGTCGCGATGGCGCTGTCGTCCGGCTCCACCGGTCTGGAGGCGGCGGTCGTGCTCACCGACGGCGACGCGGTGGACGTCCGCGCGGCCGGTGACTTCGCCGGCCCCGACGTCCCCGTCCTCGTCGGCGACCCGCAGGGCCGCATCCACTCACGCTCCGCCACGCGCGCCGGCTGACGGACAACCCGCTCGCGTCCCCCCGCGCACCTCGCTAGCGTGGTCGCGTGCGCGAGCCGGGGGGATGGGAGCAGCACTCCGTCGGGGTCACGAGGCTCCGGGAGTCCTACGCCGCCCTGCCAGCCGGGTCGCCGGTGCGGCTGGCCAAGCGCACCAGCAACCTCTTCCGGGGCCGCTCCGACGCCGGGCGGGGGCTCGACGTGTCCGGCCTGACCGGGGTGATCGAGGTCGACGGCGACGTCGCCGAGGTGCAGGGCATGTGCACCTACGAGCACCTGGTCGAGGTCACCCTCGCGCACGGACGGATCCCGCTCGTGGTGCCCCAGCTCAGGACCATCACCCTGGGCGGCGCGGTCACCGGGCTCGGCATCGAGTCCACGAGCTTCCGCAGCGGCCTGCCGCACGAGTCGGTGCTCGAGATGGACGTGCTGACCGGTGCGGGCGAGGTCGTCACCACCAAGCCCGGTGACGCGCTCTTCGACGCCTTCCCCAACTCCTACGGCTCCCTCGGCTACGCCACGCGGCTCCGGATCGAGCTCGAGCAGGTGCCGGCCCACGTCGCGCTCCGGCACGTGCGGTTCGACGACGCCGGCTCGCTCGCCGACGCGGTCGGCCGCATCGTCGCCGACGGCGCGTGGGACGGCGAGCGGGTCGACGGCCTCGACGGCGTCGCCTTCACCCCTGACGAGCTCTACCTGACCCTGGCCCGCTGGACCGACGAGCCCGGTCCGACCAGCGACTACACCGGCCAGCAGGTCTACTACCGCTCGCTGCAGCACAGGGCCACCGACCGGCTGACGATCCATGACTACCTGTGGCGCTGGGACACCGACTGGTTCTGGTGCTCGCGCGCCTTCGGTGCCCAGCACCCGCTCGTACGACGGCTGTGGCCGCGGCGCCTGCGTCGCTCCGACGTCTACTGGCGCCTGGTCGCCCTCGACCGCCGCCTCGGCATCGGCGACCGGCTCGACCGGCGGGCCGGCCGGCCGCAGGGCGAGCGCGTGGTGCAGGACGTCGAGGTCCCCGTCGACCGGCTCGCGGAGTTCCTCGAGTGGTTCGACCGGGAGGTGGGCATGCGGCCGGTGTGGCTGTGCCCGCTGCGGCTGCGACGCGCGGGCGAGGACTCCGGCGAGGGAGAGGCCAGGCCGTGGCCGGGCTACCCGCTGGCCCCCGACACGACGTACGTCAACGTCGGCTTCTGGGGCGTCGTCAACGTCGGGCCCGACGCACCCCTCGCGCCCCGCAACCGGGCGATCGAGGCGGAGGTGTCCGCCCTCGGCGGCCACAAGAGCCTCTACTCCGAGGCCTTCTACGACCGTGGGGAGTTCGACCGCCTCTACGGCGGCGACCAGCTGGCCCGCGTGAAGCGGCTCCACGACCCCGACGACCGACTGACCCCTCTCTACGACAAGGTGGTGGGACGCCGATGAGCACCCGTTTCCAGGTGGGCTCGACCGCAGCGGCTCGCGTGACGATCGGCGAGGCGATGGACCGGCTCGTGCGGGGAGGGCTGCCGCTGCGGCTCACCGCCTACGACGGCAGCAGCGCGGGCCCGCCCACGGCCGACGTCGGCCTGCACCTGCGCAGCGAGCGCGGCCTGGCCTACCTGGTGACGGCCCCCGGAGACCTCGGCCTGGCCCGCGCCTACGTGAGCGGCGAGCTCGACCTCACCGGCGTCCACCCGGGCGACCCCTACGACGCGGTGGTCCTCCTCAAGGACCACACGAGGTTCCGGGTGCCGGCGCCGTCCGAGGCGCTGGCCATCGTCCGCAGCCTGGGGTTGTCGCGGCTGCGCCCGCCGGCTCCGCCGCCGCAGGAGCACCTGCCGCGCTGGCGCCGCACGGTGGAGGGGCTGCGGCACTCGATGATGCGCGACGCCGAGGTCATCGCCCACCACTACGACCTCTCCAACCGGTTCTACGAGCTCGTGCTGGGCCCGTCGATGGCCTACACGTGCGCCCTCTACGAGACGCCCGATGCCACGCTCGAGGAGGCGCAGGCCGCGAAGTTCGACCTGATCTGCCGCAAGCTCGACCTCCGGCCCGGGCAGCGGCTGCTCGACGTGGGCTGCGGCTGGGGCAGCATGGTCCGCCACGCCGCACGGGAGTACGGCGTCCGGGTGCTCGGGGTGACGCTCTCGCTCGAGCAGGCCCAGTGGGCCAAGGAGGCGATCGACCGCGAGGGGCTGGGCGACCTCGCCGAGGTGCGGCACCTCGACTACCGCGACGTCGTCGAGACCGGCTTCGACGCGGTCAGCTCGATCGGGCTGACCGAGCACGTCGGCGTGCGCAACTACCCGGCCTACTTCACCCACCTGCGCGACCGGCTCCGGCCCGGTGGCCGGCTGCTCAACCACTCCATCACCCGCCGCGCCAACCAGCGCAAGGAGACCGGCGCCTTCATCGACCGCTACGTCTTCCCCGACGGTGAGCTCATCGGGTCCGGCACGATCATCGCCGCCGCGCAGGACCGGGGCCTCGAGGTGCAGCACAGCGAGAACCTCCGCCTGCACTACGCCGCGACGCTGCGCGACTGGAACCGCAACCTGGTCGAGCACTGGGACGAGTGCGTCGCCGAGGTCGGCGAGGGATCCGCTCGCGTCTGGGGCCTCTACATCGCCGCGTCCCGGGTCGGCTTCGAGCGCGGCGAGGTCGAGCTCCACCAGGTCCTGGCCACCCGCAACCACGACGACGGACGCTCCGACTTCCCGATGCGCCCGCACTGGTGAGCCACCGATAGCCTCGTGCGGTGAGCACCCGGGCAGCGCAGTTCCAGGCGACCGTACGTCGCCGCGAGCCGCTGTCGGACCACCTCCTGCGACTCGTGCTGGGCGGGCTCGACGACTTCACCTCCACCGGCGTCCCCGACGAGTGGGTCGGCCTGGTGGTGCCGGGCCAGTTCCAGAGCCGCTACTACACCGTGCGGTCCTTCGCCGACGGTGAGATGACCCTCGACGTCGTCGTCCACGACGTCGGGCTGGTCACCGAGTGGGCGATGCGCGACTGCATCGGTGACACGGTCACCATCACCGAGCCGAAGGCGTCGTTCCACCCGCCCGCCGGTGCCCAGTGGCTCATCCTCGTCGGCGACCTCACCGCGATGCCCGCGATGGCGCGGATCTTGGAGACCCACCCCGGCCTGCCGACGCACGTCCTGGCCGAGGTGCCCGACGACCTCGCCGGCTACCTGCCGGCCACCGCGGACGTCACCTGGCTGAGCCCGCCGTCGGCCGGGCAGAGCGCCCTGGCCGACGTGGTCGCCGGGATCGACTGGCCCGAGGGCGAGGGCTACTTCTGGATGGCGGGGGAGTCCGCGCAGATGCGGGCCATCCGCAAGCACCTGATGCGCGAGGTCGGGCTGCCGACCAGCCACTACGACGTGATGGGCTACTGGCGCGCCACCGCCGGCCGGCAGCCGCGTGCCGTGGACCCCGGCCCGATCTGGCGTGCGGGCAAGGCGGCAGGGAAGAGTGACGAGCAGATCTGGGCGGACTACGACGCGGCGCGAGAGGCGAACGATGGCTGACGACCAGGACCGCGAGGTCCCCGAGGAGCTCGACGCGGACGACAGCGTCGGGGACGAGGTGGACGACGAGCCGGACGACGAGCTCGCCGACGAGCCGGACGACGGAGACGACGAGCTCGACGAGGACGACGACGAGGACGACGACGAGGACGACGACGAGGACGACGACGAGCTGGACGACGAGTTCGACCTGTCGGGCGTCGCCCCCGCCGGCGCGTTCTTCGAGGCCCCGGAGGGCTACCGCAGCGGCTTCGCGTCGTTCGTGGGACGCCCCAACGCGGGGAAGTCGACGCTGACCAACGCGCTCGTCGGGCAGAAGATCGTCATCACGTCGTCCAAGCCCCAGACCACGCGCAACGTGGTGCGCGGCATCGTGCACCGCGACGACGCCCAGCTGATCCTGGTCGACACCCCCGGGCTGCACCGCCCCCGCACGCTGCTCGGCGAGCGGCTCAACGACCTGGTCCGCACGACCTGGGCCGAGGTCGACGTGGTCGCGGTGTGCTTCCCGGCCAACGAGAAGATCGGGCCCGGTGACCGCTACCTGGTCACCGAGCTCGCCAAGGTGCGCCGCACCGTGCGGATCGCCGTCGCCACGAAGACCGACCTCGCCACGCCCGAGCAGCTGGCCCAGCACCTGCTCGACATCGCCGTCCTCGGGCAGGAGACGTCGACCGAGTGGGCCGAGATCGTCCCGGTGTCAGCGGTCGCCGGCGACCAGGTCGACCTCCTGGCCGACCTGCTGGTGGGGCTCATGCCCGAGGGGCCGCCGCTCTACCCCGACGGCGACCTGACCGACGCACCCGAGGAGGCGCTCGCCGCCGACCTGATCCGCGAGGCCGCGCTCGAGGGCGTGCGCGACGAGCTCCCGCACTCGATCGCCGTGGTCGTGGAGGAGATGGGCCTGCGCGAGGGCCGTCCCGACGACAAGCCGCTCCTCGACATCGTCGCCAACCTCTACGTCGAGCGCGACTCCCAGAAGGGCATCATGATCGGCCACAAGGGCTCGCGCCTGCGGGCCGTCGGCACGGCCGCCCGCCAGCAGATCGAGGCCCTGCTCGGCACCCCGGTCTACCTCGACCTCCAGGTCAAGATCGCCAAGGACTGGCAGCGCGACCCCCGCCAGCTGCGCAAGCTCGGCTTCTGAGGCGCGTCGGTCAGGCCGGCGCCCAGCAGATGCCGTAGCGCTGACCGGCGTCCCACTGCTCGCGGGTCGGGCTCTCCTGCGACCACACGAAGTCGAGCGGGTCGTCGGCCTGGGCGCGTGCCGCGTTGCGGCACGAGGACTCCATGCGGGCGGCGATCGCCGCCTGTCGCGGCAGCCGACGGCCGGGCAGGTCCACGGTCGTCACCGCCCGCCACGAGTGCCTGCCGCCGCAGGCGACCCGTGCGAACTGGGCTGTGCCGGGAGCCGCGGTCGCGCACATCGCGATGGCCGGCGTGTCCCCCCAGCCGCGCGTGCGCCGGGGCAGGCGCAGCAGCTGCTCCGGGGCCGCGACGACGACCAGGTCGCAGCGGAACCAGTCGGCCCCCGCCTCGGCGCGTCGCGGGCTCGGCGTGAACCACACCGCCCGCGCCATGCTGAGCCGCAGCTCCCGCGGCGTACGGGCCAGGTGCCGGGGGAGCCGGGTGGTGCAGGCCTGCCGCGCCTGGCGCTGGGCGGCCCGCGAGTCGACGCGACGGGTGAATCCCGCCCCGGTCTCGAGGTCGAGGCGCCCGACGAAGTAGGTCTGGGCTGTGTGCCTGCGCCGGCACGGCACGGGGGCGGTGCGGCCGACCACGGCGACGGCCTGCCCGAACGACAGGGCGTGGCACTCGCCGACGCGGGGGTCCGGTCCGGGGTCCGGCGGCACCGTCTCGGTCGGCACCGTCCCGGTCGGCGTGGCCGACGTGGACGGCGTCCCCGCCGGCGGCTCCCCGTCGGACGGCGACGTGCAGCCGCCCAGCGCGAGGGCGGCGACCAGCGCGAGGAGCGGCAGCCGCCTCATCGCATCACCAGAGCGGCCAGCGTCCCGCCCAGCTCGTACGCCGACTCCCGGTCCGCCCGGCCCACGTCGCCGAGCACCTCGAGGACCGGCGCGGCGCGGCGCCAGGGCAGTGCCCCGACGATCGACTCCACCGAGCGCACGGCACCGGCCGTGTCGTAGCGGCCGTGCACGTAGAGGCCGTACGGCTTGCGGCCCCCGTCGGCGCCGGCCGCCGAGCCGTCGTCCGACAGCGCGCCGCCGACCTGGAGGAACACGGAGTCGAAGAAGTGCTTGAGGGCACCGCTCATGTAGCCGAAGTTCGCCGGCGTGCCGAGGACGATCCCGTCCGCCGCCACCACGTCGTCCGCGTCCGCCTCGAGCGCCGCGCGCACCACCACCTCGACGTCGTCGATGGCGTCGTCCGAGGCCCCGGCCACGACGGCGTCGGTCAGGGACACCACCGACGGGGTCGGCGAGTGGTGGACGACGAGCAGGCGCGGCACGGTGCCGAGGCTACTCACCGCCCCACCGGCGGGCGTACCTTCGGCGCATGACGTTCGACGTGCCCGGCGACGCCTACGACCGCTTCATGGGCCGCTACTCGCGACCGCTGTCCGCGGGCCTCGCCGACCTGCTGGAGGTCACGGAGGGCCAGTGGGCACTGGACGTCGGGTGCGGCCCCGGCGCGCTGACCGAGCAGCTCGTCGAGCGGATCGGCGCGGAGCGCGTCTCGGCCGTCGACCCGTCGGCGCCGTTCGTGGAGGCCTGCCGCGAGCGCTTCCCCGGCGTCGACGTCCGGCAGTCCGCCGCCGAGTCGCTGCCCTTCGACGACGCCACGTTCGACGTGGCGGGTGCGTGCCTGGTCGTGCACTTCATGGCCGATCCCGTCGGCGGCGTCGGTGAGATGCGACGCGTGACCCGTCGCGGCGGGTGGGTCGGGGCGACGGTGTGGGACCTCGCGGGGTCCCGGGCGCCGATGTGGCCGCTGTGGGAGGCGGTCGCCGAGCTCCGGCCCGAGCACCCGGGCGAGCGCGAGTTCCCCGGCGGGTCGCAGGACGGCCTCGTCGCGATCGTCCGGGACGCGGGCCTGCGCGACGTCGAGTCGGTCGAGCTGTCGGTCACGGTCACCCACCCCACCTTCGAGGAGTGGTGGGAGCCCTACCTCCACGGCGTCGGCCCGGCCGGCGACGTCGTCGCCGCGCTCGGTCCCGACGGCCGCGAGCGTCTCGAGGAGGTCCTGCGCCGGCGCCTGGGCGAAGGTCCCTTCGACCTCACCGCGGTGGCGTACGCCGCCCGCGGGCGGGCCTGACCGCGTCTCAGTCCGCGGGAGGTCCGGCGACGCACGGCGCCGCGGGCGGTTAGGGTGGTCGGGTCATGATGCGCAGCCTCCTCCTTCGCCGCCGCAACGAGGCCTAGACCCGGCCCCCTCGTTGCGGAGTGTGGCGCGTGCCGGTCGCCCCTCCAGCAGACCGAGGAACCCATGACCCACCTGAGCAACACCGCCAACCAGCAGGCGCCGAGCCCGATGCCGTTCGCCCGCTACACCCCGTTCGTCCCCGTCGACGTCCCGGACCGCACCTGGCCGACGAAGAAGGTCGAGAAGGCGCCGCGCTGGCTCTCCACCGACCTGCGCGACGGCAACCAGGCGCTGATCGACCCGATGACGCCCGCCCGCAAGCTCACGATGTTCGAGCTGCTGGTGTCGATGGGCTACAAGGAGATCGAGGTCGGCTTCCCGAGCGCCAGCCAGACCGACTTCGACTTCGTCCGCAAGCTCATCGACGAGGACCGGATCCCCGACGACGTGCAGATCTCGGTGCTGACCCAGGCCCGCGAGGACCTCATCGAGCGCACCGTCGACTCGCTGGTCGGCGCGCCGCGCGCGACCGTGCACCTCTACAACGCGACGGCGCCGCTCTTCCAGCGCGTCGTCTTCAACGTCACCCCCGACGAGTGCCGCAGCATCGCCGTGCGCGGCACCGAGATGGTGATGAAGTACGCCGAGGAGCGGCTCGGCAGCATCGTCGGCTCCCAGGACTTCGGCTACCAGTACAGCCCGGAGATCTTCACCCAGTCCGACACCGACTTCGCGCTGAGCGTCTGCGAGGCCGTCTCGGACGTGTGGCAGCCGGAGGCGGGACGCGAGATCATCCTCAACCTCCCGGCCACGGTGGAGATGTCCACGCCCAACACCTACGCCGACCAGATCGAGTACTTCGGCCGCGGCCTGACCCGCCGCGAGCACTCCGCGATCAGCCTGCACCCGCACAACGACCGCGGCACGGCCGTCGCCGCCACCGAGCTGGCCCTGATGGCCGGCGCCGACCGGGTCGAGGGCTGCCTGTTCGGCCACGGCGAGCGCACCGGCAACGTGGACCTCGTGACGCTGGGCATGAACCTGTTCAGCCAGGGCATCGACCCGCAGGTCGACTTCGGTGACATCGACGAGGTCCGGCGCACCGTGGAGTACTGCACCAACCTGCCGGTCCACCCGCGCCACCCCTACGCGGGCGACCTCGTCTACACCGCCTTCTCCGGCTCCCACCAGGACGCCATCAAGAAGGGCCTCGAGGACCTCGAGAAGAAGGCCACCGCCCTCGGCGTCGAGGTCGGCGAGCTGCCGTGGGAGGCGCCGTACCTCCCGATCGACCCCCGGGACGTGGGCCGCACCTACGAGGCCGTGATCCGCGTCAACAGCCAGTCCGGCAAGGGCGGCGTCGCCTACGTCCTCAAGTCCGAGCACAAGCTCGACCTGCCGCGCCGCGCGCAGATCGAGTTCAGCCGCGTGGTGCAGCAGCACACCGACACCGAGGGCGGCGAGATCACCCCGGAGGAGATCTGGTCGGTGTTCCGGGGCGAGTACCTCGACCGCACCACCCCGCTCGAGCTCGACTCGGTCCACACCTCCAGCGCGGCGGGGGAGAAGGACCAGCTCACGGTCGGGGTGCTCGTCGACGGCGAGCGGCAGGAGCTGTCGGGACAGGGCAACGGCCCGATTGCCGCCTTCGTCGACGCCATCTCCGGCCTCGGACACGACGTGCGCGTCCTCGACTACGCCGAGCACGCGCTCTCAGCCGGCGGCGACGCGATCGCGGCGGCGTACGTCGAGTGTGCCGTCGGCGAGAAGGTGCTGTGGGGCGTCGGGCTCGACGCCAACATCGTCACCGCCTCGCTCAAGGCCGTGATCAGCGCCGTCAACCGGGCGTAGCGAGGACTTCCCGCGGGCCGCCTGCTCGAAGGCGGCCCGCGGCTCCTCCAGGTGGCGCAGCCCCACCGTGTCGCGGCCGAGGAGGAGCGCGAGCACCCACCCCGCCAGCACTCGCGTCTTGCGCTCCCAGGTCGGGATCGCGAGCCCGTGGTAGCCGCGGTGGACGAGCCAGGCCGGGAATCCCTTCAGGACGACGGGGCCGACCTGCATCACGCCGCTGCCGAGGCCCAGCGTGGCGACCGCGCCCAGGGTGTGGTGGCGGTAGGAGCTGGGTACGTGCCCGCGCAGCGTCGCCACCAGGTTGCGCGCCAGCAGCTTGCCCTGCCGCACGGCGTGCTGGGCGTTCGGCACCGTCGTCCCACCGATGCCCCCGCCGGTCAGGTCGGGCACCGCCGCGTCGTCACCTGCCGCCCAGGCGTCGGGGACGACGTGGTCCTCGGTCCCGACGCGCAGGTCGGCGCGGACCACGATGCGGCCACGCTCGTCGACCGGCAGGTCGGTGTGCCGGGTGATGGCGGGGTTGGCCACCACGCCCGCGGTCCACACGAGGAGGTCGGTGTCGAGCTCGCGCCCGTCGGAGAGCACGACGTGGCCGCCCTCGGCGGACACCACCAGGGTGTCGAGGTGGACGACGGCCCGCCGCGATGCCAGGTGGCGCACGACCCAGCGGCTGGTGGGGACGTCGACCTCCGGCAGGATCCGGCCGCTGGCCTCGACGAGGTGGAAGTGGCTGTCCGCGACGGTGAGCGTCGGGTGGCGTCGCAGCACCGATGTCGCCAGCGACCGCAGCTCGCCGAAGCCCTCGATGCCGGCGAACCCACCTCCGACGAACACCACGGTGAGGAGCCTGTCGCGCTCGGGACCGGGCGGGAGCGCGGCGGCTCGGTCGATGTTGGCCAGCAGCCGGTCGCGCAGGTGCACGGCCTCCTCGACGGTCTTGAGGCCGATGGCCTCCTCGGCGACGCCGGGCACCGGGAAGGTGCGGGTCACGGCGCCGGCCGTGACTGCCACGACGTCGTAGCCGAGGTGCGAGGTCGTGCCGTCGGCGTGCTCCAGGGTGAGCGTCCGTCGCGCGTGGTCGACGTACGTCACCGGGGCGGTGACCACGTGGGTCCGCCGGAGGTGGCGGCGGAACGAGACCACGCTGTGCCGGGCCTCGATGGAGCCGCTCGCCACCTCGGGCAGGAACGGCTGGTAGGCCATGTAGGGGAGCGGGTCGACCAGCGTCACCTGCGCCTCTCCCCGGCGGAGCAGCCGCTCCAGCCGCCAGGCGGTGTAGAACCCTGCGTAGCCGCCTCCCACGATCACGATGGTGCGCATCGTCTCGTCCTCTCCTCGTCGTCACTGGTGGTTGCGACGCTAGGCACGACGACAGGCGGGACCCCGATGAACGGGACGAACCGGTGCCGACCGTCCCACCTGCTCGGTAGGGTCGGCACGGACGGAGGAGCCGATGGTCGGGACCACGCGTGACGAGACCAGCGCCGCCCGCGCGTCCCGCCCGTCGAGGCCGGCCGCGGAGACGCGCCGGCGGGTGCTGGACGCCGCGGCGGGGCTGATCGACCGCCTGTCCTACGACGCGGTGACGATGGACGCCGTCGCGCGGGCGTCGGGCGTCGGCAGGTCGACGATCTACCGGCACTGGCCCAGCCGGCGGCTGCTGGTGCTGGAGGCGTTCACCCACAAGACGGACAAGATGACGGCGGTGACCGACACGGGCGACACGGTCGCCGACCTGCGGACCTACCTGCTCCGGCTGGCCTGGTGCCTGGACTTCGGTGGCGCCGCGTCCGTGGTGTCGGGGCTGGTCAGTGAGGCGGTGCAGGACGAGGAGTTCGCCCGGATGTTCCGCGCCACCATGGTGCGTGAGCGACGACGCGCCTTCATCGCCATCCTGCTGCGAGGTCAGGAGCGCGGACAGGTGCGGGCCGACCTCGACGTGTCCGTGACCGTCGACGCGCTCTACGGCGCGGTCCACCACCGCCTGCTGGTGACCCGCAAGCCGATCGACGAGCGCTTCGTCTCGGCGCTGGTCGACGTGGTCGCCGCCGGGTTCGCGCCGCGCTGACCCGTGCCGGGTGGGACGTCGCCACCCGGTTCGTCCCACCGTGTCGCCGTCCCCGCCACGGCCGGCCCACGCTCGTGGTGCCGGCCCGTCCGGGCCGCACGTCGACAGGAGCAGCGCCATGACCGTCACCACCACCACGACCCCGGGCACGACCAACATCGCCGACCTCGAGCCCCACCTCTACGGAGCCGCCATCGCCCTGGGCCGGGAGGCCGACGCCGCCGCGATCGACGCCGGCCTGTCCACCGGCTTCGTCGAGGTGCTGAAGATGCGGGTCTCGCAGCTCAACCGCTGCGCGTTCTGCCTGCGCTGGCACAGCCGCGACGCGCTCGCCAAGGGGGAGACAGCGGACCGCCTGGCGGTGCTGCCGGCGTGGCGGGAGACGTCGTACTTCGACGAGGCGGAGCGTGCGGCGCTGGCGCTGGTCGAGCACGTCGCGCTCATCGCCGAGCGCGCGGGCGAGGCGCCGGACACGAGCGCGATGACCCCCGAGCAGGTCGCGGCCGTCGCGTGGGTCGCGATCGCGATCGGGACGCTCAACCGCATCGCCGTGACGAGCGCGTACGCCGTCGGACCGGCCTAGTCGCAGCGCCGGACACCTCCCGTGGGCAGCCGGGAGGAGCGGCTACATTCGACGGATGTTGGTGAGCGAGCGGATCGGCCAGCTGTTCGTCGAGTCCCACGGCGGGCGGGACCGGCTGGAGTACACCGAGTACGGCTCCGGCAGCGACTGGGTGGTGCTGCTCCCCGGCCTGCTGATGCCACGCCGGATGCAGCAGCCGCTTGCGCGGGCGATGGCGGCGCAGGGCCTGCACGTGGTCACCCTCGACCTGCTCGGCCACGGCCGCTCGGACCAGCCGGCCGACCCGCTCGTCTACTCGACGTCGTCGTTCGGCGAGCAGGTCGTGGCGCTCCTCGACCACCTCGGCGCCGACCAGGCGGTCATCGGAGGTACGTCGCTGGGTGCCAACGTGGCGCTGGAGGTGGCGGTCGTCGCGCCCGAGCGGGTCCGGGGACTGGTGGTGGAGATGCCGGTGCTCGACAACGCGCTCGTCGCGGGGATCCTCGCCTTCGTCCCGATCATGCTCGCGGCGCGCTACGTGCCCGTCGTGGCCGACACGGTGCAGCGGACGGCCCGGTCGGTGCCGCGCGGGCTCGTGCCGTTCTGGGCGGGGGTCCTCCTCGACACGGTCGACCACCGCGCCGACTCGCTCGCCTCGGTGCTGCACGGAGTCGTCTTCGGGCGGATCGCCCCGTCGTCGAGCCAGCGCCGGCGGATCGCCGCGCCGGTCCTCGTCGTGGGCCACCCGGTCGACCCGTTCCACCCGTTCGTCGACGTCGACATGCTCGCCGCCGAGCTGCCCGACGTCCGGGTCGAGCGGGCCTCCTCGGTCCTGGAGTGGCGCCTGCGTCCGGAGCGGCTCACCGCGGCCGCCAGCGACTTCGCCGTCGCGTGCTGGCAGGACGCCACGACCGCCCGCCGGGCACGCCTGCGGAAACGCTGACGTGGCGCCGGGCCCGGTCGGGGTCCGTGGGGGACAATGGGGCGGTGCCCCTCTACCGCGACGAGGCGGTCGTGCTCCGCACCCACAAGCTGGGCGAGGCCGACCGCATCATCACCCTGCTGACGCGTCAGCACGGGCGGGTGCGCGCGGTCGCGAAGGGCGTGCGGCGTACGACGTCGCGCTGGGGCTCGCGCCTCGAGCCGTTCACCCACGTCGACCTCCAGCTCGCCGAGGGCCGCAGCCTCGACGTCATCACCCAGGCCGAGACGCTCGACCCGTTCCACGCGCGGCTGGGCCTCGACTACGAGCGCTACACCGCCGGCACGGCGATGCTGGAGACGGCCGAGCGCCTGGTCACCGAGGAGAAGGAGCCGGCCGTCCAGCAGTTCCTGCTCCTCGTCGGCGGCCTGCGGGCGATGGCCGGCGGTGAGCACCCGGCCGGGCAGGTGCTCGACTCCTACCTGCTCCGCTCCCTCTCGGTCGCGGGCTACGCGCCGTCGTTCGACCACTGCGTGCAGTGCGGGGTCGAGGGCCCCCACCGGTTCTTCAACCCCTCGGCCGGCGGCGTGATGTGTGCCTCCGACCGGCTGCCCGGCTCCGCGACGCCCGCCCCCGAGACGGTGCTCGTGCTCGGGGCGCTGCTCGTCGGCGACTGGCCCGTCGTCCACGCCGCCGACCCGCGCCACCTGCGCGAGGCCAGCACCCTCATCGCGGCCTACCTGGCCTGGCACCTCGAGCGCGGCCTGCGCTCCATGGCCTACGTCGAACGCTGAGGCTCGCTCCCGGGCTCACGAGCGGGTGCGCCGCATCGCCTCGAGCAGTGCCGGGCGCAGGAGCGGATGCGCGGGCGGGGGCAGCTCGAGCGGTCCGAACCACGCGAGGTCGTCGTGCTCCTCGGGAGCGACGTTGGCCGGCGTGCCCCGCCACTCCGGGACGACCCACGCGCTCAGCAGTGCCGGCTCGTCCGCCGCCCCCACGGTGACCCGGCCCAGGTGGGACACCGAGTCCGTCACGATCTCCACGCCGAGCTCCTCGCGCAGCTCACGGCTGAGGGCGACCAGCTCCGTCTCACCGTCCTCCACGACCCCGCCGGGCAGGTCCCACACGCCCGGATACGCGTGCTTGTCCGGCCTGCGGTGCGCCAGCAGGACCCGACCCTCGAGGAGCAGCGCTCCGACGACGACCTCCACCATCCCCTGATCGAAGCACGCGGGTCCGACAGGGGATGCTGCCTCGGCCGGCCAGCGCCGGCTACGTCTCGTCGAGGACGCCGTTGAGCTCGGTCATCGTGGAGACGAAGGCCTCCTCGAGGTCCACGCCGTAGGAGTCGGCCAGCGTCATCACGGACCAGAGGCAGTCGGCGAGCTCGTGCGCGAAGGCCTCGTCGAGGTCCTCGCGTGGCCGCACGCCCTCCTTGCCCTGCACGAGCTTCGCGAGGTCGCCGACGTCCCCGAGGAAGCCGAGCATGATCTCCTCGCGGCTCCACGTCCGCCCGTAGTTCTCGTGCTCCCTGGCGGCGTACTTCTGGCGCACGCCCCGGGCGAGGTCCTGCAGCTCGTCGAACTCCATGCCCGGGAGTCTGGCAGGCCGACGTGCCGGGTGCGCGTCGATGGCAGGGTGGCGCCATGGAGTCCTGGCGACACGAACCGGCGGACTACCCGTGCCCCTTCTGCAGGTTCGTCGCCCGCGAGTTCGACGACCTCAACGCGGAGAGCGACGTGGTGGCCGAGACCGACCTGGCGCTGGCCCGGATCTCCCCGAAGTGGTGGCCGCACAACCCCGGAGGAGTCCTGGTCATGCCGCGCGAGCACCACGAGAACCTCTACGACCTGCCGGCGCCCGTCGGCCACGCCGTGTGGGACCTCGTGCAGCAGGCCGCGGTCGCGATGCGCGCGTCCTACGGGTGCGACGGGGTCTCGACCCGCCAGCACAACGAGCCGCACGGCGGGCAGGACGTGTGGCACCTCCACGTGCACGTGCTGCCCCGCCATCGCGGCGACCGCCTCTACGAGAACGACGCGTCCTCGAGGTGGGCGACCACCGACGAGCGAGCGACGTACGCCGCCCTGCTCCGCGCCGGGTGGCCCAGGGCTTGACTGGCTAATGCCATTAGCCCTAGGCTAATGGACATAGCCACTCGACCCGTCCACGACCCAGGAGCACACCATGACCGAGCACCTCCGCATCGGCGACAACACCCTCGCCTACGACGTGAGCGGCGACGGCCCCCTGGTCGTCCTCGCCCACGGCATCGGTGACAGCCGCCACTCCTACCGGTTCCTGGCGCCCGCGCTGGTCGACGCGGGCTACCGCGTCGCCAACCTCGACATCCGCGGCTGCGGCGAGTCCAGCCTCGGGTGGGACGGCTACAGCCGCACCGACATCGCCGGTGACCTGGTTGCCCTCGTGCGCCACCTCGGTGGTGGACCGGCCGTCGTCGTCGGCCACTCCATCAGCGGCGGCGCCGCGACGGTTGCCGCCGCCACGGCGCCCGACCTCGTCGCAGGCGTCGTCGAGCTCAGCCCCTTCACCCGCGCCCAGTCCTACCCCCTCGGCGCCATGCTCACGAACACGCGCTACCGGCGCGGGGCCACCTCGCTCATCTGGACCATGGTCGCCGGGAGCCTCTCGAGCTGGAAGAAGTACCTCGACCTCGCCTACCCCGCCAAGCCCGCCGACTGGGACGCCGAGCTGGCTCGCATCGACGCCAAGCTGCGCGAGCCCGGCCGGATGAAGGCACTGCAGGCCATGACCAGGACCAAGCCCACCGACGCCGGCGCCCAGCTGGCCCACGTCCGGTGCCCCGTCCTCGTCGTCGAGGGCTCCCTCGACCCCGACTGGGCCGACCCACGAGCCGAGGGTCAGGCGATCGTCGACGAGCTGGCCGCCGGCCTGGGTGAGCTGGTCGTGCTCGACGGGGTCGGGCACTACCCCCACGCGCAGGCCCCGGACGAGCTGCTCGCATCGCTCCTGCCGTTCGTCGCGAGGGTGGTGGCTGATGCCTAGGGCCGGACTCACCGCCGCCGCCGTCACGGAGGCGGCCGCCGAGCTGGCCGACGAGGTCGGCCTGGCGCACCTCAGCATGGGGCTGGTCGCGGAGCGGCTCTCGGTCAAGCCGCCGTCGCTCTACAAGCACGTCGACGGGCACGCCGACCTGGTCCACCGCATCGCGGTCCTCGCCGCCACCGAGCTCGGTGACGCCCTGCGCGACGCCACCCAGGGGCGAGCGGGCACCGACGCGCTCGTCGCTGCCGCACGTGCCATGCGCACCTACGTCACCACCCACCCGGGCCGCTACGCGGCGGGCAACAACGTCCGCCCGCTCGCACCGGACGACGACCTGACCCGGGCGAGACAACGGACGCTCGAGTCCTTCTCCGCCGTGCTACGCGGCTACGACCTCGACCCCACCGACGAGGTGCACGCCCTCCGGACGCTCCGGAGCATGCTCCACGGGTTCGCCACGCTCGAGGCCGAAGGCAGCTTCCGCTTCGACACCGACATCGACGAGAGCTTCGCGTGGATGCTCACGCTGGTCGACCGCGGCCTGCAGGCCACGTCGTGAGTCCGCGGACGGTCAGGACAGCGGCGCCGCACCGGGATCGGTGAGCGTGTCCAGGTCGAGCACCCGCACGTTGCCCGGGTCCTGCCGTGCGGCCAGGGACCAGATCCTGGTGTCGTGGTCGGCCCCCGGCAACCGCACGTCCGCCTCGCCCGCGACGTGGAAGTGCCCGTGGGCCAGGAACCTCGGTCTGACGCCCAGCACTGCCCGGGTGACCTTGTCCATGCCCTCGGCCGCGTAGGCCAGGACGTCGGCGGGCCATCCCATCGGGTTGCCGGCGACGATGTCGGCCACGGGCGCAGTGCAGTAGGGCCGCGCCGGGCTGTCGTGCGTGAGCATGACGTCCGCAGGCCCACCGGCGATCGTGGCCTGCACGTGCTCCTCGCGGAGGACCTCGGAGGGCCACCAGTCCACTCCCTCGGTCAGCAGGCCCCGGTTGACCGACGGAGCACTCCCCAGAGCGACGATCGATCGGCCTCCGAGCTCCCACCGGAAGCCTCTGGGCAGCATCGTGACGTGGTCGCGCACGGCGATCGGCCGCAAGGTGCCGTCCTCGTCCCGCCATCGCGGGTCCGACCACAGGGTGTCGAGGAGCGCCCAGTTCTCGTGGTTCCCGGTGATGCACAGCAGCTCGATCCCGTACTCCGCGCACAGCGTCTCGATGTCATCGAGACAGCCCTCGGGATCCGGGCCGTAGCCGAACCGGAGGTCGCCCAGCTGGCAGGCGACGTCCACGTCGCCCCGCTCACCGAGCAGCCGCAGGCAGTCGGCAGCCGCGGCGCGCTCACCCTCGAGGTCGCCGATCAGTCCCACCATCATGGCGCAGATGATGGCAGGGCCCTGGCGATCCGGGTGGCCCCAGCCGGGCCGCTACAGGGAGCTGAGCCAGGCATGGGAGGGGTCCATCGCGGCCACCGCACCGCGGAGCCACGCGCGTGACTCCTCGCTCAGCATCGGCAGGCACACTGCCGCGTCCCACCGGTCCTTCTCCCTCGCCTGTGCGGCCTTGAACATCAGCGCGACCTCCGCCCGCGCGTAGCGCAGTCCGTCGGGGGCGACCCAGGTGACGTCGTCGAGGTCCTCGGTGTGCTCCGGGTTGCGCTTGTTGGTCCACCGGCCCCTGGTGTCGGGCGTGAGCGGGACGTCCAGCACCCACGGTGACTGGGCGTCCCGCCGGATCCACAGCTGGCTGTCGGGTCGCACCTCGGGGAACCGGTCGTCGAACGGGCGGAACCACGAGTCGTCGACGTTCCACGGCGTCCAGCGGTCGCCGAGGAAGAGCCGGAAGGCCTCGGCGTCGCTCGCGAGGATGGAGACGTCCATGTCCTCGTGGGGCCTGCTGACGCCCGTGAACGCCTCGACGCTCCATCCGCCGGTGATCCACCACGGTCGGTCGAACCCGTCCATGAACTCCGCGATGGTCGACGGCGTCAGCGGGTCCCACCCGCCGTACCAGCGATCGAAGGCCGCCGGAGGTAGGTGCGCGACGGCGGCCGGTTCCGGCGAGGGCGGCGGTGGAGGATCGGTCGGCACGAGGGACGACACTACGTGCGCCCGGGTCGGAGCCCGTCCGACGGATCCTGGAGGAGGACGCCACGTGAGCGAGCGGTTCTACGCGGACGGGAGGCGGTACGACCGGCTGTTCCCCGGCGGGGAGCAGGCCGTCGCGTTCTACCGGGCCGAGGCCGACCGCCAGGGCGGGTCCGTCCTCGAGCTCGGGTCGGGCACCGGGCACAAGCTGGTCCCGATCGCCTCCGACGGGCACCCGTGCACGGGTCTCGAGCTCTCGCCCGAGATGCTCGCCGAGGCCCGACGCAAGGCGGACGACCGCGGCGTGGAGGTGACGTGGGTGCAGGGCGACATGCGCTCGTTCGACCTGGGCCGGACGTACGACCTGGTGATGATCGCCGCCAACTCGTTGCTCCACCTGCACGAGGCGGCGGACGTGGTCGCCTGCTTCCGAACGGTCCGGAGGCACCTCGCGCCCGGCGGGCGGCTGGTCCTCGACGTGTTCAACCCGAGCGTGGAGGTGCTCGCCCGGGCCGACGGCGTACGACGCCGGCGCGAGGCGTTGTCGTTCGCCGATCCGGACCGTGGCATCCTGCACGTCGACGTGGCGGAGACGTACGACGCCGCCGCCCAGGTGACCCGCGGGACCTGGTCCTTCTCGACCGATGCCGAAGCCGACGTGGTGGTCGCGCCGCTCGGGATGAGGAGCATCTTCCCCCAGGAGCTGCCGCTGCTGCTCTCGCTGGGTGGTCTCCGGCTCGTCGAGCGCTACGGCGACTGGTCCCGGGAGCCGTTCACCGGAGAGTCCCCGTTGCAGCTGTGCATCTGCGAGGCGGACTGAACCGGGCAGGCAGGAGACCGGTCCGGCTCGTGCGGGTCACACCGACACGGCGATCGCCGTGACGGCGACGCCCCCGAGGAAGAAGCCGGCGGCGCGCCATTTGCTCGGCGGGATGACGGCGCTCGTGCCGAAGCGGTCGTGCAGCCGGCGCAGGGCGCCCATCACGCGCTCGCCCCGGCTGAGCCCGAGCGCGAGGAGGACGAGGCAGGGCAGGCAGTAGACGAGCGCGTACAGGGCGAGCACGACGACGGCGGTGGGCGTCGCGACGCCCGCGGCGAGGAGGCGCTCGATCGCGATGAAGTAGGGGAAGGCGTTGGGGAGGTCGGCCCCGGTCATCACCACGCCCAGCCCGGCCGCGGTGAGGGGCGTGAACCAGGCCGGCAGGCCGACGGCGGAGCGCCGGCGGGCGCGGAGCGACCTCACGGACGACACGAACAGCACCACCGCAGCGAGCCCGAAGGCACCGCGGCGCAACCAGGTCAGTGCGCCGGAGATGGACGACGCGGCTGCCTCGGCGCCGACGTAGAGCGCCAGGCCGAGGAGGAACACGGTGGCGAAGGCCCCGATGACGAACCCGAGCGCCTCCGCGAGCGGCCGTCGACGGGAGCCGAGCAGGATCAGGGTGATGGCCACCAACGTGGCGGGGTTCAACGAGTCCAGCGCGGCCAGGCCGGCGATGCTGCCGGCGAGCTGCCAGGTCATCCGCGCGGCCCGGCGCCGGGGCGGAGGTGGGCGACGAGGCGCTCGACCCGTTCGGCGCTCGGCGCCGCCCCGGTCACCAGTGCCTCGCCGAAGAGGCCGTCGCCGACGAGCCGGACGACCTCGGCGCGCACGGGGTCGCCGAGCTCGTCGGCGATCAGCGCCTCCCACCGCGCGGCGGCCCGTGCCACCTCGGGCGGCAGCTCGCTGTCGTGCCCGCGCGACCCGGCCGCCAGGACGACGAGGGCGGCTCGGTCGCCGTCGTCGGGGGAGGAGAGGCGCAGGTACGTCGCGGTCGGCGACCCGTTCGCGGCGGCCTCCGTCATCGCGGCGTCGACCCTCGCGACGGCCCGCAGCAGCACGGCGGCGTCGAGCGCTGCCCGCGAGGGGAAGTAGTGCAGGACTCCCTGCTTGGTCAGCCCGACGGCCCCGGCGATCGCCAGGATGCTGGGCACCTTGCCCGTCGCCGTCGTCAGGTCCTGCATCGCGTCGAGGATGCGCTCACGTTGATCCATGCGACCAGCCTACCTGACGGTAGGTAGGTGACGGGTCGACGCTGGGCGGGCGTCGGTCAGGGCGCGAAGACCTTGACCTTGCCGCCCGGCAGCTGTGCGGCGAGTGCGGCGGCCGTCTCGGGCAGGTTGTCGAGGACCAGGATCATCACGCCCTTGGACCAGATGGTGTGGAAGGTCACCCCGGTCTCTGTCGCCACCTTCTCGGTCGCCGCGGCCGCCTTGGCCTGCAGCTTCTTGCTCGGGTAGGTGGTGATGATGGCGGCGTCGGTGGTGAGCTGCTGGACGCCCTTCTTGGACTTCACCGCGCCGGCGGGCGTGAGGCGGAGCTTCTTGGCGATCGGCTTGGGGCTCTCGCCGTAGTAGGGCGCGCCGATGGTGGCTGCGCGGGCGACGGCGGCGGTCTCGGGTGCGGCCGTCGAGCTCGCCGGCACGAGGAGGGCCGTCATCGGCAGGGCGACGGCGGCGAGCAGGGTGGCGATGCGATGCATAGGTGTGTGTACCTCTCGGGGACGCGGATGTCGCAGGTCCACCTACCCCGGCGCGCCACGGCCAAACGGTCGGCGCCTGTCCGTCGCGCCACACCTAGGCTGTCCGTCGTGAAGCGCGCCGTCCGACCACCGACGCCCCACCCCAGCGGGGCCACCCCTCCCCAGGTGCCGCGCGACCTCGTCCCCGGTCACGTCGCCATCATCATGGACGGCAACGGCCGGTGGGCCAAGGGCCGCGGGCTGCCGCGCACCAAGGGGCACGAGCAGGGAGAGCACACCCTGTTCGACGTGGTCGAGGGCGCCATCGAGATCGGGGTGAAGGCGATCTCGGCCTACGCCTTCTCCACCGAGAACTGGTCGCGCTCGCCCGACGAGGTGCGCTTCCTCATGGGCTTCAACCGCGACGTCATCCGCCGCCGCCGCGACGAGATGCACGAGCTCGGCGTACGCGTGCGCTGGGCCGGCCGCTCGCCACGACTGTGGAGGTCGGTGATCAAGGAGCTGCAGGTCGCGGAGGAGATGACGCGCGACAACGACGTGCTCACGCTGACCATGTGCGTCAACTACGGCGGCCGGGCCGAGCTCGCCGACGCCGCGAAGGCGATCGGGCGCGAGGTCGCTGCGGGGCGGCTCGACCCCGAGCGGATCGACGAGCGCACCTTCGCCCGGCACCTCTACGTCCCCGAGCTGCCCGACGCCGACCTCGTCTGGCGCACGTCGGGGGAGCAGCGGCTCTCCAACTACATGCTGTGGCAGGCGGCCTACAGCGAGATGGTGTTCACCGACGTGCTGTGGCCCGACGTGGACCGCCGCCACCTGTGGGCGGCGATCGAGACGTACGCCCGGCGCGACCGGCGCTACGGCGGCGCGCTCCCCAACGAGTGAGAAGAGCGCCTGCCGCTCACGACGGGCGGCAGGCCGGGCAGGTCCCGAAGATCTCCAGGGTGTGGCTGATGTCGGCGAAGCCGTGCTCGTCGGCGATCGCGTTGGTCCAGCGCTCCACCGCGGGCCCCTCCACCTCGACCGTCCTCCCGCAGGAGCGGCACACCAGGTGGTGGTGGTGCGTGTCGGAGCAGCTGCGCCAGATGGCCTCGCCGTCCTCGTTGCGCAGCATGTCGACCTCGCCCACCTCGGCGAGCGCGGAGAGGGTCCGGTAGACGGTCGCGAGGCCGACCGACTCACCCTGCTGCGAGATCCGGTCGTGGATCTCCTGCGCGCTGCGGAAGTCGTCGAGGCCGGCCAGGGCGGCCGCGACCGCGCGGCGCTGCCGGGTGGGACGGACGGCGGGGCGCGCCTGCGGGTCAGTGCTCGTCATAGTGCTCTCCGTGCATGGCGTGGCGGTGCCCGTCGTGGACGTAGTCGACGTGGTCGCCGTGCGGGACGGCCGGGTGGCCGCAGTCCGCGCCGTGGTCGTGGGGGTGCTGGTCGGTCGAGCGGTGCGGGGTCGCGGTGACCTCGGGGAACGGGGCCATCAGGCGGCTGCGCCGGCGCAGCCACACGCCGAGGGGCCACGTGGCGGTGAACATCGCCAGCGCGAGCAGCACGATCGTCGGCCCGGGGGCCACCGAGATGCGGAACGACAGGCCGGCGCTCAGCAGGAGCCCACCGACCGACGCCACGCACCCCACGACCATCGCGCCGAGCAGCGTCGCGCGGAAGGAGCGGGCGAGCTGCTGGGAGGTCGCGACGGGCACCACCATCAGCGCCGAGACGAGCAGGAGCCCGACGGTGCGCATCGCCACGGTGATGCTGACCGCGGCCAGCACCGCGATGAGCAGGTTGTAGCCGCGCACCCGCAGCCCGGCGACCTGGGCGAAGTCCTGGTCGCTCGCCACGGCGAAGAGCTGGGGCGAGAGGCCGAGCGTGACGACGAGGACGACGGTCGTGAGCGCGGCGGTGAACCACACGTCCGAGGCGGAGATGGCGTTGAGGGAGCCGAACAGGTAGGCCTGCAGCGTGGCGGCTCCCTGACCGGCGATGCCCGTGATCAGCACGCCGCCGGCGAGGCCGCCGTAGAAGAGCAGGGCAAGGGCGACGTCGCCGTTGGTGTGGCCGCGCTCGCGGATGAGCTCCATCAGCACCGCGCCGAGCACCGCGACGACCACGGCCGTCCACGTGGGGGAGGCGCCGGTCAGCAGGCCCAGGGCCACGCCGGTCACGGCGACGTGGCCGATCCCGTCGCCCAGCAGTGCGAGCCGGCGCTGCACCAGGAAGGTGCCGATCGCGGGGGCGGCGAGGCCGGTGAGCAGCGCGGCGACGAGCGCGCGCTGCATGAAGCCGAGGGAGAACAGGTCGAGGAAGCTCATGCCCGACCACCGCGCTCCCAGTCGAAGGGCGAGGCCACGTGCGGGGCGTGGTCGTGCCCGCCGGGCAGGTCGTGCTCGTGGGCATGGTGGGTGTGCGCGGCGACCTCCTGGGTGAGCGGCGGGCCGTCGTAGGCCACCAGCCCGTCGCGCATCACCACGGAGCGATCGATCAGCGGCATCATCGGGCCGATCTCGTGCGCCACGAGCAGGATGGTCGCGCCCCGCTCCTTCAGCCGGGCGAGGGCGTCGGCGAGGGCCTGCTGGTTGGGCAGGTCGACGCCGGCGGTCGGCTCGTCGAGCACGAGCAGGTCCGGCTCGCCGGCCAGGGCCCGCGCGATGAGCACGCGCTGCTGCTGGCCGCCCGAGAGCTGGGAGACGCCGTACGACGCCCGGTCGGCGAGGCCGACGACCTCGAGGGCGGACTCCACGGCACGGCGGTCGGCCGCCCCGGTGGGCCGCAGCAGGCGCCGCCGCCCGACCCGGCCCGAGGCGACGACCTCGCGCACGGTCGCCGGCACGCCGCCCGTGGCGGTCGAGCGCTGCGGGACGAAGCCGAGGCGCTGCCAGTCGGCGAAGTCCCCGATCGGCGTGCCGAAGAGCCGGACCGTTCCGCGCGTGTGGGGGAGCAGCCCGGTGACGGCGCGCACGAGCGTCGACTTGCCCGAGCCGTTGGGACCGAGCAGCGTCACCATGTCGCCAACACGCACGGTGAGGTCGACGTCGCGCAGGATCGGCCGGCCACCGATGGAGACGGAGACCTGGTCGAGGACGACGGGAGGGGTCCCGGCGCCCGCGGCGCCCGCGGCGTCCGACGGAGCGGGGGACGTCACGAGCAGCCGTTCGCCTGCTGCAGGGCGGTCAGGTTCGCGCGCATGAGGGAAAGGTAGTCCTCCTCGGCCGTGTCGTCCGAGAGCCCTTCGATGGGGTCGAGCACGGCCGTGGTCACGCCGAGGTCGTCGGCCAGCGTCTCGGCCATCTTCGGGCTGACCAGCCGCTCGGAGAAGACCGTGGTCACGCCGTCGGCCTCGATGACCTCCTGGAGGTGTCCCAGGTCGGCAGCGGTCGGCTCGGCGTCGGGCGACAGGCCCGCGATGGGCTCGAAGTCCAGCCCGTAGCGCTCGAGGTAGGCGAACGCCTGGTGGCTGACCACGGTCGTGGTGCGCTCGCAGGAGGCGAGCCCGTCGGTGAAGTCCTGGTCGAGCTGCTCCAGCTCGGTGCGCAGCTCCGCCGCGTTGTCGGCGTACGTCTGCGCGGCGTCGGGGTCGACCTCGGCCAGCTCGTCGGCGACGGCGTCAGCGAAGTCGGCCACCCGGACCGGGTCCAGCCAGAAGTGCGGGTCGCTGTCGCCGTGGTCGTGGTCCTCGCCCTCGGTGGACTCCTCGTGCTCGGCGTGCTCCTCCTCGGTCTCGCCCTCGTGACCCTCCTCGCCCTCCTCGTGGGCGTGCTCGTCCTCGCTGGCCGGCAGCAGGTCCACCACGGCCGCGGCGTCGACGACGGGGGCGTCGGTGTTCTCGGCTGCGGCGTCGACGGCCGGCTGGAAGCCCTTCTCCAGGACGACGAGGTCGGCGCTCTCGAGCGCGGCGGTCTGGGCGATGTCGAGGTCGAGGTCGTGCGGCTCCTGGCCCGGCTGGGTGAGGTTCTCGACGCTCCAGCCGTCGCCCGCCACCCGCTCGGTCACCCATGCCAGCGGGTAGAACGACGCGACGGCCTGGCGACCACTCCCGGCCTGGGCGTCGTCCGACTGACCACATCCGGCAAGGAGGACGGTGGCGGCCAGGAGGCTGGTGAGGGAGAGCGAGCGGGTGGTGAGCGACATGAGAACGATTCTCACCGCGATTGAGAACCGTTGTCAAACCGGGTTGTCGGCCCCCACGCATAGGCTGGGCCCGTGCTCGTCGTCACCCGCCTCCGTACGCCCGGTCCCGACGGCACCGCCGAGGAGGAGCTGCGTCGCGGTCTGTTGCACGCGCTGGGCATCCTCGCCGCCAAGCCCGGCTACGTCGGCGGCGAGGTCGGGCGCAACGTGGACGATCCGTCGCTGTGGGTGCTGACCACCCGCTGGGAGAACGTCGGCTCCTACCGGCGGGCTCTCGGGTCCTACGAGGGCAAGATGCACATCCAGCCGCTGATGGTGCACGCGGTCGACGAGCCCAGCGCCTACGAGGTGGTGGAGGAGGGGACCGACCTCAATGAGGTCCGTCCGCGATCGATAGGGTGAGCGCTCGCCCGCACGAGCCGGCAGCCAGCCGGCCCGACCCGAAGGAACCCCACCGTGGCCAAGCCCGCCCCGACCGCCCTGGACAACGTCGTCTCCCTCGCGAAGCGCCGAGGTTTCGTCTACCCCTGCGGTGAGATCTACGGCGGCACCAAGTCCGCGTGGGACTACGGCCCGCTGGGGGTGGAGCTCAAGGAGAACATCAAGCGCCAGTGGTGGAAGTTCATGGTCACCCGGCGCGACGACGTCGTGGGCCTCGACTCCAGCGTCATCCTCCCGACGCGCACCTGGGAGGCCAGCGGCCACCTCAGCACCTTCAGCGACCCGCTCGTCGAGTGCCAGTCGTGCCACAAGCGCTTCCGCGAGGACCACCTCCAGGAGGACTACGCAGCCAAGAAGGGGATCGACGACCCCGACTCGGTCGACATCAACGAGCTGGTCGCGTGCCCCAACTGCGGCACCCGCAACGCGTGGACCGAGCCGCGCAACTTCAACATGATGCTCAAGACCTACCTCGGCGTCATCGAGGACGAGTCGGGCCTGCACTACCTCCGCCCCGAGACCGCGCAGGGCATCTTCCTCAACTTCGCCAACGTGGTGACCTCGAGCCGCCAGAAGCCCCCCTTCGGCATCGCGCAGATGGGCAAGAGCTTCCGCAACGAGATCACGCCCGGCAACTTCATCTTCCGCACCCGCGAGTTCGAGCAGATGGAGATGGAGTTCTTCGTCAAGCCCGGCGAGGACGACGAGTGGTTCCGCTACTGGATCGAGGAGCGCACCCGCTGGTACGTCGACCTCGGCATCAACCCCGACAACCTGCGCCACTACGAGCACCCGCAGGAGAAGCTGTCCCACTACTCCAAGGGCACGACCGACATCGAGTACCGCTTCGGGTTCTCCGGCCGTGACTTCGAGGAGCTCGAGGGCATCGCCAACCGCACCGACTTCGACCTCAAGCAGCACAGCGAGTTCTCCGGCAAGGACCTGTCCTACTACGACCAGGCCGCCGACGAGCGCTACCTGCCCTACGTCATCGAGCCCGCGGCCGGACTGACCCGCTCGCTGATGGCCTTCCTCATCGACGCCTACACCGAGGACGAGGCACCCAACACCAAGGGCGGCGTCGACAAGCGCGTCCTGCTCAAGCTCGACCCGCGCCTGGCGCCGGTCAAGGTCGCCGTGCTGCCGCTCAGCCGCAACGCCGACCTCTCGCCCAAGGCCAAGGCCCTCGCCGCCGAGCTGCGCCAGAACTGGAACGTCGAGTTCGACGACTCCGGCGCGATCGGTCGCCGCTACCGCCGCCAGGACGAGATCGGCACGCCGTTCTGCGTCACGGTCGACTTCGAGACCCTCGACGACGACGCGGTCACCGTGCGTGAGCGCGACACCATGCGCCAGGAGCGCGTCGGCCTCGACGGCATCACCCGGTGGTTCGCGGAGAAGCTCGTCGGCTGCTGAGTTGTGGGCGCTCGCTCGTCGGTCCAGACGACGTCGGGCGCCGAGCCTGAGACATCCGGCTGATTTGGGCCGCGGGCGGCGTGGTTCGACAATGGGACCATGACCGCCGCCGTGCCCGACTCGCTGGCCCTGGGGTCGTTGCGCGTCGGTACGCCGGTCGTGCTCGCGCCGATGGCCGGGATCACCAACGCTGCCTACCGCCGCCTCTGCGCCGAGCAGGGCGCAGGCCTCTACGTAAGCGAGATGATCACCAGCCGCGGGCTGGTCGAGGGCGACGAGGTGACTCGCAAGATGCTCGTCTTCGACGAGCTCGAGTCCGTCCGCTCCGTCCAGCTCTACGGCACCGACCCGGTCTACATCGGCAAGGCCGTCGAGATCCTCTGCGCCGACCACGGCGTGGCCCACGTCGACCTCAACTTCGGCTGCCCGGTCCCCAAGATCACCCGCAAGGGCGGCGGGGGAGCGCTGCCCTGGAAGCGCGACCTCCTCGGCGAGATCCTGACCGCCGCGGTCGCCGCAGCGGCGCCGTACGACGTCCCGGTGACCATGAAGACCCGCAAGGGCCTCGACGAGGACCACCTCACCTACCTCGACGCCGGCCGGATCGCCCAGGAGACCGGAGTCGCCGCGATCGCCCTGCACGGGCGGACCGTGCAGCAGGCCTACTCCGGGAGGGCCGACTGGGACGCCATCGCCGCGCTCGTCGAGCACGTCGACATCCCGGTCCTCGGCAACGGCGACATCTGGGAGGCCGCCGACGCGCTGCGCATGGTCGAGCAGACGGGCGCTGCCGGCGTCGTCGTCGGACGCGGGTGCCTGGGCCGGCCGTGGCTGTTCCGCGACCTCGCCGCGGCCTTCCACGGCGAGGACGTCGCCACCCTGCCCACCCTCGGCGAGGTGCGCACGATGATGCGGCGCCACGCGGAGCTGCTCTGCGAGCACATGGGGGAGGAGCGCGGCTGCAAGGAGTTCCGCAAGCACGTCACCTGGTACCTCAAGGGCTTCAAGGCCGGCGGAGAGCTGCGCCACCAGCTGGCCCTCGTCGACTCGCTGGCCTCGCTCGACCGGCTGCTCGAGGGACTCGATCCCGCCGAGCCGTTCCCCACGCACGAGCTCGGCACACCGCGCGGGCGGCAGGGGGCCCCTCGTACGAAGGTCGTGCTGCCCGACGGGTGGCTCGACGACACCGACGGCCGCGGCACCTACGTGCGCGAGGACGCCGTCGAGACCACCGGCGGCTGACCCGTCCCCGTGGATTACTGCGGGGTGAGCCGGAACACGCGCATTTTTACTTGGGGAGATTGGGACAGGCCGAGATTCCTGTGCTCTACTCGATGATCGCGTCGACGTGGGCACGAGGTTCCCCTGCAGTCCGACCTCGTGGTTCGACGCCGTCCCCCGTCAGCAAGTGCAAAGGATCAGCGCTGTGGCTCAGCATCGCCACAAGCGGGAAACCCCTGCTACCCCCCGTTCGTCCCGGATCCCCCGATCCGTCCTGGTGTCCGCACCGCTCGCCGTCGTGGCGACGATGTCGGCCGTCACGATGGGCGTGCTCGCCGCAACACCGGCCACCTCCGACGACGCCGACCTCCTCGCCTCCGCCACCAGCAGCGAGTCGACCGACAGCCGGACCGGTGCCGGCAGCCAGTCGATCCTGCGGTCGACGACCCTGAGCCGCCGCGGTGACGCCGTGGTGTCCCGGTCGCAGATCCGCACGGCCGCCAAGGCCGAGGCGGCTGCCCGCCGCGAGATCGACGTGGACCTGAAGGCGCGTCGCCTCGCCGCGAAGGTCGACGACAAGGTGTGGACCACCGAGGTCCTCAACCTGTGGGACGGCCCGAGCGAGAAGGCCGAGAAGCTGGGCGTCGTCGAGGCGCTCCGACAGGTCGCGGTCACCGGTCGCCGCCAGCTCGGACGCGTCCAGATCGTGATCGACGGGCAGTCCCGCTGGGTCACGGCCGACTACCTGAGCCAGGACAAGCCGAAGCCCGAGAAGGTCGCGAAGGTCGCCTCGGGCCCCGCGCTGGGCGGCACCTGCGCCAACGGGTCGTCCATCGACGCCGGTCGTGCCTCGCTCTACGAGATCCACGACGTCGTGTGCTCCAACTGGCCCGAGATCACGTCCTACGGCACGTGGCGCAGCGACGGCGAGCACGGCCAGGGCCGCGCGATCGACATCATGGTCAGCGGGGACACCGGCTGGGCCATCGCGGAGTTCCTCCGCGCCAACTATGCCGCGCTCGGCATCGAGTACATCATCTACTCCCAGCAGATGTGGTCGGTCGAGCGCTCCGGCGAGGGCTGGCGCGGCATGTCCGACCGCGGCTCGGTCACCGCCAACCACTACGACCACGTGCACGTCACCGTCTACTGACGCGCCGCCACCGGCCGGGCACGACCGGCCGTGAGGCCGCTCAGTCGACCGCGGGCCAGTGGTCCCGGGGGTCGACGTCCGGGTGCTCGGTGACCGTGTCGAGCAGGTCGGTCGCGGAGTGCCTGTTGCCCCGGGTGGCCGCCGCGAGGAGCGCCTCGTCGCCCTGGTCGTCGGTCAGCCCCGACGGCACGACCAGGACCCGCAGCGTCCGCTCCGGCGTCACCAGGTCGACCACCTGGGTGTCGGCGCCCGCGACGGCGCCCACGTCCACGGACCGGTCCGCGACCGTGACGGTGTCGGGCCGGTCGTCCCAGTCGGTCGCCGAGACCAGCACGCGCGTGATCGTGCCGAGCTCGGCCGGGAACTGCTCGACGAGGTCGACCAGCTCGACGGCCAGGGCCCGGCTCCGCGGCCACCAGCCGCCGTCGAAGGTGTTGTGGCCGGGGTCCCGGGCCATCCGCAGCCGGAGCGACCCGCGTACGGGTCCCTGGTCCTCGGACGACGCTGCGGGACGGTTCGCCGTCGACATGACGTCCACCTCTCGACCGGCTGCCTCCCGGACGGGAGGCTCGTCGCCGGTTGTCTCTGCACAACCTATCCGGGGCGGCGCCACGACGGCGGCCGGCATCGTTAGGCTGGGCGGCCGATGAGCATCGAGGACCTGTACGACGACTCGGCGCGCGAGCGCGTCGTCGCCGAGCCCCCCAAGCGGGTCGACGCGCCGGTGCGGCTGGCGTTCGAGCGCGACCGGGCGCGCGTGGTCCATGCCGCGGCCTCACGACGACTGGCGGCCAAGACCCAGGTGGTGGGTCCGCAGACCGACGACTTCGTGCGCAACCGCCTGACCCACAGCCTCGAGGTGGCCCAGGTCGCCCGCGACCTCGCCCGCGCCCTGGGCACCCATCCCGACATCGCCGAGACGGCGGCGCTCGCCCACGACATGGGGCACCCGCCCTTCGGCCACAACGGCGAGCGCGTCCTCGCCGAGCTCAGCGCCGACTGCGGTGGCTTCGAGGGCAACGCGCAGACGCTGCGCCTGCTGACCCGCCTGGAGTCGAAGACGTTCGACGAGGAGGGCCGGTCGGTGGGGCTCAACCTCACCCGCGCGACCCTCGACGCCTGCACCAAGTACCCCTGGCCGCGGTCGGAGGCGACCGGCCCGCACGGTGTGCACGCCGACGGGACCCCGCGGGTGGTGGTGAAGTTCGGCGTCTACGACGACGACCGGCCGGTCTTCGACTGGCTGCGCACCGGGGTCGCGGGCCGGCGCCGCTGCCTCGAGGCGCAGGTGATGGACCTCGCCGACGACGTCGCCTACTCCGTGCACGACGTCGAGGACGGCATCGTGGCCGGTCGCCTCGACCTCACCCGCCTCGACCGTGACGCGCTCTGGGAGACGGTGCGGTCGTGGTACCTGCCGGGCACCGACGACGACGCGCTCGACACGGCCCTGGACGAGCTGCGCGCCGTCGGCAGCTGGCCCGAGGCGCCCTACGACGGCAGCAGGCGCAGCCTCGCGGCGATCAAGAACCTCACCAGCGACCTCATCGGCCGCTTCTGCGGGAGCGCCCAGCAGGCCACCTTCGACGCTGCCGGCGGCGAGCCGCTCGTGCGGCACCGCGCCGACCTGGTGGTCCCCGAGGCCACCGAGGTCGAGATCGGGGTGCTGAAGGGCATCGCGGCCCACTACGTCATGCAGGCCGACGACCGCGTCGCGCTCATGGAGCGCCAGCGCCAGCTCGTGGCCGAGCTCGTCGAGGGGTTGTGGCAGCGGGGCGTCGACGGCCTCGACCCGGTCTTCGTCGAGGACTGGGAGGAGGCCGGTGACGACGCCGCCCGGCGCCGGGTCGTGGTCGACCAGGTCGCCTCGCTCACCGACGCCAGCGCGGTCACCCGCCACGCCGCACTACGCAACGGATCCCGGCCCACCCCGGTCGACCGGGGTGGACCGGGATCGCGCTGACGCCTCAGGCGGCGGTGATCAGGGCAGGTCGCCCTGGGGGTAGGGGTCGTCCTGCAGTGCGGTGCTCTCGGGGTTGAGCTGGTCCTCGAGGTCGGAGCGGTGCTCGCCCTTGCCCGAGGGGGCGACCTTGTCGGCGGCGGTGCCGGCCGCGGAGGCGACCTTGTCCTTGACGACCGGCGCCTTCTCCTTGGCCAGGTCGGCCGCCTGCTGGGCCTTCTCCTGCACCCGCGGGTCTTCCTTCACGCGCGTGACGGTCTGCTTGATCTGCTCGTAGCGCTCGCGTCCGGCACGGGTGCCGAGCACGTAGCCGATGCCTCCGGCGATCAGCAGGGTGAGCTTCCTCATCATGGTGTTCCTCTCGTTCGGGTTCAGTGGTCGCGGCGGATGCGCCAGACGACCAGCACGACGATCATCGCCACCAGCGAGCCGGCTGCTGCCAGCACCTCCGGTCGTGGCTTGCCGTCGACGGTGGTGGCCGAGTCCTTCAGCGAGGCGACCTTCTCCTGGGCCTGCGACTTCACGTCGAGCTTGGCCGCGAGGTCGTCGATGGTCCCGGCCAGCTGCTCGCGCTGGAGCGCGATCTCGGCCTCGAGCTCCTCGGGGGTCTTCTGCCCGCTGCTCTGGTCGTCCTGGTCACTCATGGTGGTCACCCTTCACGGTCGCGATGTCCTCCTTGATGCCCGCGATGGCGCGCTCCGGCGCCGCGGGTGCCGCCTCGGCGACCTTGTTCTTGCCCAGCAGCCCGACCGCGGCCGCGCCCGCGAGCAGGACCAGGGCGACGATCAGCGCCGCGAGCCAGGCGTCGACGACGTTGGCCAGGCCGAGGATCGCGGTCGTCACCAGGGCCGCGAGCGCGAAGAACGCGAGCAGGCCGGCGACGCTGAACATGCCGATCCCGACGCCGGCGCGTTTGCCCTTCTGGGCCACCTCGGCCTGCGCGAGCCGGATCTCCGAGCGGATCAGCCCGGGGATCTGCTGGGAGAGCTGGTGGACGAGTGCCCCGAGAGTCTGACTCTCTGGCGCTCCGTGCTGAGCAGTCATGATTCGACCCTCCCAGACCCCGGGCCGGTGCACCACCCGGGCTCGCCCCAAGGGGTGGCTGGCGGCGCCACCGCACCGGATCCGCACCGGATCCGCGACGGACGCGGACGGGACCGCCGGGGGATGTGGAGACCGCGGCAGCGCGGTGGGTGCGCGCCCGTAGACTCCCCGGCGTGGCAGGCCGGATCCGTGACGACGACATCGCCGAGGTGCGGGAGAAGGCCCGGATCGACGACGTGGTCTCCGGCTACGTCACGCTCAAACGGGCCGGCGGCGGGTCGCTCAAGGGCCTCTGCCCGTTCCACGACGAGAAGACCCCGTCGTTCAACGTCAACCCGGCCCGCCAGTTCTTCCACTGCTTCGGGTGCGGCGAGGGCGGCGACGTCATCTCGTTCCTCATGAAGGTCGACGGGCTCACCTTCACCGAGTCCGTCGAGCGGCTGGCCGACAAGTTCGGCGTCCAGCTGCGCCGCGAGGAGGGCGACGACGAGCCCGTACGCCCCCGCGGCCCGGCCCGGGGACGCCTCATCGAGGCCCACAAGGTCGCCCAGGAGTTCTACGCCGAGCAGCTCGCCTCCGGCGACGCCGTGGTGGCCCGCCAGTTCCTCCACCAGCGCGGCTTCGACCAGGCGGCCGCCGAGATGTTCGGCGTCGGCTTCGCCCCGCGCGACGGCGAGGCGCTGACCCGCCACCTGCGCGGGCGCCGCTTCACCGACGAGGAGTCGGTCGCCGCCGGGCTGGTCGCGCACGGTCGCTCCCACTACGACCGCTTCCGGGGCCGGCTCGTGTGGCCGATCCGCGAGGCCAACGGCGACACCATCGGGTTCGGGGCGCGGCGGATCTTCGACGACGACCGCATCGAGGCGAAGTACCTCAACACCTCCGAGACCGCGATCTACAAGAAGAGCCACGTCCTCTACGGCATCGACCTCGCGCGCACGGCGATGAAGGACAGCCAGCAGGCCGTCGTCGTCGAGGGCTACACCGACGTGATGGCCTGCCACCTCGCCGGCGTACGCACCGCGGTGGCGTCGTGCGGCACGGCGTTCGGCCAGGACCACGCGCGCGTGCTGCGGCGTTTCCTGGGCGACCACGGCGAGACGAGCGGCGAGGTCATCTTCACCTTCGACGGTGACTCGGCCGGGCAGAAGGCAGCGATGAAGGTGCTCGAGAGCGACCAGGTCTTCGCCTCCCAGACCTACGTCGCCGTCGCGCCGGAGGGGATGGACCCGTGCGACCTGCGACTGCAGGACGGTGACGAGGCGGTGCGCGAGCTCGTCGCCAAGCGGCAGCCGCTCTATCGCTTCGCACTCGACAACATCCTCGCCCGTCACGACCTCGACCGCGCCGACGGCAGGGTCGACGCGCTGCGCGACGCCGCCGGGCTGGTCGCCAGCATCCGCGACAAGACCAAGGTGGAGTCGTTCTCGCGCGAGCTGGCCCACATGGTCGGTGTCGACATGGACGAGGTCCGCGGGGAGGTGCGCCGTGCCGCCAGCCGGCCCGCCCGCACCGAGGAGCGTCGCCCGGGCCGGCGCGCGGAGGCCGTCGAGGCCCCCGAGCCCGCCCGGCCCGCGCTGCCGAGCCTGTCCGACCCGCGCTTCCTCATCGAGCGTGAGCTGCTCAAGCTCGTCATCCAGCACCCGGCCGGCGTGGGTCGCACGACCGCGCACGTGACGACCGGCGACTTCACCCACCCGACCTTCCAGGGCGTCTGGGAGGCGGTCACCGTCGCCGGCGGTCCGGCCTCCGGTGTCGACGACCAGGGGTGGGGCAACCGCGTGCGTGGGGCCGCCAGCGACCCCGCGGTGGTCGCGGCGATCACCGAGCTCGGCGTCGAGCCCGTCCGAGGCACGTCCGACCCCAACCCGACCTTCGCCGTCGCCTACGTCTACCGGCTCCAGGAGCTCACCACCTCCCGGCGCATCGCCGACGTGAAGGCCCGCCTCCAGCGCACCAACCCGGTGGACCAGGCGCTCGACTACAACCGCATGTTCGGCGAGCTCGTCATGCTCGAGCAGCACCGTCGCAAGCTCCGCGAGGGCGCCGTCGGTCAGTCCGGGGGCCAGCCGTGAGCCCGGCCGCGCGGGGTCGCTGGGGACGTACGCCGACGCCCCCGGTCGTCGTCGCGCCGGGAGAGCGCGTGCTCGCCGCCGCCACGAGCGTCGAGGGCACCGTCCTCGCCGGCACCCGTGACGCCTTCTACGTCGTGGTCGACGGCGAGAGCCGCCGCGTGCCGTGGGAGCAGGTCGAGGCGGCGCACTGGGACCGCGACACCGACCTCTTCACGCTCTCGGAGGTCGGCGCGTGGGGCGACCCGCGCCCGGTCCACACAGCGACGCTGGGGGAGCCGGGTCGGCTGCTCGAGCTGGTCCGCGAGCGCGTCACCGCCAGCGTCGTCCTCCAGCGCCACGTGACGGTCGACGGCCGTCGCGGCGTGCGGGTGATCGCGCGTCGCGCACCCGCGGGATCGGGGGGCGTGCAGTGGGTCTACGAGTACGACGAGGGCGTGGATCCCGACGACCCGGCCGTCCGGTCCGCGGCCCGCGAGGCCCTCGAGGTCATGCAGCGCGACGTCGGCCTGCCCTGATTTCCCCCGCGCTGTCGGGGCTTGCTAAGGTTTCGCCTCGCTGCACAAGCGATCCCCTGTAGCTCAACTGGCAGAGCATTCGGCTGTTAACCGGAGGGTTGTTGGTTCGAGTCCAACCGGGGGAGCCACCGAAGGGCCCCTGATCTGCGGACACGCGGATCGGGGGCCCTTCGTCATGTGCGCCGGCGTCGGGAGTCCGCGCAGGCCCGGCACGAGCCGTCACGCTCGATCGGTCGGGGCGTTGCAGCCACTGAGCACCTCGTCCATCAGCCTCTCCGCCGTGCTCCCGCTCCGCGGAGAGGACCCCACAGACGATGGGTCCGGGTCCGGGTGCCAACCAGACGCAGCGGCACGGTCCCCTACCCCCGGACCGCGCCGCTGCGTCAGCTTCTGCGTTCACCCGCGGGGGAGTCGTGTTGCCCCGAGTGGGTACTGGTCGCAGTCGGGGGACGACACGGACGAAGGACGCGGACACGTGGTGGTGACCCCGACACTGAAGCTCGAGGCGGTGGTCCCGCCGACCGACGACGACGGCGCCGAGCTGTGGGCGACGTTCTACACGTTCCGCATCGAGGCCGACGGCAGCGCGTCGTTCCCCTTCGTCTCCCACACGTGCGCCGAGCTGTTCGGCTTCTCCGCGCAGGAGGCGATGCGCGACGTGAGCCTCATGCACGACGCCGTCCACCCGGACGACCGTCGGCGCTTCGACGAGGAGGGTCGACGCTCGTTGCGCGACCTCCAGCTGTTGAGGTGGCGGGGGAGGATCGTCCGCCGCGACGGCAGCACGTGTCCGGTGCGCATCACGTCGCGACCGGCGCGGCTGCCGGACGGGGCGACGGAGTGGCACGGCGTCGTCGTCGAGGACCCGGCCTCCCGCGGCGACGCGCACCACGGGCCCGACGGTGCCGTCGCCGTCCGGCAGGCCGACGCGCTGGCCATGCTGGGCCATGACGTCGCCGCACCCCTCACCGCGATCCTCGCCTGCGCCGAGCTGGCGCTCGAGGAGGTGAACCGCGAGCGACGCCAACCGCCCCGGGACATCAACGCCGCGGCCGTTCGTCGGTGCCTGGAGGTCGTCGTGCGCCAGTCCCACCGCCTCGAGGCCATCCGCGGGGACCTGCTCATCCTCGCTGCCGCCGACGCCGACACCGTCGATGCGAGGGGGACGAGCGTCGACGTGCTGGCCCAGCTCGACGCTGCCGCCGACCTGGCGTCGGCCGACGTGACGGTGAGCGTCGACTGCCCGGCCGGCCTGTGCTGCACGGTCCAACCGAGCCACCTCTCCCAGATGCTCTCCAACCTGGTGTCCAACGCGGTGCGGCACGCCCGTCGCGAGGTCGTCCTGAGCGCGTCACGCGTGGGCGATCGCGTCCTGGTCACCGTGACCGACGACGGACCGGGGGTCCCGGCCGAGGTGGTGCCCAGTCTCTTCACCCGGTTCAGCCACACCGGGGCGGCGGTGAGACCCGCCGGCGCCGGCACCGGCCTGGGCCTCTACATCGTGCGTGTCCTCGCGCGCGCCAACCACGGGACCGTCGTGCACACGCCCACCGACTCGGGCGCCCGTTTCACCCTCGCGCTGCCCGCCGCCTAGGACCGGGCCCCTCCACCGGCGTACTGCAGGGGGAGTACGCCCGCACGTCGAGTGACTCCCTGCGGCGGACGCGGCACCCGGGCCCCCGACGCGACGGTAGGGGCATGGACACCAGACCCTCCCTGCCCGGCCGGATCATCGCGATCCTGCACTCCTTCCCACGGCGGTCGCTCGCGGCCGTCCTGCTCTTCGTCGCCCTCGCCGGCGTGGTCGGCGGCCCGGTCGCCGGGGCGCTCGACTCCGACGGCGGCTTCGCGCCCGCCGACTCCGACTCCACGCTCGCCCTCGAGCGGCTCGAGGAGGTCACCGGCGTCCAGCCCACCGCCGGCATCCTCCTGCTCGTCGACACCCCGGCCGGCGACGCGAGCGGTGTGGACGAGGCCGTGGCGACCCTCGCCGCCATGGACGGGATGGCCAGCGCCGTCCCGGCCGGCACGGCCGAGGACGGCTCGACCGCCCTGGTCGCCGGCACGCTCGACGCCTCGGCGGAGGAGGAGGCCGTGGCCGGCGAGGTCCTCGACGAGTTCGAGGGCGTCGAGGGCGTCACCGTCGGTGGCCCGGCCGTGTCCGGGTTGCAGATGGGCGAGCAGGTGGAGGCGGACCTCAGCCGGGCCGAGCTGATGGCGCTGCCGATCCTCGTGCTGCTGTCGATCCTGGTCTTCGGCGGCCGCGCCGCCCTGCTCCCGCTGATGGTCGGCATCACCACCGTCCTCGGCACGTTCCTCACGCTCGCCGGGATCAACCAGCTCTACGGGCTCAGCGTCTTCGCGCTCAACCTGGTGATCGGCCTCGGACTCGGCCTCGCCATCGACTACACGCTCTTCCTCGTCAGCCGCTACCGCGAGGAGCTCGCCCTGCAGGGCCCGACGGCGGGCGCCGCGCGCACCACCATGGCCACTGCTGGACGTACGGTCGTCTACTCCGCGGCCACCGTCGCGGTCGCCCTGGCCACGCTCACCCTGTTCCCGCTGGGCTTCCTGCGCTCGATGGGACTGGCCGGCGCAGCCGTCGCGGTCGTCGCGGCAGCCTCGGCGCTCGTCATCGCACCGGCGGCCTTCGGCCTCTGGGGGTCCAAGCTGGCCCGTCGGCGCCGCGACGGGGCCGCCGCGGAGGGCCGCTGGTACCGCTTCTCCCACGCGGTGATGCGTCGCCCGGGCGCCATCGCCGCCGCGACGGCCGCGGTCATGGTGGTGCTCGCCGCGCCGGCGGTGCAGGCCGAGTTCACCCCGGTCGACGGCTCGGTGATCCCCGAGGGGCTCAGCTCGCGCACGGTGGGCGACGCGCTCGTGGAGCAGTACGCCGGTGACGGCGCGACGCCGGTCACCATCGCCGTCAGCAGCACGGACGACGCTGCGGTGGCCGGGCTGGCCGACGCGGCCTCGGACCTCCCGGGCGTGGTCGCGGACGCTCGCGTGGCCGACCTCGGTGACGACGTCTGGCAGGTCGACCTGGCGGTCGCCGGGGACCCGGCGGGTGCGGACGCGCAGCAGGTCGTGGACGACGTCCGGCTGCTGGCCGAGGACGCGGGCGTGGACGCGCTCGTGACGGGACCTGCCGCGGAGTTCACCGACCAGCTGCAGGCCATCGGCGACACCCTGCCGCTCGCGATCGCCGTGCTCGTGGCGCTCACCATGCTGGTGCTGTGGCTGATGACCGGCTCGGTGGTGCTGCCGGTCAAGGCGGTGCTGATGAACCTGCTGACGGTCGGGGTCTCGCTCGGGGCGATCGTCTTCGTCTACCAGGCGGGCCGGTTCACCGACCTCCTCGGCTACACGCCCAACGGCGGGATCGAGCTGAGCAACTTCCTCATCGCCGCCGCCGTCGTGTTCGCGCTCTCCACCGACTACGGGGTCTTCCTGCTCGGCCGGATCAAGGAGTCGCGTGACGCCGGGCTCAGCGAGCGGGAGGCGATCGCCACGGGGCTGGGCCGTACGGGCGGCATCGTGACCGCCGCCGCGATCCTGCTCGCCGTGGCCATCGGGGCCTTCAGCACGAGCGAGATCACCTTCATGCAGCAGATCGGCATCGCGACCGCCATCGGCGTCCTGGTCGACGCCTTCGTCGTCCGCTCGCTCCTGGTGCCGTCACTGATGGCGATGATGGGCAAGTGGAACTGGTGGTCGCCGATGTGGCTGCGCCGGGTCCACGACCGCATCGGGCTGAGCGAGGGCGCCCCGGAGCGCGGGGACGACGACGAGGACCGTGGTCGTCCGGTCCCGGCCCCCGAGCTGGCCGGTGTCTGAGCGAGTGACTCCCCACCGGACCGGGCCGCCCGCCGCTACCGTTGCGCGGGTGGCCCGGTTCCGTCTCGAGCGCCCCCGATGGGGGGACGTCGCGCTCGCGCTCGCCTGCATGGTGGTGATGCACGTCGAGATGCCCCTCAACCCGAAGGCCGACCCCAGCCTGCTGGGCAGCGTCGCGGTCGTCGTGGCGTCCCTCCCGGTCCTGCTCCGCCGCCAGGCGCCCGTGGTGGCGTACGCGCTGTCCTTCGTCGCGATGTACGGCGTCATCGCCACCGTGTCGGTCTACAACACCATGCCGGCCCCGGTCGTGCTGTGCGCCTACTCGGTCGCCGAGCGCCACGGCCTGCGTGCCGCGTTGGTGACCGGGGCGTGCTCGCTGCCGCTCGTGCTCGCGATCCTGCAGGTCTTCAGCCCGCACGACATCGTCAGCTGGGGAACCGCCCGCAACCTGGCGCTCGTCCCCCTGCCGCTCGCCCTCGGCGTGGCCGCCCATGCCCGGCGCGGCTACACCACCATGCTCGTCGAGCGCGCCGAGGCCGCTGAGCACAGTCGCGAGGCCGAGGCGCTGCGCCGCGTCGACGAGGAGCGCCTGCGGATCGCGCGCGACGTCCACGACGTCGTGGCGCACGCCATGGTGACGATCAACGTGCAGGCCGGCGTGGGCGCGCACCTCCTCGACCGCGACCCCGCCCAGGCCTACGACACGCTCCGCTCGATCAAGCAGGTCAGCGGCGACGCCCTGACCGACCTCCGCGCCATGCTCGGGCTGCTGCGGGAGGACGCCACGGGGGACGCCCCGGCGCCGCCGGTGCAGCGGCTGGCCGACCTCGGCGACCTGCGCGACAGCCTCGCCGCGGCGGGCGTCGACGTCGCGTTCGACATCGACCCCGGCGCCCGGGCGCTGCCCGCGGCCGTCGACGCGACCTGTTTCCGGATCGTGCAGGAGGCGCTCACCAACACGCTGCGCCACGCCGGGTCCACCAGTGCACGCGTGCGGGTGTCCCGCGCGGAGGACCGCGTGGTGGTCGAGGTCCTCGACGACGGCGGTGTCGCGACCCCTCCGCTCAGCGGCAGCGGGTCCGGGCACGGCCTGCGCGGCATGCGCGAGCGCGTCACCGCGCTCGGCGGCACGCTGGAGGCCGGACCTCGCCCGGCCGGCGGGTGGCGGGTCGCCGCCTGGCTGCCGGTGGGCTCGGAGCCGAGCAGGCCCGTACGCGACGACGCGGGGGTGCCGGCCCCGTGACCGCCCCGATCCGGGTGCTGCTCGCCGACGACCAGGCCCTGCTGCGCGCAGGCTTCCGGGCCCTGCTCGACTCCGACCCCGGCCTCACCGTCGTGGGGGAGGCCGCCGACGGCGCCGAGGCCGTCCGGCTCGCGCTGGAGACGACGCCGGACGTCGTGCTCATGGACGTCCAGATGCCCCGCGTCGACGGTCTCGCCGCCACGGCACGGATCACCGCCGCTGCCGCGCTCGCCGGGACCAAGGTGGTGGTGCTGACCACCTTCGAGCTCGACGAGTACGTCTTCGGCGCCCTCCGTGCGGGCGCGTCCGGCTTCCTCCTCAAGGACATCGAGCCGCAGGCCCTCATCGACGCCGTACGGCTGGTGCACGAGGGGCAGGCGCTCCTCGCGCCCCAGGTGACCCGCCGGCTGATCGAGGCCTTCGTCTCGTCGGGGACCCCCGAGCCCGTCCCGGCGAGCGTCGTGCGGGGCCTCGAGCAGCTCACGACCCGCGAGCGCCAGATCCTGGCCCTGGTCGGTGCCGGGATGTCCAACCACGAGATCGCGGCCGACCTGGTGCTGTCGCCGCTCACCGCCAAGACGCACGTCTCGCGGATCATGACCAAGCTCGGAGCCCGCGACCGGGCGCAGCTGGTGGTCAGTGCCTACGAGGCCGGACTCGTCACCGTCGGCGGGTAGGCAGGACTGCAGCAAGGCAGG
This sequence comes from Nocardioides sp. zg-1308, assembly GCF_013155375.1. Lineage (GTDB taxonomy): Bacteria > Actinomycetota > Actinomycetes > Propionibacteriales > Nocardioidaceae > Nocardioides > Nocardioides renjunii. The sequence continues at coordinate 2,686,937 of NZ_JABJQY010000002.1, forward strand.
GCGGGACGGCGGGACCGCCCGGTTGCCGTGGCGTAACGGTTCCGCACCCGGTGTGAACTGTGCGTTACGCCCCGGACGCCCGCGACGTCCCTGCGACAGGGTGGTGGCATGGGCGCACATCTGCAGGACGGTGCGGGCGACCGCACGGAGTTCCTCGTCCGGCCGGACGGGACGGTGGTGGGGGACGACGGGTCCGCGGGTGCGCTGGCCGCCGCGCTGCCCTACACCGGCCGGCTCGCGCGGCGGATGGGCGAGCTCGTCGAGGCGGGTGACCTCAGGGTGATGGAGGCGTCGGGCACCCATCGGCTGACGGTCGGCGTCACCTGGACGCCCGCCGGCGAGGGCACGTTCCGGGCTGCGGTGACGCCGCTCGTGCCTCGCACGGTCCCGGTCTTCACGGTCGTCGGCGCGGTCGACACCACCGCTGCCGTGGCGCACTGCCTCGACCGGCTGGCCGGTGTCGACGGGGTGGTGTGGAGCTCCGTGGTCACCGCCGGGTCGCGGGTCATCGCCGCCGTCGGGGACCGGCGCGAGCTGCACCACCTCGCCGAGGTCGGCAACCGCATGCTCGCGATCCTGCGGTCGCTCGAGGACCAGCACGCGACCGGGTTCATGCGCCTGCGGTTCGAGCAGGGCGCCGTCATCGGTGCCTCGCTCGGGCGGCACGCGCTGGTCGCCTGCACGTCCGTGACCGACGACGACGAGGTGCTGGCGGTCATCGACGAGATCCGCGCCGTCCTGGCCGGCCACGACCTGTCGGTGGTCGCGACGGAGCTCGACCCCGACGCGGTCGAGGCACCGACGACACCGGCCGGCGACGACGCGCACGAGCAGGACCGAGCGCCCGCGCCCGCCCTGGTCGGGGCCCGCTTCCGCGGTGCCGGCGAGCCGGTCGACAGGCGCCGACGGCGCTCGATCTTCCGGGCGCGCTGACACGAACGCCGTCACCCGGGGGAGCGTGACGACGCTAACCTCACCATGTCGATCGACAATGACGACCACAAGGGGGACGGCATGGAGCGCAGGCAGCTCGAGTTCTTCCTCGCCATCGCCGAGGCCGGCAGCTTCACCCGCGCCGCGCAGGTCCTGCACATCGCCCAGCCGTCCCTGTCCCACTCGATGCGCACGCTGGAGGCCGAGCTGGGGTCCCCGCTGTTCGAGCGGCACGGCCGCGGGGTGCGGCTCACCGCCTCCGGGGAGGCCCTGCTCGGTCCGGCGCGTCGCACGGTGCGCTCGTTCGGGCTGGCCGCCAGCGCGGTGCGGGCCGTGACGGACGGGGACGTCGGCCGGCTCCGCGTCGTGTCGAGCACGTCGTGGGCGGTCCACCCGCTCGTCGAGCTCATCGGGGAGTTCCGGCGCCTGCGCCCCCGGGTGCGCTTCGAGGTGACCGACCCGGCTGCGCGGACGGTCGTGCTCGACCAGGTGCGCACCGGGCAGGTCGACTTCGGCCTGGTCGACGGCACCCCTCCCGCCGGAGCCCTGGCCAGCCTCGAGCTGGCGGAGCAGCAGCTGCTCGCCGTGCTGCCGCAGGGGAGCGGTCAGGGCCTGACGACGACGGTCGAGGAGCTGCAGCGCCACGGGCTGATCGGGACCCCACGGGGCACCGCCCTGCGTGACCTCCTCGACCAGCACCTCGAGGCGGCCGGGCACGCCACGGAGGTGATGGTGGAGACCGCCCACGTCGCATCGGTGGTCCCGCTGGTGCTCTCCGGCGCGGGCGCAGCCGTGCTGCCGGAGGGGATGGCGGTCGACGCTGCGACGAAGGGTGCGCGCGTCGCCCGCCTCGAGCCCGAGACCCGGGCGGCCGTGTCGCTGGTGTGGCGCGCGACCGGGCCCGAAGGCGTGGCGGCCGACTTCCTCGAGCTGGTCAGGGAGCACCGCGCCGACCGGTCGTCCTGATCGGCTCCTCGCCCTCGGCCATAGCCGCTTCCTATGGCTGTCGCTCACAAGTGGTCTGGGTCGCAGCGCGCTACCGCTTGGAGCCGCGTGTCAATTAAGTCTATCGTCTCACTCATATATTGATCGAGACTTCCGACCAGGAGCCACCATGAACCACCGCCCCATCCCTCGCCGCGCCCGGCTCGCGGTCGTCGCGACCCTCGGCCTCAGCGCGGTGCTCGCCGGCTGCGCCTCCGACAGCGAGAGCGACAGCGACGACGGCTTCGCCAGCGGCTCCTCGGGCGGCGGCACGGACTCGGTGGTCCTGGCCGAGCAGCCGTGGGTCGACCTGCAGGTCGAGAACGAGATCGCCGTGCAGGTCCTGGAGGAGATCGGCTACGACGCCTCCATCAAGAAGAACCTCTCGGTCGAGAACGCCGCCTCGGCGCTCGGCACGGGTGACATCGACGCCTACCTCGGCAACTGGTGGCCCTCGCAGGAGCCCACCTTCGGCGACCTGATCGACGGCGGCGACGTCGACGTCGTCTCCACCATGGTCACCGGCACCGAGTACGCCCCCGCCGTCCCGGGCGACGTGGCCGACGAGCTCGGGATCGCCTCGCTCGCCGACCTCGACCAGCACGCCGACGCGTTCGGCCGCAAGATCTACGGCATCGAGGCCGGCTCGCCCGGCAACGAGACCATCCAGGCGGCGATCGACGCCGACGCCTACGGCCTCGGCGACTGGGAGCTCGTCGCGAGCGGCACCCCCGCCATGCTGGCGCAGGTCGAGAAGTCGCAGAAGGACGGAGACCCGATCGTCTTCCTCGCGTGGAGCCCGCACTGGATGACCGTCCAGTACGACACCGTCTTCCTCGAGGACCCGGAGGAGGTCTGGGGCGGCGCCGGCGAGATCCGCACCGTCACCCGGGCCGGCTTCGCCGACGACAACCCCGAGATCGCCGAGTTCATCGGCAACCTCACCTTCACCACCGACCAGGCCGGCGAGTTCTACTACGCGCACGACAAGGAGGGCCAGGACCTGGCCGAGATCGCCTCGGCCTGGATCGAGGCCAACCCCGACGTCGTGGCGTCCTTCCTCGAGGGAGTGGAGGACGCCGAGGGCCAGCCGGCCGCCGAGGCCTTCGCGTCATGAGCACCTCCCAGGCGTCGGCGCCGCCGGCCATCGAGGGCCGTGGGCTGTCCAAGGTCTACGGACTCGGGCAGCGGCAGGCCGCGCGGGCGCTGGCCGCCGACGACCCCGCTGCCGCGGTCGCCGCCGCCGGCGGCTACCTCGGCGCCAGCGACGTGAGCTTCACGGTCGCCCGGGGCGGGATGTTCGTCGTCATGGGCCTGTCCGGCTCCGGCAAGTCCACCGTCCTCAGGATGATCAACCGGCTCAACGAGCCCACCGCGGGCGAGCTGCTGGTCGACGGCGAGGACATCACGCGGGTCGGCGACGGGCGGCTGCGCGAGCTCCGCAACAACGAGATCGGCATGGTCTTCCAGCACTTCTCGCTGTTCCCGCACCGCAGCGTGCGGGACAACGCGGCCTACGGCCTCAAGGTCCGCGGCGTCGCCAGGGCGGAGCGCTACGAGCGCGCCGACGCCGCCCTGGCTCGCGTCGGCCTCGACGGTCGGGGCGACAAGCTCCCCCACGAGCTGTCCGGCGGCATGCGCCAGCGCGTGGGCCTGGCCCGGGCGCTCGCGGTCGACCCGCCGATCCTGCTGATGGACGAGCCCTTCTCGGCGCTCGACCCGCTCATCCGCCGCGACATGCAGGACCTGCTGCTGCAGCTGCAGGCCGAGGACCGGCGCACCACGGTGTTCGTGACGCACGACCTCAACGAGGCCATGCGGATCGGCGACCAGGTCATGGTGATGCGCGAGGGCAAGGTCGTGCAGTGCGCCCCGGGGGCCGAGATCGTCGCCCACCCGGCCGACGACTACGTCAGCGAGTTCGTCGCCGACGTGGACCGCGCGCGGGTGCTGACGGCGTACGACCTGCTCCGCCCCGCCAAGCTCGTCCTGCCCGTCGACGAGCGACCCGACGTGGCGCTGCGCCGGCTCGGCGACAACGAGGCGCAGGGCGCGTACGTCATCGGCGCGGGCGAGCGGCTCCTCGGTGTCGCGACCGACGCGGCCCTGCTCGCCGCGGCCAACCGGGGCGACGCCGACCTGTCCGGATCCGTCTCGCAGGACTACAGCACCGTGGAGCCCACCGCCCACATCGGCGACTTCATGCACCGCGCCGGCCGCCAGGTCGTCCCGATCACGGTGGTCGACGAGCGCGGTCGGCTCAGCGGCGTGGTGCCGCGCGCCACCATCCTGTCGGCCCTGTCCACCGCGCCGCAGGCCGAGCGCGACCTCGACCGCACCCAGGAGGTGCTCAGTGCCTGACCTGCGCATCGGTGAACGCGGCGAGAGCGTCATCGACTTCATGACCGAGCACCTCGGCGGGTTCTTCGACCTGCTCAAGGAGATCCTCAACTTCGCGCTGCGGTCGGTCTACGACGTCCTCACGGCGTTGTCGCCGGTGGCCATGGTGGTGGTGCTGGTCGTGGTCGCGCTCGTCGCGACCCGGCGGGTGCTGCTGTCCGTCGGCCTCGGCCTCGGCCTGCTCGTCATCCAGTCGATGGACCTCTGGCCGGAGACGATGCAGACCATGGCGTCGGTCGTCGTGGCGACCGCGGTCGCGCTGCTGATCGGCATCCCGCTCGGCATCTGGTCCGCGTTCGACCCGGTGGTCCGCAGCGTGCTGCGGCCGGTGCTGGACCTGATGCAGACGCTGCCCGTGTTCGTCTACCTGCTGCCGACGATCCTCTTCTTCGGCGTCGGTGACGCACCCGGCCTGGTGGCGACCATCGTCTTCTCCGTGCCACCGGCGGTGCGACTCACCCAGCTGGGCATCAACCAGGTGGACGGCGAGACGGTCGAGGCGGCGGTGGCGTTCGGCGCCTCGCGGCGCGAGGTGCTGCGCGAGGTGCAGCTGCCCCTCGCGATGCCCTCGATCATGACCGGCGTCAACCAGGTCATCATGCTGGCGCTGTCCATGGTCGTCGTGGCGGGCCTGGTCGGCGGTGCCGGTCTCGGCGGTGTCGTGGTCAACGCCGTGCAGGGACTGCAGATCGCCGCCTCCATCGAGGGCGGCCTGGCCGTCGTCGTCATCGCCGTCTACCTCGACCGCGTCACCTCCGCCCTCGGCGGGCAGGGGCGCGCCGCACCCGCCTGGTGGCCGCGTCGTCGCCCGGCCGCTCGCGTCCCCGCCGTCGCGGCGGAGCCCGCGCCCGTCGCCTGACCCCTTCCCCGTCCACCGAAAGGACCCCTGCCATGACCTCCACGATCGACCGTCCCACCCTCACCGTGCAGCAGCTCGGTGGCCGCATCGGAGCCCGCATCGACGGCGTACGACTGGACGGGGACCTCCCCGACAGCACGGTCGCCGCCGTCCGCGAGGCGCTCCTGCGCCACAAGGTCGTGTTCTTCCGCGGCCAGGACCACCTCGAGGACGAGCAGCACCTCGCGTTCGCCGAGCGCTTCGGCCCGCTCACCACCGCGCACCCGACGGTCAACACCGGAAGCGCCCGCGTGCTGCGCGTCACCGCCAACAAGGGCATGGCCGCCAACGCCTGGCACACCGACGTCACGTTCGTGGACCGCGTCCCCGCCATCAGCGTGCTGCGCGGCGTGGTCATCCCGCCCTACGGCGGCAACACCGTCTGGGCCAACACCGTGGCCGCCTACGACGCGATGCCGGGTCCGCTGAAGGCGCTGGTGGACGACCTGTGGGCCGTGCACACCAACAGCTACGACTACGCCCAGCGCGACGAGGAGAACGAGCAGCCCGACGCCAACTACACGCGCGACGACTTCGCCTCGCAGCTCTTCGAGACCCGTCACCCCGTTGTCCGCGTCCACCCGGAGACGGGGGAGCGGTCGCTGGTGCTCGGCAACTTCGTGAAGGCCTTCGACGGCTTCAACAGCTCGGAGTCGACGGCGCTCTACCACCTGCTGCAGAACCGCATCACCCGGCTGGAGAACACCATCCGGTGGACGTGGCAGCGCGGCGACGTGGCCATGTGGGACAACCGGGCCACCCAGCACTACGCCGTCGCGGACTTCGGCTCCGAGCCCCGGGAGATGCGCCGGATCACGGTCGCCGGCGACGTGCCGGTGTCGATCGACGGCCGCTCCAGCGAGGTCCTCGCGGGTGACGCCGAGGCGTACTCCCGCCTTGACGAGCTCATCAGCTGACCCGACGCCGACAGGCGGTCCGAGACCGGGGGAGGGTGCCGGCGCGCGCACGGGGGTGTGCCGGCGCCCGCCCGGACGCCGGTCACCCCCAGCCGAGCGGGAACACCTCGAACGTGGCGGCGTGGGTGACGCCGAGCCCCTGGCCGCCGGCGCGGAGGATGCCGTCGAGGAACTCCTCGGGGTCCCAGCCCTCCCAGCCGAGGCCGTCGATGTAGGCGCGGTGCTCCTTCAGCGAGGCCACGCCGGCGTCGAACGTGTCCGTCACGTCCACGGCGTGCGTTGCCTGGGGTGAGTTGCCGGCCCACACGGCGCGTACGCCGCCCCACGGCTCGAGGCCGTCGGTGAGCTGCTCGGGGAAGATCCACCGGTTGCCGGCGTCGCGCACGGCGTCGAGCAGCGCCCGGCCGACCGCGATGTGGTCGGCCTGGTTGAGGTTGCTGCCGCCGAAGGTCTCGCGGAAGTTGATGGTCATCGCGACGTCCGGGCGCTGCTCGCGCACGACGCGCGCGATGGCGCGCCTCAGCTCCACGCCGTACTCCAGGATCCCGTCGGGCAGGCGCAGGAACACCACCTCGTCGACGCCCACGACGCCCGCCGAGGCGATCTCCTCGGCCTCTCGCACCGCCGTGCACTCGTCGGGGTGGAGGCCGTCGATGCCGGCCTCGCCGCTGGTGACCATGCAGTAGACGACGCGCTTGCCCTGCGCCGTCCAGCGGGCGACCGCGGCCGCCGCGCCGTACTCGATGTCGTCGGGGTGTGCCACCACGAACAGCGCGGACTCCCAGTCCTCGGGGAGCGTTTCGTAGGACGGGGGAGCGGGGCGGTCGTCGGTCATGCGCCCGAGCATGGCACCCGACCCTTGGTGTAGTGAAACAGGTGACTTACTCCTATAAGGTCCATCCATGACCTCGATCGCTCCCACCCGCCGCGGCTTCCTCGCCGGTGCCGCCGTCATCGGCGGCGCCGCCCTCGTCCCAGGCTCGCTGTGGCCCGCTGCCCCCGCCTCCGCCCGCCCGCCCCTGATCCTCAAACCGACCCCGCCGGAGTGGTTCGTCGACCACGGCTCCAACGCCGAGATGCTGTGGAGCTCGGTCGACCGCGACGCCTACCTCACGCCGCAGTCGCGCCTGTTCGTGCGCAACCACACGAGCACGCCGGTCATCAGCCGCGCCGGCTACGCACTGCGGGTGCACGGCGACGGGCTGGCGACGGCGCGGACCGAGGGCGAGGCGCTCACGCTGACCCTCGACGACCTCCAGCGGCTGCCCCGCCACGAGCTGACGGCGACGCACGAGTGCACCGGCAACGGACGGCGCTTCTTCGCCGAGCAGCAGGGCCAGACCGTCGCCGGCACGCCGTGGGCGCTCGGCTCGGTCGGCACCGTGCGGTGGCAGGGCGTGCGGCTGCGCGACGTGCTGGCCCACCTCGGCATCGCCTCCGACGCCGTGTCGGTGCAGGCGACGGGCCTCGACGCCCCGTACGTCACGGGCGGCGTCGACCACGGCCGCGTGCGCCGGCCGTTCCCCATCGCGAAGGCGCTGGACGACGCGCTCCTCGCGTGGGGCATGAACGGCGAGGACCTGCTTCCCGACCACGGCTACCCGCTGCGGCTGGTGCTGCCCGGCTGGGTCGGCATCGCGAGCATCAAGTGGCTGGGGTCGCTGGAGGTCTCCCGCAGCGAGCTCACCTCGCCCTGGAACACGCAGTGGTACCGGATGACCGGCCCGGGCTGGCCGGCGGACTCGCCGCCGCTGACGGTCAACCCCGTGCGCTCGTCCTGGGAGCTGGCCCCGGGGGCGCGGCTGCCGTCCCGCTCGGTGACGCTCACCGGCCGCTCGTGGAGCGGTGCGGCGAGGATCGCCCGGGTGTCGGTCAGCCTCGACGACGGCCGGTCGTGGCGCCCGGCGGTGCTCGACCGCAGGTCGCGGCGCGACCAGGGCTGGACCCAGTGGTCGGTGCGGTGGGGCAACCCGCGACCGGGGGTGCACCACCTGCTGGCGCGCGCCACCGACGAGGCCGGACGCACGCAGCCGCTCGAGGCGGCCGTCAACAGCCAGGGTTACTTCTTCGACGCGGTGGTCCGCCACCCGGTCGAGGTGGCCTGAGCGGTCCCGAGGAGCCGGGCTCCCCTCAGGCCATCACGCCGACGGCCTGGGGGGCGAAGCCCGGGAACACCTGCGCGACCGAGACCCCGAAGCGCCGGGTGACGACCTCGGTGAGCACGCTGCGGTAGTCGGTGGTGACCAGCAGGTCGGAGTCCAGCGAGTTGGCCAGACCGGGCCACGAGCCGTAGTAGCGGCCGCCCCGGACGCCCGCGCCGGCGACGAACATGACGTTGCCGAAGCCGTGGTCGGTGCCGTAGTCGTCGTTCTCCTTGACCCGTCGGCCGAACTCGCTCAGCGTCACCAGCGTGACGCGGTCCGCGGCGGGGCCGAGGTCGGCGAAGAAGGCGGCGATCGAGGCGGCCAGGTCGCCGGCGTTGCGCTTCATCTCGCCCCACTCGACGGTGCCCGCGTCGGTGTGCATGTCCCAGTCGCCCTGGTCGACGGTGATCACCTCGGCGCCGACGCCGGAGCGGACGATCCGTGAGACGTCGGACAGTGCCTTGCCGAGGCCGCTTCCCGGGTACGCCGTCGCGGGCTGACCGGCCGGCAGGTCGCGGGCGGCGCCGAAGGTCTCGGCGCCCGAGATCGCGTCGCGGACCGCCCGGCTCATGGGGCCGGTGCCCTTCCACGCGTGCTTGAGGGAGGCCAGGCGGCGCCCGTCCTCCTCCGTGCCGGCGACCTTGGCGTTGTCGACGCGGCCGACCACGAAGGCCGGGTTGGTGCCGAACAGTGACGTCGGCACCTGGTTGCCCATCGCGGTGCCCTGCAGGGGGGACACGCCGGGCAGCTCGCCGAGGAGCCGGTTGAGCCACCCGTTGCGGGCGGTCGAGCCCGGAGCGGCGTCCTCGATGGCCTCCATGGCGGCGAAGTGCGAGCGGTTGGGCGTCGCCATGCCGGTGGCGTGCACCGCCGCGAGCGTGCCCGCCTCCCACATCGGCAGCAGGGGCGCGAGCGCCGGGTGCAGGCCGAACATCGCGTCCTGCGCCAGCAGCGACTCGCGAGGTACGGCGATGCGCGGGCGCGCGGCGTAGTAGGTCGGGTCGGCGTGCGGGACGACCAACGAGAGCCCGTCGGCGGCACCGCGGAGCGACAGCAGGACGAGCACCGACCCCGCCGGGTTGGCCAGGCGGGTGGCGGGGCGACCCGTGACGGCGTACGCGCGGGGACCCGAGCCGCCCAGGCTCGGTCCGAGGGCGATCGCGCCGCCCGCGAGAGCCGTGCCGATGAGGGCCCGGCGGCTCAGCGCGGTGCGCGCCTCGTCGTAGTCCGGGCAGCCGCAGGAGGTCTGGAACTGGTCAGTAGTCATGTCAGCACGCCAGGTGGTCGGGGGAGTCGAGGACAGCGGCGAGCAGCCGTGGGAAGCCCCACTGGTAGAGGCCGTGCTCGCGATCGATCTTTTCCTTGCGGCCGCAACCGGTGGCCAGGCACGCCGTCTCGACGAGGTGCTTCGAGGCCGGTCGGTGGAGCAGGTCGCGGCTCACCTCGTCGACGAGGTCCGCGAACCGGATCGGCTTCTTGGCCGGCACCCACGCGCTGGGCGTGCGGTAGTCGAGCTCCGCGGTGGGCCACCAGCCGCCGGCCATCGACCAGTGCATGCTCATCGATCCGAGCGCCCGCGCCGGGGAGGCCCAGACGTCGTTCCGGACGGGTGTGCCGTCGGGTCGCGGCCAGGCGTGGGGCGAGAGCCCGAGCCCGGACGCCTGCCACAGGATGGCGTTGGCGCCGGAGTCGCCGCTGCGCGGCCGGCCGACCTCCACGCCGAGCGCGCGGTAGGTCGCCACCACGTCCTCGCTGGGGTCGCGGAGCTTGTCGCCGGCCGAGGTGCGGAACTCCTTGCTCGCCACGAGCGCCTGCAGCACCGGCACGATGGCGGTGTCGTTGCGCAGGTAGACCTTCGCGAGCCGTCGGACGAGCGACTGCGGCGGGTCGTCGCGCACGAACTTGGTGGCGAGCCGCTCGCACACGTGGTGCGCGGTGTCGGGGTGGTGGGCCAGGTAGTGCAGGTACTCCTTGGTCACCCTGCGGCCGTCCGCCTTCGCGTTCTTCGCGCTGAACCCGCGTACCTTGACCCGGCCGCGGTAGTGGTCCTCCTCGACGTAGGACGCCTTCCAGGTCTCCCACAGGTCCACGTGGTGCCCGGTGAGGATGCGGGCCGACGCCTTGACGTCGTCCTCGTCGTAGTTGCCGGTGCCGAGGGTGTGCAGCTCGAGCAGCTCGCGGCCCAGGTTCTCGTTCGGTGCGCGCTTGGTCGAGGTGGCGCCCGACAGGAAGATCAGCATCGCGGGGTGGGTCGTGGTCGCGGCGAGCAGCTCGTCGAAGCGGCCGAGGGCATGGCGGCGGACCGTGTCGCCGTAGTCGACGCGCCACGTGAACTGCGCGTCCCCGCTCACGGGCACGTGGAGCATGGCCTCCCAGAACTCGGCCATCTTCTCGAGCACCGGGCGGCGGGTCCGGATCCGGCGCACGAGCAGCCAGCGGCCGTAGTCCTCCATGACCTCCCAGCCACCGCGGACCTCCTCGACCTGCCGCTTCCACAGCTCGGCCGGGCCGCGGTCGAGGTCGGGCCACCACCGGCGTACGCCCTCCGCGGCCCCGTCGGGGAAGGCGCCGGGTCGCGTCAGCTGCAGCTCGAACCACGCCGACGCACCGCCGGCACGGCGTACGTCCTCGGCGAGCGTCGCGTCGACGCCGTAGCCGAAGCGCGTGACGAGATGGCGTTGCGCGGGCGTGAGCAGTCCTGCTGTGTTCCTGGCCACCGAGGTCCTCCCGTACCCGAGCCGCTTCCGAGACGCGCCACTGTCCCACGGCTGGGGCCGGAAGCGAAGCCGAAGCCTGAATCCGTTTGCGGCGACGCTGGCTCGTGCGGTCCCATGCGCACGTGGAGATCCAGGAGCTCGACCCGACCGACGCCGACGCCCGCCGGAGGTGGCACGAGGTGCGGGAGGGCTCCGTGCGGGCCGACCGGCCGCACGCATTGACCACCACGCTCGGAGCCTTCGAGGCCACGGCCACCGCGGCGAGCACCTACGTGGCCCGGACCTGGCTGCAGGCCGTGGACGGCTCGGAGGTTCTGGGTGTGGCGGAGCTGGAGCTCCCGCTCACGGAGAACCTCGACGTGGCGTGGTGCGAGGTGGGCGTGCTCCCCGGGCGCCGGAGGCGCGGCGCTGGGCGTGCCCTGTGGGACGCGGTGGTCGAGCGGTCCCGGGCGGCCGGACGCACCCGGGTCGGCGGCGAGGTGAGCGTGGACGTGGACGTCGCGGGAGCCGGCCACGCGTTCGCCACGGCCATGGGCGCCGTGGAGAGGCACCGCGAGGACCACCTGCTCGCCCGGCTGCCCGTCCCGGCCACGCCGATCGACCCTGACTACGAGGTGGTCACCTGGCGCGGCCGGTGCCCCGACGAGCACCGCGGGGCCTACCTGGCGATGCGCAACCAGATGAACGCCGACGTCCCCACGGGCGAGCTCGACCTCGAGACGACGGTGCTCGACGACGAGCGGCTGGCCGCCTCCGAGCGGGGCCTGATGAAGGCGTACGACGTCCGCGTGGCCGCCGCCCGCCGCCGCTCGGACGGGACGTTCGGCGGCTACTCGCTGCTGTTCGTCCCGCACGGCGAGGACTACGGCTGGCAGGACGACACGCTCGTCATGCCCGAGCACCGCGGGCACCGGCTCGGCGCCGCCCTCAAGTCCGCCAACTACGCCGGCCTGCCCGACCACGTCGGCGTCGTCCACACCTGGACCGCGCCCGACAACACCGCGATGCACCGCACCAACACGGCGCTCGGCTTCCGCGTCGTGGAGCACATGTACGAGATGGAGGCGTCGATCGCCTCCGACGGCCCCGGATAGGGTGCCGCCCGAGGGGCGGTAGCTCAGTCGGTCAGAGCAGAGGACTCATAATCCTTGGGTCGTGGGTTCGAGCCCCACCCGCCCTACGAGGTCGCCGGTCCTGCGACCGTCGGACGACGCGCCGCTCAGACCTCGCCGGCGATGAGGTAGCCGTCGCCCTGCTGCGCCAGCTGCAGCTGCACCTGCTGCGTCGACGTGTCGCCCGAGGTGGAGACGTAGTCGATCGTGTACGACGCCGTCAGTGCGTCGGGGTCGACCCGGATGTCGTACGGCGTCGCGGAGCTGATCGTGTTCCAGAACCCCGCGTAGCGCTCGAAGCCACCGCTCTGGGCCTGGAACTCCGGGGTCAGCATCGCGAAGGTCGTCTCGGGGTCGGAGGTGACCGTCGCGAAGTAGTCCTGCACGAAGGACCGCATCGCCGCCCGGTCCCCGGTCCCCACGGGCTCGCTCGGCTCGGAGGTCGGCTCGTCCGTGGGCTCCTCCGTCTCCGTCGGCTCCTCGGTCGGCTCCTCGGTCGGCTCCTCCGTCTGCTCGTCGGTGGGCTCCTCGGACGGCGACGGGTCCGCCGAGGTGGACGGCTCCTGGCTGGTGTCCGACGAGCCGGCCGTCGTGTCGGTGCCGTTGCCGTCGGGCCAGAGCAGCCAGGCCCCGAGCGCGGCCACGGCGACCAGCGCGACGACGGCCGCGATCCAGCCGAGCGGACTCCTCCGCGACGTCGTGCCGCCCGGGTCGTGCGGCTGGGGAGGAGCAGCGGCCGACGCACCGGTGGCCGGTGGCGGCGGGTCGACCGTGGGCGTCGGCGTCGTCCGGGTCGCGTCCGACGAGGCGGGCGGCTGCGGTGTCGCGGCGACCGGCGCGACCGGGGCCGCGGCCAGCGGGGCGCCGCGCACCGCCGTGGCGCCGTCCACGTCGCCCTCGCCGCCGTCGTACGCCGGGGGTGCCGTGCTCGGCTCGCCGCGGGCGACCCGGCGCAGGTCGTCGCGCACCCGCAGTGCCGGCCACCGTCGCTCGGGGTCCTTGACCATCATCACGGCGAGGAGCCCCGCGAGGGGATGGCCGGCGGGCAGCCGGGGCGGGTCCTCGTGGACGATCTTGTAGAGCCCGCCCAGCACGTTGGCCCCGACGTCGTACGGCGGCCGGCCGACCAGGGCGTGCCACAGCGTGGCCCCGAGCGACCAGATGTCGCCGGCGGCCGTCGCCGGCTGGCCGGAGGCGATCTCGGGAGCGAGGTAGGCGGGGGACCCGGTGACCATCCCGGTCTGGGTGAGGGCGGCGTCGCTGGCGGCCCGGGCGATGCCGAAGTCACCGAGCTTCGCGTGGTCGTCGTCGCCGACCATGATGTTGCTCGGCTTGACGTCGCGGTGCACGATCCCGGCCTTGGCCGCCTGCACGAGGGCGTCGGCGGCCTGCGCGATGATGCCGGCGGCGCGCGCGGGCTCGAGCGGTCCCTCGGCCGTGACGACCTCGGAGAGCGTGCGGCCCTCGACGTGCTCCATGACGAGCCAGTAGCAGTCCTCGTCCTTGACGAGGTCGAAGATCGAGACGACGTGCGGGTGGCTGATCCCGGCGGCGAGACGGGCCTCCCGCTCGGCGCGCGCGATGTCGTGCCCGGTGGTGCCGGGCAGGAGCCCGATGCGCTTCACGGCGACCGACCGCCCCAGCACCTCGTCGTGCGCGAGGTGCACGATGCCGGCTCCGCCGCGTCCGATCTCCCGCTCCAGGCGGTACCTGCCTGCAATCACGTGTGGGCCCCTTCCGTGGCTCCCGTTCAGGCTAACGACCCGTCGGGGGACCGCCTCACCCGTGGGGACCTGTGCCCTCGAGGCTTTGCGCGCCGCCGCCGGCCCGGGGGTACTAGCACCATCGGCCATCTCGCCGTCGGGGCCGACCGGGACCACGCTGGTCACACCGACCCAGGAGGAACCCATGACCAGCACGACCACCCTCATCACCGGCGCCGCCCGCGCCCTCGTCCTCACGCTCGCCCTGCCGCTCGCCCTGGCCGCTCTCGTCCTCGGCCTCGCAGGCTCGCCCGCAGGCGCGACCTCGCTGGCCGACGGCCCGACGTCGTCGCTGCGCAGCGACGACGACCGCAGCGACGACCGGAGCGATGACGACAGCGGCGACGATGACAGCGACGGGGACGACGACAACGGCGGGGGCGACGACGACCGCGTCATCCGCACCGGCAGCTGCGCCGGCGGTGCGGACTGGAAGCTCAAGGTCAAGACCGACGACGGCCGCCTCGAGGTCGAGGGCGAGGTCGACAGCAACGTCGCCGGCCAGCGCTGGCGCTGGACCCTGCGCCACAACGGCTCGGTGAGCGACCGCGGTGTCGGCACGACCACGGCCCGCAGCGGCTCCTTCGAGGTCGAGCGCAAGATCGTGGACCTCGCGGGCACCGACGCCGTCGCCTTCCGGGCCGTGCGCGACGGCCAGGTCTGCCGGGGTGTGGTCAACTACTGACCTCACCGGAGGACGACCGCATGCGCTGGCTGAAGAATCCCGTGGTGCAGTTCCTGGCCACGGGATTCGTCATGCTCGTGGTGGTGCTGGTCGCCACGAGCGCCCTCAGTCGCTCGGCCGCGGACGAGGAGGCCGTGGCCGATGCCCGCTCGCTCACCCGGGTGCTCGGCACGTCGGTGGCCGAGCCGGCCGTCCCGCGCGGCCTGGTCGACGGCGACGCCGCCGCGATCGACCGCCTGGACCGTACGGCGCTCGACCGGCTGCTCGTCGACGACGTCCTGCGCATCAAGATCTGGGACGTCGGCGGCACGGTGCTCTACAGCGACCGCACGGAGCTGATCGGCGCGGTCTACCCCCTCGACGAGGACGAGCTCGAGGTGCTGCGCGACGGTGGCACCGATGCCGAGCTGTCGGACCTCTCGAAGCCGGAGAACCGGTTCGAGCGCGACGTCGGCGGGGACCTGCTCGAGGTCTACACGCGGATCGAGTCGCCGGAGGGCGAGCCGCTGCTCTTCGAGGCCTACCTCGGGGTCGACCGGATCCGGGAGAGCCGGGCGCAGGTGCTCGCCCGGTTCCTGCCCATCACCATCGGCTCCATCCTCGCGCTCGTGGTGCTGAGCACGCCGCTGGTGTGGCTGCTCTCGCGCCGCATCTCGCGCGCGGCCCGCGAGCGTGAGCAGCTGCTCGAGGCGGCGGTGCGGGCCTCCGACGGCGAGCGGCTGCGCATCGCGCGCGACCTCCACGACGGCGTCGTGCAGGACCTGGCCGGGTCCTCGATGGCCCTCTCCACCGTGGCCGCCCGCACGGCCGGTCCGGACCGCGCGCAGCTGGAGGAGGTCGGCCGGTCGCTCCGGGTCAGCATGCGGTCCCTGCGGTCGCTGCTCGTCGAGATCTACCCGCCGGACCTGCACACCGCCGGCCTGGCGGCGGCGGTCGACGACCTGGTCGCCCCGCTGGTCGCGGCCGGCATCGAGGTCGACGCCGACGTCAGCGGGGACCAGGACGCGCCCCGTTCGGCGGTCGCCCTCGTGTGGCGGGTCGCCCAGGAGGCCGTGCGCAACGTGGTCCGGCACTCCCGCGCGACGCGGATGTCGCTCACGGTCCACCGGCAGGGCGGCGCGCTCGTCCTCGAGGTCGTGGACGACGGGGTCGGCTTCGCGCCCGGGACCCTCGTGGCGACCGACCGGTTCGGCCTGCGCGCCGCGGAGAGCCTCGTGCACGAGCACGGCGGGTCCCTGGAGGTCGAGTCCGCGCCCGGCTCGGGCACGATGGTGCGCGTGGAGGTGCCGCTCGCATGATCCGTGTGGTGCTGGCCGACGACCACGCCGTCGTACGCCGTGGGCTGACCGGCCTGCTGGAGTCGACCGACGACCTCGAGGTGGTCGGTGTCGCCCGCGACGGGAGCGAGGCCGTCGACCTGGTGCGCGAGCACCGCCCCGACGTCGCCGTGATGGACCTGCAGATGCCCGTCCTGGACGGCGTCGAGGCGACGCGGGCCATCGTGGCGGCGGCCACCGGCACCGAGGTCCTGGTGCTCACCTCCTTCTCCGACCACGCGCGGATCGACGCCGCCCTCGGTGCGGGCGCCGTCGGCTACCTGCTCAAGGACGCCGAGCCGGAGGTCCTGCTCGACGGGATCCGCGCCGTGGCGCGCGGGGAGTCGCCGCTCGACCCGCGGGCCGCCCGCCGGCTGCTGACCCGCGCGGCCGGCTCGCGCGAGACCTCAGCGGGCGCGGCGCCGGCCGGCCTCTCGCCCCGCGAGGCCGAGGTGCTGCGCCTCGTCGTCGAGGGACTGCTCAACAAGCAGATCGCCCAGCGTCTCGGCATCACCGAGCGGACCGTGAAGGCGCACCTCACGTCCGCCTACCAGCGCATCGGGGTCGCCGACCGCACCCAGGCCGCCCTGTGGGCGCAGCGGCACGACCTGGGTGGCCGGACGCCGTAGAGGCCGGACGGGCTCAGCCCTCGCCGGCGATCCGGTAGCCGTCGTCGAGGCGCTGGAGCTGGAGCCGGATCCGGTCGGTGCTGCGGGCGCCGGACTCCATCACGTAGTTCACCGTGTAGCCGACGGTGAGGTCCGAGGGGTCGCTGCTGACCTCGGCCAGCGTCGCGGACTCGACCTTGCCCCACCAGCCCAGGTAGCCCTCGAAGCCGCCGCTCGCCGCCTGGAACTCCGGCGTCAGCTGCCGGAAGGCCGCCCGCGGGTTGCTCGTGACGGTGGAGATGTAGGACGTGATGAACGCGTCCATCTGCTCACGCGTGTCCGCTGCGGAGAGCGGGGGAGTGCTGCCGGCCGACGACGTCTCGGGCGTCGTCGACTGCGACGCCGGTGCCGAGCGGCGCTGCTCGTCCGGTGCCGCCTCCGGGGTGTCGCGCCCGGCCCAGACGTACGCCGACACGACGGCCGCGACCGCCAGCACCGCCGCGGCGGCGATCCACGCCCACCGGTGGTCGCGGCGTGGCCGCGCGCGGACGGGCACGGGGGCGGGCGGCATGACACCGGTCTGCTCCGGCGGAGCGGGCGTCGGGGGGGCGATCGGCACGGTGGAGACCTGCCCCTGCGAGATCCGGACCAGCTCGTCCCGCACGCGGGGGAGCGGCCACCGGGCCTCGGCATCGCGGTTCATCATCACCGTGAGCAGGCCGGCCATCGGGTGGTCCCTGGCCAGCCGCGGCGGGTCCTCGTGGACGATCTTGTAGAGCGCCCCGATGAGGTTGTCGCCCACCTCGTACGGCGGCTTGCCGGTCACCGCGTGGTAGAGCGTGGCGCCCAGCGACCAGACGTCGCTGGCGGGGGTGGCGGAGGAGCCGGACGCGACCTCGGGCGCGAGGTAGGCCGGTGACCCGGTGACCAGCCCCGTCTGGGTGAGCGACGGGTCGTCGGCGGCCCGCGCGATGCCGAAGTCGTTCAGCTTGGCGGAGTCGCCGGCGATCATGATGTTGCTCGGCTTGACGTCGCGGTGGACGATCCCGTTGGCGTGGGCCTCGATCAGCGCGTCCGCCGTCTGGGCCAGGAGGGCCGCGGCGGGGCGGGCGTCGAGCGGACCCGAGTCCCTGACCCGCTCGCTGATCGTCTGCCCGTCGACGTACTCCATGACGAGCCAGCGCACGTCCCCCTCGTCGACCAGGTCGAACACGGAGACGACGTGCGGGTGGTTGAGGGCCGCGGCGAGGCGGGCCTCGCGCTCGGCGCGCTCCAGCTCGGCGAGGTCGGAGCCCGGCGTCGTCCCGATGCGCTTGATCGCCACCTGCCGGCCCAGCACCTCGTCGAGGGCCAGGTGCACCGTGCCGGAGCCGCCACGGCCGATCTCCCGCTCGAGCCTGTACCTGCCTGCGATCACGTGCCGTCCCTCCTCCGCGCTCGCCCTAGGCTAGTGCCCGTCCACGAACCCGACTCACCCGAAAGAACCCCCATGACGACCCCGAACGTCCTTGACGAGCTGGAGTGGCGCGGCCTGGTCGCCCACTCCACCGACCGCGACGCGCTCCGCGCGGCGCTGGGCGAGGGGAGCGTCAAGTTCTATGTGGGCTTCGACCCCACCGCGCCGAGCCTCCACATGGGCAACCTGGTGCAGCTGGTCACCGCCCGCCGGCTGCAGGACGCCGGCCACACGCCCTACGTCCTCGTCGGTGGCGCCACCGGCATGATCGGCGACCCCCGCGACTCGGGGGAGCGCACGCTCAACTCGCCGGACACGGTGAAGGAGTGGACCGAGCGGGTCCGCCAGCAGGTGTCGCGGTTCGTGGGCTTCGAGGGCGACAACGCCGCGACCACGGTCAACAACTACGACTGGACCGCCTCGCTCTCGACCATCGACTTCCTCCGTGACATCGGCAAGCACTTCCCGGTCAACCGGATGCTGGCGCGCGACACGGTCAAGCGTCGTCTCGAGTCGGGGATCAGCTACACCGAGTTCTCCTACGTCCTGCTGCAGTCCATGGACTACCTCAACCTGTTCCGCGAGCACGGTGTCTCGCTGCAGTTCGGCGGCTCGGACCAGTGGGGCAACATCACCGGCGGCGCTGAGCTCGTACGCCGCGTGACCGGCGGCAGCGCCCACGGGTTCGCCACGCCGCTGATCACCAAGAGCGACGGCACCAAGTACGGCAAGACCGAGGGCGGGGCGCTGTGGCTCGACCCCGAGATGCTCTCGCCCTATGCCTTCCACCAGTTCTGGCTCAACGTGGAGGACGAGAAGGTCGGTGAGCTGCTGCGCATCTTCACCTTCCTCCCGCGCGAGGAGATCGAGGACCTCGAGCAGCAGACGGCCGAGAAGCCGTTCCTGCGCGCGGGGCAGAAGCGCCTCGCCGACGAGGTGACCGCGCTGGTGCACGGCGCCGAGGAGGTCGAGCAGGCCAAGGCGGCTGCGGCGGCCCTGTTCGGCGGGGGTGACCTGGGCAGCATCAAGCCGGAGACGCTGGCCTCCGCGTTGCGCGAGGCCGGAGGTACGACGGTCCCGGCCGCCGACCTGCCGGGGATCCTCGACCTCCTCGTGGCCGCCGGCCTCGTCAAGAGCAAGGGCGACGCGCGACGCACCGTCGCCGAGGGCGGCGCCTACCTCAACAACGTGCGTGTCGAGGACCCCGAGCTCGTTCCCACGGAGGCGGACCTCGTCGCGGGGTCGTGGCTGGTGCTGCGACGGGGCAAGAAGAAGTTCGCCGGGGTGCAGGCGGTCTGAGGGCCCCGGAACGGGTGCTGTCGGCAGGTGTGGACCTGCCCGACGACCTCCGCCCAGGCACCCCCGACACCCGGCGCCGAACGCCCCACGCGTCACAACAGGCCTCTGACCTGCGGAAACGTCGATGTG
Organism: Nocardioides sp. zg-1308; assembly: GCF_013155375.1. Classification (GTDB taxonomy): domain Bacteria; phylum Actinomycetota; class Actinomycetes; order Propionibacteriales; family Nocardioidaceae; genus Nocardioides; species Nocardioides renjunii. The sequence continues at coordinate 2,706,298 of NZ_JABJQY010000002.1, forward strand.
CCCGCGGTCACACGGTTTCGATTTGCGTGCCGCCCGGGCGTTGTCTAATGTTCTCTTTGTCGCCAGGGAGCGGCGGGGAGCAAGACCGGTCAGGTCGGGCTCCCGGCCCCGGGCAGGACAACCCGAAGCGGTCATCGGTCACGGTGACACCAGTGGGTCGGAGCGAAACAGTCGAGGATTTGACCCGACAGAAAAGCGCTCGCTAAGTTTCACCTGCTGCCTCACGCAACCGAGGTCCTCACCGGATCGCGATGTGGGTGCGTCTGATTCTTGAGAACTCAACAGTGTGTTTGATTAGTCGACGAATTAGTTTGTTATGCCCCGTTGACGTTGTTGGCTGGCTTGCCTTTGGGTGGGTTGGTTGATGGTGTCGCGGTTTCTT